>QORU01000021.1 GCA_003574785.1 Taklimakanibacter deserti | reverse complement strand
GGTCTCGGTTCAACACTTCCCGGCAAAATAGAAACCCAGAACGGCAAAGATCAATCAATTCAATCAACGAGTTGGGAATAGTTCACGGGAGACTAGAAAAACATGCATGCCATGTACGCGCTCAACCGTGCCGACCGCCTGCGCCGGTCGTCCGAACGAGCCGCGTCTCACCACGCGATCAACATCCGCCGTCGTGAACTTGCCGGCCTAAGCGACGTTGTCAGGCACAGTGATAGGCTTGAAAGCCCAACCTGTCATTTAGGCCGCCGGCTTGCGGTTGCCCATCGGTACGAACTTGCCGTCCTTGACGGTGATGATGGTCACCTCCTTGTCCGGTGCGCGAGACTTGTTCGAGAAGTCTGCATTCCCAGTTACGCCGGCGAAGCTGGTGATGGTGAAGATGGCGTCATTGATCGCCTTCGAACTCAGATCAGTCGCCTTGTTCATCGCCTCGACCATCAAGTTGACCGAATCGTAGCCGAGGCCGGCAAAGGCGTTTTCCGGTGGAATACCGTACTCGGCCTGGTATGCGTCGATAAATTTGGCGACCAGGGGATTGTCCTTACTCATCGCCATATGCGTCGTAAAATAGACGTCGACGGTGTTGTTGGCGCCCGCGTTCTTGACGAGATCCGCATTGTCGAAGGCATCTCCCCCGATGATCGGGATCTTGACGCCGGCTTCGCGAGCTTGGCGGACGAAGGTGGCGTCGTCGCCCGGATTCATCGCCGCATAGATGATATCCGGCGCCGGATTGGTGCCGCGGATCTTCGTGATGTGGCTGGAATAATCCGTATCGCCGGTGTGGTAGCTGCTTTCCTCGATGATCTTGCCGCCATCCCTCTGGAATCGCTCTTTGAAAAACTGCGCGATGGCGCGTGTGTAGTCGGTATCGCCGTCGCGAAGGAGGAAAGCGGTCTTGGCGCCCAGATCCTTCATGGCGAATTCCGCCGCGACATAGGCCTGATAGTCGTCGCCGAACGGCATCATATGCGCAAACTCGCCAATCTGCTCGGGCAGGTTAGGCACAGTGCCGCCGGTATCAAGATAAGGAATGCCGGCATCCTGTGCGATCGGCGCGCTCGCCAGATAGAATCCCGAATCGCAAACGCCGACGATCGCGATGACCTTATCTTCATGGACCAAACGCTGGGCCGCGTTGGCGATGTCCGCCAGCGTACTCTTGCCGTCATACTGAATAAGCTCGATTTTCTGCCCCTTGACGCCGCCGCCGTCATTGACCTGCTTGATTGCCAGCTTGGCACCCTTGAGTGCCGGATCCTCGATCGTGGCGTAGGAACCGGTCAGGCTGTAGATCGATCCGAGCTTGATTGTGTCGGCCGCACCGGCAAACTTCGCGAACCATGCCGTGCCGACGGTCGCCGTGGTAGCGACCAGGAACGTTCGTCGTTTCATTGTTTCGCATCCTTCCCTTTTCACGTGGCTTTTCGTTCAGACATCGACGCTGGCGCCACCTTGCCTTGAGCTGCGTCGTCTCCCAGTTCGCGGCAGATCGAAGATGGTCCGCCACGAAAATTCCTTCGCGCCGGCGAGCCCGCCGGGTCTGACCAGCATTACCCCGATCAGAATGAGCGCCGTCACAATCTGCGTCAATCCGTTGAGCGCCGGGATCTCGATGCCGAGGACGCTCCCGCCGCGCTCCAGTGGTATGATGAATTGCGGCAGGATGGTCAGGATCACGGCGCCGACAATGCTGCCGGTGATGCTGCCCATGCCGCCCAGGATCATCATCGCCACGCCGAGAAAGACCGCGTTAAACGAGAATTGGCCGGGTGTCAGGATGCGCAGCAGATGGCCGAGCAGCCCGCCGGCGATGCCGGCGAAGAACGCGGCTATCGTGAATCCGATCAGGCGCGTGCGTGCGACATTCACGCCCGACATCTGCGCCGCCACGTAGTCGTCGCGCACCGCGCGCAAAGCGCGCCCGAACCTGGAATGGACGAGACGGTAGACGACAAAGATCGTCAACACCAGGAAGCCACCGATCCACCACAAGTTGGAAAGACGGGGGATGCCGGAAAGTCCCAAGGCGCCGCGCGTATAATCGACCAGATTCACGATTGCGACCTGAACGATCACCGTCAGGCCCAGCGTCGCCACGGCAAGATAATGTCCGCGCAGCCGCAAGACGGGCCAGCCCACGAGGATGGCCGCGACGGAGGCCACCAGGCCGCCGATCAGCAGAGCCGGCAGGAATGGCATCTGCAACTGTAGAAGCCAGTCAGGATAGCCGGGAATGCGCGCGCTCTTCATGGCCACCGGATAGGTGAGGATGGCTGCAGTGTAACCACCAAGCGCCATGAAGGCCGGGTGCCCAAGCGAAAACATGCCACCGAAGCCGGCCGCGAAGTTGAGGCTGACCGTGGCAATGATGTTGATTCCCAGCAAACCGAGAATCTGCAGATAGAACGGATTGAGCCCAGCCTCCGCGGCCCAGACGGCGAGCGCGAACAGAAACAGGGCGATCAACGTCAGGGACGTCGTACGGCTCATCGGGCTCTACACCTTCACCGTCTCGGCCTTGCCGAACAGCCCGCTCGGCTTCACCAGCAGTACGAGAATCAACACCAGAAAGACGTACGCGTCGCGATATTGCGCCAAAGCATCCGGCAGGTAGCCAACCAGGAATGTCTCCAGCAGGCCCAGGATGAGGCCACCGACGACAGCACCGGGGAACGACCCGATGCCGCCGATCACCGCCGCCACAAAGCCCTTGAGCCCCGGTAGGAAGCCGGAAAGGGGCGTGAGATGACCGTATTTGTAGCCGATCAGAACACCGGCAATGCCCGCGAGAGCGGACCCGATCAGGAAGCAGATCATCACCATGAACGGCACATTCACACCCATCATGCGCGCCGCGCTCATGTCCTGGGCCAGCGCTCGTAGCGCACGACCATGACGCGTGTGCTTGAGGAACAAGTGCGTCGCGAGGGTCGCCGCGAGGGCAACGACGACGATCGCAAGGTCCACATTGCGCAGCACGATTTCGCCCAGCCGGAACGGCTGGTCCAGAAACGGCGCCGGGGCAGGCCGCTTCGGCTGCGGCGAGGTCAGCATCAACACGAGATTTTGCAGCAAGAGCGACACGCCCAGCGACGCCACCAGCAGTGTGACCTCCGGCGATTTCAGCAGCGGTCTGTAGACTGCCCATTGGACGAGGAAGCCCATGAGCGTGGCGCCGGCAAGCCCACTGAGCAGGACCACCCAAGCCGGCGCCCCCATCGCCGAAACCGGCAAGGCCAGAAACACGCCGACCATCAGAATCTCGCCATGGGCGAAGTTGATCATGCGCAGGATTCCATAGACCATGCTGAGCCCGATCCCCACGAGGGCATACAGGAATCCAAGGACCAGGCCGTTGGCCATATGTTGCAGAAATTCGCTGAATGGGGTCATCGGCACTATCCTAGATATGCTTCGATCACGTCGTGACGTTCCTTGAGGTGGCTAGCGGGACCCGAGAGGGTCACCTTGCCGGTATCCAGCACGTAACCGAAGTCGGCCACTTCGAGAGCCATGGCGGCATTCTGCTCCACCAGCATGATGGAGCAGCCGAGCTTGCGGATCTCTGCGATCGTCTCGAAGATCAGTTCGACCAGGTTGGGCGCCAGGCCGAGCGACGGCTCGTCGAGCAGCAGGAGCGTCGGTGCGGCCATCAAGGCGCGACCGATCGCGACCATTTGCTGTTCGCCGCCGGACAGGGTGCCGGCCAGTTGCTTGCGCCGTTCGGCAACGCGTGGAAACAACGCATAAACCCGGTCCAGACCTTCATTGATCGCCGTCTTGTCCGTAACTTTGTAGGCACCCAGTAGCAGATTCTCCTGCACGGTCATTTCGGGGAACAACCGGCGCCCTTCAGGGCACATGACGATGCCCTGCGCCACCCGTTGCTCGCATGACAGCCGGGTGACGTCGTTGCCGCGGTACAATAGCTGCCCTTGATGAGCCGCGACGATGCCGCTGACGGTCGACAGCAAGGTCGTCTTGCCGGCGCCGTTCGCGCCGATGATCGTGGTTATCCCACCGGCCGCGATGTTCAATGAAACGTTTGCGAGCGCCGGCACCACGCCATAGCGCACGGCGATGTCCTTGACCTCGAGCACGAGTGGCTGCGCTGTGGTGCCTTCCGCCGCTCGCGCGCTTGCACTCAATTGACCGGTGCCCAAATACGCCACCACGACATCGCGATTGTCGCGTATTTCCGCAGGCGAGCCTTCGACCAGCAATTTGCCGAAATCGATGACTGTGATGCGCTCGCACAGGTCGGTGACGAACTGCATGTCGTGCTCGACCAGCAGCAGGCTGAACCCGCGCTCGGCATGCAGCGCCCTGATCAGTTCCATCAGTTGATGGCTCTCGGCGCCGGTCAGTCCAGCCGCAGGCTCGTCAAGCAGCAACAGCGATGGATTGGCGACCAGGCTACGCGCCAGGTCGATCCGCTTCTGGACGCCATAGGGCAAATTGCCGGCCATATCGTGGGCATAGTCGGCGATTTGCAGAGCATCGAGCGCGTCCATGCTCCGCCGGCGCACCTCCGCCTCGAAGCGCCGAGAATCCGGCAGACCGAGCAGAATCGACGCCGGCGACGGTGGCTCAGCGCCGAGGTGCGTTCCGAGCATGACGTTCTCGATGACGCTCATGGCCTGAAACAGCCGCAATGTCTGGAACGTGCGCGCCACGCCGCGGCTGGCGACCTGATCCGCTCGCAGGCCGAGGATCGAGCGACCGGCGACACGGATATCGCCACCGCTCGGACGATATAGCCCCGTGATGACGTTGAAGGCCGTGGACTTGCCCGAACCGTTCGGCCCGATTAGCCCACGGATCTCGCCCGCATTGAGCCGCAGCGAAAGCTTGTCCAGCGCGTGGACGCCGCCGAAATTGATTGAGACCTGATCGAGTTCCAACACGGGCGCGTCGAGGGACGATCCGCGGCCAGGATAACCGGTAAGAACAGGAGTGGTGGGCGTGTTCAATTCCACTGACATCCTCACTCTATGCCGGCTGCGGCCCTTCGTAACCCTGGACTATTGCCAGATCCATGACCGACTTGCCCTGGCGCAGGGCCATCGCCTTCGCATATTCGAGCGAGTGATAGCATTCGCGCGCCGCCTCATAGGATGGGAATTCAATAACCACGACGCGTGAACGGGGTCTGCCTTCGGCTGCTTCAGCAGGTCCACCGCGCACCAGAAAGTGACCGCCATACTTGCGGAACGCCTTGGCGTTCTCCGCGACATAGGCCTTGTATCCTTCCGGATCGCTCACGTCAGCGAACACAACCCAATATCCCTTTGGCATCCGATCAGGCTCCCTGTCCAGCGACACCACGGCCAGGTCTTCTTCGAGCAACCGCTTGAGCTCGGCTCGATCGGTTTCCTGAGAGAGCCACAGCTGTGCTCGGACAGCCCTCGCTTCTCGGGAGTCCCGCCCGCTCAGCTCCACAGCAGCGATGACTTCATTCTGGGCAATGATTTCGGCTTCGGCGTGCTCGATACGCTTTCGCAGGCTGGCTATGCGAGAGTTGAGCTCTTCGTGAGCGGCCATGCCGTAGCAAAGCACAGAAACAGCCTGATGCAGAGCCGAAAAGCCTTAGGCCTCCTTCAATCTCACACTGGAGCCGCGCCGTTCCCGGAGATGAGGAGGGGCCGCCTGAAACCCTGAGCATCCGGCAGGCGGGTGGCCTTGCGAGGAGCCGATTTCCCGGCTAACTACTTGAAATCGCTCACTGCCGACTGATTGCGCCTGCGGAAATCCCCGCAATTATCCCGTATCTGGTGTCTCCAAACCTGAACCTGCTTCACGGTGACAGGCGCCTGGGTTCTGCATAAGGCTTGCCCCTGCGGGCAGCTAGCGCCTTGCCAACTGTCCGTAGGGGCGAGCGGTCTTAATGCCCCCGGTCGCGGTCGTCCCGGCCCGGAGCCCCAAGCTCCGGGTTTTTTTTACTGTCACAATTGCCACCCGGCACGGACGCCTGAAAAGTGGAATACGGACGCTGCCCAAAAAAGGTTTCAGGCTGGATGCCGAATATTCCGGCGCAGGGAGACCGTTGCCTGTCCTATTGGGTGCCCTTGAGCCATTCGCCTTCGATGGTCGCCTTGTTGGCGGCGATCCAGGCCTTGGCGACCTCCTCCACCGGCTTCTTCTCGACCTCCATGGCGAGGATCCACTCGTTGACCACGTCCGCATCAAGCTTGACCTGCTTGAGGAACTGGGAAACCTTCGGCGCGCGTTCGGCGAATGCCTTGGAATGGGCGATGTTCACGCGGGTCGGCGGCTGGCCGCAGGAAATCTTGGAAGCTTCCAGCCAGTCGTTGCGCTCCTGAGGCTGATAGAAAGTATAGCAGCCCTTCTCATTGTAGCGTTCGCTGCCCTTGGCGCCCTCGGTGGTATAGCCGTTGAACTCCGGTTCTTCGAGCTTGCTCAGCTTGTAGGCCGCGAAGATCCATTCCGGCGTCCAATAGTAGAATACGATCGGCTTCTTGTTTTCATAGGCATCCTTGAGCTGGGCGAGAAAGACGGCCTGCTCGACCGTCGTGTATTCCATCGTCTTGTCGAAGCCATCGGTCTTGCCGCGCACCTGGGTGTGGTTGGTCGACTCCCAGCCCACGGCTCCCGCCCACAACTCGCCCTTGCCATTGCCGTCGGTATCGAAAAGCTTGGCGGCTTCAGGCTTGGCGAGATCGGCCAGCGCCTTCACGCCATGCTCTTCCACCACATAGGTCGGCACGAATATGCCTTCCGTGCCCAGATAGGGCGTGTCGTTCAGGATGATGGTCTGGCGGCCTCCGGGCAGCACATAGTTCTTCATCTGCTGCGGCAGATGGTCGGTCCACATGTCGGCCACGATGTCGACGGTGCCGTCGCCCTTGTCGAGCGCCTCGTAGAGCGCTTCCTGCGCTGCCGCGATCGTCCCGACATCGGCATCGAGATAGGTTTCCATGACCTGCTTCAGGACTTGCTCGATGGCTCTCGATCCCGGCCAATCGAGCTCGCCGATCGTCACCTTGGTCTTGGCTTCGGCAAAGGCGGTGAATGTCGCGAGCGAGATTGCCGCGATGCCGGTCATTCTCAGATACTTCAACATGTCTTTCCTCCTTGATCGTCCAACACGTTATTTCCCGCCGGTTGTTTCACCGCGCGGTTTTCCGCGCACCATGCGGTCAAGCGCCATGGCGCACAAAACGATTGCGAGACCCGCGAGGAATCCCTGGCCGGTCTTCAAATGCTGCAGAGATCGGATGACATCAAGGCCCAGGCCGCCGGCGCCGATCATCGCGGCCACCACCACCATCGAAAGCGACATCATGATCGTCTGGTTGATGCCAAGCCGGATGGAGGGGAGCGCCAAGGGAAGCTCGACCTTCATAAGCTTCTGGAGCGGACGGGCGCCGAAGGCATCGGCTGCCTCGCGCACCGTCGCCGGAACCTGCTCGATGCCAAGCGCGGTCAGGCGAACCATGGAGGGAAGCGCGAAGATGACCGTGGCGATCACGCCCGGCGGCTTGCCGATCGAGAAGAAGGCGACAGCCGGAATGAGATAGACGAAGGTCGGCAGCGTCTGCATCACATCCATCACGGGCTCGAGCAGGCGCTTGGACCTGACACTCTTGGCGCAGAGAATACCGAGCGGAAGGCCGAAGAGAACGCAGATCAGCACCGCCGACGCGACCAGCGCCAGCGTCGACATGCTTTTTTCCCAGAAACCGAAGAGACCGAGATAAGCGAGGCATGAAGCGGTAAAAGCCGCCGCAGCCAGGCCTGAAAGCCGCCAAGCGAGAATGACCGCGAGCCCGGCCGTCAGCGGCCAGGGGGTCGAGACCATCGCGGCTTCGACAATGTTCAATATGGCGCGCAGAATGTAGGTGAAGACGTCGAAGAAACCGACCCATTCGCGCTTCATCCAGCCGACCGCGGCATCGATGATCTCTGCGGCTCCGATGTCGAGGCCCTGGGGCACCGGAAAGCCGCTCAACCATGACGGAAGCTCGAGCGATGTCGTCCACCAGACGGCCGCCGCCAACAGGAGGGCCAGCATGGACCAGGCCGGAGCGCCGAGCGTCCTGACGGTACGGCCTCGGCTCTCTATCTGTTTGTCTTCGGTACGACGCTCGAGGTGAGATCCAGATTCATCTGGACGGGCTCCCCGTCCAGCCAGTGCCGCGAGCATATCGGGGATGCGGACGACGCCGATGATCATGCCATCGCCGTCGCGCACCGGAAGATCGCCTGTCTCCCGTGCCGCCATCCGCGCCGTTTCCGACAAAAGCGTATCCGGCCTGACGCCCGCCCTGATTGCGATCTCGGCGCGTTCCGTCGGCAAGAGCGGCGACATGACATGCCCGGCATTCAGCGTATCCCTTGACGAGACATCGCGCACAAAGGCTGCGACATGCGAGTCTGCCGGCGCCATGATGATTTCATGAGGGGCGCCGGTCTGGAGCAGCCGGCCATCGCGCATGATGGCGATGCGCGAGCCTATGCGCATCGCTTCGTCGAGATCATGGGTGATGAAGATCGAGGTTTTGCGCAACCCTCTGCATAGGCCAAGAAACTGGTCCTGCAGCTCGCGGCGGATCAAGGGGTCGAGCGCGCCGAAGGGTTCGTCCATGAGCAGAATGTCCGGATCGCCGGCGAGTGCCCTGGCGAGGCCGACCCGCTGCTGCATGCCTCCGGAAAGTTCACCGATCGAAGAGCCTGCCCAAGCCTCGAGCTGCACGGCATCCAGGACCTCGCGCGCCCTGGCCTGGCGTTGCGCTTCCGGAACATCCCTGAGCTCCAGGCCGAAGGCGACATTCTCCAGCACGCTGCGGTGCGGCAGCAGCGCGAAATTCTGGAAAACCATGCCGATCTTGCGGGCTCTCAGATCGCGCAAGCCCGAGGTGGAAAGTTTTGCGATATCCTCGCCGTCGATCAGGACCTCGCCGGCCGTCGGTCGCACCAGGCCATTGATGTGGCGAAGCAGCGTGGATTTGCCGCTGCCCGACAGGCCCATGATGCAGAAGATCTCGCCCGGGCGGACGGAGAAAGTCGCATCGGCGACGGCGACGACGCTGCCGAACTTCTCCTTGATCTCGTCCTTGCCGGCATCCGTTTGCCGCATCGCCGCCAAGGCTGAAGCGGCCGCGGCCCCGAAGACCTTCCAGACACCCCGACATTCGACGGCGGGAGTTGGCGTCACCACATGCCTCCCAGAGCAACAGTTATGGCCTCGCCATTTATGCCTTGGGCGGCGTCGCTCGCAAGAAAGGAGATCGTCCGGGCGACTTCATCGGCTGTGAGCACGCTCTTGCGCGGATAGGACATTGCGCGCTGCCGCCAGACCTCGTCCACGCTCAATCCCCGGCGCTCGGCATCCTGCAGGGCATTGCGCTCGGCCATTTCGGTGCGCACCCAGCCCGGGCAAACGGCGTTCGCGGTGGCGTTGTAGGCGCCGATATCCCAGGCGACCGAACGCATCAGCCCGATCAGGCCGTGCTTCGAGGCGCAATAGGGGGCCATGGAGGGTGCTCCGACTTCGCCGGCGGTCGAGCTCACATAGACGATGCGGCCCCAGCCTTCGGCCTCGATCGACGGCGCAATGGCCTTCGACATGAGAAACGGAGAATCGAGATTGACCCGCATCGTCTGACGCCACGCCTCATAGGATTGCACAGCGATCGGCTGGTCGATGTAGCCCGGGAGCCCGGCCGAACAAATGAGAATGGTCGGAACGCCGAGGCGCCGGGCCGCGGCGAACACGGTTTCAGTCGATGTGGGCTCGCCAAGATCTGCGGCGCAGAAGGCTATGCCGGCATGCTTTTGCGCGACAGCCTCCAAACGCCGCTGATCTCGGCCCGTGGCCAGGACTTTGGCCCCGCGACGGGCAAGCGCCATGGCCGTCGCTTCGCCGATGCCGCTCGAGGCGCCGGTCACAATGGCGACCCGGCCAGCCAGGTCCTGCCCATCGCGAGGCGGCGTCATGCGGCATCCTCCCCTGTCTCTTGGGTTGCGTGAACCAGCCGGCAGAAGCGTTGCATCGCCTGCGCCGGGTCGGAAGCGCCCCAGGCATTGCGACCGATGGCAACACCGGCAATTCCGCTCGCCAATGCCCTGGCTATGGAAGCGTCATAGGCTCGGCCGTCCTTCGCCGGCGCTCCGCCCGCGAGCACGACCGGAATATCGCAGGCCGCCACCGCGCTTGCGATCCCTTCCCCCGGGACGGGCATGGTCGTCTTGATCACATGGGCGCCGAGCTCCTGGCCGGTCCGGCAGGCGGCAGCGATAGCTTCCGGCGCCTCAGGCGTGGGATACATGGCGCTTTCGACCGGCATGATCTCGCAGAGATAGGTGAAGCCGCGTGCGTCGCATTTTGCGGCAAGACGCGCCGACTGGCGCAGGGCCTCGAGCTCGAAAGGAGCTCCAAGCTGTATGTAGTTCAGAACGGTTTTGACACCGAGCCTCTCCGCATCATCGAGATCATAGGCCATGACATATTCAGTCAGCGGATACTGGCCGCCCAGCGTCAGCGACGTCAGATCGAGCTTGAGGATGGGTTTAACGGGACCGAAGGCGGAGCGGAAATCGCGTATTGTCCCATAGCTTGCGATCATCGCATCGACCCCGTAGCACGCGCCGCGGCGATGATGGCCTTGCGGTCTTCGAGACCGGGGCAGGGCCACGAATAAAGCGAATGATCGATGGCGATGATGACGGTCCGGCCGTCATCGCTCAGGCAATCCGGCCGCGTCATGTCTCGGGCTCCGGCGTGAACATGATCTTCAGTCCGGTAAAATTCTGTCGCGTCCGCAAGGCCTTCTCCAATGTTGCAAAACCGCAGGTCGATGTCACGAGGCTCTCAAAAGGCACATGCGGATCCATGAGGAACTGCAAGGCTTCGTCGTAACGATGCCGTCTCTGGTTGGGCGGCGTTCCGATCCATTCGCTGCCGATCAATTCGATCTCGCGATAGTGGATGTCGTTGAGATCAATGACGGCCTCCCGCCGGTTGCCGAAGCCCGCGAACAGCACGACGCGTCCGCCGGGCCGCGCGGCGCGGATCGCGGGCATCACGAGATCGGGGTTGCCGATGGTGAGAATGACCGCATCGGCGCCCTCCCCACCGGTCCATGATTTGACGTCGTCGATCCAGCTGTCCGGAGACGAGACGGCAGCAGCACCGAACGTGAGCGCCACCGATCGGCGCTCCGCCAAAGGCTCGACCGCCAGCACCTCGCAGCCCATGCGCGCGGCATCGGCGATGATCTTGAGGCCCATCACGCCCGCGGCGATGACCACCAGTTTTCCGCCCGACAGGAGCCGGGCCTGGTCGCGCACCGCATGAATGCAGTCGGCCAGAGGCTCGATGAAGATCGCGCGGCGCACATCGAGGGATCGCGGCAGAAGCATGGGCCCGCGCGACCAGTCGACGGGCATGACCGGAATGGTGGCATAGTCGGCGTAGCCGCCATAGGTGTCGCCATAGACCCTGTCGCCCGCCTTGAAGCCGGTGACGCCCGAGCCCACCTCGGATACCTCGCCCAGCCATTCGTGTCCGGGGTTGAAAGGATAATGGCCGTCATTCACGCCGATCTCATATTTGCGTGAATCGGTGGCGCAGACGCCGCAGGCCTCGATCTTGACTTGTATCTCACCCGCCTTGGGCCGAGGGACCGGCACGCGATCGACCTCGAGCTGCCTGATGCCCACGAGCCGGGCCGAGCGCATGCCGGCACTCATGATGGAATTCTCCTTTCATCGGTCACGCGGCGGATTTCACCCATCATCGGCGCCAACAGGGCGCCGAGCCGCCGATAGGCCTGAAGCTTCTTCGTATAGACGCCGTGCTGGCGGGGACGCGGACGATAATGCCGTTCGACAGGCAGGCGGATCGTCACGCCGCAGCTTCTGGCCGCGAGAATTGCCGGCCCAAGGCTCGCATCGGCGCCCGCGATCACATCGAGGCGGGCGCCCAGGGCGTCGGACAATTCCACCATCAGCGAAGTGTTGCGGGTGCCGCCGCCCGCGACCGTCCAGCGCGGGATCCGGCCGAACTCTTTTTCCAGGCGCTCCGCAATGTCGGCCGCGGAGAGGGCGACACCCTGGACAAAAGCGCTGCGCAAATCTTCAGGCGTCGTGTGCGGCGTCAGCCCGGCAATCACACCCGTCGCCTGTGACGACCAGATGGGCGCGCGTTCGCCAGCAAAATAGGGCAGGAGCAGCGGCGTCGATCCCGATCGGGCCGAGGGGCCGGGCTTCATCCATTGGTCGGCGAGAAGGAGAGACGACCCGGCGCAATTGGTCCAGCCGCCGGAAAACCATCCTTCTCCCAGATGGGGCACCGCGCGCAGGCTCCGATCCCGCACCGGTTGCGCCGTCAGGATGCCCATCACTAATGTCGAGCCGAGGACGATCGCCGCTCTCGTCGTCTCGCCGAAGCCCAGCGCGGCAAGGTCGGCCGCACTGTCATAGGCGCCATAGGCCACAGGAATGCCCTGCGGCAGGCCAAGGCGGCGGGCGGCCGCCGCATCGAGCGGACCGGCATGGTCGAGCGATGACGCCTCGACCGGCAACCGAATGCGCTTGGGCAGCGAAGCTTTGCGGAAATCCGCGGCGGTCAACCTGTCCATCACGGTGTGTCCCACGAGACGCGAGACGAGATATCCGGTGACGTCACAGATGAAACGGGCTTTCGAAAATCGCGCAGGCGCCTTGCGGCGATACTCTCGCAAGCGTCCTTCGAGGTCATCCTCCTCGCCGTTCGCGGGTGAGAATAGCGGCAGATAGCCGATGATGCGCCGAGACTGATCGAGAAGGATGGGAGCGGGACCAAAGCCGCAAACGGCTATTCCGGCGATAGTCACTTTGCGGTTTTGGCGAAGCGCCAGCCGGACGGCGCGATCCATCGCTTCCACCAGGGCCTCAGGCGTCGGATCAGCGCTCGCATGGGGAAGGCGAGCGCTCGCCAGTACCTTGCCGGTCGGGGAGAGAACCGCGCTGCGGGCCCCCGATAGTCCAATATCGATGCCAAGAAATCCGGTGGTCATCGCAATTCGGCCTTGAGAGTCGTCTGAAACCGGTAGCGGTCGCCTCTGAAGACTGTTTCGCTGAGCTCGACCGGCACACCATTGACGTCGCGGCTTATCGCACTGCAGGCGAGGAGCGCCACCCCCGGCCGAACCCGCAAACGCCGTGCCTGCTCCTTCGTCGCGGAGGTGGCCGAGAGCACATAATCCGCGACAGCGGGCCCTGCGCCCGCCTCGCGCAGCGCCGCGTAGAGAGAACCTTTCGCCAGATCGGCGCGCATCAGTCCGGGCGCTCGCCGGACAGGTATCCGGCTGTGCTCGATGCCGACAGGCTCGCCGGCAAGGATGCGTATCCGCTCGACGTCGAACAGCTCCGCTCCGGCAACAAGCTGAAGCGCTTCGGCCTCCTCGCGGTTCGCCAGGCGAATCTCCTTGCGGATCACCTGCGAAGCGGCGGTGAGGCCGAGGGCGGCGGCCATTTCCGTGAAACTGCGCAGCACGTTCTGCTCGCCCACTTTCGGGGGAGCGACGAACCATCCCTTCGCTTCACCGGAGACCAGGATTCCCCGTTCCTTCAACTCGCCGAGCGCGCGCCGCAAGGTGACCCGGCTCACACCGAGCAGCTTGGCCAATTCACGCTCGCCCAGAATGCGCGATCCGGCGGCGATGCCGCCGTCGCGGATGTGCTCCTCGATCCGGCGTGCCGCGGCGCTGTAGCGATGCGGCTCTTGGACGATGACGCTTGAAGGTTGATCCTGAGCCACCAGACCAGATTAAGACCAGAAACGAACCAGTCAAGGTCCATTGTTCACCCCCGCTCCCAGCGAAGGCCTAGACCATGTCATATGACCCCTCACCCCAAATGCCGGATGCGACTAACCCCTGAGTAGAATGGGCCGGCTCATCTCGATCGACTAGCCTCGAACCACTGCATCTCGTCGCGAGACGAATCCGCGCCGCAGGTTGTTGCGGGGCATCAGCGAGTGGAGGTGGACGATGATCGACGTGTATGAGGCGGTCGCCAGCCGACGGGCGGTGCGCGGATTCACCGACCGGGATGTGCCCAAGGAGGTGTTGCAGCGCGTCCTCGCCGCCGCGGCCTGGTCGCCATCCGGATCGAACCTCCAGCCGTGGAACATCTATGTGGTGACCGGCGGGCCGTTGGCCGAGCTCAAGAAACGCGCCGGCGAACGCGTGGCCGCAGGCGACCCGTGGGACAAGCGGGAGTACCAGATGTACCCGCCCGAACTGAAGTCCCCCTACAACGAGCGCCGGTCCGCCTTCGGCAAGGAACGCTACAGCGCGCTCGGCATTGCGCGCGAGGACTGGGAGGCGCGTCAGCGGGCCGCTTCCGCGAACTGGAGTTGCTTCGGCGCGCCCGCCGCCCTGTTCTGCTACATCGACCGCGACCTGGGACCGCCGCAATGGTCCGACGTCGGCATGTATCTGCAGACCGTCATGCTGCTGCTGCGTGCCGAGGGGCTGCACAGTTGCCCCCAGATGGCGTGGTCGGTCTATCGCAAGACCGTCGCGGAAATCGTGTCACCCAAGGACGGGCTCATCCTCTTCTGCGGCATGTCGATCGGATACGAGGATGTCGCGGTGCGTTGTATCCGCACGCGCCGGGCGCCGCTCGCCGAGACCGTCACGTTCGTGGGTTCGGCGGAAAGCGTACCCGACCGCCGCCCGGATTTGCTGGTCACCGAGATGGCCACTGAGGACGTTCGTTAGCCGACATCTCCGCAAGAACGGTTATTTCGAGTTCAGGACCGTATCCACCGCCTCGGCGATCCACTTCTCCGGAGTTACGCCGGCCGCCGCGGCTTTGCTTCTGATGGCATCGACCACCGGCGGATCGAAGGGAACATCCAGGATAATGGCCTCGGCGCCCTCGAAGGAATAGACGAGCCGGGTAATGCGCATCGCGAATTTCTGCACGCGCGAGGTCTTCTGCGGCACGGTAAGCGATGTGTCCGCGGCGACGATCGGGCAGTAGGAGCCGATCAGGCCGTCGATGATCAGAGCAGAGGAAAGACCTTGCCGGCGCAAGGTGTCGATGGCCGCGTCCAGTTTGGCCGGATCGTCCAGGGGATCGCCGACCGGCAGCAGAGCCGCCATCTCGGCGGGACCGAGCTTGAGATAATCGCCAGGCTGCGCCGGGCATTCGAAATTCGAGCTCGCCGCCACCGCCGTTGTCGTCAGGCCGAGGAGGACAAGAAAGACTACCGAAAGATGCCGCAAGACCCCCTCCATATCATCGCTTATGACGATCGAGTATCTGTATCGTTGGTACGTGCATTCTGCAACCGCGCAGGAATCGCCGTCACTTCACGCAGGCTGCCGCCCAGGTTTTGACATCCGCCGTGACCGGGAGCGTCAGGCTCTGGCCGCCGAGCGTGGCTTTGAAGCTTGCCGCTTTGGCGAGCGCGGCCGTGAATGCCGCCGGATCGGTAAACAAGTGGCCGCTCACGTCCCAGGATCCGGTCAGTTCGACAAAGCGCAGTTCCTCGATGGGGAAGCCGAAAGTCTTGCCACCGGCTTTCACCGCAATCTCCTGCTTGTCGCTGGTGATGGCTGCCGCTGCATTCTTGGACGGCACATCTGCGACATCAAATGAGATGCGGCGAGAGCCGTCGCAGTGAAGGCTCGCCGCATTGCACTCCTCCTCGCAACCTTTCTCGGAGAACACCACGCTGGAGGCCGGCGCCTCGCTTTCGCCACTGAGCGTGGTTTCGTAACTGTCAGCGGCTTCAGCCGCCTGTCCAGGGAGGGCGGCAAACAGCACCGCGGCGGCAAGGCTGGCGGCAAGGCGCGTCATCGCCAAAGCGTAAGTCGGCAGCACCTCAATAGCAAGCCGAGAGCTTCAGCATGTCCGGGAGCAAGGTTCGCACGCGATCAGTAAGTGCGGCCATAGGGGCGGCAAAAAGGCGGTATCCAGCCGTCATAGGTGTCGTAGTAAAAAATGCAGCGGTCGCTCCAGCCTGCGTTGGGCTCGCCCCACGGATATTTCTTCTTCCCGTGCGGATATGCTTGCTTCTTCTGGTCGACCTTCTTCTTTTTCTTTTTGACAGTGGTCTGTGCCGCCTCCGCCGGTTGCGGATCGATGGGCAGGGTGGTGTGGATGAAGCCTCCCAGAATCACGCAAACCATCAGATGTCGCATAGCCATGATTGTCTTTCCTTCTCATCCCCGATGGTTTGCTCCCCTTTTTACCTGTTTTGTAGCTATTTCAGCCGCACCCCGGCGGCATGAAACCACGCAATGCTAACCACATCCGGCGGCGCGAGGAAAGTCGGCTTCAAAGGATCGGATAGTAAGCGAAATCCGGCGTGTTGGCGCCGCTCCGACTCAAAAGCTTCTCGAGCTTCTCCAGCGCCTTGGTGATCACCCCGGGGCGTTTGCCCTCGCCCAGTTCCGCCTTGATCTCGACAATGATTTCATTGGCGGCGTCGAGACGTTGCGCCAGCAGCGCCGATACATAAAGCAAGGCCGCGGCGTTCTCGGCGAGCAGCGAGGAAGCCTTGGCGACATGGAATTCGGAGCGCTCCACGGCGCGCACGTCGGCGGTATGCGGCTTGTCCAATATCACGGAGAGCTCGCCGAACACCGCGCCGGGCTCGGAGACGACAGCGATCTGCAGGCCGTCTCTGACGACTTCGACGACGCCCTGGCGAAGAATGAACAATTGCCCGGTCTTCGATCCCGCCGCCAGCACGGTTTCTCCGGGCTCAAAGGTCTTCGCCGGAAGGGAAGCGAGGCTCTTCTTGAACGCGGCTAGGTCTGGAATAATCCCCATAATCTCTGATCCTCTCGTCTCCATGAAGCTCCGACGAGCATCTGCTGTCCGGCCGATTCCCCTGAGCCTGACGCCAATCTGACGTTGCGTATGAAGGGGGTCAATGGCCGAGAGAAGCGGGTCTCCACAATCCAGCAATGCGTGATCCTCATGCAACAGGGCGGCCATTCGCGAGAGCTACGACGGCCAAATTAATCCTGATCGTGCCCGGCTTTTTGGGCTATCCTTGACAGGCAATATCATCATCTCCGGCTCAGGATGATCGTGGAGAAGCCGATGTCGCGATGGCTGGTGCTGGCGGCGATGGCGCTCGCTGCCGGAATGAACAGCCCGCAGCCGGCGCTTGCCCGATCCTCGACGATCGGCTGGCGGCCCGGCGGCGATGTCTACAGCTACATCGCCCAAGCCCTGGACATGATCCGCAGCGGCAAGGGCTATCGCGTGACCGGCGATCAATATTCAGCCGCGGCGATGCAAGTGGTCTATCTCGAGAGCCGGATGCCGGCGCGCATCTGCGCCAGCCCCGGCGCCAAGCTCAATTTCCATCTCGGTTTCGACAAGGAGACGAAAAAGCCCATGAAGGGCCTCGACCCGGTGTGGGTCGCCTTCATCGGGCCTCGGAACCTGAAACGCCTCGGCAAGCTTCCCGCCTATGGAAAAGGCTTCAAGACGGTGAAGGCTAGCGACTATCTGGGACTGTGCAAATAATCGCGGCCCTCCGAAGCCTTGGCGAAGGAGGGCCCTGCTTCGCGCTGACGCGCTTCGCAGGACTGGAAAGGAGCCCTCCGAAGCTTTAGCGAAGGAGGGGCCGGCTGATTGTCGCAGCACAATCTAGGGGTTGGCCTCAAGACGGAAAGCTGTGACTATGCCCGGGGCTCGCGCCAAATCCAACCCCCGGTGATGAAGCGCTCCCTAAAGCGTGATGGCATTGCAGTGAATGGCCATCACGCTTTACCGTCGAAGCCGGCATCGCAAATGGCAGCGCGGCGCATCGCCTCTCGCGCCTGAACGAGCTTCGTTTACTCTGCCGTTTTGCCTCCTTCTTCATGAGGATTCGCATGCCAGTGCTTCCCAGAATTGCCGATTTCGCGGACGAGCTGACCGCCATACGCCGCGACCTTCACAGCCATCCCGAAATCGGCTTCGAGGAAATCCGGACGAGCCGCATCGTCGCCGAGAAGCTCGTCTCCTGGGGCATCGAGGTTCACACCGGCCTCGCCCAGGCGGGCGTCGTCGGCGTGCTGAAGGGCCGGCAGACGGGCATGCGCAGCATCGGCCTGCGCGCCGACATGGACGCCTTGCCGATGAACGAGCAGACCAATCTCGCCTATGCCTCGAAGACGCCCGGCCGCTTCCATGGCTGCGGCCATGACGGGCATACGACGATGCTGCTCGGCGCCGCCCGCTATCTGGCGGAGACGCGCGATTTCGCCGGCACCGCGGTTTTCATCTTCCAGCCGGCGGAAGAAGGGCTCGGCGGTGCGCGCCGGATGCTGGGCGAAAGGGCTGTTCAACCGGTTTCCCTGCGACGAGATCTACGGCCTGCACAATGATCCTCTCGCCCGGCCGAACACGGTCGGCGTGAAGCCCGGCGCGGCGATGGCGGGTGCGACCTTCTTCGATATCACGGTGAACGGCGTCGGCAGCCATGGGGCGATGCCGCATCACGCCAAGGATCCCATCATCGTGGCGACGAGCCTCGTGCAGGATCTGCAGACGGTCGTTGCCCGCAACGTTCCGGCGGTGCGCCCGGCGGTGCTTTCGGTCACCCAGATCCATTCGGGCTCGGCCTATAATGTCGTCCCCGACACGGCGACGATTGCGGGCACCATCCGCTATTTCGACGATGCCACCATGCAGCTGATCCATGATCGTGTCCGCGCGCTGTGCGCCGGGGCGGCGCTTGCTCATGCGGTGAGCATCGATGTCGACCTGCGCAATATCTTCGACGTGCTGGTCAATGACGCCGGCCTGTCGCAAGCCTATCTGGCGGCAGCCTCCGAGATCGTCGGCCCCGAGAATGTGTCCGAGACCAAGGAGGTCGTGACCGGCAGCGAGGATTTCGCCGACATGCTGAAAGTGGTGCCCGGCGCCTATTGCACCTTGGGGCACAAGGGCGGCATTCCGGTGCACAATCCGGCCTTCATCCTCGATGAGGAGGTGCTGCCGGTCGGCGCCAGCATCATGGCGCGCATCATCGAGCGGCGCTTGCCGCTCACGCCGGCATAGTTCCACCGCCGCGGCGGCCGGAACCCTGCCTCCCGTGACGGTTAACAGCCGCCAGACCTCCGGTTTCTTCCCCAACGCTAATTCGATTTGACGCCATGTCAGAGCGAAGGCAGGATATGGCGGGCGCCCATCCATGAGAGGACAGAAATTTGCGTTCACATCCTCATGCACGTCATATCGTTTGGCTTATCCTCGCCGGCGGACTTCTCCTGTCCGGCACGGCTTCGGCCCTTGCCGAGGTGGCGGGAACCGGGCCTGCGATAAACAAGAAGGAAATGCCGAACTACTGCCGCAACATGGCCATTGAGATGTTCGCGGTGAAGCCGAACAAGGTGAAGCTGAAGAAGCTCGTCGAGGGCAGCAATGTCTTCTCGGTGCCCGGTGCGGCGGACCAAGGGTCCAACGGCACGCGGGCCTTTCAGTGCACCTTCGATGCCGAAGGCAGGTTTGTCGAAATGGTCGTCGAAGCCCAGGGCGGCGAGTAGCCGCGCCGGACATTCATCACGCTGCCGGATCGACGGCGGTCAAAGGTGTCTTTGACGGCGGATTGCTGCGCGCCGCCATCATCAGGCGTGCCGCGATCTCATTCTCCTGTGCCGCGGTGATCGCACCATGCTCGCGCGCATATTCCGCGCATTCCTGCTGAAGTTCCTTGTAAAGCGCCGCGAGCTGGGCGCCGTCGAAATAGCCTGTAGCCATGCTCAATTCCTCCCTCAGGAAGGGATGCCGCGGTCAATGCGTAAGGTCATTCCAGCGTTTGGAAATATAGACCTCGCGGTCTACACGCCTGACCCACTCTTTCGGTATCGGCTGGTCGGACCTGTTCATGAAAATCTCGTCTGCCGTGCAGCCGCTCACATGACCGGCACACCGGCCGTCTGCGGTAATGACTTCCATCTGTTGGCGGACACGGCTCATCGGATCATCGTGAAGGCGAGTTTCTGTCATTCTTGCCTCCTTGCACCGTCATGAAGCGATCATATGCCTGAGTGTCGGCGCAAGCGAATCATATTTGCGCAGAACGCCCGTGTTTCCGGCCATTTTAACGCGATTTAATGCGATGGTGACATGTTAGATGTTCAAGGAAGCGTGACCGCGTACGCTAACGTACATTCGTTTTCGTTCGCTTTCGCACTTTCGTTCGCGCAATTCGAAAGAGCGCCGCAATCGCGCGTGAATAGAGAGGCAAGCTGGGAATGTATGACTCCTAGCCGACTTTACCCGCATTATATTGCTCGTCGCTGACCTGCTCGAGCCAGTCGGCCGTGTTGCCGTCGAGCGCTTCCTGAATGGCGATGTGAGTCATCGACGATGACGGTGCCGCGCCATGCCAATGTCTCTCGCCGGGCGGAAACCAGACGACGTCGCCCGGCCGGATCTCCTCGACGGGACCTCCCCAATGCTGTGCCCGGCCGGTGCCTGAAGTGACGATCAATATCTGGCCGAGCGGATGCGTATGCCAGGCGGTGCGGGCGCCCGGCTCGAAGGTGACGGCGAGCGCGCGCACGCGCGCCGGATCGGCCGCGTCGAATACCGGATCGATGCGCACATTCCCGGTGAAATACTCAGCCGGGCCTTTTCTCGACGGCCGCGAGCCGCTTCGCTTGATGTCCATCTTCATCCTCACTCATTGATGCGCCGGCGCGGACGGCGTGACCGCGAAGCGCTTGCGATAATCCCCGGGCTTCAGCCCCACAACCTTCTGAAACACCTTGCGGAAGGAACTCGTGTCCTCATAGCCGACATCCCAGGCCACCTGGTCGATGGTGCGGTTCGTCAGCTCCAGCATCTCGCGCGCCTTGCCGACGCGCAAGCGCTGGCAATATTCGGTCGGGTTGAGTTCCGTCGCCTTGCGGAAGCGGCGCAGGAAGGTGCGCTCCTCGAGCCCGGCCAAGGCCGCCATCGCCGGCAGCGTCGCCTTGCGCAAACCCTCCTTCTGCAGCCAATGCTGCACCTTGAGCACGGCCTCGTCACCATGCCGCAGCTTGGGCGAAAAGCTGCTGTAGAAACGCTGCTCGCGCCCGGCGGTATCGATCAGGAAGAATTTCGCCGTGGTCAGCATCACGGCGGAGCCCAGGAACCGGTCGATGAGCTTCAGGCCCATATCGGTCCAGGCCATGATGCCGCCCGCCGTGATGATGTCGCCATCATCGACGATCACCTTGTCGCCATCGACATGGATATCGGGATGACGTCTCGCCAGCTCTTCGGCATAGCCCCAATGCGTGGTCGCGCGACGATTGCGCAGCAGCCCGGTGTCGGCCAGGAGGAAAGTGCCGCCGCAGACCGAGCACAGCGTCGTCCCTTCCTCATGCTTGCGGCGCAGCCAGCCGGCAAAGGCTGCGCTCGTCTCGAGCGCCGGCGGCCCATGGAGCGTCGGCGGCGCGATGATGACCGCCGGCCGGGCCGGATGTCCCGCATGCGTGTCGAAGCTCACTTCCAGCTCGCGTCCAGATGTGCCGGGCCGCCAATGGGTGACGCGCAGCGTGCGCGCCGTCGCTCCCCCCATCTCGCGCGAAATCCGGCTCGCCTCGATGAAGAGGTCGGTCAGGCCGTGGATCGCGGTGCGTTGGGAATGGCGGTAGTCCAGTATGGCGATCTCGGTCAGGGAGGTCTCGGGGTTCCTTGTCACTTTCGCCCTGAAGAATGTCAGTTTTGCCAATCCGCATCATGCGCCGGACTGCCTATCTTTTCCATGTCAAAGACGTTCAACCGTCGCATTCGCATTCAACAAAGGATCAGAACCATGCCTATCGTCACCACCCAGGACGGCGTCGACATCTTCTACAAGGACTGGGGCAAGGGCCAGCCCATCGTCTTCAGCCATGGCTGGCCGCTCTCGGCCGATGACTGGGACGCCCAGATGCTCTTCTTCTTCAACCAAGGCTTCCGCGTCATCGCCCATGACCGCCGCGGCCATGGCCGGTCCACCCAGGTCGGCCATGGCCATGACATGGATCACTATGCCGACGACCTCGCCGCCCTGACGAAGCATCTCGATCTCAAGGACGCCGTCCATGTCGGCCATTCCACCGGCGGCGGCGAAGTCGTGCATTATCTGGCGCGCCATGGCGAGGCCCGGGTGGCGAAAGCGGCGATCATCGCAGCGGTGCCGCCGCTGATGGTCAAGACGCCGGCCAATCCGGGCGGGCTCCCCAAGGAGGTGTTCGACGGTTTCCAGGCCGAGGTCGCCGGCAACCGCGCCCAGTTCTATTACGACGTGCCGGCCGGCCCCTTCTATGGCTACAACCGCCCGGGCGCCAAGCCTCGGCAAGGCGTGATCTGGAACTGGTGGCGCCAGGGGATGATGGGCGGCGCCAAGGCCCATTATGACGGCATCGTCGCCTTCTCGCAGACCGACTTCACCGAAGATTTGAAGAAGATCACGGTACCGGTGCTGGTGATGCATGGCGATGACGACCAGATCGTGCCCTATGCCGACTCGGCACCCTTGTCGGCAAAGCTCCTGAAGAACGGGATCCTCAAGACCTATAAGGGCTTCCCGCATGGCATGCCGACGACCGAGGCCGAAACGATCAACAGCGATCTCCTGAGCTTCATCAAGGGCTAGGAAATCATCGCCCGCCAGAATGCTAAAGCGTGATGGCTTTACATCGAATCGCCATCACGCTTTATCTTTTGTTTGCGAAAAACCGGTTTGAAGCCGCGCTCGCCAACTTCGGAGAGATGAAGGATGAAACCTATCTGAGGCTGGCGCAGGACTGCCTCGCGCGGCTGCCGCTGGACGAACCAACTAAAGCGCGAGGGC
The DNA here is from genome assembly GCA_003574785.1 of Taklimakanibacter deserti. The sequence continues at coordinate 97,916 of QORU01000021.1, read as the reverse complement.
CGCGGCGAGAAGCATAAGCGCGAGCAGGCCCAGGGCGGCGCGCGCGATATGGGCATATTCCCAGCGGTCGCGCAGCTCCGTCCAATCGGGCCTGAGCCCTGAATCGTTCCGTGTACGGAAATCGAAACCGAAGAAGCGCGCGCCGAAACCCTTGAGCTCGAAATCCTTGAGCCAGAAGCTGTTGATCGGGTGAATGAAGAGCCAATAGACGCCATGCATCACGATGACCGTGAGCAGTGCCGAGAGCGTCAGCCAGAAGGGCACGCCTTCCCAGGGCCCGAGCAACAGCAGGATGAGCAAGAGCAGCAGTCCGATACCTTCGCTGGCGCCGCCATAGGTGAAGCCCGGATAATAGATCTCCTGGACGGTCTCGTAGTCGGCGCGCGAAAGCCTGAGCTTGCCCGGGAACTCCAGCGCATGAGCGAGCGCCAGCGCCATGGCGATCGACACCGCCAGGAGCGTCAGGATCTGAAGCAGCGGGGTCATGGACGGCATTCCCATGTCTTCGCAGGAACCGGCAAAAGGGTAATTCCCATCGCGCGCGAGGGTTCCCCTCGACTTGGCGCGCTTCAGCGAATTGATTTCACTTCGCCGGCATGCGCGCTAGAGTTTCCTTCGGTGAACCATGTCACGGTCATTGATCATCATCGGTCTCGTTCTCGTCGCTGCCGGCGTTCTGTGGCCATGGCTCGGGCGCATCGGGCTCGGGCGATTGCCGGGCGACATCATGATCGAGGGGGAGAAATTCACCTTCTATGCGCCGATCACGACGGGCATCCTTGTCAGCATCGTGCTGTCGCTGATCCTGTGGTTCTTCAATCGCTGAGACCTCCATGCCGAAAAGAAGCGCCGGAATCCTGCCCTTTCGCAAGTCGACGAATGAGCTCCAGGTACTCCTGGTCCATCCGGGCGGCCCGTTCTGGCGCAAGCGCGACGAAGGCGCCTGGTCGCTGGCCAAGGGCGAATATGGCGAGACGGAAGTGCCTTCGGCGGCGGCGCGCCGCGAGTTCAAGGAAGAGACCGGATGGGACGTCACCCAGGACATGCATCCCCTGGGCGAGATCCGCCAGGCCGGCGGGAAATATCTGACCGCTTTTGCCGTCGAGGCCGCGTTCGATCCGAAAAGTTTCGTCAGCAACAGCTTCGAGCTGGAATGGCCGCCGCGCAGCGGCCGGTCCCAGTCCTTTCCGGAAGTCGATCAGGTGGCGTGGTTCGGCCTGGCCGAGGCGCGGCGGAAAATCCTGCCCAGTCAAGAACCGCTGCTTGACCGTCTCGAGGAGCTTCTCGGTCGAAGCCGGTGATGTCCTGTCCCAAGGATATTTCCATCCTGGCGTTAGAAAATCTCAAACGACCACTTTTGCGGCGTGTGTAGGATCGGGTCCGGATGAAGGCGGGCCGAGGCGCCCCACGCTCAAAGGACTCTACCATGTCACCCCTCAGAATATTGATTGCCGCCGCCGCCATGCTGCTTGCATGGCCGGCCAATGCCGAAACGGTCGTGCGTATCGGTTATCAGACCGCTCCCGATCCCTCGCAGGTCGCCATTGTCGACGGCGATTACGAGAAGGCTCTCGGCACGAAAATCGAGTGGCGTAAATTCGATTCAGGCGCCAGCGTCATCACCGCGCTCGCTTCGGGCAGCATCGATATCGGCTATGCCGGATCGAGCCCGCTTGCTGCCGGCGTTACCCGCGGCGCTCCCATCAAGGCTTTTCTCGTCGCCGGCCTGATCGGCGAGGCCGAGGCGCTCGCCGTCCGCAACGGCTCAGGCATCAACGAGCCGCAGGATCTGGTGGGCAAGAAGGTTGCCGTGCCCTTCGTCTCGACGACGCATTACAGCCTGCTCTTCGCGCTGAAGCACTGGGGCATCGATGCGTCCAAGGTCAATATCCTCAACCTGCAGCCGCCCGAGATCGCCGCCGCCTTCGCGCGCGGCGACATCGACGCCACCTATGTCTGGGATCCCGCTCTGGCGAGCGCCAAGAAGACCGGCAAGGTGCTGATCACCTCGGCCCAGGTCGCCGAGCTCGGCGCGCCGACCTTCGTCGCCTGGATCACGCGCGAGGATTTTGCCAAGGCGCATCCCGAGATTGTGACCGGCTTCGCCAAGGTGACGCTCGGGACCTTCACCCGCTACCGCAAGGATCCGGCCGCCTATGGACCGGGCACGCCGGAAGCCAAGAAGATCGCCGACTTCACCGGTGCCAAGCCGGAAGAGGTGTCCGAGCAGGTCGCCGGAAACTATTATCCGCTGGCCGATGAGCAGGTCTCCGACAAGCTTCTCGGCAAAGGCACGGCGGAAGCGATTGCCGCCACTTCGGCCTTCCTCAAGGAGCAGAAAAAGGTCGACAGCCTGCTTTCGGATTATTCGCCGACGGCCACGCCGGAATTCGTCAAGGCGGCGACGGCTTCGAATTGAGAAACGGAAGAAGCAGGCGGGCATGCCCGCCTGCCTTTCGCTTGTTAGGACGCAGGCCTTGTCCCGAAAAGTCTCCAACTTTTCGGGGGCCAGCTTTTTGGACGTATCATGAGTATCTTGACCATAGAGAATGTCGTTGTCCGATACGGCGCCGAAAGCGGCGCCGTTACTGCTCTCGATCGCGTGTCCCTGTCGATCGCCCCCGGTGAATTCGTCGTCGCCCTCGGCGCGTCCGGATGCGGCAAGACCACGCTCCTCAATCTGATGGCCGGATTCCTTGCGCCGAGCGAAGGCACGGTGAGGCTCGGCGATGCCGAGATCACCAGCCCGGGCGCCGAGCGCGGCGTCGTCTTCCAGCATGGCGCGCTCTTGCCCTGGCTCGACGTCGTCGACAATGTCGCCTTCGGATTGCGTCTGCGCAATCTGCCGAAAGCGGAGCGGCGCGAGCGGGCGCGGACCATGCTGCGCCTCGTGGGCCTCGAAGGCATCGAGAACCGGCGCATCTGGGAATTGTCGGGCGGCATGCGCCAGAGGGTCGGCGTGGCGCGCGCTCTGACCGCCGATCCGGATGTCCTCTTGATGGACGAACCGCTCGGTGCCCTTGACGCCCTGACCCGTGAACAGATGCAGGAGCTCATTCTCGACATCTGGAGCCGGACGAAGAAGAGCATCTTCTTCATTACCCATGGCATCGACGAGGCGGTGTTCCTGGCGAGCAAGCTTCTCGTCATGTCGCCGCGGCCCGGGCGGGTCGTGGCCTCGATCGATCTCGATTTCGGCCGGCGCTATGCGGCGGGAGAGCCGGCCGGCAAGATCAAATCCGATCCGCGGTTCCTGGCGACGCGCGAGCGGGTGAAGGCGCTGATCTTCGCCAATCGCGAGCCGCTCGAGGCTGCCGCATGAGCGACGTGACCGTCCCTTCGGCTCAATTCAACGGACCTCCCGCTCGTTCCTTGCGTGCGCCGCGTCTGACCTATATCGCGAAAACCGCCATCGTCACCTTCATCACGCTCATCGCCCTATGGTGGCTTGCCGCCTATCTGGAAGTCGTGCCGGCGATGTTCCTGCCGTCGCCCTATGCGGTCGCCCGCAAGGCCATCACTGTCTGGACGGAAGGTTTCGAGGGTGCCACCTTGCCGCAGCATCTCCTGGCGAGCGTCTGGCGCGTGGCGGCGGCTCTTCTCTTTGCCGCGATAACCGGCGTCGCTGCGGGCTTTGCCATCAATCTCAATGAGACCGCGCGCGGCATCCTCGAGCCTGTCGTCGAATTCTACCGGCCTATCCCGCCGCTCGCCTATCTGCCGCTGATCATCATCTGGTTCGGCATCGGCGAGTTCGCCAAGATCCTGGTGATCTATCTCGGCATCCTGCCGGCGATCGTGATCGCCACCGTCGACGGCCTGCGCTCGGTGGCGCAGGACAAGATCAATGCGGCCCGATCGCTGGGCGCGACGCGATCTCAGGTCGTGACCCTGATCCTGCTGCCGCATGCGCTGCCCAGCATCCTCACCGGGATCAGGATCGGCCTCGGCACCGGCTGGGCGACGCTGGTGGCGGCCGAGCTGATCGCGGCCAATCAAGGGCTCGGTTTCATGATCAAGGGCGCTGCCGATTTCCTCGTCACCGATGTCGTCATTCTCGGCATCATCGTCATCGCGGTGGTCTCGATCGGGCTGGAACTGGGCTTGCGAGCCATCCAACGGCTCATCGTGCCGTGGCAAGGCCATGATTGAGAGGCCGTCATGATCAAACGTCATTTCGTTGCAAGCGCGCCGCCGCCGCCCAAAGGCGTCAAATATCATCATGCGAGCGAGGCGGATGGCTGGCTCCATGTGACGGGACAACTGCCGAGCGACCCTTCGGCGCCGGCCTCTCCCTTTGTCGAAGGCATCGAGGCGCAGACCGAGCAGACCTTCCGCAATCTCATCACGATCATCGAAGCGGCCGGCTACCGGCTCGGCGATACCGTGTTCGCGCGCATCTATCTCAGCAATTTCGAGCGCGACTATGATGGGCTCAATCGGGCTTTCTGCCGTTTCTTCACCGATGATGCGCAAGTGCCCTCGCGCACCACCGTCGGTGTCGCCAAGCTCGGCCGCGATGCCCTCGTCGAGATCGACCTCGTCCTCCACAGAGCGCGATGAGCGGCGATACCGAAGCTGCCAATGACGAGGCGGTGCGCCGGATCGCGGCGGTCGAGCCATGCCTCACCGGCTTCGAGCCGGCCGATGCCGCCCTCGGCCTCTTAGCCGGCGAGCTCGGCCATGCCGGACCGCCCTTCGCCAGCGTCGATCACATTCCGCCCCCTGTCCTGAACGCGCTCGCCGGAGCGGCTTTGCATGAAGGCTGGGCCTGCACGCCTGCGGACGCGAAACGCCGGATCGCCAAAGGAGAGATCAGGCTCAGGTCCAACTATGCGCTCGGCACCGTCTCGCCGATGGCCGGCGTCATCCGGCCGAGCCAAGTGCTGGCTCGCATCGAAAATGCGGCCGGGCCCGGCCATGTCCATGCGACACTGGCGGAGGCCGGGCGCCGGGCACTGCGCTTCGGCGTCTATGACACCAACACCGCCGAAGGCCTCGCCTGGCTCGATCACGTGCTGGCGCCTGCATTGGCACAGGCTCTGCCGCCCGGCGGCCTGCCGCTTCTGCCGATCATCGCGGAGGCCGTGTCGCTCGGCGATGACGTGCATCAGCGCAATGTCGGCGGCATGTATTCGCTGATGCGGGCACTCGACCGGCTCGATGCGGAAGCCCGCGGCTGGCTTCTCGACAATCCGCAACATGCGCTGAACTACGCCATGGCGGCGGCCAAGCTGGCGCTCGATGCGGCGCGCGGTATCGCCGCCTCATCCATCGTCACGGCCATTTCGCGCAATGGCGATGTCTGCGGGATACAGCTCGCGGGAACGAGCGCGCGCTGGTTCACGGCGCCGGCCATCATCCCGGAAGGCGCGTTCTTTCCGACCTATGGCAGAGAGAACGCGCAGGCGGATCTGGGCGACCGCGCCATCATGGAGGCTTACGGCCTTGGCGGTGCCGCCGCGCATATAGCACCCGAACTGGCGCGGACCATGACTCTGGAGTGGAGCGAAGCCGCCGCCGTGGGGCACCGGATGCGCGACCTGTTCGTCGCCAGCCATCCGCGCTTGCGACCGGCCAGCGCCGAACCCCAAGGCATCGGGCTCGGCCTCGATGCGCGCAAAGTGGTTGCGCGCAACGAGCCCGTCCGCATTCACACCGGCATCTCGCATCGCGACGGCGCCACGGGATGGATCGGCATCGGCGTTGCCTTCGCGCCGGTTGCCTGCTTCGCGGCGGCGATAGCCGCCCTCAACGCCGGAGCCCGCCCGTGACGGTACCGATCCAGCTCCATATGCGCCTGCGGATCATCGTCGTCGGTGGCGGCTTCACCGGCGCCGCCTTCATCCTTCATGCGATCCGGTCGCTGCGCGGCCCGCTCGACTTCGAGGTGATCGAGCCCGCCGGCGAAATCGGGCGCGGCATCGCCTATGGCGCGGCAGATTCGCGGCATCGGATCAATGTGCCGAGTGAGCGGATGAGCCTGTTTCCCGACGATCCCTTGCATGCGGTGCGATGGCTGTTCGACAAGGATATCCTGCCCGGCGATGGGGCAAGCCGCGACGCCGCCGGCCATCACTATGTTCCACGCCGGGATTATGGCGCCTATGTCGCAGATACGCTCCGCCAGGCGCTGTCTGAAACCAGAGGCCGGGTGCGGCTGCGGCATCACCGCACGCAGGCGCAGGATGTTTGCAGGCAAGGTGCGCGATGGTCGGTCAAGCTCGCGGATGGCGAGGCCATCACGGGCGATTATGTCATACTGAGTTTCGGCCATGCGGCACCCAGGGCGCCTTTCCCGGTCAGCGCCGAAGCCGCCGCCGATCCTCGCCTGGTGACCGATCCTTGGCGCAACAATGCTCTGGCGGGCCTGAGCCGCGATGCATCCCTGTTGCTGGTCGGGACGGGACTGACCATGGTCGACATGGTCGAGACCTTGCTGTCGCGCGGCCACCAAGGCGGCATCACCCTCGTGTCGCGCCATGGCCTTTTGCCTCGGCCGCACGGATTGTTCGGGGTCAGCGTCGATCTTCTCCAGGGGGGCGCTGCGCCAAGCTCGGCGCTGGCGCTGCTCCGCCTGGTGCGGCGCCAGGTGCGAGAGGCCGTGCGCCAAGGGCTTGGCTGGCAGCCGGTCGCAGATGCGGTGCGCTTCGATCTCGGCAACATATGGCCGGCACTGCCGGTCGCCGAGCAGCGGCGTGTGATCAAGCGACTCCTGCCTTATTGGGATGTCCATCGCTTCAGGATATCGCCGCAGGCTTGCGCCACTCTCGAGAGAGCGATCTGGACGGGCCGGGTCGTCCTGCAAAAAGCCGCCGTCCTGTCGGTCGAAGCGGAAAGCCGATCGCTTGTTGCCACCTTGCGCCGTGGCGGGACGGTCGAGCGCCGACCATTCGACGGTGTCGTGCTGTGTATCGGGCCTGACAAGGATCTCAACCGCAATCCGCTCGCCCGCAACCTCCTGGCATCAGGTCTTGCGCGCTCGGATGCCTTGCACTTCGGACTCGATGTCGACCGGCATAGCCGTCTCGTCGCGGATGACGGCCATGCGCATGCGACGCTTCTCGCGCTCGGTCCGATGACCCGCGGCACCTTTGGTGAAATGACCGGCGCGCCGGACATCGTTCGCCAGATCGTGATCGTCACGCGCTCGATGGCGGACAGCGTGGCGATGCAGGCTTCGGCCTGATGCGCCTTGCCGGCGGCTATTTCCGCGCCTTTGCCGGCTTTGCCTTCTGCTTTTTCGAGATCAGCAATTTGTCGATGCGCCGCCTGTCCATATCGACCACTTCGAATTTCCAGTCCCGGTATTTGAACTTCTCTCCCGCCGTCGGTATGTGCCCGAACCGGTACAGCGCAAAGCCCGCTATCGTGTGGAACCCGTCTTGCGCCGAGACTTCCGGAAGGCCCAGCCGGTTGAAGACGTCGCGAATAGGCGTCAGACCGTCGACGAGGAAGGATCCGTCGGAGCGTTCGACGATGTGCGGCTCCTCGTCCTCCGCCTCCGGCAGATCGCCGGCAAGAGCTTCCAGGAGGTCGGTCTGGGTGACGATCCCCTTCAGGCTGCCATATTCATCGACGATCATCGCCAGCCGGACCGGGCCCTTCTTGAACTGGCTGAGCACGCTGAAGATGGGCGTGACTTCGAGGACCACGAAAGGCTGGTGCATGATGCTTTCCAGGCTCACCTGGTGCCCGTCCAGAATCTGGTCGAGCACGTCATGCTTCGATATCAGGCCGATCGGCTCGTCGATCGTTCCCCTTGCCACCAGCATCTGGTCATGCGGGCATTGGCGGATGCTTTTCAGAATTTCATCCGGACCGTCGTCGGCATCGACCCAGTCCAACTCGGGCCGCGGCGTCATGATGTCGCTGATGCGACGGTCGGCAATGCTGAATACCCGTTCCACCACTTCCTGCTGCGCTTCCTGGATCAGTCCCGCCTCGTAGCTGGCGGTGATCAGGAGTTTCAATTCCTCGGGCGAATGCAGGGACTCTTCGCCGGTCCCCGGGCGCAGCCCCACCAGCCGCAGGACGAGGTTGCCCAGCCCATTTAGAATCATGATCGCCGGCTTCAGGAGGAACAGGAAAACCGTAAGTGGGCGCACCACCCAAAGGGCGGTGCTTTCGCTGCGCTGAAGAGCGAGGCTCTTGGGGGCGAGCTCGCCCAGCACGATGTGCAGTGCGGTAATCAAGATGAACGCAATGGCGACCGCGATGGCATGCGAGCTCGCCGCCGCGAGCGTAGCCGGGAGATAGCTCAGCAGGGGCTGAATCAGATGGGCCAATGCCGGCTCGCCGATCCAGCCCAGCCCCAGCGAGGAAATGGTGATGCCGAGCTGGGTGGCGGCGAGGTTGGCGTCGAGGTTGTTGACGGCCCGCTGGAGCGCTGCGGCATTCATCCGGCCGGCGGCCACCAATTCGGCGACACGGCTGCGGCGGACCGCAACCATCGAAAACTCGGCAGCGACGAAGAAACCATTTGCGGCGACCAGAAATAGGACACTCAAGATGCCCAGCAGATCGAGAAGACGGCTATCTGATTCCGACATGGCCTACCTTTGCGCATCCGGCGCGATGATTGTCGATAAGCCAGTATATACGATCAGGAGAGGACTGCGGTCAGCCTATTCTGCGGCACTGCGGTAAGCTTCGTCGCGCAGCGAAAGGTCGAGCGCTCCGCGCAATTTGTGCTTCAGCGCTTCGAAGTGGCGGCTGTCGCGATGACGGGGGCGCTCGAGCCGCACATCGACCACGGCGTCGGTGCGTCCCGGCCGCGGACGCAGGACGACGACCCGGTTGGCGACGACCAGCGCCTCTTCGATGTCATGCGTGACCAGGACGAGAGTGGGGCGGCTCTTTTGCCAAAGCTCGACCAGGTGGTCCTGGAGACTGGTCCGCGTCAGCGCGTCGAGCGCCGAGAAGGGTTCGTCGAGAAGCAGCACGCTCGGCCGCGTCACCAGCGCGCGCGCCAAGGCAACGCGCTGCGCCATGCCGCCCGACATCTCGCGGGGCCATTTGTGCCACTGCTCGGCAAGGCCCACGCTCATCAGGGCCTCGTGAATTCGCGCCGTACGCTCGTCCTTGGCCACGTCCTCGAGCCCGAAGCCGACATTGTCGCCGATGCTGAGCCAGGGCAGGAGCCGCGGCTCCTGGAAGACGAGGCCGACGGCGGGATGCGGCTGCGATATGCGCTCATTGTCGACAGAGACTTCGCCGCTCGACGGAGGGTCGACGCCGGCGATCAGGCGCAAGAGAGTGCTCTTGCCCGAGCCCGAGCCGCCGACGATCGCGACGGGCTCCCCGTCCTCCACATTCAGCGTGAAGTCATGCAGGGCTTCCGTGCCATTGGCATAGGTCTTGGAGATGCGGCGCAGTTCCAGCATGTCAGTGCGCCGTTTCGTAGGAATCCTGCCAGCGCAGGAACGGCGCGCTGGCCGCGACGACCAGCGCGTCGGTGATCTTGCCGAGCACGGCGAAGACGAGGATGGCGGCGACGATCTGATCCGGCTTGCCCAGCTGCTGGCCGTCGACGAGAAGATAGCCCAAGCCTTGCGCGGCGCCCATGATCTCCGCCGCGACGACGAACATCCAGCCGAGGCCAAGACCGGTGCGCAGCGCCAGGATGACATTGGGAAGTATTGCCGGCACCAGGATGCGCCGGATGAGCCTCGTACCCTTCAGCCTGAATATCCGGCCGACCTCGACGATTTTGCGGTCGACGCCGAGCACGGAAGCCGTGACCCCGAGATAGACCGGAAAGAACACGCCGACGGCGATGAGAGCGACTTTCGATCCCTCGAAAATCCCGAGCCAGAGAATGAAGAGGGGAACCCAGGCGAGCGAGGGAACGGCCCGCAATCCCTGAATGGTCGGATCGATGATCCGGCGGAACGCCTTCGAATATCCGGCGGCCGCGCCAATGAGAATCCCCGCGACGGATCCGGCGAAAAATCCAACCGCGACACGCCACAGCGTCGCCGAGATATGCTGAAGCAGCTCGCCGCCCTGAGCGAGGGACCAGAGCGTCTCGGCAATCCGGCTGGGCGGTGGCAGAAGCCGGCCCTCCGCCCATCCCGCCTGGACCACAATTTCCCAGCCGGCGGCGAGCGCCACGGGCAAGATCGCGCCCAGCGCCATCGCATGCCAGGCGCCGCGTCCTTTTGCTTGTGGCGGCGCCGGCGTCTCGCTGGCTGCTGCCGGCACCCTGATATCGATGCTGGCCACCTTCACCTCAGCTGCCGGGAAGCTTGAAGCTCGAGTCGATGAGGGAGTCGAGTGCCGCCTTCACATCCACCTTGGCATCGACAACGCCCGCCTTCTGCAGGGCAAGCCCGGCCTGAAGGATGGTTTCACGCTGCTCATCGCCGATGGCGCCGTATTTGATGTCGGTGCGTTCGATCTGGCGGGCGATCACGTTCTCCGGCAGCTTCGCGACCTTCACGAGTGCAGCGGTCAGTTCTTCGGGATGCTCGATCGCATATTTGCGCGCCTTCTCGTAAGCCGCGAGAACCCGCTCGACGAGCTGTGGGTTCTCCTTGGCGAAGGCCTCACGCACATTGAGAATGCCCCAGCTGTTCAATTCCGGCCTCCGGTAAAAGAGCTCGGCGCCGCTTTCGAGCTCGGCCGACGCCATCAGCGGGTCGAGGCCCGCCCAGGCATCGACATCGCCGCGCACCAGGGCCGCTTTTCCATCGGCATGCTGCAGCAGCACGAACTCGACGTCGTCGGCGCTCAAGCCGTGATCCGCCAAGGCGCGGATGAGGAAGATATGCGGATCCGTGCCGCGCGTGACCGCAATGCGCTTGCCCTTCAGATCCTCGACCTTGCCGATCGGGCTGCCTTTCGGCTTCACCAATGCCGTCCATTCCGGACGGGAATAGACATAGATCGATTTGATCGGATTGCCGTTGATCCTGCCGACCAGCGCCGCGGCGCCCGCGGTGGAACCGAAATCGATCGAGCCGGCATTGAGGAATTCGAGCGCCTTGTTGGAGCCCTGCGACTGGACCCAACGCACCGAAACGCCGTCGGGGCTGAGGCTTTCTTCAAGCCAGCCCTTTTCCTTCAACACCAGGCCGACGGGATTGTAGGTCGCGAAATCGAGGGTGATTTCAGTGACCTGCGCCTCGGCCGGCGCGCCCAAACCGACTGAAATCATGGCGGACAGAGCAAAGAGCGTGCGGCGGGACAGGCGGACTCTTGACATGAAAATCTCCCGGTTCAGCGAATTCGAGTTAACCCATTGGGCCGGCCAGGGTTCCGGCATCCGGCCTTGCTTGGTGCATGATGCGGCACCCGCGGTATCGGCCATCGAGGCCGGCCGACAGTTTCGGATCGAGCGTCCTTGATGGCGAAAGGTCGACGGTCGATCCGCGGCGATCAATTGAGAAAAACTAAAGCCGGCCGCAAACCAATCTTGGCCTGCCCATCTGCTCTACATTGGCTGTTGCATGCGTGGGCCAGACCGTGCGATTTGGGAAATATCAGCATGGAAGACGTGCCGGCATAGGGGCCGCAGGGGTACAAAATTCCCTGCTCGGCGCGATCCATGAGGCTAACTCTTTGAAATTGCTCAACCCGAGAATTTTTTGCAAAAATTCCCTGATAATCCCTGCAAATCCCTGTATCCGGCGTCCCGGAAGGCCGGTCATTCGTTCTGGGCCTCAGCCTGGGTGACGATGCTGCCCGGGGGCACACTGTGGGTCAGCCAGACATTGCCGCCGATCACCGAATCCCGCCCCACGGTAATACGCCCCAATATGGTGGCGCCGGCATAGATCACGACATTGTCCTCGATGATCGGATGGCGCGGCGCACCCTTGAGCAGGCTGCCGTCGGCGGCGACCGGGAATCTCTTGGCGCCGAGCGTGACCGCCTGATAGAGGCGCACATGGCTGCCGATGATCGCCGTCTCGCCGATGACGACACCGGTGCCGTGATCGATGAAGAAGCTTTCGCCGATCTCGGCGCCGGGATGGATGTCGATGCCGGTCGCCGAATGGGCGATATCGGCGATGAGCCGCGCCACCAGGCGGGCGCCAAGCCGATGCAATGCATGGGCGAGACGATGATGGATGATGGCGGTGACGCCGCGATAGCACAGCAGGATCTCGGCGATGCTGGTCGCCGCCGGATCGCCGCGCAAGGCCGCCCGGAAGTCGCTGACGAGGAGCGCCCTAAGCGCCGGCAATCGATGCGCGAAGCAGCGGATGATCTCCAAAGCCTTCGCCTCGGGATCATCGACCGGCGGATCGGCGTCGGCGGTGAAATGAAGGCCGCGGCGGACCTGCTCCTTGAGGCTGGTCAGGGCGCGCTCGAGGCTGCTGCCGACGAAATAGTCGATGCTCTCGTCGGTGAGCACGGTGCGCCCGTAATGGGTGGGGAAGAGGGCCGCGGCGAGATCGTCGAGGATGCCCGCGACCGCCGCGCGCGACGGCAACTCCCGGACCTCGCCGCGATGGCGGATGTTGTCGGCGACCTCGCGCGACAGGCGCAATTCTTCGACAATGGCGTCGAGGTCCCAGGATTGCTCCGGGGCGCCGGCCGGCTTGAGCGTCTGGATCTGGGCTGTCACTTGTGCCGTCTCGTCTCGCTTTTCAATAAGCGGAAAGCGCCAGGCAAGCAGCTTAGATATTGTAGGGGCAGCTTTTAGTTTTTCTGTGCGTTCCGCGAAATCAATGCGCTCGCCGGCGGGTGGAAAAGAAGGCGCCCAGCTCTAGGGCCGGGCGCAAGTCTGGGGAGGAACAGCAATGAAAAGCTTCATTGCTGCACCAGCTTTACTCTCTTCCGCAAAGAGCGGGCCTTGAGAAATATGTCGTATCCGGGTTAGTTTCTTTCCCGAGACAATCATCGAGTTTGCCCCTATGCATGATCCCGGCGATGACCATGTCGTTGCCCATTTCTCTGGAGACTTGCGCCCGGTCCAAAGCCGGGCGTTTCTTCTGGATTGATTTGGCGGTCGAGGGCGCGACCCTTTCGCAGGGCGAATTTGCGAAATGCTCAGTTGCGCGATCGCACCGCCCGATTCGGACTACTGTTGAAAGGGACCGCGCCGGGCCGCGGGACACATGCGCCGCATATGGACGGAGGTTTCGGCGCGCTCCTTGGTGATCGCATCGCGGACCTTGCCGAGATCGAGAGCGCTGATCCTTGCCAGCAGTTCGGCCATGCGCTCGGCCGAATGCTCGCCCGGCTCCAGATAAAGGACGATACCCTCCCGGAAGATCAGCAAGGCGGGAGCGGCGGCGATCCCGAACATCCCGGCAAGGCCAGGCTCGGCCACGGGATCGACCCGCGCGAAAGTGACGTCCGGAAAGCGTGCCGCAAGTGGGTGTGGATCCGCGGAATGTGAGGAGGGGTGCGCGAATTCCACGGCGAGGACGACGCTGGCCTCGACGCGGGAATGGAAATCCGACTGGGTCAGCTCAAGCATTTTCCGCGGATCCTCCAGCCGTTGCTGCAGAGTGCATCAAGCCTCCCGTGAGACGGGCCGGCTGTCAAGCTGCAATGACCGTTGCGTCAATTCACCAAACAGGCTCATATAGGGCCATTGCAATCGACAATTGAGGTCAAGGAATCATGAGACGGCTAGTGCGTTTGGGCAGTCTGTGCTTAATGATGGCGGCAGCGCTCGCGGCCGGTGCCTTCGCGGCAGCATCGCAAGAGACCACCGGGCAGACCAACCAGGCCGCCCCCAAGAAGCAGCCCATCCCGTGGTCGAGCACCTGCTCGGCCGCCGCCCGCAACCTGCCGCTCGAATGCGCCCTCGAGCAGCGCGCCTTCGTGCGCCAGTCCGGCCAGCTCATCGGCATGGTCACCATCAGGGTTCCCTCCGACACGAAGAAACCCGTGGCCATGATCCAGGCGCCGCTCGGCCTTTTCCTCCCCGCCGGAATCACCGTCGATGTCGATGGCGACATGGCGCAGAACTATCCGCTGCAGACCTGCAACGCCAATGGCTGCTATGCCGGCTTCCCGATAACCGACCAATTGCTCAACCGCATGTTCAATGGCGGCAAGCTCAATGTCATCTTCCAATATCTGGACAAGAAGCCGTTCACGCTGCCCATGTCGCTGGTCGGCTTCACCGAGGCCTATGCCCGGATCAAGTGATTTTCCGTCATAAGTCGTAGTGACGCTTATTTCTTCACCGGGCGCTTCTGCATGAAGAGCTTGACCGTCGCATGGGCGACGGAAGCGAATTGGGCGGAGAGGCCTTCGGGGCCCATGCTCTGGCGATTGGAGCGTGCGCCCTCGATCAGGAGAACGAGGGTCGTGGTCAGGAGCTCATAATCGTCGATGCCGGCGGCGCGGCATATCCGCGCCAGGCGATCGCGCTGCCGGGTCTTGAATTCATTGATGACCTTGAGGGCCGAACCGTCATCCGGCATCAATTGGAAAGCGGCAGACAGAATCTCGCAATTGCAGTCGCCGCCGCTCCTGATGCCCTCCGCCACCCGGTCGATCCAATCTTCGAGCTGCGCTGCCGCATCGTCAGGGTTGCGGGCCTCGATCCCTTGCCAGAAGGAGTCCCATTCGCGCGTCGCCGCCTGCAGGCAGGCGACGATGAGATCGTCCTTCGAGCCGAAGTGACGATAGAGCGTCATTTTGTTGCTGTCGGCGGCGCTGGCGATGGCATCGACGCCGACGCCACGGATGCCGTGCTTGCGGAAGAGGTCGCGCGCCGCATCGAGGATGCGGTCCCTGGGCTTCAGGCTCGTCGTGTCACCGGGCGCCATGTCTCTCCGGCTTGCAAAGAATAGTAACTTGACAGATGTTACTGACCTGTAACATATGTATGTGACTGAGTAGTAACATGAGCCGGTGACTCGTTCAAGTGCAGATCGACAACTCAGTCTGGGTCCGGTGCCAAATGCGGATCGAGGCTTCACTGCTGCCAGGTCCTGCCGTCATGCGGCTGCATCATCCGCCGGGATCATGATCACTCAAGGACGGATCGACCTGAAGTGATCGTGATCGGAATCTTGGGTTTGGCGCGTGATCGGACGGAAAGCCGATGCCCACTTTCCTGATCACACGCCGAGAAAGGCTTAATGCGATGTCTCGTCACAGCCCGGCCCGTTATCGCATCCCGCGCCAGCGCATGAGCGCGCGATGATCGGCTTCTTCATCGAGCGGCCGATCTTTGCTTCCGCCATCGCCATCATCATGACGCTGGCCGGCGCCATCTGCTATTTCCTCCTGCCGGTCGCGCAATTTCCCGATGTCACGCCGCCGCAGATCGTGGTCAGCGCCAAATATCCCGGCGCCAGCGCCCAGGTCGTCGCCGACACGGTGACGACGCCGCTCGAGCAGCAGATCAACGGCGTGCCGGGCATGCTCTATATGTCGTCAACGAGCTCCAATGACGGCTCATCGCAGATCACCGTCACTTTCCAGGTCGGCTATTCGCTCGATACCGCGGCGATGGACGTGCAGAACCGCGTGTCGCAGGCGGCCTCCTCGCTGCCTGCGCTCGTCAACCAGTCGGGCGTGACCGTCGTCAAGCAGAACCCCAATTTCGTGCTGATCGTCGATCTGACCTCGCCCGACGGATCGGTCGATCCCGTCACCTTGAGCAACTACGCCTATCTGCAGGTGCTCGACCAGATCAAGCGCCTGCCGGGCGTCGGCGATGTGCAGATCTTCGGCGAGCGGCGCTATTCGATGCGCGTGTGGCTCGATCCCGACAAGATGGCGAAATTGGGCGTCACCGCGGTCGATGTGCAGAACGTCATCGCCGAGCAGAATGTACAGGTCGCGGCCGGCAAGATCGGCCAGTCGCCGGCGCCGCAAGGCACCGCCTTCGAGATGCAGGTCAATGCCCTTGGGCGCCTTTCCGATCCGGAGCAATTCGGCGACATCGTATTGCGTACCGACCTTGCCGACGGCGCCATCGTGCGCCTGCGCGATGTGGCGCGGATCGAGCTCGGCGCCCTGCAATATTCGTCTTCCGGCCGTTTCGGCGACAAGGAGACGGTGGTGCTCGGCGTCTTCCAGATGCCGGGATCGAACGCGCTCGATCTGCAGAACCAGGTCACGCGGAAGATGGAGGAGCTGGCGAAGCGATTCCCGAAGGGCATCGCCTGGGGCATGAACTACGATACGACGCGCTTCGTGTCGGCGGCGATGCGCGATGTGGTGGTGACGCTTTCGGAAGCGCTCATCCTGGTCATCGCCGTCGTCTTCATATTCCTGCAGAACTGGCGCACCACGGTCATCCCGACCATCGCCATACCGGTGTCGCTCATCGCCACCCTCGTCGTCATGTATCTGCTCGGCTTCTCGCTCAATATGCTGAGCCTGCTCGGCATGGTGCTGGCGATCGGCCTCGTGGTCGATGATGCGATCGTGGTGGTCGAGAATGTCGAGCGCCAGCTCGAGGCCGGACTGGCTCCGCTCGCCGCGGCGAAGAAGGCGATGCAGGAAGTGACCGGACCCATCATCGCCACGACCGCGGTGCTGATGGCGGTGTTCGTGCCGGTCGCCTTCATTCCGGGCGTCTCGGGCCTCCTCTACAACCAGTTCGCGCTGACGGTGGCGATCTCGGTCGGCATCTCGGCGTTCAATTCGCTGACGCTCAGCCCGGCGCTTTCGGCCGCCTTCCTGCGCCATCGCGGCGAGACGCGGTTCTTCCTGTTCCGCTGGTTCAACCGCGGCTTCCACTGGCTGGCCGACTTCTATGCCAGAAGCGTGCATGTCTTCGTGCGCTGGCGCTTCGCCCTCCTGATGCTGTTCGTCGCGGCGCTGGGCGCCGTCTATCTCCTGTCGCAGCGCATCCAGTCGACCTTCCTGCCGGTCGAGGATCAAGGTTATTTCTTCGCATTGATCCAGCTTCCCGACGGGGCATCACTGGCCCGCACCGAAGCGGTGTCGAAGCAAGTGCAGCGCACCATAGAAGCCGAGCCCGGCGTGTGGATCACCGGCGCCATCACAGGACTCAATTTCCTCACCAATGCGGCTCAGTCGAATACCGGCATCGTCTTCGCCATCCTGAAGCCTTGGGACGAGCGGGGAGCCGAGCTCACCTCGACCCATATCGTCAATGCGGCGCGTCCGAAGCTCTTGCAGATCCCCGACGCCATCGTCTTCGCCATCGAGCCGCCGGCGATCCAGGGCCTGGGCGTCACCGGCGGCTTCGAATTCCAGCTCGAGGACCTGGCCGGGCGCGGCAGCCAGGCGCTCAACGACGCGGCGCAGGCGCTCCTTGCCGAAGCGCGCAAGCAACCGGAGCTCGATCCCTATCAACTCTTCACCACGTTTTCGACCTCGACGCCGCAATTCGTCTATGACCTCGACCGCAACAAGGCCAAGCTCCTGGGGCTCAGCCTGCCCGATGTGTTCAGCACGCTGCAGATCTATCTGGGCTCTCTCTATATCAACGACCTCAACCTGTTCGGACGCACCTTCCGCGTTACCTTGCAGGCGGACGAGAATGCGCGCGCTGCCGCGACCGACATCTCGCGCCTCTATGTGCGCAATGCCCGAGGCGAGATGGTGCCGCTCAGCACGCTGGGCGAGCTCAAGCCGATCACCGGGCCCGAGGTCGTCACCCACTACAACAACTATGGCGCCGCGCTGATCAACGGCGTGGCGGCGCCTGGCTACAGCTCCGGCCAGGCGGTCACGGCGATGCAACGCGTCGCCCAGACCGCCCTGCCGCGCGATTTCAGCTTTGAATGGACCGGCATCACCTACCAGGAGATCCGGGCGGGGTCGATCGCGACCCTCGTCTTCGGCCTGGCGCTTGTCTTCTGCTTCCTCATCCTCGCCGCCCAGTATGAAAGCTGGTCGATGCCTTTCATGGTGCTGCTGTCGGTGCCGCTGGCTTTGCTCGGCGCGCTGTTCGCCATCTGGGTGCGCGGCATGCAGATCGACGTCTATTCGCAGATCGGCTTCGTCATGCTCATCGGGCTTGCGGCGAAGAATGCCATCCTGATCGTCGAATTCGCCAAGCGCCGGCGCGAGGAGGGACTCTCGGTCATCGATGCCGCTGCGGAAGCCGGACGCTTGCGTTTGCGCCCCATCCTGATGACCGCCTTCGCCTTTATCTTGGGCGTCGTGCCGCTGCTCAAGGCGTCGGGTGCCGGCGCCATGAGCCGGCAATCGATCGGCACCGCCGTCTTCGGCGGCATGCTTGCCGCGACCGTTCTCACCCTCATCTTCGTCCCCGTCTTCTACGCCGTCATCGAGCAGTGGCGGGAACGTGTCTCCGGTACAGAAGCTTCGCCGCATCAAGCGATCGCCGATGCGGCGGCAGAGAGGATTTGACCATGCGCCTGTTGAAAGTCGGTTTCGGTGTCACCCTGGCGGCGGCCCTCGTCGGCGCCGGCGTCTATTTGCATGTCTTCAACCCGCAGAAAGGTGCCGATGCCGCGGCACCGAGTCCCGCCATGGCGGCGATCCCGGTCCCGGTGACCAAGATCGTCAGGCAGACCGTACCGATCTATCTCGACTATTCGGCGCGCACCGAGGCCGTCCGCCACGTGACGCTGCAGGCGAAGATCCCGGGCTATCTGGAAGAACAGGCAGCACCCGACGGCACGGATGTGAAGGAAGGCGAGCTCCTCTATCGCATCGATGCGCGCGACTATCAGGCCGCCCTCGATCAGGCCAAGGCGCAGGTCGAGCGCGATGAAGCTTCGCTCGACTATCTGAGCGCCAACCTCAACCGCGGCGGCAAGCTCGCCAGCAGCGGCTATCTCGCCAAAGACAGTTTCGACCAGCGCCGCAGCGCGGTACGCCAGGCCGAGGCCGCGCTCGCCATGTCGCGGGCGCAGTTGCGCATGGCCGAGCTCAATCTCGGCTATACGGAAATCAGGGCGCCCTTCGCCGGGCGCCTCGGGCGCAACCAGGCACCGATCGGCACGCTGATCAGCCCCGCGGCGGGCACGCCGCTCAATACAGTGGCGCAACTCAAGCCGATCTACGTCACCTTCAATCCGAGCGAGCGGGAGCTGGCCCAGATCCAGAGCGCCCGCGCCCGCGGCACGGTCGAGGGCGATGTCTTCCTCTCGGGCAGCGACACGCCGCGCTATCACGGAGAATTGACCTTCCTCGACAATGCCATCAGCCAGTCGACCGGCACGATCGTCGCGCGCGCCACGCTCGACAATGCCGATCTGACCCTGATGCCGGGACAATATGTGCGCATCAGGCTGCATGTCGGCGAGGAGGCGGACGCGCTGCTCATCCCGCAAGTGGCGCTGGGCTCGAGCCAGCTCGGCAAGTTCGTCTACGTCATAGGTGAAGGCAACAAGGTCGAACAGAAGCTGGTGTCGATCGGGCACGCCGCCGGCGAGCTGGTGACGGTGCGCAACGGCCTGAAAGAGAGCGACGTGGTCATCGTCGGCAACCTGCAGAAGATCTTCCCCGGCATGGAGGTCAGCCCGCAGGCCGCATCACCGTGACGTGCTCGCTGCCCATTTTTACCGATGCTCTAAATATGCAGCCGCGCCGGCCCCAGCCATTTGTAGCTACGGTCCTTGAACTGGCTGCGCGCCGATTTTATTTCCGCGCCATGCTCATCGACCCAGCGCATCAGTCCGGTCACTTTATCGAGAAACATGACGCCGAGCGGCGTCAGGCTATACAAAGTACGTGACGGGAATGTTTCAGAATGTTTCCGCGTGGCAAGTCCATTCCTGATCAGCTGGCGAAGGGACAATGCGAGTTTCCGCTGCGATATTCCGTCAACAGATTGACGAAGCTCGTTCAGCCCCGCCGATCCTTCGCTCAAGCGCAACGTAACTTTCAGCGTGAGCGCATCACCGACATGATCGAGAAGCTCGCGTACGATATCGGAATCGCCGCTCATTGCTTCGCGGCTGGGCAGCCTTGCTTCTTTTGCCATTGTGAGCATCACGCGGGCTCCTTATATGCCTACGCAGAGGGTATAAGCGATGAAATCTCTGATACAAGAAGGCACATCGATGTCACTAAAGCGCTTCGCGGTTAGCGACGATCAGCGGGTGGTCGTGAGAGAGGTTCTCTCGCGACTCGGCGACAGGTGGAGCGTGCGTGTCATTTATCACACAGCCGGGGATCCGATCCGGTTCAGCGAATTGAAGCGCAAGATCGACCGAATCACACCGATTTCGGCGCGCGTGCTCACCCGCGCGCTGAAGCAATTGGAGAAGGACGGTCTCATCTACCGTCAGGTCTATCCGATCATTCCGCCGCGCGTCGAATACAGCCTGACCGCGCTGGGTCAGCGCTTTCTCTATCTGGCGATGGAGATTATCGACTGGTCGATCGAGAATCAGCTCGACTTCGAGGCGGCGCGCCGTGAATTCGAAGCGCAGGAAGCGCGGCAATAAGCCGCCAGAATCGGGACTTTTCAAGCTTTGATGGTGCACCGCGACGCGCATGCGGGGCGCATGAGCGCATGCGGCGCATCGGCAAGACAATCGGGCTTTGATTTCCCGATAACGCAACGTGATGCACAAACTGAATTACTGAGCGGCATAATATGCGCGCAAGTCGCCTAGTGACATTGGTGTCACCATATGCGTTTGCGCATGTTTCGGCTCATTGCCGTGATTACGATGCGGAAAATTGCCATGGCAAGTCAGTCAACAAGTGACATCCATGTTCCTGTTGCGTGAATCTCACAACGCAAATTTATCGCGCTCATCCTCCGGCCAAGTGATTGTATTCGAACAGGTCGAGGGTAAGTATGCAGCATCTCGATTCACCGCGTGGGGGGTTGAGCAGGCTCCTTGGGGGCATCGTAGTAATATCGCAACACAGCAGAATCTCGCTGTTTTGAGGGAGAACAATAATGAAGATGATGAAGTGGGCGCTTCTGGGCGGTGCGGCTCTGGCCGTGACGGCCACCGCCGCCCGCGCCGACGACCTCGGCGCGCTCAAGGCGCAGATCGAAGCCCTGCAGACGCGGGTGTCGCAGCTCGAGGCCCAGCCGCAGGCGGCGATGCCGTCCGGCTACAGCTTGATGGCGATCCGCGACGGCCAGGGCACATACGAAGGCATTGCCCCGGAACGTTATGGCGATCGGGTGCGTGACGATTCGGGCTTCACGCTCTCGGTTCTCCCGACGGCTGACGCGGCCCCGGTCGCGGAAGTGTCGGTGTCGGGCGAAATCCGCACCGCCTTGATCTACAGCGACTTCGATGTCGATAACGACGACAATCTCGACGTTGCCAACCGTGGCCGCATCTTCATCCGCGGCAAGTCGGACACGGCGGTGGGCGAGGTCGGCGGTTATTTCCGTCTCGAAGCCTCGGGCGGCGGCAACTTCTCGGACTATGACGAATCCGTCAACATGAACAAGGCCTATGGCTGGTGGAAGTTCGCTCCGGAATGGGAACTGATGGCCGGCTATAACGACAATACCGGCGCTCTGCAGACCTCCTATGACTGGCTCGTCACCTCCATCCCGATCGCGACCGTCGGTCCGTCGAATCCGAACAACGAGCAGTTCCGCCTGACATATGCGAGCGGTCCGCTGTCCTTCGCAATTTCGTTGGAAGATTCCGATTCAACAGCATTCATCGATGCCGACGATGATGGCGATCTCGACGTCATAGACGGTGTGGACACAAGCGATCTTCCGAACGCGCAGGCCTACCTAATGTATTCGTCGGACACCTTCACGGCCCAGCTCGTCGGTCTTCTCCAGGATGACGATTGGGGTGACAATTTCGATTGGGCAATCGGCGGCGGCGCCACGATTGGCATCGCCGACAGCTTCACCTTCCTCGCGGCCGCGGTGGTGGGCGAAGGCACGTCATCCTATGCCAACAATCTTGCGCCGGTCTCGGCGGACGAGGAGTTCTGGGGTGGCAGCATCGGCGTGATCGCCAATCTGTCGGAAGATACCCGCATCGAACTGGGTGTCGGCTACGAAGACTACGATCTCGCCGGCGAAACGCTCGGCTTCAACGGCGGCGTCTTCTGGGATCCGGTCAGCCAGGTTACCCTCGGCGTCGGCGCCACCTATCTCGATCGCGATGATGCGTTCGACATCGATGATGGAGATATTGAAGTCTTGGATGACAGCCTGCAGGTCTATTTCGGCACCTGGCTGCGCTTCCCGTAAGCCTTTCAGGATTGTGACCTGACACCGGTTGTTCCCACTTCCGGACGCTAGGTCCCGATCCCCTACAGAGGGTCCCCGCTGAACCTTGCAGCGGGGGCTTTCTCTTGTCTGAGCTCTCCGTTACGGAAAACGGACGAGATTGTGAACGGGCAGCGGGCCACCGGGGAACTGAACCAGCGGGGCTCCGATTGCCAGGCCGCCGAGATCGAGACCGAAGAAGCCGAGACGATCGATGAGACGGGCGACCTCCGCTTTGGCATGGGCATCATCGCCGGAATAGAACAGCACGCGCTTACCTCCCTCAGCCATCGGATCGCCAGCGATGAGTTCGGGCCGAAGATGGTTGAAGGCCTTGACGACCCGCGCTCCCGGCACCAGGTCGGCGAAGACTTCGCTCGATGCCCGCCCGCCGAGCTCGGCCGGCTTGAATAGCGGCGCCTCGATCGGATTGTTCGCATCGATCACGATGCGGCCGTTCCAGTCGGGCAGGTCGGCCAGGGCCACCGGCAATTTCGACCAGTTGACGGCGACGAGCACAACATCCTGACCCGCTGCCTCTTGTTTTGTCGCGGGCGTGATCGCGGGTCCGATCGTACGGGCGAGTTCGGTGAGCGACCGGGGACCGCCGCTGTTGGCGATCGTCGCGGCGATGTCGTTGCGGGCTAAGGCGCGGGCGAAAGCCGTGCCGATATTGCCGGCGCCGATAATGCCGAATGTTGTCATGGCGATTTTCCCTGCGTTGTCGATTGAAGCTCAAGCGGTGAAGCCGCCGTCGGCGAGGATATCGGCGCCGGTGATGAAGGCCGCTTCCGGCCCGGCGAGGAAAGCGACGAGGCTCGCGATCTCATGCGGCTGGCCATAGCGGCCGATCGCCATGCCGGGGCCGACGATCTTGGATACCGGGCCACCATCGGGGTTCATGTCGGTGTCGGTCGGACCCGGATGCACCGTGTTCACGGTAATGCCGCGGGGACCGAGATCGCGCACGAGGCTGCGGTTGAAGCCGGCGACCGCCCCCTTGGTCAGTGTGTAGAGGGAAGCTGTGGGGAAGGCGGCATAGCGCGTCATCGATGAGCCGATATGGATGATGCGGCCGCCATGACCCATATGGCGTACTGCTTCCTGTGTCGCGACGAAGACCCCGGTGACATTGACGGCGATCATGCGCTCATAGGTTTCCGAGTTGATCTCGTCGATCGCGCCGCCGAGAGCGAGGCCGGCATTGTTGACCAGGATGTCGAGACGTCCGAAGGCGGCGATCGTCCGGGCGACAGCCGAGCGTACGGCGTCGGGTTCGCCGGCATCGGCGGCGATGGCGAGAGCGTGGCCGCCCTCCGCTTCCACGGCCTTCACCACCTCCGCCGCCTTGGCGGGTGAGGCGCTGTAGGTCAGAGCAACATGCGCGCCGTCCCGGGCGAGGCGCTTGGAGATGGCCGCGCCGATCGAGCGCGAGCCGCCGGTGACGAGCGCCACCTTGCCGGCAAGCGGCTTGGCGGTCGGGGTGATGGTTTCGGGACTCAAGGCGATGGACATTGGCTTCACTCCTTTATGTCGGTGCTGCCGATATCGCCTCCTCATTGCCTCTTGATTAGCCGGTAATTGCTTGCTTTATTTTCAAGTACTAGTTGAAAAAGAATATGGAAACCCTGGCCAATCTCGAATCCTTCATTCGCAGCGCGGAGCTGGGCAGCTTCTCGTCGGCGGCACGGCAGCTTGGCCTGACGCCGGCGGCAGTCAGCCGCAATGTCGCCCTTCTGGAGCGCCGTCTGGGCGTCCGCCTGTTCCAGCGCTCGACCCGGAAGCTGGCTTTGACCCAGGCCGGTGACCGGTTCTTCCATGAGATCGGCGGGACGCTCGCGGCGCTCAAGGCCGCCATCGCCCGGACGGCCACCGAGCGCGGAGAGCCTGCCGGCCTGCTCAAGGTCAGCATGGCGCCGGCTTTCGGCATCACCTATCTCATGCCGCTGCTGCCGGACTTCCTGGCGCGTTATCCGCTGATCCGGCCGCAATGGCATTTAGAAAACCGGCCCGTCGACCTTGTGGCCGAAGGTTTTGACGCGGCCATTGGCGGCGGCTTCGACTTGGCGCCCGGCATCGTCTCGCGCCAGCTGGCCCCCGCCCATCTCGTCGCTGTCGCATCACGCGATTATCTCGCCCGGCACCCACCGCCCGTCGATCCTTCCGATCTCGCGCGCTTCGCCGGCATCGTCATGCGCTCCGACCGAACGGGACGCGTGCGACATTGGCCGATGCGCGATGCCGCGGGCATCGAGATGCAAGCGGCGCTCAGCGAAACGATCGTGGTCAACGATCCGATGGCCATGCGTGAGGCCGCCCTGCTCGACCTCGGCATCGCCCTGATCGCCGTACCGGATGTGCTCGCTCATCTCGAGGGCGGCACGCTGATCCGCGTCCTTCCCAGATGGTATGTCGATGCGGGATCGATCTCGATCTATTTCGCAAGCCGCACCCTCATGCCGGCAAAGGCCCGCGTCTTCGTCGATTTCGTTGCGGAAAGATTCAAGCGTGACAGGCTCGCCCAACGCTTTGCCGGGAGTCTCGGATAGACGAGGAAGTGCGCATTTTTCGCAGGCAGCCTCGAATTCAAGGTCGCCTGGTAGAAAGCGCGTGCATACGGCTGCGCATGAACTCATGCGTCTCCGACAGAAGATGCTGCATGGCCGCCGCTGCCGCTTCGCCGTCGCGCCGCTCGATCGCCTCATAGACCGCCTCGTGCAAAGGCAGGAACACGACGAAGGAGTCGGCTGAAATGCGGTGCGCGATATCGAGGCCGACGGCGATCAGATTGCCCATTTGCAGCAGCAAGGCATTATGGCTGGCAACAAGGATGGCGCGGTGAAACGAAAGATCCGCCTCGATGCCTGAGCGATCGATGCGCGACGCCCGGCTCATGCGGGCGAAAGCGTCGGCAATGGCGGCGATCTCCCGGCGGGTCCGCCGCCTGGCGGCGAGATGGGCGGCGGCCGGCTCGATCATCCGGCGGATCTCGAACAGCTCGCCATAGAATTGCTGGGGCGGCATCGCGCTGTAGCGCCAGTTCAGGACATCGGCATCGAGCAGATTCCAGTTGAAGGGCTGGAGCACGCGAATGCCGATGCGGGTCTGGGACGCGATGAGGCCGCGCGCGGCCAACGCCTTGACGGCTTCGCGAATGACCGAGCGGCTGGCGCCGAACTCCACGCAAAGATCGGCCTCCTTGGGAAAGGGCATGGCGGGGCCAAGCTCGCCTTTGACGATGCGGGCGCCCAGGCTTTCCACCACATGCGCAAAGAGATTGCGCTTCAGGCCGCGCCTCTCGCGAAATCCGGGATCTTGCTCGGCCATCGGCTCTTGTTTCCGGGCGCTTGACAATCATCATCATATTATCTGATAATATGATAAAAGAAAGCGATCTGCCATGGGGATGAGCGGTCAGGGTTGGTCGAATGACGGACAAGCGCCGGTGCCTATGGGAAACGGGGCGGCGAGGAACCCCGCCGCGGTCGTCCTCGAAATGCGCGGCGTCGGCAAGAGCTTTCCCGGCGTCGTCGCGCTGACCGATGTCGACCTCCAGGTTGCCCGGGGCGAGGTGCTGGGCCTCGTCGGTGAGAACGGCGCCGGCAAGTCCACCCTGATCAAGATTCTCTCCGGCGCCCATTATGCGGATCAGGGCGAGATCATCGTCGCCGGCGCAAAAGTGCATCAGCCGACGCCGCTGCAGATGCTCGGGCTCGGCGTCTCGGTCATCTATCAGGAGACGATGCTGGCACCGCATCTGAGCGTGGCCGAGAATATGTGGCTCGGGCGAATGCCCAAGGGACGAGCCGGGCTCATCGACTGGCGCGCGACGCTCAGACAGAGCCGCGAGGTGCTGGAGCGCCTCGGCTTCATGCTCGATCCCAAGGCGAAGGTCGGGCGCTTGAGCGTCGCGCAGCGGCAAATGACCGAGATCGCCGGCGCGCTGTCGCGCAATGCCGGGCTGGTCGTGCTCGATGAGCCTTCGGCGGTGCTGGGCAGGAAGGAGCTCGAGAAGCTCTTCCAGATCATCCGGCGCCTCGCCAGTGAGGGCGTCGCCTTCATCTATATCTCGCACCGGCTCGCGGAGGTGTTCGAGATCTGCAGCCGGGTCACCGTCCTGCGCGACGGGCGCGTCGTCGGCGGCGGCGCAACGGCGGAGCTCGACAGCCAGGACCTCATCGCCATGATGGTCGGGCGCAAGATCGAGGACATCTATCCGAAGCGCCGGCGCAAGCCCGGCGTCCTCGCGCTCTCAGCCAAGGGCCTTCGCCGCGGCGGCATCCTGCATGATATCAGCCTCGATGTCCGCAGCGGTGAGATCCTCGGCATATGCGGCCTTGCCGGTTCCGGGCGCTCCGAAGTGCTGCGGGCCCTGGCCGGCGCCGACCGCAGCACGCAGCAGGATTTCCGCCTGCTCGACCGCGGAGAGCGGCCGTCGAGCCCGAAGCGCTCGATCAGGCAAGGCCTCTATTTCCTGCCCGAGGACCGCAAGGCCGAAGGCTGCTTCCTGTCGCAGGAAGTGGCCTTCAACATCACCATTTCCAGCCTGCACCGGATCATGCGCAAGGGCCTGCTGAGCCGGCGTCATGAGGCGAAGGTCGCGGGGTCGCTCATCGAGCGCCTGCGCATCCGCACCCAGGGACCCTATGAGCAGATCAATCAGCTCTCCGGCGGCAATCAGCAGAAATGCCTGATTGCGCGCGGCCTCAGCGCCCGCTGCCGGGTCCTCCTGATCGATGAGCCGACGCGCGGCGTCGATGTCGGCGCCAAGCGCGAGATCTACCAGCTCATGGCGAGCCTCGCCGATGAGGAAGGTGTCGCCATCATCATGGTCTCGTCCGAGCTGCCGGAGATACTGGGCCTCAGCGACCGCATCCTGGTGATGCGCGCCGGCCGGATCGTCGGGCGTTTCGACCGGGCGCAAGCCTCGGAAGAAGCCCTGATGAGCGCCGCCCTTGGCGTGACCGGTGCATCCGATGAGGGAGCCGCGGCATGAGCGAGAAGCTCGAGCGGCAGACGGCCGGCGCCGGCGGCCTGGAGCTCGGCATCGCGCAGCTCAAGCGCCTCGGCCGGCTGCGCGCCTCCGGCCTCATCTGGGTGCTCCTCATCATGTGCGCCATCGCGGCGCTGGTCTCGGAAGCTTTCCTCAACCCCTTCAACATCATCAATGTGCTGCGCCAGATCGCGCTCTTCGGCATCGTCTCGATCGGCATGACCTTCGTCATCCTGACCGCCGGCATCGACCTGTCGGTCGGCTCGATCGTCGCCGTCGTCGCGGTGACGGCGGCGATGCTGCTCGATGATGGCCTGCCCATTCCGCTCGTCATTATTGCCGGCCTCTTGATCGGGGCGCTCATGGGGGCCGGCAACGGCGCCGGAATCACGCTTGGCGGCATCCCGCCTTTCATCATGACGCTCGGCACCATGGTCATGGGGCGCGGCCTCGCCATGACGATCTCCGACGGCCATCCGATCCACTTCCGTGGCGCCGCCGATCAGTTCGCCTGGCTTGGGCAGGGACATCTCCTGGGCCTGCCGGTCCCGGTCTGGGTGTTCGCCGCGGTGGCGGCGCTGGCGGCGGGCGTGCTGCGCTTCACACCCTTCGGCCGCAACATCTATGCCGTCGGCAGCAATCCGGAAGCGGCGCGCCTCGCCGGGATCGATGTCAGGCTTACGATCTTCCTGGTCTATCTCATCAGCGGCTTCCTGTCGGGATTGACGGCGCTCATCTTCATCTCGCGGCTCACCGTCGGCGAGCCGGTCGCCGGCGTCGGCCTCGAGCTCGAAGCCATCGCCATCACCGTCATCGGTGGCACCAGCCTGTTCGGCGGCGAAGGCCGGATCAGCGGCACCATCCTTGGCGCGGCGATCGTGGCGGTGCTCGCCAATATCCTCAACCTGTTCGGCGTCTCGCCCTTCACCCAGCAGATCGTCAAGGGCGCCATCATCGTCGCCGCCGTGCTTTTCGAGATCATCAGGAGACGAAAGTATTCCGCGCCTTGAGCCGCGGATGAACGACCGCCGGCGGGCAATCAGGCCCCCGGGGGCGATGAACGGGAGGTAGCCATGAAAGGAAAATCTAGAGCGAGCATTTGGATGTTCACAGCGGCGCTTGCCTTGGGCGCCGGCGCTGCGGCAACGCAAGCCGGAGACGACAAGCTGAAGATCGGCTTCTCGCAAGGGACGATGGAAAGCTCCTGGCGGGTCAATATGGTGGAAGGCAACCGCAAATATGCCGAAGCCAACCTGCCGGATGTCGAGCTCATCGTCACCAATGGCGAGAACAATGCGTCGAAGCAGGTCGCCGACGTCGAAAGCCTGCTGGCGCAAGGCATCAAGACGCTGATCATCAGCCCGGTGACCGCCGATGCGCTGACGCCGGTGGTGAAGCAGGCGATGGATGCCGGCATCCCGGTCGTCACGCTCGATCGCAAGGTCAGTACCGATGTGACGCTCCACATCGGCGCCGACAATAAGCTGATCGGCAAATCGGCCGGCAGCTATGTCTGCAAGGCGCTGAACGGCAAAGGCAACGTGGTCGAGATCCAGGGCACGGCCGGGGCCTCCGCCACCGTCGATCGTCACGATCTCTTCGTCGAGACGATCGGCAAGGAATGTCCCGATGTGAAGGTCGTCGCGAGCCAGGTCGCCAATTACGTGCGCGAGCCCGCGATCAAGTTCATGGAGGACACGCTGCAGCGCTTCAAGGACGGCGAGATCCAGCTCGTCTATGCCCATAATGACGACATGGCGCTGGGCGCCGTGACGGCGCTCGAGGCGGCGAACCGGCAGAAGGGCGTCATGGTCGTCGGCATCGACGGCGAAAACGCCGCCTATGACGCGATCAAGGCCGGCAAGATGGTAGCCACATTCACCTATCACTTCGTGGCGCCGGAAGGCGTTCAATATGGCTACAAAATCGCCAAAGGCGAGAAGCTCGACAAGGAAATCGTGCTGCCCACGCATCAGGTCGATGCCAGCAATGTCGATCAGTTCCTCGGCAAAGGATTCTGATCGCACCGCGCAACCCCCGGATACTCCCTTCCGGGGGTTGCGCCAAAAATTATTCATATTAATGCGGAGACCGGCCAGATGATGCGCATTGAAGAGCTCGACACGCCGGCCGTGGTGGTCCTTCTCGATCGGCTTAAGCGCAATATCGAGCGCGTGCAACGCCTGATCGCCGGACAGGGCATCGCCAACCGGCCGCATATCAAGACGCATAAGATCCCGGCGATCGCCCGTATGCAGCTCGATGCCGGCGCCCAAGGCCTCACCTGCCAGAAGCTCAGCGAGGCGGAAGTCTTCATCGACGCCGGCATCTGCGACGACTATCTCCTCACCTACAATATCATCGGCGAGCGCAAGACCGACCGGCTGATGCAGCTCGCCGCCCGGGTGAAAAGGCTGGCGGTAGTCGCCGACAACGACATCGTGCTCACCGGCCTGTCGCAAGCGGGCGTGCGCCACGGAAGCGACGTGCCGGTCCTCGTCGAATGCGACACGGGCTTTGGACGCAATGGCGTGCAGTCGCCGGAAGCCGCCCTCGATCTGGCGCGCCTCGCCGTCAAGCTGCCGCGCATCCGCTTCGAGGGGCTGATGGTATTTCCCAATACCGCGCCCCGAACGCAGGATTTCTTCGTCCGCGCGCTGGCGCTCTTTCGCGACGCGGGCATTGCGCTGCCGGTCGTCTCCGGCGGCGGCACGCCTGCGCTCAACCGGCTCGCCGACTTCCCGATGATGACCGAGCATCGCGCCGGCACCTATGTCTATAACGATGTGATGATGGTGCATTCGGGCGTCGCCTCGTGGGAGGACTGCGCCCTGCAAGTGCGGGCCACGGTGGTGAGCCGGCCGTCGCCCGACCGCGCGGTGCTCGATTGCGGATCGAAGGTGCTGACCTCCGATCAATATTATGTCGAGCACTATGGCAGGCTCGCCCACTATCCCGGCGCCCATATCTCGGCACTCTCTGAAGAGCATGCCATTGTCGACCTGACGCAATCGGCGGCGCGCCCAAAGATCGGCGAGGTGGTCGACGTCATCCCCAATCATTGCTGCTCCGTCTCCAATATGAATGACGAGATCCATGGCGTGCGCGACGGGCTTGTCGAGATCACCTGGCCGGTGGCGGCGCGCGGCAAGGTGCGGTGAGATGTCGAACTTCCTCGCCGGCCTTTTCGATCTTACCGGCAAGGTCGCCCTGGTGACGGGTGCGCGCAGCGGCCTCGGCCAGGCCATGGCGCTGGCGCTCGCCCAGGCCGGCGCCGACATCGCCGGTCTCGGCTCATCACCCATGACGGAAACGGCGCGGCTCGTCGAGCGGATCGGACGCAATTTCGCGGAGATCCGCTGCGATCTCGCGGCACTGGACGATGCCGATGAGGTCGTCTGCGGCACGACCCAGGAGTCGGGTCCGATCGACATATTGGTCAATTGCGCCGGCATCATCCGCCGGTCACCCGTCACCGAGATGGCGCTCGGCGACTGGGACGAGGTGCTCGACGTCAATCTGCGCAGCCTGTTCATGCTGAGCCAGAGCACGGCCCGCCACATGATCGCCTATCAGCGCGCCGGCCGCATCATCAATGTCGCGTCGTTGCTCGCCTTCCAAGGCGGCACCCGCGTCGCCGCCTATGCGGCGGCCAAGCATGGCGTCGCCGGCCTGACGCGGGCCATGGCCAATGAGCTGGCACCCAAGGGCATCACCGTCAATGCGATCGCGCCCGGCTACATGGCGACGGCGAATACCGAGGCGCTGCGTGAGGATGCGCAACGCTCGGCGGAGATCCTGGCGCGCATCCCGATGGGGCGCTGGGGCGCTCCGGACGATCTTGCGACCGCGGTTTTATTCCTGGCGGCGCCGGCGAGCGCCTACGTGACCGGCACGGTGGTGACCGTCGATGGCGGATGGCTTGTCCGCTGAGGAGAGCTCTCGACTTCGCCGGGTGGCGGCGAAGCGGTTGATGGGAGGAGTAGCCTATCTCACGGAGGTCTTCCGCGCAGGCCTCGCCGGCGTGCCCTGGGCCTCGGCCGCGTCAGCGTCGCGCGCCTCACCGTGATGCCGATCATGTTCCGCAACGCCTTGCCGGCGCTCGGCACCACCTTCATCGCGCTGTTCAAGGACACTTCGCTGGCGGCGGTGATCGCGGTCTCGGAGCTCACCCATGAGGCCCGCAAGCTCAATACCGAAACCTTCCGAGTGGCGGAAGCCTGGGCCACGGCCAGCGTCCTCTATCTCGCCACCTGCCTCGCCATTGCCTGGGGCCTGCGCCGTCTCGAGCGCCTTTATCCAAGGTTCTGAGGCGCCATGGAGCAGTTCCTGCACGAGGTCTGGATCGCCCGCACCCCGCTCGTTCAGGGCCTCATGCTGACGATCGGAATTTCGTTCTTCTCGATCATCGGCGGCAGCCTTCTCGGTCTTCTTGGCGGCATCGGCCTCACCTATGGCGCGCCTTGGCTCAGCTGGCCGATTCGCTTCCTGGTCGATGCCCTGCGCGGCATCCTGGTGCTCGTGCTGATCCTCGCCATCTTCTATCTCCTCGCCGTGGCCGGCATCAATTTCACCGCCGTCCAGTCCGGTCTCCTCGCGCTCACCATCTTCTGCGCGGCGCATATGGCCGAGATCTTGCGTGGCGCGCTACAAGCGATACCCGAGGCGCAGACCGATGCGGCCCGCGCGCTCGGGCTCAATTTTGCGATCATCCTCGGTCTGGTTCTCCTGCCGCAGGCGCTGCGCATGATCGTGCCGGTGTGGGTCAATGCCAGCGTCGAGCTGATCAAGACCTCGACCCTTCTCTCGGTCATCGGCACCGGCGAACTCTTGTTCCGCACCCAGGAGATCGTCGGGCGCAATTTCATGACGCTGGAATTCTACGGCCTTGCCGGCCTGCTCTTCTTCCTCATCAATTGCGCGATCGAGCATGCGGGCAAACTCGCCGAGCGGCATTTCGCGTTGCGTTGAAACGCTGCTGCGGTGGCGAACCTGGTCAGGTGCCCGATTGCTGAGCCATGAACCGCAGGAGCGCGGTCCGGTTGGGATCGTCGAGCTGCAACAGCGAGCGGAAGAACAGGATGAGGCCGCGGCAGTTGCGCTCAGGGCTGAGCTTGAACTGGATCGCTTTCTCCAGATCGTCAGGTGTGAAGCCTTGGCTTTGGGCGGCGGGCAGCAATTGCGCGAGGACGGTCCGCGCCTCGCTCTTCTCGATCGTCTTGCCGGTATAGCTGCCGCTGGTGCGGATGAGATCGGCGGTGGCGCTAAGCTCGCGCTCCTGCAATTCAGCGGACAGCAGGCTCTGGTCGAAACCCTCGCTGCGCCCGCGCAAATAGGCCTCGCAGCCACGAACATCCTTCGCGGCAAAGGTCTCCGCTTCATCGACCGCCAGCCGATAGAACGACACCAGGGCCGTGTCGGAGGCGGAAGAAAGGCTCTTGTTCACGATCGGCAATATGACGGACCAGATTCGCTGGCGCATGGCGGCGACGGGCTGGCCCTTGACATAGCCATTGCGCAGGATCGCGACGATCGCTTGATGCGCTTGCGGATGCTTGTCGCGCAGCACGCGATAGAGACCGATGCTGTCCAGCTCCTTTTGCGCATCCTCGATCTCGCGCACCGGGATGCCGGCAACCGCAACTTCGGCATCGGTGGCATAGGAGGTCGCGAAACCGGCACTGAACAATTCGGCATGGGTCGGGCGCCAGGCGGCATCACGCGGGCTCGAAAGGCCGCGATCGATGAATTTGCCGGCGATGCCCCGGCTTTCCAGGAAGGCCTTTGTCTTCGCCGTCTCCGCCTCGAGGGTCGCTGCTTCAGCACCTGGCCGGTGCAGGGCGATGACCGCGGCGCGCGACAGCCAGCGCTTCTTGCCGGCGGCGAACACCCGCGCGCAATCACCGAGGCAGAATGTCGAGACGTAAGTGTTCAAATTCCGCTTGAGCACGATGTCGGCGAGCTTGTCGGCTTCGCTCAATCTTCCCCCGGGGCTGTTCACATCCAGCGTGGCGATTTGGGGATTGCCGTCGAGAGAGGCGGCGATCGTGTCGGCAACGCCGAAATCCATCTGCCCGACGAGCTCGAGCTCGGTGTTGTCGCGCAGCAGGCGCAATTGATAGCGGGGCGCCATTGTTTCGGAGATCACATTGGCAGATTCGCGAATCTCAGGAACGCCCTGCTGCACGAAGACGGCGAGAACCGCGAGGCCGGCCAGGGCGGTCACGACCTTGGCGGCGCCGCTCCAATAGGGATGGGCCGAGGCCTTCGCCTGCCGGTCGACCGAGCGGACGACCCCGATGCTGAGCCACAGCATCGCCGCGAGAAGCGCCAGCCACAGGACGATGAGCCCACCGCTGATCAGGCGCGGATGATCGGCGAATTCAAGTTTGAGGAGGGTGAGGGAGGAAGCCGCAAACAAGCCTGCGATGACAAGGCCGGTGATCCAATAGGCCGCCGACTGGGCAAACCATTTGTGCCATTGGCCGGGACCCGGCTCCGCATTTCTGGTCATCGCCGGACTGGCGGGAAGAGCCGGCGCTTCCTCAGGCTTGGACAGATCGACGCTTTCGATCTGCATCCACTCCTTGAAGCCGTTGCGCCAGATCCAGTCGGAGGGTTTCAACGAGCCGCCGGCCAGTGCGGTTTCGACCGCATCGGTCGTCAGCGGCCCGCTCTGATTGCCGCCCGCATGCAGGAACCACATGGGGGCGAGTGAAGCCTGCGGACCGGCATTGCGCAGGGCGGCGATGGCGATGGCATCGAGCGTGAAAACGACGAGGGTCGGAGCGATGAAGCTCGCAAGGGCGGGCTGCCATTGCGGCGGGCTACCATCTGCCGAGAGAAGGGCGTAGGCCAGGCCGACAAGTGCATAAGTGAGCAGGTGGGCGAGGAACAGGCGCAGGAAACTTTTCTTCTTCCAGGCGCGCAAAGCCCAGATCGGAATCCTCGAGAACAATGCAATGCCGAGAAGTGCTCCGGCAAAGACTGCGGTCGCCACTGTCGCCATGGTCCCACCTAGCAAACCTCGGGTAAGCTACGTCTAAGCCACGCAATTAAGCAAGCATCAAGGCAGCCTCCATGGCGATGCGGTAAATGGTGAATCTTTTATTAAAAACAGAGGGATATCGGGCGGTGGGTGATTCATCGCAGGCCCCTTCGCGCCGTCGTCGCGGCCAGAACATTACGGACCTTCGTCGCGACTAAAAATTAGACCGACGACGGATCAATTCGCGAGCCATCGCGAAGCCCTGCGCACCATCGGCAAGCAGCGCGAAGTCAGTGGTTCGCATGATGATCCGACAATGCTCGCGAAGCCCTCATCGAGATCTTCCACGACCTTTGTCAATTGAGCAGTTGAAACCATTAACCAAAACGCGCATGCTCACGCGCTATTCCGGGTGAGGGCGAGAGACAAGAGAGCAATGCCTGGCATGGGTCATGAGTATTCGTCGGAGCCGTGGCGAGTAGGCGTCTTGTTTTCGCGCAGCGGCTACATGGCGCTGATCGAGGAGACGCAGTATCGCGGCACGATGCTGGCGATCGATGAGATCAACGAAGCGGGCGGCATCAATGGCCGCGAGCTTCTGCCTTCGGTCTTCGATCCCGGCTCCGACAATGCCCAGTTCCGCGCCTATACGAGGAAGATGCTCGCCGAGGACGGCATCCGCACCATCTTCGGCTGCTATACCTCCTCGAGCCGCAAGGCGGTGCTGCCGATCGTCGAGCGCCTGAACGGCCTCTTGTGGTATCCGACCCTCTATGAGGGCTTCGAGTTCTCGCCCAACATCATCTATACCGGCGCCGCTCCCAACCAGAACAGCCTGACGCTGTTCAATTATCTCGCCGCCAATTACGGCACGCGCTTCTATTTCGTCGGATCCGACTATGTCTATCCGCGCGAATCGAACCGCATCATGCGCGCCTTGATCAACCAGTCGGGCGGCGAGGTGGTGGGCGAGATGTATGTCTCGCTCAATGCCAGGCGCGAGGAGTTCTATCCGATCCTGCGCGACATCAAGACCGCAAGTCCCGATGTCATCTTCTCGACCGTCGTCGGCGAGGCGACCGTCTTCCTCTACCAGGCCTTCAACGATTTCGGCCTCGATGCAAGGAAACTGCCGATCGCGAGCCTCACCACCACCGAGGCCGAGATCCGGGCGATGGGTGCCGATGTCGGCGAACATCACGTCACCGCCGCACCCTATTTCCAGGGCAGCGGCGGCGAGCGGGAAGAGGCGTTCGTCAAGCGCTACCGCAAGCGCTATGGCGACAGCGAAAGCACGAATATGTGCGTGGAAGCGGCCTATTTCCAGGTGCATCTCCTGGCCAAGGCGCTGGAGCAGGTCAACACGCTCGATACCGACATCCTCAGGCCCTTCGTCCTCGGCTCGACCATCGATGCGCCGCAAGGCAAGGTCACGATCAATCCGTCCTGCAGCCATGCCAATGTCTGGTCGCGCGTCGGCCGGGTCAATCGCGCCGGACAGTTCTCGATCGTGCATCAGTCGCTGTCGCAGATCGATGCCGATCCCTATCTGATCGGCTCGCATCGGGCGCTGGAGAGTGCCTGATCATGGCGGCCAATCCGGTGAGCCAGTTCTCGCGGCTGCGTCTCCTCGTCGTCTGCGAGGCCGACGATGATGGCCAGACGCTGTTGCGCCATCTGCAGCGCACGCGCGCGGCGGTCAGGCATCAGTGGCCGGCGCCCGACCGCATCGGCGAGAATGCCGATGTGCTGTTCTGCGAATATGGTCCGGGCCTCGGCTCGCGCCTCGCCTGGATGCCGGGCGAGGCCGAAGCGGCCCTCGTCGTCCTCCTGCCGCAGAACGGGCGCTTCGACTTCAACGAACTGCAGGTGGCCTGTCCCAATGCGGTGCTGCATCGTCCCTATCTGCCGCATTCGATCGATGCGGCATTGCTCGTCGCGCATGATCAGTTCGCCTTCTTCAAGCGGCAGAAGTCGCGCATCACGCGCATGGAGGAGAATGTGCGGGCGATGCGCGACATCGAGAAGGCCAAGCAGCTGATCATGTTGCGCGATCGCGTGAGCGAGGCGGAAGCGTTCCGCACCTTGCGCGACATCGCGATGAAAAAGCGCGCCACGATCGCTTCGATCGCCTCGAAGCTCGTTGACACTTCCGACAGCCTCGTATAAGGGAATTCATCCGTCCAAGGCGGAAAGCGGCAAAAATGCCGCTCACATAATCAGGCAGTAACGCCTCCATGTTTGGCCACGTGTGGTCAACTTGGGGGTTTTTTGTTGTTGTCATGGAGGAAACGATGGCTATCAGGAGACGAGCTTTCCTGAGGGGAACGGCTGCGCTCGGCGCGGGTGTGATTGGCGGCTTCCCTCATATCTGGATCAAGGATTATTCGCTGGCGCGCGCGGCCGGAGGTGAAATCAAGGTCGGCGTGCTGTTCTCGCTGACCGGCACCACCGCGATCATCGAGGAATCGCTGAACAAGGCGACGATCCTTGCGATCGAGGAGATCAACGCGGCGGGCGGCATCAACGGCATGCAGATCAATGCGGTCGTCGAGGACCCGGCATCGGATCCCGCGACCTTCGCCGAGAAGGCGCGCAAGCTGGTGGTCGGCGACAAATGCGTCAGCGTCTTCGGCTCCTATACGTCGGCGAGCCGCAAAGCGGTACTTCCCGTCTTCGAGAAGCGCAACAACCTCTATTTCTATCCGACCCTCTATGAGGGCCGCGAATGCTCGAAGAACGTCGTCTACACGGGCGCCGTCCCCAACCAACAACAGGATGAATTCGTCCCCTGGCTGATCGAGAAATTCGGCAAGAAGTTCTTCCTCATCGGCTCGAACTACATCTATCCCAAGGAAGAGAACAACTACTGCAAGAAGCTGCTGGAGAAGCTCG
The DNA here is from genome assembly GCA_003574785.1 of Taklimakanibacter deserti. The sequence continues at coordinate 60,959 of QORU01000021.1, read as the reverse complement.
GCGGCGAAGTGGTGAACGAGGAATATGTGCCGCTCGGCCATTCCGAGTTCTCGTCCGTCATCAACAAGATGAAGAGCACTCAGCCGAATGTGATCTTCTCGACGGTTGTCGGCGATTCGGTGGTGGCGCTGCACCGGCAATACCGTGCCGCCGGCCTCGATCCCGCCAAGATGCCGATGGCGAGCCTGACGACGTCTGAGAACGAGATCGCGGCCATGGGTGGTGACGCGGCCGCCGGCCACTTCACCTCGGCACCCTATTTCATGGTGCACAAGTCGCCCGAGAACGAGAAGTTCGTCGCCGCCTACAAGAAGCGCTGGGGCGACGACAAAGTGACCCACTTCGTTTCGGAAGCCTGCTACTTCCAGACCTATCTGTTCAAGCAGGCGATCGAGAAGATCGGCCAGAGCGACATCACGCCCGAGACCATTCGCGAGGCGGTGAAGGGCCAGGAGTATCAGGCGCCGCAAGGCAAGATTCTGCTCGAGAAGGAGAATCTCCACACCTGGCTGTGGCCGAAGATCGCCGTCGCCAAGTCTGACGGCCAGTTCGAGGTGCTGAAGGAATCGGCTGAGTGGCTGGCGCCCGATCCCTATGCCGCCTATCCGAACCAGAAATGCACGGAGGCGGGGCTCAAGGAAACCTGAGCTCATTCTCCGGAGCCGCGGTGGCGGACCCCGTCACCGCGGCCCAGTTCTCGCGAGTTTCGCCTATGGAATTTCTGCTCGAACAGTTCATCACCGGCCTCAGCATCGGTTCGATCTTGCTGATCGTCGCCTTGGGCCTCTCGATCATCTACGGCTCGATGGGCGTCATCAACATGGCGCATGGCGAGTTCATCATGCTCGGCGCCTATGGCGCCTGGGCGCTCAAGACTTTCGCCGGCATCAGCTTCTTCCCGGCGCTCATCATCATCTTCATCGTGACCGCACTCCTGGGTGCTGTGATCGAGCGCGGCGTCATCCGCTATCTCTACAAGCGGCCGATCGACACCATCCTCGCGACCTGGGGCATCGGCGTCATGCTGCAGCAGGCGGTAAGGCTCATGGCCGGTGGTGAGTTGCGCTATGTCGAGATGCCGCCGAGCCTCAGCGCCACGGTGAACATCCTCGGCGTCGACGTGTCGGGCTATCGCGTCTTCATCATCGTCGCCGGCGCCGTGCTGTTCGGCCTGACCTGGCTCCTCATCAACAAGACGGCGGTCGGCATGCAATTGCGCGCCGTCATACAGGATCGCAGCATCGCCACCGCCTTCGGCATCAATGCCAGCAAGATCTATACCGGCACCTTTGCCTATGGCGCGGGCCTCGCGGGGCTCGCCGGGGCGCTGGTGGCGCCGCTCAAGAGCGTGTCGCCGGAAATGGGCACCGGCTACGTCATCGACGCCTTCTTCGTCGTCGTGCTCGGCGGGGTGCAGAGCCTGTTCGGAACGGTGGCGAGCTCGCTGCTCCTGGGCGAGCTCTCGGGCGTGCTCGCCTTCTGGCAGAACGACACCATCGCCAAGGCGCTGGTGCTCGTCGCCATCGTCATCCTCATCAGATTCAGGCCGCAGGGCCTCTTCGTCACGCGGGTTAGGACATGATGACGAACAAGACGCTCACGCAAGTGATCCTCTATGGCGTCGTCTGCCTCGCCATCCTGCTGCTGCCGACGCTGATCAACGACGACTTCCTGCTCAACCGGGTCGCGCGCTACCTGGTGCTCGCCATGGTGTCGATGGCGCTGGCCTTGTCCTGGGGCTATGCCGGCATCCTCAATCTTGGCCAGGCGATGAGCTTCGGCCTCGGCTCCTATTGCATGGCGATGGCGCTCAAGCTGCGCACCATCCCGGTCCATACCGGCTCCGAAGGCTTGCCCGACTTCATGGTGTGGAACAATGTCGAGAAGCTGCCCTGGTTCTGGGAGCCGTTCTATTCGATGCCTTTCGCCATCCTGGCCGGCATCCTCATACCGGTCATCGTCTCGGCGATCCTCGCCTGGTTCATGTTCCGCGGAAGGGTGACCGGCGTCTATGTGGCGATCATCACGCTCGCCACATTGGTGGTCGTCAATCTCGTCATCATCGACCAGCAATGGGCGACGGGCGGCTTCAACGGCATCACCGATCTGGCCCAGCTCGAGCTCTTCGGCATCACCTTCGACGCCTATAGCGCCACGACCTACTACCTGATCGCCATCTGCCTGACCGTGTGCCTGTTCCTGGCGCTCGCCGTCACCAAGAGCAAGGCCGGGCTTATCCTGCAGGCGATCCGCGACCAGGAAGCGCGGGTGCGCTTCTTCGGCTATGACGTCGCTTTGTTCAAGACCATGGTGTTCTGCATCTCGGCCGGCATCGCCGGGCTCGCCGGCATGCTCTACACCATCGTCATGGAATTCGCCTCGCCGACCTTCCTCGGCGTGCAGCTCAGTCTGTCGATCGTCGTCTGGTGCGCCGTGGGCGGCCGCCAGAGCCTCGTGGGCGCGCTTCTCGGCGCCATCCTGGTCGCCGGCGTGCAAGGGGCGCTCTCTGAATCGGAGGTCTTCCTCGATACCTGGACGCTGGTCATGGGGGCACTCTTCGTGCTGGTCGTGCTCTTCCTGCCCAATGGTCTCGCGAGCCTCGGCGAGAAGGTCGCCGAGAAGATCGGGCAGATGCGCGGCACCGCGTCGCAGACGGCTGCGCCCGGCAAGCCGGTCGCCGGCGGCAAGCCCTTGCGCAACACCAAGCTGGTCGAGGGACAATGAGCGCGCATCTCGAGCTCAATGATGTGAGCGTCAGCTTCAACGGCTTCAAAGCCGTAAACGGCCTGTCGCTCGCCGTCGAGAAGGGCGAATTGCGCTGCCTCATCGGGCCGAACGGCGCCGGCAAGACCACGGCCCTCGATCTCATCTGCGGCAAGACTGTGCCGACCTCGGGCTCGATCCGCTTCAAGGGCGCCGAGGTGAGCAAGCTCGACGATTATCAGATCGCCCGCTGCGGGGTCGGGCGCAAATTCCAGGTGCCGAGTGTCTTCCGACAACTGACGGTCAGGCAGAATCTCGAAGTCGCCTATTGCAAGCGCAACGGGGTCATGGCGAACCTGTTCCGCTGGGCGCGTTCCGTCGACAGCGACGGTCTCGACAAGCTGGCCGAGTTCGTTGGCTTGAGCGATGCGCTCGATGTGCCGGCCGGCCATCTTTCGCATGGCCAGACGCAATGGCTCGAGATCGCGCTGCTGCTCGCCCAGGACGCCGAGCTCATCCTCCTCGATGAGCCGACCGCCGGCATGACGGCACAGGAGACCCAGAAGACGGCCGACATATGCAACCGGCTGAAGGGCAAGCACACGATCATCGTCGTCGAGCACGATATGGGTTTCGTCAAGGCGATCGGCGACATCATCTCGGTGATGCATCAGGGCAAGCTCCTGGCCGAAGGCCCGGTCGCCGAGGTCGAGAACAATCCGAAGGTCAAGCAGGTCTATCTGGGATCGGTGGGGATCAGCAGTGCTTGAGATCAAGAACCTCGAAGCCTATTACGGCAATTCCCGCGCGCTGCAGGGCATCAATCTCAAGATCGAGACCGGCAAGTTCATGGCCGTGCTCGGCCGCAACGGCGTGGGCAAGACCACTTTGTTCAAGGCGATACTGGGCCTCATGGACCGTTGCGGCGGTGAGATCGCGCTCGGCGGCGACCGGCTCGACCAGATGCCGACCTACAAGCGCGCCCATGCCGGGATCGGCTACGTGCCGCAGGGGCGCGGCATCATCCCGACCTTCACGGTGCGCGAGAACCTCAAGATGGGAACTTTCGCCCGCACCGGCAACGGGAGCAAGACCTATGACGACCTCGTCTTCGAGATCTTTCCCGTCTTGCGCGAATTCCTCGACCGCCAGGGCGGCAATCTGTCTGGCGGCCAGCAGCAGCAGCTGGCGATAGGCCGGGCGCTGCTCACGAACCCTAAGATCATCCTGCTCGATGAGCCGACCGAGGGCATCCAGCCCAATATCGTCGAGCAGATCGAGCAGGCGATTATGACGCTCAACAAGGTGCATGGCATCACCATCATCCTGGTCGAGCAGGACATCGATTTCGCAAGGCGTGCGTCCGACTCCTTCGTGATCATGGAGAAGGGCCGTGTCGTGGCGGAGGGTCCGATCAAATCACTGACGGACAATCTCATGCACAAGCACATGGCGGTGTGATCCATGGATCTGTGCGCATCGAGTGGCAATACTATGGGAGACGAACATGATTCATGGCGATATTGGTAGCAGCAATGACACGATCGGCGTTGCCGTCGTCAATTACAAAATGCCGCGTCTGCACACCCGCAAGGAAGTGCTCGACAATGCGCGCAAGATCGGCGAGATGCTGGTCGGGATGAAAGTGGGCCTGCCGGGCATGGACCTGGTGATCTTCCCGGAATACAGCACCCACGGCATCATGTACGACGCGAAGGAGATGTATGAGACGGCCTCCCAGATCCCGGGCGAAGAGACCGAGATCTTCGCGGCCGCCTGCCGCAAGGCCAAGGTCTGGGGCGTGTTCTCGCTCACCGGCGAGCGTCATGAGGAGCATCCCAACAAGGCGCCCTACAACACGCTGATCCTGATGAACGACAAGGGCGAGATCGTGCAGAAATACCGCAAGATCATGCCCTGGGTTCCGATCGAGGGCTGGTATCCCGGCAACTGCACCTATGTGTCGGAAGGGCCCAAGGGACTCAAGGTCAGCCTCATCATCTGCGATGACGGCAACTATCCGGAAATCTGGCGCGACTGCGCCATGAAGGGCGCCGAGCTCATCGTGCGCTGCCAGGGCTATATGTATCCGGCCAAGGACCAGCAGGTGCTGATGGCCAAGGCCATGGCCTGGGCAAACAACAGCTATGTCGCGGTCGCCAATGCGACGGGCTTCGACGGCGTCTACTCCTATTTCGGCCATTCGGCGATCATCGGCTTCGACGGCCGCACGCTCGGCGAATGCGGCGAAGAGGAAATGGGCATCCAATATGCGCAATTGTCGAAGTCGCTGATCCGCGATGCGCGCAAGAACAGCCAGTCGAACAACCATCTCTTCAAGCTGGTGCATCGCGGCTATACCGGCATCATCAATTCGGGCGAGGGCGCCCAGGGCGTGGCCAATTGCCCCTATGACTTCTATAAGAAGTGGATCACCGACCCCGAAGGCACCCGCGAGATGGTCGAAGCGATCACGCGGTCCACGGTCGGCACCGAGGAGTCACCGATCGAGGGCATTCCCAATCCCAAGACACGAGCCCACCGCTAGAGGGTTCACTGTCTGGGTTAGCACCGGAGGGCGGCCCCACTGCCCTCCGGCCTCCTCCTTGCGACAAGGCCTTGAGCATCATGGAACTGAGCAGCTATCTCGTCACTGCCGAGCCCTATTATCACGCAACCGGCAATGAGGTGGCGGTATTCGAGGCCGCCTATGCGACCCGCCTGCCGATGATGCTGAAAGGTCCGACCGGCTGCGGCAAGACGCGCTTCATCGAGCATATGGCCTTCCGGCTGAAGAAGCCCCTGATCACCGTCGCCTGCCATGAGGACATGACGGCCTCCGACCTCGTGGGCCGCTTCCTGCTCGATGCGCAAGGCACCGTCTGGCATGACGGGCCGCTGACGCTCGCCGTGCGCCATGGCGCCATCTGCTATCTCGACGAGATCGTCGAGGCGCGCCAGGACACGACCGTCGTCATCCATCCCTTGACCGATGACCGCCGTATCCTGCCGCTCGAGAAGAAGAACGAGCTCATCAAGGCGCATCCGGACTTCCATCTGGTGATCTCGTACAATCCCGGCTACCAGAGCGTGATCAAGGATCTGAAGGAATCGACCAAGCAGCGCTTTGCGGCTCTCGATTTCACCTATCCCGAGGCCGAGATCGAAACCGAGATCGTGGTGCACGAAGCGGGCATCGACCGCAAGAATGCCGCGGCCCTGGTCAGGATCGCCGGCCGCACCCGCAATCTCAAAGGTCATGGGCTCGATGAGGGCGCCTCGACGCGCATGCTCATCCAGGCCGGCCGCCTGATGAGCCGGTCGGTGCCCATCGTCGAAGCCTGCGAGGTGGCGCTGGTGCTGCCGATCACCGATGATCCCGACATGCGCATGGCGCTCAGCGAAACCATCGCCGCCTGCATATAGTATGATGGGCGGCGGCGATCCCATAGATGATCTCCTCAAATCGGCACGCTACGCCAGGATGATCGACAGCCGGACATGGGACATGGTGCGCAAGGCCTTTCCCGATTCCATCTTCGACCAGTGGAGCGATAGTCTCTCGCGCATTGCCTCGGCGATCGATGATCCTCAGGCCGGTATCCAGTTTGCGCGCGGCAGCGCTGCGGTGGCGCGCGCCCATGGTACCGATCTTGCTCTGGCGACAGTGCCCATGGCGGTCGGTATCGCCAAGACAGCCGACATGGGGGCTGCCGCGATCTTCCTCACGGCACTCACCAAGGCGGCGGGACTCTTCAAGGATCATTCGGCTTTTCGGACCTGGCTCAGGACCATCGAGGAAGGCGCCAATCTGGCGCCGCATTCGCTGCCGGCCATCGTTCAAGCCTCGCTCCTCGGCCGGGTCAATATCATCGCCTTCCGCGCGTGGATGCTGAACGGCATCCGCGAAGCAGGCAGCGATCCCGTCAAATGCGCCGCCTATTTCGCGCAAGTCGACAGCGCGACGCTCAAGGCCTTCGAGCGCGATCCGGATGATGTCGCCTTCAGCGATGTCGAGGCCTCGCTCAAGGCCTTCGTGATGGCCTTGTGGAGGATCCGCCCGGTGATCCGCACCGCCAATGTGAGGCCCGGCGGGAAGGTGATGCGGCGCGCTTCCTTCGACGGCGCCTTTATTCGCTTGCCGGAAATCTATTCGGGCTATCGCGGGGCGGAAGCCGCGGCACATTATCATGCCGTGCTGGCCCATGTCGGCGCGCATCTGGCCTATGGCCAGGCGAAATTCCCCGTGGGATCGCTCAAGCCCGTGCAAATGGCGCTTGTCGGCCTCATCGAAGATGCGCGCGTCGAGGCGCTGGCAGCCGCCGATTATCCGGGCCTTGCCCGGCTGTGGGGACGATTTCATCGCGTCGAAGCATCGCCGGCGCTCACTGCCGAGCTCCTGATGCTGCGATTGTCACGCACGCTGATCGATCCTTCCTTCATCGATGGCGATCCTTGGATCACGAAAGCGCGCATCATGTTTCGCGAGGCCCGCGAACAATGGAACGATCCCTCCATCAGCCGCCGCATCGGCGGGCTCCTCGGCAATGATATCGGCCAGATGCGCATCCAGTTCAACGCCAAGAGCTACGTGGTCGAGCCGTCCTATCGCGACGACAATCTCGGCCTGTGGGATTGGGGCGAGCCGCCGCCCGAGCAAGCCGAAACGGCGGAGACCATTCTCGAAGCGGTGCGCGTCTCGGAAAAGGAAGACAAGGACAAGGGCGAGCAGCGCGACCGGCAGGACGACTCGACGCCGGCGAACCGCGCCACACGGGTGACGGAGGTGCCGGAAGACGCCGGCATCCCGATCGCACGCCATGCCGAATGGGATCACATCAGCAGCATCCTGCGCCATGACTGGACGACGATCGTCGAGTTCAAGCCGCGCCCCGCGCCGGCGGCGGCAATCGACGACATCCTCGAGCGCTATGCCGATGTCGAGCAGCGCATAGAGCGCCTGGTCAGGGCGGCGAAGATCAGCCGTCCGGTCCGCATGCGTCGCCAGCCGCAAGGCGATCGCCTGGATCTCGATGCCTCCATCCGGGCGATGATCGACTACAGGAGCGGTGTCACCCCCGATGCGTGCATCTATGAGACGAAGGAGATGCACGCGCGGGATCTCTCCGTGCTCCTGCTGCTCGACATATCGGAATCGACGCGCGACCGGGTGCGCGACACGACCACAACCGTCATCGCGCTCGAACGTGCCGCCACGGCCCTTCTGGCCCAGGCCATGGCCGATCTCGGCGATCCCTTCGCCATTCACGCCTTCTGCTCCAATGGCCGCGAGGAGGTGCGCTATTACCGCGTCAAGGATTTTGCCGAGAGCAGCCCGCAAGCGCTGAAAGCCCGGCTCGCCGGATTGCGCGGCATGCTGTCGACCCGGCTCGGCGCCGCTTTGCGCCAGGCCGGTGCCGAGATCGAGCGCCAAGTCACGCACCGCAAGCTCGTGCTGGTGATCACCGACGGCGAGCCCTCCGACATCGACGTGGCGGACCGCAAATATCTGGTCGAGGATGCGCGCAAGGCGGTGCATGAGCTTGCCCATAAGGGGATCGACGTCTTCTGCGTCGGCCTCGACAGCGGCGGCGAAAGCTATCTGCCGCGCATCTTCGGCCTGCGCAACCATCTGATGATCAACCGGATCGAAGCCTTGCCGGAGAAGTTGCCGATGCTCTATTTCCGGCTGACGATCTGATCATGCTGAGCGCAAACATAGGGCGCTACGCAGCGGAGTTCATCGGCACGGCCATATTGGTGTTCTTCGCCGCAGGCGCGGTCATGGCGGCCAGCATGGTGGGCGGGCTTCCCGTACCCCTGATCGGCGGAGCGGCCTCGGGGCTGGCACTCATGATCCTGATCTGGTGCTTCGTCGACATATCGGGCGGCCACTTCAATCCGGCCTTGACCGTGGTGCTTGCCGTCTTCGGCGATTTCCCCAAATCCAGTGTCCTCGGCTATCTCACCGCACAACTGGCGGGCTCCGTCGCCGGCGCCGCACTTCTTTATTATGCGCTTGGACCTCAGGCCGGCATGGGCGCCAATATGCCGAATACGGCGCTCGCCATATCAGGTCCTGGCGCCTTCATCATCGAATGCTTCCTGTCCTTCGCCATGATGCTCACCATACGCGCCGCTTTCGCGACGGGCGAGCAATTGCGCCAGTTCGCCGCCGTGCCGATCGGGCTTGTCGTCGGCATCGAGGTCATGGTCATGGGGCCGATCGCCGGTGCCGCCATGAATCCGGCCCGCGCCTTCGGCCCCTATGTCTTCCTCGGCGACTGGCATCATTACTGGATCTATGCCTTGGGTCCGCTGCTCGGCATCCTGCTGGGCGCTCTCGCCTGGGACAGGCTCATCGCACCAAAGCGGTGAAGGCGCATAAATATCAGCCATTCACCCGCGTGGCAGTGCGGTGCTCTCGCGCAGGATGATCTCGACCGGGAGGACCTCGGAAGCGGGCTCCGATTGGCCGCGGACCATCTCGAGTAGCCGGGTCGCCGCCACATGGCCCATGCGCTGAGCCGGCACGCGGATCGTCGTCAGCTTGGGAAAGGTGAATTCGGCAAGCGGCAGATCGTCGAAGCCGATGATCGACATGTCCCTCGGAACATCGAGACCCGAGGCCCGGCATTCGGTCATGGCGCCGATCGCCTGGATGTCGTTGGCGGCGAAGACCGCGGTCGGCGGGACGACATCGTCGAGCATGCGGCGCATCGCGGTGCGGCCTTCGATGAATTCGAAATCGCGCTCGAAGATCAATGTCGGATCGATGGCGATGTCGATCTCGGCGAGCGTGTCCTCATAGGCCTTGCGCCGTTCGAGCGCCCGGTCGTTGAGCTCGGTGCGGCCGCAGATCAGGCCGATGCGGCGATGGCCGAGCTCGATGAGATGCGTCATCGCCATGCGGCCGGCCGCGTAATTGTCGAAGGACACGCACGGAAGATTGGCGGCGGTGTCCAGCCGCCAGGTCACGACACAAGGGATGCCGTGGCGCTCGATCAGCCGATAGATGGCAGGATCGCGTCCGCCGCCGGTGAGGATCAACCCATCGACACGGCGCTCGACCAGATGACGGATCATGCGGCGCTCCTCATCGGGCGAGAATTCGCTGACGCCGAGCAGCACGCCATAGGATTCGCGCTGGGCCACGCGCTGGATGGCCTGGGTCGAGGCGGCATAGATCGAGTTGGTGATCGTCGGGATGACGAGGCCTATGGTCATCGAGCGGGCACCGGCGAGGGCGCCCGCCATGCCGTGCAGCACGTAATCGTGGCGCTCGATCACCTTGAGCACGGCCTTGCGCCGCTCGGGCCGTACACGCTCGGGATTGTTCAGCACGCGCGATACGGTGGCGGTCGAGACGCCGGCCTCCTTGGCGATCTCCTTGATCGTCTTGCGCTCCTGCGGCGAAGAGGAAAACTCGTCCTCGCGCGGCGGATCCTCGGTCATTATGTAAGCGCTTTCAGTTTGCCTGCCTGGAAACCGGGTTGCCGTCAGAAATTCGCTCCCCTTCAAAAACACAAACGAATCTCGAAAGATAGATCACGATTAGAAATCCTAAAGTGTCACTTTAGGATAAGTCAAGCCGAATGCGATTGACTCAAATATCCTCTGTCGTAAGCTCATATTTGTAAGCGCTTACAAATTGGGTCACGATGCCTCATTATATAAAGAAAGCCGCGGGCCAAGAGCGCGCCGATACGCTCGCCGTCGAACGCACGGTCGGCGAGATGATCGGGCGCATCCGCGAGGAGAGGGATGATGCCGTCCGGCATTACGCGAAAGCCCTCGACAAATGGGAAGGCGAGAGCTTCCGCGTCTCTCCCGACCAGATCCGCGCGGTCTCCAAGGCCTTGCCCGAAAGCTTCAAGGACGATTTCGCCTTCTGCCTGAAGAATATCCAGGAATTCGCCCGCCGCCAGCGCGCCTCCTTGAGCGAATTCACGACCGAGATCGCGCCCGGCGTGGAGCTGGGGCAGAAGCTCGTGCCCGTAGCCAATGTGGGCTGCTACATCCCCGGCGGCAAATATCCGCTCATCTCGGCCGCGGCGATGAGCGTCGGCACGGCGCGGATCGCCGGCGTCGATCACATCATCGGCTGCGCGCCGCCGCGGCCCGGCGAAGCGGGGATGTATCCCCACACGCTCCATGCGCTTCAGGCCTCGGGCGCGGATGAGATCTATTGCATCGGCGGCGTGCAGGCCATGGCCGCCATGGCCTTCGGCTGCGTGGGCATGCGGCCGGTCGACATGATCACGGGCCCCGGCAATGCCTATGTCGCGGAAGCGAAGCGCCAGCTCTTCGGCCTGGTCGGCATCGACCTGCCGGCGGGCCCGACGGAGATTTGCATCCTCGCCGATGACAAGGCCGATCCCGCTCTCGTTGCCACCGACCTTCTCGGTCAGGCCGAGCACGGACCCGACAGCCCCGCCTGGCTGGTCACGACATCGAAAAAGCTGGCGGAGGCCGTGGTGAAGGAGATCGAGCGCCAGCTCGTCGATCTTCCGACCCACGACATCGCTTCGCGCTCCTGGCGCGATCATGGCGAGATCGTCGTCGCCGATGGCAGGGAGGAAGCGGCCCAGATCGTCGATGCCTATGCGCCCGAGCATCTGGAGATCCAGACTGAGAGCGACGACTGGTATCTGGCGCGGCTCAGGAACTATGGCAGCGCCTTTGTCGGCGAGGAATCGACCGTCGCCTATGGCGACAAGGGTGTGGGCACCAATCACACGCTGCCGACGGGGCGCGCCGCGCGTTACACCGGCGGACTCTGGGTCGGCAAATTCATCAAGACCGTCACCTGGCAAAGGCTGACACGCAAAGCGAGCCGCGATCTCGCCGGGCCCTTCGAACGCATCTGTGCGGCGGAAGGCATGCTGGCGCATGCGCTGACCTGCAAGGCGCGCGCCGAACGCTATCGGGGAGAGAATGCATGATCTTCTTCTGGGCCGAGACGCCGGATGGCTGGGGGATTCCCGGACTTCACGGTCCCTGGGCCGAGGATGAGCTCGACGGCTATGTGCAGTCGGGCGTCTATCTGATCCGCGGCCGGGCTGAGAACATCCTCATCGATACCGGCAATTGGACGACACCCGACTATGACAACGGCATGGGCGAGTTTCTGATCGAAAAGCTCGATCAGGAGAAGAACGATCTCAAATATATCCTGATCACTCATTTCCATTACGACCATACCGGCAATGCCGCGGTCTTGAAGAAGCGCTATGGCGCGGAAATCGTCGCTCATCCCGCCGACAAGCCGATCATCGAAGATCCGATGCTGGTCACCAAAGCGGAGAATCTGAAGCGCTTCGGGACGACGCCGGCCGAGGTGCTGGCCGATTTCAACTTGGCGGAGGGCGAGAGCCTCGGCCTCTCCGACCCCGAGATCGTGCGCCGGCATTGGAACCGGCCGGTCGAAGTCGACGTGACGGTCGATGACGGCGACGTGCTCGAGGTCGGCGGCCTCAAGCTCGAGATCATGCATCTTCCCGGTCACTGCCCGGGCCAGATCGGCGTGTGGAACAAGCATTCGGGCACGCTCTATTCCGCCGACATCATGCATTTCCCGACACCGCTCGGGCCCTTTCCGATCGGCGATGCCAAGGCGCATCGCCGCTCGATCGAGCGCTGCATCGAGATCAAGCCGCAGCTCATCCTCGAAGGCCACGGCCTCTCCGCCTATTCGGCGGACAGCGCGCTCCGGCGCCTCCTCCATATGCGGCGCCAGCAGGAGGACATCGAATACTGGATCATCCATGTGCTGGCGCGGGCCGGGCGGCCGATGACCATTTCCGATCTCGTACCCGAGGTCATGCCGGTGAAGAGCGAGCTCGATTATGCCGTGTCGACCGGCATCGGCATGCGGCGCTGCTATGCCGAGTGCTGCATCCAGACGCATCTCATCTGGCACATCGAGAAAGGCAACGCGCTGCGCATCAATGAAAGCGGGCAGGTGAAATTCGCGGCGACCGCAAGGGGCAAGGACTGGGCATCGGAAGTGCACGAGGCCCGAAGGGCAAACAAATGGAGCTGAGCTCCAAGCCAAGGAGGGAAGAAATGTCGAAGGGTTTCAGAAAGTCTCGCTTTCCCGATTTCACCGACAAGAAGGTGATCGACCGCCATATGGACGCCTATGGGACGAGCGGCCTGTCGCGCCGCGACTTCCTTTCTTTCGCGACCGCAAGTGCGGTGGCCGCGTCCTTCGCCGGCACGATCGGCGCGCCGGGCGTCGCGGTCGCCGCGACCAGCGGCAAGATCGCCCATCTGATGATGACGCTGCAGCTCGAATATGTCGCCAATGCCGATGCCGGCGCCAAAGGGGCCGCGGCGGCGCTCGGTCTCGAGCAAGTGGCGGTCGACGGCCAGCTCGACAGCGAGCGCCAGCTCAACCAGTTCGAGCAGCAGGCGACCGCCGGGGTCAAGGCGGTGATGCTGCATGCGCCGGGCGGCGGCTCGATCAAGCGCATCGCCGAGCTCGCCAACCAGAACAAGATCTGGCTCGACAACACCTGGGGCACGCTGCCCTGGTACACGCCTTTCGAGGCCGGCGACTATTGGACGCTCTATGCGGTGCCGGAGGAGTTCTCCGCCCATGGCGATGTGACGCGCACCGTGTGCAAGGCGGTGATGGAGGCCTTTGGCGGCGGCGAGCTCGTCGGCGTCACCGGCGTCGAAGGCAATTCGACCGATCTTATCCGCTCACGTGGACGGGACGCGGCGATCAAGGAATTCCCCAAGATCACGCTCGCCGGTGAATTGCCCGGCAAATGGAACCGCGAGGACAGTCAGAAGGCGATGGAGGACCTGATCTCGCGCCATCCCAATCTCAAAGGCGTCATCGCGCAGAATGACGACGTGGCGGATGGCTGCATCGCCGCACTCAAGGCGGCGGGCCTCAGGCCCGGCCAGGATGTCTTCATCTCCGGCGCCGACGGCACGACCGGTGGTGCGGAGATGATCAAGCAGGGCCTGCTGCTCGCCACCAGCGCCAATGTCCCGCAATACATGGGCGCCATGCTGACGGCGCGGCTCTATGACGTGCTCAATGGCTGGAAGCCGCGTGCCGCCGAACGGCTGATGAGCTGGCGCTCGGTGACGATGACCAAGGACAATGTCGATGTGTATCTCGCCCGCTATGTGAACAATGGCGATGCGGCGCCCTTCGACTACAAGCGCCTGTCGAAAGTGGCGCATCCCGACGATTGGGACCCGCAGGCCGAGCTTTTCCCCATGGATATCGACCTCGAATGGGGCGGCATAGCGAAGCCGGACGGCTGGGACTATCCGGCGGACTACAAGAAAGCGCGCGAAAGCGGCGAGGCCGCGGCGGTCGCCAAGGAATATGCCGAACATTACAAGATTCCGATGTTCGGTCCGGCGCCGAAGCTTTGACGTCGAGCGAGCAGTAAGCGAGCCTTCGCATGAGCGCGCCCCCTGCCGACCATCCTGCGGCACTCAGCGCCAGAAGCTTGAGCAAGCGCTATGGCGAGACCCTGGCGCTGAGCCATGTCGATCTGACCCTCGAGGCGAAGAAGGTCGTGGGCCTTGTTGGCGAGAACGGCGCCGGCAAATCGACGCTGCTCAATATCCTGTCCGGCATCACGTCACCCGATGCGGGCACCCTGGAGATCCAGGGTGCCCGCCAGTCGCTCGCGGGCTATGGCGCGGCGCAGCGCCTGGGCGTCGGGCGCGTGTTCCAGGAACAGGCGCTCATCGGCACCATTCCGGTGTTCGAGAATCTGCTGCTCGGCGCGGAAGCGCGCTTCACCCGCCTCGGCCAGTTCATGCGCCGACGCGACATGATCCGGCTGGCGCAGGAGATGGTCGATGAAGCGGGCGCCAAGATCGACGTCCGGCGCCTGACCCAGAGCTTGAGCTTTTCCGAGCGCCAGGTTGTCGAGATCATTCGGGCCTGTATCGGACCCAAGAGCCTCCATGGCGTCGAAACGCCGATCATCGTGCTCGATGAGCCCACGGCGTCACTGGAGAAAGGCGATGAGAGACTGTTCTTCGATCTCATCGACAAGGTCAGGCAGTCGAGCGCCGTCCTCTTCGTGTCGCACCGGCTGACCGAGATCCTTTCCATTTGCGATGAGGTCGTCATCCTGAAGGATGGGCGCCGTGTCGCCTCGGTGACGCCGGCAGAAGCCGATGAGCGCGATCTGCATCGGCTGATGGTCGGGCGCGAACGCGACGCCGACTACTATCACGAAGAAGAGCAGCGCGACGGCGATCTCGGACGTCCGGGCTTCGCGGCGCGCGGCCTCACACGCGCGGATGTCTATGATGATGTCGGCTTCGAGGTGAAAGCCGGCGAGATTCTGGGCATTGGCGGCCTGCTCGATTCGGGCAAGTCGGAGCTGGGCAAGGGGCTTGCCGGCATCGAGCGCCCGGAGCGAGGTGAGATCCATCTTGGCGACGGACGCTGGACGGCACCCGAGATCACCAAGGCCATTCCCAAGGGGCTCGGCTATGTGCCGGCGGAAAGGCTGGCCGAGGGCATGATCGCGAGCCAGCCCGTCGCCTGGAACATCTCCTCCGCCAGCGGCGCCGATCTCTTCTCGACGCGCTGGGGCCTTTGGCGCCACCGCCGTGAAGCGGCGGTCAGCGCGCGGTTCATGGACAGGCTAAAGATCAAGGCCAGATCGCCGCAAACACCGGCGGCCCGGCTGTCGGGCGGCAATCAGCAGAAGGTCGTTCTGGCGCGCTGGCTGGCGCGCGACTTGCGCGCCCTGGTGCTCGACAATCCGACGCGCGGCGTCGATGCCGGCGCCAAGGAAGAGATCTATGCGCTGTTGCGTGCTTTGACCGCCAAGGACGTCGCGATCGTCCTGATCACCGACGACCTGCTCGAGCTGATCGGCCTCGCCAACCGCATCGCGATCATGCGGCAAGGGACGCTCTCCCGGATCATCGATGCCCGGGCCGATGCCAAGCCGACCGAGCAGGAACTGGTCGCCATGATGCTCGGCGCCGGTGACGGCGATCAGACGCCCGAGAGGGCGGCATGACGGACGAGGGCGTTCATATGGCTCTGTCCAGTGCCGATCGATCGACCGGCAAGGCGGCATTCAATGGCATCTGGCTTCCGATTGCCGTCGTCATCGCGCTCATCGTCTTCTTCTCCCTCGCCAGCGACGCCTTCTTCAGCCTGCGCAACATGACGGGCATACTGGGCCAGGCCAGCACCTTGCTGCTCGCCTGCCTCGGCGCGTCCTTCGTGGTCCTGATGGGCAGCATCGACCTCTCCGTCGGCGCCATCGTGCTCCTGGTCGGTGCCGTCACCGTCACGGCCCTGAACGCCTTCGGCATGGGCGTCGATGCGCTGGCGGTGAGCCTGGTCGCCGGAGCACTTCTCGGCCTCGTCAATGGCGTGCTCTATTCGCTAGGCCGCATCCCGTCCTTCGTGGTGACGCTCGGCACGCTGTCGGTCTTCACCGGCGCCGCCTGGGAATTGCTGCAGGGACGTGCCTTGCGCTTCTCCTCGCCCGCTTTCGAGGAGCTCGCGATCGGCCAGTTCATCCCGCATGTACCGAATATCGCGCTTTTCGCCATCGGCGTCTGGGTGCTGGCGAGCCTCGCCGGCCAGATGACGCGCTTCGGCCGCTATATGTACATCATCGGCGGCGGCGAAGCGGTGGCGCGCAATGTCGGCATCCCGCTCACGCGCTACAAGATCTATGCCTTCGTCATATCGGGGCTGCTCGCCGGCCTTGCCGGCGCGCTCGCGGTCGCGCGGCTCGGCGCCGCTGGTCCGACACTCGGTCAGGAATTGCTGCTCAACTCGCTCGCCGCCATCGTGGTCGGCGGAACGTCGCTGTCGGGCGGTATAGGCGGCGTCCATCGCACGCTGATCGGCGTCGCCATCATCGCGCTGCTCGATAACGGCCTCAATCTCATGGGCGTCAATCAATACACACAAATGGTGATCAAGGGCGCGGTCGTCGTGGCCGCCGTCCTGATAAGCCAGGACCGGCGGGGGAGCATTGTCATCAAGTGAGGGTTAGGTTCAGACAGAGAGGACGACAACATGACTAAGATCCGGACTAGGGGACTGACGCGCCGAGCGCTCATGCGCGGCGCGGGTTCGGGGATCGCCGCCTATGCGGTGGCGCCCATGCTCGCCGGCCGCGCTTCAGCGCAAGCCGGCGATCTCGCCACCATCCATGAAACCGCCGCCGCGGCGGCGAAGAAACTGGCCGAAGGCCGCAGCGTGACGCTCAAGATCCTGCAGCCGTCAGGCTCGCTCGGCAATGTCAAGCCGGTGGCCGACCGGTTCACCGAGGCGACCGGCATCAAGTTCGACTATATCGAGGTGCCGCTGGGCGAGATCAACCAGAAGGTCCTGCTCGAAGCGGTGTCGAAATCGGGCGCCTTCGATATCGCGCTGCCCGCAACCTTCGGCATTCCCGATCTGGCCGAATCGGGTATTCTCGTCAATCTCGACCAATATGCGCAGAAATACGAGCCGGCGGACTATCAGAAGGACGCTCTCTATACGATCGGCGACTACTACAAGGGCAGCCTCTATGGCTACCAGACCGACGGCGACACCTATCTCATGTTCTACAACAAGCCGTGGCTCGATGACGACGCCGAGCGGAAAGGCTTTGCCGACAAGAACGGCTATGAGCTGAAAGTGCCCGATACCTGGCAGGAGCTCGATCAGATGCTGGCCTGGTTCCATCGGCCCGACAAAGGCAAATTCGGCGGCGCGCTCTTCCGCACCCAGTATTTCATCGCCTGGGAATGGTGGGGCAGGTTCCATGCCAAGGGCTTCTACCCCTTGGCCGACGATCTGACGCCGCAGATCAACAATGAGGCGGGGGTCGCGGCGCTCGAAGAGCTGATCGCCGCCTCGCAATATCTCTATCCGGGCGCCAAGACCAACGGGTTGTTCGAAAACTTCGAAGCCTTCGGGGAAGGCGACAAATTCGCCAATATCGGCTGGGGCGGCACGCAGAAGTTCCTCAACTCCGACAAGTCGAAGATCAAGGGCAAGCTCGCTTTCGGCGACATGCCGGGCGGCCTCGTCAATGGCGAACTCGTCAGGACGCCCTATTTCAACTGGGGCTGGAATTATATCGTGTCGAGCGTGTCGCCGGAGCCCGAGATCGCCTATCTCTACACGCTCTTTGCCGCATCGCCCGTGCTCTCGACCATCGCGGTGCGCGATCCTGCCGGCTATTTCGATCCGACCCGCAACGCCCATTACGAGGATGCCGAGATCAAGAGGACCTATTCGCCGGAATTCCTCGTCGCTCACAAAGCGTCGATGATCAATTCGATCCCCGATCTCTATCTCAAGGGTCAGGGCGAGTATTTCGACGAGTTGCGCGTCAATATCGCGGCTGCCGATGCCGGCACCAAGACCGCCAAGGCGGCGCTCGACGATACCGCCGCCGCCTGGGCGCGCATCACCAGGCGCATGGGCGCAAGGAGCCAGGAAGTGCAGTGGCGCTTCCTCAAATCGAACTATCCGGCCGGCATACGCGACAAGCTCAAGTGAGCGACATGACGACGAGAGATGCGGCGCCCAAAGCGCCGCATCGCCAAGTGGGTAATGCGGGCGAGGGGAAAACCCCCGGCCTCGCCCGTCTTATCCCATTCAATGTGGCGCTGGTGCTGCCGGCGCAGCTCACCATGATGGTCGTCGTCGTCATTCCGACCCTCATCGTCATCTGGCTGTCGCTGACCGACTGGCAGCCCACCCAGGCTATTCCCTGGTGGAAGGCCGAGCCCGTGTGGTTCTGGAACTATTACGACCTCTGGTATGATGACCGCTTCATCAATGCCGTATTGCGCACTCTGGGCGTGGTGGCCTTGTGCATCACCGTCGAGCTGGCGCTGGCGCTCGGCCTTGCGCTCCTGTTTCTCGAGGACTGGTGGTGGAAACGCTTCGCCGTCTCGGTGATCATCCTGCCGATGATGATCATTCCGGTCGATGCCGCCAACGCTTTCTTCATGCTGTTCAACGATCGCGGGCCCATCAATCACCTGATCTCGCTCGTGACGGGTCAGCCCTTCACCTTTTCCTGGCTGTCGCATCCGACATGGGCGATGCTGCCGATCGTGCTGTGCGAGATCTGGCAATGGACCCCTTTGATGTTCCTGATGGTGCTCACCGGCCTCATCGCCCTGCCGCAGAACCAGATCAAGGCGGCGGTGGCGCTCGGCGCCTCGCCGGCGCGCATCTTCCGACGCATCATGCTGCCGCTGCTCACCCCCGTCATCGGCATCGCCGTGCTGATCCGCGCGATCGAGACCTTCAAGATCTTCGATCCGGTCTACATACTGACCCGCGGCCAGCCGGGCGGCGCCACCGAGACGATCTCGATGTATATGTACAACGGCGCTTTCGTCTATTTCCGCATGGGCTATGTCGCGGCGGCGGCACTCATCGTGCTGGTGCTGGTGATCTCGCTGTGCCTTGCGCTGGCCCGGCCGCTCAAGAGGCACGGCTGAGATGGCAAGAAACGTGCTGGCAACAGGCCTCAAGCGCTTTGCCGTCATTCTCGGCATGCTCATCGCCTTCTTCCCGATCTACTGGCTACTCGCGACCTCGATCAAGCCCTATGACGAATGGGCGGCCTGGCCGCCGGTCTGGCTCACCGAGCAGCCGACCTTGCAGAACTACCGGATCGTGTTCTTCCCGCAAGCGGCGCGCGACTTCGCCGCCACGCAAGCGGGCTCGCTCGACTACAAGGTATCGGGCAGCGCCTGGAAGGCGTTCCAGGACAGCGCCATCATCTCGACGGTGGCGACGATCCTGTCGGTCGTCTTCGGCACGCTCGCCGCCTATTCGATCGTGCGCTTCCGGACGGGCGGCGAGAACTATCCGTTCCAGTTCCTGACCGTCAGGATGATGCCGCCGATCGCGGTGGTGGTGCCGATGGTGGCGCTCTTTGCCATGCTGAGGCTCGCCGACACTTATGCCGGCATGATCCTCGCTTATACGGCCTTCACATTGCCTTTCTCGATCTGGATGATCCGCTCCTTCATCGAGGATGCGCCGGCCGAGCTCGAGGGTGCCGCCATGGTGCATGGCATGAGCCGGGTGGAAGCTTTCATCAAGGTCACGCTGCCCCTGATCCGCGGTGGCATCCTGGCGACGGCACTTTTTATTTTCATCCTCAACTGGTCGGAGTTCCTCTTCGCGCTGGTATTGACCTCGGGCAAGATCGTCACCGTCACGCTGCAGGTCGCCAATTATGTCTCGGCCTCCTCCGGCAAGCTTTATGGCGTGCAGGCCGCCATGGGCGCCATATCGACGCTCCCGGTGATCTGCTTCGGCTATCTCATCCAGAGGCATCTGGTGCGCGGCCTGACACTCGGCGCGGTGAAAAGATGACCCCGCGGCTCGCGCTCAAGGGGCTGGCCAAGAGCTATGACGGCGTCGAGGCGGTGCGCGGCCTCGACCTCACGCTGGCGTCGGGAGAGTTCCTGTCGCTGCTCGGCGCGTCGGGCTGCGGCAAGTCGACGACGCTCGCGATGATCGCGGGCTTCGAGACGCCGAGCGCCGGGACCATCGCCATCGACGGCAAACCGGTCAATGACACGCCGCCCGGCCGCCGCCGGATCGGGATGGTGTTCCAGGACTATGCAGTCTTCAGCCGGCTGACCGTCAAGAGCAATCTGGCTTTCGGTCTCGAGGCGCAAGCTGTCGCCCGCGCCGAGCGCGGACGGCGCATTGCCGATATCGCGGCCAAGCTCGATCTCACCGCACTGCTCGACCGCCGCGGCGCCAGCCTCAATATGAGCGAGATGCAGCGTGTCGCCATCGCCCGCGTGCTGGTGACGGAGCCGCGCCTGCTGCTGCTCGATGAGCCCATGTCCAATCTCGATGCGGGTTTGCGCGCCTCGCTGCGCAGCGAGCTCAAGCAGATCCAGAAGAGCCTCGGCCAGACCGTGCTCTATGTGACGCATGACCAGGTCGAGGCCATGGCGATGTCAGACCGGATCGCGGTGATGCGGCAAGGCGTCATCGAGCAGATCGGCACGCCGCAGGAGATCTATCACCGGCCCCGGACGCGCTTCGTTGCCGAGTTCATCGGCGATCCGCCCATCAACCTGGTTCCCTGCCAAGTGATCGAGGGCCGGGCGGTGACGGCCCTGCATGAAGCGATCGCCTTGCGCGTCAGCGATGCGCCCCAGGGCCTGCATCTGCTCGGCATCCGGCCGCACGACCTCAGGCTCGCGCGCGAGAAGAGCGCCGGCGCGGCCCGGACCATCGTGCGCTTTGTCGAGAATCTGGGGGCCGAGCATGTCGCCTATGTCGATTATGGCGATGCGGTTGCCGCCGCGATCATGCGCCCGGGCTTCGCCGCGCCGGGCGATCAACTGTGGGCCAGCGTGAATGCGGCCAAGGTCCATCTCATCCGCGGCGACAATGACCAGGTCGTCCTGCCGGAGGCCGCCTGATGGATTGGCTCGCGCTCAAAGACATCACCAAGACTTATCCCGGCAAAGTGACGGCTCTGTCCGACATCGATCTCAGGCTTCGCAAAGGTGAGTTCTTCACCATTGTCGGACCGACCAATGCCGGCAAGTCGACGCTGCTCAAGACGATCGCCGGCCTAGAGCGGCAGGATCGCGGTACGATCGCGCTCAAGGGCCGGGATCTCGGCGCGCTGCAGCCGCGCGAGCGGAAAGTGAGCCTGCTGTTCCAGAATATCGCTCTGTTCCCCGATCGCACCGGTTTCGAGAATGTTGCCTTCCCTTTGCGCGTCGCCGGGATGGCGGAGGCGGCGGTCAAGGCGCGCGTCGATGAGGTCGCCAATCTGCTCAAGGTCGATCATTTGCTGTCCCGGTTGCCACGCACCTTCTCGGGCGGCGAGCAGCAACGGGTCGCCATCGGCCGGGCCATCAGCCATCCGGCCGATCTCCTGATGCTCGACGAGCCCCTCACCAATCTCGATGCACGTATCCGCATCGCTTTGCGGCTCGAATTCAAGAAGCTGCATCGCGAGACCGGCCAGACGATCCTCTATGTGACGCATGACCAGATCGAGGCCTTGTCGATGTCGGACCGCATCGGCGTCCTCAACAATGGCCGGTTCGAGCAAGTGGGCACGCCGGATGATGTCTATCACCGGCCGGCGAGCGAATTCGTGGCGCGCTTCATCGGTTCGCCGCCCATGAATATCCTGCCTGTCGAGCTGAAACCGAAGAATGGCGCGCCGCAGGCGGTCGGGTCCGGTTTCACAACGGCTGTCGCAAGTGCCGGACCTCTTCCGGCTCATGCCGCCGTTGGAATCAGGCCGGAAGAAATCCAGGCGGCATCCAGGCCCTCTCCCGAGACACCCTTTGCGGGCGAAGTCCTGTGGATCGAACACTTGGGTAGCCATCAAATCCTGGATGTGAAGCTCGGTGATCACCTCATCAAGGTCAGGACCGCGGCCGATCATCCGGTTGAGAGCGAAGGGCCGGCCTGGTTTGGTTTCACGGTGAAAAGCGGCCGCATCCTCGACCGGGACACGAAATTGTTCATCACCACCGATCGCGACGAAGCCGATCTTGCGAAGAAGGAGGAATTCACATGTGTGTGACAGGCGCTTGCGGCAAGCATGGCGGACTGCCCGGAAAGTTCGCCTATGCGAAATTTTCCGACGACCTGGAACTGGCACCGCAACGGCGGCTGGAGGAGGTGATCGCCATGTCGCCCGAGGACATGGCGCGCTCGTCCTTGATGATCATGGGCATCTATAACGAGCTCCTGCGCACCGCGGCCAGCCTCGAGGATGCCGATTATCGCCGGCTGATGACCGAATGCATCACGGGACCTAAGATCACCTTCCTTGAATTGTATCCGAGCGACGACGACCGGCGAAAGCTGTTCAAGGAAATGGTCAAGCTCGGCTTCTTCAATGCGGCGGACGATCCCGACCATGTGTGGCCCAGGGGGCACATGTCGCCGCAGACCTATCTCACCGCGCCCTCGAGCCATAATGATTTCTACAATGCGCATCCGGGCGGGCTCGCACTGACGGTCGCCTATAATATCCGCATGGCCGATGCCTATACGCAGAATTACCGCCAGGTCTATGGCGTGCCGATCAATCGCGACGTGTCGGTGGCGGGCCTCCTGGTGCATGAATATCCGAAGGTCTGGCTTTATCAGTGGCAGCAGGACGGCACCTGGCTCGAGGAGCCGCGCACCGTCTATGACGATACCTGGCATGCGCACTGCATCTATGTGACGGCCGAGCTGATGCATCGCCGCTTCGACAGCCGGATCGTCATGGCCATGGCGGCGGCGCATCAGCTCTCCGCGCTCAATGCGTCGATGGACGGCCGCAAGGTGGTGACGAACTGGGTCGGGCTCGACCGTGTCGCCCATTTCATCAAGGCCGCCGCCGTGCTGGCCAATGTCGATCCGGTCGGTTACGGCCTGCTCGAAAGGAAAGGCGGCGAGGTGGTACTGGCGCCGCAGCCGGCCGAGCAATGGGTCACTCATCTCGCCGACATGAACTGGCCCTATACGATGGGCGCCGCGCATCTCTATACCGAGCCGATGCTGCGCCAGTTCGCGGCAAGCCGGCTCAAGCTCAAGGAGTGCGACCAGGCCGGAAAGCCGTTCAACCAGCTCAAGAACTATGTGTGGTCGCAGCTCAGCCAGATCACGCTCTATGAGATCCTGGTGCGCGAGGACGAGGATGCCGCCTTCCGCACCCTCGACCGGCTGGTCGCCGCATGAATGACGCATCGTCGACCTTCGAGGACCGGGCGCTGGCCTTCGGGCGCGACGTCTATTCCGGCCATGGCAAGATCGAGATCCTGCCCAAGGTAGGCGCCGAGACGCTGGCCGATATGGCGGTCGCCTATACGCCAGGCGTCGGCCATGTTGTGCGCCGGCTGTTGGCGCATCCGGAAGAGCTCGGCCGGCAGACGACCAAGGACAATATGGTGGCGCTGGTCACCGACGGCACGGCGGTGCTGGGCTTCGGCAATGTCGGGCCCCATGCCGGCATGCCGGTGATGGAAGGCAAGGCGGTGATGTTCAAGGCGCTGGCCGGCATCGACTGCATGCCATTGTGCCTCGATGTCAAAAGCCCGGAACAGTTCTGCGACGTGGTGGCGGCCCTCGAGCCGAGTTTTGGCGGCATCAACATGGAAGATGTCGCGGCACCGCATTGCTTCCGGATATTGCGTTCACTGGATGAAAGGCTGTCGATTCCGGTCATTCACGACGATCAATATGGAACGGCGACGGTGGCGCTGGGCGGCCTCATCAAGGCGCTGGAGCTCACGGGGCGGAAACCCGGCGATGTCCGAGTCGTGGTCAATGGCGTGGGCGCGGCCGGCTCGGCGACGATCTTCATGCTGGAGGCGCTCGGTGTCGGCGATATCGTGGCCGTCGACCGCAACGGCATATTGAAGGCCGGGGATCCGCTGGCGCATGATTATTGGCGCGAGATCGCGGCGCGCAGCAACCGTTCGCAACTGACCGGCGGCCTTGCCGATGCGCTGAAGGGGGCGGACGTCTTCATCGGTCTCTCGGTCGGCGGCATCGTCGATGAAAAAATGATCCGCGCGATGGCCAAGGATCCGATCGTTTTTGCGCTCGCCAATCCCGAGCCCGAGATATCGCCCGACAGAGCGCGCGCCGCGGGTGCTGCGATCGCGGCCAGCGGGCGGTTCGACTTCCCCAATCACTGCAACAATGTGCTGGCTTTCCCCGGCCTCATGCGGGGCGCGCTCGATACGAAAGCGAAGTCCGTCTCGATCGGCATGTGCCTTGCCGCATCGCGCATGCTGGCGAGGCTCGGCAGCAACGACACCGAGCATATCCTGCCCTCGCCGCTCGATCCTCTCACCCATGCGAGCGTAGCCGAGGCCGCTGCGCTGGCGGCGGTGTCGGAAGGGCTTGCCCAAATCAGCGTGAGACCGGGGGAAGTGCGGTCCCGCACTTTGGCGCTGACGCAGCTGGTCGCGGAACGGCAAGCGAGCCTGCCTAGGAAAGGGTGATGATCGGCTCCGGCAGGCCCGGAATATCGACCGGCCGCATGAAGACCGAGCCGCCAATATCCTGTGCCTTGGTTTCTTCCGTCGTTCCGGCGCCCCATCCCGTCGTGACATGGAGCGTCTTGAGCCCCGGCCCGCCGAAGCACAGGCTGGTGACATGGGCCGTGGGGAGCGGCAGCGACAGCTTGATCGTCCCTTGCGGATCGAGGCACACGACCTTGCTTCCGGCATAGAGCGCGCACCAGATATTGCCGGCGCTGTCGACGGTCAGCCCATCGGGCAGGCCGTCATCCGGTCCAAACTGAATGAAAGTGCGCTTGCCCGACAGCGTCCCGTCCTGGCCGAGGTCATAGGAGAGGATGCGGCGGCCATAGGAATCGCTGAAATAGAGCTTGCGGTTGTCGGGCGAAAAACTGGGACCGTTGCAGACGACGAAGCCGTCATCGGCGACGGTCGCCGTCCCGTCGGCGGCAACGCGATAGAAGATGGCGTTGGGCGAGACTTCCGGGACATCATAAGTTCCGATCCAATAGCGCCCGGCGCGATCGATCTTGCCGTCATTGAAGCCCAAATCGGTGCGGCCCTTTTTCGGATCGGCAAACGCCGTGGTCTTGCCGGTCGCGGGATCAAAGAGATAGAGACCGTTGTCGAGCGCCAGAAGGAGGCGGCCCTTGTCGGCGAAGACCAGCGATCCGATCGCCTTGCCGGCATCGATCTTCCAGGTCTCGACCGGACCCTTCGCCTGTTTCCGCCGATGCACGAAGGGCCCATAGAAATCGATCCAATAGAGCGCCTGTTCGGTAGGATGCCACAAGATGCTTTCGCCCAGCCTGTCATGCGTTTGGGCGCAGATCTGCCAATCGGAACCGCTCATGTTCGTTTTCCTCTCAAACTCGTTTGCCGGCGGTTGTGCCGCCATCGATGGTGATGATGCTGCCGGTGGCGAAGCTCGCGGCGGGCGATGCCGCAAAGACAATGGCCTCGGCGATCTCGCTTGGACGAGCGACGCGGCCGAGCAGCGGAAAACTCGCCCATTGCCGGCGCGCCGCTTCGGGATCGGACGTGGCCTTGACGGCATTCTCCATCATGTCGGTCGCGACCGGTCCCGGACAGATGCAGAGCGCCCGGACATCGGGGGCGAGCTCCACCGCGAGCGCCTTGGTCAGGCCGATGACGGCGCCTTTCGAGGCGGCATAGACAGAGCTCCCGCCATAGCCCAGGAGGCCGGCATCGGAGCTGACATTGACGATGACGCCGCGCCTCTGCCGCAGAGAAGGCAACAGCGATCGGCTGAGCAGGAAGCCCGCGGTCAGGTTGATCTCGATGGTGCGGTCGAAGAAGGCCTCATCCGAGTTGATGATGGACTTCTCGATATAGATGCCGGCGCAATTCACCAATATATCGATTGCGCCCGCTTCCTCAGCGAGGCGCTTCGTCTCGCCGCGGCGCGCCAGATCGGCGGCATGTCCCGTGATCCGATCGCGATGGCCGAGCTCATCGATCGTGCGGTCGACATCGCCCCGGCTCCTCCCATGCACGATGACCTCGGCCCCTTTCGCCAGAAAGAGCTCGGCCGTGGCGCGGCCGATGCCGCGCGTCGATCCGGTCACCAGGACGCGCTTTCCGGACAGCAGAGCCATCACATCCTCCCCGCCGAGCTGCCGCCATCGATCGCCACCGCGCTCCCCGTCATGAAGGCGGCGGCGGGCGAGGCGAGGCAGAGCACGAAGGCCGCGATCTCCTGCGGCGTGGCAAGCCGTCCGAGCGGATGATACTGCCGGAACCTTCGATAGTAATCGTCGGGATCACCGCTCGCCCTGGCACAATCCTGCATCAGCTCGGTATCCATCGTGCCGGGACAGAGCGCGTTGAGGCGGATGTTGAGTGGCGCCAGCTCGAGCGCCATGGATCGCGTCATGGCGATGAGGCCGTGCTTCGCCGAAACATAGGCGATGTTGTCGGCGATCGCCTGGAGACCGAGCTCGGAGGCGATATTGACGACCGAGCCTTGCGATTGCGTGAGCAAAGGCAAAGCGGTGCGCGTGGTGAAGAAGGCGGCCTTCAGCACGACCGCCAGATGCAGGTCCCAATGCGCATCGTCGGTCTCTTCGATCGGCTTCTCGATATTGACCGCCGCATTGTTGACCAGGATGTCGAGCCGGCCGTGGCGGAGCACTGGCGCCAGGGCCAGAGCCGCTCCTTTAGCGGTCGCGAGGTCGGCCGGGGCCGGAATCAGGTGTTCGCCCCCACCGGCCTTGGCGATTGCGGCATCGACCTGCTCGGCGGTGCGGTCATTGAGGAAGACGCTGGCGCCGGCGGCAAGGAAGGCTTGCGCGATGGCAAAGCCCAAGCCCCGGCCCGCGCCCGTCACCAACACGGATTTCCCGCTATAGTCGAAGACCATCATCCTTTCACCCGCGATACCGGCTGACCGACAGGGCCACTATGGTCGATCCGATGCTGAGGACAAGCAGCAAAGTGGCGAGCGCATTGATGGTGGGATCGAGCGAGGTGCGCACCAGGCCCCAGACCATGGTCGGCAAGGTGTTGCCGGCGCCGATGGTGAGAAAAGTGATGACGAAATCGTCGAGCGAGATGGAAAGCGCGATCAGTGCGGCGCCGACGATGGTCGGCTGGATGATCGGCAAGGTGATGGTGGCGAAGGCCCTGAGCGGCGAGGCGCCGAGATCGCGGGCGCTCTCGACCAGCGACCAGTCGAATGTCGCGAGCCGCGCATGGAGGATGGCGATGACGAAAGGCTGGATGATCACCAGATGGCCGAGAATGACCGTCGGCAGACCGAGCGGGACGTCGAGGAGGCGCTTAAAGAAGACCAGGAGCGCTATGCCGATGATGAGGGCGGGCATCATCATCGGGGCCGAAAGCAGGGCCATCAACCGGTCGGCGCCCTTCGGTTTGAAGCGCACAAGCGCCAAAGCGGCGAGCGTGCCCACCACGACCGACAGGACCGCGACGGTGAAGCCTATGATCAGGCTGTTGGTCAAGGCCGGCCAAAAACTCTCATTGGCGAAGAGGCGGCGATACCAGTCGAAGGTGAAGCCGGTGAGCGGCAGGCTGGTCAGCGCCGATGAATTGAAGCTGAACAAGATGACGAGGATGAGCGGCGTTACCAGAAAGGCGATCACCAGGAAGATGAAGAGGCGCCAGCCCTGCATCGTGAGCTTCGGCCTCATGGCAGCACCAGCCGGCGGAACAAGGTCCTGAGCAACAGATAGATGATGAGGGAAACCGCCATCAGGGTGAAGGACATGGCGCTCCCCATCGGCCAGTTGAAGCCGAAAGAGAACTGCGTCTCGATGAAATGGCCCATCATGGAGGCGCCGCCGCCGACATAGCGCGGCGTCACGTAATCGCCGACCGAGACCAGGAAGGCCATCAGGAAAGCGACGCTCAAGCCTTTCTCGCTGAGCGGCAGGACGATGTCGGCCGCGGCGCGCAGCGACCCGGCGCCCAGATCGCGCGCCGCCTCGACGAAATCCTCCGGGATGGCGCGCATGCTGCCATAGATCGGCAGGACCGCGAAAGGCAGCAGGAAGTAGGTGAGGGTGATGACGACGCTGTTGGCGTTGTAGATGAAGACGGTCAGCGGCTCATCGATGAGGCCGAGCGCGAGGAGGGCGGCATTGATGATGCCGTCGCGTCCGAGGATGCTCTTCCAGGCATAGATCTTGACCAGATAGCCGCCGAAGAGCGCGATGAGGGTGATGAAGAGCAGCGCATTGCCGAAGCGTCCGGCGCGGAAGCGGATCGCGAAAGCGAAGAACCAGGCGATGGAAGTGGTCACGAAAGCGGTAATGAGGCCGATGAGGAGCGTGCTCGCCAGGACATCGCCATAGTCGCGCAAGGTGGCCCAGTAGTTCTGCAAGGTGAGATCGGGCCGCATCGCGAGGCCCCGCACCGACCAGAAGCTGACGATGAAGAAGAAGCATAGAGGCAAGGCGAACAGCGCCGACCATAAAGCGAGAGCCGGCAGGACGCCCATCGAGCGTGCTGCCGGCTCGCCTGCGATTTCCGAGCCTATCCGCGCTATCTTTTGTTTGAGCATCGGATTATCCGAAGACCGCTTTGCACTTTTCGGTCCGATGCTCTGGCGTCAGGCTTTTTGCAGCCGGGCATATTCCTGCAGGAAGTCGCCATAGCTCGCCGTCTTGCCGTCATATTCGCTGGGCGGCACGGGCTGCAGTCGCGCCTTCTTCATGAAGCCGTCGAGATCGGCATAGTTGTAGGACTGGGCCAGCTCCTGAGGCAGCATGGGCACCGTCTTGAGATTGGTGATGCCGGCGCTCTGCTCGGTCGCGAAGATCTTCTGCGGCTCGGGCGAAACTATATGGTTGATCATCCTGTAGGTGAGGTCGGGATGCGGCGCATCCTTCGGGATGCACAGGCAATCCATGAACATGCCGGTGCCTTCCTTGGGGATGGTGTATTTGATCACCTTGCCCTTGGCCTTGGCCCAGACCGCGACGGCTTCCCAGCCAATGGCGCTCGCCGTCACTTCGTTGCGGGCGAAGGCGTCCGCCATGTCGCCATAGGAGGCGAAGAAGGCACGGGCCTGGTTCTTCTTGAGATCGATGAGCGTGTCGATGACCTTGGCCAGCTCCTCGCGGGTCAGCAGCGTGCCCATCGGCTTGCCGGTGACGACCGTGCCCCAGATGAGGAGATTGCCCAAGGGATCATCGACCATCGCCACCTTGCCCTTGAACTCGGGCTTGAACAGATCCTGCCAGCTCTCGGGCGGCGTCTTCACCGCTTCCGGGTCATACATCAAGGGCAGCGAGCCCCAGTTCCACGGCACGCCATAGAGCTTGCCACTTTCACGGATCGCTTCATTGTTGGTGAACTGCGGAATGAGCTCGCCGAAGAGCGGGATCTTTCCCGGATCGATGGGCTCGAGCAGGCCGCCTTGCGCCATCAGCGGCAGATAGCCGAAATACATGGTGATGATATCGGTCTTGCCGATGCCGCCCGCCTGCAGCTTGGTGATGATCTCCTCATTGGAAGCGATGAAGGTCGGCTGGAAATCGATGTCATTGTCTTTCAGGAACGTGCCCGCCTTGATCGGCGTCTCGTAGCCTTGCCAGCCCATCCAGGTCATGGTCGTCGAGGCTTTGGCCTCGCGTACCGGCAAGCCGGCCAAGGCGGCTGCGCCCAAGGCCAGTGAAGCCTTCATCAGGCCGCGCCGCGACAGCGTGCTTTGACGGGACAATGCAAGCATCGCCCGCAGGTCGTCAGATATGCTGGTCATGTCTCTCTCCCTTTTCGCCCGGTATTTGTTGTCTGTCCGCTATTTCGGACAGTCGGCTTACTTTGCGGAATAGTCTAATCAGCGCGGACGGACAGGGTCAAGCCAGGGAATGATTCAGAGCTTCGGCGTGCGGTAGAGGAGCTTGCCCTTGGCCTGGATCTCGACATCGACGAGATATTTCGCCATGCCCTTGGTGTCGACGGTGATGCCGAGGCCGGGGGCCTGAGGCACCGACACCTCGCCTTCGGCATCGGGCGTCAGATGCGTTTCGGTCATGTCCCAGGCCACCGATTTCGGCGTGAAGGGATATTCGCAGATCACATGGTCCTTCAGCCCGGCATAGGGCTGAAGCGAGGCGCACAGGGCCAGATGCGAGGTGAAAGTGTGGTTGACATAGGTGACGCCGCGCGGTGCCGCATAATCCGCCACGCGCTTCGCCGGACCGATGCCGCCGATGCGGCCGCAATCGATCTGCACATAGGCAACCTTGCCGTAGTCGATCAATTGCCGTGCCATGTGGAAATTATGGGAGGCCTCGCCGCCGGCGATGCGCACTTTGCCGCTCTTCGCGGCGAGTGCCGCATAGGCGTCGTAGGCGCCGCCCAGGAACGGTTCCTCGAGCCAGGTCGCGCCGACCTCGGCGAGCAGAGGCAACCGGGTCGCGGCGGCCGCGACATCCTCGATGAAGATCTGCCCGGCATCGATGAGCAAGGTGCCCTCCGGCCCCAGGCCCTCGCGCGCCGCCTGCAAATGGTCGCGGTCATCGGCCAGTGAGCCGCGCCCGAAGGGACCCCAGCCGCATTTCACCGCGCGAAAACCCTTGTCGCGCGCCGACTTGCAGCCCTGGCGCGTCTCCTCCGGCGTGTCGCCGAAAAGCTGCGAGGCATAAGGCAGTTTCGGAAAAGCTTTGGCGTAGCCCAGGAGCTCATAGACGGGCGCCCCATGCTTGCGCCCGAGGAGATCCCACAACGCCATCTCGATGCCGGATAAAGTGTGGGCCGCCTGCAAGAGATCCATGCATTCGAGCTCGACCGCGGCCGCGAGACGCTGAATGTCATCGGCGCTGTCGATCTTCTTGCCGAGCACGACGTCGCACACCGGTTTGCAGGCGCCATGCGACATGGGCGTCACATAGGCGGCGATCGAGACCAGCGGCGAGGCCTCGCATTCGCCCCAGCCGATATGGCCGTCGGCCGCGACGCGCACCACCAGGGCATCTTGGCTGCCGTCGCCGGCGTCGGTGACGTGCGGCATGGACAAATAGAAGAAGTCGATCGCTTCGATGCTCATTGAGGTTCCGTGAATGCTAGAACAATGGTGAGGGAAATCAGACGAGGCGGCGCGACAGCTTTTCGGCGGCGGCAATGACGCTGGCGATGAGCTGGTCGCGATTGGATTTGGCGAGTCGCTGCTCGGGGGCGACGATGCTCAAGGCGGCGATGCAGCGGCCGGAGCCGTCGATCACCGGGGCGGCGACGCAGCCCGCATGCTCATTGGCTTCGTTCAATTCGGTGGCATAGCCCTGGCGGCGGAATTTGCGGATCTGGCCGATGAGCTTCTTGACGTCGAGAATGGCCTTGCCGGTCGGCGACTGGCGCACCGTGTCGGTCAAGAGCTTGGCGAGCCCCTTGTCGTCGAGATCGGAGACGAGGAGGCGTCCGGCCGCCGCCCAGTTGACCGGGACCCGCGAGCCGACATTGCTGATGATGCGCAAGGGGCGGATGCCTTCCTCCTTGAACAGCACCATCATGAGATTGTTCTCGAGCACCGAGAGCTGCACCGTCTCGCCGGTCTCGTCGCGCAATTCCTCGGCGATGCGGCTGCCGTCGCGCAGGAGATCGACATGGCTCTTATAGGCCATGCCGAGCTCGAACAGCCTGCGGCCCAGGAACAGGCCGGAGCCCTTGCCGGAAGGCTCGAGATAGTCGCCGTCCGACAAGGTGCGCACCAGCTCATAGGCGGTCGATTTGGGGATCGACAATTCGCCGATGATCTGCGCCACCGTGACCGGCTGGTTGTGCTTGAGGATGAGCTCGAGAATATCGAGCGCCCGCCTGACACTGCGGGAGCCCGTATTTTCCTCCTCGCCAGCCGCGGCATCCGGTTCCTGCATGGGCTTCAAGGCCCGTTTATCCGAAGGAAGCATTCAGTCCCGTCCTCACGCGCACACGCCCCGTGTTTGAAATACTGTACCCCGTTCCGCGATTGTGGACAAGCATTCCTCAGCCAGGCAAGCCGACGGTCCCGGCCGCGAGGCCGGGGCAGGTCAGCGATCAGGAATATCGTTGGATCTAGCTCGAGGAAGCCGGGCTCCAGTCGCGCAGGCGCTGGAGCAGAGCGCGGGAGGGATGGCCGTCGGCCAGGAGCCCCTCCGTCTTCTGGAATTTGATGATGGCAAGGCGGATGGCGTGGCTCGCATTGCCGGCGGGCTTGCCGGGCTTCAGGACCTTCTCGGCGATCAGCGCCTCGAGCTCCTTGCGCTCACTGCGCGACAGCGGCACCACATCCTCGGGCCACGGGCTGATGAAATCCTCAGCCCCGGCAATGCGATCGGCGAGATGTGCTACGGCCAGCGCATAGGAGTCGGCGTTGTTGTAGCGCTTGATCACGTCGAAATTCTTGAGCACCAGGAAGACCGGCCCGGCGCCGCCCGCGGGCAGATAGAAACGGGCCTTCTCGCTCGGACGCGGGAACGGCTTTCCATCGGCGCGCTGAAGCCCCATCTTGGCCCAGTCGGCGAGCGTCACGTTCTTCTTCTTCCAGGCGGCGGCGAAATCGAACTTCTCGGGGATCTTCACCTCGTAGCCCCAGTCGGTGTCGGGCCGCCAACCGCTTTCCTTGAGATAGTTGGCGGTCGAGGCCAGCGCATCGGGGATCGACTTCCAGATGTCCTTGCGGCCGTCACCATCATGGTCGACGGCATAAGTCAGATAGCTCGAGGGCATGAACTGGATCTGGCCCATGGCGCCCGCCCAGGACCCGACCATTTGCGCCTTTTGGATCTTGCCGTCGCGCGCGATCTCGAGCGCCGCGAGCAACTCCTTATTGAAATAATCGGCGCGATAGCCGGCCTTGGTGAGCGTCGCGAGCGAGCCCAAGACGTTCTTGTCGCCCATCGTCTTGCCGAAATTGGACTCGATTCCCCAGATCGCCACCAGCATCCTGGCCGGCACGCCATATTTCTTCTCGATGCCGGCGACAGCATCCTGCCATTCGGTGATCTTGAGCTTGCCGGCCTCTATTCGCGCGGGGCTTACCCGCTTCTCCACATAATCCTTGACCGGCATCACAACTTCGGGTTGGTTCCGGGCGCGCTTGAGCACATCCGGGTCGGAGTCGAAGCCGAAGGCCAGGGCCAACAATTCCCAAGTGGAAATATTGCGTGACTGGGAGTCCGTCCACAGCTTGGCGATAAAGCTCCCGCGATCGCTCATATATAATGAGACGGTGGCGGCGCAGAACAATGCTGTCCCCACCAGTAGCGCGCCTATTTTCCACGGTCTGCGCATGCCGAAGTTCCTCTCCGTCACCCCTCCACTCATTAACGAGGAATATGATTAAAATAAGGATACCGGAAATTACCCACAGTTGCGGTTAACCCGGCCTTACCAGACGAGGCGCGAAGACCTTTACCGCCTTGATTTTGATATGGAATGTCGCGGGGGTCTGACCCACGATCTCGCCGTCGGCATTGATGTCATGGGGCCGCTTCGTCCGGATCACGAGATTCGTGGCCGAAAAGGCGCGCACTTTGCGCCAGCGATTCTGGGTCCCGCGGCGCAGCCACGGGGCCAAGGCGATCAGCTCCCACCAGTGATCGATCTCGAGACTATAGACATCGAGACGGCCATCATCGGGTGCCGCGGTCTTC
This sequence comes from Taklimakanibacter deserti, assembly GCA_003574785.1. Next base: position 27,144 of record QORU01000021.1, on the reverse strand, counting down.
TCGACCGCCATGCCGCCACCATAGAACCGGCCATTGCCGACGGCGACCTGCACCGTCCTCACCGTCTCCACCGCGCCGTCATGATCGATCTCGACCGTGAAAGGGCGGCTCTGGCGCAAGAGATTGAGCGCCGCCAAAGCGTAGCCCAGAGTCCCCCAGCGTTTCTTCGCCTCGGCCGTGAGCCCACGCGCAAGTGTCGCGGAAAAACCGATGCTCGCGACATTGAAGAAGAAATGACCATTGACCTCGCCGAGATCGACCGGCCGTTGGTGGCCGTCGATGATGATCTCTGCGGCGCGCGTGAGGTCGCGCGGTATGCCGATGGTCCGGGCGAAATCATTCGCCGTTCCCATCGGCAGCACGCCGAAAGGCAATCCGGTTTCGTGCAAGGCGGAAGCCGCGTGATTCAGCGTGCCGTCACCGCCGGCGAGAACGACGAAGTCGATACGATCGGCATGCGCATGGATGACATTGGCCGAACTGGTCGATGGGTCTTGCGGCACGGTGATCGTGCCGATGCCGGCATGATGCAGCCGATCGATCGCGGCGCCGAGCGATTGTTTGCCCTTCCGCGCGCGCCGGTTCGCCAAAATAAGAGCACGGGCTTCAGGCAAGACAATAAATCTCCAGGCACAGATCGAATGCCTCAGGGGATTATGAGCGGGGAGAGGCAGATATGTGGCAGCTCACGCCGAAGGCCGGAACACGCGAAATCGTATTGTAGCGTCAAGTTCTTCACCCGGATGCAGGCGAAGCAGCGTGCCGCCCGCGGCCTTGGCCTTCACGAGGCCGATGCCTGGCCAGGTCGTATTGGGCTCGATGCCGATGAGCCGCGTCTTGCCCCGCCAGGGCGGATCGATCGTGCCCGTCAATTCGCACCATAGCCAGGCGCAAGGGAAACGGTGCGCGTCCCAGGACAGACAGACGGCAATTTCATTGTCCATGCGCCGCACCGCGATCCAGGCCGCGTCGAAATCATGCAAATAGACGAGGCTCGCCAGGGAATCGCAAGGCCGGCTCAGATCGACAGGCGCGGTCTTGCCGGGCATGACCGGCCAATGGCCCGTGGCGCCCGGCCGCAAGGGATTGGCCGGGGGATCATAGGTCTGATCGACCGTCACCTGGCGGGCACCGGTGGTGATCTCGACCGGGCCCGCCAGCAGGTCGGAGCCCAAGGTCGGGTGATGGCCCCACATCACATCGAGCGGACGATCACCTTTCATGCGCAGATGCTCTCGGATCACCAGCACATCGTCCGCGAGGTGCAAATGACGGCGCATCTCCACCGGCACAACGGTGAAGCGACGCGTGAGCTCGATTCCCTCCGCCTGCGCCACCGCCGACCAGGGCGCGATCGAGGCTTCGCCGTGAAAGCCGTGAAAGATGCCGTCGACGATGCAGGCATCGCCGCCATTGGGAAAGATCAGCGGCCAGCCGCCGGTGTAGCGGGTCAGCCATTCGGGCTCATCGCGTGCCGCCAAGCTTGCGATCGGCTCATCGATGGCGGGCCAGGGCACCGTGCCCAGGACGGACAAGCCCGACGGCCGATGGGTGATCGAGGTGATGCTGCCGCCGACCCGGGGATTGAGCGTGACGCTGAGGCGTTCATTCGCGATGGTGAGGAGGGGCACGGTCATTTGATGGCGCCCGCCATCAGGCCGCGAATAAAATGCTTCTGGAAGGCGATGTAAAGAATGAACATCGGCGCGCTGGCGATGACCATGCCGGCCATGGTGAGCGGCACCTGATTGTTGTAGCGCCCCTGGAAGACGCTGATCCCGGCCATCAAGGTGCGCTTGGCGTCCTCTTGCAGGAAGATGATGGCGATCAGGAGGTCGTTCCAGACGTAGAGCGAATTCACCACCACCAGAGTGAGGATGGCGGGCAGCGACAGCGGCAGGACGATCTGCCAGAGGATGGTGAAATCGCCGCAGCCGTCGATGCGGGCCGATTCGAACAGCTCCTTGGGCACGGTGCGGAAGAAGGTGGTGAGCAGATAGACCGAGAAGGGCGTGACGAGCCCGGCATAGATGAGGATGGCGCCCTGATAGGTGCTGATCAGGTCGAGCTGCGTATAGAGCACGAAGAGCGGCACGATCATGACCACCGGCGGCACCGCCATCAGCGAGGTGCTGAGGGCCAGAAGCGTGTCGCGGCCCTTGAACTCCATGCGGGCAATGGCATAGGCGGCGAGGCAGGACACGACGAGGCTGAGCAGCACGGCACCCAAGACCAGTATGAAGCTGTTCAGCATCCAGGCGATGAACGGGCTGTCGATGAGCACGGCGCGGAAATTCTCGAACACCGGCACGTCCGGCAGGCCGAGCTTGTCGATCGCATATTCCTCATCGCTCTTGAGCGCGGTCACGATCATATAGAGCGTCGGCGCGAGGGCGACGAAGGAGGCCATGACCAGCACGGCCTGCTTGACGAGATCACCGGGCGCGAAGCGGATTTTCATGGTCTAGCCTTCCTGCTCCCTGACCCGGCGGCGCGCCCGGAACATCGGGAAGATCAGCAGCACCGACACGCCGAACAGCAGCACCGAGGCTGCCGACGCGATGCCCGGCAGGCTGATGCGGATCAGCGCATTGAAGATATAGAGCTCGATCACCATGGTCGCGGTGCCGGGACCGCCGCGGCCGCCGCCCATGACGAAGACATAGGCGAAGACCGAGGCCAGCATGGTGATGACGCTGACCACGGCGAAGAACTCGATGACGCCTTTCATCTGCGGCAGGATGATGTGCCACACGCGCTGCCCCCAATTGGCGCCGTCGAGCTTGCCGGCCTCGATCACCGATTCATCGAGGCTCAGGAGGCGGGCGAGGAAGAGGATGATGCCGAGGGCGGATTCGCGCCAGATGATCAGGATCATCACCGTCCACAGCGCGACATCGGAAGAGCCGATCCAGTCGAGCGCCAGGAAATCGAGGCTCAGCCACCTCAGGACTTCGTTCACCGGGCCTGAGAACTGGAACATGCGCTTCATGATCACGGCGATGATCGGGATGGCGAGCACGAAAGGCACGAAGACGATGATGCGATAGAGCTTCCAGCCGGGAACGCGCTCATAGAGCAGGATCGAGATCAGGAGCGAGATGACGACCATGGCGGGGATCGCCAGCAGGAGCTGGATATTGTGCAGCACCGATTCCCAGAACAGCGATTGCGACAGGATCAGCTGGTAATTGCGCAAGCCGATCCACGGGCCGTCGACGCCGCGCACCAGCTTGAAGCTGAATTCGAAGATGCGGACCAGCGGATAGCCGAAGACGGAAGCCAGGAGCGCCACCAGCGGCAGCACATAGAGATAGGGCTTGAGCTTCGACAGCGCTTTCCCCTCGCCCCGCTTCGCGGGGCGAGGGGAAGAGATCAAAGCGGCGCCGACAGGTCGACGGCCCATTTGCGGTAGTTCTCGACCATGTCGGGATTGAAGTCGCGCCATTCCTTGGCGGTGTTGGCGGCGAGCTCGCCCGCCTGCTCGCCGGTCATCGAGCCCTGGACGATCTGCTGGCCGGTCGGGATGGCGGCGCGCTCATAGAACTGGCCCGGCACCAGATTGGTCACGTTGGAGATATTGGGCTTGAGGCCCCAATTCTCCCACAATGCCCTGACCGACGGATCGGTGATGACGCTCGCATCGAAGGTCGTGTTGGACGGGAGCCAGCCGGTCGCGTCCCAGAAGGCCTTCAGCCGCTCGGGCGAGTTCAGATATTCGAGGAAGGCGGCCGCCGCTTGCGGATCCTCGGCGTTGGTCGAGATGCCGAGCCCCTGGACGTCGACCACGGGAACGCCGGCAAGCTTGCCCTTGCCGAAGATCGGCATGGTCATGAAGCCGATCTTGCCGCCGGTCGCCTTGCTGTCGGCGGGAAGCCTGGTGCCGATCGTCTGGCCGATGGCGAGCTTGCCTGCAGCGACGAGATCGATGCCGGGATAGAGCTCGAGCGACGACATGTCCTTGTTGAGATAGCCCTTCTTCTTGAGCTCTTCGAGCTTCGTCCAGTGCTCGTGATATTTTGGATCGCGGAAATCCTTCTCGCCGATGATGAGCTCGACCGCCTCGCCGAAGGAATCGAGATTCTGCGGCAGGGAATGGGTGATGTACCATTCACTCCAATAGCCGTCCTGGATGCCGCCGCCCAAAGGCTCGATGCCGGCGGATTTGAGCTTCTCGCAGGCGGCGAGCAGGTCGTCCCAGGTCTTGGGCGGCGCTTCGGGATCGAGGCCGGCCTTCTCGAACAGGGTCTTGTTGTAGCACCAGAACATCGGCAGCGGATACCAGCCGACGCGGTAGATATTGCCGCCGAAGCGGCTGAGCGCGGTCGGGTTGGAGGCGGTGAGGATGTCGTCCTTCACCAGACCTTTCAGGCCCTTGAGATAGCCCAGCCACACGCTCTCCATGTGATAGACGCCGTTCCATAGATACTGGATATCGGGCGCCTTGCCGGCGGCGGCCGCGGTCTGGAACTGCGAGATCACCACGGCGGTGTCCTGCAGCATCGACTTGACCGTCGCGTCCTTGTAGGCGGCAATCGAGTCGTCGACGAATTTCTGCAGGCCGGGCAGCTCCTGCTGGCCCCACCACCACATGTCGAGGGTCTTGTCCTCGGCGCGGGCGCCCGTGGGCAGGCCGAAAGCGGCGGCGGCGCTGAGCCCCGCCGATGTCATCAGGAAATCACGACGCGAGATATTGGGTATCTTGATGGTGCTCATGGCTGATGCCTTCCCTGTTCCTCACTCATTATGATAGTCGTTCTCGGTCAGAATGTGCTCATCAGCCCGCCATCGACCACCAGCAATTGCCCGGTCATGTAGCGGCAATAGTCGGAGGCCAGGAAGACGACGGTGCCCGAGACGTCCTCGGGCAGGCCGCTGCGGCCCAAGGGGATCTTGCGCCGGCGCACATACCATTCGATGAAGTCGGGTGTCGTCGTCTCATCGACGCCGTTGACGATCGACATCGGCGTCACCATGAAACCGGGCGCCACCGCATTGACGAGAATATTGTAGCGGCCGAGCTCGACCGCCATGGATTGGGTATAGGCGATGATGCCGCCCTTGGCGGCGTTGTAGGCGCCGGCCTCGCCGCTCGAGGCAAAGCCCTGGATCGAGGCGACGTGGATGATGCGCCCCCATTCCTGCTTCACCATATGGGGCGCCACCAGCTTGCTGCCCATATAGACGGCCTCGAGATTGATGGCGATGGTGCGCCGCCAGTCCTCCAGCGTGTCGTCGAGGATGGTGCGGGTCGGCGGGTTGATCGCGGCATTGTTGACCAGCACGTCGATGCGCCCGTGCTTGGCGATCACATCGGCGACGATCTCGCGATAGCGGTCATAATCGGTGACATCGAGCGGATAGGGCGTGACGCTGCCGCCCTTGGCCTCGACCTCGGCGGCCACCGTGGCGACGGTCTCGGCATTGCGCTCCAGCAGCATGACATGGGCGCCTTCGTCCGCCATTTCGTGGGACACCGCGCGCCCCAGGCCCTGGCCCGCACCGCTGACGAGGCAGATTTTGCCGGCGAGCAATCCCATGTGCTTTTCCGTAATGGTGGACTTTAATCTAGTATGCCGGACATGGACTATAGTCGGCGGCTATCGAGCGTCAAGGGGCGAAGGCCTGTCCCCGCATGCGCGGGCACAAGCCTTGAAGCCGTAGTTGCAGGAAAGAGTGGAGGCTAGCCGACCTTCTGCATGGGCATTGCCTCGTAGCGCTCGAGGAAGGCCTCGACTGTCAGCGTGCGGAAATCCTCGAGCGCCTGGCGCAGTGTCGCGTGGTCCCAGTCCCACCAGGCGAGTGCCTGCAGGCGCCGGCCTATGGCTTGCGGATGGCGCCACTTGATGAACTGCGCCGGCTTGCCCGCGACGATCGCATAGGCGGGGACATCTTTAGTTACGACCGAGAGCGAGCCCACGATGGCGCCATCGCCAATGGTGACGCCCTTCATGATCACCGAGCCATGGCCGATCCAGGTGTCGTGGCCGATGACGGCGCCGCGCGAGCGCCGCCAGTCGAAGATCGCTTCCTCGCCTTTCTCCTCCGGCCAGTAATATTCCGAGCGATACATGAAATGATGCAGCGAGGCGCGCTGATAGGGATGCTCGCCCGGATTGATGCGCACGAAGGCCGCGACATTCACGAACTTGCCGAGGGTCGAATAGGCGATGTCGGCATAGCGGTCGGTATAGCTGTAGTCGCCGAAGATGCTCTCGGTGATACGGGATCCGGCGCCGATCTCGACATAGCGGCCGAGCGTCGAGCCGATGACGACGGCGCCGTCATGGAAATAGGGCGTCTCAGACAGGCGCGGCATGGCTGACCTCGACAAATCGCAAGAGGGCGGTGGTGAAAGCGAGACCGGCGCGCTCGAGCGTCGTGTCGTTGACGATGGTGACCGTATCGAAGCGCGCCTCGAAATGCGGCGGCTCACGTTCGATGCGCCGGGCGATGTCCTCAGGGGACTCGCGCCCGCGCCCGGCCAGCCGCGCGGCGATGACCGACACGGGTGCCGTGACATGGAGCACGGCCAGGTTGGGAAAGCGGATTCCCGCCTCTGCAATGACGGCACGTGAGACATTGACGGCGACGGCCCGGCCGGCCGCAAGGTCATTCAGGATCGTAACGGGAATGCCGTAATGAAGGCCATGCGCCTCCCAGGACAGAGCGAAGTGGCCTCTCGCCTCGGCCTTGCGGAAGTCTTCCGCTGTCATGCTGTCATGGGCTTCCGTAGCGTCGCCATTCGGGCGGGTGATGACGCGGCGTGGAAAGACGACGTGCCTGGTACCGGCGAGACTTTCCGCTGCATGGCGCAACAGGCTATCCTTGCCGGCGCCCGACGGTCCTACCACCAGAACCAGCTTGCCCGGCAGCGGCGGCATGTCAGAGGACGCGCTCCGCCGCCCGCCAGACCGAGCGCACGACGGGAAAACCATCCACCCGGCGCACCTCGATGAGATCGGCGCGCTTGCCTGGCGCGATCTCGCCCCGATCGTCGAGACCCATCACGCGGGCCGGATTGCGCGACACGATCGTCACGGCTTCGGGCAAGCCGATCTCGGGCGCGATCTCGGGCAAGGCAAAGGCGGCATGCAGCAGGCTCACCGGCACGTAGTCCGAGGACATGAGGTCGAGGCATCGGGCCTTGGCGACATCGAGGGTCGGGATATTGCCGGAATGCGAGCCGCCGCGCACCAGATTGGGCGCGCCCATCAGCACTGAAAGGCCGTTGACATGGGCGGCGCGGGCGGCCTCCGCGGTGGTCGGAAACTCCGAAATGGCGACGCCGTCGGCGACGGCCTCCGCGACATGCTCGAGCGTCGCATCGTCGTGGCTCGCGAGCTTGATCCCATGGGCCAGAGCGAGATTAACGATGGCGCGGCGGTTACGGTCGGAATGGAGGATGTTCAATTCGCGCCGCTCGGTGATGAACACCTCGAGCCGGTCCGCCGTCATGATGTTCTTGCCGAGATAATATTCGCGGAACTTGTCGAGGCTGACGAACTGGCGCTCGCCCGGCGTGTGGTCCATGACCGACAAGAGGTCGACGAGGCCGTCCTCGACGAGCTCCTCGGCGGTGTCGAAGGTGTCGGCGCAGGGCAATTCGCAGCGCAAATGAATGCGGTGATCGGCGCGCAGCATGTCGCCGGCGCGGGCCGCGACGATCGCCTGGCTCAGCTCGCCATTGGCACGGCGCAAGGCCCCGTCCTCGGTGTCGAAGGTGCCGGCGCGCAAGGCGTCGAAGACGGTGGTGATGCCGGCCGAGGCGATCTGCGCATCATGAGCGAGAAGTGCCCCGACCGCCGGCCAGGCAACCCCCGGCCGGGGGCGAAAATGACTTTCGAGATGATCGGTATGAAGCTCGACCAGGCCCGGCAGCAGATAGGCGCCGTCGAGATCGACATCGACGGCGGCGACCGGTCCTCGCGTGATATCGGCAATCACGCCGTGGCGCAGCAGCACAGCCCCTTCGATGATCTCGGCGGCCGACACGATCCTCGCATTGCCGAGGACTTTTTCCTTCGTCATCTCACACCCAGTTTCCAGATTTCGGGCCAGGCCCTGTCGGCCTTGCCGGCGAGCGTGAAGCGCTCCTCGGCGCGGAAAGGCGCGCCCGGTTCCGCCTCGCAGAAAATCGTGATCGCATCGATCAGCAGCGGGGCGCCGATCGCCACCGCAAAATGCGTCTCGGCCGCGGATCGCAAGCGCGCCATGTCCGCCGCCTCGAGCTTGTCGCTGAGCGTCACGTGGAAGCGGAACTGGTCGAGCACATGGGGATAGCCCCAGTTGAGGAGCAGCCGGCTCTGGCGCAGATTGAGACCCGAACGGTGACGCCGCGCGATCTCTTCCTGGTGCAAGGGTCCGCGGAAGCCGTCGAAATCCATGACGCAGCAGGCGCTGAGCTCATGCAGGTGATCGCTCTCGGCATCGGGGACGAGCGCCAGGAAGCCGTCGAGGGCGGCAAGGCGGAGCTTCCTCAGCATCACCGGCGCCTGGCGCCTGGCGAACTCTTCGGCGAAGGCCGACAGGTCTTTTCGACTCTTACTTGCCGCCAGCTTGAACGGCGCCTTGAGGGTCGCATGGAAGCCATAGCGGCGCGGCTCGCCGGTGAGGTCCGCCAAGTTTTCGATCGCGGGCTGGCCCAAAGTCTCTCCCGACCAGGCGTCACGGCCGAGCCAGCGCGCGCCCAGCGCATGGAACAGCGTGTCGGGGGCGGGCGCGTAGTACAGAGCGTAGCGAGCGCTCATACCAGCACCTTGCGCAGACGCTGCGAAATGATGTCGATGATGGCGACGGTCACCACCACGACGATCATGATCGCGGCGGTCTCGCCATAATAGAAGCCGCGGATGTTCTCGAAGAGCAGTTGCCCGATGCCGCCGGCGCCGACGATGCCGAGGACGGTGGCGCCGCGCACATTCGATTCGAAGCGATAGAGCCCATAGCTCAGCCACAGCGGCATCACTTGCGGGACGATACCATAGATGACTTCCTGGAGCCGCGTGGCGCCCGTGGCGCGAATGCCCTCGACGGGGCGTGGATCGGAGGCTTCCACGGCTTCCGAGAAGAGTTTCGAGATGATGCCGAGATTGTGGACGAACACCGCCATGACGCCGGCAAAGGGGCCGAGGCCGACGGCTACGACGAAGAGGACGGCGAAGACGAGCTCGTTGATCGCCCGGCAGGCATCCATCAGCCGGCGCACCGGCTGGACGATCCAGACCGGCGCGACATTGTTGGACGCGAGAAGCGACAAGGGGATACCGAACAGGATGGCGAGGAAGGTGCCCCAGATCGCGATATGGACGGTGATCAGCATCTCGCTGACATAGAGCTTCCAGTCGGCGAAATTGGGCGAGAGGAAGCCTGACGCATATTTCGCCATGTTGCCGGCATCGGTGACGAGCAGCGGGGCGCGGTAGATCTCGGCCGGGTTGAAGCTCCAGGCCAGAAGGATCGCGAGGATCGACCAGAAGGCGAGCTGACCGTAGCGCTGCGCCGCCGGCACGGGAGGAATGTAGATCGCACTTGTGATCATCAACGCGTCCTGCGAGAGTTCCCCTCTCCCATTGCCGCGCAACGGGAGAGGGGAAGATGCTTGTTTAGGTCTGCGGCACTTCCGCCATCAGCTTCTCGAACTCGGCTTTCTTGGCCTCGAGCTCCTTGATCTTGGCGTCCTTGTCGGCCTGGCTCAGCGCCTCGTCCGCCTTGACTTTGTTCATGGCCTTGGAGATTTCGAGCACGCGGATCGGATAGAGCTGCGCATCGGAGGACGGCTTGAACGGTGCCCAGTTGAGCTTCTTGAGATTCTCGCGCGCCGCCTTGACCTGATCGACCGAGCCCTGACGGCCATAGGTCATGAAGAAGGACAGGATCTTGTCCTTGGCCTCCTGGTCGAGGTCCCTGCGCCAGACGATGGGATCGGACGGGATCAGCGGCGAGCGCCAGACTTCCTTGATCTTCTTCAGCTCGTCCGGATGCGACTTGGCGAAATTGCGCAAATTCTCGGTGTTGTTGGTGGCGAAGTCGACCTGCTTGTTCACCACCGCCATGAGATTGGTCTCATGATTGGCATTGGTGACCGTCTTGTAGCAGGTCTTGGGATCGACACTCTTGGCGCCGAAGACGAAGACCGACGGCACCAGGAAGCCCGAGGTCGAATTGGGATCGCCATTGCCGAAGCTCAAGCTTTTGTCGCATTTCAACACGTCATCGACGGTGTTGATATTGGCGTTGTCGACATTGGTCACGAGCAGCGACCAGTAGCCGGGATTGCCCTCGGCATCGACCGACTGGGCGAAGACCTCGCCCTCGGCGCGGTCGACCGCTTCCATGGCGGCCTTGTTGCCGTACCAGGCCACCTGCACCTTGCCGAAGCGCATGCCTTCGATGATGCCGGCATAGTCGGAGGCAAAGAACGGATTGATCTTGATGCCGGTCTCTTTCTCGAGATCGGCGAGGAACGGCGTCCAGTACTGCTTGAGGTTCTGGGTCGATTCGGTCGAAATGATGCCGAAATTGATCTCCTTGGTCTCGGCATAAGCGGTGCCGGCCATGAACATGCTGGCCGCTGCAAATACAGCAAGCCGTCGTGAAATCCATCTCATCTGACTTCTCCTGGAACGAAACGTTTGACGCAAACTATCTCTTGTTGCGCATTGGATTATCCGAAAACCGAGCACACTTTTCGGTCCAATGCGCTATGCGGCGGCCGCGGCGAGCCCTTCGAGGGAAGGAACGGGCCGGCGGACCTCGCCCGCATCGGGAAGGATCAGCTCTTCGCTGGCCGATCCGTAAATCTGGCGAAGCCGCTCATTGGAGAGCTGCGTGCTCGGCCCGTCGAAGACCACCTGGCCCGCTTGCATGGCAATAGTGCGCGGACAGAAGCGGCGGGCATATTCGACTTGATGCAGCGCCACGACGACGGTGATGCCGTCCTGCTTGTTGATGGTCTCGAGCGTCTCCATGACCCGGCGGGCGGAAGCGGGATCCAGCGAGGCGATGGGCTCGTCGGCGAGAAGGATACGCGCCCCTTGCACCAAGGCGCGGGCGATGGCCGCGCGCTGCTGCTGGCCGCCCGACAGCGTCGAAGCACGCTGGCGCGCCGTCTCGGCAATGCCGACGCGCGTCAAGGCGGCCATGGCCGCCTGCTGCTCGGCGAGCGGAAAGGCGCCGAGCGTGCCGCGCCAGGCCGGGATCTTGCCCAGGACGCCGGTCAGCACATTGGTCAGGACCGACATGCGGCCGACCAGGTTGAACTGCTGGAAGATGACGCCGATCTCACGGCGGATGTCGCGGACATTGTGGGCGATGCGGCCTTGGTCCTGCACGGCGCGGTCATGGACCTTGACAGTGCTGCCCTGGGCTTTGTCGGCGGCGACGAGGCCCGCAACATGACGGATGAGGGTCGATTTGCCGGAGCCCGAAGCGCCGATCAGGGCCACCATCTCGCCCTTGGCAATGGTGAGCGATATGTCGTCCAATCCACGCTTGCCGCTGCTGAACGTCTTGCTCAGCCGCTCGATCAGGATCGCGTTCAACGTCTACCCCTTTTGCTCTTTCAAGAAGGGGTAACGGGCTTTCATGACAGTCTTCTGAACGCTTTATGTCAATGAGACTAAGCCGCCTCGCTTTTCAGATGGTCGAGATCAAACTCCCGTGTGCACACGGCTTTTCGGTCTACGGCGTCGTGGAAAATCCCGATGATGGCGCTGCCTTGGGCGCGCGCCTCGCTGATCATGGCGAGGACGCGGGCCTTGTTCTCCTGGTCGAGCGAGGCGGTCGGCTCGTCGAGCAGCAGGATCGGATAGGGGGCGGCGAAACCGCGGGCGATGTTGACGCGCTGCTGCTCGCCGCCGGAGAAGGTCATGGGCGACAAGGACCACAGGCGCTCGGGGATGTTGAGCCGCTCGAGGAGGCTCGCGGCGCGGCCACGCGCTTCTTCCGCCGCGACACCGCGCTCGAGCAAGGGCTCGGCGACGATATCGAGCGCCGGGATGCGCGGGATGACGCGCAGGAACTGGGTGACATAGCCGATGGTCCGGCGGCGGACGGCGAGGACCTGGCGCGGCTCGGCGCGCGCGAGATCGAGCCAGTCGTTCTCGTGGCGGACGAGGATCTCGCCCTCACCTGCCTTGTAGGTGCCGTAGATCAGCTTGAGCAGAGAGCTCTTGCCCTTGCCAGAAGGGCCGGTGACGGCGAGCGCTTCGCCCGCTTGAAGCTCGAGTGCCAGGTCGTCGAAGACGGGAATGCGCGCGCCGCCCTGCAGATGCAGGCGGAACTGCTTGGCGAGATGGCTGATCTTGAGGACGAGGCTCATCTCATCACACCTGCAGGACGGAAGACACGAGAAGCTGGGTATAGGGCGCCTGCGGATCCTCGAGGACCTGGTCGGTGAGGCCGGTCTCGATAACCTTGCCCTGCTGCATGACCAGGATGCGGGTCGAAAGCAGGCGCGCCACCGCGAGATCATGCGTCACGATGATGACGGAAAGGCCGAGGCTCCTCACCAGGCCGCGCAAGAGATCGAGCAGGCGCGCCTGGACCGAGACGTCGAGCCCGCCGGTCGGCTCGTCCATGAAGACGAGGCGCGGGGCGGTCACCAGGTTGCGGGCGATCTGCAGACGCTGGCGCATGCCGCCCGAATAATGGCGTGGGCTGTCGTCGATGCGGTCGGCCGCGATCTCCACCCGGTCGAGCCAGTCGAGGGCGGTGCCGCGGATGCGGCCATAATGGCGCTCGCCCACCGCCATCAGGCGCTCGCCGACATTGGCGCCGGCCGAGACGCCCATGCGCAGGCCCTCGCGCGGATCCTGATGGACAAAGCCCCAATCGGTGCGCATCAGGAAGCGGCGCTCGGCCTCGCTCAGATCGGCCAGCGATGCCATCCGGCCGTCGCGGAGCGCATAGAGCACGCGTCCCGACGACAAAGCGATCTGCATCGAGAGGCATTTGAGCAAGGTCGTCTTGCCGGAGCCCGATTCGCCCACCACCGCCAGAACCTCGCCCGGCCAGAGCTCGAAGCTCACCTTGTCGCAGGCGACACGCCCGTCATAGAACTTGCTGATATTGTCGGCGGCGAGCAGAGGCCCGGTCATGCGGCTTCCTCGCCGCGGGCCTGGCGGCAATGATCGGTATCGGAGCAGACGAACATGCGCTTGCCCTTGTCGTCGAGGATGATCTCGTCGAGATAGGTGTCGCGCGAGCCGCACAGGGCGCAAGGCTCGTCCCATTTCTGCACGCTGAAGGGATGATCCTCGAAATCGAGGCTCTTTACCTGCGTGTAAGGCGGCAGCGCATAGATGCGCTTCTCGCGGCCGGCGCCGAAGAGCTGCAAGGCAGCGCAATTGTCGAGCTTCGGATTGTCGAATTTGGGGATCGGCGAGGGATCGAAGACATAGCGCCCGTTCACCTTGGCCGGATAGGCATAGGAAGTGGCGATATGGCCGTGGCGCGCGATGTCCTCATAGAGCTTCACATGCATGATGCCATATTCCTCGAGCGCATGCATCTTGCGGGTCTCGGTCTCGCGCGGCTCGAGGAAACGCAAGGGCTCGGGGATCGGCACCTGATAGACGAGGATCTGGTTCTCGTTGAGCGTCGTCTCCGGAACCCGGTGTCTTGTCTGGATGATCGAGGCTTTCGCGGTCTCCTCGGTCGTGGCGACGCCCGCGGTGCGCACGAAGAATTTGCGGATGCTCACCGCATTGGTGGTGTCGTCGGCGCCCTGGTCGATGACCTTGAGCGTGTCCTCAGGGGTGAGGATCGAGGCCGTCACCTGGACGCCGCCCGTTCCCCAGCCATAGGGCATGGGCATCTCGCGGCTGGCGAAAGGCACCTGGTAGCCCGGAATGGCCACGGCCTTCAGAAGCGCACGGCGGATCATCCGCTTGGTCTGCTCGTTGAGATAAGCGAAATTGTAGCCTGTCGTCATTCCGCCGCCTCCTGCTCGAGGCCGAGGGCCTTGCGCCTCAGACGCCTGAGCAATTCGAGCTCGGCCTGGAAGTCGACATAATGCGGCAGCTTCAGATGCTCGACGAAGCCCGTCGCCTGCACATTGTCGGCATGGGAGAGGACGAATTCCTCATCCTGCGCCGGCGCCGTCTGCTCCTCGTCCAATTCGCCCGCGCGCAAAGCGCGGTCGACCAGCGCCATGGCCATGGCCTTGCGCTCGCATTGGCCGAAGCTCATGCCGTAGCCCCGGGTGAATTGCGGCGGCACGCTGCCCGAACCCTTGAACTGGTTGATCATCTCGCATTCGGTCATGTCGATCTGGCCGATCTCGATCTCGAAGCCGAGCTCTTCGGGCGCAAAACTCACGCGAACCTCGCCATAGCGGATCTCGCCGGCGAAAGGATGGGTGCGGCCATAGCCGCGCTGGGTCGAATAGCCGAGGCCTAAGAGGAAGCCTTCATCGCCGCGCGCCAGGCTCTGCAGGCGCAGGTCGCGCCCCACCGGGAAGGAGAGCGGCTCGCGGGTGAGATCGGCGGGATCGCTCTGGGCTTCGGAAGCAGGCTCGATCAGGCCCTCGGCGCCAATGAGATCGAGCACTCTCGGCATGCTGCGGTCGATATCGGCCGGTCCGGTGTCGGTGGGTGCGGCCGCGATGTCATCGCCCGGCGCGAAGTCGAGCAGGCGATGGGTATAGTCGAAGGTCGGCCCCAAAATCTGGCCGCCCGGCATGTCCTTGAAGGCGGCCGAGATGCGCCGGCGCACCAGCATCTTCGAGGTTTCGATGGGGGTTGAGTAGCCGAAGCGCGGCAAGGTGGTGCGCGAGGCGCGGATGAGGAAGATCGCCTCGATGAGATCGCCGCGCGCCTGCCGGATCGCAAGCGCCGCCATCTCGCGGTCATAGAGCGAGCCTTCGGTCATCACCCGGTCGACGGCGAGGGAGAGCTGCGCGCCGATCTGCTCCGGTGTCAGTTCCGGAATGTTCGGATCGCCGCGGCGTTCTTCCGCGAGCTGCCGGTGCGCGGCATCGATCGCCTTCTCGCCGCCTTTGACCGCGACATACATCAGTCCTGGCCCTCTCTTCTTATACGTGTCGACCGGGGCAAAGCGGCGATCTCGCGCGAGGTGGCGAAGAACACGTCTGAGCCCAGCGGGAAAAGCGCGTGATTGTCTTCCATCAGATCCCAGAAGCCCTGTTCGAGGCCCAAAGCTCCGAATTCCCGCATGCCGTCGATGCCCGGACCATTGAGGATGAGACGCTCATCCGATGTGAAAGAGGCAAGCTGGACGATCAGCGTCGCCGATATATCGGGATATTCGGCCGTGCCGCGATTGGCCGAGGCGAGCGCCAAGGCGGCAGTAGCTTCGCTGCATAAGAGGAAGCTCGCCGCGGAAATTTCCTCAACGATGGGCGCGCCGCTGTGGAAGCGCAGATAGTCGAGCACTTGAGGCGTGCGATATGCCTCGTCGAGCCAGAGCGGCGTATCGTAGTCGCAGAGCGTCAGGCAGATCGTCGCCGCGGTCGGCAACAAGGGCGACGGCGCGTCGAGCCCTGCTTGCATCGGCACGATCAGGCCCGGACGCGCCATGGCGTCGAGCATGAGCCGGAAGGCGCGGGCGCTGTCCAGCGCCTGGTCGGCAAAGCCGCTGACGGCCTCAATCATCCTCGCCTCTCACCATGGTGAAGAAATCGACCTTTGTCGCCGCATTCTTGAGAGCGAGGTCACGCTCGCGGCGGGTGCGCTCTTGCGCCAGCGGCGCAATCACGGTCTGCGGAAGGTCGCTGTCCGAACCTTGCAAGAGCGCATCGCAGATCGCCGCACTCAGCGCATGCTCATGCGAGCGGCCCATGACGAAAGCATGGCCGACCGTCCCGTCATCGAGGCGGATGGCGCAGCGTGTCACCGTGGCTTCACCCATGTTGAACGGGCTGCCGGTGCCGCCGACGCGGCCGCGCAGCATGACCAGGCCGGTTTCCGGCTTGCGCAAATAGACGAAATGGGGAAAGCGCTCGCGCGGGAAGAGGGCGTCGAGGCGCCGTGGCAAGGCCTGAGCGAGGAGCGACATCCACTGTTGCCGGGCGGTTTTTTCGGTTGCGGACTGTCGGGATTCGTCGGAGGCCATGGGGCTATCAATCAGCCCATTGTAAAAGTTCTGTGACAGCGGAAAGCCCGCAGGTTGTTTTTGCTCCGAAAGCGATATCGTGCTTGAATAGCCGGCAAGTTTCGGGGGTGTGCGGGGTCGGCTCAACCCAGTTGCAGTCACAATTTGCGCCAGCGCAAAGACGGGATGCCGTTCTCGCTTAGATTCGAGTGAGGAGGGCCTTTGATTGTCTCACTTTCTGACAGCGGTTGACCCATGATCTCGAAACTGACGGTCGACGAGCGGCAGTCGGCGCTCGTCATGCTGTTCCTTGTAGCGGCGCTCGGCGTCATCATGGCTGCAGCGGGTCGCGACAATGCCCTTGGGGCCCAGGGCTTCATCGTCATGGCGTCGGCGCTCGGCGTGGCCATGCTGGTGCTGCGCAAGCTCGGCGCGCCGGAACCCGACCCTTCGCAATACGCGCATTATTATGACGACCCAACCAAAGCGGGCATCGTGCTCGCGATGCTCTGGGCGGTCGCCGGCATGTTTGTCGGCGTCTGGGTGGCGGCACTGCTCGCCTGGCCGGATCTCACCTTCGATGCGGCCTGGGCAAGCTTCGGCAGGCTGAGGCCCGTCCATACCAGCGGCGTCATCTTCGGCTTCGGCGGCAATGCCCTCATCGCCACCTCCTTCCATGTCCTGCAGCGCACGTCCCGCGCCCGCTTGCCGGATCAGTTGAGCCCGTGGTTCGTGCTCCTCGGCTACAACCTCTTCTGCATCGTTGCCGCCTCGGGCTATCTGATGGGCATCACCCAGTCCAAGGAGTATGCCGAGCCCGAATGGTATGCCGACATCTGGCTGGTGATCGTCTGGGTCGTCTACTTCCTCATCTATCTGCGCACGCTGGCGCGCCGCAAGGAGCCGCATATCTATGTGGCCAACTGGTACTACATGGCCTTCATCCTGGTCGTGGCGATGCTTCACATCGTCAACAACCTGGCCGTGCCGATATCCTTCGCGAGCGTGAAGAGCTATTCGCTGTTCTCAGGCGTCCAGGATGCCATGACGCAATGGTGGTACGGCCACAATGCCGTCGCCTTCTTCCTCACCGCGGGCTTCCTCGGCATGATGTACTACTATCTGCCGAAGCGCGCCGGACGGCCGATCTTCTCCTACCGGCTCTCCATCATCAGCTTCTGGGGCATCACCTTCATGTATATGTGGGCGGGCTCGCACCATCTGCACTACACGGCCTTGCCGCAATGGGTGCAGACGCTGGGAATGACATTCTCCATCGTCCTCCTGGTGCCGTCCTGGGCGTCGGCCGGCAATGCGCTCGCGACCCTCAACGGCGCCTGGCACAAGGTGCGCGACGACGCCACTTTGCGCTTCATGATGGTCGCCGCCGTCTTCTACGGCCTTGCGACATTCGAGGGTTCGTTCATGGCGATCCGCGCGGTCAATTCGCTGTCGCATTACACGGACTGGACGGTCGGCCATGTACATGCGGGGGCCCTGGGATGGGTGGCGATGATCACCTTCGGCTCGATCTATGCGCTCGTCCCGTGGATGTGGAAACGGGACGCCATGTATTCGGCGCGCCTGGTCGAAGTCCATTTCTGGCTCGCGCTCGCCGGCTCCGTCATCTACGTCTTCGCGATGTGGAACTCGGGCATCATCCAGGGCCTGATGTGGCGGACCTATACGGAAAACGGCACGCTGGCTTATTCCTTCATCGACTCGCTGGTCGCCATGCATCCCTATTACGTCGCCCGCGCCTTCGGCGGATTGCTGTTCCTCCTGGGCGCGATCGTCGGGACATATAATGTGCTGATGACGATCGTCGCGGCGCGCAAGGAGCGTGCCGCCGGCACAGGCGAGACGGACCAGCCGGCCGTCCGCGATCCCATCATCCAGCCGGGCGAGTGACGGACATGGCGGAATTCCATCGCAAGATCGAACGCAGCGCCATCGGCTTCGTGCTCGCCATCGTCGGTGTCGCCTCGATCGGCGGCTTTGTCGAGATCGCGCCTTTGTTCACCATCGCGGAAACCGTCGAGGCGGCGCCCGACATGCGGGTCTACACCCCGCTCGAGCTCGCCGGCCGCAATATCTACCTCCGCGAGGGCTGCTATGCCTGCCATTCGCAGATGATCCGCACCTTGCGCGACGAGGTCGAGCGCTACGGGCCTTATTCGCTGGCGGTCGAATCCAAATACGACCATCCGATGCTGTGGGGCTCGAAACGCACCGGCCCCGATCTGGCGCGGGTGGGCGAGAAATATTCCGACGCTTGGCATGTCGCGCATCTCAACAATCCGCGCGACGTCGTGCCGGAATCGGTCATGCCGGCCTATCGCTGGCTGTTGCGCAACGCGCTGAAGACGAACGACCTCGGCCAGCATCTTGAGGCGATGCGGGCGGTCGGCGTTCCCTATAGCGATGAGATGATCGCCAATGCCAGCCGGGATGCCTATGGCCAGGCCGCCCCCGACAGCGACTGGGCAGGCGGCGTCACTGAACGCTATGGCCCGGCCACGCATATGCGCGACTTCGACGGCAATCCGGAAAGGCTGACCGAAATGGATGCGCTCGTCGCCTATCTGCAGATCATCGGCGGGCTCACCGATGCCGCGAAGAAGACGAGCCAGACGGCGCTGGGAGAGTGATCATGCATGACACGATCGTCGCCTTTTCCAAGAGCTGGGGCCTGTTCTATCTGATCGCGCTCGCGATCGGCGTCGTCATCTATGCCTGTTGGCCGGCCAACCGGAAGAAGTTCGATCGCGCCAAGAAGAGCATCCTCGACAAGGACGACAAGCCGTGGACATAGGCAAGCGCGACCCGATCACCGGCCGCTTGACGACCGGCCATGAATGGAACGGCATCGAGGAGCTCGACACGCCGGTGCCGCGCGTCGTGCTGTTCTTCCTGGCGATCACCACCGTGTTCGCCATCGGCTACTGGATCGCGATGCCGGCCTGGCCGCTGGGCTCGACCTATACCAAAGGCATCCTCGGCATCGACCAGCGCGACATCGTGACGAAGCAGGTGGAGGCGGCGCGGCTCGCCCGCGGTCCGTGGATGGACAAGATCGGCGCTGCCGACTTTGCCACCCTCAAGGCCGATCCCGACATCATGCAGCATGTGCGGGAGACGGGGCGCACGCTGTTCACCGACAATTGCGCCGTCTGCCATGGTGTCGGCGCCACGGGCGGCCCGGGCTTTCCCAATCTGACGGCCAAGGCCTGGCTGTGGGGCGGGGCGCCCGAGGCGCTCGCGCAGACGATCAGCGTCGGCATCAATTCGACCAATAACGACACGCGCAGCTCGCAAATGACCCCCTTCGGCGCGAGCGGCGCGCTCGATCTGAAGCAGGTCGGGCAGGTCGCCGCCTATGTCCGCTCGCTGTCGGCGGCGCCAAGCGGGGACAGCGCCGAGGCTGAGACGATCAAGGCCGGGCAGGAGATCTTCACGGCCAATTGCGTGAGCTGTCATGGCGAGGATGCGAAGGGCAAGCAGGATGTCGGCGCGCCCGACCTGACGGACAAGGTCTGGGTCTATGGCGGCGATCTCGATTCCGTCTATCGCAGCATCTATGGCGGCCGGCAGGGCCACATGCCGCATTGGAAGAACCGGCTGTCGCCGGCCGAGATCAAGCTCCTCGCGCTCTATGTCGACACTCTGGGGGCGGCGCCATGATGCGGGTCACCTGGCGGACCATGGCGCTCGCCATCGCCGCCCTCACGCTCTCGATCTTCATCGCCGCCAATGCGCATCTCATCTATGTCGCCTTGCGGTCTCAGCCCGACTGCGTGCCGCATCAGAAGGAACCCGGCAGCGGTTTCCAGGCGGCGAAATCCTCATGATGAGGCGAGGGACATGACATGATCGCCAGCCATATTGCGGATGATACAGGGGAACGGCCCTATATCGAGCGCAACCGCCGCAACCTGCCGGCTGGTGCCGCCTTCGCCTGGCTGAAGGCCGGGTGGCGCGATTTCCTCAATCATCCGGGCGCCAGCCTGGCTTACGGGATCGCGGTCTTCGCCGTCTCGCTCGCCATCGTGTGGAGCCTGTTCGCGCTCGGCTACGACTACATCCTCTTTCCCGCACTCGCCGGCTTCATGGTGATGGGACCCCTGGTGGCGGTCGGCCTCTATCAGAAGAGCCGCGCGATCGCCAAAGGCGAGCCCGTCTCGCTCGCCCGCATGATCTTTGTCAGGCCGCGATCGGGCGCGCAGATCTGGTTCACCGGCGCCATATTGTGCGGGTTGATGCTCTTGTGGATGCGCGCCGCGGTCATCATCTATGCGCTGTTCTTCGGCCTGACGCCGTTTCCCGGGCTCGATCACGTCGCGACGATGCTGTTCACCTCATGGACCGGCTGGGCGATGCTCGCGGTGGGCTCCGCCGTCGGCGGGGTCTTCGCCGCCTTCTCCTTCGCCATCAGCACCTTCTCCATCCCGATGCTGCTCGATGAGGAGACCGATGCCTTTACCGCCATGGGCACCAGCATCTCGCTCGTCTGGAGCAATCTCCCGGTGATGCTGACCTGGGGCGCCATCGTGCTGGTGCTGTTCCTGCTCAGCGTGGCGACGGCGCTCATCGGGTTGATCGTCGTGTTCCCGCTGCTCGGCCACGCCACGTGGCATGCCTACAGGGCGATGAGATGACCTGCTGCGCATCAGCTGTGGCGGCCGGCGCCGAGCTCGCCCATGCGCCATCGCGCGATGAGCTCAAGCTTGCGAGCCGCGCTCTGGGCGGCGGCCTCCACCAGACCGATCTCTCCGTTCCCGGCATCCATTGCGCTCAGTGCATCGGTGCGATCGAAGGCGCGTTCAAGCGCATGCCGGGCGTCGTCGGGGCGCGGGTCAATCTTTCGAGCCGGCGCGTCGCGGTCAAATGGCGGGGCGATGACCCGCCGCCGATCGTCGAAACCCTGCACGATCTCGGCTATGACGCCCATCTCTTCAGCGATGACGAGCGCAGCGATCCTGAGCTCACGCGCCTCATCCGCGCCATGGCGGTCGCCGGCTTCTCGGCCATGAACATCATGCTGCTGTCGGTCTCGATATGGTCGGGGGCGGAAGCGGAAACGCGCCAGGCCTTCCATTGGATCTCGGCCGGGCTCGCTCTTCCGGCGCTCCTCTATTCCGGGCGCATTTTCTTCGCCTCGGCCTGGGCGGCGCTCAGGCGCTGGCGCACCAATATGGACGTGCCGGTCTCGATCGGCGTCCTCCTCGCCTTCGGCATCAGCCTCTATGACACGATCACCCATGGCCGGCATGCTTATTTCGATGCCGCGACCTCGCTCCTGTTCTTCCTGCTGATCGGGCGGACGCTAGACCATGTCATGCGCGAGAAGGCCCGCAGCGCCGTTCGCGGTCTCATGCGGATGACGCCGCGCGGCGCCACCGTCATCGGCGCCGATGGCGGCCGCGACTACCTTCCTGCCAACGCCATCGAGACGGGGATGCTGCTGCAGGTCTCTCCCGGCGAGCGCCTTTTGGTCGATGGTGTGATCGAAAGCGGTGTGTCCGATGTCGACTGCTCGCTGGCGACGGGCGAGAGCGCGCCCCTGGCCGTCAAGGCCGGCGGCGTGCTGCGATCGGGAACGCTCAACCTGACCGGCCTGCTCACCCTCAGGGCGCGCTCGACCGCCGCGACCTCGTTCCTTGCCGAGATGACGGCGCTGATGGAAGCCGCCGAGGCGGGGCGCGGCCGCTATCGCCGGATCGCCGATCGCGCCGCTTCTCTCTATTCGCCGGTCGTGCATGCGACCGCCTTGCTGACCCTGATCGGCTGGCTCGCCTTGACCGGCGATCCCTATCGCGCCGTCACCATCGCCATTTCCGTTCTCATCATCACCTGTCCTTGCGCGCTCGGCCTTGCGGTGCCGATCGTCCAGACGGTGGCGGCGCGCCGCCTGTTCGAGAGCGGCATCATGGTCAAGGACGGTGCGGCGCTCGAGCGCCTGGCCGAGGCCGACATGGTCGCTTTCGACAAGACCGGCACGCTGACACTCGGCCGCCCGCGTCTCGTCAATGGGCGAGAGATCGAGCCGGCGCATCTCGCTTTGGCCGCGGCACTCGCAACGGGATCGAGTCATCCGGTATGTCGGGCGCTTGCCGGTTATGGCGACGGCAAGTCTATTCGTGCGGAGATCACGGAAATCCCGGGTTCAGGCATCGAAGCGAAGATCGAGGGCCATCTCTACAGGCTCGGCCGATCGGATTGGGCAGGGGGCCATGACGCGGGGCGCACCGTTCTGACGAAGGATGGCCGGCAGCTCGCCTCTTTCGCCTTCACGGACAGCCTGAGGGCAGGGGCGAAGGCCGCTGCCGTGGAGCTCAGGCGCCGCGATCTTCCTCTGCTCATCCTCTCGGGCGATGCGCCGCAAGCGGTGGCGAAAGTCGCCGCCGAGCTCGGCATCGCGGAGGCGAAAGCGGCGCTGCTGCCTCAGGAGAAGACGGCGCATATCGCGTCTCTTGCCGAAGCCGGCGGCAAGGTGCTGATGGTGGGCGATGGCCTCAATGATGCGCCCGCACTCGCCGCGGCTCATGTGTCGATGGCACCGGCGAGCGCTTCCGATATCGGGCGCAATGCCGCGGATTTCGTCTTCCTGCATGGCGATCTAAGCGCGGTGCCCCTGGCGATGCGCGTGGCCAAGGATGCGAAGCGGCTGATCGGCCAGAATTTCGCGCTCGCCGTCCTCTATAATGCCATTGCGCTGCCGGCCGCCATTGCCGGCCAGGTGACGCCGCTCATCGCCGCGCTCGCGATGTCATTCTCCTCGATCATCGTCGTCGCCAATGCGCTCAGATTGCGCGGCGAAGCAAGTAGGAAAGCGGCGACTGAGAAGGCCATGCCGGCGGCCATTCCTCATTCTGCGGTGACGGCGTCATGAGCAGCCTCGTCTATCTGGTGCCGCTCGCCCTCATCCTCGGCGGTGGCGCGCTATGGGCGTTCCTGTGGTCGCTGAAGAGCGGCCAGTATGAGGATCTCGACGGGGCGGCCCAGCGCATTCTGCTCGATGACGAGATGGAAGGCTGAGGCGATCAGCCGCCGACATGCTCCTGCAGCCGCTCGGCATCGACCACCGTCACCTTCTTGCGCGTGCTCTTGACGAGACCCAGATATTCCCAAGCGGTCAGCAGGCGGCTCACCGTGTGCAAGGTCGTTCCCGTCATGTCGGCGATATCCTGGCGGGTGATGGGAAAGCCGATCAGCATGCCCTCATCGGTCTTGCGGCCGGTCTGCTTGGCGAGCCGCAGCAAAGCATGGGCGACGCGGCGGTCGACCTGCGCGGTGGCGAGCTCGACCATGCGGTCATGGGCCTCCTCCATTCGCTCGCCGACCGCCTTGTAGGTGTTGGCGGCGAAGCCCGGATAGCGGAGGGTGAGTTCGCTCCAGGCCTCGCTCGGCCAGGCGAGCAGCATGCAATCCACCGCGGCGACGGCGGTCGCGGGATAGCTCGACCGGCCCAGCGCCTTGGCGATGCCGATGAGCTGGCCCGAGCTCACATAGCGCATGATCACCTGCTCGCCGTCCGCCGTCGTCTTGACCACCCGCACATGGCCGTCGAGCAGCAGGAAGAAGGAATGGGCTTCGGCGTCCTGTTCGAAGACCGGCCGCCCCTCGGCCACGCGCGCCGGCCGCGCCTTCGCCAATATGTGGTCGAGATCCTGAGGCGTGAGTCCCGCAAAGGGCGCCAGATTGGCGATCAGGGATCGGTCAAGTGTGTACAAAAGCAGCTCCGCGAGGTCAGGGGTGAGGACCGCTTCGCATTTTTCGCGTGGCTGCGCCAGGACGAAAGGCCGCAGCCGATTCCGCCCTTATTTGCGTTCCCGCAAAGTAGGCCGGCTCGTGGGCGCGCAAGAGGGCATCAAGAAAGGGCGGCGACGGGGGTCCGGTGTGACCGGGCGCCCCATCAACACATGACGATGAACACATGGCGATCGCACGTCTCAAACCTGGCCACTATCCGGCTATTCTCTCTTACGGCTTCCGGCCGTTTTTTCTCGCCGGCGCTCTTTATGCCGGCCTGACGATCCTGCTCTGGCTGCCGCTCTTGCGCGGCCGGCTCGAAATATCGAGCCTGTTCGCGCCGATGGATTGGCATGCGCATGAAATGCTCTATGGCTATCTCCCGGCCGTCATGACCGGGTTCCTGTTGACCGCGATTCCCAATTGGTCCGGCCGCCTGCCGGTCCAGGGCCTGCCGCTTCTCGGGCTCGCCGCGCTTTGGCTCATCGGCCGCCTTGCGGTGCTGTTCTCCGCCGAGATCGGTTGGCTCGCCGCGGCGGCAATCGATTGCGCCTTCCTGCTCGCGGTCGTCGCCGTCGCCGCGCGAGAGATCGTCGCGGGCAAGAACTGGCGCAATCTCAAAGTGCTGGCGCCGGTCACGGTGCTGTGCGCGGCCAACATTCTGTTCCATTGGGAGGCGCATCATTGGGGCATCGCCGATATCGGCAGAAGGCTCGGTCTCGCTGCTGCGATCCTGTTGATCATGATCATTGGCGGCCGCATCATCCCGAGCTTCACCCATAATTGGCTCACGCGGGAGAATCCCGGACGCCTGCCGGTTGCCTTCAACAGTCTCGACATGATGATCCTTGCGTTGTCGGCCGCGACCTTGATCGCGTGGACTTTCCTGCCGGCTCGTTCGGAGACCGGCGTCCTTCTGATCGTGGCCGCCGCGGCCAACGGCGCGCGGCTCACGCGTTGGGCGGGCGCGCGGACCTGGCGCGATCCCCTGGTTCTGATCCTCCATATCGCTTATGGCTTCGTGCCGTTCGGATTGCTGCTGGCCGGGCTGGCGGCGCTCGCGCCGGAGACGGTTCCGCCGGCCGCCGCCATTCATGCCTTCGGCGCCGGCGCGATCGGCGCCATGACACTCGCCGTGATGATCCGCGCGACGCTCGGCCATACGGGGCGCGCGCTGAAAGCAGGCTTAGGCGGCTCGGCCATCTTCGCGGGCGTCCTTCTCGCGGCGCTCTTGCGTCTCGCGGCCGTGTGCTTTCCCGCGACCGGATTTCTGATCGAGCTTTCTGCCGCGGCCTGGGCTTTCGCCTTCTTCTTCTATGCGGTCCGGTTCGGCGGCATGCTGCTGCGGCCGAGGATGCGTTCGCAACGCCTTA
The DNA here is from genome assembly GCA_003574785.1 of Taklimakanibacter deserti. The sequence goes on along the minus strand of QORU01000021.1, from coordinate 1,963 downwards.
CGGCGCCTGCCTGATCATCCGCGAATCAGACCGCGGGTCATCAAGCCGCAGTGGCCGCCGCCTCGAGCAGCAGCTTGTTCTGCCGCCGGATCGCCGCGCGCAATTCGGCGGTGGTCATGGCCTCGTCCTTGACGAAGATGGTGAACATCATGTTCGTGTTGTTGAAGATCATCTCGCCGACGCTCCTCGAATCGATGTCGCGGCGGACGAGCCCCAGCTCCTGCAATCGTGCGACCAAGGCGCAGGTCTGGTCGGTCAAGGCGCGGTCGAGATTGCCATAGGTCTTGCCGAAGGGACTGTCGGGCTGCTGGGTCGAGATCGCCATGGCCTGGCGCCACATCTCCTTGCTCAGATAGACGAGCGAATGCTCGATATAGCCGATGACCAGCCGGTCGACGGCCTTCGCCACATTGGCGGGCGGCTTGGCGATGACGCCCTGGCCTGAATTCAGCACCTCGTTCACTTCCATGGCGACGATGGCAACCAGCAGATCGCCCTTGTTCTGATAGTAATTGTAGATCGTGCCGATCGAGACCTCGGCCAAGGCGGCGATCGCCTCGATCTTGGCGCCCTCATAGCCCGATTTGCGGAAAAGCTCGGAAGCCGCCTGCAAAATCCGCTGATGGCGGTCGGCCTTTTGGCGCGCTCTCAGTCCTGTCATGCGGGCCATCCTGGCATATTTTTAGAATTGACTCAACTTTAGAAATGGTTCAGTTTTCTTGGTCGAGAACATAAAATCAGGGAGGTAGTCACCATGAAATCTCTGCCATCTTTCGCCCGAGCCCTGCGCAAGCTCGCTCTGTCGGCAACGGCACTTTTCGCCATCACGCTGTCCCCGGCGTTTGCCGAAGACCTCAATGCGCTCGTCTGGTGCGACCATGCCGATCCCAATTTCCTCAAGCCTTTCGAGGATGCGACCGGGATCAAGGTGAATGTGAAGGAGTTCGAAGGCACCGGCGCGGGGCTCGCCATCCTCGACCAGTCGCAGCCCGGCGAATGGGACGTCATGGTGATCGATTCGATCGATGTGCGCCGCGGCGTCGACAAGAAGCTGTTCGAGCCGCTGCCCGAAGACAAGCTGCCCTTCGCCGATCTCTATCCGGAAGTGCAGCTCGACCAGTTCACCAAGATCGACGGCAAGCGCTACGGCATCACCGAGAAGTTCGGCTACAACACCATCGGCTTCAACAACTCAAAGGTCGATGTCAATGACATGCAGACCCTGCAATCGCTCTTGGGAGACAAATACAAGGGTCGCATTGCCATCTATGACTATTATCTGCCGGTGATCGGCATGGCGGCGCTCGCCGCCGGCAAGAAGACCGCCGAGCTCACCGAAGCCGACCTGCCGGCGATCAAGGAGGTGCTGCTCAAGATGAAGGCCAATGCCAAGCTCGTCGGCGAGGTCACCGCCAGCCAGACGGCGCTCGCCACCGGCGAGGTCGACATATTGGTCGGCGGCGGCGAATGGGTGACGGCCGGCCTCTCCAAGGAGAATCCGGCGCTCGATTTCTCGATCCCCAAGGAAGGCGGCATATTGTGGTCGCAGTCGCTCGCCATGCTGGCGTCGAGCCAGAAGAAGGATGCAGCGCTCAAATTCATCCAATATGTGCTGAGCCCGGAAGGCCAGGCCAGGCTTTCGACCTCGTCCTGCTATTGGGGCATGCCCGCCAACAAGCAGGCGGCGCTCAGCGACGAGCAGAAGAAGGTGCTGCGCTTCGACGAGCAGCCGGGCTTCCTGGCGCGCGCCCAGCTCTATCCCGCACCCGATGAGAAGCTCGACAAGCAGATGCAGGATGTGTGGACTGAAATGCTGCAGGCGCAGTAGGATCGCTCGTCACCGCAATCCTCCCTCCGCCGCGCGAAGCGCGGGGAGCGACTATCTGGGGTGTCAAGTTGCATTTGCATATTGCGCTCGCGCATCGCGTGCTTTGGCATTGAGGCGGACGAGAAGCTTGTGAGC
>QORU01000020.1 GCA_003574785.1 Taklimakanibacter deserti | reverse complement strand
TCGCAGCAACGCGGAGGGCTTGGTGGCTCCCGGCAGAGCGACCCGTCCTGCCAGTCTAATCCCCGGCACAGGACACCAGAAGGGTACAGGGAGGGACCCAATGCGCAGCATTGGGAGGGTGAGGGGGAACGGGCGGCGAAGTCTTCTGCCTCTCACAGAACTTGGTCCGTCGCTTCCCCCTCACCCTAACCCTCTCCCCCGCAGGGGGAGAGGGGATGGGGTTACAGCCGCTTCTTGCGCTGTTGCGACATCATGAAATTGTCGAAGGTCCCTTCCGCCGCCTGCTGCCACAGATAGGCATCGGCCCGATAGGCCATCACCGCGTCATGCACCTTCTTGAAGGCGGCATTGGTGGCGTTGATCTCGGCATAGGTTTCCTTCGACGCATTGAAGCAGGCTTCCAGGATCTCTGCCGAGAACGGGCGGAGCTTGGCGCCGTCGGCGACGAGCTTCTTGAGCGCCGGCGGGTTGAGATGATCGTAGCGCGCCTGCATGTCGACATTGACGAGCGCTGACGCGCTCGAGATGATCGCCTGGTAGCTCTTCGGCAGCTCTTCCCATTTGCCCTTGTTGATGAAGAAATGCAGCATGGGCCCGCCTTCCCACCAGCCCGGATAGTAATAGAACGGTGCCACCTTGTTGAAGCCGAGCTTCTGGTCGTCATAGGGGCCGACCCATTCGGCGGCGTCGATCGTGCCCTTCTCGAGTGCGGGATAGATGTCGCCGCCGGCGATCTGCTGCGGCACCACGCCGAGCCTGGCGATCACTTTGCCGCCGAAGCCGCCGATGCGCATCTTGACGCCTTTCAAATCGGCGACAGTCTTGATCTCCTTGCGGAACCAGCCGCCCATCTGGGCGCCGGTATTGCCGGCGGGCAGCGCATAGATGTTGTAGCCGGCATAGAACTCGTTCATCAGATCGATGCCGCCGCCTTCATACATCCAGGCATTCTGCTGGCGCGAATTGAGGCCGAAGGGCACCGCCGTGCCGAAGGCGAAGGTCGGATCCTTGCCCCAGTAATAGTAGGAGGCGGTTTGCGCCATTTCGAGCGTGCCGTCGGTCACCTTGTCGGCGGCCTGGAGGCCCGGCACGATCTCGCCAGCCGGGAAGCACTGGATCTGGAACTTGCCATCGGTCGCCTCGGCTACATTCTTGGCGAAGACTTCGGTGACGCCATAGATCGTGTCGAGGCTCTTGGGGAAGCTCGAGGTCAATCGCCATTTGAGCTGCGGCGCCGATTGCGCCAAAGCGGGCGCGGCGACGCTTGTCGTTGCGGCAACCGCAGTTCCCGCGGAAGCGATGAATTTCCGGCGATCCATTTGGCAAGTCCTCCCTTGAGCGGCACTCAGCGCCGCGGCCGTTTCCGCTAACGAACAGCCCGTCTTGCTGCGCGGGCTTATCCGGTATCAGGTATCAGGTATCGGGGTTCAGGTGTCAATTCCCGACACCTGAACCCGATGACCGTCCGGTTACAGCGCTTTCTTGCGCTGCTGGTTCATCATGAAACTGTCGAAGGTGTTCTCAGACACTTGCTGCCACAGATAGGCGTCGTTGCGCTGGGCGACCATCGCATCGTAGAGCTTCTTGAAGGCAGCGTTCTTGGCCGAAATCTCGGCATAGGTTTCCTTGGCGGCCGCGAAGCAGGCTTCCATCACCGCTTGCGGATACGGCCGAAGCTGGGCGCCGTCGGCGACGAGCTGCTTGATCGCCTGGGGATTGACCTGATCGTATTTGGCTTGGGCATCGACATTGGCCGCCATGGCGGCCGCGGTGATGATCGCCTGGTAGGTCTTCGGCAGCTCTTCCCATTTCCCCTTGTTGATGAAGAAGTGGAGCGCGGCACCTCCTTCCCACCAGCCCGGATAGTAATAGAACGGCGCCACCTTGTTGAAGCCGAGCTTCAGGTCGTCATAGGGGCCGACCCATTCGGCGGCATCGATCGTGCCTTTCTCGAGCGAGGGATAGATGTCGCCGCCGGCGATCTGCTGCGGCACCACACCGAGCTTCTGCATGACGGCGCCAGCGAAGCCGGCGATACGCATCTTGGTGCCCTTGAGGTCTTCCGGCGTCTTGATCTCCTTGCGGAACCAGCCGCCCATCTGGGCCCCGGTATTGCCACCCGGCAGGCCGACGAAATTATAGGCGGCATAGAATTCATTGAGCAGCTCGTTGCCGCCGCCATGATAGAACCAGGCATTCTGCTGGCGCGAATTGAGGCCGAAGGGCACGGCGGTGCCGAAGGCGAAGGTCGGGTCCTTGCCCCAGTAATAATAGGAGCAGGTATGGGCCATCTCGACGGTGCCGTCCGTCACCTTGTCGGCGGCCTGGAGTCCCGGCACCAGCTCGCCCGCCGGAAAGCACTGGATCTGGAATCGGCCATCACTCGCTTCCGCGACGAATTTGGCGAACACCTCGGCCGCGCCGAAGATCGTGTCGAGGCTCTTGGGGAAGCTCGAGGTCAGGCGCCATTTGAGCTCAGGCGCCGACTGCGCGATCGCAGGCGCCGCGAGTGTCGTTGCGGCAGCGGCAAGGGTTCCAGTGGTGGTGAAAAAGCGGCGGCGATCCATGAAAACTTCCTCTGGCTTGTGCGGGATGGGGGCCGGCGGCGAAGGCCGGAAGAACCCTTATAGAGGGGCGCTTCCGAGGAAGCCAATACGCCAAAGGATGCAAAAAGAGGTGGTCTCTGGCATCATGTGCCGCCTTCTCTGGTTTGCCCGGAGCGGGCTGAAAGAGGCGGTCCGCCGGTGGCAGCCGGCGGACCGTCGTCACTGAACTGACGGGGACCTCCATGCCATCGCCTTCGCCGACGCCTGCCCGCATCTGCCGCGGCTGCTGGGACCAGATGCACATGCCCATCCCGATCCGCGGGCCGCTCGCCATTCCTTTGCGCGTCGTCGGCATCACCCAGAGCAAGATGAATCCGAATATCTGCACGGTGTGCGAGCGCTCCTTCCGCTTCGTCCAGAAGCGCCGGCGCATTACCGCCAACGTCACCATGCTGTTCGCCGACATGCGCGGCTTCACCAGCCTCTCCGAGGAGATCGACCCCGTGGCCTTGAGCGAGATCGTCAGCGCCTTCCAGGATCGCTGCGCCGAAGCGATCTGGGCCGAGGATGGCATCGTCAACAAGCAGATGGGCGACGGCCTGATGGCCATCTTCAATTTCCCCATCAAGATCGAACGCCATGCCGAGGCCGCGATCAAGGCCGCGGCGGCACTTCAGCGCAACTGCGCGAGCCTGTTCGCGGATCTCGCTCAGCGCGTTGGCGGCGTGCTCGAGAAGGCGCCGGGTGCCGGCGTCGGTGTGCATTCGGGTGAGGTCGAGATCGGCGAGTTCTCGAATTTCCGCAGCGACTTCACGGCCATTGGCGGCGCGGTCAATCTGACCGCGCGGCTCGAAGCCAAGGCCGCGGCGGGCGAAATCCTCATCTCACCGGCCGCCGCGGCGGCGGCAGCGGATCTCGTCACCGGAAGCACGACGCGGGTGCTCACCCTGAAGGGCATCGAGCATCCGGTGACGGCGCATGTTCTGACCGTCACTTCTTGAGCGTGATCGTTCCCGGGAAAGTGAGCTTGCCCGAGGCGATCTTGTGCACGCCGGTGACGCAGAGCAGCGGCGCCTTGCCTTCAGCATTGACCTGCAATTCGGCGGTGACGGCATCGAAGGCGGCATCTTGCTGGCCCTTGAGCGGCATCGTGATCCTGACGCCTGAGCCCTTGATGAGCGGCGACATGCCCGGACTGTCGAGAGCGATCGGCAGTCCGGGCCCGGTCGCGGGCAGCACATCGCTGCCTGGCGAAACGTCGCGCACCTTGAGACCGGCGCCGCAGGCCTTGTCCTCGCCCAACACCACCCAATGCGAATGCCAGTTCGCCCCGTCATTGGCGGGATCGCCGTCATTGTTCTCGTCATAGAGCGGCGTGTCGTCGAAATCGGGATGGGCGGTGATGGCGAGCGCCAGGATGCCGGAGCCTTGCGCGAAGCCGACTACGGCTGGGTCGATCTTGGTCGGCCAGACATAGGCTTCGACCTTGGCGCCCTTGAGCTGGCCGGTCGCTTTGGGCTTGACGCTGCCGGCCTCGCCCGAGACTTCCATGGCGAATTCGGCGAGGCGGCCGTCGGTCACAGCCTGGGCCTTGGTGATGTCGAAGGCAGGCTCTACCTTGCCGTCGCTCTTGGCGGTGATGTCATGCGCGGATGAAACGGCGGAAAAGGCTGCGCTCAGCAGCAGGACGGCGCACAAAGCAGGTAATCTCATTCGATCGTCTCCTCATGATGGTTTTGCCCGGAGCCCGGCATCTCGCCGATGAATTTCCGCCAGGTGGCAGCCTGGTGGTCGGGAGATGCCGCATCGTGATCGCCGCAATCGACCTGCATGTCGGCGGAGCCGAAATGCGCTCTCACGAATTCGCAAAAATGGGGTTTCGCCGTTCCGGGCGCCGCCTCAGGGCGGAAATGCCGGCAGGTGACGCACATGCGCTGCACCGGCATGGCCTGATCCTGCAGCAACGCGCGGATCATCTTGATCATGATGTGGAGCAGGGCCGCCTGCTCCTTGCGGCTCAAGCCCGCAAGTGCTGTCTGCATGAAGGACATCTGGCCCTGCACCGTCGCCAGCGCCGCGCGTCCGGCCTCGGTCGGATGAATGAGAAGCGCCCGCCCGTCCTGGGGATCGCTCAGCCGTGCGATGAGAGTCTTGCGCTCGAGGGCGAGGAGCGAGTCGGTGATGGTCGGCTGGGTGAGGCCCAGCTCGCGCGCGATGGTCTTGACCCTGAAGCCCGTCTTGCGGCGCTGGAGCAGACGGAGAATGGCGAGCTGGGTAGGATTGAGCCCGTGGGGTCCTGAAGCCTGGCGCTCTTCAAGACGGTGCAGGCTCGCCAGGCGTTCGAGGCCGTCATGCAGCCTTTCGGGAAGCGGTGATAAAGGGAATTTGACCATGCCGCAAAATACATAGGACCCCTATATTAATCAAGAGTAACTTGGCGGAAGACCCCGGAACCTTTCTCATGGGCAGGCGTTTTCGCCACGTGCTTCGCCAGGCTGGAAAGCCGGCTGAAGCCCCGGCCCGCCCGGGAAGCTCCGTGGATTTCCCGGGCGGGCCGACGGCTTGAAAATCTGGACTTCGCAAGTTTCGAAGGCGGGAGGGGTCTATGACTCTGACAGCGCATAAGGCTTTGTTTTCTCTGATCGTCCTCGCCGCCCTTGTGGGCTTCGGCTGGATATTGATCATCTATGTCCTGTCCTTCCATGGGGCGCAGTGGGTCATCGATCGCCTCGAGGACGGCTATGCGCCGCGCCGCCGCCCGCAGTTGCGTCCCGCCCCTGTGCGGCCCCAGCGCCGTTCCGCGCCTTATCGCATCTCGCGCGCCTGATCCCGGTAGAGGGTGAGCCGTCCGCTCTGCATCCTGGGCGCCCCCTCGAGCGCCGGCGCCTATGCGCCGGGGCAAGAGTCAGCACCACACGCCTTCCGTCGCCATGGCCTTGTCGAGGCCCTGCGGAGCAGCGGCCGGCATGTGATCGATCGCGGCGATGTCGCGGGCTTCCGCTGGCGGCCGGATCCTGATGACCCCAAGGCGATGAACCGCGATGCCGTGCGGCGCGTCGCCACGGACATTGCCGCATCGGTCGCGAAAAGCCTGGAGGCGGGCGAGACGGTGCTGGTGCTCGGCGGCGACTGCACCATCGAGCTCGGCACCGTGGCGGGCGCCGTGGCGCATCGGCCCGAAAAGTGTACGCGGTTTTCGGATGAGCCGATGCGCAAAGAGAGCGAGCCCTCGGTCGGCCTCGTCTATGTCGATCTCGATGTCGATCTCAACATACCCGAGACGAGCGATGGTGCCTTGGACTGGACCGGCGTCGCCCATCTCCTCGACTTACCGGGTTCAGCATCTGAGCTTGCGGGCCTTGGGCCGCGCCGACCGCTGCTGGCGCCGGAAGCTGTCCTGTTCTTCACCGCCGATGCGATCACCCCGGTCGAAGCCCGCATCATCAAAGAGCGGGGCCTCGCCGTGATCAGCCTTGCTGCCGTCAAGGCTGATCCCGCAGCGGCGGCGCGGCGCGCCCTGGACTGGGGCCAAGGCTTCGAGCGTCTCCTCGTTCATCTCGATGTCGATGTGCTGGCCTATACGGACTTCCCGATCGCCGAGAATGTGCGCCGCCAGCCCGGCCTGACATTGGCGGAGCTCGAGGCGGCGCTGGCGGTCCTCGTGAGCGCGCCCAACTGGCGGACGCTGACCATTGCCGAGGTCAATCCCGATCACGCGCCCGACGAGGCGGCGGCCTTCCGGCGTCTGATCGCGATGCTGGACGGGATATTGCCGCGGTGAGATCTATGCGGTTGCTCTGGCGTGCAGGCTCATCGCGATGATGAACAGAAGCATGGCCAGAAGCGGCAGCACAGTGCGCACGGTGTTCCAGAAAGTCCAGTCGCGCAGATAGCGCGTCCACAAGGCGCCGCCCTCGCCGCTCGCCGAGGTGACGGCGGCGAGCGCATTGTTGAGCGGCACATTGAACACCATCGTCACGACGAGCGAGCCTGCGATATAGATGAGGCAGCCTGCGAGGATGAGTGCCGCGCCGGGCTCGCTCCATCTGAACAGCGCCATGACGGCGAGGATGGCGCAGACGATGGGCGTGCCGAAGAACACCGTGAAGAACCACGGATTGATCACCGTGATATTGATCGAGTTCATCGCCGCGATCCCCTGGTCGGGCGGAATTCGCGCCAGCGCCGCCATGACGAAGGTCGAGAAAGCGAAGAAGATGCCGGCGGTGAGCCCCGCCCCGATGATGGCGAGGATCTCGAGGATGGTGAAGAGCGACATGGATGCCTCCCGTATGTCGCGCGCAACGTTACGCGCTGGGCCGTCTGATTACCAGTTGCTAGCTCACCCTTTCGGGTCGAGCGTCACCCGGTAGAGCTCCTGATTGCCGCGGTCCATGAGCCTCACCGTCATCTGCCGGCTCTTGTTGTCGATATCGACGATGCCGAAGAACTGGAGCCCCAGGGACGGCGGCAGGTTCTGTCCCTGCGCTGCCGTCGGTGCCTTCATGAACTTCACTTCGGGGCCGAAGGTCATGTCGAGCGCGTTGGGGCCGAAGGTGCCGGCATTGAGGGGGCCCGAGACGAATTCCCAGAAGGGCTCGAAATCCTGAAACTGCGCCTTGTCCGGCGAATAGAGATGGGCTGCGGTATAGTGCACGTCCCCGGTGAGCCACACGACATTGCCGATCTCAGACTGTTTGATGAAGCGCAGAAGCTCGGCGAATTCGAGCTCACGCCCCGAGGGCCCGCCTTGATCGCCATTGGCGATGGCCTCGACACCGGTCTTCGTCTTCCAGTCGTCCCACACGATGAGGCCCAACGGCATGTCGGACGCGATCACTTTCCATGTCGCCTTGGAAGCGGCAAGCGCCTGGCGGAGCCAGCCGAGCTGGCGTGCGCCCAGGATGCGCGATTGCGGCGTCATCGCCGTTTCCAGCGACGCCCCATTGGCGCCGCGATAGCGCCTGAGATCGAGGAAGAAGACATCGAGCAAGGGGCCATAGGCGATCTGGCGATAGACGCGCAACGGATCGCCCGGCAGATGCCGGATCGGCATCATCTCGTGAAAGGCGCGGGACGCTCTCTCGCTCAGGAATTCGATCGACTTCTCCGTATAGCGGTCATCGGCGGTAAGATCCTTGCCCCAGGACCAGTTGTCGAGGACCTCGTGATCGTCCCACTGGCAGAAGGTGGGAACATTCGCGTTGAAGGCACGGAGATTGTCGTCGAGCAGATTGTATTTGAAGCGGCCGCGGAACTCGGCGAGCGTCTCGGCCACCTTGTCGACGCCGTCGGCGACGATGTTCTTCCACAATCCGTTGGCGGTCTTGAGCTGCGGCCTGATCGGACCGTCGGCATAGATCGTGTCGCCCGAATGCAGGAAGAAATCGGGATCATGCGCCGCCATCGTGGCGTAGGTCTTCATGCCGCCGTCATCCGGGTTGATGCCAAAACCCTGGCCCGCCGTGTCGGCCGACCAGACGAAACGCACGCCCCGCTTTGTCGCCGGCGCGGTCCGGAAGCGCCCGATGACGGGCTCGCTCATGCCGTTGACGTCGCTGAGATCGCCGAAGCGCAGGCGATAGAAGATGGTCTGATCGGGAGGGAGGCCGGTGACGAGCCGCTTCGCCGCCAGATCATTGCCGGGCAATGCTGTGACAGGCTTGAGCTTGCGGGCATCGGCGAAACTCTCGGTCGTCGCGATCTCGATATGGAGCCGTGCCGGCCGGTCGCTCCGCGCCCAGACGATGCCCGATGTCTGTTCGACATCGCCCGACTGGACGCCATGGCTGATGACGGGCCGCGACGCCGCGCGGCTCAAGGCCGGCATCGCCAGCATGGCGGCGGATGAGGCGAGGAGCCGGCGGCGGGTGATGCTCACGCGGGTGTCAGGCCGATACGTTCGTCACGCCGCCTGAGCCAAGCGATGGCGGGAAGGGCGAGGAGGACCATCCAGGCCTTGCCGATCACCTGGCCTTCCAGGAAGGCGAGGCTGCCGAAAGCGAGGGTGAGGAAGACGATGCTGTCGATCACCAATCCGACCATGCTGCTGGCGGCGACGGCGCGCATCAGGCCGCGTTTCTGCAGCGGCGTATAGACGAGGAGATCGGCGGTCTCCGAGATGAGGAAGGCTGCGGCCGAAGCCAGGACCAGCGCCTTGGGTGCGAAGAGGGCGGAGAGCAGGGCGCCGAACAGGATGCCGAGGATCGCGATCTTGATGCCGAGGCGACGCTGCACGAGATCGCGGAGCACGAGGGCGAGGCCCACCATCACGACGCCGCTCGGCGCCATCACATTCGGCGCCACCGGGATGAGGCAAGGCCCTTGCGGCACGCAGGTCGTGCCGACATGGAGGATGAGCCAGTTGGCGGCCGGGATGCACAGGGCGAACCCCGCGAGGAAGATCAGACCTTCGCGCCGGCGCAGTGTTTCGATCGCGTCGTTCATGACCTTGTCCTAGCCCCGGCCGCGATAGCTTGCGACACCTTGTTCCGGAATCCACAGGCCTTGCGGCGGCTCGCCTGTCTGCCAGAAGACGTCTATGGGAATGCCGCCGCGTGGATACCAATAGCCGCCGATGCGCAGCCATGTGGGCTTGGCCGCGTCGCAGAAACGCTTGGCGACATAGACCGTGCAGTCCTCATGGAAGGCGCCGTGGTTGCGAAAACTGTGCAGGAAGAGTTTTAGCGATTTCGACTCCACCAGCAACCGGTCGGGCGCATAGTCGATCACCAGATGGCCGAAATCGGGCTGCCCGGTCACCGGACAGAGCGAGGTGAATTCGGGGCAGGTGAAGCGCGCCAGATAGAGCGTTCCGGCCTGCGGATTGGGAACCGTGTCGAGCACGGCTTCTTCCGGCGAAGCGGGAATGCCGGCGGGTTTCCCCAGCAAGGTGTGGTCAAGGTCGGTCATGGCTTTCTCAAGCAGTATGCGCGAGCAGCGTCAAGGCGGCGCTTTTCGCCGCCGTCGTCGCATCGGGCACACCTTGGATATAGGCCTCGGTGACGGCACCGTCGAGGAGGATGACGATCTGGTCGGCGAGGAGCTTTGGCCTGCGCCGCCTGGCGTCGAGCGCTCCGAGAACGCGCTCGCGCAAGGCCTTCTTATAGGCCTGGACGACCCCGTGCAGGGCGCCGTGCGGATCGGCCTCCTGCAGGCTCGCATGGATGAAGGAGCAGCCGCGGAACGAGGGCTTGTTCGCATTGCGGCCGAAATGATCGAAGAGGGCAGCGATGCGGGCCTTCTCGCCCTTTTCGCCGGCGAGGACGGCATCGACCCGGGCAAGCGTCGCTTTTGCCATCTCCTCATAGACGGCTTGGGTGAGTTTCTCCTTGGAGGGAAAGTTGTTGTAGAGCGTCATGCGGGCGACGCCCGCCTCCGCCGTCACTTCGTTGATGCCGACATTGGCGGTGCCGCGCCTGGTGAACAGCCGGCAAGCCGCCTCCATGAGCCTGGCCCGCCCTTGCTTTTCCTCGTCTCCCGCCGTTTTTCGCTTCATTGACGTCACGCCCAGACTGTAGGTAGACTGGTCTACCTAGTAAAGAGGAATCACCATGCCCGCCATCAGATTGTGGTATTCGCCGGGCGCCTGCTCATTCGCACCCCATGTGCTCCTCAACGAGCTCGGCCTTGCTTTCGAGCCCGTCAGGGTGCCGATCAGGGAGGGGGCGCTTCAGACCGAGGAATTCGGCCGCCTCAATCCGAAGCGGCGCGTGCCGGTGCTGGCGCTCGATCGCGAGGTGATCACCGAGCTTCCCGCCATCGCCACCGCTTTGTCGCTGCTCGCCCCCGAGCGCCATCTCATGGGCCGGAGCCTCATCGACCAGGCGCGTGCCTATGAATGGATGAACTGGCTCTCGGGCACAGTTCATGCGCAAGGTTTTGGCTGCCTGTGGCGGCCGCAGCGCTTTTCCGACGACGCGAGCGTGCATGACAGCATCACCGCCAAGGGCCCCAAGACCATCCCCGACTATCTGGCGACAATCGATGCGAAGCTCACCGCGCCCCATGCGGTGGGCGACGGCTTCACCGCCGTCGATGCCTTCCTTCTCGTCTTCTATCGCTGGGGCAATGTCATCGGTATCGACATGCCCGGAACTTACGCCAATTATGCGCGCTTCGCCGGAGCGCTCGCCCGCCGCGCCTCGGTGCTGAAGACGCTTCAGGCGGAAGGCATCAGGCTCGAAGGAGCGACGTGAAACCACCAGATCGAGCCGACCTCGCTCTCGTCGCGATCGACTTCCGCACCCTCTTCGTGCCGGGAGCGCCGGGACGCATCCTGCGCGAGAACGATCCCGACCGGTCGGCGGGCCCGCTCTTCTGGCTCGGAGGCTCGGCCCAAGGCAATGTCGCGGGCGTCCACCAGGATGTCGATGACGCCGTTGCCGCCGAGCTCCTGGCGCTCAGCCGCAGCGAGCCACCTTTCCATGTGCCGGCGACGCTTCCGCTTCATATCGGCCGCTATGAGCGGCTTCTCGCCCGCGACGGCGCAGTGCCCCGGCGCGACCTCGAGGTCACCTATGAATTGCCGCGCAACCTGCCGGTCACTGGCGACGATGAGCTCGTCTCATCCGGCAGCGCCGCAGCCCTGCGCTTCGAGGCGGCGATCGCCGAAGGCGGCATGCCGGAGAACCTCGTCGTACTGAAGATGCGCGAAGTGGGCGATCTCTGGCCGCCCTGGTGCATGCTCCTTTGCCAGGGCGAAGTGGCCTCGATCGCCTTTGCCGCGCGGCTTTCGGGCGAGGGCGCCGAACTCGGCCTCGCCACCGTGCCCAAATTCCGCGGCCGCGGCTTTGCCGCGCTGGCAACGGCGGCCTGGTCGAACCACCCGGCGCTCGCCTCGCGCGCCTTGTTCTATTCGGCGGCCCAGGACAACAAGGCCTCGCGCCGCGTCATCGAGCGCCTCAATCTGCGCCGCATCGGCACGAGCCTCAGGCTTGATGTCTAATCCTCACCCGGCAGCGTCGCGAGGATCTCGACCGATGCGGCCGAGCGTTTGCCTTCGCCGTGATAGACGGCCTCGACATTGTTGCCGTCGGGATCGAGGAGGAAGGCCGCGAAATAGCCGGGGTGGTAATTGCGGGGGCCAGGTGCGCCATTGTCGCGCCCGCCGGCCGCGACGCCCGCCTCATGGAAGCGGCGCACCGTGTCATGATCTTCGGCCTGGAAAGCGATATGGACCCTTGTCGCCTGGCTGCCCGCCGTCACGGCCTGGACCCAGAGCTCATCGGCATAGAAGAAGCCCGGACCTTCCACCACCGCGATGTCCTTGCCCAAGGCCTCGATGACGGCCTTGTAGAAGCGCTTGCTCGCTTCGAGATCCCGGGCGTTGAGGTGGACGTGATCGAGGAGCCGGCCTCTGTGCAGCAGCATGATGTTCCTCAACTCCTCTTCTCGAGCCAGGTCTTGAGCGCCACGGCGTTGTTGTGGGTGTCGTCGCGCGCCGCATAGAGGAGCGTGACCGTCCCCTTGCGCATCAGCGCCTCGAGTTCGGCCGCGGCGAGTTGCGCCGCGGTGCCGGTGAGCTCCCGCTTGTAGGCGCTGACGAAATCGTCCCAGGCTTCCGGATGGCCGTGGAACTTTTTGCGCAGGTCGCTGCTCGGCGCGATGTCCTTGAGCCACAGGTCGATGGCGGCCTTGTCCTTGGCGATGCCGCGCGGCCACAGGCGGTCGACCAGGACACGCGCGCCATCGCTCCTGCCGGGTGCGTCATAGACGCGTTTCAGCTGCAGCCGGCTCATGATTACTAAAAGATAGGATGGCAGAGAGTTCCGTCAAAGCCCGCATTGCCCGGCCCTTGGTCCTATGCTTACCTGGGGTCTAGATTCGGCCCGGCCGGTCCATGACGCGCAAGGGCATGTCGTGAGGGAGATCTGATCATGGCAAGCACAGCACAGCCGGTGTCGACGGCGGACAGCCACCACGGCCACCGCCGGCGCATCGTCTGGGCCGGCATCGTCGGCAATGTGATGGAATGGTACGATTTCGCCATTTACGGCTTCTTCGCCCGCACCATCGGCAGTCTTTATTTCCCGGCCGAGGATCCGCGCACCTCGCTGCTCGCCGCCTATGCGGTCTTCGCCGTCGGCTTCCTCATGCGGCCCCTGGGCGCCATCCTCTTCGGCCATATCGGCGACCGTGTCGGCCGCGGTCCCGCTTTGCTCTGGTCGGTGGTGGCGATGGCGGTGCCGACTCTCATCATGGGCCTGTTGCCGACCTATGCCCAGATCGGCATCTGGGCTTCGGTCCTGATGCTCGCCTGCCGCATGATGCAGGGCCTGGCGGTGGGCGGCGAATATACGAGCTCCGCCGTCTTCCTCGCCGAGACCGCGCATCCGGACAAACGCGGCGCCGCCACCGCCTGGGCGGTGTTCGGCGCGACGGGCGGCATCCTGCTCGGTTCCGCCGTCGGCGCGCTGGTCATGAACACGCTGCCGCTCGATCAGGTCGTGGCCTGGGGCTGGCGCATCCCCTTCCTGTTCGGCGTGCTGGTGGGCGTCGCCGGCTTCCTGCTGAGACGGCGCATGCCCTTCGACAAGCCGGCGGCCAAGAAAGGCTCGCCGCTCCTGCAGGCCTTGCGCGAGCATCCCGTCGCCATGCTGCAGGCGGTGGCGATCAGCCTGGTCAATGCCGTCGCCTTCTATCTGATCTTCGTCTATCTCATCTCCTGGCTGAAGCTTGCCGCGGACATGGGTGCCCGCACGGCGCTGTGGATCAACTCGCTCAACATGGTGATCCTGCTCGGCGTGGTCCTCGTCATGTCGCGTCTTTCCGACCGCATCGGCCGCAAGCCGATCCTCGCCACGGCGGCGTTGGGCTTGCTGCTCTTCTCCTGGCCGCTCTTCGAATTAATGCGCACCGGCGACGGCCTCTACGTCTTCCTCGGCCAATTGGGCTTCACCTTGCTGATCGGCTCCTATGGCTCGGTCAACCCGATCGTCCTGTGCGAGGTGTTTCCGCGCCATGTGCGCTGCTCCGCGGTTTCGGCGGCGTATAATCTGTCGGTCGGCCTCGCCGGCGGCACGGCGCCCGCCGTCGCCACCTGGCTGATCGAGACGACCAACAACCCGGTGATGCCGGCCTATTACATCACGGCCTGCGCCGCCATATCGGTTGTCGCGGTCCTGTCGCTGCATGAGAGCCGGCGGCAGGCCTTGTCGGATTCGGTGCTGCCGGCGTGAGGCAGCGCGTGATCAGGAAAAGTGGATACCGGTTTTCCGTCCGATCACGCGCCAGATAAAAGACTCACGCCTTTCGCGCCTCGATGACGCTGACGGTCGATTGCGTGGGCACCACGCGCGTCAGCTTGAAGCCCGCTTTGGCGAGAAGTGCCGCATATTCATCCGCCGTCCGCTCCTCGCCGCCCGGCAGCGCCAGCATCACCATGTCCAGGATCTTGCCGAAATGCGGCTCGTCCTTGCCGGGCAGCACCATCTCGACGAGGAGAAGGCGCGCCTCGGGCTTCATGGCCTTGTGCAGGTTTGCGAGAATCGTCAGGCACTGCGCCTCGCTCCAGTCATGGATGACATGCGAGAGGATATAGGCATCGCCGCCTTGCGGGACCGACTTGAAGAAGTCATGCGCCTCGATGGCGACGCGATCGGCGACGCCCTTGGCCTCGAGCAAGGCCGGCGCGTCCTTCACCACATGCGGCAGGTCGGCCAATATGCCGCGTGGGCCCTTGTGGCGCATCAGGATCTCGGCCAGCAGGTTGCCGCTGGCACCGCCGACATCGATGAGGGTTCCGAGCTGTGAGAAATCGTAGGCCTCGGCGACAGCCAGCGGCTCGCTGCCATGGATGCCGATCATCGTCTCGCTGAAGAGCGAGGCGGCCTCCGGATGCTGGCCCAGATAATCGAACACCGGCATGCCGTTGATCTTCTCGAAGGCCGTCTTGCCGGTGCGCACGCTGTAGGGGAGCTCTTCCATGGCATGCGCGAACCACGGGCTGCACAAGGTGAGGACGGAGGCGCGCGCCGAACCGGGTGCGCCCGTCTTCAGCGCCGCACCGAGCGGCGTCAAGGCGAAGCGCCCGCCCTCCGTCTCGGTGAGGAGGCCGAGGCTCGCGAGGCTGCGCATCAGCCGGTGCAAAGCGCGAGGATTGCACTCCGCCGTGCCGGCGATCTCCTGGGCACTCTTCGGGCCTTCCGCCAGCCTGTCGGCGAGGCCGAGCGTCGCTGCAGCATGGACGATGCACGACACCCAATAGCCGGATGCCATCTGCACCAGTTGCGCCGCGGGCGGAAGCGCCTCGCCTTCAGGCTTCGTTCGATCGGGCATGCCGTCCCTCCTCAAAAACCCGTGTCACTCAATTAAACCTGTCTCACCCGTGGGGTGCAGTCCAAAGCAAAGAACAGCGAATATCAGGGATTTTCAGGGAATATCAGGGAACTTTTCGAAAAAATTGCCGGCCTGAGCAATATCAAGGGCTTAGAAAAACGAGCAGGGAATTATCGATCCGCGAGCAGGGATTTCCAGCTTTGCCCGAGGCTCAGTCCCGCATGCTGAGATTTCCCAACTCGCACGCTTTGGCCCACAAAGGCAAGCCCCGGCGGGGAACAAAAGGCGCGGGCGCTCTTTTTGCTTAGTCGAGCGGCGAAGAAGCCAAGGAGACGACGATGAGCGAGCTGCAATATCCGAATGAAAGCAAGGCCTATCGCGCGGCGCGGGACGAGTTGCTGAAGGAGGAGCAGGCGCTGGTCGACAAGGTGAAAGCCGTGGCCGCGAAACGCCGCACGCTGCCGCAGGGCGGCGAGCTGAAGCAAGACTATGTCTTCCAATGGGCCAATGACGGGAAGGTCGGCGAAAGCGTGAGATTCTCCGAGTTGTTCGCCGACAAGGACACGCTGCTGCTTTATTCCTTCATGTTCGGTCCCAATTGGGACAAGCCCTGTCCTTCCTGCACCTCGCTGGTCGACGGCTTCGACCGCAGCTGGTATTCGGTGACGCGCAGCGCCGCTTTTGCCGCCATCGCCAAGGCGCCGCCTCAGAAGATCAATGACTGGGCGAGGACGCGCGGCTGGTCGCAGATCGCACTTCTCTCCGGCTATGCCTCTCCCTTCCAGGCCGATTACAAATGCCAGCGCCAATCCGACGACATGCAATTGCCGATGCTGCATGTCTTCACGCGGGAAACGGACAAGATCTTTCATTTCTGGGCCAGCGAGCTGCCGTCGAACCATGTCGACACGGTGTGGCCCTACTGGAATTTGCTGGACTTCACGCCCGAGGGCCGCCCGGACTTCGATACCCCGCCGCAGAATTTCCGCTCCAGGTTCCTGGAAGAGCATTACCTGGAGGGGGAATAGGCATCTTGTAATCCGGCGCGCGCACACCATATTGGGTTCGTCGAAGTTTTCCCCACCTTAGTTGGGCCGGCGCCTTTGAGCGCAGAAATCACCGATTTCGGAACATCGATCATAACGGGTCCCAGATCCGTGTCAGCAGCGTAGACCGCGGATGTACCGGCTGCGCTGCCGACTGTTATTGAAAGAACCTTAGAGAGAGCTGCTATGTCTTCTTCAATCAGTGTGCTGAGAGCCAAGGCGACCCATGATGCCGCGATGAGCATCATCGAGATGGAGGCGCGTGCGCGCGCCGCCAAGACCGAGCATCTCCGGCAGTTGCGGCTTGCGGCCGAGGCGGAGGCCGGCACGGTCGACCGTGTAGCGCTGCCGCGCTCGAAGACGCCGCTTTCCGCTCCCCCATCGGGCGACGCCCGCGGCCGGCGCGTGCGGTCGAAGCGGGCCGGCTGACGAGCGGGCTTCAGGCCGGATTGATCACTTCGAGGCCGTTCGAGCGGTGCTTTTCCAGATGCTCGTTCTTGACCCTGAGCGCCTCGCCTTCATTGATATTCCAGGCGACTAGGCTTTGCGTGAATCCCTCATAGGCGCGTGACTTCAGCCAGGCGACGAGGGCTTCATGCTCGGCAGGCGTCATCTCGCGCGGCTTCTTGCCCGCCAGGACGAAAAGGTCGGTCAGCGCATTTCCCTTCCAGTGATGCATGAAGACTTTGTTTTCAGCCACGATCTGCCCGACCGCCATGTCGCCCCAGACGCCGGCGTCTTTTTGCGCCTGCTCATGCGCCAGGCGTTTTTGCCTGAGCACGTTCTGGGCGGCGGCGCGCGGTGATTTGCTCGTTTCTGTCGATTTGAAGAAGTTCATTGATTTCCTTTTTTGGCGATTGAGGTGAATTTGTCGGTCCATCCGGACTGTTCCGGATGGTCCATCTCGCTTTGCGGCGGGGCGGCCTCGGCGAGCTCATGCTCCTTGGCGATCCTGTCGAAACGCTCATCCGCGGCCCTGATGCGATACTGGAAGCACGCGCCGTCGAACGGCATGATCTGCACGACTTCGCAGGCGATGGATTTGCCGCGCGTGATCACGCTTTGCAGGAGGCGCACATTCTGGCCGACGGCGAAGCGATGAGTGGCCATGAGGACCAAGTTTCCTTGTTCAAGGCGCCCGGATCCCGCAAGGGTTCGGCGCAATCGGCAGTGACGCAATGCTCAAGACGGGACCGGCGCTCTTCTCGCATTGCCGGGCGGCGACAGCAGGATTCCCTCGGGCCTTTGGCTGACTGCAGATGAAGGGAGGCCTGACGATGGCTCCTATCGCACGGATCGTCCGATTGTCCTAATCCGTTGTTGTGAGCCGGCGCTGGCATCCTCGAGAAGAAGCGGCGTTGGGGTCACCGATATGTAATCATGCGGAAACCCGATTTACCTTGCTTGTCCTGCCGCCGGGTGCGAAGGTGTTTTCATCGTCAGCGGGTCTGATTGCAACCTAGGCACTGACGGCTGAGAGATGCGTGCGCTCCCGCCTAATAGTAGGAAGGAGCCGCCCATGCGAAACTCTTTCGATCCCCAGGAAATGGCGTTGCTGGTCGAGGTGGTCGATCAAGCCTGCCTCCGGCTGGGCAATTCGGACGATTCAACCAGAGCCGTCATCGCGGCCCGCATCCTTGGCCATGTGGACGAAGGAAAGCGCGACTTTGCGACCTTGCTATCCCTTGCGCTCTACGGCGCGCCCCGGAGGACGGAACCCCATGCGGCATAGGAAATCTTCACCCGGCAACGACAATGCCATGGTGCGCCGTCTCACGTCGCTGTCGATGCCGGCGCGGGCGCGCGCGCTTGCCGCGCAATGCGGCTCGGAACATGTGGCGGAGCTGCTGGAACTGCATGCCAGGCTTTGCGAACGGAATATGGAAGCGTCAACCAGGAAGGGACGCGAGGCCGGTGTCAGGCTTGTCGAAACGGCTTGACCCGGCACGGGAAGCGCTTGCGGTCTCTCCCTGAATGACAGAGAGAGACTGCCTCGTCGAAGGCTGCACGGCCCCTGCGCCCTTCGGCTATCGGCCGAGCGACGATGTGCCCGTCAAATGGGCGTGCGGCGAGCATCAGCATTTGCTGGTGAAGAAAGCGCCGGTCTCGGACTCGCGGTGGCTGCGCGAGATCCCATCGCGCCCGAGCCGTCGTCCATGACGGGAAATCAGGCCGGATCGAAATGCAGCGGCTTCGCGGAAGAAGGATTTGGAGCTTGGGCCCGGAGCGGAAAGGGCCTATGCTCGGATCATCGTCGGCACGTGCTTGATGCAACCGGGCGCTGACGGCAGAGAGAGACCTGTGCTCCCGCCTCAAGCGTGGAGCACGATATGTCTTACAGCTCATTCACCCTCATTGAAGAGGCCTATCGTCAGCGTCACGCGGCCGAGGTCTTTCTGGCAAGACGGCTCGCCGGCATGCAGCGGTGCATCGAGACCTCGCGCAAGCTGGAGCAAGAATCGCGCGAGCTGATCGCGCGGTCGCGCCGGCTCCTCGCCGAGACCTCGACCATGGTGAACGGCCATGGGCCGATGCGCGATTCCGGCGCGGTCTCACCCGATGCGCGCAAGGCGCCGGCAGTACCTGCAAAGAAGGTGGCGCCCGCGCTCTAGCGGCCAGCGACCAGCTCCCCGATCTTCCCGGCGAAACGCCGCCACACCGTGCCGTTCTCGATCTCCTCGATCGACCATTGCGAATGGGCGAGGCGGTCGAGCCAGGGTTTTCTGTCGTAGAGCGTCGGCTCCAAAACATCTGAGATCCCGTGATCGCTGACCGGCCAGGCGAGGCTCGCGGGTGAAAGCGCGATGACGGGCACGCCGGAGATGAGGGAATCGATCGCGGCACTCGATGAATAGGTGACGGTCGCCCAGGCAGCGCTGAGGCTGCTGCGCAAAGGCGTGCCGGGCTTCATGTCCCAGCGCACCGATTTGTCGGGCTTCAGGCGGCGTTTCAGGCTGCGCAATGCTGCCGGCGGCGAGAGCGGGTGCGGGCGGATGAGGATCGGGCGCCTGGTGATGAGGCGCAGATCGATGACCGTGCTTTCGAGCCATTTGACCACATCGAGGCCGCGCAAGGAGGCATCGCCCGGCACCTGGCCGATGAGCAATATATGCTCACCTGTCGCACGCCAGGGTTTGACCGTGAGGCCGAGCTCGGCGGCGAGCCGGTCCCAGCGGAGCGGATCGGTCGGCTCGTTGCAGAACTGGCCGGTGTCGTGGAACGAGCCGCCGATGGAGATGCGGAAATGGCCAAAGCTTTCCGCCGGCGCCTTGGCCAGGAAGTGGGGAAGCCCGCCTTTCAGCAGGCCGCCTGCCGCAGCGGCGATCGCCGGCACCTTGCGGCCGAAGAGCGGGGTTTCGACGATGAGCACCGGGCCCTTGTGCTCGTTGAGGATCTTCTGGCGGATCTGCCGCCGCCGTCCTTCGCCGATGCCGGGCGCGCCATAGAGGATGGCGACGTCGCACGGGCTGTAGGTCTTGTCCTCCACCCAATCGACCTGATGGGGTGTGTGGGCCAGGGCCGTGGCGAAAGCGCGCAAGGTCTCGAGCCTGAGCCCGACCTTGGCCGTCTCCGGATAGATCGCGATACGCAAGGCTGAAGCCTCTGGCCGCGCCGGGCCTGAGGCGCGGGTCGGCACGTTGGTGGTCATGTCCATGGCTCTGCCGAGAGAGCCAGCAAAGCGGAAGGACGGCCAGTGAGATTATCTAAGCGGTCGTGACAGGAAAATTCCTCCATCAGTTTCCCTTCTCCCGCAAAGCGGGAGAAGGGGACGCTTGAGACAGCAGCCGAAGCAGGAAGCTTAGGAGGGCTCGGTCCTGCGAAGCGCCCTGGCGCGAAGCAGGATCAGGGTCCGATCCGCACCACGGCCGACATGGCGATGACGCCTGAGACGAGGGTCGCGGCGATGAGGGCGGCGAGCAGCCAGAGGAAGAACGGCCGGTCGACGCCGTTGGCCGCTTCCGGTTCCGTCCGTCGGCTGACGAACGCGACACTGGCGGAGGGGGTTCCCGACAGAAGGACGGCACCGGTCGTGGCATAGGGCGCATCGCTGGCGCCGGTTTTGGCTTTGTTTCGCATCCGCTCCTCCGCGCTTGCCGGAACCAACCGGCGGGGTGAGCCGCCGGTTCCTTCAATGAATGTTACGACAAGTAACCGGCGTGCCCTGTGAGTTTGCCCACAGACCGCCAAGATAGGACGAGATAGTGGTTGCGCAGGCGAAAGCGAGGAGGCCCTCATGCCCGTCATCAACATGGCGACCACGGCCTGGAAGCAATCGGGCGGCCAGATCCACACGGCCGACATCAATTTCGCGCCGCGCTCGACCTTCGTCATCGCCTCGCTCACGGGCACGATCGGCGAGGGCACGCAATTCGCCGGCATCGTCTCGGTGCGCTCGCGCCCTCAGATCGACGGGCAGGAAGTGACGGAGACTTTCGGCGGTTGGGAGCAATGGCGCTCTTCGGTGTTCCGCCAGCGCATGTCCTCGGTGACGGTCGGCGTCGCGACCGGCAAGGACCAGGCCGCGAAAGCGGTTTTCACCCGTTACGAGTTCTGATGATGAAGGAGGCCCCCATGCTGCCGATCCATGACGAGAGCGCCGAGCGCCTGGTCCACCGCGCCCGCGCCGTGGTCTATGACGGGAAGTCGGGCCGCATCGTGCATGTGCACGAGATCCGCACCCTCGATGGCGCGCCGCGTCCGGCCGAAGGTGCCGCCGCCCTACGCGCGCTCGAGCTGGCGCGGACGCTGAACGCCCGTGCGCAGGGCGTCGTCGTTTCCCGCCTACTCGCGGTCGAGACCGAGGCCGAGGACGACATCGATGCCGAGACTCATTGCGTCGACGTCGAGACGAAGCGGCTGAAGCAGATCACCAGGCGGACGGGCAAAGGCAAGACGTCGCGCCAATAGGAGAGGCGCCCAAGAAAGTTCCGGCAGGGGAACATCCATGCCGTGCAATTTTCACGTGACATCGGCGAGAAACTTGCTATCAAGCGCCGCCGCCCGCGAACTCGAGCGCTGCGGCGCGAGGCCGGGGAACTCCTAGAACCGTGATATCGGCGGCCAGTTTGACGAGCGGGGACCGCTCGCATCTCGAAGATGTTTCGGAAAGGCAACGGCTGGATATCGCTTCATGGACAATAATCGTCTCGCTGCGCTGGTTCTAATCCTGACCGCCTTCTTGGGATGCGCAGGCCTCGCTGAGGCCCGCGATTCATCTCTCTGCGCGCAAAAGGATCCAACGGGGCTGGCGGCAGGCGCTAAGCCCGAGCCTTGCCCCGAAGCCAAGGGCGAGCCCGCAACCGCCTCGGCGGCGCAGCCGGTGCTGCGCCACGACGCGGCCGCGACGACGCCGGTCATCGCCGGGCCGATCACCCATGCCCGGCATTTCGTCTATCGCCTGCTGCGCCCCGAGGCGCCCTCGACCGAGACGATCGTCCTGTTGCATGGCTCGGGCGGCGACGAGGCGAGCCTGTTCAAGCTCGCTTTGCGCGTGGCGCCCGACGCGACGCTCTTGGGCGTGCGCGGCCGCATCGTGCAGAAGGGCATCAAGCGCTGGTATGCGCGCATCACGCCGACCGAGTTCGACCAGGCCGACATCCGCAAGGAGGCGAAGGCCTTCGTCGATTTTCTCAAAAGTCGGATGGCGGCGGAAAAGCTCGATCTCGAGCACACCGTCTTCATCGGCTATTCCAACGGCGCCAATCTGATCGCGGCGGTGAGCCTGCTCTATCCCGGCCTCATCGAACGCGCCGTGCTGCTGCGCGCCATGCCGGTCCTGACCAAAGCGCCCGAGACCGATTTGCGTAGGGTTCGTTTCCTCACCGTCTCCGGCGAGAAGGACAGGATCTATGCGCCCTTCGCTCCGGTGCTCGAAGCCCTGCTGCGCAACCGGGGTGCGACCGTCGATGCGCGCCAGGTGGCGGCCGGGCATTTGCTCGGCGATGAGGACGTCAAGGTGGTGAGCGACTGGCTCTCCGCCGCCGACATGATGGCGGGTGACACGAAGCAGTAGCCCCACCTATTTCGGCGCGGCGGCTGCGGTTTCGCCGGGCGGCAGGATCCGGAACGTGAAGCTCGTGACCTTCTCGCCCGGTTTGAACGGACCGGGGACCTTGTTCACGACCGGCGGCAGGCTTTGCAGATAGGCCGTGATCGCCATCGCGTCGTCCTTGGTCAGATGGGCAAAAGCATGCCAGGGCATGATCGGCGCCAGGACGCGGCCGTCCGGTCTCATCCCGCTCTGGATCGCGGCGGTGATCTGCTCCGGCGTCCAGCTGCCGATGCCGGTCTTCCTGTCGGGCGTGATGTTGGGGCCGACGAAGACGCCGAGGCCCGGAATCTCGAAGCCGACATCCGATCCGCCGAGGAACCGCTCCGTATCGGGCTTGCCGAAGAAATAGCCGGGCGTGTGGCAGTCGTTGCAGCCGGTGACCGTGACGAGATATTCGCCGCGCTTGGCGGGCGTGTCGGCAATGGCGAGGGATGGGATGAGCACTGATGCAGTCAAGAAGGCGATGCGAATGGCAGACCCGAACATGGCTTCCTCCTTCGCTGATTCTTGATTTGTCCCCGGATGCCGCGCGCATCCTCACATGTTTCAGGATTTCGCCGTCTGACGAACGTCAATGCGGCGCGGGCCGGAAAGGTTCCTGCCTGGGTAGCGTTCACCCCCATCGCGGCACGACGAGACGGAGCGGAACTCTCGGGCATGAATGCCGATTATCGTTTTAGGTGAAATTCATCATGGACTCCCGCTCAGGCACCTCCTGGAAGACGCGCGCGACCGGCGCTCGTCCGTCATGGCCTGGCCTGCTCGGGCCCCATGCCTGGTGGGCGCTTCTCAAGGACGCAGGCTCTGGCTGGCTCGCCCATGGCATGTCGACGCAAGGGGCAGCGCTTGCCTTCTATTCGCTCTTCGCACTGGGCCCCGTGATGCTGATCTCGATCTCGATCGCCGGTCTGGTCTTCGGCGCGGAGGCGGTGCGCGGGCAGGTGAGCGTGCAGCTCGCGAGCCTCGTGGGCGAGCAGGGCGCCAGGGTCATCGAGAGCCTGCTCGCAGGCGCAGGGCGGCCGCGCGAGGGCCTCCTCACCGGCCTGGTGGGCGTTGCCGCCATGCTCATCGCCGCCGTGACCGTCGTCGTCCAGCTCAAGGACGCGCTCAATCTCGTCTGGAGCGCCGAGGCGAAGCCCGCTTCGGGCGTACTGGGCTTCATCCGCAAATATGCCGTCTCGCTCGCGGGCGTGCTCGCCATGGGCTTTCTGCTGCTGGTGTCGCTCCTGATTACGGCGCTTCTGTCGGCCATGGGCGAAGCGCTGTCGGGCTATTTCCCCGAGGCGCTCTTCCAGCTGGTGAGCCTTTGCGTGTCGCTTCTCGTCACCACGCTGCTCTTCGCCATGATGTTCAGGTTCCTGCCTGACATCGACGTCCTGTGGCGCGATGTACTGCCCGGCGCCTTCATCACCGCGCTCCTGTTCGAGCTGGGGAAATTCCTGATCGGCGTCTATATCGGCAAGCAGGGCCTCGAATCGACCTATGGCGCCGCCGCCTCGCTCGTCGTCGTCCTGATCTGGGTCTATTATTCGGCGCAGCTCGTCCTCTTCGGCGCCGAGATCACCCGCGCCTATGCCGAGCGGCGAAGCGCAAGCTGAGGCCGGGTCAGCTGCCCGACCTTGCTGCGCCGAAACGAAGCCTCGGCTTCGCTTATCCTACATTCACCGTCACCCGCAGATAGGTCGCAGCGATCGACGTCTCGCTTTTGGCCGGGCTCGTATTCTGGCTCTCGAAGAGCTTGTCCAATTCCTTCTTGAGCTCAACCGAACGGCCGGATTGCTCGGCCGCCTCGAAGGCGTTCATCGTCGGGCCGTAATAGGTCTTGAAGTCATCGACGAAGGCCGAAGGGGGACGCGAATTCTTGAACCGGAACGTATCGCGCACGCAGGACACGTTCTCCTTTTTGACGCCGGCCTGGACGAAGCGCTCCACCACATTGGTTTCGACGCCCCACAGCATCGGGCTGACGAAGCCCTCGGGCGGCGGCGGCGTATAGGCGCCGCTGATCTTCAGGATCTGCGCGACGAGGGTCGGGTCGTTGGGGATCCAGTTGCCCATGACGATTTTTCCCCCCGGTTTGGTCACGCGCACCATCTCCTTCGCGACATCGAAGGGCTTCGGCGCGAACATGGCGCCGAAGATGCTGACCACGAGATCGAAGCTCTTGTCCTTGAGGGGCTTCAGGTCGGTGGCATCGCCTTCCTCGAATTTGAGATTCGCAAGGCCCATCTCGCGCGCCCGCTTGTTGCCGGCCTCGACGAGGTTGCGCGCGATATCGACGCCCAGCACGTCGGCGCCGCGCTTCGCTTCCGGCACCGCCGTGGTCCCGTCGCCGCAGCCGAGATCGAGCACCTTCATGCCTTTCTTGATGCCGAGCTTCTCGACCAGCTCATCGCCGCTCTCGCGCATGCTCGCGGCGATGCGCGTGAAATCACCTTTCTCCCAAAGCGCCTTGTTCGGATTCATGGGGATTGCTCCATCCAGATTTTGCGATGGGCGCGCATATTCGAAATGGGTTGAGGAAGCAAGCGAAAACAGGCTTTGAAGAGCGATTTTAAGACGTATACGGAGCTTCTTGCGCAATAGACCGCACAGTATTTCCCTTATGGCCGAATGCGCTTGCTCGTCCTGACAACGGAGGCGAGACTGCGTATCGCCGCGCGTCGCGAGCCTCGATGCCGAAGGTGAAGACCGCCTTCTCCTCGCCCAGCCAGATGATCTCGCGACGGGAATTCGCCCCGGCTCAGCGGTGCTTCAGCCCGAACCAGTCTCCGACCAGATAGGGTCCAAGGCCCCAGATTAGCGCCCATAGCGCACCGCCCAGCGCATTGGCTGCAAGGAAGCGCGGCCAAGCCATGCTCATCGAACCCGCGACAATGCCGTTGAGTTGCCTGAGCACGACCACGAAGCGGGCACCGACCACGATCAGCGGGCCGTGGCGCTTGAAAAGCTCTTCGATATGAGCCAGGCGCTTCGGCGTGAGCTTGACGAGCCAGCCGTATTTGAGAAGCAAGGGGCGGCTGCCGAACCGGCCGATGGCGTAGCCGGTGCTGTCGCCAAGCACTGCAGCGGCCCAGACGACCGCGACCAAGGCCCACACGGAGAACTCGCCGTTGGCGGCAAGCAGTGACGAGACCACCAGTGCGCTTTCGCCCGGAACCGGTGCGCCGAGCGCTTCCAGATAGACGATGACAAACAGCGCCGGCAGGCCGAAGTGCCGGATGTAGGGCTCGAGCACGTGGCCTGCGTCGTGCAGAAAGCTCAGGAAATCGCCGACGATCGCTCCGCCCTCCGTGCGCCGCAGCACCGCGCATGTTCCACCGACTGATGATCGCTCAGCCCTGGAACCACACCGTCACGGTCCGCGTTCCGCGACCGTCCACCCCAACTCTCTCAGCTTCCGTCGCGCCTTCTTCGTCACTTGTCCGGTGATGCGCAGCTCGCCGGTTGGGCGTCTCTCGAGTTTACGCATATCTTCAGTCGCGGTCGCGAAAGTGCGGCTCACCTCTTCGGTCAGAACAAGCCGATCGAAGGGCATCACCGCCAAGATACGGCCATCCTCGAGTTGATTGAGCGGCATACCTCCTAGAGATATGAAACGCACGATCCCTCCAGTCGATCTCTGATATTGGGCAATAAGCTCGGCACGCTTCACCAGGAAGAGAGCGGCATCGCGGCGTTTCGCCTGCCCGGCGCGATCGATATAGAGGCTGCGGTTCTCCACCCCCTTGAGGCTGCGGAGCGCGGCGACCAACGCCACCTTGTCGGTCGGCGTGTACAATGGGTTGTTGAGAAACCGGCTGGCGGCAGCCTTGCCCACGCCCATTTCCGTGAGCCTCGCGCGGTTGAGATCGCGAAGCTGGGCCGGCGTCTGGTCAAGGACAAGCACGCGAACACCTTCGACAGAGCTAGTCGACGAGAGCGCTGTTCCCGCGGGGCCGCCGATGGCGGTAAATGCGGCTTGGGGAAGGAGCCCGCCTGCCGCCGTTGCGGCTGCCAGCTGATCGAGCCGGGTCGCCAAAGGCTTGAAGTCGGTATAGGGATCGACGCCCAGTTCATTGGCGATCTGGCGCTTGGCTGAGCTGGCCCCGAGCGCGCCCTCGATTAGGCCGTCGGAGTCGTCGCTGCCGGCATTCCTCAGTCCCGATCCCAGGCGATCGAAAAATGCCCCGACCCCGCTCACTGTCTGTTTCACCGTTTTAACCGGATTCTTCACCGTTTCGACGGCGAGCCGCGCCGGCGCAATAGCGGATGTTGCGAGCGCCTTCACAAAGGCCTTCGACTTGCTCATTCTTTCGATAGCCACTATCGCCCTGAGCTCGTCGAGCCTTCGGACGAGCAGAGCGCGGCCTTGGATGGTGAAGCGGCCGTATTTAGTGACGAGCGTGAAAATCTCCACATATCCATCGCTTTGCACGGCCTCGTCGACATAGTAGTTCGGGCCCCCGACTTTGTCGCCCAGGATCGCCCTGGCGCTCACTGTCGGCAGCGTTTCAAATTCGGCAGCTTGACCTGTAGGCGTCGCAAGAAGCAGGAGCAGATACGCTGCAGCGGCTGTGACTCCCATCAGCCGCCCCTGTCGTGCAAGTATCATCCTTAATGCTCCTGCTCAGATGCGATTCTAAGCGTCCATCATCGATCTTAAGGTCTGCTTAAATGTCGGGCGGCAGCTCAGACCTGGAGCAACCCCACGCCAACATTGAGTAAGGCAAAATGCCCAGCAAAATATCTTGTAAGCTATCGAAACAATAATGGCGCACCCGACAGGATTCGAACCTGTGACCTCTGCCTTCGGAGGGCAGCACTCTATCCAGCTGAGCTACGGGTGCTTCCGCAAAGTGAGACCATATAGCCGAAGCTTGAGGCGCGCCGCAACCGAGGCTTGGCTCGGCGCGCCCTCATCGGTTGAGACGCATCGGAATTTCCGTATAACCAATTGTATAGGCTCGACAAAATGGACCGCGAGCGATTGGTCGGGGACTGGCTTTACCCAGCGGTAAGGGGTGGTGTAGCCTGAAACCGACGACGACCCCAACCAACAACCGGGACCCCAACATGCCACACATCTCCCGCCGCGCGGTGATTGCGCTGCTCGGCGTCGCTCTCTGCCCTGCTTCCGCGGTGCGCGGCCAGCTGGTCGACAAGGACCCCTATGCGCTGAAGCCCGGCGAATACACCTGGCATCCCGAGCGCACCGGCGCCGGGCCGCTTGCCATCATCGTCTCGCTGCCGGAGCAGCTGGTCTTCGTCTATCGCAACGGCATCCGGGTCGCGAGCTCGACCTGCTCCACCGGCCGTCCCGGCCATACGACGCCGACCGGCATCTTCACCATCCTTGAGAAGGATAAGGATCATCATTCGGGCACCTATGACAATGCGCCGATGCCCAATATGAACCGCCTGACCTGGAAGGGGATCGCGCTTCATGCCGGCAACCTGCCGGGCTATCCCGCAAGCCATGGCTGCGTGCGGCTGCCGCTCGACTTCTCCGCTCTGCTCTTCAGCATCACCCATGTCGGCACGCCGGTGATCATCGCCAATGCGGCGACGCAGCCCGCCGAGGTGACGCATCCCGGCATGACGCTCAGCGCCTATGCCGAGCACGAATTCGATGCGGTCTCCGGCCATGTGAAGAAGAACACGCCGAGCCCGGTGCAGCATGCGTCTACGGGGCCGACTCCCGTGCCGCTCGCCGCCATCATCAGCTCGGCCGACAAAAAGGGCTATCTGTTCGAGAACGGCGCCGAGGTCGCGGAAGGCACTGTCGTCATCGACAATCCCGGAACGCCGCTCGGCTCGCACATGTTCACATTGGCGCGCCCCGATGACGGCTCGAAGGGGCTGGTCTGGCATGCCTATGGCTATCATCACGATGAGGGCGGCACGGCGCCTGAGCCCAATATCGATGTGATCAAGCGCATCCGCGCCGCACCCGCCTTCATCACCGCGATGCAGTCAAGAATGCATCCCGGCATGGTCCTGGTGCTGACCGACAAGCCGGCCTCCTCGGTGACGCGGAGCGCCAATGGCTTCGTCGTCATGAGCAATGCGGCGGCGAGCTAGCCCTTCGAGGGCCGCTACGCGGCCACCTCAGGGTGAGGAGTTATGTGCCGCTTGCCGGCCGGTTCGCCACAGGCCTCTGGCTCCACAGCTTCAGGAAGAAAACGACGGCGCCCAGCGGAACGACGATGTGCCAGCCGGGTTGCGGCTGGAACCAGCTGCCATCCGCCCATCCGAAATCGATGAAGTTGAAGCGATAGATGCCGTTCGCGGGCTCCACCTCGATGCCGGGCGTCACGAAGAGGATGACCAGCATCCACAGCCATTTCCGGTTCAATCCCCGGACGAGCACGCAGGTGACGGCGGCCACCAGCAGAACGGCCACGGTTATCCAGGCCGCGGCCAGATTCGCGATGCCGGCTGATCCGCCGGCGCCGGCCATGGACGTGAAGGGAGATGCCCCGTCCTTACCCTTGACCGCAAAGTCGACCCTGAAGGCAGTGACCTTCATGGTTTCCGGCTGGCCGGCAAAGCTTGCCGTCACCAGCACCCAGCGCGTCGGGTAGTCGAGCTGGGCGGAAGCGCCCGAGGTCCGGCCGGATGTGTTGTCCGTGTTCACCCACCAGTTCAGGAATTCGGTCGATTTCGGTGACTCATCCGGCAATATCTCGGCCGATTGCTCGAGGGCCTTCACCACATCGGGCCGGTTGCTGGCCTGAGGATCGATCAGCATATTGAGCCCTGAAAGATCGCCCGCCTGCAGCTTGTCGATGAAGCTTTGCAGAAGCTTGCCCTCCGCCGTCGCCTGGATCTGGGTTCCGGTCGACGGCATGCCGCAGCCGGAGAGCAGAAGCAGGATCAGGAGCGTTGCGCCTCTCAGGATCGAGCAGAACACGCTTTCTCCTGATGGCAGATCACTCACGCGCTACCGCCCCGTCTTCACCTTGCTCAGTGTCTCGAAGGTGAACTCCATCATCGTGGGCGCGAGGACGGTCAGGAGCTGGACCATATGGCCCAAAGGATCACGCCGGTAGCATTTGTCGTGGAACTCCCAGGCCAGCTGCTTGAGCGCCGATTCGATCTGCGCCTTGTCGCTGGTCGACATGGCCCTGAGGGCCGAGCGGGTCAGCGAGGCGTAGAGCGGGCCTTGCTTCGTCAACAGTGCCGCGAGGTCGTTGGGGGCAAGGCTGACCAGCGCCGATGTCGTATGCAGGATCTCGCCCCGCTCGATGAGATAGGAGGGCTTGCTCAGCGATATCTTGCCGACCAGATCCTGGATGGACGAGATATAGACGCCGATCTGGATCTTGGACGGCCGGAAGCCGAAGCTCTTGAACATGGTGTCGTCGAGCTTGTGCACCCAGGGCTCGGTCATCACGCTCAGGACCGGGCTGTACTCGCCGGTGGGCGATGCGCGCTGCGGGAAATAGCTTTCGAGCAGATAGAGCGCCGCCTTCTCGAGCTTGCTCACCTTGTTGCCGAGCCCCAGCATGCCGCCCGACGCCGCGGCGATGATCGAGCCGAAGGTCAGCACGTCCTCGCGGAACTCGTTATATTCCTCGGGCGA
The DNA here is from genome assembly GCA_003574785.1 of Taklimakanibacter deserti. Next base: position 92,560 of record QORU01000020.1, on the reverse strand, counting down.
GAGGTGCTTGTGGAGGATGGCGCGCGTCTGCGTCAGATAGGCATCGTTGAGCTTCTGCTTCTTCTTGTCGCCCCGGGGCTCGGCGCCGAAATAGATCAGGGATTTGAAGAGCGGGCTGCCGAAGGTGTCGCGGCAGATCGGAACGCGCAGCATGTTGTCGAACGCCGCCTCTTCCTTGCGGTCGATCTTCGCATCGGCGCCGGCGACGAGCGCGAAGATGAGATGCGGCAGGAGCTGCAGATGCGCATAGGCCTCGGCCGGAAGCGCGGCCTTGGCCATGGCGGCTTCGTTCGTTTCCTTGTTGTCGGCGACGATGACCTTCTTCAAGGGATAGGCCGAGACCTTCTTCTTGAGAGCGGCTTCCTGATCGGGCGGCAGAGCCGGAACGGTCCCGGTCTCGGCGATCTCGGCGCCGATCCGGGCCAGCGTGTCGGCCGAGTAATTATTGTCGGAGAAGGCCAGCGAATAGATGAGCTCGCGATCCGATACGGGACCGAAATCGCAAGCGGGGCATTTGGTGAAGCTGCCCTCTTTCTGCGTGCCACAGTTGATGCAGATCGCGACGGTCATGGTTCCGGACCTGGTTGCCTCGACGGGTCTGGCGAAGTGACGTAGGGGCCCAGCATACTTTGGGACCGGCCGCGATGACCAGCCCCCTTTTCCTCATCCCTTGGGTGAGCCCGCGCGCGGCCTATTTGGCGCCCGCTGCCGGCACGGCGAAGGTGCCGCTCTCGGTGCCGATATTGAGCGCGAGGATGCGGGCCGGAACGGTGCCGCGGTTGCTCGCCTGATGCGGCCAGTCGATCGCCTCGAGCAGGGCGTCGCCGGCGCGATAGACCCTTACCCCTTTCGAGCCATAGTCGATGGTGAGCTCGCCTTCGAGCATATAGCCGAAGACCGGCGTCTCATGGCTGTGCCAGGCATTCTGACCGCCGGGCGGGACGGTGAGGATGATGGTGCGAAGCATGGGCGTGCCGGCGGGATAGGCGATGGTCTGCCCGATGATGGTCTGGTTGCTGGTGAAGATGCTGTCGGTCTGCGAGGCTGTCGCGTCATAGGCGCGCAGCGGCGCCGGCGCCAGGCTCAGAACGGCGGCGACACAAGCGAGCGCCAGCAGAAATCCCGCGGCAAAGCTTGAACCACGCCCACCGGCGATGGGCCGCCATCGCTTCGCCGTCGCCTCGCTCTCCATCTCAGTCACAGTCTTTTCACCCACAGCCAGCCTCCTCGCCAGGTTTGTGCCAAGCCGCCCTGTCCGCAGGCAGCGTTCAATAGGGGTAGTAGTAATATTCCGGTATGGGGCCGGTGGGGGTCAGGAGCTTCTCCAGCTTCCTGAACGCCTTCCTGATCGCGCCGGGAGGGTGGCCGCTTTCCAGATCCCGCTTGATCTCGACGATGGCTTCATTGGCGGTGTCGAGCCGCTGGGCCAGGAGCGCGGTCACGTACAGCAAGGCCGCCTTGTTCTCGCTCAGGAGCGTGGACGCGTCGGCGGCATGGAATTCGGAGCGCTCCATAGCGCGCACATCGGCGGTATGGGGCTTGCCTAGGATGACGGCGAGCTCGCCGAAGACGGCGCCGGGCTCGGAAACGACGGCGATCTGCTGGCCGTCGCGCAGGACCTCGACCTGACCCGTCTTGAGGATGAACAATCGCCCGCTCGTCGACCCGGCATCGAGCACGGTTTCGCCGGGCACATAAACCGCTATCGGTAGCGAGGCGATGCTTTCCTTGAACGCGTCACGGTCCGGAATGAATGGCATGGGTTGGTCCTCTCGATCTCGCGCCTTGTCGCATCAGCGCTGGCAATACCAGCAATGAAAATAGCCCACATAGTAAATGCCGATCTGGGCCCCGGAACTGTCCTTCATCGGTTCATAGCCGGTGATATAGGGGCGGCCCAGAATGGGCACCTGGCCGTAGAAGGCCTTGCCGGCCTTGATCGCCTCGAGCGCCGGTCCCTCGAGCAGGGTGCCCTGCGCCCGGCTGCCGTCGGGCTGGGGCACGCTGGTCGAGACGCGGATATAGTCATCGCCGCTCTTCACGAAGAGCGTCGCCGTCATCCCGCTGCCGTCTTCGCGTCCCACCGCATCGACGATGTCGAAATTATTGTTGATCCTGGTCGTGCCGAAATAGAGGGCCGGCGCCTCCGTGCCGCCGACGGCTTCCGTCCCTTCGAGCCGGGGCGGTCCCAGGCTGGCGGTCATCGCCTTGAGGCTTTCCATGGATTTGGCGATCCGCTCGTCTTCCTGGGCCCGCGCTATACCGGGCATCAGTGTCGATGCGGCGACGATGATGAGGGCGATGAGGATGCCGGTTTTCATGGGCGCGGGCTCCTATGGACGGACCGCGGTTTCCCGCGGCGGAGCGTGGCCCGCCTCGCGCGGGGCCTTGTCCGGGGCCATGGGCGCCGGCGCCCCCTCATAGAGTTCGAGGCGCCGGTCGATCACGAAGCGGAACCAGATGCCGCACAGAAGGCTCGTCACCAGCGCCGTGATGATCAGCGTGACGAAGAAGATCTGGTTGATGATGCCGATGCTGTAAGCGAGGCTCGCCAGCACGATGCCGGGGCCGCCGCGTGTCGTCATGGCGACGCTGAAATTCCACGCGGCCATGCCGGAATGGCCGGCGAGCCGCATAGCGGGCCACACCGTCAGGACGACGACCGCGCTCGAAAACACGAGATATTCGAGGGTCAGGAGAAGATCGAGGTTGCCGGCGAAGTTGATCTGCAGCCCCACCATGGCGAAGTAGACGGGAACGAAGAACGACATCGAGAAGGTCCTGATCGTCTCTCGCGCTTCCTGGAATTCGGGCTGGGTGAGGGAGCCGAACAGCATCCCGGCGATCAGCGCGCCGAACACCGCGCCAACATCGATATAGGAGGCAAGGGCGGCGAGCGCCAGGCACACGATGATGAGATAGCCCACCGGATAGACATGCGAGAATCTCGGTGCCAGGCGGATGATGAGGTCGATGAGCCAGGGCCCCGCCACCAGGAAGAAGGCGATAAAAACGAGGCATATGACGGCGGCGAGGATGAGCTCGCCGACATGGACGTCGCCCCGGCTCTGCACCGTCGTCGCCACCGCGATCGCGGTCCACAGCACGATGTCGTGCAGCGTCGCCGTCGCCACCACGACCTTGGCGAACTTGGTCTGGATGAGCCGGAGATCGGAAAAGATCTTCGAGATGACCGGGATCGAGGTCACCGTGACGGACACGGCGAAAACGATCTTGAATGCCAGGATGTTGGCGGTGTGCTGCATGTAGTGCTCGACCGGGATGAAGGAGACCGCCCACCAGCCGAGCGCGAAGGGGATGGTGCTGGTGATGATCACCAGGAGGCTGATGTCGCGGCGCTCATCGGCCGGGAACCGGCGCTGGATGTGGAAGCCCGAGGTGAACATCAGCATGCACAGGCCGAGCCAGTAGAAGGCGTTGAGCAGCACCTTGTGGCCGACGAATTCATCGAACAGGAAGAGATCGTAGGCGCCCCAGGAGAGCGCCCCCAGCACCGAGGGGCCGAGGAAGATCCCGGCACTGATCTCGCCGATGACGCGCGGCAGCTTGAGCCGCTCGAACCAGTGGCCGAAGAAATGCGCCGCGACGACCAGGATCACCAGCGAGAGAAGAAACCGGGTCAGCGAGTCCGTATCCATCACTGTGGTCCTTTCGCGTCGCGGATGCGCGGATAGACGCTCTCGCGCGAGGTCTCGAGATCGCGCAGATTGTCGTTGTCGCTCCAGGCGCGCCCGTTGGTGAAGACGGCGCGGACCTCGACGCCCCGTGCCGCGAGCTGCTCGAAAGCCTCGGTGAGATAGGCCGTCATGTTGCCGGCCCGGATCAGCCCGTCGATCTCCGCCCAGAGCAGCCCCGCGCCCTTGCGCGTCAGCTTGGCCAGGCCGATGAACTCGCCATGCGCCTCGCCGAGCGGCAGATCCTTCGAGGCGCGCATGACGCGGTCCTTGGCGAGGACGACCTTCTCGTCCTCTTCATCGAATTTCGTGCGGTGATCGACGGCGAGCACCACGTCGCCCTCCGCCGCCAGGAGGTCGCTCAGGATCGCCGGATCGAAGATGACGTCGCTCGCGAGGATCACCAGGTTCGACTCGCTCTTCTTCGTCAGCCAGAGCCCGGTCGCGATGTTCGTCGTCTGGTACCACGGGTTGAAGGCGAAGGTGCCGCCAAAACCCTCGGCGCGCAGATAATGCTCGATCTGGCGGTGATGGTGCCCGGTGACCACGCAGATGGCGCGCGACGGGATCCCGGTGGCTTTCAGATTCTCGATCTGGTGCCCGATGATCGTCGTGCCGCCGACATCGAGCATGCATTTGTGCTTGTTCGCCGTGAGCGCGCCGAAACCTTTGGACGGTCCGGCCGCGAGGATGACCGCCTCGTGCTCGCCCGCCAGGCGCCCCTCGACCGCCTGGGCGACGCTCTTCATCGTGGCGATGCAATCGAACGGATAGTCGCCGACCGCGGTCTCCTCGGAGAGCATGAGGATCGAGGCGCCGTCGAGCACCGCATTGGCGACATCGGAGACCTCGGCCATGAAGGGCAGCGGTTTTGCCATCATCGAGGTCAGGAACTGCGAGGCGATGACGACGGGAACCCCCAGCACCTCGGCCCGCCTGAGCACCAGCTTTTGCGTCAGAGGCACGTTCTCCCGGCCGATGTCGGCTTCGAGGTCGCCGCGGTCGAGCATGACGAGGTCGGATTCCTTGAGGATCTGGTCGAGATGCTCCAGGGCCTCGCTGGTCTCGATCTTGGCCAGCGTCCTGATGCCGGTGCCGACGAGCTCGGCCCGGATGCGCCGCACATGCTCGACCTTGCGGACGAAGGAGAGGCCGACATAGTCGATCCGGGTCTCGATGGCGATGTTGAGGAGCGCGATGTCGCGCTCGAAATCGAAGGGGATGTTGGCGTGGATGCCGCGGACATTGACACCCTTGCGGTTGCCGAGCCTGCCGCCGACGATGACTTGCGTCTTGACCTCCTCGCCCTCGACGCCGAGAACCTGAAGGCGGATGGTGCCGTCGGCCGCCGAGATCATGTCGCCCTGCTTCAGGCTCTTATAGAGCGGGCGGTAGGTGAGGTTTTCGGGCTTAAGGACGAATTCCTGTCCGGCAGCAAGCGCCAAGGGCTCGCCGATATTGTCGGTGCGGATCTTGTTTCCCGGAAGATCGAGGAGGATCTCGACGCCCTTCGGCAAGTCGCGCTTGAGCCCGAGGATCATCGCCTTGACGTCGTCGAGCGAGCCATGCGCGCCGTTGACGCGCGCTATGTTCATGCCGGCCGCGTGGAGGCGCGCAAGAGAGTCCTGATCGCCAGTCTTCGGACCGATCGTGCAGATGAAACGAGTCTTAACGGTGCCGCTCCCTGTCCCCGAGCCACCGAGCCTGCCATAGCGTCACTCACCTGACAAGGCTCGCATCCGGCGCTTCAACAGCCGCGTTGCGCCTGCGCTGTCTTGTGGAGTTCCCGTCAGACCACGCATCCGCCCAAACCCTCAAGGCCGTCGCACGCGATCGCCGAGCAACTTCGCCATCGTCTTGTGGACGATCGACTCCGCCGGGCTGAGCGTGCTCTTGCAGGCGAATTGAGCGCGGACGATCTCGTCATAGGTGAAATCGTCCTGGCCCTGCCGGCGCAACAGTATTTCCGTATAGCGCGCGGCGCGGTCGATCAGCTTGCCGTTGGAGGGATAGACCCAGGTCATCAGATTGCCCTCGAAGCGGCCGAGCCGGCCCATGACCAGCGTCGAATGCATGTTCAGGAGGAGCTTCAGCGTCAGATGATCGAGAAGCGAGCCGCCGAAATCCGGCACGGCGAAACGCTCCTCGACGCCCATGAAACGCAGGCGCAGGTGTTTTTCGGCGGTATCGATCTCGAACACCTGAAGCGGGCCCGGAAGACCTTGGCGAATCTCCAGCGCCTTGCGGCCGAAATCGAAGCTGAGGAGATAGTCCTTCGTCGTCTTGGGATGGATCTCGGGCCATTCGAGCGGCTTGGGCTCGCGCGCCAGAAGATGGCGCCAGCTTTCCTTGGCCGTCGCCGCTGCGGGGATGGTCAGATAGGTCAAGGAATGGCGGCCGGTCGGATAGTGCGGATTGTCGAAAGGCGCCAGGTTGAAGGTCGGCGCCCGCTCGGTCGTGTCGGTGATGACCGTGATGGCATACTCGTCGCTCGCATAGATCGTGTGTCCGCCGCCCTGATAGGCGTTGGCCTCATGGACGATGAAAGCCTCGAGAGGCGTCACATCCTGGCGGCTCAGATAATCGATCCACCGCACCAGCGCCGCGAAGGCCCCGTCCACGTCGCGGCCGAAATCCAGAGCGAGGCCGATCACCAGCATCAGCACGCTCGAGGCCTGCATGCGGGTGCTGCCGGTCAAGGCCATCGGGCCGGTGTCGAGACAGAAGGATGAGATGCGCGGATCGGCGAGCACGCGGCGCGAGCGCTCCACCTTCGCCATGAGAAGCGGCCGCGGATTGCAGCACAGGAACTGCGGCGCGCGCCGCGACATCTCCGCCGCTTTCTCGACGGCGCCGATCACATAGGGCGTCTCGCCGCCTTCCGTCGCGCCGATCACGAGGTCGTTCGGACCGAAGCCGAGCTCGAGCAGATGGCGCGCGCCATAGTCGGGGAAGTCCTCGAAGCCCTCCAGCGAATGGACGAGCGCCACATCGCCGCCCGCCATCAGCGATGAGACTTGCGCCGATCCCGGAAATTTCCGCCGCCACAGATGATCGAGCGACAGCGAAAGCCGGCCGGTGGCGCCGCAGCCGACGAGGAAGATCCGGTCACCGCTTTCAAGCGTCGCGGCCACGGACGCGAAGAAAGCGCCGAGCTCGGCGCGCAAGTCCAGGATGCGATTGAGGGCGTCGAGGTCCACCTCGCGCAAAACCTTGAGGCCGCGCGCGAGATCGCCTTTCGCCCAATCGGAAAGCTGTGCCGTTTTGGGATGCGGCGCCTCGGTCGGCAGGTCGCCGAGCCGGAATATTTTCTTTTGCGCCAGAAACTCGTTCGCCGTGTTCATGAGAATCATCCCGGCAGTTTAGTTCTCTCGTCTGACGCTACGCACAAGTTAATATTCGGTCAGGAAAATCGTCTTCCCGGAGAAGAAACTGGATCAACTCACTGCCTTAGAGTAAGCTTACGCCATTCAGGGTCGTTGATGAAGAACAAGCCACCAACCTCACCCGCAATTGCAGCCTCTCGTCGCTGGTTGCTGGGCGGGATCGGGGCGCTGATGCCGATCGTGATTGCCGCCCTCAGCGCCGATTTTACCACCTTCTTCGAAAATCCGAAAACCAGCGTCGTCATGGGCTGGGGCATTCGCAGCATCCTGCTGTTCATCATCGGCGGCTTCGTCGTCTATCTGCACCGCAATCTTCAGGATGACTGGCAATGTTTCGTGACGGGCATTGCTGCCCCCGCCTTGATCACGACGGCTTTTGCCGGCAAGGCCGGAATATACGACCCGCTGCAACGGGTCGACCCCGCCGCGCCCACCGACGCAAGCCTGCTCGTGCCGGATGCGCCGCGGTCTCCCTGGTTTGACCGGGCAGCCCGGACTTTCGAGCTGGCATCGAACCCCGTGCACGATCAGTGGCTGAAAAAGCTCGCGGCATCCGTCGAGATCAGAAACGCCCGCGATCTCGAAGAGACGTTCTTCCAGGGTTTCATCCGGGGCTTCTTCGGCAGCAATCCGCTCGTCGCGTTCGTGGTTCTGGACGGGCAGGTCAAGGAGGATGACGCGAGGCTCGTTGCCGCTTCGATCAAGCTTCTCAACCGATGCGCGGAGAAAGGCGGCGTGCGCGATGCGAACCTGAAGAAGCTTGCCGAGAAGTCGGCCGCGTTCGCGCAAACGGACACGGTGGTGATCTCGAAGCGCGGCAGAGAGGGTCCCTTTGTTCCCCTCATCATGTTTGCAGATCCGGTCACCGCTTCCAAATACGCTGACATCCTCGCCGACGTCCTGACGTCGAAAGAGCTGATCGTCGCGCGCCGGTCGCAGGTTGCCGATGAGGTCCGCCGCAAATTCGAGGTCTGGTCCGGCCGGAGAGTGGATGCGAGGACCGTCACCAATCAGATCGGGGAGCTTGTCATGCCGACATGCGCGCCAAGCGCATGACGAGCGGCCCTGCGCGGTGTGAGCGCGAGCCCAAGCGGAATGACTACTTCCTGCGCGAGCTCCTCTTCGTCACGAAGGAGCGCGGCTCCCGGATGTTCGGCGGGTCCCAAGGCTTCGTGACGGTGCATCCCTCATTCCCGCTGCGCCTGCCCGACGAGCAGGGATACCGGAACTTCGTTGCGAATCTCCGCCAGGCGGCATCGCTTTCCTGAACTGTCCCGGCGCTGTGGAAAACTCGCGCTTGAAAGCGCGATTGAAAGCGGCTTCCGACTCGTAGCCGACATGCATCGCGATCTGGAGCACCGGCTGCCGGGTCGTTTGCAGAAGCCGCGCGGCAAGCTGCAATCGCCAGCGCGCCAGATAGGCGAGCGGCGACTCGTCCAGATAGAGTTGAAAGCGCTGGGCGAGCACCGATCGCGACGCTCCCGCCTCCTGGGCGAGGCCGGCAAGCGTCCAGTGCTGGAAGGGTCGCGCATGCATGAGGGCGAGGGCGCCGCCGACCACCGCGTCCCTGGCGCCCGCGAGCCACCCGGTCTGCTCCGCCGGCAGCTGCTCCATGTAGCGCCGCAATGTCTCGATGAACAAAGCTTCCGCCATCTTGGACAGAAGAACGGATTGCCCCGGCCGGCCCGATCCCGATTCGGACACCAGATGGCGCACCGAGTGCTCCAGCCACTCGCCCGCCGCATCGCCGCGAATGCTGACCTTGATCATCAGCGGCAGGCCGGCGAGGAACAGCCTGTCGGCATGCTTCTCGCAGCCGAAATAGCCGCAGACGAAGCGCGTCATCTCGCCGCCGCCACCGAGCCGCATGGTCTTGAGATCGCCGGCCAGGAACTTGTCGAGCGTGCTGCCGCTGTCGATGAATGTGGAGGGCGATCCGTTCGAGACCGTATGCGCATCGCCATGCGGGATGATCAGGACATCGCCGGCCGCGACCGGTATCGCCGCATCGGGGAACCCGACGATGGCGTTGCCCTCGGTCACCAGGTGGTAGCTGACCAGCCTTTCGGTTCCGGGCGCCAGCACATGCGCGACGTCCTTGACATGGGGCACGCGGAAGCCCCACGGCGCCGTGCATTCGGCGTGATAGAAGATGGCGCCGGTCATGCGGACAGACCGCAATGCCTCGGATAGCGCATCCATTCGCTTCCGCCTCTCCTCCAGGAGATTGAGCTCACGGCAAAGAAACACGGAATTCCGGCAAAGTTTGGATTGCGGGATTGGACTAGCCTGACGATCAGCGGGCAGGGCGCGAAGCGAGGTGAAAATGACCGACGCATTTGACGTCATCATCGTGGGTACGCGCTGCGCCGGCGCGCCGACGGCGATGCTCCTGGCGCGCAAGGGCTATCGCGTCCTTGCCGTCGACCGCGCGACCTTTCCGAGCGACACGGTCTCCACCCATATGGTGCATCCGCTGGCGGTGCGCGCGCTGTCGAACTGGGGTCTTCTGAAGGCCCTCGAGGAAACGGGATGCCCGCCCATCGACACCTATGCGTTCGATTTCGGCCCCTTCACGATCGCCGGCGCTCCGGGTACCAAGGAGGCTCCCGTCGCCTACTGTCCACGGCGAACCGTCCTCGATAAGATTCTCGTCGATGCGGCGCGGGCGGCCGGTGTCGAGCTGCGCGAAGGCTTCACCGTCGATGAGGTGCTGATCGAGAACGGCCGGGCGGTCGGCATCAAGGGCCATTCCCGCGGCGGCGCGCCGGTCAGTGAAAGAGCAAAGGTCGTCGTCGGCGCCGATGGCAGGCAATCATTCGTGGCCGAGGCGCTAAACCCTGAGAGTTATGATGAGAAGCCGCCCTTGCTCGCGGCCTATTATGCTTACTAGAGCGGGCTTCCCATGGATGGTCGGTTCGAGACCTATATTCGCGAAAGGCGCGGCTTTGCCGCGGCCCCGACGCATGATGGGATGACCATGGTCATTGTCGGCTGGCCCTATGCCGAATTCGCGGCCAACAAGGAGGACATCGAAGGCAACTACCTGAAGACGATCGCGATGGCGGAACCCTTCGCCCCGCGGCTTGCGGATGCGAAACGGATGACGCGCTATGCCGGCGCCGCGGTACCGAATTATTTCCGCAAGCCCTATGGGCCGGGCTTCGCCTTGGTGGGCGATGCCGGCTACAACAGGGATTTCATCACCGGGCAAGGCATCCTCGACGCCTTCCGCGACAGCGAGCTCTGCGCCGCCGCTTTGGATCTGGCCTTGAGCGGTCAGCGCGCCTTCGACGCGGCGATGGCGGACTATCAGCGGCAACGCGATGCGCAGGTGAAATCCATGTATGACTTCACCTGCGGGCTCGCGACGCTCGAACCTCCGCCGCCTGAAATGGGTGAGCTCTTTCAGGCCGTTCACGGCAACCGGAAGGCGATGAACCGGTTTGCGCAAATGAACGCCGGAACGATCAGGCCTGCGGAATTCTTTGCGCCGGAGAGCGTCGCCGAGATCATGTCGGCGGGTTAAGCAGAATTCTGGCCCTGCTCGGGCCGAGGTTGTACTATGCATGAGGTCCCCGAGTTCCAAAGGATGGAGAGTTCATGCGTGGTTCCAATCTCCGGCGCGTCCTTGATCGCCGACTGTTGCTGCAAGGATTTGCCTTAGGTGCTGCAGTCACGGCCGTGCGGCCCGTTCTCGCGGCCGAAACGGTCGTCGGCTCGGTGTCCGAAATCACCGGCGATGCCGTCGCCGAGATCGACGATCAGCGCCGCAAGCTGAAGCGCAAATCATCCATCTTTCTCGGCGACACGCTGAGGACGGCGGCGAGCTCCAGGCTCCGGGCCTTGCTCGCGCGCAAGACGAATTTGCGGCTGGGGGCCGAGACCTCGATCCGGATCGACCGCTTCATCGTCGAGCAGGGCGGCGAGCTCGTGCTCGACAGCGGCACGCTCCTGCTCGATACCAGGGGCAAGCTGCTGAACCACCTCGAGGTCGAGTCCCCCTTCGCCCTCATCGCGGTGCGCGGCACGCGTTTCTTCGCCGGTCCCATCGACGGCATATTCGGCGTGTTCGTCGCGAGAGGCGCCGTCGACGTCACGGCCGGAGGCAGCACGGTCCGGCTCAGCCTCGGCGAAGGCACCGACATCGCCCGCGCCGGCGCTCCGCCGGGACCCGTCAAGAAATGGGGCGCCCCCAAGATCGCCAAGGCGATGGCCCTGGTGCAGTAGGGCGTGACGAGAGAGATGTGTCTATCTCACCGCCACGCCTTCCGGCTCGAACACTTCGATCTCCTCGTCGAGCCCGCTGATGGCGATCGGGCCTAAGCTGCGCAAGGCGATGCGGCCATCGAGCGCCTCGGCGGTGCCTGGCCCGATGAGCACCGTCGTGCCGAGGCGCTTGTTGGCACCCTCGAGCCTGGAGGCCAGGTTCACCGCACTGCCATAGGCCGTATAATCGCGCCTGGCCCCGCGCCCGACATCGCCCAGCACCGCCGGCCCCGTCTCGATGCCGATGCGGGTGCGCCCGAGCCCGATGGCGGCAAGTGCCGGCTCGCGCCGCAGCGCCTCGCTCGCTTTCACGATGGCGATGGCGCAAGCGACGGCCCTCTCCGCATGATCGGGCAGATCGAGCGGCGCGTTGAAGAAGGCGTGCAGCCCGTCGCCCACGATCTTGTCCACCATGCCGCCATGGCTGATCACGATGCCGGCGACCGTGTCGATATAGCGGTCGAGGAGCGCGATCGTCGCCTCGGCGCCCACGCGTTCGGTGAGCGCGGTGAAGCCCTCGATGTCGGTCATCAGCGCGGTGATCATGCGCGTCTCGCCGGCGAAGCGGATCTCGCCTGGATTCTCGACGATGCGACGCACCATTTCCGGCGTCAGATGCATGGAAAAGCGTCTCTCGATGGCGAGCCGCTGGCGATAGGTCCGGGCAAACTGGGTCAGGGCCGCACCCTGGACCGCGATTGCTGCGATGAGCAGGGGGATGAGCGGATCGGTGAGGAGGAGCCATTTCGTCGAGAGCGCTATCGCCGCCGCCGCCCAGAGAGCGCTAAGCGCCAGCACGGTCAAGGCGGCACCACCCGGCGAAAGGCGGATGACGGCGAAGATGCCGAGGAGTCCGATAAGGCCTCCCACTACCGCTTCCATCCAGTCCATGGAAGGCGGGCGCGTCGGAATGTGCCCGCTCAGCATCTGCTCGACAGCCTCGGCTTCGATCTCGACGGAGGGCATGAAGGGGTCGGCCGGCGTCAGCCGCAAACCGCCGGCTTCGGGCGCGCTGGCGCCCAGCATCACGATCTTGCCCGCAAGGTCCGGCGCCGGCGCGCCGCCCTTGAGCAGCAGCTCGGCGGGCACCGTCCGCGCCTCGCGGCTTGTCTTCGTCGTGAAATGAAGCCGCATCGTCCCATCGGCCGGAAGCGGCACGGCGTGGCTGCCGATGCGCAGGACCTGCGGCGGGGCGGAGGCGATCAGCGTGCTGCCGCCTTCATCCGCCCGCAGTGTTTCGACGGCGAAGCCTGCGAAAAGCGACTTTGCGCCCACGGCGAGGAGATAGACCGAGCGCACCGGCTGGCCTTCGGCCGCCGGCAGCGAGACGACGCCCAGCCCCTTGGCATTGGCCGCGAAGGCGGGTGCCGGCGCCACCACGCCCGGCATCTGCAGCAGATCCGGCACCGCGACCTCGCCCTGGGTCGCGACCGGTGTCGGTGAGATCATGATGCTCTCCGGATCGGGGGCCGGATCGAGCAGCATGGCGAGGACGGTAGGAACCCGCGCGATGGCTTGCGCCACGCGGTCATCGGCGGGATCCGCTATCGGCGGCTCGCGTGCCGGAAGCAGGATGTTGATGGCAAGCGCCGCAGGTCTAGCTTCGGCGATCTTGTTGACGAGGTCGGCCAGGCGGTCGCGCGGCCAGGGCCAGGGTCCGATGGCCTCGAGCGCGTCGCGGCCGATGTCGATGACCACGACCGGGCTCTCTTCATTGGCGCGGGGCGACCAGAGGAGCAGCCGGTCGAAGACGCCCTCGCGCAGATTCCGCACGACCTTGCCGGGGTCGAGGAGCGCCGCCGCGAGCGCCGCGAGGAGACAGAGGCCCCCCACCAGAGCGACCAGACCGGCGCTTGATTTTATCGGCTTCATGAGGAGCCCGAAGATCATCCAAGATTGTGGACCATAGCATGGCAACGCGGCCCGGAAACCGCGAGATGGGTCGATTGTCCACTTCCGAGATTGGCACCTCCGCTATAGACGGGCAACGAAACGCGCAAGCAAGCCACGCCGCGGAACTGTCGATATCGCATCACCTGGATTGCATCATCCGGAACGGACAAGACCCAAGGTGGCGCGACACCTCAGGGTTTCGAAATCCCTCTCACCGTCGCACGCCATGCTCAGGATGCGGTTCGCAATCTTGGACCTGATCTCGTTATTCACGGGTCCGATGTCCGCACAGGCTTGTCGTAGAACGTCACTCAGAAGATTGCGCTCAACAGCTGTAAATACCGCATTCATCATGACGCCTTGTTCATGGCGAAGAGGGTTTGAGAACCGGCGCGATCAATTCTTCCGGGTTGATTTCCACAATCTGTCCGATGCCGGGACGACCGACCGGGGGAGGGATATAGATTGTCGTGGAAATTCGGCGATAAGCCGGCACGATAAGATCGCCGATCGGCTCCTCTTCAGTGATTACTTCATAATCTCCCGCAGCGCAGATCTCGTCCATTCCGGTGAGCTTGAATGGCGTCGGAAATGAGTAGATGAAGCGCGTGGTACGATTTTGCATGGACTGTTTCGCCCTGATTGCAATGGTATTTCACATGTGGATTTCGGGACGCTATTGCAAGCAGAATGACGCACTTCCGGCTTTTATTCACTGCGCGGACGATTTCGCTAGGACAAACCGAAGAAGAGGCGCATGGTGATGGGATTATCTGTTTCGACCACTGGCACGCAGATGACTGAGAGATAGCGACTCCCGCCTGTCGGCAATGGAGGCTTTCTCATGAGATGGTCTTTCTTCCGCATTTTCCGGAGCCTAGGTCTCCACTGAGAAAGCGGTTCAGGGGCAACGCGGTGCTTTTCCCGACTGAACCGCTGCTACCGCGTTATCAGTACTGAGATCCCTCAACAACGCACGAGTGCTCGTTGCCTCGGGGCGGCCGATTTCGCGCACGTCCCGGCTGAATAGCGCGAGGCTCATTTCAAGAAAGGAAATGACGATGCAACTTCCATCAAATCTTAAACCCACACTATGGGGCGCGGCATTGGGCGCTGGCCTCTTAGCCCTTGTCGGCTTTACCTTCGGCGGCTGGATGACAGCCGGCACCGCTGAGCGAACGGCCGAACAACGTGCGTCGAACGCTGTTGTCGCTGCTCTGGCACCGATCTGCCTCACTCAGTTTCAGGTTGCCGGAGACACGACGACTAAACAGGAAGAGCTGAAAAAGATAAGTACCTACGAGCGCGAGTCACTCATAGAAAAGGCGGGATGGGCGACGATGCCGGGAAGCACGAATGCAAATCCCGGTGTTGCCAGAGCCTGCGCCGATTTGATCAGCAAGGCCAAGTTCTAGCAAGGGACTGCGCTTGTCTTAGGTCGAAACACCTAGGCAGGCGGGGGCCGGGCATTGAGCCCCCTTGAGGTCCGGTCCCCTCTTCCCTACGAACGAGCCGAACGTGGCGACCACGCCCCCTTTTTCGTCATCAAATTGGTAGCCAATGAACTCCCCAGCAAAGCCATTACCCAAAATCAAAGAAATTGCGATTGGCCGCTTCGAACGCGAGCCGAGCACTATTGTTCTCACTGTCAGGAATGCCGATGACGCCGAATATCAGGCCGCCATTGCTTCGACGGATGCCGGCAATCTGGTTGCCAGCCTCATTACATCAGTAGGACGGACACTTGATGAAACGACAACCCGCAGAGCTGAGCTGGCATCTACTCGGGTGTTTATCCCTGGCGCCGGGATCGGCTTTGGCAATACCGCCGCCGGCCCTGTGCTGGTGGCTCAGACCGGCGGTTTGGCCCTAGTCTTCAGCATCACGCGGCGCGATCTGTTCGATATGGCCAAGCAGATTCTCGAAGACCTCCAGAGCATCGAGCAGATCGACAGTCCTCCCATGCATCACTGATTGCACTGGACGACAGTCTTGCTGGTGGAGATGGCACGCCAAGCTCGACCCGTCACCGTACGAAGAGCTCGCGTGCCTTGGGCGAATAGTGCCCGACCTTGTCGGGATCGAGAGCGACACCGAGGCCCGGCGCATCCGGAATGGGCAGATAGCCGTCCTTGTCGAGCGTGAAGGGTGTGGCGAGGATGCCGTCGACATAGGGGCTGCCGCCGATGAATTCGACGAGCTCCGTATTGGGCATCGCGGCGGCAAGCTGCAGATCGGCCGCGACCCCCAGCGCCGTGTTCCAGCCATGGCCGACATAGCGGATGCCGAACTCGTCCGCCATCCAGGCGATGCGCCGCTGCTCGCTGATGCCGCCGACCTTGGTCGCATCGGGCTGCACGATGTCGAAGGCGCCCTTGACGAACCAGGGCAGGAAGGTCTGCCGCCTTGTCAGCACTTCGCCGCCGGCGATCGGCACTTTGCTGCGCCTGCGCAATTCGCAATGATCTTCCAGCGCATCGGGCCGCAGCGCCTCTTCGAACCAGCCGACATTATATTGGGAGAGCATCTCCGCCGTGCGCACCGCCCAGTTGAGGCCCTGGCGCCAATAGGCATCGCTGCCGCCGGCATCGACGAAGAGCTCGGCCGCATCGCCAATGCCCTCCCGCGCCGCGCGCACGATCGCCTCGTCGAGCTTGGCATCATCGCTGCGGCCGAACGGCCCCCAGCCGATCTTGAAGGCCCGGAAACCCTGGGCATGGAAGCGCTGGACCACGTCCTTCATCTGCCGGGGCTCTTCCATCAGGAGCGAGCAATAGGGCTTCGCGCGCGTGCGATAGACACCGCCCAGCAAACGTCCGACCGGCTGCCCCAGTGCCTTGCCGCAAATATCCCACAGCGCGATGTCGATGCCGCTGATCGCATGGGTCAGCGTGCCGCCGCGCCCCATCCAGAAAGTGTGCTGGTTGAGCTTCTCCGTCACCCGCTCAGGCTCGAGCGCGTTCTCGTCCTTGTAGAGGGGCTCCAGTACTTTCAGCGCCGCCTCGACCAGCCCGCCATTGGTGAAGGCGCTGCCGAAGCCGGTGATGCCTTCGCTCGTATGGACGGCGATCAGCGTGTGGACGGAATCTTCAGGGCGGATCTCGTGCGACCAGCCGCCTTTCGGACTCTCGCCGAGAAGAGGGGCTGCGGTGATGCGGGTGATTTTCATGTTGTTGCTCTTTTCGTTGGTGTTCAGAAAGTCGCCGACACGCCGCCATCGACCAGCAGCACCTGGCCGGTCACATAGGCTGCATCGTCGCTGACCAGGAAATAGGCTGGCCCTGCGATGTCTTCGGGAAGGCCGGCGCGGCCGACGGGGATGCGGCCATATTTGAGATAGATGTCCTTGAACCAGTCCGTCTCATGCTCATGGCCGCTGCCGTCGGGCAAGAGCGCCATGCGGGTATTGATGAACCCCGGGCAGAGGGCATTGGCGGTGATGCGGTCGGGGGCGAGGTCGCAGGCGAGGCAGCGCGTCATATTGACGAGCCCGCCTTTCGCCGTCGAATAGGCAAGCGAGGCGACGGAGCCGCGCACGCCCATGATGGAGGCGATGTTGAGCACCCGTCCGCCCTTCGTGGCCTTGCGCAGCAAGGGCGCCGTGGCGAGCGTCACGGCGAGCGCGCCTTTGAGATTGATGTCGAGCACCTTTGCAAAGCGCGTCATGGTGAGCTCATCGAAAGGCGTCGCATCGAGGATGGCGGCATTGTTGACAAGGATGTCGAGCCGGCCATGCGCTTTGTCGATGGCCTGCGCCAGCGCCGTGACCGTTGTGTCATCGGCAATGTCGACGCGCAGTGTCTCGCCGCCGATCTCGCGTGCCGTGGTTTTAGCCTTTGCGTCGTCGACATCGCCGATCACCACCCGGGCACCCTCTTCGGCGAGGCGCCGCGCGATCGCGGCGCCAATGCCTTGCGCCCCACCCGTCACCAGCGCCACACGGTCCTTCAGTCTCTGTGCCGCAGCCATCGTCACTCCTCTGTCTGTCCTTCGGGCCGCATGCGCCAGGCGACGACGCCGGCGAGCGCCAGCGAGATCACCAGCACCAGGGTCACCAGCGCGTTGATCTCCGGCGAGAAACCGACCCGCATCATCGCCCACAGCCTTAAAGGTAGCGTCGTCACCTCGCCCGCCAGGAACACGGTGATCAACGTCTCGTCGAAGGAGAGCGTCAGCGCCAGGACTGCGCCGGTGACGATGGCCGAGGCGAGATGCGGCAGCAGCACATGGCGGAAGGTCTGGAGCCGGCTCGCGCCGAGATCGGAAGAGGCTTCGACAAGCGAGGCCGGCATGGCCTCGAGCCGCGTCAGCACCAGGCGATAGGCGACGGCGAGCACGAAGACGGTATGGCCGATGACGACCGTCATCAGCCCGCGCGCCAGGCCGATCTCGCTCGAAGCGACGAGCAGCGACAGGCCGGTGACGATCGGCGGCAACAGGAAGGGCAGGTAGATCACGAGCTCGAGGAGCTTCCTTCCGATGGCGCCTTCCCATTGCGCATAGAGCGCCAGGAGCACTGCCAGCGCCATGGCGATGACGACCGCGATCAAGGCGACGATCGCGGTATTGGCGAGGGCCTGGAGGATCGAGGGATTGTCCCACAAGGTCACATAGCGCGAGAGCGAGAAGCTCGCCCAGTCGATCTTGCCGTTGTGGATGTCGACGACCGAGAACAGCGCGCTGATGATGACGGGCGCATAGAGCACTGCCAGCACCAGGAGGGTGACGAGCCCGGCGAGGCAATCGGCGAGAGTTTCACCGCGGCCCTTCATCTAGACTCTCCTCAAGGAGGCGACATAGCCCGCGAGCCCGATGACGGCGAGCGCCGTCAGGAGCAAGATGCCCGCCATGGCGGCGCCGAAGGGCCAGTTATAGGCGAGGCCGAATTGCGACCAGATCACCCGGCCGAAGGTGAAGCCCGACGTGCCGCCGACCATTTGCGGCGTCACGAAATCGCCGAGCGCCAGCACGAAGACGAAGAGGCTGCCGGCGATGGTGCCGGGCAGCGACAAGGGCAGCACCACGCGCCGGAAGGTGGTGCCGGGCCCGGCGCCGAGATCGGAGGAGGCATGGAGCAGGTTGTGCGGGATGCGCTCCAGGGTGAGGAAGATCGGCAATATGGCGAAAGGCAGATAGATGATCGTCATCGTCAGGAGCACGGCGCGCTGGTTATAGAGGAAGAGCAGGCTCGGCTTGTCGAGGAGGTTGAGGCCGAGGAGCGTCTGGTTGAGGAGGCCGTTCAATCCCAGGATAGAGCGCAGCGTATAGAGCTTGACGATATAGCTCATGAACAGCGGCAGCACGGTGAGGAGCAGGAGGAAATAGCGCGAGCGGCCGCGGCGCCTCCACACGAACCAGGCCACCGGATAGCCGATGGCGATGGCGAAGACCATCACCTCGAGGCAGAGCCACAGCGTGCCGAGGAAGGTGCCCCAATAGGTTGGGCTGCCGAAGAAATTGACATAATTGACGAGGCTTACGTCGCGCACGATCTGGTTGCCCTCGACGCGGAAGAAGGAAAGGACGAGGAAGGACGCGATCGGCGCCAGCACCAGTGTGGAGGGCAGCGCCGCGACGAGAGCGAAGAGCGCCCATCTGGTCGACAGCCGTTCCATCAGGCCTCGACCAGCACGGCGTCGGCCGGATCATAGGCGAGGCGGACTTGATCGCCCTTGGCGAAGGAGAGGTTCACCTCGCTCGGCATGCGGACATCGAGGCTCAGATCATCGCAGGCCAACGGCTTCAGGATCAACCGCGTGGTGGCGCCGATGAAGACGACCTCCTCGATGCGCGCCGTGAGGGAGGAGCTTTCTCCTTGGGCGGCGAGGCGCAGCCGCTCGGGCCGGATCGCCAGGATGACTTTCGCAGCCGACGCGAAGTCGCCGGCGCGGGCTTTGAGCGCGCCCAAGGGCGTATCGACGGTCGTGCCTTGGGCGCCCGCCTCGCTGACCGCGCCCGGGATGAGGTTGTTCTCGCCGAAGAAGGCGGCGACGAAGCGCGTCTTGGGCGCATAATAGACGTCCTTCGCTGTGCCCAGTTGCTCGATGCGCCCGTCCTTCATCACCACGATGCGGTCCGACATGGTGATCGCTTCTTCCTGGTCATGGGTGACGAAGACGAAAGTGGTGCTGATGCGGCGCTGCAATTGCTTGAGGAAGAGCTGCATCTGCTTGCGCAAATTCGCATCGAGCGCGGCGAGCGGCTCGTCGAGCAGGATGAGCTTCGGCTCGCAGACGATGGCGCGCGCGAGCGCCACGCGCTGGCGCTGGCCGCCCGAGAGCTGGCCCGGATAGCGGCCCTTCATCTCGGCGAGGCCGACGACGGCGAGCGTCTCCTCGATCAGCTTCCGCGTCCGGTCGTTCCGCTTGCCCTGCACCATCGGCCCATAGGAGACATTGTCGAGGACGCTCATATGCGGGAAGAGGGCATAATCCTGGAACACGGTGTTGAAGGGCCGCTGATGCGGCGGCAACTTCGTCACGTCCGCGCCGTTATAGACGACGCGGCCCGACGTCGCCTGGGTGAAGCCGCCGATGAGCCTGAGCACCGTGGTCTTGCCCGAGCCCGAAGGGCCGAGCAGCGTCAGGAACTCGCCATCCTCGATTTGAAGCGAGAGCGGCGGCAGGACCTCCACCGGCCCATAGCGCTTCGACAGATCGATCAGCTCAAGCGGCATTGGGATGCGACTCCATTCACGTCACCTTGTACCTCTTCACCACGTCCCAATCGATCTCGACGCCGAGGCCGGGTTTCTTCGGCAGCGGGATCGTGCCGTCGGAGCGGAATTCGAGCTCCTCTTGTGCAAGCTCGCGGCGCAGGCGTTCGACGCAGAGCTGTGGTGGGAGGTATTCGATGAAGGCGCAAGTGTCGGTGACGAAAGCGAGATGCGCGGTGGCCGAAATGGAGATGCCGGTCTTCCAGCAATGCGGCACGATGGTGAGGCCGCGATCCTTCGCCATGTCGCAGACGATCTTCGCTTCGCCGATGCCGCCGACCCGCCCGACATCGGGTTGCGCCACCTTGACCTTGCCGCGGTCCATGAGGTCCTCGAATTCGAAGCGCGTCGCCAGCCACTCGCCGCAGGCGATGGGCATGGGCGCTGCCTCTGCGAGCTTCGCCATCTCTTCGACATTGTCCGACCAGATCGGCGTCTCGAGGAAATAGCAGTTGAAATCGCGCCAGTCCTTGATCACCGACAGGCAGGTCTTCGCGTCCTCCCAGAGATACTGCACATCGACCATCAGCGTGATGTCGGGCCCGATCGTCTTCCTTACCGCCGCCAGCACCTCGGTGTGGCGGTCGTAGCTCTCGCGCATGCCGCCATGGGCATAGGGTCCGTTCATCGTCACTTCGGTCTTCATCGCCTTGAAGCCGAGCTTCTTCGCCTTTTCTGCCGAGAGGCAGAGCGCGTCGCGATATTCCTCGAAGCGGTGACCCGCCGGCTGCAGCGAGGCATAGGGCAGGATATGATCGCGCGTGGCACCACCCAGCAATTCATGCACCGGCTTGCCCAGCGCCTTGCCGCAGAGGTCCCACAGCGCCATGTCGACGGCTGAGAGGGCATGGATGACCATGCCGCGCCTGCCGTTCATCGCGGTGCCGAGATAGATCTTGCGCCAGAGCTCGCCGATCTCGAAGGGGTCGGCGCCTAGGAGCATCTCGCGGATCGACAATCCCATTGTATGGGTGCCCGGCGCATCGATGCAGGCTTTCGCCATCCAGGGATTGGCGTCGCATTCGCCGATCCCCTCGATGCCTTGATCGGTCCTGAGCACGATGACGAAGCTGTCCTGGGCGGAGGAGGTGAATTGCGGATCGTAATCCGGCGCCAGCAGCACATGGCATTCGACATCGGTGATCTTGAGCTTGGGGCGGGGGCCGGCGATCACCGGCGACAGCGTCTTGAGCGGCATGGTCTTCCCGTTGTTTCTTTCTCTTCTCTCTCCCTCATTCCCCTTCTCCCGCGCGGCATGCGTGGGAGAAGATGGCCGAAGGCCGGACGAGGGCTCTTTCGCGTAGTGTGCGCTGATCTCGACAAGTATTCCTTGCTGAACAAAGGGCCCTCACCCGCCCTTCGGGCACCCTCTCCCATTGCTTCGCAACGGGAGAGGGGAGAGACTGAGCGGGGGTGAGGGGTATTTTTGCGATCAGCTCGCCTTCACCTCGTTCCACAAGGCGACACGCTTCTCGAAATTCTCCGGCGTCAGCAGCCAGGACAGGCGGTCGCCATAGGTCATGCCCGCCTTCTTGTTGGCCGCATCGTCGGTGGTGTTGCCATAGGATTTCTTGGTGGTGAGGATATTGCCGACCTTTTTGTCGAGGCAGGCATTGATCCATTGATGGGCGAGGTCGACATCCTTGGCGCCGGCACTCACCACCCAGCAGTCGAGCCAGCCGATGGCGCCTTCCTTCGGGATGGTGAGCGCTGCCTTGACGCCCTTGGCCTGGAGCGCCGGCACTTGCGGCTCGCCCATCGAGAACATGAGCTTGATCTTGTTCTGGGCGAAGATGTTCACGCCGTCGTCGAAGCCCGCGTAGTAAGTGAGAAGCAGCTTCTTCTGGGCGATGAGCTTCTCCTTGACCTGGTTGAACTCATCGTCGCTGAGCTTGTAGGGATCCTTGAGGCCGAGCACGAGGGCGGCGAGCACCACGGAGTTGTTGGCGTCATCGAGCGCGATCATCTGCTGCACATATTGCTCGTCCCACATGACGGCCCAGCTCTCGGGCGCCGACGGGAAGGCTTCCGTGTCATAGACGAGCGGCAGCGAGCCCCAGGCAAAGGGCACGCCATAATGCTTATCGCCGCGCATGATCGGCTCGACCTTCTGGAAGGACGGCACGATATGCTGCGCATTGGCGATCTTCGCCATGTCGAGCGGCTGGATGAGGTCGCCGTCGATATAGCGCGCGAAGGAAGAGGTATCGAAGGCGACGACGTCGAAATCCGCGCCCTTCGAGCCCTGCATCTTGGCGAACATCTCATCGACCGAGCCCGTATAGACGATGTTCACGCTGGCGCCCGTCGCTTGCTTGAAGGGCTCGACCCAGTCGGGTTCGGCATAGCCTTCCCAGGTCAGGATGCGCAGCGCCTTGTCTTGCGCGCGCAAGATGGACGGTGCGGCGAGTGTTGCGGCGGTGGCGCCGGCCACGGCCATGAAGTCACGGCGTGTCAAGGTCTGTTTCATTGCTGTTTCCTCCTGTTATCTTTATCAGGCTTGGATCGTGCCCCGGGCCTGGCCGGCCCAGTGCGCGGCGGCGGCCTCGCGCGATTTATGCGGGCCGACGATATGGACAGGGATCTCGGCCGCGATCTCTTCGGTCGAGCCTTGATCGAGCACGCGGCGCAGCCGCCGGTGCTCCTCGATGATGTAGTCGAAATCGGTGCGCCTGAAGGTGGTGATGCCGAACATGATCAGCACATGGCGCGCCATGGCCGCCCACAAGGTTTGCAGCAAGGGCGAATCCGAGAGCGCATAGATCTGGGTGTGGAAGGCAAGGTCGGCGCGATTGATCTCGATGCGATCCTGCTTCAGCGCCGCCCGCTCGATCGCCGCAAGTGCCTCGTCGAGCCGCGCCGCCAATGGCGGATGGCGGCGGATGTTCTGGGCGGTGCGCTGGGCGCCCACCGTCTCGAGCGCCGCGCGCGTGTCATAGATCTCCATCGCCCAGCGCTCGTCGAGATCGATGACATGGACGCCGCGGCGCGGCTGCGCCCGGACCAGGCCCTGGCTCTCCAGCACGCGCAAGGCTTCGCGCACCGGCACCCGGCTTACCGCCATCTGCTCGGCGAGCTCGAGTTCGAAGACGCGCTGGCCCGACAGGATGCGCCGGTCGCCAATGGCTTCGACGATCCGGTCGGCCACCATTTGCGGCAGGCTCAGGGGTCGGATCGGGTCGAGAGACGTCCCGCCGGGCTCCGAAAGGACAGGTTCATTCAAAGTCATTTATGGATTATGTATACATGATACATGGAGTCAAGTCCCTTCTATCCAGAAATCTGTCGCAACAACCTTGCGGAAAGCCAGCAAAACGGTTTCATTCATGTCGGGAGACGGCGAAGGCAGGTTGAAGATTCGAATGATGACGCCGGAAGGCTCCTGTGCGGCGGAGCAAGAGCGCGAGCCCCTTTATCTCCACAATAAGAATGGGTTGGATCTGGTTGCGCGGCCGGAAACGCTGACCCTCGCGCCGCTGCCGGTGCGGCGCTGAAGAGGCCAGCATGGCAGCGCGACCGGTCAATCCCTTGAGCCCCGGCGGCAAGAAAGCCGCTGAAGCGGATCTCGCCAAGGCGGGCGAGCGCCGGCAGGTCACTGCGCTCTATTACGATCTCGTCGGCTCGACCGACATGATGCAGCGTCTCGATCTCGAGGATTTCCAGGAACTGATCGCGGCCTTCCATGCCATTGTCAACGAGGCGGTGACTCGCCACCGGGGCGTGATCCGCGACCTGCATGGCGATGGCGGTCTTGCCATGTTCGTCTCGCCGACCGATCCCAAGGATACCGCCTCGCTCGCCATCGCCGCAGGGCTCGACACGACCGAAGGCTGCCGCAAGCTCGCCCAGGCGCGCAAGCTTTCCGAATTCCATGTCCGGGTCGGCATCGCCACGTCCATGGCGATCATTGCCGCGGCCGAGGCGGGCCAGGCGCCCGAGCAGGTGACCGGTGTCGCCCCCGCCCTTGCCGCGAGGCTCCAGGCGATCGCCCGGCCCGACACGGTCGTCGTCTCGCAACTCACCCGCCAGCTCGCCGGGCGGTCTTTTTCCTTCAGCTTCCTCGGCAAGCAGGCCCTCAAGGGCTTCGCGCCCGAGAATGCCTGGCAGGCATTGCGCCACAAGCTCAATATCGACCGCTTCTTCGCCTTCGGCAAAGTGACCTCGCGCATCGTCGGGCGCGAGCGCGAGCTCGACCATGCCTTCGACTGCTGGCAGAAGGCGCTCCATGGCGACGGCCAGGTCCTGTTGATCGAAGGCGAGGCCGGCATCGGCAAATCCCGCCTGCTGCATGAGATCCGCAAGAGCACGCGCGCGACCCGTAAACGCCTTTTGCTGCTGCAATGCGCCCCGGGCGGCGCCCATCAGACGCTCCACCCCCTGCTCCATGCCCTTTCGCATACCGGCCTCACCGCCGCCCGCAAGCCGTCGCCGGCCCGCATCGAGGCGTTGTTCCGGCGCAACGGCATCGACGATCCGGAGGCGGTACGCGTCTTCGCCTTCCTGCTCGGGGCCGAGGGCAAGGCGGATGACGACCTCGCTTCCGCCACGCCCGACGCCATCCGCGAGAAAGCCGTGAGCGCCGCCGAGCGCTGTCTCGCCGCCCTCTCGGCCGAGGGTCCGCTCCTCATCGCCATCGAGGATGCGCATTGGATCGATCCGACGTCCTATCTCATCCTTTCAGCCCTCTCCCGCACGGTAAGGCGCCATCGCGCCCTGCTGGTGGTCACCGCGCGCCGCTTCGAGCCGCTGCAGAGGCCAGGCAATGGCGGAACGAGCCATCTGGCACTCAGCCCTCTCGATCGCGAGGCGACGCGGCTCGCCATCGAGCAGAGCTGGCCCGAAACCGCCGAGGCCCTGCCTTCCGGCCTGTTCGAGCCGATCCATCAGGTGACGGCCGGCAATCCGCTGTTCGTCGAGGAATTCTGCCAGTGGATGAGCGAGAACCGCATCGAGGCGGCGGAAGTGCTGACCAAGCGACCGTCGTCGGCGCGTCCCGATGCCTTCGAGAACATATTGTCGGCACGCCTCGCCAATCTGGGTCCGGCCCAGGAGATCGCCCGCTATGCCGCGGTGATGGGCCGCGATGTCGATTATTCGCTGCTCTGCGGCATCCTGCCCGATGTCAATGCCGCGGGCATACTGGACGCACTGCGCGCCTTGGGCGATGCCGGCATCCTGCTGCGCAACCGCATCCCGGGCTATCCCGCCTTCTCCTTCCGCCATGCGCTCATCCAGGAGACGATCTATGCGAGCCTGCTGCGCAAGACGCGCCAGGCGGTGCATGGCCGCATCTTCCGCCTGGTGGCGGAGAACCGCGATCTGGCGCCGTGGATCGGCTCGGCGGCGCTTGCCGCCCATGCCGAGAGCGCCGGCTGGATGGAGGAAGCGGTCGAGGCGTTCGTCACCGCCGGGAAGGAAAGCTCGGCGCAGTCGGCTCTCACCGAGGCGCGCCAGATGCTGGAGCATGCGCTGGGCCTGATCGAGACGGCGCCGCCGGAACGCCGCGATGAGCTGAAGCTCCAGGTGATCGCCGCCTTGTGCCCCGTCCTCGCCGGTATCGAGGGCAAGAAATCGCCCGAGGTCGCGCGCCTCTATGCGGAAGGTGTGGCGCTCGCCAGACGTCAGAAGGCCGAAGACCAGCCAAAACTGTTCCCTGTCTATTGGGGCTGGTGGTTCACCTCTCCCGACTTCGCCGGTTATCGCGAGCGCGCCCAGATCATCCTCGCCGACCTCAGGGAGGTCGCCGACGCCGAAGTGCAGTTGCAGGTGCGCCACTGTGTGTGGGCCATCGATTTCAACCTTGGCCATCATGCGAGCTGCATCGACGCGGTCAATGGCGGCATGGCCTATTACGAGGCCGGCCGCGGGGCAGAAAACTTCACTCTTTTCGGCGGCCACGATGCCAAGGTCTGCGGCCTCGGCCAGCGCGGCCTGTCCCTGTGGCTGACCGGCCAGGGCAACCGCGCGGTCGAATCGGTCAGGCAATCCTGCGCCTGGGCCGAGACCACGACACATCTCGGCAGCATCGCCCATGCCTATGACATCGCCGCCATGTTCCATCGCTACCGGCGCGATTTCGACGCTCTTGGCGCGCTCATCCAGCGCATGCGCGACCTTGCCGTGAGGCATAACAGGCCATCGCTCGCCGCGAAGACCACGATCTTCGAAGGCTGGTGTCTCGGGGCCCGTTCCAATCCGCGCGCCGGGCGGAAAATGATGGAAGAGGGGCTTGCCGTCCACGCCGAGATCGAGACGCCCGAGGACCTTCCCGTCTACAATGACATGCTGGCGGAATTGCTGGCCCGCACCGGCGATGTCGCAGGCGCCCTGGAGCTCGTCGCTTCGGCCGTCGCCGAGGTCGAGAAGAGCGGGCACCGCTACTGGCTCGCTGAATTGCATCATCGCCGCCTGCGGCTTCTCGCCCAAAGCGGTGCCGACATCGCACCGATGACCGAGGCCGCCGAGGCGAGCCTCGGCATCGCGCTCGAGCAGAACGCCATAACCCTGCTGCTCAGCGCCTATCGCACCATCGAAGCGCTCGGCTTCTCGCCGGATCTCGCCGCGCGCTACCTTCCGCATGTGGAACGGGCGAAGCTCGCGGTCGAGGCCGGATGCACGCTCATCGTCAATCCGGAATCCTTGCCGCATGGCTGAACCGGGCCGCGACGGCCGACAAGGCCCCATGGCCGGCGAGATCCTGCGTCGGCTCATGCCGGATATCGACGCCCTGGGCATCACCCGCATCGGCGACATCACCGGCCTCGACCGGGTCGGCATTCCCGTCATGCAGGCCACGCGCCCTCTGTCGCTGTCGAATTCGGTGGCTCAAGGCAAGGGCTTCACGCCTGAAGCCGCCGCCGTCTCGGCTATACTCGAAGCGGCGGAATGCTTCTTCGCCGAGCGGCTTTCGCATTTCGAGGCCGTCACCGCCTCGGCGGACGACCTCGGAATTCCCCCCGCGCAGTTCGTCCCGCATCTTTCGAATGACTGTCCGCGCGACTGGCACGCCGAAGCCCTGGGCTGGACGGCGGCGAGCGACCTTCTCTCCGACACATCGCGGATGATTCCGCTCAGCCTCGTCCACACCGCTTTCACCTATCCCTTCAATCCCCAAGATGCCTATTTCGAGGCCTCCACCTCGGGTCTCGCGGTGGCGCTCAATGAACATGACGCCGTGCTGCATGGGCTCCTCGAATGTTTCGAACGCGATGCCTTGGCCGCCGCCAACCGCACCCATGGCTTCTTCCAGCGCTTCCGCATCGATCGCGCGACCATCGACGATCCGGTCCTCAACGATCTTCTCGATCGCGTTCAAAGCGCCGGGCTCCTGGTCGGTCTCTGGCGGGTCGAGGCCCGCGCCTGCGTATCCGTCATCTGGTGCCATCTCCTCGAAGAGGATCGTGGACAAGGCACGCTCATTCCTTTTCCCGCGGAAGGCTCGGCCGCGAGCCTCGATCCCGCCGCCGCGGCCTGCCGGGCGATCCAGGAGGCGGCGCAATCGCGGCTCGCCGCCATTTCCGGTGCGCGCGAAGACATCACCCGGCTGGCTTATCCCCGCTATCCCGATTGGGCGATGATCGAAGCGCATCGCAAGTTGCTCAAGGAGGGGCCGCGCCCGATCGACTTCTCGGTACTTGCGCCACCGCCGGAAGCCGGAGCGAACTGGCTCGAGCTTCTGATCGCGCAGGCCTCCGCCGATGGTCTCGCCTCGCTTCTCGTCAAGCACCTCGATACGCATCCCTTTGCCGGGCTCTCGGCGGTCAAGGTTTTGGCGCCCGAGCTTTTGCCTTTGAGCGAGGGATGAATGGAGCAGCCGCCCATCATATTCCTTGGTCCCTCGTTGCCGCTTTCCACCGCGAAGGACATATGCGATGCGATCTATCTGCCGCCGGCGGCGCAGGGCTCGGTCATCTCGGCCGTGCAACGATATGAACCCCGCGCGCTCCTCATCATCGATGGCACCTTCCAGTCCGCGCCCGCGGTCCGGCACAAGGAGATCCTATGGGCGATGGCGCGCGGCGTCAGGGTCTTGGGCGCCGCCAGCATGGGCGCCTTGCGGGCGGCCGAGCTCCACGGCCATGGCATGATCGGCATAGGCCTCATCTATCGCTGGTACCGCCGCCATGCTTTCGCGCCCGATGACGCGGTGGCGGTTCTGCATATGCCGGAGGAGCTCGGATCGGCGGCAATGACGCTGGCCCTTGTCGATCTCGTGCAGACGGTCAAGCGCGCCGAGCGCCTGGGCGTCATCGACAACGTGCAGCGCCGGCATCTCGAGACCGCAGCGCGCCGGCTCAACTATCGCGAGCGCACGCTTGTCAATGTGATGAGGGAGGCCGGGACCGCGGCGGATTACGCCATG
Organism: Taklimakanibacter deserti; assembly: GCA_003574785.1. Next base: position 64,240 of record QORU01000020.1, on the reverse strand, counting down.
CTCGAGCGGCATATCGTCGAGCAAAAGCGCGATGACGCCGTGCAGGCCTTGCGCTTCCTGGATAAGGTTAACGCCATGCCGCCTCCCACGCCTCGACCCTTTACCTGGACAACCGCATTTGTTCGCGACCTTCGTCACGCGAACATTGCTCTGCCGGCCGATGCATGATCCTCGGGTCTGTTCCCAACGAAATGACCGTATGGTAGGTTCCGCGGATGCGGGGTTACAGAATGGACGATTCCTCTGCTGCGGGCGAAGACCGTGTGAGCTCGCCGCTCGGCACGCGCTTTCTTCTCTATCCGCAGGCGCCCTATGTGTCGGGCTATGACAAGCCCGAGCCCGTATGGATATCGACACCGCCCGACCGGCTGCGGCCGGGCCCGGCCAACCGCCGCCTCCATGTGCGCGATCCGCTCCTGGAAAAAGAGCCATACGAGTACCCCTACCTGCCGCCCTTCGTCGGCGAGGTCTATCCGCCGGCGGAAGCGGGGCCCGACGGTCATTTCGATCATCTGAGCCCGGGCACGCGACAGTTCATCGCCGCCCATGCCTTCGCTTCCGTCCAGCGCGTGCTTGACATCGTCGAGAGCTATCTCGGCCATGAGATCGTCTGGCACTTCGCCGGCACCTATGACAGCCTCGAGATCATTCCCTGGGTCGAATGGCGCAACGCCCAATCGGGCTACGGTTTTCTCGAGCTCGGTGTCGACCGCGGCGCCGATGGCGAGGCAGCTCCCTTCGCCCTCAATTTCGATGTCATCGCCCATGAGGTCGGCCATGCCGTCCTGTTCTCTTTGTTCGGCATGCCGGAAAGCGGCCTCGATAGGGGCGACTTCGGTGCCTTCCACGAATCGAATTCGGACCTGATCTCGCTTCTCTGCTTCATGCATTTCGATACCGGCCTCGACCGCTTGTTGCGCCATTGCGAAGGCAATCTCCTGATGCTCAACGAGCTCAACCGCATCGCCGAGCTGACCGGCGACCGGCAGATCAGGCTCGCCGGGAATTCACGCCGTATGAGCGAGGTCTCGGGCGAGATCCACGATCAGTCGCGGCCTTTCACCGGCGCCGTCTTCGACACGATCGTCTCGGGCTTCCATGCGCGCCTGGCCGAGCGCGAGCTCGCCGATGCGCGGCTTCTCGAGATCGATATTCATGACGTGGACGCGGCCCAGATGCAGCGCCTGTCGCAGTTCACGGCGGGGGCTTTCCGCGCCCGGCCTTATTTGTTCAAGACGGCGCTCGTCGAAGCGCGCGATGAAGTGGCGCTGGCCCTGGTGCAGGCATGGCAGCGCCTCGATCCCGATCGCTTGAGCTTCGCTGAAGCCGCGATGACCTTGTGCGAATGTGGCGATGCCGCCTCGCCGGAGCTGGCAGCGCGGTTCGAAGCGAATTTCCTGTGGCGCGAGATTTTGTGATCAGAAGGAGAGGCCATGAGCGATTACCATAGACCGACCTATACATCCGCCGATGCCAGCAACAAGCCGACCAATGCCGATGGTCACTACAATCCGACGCAGGTCCGGCTGTACGGCATCCCCGGCAGGCCAGGTATCGTTTTTGACGGACCCAAGGTGACCATCTCGTCCTTCAATGAAGGTGCGAGCAAGAGCATGAATATCAGGTTCGATCTCAGCGAACCGGAGCGGGTCAAGGAAGAGATCGACCGCGTCATCAAGGTGCTCACGACTTTGCGCAAGAATCCCGGGAAGCCGATCGACATCCAATCCCTCTGGCCTTCCGGACCCACTCCCAACTCAACCGGGGCCACCTTTCAACTGGGGCTGGCCATGAAGCTCCTGGGCACGGTTCTCCTCGGCACCGAAACGAAGGGCGACAAGCTGTCGTCGGGAATCATGTTCGGTTATGCCTATGAAGGGCATACCTATGATTTCCCCAAGCCCAAGATCATGCTGGTACCCTCTCTTCCCCTGGTTGGCCGGATCCCGAATGATGATTCAGGCTACCAGGACAAATATGCAGAGGGCTATCGGGTGTGGCTGGTCGACAAGCTTGATCATTGCGTGGAGGTGGAAGTCAGCCAGGGCTTCATCGACGAACTCGTTCTGGAAGCCAACATGCCCGGCAAGCGCTCGCCGACCGCGTATAAGGCCGTGATGAACCTCGCCCATCGCGGCGGCCGGCTGACGGAATAGCGAAGCCCACCGGCCCGCTCAGACCACGAGCACCTCGAGATCGCCGATGCCGTCGATGTGGCCAAGGAGCCGGTCGCCGCGCTTCACCGGTCCGACCCCTGAAGGCGTGCCGGAGAAGATGAGATCGCCGGGCTGCAGCACGAAGAGGCCGGAGAGATAGCTGATCATCTCCGGTACCTTCCAGATCATCTGGTTGAGGTCGCCGGTTTGCTTGCGCTCGCCATTGACATCGAGCCAGATGGCGCCTTGCGCGGGATGGCCGATCTCATCGGCCGGCACCAGGGCGCTCGCGGGAGCGGAGGATTCAAACGCCTTGCCGATTTCCCAGGGCCGGCCCGCATCCTTGGCCTTGCCCTGGAGATCGCGGCGCGTCATGTCGAGGCCGACGCCATAGCCATAGACACGATCGAGGGCCTGGCCGAGCGGGATATCCTTGCCGCCGTCCTTCAGCGCCACGATGAGCTCGATCTCGTGGTGGACGTCATTCGAGGCGGGCGGATAGGGGAACCGGCCGTCCTCGACCAGATTGTCGGGATTCTTCTGGAAGAAGAAAGGCGCCTCGCGATTGGGATCGTGGCCCATCTCGATCGCATGCGCCGCATAATTGCGCCCCACGCAATAGATGCGGTGCACCGGAAAGGATGAGCTTGTGCCCTTCACCTTGAGGCTCGCCTGTCGCGGCTGGACGATCACGAAATCCATATTCTATCTGCTCCTTGTTGCGATGAGGTTCAGTTGCGTGATGAGGCGAAATACTCGAAGCGCCGCTCGAGCCAGGCCAGGGCCTCGTTGATCGCGAAGGCAAAGGCGAACAGCACGAAGAGCAGCGCCCAGAAATGCTCCATCAGGAAGCGCGAGGAATAAAGCTCGAACAGGCGGCCGAAGCCGATGATCGACACCAGCATCTGGCCGATGACGACGCCCTTGACCGCGCGGATGAGGCCGAGCCTGACGCCCGAGAGGATTTCGGGCAGCGCCGCCCAGACATAGATCTTGGCGAAGGCCTGCAGCGGCGTGGCGCCGAAGCTCCGCGCCATCTCGACGAGGGACGGCGTGATGCTGCGCACACCGGCGCGCGCATCGAGCACGATGATCCAGATGGCGAAGAGCACGACGGTAAGGATGATGGTGGTCTGGCCCGCCCCGAAGATCACCATGATGACCGGCACCAGCGCCGAGAGCGGCGCCGACAGGAACAGATTGACCCAGGGCAGGAAGATGCGATCGGCAAGGAGCGAGCGTCCCATCAGCACGCCGAGCGGTATGCCGATGACGATGGCGACGAGCGTGCCGATGATGAAGGCTTTGCCCGTGATCCACAGGGCCTCGCCGAAGGTGGCGGTCGGCACGATCTCGACCATGCGCGCCAGAATGGCGGAGAGCGGCGGGATGACGAAGGAAGCGCCCGACCGTCCGACGATCTCCCACAGCAGCGCCCAGATGAGGAGCGAGCTCATGATCGGGAGACGGAACTTGCCGATGGTTATCATGGCCCTCCTCAGTCGAGATAGCGCTTGAGGCTCTGCCAGATCGTCTCCACCGTATCGAGATAGGCGGAGTCGCGGCGGATCTGGTCGGGATCGCGACCGCGCGCGATCTGCGGCTCGACGATGGACGAGACCTGGCTCGGTCGGCGCGACAGGGTGACGATGCGGTCCGATACATAGACCGCCTCCTCGATCGAATGGGTCACGAACAGGAACGTCTTGTGCTCGCGCGCGATGAGCTCGAGCAGGTCCTCCTGGAATTTGCGCCTGGTCTGCTCATCGACCGCCGAGAAGGGCTCGTCCATGAGCAGCACCTTGGCATTGACGCAGAGGGCCCGGGCAAGGCCGACACGCTGGCGCATGCCGCCCGAAAGCTCATGCGGAAAGGCGCGCTCGAAACCTTTGAGGCCGACGCTCGCGATATATTTCTCCGCCACCGCCTCGCGCTCGCTCTGCGCCACGCCCTTGAGCTCGAGGCCGAAGGCGACATTGCGCATCACGGTGGCCCAGGGCATGAGCGCAAAATCCTGGAACACGAAAGCGCGCTCGGGTCCGGGTCCGGTCACCGTCTTGCCGTCCACTTCGACCAGACCCGAGGTCGCGGGGATGAGGCCGGCGATGATCTTGAGCAAGGTGGTCTTGCCGCAGCCGGAAGGTCCGAGCAGCGAGGTGAGCTGGCCTTCCGGGAAGTCGACCGAGATGCCGGAGAGCGCCTCGACGCCGCCCGGATAGATCTTCGACACGCGGTGCACCTGGACCATCGGCCGGGATGCGGGCTCAGCCTTGCGGGCAGCTTGCGGGCTCATGAGCGGCCTCTTTTCTCAGGGCGGAACAAGGTGGTCTCGATGATCTCCAAGCCTGAAATGAACAGCACCGACAGCGCGATGATGGCGAAGATCGCCGCATACATCTTCTCATATTCGGCCACCGACTGGTTGTAGGTGATGATGTCGCCGATGCCGGTCGGCGTGATGAGGAGCTCGGCCAGGACCACGCCGATGAAGCCCGCCGCGCAGCCGAGCCGCAAGCCGGCGAAGATCACGGGGCTCGCGGCCGGCAGGATGATCTTGAAGATGATCTGCCGGCGCGAGGCAAGGAAGGCATGGCCCATGTCGAGCAATGTCTGCGGCGTGTGGCGCACCGCATTGAGCGAGTTCAGCACGATGACCGGCATGGCCATGATGCAGACGGTCAGCACTTTCGCGGTCAAGCCGATGCCATAGGCGAAAGTGAGGATCGGGATGAGGGCGGCGAGCGGCGCCGATTGCGCGATGACGAAGACGGGCGAGCCCAGCCACTCGGCGAAGCGGTTAAGGCCCATCAGGACGCCGAGGCCCACACCCACAGTGATCGAGGCGATGAGGCCGATGGCGAGCGGCTTCAGCGTGATGAGCAGCGCCTTGCCGAGCGAGCCGTCGGCGATGAGGCCCAAGAGTGCCGCCATGGTGTCGGAGAAAGGCGGGAAAGCCGGGCTGATCGGCCAGCGCCCGGCGATCTCCCAGCTCGCAGCGACGATCACCGCCGAGACGAGCCACAGGACAGCCGGATGGGTGAGGAGATCTCCCCAGGTGGATCCGGCCCGATGATGGAGCTTCGTCTCGGCGATGAGAGTCATGGATTACCCTCGCCCCCTCCGGGGGAGAGGGAGGGACCCATTGCGCAGCAATGGGAGGGTGAGGGGGAACAGACGTGAATTGCTTCTTGCATCGCCGACTAACCTTTCCGCTGCTTCCCCCTCACCCTAACCCTCTTCCCCGCAGGGGGAGAGAGGATCAAGTCAATCGCCGAGTTTCTTCTTCGCGGCCTCGAGCGGGCCCAGGTCCCAGAATTCCTCGACCTTCAGCGTCTCGGCCGATCCTTCCATCATGCCCGCTTCGGTGTAGAAGAGGAAATCGACCTTGGCCACGTCGGCGGGGTTTTCGAGGGGCGCATAGACGCCCTCCTTGGTCGCCTCGGTATAGAAGGGCACGACTTCGGCGAGCACTTCCTTCGGCTGGTCGGCGATCAGATTGCGCTTGGCGCGCTCGGTCTCGATGATGGCCGGATTGGCCTTCATCTCGCGCCATAACTTGTGCAGCTCCTCGACGATGATATTGGCCGTCTCGCGATTGTCCTTGAGCCAGGCCTCGCTGGCGAAGACGAGCTCGTCGCTCGCCGGCTCCTCGAGCCCCGGCAGCACATGGAAGCGGTCGCCGGCTTTCGCCAGCAGCACATTCTTGTTGGCGAGATCGACGACGGTCGCCTTGATCTGCCCGTTCATCATGGCGATGATGCGGTTCTCGGAGCCCGGCACGTAGCTTCTCTCGCCGAATTCGATGCCCTCGCGCTTGGCGATGATATTGCCGATCGCCTCGGTGCCGGTGCCGCGGGCATGGAAGGTGATGGGCTGGCCGTTCATGTCCTTCCAGGTCTTGTATTCCTTGGACGCGACCGGGAAGAAGACGAGCCGCGACATCTGATAGATGTTCTTGAGCGGCAGCTTGGACTTCTGGATCACGGCATAGGGCGTGCCGACGCCCAGGTCCGACTGGCCATTGATCATCGACTGGATGGCAAGCTCCTCCTTGGCAAAGGAAGTGAGCTCGTAATCGACGCCGCGGTCCTTGGCGCGTTCCATCGCCACCACGAAAGCGAGCGTCTCGACCGAGACGACATCGCCCAGCGCCACGCGCACTTTCTCGGCCGCTTCCGCCGTGACCGCCAAAGTGAGCATGAAGCCTGCGGCGGCGAGGCCTGACAGGATTCTTGGAATTGGTTTCATCTGAAGACCTCCCATGTGCTTCTCGATCAATTGCTGGGGCGACCGCTCGCGCATTCCGCGTCTTTCGGGTACCCGAGGAGAATTTAACCAATTCTAGATTGGTTTGACAAGAAAAGAAGATTGGTCAAGAATATTGACGGCAAAAGGTGAAGCTCCTATGCGCAGGCCGGACGGACAAATGGGGCTCGGGACCCTGGGACGATGAGCGATGAGGTTGGGGGCGCCTTGACGCAGCTGCGGGCGTATCTCGCCCAGCATGATCTGCCGGCGAACGCGCAATTGCCGCCGGAACGCGAGCTTTGCGACCTGCTCGGCGTGTCGCGCGGCGAGTTGCGCAAGGCGCTCGCGGTTCTCGAAGGCAATGGCGAACTGTGGCGCCATGTCGGCAAGGGCACGTTCATCGGCGCCCGCCCCGTCGAGGAGTTCAAGACCGTCGCCGATCTCGCCGCCGCCAGCAATCCGCGCGAGATCATGGAGGCGCGCCTGGCGATCGAGCCGATCCTCGCCCGCGAGGCGGCACTGCATGCGACCTCCGCCGACATCGCCGAGATGCGTCAGTGCCTCGAGGCCTCGCGCCTTGCCGAGACCTGGCGCCAATATGAGAATTGCGACAACCGCCTGCACCGGCTGGTGGCGGAAGCGTCGCACAATACGGTGCTGATCGCCCTGTTCGACACCCTCAATGCCGTGCGGCGCGCCGTTGTCTGGGGAAGGTTGCGCCACAATGGCATGCGCCCGCCGCCCGATCACCACAGCTTCCATGAGCATGAGCTATTGGTCGAGGCGATCACCGAGCGCGATCTCAAGGCGGCGGCTCTGGCCATGGACCGGCATCTCCGTTCGGTGGAAGCCAATCTGCTGCGCCAGCGCCAGGCGGCTGAGTGAGGTTCACTTTTCGTCGGCGAGGCGGCGCAGCCATTGCGCCACATGTTCGTGGCGGCTGTTGTTCGCCGTCGTGTAAGGCAGCCATCCAGCCTTGTCGGAAATGTCGGGCTGGCCGCCTTCCTTGAGCAGCAGTTCGACCATCTCGATCTTGCCTTTGCCCGCGGCGTAGTGGAGCGGCGTTGCGCCATTGCCACCGCTGCGGGCATTGACATCGGCGCCGTGGCGCAAGAGCAAACGCGCCGTTTCGAGATCGTCGGAACAGGCCGCGTAGTGGATCGGGGTGTCGCCCCACACGCTGTCCATGGCGCGGACATCGGCGCCCTGCGCCAGCAGCAACCGCGCCACATCCGGCTTGAGAAAGCCCGCCGCCACCATCAGGGGCGTGCGGCCTGCTACGTCACGCGCATCGACTTTCGCGCCGCGTTCGATGAGGAGGGCCGCCACCTCGTCCTCGCCATTGAGGGCGGCCGTGTGCAAGGGATGAGCGCCCTCGGGCTCGCCCACGGCTTCGAGATCGGCGCCGCGATCGATGAGGATCACCGCGATGCCGGTCCGGCCTTTGGCCGCAGCCAGGTGCAAGGGCGTGCCGAAGAGATCGGGCGCATTCACATCCGCGCCCTTGGCGATGAGCTCGATGACGCGCGCGACGTCGCCGGCATTCACCGCATCATGCAGCCCGTCGACACGCGCGCCGAGTTGGGTCAGCGCCTCGACCGCGCGCATCTGGAGGCGGCGCCGCGCATATTGCAGTGGCGTCACGCCGTCATTGTCGGTGGCATCGAGCGGGGCGCCATGGGCCGCCAGCACGGCGATCACTTTCGCGCGGCCAAGCGAGGCGGCGAAATGGAGCGGTGTCTCGCCCTGGGCCTCGGCGCGCAGCGCGCTGTCGGCGCCATGGGCGAGAAGCAGCTGCGCCACAGGGGCTTGTCCGGCAAGGGCGGCGATATGGAGGGCCGCATGGCCGGCAGGATTGCGAAGGGTTAGGTCGGCGCCCGCAGCGATCAGCACCTCGGCCACTTCGACATTGCCGAAGGTGGCGGCGACCATCAGGGGCGTCAGGCCGCCTTCATTGCGCATGTCGACCGGCATGCCCCGGGCGACCAGCAGTTTCGCCGCCTTGGGCCGGTTGTAGATCGCGGCCGCATGCAGCCCATGGCCCTTGCTGGCCGCGGCCAAACCGGTGCCCGCCTCGACCGCGGCCAAAGTGAGGGAAGGCGATGGGCTCGCGCGCTCGTCTTCCGCTTGCGCGGCCGACCATCCCAGCCCGGATAACAGAAAGACGGTGAAGAGACCTCGGATACCCCGCATGGCACAGGCCCTCGCCCCCGTTCAGTCTGCGCTCCCGGGGCCCGGAAATAAAGAAAATTGTCGCAAGGGCAACAAAGGGCGAGGTCTCTCGGCACGGTCCTTGCCGGACAGGGCCAAAGACCGTGCCGCATTGGCACAGGGAGAGGCGACATGTCAGCAGGAATAAAGGCGGAGCGGGTCGACTGGGTCGATTACGCCAAGGGCATCTGTATCATTCTGGTCGTGATGATGCATTCGACGCTGGGCGTCGAGAAGGCGGCCAGCGAGCTTTCCTGGCTCAACGGCTTCGTCGAATGGGCCAGGCCCTTCCGCATGCCGGACTTCTTTCTGATCTCGGGACTGTTCCTCGCGAGCCGCATCGACCGCCCCTGGCGCCAGTATCTCGACACCAAGCTCGTGCATTTCGCTTATTTCTACATCCTGTGGATGACCATCCAGTTCGGCATGAAATGCTGGGGCCTCTATTCCAGCGAAGGGGCGATGGCGACCCTCGAAGCCTATGCAATGGGGCTCATCCAGCCCTATGGCACTTTGTGGTTCATCTATCTCCTCGCCATCTTCTTCGTCGTGACGAAGCTCCTGCGCCCGCTGCCGCCCGTTCTCGTCTTCGCCATGGGCTGCGTGCTGCAGCTGGTCTCCATCCATACCGGCTGGCTCGTCATCGATGAGTTCGCCAACCGTTTCGTCTATTTCTTCACCGGCTACTGGCTCGCCAATCATGTCTTCGCCTATGCGCGTGAAGTGAGCGGTCTCAACCCCATCGGCATATTGGGCGGCCTCGCCATCTGGGCGGTCATCAATGCGATCCTGGTCGACAATGGCGCATCGCATCTGCCGGGCATCGGCCTCATCTTGGGCTTCATCGGCGCCGGCGCCGTCATCGCCATGGGCGTCTTCCTCTCGCGCTTCAAGATCGCTTCGCCCATCCGCTATTGCGGCGAGAATTCGATCGTCATCTATCTCTCCTTCTTCATGTTCATGGCGGCGACCCGCACCCTCCTCCTCAAGACGGGCGTGATCCAGGACTTGGGCACCGTCTCCATCATCGTCACGACGGCTGGCGTGGTGGGGCCGGTGCTCCTTTTCTGGGCGGTGCGCCATACGCCCTTGAGCTTCCTGTTCCGCCGCCCGCAATGGGTCAAGATCCCCGCGACGCCGCGTCAGAAAGCCGTTCAGCCAGAACTTGTCAGCAGCCGGCGGGGAAGGCTGGAAGCCTGAGGATTAGGGTGGCATATAGGGGGCATGTCCCAACATCGCCCCCTTAAATCCGGCGATCATGTCTATCTGATCGACGGTTCCGGCTACATTTTCCGCGCCTATCACGCGCTCCCGCCCCTGACCCGCAAGAGCGACGGGCTGCCCGTCGGGGCCGTCACCGGCTTCTGCAACATGCTGTGGAAGCTGATGAAGGAGATGAAGGCGGGCGAGAAGCCCACCCATCTCGCCGTCATCTTCGACAAGTCGGAACAGACTTTCCGCAAGCGCATCTATGCCGATTACAAGGCGCACCGGCCCGACCCGCCGGCCGATCTCATTCCGCAATTCGGCCTGATCCGGCAAGCGACCCGCGCGTTCAATGTCGCCTGCATCGAGCAGGACGATTACGAAGCCGACGACCTCATCGCCACCTATGCGCGGCAGGCGGCGGAGGTGGGAGCGACTGTCCGTATCGTCTCCTCCGACAAGGACCTCATGCAGCTCGTGAATGCCAAGGTGAAGCTGTACGACACGATGAAGGACAAGGAGATCGGCGAGCCGGAAGTTTTTGAGAAATTCGGCGTCAAGCCCGACAAGGTCGTCGATGTCCAGGCGCTGGCCGGCGATTCGGTCGACAACGTGCCGGGCGTGCCGGGCATCGGCGTCAAGACCGGCGCCCAGCTCATCACCGAATTCGGCGATCTCGAAACCCTTCTCACCAAAGCCTCCGAGATCAAGCAGGCCAAGCGGCGCGAGAATCTCATCGAGTTCGCCGAGCAGGCGCGCATCTCGAAGAAACTGGTGACGCTCGAGGATCGGGTACCGGTCGAGCATGCGATTGATTCATTTCTGGTCGAGGAACCGCGCGCGTCGGATCTCATCGGCTTCTGCAAGACGATGGAATTCTCCTCCCTGATGCGCCGCGTCGCCAGCGATCTCGCGGCCGATGCGGCCGAGATCGATGCCGTCCCCGTCGTGGTCAAGGGCTGGCCGCCGGAAGGATCGGCCGTGGGGACGACTCCGGCGCCGGCATCGGCGGCCCCGCAGCGGCCGGAGAAGCGCAAAGCCGATCCCCAGCATGAGGCGACCAGGACGGTCTTCGCCGCGGTCGAGGAGAAGCCCAAAGTCTCGGTGGCGGAGAGGCTCAAGGCCACCGCGGTCAAATATGACGACTATGAGACGGTCATCGACAAGGACGGACTCGAGCGCTGGGTGGCCCGCATCTATGAAGAAGGCCAGGTGGCGCTCGACATCGAGACGACGGCCTTCGATCCCATGCAGGCGAGCCTTGCCGGCCTGGCGCTCAGCGTGGCGCCGGGCGAGGCCGGCTATGTTCCGGTCGGCCATCGTACCGGCGACGGGCTCGACTTCGGCGGCAATGAGATCAAGCAATTGCCGCTCGCCGATCTCATCACTCTGCTGAAACCCGTGCTCGAAGATCCGGCGATCCTCAAGATCGGGCAGAATCTCAAATCCGGCGCCCTCGTCTTCCGCCGTCTCGGCATCGAGATTGCCGCGATCGAGGACACGATGCTCATGTCCTATGCGCTCGAAAGCGGCCTCAACGGCCATGGCCGGGACGAGCTTGCGCAAAAGCATCTCGGCCACAAGCCCATCGCCTATAAGGATGTTGCGGGCACCGGCAAATCGGCAGTGAGCTTCGACAAGGTGCCGCTCGACCGCGCCACCCATTATGCCGCGGAAGCCGCCGACATCACCTTCAGGCTCTGGCTCCTGTTCCGCGAGCGCCTGGCGCGCGAGGGCAAGACCACCGTCTATCAGACGCTCGAGCGTCCGCTGGTTCAGGTTCTGGCCTGCATGGAGCGCGAAGGCATCCTGGTCGATCGCGCCGTGCTTGCCAGGCTGTCCGGCGAATTCGCCACGGCGGGCGGCAAGATCGAGAAGGAGATCTACGCGCTCGCGGGTGAGAATTTCAACATCGGCTCACCCAAGCAACTGGGCGACATCCTCTTCGGCCGCATGGGTCTGCCGGGCGGGCGCAAGACCCAGACCGGCGCCTGGAGCACCGATTCCGATGTGCTGGAGGATTTGGCGAGCCAGGGGATCGACCTCGCCCGCAAGGTGCTCGACTGGCGCCAGCTCTCCAAGCTGCGCTCGACCTATACCGATGCGCTGCCGGCTTACATCAATCCCGATACCGGCCGCGTCCACACTTCCTATGCGCTGGCCGCGACCTCGACCGGGCGTCTCTCCTCCAACGAACCCAATCTGCAGAACATCCCGGTCAGGACCGAGGAAGGCCGCCGGATCCGCACCGCCTTCATCGCGCCCAAGGGCTCGAAGCTGGTCAGCGCCGATTACAGCCAGATCGAATTGCGCGTGCTGGCGCATGTCGCCGACATCCCGCAATTGCGCAAGGCCTTCGCCGAAGGCCTCGACATCCATGCGATGACGGCATCGGAGATGTTCGGCGTGCCGGTGAAAGGCATGGATCCGCTGATCCGCCGGCAGGCCAAGGCGATCAATTTCGGCATCATCTACGGCATCTCGGCCTTCGGCCTCGCCAACCAGCTCACCATCTCGCGCGAGGAGGCGGGCAATTACATCAAGACCTATTTCCAGCGCTTTCCCGGCATCAAGGATTACATGGATTCGACGCGGAAGGCGGCGCGCGAGAAGGGCTATGTCGAGACGATCTTCGGCAGGCGCTGCCACTTCCCGCGCATTACATCACCCAATGCATCGGAGCGTTCCTTCATGGAGCGCGCCGCGATCAATGCGCCGATCCAGGGGGCGGCCGCGGACATCATCCGCCGCGCCATGGTCCGCATGCCGGACGCCTTAGCGAAGGCGGGGCTCGGCGCCCGCATGCTCCTCCAGGTGCATGACGAACTGATCTTCGAGAGCATCGACCAAGAGGTCGAGGCGGTGAAGAAGGTGGTGAAAGAGGTGATGGAGAAGGCGCCCGAGCCCGCCATCAAGCTCGCCGTGCCGCTTGCCGTCGACGCCCGCGCCGCCCTCAATTGGGAAGAGGCGCATTAGGCGCATCATCCCGAAAAGTTGCAGACTTTTCGGATAAGATGATGCGAAACTAAGAATGCGCTCCACCGCGCTAGACCATCTCCTTCAGCCCCGGCAGCATGAGAATATCAGTCACGCCGACATCTTCTCCAGCCTGAGTCAGAAGCGTCGTGATCTGGCCGCGGTGATGCGTCTGGTGATTGAACATATGCATCACCAGGATGGAGGCCGGGAAGGTGAACTCGGCATCGCCCTTGAGCGTCTTGAACGTGAAGGGCCGCGCCAGCCAGGTCTCATCGATCGTCTTTGCCCAGTCTTCGATCTCGCGGTCGAGCGCCCTGCGGGCTTGCCGCAAGGCTGAAAGGTCCTCATGCAGCAGCAGGACGTCGGGATCAGTGATGCGTGGCCGGCCGTCCTTGAAGCGACCGATCCAGACGAGGTCGGCATAGAGCAGATGATTGAGCGTGCCGAGGATCGACTTGAAGAAGGCGCCGCGGTCGCGAGCGATCTCCTCAGGCGGCAATCTTGCGGCCGCGTCATAGACCTTGCCGTTCATCCAGCTGTTGTAAGCCGCCATGCTCACGAGATAGGGGCGTGTGATCGGCATCTGGCTCTCCGTCAGAAGAGCTTGCCATAGCAGCAGTTTTCCCTGTAACCAACCGGCAAAAGTCATACAAAACGGGAGCAGTCATGACTCGAGCCATCTATCCGAGCCTCAAGGGCAAGACGGTGTTCATCACCGGTGGCGCCATGGGCATCGGCGAAGCGATCGTCGAGGAATTCGCAAAGCAGGACGCGAAGGTGGCCTTCATCGATATCGCCAAGGAGGCGGGCGAGAGACTGAAAGCCAGGCTCTCGGGCGCGGTGTGGTTCGGTCATTGCGACGTCACCGACATCAAGGCGCTGCAGCAATCGATCGCCGACGCTGCCAAGGCGCTGGGGCCTATCACCGTCCTCGTCAACAATGCCGCCCATGACGAGCGTCACGCCTGGGACAAGATGACGCCGGATTATTGGGACCAGCGCATCGCCGTCAACATCAAGCATCAGTTCTTCGCTGCCCAGGCGGTGATCCCGATGATGCAGAAATCGGGTGGCGGCTCGATCATCAATCTCGGCTCCACCTCGTGGAAGATCGGCCAGGGCGGCATGGCCGCCTATACCGCGTCGAAATCGGGCGTCACCGGCCTGACGCGCTCGCTGGCGCGCGATCTCGGACCCGACAATATCCGCGTCAACACCATCTCGCCCGGCTGGATCATGACCGAGCGCCAGCTGAAGCTCTGGGTAACGCCCGAGGGCGAGAAGGAGATCATGAAGAACCAGTGCCTCAAGCGGAAGCTCTATCCGCTCGACATCGCCCGCATGGCGTTGTTCCTGGCGTCGGATGAGGCGTCCGCCTGCACCAATCAGGATTTCACCGTCGACGGCGGGTGGGTGTAGCCGGCACTCCGACTTAGGGCTGAAAAGTGACTGCGGCTCCGCTTCTCAGCTCCGTCATGGCCGCCCTTGAGGCGGCCATCCAGCCCAGCCCTAGTTGGCGAATACCTTGCCGAAGCGGTTGGCGAGGAAGTCGCTCAAGCGGATGTCTTCCTGGTGGATGAAGCCCTTTTGCGGCAGCGTGCCTTGCGCCAGGAGATCGAGCACGGCGCAGATGCTCGCCGCCGTGGTCATCTGGATGGCGCTGTGCATCTTGCCTCTGATCTCACGGCTGTAGATCTTGTTGGCATAGGTCTCCTGGATCAGCCGACCCTCGCGGCGGCCGCTGACGGTGACGAAGATGATGACCACGTCCTGGGTCGTCGTCGGCAGGGCATTCTCCAATATGTCCTTGAGCAGGTCGCGGCGGTGCCTGAGGCCGAGATCGTTGAGCAGCGCCTTCATGATCGCCACATGGCCCGGATAGCGGATGGTGCGGTAGTTGAGCGTGTTGACCTTGCCCTTCAGCGTCTCGGCCAGCGTGCCGAGCCCGCCCGAGGTGTTGAAGGCTTCGTAGGTCACGCCGTCGAGCGAGAACTCCTCGCGCTCCTCGAGCGCCGGCACTTCCATGAAATGGCCATCGACGATGGCCTCGCAGGGCTCGATATATTCATTGATGACGCCGTCGGTGCTCCAGGTCAGGTTGTAGTTGAGCGCATTGGAGGGATATTGCGGCAAGGCGCCGACCCGCATGCGCACGCTGTCGAGCGTCTCGAAGCGGCTGGCGAGATCATGGGCGACGATGGAGACGAAACCAGGTGCGAGACCGCATTGCGGCAGGAAGGCGGAAGCCGCCTTGGCGGCGATCGCGCGGATCTTGCGGGTAGAGCGGACGTCTTCGGTGAGATCGAGATAATGCACCTGGGCGCGCGCCGCGGCTTTGGCGATCGTCGTGGTCAGCTGGTAGGGGGCGGCGCTCAGCACGGCATAACAGCCGTCGAGAACGGACTCGAGTGTTTTGTCCGATATCTCCAGAATCTTCGTGCGGACCTTCTTCGATTTTTCGACCAGGCGCAGCTGGTCGGCGGCGCGGTCCACGACGGTCAGGCGATAATCGCCGGTATCGCCGAGCAGCCGGGCGATGGTGGAGCCGATCTTGCCGGCGCCGACAACCACAATGTCCTTCATGAACTGTCCTTTGGGCCGCAGTCTACCGCCAATGCCGCGCCGCGCAACGCCGTGCCTAAACCTGCCTGAACCGCCATTCCATGCGATGGTGGTAGACTTCGCCCTGTTTCAGCACCGCCGAGGGGAAATTCGGATGGTTGGGCGCGTCGGGCCAGTTCTGCGGCTCGAGCGCAATCGATCCGAAGCGCCTCAAAGGCTGGCCGTTCTTGCCTTTGAGCTCCGGCCCGTGATGGCCGGCCGTATAGAGCTGCAGGCCGGGCTCGGTGGTGAAGAGATCGAACTCGCGGCCTTGGGCCATGAGCGTCGCCGCATGATGGAGCTCGTAGCGCGGGCCTTCCAGGCAGAAATTGGTGTCAAAGCCCTGATCGTCGCCAAAGGCCTCCTCAAGCAGCGTCGGCTCGCGGAAATCGTAATTTGTCCCCGAAACGAAGCTGACCGCCCCGGTCGGGATGAGGGTCTGGTCGGTCGGCGTATAGGCCTGGGCCGAGATCTGCAGCACATGATTGGTGATGGTCTTAGCACCCGAGAGATTCCAATAGGCATGGTTGGTGAGATTGACGATGGTCGGCCGCCGCGTCCGCGCCTCGATATCGAGGCTCAGAATGTCGTCATCGAAGCGATAGACCGCCCGCGCCCTGAACCTGCCGGGATAGCCTTCCTCTTGGCTCTTCGAGACGAGCGAGAAGACGAGCGCATCGTCCTCGATCTCGGACACCCAGTTCTTGCGGTGGAAGCCGTTGACGCCGCCATGCAGGTGATGCGGGGGAAGATTCTGGGTGAGCTGACGCTCCTTGTCGTTGAGCATGAAGCGGCCATTGCCGATGCGGTTGGCGAAACGCCCGCAAATGGCCCCGGCATAGATGTCGCTCTCGAGCATGTCTTCGATGCGCTCGGGGCCGGCGACGATGTCGAAGCCGTCCGGATAATGGAGCGCCATCAGCCGCGCGCCCACCGCATTGAAGGTCGCGCGGAAGCCGCTCTCGCTCACGATTTCGAAATTGCGTGCCGCCTCGCCCTCGAAGGTTCCCGCTTCGAGTTCGGCGACGCGCGTCGCCATCAGTGGTTGTCGCGCGGCAGGCCCTTCGTCTGCGCGATCTTCTGATATTTGACGGCGGGCTTCAGCACCATGCCTTCCGATAGTTGCTCGACATTGGCGCGGAAGATCTCCTGCCAAGGCGTCTGACTTTCCGGTACGTGATAGCCGCCATTCGACTTAAAGGCAATGCGTCGCTGTTCGAGCTCCTCCTTGGAGATGAGGATATCGGCGGTGCCCTTGTTGAGGTCGATACGCACGCGATCGCCGTCCTTCAAGAGAGCGAGGCCGCCGCCGGCCGCGGCTTCGGGCGAGGCGTTGAGGATCGAGGGCGAGCCCGATGTGCCGGACTGGCGCCCGTCGCCGACGCAGGGCAGCGAATGCACGCCCTTCTTCAGGAGCTCGCCGGGGGCGCGCATATTGACGACCTCGGCCGCACCCGGATAGCCCAAGGGTCCGGTGCCGCGCATGAACAGGACCGTATGCTCGTCGATGCCGAGCTTCGGATCGTCGATGCGCTTGTGATAATCCTCTGGCCCGTCGAACACGATCGCTTTCGCCTCGAAGGCATTGGGATCCTTGGGATTGGAGAGATAGCGCTGGCGGAACTCGTCCGAGATGACGCTCGTCTTCATGATCGCCGCATCGAAGAGGTTGCCCTTCAGCATCTTGAAGCCGGCCTCTTTCTTGATCGGCGCGTCATAAGGTTTGATCACTTCGTGATTCTGCGAGAGCTTATCTTTGCAATTCTCGCCGATCGTCTTGCCGTTGACGGTGAGCGCGTCCTCGTGAATGCGCTTGGCCTTGATGAGCTCGCCGACGACCGCAGGCACGCCGCCGGCGCGATGATAGTCCTCGCCCAGATATTCGCCGGCCGGCTGCAGATTGACCAGCAGCGGGATGTCATAGCCATGCTTCTCCCAATCGGCCACCTCGAGCGGAACGCCGATATGGCGGGCGATGGCATTGAGATGGATCGGGCAGTTGGTCGATCCGCCGATCGCCGAATTGACCGCGATGGCGTTCTCGAAGGCCTTGCGGGTGAGGATCTTGGACGGGGTGAGGTCTTCCTTGACCATCTCGACGATGCGCCTGCCGGTCATATAGGCGATCTGGCCGCGCTCGCGATAGGGTGCCGGGATCGCGGCATTGCCGGGCAGCGTCATGCCGAGCGCCTCGGCCAGCGAGTTCATCGAGGTCGCGGTGCCCATGGTGTTGCAGAAGCCGGTCGAGGCGGCGGAAGAAGCGACGAGCTCGACGAAGCCTTCATAATCGATGTCGCCGGTGGCGAGGAGCTCGCGCGCCTTCCACAGGATCGTGCCGGAGCCGGTGCGCTCGCCCTTGTACCAGCCATTGAGCATGGGCCCCGAGGAGAGCGCGATGGCCGGGATATTGACGGTCGCCGCCGCCATCAGCGCCGCGGGTGTCGTCTTGTCGCAGCCGACGGTGAGCACCACGCCGTCGATCGGATAGCCGAACAGGACCTCGACCAAACTCAGATAGGTGAGGTTGCGGTCGAGCGAGGCGGTCGGCCGCTTGCCGGTTTCCTGGATCGGATGGGTGGGGAATTCGAGCGGCACGCCGCCCGCCGCGGTGATGCCGTCGCGCACCCGTTTGGCGAGCTCCAGATGGGCGCGGTTGCAGGGCGACAGGTCGGAACCCGTCTGGGCGATGCCGATGATCGGCTTGCCGGACTGCAATTCGGCGCGGGTGAAGCCGTAATTCAGATAGCGCTCGAGATAGAGCGCCGTCATGTCGATATTGTCGGGGTTGTCGAACCAGGCCTGCGACCTGAGCTTGGGCGGGGATTTTTTCATGTCATACAAATAGCATGACCACCCCCGCCGGAGGCAAGCTTTCCTTGGCCATTGCAGGGCAGCCGCGACCCCTTGGCGCGGCTGCCCGGCCCCGCTATGGGATTCCTCATGAAAAACCATGCCGAGGACCTGATTTCCATCCGCGATTTGCTGCGTTTCGCGGTGAGCCGGTTCGGCGAGGCGGGCCTGGCCTTTGGTCAGGGAACGGCAAGCGCCGTCGACGAGGCGGCCTTCCTCATCCTCGAGACGCTTCATCTTCCGGTTGACGACATCAACCCCTGGGCCGAGGCGCGGCTCACGCTGCCTGAGCGCGAGCTGCTGCTCGCCCGCATCGAGGAGCGCGTGACGAAGCGCCGCCCATCCGCCTATCTCACCAAGAAGGCTTATATCCAGGGCATCCCCTTCCATGTCGACGAACGGGTGATCGTGCCGCGCTCCTTCATCGGCGAGCTCCTGTTCACTGACCTCTTCGGCGGCGAAGGCTTCACGCTCGTTCCCGACGTTTCGCAAGTCGGCCGCGTGCTCGATCTGTGCACGGGCTCGGGATGCCTCGCCATCCTCGCCGCCCATGTCTTTCCCAATGCCCTGATCGATGCGGTCGAATTGTCGCCGCAAGCGCTCGAAGTGGCGCGGCTCAATATCGCGGAGTCGGGCCATGCCGACCGGCTCAATCTCTATGAGGGCGATCTCTTCCAGCCGGTGGCGCAGGAGCGCTACGACCTCATCATCACCAACCCGCCCTATGTCGATGCGGCGGCGATGGAGGAACTGCCGCCGGAATTCCGGCACGAGCCAGCCATGGCGCTCGATGGCGGCGAGGACGGCCTCGATATCGTGCGCCGCATCCTGGCCGAGGTGCCGCGCCATCTCAATCCCGGTGGCGGGCTCTTGTGCGAGATCGGCCGCGGCCGCGAGCTTCTGGAAGATGATTATCCGGAGCTCGATTTCTTCTGGCTCGACACAGCTGAGAGTGAAGGCGAGGTCTTCTGGCTCACCGCCGACAAATTCCACCGCTGAGATCCCCGCATTTGCGTTCACTGCCGCCGCTGGCTAGCCATGGACCTTGGGGCAATTGATCGTCATCTCCCGCTGCTAGAGACTGTCCGTACGTCAAACCGATGGACAGGAGGAAGCGATGCAGAATGATGACAATGCAGCCCGGGTGCGACCGGTCCGCGGCAAGCAGCAGCTGCGCCTGGCTCTGGCGATCGGCTGCTCGCTCGTCGCCTGTCCGGCGGCGGCGCAAACGATCACCGACATCGGCACGCTCGATGCTGCGACCGTCCTGCCGGGAAAGCCGCCGGGCTATTCGCCCTATGCCGGGCGCAATTTTCCGAGCCGCGTATACTGGGGCGACACGCATCTGCACACCAGCGCGTCACTGGATGCCGGCGCCTTCGGCACAAGGCTTGGCTTCGAGGACGCCTACCGCTTCGCCCGCGGCGAGGAGCTGACTGCCTCCGGCGGCGAGCGGGTGAAGCTGTCGCGCCCGCTCGATTTCCTGGTCATCTCCGATCATTCCGACAATATGGGTTTCTTCCCGGCACTCTTCGCCGGAAAACCCGAAATGCTCGCCGATCCGACCGGCCGGCGCTGGTACGATCTGGTGCAGAAGGGCGGCGAGGACGGCGTCAGGGCCGCGCTCGAGATCATCGACAGCTTTTCACGCGGCAAATTCCCGCCGGCGCTGGAGTTTCTGCCGGGCTCCGAGGGTTTTCAGGCGACCTGGGACCAGATCGTCGCGGCGGCGGAAAAATACAACGAGCCTGGTCGGTTCAGCGCCTTCATCGGCTATGAGTGGACCTCGCAGGTCCCGCCCGGCAACAATCTGCACCGTGTGGTGATCTATCGCGATGGCGGTGCGCGGGCGAGCCAGACGCTTCCCTTCACGACCTATCCGCCGCTCGGCAGCACGACGCCCGAGGATCTGTGGAAACACCTCCAGGCCTATGAGGACAAGACCGGCGGGCGCGTGCTGGCCATCCCGCATAACGGCAATCTCTCGAACGGCTGGATGTTTCCGACCGAGACCAATCCGGTCACCGGCCAGCCCTTGTCGCCGGATTACGCCAAGACGCGCGCCCGCTGGGAGCCGCTCTATGAGGTGACCCAGATCAAGGGCGACGGCGAAGCTCATCCCTATCTCTCGCCCACCGACGAGTTCGCCGGCTACGAATTATGGGACAAGGGCAACCTCAATCTGAGCGAAGTGAAGAAGCCGGAGATGCTGGAGCGGGAATATGCGCGCACCGCCTTGCAGACCGGCCTCCAGCTCGAGGCCAAGCTCGGCGTCAATCCTTACAAGTTCGGCATGGTCGGCTCGACCGACAGCCACACGTCGCTCACCACCGCCGAGGAGGAAAACTTCTTCGGCAAGCATTCCGGCGCCGAGCCCAGCCCGCATCGCGCCGCCCATGAATTCATGCGCAATGGCGATGTCTTCCTGATGGGCTGGCAGATGGTCGCCGCGGGCTATGCCGGCGTGTGGGCGAGCGAGAACACGCGTGAAGCGATCTGGGACGCCATGCGCCGCAAGGAGGTTTACGCCACCACCGGCCCGCGCATGCTCGTGCGCTTCTTCGGCGGCTGGGATTTCACCGACGCCGATGCACGCTCGCGCAGCCCCGCTTTTGCCGGCTATGCCAAGGGCGTGCCGATGGGCGGCGACCTGCGCGCCGCTCCGGCGGGCAAGGCGCCGACCTTCCTCGTCGCGGCACTCAAGGATCCGATCGGCGGCAATCTCGACCGGATCCAGATCGTCAAGGGCTGGATCGACGCCGCCGGCAAGCGGCAGGAAAAGGTCTATGACGTCGTCTGGTCGGACGGCCGCGTGCCGGGTCCCGACGGCAAGCTGCCGCCGGTCGGCAACACCGTCGACGTGGCGACGGCGACCTGGACCAACACGATCGGCGCCTCCGAGCTCATCAAGGCCTGGACCGATCCGGATTTCGATCCGGCCTTGCGCGCCGTATACTATGCGCGGGTGCTCGAAATCCCGACGCCGCGCTGGACCGCCTATGATGCAGTGCGCTTCAACATCAAGATGCCCGCCGACACGCCGTTGTTCGGCCAGGAGCGCGCTTACACATCGCCGATCTGGTACACGCCGGGCTGACGGAGACGATGATGAAACTCTTGCGCGAACCGCTCCTGCATTTCCTGCTGATCGGCGCCGTCCTGTTCGGCGCCTTTCAGCTGACCCGTAGCGGCGACGGCGAAACCGCGCAGGGCGAGATCGTCGTCAGCGCCGGGCAGATCGCCAGCATGGAGGCGATCTTCAGCCGCACCTGGCAACGGCCGCCGACCGCCGCCGAATCGCAAGCACTGGTGAACGACTACGTTCGCGACGAGGTCTTTTACCGGGAAGCTCTGGCCATGGGCCTCGACCGCGACGACGCCGTCATCCGCCGCCGCATGCGGCAGAAGATGGAGTTCATCTCCGATCTGGCGGCCGATGCGGAGCCGACGGACGTCGAATTGAAGGCCTTCGTGGCGGAGCACCCGGCACGGTTCAGGTCCGAGCCGCGCTTCTCGTTCAGCCATGTCTATTTCAGCACCGGTCTCCCTGTCGCGGAGCTGGATAGCCTGCGCCAGGCGTTGAATGGCGGAGCGGCGGACGCATCGAAGGTCGGCAGCCCGTTCCTCCCGGGCTTCGATTTCACTCACGTCGCGCGATCGGATGTGGCGCAAACCTTCGGCGAGAGCTTCGCGACCTGGATCGGGCGCGCCCGACCCGGCGAATGGGGCGGCCCGGTGGCTTCCGCCTATGGCACGCATCTGGTTCGCGTAAGCGAGCGCATTGAGGCGCGTGAGCTTCCCTTCGCGGAGGTTCGCGAGGTCGCGCGGCGGGAACTGCTGCACGGCCGCAAGATCACCGCCAACGACGCGCTCTATGCCAGGCTGCGGGCCCGTTACGTCATAAGCGTGGAAGGTTCCAAGCTCGCCGAGGCGGCGCAATGATCCGCCTGATCCTCGCCATCTGGGCTCTTGCGGTCATCGTCGTTGGGCAAGCCCAGGCGCACGACTTGCGCCCGGCCTATCTCGCCCTCACCGAGACCGCGCCGGATGCCTATGCGGTTTTCTGGAAGGTTCCGGCCATGGGCGAGCGCCGGCTGGCGATCGCCCCGCAACTGCCACGCAGTGCGATCGAGTCGACACCGCGCGAAGGGGTTTTTCTCGCCGATGCCTATGTCGAACGCTGGGCGGTGCGCGCACCGGCCGGCTTGACCGGCGATACGATCGCGATCGACGGCCTGGCCGAGAGCCGGACCGACGTTCTGGTGCGAATTGAGAGACTGAACGGGGAAGTCAGCACGGTGCGGCTCACGCCGGCTGCCCCCTCATTCGAGGTTCCCGCCGCCGCCGGATGGCAACAGGTGGCCGTCGCTTACCTGTGGCTGGGCGTCGAGCACATCCTCCTTGGTGTCGACCATTTGATCTTCGTCCTGGCGCTCATCATGCTTGTGCGGGGCTGGAAGCGCATCGCCTTGACGATCACCGCCTTCACGCTGGCGCACAGCATCACGCTCGGGGCGGCGACGCTCGGCTATCTCGATGTGCCGGGGCCCCCGGTCGAGGCCCTGATCGCCTTGAGCATCGCACTCGTCGCGGTGGAAATCGTGAATGCCGAGCGCGGCCGGCAAAGCCTTGCCTCTCGGTTCCCGTGGCTCATCGCCTTCGCCTTCGGGCTCCTGCATGGGCTCGGCTTTGCCGGCGCGCTGAGCGATGTCGGCCTGCCGGCCCATGCCATTCCGGCGGCGCTGCTGTTCTTCAATCTCGGCGTCGAGCTCGGGCAGCTTCTTTTCGTTGCGGTCGCGATGGCGCTCTTCGCGATCCTCCATCGGATTTCAGTGGCATTCCCCGGGCCCCGGGCGTACTGGTCACAGGCATGGCTGCGATTCGCCGGCGCCTACTGCATCGGCGGCATCGCGTCGTTCTGGTTGATCGAGCGCATCTATTCCGGCTTTTGGGCATAGGGGACGGTCACGACGAGTTTCCTCTCATCCGCGCGTTTAGCGCTGTTGTCGCTGGCGAGCCTGCTCTTCCTTTGGGTTCTCAGCGGCATGGCCGTGGCGCAGGCAGATCCGGCCGAATTGACGCCCGAGAAAGCCCAGCAATTCCTGCATCTGATGTCTGACCCGGAGGTGAAAGCGTGGCTGGAGCGAAAAGTCGCTTCCGGCCAAGCAGAACAGCCGGCTGCATCCTTGGATGACGCCATATCGAACTGGGAGGCAACGGTTCGCGCTCGGCTTGCGGCGCTTGCCGGTGTCTTTCCGCGCATTCCTCAGGAATTCTCGAATGCGGCCGATGTCATCTCACGGGATGTGAATTCGGGCAGACCGGGTCTCGTTGCCGGGATTCTCGCACTACTCATCGCCGTCGGGTTCGGCGCCGAGTGGCTCATTCGCCGCGCCATGATGCGGTTGCGAGAGCCCGGGCGAGCGCCGCTCGTCGAGGTCGTCGGCATTGCGACCTTTGCACTGGCCAGCGTTGGATCGTTCCTGGTGCTCGACTGGCCTCCGTTGTTGCGCCGGATCGTGCTCACATTGCTTCTGGCGTTCATTGCCCTCCGCGCCGCGCGCACCGCCACTCTGCTCTTGCTGCCATTTGTCGATCGCGCGGGCGACGCGTCGCCGGAAGTCGAAATCAAACGAGGCTTCTGGGTTCAACGTGTAACCCTGATCGGGAGCCTCCTGCTTTTTGGCTGGGCCGTTGTCAGCCTTATGCCTAGCGTGGGCTTTTCGGTGGACACGGCGAGGTTCACGGCTCTTCTATGTGGGCTGGGCATGTTGGCAATCGCCATCGAGATCGTCTGGCGCAGGCCCGCAGCGAGTGCGTCGCCCACGCGCAAGGCGCTGATGACCCTGTATCTGATCGTGCTTTGGCTGGCCTGGGTGGCGGGGCTGCTTGGCCTGCTGTGGCTCGGCCTCTACGCCCTGGTGCTGCCCTTCGTGGTCCGAGGCGTCGGCAACATCGCTCAGATCTTCGCCGACAGAGCACAGCGCAACGATACTTTTGGCGTCATGATGAAGGTGCTCATCGTGCGGGGCGCCAGAGCGGTTGTCATAGGACTGGCGGTCGCCTGGCTTGCCTATATCTGGCGCATCAGGGAAGCCGCCCTTGGCGCGGGCGCGACCGGCTCGGTGGTCATGTCCGGCCTCTTCAACGGCATCATCGTGCTGCTCGTCGCCGACCTGGTCTGGCAATTGTCGAAGGCCTTGATCGCGCACCGGATCGATGTTGTGGCTGCTGCGGGAAATGATCCCGACGCGCAGCTGCGCAACGGCCGGTTGCGCACATTGTTGCCGATCTTTCGCAATACTCTCGCAGCCCTCATCGCCGCCGTTGCAGCCCTGACGATCCTGGCCGGGATGGGCGTGCAGATCGCGCCGCTGATCGCCGGCGCCGGCATCTTCGGCGTCGCCATCGGGTTTGGTTCGCAGACCCTGGTCAAGGACGTTCTCAGCGGCGTGTTCTACATGCTCGACGACGCATTCCGGGTCGGCGAATACATTCAGAGCGGCAGCTATAAAGGGACGGTCGAATCCTTCAGCCTGCGTTCGGTCAGGTTGCGGCATCACCGTGGTTCGATTTTCACGGTGCCCTTCGGAGAGCTGGGCGCTGTCCAGAATGCGAGCCGCGACTGGGTGATCGACAAGATGACAATCAATGTCACTTACGATTCGAACATCGAGCTGGCCCGCAAGCTCATCAAGAAGATCGGCCAGGAATTGGCCGCCGATCCCGAATTTGCGGCCAATACGCTGCAGCCCTTGAAGATGCAGGGCGTCGACAGTTTTGGCGATTTTGCCATCGTGCTGAGGCTGAAGCTCATGACCAAGCCCGGCACGCAGTTCGCCATCAAGCGACGCGCCTATATGATGATCAAGCAGGCTTTCGACGAGAACGGCATCAAGATCGCCATGCCGACCGTTCATGTCGAGGGTGGTGGGGAGGCTGCGGCGGCCGGACAGCAAATGATGAAACGAAAACAGGCGGCGGAGCAATCCGCGGGGAACGGGGAATGACTTTTCCAGGACTGCGACCCGTCGGGCGCGACCTGAAGCTTGCGAGCCGAGGAAGGGAAACATGCCTGCCGACAGTTCTGCAACCATCGCCGAAAGAGTGAAGAAGGAGCTGCGCGACTACGCACTTCTGTCTGTGTATCTCTACATCTGCTTCGGCGCGCTCGTTCTCTACAAAGTGGCAATACTTGGTGCCCAAGGCATCAGCTATCTGCCATTCGGACTGCCTCTCATCAAGGCGTTGATCCTGGCGAAGTTCATATTGCTCGGACGAGTTGCCCATGTGGGTGAGCGGCATGAAAGCTCCAGGACAGCCTTCCGCATCGCATACAAAGCGCTGGCCTATCTTGCCCTGCTGATCGTGCTTTCAGCCGCTGAAGAAACGATCATGGGCATGGTTCATGGGAAATCCATCGCTGCAATATTCGCGGAGCTCGGTGGCGACAGGTTGCCGGAGCTTCTCGCAACGTGTCTGGTCATATTGCTGATACTCGTTCCGTATCTGGCCATCTCGGAACTCGGTGCCGCCGTTGGCGGCAACAAGCTCCGTGAGATATTGTTCATGGATCGACCGAGGAGACATCAGTCATGATCGGAGCTCGATAAGCTCCACCGCGCTCTAAGCATGTCTGCGCAGCGCGCGTCCGCTCGGCGATCGCCCGAAACTTTCGCGATAGCGCCGGGCGAAATGCGAGCGTGAAACATAGCCGGCGGCATCGGCGGCGGTGAGGCTCGAGGCGCCCGCCGCCAGGGCGGAGTGTCCGGCGCGCAGGCGTTCGCTGCGCAGGATGGCCCGGAACGAGCTTCCTTCCGCCGCCAGGCGACGCCTGAGGGTCGAAGCGCCGATCCCGACCGCGCCGGCGACATGGCCGACACTCCAGTCATGTGTCGGGTCGCTGCCGATGAGCCAGGCTACTTCCTCGGCAAGGCTCGCGGTGAACAGAGCCCGCGCCTCAGGCAGCTGGCGCAGCAACGTCAGGACTTCCGTGAGGCGCAGCGCCTGCACCGTCTCGCTCATCGCCTCATCGCGTATGGTTGCCGCGGCATGGCTCAAGGCCTCGATGAGGTCATCGCTCAAGGTGATGCCGAAGGCGCGCGATACCGCCTCGCGGCCGCGCCGTTCGGCAAGCGTCAGCGGGGCCACGCCTTCGGGCAGCACGGGCACTTCCAGGACGAGCGATTCATAGATGCCGGTCTCGCCCGGGATATTCACCACGTCCATGGGCACGTTGCGCGGCAGCACGATGACCGATCCGGGCGGGAAGCTTTGGCTCACATCGCCGAGCCAGACTTCCTTTCTGCCGCGCAGCACGATGCCGATGATCGGATGCGGCAGCTTGATCGCCGCGAGGCGCTCGCGATGGAGGGCGCAGTAGGAGAACAGGTTCCTGGCATGGTTGTGCACGCCCGCGCCGGCGGGCGCCATGAAGCCGCGCAGGCGCTCATGCAATCTGGCGCGCAGGCGATCCTGCGGATGGGGGCTGGGCAAGTCCATGGCCGATCTTAGCGCGGGGCTTGCCCGCAAAAAACAACGCAAGTGAGCGTTTCGGGCTCAAGGACGCGAAAATCAGGCCCATCCCAAGGGCGTCCTTCCGGCAAGACCAGCGGCGCATAAGGAGAAGCCCATGAAGTTCTTTGCCGCCCTCGCCTTCACCCTGACCTTTCCCCTGGCCGCAGCGCAAGGGGCCGATCTCGAACTCTGGCGGCTCGATTGCGGCCGCATCGAGGTGCGCGACCTCTCCTTCTTCTCCGACAGCTTCGCCTATGCCGGAAAGAAGCGGTCACTGACGGACAGCTGCTATCTCATTCGCCACGACGCTCAGTATCTCTTGTGGGACGCCGGCCTGCCCTCAGCCCTTATCGGTGCGAAGCCGGATGAGAAAGCCGTCCTCTCGCCGACGCTCGCGGTCGACATCCCGACCCAGCTCGCCCGGATCGGCGTCACTCCGGCGCAGATTTCCTATCTCGGCATCAGCCACAGTCATTTCGATCATGTCGGGCAGGCCGTCTCCTTCTCGACTGCCGCTCTCCTGATCGGCAAGGCGGATTTCGATGCGCTGAAGCTGCCGCCGCCGCCCTTTGGCGTCGAGCCCAAATTGCTGGCGCCGTGGCTCGAGGGCAAAGCCAAGGCCGAGCCAGTCGATCGCGATCATGACGTCTTCGGCGATGGCGGTGTGGTCATGCTGAAGATGCCGGGCCACACGCCTGGCGAGATGAGCCTGCTGGTCAAGCTCGAGAAGACGGGCCCTGTCGTGCTGTCGGGCGATGTGGTGCATTTCCATGAGCAGCTCGCCAACCGGGGCGTGCCGCCTTTCAACTGGGATCGCGGCGAAAGCCTGGCCTCGATGGAGCGTCTCACGGCGATCGTCGCGAGCCTCCATGCCAAGCTCATCATCCAGCATGACGAAACGCATATCGGCCGGCTGCCGGCCTTTCCGAAGAGCGCCCGCTGATGTCCTCTTGCCGCCTATTTGAGCGTCACCGCATAGACCTTGCCCTCATAGGGCGCGCCGTTCTTGTTGTCGACGGCCATGACATACATGGTCTTGCCGTCGGCGCTGAAGGTGAGATTGGGTGACGCGGCCGACGGCACCGTATGCTTGGCCGCGAGCTTGCCGTCCGGCGTCACGACGAGGATGTTGCCCGCGCTATACTCGCCGACATAGAAATTGCCGTCCGGCCCAAGCTTGATGCCGTCCGGATAGGCATCCGCCGGCTCACCCAGGGCATAGAGCCTGACGAACAGGCGGCGATCGGACAATCGGCCCGCGTCATCGACCGCGAAGGAAATGACGCGGCCGGCCTCCGATTCATTGACATAGAGCCGCTTGTCGGGCCCGAAGGTGATGCCGTTGGCATAATGCAGATCGTTTGCGGCTTCGCTCACCTTGCCGCCGGCCGAGAGATGCAGCACGCGGCCGACGATCGGTCCCGCCTCCCAAGGGCCTGATGTCGTGAAATAGACGCCGCCCTTGCCGTCGGGCGTGCCGTCATTCGGGCCGACAAGTGCGGCGCCGGCGTCGTCCTTGTCATAGCTTGCAACGTCCTTGCCGTCCTTCGAGATGACGGCGAGCTTGCCGGAATCGTAGCAGGTGACGGCGAAGTTCTCGCCCATCGGAATCACCGCGGAGGGCCCGCAGCCATCCTGCTTCCAGATCTGCGTGTTCTGCTTGCCGTCCCAGCGCATCACCGTATGGCCGGCATATTCGGTGTAGTAGAGCACATCGCCGATCATCACCGGACCTTCGGGAAAGAGCGCGCGCGGATTGATGATGCTCGCGTCCTGGGCTCGCGCCGCACCTGTGAAAGCAAAGAGCGAGATGGCGAAGAATAGTCTCAGCATGGTGTCCTCCCTTTTTCATTACCCTATCGGGGGCGGACGCCGGGAAAAACGGTCAATCTGGCTCACGCTTGATCACCTCGCGGCTCAGCGCTCGCCCTTGCGATAAGGGATCATCAAGGCGCGCGGATAGGCGGCGCGGCGCGACATGAGGATGAGCGCCAGGATCGACAGCGCATAGGGCAGCATGAGGAAGACCTGATAGGGCACGAAGCTGCCGGCAAGCTGCTGGAGCCGCAACTGATAGGCATCGAAGGCGGCGAAGAGCAAGGCACCCAAGAGCGCCTTGCCCGGCCGCCAGGAGCCGAAGACGACGAGCGCGATCGCGATCCAGCCGCGCCCGTTCACCATCTCGAAATAGAAGGAGTTGAAAGCGGAGAGCGTCAGGAAGGCGCCGCCGATACCCATCAGCGCGGCACCCGCCACGACGGCGGCGATGCGCACCTTGGTGACGTCGATGCCTTGCGCCTCGACCGCGGCCGGGTTCTCGCCCGCGGTGCGCACCGCAAGGCCGGCGGGCGTGCGGTAAAGGAACCAGCCGACCAGTCCCGCGGCGATGAAAGCGAGATAAGTGAGCGGCGTCTGTCGGAACAGGGCCTCGCCCAAGAAGGGGATGTCGGAAAGGATCGGAATCGGCCAGGGCGCAAAGGGCTCGATCTTGGGCGGCGATGTCACTTCCGGGAAAGCCAGGCGGTAGGTGTAATAAGTGAGGCTCGCGGCGAAGAGCGTGATGCCGATGCCGGTCACATGCTGCGAGAGGCCGAGCGGCACGACCAGCACCGCATGGAGGAGGCCGAAGGCGGCGCCGGCAAGTGCCGCCACCACGACGCCGAGCCACAGATCGCCGCCCTGATAGACGGTGTACCATCCGGCAAAGGCGCCGACCGTCATGATGCCTTCGATGCCGAGATTGAGGACGCCGGCGCGCTCCGAGATGAGCTCGCCCAAAGTGGCGAAGATCAGGGGCGAGGCGATGCGGATGGCCGCCGCCCAGAGTGTCGCCGAAAACAGGATCTCGAGCGCGTCCATCGCTTATTTCCAGCGCAAGCGGTAGCGAGTGAACATGAGCGCCGTGACCATGGCGAGAAGGGCCGTGGCCACCATCACCTGCGCGATATAGCTCGGCACTTGGGCGCTGCGGCTCATCGCATCGGCGCCGACGAAGATGCCGGCGACGAAGATCGCCGCGGCGACGACGCCCAGAGGGTGGAGCAGCGCTAGCATGGCGACGACGATGCCGGCATAGCCGAAGCCCGGCGACAGATCGAGGGTGAGATTGCCCTTGAGGCCGGCCACTTCCGAAAGGCCGGCGAGGCCCGCAAGCCCGCCCGAGAGCAATGCCGTCTTCAATGTGATGCGGTCGACCTTCATGCCGGCGAAACGCGCGGCGCGCGGGTTGAAGCCCACGGCCTTCATCTCATAGCCGAGCGCCATGCGCGTATTGATGATCCACACGACGACGGCGGCGGCGAGCGCCAGGATGAAGCCGAAATGCAGCCGCTTGCCCTGGATGAGCTTGGGCAATTGCGCTTCGGCGATGACCTTCTTGGTCTGCGGCCAGCCGAGCCCCATCGGGTCTTTGAGCGGACCTTCGAGCAGCAAGCTCACGAACAGGATGACGATGAAATTGAGGAGCAGGGTCGTCACCACCTCATCGACACCGAAGCGCACCTTGAGGAAGGCGGGGCCGAGCAGGGTAAGTGCCCCGGCGAGCGCCGCGACGACGAGCAGGATCGGGACCAGGATGGGCGAAGGCCACGGCAGAAGCCCGGTCCCGAAGACGATGGTGGCGACCGCCCCCATATAGAGCTGCGCCTCGCCGCCGATATTCCACAACTTGGCGCGGAAGGCGACGGCCGCGGCAAGGCCGGTGAAGATCAAAGGCGTGGCGCGGGTCAGCGTCTCGAGAAAGGCGAATTGCGAGCCGGCGGCGCCCTTGAAGACGAGGAAGAAGACCGAGAAGGGATTGGCGCCGCTGAAGCTCACCAATATGCCGGCGAAGACGAGCGTGGCGAGGATCGCCAGCGCCGGATAGAGCAAGGTGACGAAGAGCGAAGGCTGCTCGCGCGGTTCAAGCCGCATGCGCCTCTCCTTCGCCAAAGCCATGGCCCGCCATCATCAGGCCCAGCTCCTTGATGCTGACGTCCCGGCGCGCCAGGGCTTTAGAGATGCGGCCGCGATAGATGACGGCGATGCGGTCGGAGATGTTCAGGATCTCGTCGAGATCGTCCGAGATGAGGAGCACCGAGGCGCCGCGCTTACGCGCTTCGATCAGATGCTCATGCACATAGGCGACGGCACCTATGTCCAATCCACGCGCCGGCTGACAGGCGAGGATGAAGCGCGGCGTCAGCGACAGAGTGCGCCCCAGGATCAGCTTCTGCATATTGCCGCCGGAAAGGAGCCGCACGCGCGCCACAGGCGAGGGGCATTTGACGTCGAACTTGACGATGATATCGCGGGCAAAACCTTCCGCGGCGCGCCAATCAAGGAAGCCGCGCTTGTTGAAGCGCTCCTCGCGATAGAGCTCGGCGATCACATTCTCGGTGACCGACATGTCGGCAATGAGGCCCTCGGCATGGCGGTCTTCCGGGATGCGGGCGATGCCGCGGCGGGTCACGATGTCGGGCGTCCAGTGGGCCGCATCCTCGCCGAAAATATGCAAAGAGCCGCTGTGCGGGCGGGTGAGGCCGCTCAGGAGATTGGCGAGCGCCGTCTGGCCGTTGCCCGAGACGCCGGCGAGGCCGAGGATCTCGCCGCCATGGAGCGTGAGATCGGCGCGCTCGAGACCGTCGCTTGTCGTGACGGATCTGACATCGACATGGACATCGCCCGGCGCTTGGGGCTCGATCCTGGGCTCGGCGATCGGCCGGCCGACCATCAATTCGGCGAGCTCCTGGCGGGTCGTCGCTTGCGTCGCGCGTTCGGCGACGAGCTTGCCCGAGCGCAGGACGAAGATGCGGTCCGAGACGCTCAACACCTCATGGAGCTTGTGCGAGATGAAGATGATGGAGAGGCCCTTTTGCGTGAGCTTCTTCAGGGTCTGGAACAGCGTCTGGCTTTCCTGCGGCGTCAGCACCGCGGTCGGCTCGTCGAGGATGAGGATGCGGGCCTCGCGGTAGAGCACTTTCAGGATCTCGACGCGCTGCCTTTCGCCGACCGAGAGCTCGGCCACGCTCTTGTCGGGCGCGACCCGGAGGCCGAAATCCTCGGCCAATCTGGTGAGGCGCCGGCGGGCGTCACCCTTCGCCGAATGGAGGCGCCACGGTTTCTCGGTGCCGAGCATGATGTTGTCGAGCACGGTCAGATTGTCGGCAAGGGTGAAATGCTGATGCACCATGCCGATGCCGGCTTCGATCGCGGCACGCGGCTGGCCGGGCGGCAGCGTTCGGCCTCCGACGCTGATGGCGCCCTCATCGGCGACATAATGGCCGAAGAGGATGTTCATCAGCGTCGTCTTGCCGGCGCCGTTCTCGCCGAGAAGGGCCGCGATCTCCCCGCGCTTCAGGTCGAAGGAGATCGCGTCATTGGCAAGAAGCAGCCCGAAGCGCTTCGAGATGCGCTCGAGTTTGAGGACGGTGTCGGTCATTCTCTACCCTCGCCCTGCGAGCATGACGAAGCGGGGCGAGGGTTTCATCAGGATGATTTCGGCTCCGAATCGTCGATCGTGACGGTGAAGGCGCCGGATTTGATCGCTTCTTCCTTGGCCTTGACCTTGCTCATGACATCGGCCGGCACCTTGCCCTCGAATGTACCGAGCGGCGACAGGCTGCAGCCGCCGAATTTCATGAAGGAATATTGCCCGTAGTCCTCGGCCTTGAAGGCCTTGTCCTGGATGGCCTTGATGGCGGCATCGAGCGTCGGCTCGAAATGCCACAAGGCCGAGGCGACGACCGTATCGGGATAATCCGCCTGGGTGTCGATCACATTGCCGATCGCCAGAACTTTCCGTTCCTTGGCCGCGTCCGAGACGCCGAAACGCTCGGCATATAGGAGGTCGGCGCCGGCATCGATCTGGGCAAAGGCGGTCTCCTTGGCTTTGGGCGGATCGAACCAGGAGCCTATGAAGGCGACCTGGAATTTGGCGTCGGGCTTCGTCTCCGCGACGCCCGCCTTGAAGGCATGCATCAGCCGGTTCACTTCCGGGATGGGATAGCCGCCCACCATGCCGATATTGCCCTTGGTCATGGCGCCGGCGATCATGCCGGTGAGATAGGAGGCATCCTGGATATAATTGTCGAACACCGAGAAATTGGGATTGGCCGCGGCATCGGGCTTGAAGCTCGAGCCGATGAGGAAGGCGCGGTCGGGATAATCCTTGGCGACGGCGCGCGCCGCGTCTTCGACCGCAAAGGCTTCGCCGATGATGAGCTGATGGCCCGCCTCGCAATATTCGCGCATCACCCGCTCATAGTCGGTATTGGCGACCTTTTCCGAGAAGGTGTAGTCGATGTCGCCGCGCTCCTTGGCGGTGAGTGCCGCCTTATGGATGCGGCTCACCCATTGCTGCTCGACCGGCACCGTGTAGATCGCCGCGGTTTTGATCACATCCTTGGCGGAAGCCGTCGCTCCGCCCAGAAGTGGCAGGGCTGCCGCCGAACCTGCATATTTGATGAGCTCTCGCCGTGACAGACGCATCGTTCCCTCCACTGTTATGGTTTTTACCAGTTGATCAAAGCCTTCCGGCACTGTCAATTGGCGGGGTCGGGTTGTCTGCAGCAAAATATGGCTTTAAGGCTCCGGCCATCGAAGATGGGAATGCGGAATGGCGAAGCTCAATCTGGTGGGCGATATCGGGGGGACGAATTCGCGCTTCGGCCTGGTCGCGCAAGGCTCGGTCGAGATCACGCGCATCGAGCGGCTGAAGAACGATGAGTTCGGCTCGCTCGAGGACGTGGCGCGCGCCTACCTCGACCGCCAGGGCATCGACGAGCTCGCCGCCGCGGCGATCGCGGTCGCCGGCATCGTCATGGAAGAGGACTTCCTGCTCACCAATCGCGACTGGATCATCTCCCGCCCCAAGCTGAAGGGCCGTCTCAGGACCGAGCGGCTGATCATTCTCAATGATTTCGAGGCCTTGGCGCTGTCACTCCCGCATTTGAAAGAGGTCAATCTGGTGCAGATCGGCGGCGCCGCACTGCCGCCGCGCCGGCTGAAGATCGTCTTGGGTCCCGGCACCGGCCTCGGCATGGCGGCTTTGGCGCCTTTGCCGCAAGGCGGGTGGATGGCGCTGCCGGGCGAGCTCGGGCATGTCAATCTGCCCGTCGCGACGCGGGAGGAATTCGACCTGCGCGAAGCTATGACCGAGCCCGGCACCGTCTTCGAATCGGAATTCGCCGTCACCGGCGGCGGCCTCCTGCTGATCTACCGGACGATTACCCGCCTCGCCGGTCGCCCGGCGCGACTCTCGACGCCCGAGCAGGTTCTGCAGGCAGCACTTAACGGCAGCGATCGCGATGCGGTGAAGACGCTCGATCACTTCATCACCTGGCTGGCGCGCCTTGCCGGCGATGCGGCGATGATGATGCAGGCGCAAGGCGGCGTCTATCTCGCGGGCGGCATCGCGCCGTCGATCGTCAAGAAACTGCAGGAAGGGTCGTTCCGCCGGGTCTTCGAGGAAAAGGGCCGCCTCGATCTCAACGCCGTGCCGCTTTACGTGATCATGGACGATTTCCCCGCCTTCAAGGGTTGCGCCGCCGCGCTTAATCAACCGCCTCTCTAGCTGAACATGAGATCGAACCATTAGAGGATTTCTAACAGTTCGCCATAAAGCCTGATAGGCGCACATCAAAAATTGACAAGATCGCCGCTTGTGGTCCAAGCTGCTTCGCGAGATGGGAAAAATCACGATCCTCGATGTCGCGCAGTCGGCAGGCGTCAGCGTCGCCACGGTCGACCGCGTGCTCAATCACCGTACCGGCGTGCGCAAGGTCACGGTCGAGCGCGTCGAAGCCGCCATCCGCCAGCTGAACTACCAGCCGGACCGGCTGGCCGCCAGGCTCGCCCGCTCGCGCGACTACCGTTTCTGCTTCGTGCTGCCGACCGGCAACAATACTTTCATGGTGCAGCTCGGCGAGGAAGTGCGCGCCGCCGCCGAACGCATGGCGCCCGAGCGCGTTGTCATCGACATGCGCCTGACCGATGTCTTCGACGGCAATGTGCTGGCTCAGACCCTCGACCAGATCGGCGACATCTATGACGGCGTCGCCGTCGTGGCGCTCGATCACCCGAGTGTGCGTGAGGCGATTAGCGGGCTCAGCCAGCGCGGCGTCACGGTCGTCACCCTCGTCTCCGACGTGCCGGGCTCGAAGCGCGTGCATTATGCCGGCATCGACAACACCTCGGCCGGGCGCACCGCCGCGAGCCTGATGGGCAAGTTCTTAGGCGGACGCAGGGGCGAGGTCGGCCTCATCGCCGGATCATTGGCGCTGCGCGATCACATCGAGCGCCAGTTTGGCTTCGAGCAGATCATGACCCATGAATATCCGCATCTCTCGATTCTCCCCGTACGCGAGGGCCGCGACGACTGGCAGCGCGTCGAGGAGGTGACGGCCCAGCTCCTCAAGGAGCATCCCAATCTCATCGGCATCTACAATGCCGGCGGCGGCACGCGCGGCATCATCGTCGCGCTGGAGAAGGCCCGGCGTGAGCGCGACATCGTCTTCATCGCCCATGAGCTCACCAATCATGCGCGCAAGGCGCTGATCAAGGGCACGGTCGATGCGATCATCAACCAGGATGCCGGCCACGAAGTCAGAAGTGCGGTGCGCGTGCTTCTCGCCAAGGCCGACAATGCGCCCTTGATCGAGGCACAGGAACGCATCCGCATCGACATATTCCTGCGCGACAATCTGCCATGAGGTGAGGGATGTATCTGGGGCTCGACATAGGAACCTCATCGGTCAAGGGCGTGCTGATCGACGAGAAGCAGAAGATCGTGGCTTCGGCCTCTGCCGCATTGAGCGTGTCGCGGCCCCATCCCGGCTGGTCGGAACAGGCGCCGGAAGACTGGTGGAAGGCCTGCGGCAAGGCGGTGAAGGCGCTCGCCCGCCAGAAGCCGAAAGCGATTGCGCAAGTCGAAGGCATCGGCCTCTCCGGTCAGCAGCATGGCGCGACCTTGCTCGGCAAGGACGACAAGGTGCTGCGGCCGGCGATCCTGTGGAACGATGCCCGCTCCTTCGCCGAATGCCGCGACATCGAGGAGCGCGAGCCTCGGGCCCGCAAGATCGCCGGCAACATCCCGCTCGCCGGCTTCACCGCGCCGAAACTCGTCTGGGTGAAGAAGCACGAGCCGCGCGTCTTCGATTCCGTGAAGAAGGTGCTGCTGCCCAAGGACTATGTGCGCTTGCGCATGACGGGCGAGTATGCCTCCGACATGTCCGATTCCTCCGGCACCTTCTGGCTCGATATCGAAAAGCGCGCCTGGTCGGATGAGCTCCTCGAGGCGACCGACATGTCGCGCGACCAGATGCCGAAACTCTTCGAAGGCACGGATGCGACCGGACGGCTGACCACGCAGGTTGCCAAGAGCTGGGGCATGCCGAAGCTCCCGGTGGTGGCGGGAGGTGGCGGCGACAATCCGGCGGCCGCTTGCGGCATCGGCGCGGTCAAGCCCGGCGAGGCTTTCGTCTCGCTCGGCACTTCGGGCGTACTCTTCGTCTCCAATGAGCGCTTCATGCCCAATGCGGCGCGCGCCGTGCATGCCTTCTGCCATGCGGTGCCCGACACCTGGCATCAGATGGGCGTGATCCTGTCGGCGGCGGCGAGCCTCGAATGGCTGGCGGGCCTGCTCAAGATTCCGGCGCCCAAGCTCACCGCGGCGCTCGGCAAGACACTGTCAGGCCCGTCTTCGGCCTTGTTCCTCCCCTATCTCTCGGGCGAGCGCACGCCGGTGGCGGATGCGCAGATCCGCGGCCTCGTGATGGGGCTCGGCCATGAGACCGACGCCAAGACATTGACCCATGCGGTGCTCGACGGCGTCGCTTTTGCTTTCCGCGACAGTCTCGAGGCGTTGAGGGCCGCGGGTACGACGGTCGAGCGGGTCACCGCCGTGGGCGGCGGCTCGCGCTCGGAATTGTGGCTCAAGATCATCGCCACGGCACTCGATCTCACCGTCGATGTCCCGGCCGACGGTGACTTCGGCGGCGCCTTTGGCGCAGCACGGCTCGGCCTGATCGCGGCGACGGGTGAAAATTTCCGCAAGGTCTGCACGCCGCCCAGGATCGCGAAAAGCATCAAGCCGGAAGCGAAAGCGCGCGAGGCCTATGAACATGCCTATGAGCGCTATGTGCAAATCTATCCGGCCATCAGGGAGATCTGATCCATGAATTTCTATTCCGTGACCGAGCCGGTCAAATATGAAGGACCGGACAGCACCAACCCCTTGGCTTTCCGCTTCTATGATCCGAGGCGCAAGCTTCTCGGCAAGACCATGGCGGAGCATTTGCGCTTCGCTGTCTGCTACTGGCATACGCTGTGCTGGCCGGGCCTCGATCCCTTCGGCGGCGAAACCTTCTTGAGGCCCTGGCATCAGCCGGGCGACCAGATGGACCATGCCCGCCGCAAGGCGGATGTGATGTTCGAGACCTTGCGGCTGCTCGGCGTCCCGTTCTTCACCTTCCACGATCTCGACATCGCGCCCGAAGGTTCCTCCCTCAAGGAGTTCAACCGCAATGTCTCGACCATTGCCGCCTATCTCCACAAGAAGATGGACGAGACCGGCGTCAGGCTCCTGTGGGGCACGGCGAACATGTTCTCCAACCGCCGCTTCATGGCGGGGGCCGCCACCAATCCCGATCCCGACGTCTTCGCCTACTGCGCGGCGCAGGTGAAGCATTGTCTCGATGTCACGCGGGAATTGGGCGGCGAGAACTATGTCATGTGGGGCGGGCGCGAGGGCTATGAGACATTGCTCAACACCGATCTCAAGCGCGAGCTCGCCCAGGCCGGCCGCTTCCTCAATCTCGTCGTCGACTACAAGCACAAGATCGGCTTCAAGGGTCCGATCCTGATCGAGCCCAAGCCGCAGGAGCCGACCAAGCATCAATATGATTATGACGTAGCGACGGTTTACAGCTTTCTGAAAGCCAACGGGCTCGAGAAGGAAGTGAAAGTCAATATCGAGCAGAATCACGCGATCCTGGCCGGCCATACGTTCGAGCATGAGATCGCGCTCGCTTCGGCGCTCGGCATCTTCGGCTCGATCGATCTCAATCGCGGCGACTATCAGTCGGGCTGGGACACCGACCAGTTCGCCACGAATATGCCCGAGTTGGCGCTCGCTCTCTATGAGATCCTCAAAGCCGGCGGCTTCACCACGGGCGGCATGAATTTCGACGCCAAGATCAGGCGCCAGTCGATCGATCCCGACGATCTGCTCCATGCTCATGTGGGCTCGATGGATACCTGTGCCCGCGCCCTCATCATGGCGGCGAAGATGGTCGAGGACGGCAAGCTCAAGGCCGAGGTCGACAAGCGCTATGCCAAATGGGAGGAGCCGAAGAACAAGGCGATGCTTGCGGGCAAGGAGAGCCTCGCCGATATCGCCGGGCGCGTGCTCAAGGACGGCATCGATCCCAAGCCCCGCTCTGGCCGGCAGGAAGCTCTCGAGAATCTGGTGAACACCTATTTTTAGAAAGCGGTGGACCATCTCTCTCAACACCCTCATGCTGAGGTGGCCGCGTAGCGGCCCTCGAAGCATCCACCAGGATGAAGTGAACATGCTGCAACACACCCTTCGAGGCTCGCTTCGCTCGCACCTCAGGGTGAGGGTAGCGAGTCGATTCGATACTTAGGGAGGAACGGAATGGCGAAGAACATCAAAGGGCCGGCGATCTTTCTTGCCCAATTTGCCGGCGACGAGAAACCCTTCAATTCATGGGACGCGATCTGCAAATGGGCGGCGGGCCTCGGCTACAAGGGCGTGCAGATCCCGAGCTGGGACGGGCGTCTCTTCGACATCAAGAAGGCGGCGGAATCGAAGACCTATTGCGACGAGATCAAGGGCATCGCCAAGAAGCATGGGGTGGAGATCACCGAGCTCTCGACCCATTTGCAGGGCCAGCTCGTCGCGGTGCATCCGGCCTATGACGAGGCCTTCGACAATTTCGCGCCGCCTGCCGTTCACGGCAAGCCGAAGGAGCGGCAGAAATGGGCGGTCGATCAGGTCATGGCGGGCGCCAAGGCCTCGCGCAATCTCGGCCTCGATGCGCATGTGACCTTCTCAGGCGCACTCGCCTGGCCCTTCCTCTATCCCTGGCCGCAGCGCCCGGCCGGCATGATCGACATGGCCTTCGAGGAACTGGCGAAGCGCTGGACGCCCATCCTCGATGAATATGACAAGCATGGCGTCGATGTCTGCTACGAGATCCATCCGGGCGAGGATATTTTCGACGGCGCCACCTTCGAGATGTTCCTGGCGCAAGTGAACGGCCATCAGCGCTGCTGCATCAATTACGATCCCTCCCACTTCGTGCTGCAGCATCTCGATTACCTGGCCTTCATCGACATCTATCACGAGCGCATCAAGGCGTTCCATGTGAAGGATGCCGAGCTCAACACCGACGGTCGCCAGGGCGTCTATTCGGGCTTTCAGCCCTGGGTCGACCGGGCCGGGCGTTTCCGCTCGCTGGGCGACGGTCAGGTCGATTTCGGCGCGGTCTTCTCCAAGCTTGCCGCCTATGATTATGACAGCTGGGCGGTGCTCGAATGGGAATGCTGCCTGAAGGATTCGCAGCAGGGTGCGGCCGAGGGTGCTCCCTTCATCGAAAGCCACATCATCAAGGTGACGGAGAAATCCTTCGACGATTTCACCGCCCGCGAGGTCGACGAGAAGCAGGTCCGGCGCATGCTGGGCATCTAGTACCAGGATCGAGTTCAAACCGGAGGAAATGACATGTCTATCGAAGGGCGCAGCGACGCCAAGCAGGGCGGACGCATCAGGCTCGGCATGGTGGGCGGCGGCCAGGGCGCTTTCATCGGCGCGGTGCATCGCCTGGCCGCGCGCATGGACGATCAGTATGAGTTCGTGGCCGGTGCGCTCTCGTCATCGCCGGAGCGCGCCAGGGCTTCCGGCGTCGAGCTTGGTCTCGCCCCGGATCGCATCTATACGGACTATCGCGAGATGGCGAAGGCGGAGGGCAAGCGCAAGGACGGCATCGAGGCGGTCGCCATCGTCACGCCCAACAATGTCCACGTCCCGGCGGCGAAAGCCTTCGTCGAAGCCGGCATCCATGTCATTTGCGACAAGCCCCTGGCGATTTCGCTGAAGGAGGCGAAGTCGCTCGCGAGCCTGCTCGGCAAGAGGAAGGACGTCATCTTCGCCTTCACCCACAATTATTCGGGCTATCCGATGATCCGCCAGGCGCGCGAGATGGTGGCGAAGGGTGAGCTCGGCCAGATCCGCCTGGTCCAGGCCGAATACCCGCAGGACTGGCTGACCGAGGACATCGAGAAGGGCGGCCAGAAGCAGGCCGCCTGGCGCACCGATCCCAAGCAGTCGGGCGGCGGCGCCATTGGCGATATCGGGACACATGCCTATCAGCTCGCCTGCTTCGTCTCCGGCCTGACGCTGGACGAGGTGGCGGCCGACATGACGACCTTCGTCAAGGGCCGGAAGGTGGACGACAATGTCAATGTGCTGCTGCGCTTCAAAAACGGCGCCCGCGGCATGCTGTGGGCGAGCCAGGTGGCGCCGGGCAATGAGAACGGCCTGCGCTTGCGCGTCTATGGCACCAAGGGCGGGCTCGACTGGACGCAGGCCGATCCCAATTATCTCTGGTTCACCCCCTTCGGCGGAGAGATGCGGCTCATCACCCGGGGCGGTGCCGGCTCCGGCGCTTCGGCCGCCCGCATGACCCGGGTGCCGCCTGGCCATCCGGAAGGCTATCTCGAGGGCTTCGCCAATATCTATACCGAGGCCGCCCGCGCCATCAGGGCCAGGCGCTCGGGCAAGAAGCCCGACAAGGAGGTCATGTTCCCCGGCATCGAGGACGGCGTCGCCGGCATGGCCTTCATCGAGGCCTGCAAGAAGTCTTCGGCGAAGAACGGGAAGTGGACGAAGGTTTAGAGATCGATCGGGGGCAGGGATGAGCTACGATCTGATGGTGTTTGATCCAGCAAAAGTGCCGGATGGTCCGACCGCGTTCTTTGCCTGGTATGACGCCGATGCCGATGCCGAGGCGGATACTGCCGCCGCCGGCGACATGTTCGAGGATTATAGTGATCCGGCACAAACCATGCCCCTCTTGCGGGCGTGGTTCTTGGAGATGATCAAGGAATTTCCGGCCATGAATGGTGCCTATGCCCCGGACCTGGATGAGCTGGAGCAGACCGAGCGCGCGGCGGATTACTTCATCAAAAAGGAGAGTATCTATATTGCGTTCTCCTGGTCCGATCCCGGCGCGGCCTATGAGGCGACCTTCCGGCTTGCCGCAAAGCACGGTGCCGGGTTTCTTGATGCCAGCGGTGACGGCAGTGTCTGGTTGCCAGAGTCTCCGGGAAAACTGAAGATGGCGTTCAGGGATCCCGAGAGCTCTTAGGCCGAGGGGACTTTCTCTATCAGCTCGATCCGGTTACCGAACGGGTCATCGACATAGACACGGTCATAGCCGGGTAGCGGCTCGTCGCGGCGGGCCGCGACACCGGCCTGTTCCAGCCTTGCCACGAGACGGCGGAGATCCTCGACCAGGAAGGCCGGATGCGCCTTCAGGGCCGGGCGGAAGTCCTTCTCGACGCCGAGATGGATCTTGATCCCCTCCTTCTCGAACCAGCAGCCGCCGCGTTTCTTGAGATTCTCCGGCTTCTCCACCTCGCTGAGGCCGAGGAGCCTGCCATAGAAGCGGCGCGCCGCCTCTTCCCGGCCTTCCGGCATGGCGAGCTGGATGTGATCGATGGCGAGGAGGCCCATGGAAGCTATTAATCATTGCGATGAAGGACAATCTAGCATAGAGCGAAGTCCGTTCATTTGCGAGGCGACCTATGCGCGACGGCGAAGTGCTCCTCGTCACAGATGTGCAGAATGATTTCTGCCCGGGCGGCCGCCTTGCCGTGCCCGGAGGCGACGAGGTGGTGCCGGTCATCAACCGTCTCGCCAGCCGATTCCGCCATGTCGTCCTGACCCAGGACTGGCACCCCGAAGACCATACTTCCTTTGCCTCGAGCCATCCCGGAAAAGCGCCCTTCTCCGAGATCGAGATGCCCTATGGCCCGCAGACTCTATGGCCCGATCACTGCACCTGGGAGAGCGAGGGTGCCGCCTTCCATGCCGATCTCGACATCCCTCAGGCCCAGCTCGTCATCCGCAAGGGCTACCACAAGGAGATCGACTCCTATTCCGCCTTCTTCGAGAACGACCGCACGACCCCGACGGGTCTTTCCGGCTATTTGCGCGAGCGCGGCCTCACGCGGATCGTCTGCGTCGGTCTCGCTTTCGATTACTGCGTGCGCTATTCGGCCGAGGACGCCGTCGCTCATGGTTTTGACACGATCGTGATCGAAGAAGCCTGCCGGGCCATCGATCTTGCCGGCAGCGCCGCTGCAACGAAGGCCTCCTTTCGCGACAGAGGGATAAAGCTCAGATGAATCTCCGCGAACGCGTCTATGAATTTGTGGTCGATCTCGCGCCCTTGCCCGCCGTGCCGGTGGTCGGGACGCGCCGCACCTTCCCGGTGCGCCGGCTCTATTGCGTCGGGCGCAATTATGCCGAGCATACACGCGAGATGGGCGGCGATCCCAAGCGCGAGAAACCCTTCTTCTTCCAGAAGGCGCCCGATTCGATCGTCACCGACGGCGTCTTCCCCTATCCGCCGCTGACATCCGACGTCCATCACGAGATCGAGCTCGTCGTCGCCTTGAAGGCGGGCGGCCAGAACATTCCTTCCGCCAAGGCCAAGGACATCGTCTATGGCTATGCCACGGGCCTCGACATGACGCGCCGCGATCTCCAGGCCGAGGCCAAGAAGCAGGGCCGGCCCTGGGAGGCTGCCAAGGCCTTCGACCGGGCCGCGCCCTTGAGCGCCATCACGCCGATCGAGCAGTCGGGCTTCCTGACCAAGGGCGCCATCACCCTCGATGTCAATGGCGAGCGCCGCCAGACGGGCGATCTCGCCGACATGGTCTGGCCGGTCGCCGACATCATAGCCGAATTGTCGCAGCTCTTTCTCTTGGCGCCGGGCGATCTGATCTTCACCGGCACGCCGTCGGGCGTCGGCGCCGTCAAGCGCGGCGACCGGCTGCATGGCGAGATCGCCAGGCTTGCCCCGCTCGACGTGGTGGTGACGTAATCCCCTCTCCCCCGCTAGGGGCGAGGGTATTTCACACCGGATTGATATAGGCCGTCTTGACCGAAGTATAGAACTCGGCCGCATGCCGGCCCTGCTCGCGCGGACCGTAGCTCGAGCCTTTGCGCCCGCCGAAGGGCACATGATAGTCGACGCCCGCCGTCGGCAGATTGACCATCACCATGCCGGCCGCCGAAGCCTTGCGGAAATGATTGGCATATTTGAGCGATGAGGTGGCGATGCCGGAGGAAAGGCCGAAAGCCGTGTCATTGGCGACCGTCAGCGCCTCGTCATAGCTCTCGACCTTGATCACCGAGGCCACGGGCCCGAAGATCTCTTCGCGGTTGATGCGCATCTTGTTGTCGGTGCCGACGAACAAAGCCGGGCTCAGATAATGGCCCTTGGTGTCGCGGTTGAGCAATTCGCCGCCCCAGGCGAGCTCGGCGCCCTCATGCCGGCCGATATCGATATAGGAAAGGTCCTGCGCCAGCTGGTTCTCATCGACCACCGGGCCGATCTGGGTGCCCTCCTTCAGCGCATTGTCCACCTTGAGCGCCTTCAGCGCCGCGATCGTCTTGTCGACGAAGGCGTCATGGATCTTGCTCTGCACGATGAGGCGCGAGGAGGCGGTGCAGCGCTGGCCGGTCTGGTAGAAGGCGCCGTCGACGGCGGCCTGGACCGCGACGTCGAGATTGGCGTCGTCGAGCACGATGAAGGGATTCTTGCCGCCCATTTCGAGCTGGAACTTGGCGCCGCGCGCGGCGCAGGCCTGCGCCACCCGCGCCCCCGTCGCCACCGAGCCGGTAAAGGAAATCGCATTGACGTCGGGCGAATCGAGGAGCTTCTGGCCGACCACCGAGCCCTTGCCCATCACCAGATTGACCACGCCCTTGGGCAGCCCGGTGCGCGAGAGTATTTCGACCAGCGCCCAGGCCGTGCCCGGTACCAGGTCGGCGGGCTTGAACACCACCGTATTGCCGAAGGCGAGCGCCGGCGCCATCTTCCAGGCGGGGATGGCGATCGGGAAATTCCACGGGCAGATGAGGCCGACGACGCCCAGGGGCTCGCGCGTCACCACCACGTCGATGCCGGGGCGAACCGAGGGAATGGCGATACCTTCGAGCCGCAGGGTCTCTTGTGCGAAGAATTTGAAGATCTGGGCGGCGCGTATCGTCTCGGCGATGCCATTGGCGAGGGTCTTGCCTTCCTCGCGGGCGAGCAATTTGCCGATCTCGTCCTTGCGCGCCAGGAGCTCTTGACCGGTGGCTTCGAGGATATCGGCGCGCTGCTGTGGCGTCGTCTGAGCCCAGGCCGGTGCCGCGGCCTTGGCGGCGGCGATGGCCGCCTCGGTATCGGTGTCGCTTCCTTGCGCATAGGAGCCGACGATGTCGGAGAGATCGGACGGGTTGATGTTGTCCTTGGCATGGTCGCTGCCGACCCATTCGCCATTGATGAAGTTCTTGTTCAGTGTCATAGCGGCTCTCCGGAAATTGCGGGTTCCCTTTTTTTCGCGTTCGGCTCTAGCATGCCCGGGGCCTCGCAGGAAAGGATGAGAAGATGAGGATCGGTTTCGTTGGTCTGGGGCTGATGGGCTCCGGCATGGCCGGCCATCTGATGGAGAGGGGCCACGAGTTGTGGCTGATGGCGCATCGCAACCGCAGTTTCATCGATCCCTTGCTTGGCAAAGGCGCCCATGAGGCAAAGGATCTGGGCACCCTCGCCAAGGAAAGCGAGGTGATCATCCTGTGCCTCACCACCGCGAAAGTGGTGGAGGAGACGATTTTGGGGCTGATGCCCCATTTGCGCCGTGGCCAGATCATCATCGATACCGGCACGACCGATCCTCAGACGACGCG
The DNA here is from genome assembly GCA_003574785.1 of Taklimakanibacter deserti. Next base: position 19,507 of record QORU01000020.1, on the reverse strand, counting down.
CCGCCTGGCGCGCGAGCTGAAGGTGCAAGGCGTCGCCTATGCCGATGCGCCCATGGCGGGCGGGCCTGAGCAGGTGGCGAAGAAGGAAGTGGGCGCCCTGATCGGGGCCGACGAGCAGACTTTTGCGGCCATCGCGCCGCTTGTCTCCTGCTATGCCAGCCGCCTGAAGCATTTCGGTCCGCCGGGTTCGGGCCATGTGGCGAAGCTCATCTCCAATTATCTGGTGATCGGCATGATCGGCCTCGTCACCGAGGCCTTCACCACGGCGCGCAAGGCGCAAGTCGACTGGAAGGACCTCTATGAGGTGATGCTCAACGGCTCCGGCAATTCCGGCGTCTTGCGCAAGATGATGGAGGCAGCGCTCGCCGGCGATTTCGACGGCTATAAATTCTCCCTCACCAATGCCGCCAAGGACATCGGCTATTATTCGGCGCTCGCCCAGGAACTCGAGCAGTTGACGCCGCTCACCGAGGCTGTAGAGCAGATCTTCGCCAAGGCGGTCGCCACGGGTCACGGCGGGCGCAATGTCAGCCACCTGCTCGACCCGGCCATCGACGATGTGACGTAAACCAGAACGCAAGGCTCCGATGCTCAAGCTCAATCCCAATATCACCGTCATCGAGGAGGAAGGCGCCTTCGCCGTTCTCGACCGCGCCCTCGCTCTGAAAGCCAAGGGTGCGCCCGTTATCAATCTCGGCATCGGCCAGCCGGATTTCTCGCCGCCGCGCCATATACTGGAAGCGGCCGAGAAGGCGGTGCGCGATGGGCCGCATGGCTATACGACGCCGATTGGCATCCTGCCCTTGCGCGAGGCGGTCGCCGCCCATGTTTCGAGTCGATTCAAAGTGCCGGTCTCGCCCGAAGAGGTCGTTATCGTGCCGGGCGGCAAGGTCACCTTCTATTTCGCCTGCCTGCTCTTCGGCGGTCCGGGGGCGGAGATCCTCTATCCCGATCCGGGCTTCCCGCCCTATCGCGAGGCGATCCGCTCGGGCGGCGCCAAGGGTGTTCCCTACCCGATCCGCGAGGAGAAGGATTTCGGTTTCGATGCCGATGAGGTGCTTTCTCTCATCACCCCCAACACGCGCCTCATCATGATCAACTCGCCCGCCAATCCGACGGGCGGCGTCGTAGATAGCGTGGAGATCACGAAGCTCGCCCACGGCCTCGCGCGCCATCCCGAGGTCGCGGTTCTGTCGGACGAGATTTACAGCCACCTCACTTTCCAGGGAGCCAAATTCACGAGCTTCCTCGATTTCCCCGATCTGCGTGACCGCACCATCATCCTCGACGGCTGGTCGAAGACCTTCGCCATGACCGGCTGGCGGCTGGGCTTCGGCATCTGGCCCAAGGCGCTGGTCGATCATGTGCGGAAGCTCATCACCGTCGATCATTCCTGCGTCAATGTCGCGGCCCAGATGGCGGGGCTCGCCGCGATGACCGGGCCGATGGACGAGATCGAGGGTTTCCGCAGGAGTTTCGAGAAGCGCCGCGGGTTAGTCGTCGACGGGCTCAACGCGCTTAGAGGTGTATCCTGCCGCATGCCGGGCGGCGCCTTCTATGCCTTTCCCAATGTGAAGGCGACGGGACGCGCCTCGCGCGATCTGGCGCGCGACCTCCTGAATCAAGCCCATGTGGCGCTCATCCCGGGTGAGAGCTTCGGCGACAATGGCGCCGGCTATTTGCGCCTCTCCTATGCCGCGAGCGAGGCCGAGCTCAAGGAAGCGCTGGGCCGGATGAAGAATCTTCTCGGTTAGGTATCGAACCGACACTCGGTGGAAGAAAGGGCCATGCCGGACGCGGACCTTTAAGGGGCTGAGGATGGGAAGGTGGCGCCGGCATGGCTGGGCAGTCGGGTGATGCCAGGAAAAGGGAACGCGACTGACGCCTCCTGGTGAACTTAACCTGGCTTTAATTTATGACACGCCAATGACGGTTCTGCCGGGTGATTCATGACATTCTGAGCGCCACCGCGCCGAGGACGATCAGCACCGCGCCCATGAGCCGGAAGCCCGTCACCTTCTCTTTCAGGAAGACCGCCGACATCAGCATGACGAAGAGGATGCTGGTTTCGCGCAGTGCCGCGACCGCGGCGATGGGAGCAAGACTCATCGCCCAGATGACGATCCAATAGGCGCCGGCCGAGAGGGCAGCGCCGGCGGTGCCGCTCTTCCAGGAAGGCAGAATCTGCCGGAAGGCGGCAGGCCCGCGGGTCAGGAGGGCGACGATGATCATGAACACGGCATCGAGCACGAACAGCATGCCGGCATAGGCGGAAGCCGAGCCCGACAGGCGCGCGCCGAAACCGTCGACGATCGTATAGGCGGCGATGAAGCCCGAGGTGCCCAGCGCGAAGAACAAGGTCATGCCGTCGAGCCGGATCGATTGATGGCCGGGCCGCGCGGTGAGCCAGATGCCTCCGACCAGAAGAAGGATGCCGAGGGCGCCGATCCCGCCGACGGTTTCGCCCGCCAGCGCCCAGGCGGCGATGAAGGTGATGAGCGGCGCCGTGCCGCGCGCGATCGGATAGACCTGGCTGAGGTCGCCGGTGCGGTAGCTGCGCGCCAGGAACATGTTGTAGCCCACATGCAGCAGTCCCGAGGTGATGAAATAAGGAGCGCTTGCCAGGCTGGGCCAGGGGAAGGCGATCAGCATCGCGATCCCCATGAGGCCCATCACGCAGGAGATGAGGAGCAGCGCCAGGAAGCGGTCGAGGTCGAGCTTGACCAGGAGGTTCCAGCTCGCATGCAGGAGGGCCGCGAGAAGAACGGCCAGGAAGATATGAAGGTCCACTTATTTCACCGGGTCCCCGAAGACCCGCCCGGAATCGCCGAATGCCGGGCTCTATAACCCAGTAAAGCGAATAAAGAAATGGCTCAGCAATTGGTGCAGTCGAGCGTCTTGCCGATGCGCGGGCGCATGCTGATCCGGTATTTCATGTCGATCGACGTGAAGCCGAACATCTGGAGCGCGATGGGGGCGATCGTCGTGCAGACCGACGCGACCAGTATGTCATTGCCGTCGGTCATCTCGTTGGTGCCGAGCGCCTGCATGTCGGCGGCCGTAAGAGCGGCCCCGCACGCGCTGCCGCCATTGGCGGAATAGGACCATTGCTGCTGGACGGCGCCGTTCTTCTTGCGGAAATCGCGCATCGTCATTTTGACATCGGCAAGCTTCAAGGGCGCGATGATCCGGCCGATGCCGTTCCAGAAGGCGTCGATCTCGGCCTTCGTCACTTGCCCGTTGCTCTGGGTGGTGAGATCGGTGACCGTGCTGCCGGCCACCACCAGGCGGCGATGCGCCATGTACCAGTTGCCGAGATCGACGGTGCCGAAATAGAGCAGGAGCAGGACGGGCGCGATGAGAGCGAGCTCGATGGCGGCGACCCCTTGGCGGTCGCGGATGAACCGGCGGATCTTGGCGTGAAGCTGTCGCATGGGTCCTCAGCCGCCGTAAGGCTCGTTGCGGAACATGGCGCCGGCGACGAGGCGGCGCACCGAGCTGTTCGGGCCCATATTGGCGAGCTGGCTGATGCCCGGCACGGTGAGCTGCCAGTCATAGCGCGCCTGCACCAGCACCCATTCCATCGGCCCGCCCGGCTGGAAGGACTGCGCCGTGGCGTCCTGGACGGTCATCATGTCAGGGCCGGTAATCGCCGCCAGGCTCGCCGATTTGGTGATGTCGACGCGAATATTGGTACAATTGATATAGGAGGCGACATTCTTGCACAGCAGTTCCTTGAACTTGCTCTCGCTGATATTCTGGGTCTGGACCTGGCCGGTGCGGATGAGGCGGGCAGTCTCGGTGAGGCCGTTCTGCAGCGCGATGTCGGTAAAGATCACGGCGGCGGTCTCGAAGATGACCAGAAGCAGCCAGAAGAACGGCAGGGCGACGAGGGCGAATTCGACGGCGGCCGCGCCATCCTGCTTACGGGCGAAGGCGGCAATGAGCAGTCGCGCGCCTGTGATTTTGCGCCGTCCCTTGGCGTGTGCTGCGTTTCCCGCGGTCATGCGGCAGCCTTAGCAACTCGCTATTGCGGTGAATTGAAAATATTCACTCAAATTTTAATGATTGCCCTTCGCGGCGGCGGTCAGTCGCCCTTCGCGCCGCCGGCAGCGAGGTCGCTCTTGGTCTGCATTTCCTTGGCCAGCGGATCGAAGACGCGGACCAGCTCGTCGCCCACTTGCAGGGTCTGCTCGCACATCGGCGCGCAGGCGAGGCTCATGCGCCCGCCGGCCTTGAACACATGGACGGCGTTCTTGTCGGTGATCTGGACCGTGACGTCGAGGGCGGCGAGCTGCTTGCCCTCGCGATCGAGGATGATGACATTGGTGACGCCGTAAGTACGGCCCATCAGCACCACGCGCTCGCCCTGCACCGTGACATCGGCGATAGAGGGGTTGCCGACCACCACCGTGCCCGGCTGGTCCGTCAGCTGGATGATCTTCGCCTGGTCGGCATAGATGGTGACGTCGTTCGCGGCCAATGCGGGGCCGGCAAGGGACAAGAGAGCCGCGGCGATTGCAAGGCCGGGTAAGGAAAAATTAATCATGGCGCGAGGGTCCCTCATTGCCGGATCGCTCGCAGCATGGCGCCGGCGATCTGTCGCACCGCCGATTTGATCCGAGAATGGTGAAGTTTCCCTTACAGCGCCCTTTTCCCGATCCCCTTGAACTTCTGCGTCTGCGCGATGAGCGCACGCTCGGCCGGCAGGCGCTCCATCGACGAGGCGCCGTAGAAGCCGTGGCAGTGGGGACAATGCTTGAGGATGAATTCCGCGTCCTCGGGCTCGGCGATCGGCCCGCCATGGCAGAGCACGATGATGTCGTCGCGCACTTTCCGCGCCGCGGCGATCATCTCGTTGATGAGCTTGGCGCTGTCCTTGAGCGTGAAGGCGGTCGAGGCCCCGATGGCGCCCCCCGTCGTCAGCCCCATATGGCAGACCAGGATGTCGGCGCCGGCCTTCGTCATCGCGGCGGCTTCATCGACGGTGAAGGCGTAGGGCGTCGTCAGCATGTTCTTGGCGTGGGCGAGACGGATGAGATCGACCTCGAGCCCATAGCCCATGCCGGTCTCCTCGAGATTGGCGCGCATCTTGCCGTCGAAGAGGCCGACGGTCGGGAAATTCTGGATGCCGGCGAAGCCCAGCGCCGCAAGCCGGTCGAGGAAATCGTCGAACAGGCAGAAGGGATCGGTGCCGTTGACCCCCGCCAGCACCGGCGTCTTCTTGACCACCGGCAGCACCTCGCGCGCCATGTCGAGCACGATGTCATTGGCATTGCCATAGGCCATCATGCCGGCGAGCGAGCCGCGACCCGCCATGCGGTAGCGCCCGGAATTATAGATGATGATGAGATCGATGCCGCCCGCCTCCTCGCATTTGGCGGACAAACCGGTGCCGGCGCCGCCGCCGATGATCGGCTCGCCTTTGCGGATCATGTCGCCGAAGCGGGCGAGCAGCTCTTCTCGGGTGAAGCGTCTCATGCGGGCAGGCTCTCCTTCTCGGCAATCTCGCGGAAGGCCTCGACCAGGGCCTTGGCGAAGTCGGGATCATTGATGTGATGGGGCAGCTTGACCAGCCGATGCCCGGGGCTGGCCGCGAAATTCTCCTCGATCGTCGTGAACAGCGCCCGGTCGGCGGCCTCGTCGAAGAAAGGCTTGCCCGTCTGGTCGAGCGCCGACACGCCCTTCATCGGCAAGAGGAAGCGGACCTCGCCTTTCATGCGGTTGAGCTTTTCCGCGATGAACCGGCCGATGCGCTCATTCTCCATGACACTGGTGCGCATCAGCGTGACATTGGCATTGTGGACATGGAGCAGACGTTGCCGCAATCCGGCCGGCACCGTGTCCATGCCCCAGAAATTCGCCATGTCGAGCGCCCCCGTCGAGCCGACATAGGGAATGTCATGGCGGGCGAAGGCATCGAGACGGGAGGGTCCCGCCGAGAGCACGCCGCCCGCGATCTCGTCGGCGATCTCGGTGGTGGTGACATCGATGACGCCTGAGAAGAAGCCCGATGCCGCCAGCGTCTCGAAGGATTGTCCGCCGCTTCCCGTCGCATGGAAGACGACGCAGTCATAATCGGCCTCGAGCAGCTTCGTCACCTGCTGCACGCAGGCTGTGGTGACGCCGAACATGGTGAGGCCGATGGCGGGCTTCTCGGCCTCGCCGGCGATCGGCTCGGCCCGCATCATGCCGGCAAGCGCGCCCGCGGCATTGGCCAGCACCCGGCGCGAGATGCGGTTGAGGCCCGCAATGTCGGTGACCGGATAGATCATGGCGATGTCGGAGGAGCCGACATGCGGCCGGACGTCGCCGCTGGCGATGGTCGAGACCATGACCTTGGGCGTGCCGACCGGCAAGGCGCGCATCGCGGGTGTCGCGAGCGCGGTGGCGCCGGAGCCCCCGGCCGCGATGATGCCGCCGACATCGTCGCGCGCGCGGATGAAGTAGGTGAAGGCCTCCGCCATGGCGGCGACCGCGCTGCCGCGCTCGCCGGTGAAGACGGCGGCCGCGGCCATCGGATGATAGGTGGCGACGGAGAGGGCGCCGATATCGGCCGCGGATGCGGCCGTGCCGCCCGAGGTCGACAGATCGACGGTCGTGACCGGGATGCCCTGGTGCTCGAGGCAATCCTTGAGATAGAGCAGCTCGCGCGCCTTGGTGTCGAATGTGCCGGCCACATAGGCGGTCTTGCCGGTCTTGGCGTTTCTTCCCATGGAACGACTGTGCATGAGGGGGAGGGTAAAGTCATGCATAAACCTTCCCATGCCAAGCCCTGCGACAGGCGGCGCGGCCTCTGCTATGAGAGTGCCGACAGGAGGCCCGCATGACGTTCCGAAGCCTTGTTTCATCTCTGATCCTTTCCGCCGCGCTGGCAACAAGTGCTCACGCCGCGTCCCAGAAGGAGACGTCCAAGGACTGGACGGCGAGCCTCGACGAGGTCAATACCGGCGAGGATCTGCGCAAGACCTGCAGCGCCTGGACCACCGCTAAGGATGCCGCCGGCAAGGACTGGACGCTCAAGCTCGCGATCAGCAACGGCGATGTCCTGCCGCCCGATGGCTATCCGGCCATTGTCGTCGGCTCGGCGGCGGGCGGCTTGCCCAAGGGCGAGAACCAGCCCGCGAGCTTCGATTTCGGCGACAAGAAGCTCGAGGCAAAGGTCTCGGGCGATGGCAAGGAAGCGATGATCAATAATGTGAAGGCGACGAGCCTCGCTCTATTGAAGGGCCTCGCCGCCGGCAGCGCGGTCACGGTGACGCTCGCCGGCAAGCCGACGCCGTCGCTATCGCTTGCAGGCTTCACCGCTTCCTATCGCAAGCTCGGCCAATGGTGCGGTTTTCAAACGAGTGATGTGGCGAAATGACCCGGTATCTGTTTCTTCTCCTCAGCGCTCTGATCCTCTTCGTCTCGCCTGTAGAGGCCGCGAGCTTCGATTGCAGCAAGGCGGCAAAGCCCGATGAGCGCGCCATTTGCGCGACCCCCGATCTCTCCGCCCTCGACAGCGAGATGGGCGGCCTGTGGTTCGCCTTCAGCAAGGTGCCGATGCTGATGGGCTCGAATGGTGCCCGCATGGACGATGCGCAGAATTTCCTGCAACAGCGCGCCCAATGCGGCGGCGATCTCGCCTGTTTGCGCCAGCTCTATCGGGCCCGCATCGATGCGCTGAAGCAAGGCATCGTCCGGGCGATGGACGACTATGCGAGGCTCCAGAACGGGGATCCGGCGCAATGATCCGCTGAGCGAGGGAACTACTTCCCTCTCCCGTCCACAAACTCGATCGCCGCCCTGAGCGCGTCTTCTCGCGTCATGGCCGATGTCTCGAGCACATAAGCGTCCTTCGCCGGCACGAGCGGCGCATGGGCACGGGTGCGGTCGCGCTCGTCACGCGCTTTGATCTCGGCGAGTACCGTCTCGAACGGCACCACCTCGCCCCTCTCGGCGAGCTCGGCATGGCGGCGCCGGGCCCTGACCTCCGGGCTCGCGGTGACGAAGATCTTCGCTTCGGCGTCCGGGCAGACCACGGTGCCGATATCGCGCCCGTCGAGCACCGCGCCGGGGGCGCGACTTGCGAAATCGCGCTGGAAGCCGAGGAGCGCCTCGCGCACTTTCAGATTGGCGGCGACGATCGAGGCGGCTTCGCCCACCTTTTCACTGCGCAGGTCCGGCTCATGCATCAGGTCGGGCTTGAGCGCCTGTGCCGCCCTGAGCGCCGCCGCTTCATCGCGTGGATCATGGCCCCGGACCAGCACGGCGAACCCCACCATGCGATAGAGCGACCCGGTATCGAGGAAATGATAGTTGTAATGCCGGGCGAGCGCGCGCGCCAGCGTGCCCTTGCCGGCGGCCGCGGGTCCATCGACCGCGATGATCATGCGACGGGCTCGATGCGGCAGCCCATGCCGTTCATCAGCGCGATGAAATTCGGGAAGCTGGTGGCGATCATGGCGCTGTCATCGACGCTGACCGCGTCTCTCGCCGCCAGCCCCATCACCAGGAAGGCCATGGCGATGCGGTGATCGAGATGGGTCGGGACGGTGCCGCCGCCATTGGGCGAACCGCCCTCGACCGCGAGCCAGTCAGGGCCTGAGCGCGTGGTGACGCCATTCGCCTGCAGCCCCGCCTCGACAGCCGCGAGGCGGTCGCTTTCCTTCACCCGCAACTCATCGAGACCTTCCATATGGGTGATGCCGTCGGCGAAGGATGCGGCCACGGCAAGTGCGGGATATTCATCGATCATCGATGGCGCCCGCGCTTTCGGCACGCTGATACCCTTGAGCCTCGATGCGCGCACATGCAGGTCGCCCACCTCCTCGCCGCCCGCAAGGCGTCGGTTCTCGATTTCGATATCGCCGCCCATCTCGATGAGCGTGGTGATGAGGCCGGTGCGCGTTTCGTTCAGCATCACATTGGCTATGGTGATGTCGGAGCCCTCGGTGATGAGGGCGGCGACCAGAGGGAAGGCGGCCGAGCTCGGATCGCCCGGCACGTCGATCGCCTGTGCCTTGAGCTCGCGCTGGCCCATGACATGGATATGGCGGCCGTCGTCTTTCTGCTCGACCGCGATTTCGGCGCCGAAGGCTTTCAGCATGCGCTCGGTGTGATTGCGCGTGGCCTGGGGCTCGATGACGGTGGTGCGGCCGGGCGTATTGAGGCCGGCGAGCAGCACCGCCGATTTGACCTGGGCCGAGGCGACCGGGAGCCGGTAGGTGATGGGCACGGCATCGCGTGCGCCATGGAGGGTCAGCGGCAGGCGGCCGCCCTCCTCGGTCTCGAAGCGGGCGCCGATCTGCGAGAGCGGCACGGTGACGCGGCCCATGGGCCGCTTCGACAGCGAGGCATCGCCGATGCAGCGGGCGGTCAAGGGGGTTGCGGCCATCAGGCCCAGCGCCAGGCGCACGCCGGTGCCGGAATTGCCGAAATCGAGATCGCCCTTGGGGCTCGTGAGGCCGGAGACGCCCACCCCCTGGATGCGCCAGATACCGTCCTTGTCGCGCGAAACCTTGGCGCCCAGCGCCTGCATGGCCTTGGCCGTATTGACCACGTCCTCGCCTTCGAGGAGGCCCTGGGCCCGGGTCTCGCCCACGGCGATGGCGCCCAGCATCAAGGAGCGATGCGAGATCGATTTGTCGCCCGGCACGCGGATCAGGCCCTTGAGCGCCTGGGCCTTGCGGGAACGGAGGGGTGCGGGGCTTGAACCGTGCACGGGAAAGTCCAATTTTATGGGGGTCGGGGTGTTGGCGTCGGCTCCTATCATGGGGTTTTTCGCCTGTCACCTTTGCTTTTGACAAGCGGGTCCGAGCATGGCATGGAGCCCGCAATCACCGCAATTTCAAGCCCCTTAAGAGGATCAACCGTGGTCAAGGCTGAACTCGGAACCAAGCGTACATGCCCGTCCTGCGGGTCGAAATTCTATGATCTGCTGAAGTCGCCGATCATTTGCCCGAAATGCGGGGTGAGCTTCATTGCCGCCCCCTTGCTGCCCTCCAAGGGCGATGTGCCGCAGGCCGCCGTGGCCAAGCCGGTGCGCGAGGCTCCCAAGCCCGCCCCCGCGGATGCCGAGGAGGTGTCCGATGTCGAGCTTGTCAGCCTCGAGGAGGTCGAGGAGGGAGGCGATCAGGAGGACGAGACTGCCGCCATCGCCGATGTCGATCTGGGCGAGGAGGAGGAAGCGTCCGAATCGGAAGAGGATTCGACTTTCCTGGTCGAGGACGAGGAAGAGAATTCCGACGTCTCGGGCTATCTCGACGGCGGCCCGGGCGGCGGCGGCAAGGAAGGCGAGGAAGAGGTCTGATTTTTGCCTCTCCCCGCTTAGCGCAGAGGGCGGCAAGTTTTGCTTGCTAAATGCCGAGGGCGGCACTAGTTTCCGCCCGCTTCGCAAGGCTGAGACGAGCCTGCGCGGCATCCCAATTCGAGGGCGAGAAGCCGCCCGTTCGAAAACCCAGTGTGGGGTCATAGCTCAGTTGGGAGAGCGCTTGAATGGCATTCAAGAGGTCGTCGGTTCGATTCCGTCTGGCTCCACCACTCACTCTCTGGCGAAAACCGGTGTGATCTCCGCGGCTCAGATGCCGGCATACCATTCATAGCCGCGATCGGCCCAATAGCTGCCGTGGCCCTCTCCGATCTGGCCAAAGTCGGACACGAGCTCGATGCGGCGGATGTATTTGGCCATCTTGTAGCCGAGCTGGCGTTCGACCCGGACCCGCAAGGGCGCCCCATTGGCGACGGGCAACGGCTTGTCGTTCATGACATAGGCGAGGATCGTCTGCGGGTGGCGGGCATCGATGAGGTCGATGGACTCGTAATAGAGAATTTCGCCGCTGAGGCTTCTCTCGATCGCATCGAAACAATGGAAGACGACATAGCGGGCATGAGGCTTGACGCCCACCTGATCGAGGATGTGCTGCAAGGGCGTGCCCTGCCATTTGGCGATGCAGCTCCAGCCTTCCACGCAATCATGCCGGGTGATCTGTGTCCGTGACGGCATGGCGCGGAGCGCATCGAGCGTGAAGCGCATGGGCCGCTCGACGAGGCCGTCCACCATGAGCTGATAGTCGGTGAAATTCCCTTGCAGCAGTGTCAGATAGTCATCGGTATCGGGTTCGATGGACCCGTTGGGATGCTGGTCCTGCCTGATATCCGCTTCGGCGAATTCCGGAGCCAGCAGGTCGGGCGATTGCAGGAGGCGTTGCGTCCTGTAGGTCAGCTTGTTCATGCCGATCATGAAGTCGCGCATGGCGTTCTCGCGGTCTTTCAAGAAATCAAAGGCGTCGCAGCCGCCCAAGGGGAGGGCCGCGGCCGAGGCGAGACCGGCGCGCAGCAGGGACCGCCGCGTGAGGACCAGCCTAGCCATGGGATGCCTCGCTCTTGCGTCGCGGCGACAGGCGATAGCGCCCGGTGACGATCGAGCGCAATTCGTTGAAAGGTCCCGCGAGCAGGATCATCGCCATGTGCACGACGAAGAACAGGACCAGCAGGACCATGACGGCGAAATGGACGGTGCGCGCGCTCTGCCGGCCGCCAAAGAGCTCAGGCAGCCACGGCATCACGGCATTCATGCCCGGCGACATCGCAAGGCCGGTGAGGATGATCAGGGGGAAGAGCACGAACAGCACGCCGCCATAAGCGAGCTTCTGCAAGGGCGAGTAACGCACCGCGTGAATGAAGCGAAGCTTGAGGTGGTCGCGAATATCGGGGACGAGGTTCTTGGCATCGCGCGCCGTGGGCAGGAGATCCTTGCGCAAGTGACGGTTGAAGAGGGATGCAACGAGCCATAAAGCGAGCGTCATCACCAGGATCCAGGCAAAGAAGAAATGCACGACGCGGCCCGTCGCCAGGTCTTGCGTCGAGGGGATGATCAGCCAGGACGGAAAGCCTTCGATCTCGAGGATCGCGTTCTCGTAAGTGAAGCCCGATTGATCGCCGAGATAGAGGGCGGGATGCGCGTTGAAGATCTGCAGACCGGACAGCAGCAGGAAGAACAGGCACACCGCCCATGTCCAATGCGTCACGCGGGTCGCGAGCTTTTGCCGCTTGATCAGTCGTCCGGGATTGTATGGCCGATCCGGCATGGTGGTGGTCCCTGTGCATGAGGCCTCTCCGGCGCCATCGAGCGCGCCGGAGAGGCTCGTTTCCGGTGTGACTCAGCTCTTCGGCAGGAGAACCTTGTCGATCACATGGATGACGCCGTTCGACTGCTTGACATCGGCGATCGTGACGCGGGCTACGCCGCCATTCTCATCGGTGATGCGCACCTTGTTGCCTTTCAGCGAAAGCTTGAGCTGGCATCCGCCCACCGTCTCGACGACATGCACGCCGCCGTCGTCATTCACCATCTTCTTGATGGCCGAGCTCAGCGCCTTGGCCGGGATCACATGGCAGGTGAGAACCTTGACCAGCGTGGCCTTGTTTTGGGGCTTGAGCAGATTGTCGACCGTGCCGGCGGGAAGCGCCGTAAAAGCCTTGTTCACGGGCGCCAGCACGGTGAAGGGCCCAGGCGTCTGCAGCGTGTCGACGAGGCCTGCCGCCTTCACCGCGGCGACGAGGGTCGTATGGTCCTTGGAGTTCACGGCATTCTGGATGATGTTCTTGTTTTCGAACATGGGCGCACCGCCCACATTGGGATTGCCGGCGAATGCCGACGTGGCGCAGACAGACAGGAGGGTGGCGCAAAGCGCAGCGCGAAGGGTCATCATGGGACTGTTCCGTTTTTGAGGTTCAGTTGCGGTGTCCCCCTCATTCGGGGACATTCCTATTGACGGATGAGCCGGGCATAAAGTTTCAGGACGCCGAACAGGCTGGGGCATGGCCCTTGCGGATCGTCGCGGTGCGGGTCCTGGAAGCGAGACTTGCGGCTAATCTTCGCGGAACGCCCGGTTCATCTGATCGGACAGCGGCTCGACCAGATATGACAGCACGGTGCGCTCCCGCGTCTGCAGGAATACTTCCGCCGGCATTCCAGCTGCGAGGGACAAATCGCCGAGCTTCGACACTTCTTCCTTGGGCAGTTGAATGCGGGCCGAATAGTATTCCGCCCCGGACTTCTGATCGACCGTGAGATCGGCCGCGACCTTCGCGACAAGGCCGATCAGCTCGGGCGTGGTCTGCTGGTTGAAGGCCGAAAGGCGCACCAGCGCCTTCTGGCCATGCGCGACCTGATCGATGTCCTGAGGGGCGATGCGGGCTTCGACCGTCGATTCGTCGCTGACCGGCACGATCATCATGATAGGCTCACCGGCAGTGATGACCCCGCCGATCGTATGGATCATCAGCTGATGGACGATCCCGTTTTGCGGGCTTCGTATGTCTATCCGCTTCAATTGATCCTCGGCCGCGACCTTGCGTTCGACAAGCTCGGCGATCCGGGCCTGGACCTCGCGCAGCTCGCCTGCCACCTCGCTGCGCAGATCCTGGTCGACCTGGATGATCTGCAGCTCGATCTCGCTGCTGCGGCCTTTGGTCTGCGCGATCGCCGATATCAGCTGCCCGTGCTCGCCCGTGAGGCGCGTGGCATCGCGTTCGAGCGCGGTCAGGCGGTCGAGTGAGACCAGCTTGCTCTGCCACAAGGTGCGGATGCTCTCGAGCTCGCGCCCGATGAGCTCGATCTCTCTGGTCTTCGCGGTCTTCTGCTCGTTGAGCCCGGCCGTCTCCTCGGCCAGTTGGGAAATCCGCTCGCGCAGCTGCGATTTCTGTCCATGGCGCGCATCGCGCCTGAGCGCGAACAGCGATGTTTCGCCGGCCAGAATGCCGGCGACGCCGGTATCGTCGCGGCGCGCCAGAAGATCTTCCGGAAACCGGACGCCGTCTTTTCCGTCGCGCTCGGCTTCGAGCCTTGCGAGCCGCGCCCTGAGCTCGTCGAGGCTCTTCGCCACGATCGCGAGATTGGCCTTGGTCACGGTTTCATCGAGCCGGACGAGGACGTCTCCGGCTCTGACATTGTCGCCTTCGCGCACATTGATGGCGCCGACGACCCCGCCCGTCGGATGCTGCACCTTCTTGACATTCGAATCGACGACGAGCGTTCCCTGCGCGATGACCGCGCCCGACAGCTCGGTCATCGCCGAAAGCCCACCCATGCCGCCGACAAGCAGAACCAGGGTCGCCGCCGCGGCCAGCATGTATTTCTTGATGGACCGATCGGGATCGGCGCTGGGCTTGCCGGCCGTCATGACGCGCCCGCCGCTTCCGTCGAGGGGACGATCTTCAAGGGCGGAGCGTGACCGGTCTTTGGCCGGCTCATGGCGCCCATTACTTCGTCCTTCGCGCCAAAGGCCTGTGCCCGCCCGTTGGCCAGCACCAGTATCTGGTCCAGTGCCGCAAGCGCGCTCGGGCGATGCGCGACCACGACGGCGATGCCGCCTCTCGTTCGAATGCCCTTGATGGCTTCGGTGAGCGCCGCCTCGCCATCGGCATCGAGATTGGAGTTGGGCTCGTCCAGCACGACGAGGAACGGATTGTCGTAGAGGGCGCGCGCCAGGGCGATGCGCTGCCGCTGCCCGGAGGACAATGCCGATCCCGATTCGCCGACGCGCGTGTCGTAGCCCTCTCTCATGCCGACGATGAGCCCGTGGACGCCCGCCGCTTTCGCGGCATCGATGATCTTGCGGGCCGGCGGATTCGTCTCGAAGCGGGCGATGTTCTCCGCGATCGTGCCGTCGAAGAGCTGAACGTCCTGTGGCAGATAGCCGACATGCTTTCCTCTCTCGGCCGGATCCCATTGGTCGAGGGATGCGCCATCCAGGCGCACATGGCCGGCCGCCGGCTGCCACACGCCCGCCAAGGCGCGCGCGAGAGACGACTTGCCCGATGCGCTCGGTCCGATGATGGCGAGCCCTGCGCCTTTCGTCAGCATGAAGCTGATATCATGGACGACGAGGCGTCTTTCCCCGGGCGGCGTGACACTGATGCCGTCGACCGTCAGCGCCGAGCCTGGCTGTGGCAGGGCGACGCTGACCTCGTTCGCCGGGAACGCCGCCAGGAGCGACTTCAGCCTGCCCCAGCTCTGCCGCGCCGAGACGAAGCCCTTCCAATGCGCGATGGAGAGTTCGATCGGCGCCAGGGCGCGGCTCAGGATGATCGAGCCCGCGATCATGATCCCGCCCGATGCTTCCTGGTGGATCACCAGATAGGCGCCGATGCCGAGCACCCCGGACTGAAGCGCCAGCCGCAAGACCCGCGAGGCGGTGCCGAGCGCGCCGGTCACGTCGCTGGCCCTGGCCTGGGCATCGAGATATTCGCGGTTTATCGCCGACCATCGCTCCGCGATCCGCTCGCCGAAGCCCATGGCGTGCACGACCTCGGCATTGCGCCGGCTCGCCTCGGCGAACGCGTTGCGGCTCGCCGCATGGTTGCCGGCGAGCCTGGTCGGCTCTCTCGTGCGCAGCTCCGTCAGGAGCGTCAGGCCGCATAAGAGGATTGCCCCTGCGAGGGCCGCTACACCGATCCAGAAGTGAAAGAGAAAGCAGATGGCGAGATAGAGCGGCACCCAGGGCAGGTCGAAGAGCGCCGTCGGACCGACGCTCGACATGAAGGATCGCACTTGATCCAGGTCTCTGAGCGGCTGCAGGCCGTCGCCCGACGATCTGGCCCTCAGCGGGGCAAGAAGCAGGGCGGAATAGACTTGTCCGCTCAGCCGGCGATCGAGGGCGAGGCCTATGCGGCCGAGAAGCCGTGATCGGATGAGTTCCAATATCCCCTGGAACAGGAACAGGGTTCCGGCGAGGAGCGCCAGCGCCAGCAAGGTGGGGATGCTGCGGCTGGGCAGCACCCGGTCATAGACCTGCAGCATGAAGAACGAGCCCGTGAGCGCCAGGATATTGATGGCGCCGCTGATGAGGCCGATGGCGGTGAAGGCCGTTCTGAAATGGGCAAGGGCCGCCGCCAGCACCGGTTTCGGCGCCATCTTGCCGTTGGCTAGTGGTGCCTGGCTCATTTGGCTTCGCGCCGGCTAGGGAAATCCAGGCGCGACCGGCCAAGCAAACCGCATCCCGCCCAGGACAATCGCCCGGACGCGTGGAATGACCTGTCCGAATCGGCCGCCGTCCCGAGTTTCGTCAGAGCAACCTGTCCTTGTGTCGGAGCTGCCTTGCGCAGCGTAAGATATATGCTTACCTTCGGTTAATAATTATGTCATCCCCCATTTGGGGGTGGCGGACAAGAAACTGGTTGCCTAGCGTTCCTCTGATCCGACTCTGCAAGCATCTGACGGCGACTTCAAAATCAGCGGGATCTCGATATGGCCAAGCTCACGGGAACGGCGCTTCGCGAGCGATTCAATACTTTAGGAATTTTTACCTGGAACGGGACGGCCTGGGTCCTGACCAGCCCGTCGGCAACCACCTCCGCGGGTGACATCGTCAATGCCGGCGCCGGCGATGACGAAATCGATGGCGCTGGTGGAAACGACCAGCTCTTCGGTCAGGCCGGCAACGACCTGATCGTCGCCGGCATCGGCAACGATGTCGTCGACGGTGGCGACAACAACGACGTCATTTATGGCGGCACGGCCGCGAGCAACGCCGTCGGATCCGGAAAGGACGATCTGCGCGGCGGCGCCGGCAACGACACGATCTATGGCGGTGACGGCGACGACAGTTTGCGCGGCGACACCGGCGACGACAGCCTCCATGGCGAAGCCGGAAATGATGCCGTCGATGGCGGAGACGGCAACGACATCATCTATGGCGGCACGGCCTCGGCCAATGCCGCGGGTTCCGGAAAGGACAATCTGCGCGGCGGTGCCGGCAGCGACACGATTTACGGCGGCGACGGGGACGATGGGCTGCGCGGCGACGCCGGTAACGACAGTCTCTATGGCGAAGCCGGGAATGATACCGTCGATGGCGGAGACGGCAACGACACCATCTATGGCGGCACGGCCTCGGCCAATGCAGCGGGTTCCGGAAAGGACGAGCTGCGCGGCGGTACCGGCAGGGACACGATTTACGGCGGCGACGGCGACGATGTGCTGCGCGGCGACACGGCCGACGACACCCTTTATGGCGAATCCGGCAACGATTCCCTTTCCGGGGGAGACAACAACGATGTCCTCGTTGGTGGGGCCGGCGCCGACGCGCTGAACGGCGGCGCGGGCGGAGATCGCTACGTGTTCGATGCTGTGGGTGATTCTCAGGCGGCCGCCAATCGTGGCTTCAGCACCACGACCGGCGACACGATCGACAGCTTCGCCTCCACGGCCGAAACCACCAATGCCGGACTTCGCGACAAGATCGACCTCACCGGCCTCGCCGCTTCCGCGGGCCACAGCCTTTCCTGGGCGGGCACGTCGCCCGCACCTTATGGCGTCTGGTACTCTGCCTCCTCGCGCACCACCCTGGTGAACATCGACACGACCGGCGACGGCCTGGCCGATATGGTCATCAGGATCAATTCGAGAGAAAGTCTGGGCGCCGGCGATTTTCTGGGCCTCAGCCCGTCCGACCTGATCGCGCCGATCGTTTCCGGCTCGGCCTATGGCGCCAATGACGGCGCCCTCAAGGCCTCGGACACGATCACCTTGACCCTGACCTTCTCGGAGGCCGTCGTAGTCACCGGCGGTGTTCCGACCCTCTCCTTGAGCGGCGGCGGCACGGCGATCTATCAGGCGGGCTCCGGAACCGCATCACTCACTTTCCTTTATACGGTGGCGCCCGGCCAGAACACGGCCGATCTCGCAATATCCGGGCTCGCTCTCAATTCGGCCAGCATCAAGGACGTGGCGGGTAACGCTGCCGATCTCTCGGGCGTCGTATCGAACCCGGCAGACATCGTTCTGGTCGACACGACGCCGCCTTCGGCGTCGATCACACTCAATACCATCACCGCCGACAGCATCCTCAATGCGGCGGAGGCTGGCGGCACGGTCGCGGTGACCGGCACCGTCGGCGGCGATGTGCACAATGGCGACATCGTCACGCTGACCATCAATGGCACGACTTACACCGGCCCTGTCGCGGGCGGCGCTTTCAGCATCGATGTGCCGGGCTCGGCCCTGGCGGCGGACGACAACGTGACCGTCGATGCCAGCGTGACGACGACGGACATAGCCGGCAACAGCACCACGGCCAATGACACCCAGACCTACAGCGTCGACACGACGCCGCCTCCGGCCTCGATCACGCTCAATGCGATCACGGCGGACAATGTGCTCAATGCGGCAGAGGCTGGCGGCACGGTTGCCGTCACCGGCACGGTGGGTGGCGATGTCCAGGACGGCGACACGGTCACGCTGACGATCAATGGTGCGACCTATACCGGCCCCGTCGCGAGTGGCGCTTTCAGCATCGATGTCCCGGGCTCGGCCCTGACTGCGGACGACAACGTGACCGTCGATGCCAGCGTGACGACGACGGACATAGCCGGCAACAGCACTACGGCCAACGACACCCAGACCTACAGCGTCGACACGACGCCGCCTCCGGCCTCGATTACCCTCGATGCGATCACCGCCGACAACATCCTCAATGCGGCGGAAGCCGGCGGCACGGTGGCCATCACCGGGACGGTGGGCGGCGACGTCCAGGACGGCGACACCGTCACTCTGACGATCAACGGCTCGACCTATACCGGCCCTGTCGCCAGCGGCGCCTTCAGCATCGATGTCCCGGGCTCGGCTCTGACCAGCGACAGTAACTTCACCGTCGATGCCAGCGTCACCACCACGGACACGGCCGGCAACAGCACGACGGCGAATGACAGCCAGATCTACAGCGTCGACACGACGCCGCCTTCGGCCTCGATTACCCTGGCGCCGATCACCGCCGACGACATCGTCAATGCGGCAGAGGCTGGCGGCACGGTTGCCGTCACCGGCACGGTGGGTGGCGATGTCCAGGACGGCGACACGGTCACGCTGACGATCAACGGCGCGACCTATACCGGCCCCGCCGCGGGCGGCGCTTTCAGCATCGATGTCCCGGGCTCGTCCCTGACCAGCGACAGTAACCTCACTGTCGATGCCAGCGTCACGACCACGGACATAGCCGGCAACAGCACGACCGCTAACGACACCCAGACCTACAGCGTCGACACGACGCCGCCTCCGGCCTCGATTACCCTGGCGCCGATCACCGCCGACAATATCCTCAATGCGGCGGAAGCCGGCGGCACGGTTGCCGTCACCGGCACGGTGGGTGGCGATGTCCAGGACGGCGACACGGTCACTCTGACGATCAATGGTGCGACCTATACCGGCCCCGTCGCGAGTGGCGCTTTCAGCATCGATGTGCCGGGCTCGGCCCTGGCTGCGGACGACAACGTGACCGTCGATGCCAGCGTCACCACCACCGATACGGCCGGCAACAGCACGACGGCGAATGACAGCCAGACCTACAGCGTCGACACGACGCCGCCTCCGGCCTCGATTACGCTTGATGCGATCACCGCCGACAACATCGTCAATGCGGCGGAAGCCGGCGGCACGGTGGCCGTGACCGGCACGGTGGGTGGCGACGTCCAGGACGGCGATACGGTCACTCTGACCATCAACGGCGCGACCTATACCGGCCCT
>QORU01000002.1 GCA_003574785.1 Taklimakanibacter deserti | reverse complement strand
TTTGCTCATATCACTTTGCATGGGGGTCACGCTCCATCAGATGTGTGGACAACGATGGGCATCTTACCCTCGTCGTCCGCCCCATTGAATCTTCTCCCGCAAGCGGGAGAAGGGGAATGCGATGAACAGCGCCCACATGCAATCAATCCTGCGCCTTGGCAAACACATAGCCCGCGCCGCGCACCGTGATCACGCGGCGCGGCTTCTTGGGGTCGTCCTCGATCACGGCGCGAATGCGCGAGATGTGCACGTCGATGGAGCGGTCGAACGCCTCCAGCCGCTGGTGCTTCAAGAGGTCCATGATCGCGTCGCGCGTGAGAACCCTGCCGGCATGGCGGGCCAGCGCCAAGAGCAGCTCGAATTGATGGCTGGTCAAGGCGCAGATCTCGCCGTCGCGGCGGGCTTGGCGCGCATCGACGTCGATCTCGAGGCGGCCGCAGCGCAGGATTTCCGCTTTCCGGTCGCCCTTGGCCCGGCGCAGTATGGACTTCAGCCGCGCCAGGAGCTCGCGCGGCTCGAACGGCTTCGGCAGATAATCGTCGGCGCCGAGCTCGAGCCCCACCACCCGGTCCATGGCCTCGCCGCGCGCGGTCAGCATCAGGATCGGCGTATCGGCCTCGGCCCGGATGCGGCGGCAGACCTCGAGCCCATCCATGTCGGGCAGCATCAGATCGAGGATCAGGGCGTCGAAGGCGTGCTGTGCCTGAGCCGCGATGCCCAAAGCCCCCTTCGCCGCAATCGTCACGCTGAAGCCCGCCCCGCCGAGATAGTCTTTCACCATCTCGGCCAGGCGAGGGTCGTCCTCGATCAGGAGAATACGGTCGGCCACGGGAGCATTCTAGAACGCATCGGCTTTTCCGAAAACCGCATACACTTTTCGGGCCGATGCTTTAACCACGATGCCACCCATGCCAGAAGCCTCTGCGCTCGGCCAGGAGCTCGGCGAGCTTCTGGCGCTGCTGCGGTGTCAAGGCTTCGGCCGCATCGCCCAAGGCCTGGGTGATGCGCTTGCTCGCTCCCTCCCACATCGCCATGTGCTCGGCGCGGAATTTTTCCAGCTCGGCGCGGTCGATGGTGGGACGGGTGAGGAGATCGCGCGCCCGCTCGCGAGCCTTCTGCCTCTCACCGATGAGCGGCAGAAGGTCCTTGAGCGCGGATTTCACGATGGCCCGCAGCTTGTCCTGCTGTTCGGTCGTGGCATCGATCTCGATGGCGAGATGGCGGATCGCGCGGTCGACATGGTTTTCGATCTGTGCCGGATCGGGCGGACCCCCCATCCATCCGCCGTGATGCCATCCGCCGGGTCCGAAGCCCGAGCCCCAGCCAGATTCCTCGCTCATGGCCTGGCTGACGAAGACGCCCGTCAGGCCCGAGGCAAGCACGATGATCAGGGTGAGCAACAGGCCACGCGCGCCGCGGCGCGGCGGGGAGGGCGGCGGGCCGTTATACGGCACGGGGAGATTGGTCTGGTCGGTCATGAGCGGTCTCCTTCGATGAATGTCGATAAGGTTTGGGCTTTGCGCTCATGACAGAGTGAGGGGCGCTCGTTTCGCGGGCTTCTCTCCATTGTAAAGTTTTGTGAGGCTTAGGCGCCGAAGCTTTCTCTGCAAAGCTCTCTTGACATCGTGGGCCAAAGCATGCGTTTTGGGAAATATCAGGATCGGACCATGTGCGCCCGCAGGCTCAAACCTTGCGGGCATTTGTTTGAACCCTTGGCTCGAGCCTCAAGGCGCGATGGCTTTATACCGAGTGGCCATCGCGCTTTGTCTTTGCTTTGATCGCTCCGGAGAACTTTTCCGAAATCAGCCGGTGAACCGGGCCCAGACGGCGGAGATGCGGTCGCCCCAGCCCAACTCGTGGAGATTGGGCGTGTCCGAGTAGAACGTGATGGAGGCGCCGCCGTCGTGGATATGCTCCCAGGCCACGCAATGGCACCTGGCAACCAGGACGGACGACATGATGTCGTTCCAGTCACCGCCGAACAGGCCGAGGCCGTCGTCGAATTGCATCATGTCGTCGACATATTCATCGGGCGCGAAGCCGGCAGAGTCGCCGCCATAGTTGACATGCTCGAAGATCCGCATGCCCAGATCAAGCCGCGGCTCGATGAGCGTGGGGGTCAGGCCGCCGGCGGTCAAGGCCGTCTCGACCTCGCTGCCGATCGCCTGCTGGGCGCTCCTGAACTGGCGCAGATGATGGTTGCGCATGATCGAGCGATCCGAGAACACCACAAGCGCCTGCCCACCGCCCTTCAGCGGCGTCGCCACATAGTCCAAGGGGCGGCCATTGAGCCGGGCGATCTCATTGTAGTCGACGCGCTTTCCGTCGAGGACGATGGGAACCGACGCGGCAGGCGCCTTGATCTCCGATCTCGCCGATGCGCCGGAATTTGCCGCGGCGCGGGCAAATTTTTCCTCCAGCGCCTTCTGCGTGCCGATCACACGCGGCTTGCGCATGCGCGCCTTGCTTTCGACGAACTGCTCGAGCGTGGTGATGCCGCGCTGCGACAATTCCTTAAGGGCCGTCCTCACTTCAGTCGTCATGGTTACCTCCAGGATGGTGGGTCAAGTCATCATGGACTGTGCTAAAGGCGGGCAGCATACGGATCGCTTACGGCACCTTTGCCGTCGTGGGAAATTTGAAGCACCGTCCTCTACCGGCTGTCCGGCAGCGTCGAGCCTCAATCGGGTGATTTCGACTTTGTGCTTCGGGCGCGACCTTTGCCGGCGGTGGCCGCGCGCGTCTTCACGTGGTCGATGAAGGCCCTGAGCTTCGGCGTCATCTGATGGCGGCTGGGATAATAGAGAAACACGCCCGGCGCCGTCGGCGCGAACCGGTCGAGCACACGCACGAGCTTTCCCGCTTTCACCATCTGGGCCGCGATGGGCTCGGGCACTTGCGCAAGCCCGGCATGTTCCACGGCGGCGCCCAGCATGGTGGGAAAGTCATGGGCGATCAGGGGACCCGAGACGATCGCCTCGACCGGCTTGTTGCCCTTGACGAACGACCAGGGCGCCACCGACCCGTTCGAGCGGCGCAGGCGCAGGCAGGCATGCTGGCGCAGATCCTCGATAAGCTCGGGCCGGCCGCGGCGGCGCAGATATTTCGGGCTGCCGACGACCACCAGCGGGAACGGCGGCGACAGCCGCACCGCGACCATGTCGCCTGAGATGAACTCGCCGAGCCTGATGCCGGCGTCAAACCCCTCGGCCGCGATGTCGACCAGCTTCTCGCTGACCGCGATCTCCACCTCGACCTCAGGGTAAGCCTGGCAGAAGGAGGCGATCAGCGGCTCGAGCAGGATGGGCACCACCGAACGCGGCACGGTGAGGCGCAAAAGCCCGGCCGGCCGTTGCCCGAGATCACGTGCCATAGCACTTGCGGCGATGAGCTCCTCGAAGGCGGGCCTGGCGCGCGCCAGGAACCGCTCGCCGGCCTCGGTGAGGCCGACACTGCGCGTCGTGCGGGTGAAGAGGGCGGCGCCGACACGCGCCTCGAGCGTGCGTACCGCCTGGCTGATCGCCGAGGGCGTGACGCCCAGATCCGCCGCCGCCTTGCGGAAGCTGCGGTGCCGGGCGACGCTCAGAAACGCCTCCACGCCGTCGAGCGCGCCGTGCCTGACTGTGAAGTTCCGCTTCATAGCCTGTCGAGATTATCGCCGATAGTCGCTCGCCGGAAGCGGTCCTATATCCGACGCGCAATTTACGGAGTCCTCTGATGTCGACGGAACTCGTCTTCCAAATCCAGCTCGTCCTCGGCTATGCCGCGTGGCTGCTGTGCCTTGGCGCCTATATCCTGCCCTGGCTCAAGTCGATGGAGAGCGTCGAGGCGCACCGCGCCATCGCCATGCTGCACAGCTTCCGCTTCTTCGGGCTGGTCTTCATCGTCCCGGGCGTCGTCGGCTCCAATTTGCCTTCGAGCTTCGCCCATTTCGCCGCCTATGGCGATCTGGCGACCGGCCTTCTCGCCATGCTGGCGCTGCTCACGGTCCGGATGCGTCCGCTCTTCTGGTTGTTCGTCGTCGCCTTCAACCTGGTGGGGACGGCCGATCTCATCTTGAACTATTATCACGCGATCGCGGTCGGCCTTCCGGCGCAAGCAGGAGAGTTCGGTGCCGCCTATGCGATCCCGATCATCTACGTGCCCCTCTTGATGATCACGCATGGCGTCGCCTTCACTTTGCTGATGCATCCTCGAGCCAAGGCGCCGTCCTGATGGTGACTTGATATTCCGCCACGTAAGTATCACTCTCTCGCCGCGCCTAATGTCATTCGCAAATCACAGGAGGTGTTTCAAAATGGCACCGTTCGCCTATGTGACGAATACGGGTTCTGGCACTGTCTCGGTGATCGATCTCGCGACCAACCTGGTGGTGGCCACGCCCGCGACGACCGGGGCACCCATCCGCGTGGCGCTGACCCCCAATGGCAAACGCGCCTTTATCACGAGCCGGCAGACCGCGACCGGCTCCTTCGTCTCGGTGCTCGACACCGCCACCAACACCGTCACGGAGACGATCCCGGATGTGACGGATTTCTTCATCGCCGGCATTGCGCTGACCCGCGACGGCAAGCACGCCTATATCGCCAATTCCGGCAATGACCACGCCGTCAAGGTGCTCGACACCGCGACCAGCCAGGTGACGGCCACGATCGACATGGACAATTCGATCGATGTGGCCGTCGCGCCGAACGGCAAGCACGCCTATGTGACGAGTTTCCAAGGCGTCACGGTGATCGACACGAGCACCAACACGGTGGTGGCCACCATCCAGGTCCCCAAGGGCTCCACCAGCACGACGGGACGGGGAATAGCTTTGAGCCCGGATGGCAAGAAAGCCTATCTGACGAATGGCGGCGCCAATGCGGTCTCGGTGATCGACACCCAGGCCCACAGCGTATCGGCCACGGTCGCCGTGGGCGCCGACCCGGTCGGCGTGGCCGTCACGCCCGACGGCAAACACGCCTATGTGACCAATCATGGCGCGGGCAACGTGTCGGTGATCGATACCGCCGGCAACACGGTATCGGCCACGATTCCCGTGGGGGCGGAGCCTTTCGGCGTGGCGATCACCGCCGACGGGAAACATGCCTATGTGACGAATGCCGCCGCGACATCGAACATTGTTTCGGTCATCGCCACCGCCACCAACAAGGTCGTGGCGGAGATCACGGTCGGCAACAAGCCCTTCGCGATCGCCATCACCCCGCCGGCGCCGGTGGCGGCATAGGGTCGTCAGCTCTATCGGTGCCTGCTATGGTCGATGAGGCTAGGCGCGGATAACCGGGGGAAGACCATGTCCAGTGACAGCACGCAAAAACCAATCCTCGTCGTGGGCGCGGGTCCTGTGGGACTGACCATGGCGAGCGAGCTCAGGCGCCATGGGGTGCGCTGCCGCCTGATCGACCGCGCTCAAGAGGCGCTTCCCTTTTGCCGCGCCATCGGCGTCACGCCGCGCACGCTCGAAGTCTGGGAGGATATGGGCATCGTGCGCGAGATGATCGACAGCGGGCTGTGGATCACGGGCTTGCGTTCGGTGATAGATGGCAAGCCGGCGCAGGAAGTTGTTGCGCCGCCGCTCGGCCTGCCCTTCGCCCAGCTGGGCCTGCCCCAATACGAGACGGAACGCCTGCTGACCGAGCATCTTCAAAATCTCGGCGGGGACATCGAACGCGGCACCGAGCTCGTCGCCTTGACGCAGGACAGCAACGGCGTCGCCGTCACGCTGCGCAAGGGGGAGGGGGCGACGGAAGAGGCGCGCTTCAGCTATGTCGTGGGCTGCGACGGCGCTCATAGCGCGGTGCGCAAGGCGCTCGACATCGGTTTCGACGGCGAGGCTTATCCCTGGCCTTTCATGCTGGGCGACGTGCACATCGCCTGGGATCTTCCTTACGGCATGGCGTTCCGGGCGGTAAGGCCGAGGCCAGATGGGCCGCCCGACATGTTCATCGCCATTCCGCTACCGGAGGCCGGACGATATCGCGTTTCCATGCTGGCGCCGGCCTCGCTCAATCCGGAAGGCGGCACGGAACACGGCATCCAGGCCGAGTTGAAAGGGCCGTCGCTTTCCGACCTGCAGGCCGTTGCCGACGATATGGTTCCCGCCAAGCCAAAGCTCTCCGACCTGCGCTGGTCGTCGGTCTTCCGTATCAGCATGCGGCTGGCGTCCGAGTACCGCAAGGACCGCGCCTTCATCGCGGGCGATGCCGCCCATATCCATCCCCCGACCGGCGGGCAGGGCATGAACACCGGCATCCAGGACGCCTACAATCTCGCCTGGAAGCTGGCGCTGGTGGTGCAGGGCTCAGGCCGCAGCGAGCTGCTCGACAGCTATGATGCCGAACGCCGCCCGGTCGGCGCCGATGTGGTGAAGCGCACCCAGGCGGCGAGCGAGAATTACGGCCGCGAGAAAGGCAAGGCGCCCGACCGCCTGGCCGACACGCAGATCCTGGTCTCCTATCGCGGCACGCCCTTCGTCGCCGACGAGCCGTCCTTGGCGACGGACGGACCTTTGGCCGGCGACCGCGCGCCCGATGTGCAGGGATTGGTCCGGTCGGGCTTCGGCTTTCCGCTGCGCCTGTTCGACATCATCAAGGGAACCGGCCACGTCCTGCTGATCCAGATCGACGATCGGGCGCAAACGGATGATGCGGCCGCCTTTGCGCGTGATCTGCGAAAGCAATGGGGACCATCGGTTCGTGCCGCGGCGATCACCCGGACGGCGGTGCCCGACATGCCGCAGCTCCCCGGTTATCTCGACGCCGAGGGCGGATTCGCCAAAGCCTATGGAAGCGATGCTCGCGCCGTCATGGTGCGGCCGGACGGATACATTGGCTGGCGCGGCGCGTCCTGGCGATCACCGGGCCTGGCCCAATATTTCGGACGGATCTTCGCGCGTCCCTCCTAAGCCTCAGTGGCGATGGTCCGGCATGCGCGGGACGCCGGGCGTCGATGAATGCTCGATGTCGTCGCCGACGATCGCGACCCAGTCATGCTTGCGATGCTCGTAGACGGAGAAGCGGGGCTTTGGAAATTGGAGATTGGCGAAGGCGCCGAGCGGCACGGCGACGAGACCCGGCCAGCCTTCGATCACATAGGTGACGGTCGATCCGCATTGGGGACAGAAGCGATAGGTGGCGCGATGGCCGCTGTCGGCGACGCGCTCCCAAATCTTCGCTTCGCCCGTAACCCGAACCTGGTCCTCCGGCCAGCGCGCCTGGACGGCAAAGGCGCTGCCCGAGCGCTTCTGGCAATCGAGGCAGTGGCACACCGACACGCGCACCGGCTCGCCGGTGCATTCAGCCGTGAGCTGTCCGCAGCGGCAGGTGGCCGTCCTCGTCGCGTCGGTCATGGCTCAACTCCTCGATCCTTTGATCGCATTGGCGCGCGCGGCATAGGTGATCCGCCCGTCGCTCGCCGCGGGCAGGCGCGCGCGCACCCGGCTCTTGAGCGCAGCGTGGTCTTGCGGGGAGAGCGCCGCGATGGTGGGGCCAAGCGAGGGCGACTTCATGCCGGTCATCCACCAGTCGTCGAAATCGGCGAAGGTCCGGTGCACGGTGATCTCGCGCGTCTCGACGTTCTCGAGCCCCGCCCCGTTCCACAAATCCAGCATCGCCTCCATGCGCGATGCCTCCCTTTGCGGGGGGCGTGGCGCCGTGATCTCCATGGCGCGCATCTCGATGAGGAGCGGTTCCAAGGGAAAGCCGCCACCCGGCATATCCCACATATAGGCCGCGACGATGCCGCCCGGCCGCACCACGCGCAGCATTTCCGCGACAGCTTTCGCCGGCTCCGGCACGAAGACGAGGACGAGCGCCATGATGGCGGCATCGAACCTGTCGGCGGGGAAAGGAAGCGCCATCGCATCGCCGAGGCGGAATTCCGCCAGGCGCGCGCCCGGACGGGTGCGGGCATAAGCGAGCTGTCCTTCCGAGGGGTCGATGCCCTGAACCTCCGAGGGGGCGCAGTTCTCGACCAGGAGCTCGGTGAAGGCGCCGTTGCCGCAGCCCACATCGATCCAGCGCAAAGCTTTGGGCGGCGCCAGCCAGTCGAGGAAGGTTTTTCCCGCAAGCCCGCTCCAGATCCCCATCATCTGCTCATAGGCCGCACCATCATCGAAACGGATTTTCTGTTCGCTCATGCAATAGCCTTTCGCCGGCTCATCTTGCGCCACAAAATCTGATTATACTCGAGCGGTGACGAGGAACACACAATGGAGACCGACCATGGATGACAAAGCCGCGGCAGCCCGATCCTTCGTGCGAGCGCCCAATGCCGGGTCCACGATCAGTTTCCTCAGCGTCACCCATCTCTACAAGGCGACCGCTGCCGAGACAGGCGGATCCTTCTCGCTCTGGGAAGCGGTGCTCCCGCCGGGCTCGGGCGCGCCGCCGCACACCCATTCGCGGGAAGATGAAGCCTTCTATGTGCTGGAGGGCGAGCTCACCTTCGACTTCGAGGGCGGAACGGCGCCCCAGCGCGTGGCACCCGGCGGCTTCTTCTTCGGCGCACGGGGCGTGCGCCATGCGGTCCGCAATCTGGGCGACAAGCCTGCCCGCGTGCTGATCCTGAGCGCGCCCAGCGTCGGCCTCGACCAGATGTTCGCCGAATTCGAAGCCGCCCATATCCAAGGCACGCCGGATTTCGCCAAGCTCATCGCCATCGGCGCCAAATATGGCGTGACGATCGAGCTGCCGCCGACTGAACGGTAATCACGTCACATTTGTCACTCCCGCCGTTCCGGGTTCCGCCTTAAGTGTTCTCGTGTGAGACGGTGAGAGCAGCGAGACGAAGGAGGCGAAGCCATGACCAATATGACGAACACCGGGAACCATCGTGTCCTTCCCAGGGTGCAATGGATCGCCGAACGCAAGAAGCTCCTGGCGCGCGAGAAGGAAGCGATGCGCCTCAGAGATCAGGTCGCCCGCGAGCGCCGCGCGCTGCCCTGGGTGCGCATCGACAAGGATTATGTTTTCGAGACGCCGGACGGCCGGCGCACGCTGGCCGAGCTGTTCGACGGCCGCCGCCAGCTCCTGGTGCAGCACTTCATGCTCGGCCCCGGATGGGAGGAAGGCTGCCCGAGCTGCTCCTATATGGCCGATCACAGCGACGGCATGACGGCCCACCTGGCGGAGCGCGACGTCACGTTCGTCGCCGTCTCGCGCGCACCTCTCGCCGAGATCGAGCGCTTCCGCCGGCGCATGGGCTGGCAGTTCACCTGGGTGTCGTCGCATGAGAGCGACTTCAACTATGATTTCGGCGTCAGCTTCACGCCGGAAGAGGTGGCCAAAGGCGCTATCGGCTACAATTACGGCACCTCGCCCCATAATGAAGAGGAGTTGCCCGGCATCAGCGCGTTCATCAAGGATGATGCGGGCGATGTCTTCCACAGCTATTCGACCTATGCGCGCGGCGTGGAAGTGATGATGGGCACCTATAACATGCTCGACCTCATGCCCAAGGGCCGCGACGAACGCGACGTCGATCACAAGATGGAGTGGGTGCGCCACCACGACCGTTATGAGCCGGGAACGGCCGCCGCTTCATGCTGCTGAGGCCCGTCAGACGATGAGGACCATGGGATTGGCGCTCGGCATTGTCTTCGCGGTCATAGTACTCGTCATCGGCCCGGCTGCCGAAGCCGGGTCGCCGGCGAAAAACATCGTGCTCGTGCATGGCGCCAATACCGACGGTTCGGGATGGCGCGGCGTTTATGACATTCTGACAAAGGACGGGTACCGCGTGAGCGTGGTCCAGCAGCCGCTCACCGGCCTCGCCGATGATGTGGCGGCGACGAAACGCGTCCTCGACCGGCAGGAAGGACCGGTCATCCTCGTCGGCCACAGCTATGGCGGCGCCATCATCACGGTTGTGGGCGCGGATCCCAAGGTCAAGGCGCTGGTCTATGTCGCGGCGGTGCAGCCCGACATAGGCGAAACGACCAGCGGGCTCGCCTCGTCGATGCCGGGAGAGGTGCCGGCGAGCGACCTGAAGCTGACCAAGGACGGCTTCATCTTCGTCGACTCGGCCAAATTCGCTGCCGACGTCGCGGCCGATCTGCCGCCGGCGCTGGCAGGCTACATGGCGAACGCACAGACGCCGGTGGCCGCCGCCGCTTTCGATGCGCCGGCGACGGTCGCCGCCTGGCGCGACAAGCCGAGCTACGGGATCATCGCCACCGAGGATAGGGCGCTCAATCCCAAGCTTGCACGCTGGATGTATGAGCGCTCGGGCGCCCAGATAACCGAGATCAAGGGCAGCCACCTGGTCTACATCTCTGAGCCCGAGGCGGTTGCGCGCGTCATCGAAAAAGCGGCCCGCGCTGTCGGCGAGGAGTAGAACGAAGCCCGCAGTGAAGCGCATCGGACAAGGTTGACGCACGATCTTCGAGCGGCTGAGCGAGCATCCGTGCTCGGTCGGCGAACTGGCTCGTGCCCTGCCGGTGAGCCGGCCGGCGGTCTCGCAGCACCTGAAGGTGCTCAAGGATGCCGGTCTCGTGGTCGACATGCGGGCCGGAAAGCAACGCATCTACCGGGTCGATCCCGAGGGGCTGGCGCGCCTTCGCGCGGAACTCGACCGGTTCTGGAGCAAGACGCTCGCGGCCTACAAGCTCGCCGTCGAGCAACCACCGGAGAAGTCGCAATGAGCACGCATGTAAAAGGACACGTCGAAGGTTGGGAAAGCGTGCGCGACGGTGTTGCCGGCGATCAAGGCTGGCCGCTGTATCTGCAGCGGTACGCCGAGCTGGTGGCGCGTCAGGCCTGAAACCCCAGAAGGCTGGAAGATGATACCTAGGTTGGGCGGGCATTCATTGTTTTGCGATCCGCGCCGGTGAGCGCGTGGAACCACTCGCAACGCACGGCGTTTCATATGGTTGGAGAAAGAGCCGCGCCGCCGCCCCGGCGGAGCGAGGGCCGTTGCGCGGCTCGCGAGTCAGGTCGGGGAGGAAATGCCATGAGAATGACCGTTTCCGTCATCAAGGCCGATGTCGGCTCGATCGGCGGGCATACGAAGCCATCCACAGCCATGCTGGACAGTGTGAGGAGCGAGGTCGCAAGAGCGATCGATACCGGCCTCCTGATCGACGGCTTCGTCTGCCACACGGGCGATGATATCGCGATCCTCATGACCCACACCCAGGGCGAGGGGAGCCGCGAGGTGCACCAATTCGCTTGGAACAGTTTTCTCAAGGCAACGTCGATCGCCAAGGCCGCCGGGCTCTATGGCGCCGGCCAGGATCTCCTGGTCGACGCGCCGTCGGGAAACATCCGCGGCGCCGGACCCGGTGTCGCCGAGCTCACTTTCGAGCACAGCCTCTCAGGTGTCCGGCCCGCCGAGTCCTTCATGGTGTTCGCCGCCGACAAATGCGGCCCCGGCGCCTACAACCTGCCGCTCTATCTGGCCTTCGCCGACCCCATGTATTGCGCCGGCCTCATGCTGCCCCAGATGATCAAGGGTTTCAGCTTCCACATCATCGACATGGACAACACGGCGGGCGACAGCGTGATCGAACTCGATGCGCCGGAAGAGGGCTACCGCATCGCCGCATTGCTGCGCGACAATGAGCGCTTCGGCATCGATCGCATCGTCTCGCGTACCCATGGAGAGCCCGCCGCTTCCGTGTCGGCGCAGCGGCTCCATTCGATCGCCGGCAAGTATACCGGCAAGGATGATCCTGTCGCGATCCTCAGGAACCAGGGGATATTCCCGGCGCCGGAAGAAATCGTCTCGCCCTTCGCCAAGGCGCATTTCGTGGGCGGCGACGCGCGCGGCTCGCATGTCATGCCGCTCATGCCCGTGCCCATCAACACGGCCGTGACCGGTCTCTACTGCCTGCCCATCGTCTCCTGCGTCGGCTTCTCCATCGACAGAGAGGGCCGCTTCTCCGAATCCCATACCGACTTCTTCGACAACCCGGCCTGGGACGAGGTCAGACGGTCGGCCCAGCGCAAGGCGATCGAGATGCGCAGCCAAGGCTGGTCCGGTGCCGCCATGCTGCCCTATTCGGAGCTCGAATATGGCGGCTTCCGCGACACGGTCGGCGGCCTCATGAAGCGCTTCAAGATGCGTGACGAGCGCCGGCCGCAAGCCGCCGAGTAGAACTGCCGCATCATAACCGAAGCCTTCCATTGCCGCGTGCCGAAGCCGTACACGCGGGGGGCGTGCGACTATTGATCTGCCGGGCGCGGGACGTTAGGAATCGGGCTCGACAGAAGGGATATGCCGATGGGGATTTCACGCCGCGCGCTGCTGGCGTCCGGGCTCGGGCTCGGTTGGGGACTGGTGCAGCACCAGAAGGCGCTGGCGCTGGCGGGCGAGCCGTTTCCGGTGTTCGAATCCGATGCGCAGCAGATACCCTACAAGTACCGGCGGCGCAGCGTGGACTATAAGACGAGCGAGCCGCCGGGGACGCTGATCGTCGATACCGAGGCGCGCTTTCTCTATCATGTGCTCGGCAACGGAGAGGCGACACGCTATGGCGTGTCGGTCGGAAAAGCCGGCCGGTCCTGGTACGGCGAAGCGGAGATCAAGCGCAAGGAGAAATGGCCGGTATGGGTGCCGACGCCTGAGCATCTCGCCGAATTCCCGGACATGGCCAAATTCATCCATGGCATGCCGGGGGGCCGCGACAATCCGATGGGCGCGCGCGCCCTCTATCTCTATCAGGGCGAGGTCGACACGGTGATCCGCATCCACGGCACGCTGAAACCCTCCATGATCGGCAAGAAAGTCACGGCGGGATGCATCGGCCTCCTCAATATCGACGTGATCCACCTCTATGAGCGCGTCGAGCTCGGCACCAAGGTCGTGATCCTGTCGCCCGCCTGATCGCCGCGCCGCCATTGCTCAGATGAAACGCTCGATGATCTCGATGAGACGGTCGCAGGAGCGCGCCAGATGCTTCTGCGGCACCGTCGCGATGCCGAGAAGGAGACCCGATCGCCCCGCGGCCGGCCGCTTATAGCAGGCCGACAAGGGGACGGGCGCCATGCCGAAGGCAAAGGTCTCGCGGGCGATGGCCACATCCGGCACGCCGTCGGGCAAAGGCAGGATGGCCGACAATCCCGCTATCGTGACGCCGCGAGTTTTCACCTCTGCCTGAAGGCCGTCGAGCAACGCGTCGCGCTTCGCCGCATAGGCCCGCTTGGTGCGCCGCAGATGGCGGATATAGTGGCCATCGCGCATGAACTCGGCGGTCGCCAGCTGCACCGAAGGACCGGGCGCCGGCGCGAGACAGGCCGCGACTTCCGAAAAGCGCGAGAGGAGCGGCAGGGGTGCGACGAGGAAGCCCAGCCGCAAAGTGGGGCTGATGGTCTTGCTGAACGAGCCGATATGGATGACGCGGCCATCGCGATCGAGCGAGGCGAGCGCCGGCGCCGCGCGGCCCTTGAGCTGCAGCTCGCTCAGATAGTCGTCCTCGATCACCCACGCGCCCTCTTGCGCCGTCCAATCGAGGAGGCGCAGGCGCCGTTCGAGCGACAGAGTGACACCGAGCGGCGCCTGCTGGCCTGGCGTTACGACCACCAGCTTGGCGTCCGGCGCCTGCGCCAGCCCGTGATCGACATCGATGCCGCCGGCATCGACCGGTATGGGGGCCAACGACAAGCGCGCGAGCTCGATGGCGCGGCGGGTGAAGGGAAAGCCCGGCTCCTCCATCCAGGCCTTTGCGCCTTCGAGCCCGAGCGCCCGGAGCGCCAATCC
This sequence comes from Taklimakanibacter deserti, assembly GCA_003574785.1. Next base: position 549,804 of record QORU01000002.1, on the reverse strand, counting down.
GAGCCCGCCGGCGAAGCCCGAGGTGATGATGACCTGCGCCGGCGAACAGTCGATGCCGCGGGCGATGGCGAGATAGGCGGCGATCTCGCGGCGAAACTCGAGCTCGCCGCGCGCATCCGGATAGACGAGCGCCGCGCCCGCTTCGGCGCGCACGGCATGGGCGCGGATGCGCGCGAAGAGTGTGGCCGGAAAGATCTCCGCCGCCGGCACCCCCATCTGGAAGACGGCCGGTCCACGGTTCATCTCCTGATACATTTCCATGAAGGAGCCGGGATCGGGCGGCGGCTCGGCGCGGGCGAGGGGGCGCGGCCGCTCGGCGACATGGGTCCCGGTCGCGCGCGAGGCCACGATGAGCTGCGCCGCGGACAGCCTTTCATAGGCGGTGCGCACGGTGCCGCGCGCGACCCCGAGCTGGGCGGCGAGGTCCTGCCAGGAGGGGAGCCGCGCCCCCGGCGCCAGCACGCCGCTCTCGATTGCCCCGCCGATCGCCTTGCGTATCTGCTCGGCGAGCGGCGTCTTGGCGGAGCGATCGAGCTTTAGCTGGAAAGTCTTGGCCATGGTTCGTAGTACACGATTTTTGTACTTTCTTGGTGCTTTTTTCAGGCCCAGAAAAGGGGCATCTCTTGGGGCGAAAGGAGACCCACCATGTTGAAGCAAACCATCCTCGGCGCAGCCTTTGCCGGCCTGGCGCTCGTCACCACCGCCTCCGCCCATGACACGGGCGACAAGGTCACGCCCAATTTCGAGCAGGCGATCCCCAATATCCCGGGCAAGACGCTCACCGCACTCGTCGTCGACTATGCGCCGGGCGCGGCCTCGGCCCCCCATGTCCACAGCAAGACCGGCTTCGTCTATGCCTATGTCATCGAAGGCTCAATCGAGTCCAAGGTGAATGACGGCGCAGCCCACGTCTACAAAGCGGGCGAGAGTTGGTCGGAGCCCCCCGGCGCCACCCATTCCATCAGCCGCAATGCCAGCCAGACCAAGCCCGCCAGGCTGCTCGCCGTCTTCGTCGCCGACACCGGCGACAAGGACCTCACCAGATATCTCAAATAGACCGATCATCCAGGAGAAGAACAATGACCAGGCGTATCGATTACAACCAGATCGCGCCCAGCGGCGTCAAAGCTCTGGGCTCCGTCTATGGCTATGTCATGCAGAGCGGCCTCGAGCCCGAGCTCGTCACTCTCGTCTATCAGCGCATCTCGCAGATCAACAACTGCGCCTATTGCCTCGACATGCACACGCGCGAGCTCACCAAGATGGGTGTGAAGATCGAAAAGCTGGCGCTCATCCAAGCGTGGGCGGAAGCTGGCCACCTCTTCAGCGCGCGCGAGCGGGCGGCCCTCGCCTGGGCCGAGACGGTGACGCGCGTGGCGGACACGAACGTGCCGGATGAAGCCTTCGCGGCGGCGCGCGCCGTGTTCGAGGAAAAGGAGCTGGTCGATCTCACCATCGCGATCAGCCTGATGAATGCCTATAACCGGATGGCCATCAGCTTCCGCAACACGCCCCAGGCGGCGATCGAGAAGTGAGCCCATGCAGCGATCGCCCGAGAGCCATGAGCCTCGGGCGATGCTTCTTTTGTCAGACAAAAGAACTTGACGCCTCCTTCGCTCTGCGCTTGAGCTTTCCCAAAAGGGAGGATGGAAAATGCTGGTTCTGGTGACAGGGGCCACCGGCAAGGTCGGCCAGGCGCTCATTGCCCGGATGGCGCGCGGGCCGGTCGCGGCGCCGCTCAAGATCCGCGCTCTGTGCCATAACCGCGTGCTGCCCGAAACGGCGATCCTCTCGGTGATGAAGGGATCGATCGCCGAGCGCGAGGTCTGCCGCGCGGCCCTCCGCGATGTCACCCATGTCGTCCATCTCGCGACCTGCAAGGAGACGCCCGAAGATGTGATGGACGTGACGGTCAAGGGCCTGTTCTGGCTGCTCGAGGAATTCCGCCTGAGCCGTAAGGCCCAAAGATTCGTGCTGATCGGCGGTGATGCGGCGGTCGGCCATTTCTTCCACCGCCATAAGGCGCCGATCACCGAGGATGCGCCCCATATGGCCTATCCCGGCTGTTATGCGCTGTCGAAAGTGCTGGAAGAGGTGATGCTCGAGCAATATGGCATCCAGTACGGCATCGACTGGTGCTGTCTCAGAGCGCCTTGGATCATGGAGAAGGACGATTTCCGCTACACGCTCTCCTTCGGCGATGATGTGTTCGGCGGGCCGGAGTGGAAGACCATGGTGACGCCCGAGGAAGCGGAAGCCTGCCGCGCCAGTGGCGCGGTGCCGCTGCTCCAGGAGATGGACGGGACACCCATCAAGCGCAACTTCGTCCATGTCGATGACCTGGTCGAGGCCATCCTGCTGGCGCTCACCGCCAAGGCGGCGCGGCAGCGTCTCTACAATATCTCGATGGACGAGCCGGTCGATTATCAGCTCGTCGCCGATCATCTGGCCCGGACGCGCGGCCTTCCGGCCAAGCCGATCCGGAGCTCCTTCGTCAGCAACTGGATGGACAACTCTCGCGCCAAGGCCGAGCTCGGCTGGCGTCCGGCCTATGACACGCGAAAGCTCATCGATGCCGCCTGGGACTATCAACGTCAGCCAAGCGACCCGCGGCGGGTCTGGTATCCGGGGTGAGCGGGAGTGCAGCTCAGCGATAATGCCGCGGATCCAGGCGATCTATCCGCCCGTCGATCTCGCGGCGCGACAGGCCGATGTCCTTGAGCTGCTCGTCGGTCAGCCGCAGCAGCGCAAGCCGGCGGCGGCGTTTCTCGAGGCGCAGGTCAGTCCAGCCGAAGATCATCGACAGAAGTTCGAAGAGCGATCGCTGCAGCGGCATCAGAGAATCTCAAAGACCTCGTAAGTGACGCCGCCCGGACGGCGCTCGCCTGTCGCCACGGCGACAATGCCGTTGAGCCAGGCATGAACGGGTGCCGCGGTCTCGAAACAGGGCGTCGTGCGCAGGTAATATTCGGAAGGCGCGACCGCTTCGCCCTTCGCCAGACGCAGGGAGGCGGCCGCGGACGCACGCCTTATGCCGCGATAGGTCATGAGGATGAGGCTCTCGTCCTCCGCGATGAGGAGGAGTCTGACATCCTGCTGGAACGTCCCATCGGCGCGTTCGAGCAGGAGGTCGGAGCCGATCAGCGGCGATACCTTTCCTTTGAGGCGCTCGCCGTCGAAATGTCCGCCCGAGACGGGAAAAATGCGCCGGCCGCCAGCGGGCGTCCGCCCCAGCTCCAGCGCCGGGTGAAGGTCTATGAAGAGTGTCAGCAGGTGGCGCGATTGCAGGGTCAAGGCAAATCTCCTATTCTTCAGCCCGACACTGCGCTGGGGCGCTTCACCCTCAAAACGCGCTTTGCTTGTCGTCATCACAAGGAAAACTGATCATGCGGCCGTCTTTGGAGTCTTTGCGCATATTGGAAGCGTGTGTCTCGGCCGGCAGCTTCGCGCGCGCCGCCGAACGCCTGTTCCTGACGCCGGCGGCGGTCAGCTTGCGCATCCGCACCCTCGAGGCCGAACTCGATCAGGCGCTCTTCATCCGCGCCGGAAGGCGGGTCATCCCGACGCTTGCCGCCGTCCAGCTGGCCGACCGGGTGGGCGAGGCCTTGGCCGGCATCAGCGCGGCGCTCGATGAATTCCAGGCAGCACTGCCGCTGCTCAGGGTCACCGCACCGCCGACCTTTGCCGCGCGCTGGCTCGCTTCGCGCCTTTCGCGCTATGCGGCGCAAGGGGCGCTCGGCATCGAGCTCGATGTCTCGACCGACATACGTGATCCGGATCTCTTCGACGTCGCCATAAGGACGGGCGCCGGCGGCTGGCCCGGGCTCGAGGAGTATCCGCTGACACCAGTGGAAGTGACGCCGATGCTCTCACCTTCACTGCTCGGAACGCGGCGCCTCGTGGCGCCCGAGGAGCTCAGCGACTTCACGCTTCTGCCGCATCCCGACTGGGAGCCCTGGTTCGCGGAAGCAGGATGCAAACTCCCGCAGGGCTTGCGCTTTGCTTCCGTCGATTATCCGACGCATGAGCTCAACGCCAATGCGGCACTGGCGGGCGCCGGCGTAGCGCTGCTGTCGCCGTCCTTGTTCCGGCCGCTCTTGCAGGAAGGATTACTGGTCGCACCCTTCGCTTGCGTCTTGAGCGGACCCGCCTGGCATTTCGCGCTGATGCGCAGCGACGACACCCGCCCCGCACCCCAGCATTTCCGCGCCTGGCTTTGCGAGCAAGCGCGCGCCGCCCAATGATCCACTCAGTCAAATCAGCAAATGGGAGTCCAATGCCTGGAAAATTCGTTATCGCGAAAGACGTCGAGCCCCAAGTCGGTGATTTCGGCACGCTCTTCTGGCTCAGCACGCCGCCCAATACCGGGGCCAAGCAGCTCACTGTGATCGATGTCAATCTCGGTCCGGGCCAGGGGCATAATTTCCACAAGCATCCCGATCAGGAAGAAGTGATCCTGGTTATCGCGGGAAGGGTCGAGCAGTGGATCGATCGCGAGAAGCGCATGCTTGGCCCGGGCGATTGCGCCTTCATTCCGGCCGACGTCGTGCACGCCTCGTTCAACACGAGCGGGGAGCCCGTGAAGCTCGCCGCCATCCTCGGACCCTGTGTCGGACCAGCCGGGTACGAGCTGGTCGATGTCGCCAGCGACGCGCCATGGAAGACGCTGCGGCAGTGAATCGGTCCGGGCGCGGATGAGATCTCAACCGTGCCCGGTACAAACACTCGCTGCACGCCGCTCACGAGTCAGTTCGTGGGATGAGCATGCTTCGGCGCCGAGTCCGGCACCGTGAAGTTCACCGTCACCAGCTGTCCCGGGATGGGGTTGTGATTGGCGTCGACCAATCCGATCTTCACCTTGTGCGGGCCAGGCGCAAATCCCGCGATGTCGACCGTGTTGTTGTCGCTTGCATCCGCCCACCACCAGGGAAGGTCGTCGACGCTGACATGCAGATGCCCGATGCGCGGAGACACCTGAAGCGCACCTTCTCCAAACACGGGAGCGATGCGCAAATTCTCGACCCGGTACTGGGCCCAGAAGACGCCGATTGCCAGTCCTTCCGCCAGCGGGGGATCGACGATCAGCTTGGGTGCGGGCTCGTTCTCGATTGCGAGATAGGGTGTGGGGCCGCGGATGTCCCGGGCGCTGGGGGTCGCGTCTTGGGCAAAGGCGTTGGTGATCAGCACGGTGCCGGCCGCGATGGCGGCGAGGGTTTTGATGAGCGTGGTCATTGCATTTCTCCTTTCGAACGGCGTTCAATTTGCCGATGCACAAAGGATGCACCTTTTCAATTTCTGTGAGCAGCCGGTAATTTTAAGAGTTATCCTTCCAGTCAATGGAAGGATAACTCACGACGCCATGTGCCGCAGCATGTCCGAGAGTTCGACAGGGGCAAGGATCATGGCGTCATGGCCGGTGGCGAGCTCCAGATACTGCCAGCCCGGCTGGCGGCGGGCGTGGTCGTGCGCCGGTGCGGCGGGAGGGTAGGTGGGCTTCACGCAGGCGATGTAGGTGATCTTGCGTCCGTTGCCGAAAGGGTGCTGGAGATGCAGCCTGTCCTCGAATCCCCGGAACGGCTCGGGCCTGAGATTGTGCGCCAACCATGCGGCGTCTTCCTTTGCCGTGACGCCGAAACTGGCGGGAGGCGGCGCCGGCAAGGTCAGCCCGCCGCTCGTTTCCTGCGCCAGCTTGCGCCGCTCCGCCACGATCTCAGGCGCGTAGCGGCTGAACACGCTCTCGCCATCCTGCGGCAAGGCCGCGTCGAGATAGATAAGATGCGCGATCCGCTCCGGCACCCGGTCTGCAGCACCCGTGATCGGCCCACCGGCCAGGCTGTGACCCACCAGAACGGCGTCGGTCACCTCGTCCGTTTCGAGAGCGGCGATGATGTCCTGAATAAAGGTATCGAGGCCCACTTCGGGCGTCAGCAGATGAGCGCGCTCGCCATGACCGGTCAGCGTCGGTGTCAGGACACGATGACCCGCCCCACGAAGCCGCTCGGCGACCCGCGCCCAGCACCAGCCGCCATGCCAGGCCCCATGGACCAGGACAAAGGTAAGGCTTGGTGTCGCCATAGGCTAGGCCGCTTGTCCGGCGGCTTCCAGGATCAGCCGGGTGATCTCGTCGGGATGGGAGATGAGCGACAGGTGGCTCGACTTCACTTCGATGGTCCGGGCCGCCATGCGCTTCGCCATGAAGCGCTGGAGATCGGGATTGATCGTGCGGTCCTCCGTCGAGACGGCATAGAAGGCGGGCTTCGAACGCCATGCGGCCTCACTCGTCTTGCCTGTGAGGAGGGCTTTCTGGAAGGGTTCCTGAACCGCATAGAGCACCTTGGCCTTCGCTTCCGGCAGGTCGCCCGCGAAATCGCGCAAGAATGCCTCCTCGCTGAGCCGCCCTTCATCGCCATCGAAGACGATGCCGGCGGATGCCGGGGGTGCGGGAAATGTCTTGGCGAGCGCTGCATAATCTTCGCCCGCATCCGGCGCGCGCGCCGCCACATAGACGAGTGCCGAGACATTCGGATGCATGCCGGCCTCGGTGACGATTATCCCGGCAAAGGAATGCCCGACCAGGACCGTGGGACCATCCTGCCGCGCCAGCACGCGTTTCGCCGCAGCCACGGCTTCGGCAAGCGTCGTCAGCGGGTTCTGCACCGATGTCGCATTGATCCCCGCCGATTGCAGCCGGGCGATCACCTCGGACCAGCATGATCCGTCAGCAAAGAGGCCGTGCACGAGAACGACATTGCGGGCCGCGGTCTGAGAAGTGGCGGCGGCCATGCCGCGGGTTGAGATCAGCGAAGCGGCGGCGCCGGCGACGAGACCGGCCGAAAACATGCGCCTGTTCATGACTTTTGCTTCCTTTGAGGGAGAGTTTCGATACTGAACCTACCAGCACTTACGAGCGCGCTGCCACTTTCGTTACGGAGCCAGGATTGACTCTTTTTCATCTTCGCGATCCGTTGGCGTCTACCTCTTTTTTTTGGCATCGGCTTATCGAAAACCGCACGCCGATGCTCTAGACCGTTTCGAGCGGGCTGAACCGGACGGGGATGAGTTTTCGCTCGGCAAGCTTTCCGGTCGCGTCCTTGTCGATGACGGTCAGGACCTGTGCCTCTTCGGCGCCGACAGGCAACACCATCCGCCCGCCGGGCTTGAGCTGCTCGAGCAAAGCCTGAGGCGTGCGCTCGGCCGCCACCGTGACCATGATCTTGTCGAAGGGGGCATGCTCGGGCCAGCCGCGCGACCCGTCGCCGACACGAATGCCGACATTGGCGTAGCCCAGGGCCTCGAGAAGGGCCACGGCACCGCTGGCAAATTCCTCGATGATCTCGACGCTCCAGACCTGGCGCGCAAGCTCCGCGAGGATCGCGGTCTGATAGCCGAAGCCGGTGCCGATCTCGAGCACGGCGTCGTGCGGCTGAGGCGCCAGCAGGTCGGTCATGAGAGCCACCATGAAGGGTTGCGAGATGGTCTTGTCGAAGCCGATCGGCAGCGGCATGTCCTGATAGGCATAAGGCGCCACCTGGTCCGGCACGAAGAGATGCCGCGGCACCTCATGCATCACGGCCATCACCCGTTCATCGAGCGCTGCCTTGCCGATATCCTCGCTGGCGAGATCGGCAAGAATCTCGATCATCTCGACCATGTGTTTGCGCAGAACCGCGAGATGCCTTTCCTCCATGGGCTTCATGACGGCGGGCACTCCTCAACCGACTTCGCTGCCGGACAGTCTATACCGTCCGACGAACCGGCTCCAGGTCCCCCTGGGGAACGATGCCTTGAGTCGTGAAGCAATATCGCCTCAAATGCGATCCGGGGCGAAGACGGAGGAGCGCAGGCGATGGCGAACAACGAGTTGTTTGAGAAGGGCCTCGAGAAGCGCAGGCAAGTGCTCGGGTCCGAATATCTGGACGCGAACTTTGCGGGCGCTGATGACTTCATGATGACGTTTCAGCGCGCCGTTACCGAATTGGCCTGGGGCTATGCGTGGAGCCGTCCCGGACTTGACCAGAGGACGCGGTTTATTCTGACGCTCGGCATCCTCGCCGGGCTGGGCCGCTTTCAAGAGCTGGGCATCTACACGAAGGCTGCCGTCTCGAACGGTGTGACGGTCGACGAGATCAAGGAAGCGTTGATCCATGTCACCGTCTATTGCGGGACGCCGGCAGGCCGCCAAGCCTTCCTGGCGGCGCATGAGGCGCTGAAGCCGTCAAAGGGCTGATCCCGCGCATTGGGGGGAACAGCAGTCTCTAACGTATCATCACGTTGGCTCTTTTGGTGCTACTGAGAATGTGGCGGTCAGTCAGCGGAAGGCAGCGTCCATTGCACGCCGTCGAAACGTGCGAAGTCACGATCGAAGCTCAAGACCGCCGCTCCGTGCTCGATCGCCAGCGCGGCAAGATGTGCATCCGTCGTCAGATTGCCGGCGGTGCCAGCAGACTTCAGCAATCGCCCAAGAATCTCGGCGTGCCGGTCTCCCGGATGTATGACTTGTGCCTGGGGATGTCCAAGCCAACGCTCGATGACATGCAGGGCGTCCTCTATCGACAAAGGCCTCGGAAAGATGCCCCGGCGCGTGGCGAGACGCAAAAACGCCAGAAGCGCCGTCCACGCAAAGGCAACGCCGCGTGGATCATCGAAACCCTGCCGCAGGGCTCTCAACGCAACCGCATGCTGGTCGCTAGAACTGTTGACGACGTAGAGAAGTACATTGACGTCCGGCAAGATCATCGGCTGCGCCGGTACCGACTGATGAGTTCTTCATCCTCCAGCTCGGCGGCGAGCGCGCCAGCCTTGGTGAGGTCCAACCGCGGCTGGCCCATATCGAAGGTGAGGGGTTCGAACGCTTCGCCGCGCCGCTTTGTACCGCGCAGTCCGGCGCGAATCGCGTTGTTCAATACCTGTTTGAACGGTTCACCGCGCTTCTGCACCTCTTTGCGCAGCATTGACTCAACGTCCGGATCCAGTGTGACAGTGGTTCGCATGATACATCACGATGCCAGAAAAATTGCTGTCATGATGCCTCAGGCTGCGAAAGGTGTCAACTCCATCGGCGGCGTGTCGTGTGGCATTCCCAACCCGCGATGTCAGGCGGCAAGCTTCATGACCACATTCCCGCCCTTCTTGTTGAACTCGAACGGCCATGAGACATGCTCGTGCGTGATCAGCCATCCGCGGGACGATCGTTGACAGCAAACGGTCGAGCGCACCCAGGCTTCTTGAAGCCCGGCCTTTGCCAAATGGAGGTTTCCTTGATCCAGGTTGAGCATATGGGCAAAGGCGACATCCCCGCTCAGCGCAATATCCATGTCGCGGGTTTCCAGGCCGATCGGGCCTTCATATTCATCGAACCAGCGCAGGAAATTACCCCGCACGGCAGCGGAACCAATGAAGCCTTGAAGCGGGGGCACACAGTCGAAATAGACAATGTCGGAGGAGTAGAGCGACATGAGGCGATCAATGTCCTTTGCCCGGCAGGCCTCAACGCGATTGTCCAAGAGTGCGGTAACCTCTGACTGCGCGGAAGCCATTGCGTCCTCCATTCGAGAACCAGCGAAGCATCTTGCGGTAATGGAGGCGCTGACCAATAGGTTCCTAATGAGGCGAAGCTAGCGGAGCCTCATGAGACCATAGCGTTACGTCACGATGCCGTTGGCGGGCTGCAAGGGCGCGGGCAGGTCGTTCTCGCCCAAGAGCTCGCGCAGCTCGATCTCGATCTGGCGGCTGATCTGGGAAATCGGCACGTCATTGGCGCCGCCCTCGAAGGGGTTGGACGTGCTCTCTCCGACCTGATCCAGCGAGGCGTACATCCAGCCGATGAGCATGCTGAGCGGAACGACCAGCCACACCATGTTCCCCTTCATGACGCCCTCGATCTCGGCATCGAGGCCGGCGAGTTGGCCGATCATCCCAAAGGGCAGCAGAAAGCAGAAGATGGTGACGAACATGGCGCTCACCACCGCATATTGCCTTGGATAAGGGAAGTTCTTGATGCGCTCGCTGCGCGATTGCTGATCATAGAGCTCGCGCAGGACCTTCAGCATCTCGAGATAGGACTGGACCGACAAGGCGCCCTGATCGAGCAGCGCTTTCAGATCTGTGCCTTGCAGCTGCAAGGCGCGGGCGGCGGGATTCGCGGCGCCCAAGATGGTCTGCGCGTCCTCGCCCGAAACGCTGCTTGTGAGTTCGTCCTGCAGCCGGGTTTCCTGCTCGAGGACATAGTAGTGCCGCTTGAACTCGGCATTGGCTTTCCGATCGACGGTCTCCCAGGGCTTTGGGCTGCGCAAGGCGAAGCGCAAGGCCGTGAGCCAGGCGATGTGGCGGTAGATGAGCTTTCGTGCCGCCTCCGGGTTGAGGAAATCGCGGCACAGCGCCCCCCACAGGCGGCTGCTCGTCGAGATGGCCGACCAGGCCTGCTGCGCCTCGAGGCTGCGGCTGTAGGTCTGGGTGTTCTTGAATGCCGCGACGAGGGTGACGGTCGTTCCCAGGAGCAGGATGACCGACCACGGCAGCGACAGCCCCTTGAAGCCCACAAGGCGATAGAGCAGCACCGAGGCCGTGCTGACGATCAGGAGCGCGAACAGGCTTCGGCGCGACCAGGACAGAAATTCGCGCGCGCGATAGGATTTCCCGACATGCATGGCGTGCTCCGAAAGCGTAATCGCGGCGCCGAAAGACGCCGGGTGTTGTCACCGGTCATATCGGACCATGATCGGCTGTTCCGGGACTTCGTTGCTATCGCGCTGAAGGATAGGTTCACCTGAACGCGGAGATTAGGCCTCAAGTCTTGACATCCGGATAGAATTGCGGGGCTTCGCGGCGCTCGAACATGCCGTAGTCGCGAATGATCCGCACCTGCCGGTGCCGGATCGATGCGACGGATAGGGGCTTCGGCGGCGACCAGGCGGAGGCGGCTTCGGCATCCATCCAGGACGCCAGGAGGGCGAGCTTGCCGCGTTTGTAGATGCTCTCGAACACCTCGAGTGCGACGATCCCTTGCTGCGCCGGCGCAAGGCCGAGCCGGGCAAGCACTGGGTCGAGCGCCTCATCTCCGGCCGGCGTCAGTTCGGTGATGGTCGCTGCCTTGGCCTTGCCGATTTCCGTCTCGTCGAAGCGACTCTCCGTGACAGCCAGACCATCGGGCGGCGCCGTATCGGCGGTGATCTCGCCGATGCGCAAATGATAATCCGCAAAAATCTCGAAGCGTCCCTTTTCCTGGACGGCGTGATGCTCGCTTTGCGTGCGCCATCTGACGACCGCCTTCTCGTCGCGCCAGGTCGACAAGGACAATAAGCGGCCATCATCGCGCTTGCTCCTGAAGCGCTCATTGTCGATGAAGCCTTCCATGGCCTCGAGCTTCGGCTTCAACTGCTTGGCCAAGGCGAGATAGTCATCGAAGCGATCGGGCTTGGGCTGCACCTCGAAAATGACGATGAACATATGATCTCCAGTCTTTCGGGATCCCCTGGCGCGGCCGCTCGCCGGATCCTAGATTGCCCATCTGACGGCAAAGAGGAGCGACGACATGGCAATCACCGGCGGCTGTCACTGTGGCGCAATTCGCTACGAAGCAGAAGGCGAAGCACTGACGCATGCGCTGTGCCATTGCGCCGATTGCCGGCGCAGCGCCGGAGCGCCCATGGTCGGCTGGGCGATGTATCCGCTTGCGGCCTTCAAGGTGACGAAGGGCAGGGCGAAGACCTACGGCTCCTCCGAACACGGCCGGCGGCATTTCTGCCCCGATTGCGGCACCGGCCTCTTCTATACCAATGAGAAAATCTTGGCCGGGCGCATCAATATCAGGAGCGCCAGCTTCGACAATCCGGACGCCGTGCCGGCCCGGGCTCATATCCAGACCGCAGAGCGCATCGGATGGATGGCGCATGTCCATGAGCTGCCGGCCTTCGAACGCTATTCGGCGGGGAAAGCTTCGTAATTCAACAGCACGACCCCGCTGGTGTAGGCGACCGACTTTTTCAGCCTGAGCCGCTGCGCTTCGTCGAGGCCGGCAAATATGCTTTTCCCCGCACCCAGGGCGATAGGATTGACGAACAGATGAAACTCATCGATCAGCCTCGACTTGACCAGGGCGGAAACGAAGGAGACGCCACCATAAACGATGATGTCCTTCCCGGCCGTGCTTTTGAGCCGCCCGATCGCTTCGGCGAGGTCTCCGTTCTCGACATCGGTGTTGGTCCATTCGGACTTGGCGAGCGTCTTGGAAAAGACGACCTTCCTTGCTTCGGCGATGCGCCTGGCGATCTCGTGCCAGGGATCCTCGCGCTGCGTCGCCTTCTCGTCCCAATAGGGAATGAAGTCGACCGCGGTTTTCCGGCCGATAACGATCGTGTCGGCGCCATCGAGGAGGTCGCGGGAATGGGGCTCCATCTCGCTCCAGGCCTTGTCGTCAGCGGGGCCGCTCGCGTCAAAGCCGTCGGCGCTGACCTGCATCTGCAATTTGAGCCTTTTCATCGCATTGCTTTCCTTGCATGAATGATCCTCGGGCCGTCGCCGGGAGATCATAGCGCTTGGTACCAGAACTGGCATGCTCATCGAAGCTGATATAGGCTGGGGCTTCCGCGAGGGACCAGATGAAAAAATATGACGCCATCGTCATCGGCACAGGGCAGGCAGGGCCGTCGCTGGCCAAGCGCCTCGCGGAATCGGGAACGACGGTTGCGATCGTCGAGCGAAAGCATTTCGGCGGGACCTGCGTCAATACCGGCTGCACGCCGACCAAGGCCCTGGTGGCGAGCGCCTATGCCGCCCACATGGCGCGCCGCGCCGCCGAATTCGGCGTGGATATCGGCGGGCCGGTCACCGTCGACATGAAGCGGGTCAAGGCGCGCATGGAGGCGATATTCACGCCTTCGACCAAGGGCGTCGAAAAGTCCCTGCGGAACACCGAGCGCTGCACCGTCTATCACGATCATGCCCGCTTCGTGTCATCGCGCGAGGTCGCGGTCGGAAACGAGGTGCTCAGCGCCGACAAGATTTTCATCAATGTCGGCGGCCGCGCATCGGTGCCCGACATGCCCGGGCTCGACGAGGTCGACTATCTCACCAACAGCTCGATCCTGAAGCTCGATGTCCTGCCGCGCCACCTGATCGTCGTCGGGGGCAGCTATATCGGCCTCGAATTTGCTCAAGTTTATCGCCGGTTCGGCAGTGAAGTTACGGTGATCGAAATGTCGTCCCGCCTCGTGCCGCGCGAGGACGAGGACGTTTCCTCAGCTATCCATGACGTTCTGGAGCGCGAGGGGATCAGCATACGCCTCAACGCGCAATGCCTCGCTGTCGGAAGACGCGGCAACGACATCACCGCCAGCGTCGAATGTACGCAAGGAGCGCCCGAGGTGGCGGGCAGCCATCTTCTGCTGGCCGTCGGGCGGCGTCCCAATACCGACGACCTCGGACTGGACAAGGCCTCGGTTGCCGTGGATGAGAAGGGTTACATCAAGGTCGATGACGAGCTGCGCACGAATGTGCCGGGCATCTGGGCGATGGGCGATTGCAACGGCCGGGGCGCCTTCACCCACACCGCCTGGAACGACTTCGAGATCGTCGCGGCCAATCTGCTCGACAACGACCCGCGGCGCGTGAGCGATCGCATCCCGGCCTATAATCTCTATATCGATCCGCCGCTCGGCCGCGTCGGGCTTACCGAAGCCCAGGTGAGGAAATCAGGGAAGCCGGCATTGATCGCGACGATGGCGATGGAGGATGTCGGCCGGGCGTTTGAAAAGAGCGAAACGCTGGGCTTCATGAAGGTCCTCATCGACCGCGAGACGAATCAGTTCCTGGGGGCTTCGATCCTGGGAACGGGCGGCGATGAGGTGATCCACTCCATTCTCGACCTGATGTATGCCAAGGCGCCTTATACGGTGATGCAGCGGGCGATGCATATCCACCCGACCGTATCGGAGTTCGTCCCGACGATGCTAGGCGAGCTCAAGCCGCTGACGTGAGCCTGCGTCGTTTCTCCTATTGAAGCCGCAGGAGCGCGCACTACATACCTCTCTCCATGAAAAAAATCGGCTTTCTCTCCTTCGGGCATTGGTCACCCTCGCTCCAGTCGCGGACGCGGACGGCGGCGGACGCCTTGTTGCAATCCATCGACCTGGCGGTCGCCGCCGAGGAACTGGGCGCCGACGGCGCTTATTTCCGCGTGCATCATTTCGCCCGCCAGCTCGGCTCGCCCTTTCCGCTGCTCGCCGCCGTGGGCGCCCGGACGAAGCGCATCGAGATCGGAACGGCGGTCATCGACATGCGATATGAGAACCCGTTCTATATGATCGAGGATGCGGGCTCGGCCGACCTCATTGCCGGCGGCCGGCTGCAGCTCGGCATCAGCCGCGGATCGCCGGAGCAGGTCATCGATGGCTGGCGCTATTTCGGTTACGTCCCGCCCGAGGGCAAGAGCGATGCCGACATGGCCCGCCATCATGCGGAAGTCTTTCTCGAATTGCTGAAGGGCGAGGGATTTGCCCAACCCAATCCGCAGCCGATGTTTCCCAACCCGCCCGGCCTGTTGCGGGTCGAGCCTCACTCGGAAGGCTTGCGTGAGCGGATCTGGTGGGGGGCCGCCACCAACGCCACGGCGCAGTGGGCGGCGAAGCTTGGCATGAATCTGCAAAGCTCGACGCTCAAATTCGACGAGGGCGGCGAGCCGCTGCATATCCAGCAGGCCAAGCAGATCAGCGCCTTTCGCGCGGCCTGGACGGAAGCCGGACACAAGCGCGAGCCCCGCGTGTCGGTGAGCCGCAGCATTTTCGCGATTGTCGATGAGCGCGACCGCGCCTATTTCGGCGGCAGCGAGAGCCGGGACCATTTCGGCTATATCGAGCCCGAACGGCGCGCCGTCTTCGGCCGCACCTATGCCGCCGAGCCCGACGTCCTCATCGAGCAATTGAAGCAGGACGAGGCGATCGCCGCGGCCGACACGCTGCTCCTCACCGTGCCCAATCAGCTCGGCGTCGAGTACAATGCGCATGTCATCGAGGCGATCCTGAAGCATGTCGCCCCGGCGCTCGGCTGGCGCTGAGGTCACGCGCTGGCTTTACGGACAAAGGTCAGGGAAACCAGCCCGGCAAGCACTGCAAGCACCACGCATATCCACACGCCGAGAAGATAGGCATGCTCGAGTCCGCCAAGCCCGAGCAAGGCGATAGCGATGAGAGGGCCTGCGGACGCCAATCCGTTGTTGATGGCAGACGCGATGCCTGATTTCTCGTCCGGCGCCGAATTGAGAGCCGTCGCGGTCAAGGGCGCCACGGTGAGTGTCAGTCCGATGCCGAACAGCACGATGCCCGGCAGCACACCGGTGAGATAGGTCGTCTGAGGTCCCAAGGGCAGGAGCATCACCATGCCCGCGGCACAGAAGAAGGGACCCAGGCCCATGAACCAGCGCGGGCCAAAGCGCGCGGCGTAGCTTCCGACCTGGCCGGACGCGACGCCCAGCATCGCCGAGACCGGCAGGAAGGCGGCACCCGCCGCGGTCGCCGAAAAGCCGGAGACAGTTTGCAGGAAGTACGAGAACAGGAATCCGAAGCCGCCAAACGCGGCATAGAGGAGCAAGGTCGCGGCATTGGTGGCCGAGAAATTCCGATTGCGGAAGAGCGCGAAATCGACCAGCGGACGCGACGCACGCCGCTCCCACCAGATGAAGGCGAAAAAGCACACCACGCCGCCTGCGATCGCGGCGATGGCCAGCACCGGCCAGTCATTGGCGGGCCCTTCGATCAGTCCGAAGGTGATGCCGGCAAGGAAGAGGAAGGCCAGGATGGCGCCGGCCCAGTCGATCCGCAAGTCTTTGCGCATCGGAGCGTCCTTCAAGGCAGAGTAGCCCAATGCGAGCGCAATGAGGGCGAGCGGCACGTTGAACAGGAATATCGCGCGCCACGAAAACACATCGACGAGATAGCCGCCGACCAGAGGGCCAAGCGCCAGTACGATCGAGGTCGCCGCCGTCCAATAAGCGACAGCCCGCGTGCGCAGGTCCTTCGGCAGTTGCGCATTGAGGACGGCAAGGCTCACCGGTGTGAGAAGCGCTCCGGCGATCCCGAGCACCGCACGAAACAGGATGAGGGTGAGGCCGCTCCAGGCCAGGGCGCAAAGGAGGGAGAGAGCCAGAAACGCGCAGGCGCTCCACAGATAGACGCGCCTCAAGCCCAGGACATCGCCGAGCGACCCGCCAAAGAGAATGCATGAGGCAAGTGTCAGATTGTAGCCGTCGGCCACCCATTGCAGGCTGGCGAAGGGCACGTTCAATGTCTTGCCGATGCTGGGCAGCGCCAGCGAAACCACGCTCTCGCCCAGCATCACGGCACTGCTGCCCGTGATGGCAGCAGCAATGGTCAGCACGTTCTGGGATAGAGGAAAGCGGCGCATCGTCCGCATTCTATGGCCCGACGAACGGCGGATTCAATGTATCCCAGAGGATATGTCAGCTGAGCATTTTTGGACGGTCCGTGCGCCTATCGGCTCAGGCGGCCTTGCCCTGCTGCTTCATGAATTCATTGGCCCGCTTCTGCAGCTCGGGCAGCGCCACGTCTTCCTTGTGGGTCGCGACCATCCAGCTGTTGCCCGATTGATCCTTCACCCCGCCGCAGCGGTCGCCATAGAACATGTCGGCAGGCTCCATCACCGATTGGCCTCCGGCTCTAACCGCCTGCTGATAGACCCGGTCCACGTCCGGAACATAGAGGTAAAGAGTGGATGCCGTCGCCTTGGCCTGCTCGCTTTCCTCACCAAGCATCACGCATGAATCGCCGATCTTGACCTGCGCATGCATGATCTTGCCGTCCGGGCGCTTGATCGGCTCATGCGAGACTTGCGCATCGAAAGCCTTGCGGAGGAAGTCGATGATCTTGTCGACCCCGCGAACAGTCAGATAGGGGGTTACACTGTGAAATCCTTCAGGAATGGGCTTCACGGCCATGGCAGGCCTCCTTTGCTGAGAATGGAGAGCTCGCGCGGGCGGCGAGCAGTACACCCTTGCAACCATTGGAGGATGCGAAGGTTCCGGGCAGGACGGCCGGGCCGATTTTCTGCCCCATCTTTGTCGTCTTTCCCTGTTTGGTAGGGAACAATTGGGGCAGAATCGGATCGGCGGGGGCGAATACGACGCATATCGGGGGCGATGGAGCGTAACACTGACTTTCAGGATTGCCCGCATGATTTGCAGTTTCAGGCTTTGGATTTCTGCCCTGACGATGGCCATGGCCGCGACCCTCGCCGCCCCATCGGCGGGCGCCGCCTCCTTCGAGGCCTGCGTGAAGCGCCTTCGGGGCGACGTCATCAAGGCCGGCGTCAAAGCCGATATCGCCGATGCCGCCTTTCGCGACATCAAGTTCGACGAGAAGGTGGTGCGCTTCTCGCGCAACCAGCCCGAATACCGCCTGGCGATCTGGGACTATATGGCCTTTCTGGTCGATCCGGCGCGCATTGCCGACGGCAAGCAGATGATGGAGGTCGAGGAGAAGACCCTCCGCGCCATCGAGAAGGCCTATGGCGTCGACCGGTTCGTCCTCGCCGCACTTTGGGGCGTCGAGAGCGACTATGGCAAGATCGAGGGCGATTTCTTCCTGCCGCAGGCCTTTGCGAGCCTCGCTTGCGCGGGACGCCGTCCGGGGATGTTCAAGGGCGAACTCATCCATGCGCTGAAGATCGTGGGCGCCGGCGATGTGAAGCTTCAGGACCTGCACGGGTCCTGGGCGGGCGCCTTCGGCCATACGCAGTTCATGCCTTCGACCTATCGCAGACTCGCCGTCGACTTCGACCGCGACGGGCGGCGCGACACGATCAACTCGGTTCCGGACGCGCTCGCCTCGAGCGCCAATTTCCTCAAGAAAGCCGGCTGGCGCTCAGGCCTGCCCTGGGGCTTCGAGGTGAGGGTCCCAAGTTCCTATAAGGGGCCGACGGGGCGCTCGCGCAAAGCATCGATCGCCGCCTGGGCCAAGCGCGGCATCACGCGCGCCGATGGCAGGGCGTTGCCCAGATCGGGCTCCTATGGGCTGCTCCGGCCGGCAGGCAAGAGCGGGCCGGCCTTCCTGGTGTCGCGCAATTTCGACGCGCTCTATTCCTACAATGCGGCGGAATCCTATGCGCTCGCCATTTCGCATCTCTCCGACCGCCTCAGCGGCAAGGGCGCCTTGAAGACCGCCTGGCCGACCAATGATCCGGGCTTATCGCGCGCCGAGCGCAAGCGCCTGCAGGAACTGTTGATCGCGCAAGGTCTCTATAAGGGCGAGGCCGACGGACGGATGGGCCCGCTCACGGCCGCCGCGATCAAGGAAGCCGAGAAGAAGGCCGGATTGAAGCCGACGGGACGTCCCGGCGCGCGAATCTTGAAGGTGCTCGCAGGGAGTTGAGCGGGTCGTCTGAGTAGGGCGCCCGCTCATGGCGTCTTCGCCAAATGCCGCTTCAGTCGCGCTACGTCCTCAGGCGACCAGTTGCCAACATCCGTCACGGCCATCCAGGCGTCGATGTAATGCTCCGCGGCGTAGACATGGCCGTGGCCGATCGGCGTCGTGGTCGCCATGGCCATGTCCAGCACGAGTTGAAGGAAGGTCACGACCGGATACCACCGCAGTTGCGGCGAGACGTCGGGGCCCCGTGGCGACGACATCCAGGCCGGCGCGCGGTAGAGGTCGTGATAGTCGAAAAAGGTAACCGGGTCGCTGGCATATTGAAGATAAACGATCCGCATCGGCCCCCAGGCGGAGCCTTGCGCAATGGCAGCGCCGTCCTGGTTCATGAACCGGACGAATGACCCATCGCGAAATCGCGGCAGCCAGGCGGGCGAGTCCGGATTCCGGTTGGCGGTGATCCACCTCCAGATCCGGCTGGTATAGGGCGGGCCGCTCCACAGCGCGCCGTTATAGGGATCGCCGAGCACCTCGATCAGATCGGTCGACTGCTCGGAGTTCATCGCGCCGAGACTGAGCCCGTAGAGATAGAGCCGTGGCCGACTGTCCCTGGGAAGCGTCGTCCAGTAGCCGTAGATTTCCTTGAAAAGGGCACGCGCGGCGTCAGCGCCATAACCGGGCTCCGTCAGCAGGGACAGCCAGCTTGCGAGATAGGAATACTGCACGGCAATGCTCGCCACGTCGCCACTATGCAGGTATTCGATACTGTCCATCGCCGGCGGATCGATCCAGCCCGATCCGGTCGGCGTCACCACGATGATGACGGCGCGTTTAAAGCCGCCGACGCGCTTGAACTCCTCGAATGCGAGCTTCGCCCGCTGTTCCGGCGTCTCCGCGGATCGCAGCCCGGCATAGACACGAATGGGCTCGAGCGCTTCCTTGCCCGAAAAGGCGCCTATGTCCCGGGCGTTGGGCCCCGAAGAGACGAACTCACGCCCGGCGCGCCCGAGCTCTTCCCAGTCAAGCAATGAGGCGCTGCTTCCCGTCTTGAGGGGATCGGAAGGTTGCTCCGTCTCCGGTTCGATCAGGGCGTCAAATTGCTGGTACGACGAATCCGCCATGTGCAGCGCGGCACGGAGGAGAACACCATTGATAACCGACCAGAACAGCGCGACCGCTGCAACGAAGCCGATGACATTCGACACCCGCCGCGGCACGAAGCGCCGGCCTTTTGCCGATATGAAGCTCAAGGTCAGCTTGAAGAGGCGCGCCAATGCAAGCAGGACGATGAAGGTTGCCAGCGCGATCAGCCCGACCTCGAGCGGTTGCGCGCTCGCGACGGGTTCGAGACCCATCAGCTCACGGATCGAATTCTGCCATTGTGCCGCTCGCCAGAGAAACGAGACCGCGACGACCGCGCAGATGATGATCGCTGTGAGCTTGGCGACGCGCAAGGCACGAGCCTGCGGCCTGGGCAGTTCCAAATAGGTCCACAACCAGCGGCCGAACACGCCGATGCCGTAGCCAACGGCCAGAGAACATCCCGAAAGCGCGCCCTGGGTCAGGAAGGTCCGCGGCAGCAGTGTCGGCGTCAGCGACGCGGCAAAGAACAGCGTTCCGAGGAGCAGGCCACCGGCCGACAGCGAGTACCAGAGCCTGACAAGCCAGTTTCTCTTCATCCAGGCATCCTCTTAACCATCATTTCCGCTTGGGACTCAAAGGAATGTTTCATACTATGAAATCGCGAGTCGGCCGTCACCGCGGCTCCCTGGCGGCCTTTAGGGGTAATTCATGAGCGATCGCCCGATGATCGGCCGTTTGGCGACCGCAATTCTCGTCATAGCGCTGCTCTATTTCGCCCAATCGTTTTTCGTGCCACTGGCTTTCGCGCTGTTCGTGATTGCCCTGGTCTGGCCGCTCCAGGCGGCACTGCAGCGGCGGATGCCGAAACTGATCGCTTTGCTGATCACGCTCAGCGGCACGATTTTCGTGATCGGCGCGGTCGGCTCGCTGAGCGCCTGGGGGTTCGGCAAGCTCGCGCAATGGCTTTTCCTCAATGCCGGCCGATTTCAGACGATCTATCGCGACTGGGTCGCCTGGCTGGAGGAGCACGGCATTGCCGTCGTCGGCCCCATCACCGACCGCTTCGACGTGGCCTGGCTCTTGGGTTTCGTTCAGGGCATCGCCGGCCGGCTCAACAGCTTTACCGGCTTCGCCGTCCTCGTGCTCATCTTCGTCATGCTGGGGCTGCTCGAGGTCGACGACTTCAACGCGCGCCTGCGCCAGCCGGGTGTTCAACCGTTCGGCGAGAAGATGTTGCGGGCAAACCGGGAGATCGGTCACAAGCTGCGCCGCTTCATGGTGGTGCGCAGCTTGGCCAGCGTGCTGACGGGCTTCGTCGTTTGGGGCTTCGCGCTCCTCGCCGGGCTCGAGCTCGCCGCAGCCTGGGGCGCGATCGCGCTGGCGCTGAACTACATACCCTTTCTCGGACCGCTGATCGCCACGCTGTTTCCGACGCTGTTCGCCATCGCCCAGTTCGAATCCTGGCAGATGGCGGTGATCGTCTTCATCAGCCTCAATATCATCCAATTCGTCATCGGCAGTTATTTCGAGCCGCTGCTCTCCGGCGCCTCGCTGAAAATATCGCCCTTCGCGGTCATCTTCGCGGTGTTCTTCTGGACCTTCCTGTGGGGCCTGGCGGGCGCCTTCATCGGCGTGCCCATCCTCATCGCCTTCGTCATCTATTGCGCGCAAGAGCCGTCCAGTCGCTGGCTCGCGGCATTGCTGTCCGCGGGCGCTCCCGCCAAAACCGAAGATCCATAAGAGCACGCTGTGAGCTGATTCTTCAGCCACCGTTCAGTTTTTCGGGGATCTCGCCCGGCCGATAAGCGGGCAGTCTGCCGGCCGGCAGTATCGTCAAAAGCGCAAGCCCCGCCATGATCAGGAGACCGATCTTGAGCGCCAGCAGCCGGGACTCGGTGTTGATGCGAAGGGCCTCGGCCTTCTGCTCCGGTGTGGCGGTGGTGCCTGCAACGATCGTCTCGAGCTGCTCATTGCTCACAAAAGTGATGCTGTCGAGATTGACCTGCGACTGGATATCGATCGGCAGGGTCGGATTCTCCGCGAGCTGGCGCATGACCGCCGAGCTCAACAGGCCCACGAGCAGGGCCCCGGCAACGGCGGTGCCCAAGGCGGATGCGAGATTGTTCGTGGTACCACGCAGCGATCCGACGTCGCCGGCGAGTTCCTTGGGCGAGGCCGTAACCAGGACGTTGAACAGCAATGTCACGAGCGATCCCTGACCGATGCCGAACACGACCAGGCCGAAGAGCACCGGGATCGAGCTCCAGTCGTTACGGACGACGAAGGCGAGCCAGATGAGGGCCACGGCGCAGAGCACGAATCCGAAACGACCGATTTGTCGTGGCGTGAATCTCCCGTAGAACCGGACGATCAGCATGGCGGCGAAGAAAACGGTCAGGTTGAAGGGGAGCATGGCAACGGCAGTCGCCAAGGGAGAACGTCCCTGGACGATCTGGATGTAAAGCGGCACCGAGAAATTGAGCGCAGCCTCGAGCGCCACGACGGAAAACATGGCATAGACAGCCGCGCGCTCTTCGGGCGAATCCAGTACGGCCAACGCCAACAGGGGCGATCGGCCGGCGACTTCACGGCGGCGAGTCCACATCAGAAAGCCCTGGCCGAGCACAATTCCGACAACGATGAGAATGGGCGCCGGCGACAGGCCGAGCACATTGAAGGGGGCTGTCGGGCGTGCCAGCATAAGTCCCCAGCCGTTGAGATTGTTGAAACCGAAGCTGATGAAGATGATGGCCAACGCCGCAAGCAGGACGCCAATGAAGTCGATCTGCACCTCCGGGCGTCCACGATCAGGCTTGAGCCGGAAACTCAGCAGCAGCACGAGCGCCGAAACGGCGATCAGAATGCCGAATACCGGCCGCCAGCCGATATAGGTGCCGAGCACGCCGCCGATGAGGAACGCCAGCACGCCGGCGCCCGCCCGGGCGGATCCCAGGGTGCCGAGCGCCGTCGCCTGCTGCGTGCCATGGTAGTTTTCGGCAATCAAGGCAACCAGAGCCGGAACGATGACGGCTGCCGCTGCCCCGCACAGCGCCTGGGCGGTGATCATCGCCGTCGCGTTTGGGCTGAAGGTCATCAGCACCTGAGACAATCCGAACACGACGACGGCCAGGCGGAATACCTGCAGCGCCCCGAAGCGCTGAACGAGCTTGGCGCCCAGCATGACAAAGCCCGCAACGATCATGGAGTAAGCGACAATTCCCGTGGCGACGACCGTTGGTGCCACGCCAAAGCTTTCCACCATGCCGCGCATCGCCACCGGCAAGGACGCCACATTGAACGACATGATGGCTTGGCCGAACGCGATCGCGATCATGGGGATCCATGACGCTCGCTCTTCCGCATGGTTTTGTTGGGCGGATGTTGTCGCAGTCATGGATTGTCTCCTCTTTGCGGCCTGGCAAGGCCGAGGGTTATCGGCCGGGCGATGACATGAGCAGGTCAAGCCCCAGCCGCTGTGACAAGAACTGCGCCACCAATTGACCCTTGACGCTGTTGCCTGCTTCATCGAGAAGCGGCGCGAAAGTGCCGAGCCCGCCCTTGCCAGGCGAGACCGTGACAATTCCTCCTCCGATCCCGCTCTTGCCCGGAAGCCCGATCTCATAGAGCCAGTCACCGGAGGTTTCATATAGTCCGGCAGTCAGCATCACCGCCAATGCGTAGTGACAGACATCCGGATTGACCACTTGCTCTCGCGTGAGGGGATTGAAGCCGCCGCAGGCGAGCGTTGCGCCCATGATGGCGAGATCCTTTGCGCTCACATTCAGTGAGCATTGCCTTGTATAAAGATCGGTGGCCTCGGCGGGGTCGCAATATAGGCGGCCCAGGCTCTCGAGCATCCAGGCGATGCTGCGATTGCGGAAATTCGTTTCCGACGCCGAGGCGTAGACCTCATCATTCAGCGCCAGCTCACGGCCGGCGAAACGAGACAGGCCCTCGAGGATGAAACGCCACTTCGCTTCTTCATTGGCGCCCGGCACCAGGCTGGTCGTGGCAATGGCCCCGGCATTGACCATCGGGTTGGTGCGGCCGTCCGAATTGCGTTCGATGCCGGCAAGAGAGTTGAAGGCATAGCCCGTCGCATTCACGCCAAGCCGCTCACGCGCGCCGGTCGCACCGATCACATTGCAGACCTGCGCGAATATGAACGGCTTGGATACGCTCATGATGGTGAACTCGTGCTCCGCGTCGCCAACGGCGAAGACACGTCCATCCACGCCCGCGACGCAGATGCCGAACAGATTGGCCGGCACACGGGCGAGGGCCGGATAAACTTGGGAGGTCTGTCCGAGCGTGACGGATGCAAAGCGTTCATGCGCTTCCGTCACCAGCCGCGCGACATGATCCGGCTGCGGCAGCTTGCCTGTCGAAACATACGCGCTTTCAGGGTCGAGCAAGGGCTTCGGTAGGTTCATGCATTCGCCTCCCTCGCATTCCGTTAACGGATACGGTCGCAGCGCATAGAGGGCTACTTGCCTTGGTGATGCGAGGCTAGCGCATCAGGCGCACCCTGAACCATTGGACCTTGGGCCAACGGTCGGTGCTGTATTGCGACAAAGTTTGAATGGCGATGTGGGTTGGGTTTTCGACTGGCCCGACGCTACCTGCGCCAGGCCAGTCCCGCGAGAGCATCCGCATCAGGCCGCGGTCTGTGCGGCAGCGGCAGAACCGACCGCCGTCGTTTCGATGTCGATATTGCCATGGACAGCCTTGGAGTAGGGGCAGATCTCATGCGCCATATCGGCCAGGATGCGCGCCGTCTCATTGTCGACGCCCGGCACCGTGACATCGAGGCGGGCTCTGAGGAAGAAGCCCTTGGGGCCGCCATGGAGCAGCTGGATCTCGGTATCGACCTCAGGCGCGGCGGCGAGCTTGATCTTGCGCTGGTCGGCGGCGAGCTGGATGGCGCCCAGATAGCAGGCGGACCAGGCGGCGGCGAAGAGGTTTTCCGCCATTGGATGGGGCTCGGGCAGCTTGATGTCGAGCTTGCCGTCGACGCTGCGGGTCGAGCCGTCGTGTCCGGCGACGGTGTGGGTCTTGCCGGTGAAATAAAGCTTGTCGGCCATGGGAGTATCCTTTCCTGTTTAGTTTAAGATCGTGTCCGATTAAATCGGATGCGATGTAAATATATAAACGCCGAACCGATGTCAAGCCCTTCCGATTAAATCGGATACGATATATATAGGAGGGACCCTGTCGAGACCCGGAGATGCACTATGCCCCATCCCCCGAAAACCCCTAGTGAAAACCCTAAGCTCCCGGATTTCCTGTGTTTTGCGGTCTATTCGGCCAATCTGGCCTTCGGCCGGGTGTATAAGCCGATCCTCGACCAGCTCGGCCTGACCTATACCCAATATATTGCGCTGGTGGCGCTGGGCGACGAGGACGACCAGACGGTGGGGGCGCTCGGCGAAAAACTGTTCCTCGAATCCAATACGCTGACCCCCATCCTCAAGAAGCTTGAAACGATGGACTTGATCAGGCGCCAGCGCGACCCGGCCGATGAACGGCAGGTGCGGGTACAATTGGCGCCGTCAGGCCGCCGGCTACTGGAGAGGATCGAGAAGGAGGCCGGGCCATCGCTCATCGACGCGACCGGGCTGGGCAAGGACTTTCCCGCGCTGCGCAAGGCCGTGGCGGGCTTGCGCGACAATCTCCTGCGCTCGCTCGAGGCCCCAAAATGACCCGCGATAAATACAATGCTTTCTGCCGATCGCTCAAGGCGACCACCCATGTCGTGCAATGGGGCGGTTCGCATGTATGGAAAGTGGGGGGCAAGGTCTTCGCCGTCGCCGGCTGGGACGAGGGCCATGAGCCGCACATCACCTTCAAGGTCTCCGACATCGGCTATGAGGTGTTGAAGGACCAGCCGGGCCTGCGCCCCGCACCCTATCTCGCCTCGCGCGGGATGAAATGGATCCAGCATTACGCCAAGCCCGGCCTTAAGGATCCGGAGCTCAAGCAATATCTCAAGGCCTCGCACCGGATCGTGGCGCAAGGGCTGTCGAAGAAGAAGCAGAAGGCGCTGGGGCTGGTGTTCGATTGAAACGGTGACCGGAGGTTGGCCTCATTCCCGAGGCGTCAGACCCAGGCGGCGTTCCTTTCGGCAGAGCCATCCGGTTTATGATTTGTCGAGGCTGTATCGATGCTCGGCTGGAATCTCGGCACTATCGATCAGCTTCCTCTCAGCATCGGTAAGTTCCGCGCTGGCGATTGCCTCTCGCTGCGCCTGCTTCAGCGCATGAAAGGTCTCGGCCGAGACGATATAGACCGTTTCCCGGCCATATTTCGTCACTCGGATCGGCTCCGTAAGCGCGCGATCATGATAGACGCCGAAATTCTTCTGGACCTCGGAAGCAGAAGCTGTTTTTGACATGTAGCACCTTTTCCGTATGTTCCGTAACATACGGATTGCCAGAGTATTTTTCAAGAGGGTGCGTGTCCATTGATCACCTCCAGGAACGCCTCGCCATAGCGCGCGAGCTTGGCCGCGCCGATGCCGGGGATATTCGCAAGCTCGACAATGGAGCGCGGACGGCGTTGGGTGAGTTCTGCCAGCGTCTTGTCGTGGAAGATGACATAGGGCGGCACGTTCTGCGCCTTGGCGAGCTCCATCCGCCTGGCGCGCAGCTTCTCGAACAGGTCGCGCTCGCCGGCGGGAAGCGCTTCGCTGGCTTGGCGACGAGCCGCCTTCCGGCCGTCCTTCTTCAGGACGCGCAGGCGCAAATCCGGCTTTTGGCGCAGGAACTGCCGGCCCTGCGGAGAAATGAACAAGCCGCCATGGCCCGCCACATCGACCGAGATCAGCCCATGGGCGACGAGCTGGCGGACGATTGAGCGCCAGGCATTGCGGTCGTGCTCCTTGCCGATGCCGAAGGTCGAGAGCTTGTCATGAGAAAGGCGCTCGATGCGCTCGTCGGGTTCACCCAGGAGAACCGAGATGACATGCGCCTGGCCGAAGCGCTCGCCGGTGCGGTAGACGCAGGAGAGAAGTTTCTGGGCGGCGATGGCGCCGTCGAAAGTCTCTGGCGGATCGAGACAAACATCGCAATTGCCGCAAGGCGCACCGTCATCGCCGAAATAGCGCAACAGCACTTGGCGGCGGCACCGGCTCGATTCGGCGAAGCCCAGCAGCGCATCGAGCTTGCGGCGCTCCATCTGCTTGCGTTGATCGGGCGCCTCCGATTCCTCGATGAAGCGGCGGCGCAGCGCAATGTCCTCGGCGCCATAGAACATCAGCGCCTCGGCGGGCAGGCCGTCGCGACCGGCGCGGCCTGTCTCCTGGTAATAGGCTTCGATGCTGCCGGGCAGGTCCGCATGCAGGACGAAGCGCACATCGGGCTTGTCGATGCCCATGCCGAAGGCGATGGTGGCCACGATGATCACGCCTTGCTCATGCTGGAAGCGGCGCTGGTTTTCCTCGCGCGCCTTCATCTCCATGCCGGCATGGTAGGGGAGCGCGGTGAAGCCGTGACCGCTGAGCGTCTGGGCGATGTCCTCGGTCTTGCGCTTCGACAGGCAATAGACGATGCCGCTCTCGCCTTTGCGACGGTTGAGGAATCGGAGGATCTGCTGCGTCGTGTTCGTCTTCTCGGTGGCGCCATAGCGGATATTGGGGCGGTCGAAGCCGGAGACGAAGCTGTTGTGATCGCCGATGTCGAGATGGGCGACGATCTCGGCCCGCGTCGGTTCATCCGCCGTGGCGGTCAGCGCGATGCGCGGCACTTTGGGGAAGAGGTCCGCAAGGCAGTCGAGGGCGCGGTATTCGGGCCGGAAATCATGGCCCCATTGCGACAGACAGTGGGCTTCGTCGATGGCGATGAGCGCGAGGTCGAGGGACTTCAGCCGGTCGAGAGTCTCGGACCGCAAGAGCGTTTCAGGCGCCATATAGAGGAGGTCGAGCTCGCCTTGTTCGACATCGCGCCACAAAAGTTCCTTTTCGGCGCCCCATAGCCTTGAATTGAGCGCCGCCGCCTTGACGCCGGCCTGACGCAAAGCCGCCACCTGGTCTTCCATCAGCGCGATGAGGGGCGATACGACGAGGCCCAGGCCTTGACGGATGAGCGCCGGGATCTGGTAGCAGAGCGATTTGCCGCCGCCCGTCGGCATCAGGACGAAAGCATGATTTCCCGCGAGCACATGCTCGATGATGTCGCGCTGCCGCCCGCGGAAGCTGTCATAGCCATAGATGGTGTTCAGGATGGAGAGCGGGTCGGTCGGCATGGAGAGGATCAATCTGGGAAGAACGACTCTTTAGACCATGCCGGACCGGGTTTCCATGCGCCATCGCGGCTGAAAGGACTATAAGGGCGGTTTTCCCCGAGTCGGTGCAGGAGGCCCCATGCTGAAAGTGATCGCGGAGGATTTCATCAAGCCGGAGGCGGTGACGATCGTGCGTCCGCTCTATCGCGAACTCGTGGACATGACCCGCCGCGAAGCGCTCTGCATCGCTTATGATCTCTTCGTCGACCAGAAGGATCCCGGGCATTTCATCTTCATCGAGGAGTGGCCGGATCGCGCGGCGCTCGATATCCATTGCGCCACGCCGCATTTCACCCGCCTGGTGCCGCTCATCAATGCGCATCAGCGCAAGCCGGGAACCTTCATCCTGATGGATGGCTTTTAGAGCGCCGGACCCGCATTTCAGGTCGCCGGGTGTTTGCTTTCAATTGAAACACGGCGGGCGGGTGATGGATGCTCGCGGAAGGCCGCCGCCAGCGTCCGGAGCGCCGCGCGGGAGCGCGCGTCCGATAGTGTCGTGAGCAGCACGATCTCGGATGAAGGAAGGGCAGGGAGCCCGAAGCGCTTGCTGACCTCGACCGTGCCGGCCGGCGCGATCCGGGTTGGGAAGGCCGCGGTGGCGAGGCCGGCCGCGACCGCATCGGCAATGACGAAGGAACCGCAGCCGAGGAAGACCTCTCGCCACTTTATGCCCTTGGCATCGAGCGCCTGCGTGGCGAGTTCGCGGATGCGACAGGAAGGCGATGATGCCGCGAGGCGCAAGGGCTCGTCCTTCCGATGCACGAAGTCCGGCGTGGCGTACCAGCCGAAATGCTCCGGCGCCAGCACCTCGCCGTCGCGGCGGTCGTCTTCGCGGCGGATGATCGCCGCATCGATCTCGCCGCGGTCGAAAGCATCGAGCAGGTCGCGCGAATTATCGAGCCTGACCTCGATGGTGAGTGCCGGATCATGGGCATTGAGCCGCGCCAGCAAGGTGGGGATCTCCGGCCCCACCACATGATTGGCGATGCCGAGAGCGAAGTGGCGGCGGGTCGAGGACAGTCCGGCGATGGCGCGGTCATGGGCGGCGAGGAAATCGCGGGCCGACTCGATGAACACCGCACCCTGCGCCGAAAGGCGCACCAGCCGCGGCGTGCGCTCGATCAGTTTCTGGCCGAGCCGGTCTTCGAGCCGCTTCAGCTTCACGCTGATGGCGCCTTGCGTGGTGCCCAGCACTTCCGCC
The DNA here is from genome assembly GCA_003574785.1 of Taklimakanibacter deserti. Next base: position 520,866 of record QORU01000002.1, on the reverse strand, counting down.
GCGCGGGTAAAACTCTGGTGATCGGCGATCGCCACGAAGGCCTGGACCGCATCGACATCCAAGGTGGTCATGTTATTCATCCAAAATCGTTGTCTCTGATATATTCAATCATCCAGTTATAAAATGATCAAGCGGCGACTACGTTCCCGCATAAGCGACATGCGGGGCGACCCCGCGCGCGCTCATCATTCCTGGAATCCTCTTCCATCGACCCGATTTGTCGAAAGGCCGAACCATGCCTGCCGCCGTGACACGCCGTAACGTCATCGTCCTCTGCGCCATCTGCCTCTCCTGCCTCATGTTCGGCCTGGAGATCTCCTCGATCCCGGCGATCCTGCCGACCCTGGAAAAGCTGCTCCATGCCGACTTCAAGCAGCTGCAGTGGATCATGAACGCCTATACGATCGCCGTGACCAGCGTGCTGATGGCGACCGGGACATTGGCCGACCGCTATGGCCGCAAGCGCATCTTCATGATCGCGATCCTGGCCTTCGGCGTCACCTCGCTGATGTGCGGCGTGACCGAGAATGTCCCGGCGCTGATCGCGGCGCGCTTTCTCCAGGGCCTTTCCGGCGGCGCGATGCTGATCTGCCAGATCGCCGTGCTCTCGCATGAATTCCAGGGCGGACGCGAGCGCGCCATCGCCTTCGGCTGGTGGGGCATCGTCTTCGGCATCGGTCTCGGCTTCGGCCCGATCATCGGTGGCGCGATCGCGGCCTTCCTGGGCTGGGCGTGGGTGTTCCTCATCCACGTGCTGTTCGCCGTGCTGGCGCTCGTCCTCACGGAGACGGGCGTGCATGAATCGAAGGATCCCGGGGCGAGCCATCTCGACTGGCCCGGCATGCTGACGCTGTCGCTTTCGGTCTTCTGCCTCGCTTTCTACATCACCCAGGGGCCGGATCTGGGCTTCGCCAGTGGAATGGCGCTCGCCTTCCTCGGCGTCGCCTTAGCGAGCCTCATCGCCTTCGTGATCGCCGAGAAGGTGAGCCCACGACCGATGTTCGACTTCTCGGTCTTCCGTATCCGAAAGTTTTCGGGCGCGATCCTGGGCTCGGCGGCGATGAATATCAGCTTCTGGCCGTTCATGATCTATCTGCCGATCTGGTTCCAGGCCGGGCTCGGCTATGACGGTGTCACCGCCGGCCTCGCTCTGCTCGCCTATACGCTGCCGACGCTGGTGATGCCGCCCCTGGGCGAAAGACTGTCGCTGCGCTTCAGGCCGGGTCTCGTCATTCCCGTTGGCCTCTTCACCATCGGTCTCGGCTTCATCCTGATGAAATTCGGCAGCGCCGCGGCGCAAGCGAGCTGGCTCACCATGCTGCCCGGCTGCCTCATCGCCGGCATCGGCCTCGGCCTCACCAATACGCCGGTCACCAACACCACGACGGGCGCGGTGTCGAGCGACCGCGCCGGCATGGCGTCCGGCATCGACATCAGCGCGCGCATGGTGTCGCTGGCGATCAATATCGCGGTGATGGGCTTCATCCTGGCGAGCGGCGTGCTGGCCTATCTGAGAAGCGCGTCGTCTCTGGGCTTGCCCGATGCGGAATTGCGTCTTGTTGCCGAGAAGATCGCCGCCGGCAATGCCGTGTCGGTTGGAGGCCTCTCCGGCGAGGTCGTCCATGCGGCGCTGGCGCAGGGCTTCGGCTGGGTGATGCTCTATGCCGGAATAGGGGTCTGGATCATGGCGGCCCTGAGTTTCCTCATCTTCAACGCGAAGGTCGTTCGTCCGGCGAAAGTTCAATTCGGAGAGTGAGCCTATCAGCGACGGCGTGCCCGGATATCAACTTCCTTGCGCCAATTCTCGTCGTCCAAGCTGCGTTCGGCCATCCAGTGAAACGAGGCCGGCGCGCTCTTCGTGTCCCGATCGATTTCGGTGAAAGTCCAGCGCATCGTGCCGCCTCGGGGGTCGGGACCCGTCTGGACGATATCCTCGCCCCGCGCCCGGCCAATCTGCTGTGTAAAGAAGCCGGTCGCCGGGTCATTCCACAAGATACGCCAGGCATCGAGGGCCGGATCGTAGATGCGTAACGTCGTGCCATACCAATTGCCCGCGCCGGGCAGTTGACCGATGCCGGGCTTGCGGTTGTGAAGGAGCGGTATCATCCACACGTCCTGAATTGCGCGCCCCTCCAGGATCCAGCCGGCATGAATCTCCCCCTGGCCTTCGTGCCTTTGCCCGTCTTCCGGGAAGGTGGTCACGGCCATTTCCCAATCGCCCACGAGCCATGCGAAGAGCGCAAGCTTCTCGGCACGTTCCCGATCAGGGCCGGCGGCGTGGAGCACATGCGCAAAGGATAGTTCGCCAGGGTCGATCGAACGGAGCGATGTCACGGCCATGACGGCCTCCTTTCCGCACCAGCTCAGTAGATTTTTGGGAACAATCTGAAGGGTGCTGGTTACCAACACGGACCGCGGCGGTGGGTTCCTTGCTTATGCGGACTTCTCCATGAAACGCGTCATCGCCGCGAAATCGTCCTCCAGATGGCCGGCCGCGACCGCCCGCCTGAAGACCGTGTCATAGGCATCGACCAGGCCGCGGTCGAGATTGCGCATCTGGGTGATCTCGATCAGATGCTGCAGGGCGCCGTGATGCGCCGAGATCGAGGACAGCGTCTGCTCGTCGCCGGCGAAGCGCTTGGCTTTCGTCCGCGCGATCAGATCGGAGATGAGGCCTTCGATGACGGGAGCGGTCTCCGTCCACTGCTGCGCCAGTGCGGCGAGGTCGACCTTCTCGGCCTCGCATAGAGCGATGGCATGGAGCGTGCCGAACAACCCGCCCCACATCTGGCTGAGCGCGGCGCTGTCGAGCGTGCTGGCCGTCCCCGGATCTTCACCGACATGGCGAACATTGCCGAGTGAAAGAAGCGTATCCTTATGCGCAGTGAAGGCGGCAAGGGGACCTGAGACCAGGATCACGCCTTGCGCGCTGCCGATCAGATTGGGCGTCGCCAGGATCGCGCCGTCGAGATAATCGGCACCTTGCGCCTTCGCCCATTCAGCCGCACCACGTGCCCCTTGCGGCGTGCCGGAGGTGAGCTCGACAATCAGCTTGCCCCGCAGCGTGCCGGCCGCCCTATGCAGAAGCGCCGCCGAGGCGTCGTAATCGCTCACATTGACGACCACGATGCCGGAGGCCGATATAGCCCGGTCGACGCTTTCCGCCACAGTGGCCCCCAGCGCTGCCAAAGGCTCTGCCTTGTGCGGCGTGCGGTTCCAGACCGTGGTCGGATGCCCGTTTTTGATAAAGGCTCGCGCAAGCGCCGATCCCATCCGCCCGGTGCCGATCACGCTGACTGGTGTTTTCACGATCCGCCTCCTACATTTCGTTGATCTGCGGTAGCTGGTGCGGGGGCAGGGCGGCGGCAATACGGAGCACGAGGTTAGTGCTCACCATTGGGTAAGGAGAACAGTGATGGATGACTGCGGTTTCACGACAGCCGTCAGGATCATCGGCGGGAAGTGGAAGGTCGATATTCTCTGCGCGCTCAATTCGGCGCCGCGCCGTTTCGGCCGTTTGCGGCAACTGATTCCCGGGATCAGCGAGAAGATGCTGGCGCAGCAGCTGCGCGAGATGGAGGCGGATGGCCTTGTCCATCGCCAGGTTCACGATGTCTCCCCGCCCAAAGTGGTCTATTCCCTGACCGATCACGGCGTGGCGCTCACCGGCGGCGTCGAAAGCCTTTGCCAGTGGGGAGAAATGTACCAGCGCCAGGCTCTTGCTTCCCGGGAGCTGACGCCTGCGGCGGTCTAAGGCAGGAGCGGCGATGCCTAATCCGCCCGAAAGACGAGCGGCAGCTTGTCCAGCGCATGGATCGCATTATTCGGACGCCAGACTGGATCACCGTTGAATTCGATGTGACCGACTTTGGCCACGATCGCCTTGAGCAGCGCCTCGATCTCGGCGCGCGCCAGCTGCTGGCCGACGCATCCGTGAATGCCGGTGCCGAAGGCGAGGTGGCCGGCGGTCCTTCGGGCAACCTTGAACCGATCGGCGTCGGGCCAGTGGCTTTCATCGAGATTCGCGGCGCCCAGCACGCAAAGTATCTTTGCTCCTGCGGGAATCGGAATGGCGGCGACCGTCGTGCCGTGTTGGGCCGTACGGCAGAAGGAGTGCACGGGAGACGTAAATCGAAGCGTCTCTTCGAAGGCGGCGCGGACAAGTGCCGGATCACGCTTCAGCGCCTCATATTCCTTCGGGTTCGAGGCCAGGCACCACAAAGCGTTGCCGATCCCCGCCACGGTGGTGTCGAGGCCTGCCGACAATAACGAGCGCACCAGCATGCCCGCTTCGGTCTCCGTTACCTCACCGGCATCGGCCGCCTCATAAATGGCTCTGCCGAAGCCGCCAGGCTTGAGCCTGTAGCGCTTGCAATGCTCCGTGATCCACGGAACGACATCCGCGGCCTTCGCCATCGCGGCGCGGCGGAGCTCATTGTCCGGACCCACCGCATTGAAGACCATCGCTGCATAGTCGAGAAGCCGCCGGCGATCGGTCTCCGCAAGCCCGACGGCTGGCGGGAAGACCCGTGCGGGGAAGGCCTCCGCGAGTTCCGTGACGGCTTCGAAGGATCCTTTCTCCAGGAGCTCGTCGACGAGCGTTTCGGCCGCGCGCTCGAACTGATCCTTGAGGCCGGCGATGGCGCCAGCGGACAGCGCCCGGGCCATGACGGTCCTGGTCTTCGTATGATAGGGCGGATCGGCCTCGAGAATGATGCTCGGCGGCCGCCAGGGCTCCTGCAATTGAAAATCCTGCAGGCCGACGCCGCGCGAGGAAACGAAGCGCTCATTGTCGGCGAAGACTTCCCTGGTCTCGGCATAACGCCCGCAGGCGAGAATGGCGTATTTCGGTATGTAGGCAAAAGCGCCTTTGGCGCGGAGCTCCCGGTAATATTCGACCGGATCGGCGAGGATTTCCGCATCATAGGGGTCGACGTCCCATGCCGTCACGCCGGGCGGCGGTGCAATGGCGATATGACCTTCGTGAATTTCCATGTTCCCTCCTCGACAAGCTGCGCGAGGGGCGCGAGGGTCGCGGTGATCGCGTTCCCGGCGCAGCATGTTTCAGCGCTCGCCGATGCTAGCGGACGCGTGTCCCTGCCGCCGCGTCCCAATGGAGCGGCTTTTCGGATTTCGGCAGCGGCGCATCACTCGCGCCGATGGTCGTGCCGACCGGCGTGTCGGGCGGGCAAACGGCCACATAGCGGGCATAGCCGCCCGTGCCGCCCTTGAATCGGGGAAAGCCGATGGTTACCAGACAGCCCGTCGCCGGCACGCCGTCGAGATTGGCGACGCCCTCGGCCTGTGTGTAGCCATTGTGCATGAGCCACGCCTCGCCCTCGAGCGTGGGCGTCGTATCCGTGTCGAGCGGCTCGTGGCCGTGGAGCAGGATATGGCGCTGCTCGTGCAGGAATTTCAGCGCGTCGAGCGACACGCCGGGGAAGGGCTTGCGCGTGGCGAGCTCAGGCTTGGGCCAGTCCTTCGACCAGTCGGAGCGCACGAAGACGACCGCGCCTTCCGGAATCCGGCCGTGCTCCTTCTCAAAAGCCCCTATGTCAGCGACCTGCAGGTGATATCCGGCATTGCTGGCCACCTTGTCGACGATCGAGATCACCGCCAGCGGGCGCAAGGAATAGGTCGGCGGCAACTCGTCGATCGAGGGATATTCCGGCGCCCAATGCGCCGGGGGATCGAGCTGCGTCCCGAGCTGATCGGTCGCGAGGTCATAATGCGTCGCCTCGAAGCCGTGCTTCTCATAGGTGAACTCATCGCCTTTCTTGGCGAAGCCCTCGATGTCGCCGCCGGCCTTGCTGCGCGCGAATTTCGACGGGCCGAAGCCGTACCACACGGGAATGTCGGGCGCGATTACATGCGTCAGGTCGATGTATTTGGCGCCCTTGAGCGATGCGTCATAGACGCTCCACAGTCCTTTGCCGTCCTGAGCGTGCGCTCCCGATGCCGACAGGCCGAGGGCAAAAACGATAGTCGCGAAGTTCTTGTTCATGACTTCTCCTTTCGGTTGGTCGCCTGCGGGACGTCGCCGGCGTGGCTTCACAGAGCCATTTCGAGGATGACGAAGTCAAGATCGTCGCGCAGCGGCGTGCCGACCTTGCTGGCGCCATAGGGAAAAGCAACGGCACCGGTTCGGTGGTAGCCACAACGCTCATACCAGGCGATGAGCGATTGCCGTTGCCGTATCACCGTCATCACGGCGCTTCGCGCGCCGTTGCTTGCTGCGAACTGCTCGGCATCGGCGAGCAGGGCGCGACCAAGTCCGGCGGACTGAAGTTCCGGATCGACGGCCAGCATCGAGATCACGCAACGATCCGCGCCATCCATCTGGATGGCGACACAGCCGAGCAATGCCGATGATCTGCCGCCACGTCGGACCAACACGGTTGTCGAGACGTCGTCGATCATGGCCACAACATCTCGCAAACTGGCGCGGTCACCGGCGAGCAACTTTGCCTCGTGGATCCATCCGAGGCGGCCGCCGGCGCCCCGATAGGCTGCGTTTACGAGATCGGCAATAGGCGCCGCATCGATCAGGGTCGCGATTTCGGATTGCCTGAAACGCGCCTGAGGGAAGGGGATGGGAACTGTCGAAGCCAGCCGCCGCGGACACGTCGCAGAGACGTGCCAGAGCAGATCGTCATTGGATCCGGCCCGCTTGCCGGGCCGGGAACCGAGGGCGGCATAGACGAAGCGCAGCAGGGTTCCATCTTGCGCGGGCTCAGTCTGGCTGGCAATGAAACGCGCGGCTTCACGCATGGCTGGCTCCTGTCTCAGATCTGCCTTCGCGCGGGAGAAACAGCGCATTTCGTTTCACTTCCGCTGAATGCCCCCGTAGATTGGCGCCCGCACATTGTGGAGACAATGATGTACAATTCAAATACATTCCTGTGATTCCGAGGCACAATGCGCGGTAGCGATTACGCCGAGCTGAAAGCATTCGTGACGGTGGTCGGGCATGGCAATTTCGCCCGGGCCGCGGCGGAACTCGGCATTTCGGCATCGGCGCTCAGCCGTACGATCGGCGAGCTGGAAAAACGCCTAGGCATGCGTCTGTTGAATCGCACGACGCGCAGCCTCTCCTTGACCGACGCCGGCGAGCGCCTCCACGCGCGCTTCAAGCCGGCGATGATGGAGATGGAGGCAGCGGTTCAGGATGCCGTGAGTTCGCGCGACAGGCCGGCCGGAATGTTGCGGGTGCATGTGCCCAATGCTCCTGCCGCCGCCTTTCTCGAGCCGGTTCTCGGCAAGTTTCATGCGGCATATCCGGATGTTGTTCTCGATGTGACGGTCGATGATTCCGTCCCCAACATTGTCGAGGCTGGCTATGACGTCGGCGTTCGGCTCGGTGAATCTCTCGAAGCCGACATGGTCGCCGTCAAGCTCGGCGGCGATCAGCGTGAAATCGTCGTCGGCTCTCCGGACTACATCGCTCGCCATGGACGCCCGCGCGAGCCGGCCGATCTGCTCCGCCACCGCTGCATCAATTGGCGTCAGCCGGGAAGTCCCGGCCTGTACAAATGGCAGTTCGTGAAGAACGGCCGATGGTTTTCCGTCACCGTCGACGGACCGCTCATCGTCTCGCATCGCGCCATGGCCGTTACCGCCGCGGTCCAGGGTGTCGGACTCGCATTCCGGGCGGAGGGGCTTCTGCGCTCACTGATCGATCAGGGCAAGCTTGTCCCGCTCCTCGAAGAGTGGTGCGGGAACTTTCCCGGCTGGTACCTGTGCTATCCAAAACAGCGCTACACCGCGCCGAGCGTGCGCGCCTTCGTCGACTTCCTCAAACGCTCGACCGGCCCGCGGGGACGAACGAGCGCCAGGTGACGGCCCGTCAGCTTGAGATCGATGTCCATCCCTGTACAATCGGCAAGGGCCACGGCACGGGACATTCTCCAACCAGGGAGATATGGATGAAGCTCCTGATTATCGGCGGCGGCATTGGCGGCCTCACGACGGCGCTCTCGCTCAACCGGGCCGGCATCGATATCGAGGTCTTCGAGCAGTCGCAGGAGCTGCGCGAGCTTGGCGTCGGCATCAACCTGCTGCCGCATGCGGTGAAGGAGTTGGCGGGGCTCGATCTTTTGCCGGCGCTCGACGAAGCCGGTATCCGCACCCGCGAGCTGATCTATCTGAACCGGCATGGCCAGGCGGTGTGGCGTGAATTGCGCGGCCTCGATGCGGGCTATGAAGTGCCGCAGCTCAGCATCCACCGCGGCAAGCTGCACGGCGTCCTCTTGCGCGCCGTCATGGAGCGGCTCGGTCCGTCGCGTCTTCATACCGATCGCCGGCTGGTCGACGTCGAAGAGCGTGACGGCCGCGTCACGGCAAAATTCGAAAGCCGCGCAGCAGGCGGGCGCTTCACCGCCACAGGCGACGGGCTGATCGGCGCCGACGGCATCCATTCGCGCGTGCGCGGCTTCTTCTATCCGGACGAAGGACCGCCGCGCTGGAGCGGCATCATGCTGTGGCGCGGCGCGCTCAACTGGCCGGTGCATGAGGATGGCCGCACCATGGTGATCGCCGGCGGCAATGCGGCAAAATTCGTCTTCTATCCGATCCATTTCGATAAGACGCGCCCCGATCAGCGCCTGACCAACTGGGCGGTGATGGCGCGCATCACCGACAATGAGGGACCGCCGCCGCGCCGCGAGGACTGGAATTCGCTCGGGCGGCTGGAAGATGCACGCGCTTTCGTCGAAGGCAGTTTCAGGCTGGGCTTCGTCGACCCGGCCGAGATCATCACGGCGACCGGGACCTTCTATGAATACCCCAATTGCGACCGCGATCCGGTGTCCTGCTGGTCCTTTGGCCGGGTGACGCTCTTGGGCGATGCGGCGCATCCCATGTATCCGGTCGGCAGCAATGGCGCGAGCCAGGCCATCCTCGATGCCGCCGCCCTTACGCGCCATCTGACCGCGACGCCGGAGGTGGCGGCGGCCTTCACCGCCTATGATGCCGAGCGCCGGCCGATGACCGCCGACATCGTGCGCAACAACCGCCGCGGCGGACCGGAAGGCGTCATCGACCTGGTCGAGGCCCGCGCGCCGCACGGTTTCGACGATATCGAAACCGTCGCAAGCCATGCCGAACGCGAGGCGATCGTGAAGGGCTATGCGTCGATGGCGGGCTACAGTCGCGAGCAGGTCAACCGGCGCTAAAGCGCGATGGCTTTACATCGAGTCGCCATCGCGCTTTATCCTTTTGTTTGCGCATGATCTTTTCGGAAAACCGGTATCCACTTTTCCGGATCATGCGCTAGGTGATGAGGGCTATTTTTTCTTGAGCTTGGCGCCGCGCTTGAGCCGGCGTATGGCGCGCAGCTTCCCGCTCGGACCGCCGCCACAGAAGAAGCGGTCGCCGCCATCGGATTCGAGCCCAGACACGACGGTACCGCGCGGCATGTCGATGCGTTCCAGCACTTCGCCGGTCTCGGGATCGATTCGCCGGACATCGCTTTCGTCACCTTCCCAGGTGCCGTGCCAGAGCTCGCCGTCGATCCAGCTGACGCCGGTGACGAAGCGGTTGGTCTCGATGGTGCGCAGGATCTTGCCCGTCTCGGGTTCGATCTGATGGATCTTGCGGTCGCGATACTGGCCGACCCAGAGCGTGCCTTCGGCCCAGGCGAGCCCCGAATCGCCGCCCGCACCCGGCGCCGGGATCGTCGCCATCACCTTGCCGGTCTTGGGATCGATCTTCTGGATGCGGTCCTCGGCGATCTGATAGAGGTAGCGCCCGTCGAAGGCGGTTCCGGCATGCGCGGCGACATCGAGCGAGCGCACCGTCTTGCCGCTCTCGGGGTCGAGGGCATTCAGCGTCTCGCCGACCGCGAACCAGACATGCTCGCCATCGAAGGTCACGCCATGCACCTCGTCGACACCCGGAAAGGGGCCATATTCACGAATGATTTCGGCAGTTGATCGTTTCATGGGGGCCATTTTAGTCGCTCGGCAGAGGGGCGGGGAGTAACAAGGTTGTCGTGAAGCCGGGGAGCGGCGGGGTCATCCACCGGCGCGCCCGGCCATGGCCATAGAACTGCACCTTGCCGCCCTCCGCTAGCTGGTCGAGCGCCCGCTGCACGCTGCGCTGGCTGGCCCCCAGCGCCAGGGCCAGGGCCGAGCTCGACCAGGATTCGCCATCGGCGAGGAACGCGAGCACCGCGGCATGCCGCTCCTCGACCGGCCTCGCCAGCACGACGACCTCAGGCGTCATGTGTGGCACGAGGGCAAAGCCTTGCGGCGTGGCGCTCACCTCTGCGAGCTTGCGCAGCTTTTGGCGCAGCCTTCCGATCTCGACCCGCAAACGCGCGCGATGCGATTCATCCGCATGCTTGCCGCCGAAGGCGCGGGCGATGAGCCTGTCCCGCGGGGCACCCTCGGGCCACGCTTCGGCGAGTGCCCGGGCGAGCGCGAACAGCACCGGACGCCGCGCGAGCGAGACCACCGTGTTGGCGTCCCGCACTGCATGCCGGCAGGCATCGACGACGAGCGCGTTGGATGCGAAGAGCGCCTCCACCTCATCGAGGCGGAGAAACCGTTCCTTGCCTTTGGTGATGAGACGTGCCGCGGGCGTGTCGATGTGACGCGCAGCGCTTTCGACCTCTGCCGCGAGCGCCGGGATCCGCGCCTTCAGCGCGGCGCTTTGGGCCCGGGCGAGGGCCGCGCGCGCCGTCTTTATCTTGAGACGCCGCATCGCAAGGCCTGCGACCACCAGCTCATGTGCAGTCAAGAGAGCGGGCGGGAAGGGCGCCGGATCGAGGAGCGCGAGCCGGCGCTCGGCCTCATCGAGCCGTCCCAGCAAGAGGAGGCGCCGGACCTCGATATAGCGCGCATGCGCGGCGTTCACTCTATCGCCATGCGCCTCGAGCGTCGCCCGCGCACCGCCGAGCGCTTGGGGTGCCCAGGTGAGGTCGCGCGCGGCGAGAGCGATCTCGGCCTCGGCGAGGATGCAGCGCGCGCGGGCCACCGCCTCTTTCGGGCTGAAGGCGCGTGCCGCCCGCTTGAGCAGCGCCTTGGCGCGATCGAGATCGCCGAGTTGCGCCATCGCGATGCCGCGCAGCGCCAGCGCCGGCGCATCGTCGCGCAGCGCGACCCGCTTCAACGCGCCCAGGGGATCACCTGCGGCGAGGGCGCGCCCAGCAGCCGTGATCAGTGAGTCCATCTAAAATGCCGCCACACTTGTCACTCCCTGAGGTTCGATAGCCGCCGTTATCCTTTCTGGCAACCACCCGGCCTCTGGAAGGAGACGACCCATGAACGATCTCACGCCTTGCAATGCCTATGGCATGCTGACCGCGCCCGCGACGCTCACCATAGAGCGCTTGTTGCCGGGACCCATCGAGCGCGCCTGGGCCGTTCTCATCGACAGTGACCTGCGCCGGCACTGGCTGGCGGCGGGTGCCATGGCGATGAAGCTCGACGCGCCTTTCGAATTCGTCTGGCGCAATGACGAGCTTTCCGGGCCATCGCCGCGCCGCCCCGCCGGATTTCCGGAGGAGATCAGGATGAGGAGCCGCATCACCGAGCTCGATCCGCCGCGCCGGCTCTCGATCGCCTGGGACGGCACCGGCGATGCGACTTTCGCGCTGACGCCCCATGACCACAAGGTGCTGCTGACCGTCACCCATCGCGGCCTAAGCGATCGCCAGACCATGCTCGCGATCTCGGCCGGCTGGCACATGCATCTCGACATCCTGGTCACTCGCGCCAGTGGCGGCGAGCCGGAACCGTTCTGGGACGGCTGGAGCCGCCTCAGGCAGGAATACGAACGGCGCATCCCTGCATGAACGAACGACACACCCCTCGCAAACTGGAGAAACCTATGAACATCAAATGGGTCACGGCCCTCATCGCCTTGAGCCTTGCGGGCATTATCCCGGTAAAGGCGAGCGACACGACGCTGGCACCGATGCCGTCCGAGCTCGAAGCCCGCTTTGCCTTGAGCGCGGCGCCCAAGGCCTTGCGCGACCAGGCGAGTGTCTATCTTCTCGATCCGGGGAGCGGCTACACGCTGCACCGGCAGGGAACGAACGGTGTCGCCTGCATCGTCCAGCGCACCGCCTGGGAGCTCGCCGACTTTCGCGACGATATCTACATTCCGCTCTGCTATGACGCTCAAGGCACGCAAACCTACTTGAAATACATCATGGATGCGGCGACCTTGCGCGCGCAAGGCTTGAGCCCCGCAGCGCTCAAGGCCGAGATCGAGAAGCGCTACAAGGACAAGACCTACAAGGTGCCGGAAAAGCCCGGCCTGTCCTACATGGTCGGGCCGGTCATGCGCACGATCGGGCCTCCCGACATGCAGGTCCATACCATGGCCATGCCGCATCTGATGTTCTATGCGCCTTACACCACCAATGAAGACATCGGCGCCGTGCCCGATCTCGACAATCCTGAGAGCCTGCTCAATCCCTTCATCGACAAGCAGGGCAATGCCGAGCAGAGCTATATGATCCAGCTCATCGGCGCAGCGGAGAAGGCGAGAATCCTCGCCGAGGAGAAGGCGCTGATCGAGGAACTCTGCGCCTATCGCGATGTTCTCTGCCTAGCGCATGCGCACTGAGCTGACGCAACGGCGGAGATCGGAATCCCGACATAGTTGTCACTCTCGCCGTTCCATCGACCGGCGCTAAATCTTGTCTCATGACCACCGACAACTGCGAGGAGAGAGCGATGACCACACATCCGACCGGAACACGCGAAGATTGGCTGAAAGCCCGCCTCGATTTGCTCAAGGCGGAAAAGGAGCTGACCCGGCGCAGCGACGAGATGGCGCAAAGGCGCCAGGCGCTGCCTTGGGTCAAGGTCGACAAGGCCTATCGCTTCGAGACCGAGGATGGGCCGGCGACGCTCGCCGACCTGTTCCGCGGGCGCTCGCAGCTCCTCGTCTATCACTACATGTTCGGCCCCGACTATACGGCGGGCTGCGCCACCTGCTCGACGATCGCCGACGGCTTCAACGGCTTCGCCGTCCACCTCGCCCATCACGGTGTGATGCTTTCGGCGGTATCGCGGGCGCCGCTTGCGAAAATCCAGGCCTACAAGAAGCGGATGGGCTGGACCTTTCCCTGGGCCTCCTCGTCGGGCGGCGATTTCAATTTCGACTTCAACGTCTCCTTCACCGAAGCGCAGCAGCGCGACGGCGGCATCGAATACAACTACCAGCGCGAGCCGGCGTGGACAGCACAGGGCATCGGCGACACGATGACGAAACGCGGCGAAGGCCCTGTCGCCGAGAATGCAGACATGACCGGTACGGACGTCGCCACCTATACGCGTGAAAGGCCTGGCATGAGCGCGTTCGTGCGCGAGGATGGTGTCGTCTACCATACCTATTCCGCTTTTGCGCGGGGCCTCGACGGCCTCTGGGGCATGTATCAGTGGCTCGACCGGGCGCCGCTGGGCCGCAACGAGAGCGGCACATGGTGGCGCCGCCACGACGAATATGAGCGCCAGGCATGACAAGCGGTGACGGGGTCACGCCAGCCGGGCGCGCCTCCGAGCATGCCTTTTTTGTTGTCGCGGCGCTCTTCTTCGCGGCAAGCGTTACCACGACCATCGTCTGGTGCGTGTCCATGTCGGCGATGGACGGGATGCCGATGCCCGGCGGCTGGACGATGTCGATGATGTGGATGCGGATGCCGGGACAGGCCTGGCATGAAGCCGCAATGTCGTTTCTCGTCATGTGGACGGTGATGATGGTGGCGATGATGCTGCCTTCTCTGCTGCCGATGCTGCGACGCTACCGCCAGGCCATTGGCAGCAATGGCGGCGTGCGCCTCGACCGACTGACCATGCTCGTCGGGGCTGGCTATTTCACTCCATGGGTCGTGTTTGGTCTTGCGGTCTTTCCCGTGGGCACGATCTTGGCGGACGTGACGATGCGCGCGGACGGAGTTGCACGTGCCGTTCCGATCGCGGCGGGTGTGATCGTGCTCATCGCCGGCGCCGCCCAGTTCACGCGCTGGAAGGCCCGTCACCTGGCCTGCTGCCGCGAGGAACCGGGCAGCCGCACGATAGCGGCGGACGGCGCCACGGCGGTGCGACACGGCCTGCGCCTCGGTCTCCACTGTGCCGGCTGCTGCGCCAATCTGATGGCGATCCTCCTGGTGTTGGGGATGATGGATCTCTTCGCGATGGCGATGGTGACGGCGGGCATCACGCTCGAACGTCTCGCACCCGATGGTGCGCGTGCCGCGCGAGCCATCGGCATCGTCACTATCGGGGCAGGGCTGTTGCTGATCGCGCGCGCCGCCGGATGGGGTTAGGCGGGAGCAGCCGCGTGCAGTCGTATATAAAGTCAGGATAATAAATTAGTATTGACTAATTGATTAGCAATGACTAATATATTTACATGCTTGAAGCTGTCGCCATCGATGCCGTCATGCGCGCCCTTGCCGATCCAACGCGGCGGGCCGTGTTCGAGCGGGTGGCGAGTGCTGAGGAGATCACCGTGGTCGAGCTGACGCGGGGCAGCGGGGTGACGCAAGGCGCCATCTCCCAGCATCTCAAGTCGTTGAAGCAGGCGGGCCTCGTCGCCGAACGCGCCCAGGGCCGCAACGTCTATTACCACGCCAAGCCCGAGGGTCTGGCGCCGCTCGTCGATTGGATGAATCACTATGGCGTCTTCTGGCGCGAGCGCTTCGCCAATCTCCGCAGTTTGTTGAAGGAAATCGATCCATGAAGGACGCCAAGCCCGACACCCATGCCATCGTGGTCGATGAGGTCATGCCGCATGCGCCGGAAACGATCTGGAAGACGCTGACGACCGGCGCGCTCATCACGCGCTGGATGATGCCGCCGAAGGACTTCGCGCCCGTGCCGGGCAATCGTTTCACCTATCAGACGACGCCGGCCGGCGCCTGGGACGGCGTCATTCGTTGCGAGGTGCTGGAAGTGATCCCGAATGAGCGCTTTTCCTATAGCTGGAAGGGCGGAGATGCGGGCAATTCGGGCTATGGCTCGCTCCTCGATACGATCGTCACCTGGACGCTGTCGCGCGTGGCCGATGGAACACGCGTGCGCCTGGTCCATTCGGGCTTCGTCACGCCGCGCAACGATACCGCCTTCAAGAATATGAGCGAAGGCTGGAAGAAGATCATCCCGCGATTGGGCGCCGTCACCGACGAGCAGGATTGAAGGACAGCGAAGGAGAAGGACATGAGCGAAGCCTATAGCGGTGGATGCGCCTGCGGCGCGATCCGCTACGAGATCGCAAGCGAGCCGATATTCACGAACGACTGCCAGTGCCTGACCTGCCAGAAAAAAAGCGGCACCGGGCATGGCTCCTATCTGAGCTTTTCCGGCAGGGAAAAAGTGAAGGTCACCGGCGAGGCGACGCTCTGGGATGTCGCCAGCGACAGCGGCAATGTGAAGACGCATGCCTTCTGCCCCACTTGCGGCTCGCCCGTCTATCTGACCGTCAAGGCCATGCCTGACGTCTTCATCGTGCATGTGGGGAGCCTCGACGATCCCGGCCGCTACAAGCCGCAAGTGGTGACCTATGCCATGCGCGGCCATGCCTGGGACAGACTCGATCCGGCGCTCCAGAAATTCGACAAGATGCCGCCGATGTGAAAAACATTGGTCACGCTTCGGCCAGCACCTTCTCGATTCCGGCGGGCGCGATGCCGAGGGCGTCGAATCCGGCGCAGGCGGGAGAGGCGACAGTGTCGATCGCCATCAACTCCACCTGGTTTCGTGTGATCGGAGCCTCGGGCAGAAACTCGGCCATGGAGGCGAGAGCTTGCCAGGCCGCGAAGGGCAGGGGGATCAGCTTGCGCTGCCGACCGAGGCGATCGCCGATCTTTTGCAGCAATTCTCTGTAGGTCCAGACGCGGGGACCTCCAAATTCATAGACAGCTTGCGGCGATACCGTCGCGATGATGCGCGCTATGGCTTCCCCGACATCTTCCACATAAGCAGGCTGCAGCCGCGTCTGGCCGCTGCCGAACAGGGGAAAGGCCGGAAATTCGCGTAGAAATCCAGCGAGCGGCACGAGAAATGCGTCATCCGGTCCGAACATGACGGCGGGGCGGACGATGGCCGCCTGCGGGAAGGCGGCACGGACGGCATTCTCGCCTTCTCCCCGGCTGCGGATATAGGGTGAAGGCGATGCGGCATCGGCGCCGATGCCCGAAACATGGACGAGCCGCGCGACGCCCGCTGCCTGCGCGATCTCAGCAAGTCTGCGCGCCGCTTCGACATGCACGGAATGAAAGGTCCGGCCGTCCCGCTCGACATAGAGGCTGACGGCATTGACGACGCCGTAGGCGCCCTCGACCGCGTCTCTGATCGAGGCGTCATCGCCGATATCGGCCCGGATCATTTCGAGTTCCGGCGACCTTCCGGCGAAGACGTCCTTGCCGCGGTCCGGATGCCGCGCGGCGACGCGCACGGCAAAGCCATGTTCCAGCACGTGGTGAACGACGCGCCGTCCCAGGAAGCCGGTTCCGCCGAAGACGACGACTATGCGCGTCATGGGGCGATCTCGACGCCCTGATCGAGTGCGGTCAGGAACGTCATCAGCCTCTCCACCGAGAATCTGTCGAGCTTGTATCCGGCAAGCGCCGATACCTTCGGCTGATCGGTGCCAAGCTTTTCCGCCGCCGCGGCCTGGGTCAAGCTTCGACGGGCAACGATGCCGTTGATCGTGCGGGCAAGGCGCAGTTTCGTTTGGCGCTCCTCGGCGTCGGCGTAGCCCAGATCGGCAAACACATTAGCCGTGCCACGGATGATCGTCGTCTCATCTTTCTTCACTCGCATAACGTTTCGCTTTGCCATAGCCGCCCTCGCTGTCCTGCCGCGCGACTTCAGCCGCCGCTCTATGAGGTCGATATCGACCTGGGCCGCCGATCCCTTCGGGTGATTTCTTGTGGACTTCTGGGGTGGAAAATCAAGAGCCGACCGACCTCAGCGGCTCGGCTTGGACATGGTTTTCGAGCCTAGAGATGAAGTAGAGCGCTTTGATGAACGGGCCTTCTCGAGCTCGCCACGTAGGCCGCTGAGCGGTTAGCCCGCCACCTTCACCACGATCTTGCCGAAGGGCCCGCGGGCCAGGTGATCGAGCGCCGCGGGGAAGTCGGCCAGTGCATATTCGGCATCGATCACCGGCTTGAGGCGGATTCGGTCGACGGCGCGAACGAAGGCTTCGAGCCCGTTGCGGTTGCCGACCTGGATGCCTTCGACGGTCACTTGCTTGGCGGCGAGTGGGAAGAACGGTCCTGAGATATCGAAGCCTTCGAGCACCCCGATGAGCGATATCCGGCCAAAGACGGCGGCAGCCTTGATCGATTGCTCGAGATGCGGGCCACCGACGATTTCGAGAATATGATCGATGCCGCGATCGCCCGTCAGCCGATAGACCGCCTCGACCCAGTCGCCTTTCTTGCGGTTGATTCCATGTGTGGCGCCGAGCGTCTTGGCGCGCGCGAGCTTTTCGTCATCGCCTGAAGTCACGATGATCTCGGCACCATGAGCGGCGGCGATCTGCAGTCCGAACAGCGCGACGCCGCCCGTGCCTTGCACCAGCACGGTCTCCCCGGCGTGGAGATGGCCGCGCTCGATCAATGCTTCCCAGGCGGTGAGACCGGCGCAAGGCAGCGTGCTCGCCTCGGCGTCATCGAGACTTTCGGGCGCCTTCACCGCCCAGTCCTGGTCGAGCGCGACAAATTCGGACAGCACGCCCTGGAGCGCGCCACCCAAGGTCAGATGATTCGGCTGGCGCGCCGAGCCCAAGGCCGGACCATCGATCCAGCCCGGAATGAAGGTCGAGATGATGCGGTCCCCGTCCTTGAAACGCGTGACGGCAGGGCCCGTCTGAACGACCACGCCCGCCGCATCGGATGCCGGCACGAAGGGCTCGGTCCCTGGGGTGAAACCGAGTCCCCGATCGATGAGCATAAGGTCGCGATAATTGAGCGAGACGGCGCCGACCTTGACCAGGATCTCGTTCTCCTTGAGCGCAGGAATCCTGGTCGTCGCCAATTCCAGATTGGTGCGGCCGGCGGCTTTCAGTGTCCACTGCTTCATCGTGTCGGTCCTGACATGTTGGTTCATGACGTTGCTCCTAAGGGTCAGTGATAAGAGCCGCAGTGCTGAAATCGTGAGTGACAAGCGTGTCGTGATCCGCTTGTCCGCCGTCCCCGCACCTGGATCTTGTCCAGATATATTCGCGACCTCTGGATTGCACTGGGGGTCATTTTTCTTCAGAATGTAGAGAAATTATCTACAATCAAGGTCCAGGCATGAGCGACCGGCTGAGCGGAATTCGTGAATTCGTCACGGTGGTGGAGGCGGGCAGTTTTGCCGCCGCGGCCTTGCGCCTCAATCTCTCGCGCTCGGCCGTCGGCAAGGCCGTGGCGCGGCTCGAAGCGCGGCTCGGCACGCGCCTGTGCCAGCGCACGACGCGGGTGCTGAGCCTGACGGAAGACGGCCTCGCTTTCTATGAGCGCTGCACGCGCGCTCTGAGTGAGCTCGAGCAGGCGGAACTGGCGCTGGAATCTGGACGCGCGGAGCCCGCGGGCAAGGTGCGCGTGACCGTCCCGGTGGTGATCGGCCGGCGCTGCGTGGCGCCGGTGCTCTTCGATGTGGCGCGCCAGCATCCGGCGCTCGTGCTGGAAGTCTCCTTCACCGACCGGCCGGTCGATCTCATCGAGGAAGGCTATGATCTGGCGGTGCGCAACGGCGCGCTGCCCGATGATCCAGGTCTCATGTCGCGGGCACTGGTGCGCCAGCGCATGACGGTCTGCGCCTCTCCGGCCTATCTCGAGAAGCATGGCCGACCCGCTGATTTGGCCGACCTGTCGGCGCATCAGGCGATCGACTATGCCAATCCGCGCTATACAAGAAGCTGGCTCTTTCCGAGCGACGAGGGAGCCACGACCGAGATCACGATGAAGGGCCGCATCCGGCTCGACGATCTCGAAGCCATTGGCGATGCCGCAACGGCAGGGCTGGGGCTTGCCTGGTTGCCCTGCTGGCTGATTCGTGAGCGCATCGCGCGTGGCGAGCTTGTCCGCCTTTTCAACGGTCCCGCGACGGAATTCGCGACATCTGCGCTATGGCCGCGCGCACCCTTCCTGCCGCTGCGCGTCCGCGTCCTCATCGATGCGCTGGCGGCGCGGCTGCCGGCGATGATGGGGTAGGCGAGGCGGGGTACTGGCGTTATGCTGGATGCCGACAATGGAACAGCGAGGCCCATGAATGACCACATCCGATCCGCGCCGTATCATGTGGAATGAAGCCCTCGCGATGATCGCGCGGGCCGAGCAACTGCATCAGCGGTTCATCGAGCCGGGAGGCTCGGGGGCCTGCTGGGAGCCGCCCGTCGACATCTTCGAGACCGCGGATGAGTTCTGGATCATCGCCGCCCTGCCGGGAGTCGAAAAGGATGATCTGAAGCTTTCCATAGACGGCGATGTCTTGCGCGTGGCCGGCCGGCGCCGGCTGCACGTCGCCGCGCGGACCGCCGCCGTCCATCGCCTGGAAATCCCTTATGGCCGTTTCGAGCGCAGCATCCGCTTGCCGGCGCAACTCCTGACGCTCGATCGATCCGAGCTGGTGAATGGCTGCCTGGTCATTCGTCTCGGCAAAGCATGAGCGAGGGTGCCATGGTTGAAGCTTCCTCCCCGCAGAGCGCCCTGCCTTCCGACAGCCTCATCATTCTTCCGGTGCGCCAGATGGTGCTGTTTCCCGGCACCGTATTGCCGCTGGCACTCGGCCGTCCGCAGTCGATTGCCGCCGCCCAGGAGGCGGTTCGCGCCGAGCGGCCTGTCGGCATCCTGCTGCAAAAGGATCCGACAGCCGAGGATCCGTCGCCCGAGCAGCTTCACCGGATCGGCACGAAGGCACAAATCCTGCGCTATGTCACGGGAGGCGACGGCACCCATCATCTCGTATGCCAGGGCCTGAACCGTTTCCGGGTCACCGATTTCGTGCCAGGCCATCCCTATCTCGCCGCACATGTCGCGGAGATCGGCGTGTCGGAGACGATGACGCCCGAGATCGAGGCGCGCCTGCGCCTGCTCAAGGAGCGGGCGCGTGAAGCGCTGGCGCTTCTGCCGGCGGCACCCGCCGAGCTTGCTGCCGCCATCGAGAGCCTGACATCGCCTTCAGCCCTTGCCGATTTCATCGCCGGCATTTCCGACAGCACGCCTGAGGTCAAGCAGCAGATCCTGGAGACCATCGACCTCGGCCAGCGCATGGACAAGGTCCTGGCGATGCTGGCCGAACGCATCGAGGTGCTGAAGATCACCAGGAGCATCGGCGAGCAGACGCAGCACACGCTCTCCTCGCAGCAGCGCGAGCACATATTGCGCGAGCAGTTGCGCCAGATCCAGAAGGAGCTGGGCGAGGGCGACGAGAAATCCGTCGAGCTGGCCGCCTTGCGTGAAGCGGTCGCGAAAGCCGGGATGTCGAAGGAGGCCGAGGACCAGGCCAAGAAGGAGCTCAAGCGGCTGGAGCGCATGCCGGAGGCCGCCGCCGAATATGCCATGATCCGCACCTATCTCGACTGGCTCGTCGAACTGCCCTGGTCGAAGATGACGCCCGACACGATCGACATCGCCGAGGCGCGGCGCGTGCTGGACGAAGATCATTATGGCTTGTCCAAGATCAAGCGCCGCATCCTCGAATATCTGGCGGTGCGCAAGCTCAATCCCGAGGGCAGGAGTCCCATCCTGTGCTTCGTCGGACCACCGGGTGTCGGCAAGACGTCGCTCGGCCAGAGCATCGCGCGCGCGACGGGACGCAACTTCGCCAGGCTCAGCCTCGGCGGCGTGCATGACGAAGCCGAGATCCGCGGCCATCGCCGCACCTATATCGGCGCCTTGCCCGGCAACATCATCCAGGCGATCCGCAAGGCCGACAGCCGCAATCCGGTCCTCATGCTGGACGAGATGGACAAGCTCGGCACCGGTGTTCACGGCGATCCATCTGCGGCGCTTCTCGAAGTGCTGGACCCTGAGCAGAACGGGACCTTCCGCGACAATTATCTGGCCGTCCCCTTCGATCTCTCCAAGGTGATGTTCATCGGCACGGCCAATGTGCTCGACATGGTGCCGGGACCGGTGCGCGACCGCATGGAGGTCATCGAGCTGCCGGGCTATACCGAGACGGAGAAGCTCGAGATCGCCAAGCGCTATTTGCTGAAGCGCCAGCTCGCCGCCGCGGGCCTGAAGCCCGAACAATGCGAGATCACGGAGGCGGCCATACTCGCGATCATCCGTGACTACACGCGCGAGGCGGGCTTGCGCAATCTCGAACGCAATATCGGGG
Source organism: Taklimakanibacter deserti (assembly GCA_003574785.1). The sequence continues at coordinate 499,576 of QORU01000002.1, read as the reverse complement.
CGATCTGCCGGCATGTCGCGGTCAGGATCGCGGAAGGAGAGGTCGATCACGTGAAGATCGATCCGGCGGCGGTCGAGACGATCCTGGGCGCCCGCCGATTCGAGAATGAGGTCGCGATGCGCACCAGCGTGCCGGGTGTCGCGACCGGTCTTGCCTGGACACCGGTCGGCGGTGACATTCTCTTCATCGAGGCGACGCGGGTGCAGGGCGGCAACCGGCTCATCCTCACCGGTCAGCTGGGTGAGGTGATGAAGGAGAGCGCGCAAGCGGCGCTGACCCTGATCAAGTCGCGGGCAAAGAGCCTCGGCATCGATCCGGCTGTGTTCGAGAAATCCGATATCCATGTCCATGTGCCGGCAGGCGCCATACCGAAGGATGGGCCGAGCGCCGGCGTCGCGATGTTCACCGCACTTGCTTCGCTGCTGACCGGCCGGGTGGCGCGCAGCGATACGGCGATGACGGGCGAGATCTCGCTGCGCGGCCTCGTGCTGCCGATCGGCGGGGTGAAGGAGAAGGTGCTGGCCGCGGCCCGCGCCGGCATCACCACCGTCATGTTGCCGGCGCGCAATCGGAAAGATCTGGAGGACGTGCCGGAATCGGCGCGCAACCAGGTGCGTTTCGTGTGGCTGGAAACGGTCGACGATGCGGTCAAGGCGGCCCTCGTGCCGGCCGGTGAGAGCGATGGGAGCCAACCCGCCGCGAGCGACACTTCATCGCCTGATCGCCGTGCCGCGCGCTCGCTTACCGAAAGCGGCTGAGGCTTCGGAGAACCCATGAAGATGAATGGAGCAAAGCGCGGAGCAGCCTTCAGAAGGGCCGTGCTCGCGGCGTTGACAACCGCGCTCGCGATCCTTGCCGAAACCGCTTTCGCGCAAGATGCATCGACCAGCCCGCCGATCTGGACCGTGCCCGAAATCGGCGCATTGCCCTACGACGACTACGGCAATCTGGTGCGCAAGGGGCGCGATCTGATCACCGCCACCTATGTCCATATCGGACCGAGCGCGCCGGCGGACAAGCGCTATGCCGGCAACAACCTGGCCTGCACGAATTGCCATCTGCAGGCCGGCACCAAGAAATTCGGGCTGCCGATCTTCGGGCTGTTCGAGCTGTTTCCGCAATACAACACACGGGCCGGTGCCGAGATCACGATCGAGGATCGCATCAACAATTGCATGACACGAAGCATGAATGGACGTCCGTTGCCGTCCGATGCGCCGGAAATGGCGGCATTCGTCGCTTATGTCAAATTCCTGTCGACCGGTGTTCCGGCCGGAGAGAAATTGCCGGGGCTCGGCGCCGGCCAGATGCCCGAACTCGACCGCGCCGCCGATCCGGCAAGGGGGAAATCGGTTTATGCCATGGCCTGCACCCAATGCCATTATCCCAATGGCGAGGGCATCGCCCGCACCGGCCTCGAGGTAAAAGGGGGCTACTGGGTGCCGCCGCTTTGGGGCCCGGATACGTTCAACGACGGCGCCGGCATGAACCGCCTCATCACCATCGCGAATTTCCTTCACTACAACATGCCGCACGGCGCCGATTATCGGAACCCGCAATTGTCGGTGGAGGATGCGTGGGACGTCGCGGCCTATGTCGTGTCGCAGCCGCGTCCGCAGAAGGAAGGCCTCGAGCGCGACTATCCGGATCTGCTGACCAAGCCGGTGGATGCGCCTTACGGCCCTTATGCCGACGGTTTCAGCGAAGAGCAGCATAAATACGGACCGTACGCGCCGATCCGTGAAATGCTGAAGCGACTCAAGGCCGAGAAGACGCCTTCGACATCGGATCAGTGATCAAAACGAGCTCAGGAGCCGACCACCTCAAGACCGCCAATCCTTCAGCTCATCGTCGAGATGGGCGTGCTCGCCTGGCACCTCGGCCTTAGCGATAAGCGCAATCTCCTCTTCGCTGAACTCTTCGAGCCTGACAGCGCGACGGTTGCGTCGTTTCAGGCGGGCATATTCTAGAATCATGACCAGGCGATAGCATCCAAATCTTTCATGGTGCACATATTACATGGAAACTGCACAGTCTGTAATCCCAAGTTAGTTGCACTCAAAGGCTAACCGACCGCGGAAATCAGCGTTCTGCTTGCGGGCTTGCCTTCATCGACATGAAGCGCGAAGCCGGTGGCGCCGGGGTCACCGATCTCGGGGCGCAACTGCATGCTGGGGATGAGATAGTCGCCGCCATTCTGCCGGCGATAGGCGATGGGTGCTATGGTCGCGAAGCTGCGCATCCGCTCGCGCAAGTCCTCAGCGATTGGCGCGAAGCCCGCCTCGTCGAGCTTGTCGGCGCGATAGACGACGAAGGGCGGCAGCACGTCATAGCCCGGATAATAGAGAATGCCGTGATTGATCGGGAACAGGAGGTCGTCGATCGGCCCATTGACGCCGCGCGGCGCATAATGCTCCGCCCAGCCGCCCGCGGTCACGATCAGCATGGCGCGCTTGCCGGCGAAGGTGCCTTCGCCATAGCGGTCGCCCCAGCGCTTCTCGCTGTGCTCGCCGACGCCATAAGCGAGACCATAGGCGAAGACCCGGTCGACCCAGCCCTTGAGGATCGCCGGCATGGCGAACCACCAGAGCGGAAAGTGAAGAATGAGCGCATCGGCCCAGAGCAGCTTCTCGATCTCGGCTTTGACGTCGCCGGTCAACGCGTCCTGGGCATATGCATCATGCGACGCCGTGACCGGCTTGAGCCGTTCCTCAGGTCTGAGCAGCGGGAAATCGGCACGGTCGACCTCAGATTTCCAACCATCGGCATAGAGGTCGGTGAGGCGCACTTCATGGCCCTGGGCCTCGAGCTCTTTAATGGCGACATCGCGCAGCGCGCCGGTGAGCGAGCGCTGTTCGGGATGGGCGAAGACAAACAGGATTTTCATGGGCGAGATCCTCGACGTGGCGACAGGCCCCTGAGGTAGACGCTTCATGAGCATTCCGGTAGTTATAGGGAATGCATATGATTATGCCGAAAAATGGATAAATCGGACATCACCCTCGAACGTATGCGCAGCTTCGTCCGCGTGGCCCAGCGCGGCAGCCTGTCGGCGGTGGCGCGCGAGTTCAGCCTCGGCCAGTCGACGGTGACGCGGCATCTGCGCGAGTTGGAAGAGGCGGTCGGTGTGCCCTTGCTGAGCCGGACCACCAGACGGATCACGCTGACCGATGAAGGCAGCCGCTATTATGCCGATTGTGTTCAGATCCTGAGGCTGGTGGAGCAGGCAGGCGATGAAGCGCGCGGCACACGCGGGGCGCCCGCCGGCCAGATCCGCATTTCCTGCTCGGCCGCCATTGGCGTCCTCCATATCAGCCGGCTGCTTTTCGCCTTCCAGGACCGCTACCCCGATATCGGCATCGATCTCAGCCTCACCGACGAGCGCATCGACCTGGTGCGCGAAGGCGTCGACATCGCGCTACGCCTGGGGCCGCTCACCGACAGCTCGATGAAGCTGCGCCCGCTGGGCATGAGCCGGCGGCTGCTGGTCGCGGCGCCTGCCTATCTTGCGGCGCGCGGAAGGCCGAAGGCGCCGCGCGACCTCATCGGCCATGAAGGCATCCGCATGTCGAACATAGCGGGAAGCGAGACGCTCGTTTTGGAAGGGCCGCGCGGCGCGCGCCATGAAGTGCCTTTCGGCGGACGGTTCCGCATCGACCATGGGCTTGCAGCGCGCGAGGCGCTCGCCGCCGGACGCGGCATCGCGCCTGCGCATCATTGGCTGATCGATGATCTCCTGGCCGACGGCCGGCTCGAAGCAATCCTTCCCGATCATGCGCCGCCCGCCGTACCGGTGAGCCTGCTCATCGTGCCGGAGCGCTCGGGCATTGCGCGGGTCAGGCTCCTGGTCGATTTTCTTGCGGTAGAGATCTTGAGCGTTCCCGGCATCGGGCGGCGAAAGGCCTGAACGGTCAGGTGTTGTCAGAAATGGATGTGCATGAGAGAATGACGCCCTTGCCGCGCGCAAGCCGAATTCTCCCAACAATCCGAAGGTGATCACGATGTCAGTGAAATGCATCAACCCGGAAGGTATTTCCACGCCCGAATCCTTCACCCATGTCATCACCGCCAAGGGCAGCAGGATGGTGTTCATCGCCGGCCAGGTTGCCGAAGACAATGGCGAGCTCGTCGGCCCTGGCGACATGGTGGCGCAAGCGCGGCAGGTCTTCGCCAATATCGGCCGCTGCCTGAAGGCCGCTGGCGCACGTCCCGACCAGGTGACGAAGCTCGGCATCTTCGTCGCCAATTACCAGCGGGACTATCTGCCTCAGATCGAGGAGGGCCGCGTGTCGCTGTTCGGCGATCACAAGCCGACCGACACGCTGGTCGGCGTGGCGGCGCTCTCGCATCCCGATTTCATGCTGGAAGTGGACGTGATCGCGGTCGTGGATGAAGGTGAATGACGCAACGCCCCATCAATGCCCTGGTGACCGGCGCCGGTAGCCCGACCGGCATCGGATTTGCGATCGCCGAGGCGCTCGGCGGGCAGGGCTGCCGCGTGGTCGTCGCCTCGACGACGGCGCGCATCGAGGAGCGGGCACGCGAATTGCGCGATGCCGGCATCGATGCCACCGGCCTTGCTGCGGACTTGACGGATCCTGAGGCCGTCCGGTCGCTAGTCGATGCCGCGGGCGATGTCGATGTGCTGGTCAACAATGCCGGCATGGCGAACCTCGGCACGCTCGACAAGACGGGACCGCTCGAGACCATCAGCGATGAAACCTGGATGCTGACGCTCAATCGCAACCTGACCACGGCCTTCCATGTCACGCGCGCGGTGCTGCCGGGAATGAAGGCGCGAAAATGGGGTCGCATCGTCAATATCTCATCGACCACCGGGACGGTCGCAGGCATCGCCAATGACAGTGCCTATGCGGCAGCGAAGGCGGGGATGCTCGGCCTGACGCGCGGGCTCTGCCTCGAAGTGGCGGCTCATGGGATCACGGTCAATGCGGTGGCGCCCGGCTGGATCGCCACCGGCTCGCAGACGGAGGCGGAGGCGCGAGCGGGGCGTGCGACACCGGTCGGGCGCTCCGGCACGCCGGCCGAGATCGCGAGTTGCGTCGCCTGGCTCTGCGCGGAAGGCGCTTCCTACATCACCGGCCAGTTGATCGTCATCGACGGCGGCAATTCGATCATCGAGGACAAACATGGCTGAAGCAAAAACGGCTCTCATCAGTGGTGCTGCCGGCGGCATCGGCGGCGCGACCGCACGGAAATTCGTGAGCGAAGGCTGGAGCGTGCTGCTCACCGACCGGGACGAAGCGGGCCTTCGATCGATCGCGCGGGAGCTCGGCGCGCCATTCCTTGCCGGCGACATCCGCGCGCGTACGACCTGTCTCGATATCGTCAATTGGGCGGTCAAGGAAACGGGCCGCCTCGATGCGCTGGTCAACGCCGCCGGCATATGGCGCGAGGGGCCGACGGAGAGCTGCAGCGAGGAGGATTTCGACACGGTCTTCGCCGTGAATGTCAAAGGCCTCTATTTCCTGACCGCGGCGGCGATCCCGGCCTTGAAGCTGAGCGAAGGCCTCATCGTCAACCTGTCGAGCGACGCCGGGATCCAGGGCAATCAGGGTGCGGCGCTTTATTGCGCCTCCAAGGGGGCGGTCACGCTCTTCACCAAGGCGCTGGCGCTCGAGCTCGCACCCTTTGGCGTGCGCGTCAATGCCGTCTGTCCGGGCGACGTCATGAGCCCGATGCTTGCCTTCCAGGCGCGCCGTTATGGCAATGGCGACGAGAAGGGGTATCTCGACCAATTGCTGCAAGGCTATCCGCAAGGCGAAAGCAGGGCACGTTTCATCGCGCCCGAGGAGATCGCTTCGCTGATCTTCTATCTGGCGCGCCCCGAGGCGGCGCCGATCACCGGGGCCGCGCTCTCGATCGATTTCGGCTATTCGGCAGGCAAGTTCTAGCTCACACCGATCGAGGCGGCTTTGCGCTGCCAGGCCGCGAAGATACCGTTGAGGCGCTGCATCGGTGTCGCGGCTTCAGCGAATGTGAACGAGCCTTTCTCCATCATCTCGGCCGCCGCGTCGATGACCGCGCCATAGATGCGGCGCGCGAGGGCGCTGCCGATGCTGATCCGCGCCACGCCCAGCTTCGACAGTTGATCGACGGTCAGGTCCGCGCCGACGAGGCCCATGACGACATTGAGCGGCCGGTCGATCGAGCCGACGACGTCGCGGATCTGTTCCGCCGTTCTGAGCCCCGGTGCATAGAGCACATCGGCGCCCGCTTCCTGGAATGCCTGCAGCCGTCTGATGGTGTCGGCGAGATCGGGCCGGCCATGCAGGAAATTCTCGGCGCGCGCCACGAGCTGGAACGGAATGGCCTGGCCGCGGACGGCGTCGGCCGCCGCTCTTATGCGCTCGACCGCGAGGCCGAATTCATAGATCGGCGCATCGGGACGGCCTGTGCTGTCTTCGATCGAGCCACCGGCGAGGCCCAGATCGAGCGTGCGGCGTATCGTGCGTTCGACGCTTTCGGGCGTGTCGCCATAGCCATGCTCGAGATCGACGCTCACCGGCAAGTTGACGGCTTGCGCGATCTCCACGGCATTGGCGAGAATGGCGTCGGTGTCGAGGATGCCGTCGGGCAGGCCGCGCGAGAAGGCAATCCCGGCGCTCGTCGTCGCCAGCGCCTCGAAGCCCGCATCGGCGAGGAGACGCGCCGAGCCGGCATCCCACGGATTGGGAATGATGAAAGCGCAGCCGCGATGATGTAACGCGCGCAAGGTTTCGGCTTTTTCGAGCTGTGTAGCCATCGGACTGATCCTTCATCGTTATGACGATGTTCTAGATCGTTCTTGCTCATCAGCAAAATTTGTAGTTTTTTGCTTGATCATAAGCGAAGCGCATAGGTGATTTCATGGATGCCGAAGCCCTCGAGACGTTTCTCGCCGTACATCGCGAGCGCGGCTTCTCCAACGCAGCGCGAAAGCTCCTGCGGACACAGCCCGCCATCTCGCGCCGGATCAGCCTCCTGGAAGAGGAGCTTGGCGTGCCGCTCTTCGAGCGTGCCGCGCAAGGGCCGGTCCTGAGCCAGGCCGGCCACGCGCTGCTGCCTTACGCGGAACGGGCGCTTGCCGCGCTGATGGACGCGAAGAACGCGGTCACCGCGTTGAAGAGCGCCAAGGCGGGAACAATCTCGCTCGCCGTCGTCGGGACCCTTGCCAACACGCCGCTGAGCGCGGCCTTCAGGGCCTTCGCCAAGAGCCATCCGGCGGCCGATCTCAGGCTGCGCACCGCGACGAGTGCGGAGGTGTCCGATCTCGTCCGCCGCGGCGATGCGGCCCTGGGCTTGCGCTATGAGGAGGACCTGCTGGCCGATCTCGATTGCGAGCTCATCGCGCGCGAGCCGCTGGCGGTCATTTGCGCCAAGGACCACAGGCTTGCCGGACGCTCGGTCGCAGGGCTGGCCGATCTCCGCTACGAACGCTGGCTCGCCTTCCCTGAGATTCCCGGCCGGCGGGAAATTTCCGCCGCCCATGTCTTCTCGCTGTTCCTGGCGCAGGGTCTCGACATCGACTGGATCGGCGTCGACAGCCTCACCGCCCAGAAGCGCCTGGTCGAGGCTGGCTTCGGCCTGGCGCTCATGGAGCAGAGCGCTATTGCCGATGAGCTCAAGACGCGCAGCTTGAGCACCATCACCGTCAGATCCCTGAAGGCGACGCGGCGGATCATGTTGGTGACGCGCAAGGGCGGCTATCTGAGCGGTGCGACGCAGGAGTTGATCAGGCTGCTGCGCAAGTCCTACAAGCGCTAGCGCCTGAAGCGCGGCCAGGGGAGGAAGGTGAAGCCGGCCGTTGCCGCGGCAAGCAGGCCTGCGATCACCAGGAATGCGGTGAGGAGGGGATCGGTGCCACTGGCGGTCGCGAGTGACGCCGCAAGACCGGTGAGCCATTGCATCAGAGCGATACCGAGGAACACCGCCATGGTGAATACCGCGAGCGCGCGCCCGGCGACCTCGTCGGAATAGGCGGCGCGTACATCGGCATATTGCAGGACGGTGAAACCCGTCAGGATCCCGGCGAGGATGGCCAGCAACACATCGATGATCGCCTGCCCCGAGAAGGCCAGCGCGAGGAAGACCAGGACATAGAGGATCGCCGTGCCGATGATCCAGAAGCGGCGCATGCGGTCGGTCACGGCGAGAAGCCCGAAGAGCGGCGGCCCCAATATCGTCGCGATCGAGACCGCCAGCATGACATGGCCGCTTTCGATGAGGGTGAAGCCATGCCGGTCCATGAGCATCGGCACGGCCCAAAGGCCGCGCAGCGAGATGAACGCGCTATAGGCGGCGGCCCCCAGAGCCAATATGCCGAGCGTATGTTGCTCGACCAGGATCGGGCCGATCTTGCCAAAAGCCTGCCACAAAGTTTCGCGCTCCTGCCGGCGCTGCGGCGCTTCGTTGGAGACGAGGCGGAAGACCGCGACGAGCACCAGGGCGGCGCAGGCGGCGAGCACGAGGAAGCCCAGGCGCCATGATCCGTGCTCGACGATCCAGGCGAGCGGTGTCCCGGTCGCCAGCATGCCGATGCCGCTCAGCGCGAGCACCAGCCCCGAAAGCCGCGCGAAGTGATCGCGCGGATAGCGGTTGGTGATGAAGACGATGGTGCCGAGGAAAGCGGGCGCGCAGCCGATGCCGATCAGGAACTGGCCCGCCATGAGAAGGGGAAGGCTGGGTGCCAGGCTTGAGAGCAGCGCACCGAGCACGGCGATCAGGAAGGCGGCGCTCACCGTGCGCCTTGGGCCATAGATGTCGAGCGCGACACCGATCGGGAACTGCGCCAGGGCGAAAGCCAGATGAAAGGCGGCGGCGACGAGGCTGATATCCTGATCCGATGCGGCGAAATCCGCCTTGAGCCCGCCGGCGATGACGGTGGCGACGGTACGGAAGGCCTGGCTCATGGCCGCGACCGCGGTCAGTGCCATGAGCATCATCCAGAGCGGCACGGCTTTGCCGGTGGGCGCGGAACGAGCGTCTGCCAATGAGAATGCGCCGGAGCGTCCCATGATCCGTTCCCTTCATATAACCAGGTTGATGGTTAGAGTCTGTCACTCATGTATTTGACTGTCAACCCCCAAGGGGGTTAGAATGTTCCGCATGACAGCGATGCTGATTTCAACGGTCAGCGAGGACCTCTGCCTCGACTACACCCACACCGTCTCCTGGCGTGGCGGTGATGCGCCGATCGAGCGGCTCGAGGACATCGACGATCTTCTCCAATGGATCGAGCACAATGCGGGCGTGGAACGTGAGGTCCTGCGACGGATCGGGCGCTGGACTCGCGACAACCCGGAATACGCGCAAGCGCTTCTCGATGAAGCGGTCACGACGCGTGAGACGATCTATCGCATCTTGAGCGCCATCGCCGAAGGCAAACCGGTCCCGGACAAGGATTTCGCTCGCCTGACAAGAGCGATCGCCGAGACACCACCGCGCAATGCGCTGGTGCGTTCGGATGGGCGCTTCGGCTGGCGCATCGCCGAGCTTCGCCCCGTCGTGGCGCATCTCCTGGCGCCGGTCTTGTGGTCGGCCGGCGATCTCATCCTCGCCGCCGATCGCCGCCGCATTCGCCGCTGCGCCAATGAGGAATGCCTGTGGCTGTTCCTCGACGAAAGCAAGAGCGGCACGCGGCGCTGGTGCGACATGGCCTCGTGCGGCAACCGCGCCAAGGCACGCCGCCATTACTCCAAGACCAAGCAGAGCTGAGAACGCTCAGAGCAGGGGCCTCATCAGCATCTCGAGGCCGAGCAGCAAGAGGCAGATGAGGAAGCCCAGGCGGAATGCCGGCGGGCTCACTCTTTTGCGAAGCGCCTGGCCCGCCCACATGCCGATGAGCGCGGGCGCCAGGGCAAGGGCCGACAGCGTCAGATTTCCCACATGGAACTGGCCACGCCAGGCAAGGCCGATGGCGAGAGCGATGGTGGAGATCGTGAAGGACAGGCCGAGCGCCTGGACGAGGTCATCTTTCTGAAGGCCGAGAGCCTGGAGATAGGGCACGGCCGGAATGACGAAGACGCCGGTGCCGCCGGTGACGATGCCGGTGGCGAAGCCGATGAGCGGCGACAGCCACGGCTCCAATTTCGCCGGCACTGCGAGCTGCCGGGCGAGCAGGGTATAGATGGCATAGACGACCAAAGCCGCGCCGAGCGCCGCCGTCGAGAGATCCGTGTTTCCGCTGGTGAGAAGCGACGTGCCGAGGATGGTTCCGAGGACGATCGCCATCATCATGGACCATAGCCGTTGCAGGATCGCGCCGAAGCTCGGTCCGGCGAAAAGCTGCCAGACATTGGTAACCAAGGACGGCACGATCAGGAGGGAAGCGGCGGCGAGGGGAGAGATGAGCGCCCCCAGCACGCCCATGGCGACGGTCGGAAGACCCATGCCGGTCACGCCCTTGACCATTCCCGCGACAAGGAAAGTTGCCGCAATGGCAATGAGTGTCGACTGATCCGTCATGGTCAATTGCGCCTAGAGCAAAGTAGTGGCTTTGGCGATAAGATTGCACCGCCATGGTCGAACCATGATATTTATCGGCCACGCGATCTCAAACCGGGGGACAGCCATATGCAGAGACGCTCGATGCTGCGTGCCGCGGCGGCCTTGCCTTTCCTGTCCATGGCGCCGGAGCGCGCGACGGCCGTAAACCAAAAGCTGTCGCGCCTGCGTCCCGGCGATGAAGGTTGGCCTTCAATCACGGATTGGGATCGCCTCAACCGGCAAGTCGGCGGTCGCCTCCTCAAGGTCACGTCGCCCGTTTCGGATTGCGTCGGCTCGCCGGACGCGGCGCGCATAGCGGAAACCTTCGGAAAGCTCGCCAATCCCTATTATCTGGGCGACGAAGCGGGACTGACCCAGGCCTTGGGTTGGGTCGACGCCTGGACGTCCGAGCCCAGCGCCTATGCCGTCGCCGCCGAAACGACGGAAGATGTCGTTGCGGCGGTGAATTTTGCGCGCGAGCACAGATTGCGGCTCATCGTCAAAGGCGGCGGCCACGGCTATCAGGGCACGTCGAACGCCGCCGGCTCACTCCTGATCTGGACGCGTCGGATGAAAGCAATCGCGGTGCATGACGCTTTCATCGCCAGAGGCTGCGAAGGCAGGCACGCAGCCGTGCCCGCGGTGACGATCGCGGCCGGCGCCTTGTGGGGACAGGCCTATGACACGGTAGCGAGCCAAGCCGGCCGCTATGTGCAGGGCGGTGGCTGCCTGACGGTCGGGGTCGCGGGGCTTGTCCAGGGCGGCGGCTTCGGCCCGTTCTCCAAAGCCTATGGCATGGCGGCGGCGAGCCTGATCGAGGCCGAGATCGTGACTGCCGACGGCAAGGCGCGGATCGCCAATGCCTGCACCGATCCGGAATTGTTCTGGGCCATCAAAGGTGGCGGCGGCGGAAGTTTTGGCGTCGTGACGAAGCTCACGCTGCGCACGCACGAATTTCCAGCGTTCTTCGGCGCCGTCTTCGCCACCATCAAGGCATCATCGGCCGAAGCCTTCCGCCGGCTGATCGCGAAGACGATCGCCTTTTATGGCGAAAGCCTGTTCAATCCGCATTGGGGTGAGCAGATCGCCTTCCGCCCGAACCATGAGATCAATATCGGCATGGTATTCCAGGGGCTCGATCAAGGCGGAGCGGAAAAGATCTGGCGGCCCTACTTCGAATGGGTGAAGGGCGCGCCTCAGGATTTCAGCATGGCCGGAGAGCCCGTCATCATGGCGGCCCCGGCGCGCGATTTCTGGCGCCCGCAGTTCCTGAAGCAGCTTCCGGGCCTCGTCCTGGCGGATGACCGGCCTCAGGCGCCCGAAGGCAACATATTCTGGGCGAGCAACAAGGAAGAGGCGGGGCAGGTTCTTTATGGCTACCAGTCCTCATGGATCGCGGCGGCCTTCCTCGCCGGCGAGCGGCGGGAGAGACTGGCCGATGCTTTGTTCCGCGCGGCACTGCACTGGAGCGTGTCGCTCCATTTCAACAAGGGCCTGGCCGGTGCGCCGGCCGCCGCGATCGAAGCGGCGCGTGACACGGCGATGAACCCCAAAGTGCTCGATGCCGCGGCGCTCGCGATCATCGGGGCCAATGGACCGCCGGCCTATCCGGGTGTTCCAGGACGCGAGCCCGATGTGGAGCAAGCCCGCCGGGAGGCCGCGGCGGTTGCTCGCGCGATGCAGGAACTGCGTAGCCTGATGCCGGACGCCGGATCCTATGTGTCGGAAAGCGACTTCTTCGAGAAGGACTGGCAGACGTCGTTCTGGGGGGCCAATTATGCGAGGCTCCGCGCCGCGAAGGAGATGTATGATCCAGAAGGCCTCTTCATCGTGCATCACGGCGTCGGCAGCGAGGGCTGGAGCGCTGACGGTTTCACCCGGTCCGGCTGAAATTCCGCCGCCATAATCCCGCCCGGACAGGCTATTACTAGGCCGATCCGATTCTGAGGATGGCCCCATGAAACTTTCCCTTTCCGCCTCGACCATGGCGGTCGCAGCCTGCCTGTTCGCCACACCGGCCGCGGCGTCGTTCGAATCCTGCGTGAAGAACATCCGCGCCCAGGTCCTGAGCGCCGGCATCAAGCCCGATGTCGTCAATGCCGCCTTCAAGGGCATCGCTTTCGATGAGAAGGCGGTGCGCTTCTCGCGCACCCAGCCCGAATACCGCACGGCGATCTGGGACTACATGGCCTTCCTGGTCGATGACTTGCGCATCGCCGACGGCGGCAAGATGCTGCGCCGGCATGACAAGACCTTGCGCGCCGTCGAGAGGGCCTATGGCGTCGACCGCTACATTCTGGCGGCGCTTTGGGGTGTCGAGAGCGACTATGGCCAGGACGAAGGTGATTTCTTCCTGCCGCATGCCTTGCCGAATGTCGCTTGCGGCGGGCGCAAGCCCGGCGTCTTCACGACCGAGTTGATCCAGGCCTTGCGCATCGTCGCCGCGGGCGATGTGAGGCTTCAGGATCTCAAAAGCTCATGGGCCGGGGCCTTCGGCCAGACGCAGTTCATGCCCTCGACCTACCGCCGCCTCGCGGTCGATTTCGACGGCGACGGCCGCCGCGACACGATCCGCTCGGTGCCCGATGCGCTAGCGTCCGCGGCCAACTTCCTGAAGAAGGCCGGCTGGCAGTCGGGTCTCATCTGGGGTTTTGAGGTGAAGCTGCCGAGTTCCTATTCGGGTCCGGTCGGCCGGTCGCGCAAGGCGCCCATCTCCGCCTGGGCCAAGAGGGGCGTCGTCCGGGCCGATGGCAGCGCGCTGCCGTCGGCGGGATCATTCGGACTCATCCGGCCGGCAGGTGCCTCCGGCCCCGCTTTCCTCGTCTCGCGCAATTTCGATGTGCTCTACTCTTATAATGCCGCAGAGTCCTATGCGCTGGCGATCGGCCATCTCTCCGACCGGCTCAGGGGCAAGGGCGGGTTCAAGACTCCTTGGCCGACCGATGATCCGGGGCTGACGCGGGCGCAGCGCAAGCGTCTGCAGGAGCTCTTGATCGCGCGAGGCTATTACAAGGGCGAAGCCGATGGACGGATCGGGCCAGTCACCATAACGGCGATCAAGGCGGCGCAGAAGAAAGCCGGCATGAAACCGACGGGCCGGCCCGGCACGCGCATATTGAATGTGCTGGCCGGGAACTGATCGGCGATCGGGCATTCAACTGGCCGGCCGGGGTCTTGACAGATCTAAGACGACCGGTCATATTCAGCATCATGCCCCGCATCTCCAACCGTGAGCAGATCCTCGAAGCCGGCCGCGATTTCATCCATCGCCAGGGCTATAGCGCCAGCGGCATAGCCGAGATCACCGCGGCGGCGGGCGTGCCGAAAGGCAGCTTCTACAGTCATTTCGAGAGCAAGGAGGCTTTCGCTTCCGCGGCTCTCGACAGCTATTGCGCGCAGGGCGAGGCGGCCTTTGTGCTGCTCGAAGGCGCAGGCCCTGCGGATGAGCGGGTACGCGCCCATTTCAAGGCGGTCGACAAGCTCGTTTGTGGTCAGTCCTACGCTGCCGGCTGCATGCTCGGCAATTTCGCCATCGAGGCTGGGCCGCTCTCGGAAAATCTGCGCAAGCATGTCTCGGCACTGCTCGCGCGCTGGACGACGCGGCTCGCGGCTTGCCTGGAAGAGGGCCAGAAAGAGGGCTCGGTCGGCACAGCGCTTCCGGCCGAAACGCTCGCCCGCTTCCTCGTCGGCGCCTGGCATGGCGCGGTGCAGCGCGCCAAGGTCGAGCGCAATGGCCGCGCGACCTCGGCCTTCCATCGCACGCTCGAAACCCTTCTGAGGCCCTGAGGCGCCCATGCACGCTGCCATCGCAGGCTATTTTTTACGACCGCATCGAAAATGACCGGTCATCTTAAATCTCATCCCCACGCAACCAGGAGCAGACACATGACCCGCATCACTCGCCGTCGCTTAGGCCTTGGCCTCGCAACCGTGGCAGCGCTCGCCGCTACGCCGCTTTCCGGCATGGCCCAGTCCGACAGAAGCAAGGTAGCGCTGCCGACCATTTCCCGCCGCAAGGTCGGCAAGGTCGAGATCACGGCACTGTCGGATGGCTTCGTCGATATCCCCATTGGCGTCTTCACCGGCGCACCGACGCCCGAGATCGAGAAGGCCTTTGCCAGGCACTTCGCCCGCCGCCCGGACGGGACCTATCGCCTGGGCTTCACCCAATGGCTCGTCGATGACGGCGATCGCCTGGTGCTGATCGACAGCGGCTATGCCGGCGCCACCAAGACGACCGGGCATCTGGCCGATGTCCTCACCGTCCTCGGCGTCGAGGCGAAGGACATCGACGCGGTGCTCATCACCCATATGCATGACGACCACACCAGCGGCCTCGTCACGCCGGAGGGAACACATGCTTTCCCCAACGCCGATGTGTTCATCCATCGCGACGATGTCGCCTATTTCACCGATGAAACACGCGCCGCCGCCGCGCCCGATATCCTGAAGCGCAGCTTCGCGGTGGGAAAGCAAGTTGCGGCCCTTCCCCGCCTGCAGCGCTATGACGGTGAGCGCAGTCTGACCGCCGCCATCTCGGCGGTCGATCTCAGGGGACATACGCCGGGCCATATGGGCTATCGCATCAGCGACGGCGGCGAGAGCCTGATGATCGTCGGCGATGCGCTGTTCCACCCGGCGATCCATCCCGGGCGCACCGACATCGGCATCGCCTTCGAGCCGGATCCGGCCGCGGCCGCAGCGATGCGCAGGAAGCTCTTCCCGCGCGCGGCGGAAGAACAGGCACTCCTGGCCGCGACCCACATGCCGTTTCCGGGCTTCGGCCGGATCGTCCGCGAGAAGGACGGGCTCCTCTGGGCGCCCGCCGACTGGGAACTGAGCGGCTGATCGTCAACTCTTCTTCTGCGGATGGATCGTCTCGCCGCGCTTCAGCATCCGGACGAAGGTTTCGATCTTCTTCCTTCGTCCGGCTTCCGTCTTCATATGATGGACGCGGAAGGCGAGGGCGTAGCGGTTCTGCGCGCTGAGCTTGGCGAGCATCGCCTTGGCCTTGGGCTCGGCATCGATGGCCGCCTGAAGATCGGCGGGGATCGTCATCTCCTTGCCGCTCCGATAGGCGCGCTGCCAGCGCCCGTCGGCCTTGGCGGCGTCGACCTGTCTCAGCCCGTGTTCGGTCATGCGCCCTTCGGTGATGAGGCGGGCGACATTGTCGACATTGATCCGGCTCCAGATGCTCTTAGGCCCGCGCGGCGTGTAGCGTTGCAGATAGCTTTTGTCGTTCAAGCTTTTGCGGATCGCATCGATCCAGCCCCAGCACAGGCAGACATCGATCGCTTCCCGCGGCGTGATCGATTTGAGACCCGATCCCACTTTGTGGATCTTGATCCATATTTCATCCTGGCGATCATGGTTCTTGCTGAGCCAGGCGTAGAAGCTCTCGGCATCTTTGAATTCGCGAATCTTGGCGGGATCGACCTTGACGGGGGGCATTGGCGTGTCGGCTTGAGGAGGGAAGGGAGATGAGCGCATAGTAGAGCCGTGGCTGGTTCTGGCAAATGCCGGATGACGCAGGAGTATAGGAGCCATGCCCGTATCCGCCCCGAAACTTTCAGTGAAGCCCGTCACCCAGTCGACCTGGCCTGATTTCGAGACGCTCTTCGAAGGCAAGGGGGCGCCCAAATATTGCTGGTGCATGGCCTGGCGGCCGATGGCCGACCGTGTCGAGGCCGACAATGTGGCACGGAGGCAGGCGCTTTATGAACGTGTGCGAAAGCGTATGCCGATCGGGCTTTTGGGATATATCGCCGGCGAGCCGGTCGCGTGGTGCTCGGTGGCGCCGCGCGAAACATTCGTGAAGCTGTCGGACGGTCAGGATGACGCGGAAGAGGGTGTGTGGTCGGTCGTGTGCTTCTTCATCCGCCGCGATCACCGCAAGAGCGGGCTTTCGCGACACATGTTGGATGAGGCGGTGAAGTTCGCCAAGAAGCGCGGCGCCAAGGTGGTGGAAGCCTATCCGGTCGATCCACAATCGCCGAGCTATCGCTTCATGGGCTTCGTCTCGCTGTTCACGGGCCGCGGTTTCAAGCTGGCGGGCCGCGCCGGATCACAGCGCCATGTGATGCGGCGCGCCATTTGAACCCAAGGTAAGCCCGCCCTTGCCGGTTTGTGAGAATCCGAAGGCAACAATTCCGCGGCACGTGCGTTGATTCTCCTATACGTCTGTTCAGGAGACTAGCCATGCAAGTGCAACAGATCATGCAACGGCAAGTGAGCTTCGCCGAACCCAATATGACCATACGTGACGCGGCGCGGAAGATGCGGGCCGATAATCTTGGCGCATTGCTGGTCACCGACAATGGCCGCCTTGTGGGCATGGTCACCGATCGCGACATCGTGGTCCGTGCCGTCGCCGAAGATGGCGGCAACGGAGCCACCAATGTCCGCGACGTGATGTCGGAAGGCGTCTGCTATTGCTTTGAGAGCGATGAGCTCGACCAGGCGGCGAGGGTCATGGCCCGCCATCAGGTTCGGCGCCTGCCGGTGATCAATGGCGAGCAGCAGCTCGTCGGTGTCGTGGCGCTCGCCGACCTCGGACGCTCCGCCGACGGCGCCGCCCAGGACGCGCTCAAGGGCATTTCGGAGCCGACCGACACCGAGCGCCGATAGACCAAACGCGGATTTGGAGCGTGGAGCCTGAGGCTCGTTGTGCAAGAAAAGCGTGCCAGGGTACGTGGCTAAGGACACCTGCGCCGTTTTAGGGAGTCGGGCGAAGAGGATTGATAACCTTTATTCCGACGAAATCTCTTTCATTGTCAGTGACGACCACGCACTCATTCGCTTCGGCAACTGCTGCGATCATCGCGTCGAAACCACTCCGCGGCCGGCCTTTTGCCGTGCCATCTGCCATGAGCCACGCCCAGATCAATCCAGCCTTCTCATCGAAGGCAAGGACGCGTCCGGCGAAAAGAGCCTGTGGACCGTCAGGACCAGAAAACCACGCCTCGAGCTGCTGGCGTTTCCTGCCGGCGGGTTTCTCGAGAATGCCCCGGCGGATTTCGGCTACCGTCAGTGAAGCAATGAAAAGATCCGTATCAATCTGCTCGCTCATCCAGCTGACCAACGCGTCGGAGGGATGAGGTTTAACGAGATTGCTGATGATATTGGTGTCGAGCAGAAAGCGCATCAGAGCTCGACCTTACGGCCAACTTCGCGAGGTCGTGTGACATCGAGATCCACCCCGACCAGGGGAGAGCGGCGAAGTGCTGCTAGGATGCCGCCTTTCCGGGGAGGCTCCTCCGCAACGGCTTGATTGACGGTGGCGCGCAGTCGCGTCGCTTCGGGCGTATTCTCAGCCAGGCGGCGCGCCAGCGAGCGGATGAGGTCACGATCACTGTCGCGGCCGAGCACTTCGAAACGTGCAAGCCCACGCTCGCCGAGGCGAGTGCGATAGTTATGGATGGCTCGCTTTTGCGATGCGCTCATGAAATCTTCCTTATATCCAGTAATATATCCAGAGGCCTCTCTCTTGGCAAGGCAGGAGTGTATTTGTTCTTGTTTTGTACTATATTGAAGAATGTGAGTAAAGGCGTGGTGAGGTGTTCATGCAGTATGCATTCAGCTTTTATCGAGACCAGCGAGAACAGCTGTTCTTTTGTGTGCGTCCAGACGCTGAAACGGGCCTTCTCATCGATCAATACAAACGGCGATTCTTGCGAGAGAGGTGCCTTGATGGCCAGTTGCGTGACAAAGGTCTGCTTCATATCACTCTGCATGGTGCCGGCAGGTATGAGGATCTGCCGAAGCATATCATCGCCGCGGCAAGACGAGCGGCCAATGCCATTTCGATGCCGCCCTTCTGGGTGACGCTGTACGCCATCGGGAGCTATCCTCAGTCCAAAGGGAACATCCCGCTAGTCCTGCTTGCAAGAAGTAATGCTCTCCAGGGATTGCACCAGGGCATGGCTAGCGAAATGAGAAGAAACGGCTTCAGGGCTGACAAAAGCTTCAACCCGCATATGACGTTGCACTACTGTTCACAGGTGATACCTGAACAGCCGATTGAGCCCATCTCTTTCGTAGTCCGGGAGTTTGTTTTCATCCGTAGCGAATGGGGCTTATCGCGGCACAATGTAATCGATAGGTGGCCGCTACAGAATTAGCTTATCCACGTGCCGCTGACGACGTTTCGCGGAAGAAGCGGGCCGTCGGCTCGTCCATCGGAAAGAAGCTCTCGATGCGGATTTCCTGGACAGTGATGTCCTGCGGCGTGCCGAGCGTCGCGATGGTGGTGAAGAAATGCAAGGAGACTTGGGATTTCCGCATATGGATGGGAAGCAGCGGCAGCGCTGTTTCCTCGATCGCCGGCGAGTGCGACAACTCCAGCAATCCTTCATAGGAGAGGAGGCGTGCCAGCAGCGCCGTCGACTGCGGCGAGCCGTCGACCACGGCATCGCCCTGGACGCCGCGGATGAAATGGAGGGCGACCTCCTTCCAGTTGACGACGAAAGGCCTGAGGATGGCCGGCGACAGGAGGGCGTCCGCCAAATTGACCTCGCCCTTGGGCACAGCACCCAGGATGAACTCGACCAGGCGCGCGGCGCCCTGATTGGCGCGCTTCAAATTCCAATGCCGGTCGACGACGAAGGCCGGATAGGGCTCCTGCTGCGCGAGGATATGATCGAGCGCGCTGTCCACTTGCGCGAGCTCGGGCTCGCCCAATCTGCCTTCCCGCCAGAGGGCGGCATAGCCGGCGGAAGCGAGGAAGGTGTTTTGCTGGCGCAACGATATGTTGAGGGCGGCAGAAAGGTTGAGCACGATCTGCTGGCTCGGGGTCGCGCGGCCGGATTCGAGGAAGCTCAGATGGCGCTGCGACGTGCCGGCGGCGCCCGCGAGCTCGAGCTGCGAAATGCCGCGCCGTCTGCGCCACCAGCGCAGTTGCTGGCCGAAATTCCTGTGCCCGGCGCCACCCATGCCCCGCATGACCTCATGACTTTGGCTCTTCATAGCATGATATCGCGCGAGATTTGCAGGCTCCAGAACGGGATGGCGCTGTCATTCGAGGCCAAGGAGCGGTCGATGCCGATATCGCGCAGCGCCCGTTCGTCGAGATGCTGAAGACATCTCAGGTCACGGCGCCGGCGGCGCCAGGCTGCCATGAGCCTGAAGAAGACGCGAAAGATATTTGTTCGGCGGTCACGCCTTGTGCGCGACGCCGTGAAGATCGCGTGAGCCACGGAGCTACCTCGGAATTGTCCGGGCAACCCTGGCGGCAGCGCCTGGCCGGCGCAATTACCACCCGGTAATCAGGGATCAGGCGGATGGGGCAGGGCGCTCGTCGAGGATCATGGGATTGGGCAGCGGCCTCAAAGCGATGCCCGCGGCAGCAGCGGTCTTGAACACATGTTCCTGCATGATCGCCGCGGCCTTCTGGCTGTCGCCGGCTTCCAGCGCATCGACCATGGCGTAATGCTCGCTCATCGATTCGAGAAAGCGCTGGGTGCGCGTCACCGGCAGAGGGTAGCGCCAGGTGCCCTGGAATTCCTCGCTCAGGCCCTCATAGATGTCGCGCAGCATCGGATTGGGGCAGGCCCGGCAAATGGTCAGATGGAAGATGCGGTCGTGATTGATGATGGTGACGAGATCGCGCCGGTCCCAGGCCTCGATCATGACCGCGGTCGCCTCGCGCAATGTCGTGAGCGTCTGGGGGACGACGGTGCGCGCCACATCGGCGATGATCAGGCTCTCGATATAGAGCCGGGTCTGGTAGATATCCTGCTTGGCATAGCGGTCGCTCAAGCCGCGTGGCGTCAGCTGCTGGCCGCCGGCAGCCACGATATTGGACGCGATGAAGGTGCCGCGCCCGGGCTCGATGCTGAGAAAGCCCAGGGTCTCGAGAATGGATACGGCTTCGCGCAACGAAGCGCGCGAGATGCCGAGCTGGCGTGACAGTTCGTGCTGCGAGGGGAGTCTCGCGCCGGCAGCCAATTCACCGGAGAGGATCATCTCTTGAAGTCGCTTGGCAGCGGTATCGGTGACGTTGGCGCGCGGCATCTTATCCTCGGATCATCCTTGCCCAGTCGCGTCGGCCGCCCGGTCCGATGCTCCTTTTGATTTATCCAGCCGATTCAAAAGGATCAGCAGGCTTCTTGAATCATCTAGCGAAGTCGGCGCGGCTCCAAAAGGGCGGATCCGCGAGGGCACGTCTTGCCTCCATGACAGCCTGGTCCTATAGAGATCATACCGGTCTGACCTGTTAAAGCAAATGGGTCGGCGGCACGAAGTGGACAGACAAGATTCACATCCGCAAGGCGCGATGGCGCGCGGAATCACGGGAGGACCATCGAATGAAATCTCGCTCAATTTTGTGGAAGCTGACGCTGGCCTTGGGGCTCGTCGCGGGCCTGGGCGCAACGCAGGCCGCCGATCTCAATGTCGGCGCCAATGTCGGCAATGTGCCCTGGGAGTTCCAGGATCAATCGGGTGCCATCGTCGGCTTCGAGATCGACCTCGTCAACGAGGTCGGCAAGCGTCTCGGCAAGTCGGTCGAGATCGTCAACATCCCCTTCAACGGGCTGTTCCCGGCGGTCGAGTCGGGCCGCATCAACATGGCGGTCTCCTCGATCACCATCACCGAGAAGCGCCTGGGCTCGCTCTCCTTTGCCCAGCCCTATTACGACAGCGACCAGTCGCTGACGGTGAAGACCGACAGCGGCATCAAGTCGACGGGCGATCTCAAGGGCAAGGTCATCGGCGTCGATACGTCATCGACCGCGACATCTGGGCCACCAAGGCCAATGAGACGATCGGCTTCGGCACCATCAACCGCTATGAGGGTCTGGCGCCGGCGATGCTCGATCTCCAGGCCGGCCGCATCGACGGCTATATCAGCGATATCCCGGCTCTCCTTTACTACACCAAGGACAAGCCCGAGCTGAAAGTGGTCGAGCGCATCCCGACGGGCGAGAAATATTCGATCATGTTCGCCAAGAACGATCCCTTGGCCAAGGACGTCAATGAAGTGATCACGGCGCTGAAGAAGGAAGGTTTCATCGCCGGCCTGCACGAGAAATGGTTCGGCGCCAAGGCCGAGGACACGACCTCGACCGTGCAAGTCACCGACATGCCGGCGACGCACTAGGCCTATCCGAGCAACGGGGCGATGCGGGGAAAAACCTGCATCGCCCTTCGCATCTTTCGACTGAGTAAGGCCGCTCTTGGATATTTTCACCACATTCTTCAATGGCCGGGTACTGGTCGAGACCTTGCCGCTGTTGCTCATGGGCCTCGAGGTCACGGTCGGCCTTGGCCTTGCGAGCATTGTCGCCGGCATGGTCTTCGGCCTCTTCATCGCCCTGGTGCGCCTCTACGCGGCGACGCCTTTCCAGGTGATGGCCATCGTCTATATCGACATCTTCCGCTCGATCCCGATCCTGGTGCTGCTCATCATCGTCTATTATGCGCTGCCCTTCATCGGCATCCGCCTGACTTCCTTCTGGGCCGCTTGGCTCACCCTCACCCTCATCTCGGGCGCCTATACGGCCGAGATCTTCCGGGCCGGCATCGAAGCCATTCCCAAGGGCCAGTTCGAAGGCTCGCAGGCCTTGGGGCTCAATTACTTCCACATGATGGTCGATGTGATCCTGCCGCAGGCCTTCAAGATCGTCATACCGCCGCTGACCAACAACTGCATCAATGTGATGAAGGACACGGCGCTCGCTTCCGTTGTCGCCATGCCCGATCTCCTGAAGCAGGCGACGCAGGCGCAGGCGCTCGCCGCCAACCCCACTCCGCTGATCGGCGCCGCCTTGATCTATATCGCGATGCTGTGGCCGCTGGTGGCGCTGGTCACGCGCCTCGAGAAGCGCTTCAAGGCGGGGAGGCGCTGATGCCGGGCTTCATCTCGCTCAAAGGTGTGTGCAAGGCCTATGGCAGCTTCCAGGCGCTCGACAATGTCGATCTCGACGTCGCCGAGGGCGAGGTCGTCTGCATCATCGGTCCTTCGGGCTCGGGCAAGTCGACGCTGGTGCGCTGCATCAACCTGCTCGAGCGCTACCAGCAGGGCGAGATTTCCATCGCCGGCGTCAAGGTAGCGCCCGACCGCGATCATCTCGCCAAGGTCAGGGCCAATGTCGGCATGGTGTTCCAGTCCTTCAATCTCTTTCCGCATCTGACGGTGAAGCGCAATGTGATGCTGGCGCCGATGCGGGTGCGCAAGCTGAAAGCCGCCGAAGCCGAGACGCGCGCGCTGACACTGCTGCGCCGCGTCGGCATCGCCGACCAGGCGGAGAAATATCCCGAGCAGCTGTCGGGCGGCCAGCAGCAGCGCGTCGCCATCGCCCGCGCCCTCGCCATGGAGCCGAGAGCGCTGCTTTTCGACGAGCCGACCTCGTCCTTAGACCCCGAGATGGTGGGCGAGGTGCTCGACGTCATGCGCAACCTCGCCAAGGCCCATGTCACCATGATCGTCGTCACTCACGAGATGGGCTTCGCCCGCCAGGTCGCCGACCGGGTGATCATGATGGATGGCGGCCGGATCATCGAGGAGGGCACTCCCAAGGAGATATTCGACCGCCCGCGCGAGCAGCGCACCCGTGATTTCCTCCAGGCGGTCCTGACCCATTGAGGCAATGAGATGAATGCAAGGCAAGAACAGATGACGGCCCTCGATATGGACTTCGTGCGCCGGCAGTTTCCCGGGCTCGGCCAGGGCTGGGCATTCTTCGACAATGCCGGCGGATCGCAGATCCTGAAGCGCGCCGTCGACCGCATCCAGGAATTCCTGTTCACCCGCAACGTGCAGACCGGCGGCAGCTATGAAGTGTCGGTCAGAGCGCGCCAGGCGGTGGAGCAGAGCCGCATGGCGCTCGCCACCTTCGTCAATGCAGGCCGCCCTGAGGAGATCGTCATGGGGCCTTCGACGACGGTCCTGCTGCAGCAGCTGGCGCGCGCCATGCGCCGGCAGTTCTCTCCCGGCGATGAGATCATCGTCACCGATGCCGATCATGAATCCAATATCGGCCCGTGGCTCGGTCTCGCCGAGCAGAGTATCGTGATCAGGACCTGGCGCGTCCACCAGGAGACCTTCGAGCTCGACCTCGCCGATCTCGAAAGGCTGATGACGCCGAGGACGAAGCTCGTCTCCGTCTCGCATGTATCGAACGTCCTCGGCACCATCAACCCGATTCACGAGATCGCGCGCATCGCGCATCGCCACGGCGCCAGGATCTGCGTCGATGCGGTCGCCTATGCGCCGCACGGCGCCATCGATGTAAGGGGTTGGGACGTCGATTTCTACGTCTTCAGCCTCTATAAGGTGTTCGGGCCGCATCACGCCGTGCTCTACGGCAAATATGGGCATTTGCTGGAGCTCGACAGCCTCTATCATTATTTCTATGGGCGCGATCGGGTTCCGCACAAACTCGAGCCGGGCAATGTCAATTACGAATTGTCCTATTCGGCGCTGGGCATCATCGACTATCTGACCGAGCTCGGCGCGATGAGTGCGCCCCAAGGCACGCCCAGAGAAAAGATCGTCGCCGCCTTTGCCGGCATCGCCGCGCATGAGCAGGTGATCGGCGAGCGGCTGCTCACCTGGCTCCGAACCCGCAATGACTGCCGCATCATCGGCAACACGCGCGCCGATGCCAAACGCGTGCCGACCATCAGCTTCGTGGTCGAAGGTGTCGACAGCGGCGCTCTGGCGGAGGCCGTCGATCCCTTTCATGTTGCCGTCCGCTTCGGCGACTTCCATGCCAGGCGCCTGATCGAGGCGCTGGGGCTCTCGGACAAGAGCGGCGTGCTCAGGGTCTCGATGGCGCATTACAACACTGTTGCGGAAGTCGACAGCCTGATTGCGGCATTGGAGGCGGCGATCAGATCGGCGAAAGCGGCAGCCTCGGGCTGAAACCGGTATCCACTTTTCCGGATCATGCGCTATGACATGGTGTGAATGACCATGTTGGAGGCCGATAGATGAAACGCGGCAAGGTCGATCCGGAGCTCGACCATTTCGATATTGCTTTGCTGAATGTCGTTCAGGAGAGCAATCTCCTGACGACCGAGAAACTGGCGGAAAAGGTGGGCCTGTCGGCGACCGCCTGCCAGCGCCGGCTCAAGCGCATGCGCGCCGAAGGGGTGATCGCGGCCGACGTCTCGCTGCTGTCGCCGGAAGCCGCGGGCACACCCGTGACCTTGATCGTCCTCGTCTCGCTCGAGCGTGAGCAGCGCGACCTGCTTGACGGCTTTAAGCGCCGGGTCGCCACCTATCCCGAGGTCACGCAATGCTACTACGTCACCGGCAATGCCGATTTCATCCTGGTGGTCCGCGTCGCCTCGATGGAAGACTATGGCGCTTTCACCGAACGGGCCTTTTTCGGCGACAAGAACGTCAAGGCGTTCCAGACCTATGCCTCGATGCAGACGGTGAAGTTCACCACCAAATTCCACATCGCGGAATGACGGTCATTGCCGGGTTCGGCCGCTCCATTGGCTGCGGTCGGTCGGCCCTTCGGTGACGATCACCAGGACTTTCGCCTTCCCGTCGAGCCCCAATTGGGCGGCGAGCGTCTTGTCGGCGAGGAGCCGCTCGAGGCCGGCGAGGCCTGCGGCACCCGATTCACCCGCTTCGATGACGGGGTCCACACCCTTGGGCCAGGCAAGATGCTTGACCGCCTGGCGCGCATCCTCTTCCGCGACGGTGATATAGGCATCAGCCAGCGCATGGACGATGGGCCAGGCGAGCGGCGAGGCGCTTTGGCATTCGAGCATGGCCATGACGGTGGAGGGGCCATGCGGCAGCGTGACCAGGCGTTGGGCTTTGGCGCTTTCGGTGAGGCAGGCCGCGCGCTCGGGCTCGACGATGACGAAGCGCGGCGTCCCGTTTTGTCCGGCAAGAGCGCTCCAATGGCCGAGCACGCTCGCGGCGAGGCCTCCGACGCCTGCCTGCACGAAGACATGGGTGAAATCGAGCTTGCGCTCTCGCGCCGTCTCGAAGACCTCGTCGACCAGGATCGAGTAGCCCTGCATGACATGGCCGCAGACCTGCGCCGTTTCAGGATCGCCGGCCGAGACGATATCAGGAACGAGGATCGAGCCGCGGCGGTCGACCGATCGTGCCGCTTCCGCGATCGAGTCATCGTAAGACCCATCGATCCGTACGATGGTCGCCCCCAGCCTCTCGATATGGGCGACGCGTTCTTCGCTCACCCCGGCATGCAGGAAGATCGTGCAGCGGGCGCCGATCAGGCGGGCGCCGGCGGCAACCGAGCGGCCGTGATTGCCGTCGGAGGCGCAGCAAAAAGTGAGATCGGCGGAGAGCGCGCGGATTTCGGGGGTCAGAAGCTCATGCGGCAGGACCGGGCGGCCGAGAGCCGCTTCGGCATGCTTTTGCGCCACGCGCATGACCGCATAGGCGCCGCCCAGGCCCTTGAAGCTCGAAAGCCCGAGCCGGAAGGATTCATCCTTGGCGTGGAGGCTTCCGATGCCGAGCCTCGCGGCCAGCGCATCGAGCGCCAGCAAGGGTGTCGGCGGATGATGCGGGAAGTTTTTCAGGAATTGGCGCGGCACGGCCGCGGCATCGGCGGCGCACCACCAGGGCAGGGGCCCAAGCTTGGGGCGCGTCCCGGGTGCCGGAATGACGGCGGTTGCGTTATCGATCATCGCGGAAAAGTTGTTCATGCGGTGAGCCTGCTGTGCACGATCTCTGACCAATAGGCGATGCCGGGACCGATGGCTGCGTCGTTGAAGTCATAATGCGCATTGTGCAGCGGCTGGCCGTTGGCGCCTTGATCGCCATTGCCGAGGAAGGCGAAATTGCCGGGCTTGTGATTGAGGAAGAGGCCGAAATCCTCAGATCCCATGAGCGGCGCCGGATCGGCGTCGACGCTGGTGATGCCGGGCGTCGCCTGAGCGGCGGCCAAGGCATGCCGGCTCGGCGCCTCGTGATTGACGGTGGCGGCGAATTCATGGCTGTAATCGACCGCGACCTCGGCGCCGAAGCTCAAGGCGGTGCCTTGCGCGAGCTTGCGCATCTCGGTTTCGATCGTCTTCTGCACCTCGGGGGAATAGCTGCGGGTGTCGCCTTTGATGGTCACGTTTTCAGGGAGCACATTGCGCGTGCCGTCGGTCAGGACCTCGGTGACCGAAACGACAGCGGTATCGAGCGCCGAGACCCGGCGCGACACGATCGTCTGCAGCGCCAGGATCAGATGAGCAGCGATCACCAACGGGTCATTGGCGACATGCGGGCGCGCGGCATGGCCGCCTTTGCCGCGGATGCGGATCTCGAAATTATCTTCCGACGCCATCAACGGGCCGGGACGTGTGGCGAAGGCGCCGACCGGCATGCCCGGCATATTGTGCAGGCCATAGATTTCTTCGAAGGAGAAGCGCTCGAGAAGGCCGTCGGCGATCATCGCCTTGGCGCCGCGGCCATGTTCCTCATTGGGCTGGAAGATGAAATAGACGGTGCCTGAGAATTGGCCGCGCTCGGTGAGATAGCGGGCGGCGCCGAGCAGCATTGCCATATGGCCGTCATGGCCGCAGGCATGCATCTGGCCCTGATGGCTCGAGGCATAGAGGAGGCCGGTATTCTCGGTGATCTTCAGGGCGTCCATGTCGGCCCGGAGCGCAATGGCCTGATTGCCCAGCCCGCGCTTGAGCACGCCGACGACGCCGGTCCCGCCGATCCCCTGATGCACCTCGAGGCCGAAGTCGCGCAATTTGTCGGCGACGAAGGCCGAGGTCTTGTGCTCGCCGAAGCCCAGCTCCGGTATGGAATGGAGATGGCGCCGCCATTCGGTGGCGGTTTCGATAGTGAGGTCGTCCGGTCGCGCGGGCATGGGCGGCTCCGTGATCTGCGCTTCGTGATGCCGCCCCTTTTGCCCGAACAGCGAGAGCTAAACTCGGCAAAAAGACCGGCCAAATGCAGAATTGCGGCGCCATTCAGCGTCCCGGGCGATGTCAGATAATGGGACAGTCCTGGAAGCGGTTCCCATCTCGCGTAAGCCAAACGTAAGTCCCGCTTCGGCAGTCTCGCGACAATGCCGACCGCAACCGTTCAAACAGTGATCTTTCGGGTAGACTGAGCCCTGAGGATGCGGCCCGTTTCGCGCGGGCCGCAGGCCGCACCGGGGGCCGATTGCAATGCAGGAGGAATCCCATGCGCCGAATTGCAAAACCAGCCGTGCTTGCAGTCCTTTTCGTCGGATTGCTCGTGATCGCATCGCCCGCCTCAAGTGAAGAAGAGGCATGCGGGATCGTTCACCAGCAGCGCCGCGAGCCGCTTGAGGGCCAGCGCTTCTGGCCGCTCGCCGAGCATGGCGGCCGGGCTGTCCTGGACAAGAAGACATGCCTCGTGGCGAGCACCGATATCTGGACCGAGCCCGTCACCTTGAGTGAGGCGATGGCCCGCTGCGCCACGCTGGGGCAAGGCGGTCCCTATGGCGAGATGGGATGGCAGCTTCCGACCATGGCGGAGCTCACCAGCCTTGATGGCGAAAGCCAGGGGGCAGATCTCCCGTCGACGAAGCGGAGCGAGACGCCCTATTGGACGATAACGGAATGGCCGGGATCGGACAATTCATACGCCACCGTCATGTTCAGCGGGCGGACGACGATCGTCGTGCCAGCGCCCGCAACCGAGAAGGCCGGCGTCTGGTGTGTTCAGGGACTGCGCGCAACCGGTCTCAAGTGACCATCGCGGGGCCTGAAAATTCCCTTACTCTTTGCCCGGCGGAGCAGGCTTGAGGGATTTTTTCTTCACCCCCGACCTCAGTCCATCCATCAGGAGCGCCACCAGCCGTTTCGAGCGATCGCGCCAGTCGGGCGTCTGCGGCGCGCCATAGATGCCGGAAAGCGCGCTCATGAGATCCGAGTTGTCGATATCGGCGCGGATCGAGCCATGGGCGATGGCGGCATCGATGAGCCTTTGCAGCGCCGCCGGGATCTTGCCCGACGCCTCGGCGAAGAATTCTGAATTGCTGGCGAGGAGCAGCTTCAGGCTTTGCGCCATGCCGCGCTTGGCGGCGATATAGTCGACGAAGCGCTGCATCCAAAGGCCGAGAGCGACATCGGGGGGATGCTTCCTGGCGAGATCGTCGGCCGCCTGGCACAGGGCCTGGACTTCCCTTGCATAGACCACCTCGACCAGATGCTCGCGCGTCGGAAAATGGCGGTAGAGCGTGCCGATGCCGACTTGGGCGCGTTCGGCGATCTCTTCGAGCGAGGTATCGATGCCGTGCTCGGCGAAAGCCAGAGAGGCAGCCTTGACGAGCTTGTCGCGGTTGCGTTGGGCATCGGCCCGCAAGGTCTTTTCCGCTGGGGCAGGGGCGGCCTTCGGCTTTTTAACGGGTCGCTTGGCGGTCAATTCACACACCAAACACAATTAAGGTCTTGAATCGTCATCCCCAAGCTCTTAAGTTCCGAAAACCGGAGGCGCCTCCGCTTATACCACGGGCGCCCCCTAAGTGTTATCCCATCCGGAACCGAAATGTCATGCCCTTCATTAGGGGACAGAGTGAGGCCCGAATCCATGACAAAACCCCTGAAGCTGAAGCTTGAAGTCAATGGCAAGACGCATGAGGTCTCGGTCGAGCCGCGCGTCACGCTGCTCGACGCCCTGCGCGACCACCTGCACCTTACCGGCTCGAAGAAAGGCTGCGACCAAGGCCAGTGCGGCGCCTGCACCGTCCATGTCGATGGCGAGCGCGTGCTGTCCTGTCTTACGCTCGCGGCACAGGTCGAAGGCCGCGCGATCACCACCGTCGAGGGCCTGCGCCCCGACGGCGGCGATCTTCACCCGGTGCAAGCCGCCTTCCTCGCCCATGACGCGTTCCAATGCGGCTATTGCACGCCGGGCCAGATCATGTCGGCGGTCGCCTGCATCAAGGAAGGCCATGCCGGCTCCGATGCCGAGATCCGCGAATATATGTCGGGCAATCTGTGCCGCTGCGGCGCCTATCCGCATATCGTGGCGGCAGTGCGCGAAGCGAAGGAGGCGATGGCGTCATGAAGGATTTCTCCTACACCCGTGCCGCCTCGCTCGCTGAGGCGCGAGAGCGTGCAGGCCAGGCCGGCGCGATGCTGCTCGCCGGCGGCACCACCCTGGTCGACCTCGCCAAATGCGGCGTGGCCATGCCCGATGAGGTCGTCGACATCACCCATATTGAGGGCCTCGATGCGATCAAGGTCGACCGCGACGGCGCCCGTCTCGGCGCGCTCGCCAGGATGAGCCATGTGGCCGACGACGCCCGTATCCGCAAGGAATTCCCGGCCGTCTCGGAAGCTCTGTGGCAGGCCGCTTCGGCCCAATTGCGCAACATGGCGACGATCGGCGGCAACCTCATGCAGCGCACGCGCTGCGCCTATTTCCGCGACCCCGCATCCTTCCCAGCCTGCAACAAGCGCCATCCGGGCTCGGGCTGCGCCGCTCAGGGCGGCGTCACCCGCAATCACGCGGTGCTGGGCACGAGCTCCTATTGCATCGCCACCAATCCGGGCGATCTCGCGGTAGCGCTCACCGCGTTCGACGCCGTCATCCACCTGGGCGAGCGCCAGATCGCGGTGGACGACTTCTTCCTCTTGCCGGGAGCGACGCCGCATCAAGAACATGCCGTGGAACCGGGTGAGATCATCACTGCCGTCACCATCCCGGCCTCGGCGGCGGCGAAGCGCTCGACCTATCTCAAGGTGCGCGACCGCCAGTCTTATGAATTCGCCGCCGCCAGCGCCGCGGTTGGGCTCGAGCTCGAGGCCGACGGCAAAACCATTCGCGATGTACGCGTGGCGCTGGGCGGTGTCGCGACCAAGCCCTGGCGGGCGCGTGAGGTCGAGACCCATCTCAAAGGCAAGACGCTCGCGGCCGAAACGGTGAAGCGCGCCAGCCTCCTCGCCATGGAGAGCGCCGTCGCGCAAGGCGACAATCACTACAAGATCGACCTGGCGCCGCGCGTCATCGCCCGCGCCATCCTGAAAGTCGGAGGCATTGCATGACTGAAGTTGCCACAAAGACTCCGGCCAAGCCGAAGCGCGGCGATGCGTCCGACAGCGGCGCGCCGCTCGGCAGCCGCCTCTCGCGCATCGACGGCCCCGCCAAGATCAAAGGCGCCGCGCGCTATGCGCTCGAGCACCATCCCGCCAATATGACCCATGCGGTGATCGTGCAGAGCACGATTCCGGCAGGCCGCATACGCGCCATCGACAAGAACGCCGCGGAAGCAGCACCAGGCGTGCTGCTCGTCCTGACGCCCGACAATATCCTCCCCCTCAAATCGGCGACGACCTGGCTCGGCACGCCGGGCCCCGAAGGGCCTTATCTGGCGCTGACCAAGGAAGTCAATTTCACCGGCCAGCATGTCGCCGCGGTGGTCGCCGAGACCTTCGAGCAGGCGACGGCGGCAGCAGCCCTTCTCAAGATCGACTATGAGGAGGGAAGGGCGGTCGCGACCCTCGATGATCCGAAGGCAGGCGAGGGCAACGCCGTCGACCCCATGACGGTCGAATGGGGCGATGCCAGGACAGCGTATGCCGACGCGCCCATTCGCATCGAACGGGAATACACGACGCCACGCGAATATAATGTGCCGATCGAGCCGCATGGGCTCATCGCCGAATGGCAAGGCGACAGGCTCACCGTCTGGGAGCCGAGCCAGTGGATCAATTTCATGGCGCGCACCTATGCCGAGTGGTTCGACATTCCTTACGAGAGTGTGCGTCTGGTCTCGCCCTATACGGGCGGCGGCTTCGGCTCCAAGGCCTTCGCCATGGCGCATGGCGCCATTGCCGCGGTTGCGGCGAAGATGCTCAAGCGCCCGGTGAAGCTCGCGGTCACCCGGCCGCAGACCTTCACCGCCTTCGGCGGTCGCGCGGCGACGCGCCAGAAGCTGGCGCTCGGCGCCACGCGCGACGGCAAGCTGCTCTCGATCATCCAGACGGGGGCGAACGAGACCTCGGTCGATGGTGTCTGGGTCGAGCCCTTGGGCGCCGTCACCACCCTCATGTATGCGACGCCCAACCTGTCCTCGCGCCAGAATGTCGTGCCGGTGAACACGGTATTGCCCAGCGCTCTGCGTGCGCCCGGCGAGAATCCGTCGGCCTATGGCATCGAATGCGCGATCGACGAGCTCGCCTATGAGGTCGGCATCGATCCGGTGGCGATCCGCCTCATCAATTATGCCGAAGAGGATCCGCAGGCGAAGAAGCCGTGGTCGACGCGGCGCCTGCGCGAAGCCTATGAAGAGGGCGCCAAGGCCTTCGGCTGGGCCAAGCGCAAGCCCGAGCCCCGCTCGATGCGCGACGGCCATCATCTGATCGGCTGGGGTGTCGCGGCGGGGACCTATCCGGTGCGCCGCACCGCCGGCCAAGCCCTGGTGCGCATCCTCGCCAATGGCCGCGCCGAAGTCTTGAGCAGCGGCATCGACATGGGGCAGGGCACCTATACGATCCTGGCCCAGACCGCGGCCGAGGTGTTGGGTCTCGCCGTCGAGAAAGTCGACGTGAAGCTCGGCGACTCCGAGCTGCCGGGAGCGCCCGTCGCCGGCGGATCGCAGCTCGCCAATCTCATGACCGGCGCCGTCCACAAGGCGGCGAGCTCGGCGCGCGACGAGTTGATCGGGCTCGCCATCAGCGATCCCAAATCGCCGTTCGGACGCCTGCAGGCGAATACGCTCGCCATCGCCGATGGCCGGATCTCATCACCGCGCGGCAAGGAGAGCCTGTCGATCGCCGAATTGATGCAAAGGCTCGGCCGCGACAGGATCGAGAGCCTGCGCGACACCCTGCCTGAGAACGCCAATAGTGCCGAGGATAAGCACACGACCTTCACCACCATCACGCGCATGCGCTCGCCGACCGAGGGCGACTACTCGCTTCATGCCTGGTGCGTGCACTTCATCGAGGTCAGGGTCGATGAGGATTTCGGCACGGTCAGGGTGTCGCGCGTCGTCTCGGCGCTCGATTCCGGCCGCCTCTACAATCCCAAGCTCGCCGAGAGCCAGTGGAAGGGCGGCATCATCATGGGCATCGGCCAGGCGCTGCTCGAGGAAGGGCTCGTCGACCGCCGTCATGGGCGCGTGATCAACAACAATCTCGGCGACTATCTCATCGCCACCAATGCCGACATTCCGGACATCGAGGTGATCTCGGTCGGCGTGCCGGATTTCCATGCCTCGGCCTTGGGCGGCAAGGCGGTGGGCGAGCTCGGCATCGTCGGCGTGGCGCCGGCCATCGCCAATGCCGTCTATCACGCGACCGGAAAGCGCATCCGCGACCTGCCGATCACGCTGGAAAAGCTGCTTTGACCTATCCCTCACCGGAAAGATCGCGGCGCGCTTTGTCGAGCTCTTCGGCGTAGCGCCGCATCAGACGGTTTTCGCTGAGCACACCGATCACCGTGCGGTCGGCGAGGTTCCGGACGACGGCAAGCTCCTCGGCGCCGGCCTGGCCGAAGGCCTCGGCGGCTTCCTGCGCATTCATCCCCGGCACCAGCACCCTGTCGGCAAATTTCACGAAGGCCGACAGGGGTGCTGAGGGATCGGCGTGATGGCTGTGGAGCTCGGCCACGATCAGCATGCCGGCATAGTGGCCTTGCGCATCCAGGGCGACGGCGCAAGGAGCGGCACCCAGCGGGACCGCTTCGCGGAAGGCTTCGACCGTTGCCGTGGCCGCGATCGTGCTCGCGTCTTTGGTCATCATCGAGGCGACGGTGAGGCTGCGTATCCACCCCACATCCTGCGCGCTGCGGATCGTCTCGCCGCGCAAGTGGAACCGCCAGGTCGAGAAGGAATAGCCGAAGGTCTCGCGCACCAGGATCGCGGTCATGATCGCCGAGGCGAGCACCACGCCGGTGAGGGCGAGGTCGCCGGTCGATTCGAGCGCCAGGAAGCTCATGGTCAGAGGTCCGCCGATGATGCCGACGGCGAAAGAGGCCATGCCGGCCACCGCGGCGACGCTTGGGTCGATGCCGATTGCCGGCATGGCCAGGGCGCTGACACCGGCGAACAGCTTGCCGAAGAGCGCGCCCAGGAACAGCGAGGCGAAGAACAGGCCGCCGCGGAAGCCCGAGCCCAGCGAGATGGTGGAGGCGGCGATTTTCAGCAGGAAGAGACTCGCCAGGATGGCAAGGCCGTGATCGAGGCTGAAGACGCCTTGCAGCGCGCCATGGCCGCTCGACAGGATTCCAGGCGTCACCAGGCCGAGGAGCCCGACCGCGACACCGCCGATGACGGGACGCAGCGCGGAATCGAATCTCTTGAAGCCGCGCTCGATCACCGCCACCAGATACATGATGGCGATCGAAAACGCGCCGCCCAGGAGCCCCAGGAGAATGAAGGGGATATACTGCTGCGCGGCGAGCTCGGGCAGGCCCGCCAGCGCGATCGGAAAGGGCGCGCCGCCAAGCCAGCGCACGGCCAGCGTGGCGGTGATCGCAGCCGCCATCACCGGCGCCACATTGGCGATCGAATAGATGCCGATGATGAGCTCGAAACCGTAGAAGGCACCGGTCAGGGGCGCGTCGAAGGCGGCAGCGATCGAGCCCGCGGCACCGGCCCCGACGAGGATGCGCATGTCGTTGCGCCGCAGCCGGAACAGAAGTGCCAGCCGCGAGGCGAGGCCGGATCCCACTTGCGTATAGCCCGCTTCGAGCCCGACCGATGCGCCGAAGCCGCTCGACAGCACGGTCTGGCCGGCGATGATGGCGGTGTCGGCGAGCGACATGCGGCCGCCATAGAGCGCATTGGCCTCGATCGGATCGACCGGCGTCGGATAGTTGCGCCGTCTGAGCCAGAGCACGCTCAGTCCCAGGAGCGCACCGCCAATGGCCGGCATCGCGGCTTGGAAGGGATTTGACAGCGCCATCATCGCCGACAGCCGGTTACCGGTGGGCAGGTCGAACAGCAGCTGATGCATGATCTGCACGATGGCGCTCATCGCGGTGACGAGCGCGCCCGCCACTGCGCCGATGACCACAGCCAGGAGCACGATGACGATGCCGCGCGCCTCGAGCATCGCGAGCGCGCGCAGATGAAGCGGCGGCGGGCGACGGTCCTGGTCGGGCAACGGATCGGCTGACGGCAAATCGGTCTCGTGGGATGAGGAAAGCCCCATCTGCCTGATACGCCCGATGATGGCGCGTAGCAACCGGCGAACAGAGCTATTCGGGGCGCAGCAGCTCCACTTCCGTGCCGTGCACCGTCGTGCTTTCGGCCATGTCGCTCTTGCGGCCGGACACCAGCGCATTGATGTTCGCCGCACCCGGCGATGCGCCGGGCCAGCGGCCCTTATGGACGATGCCGACGCCGCGCTGCGTCGCGGGCGACAGGGTGACCGAAAGCGGCAGGCGGCCAATCTCATTGGCGAGCAGCACCGAATCGCCCTCGGCAAATCCTCTCTCCGCCGCATCGTCGGGATGGAGCGTGATGGTGGCGGGTCCCAGCCTGCGGCGGATGACCTTGTCATTGCCGTAGCTCGAATTCATGAGCCACAGCCCGGCGGGCGACAGGATGCGGAAATGGCCTTTCGCGGGCAGAGGATCGGCATGCGGCAGGGGCACGCGCGGCAGGCCTTGCGCCTCGGCGCGATCGCTTGCGAGCTCGATGCGCCCCGACGGTGTCGCGAAGACGAGATCGGCGAACTGGATGCGGGGCTCCGGGAAGACAGCGACCGTTCCCGCCTTTGCGAGATCGGTGAATCCGCCGCGATAGGGCGTCGCGGCCAAGAGACGCGCAATGAGCGTCTGGTCCGGCTCATAGAGTGCCGCGTCATTGAAGCCCATGGCCCGGGCGAGCTTGCGGAAGATCTCGCTATTGGGCAGCGCTTCGCCCGGCGGGTCCGCGGTTTTCACTTGCGCCGAGACGGTGAGGTCGAAATAGGAGAGGACGAGATCGTCGCATTCGAGGAAGCTCGCCGCCGGCAGCACGATATCGGCATAGGCCGTCGTGTCGGTGTGGAAGAGGTCGATGGCGACATGGAACAGATCGGTGCGCTCGAGTGCCCGGCGCAATCGTCCCTGTTCGGGTGAGGAAGCGGCGGGATTGTTGTTCCAGTTGAAGAAGGCTTTGGCGCGGCCGCGATCCTCGATCGCCGGGGCGAGGTCCATATGGCTGACCGAGCCCGTGCCGCTGCGGGCAAGCGACGGCTCGGTGACCGTGGCCATGTCGATGCCGCGCATGGCCGATCCATTGATATAGCAGAAGCCCGCGCCCGCCTTGCCGAGATTGCCGGTGAAGGCGATGAGCGCCGCGAGCGCCCGGAAGACATTGCCGCCCATGGGCTGGCGCTGCACGCCCTGGCCGAGCCAGAGGAGCGACGGGCCTTCGCCATAGGCGATCGCTGCCGCTTCGATAAGGTCTTCAGGCACGCCGCATAATTCGGCCGCGCGTGCCGGCGTCATAGCCGCGATGGCGGGCAAGAGTTCTTCCGCGCCGATCACATGCCGGGCAAGGAAAGTCTCATCGACCAGGTTTTTCTCACGCAGGACATGAAGCAGGCCGAAGGCCAAGGCCGCATCGCTGCCGGGCCTGAGCTTGAGATGGATGTCGGCCGTGGCCGCGGTGTCATGCGCGATCGGATCTACGACGATGATCCGGCTGCCGGCCTTCTGCGCCTCCTTCAGCCAGTATTTGTCCTGATGCGGCGCCGAATGGGACGGGTTGGCGCCCCAGACGATGATGCAGCTGGCGTTGCGGGCGCTGTGCGGATCGAAGCCCTCGACCGATGCGCCGAAGACGAGCGCGAGCGCCGAATGGCCGGCCTTGTTGCAGACCGTGTCGGGATCGACCTCGGTGGCGCCGATGCGGTTGAAGAAGCGATTGGGAAAGGCGCCGCCGAGAAGCCCGACCGTGCCGGTATAGTGGGTGTGGATGATGCTGCGCTCGAAACCCTCATCGATGAGGCTGTTGAGCTTGCCGGCGATCTCGGCCGTCGCCTCGTCCCAGGAGATGGGGGTGAATTCGCCTTTGCCCTTGGCGCCGATGCGCTTGAGCGGCCGCGACAATCGCAAAGCCGGGTCACGCCAGGCGCCGTTATAGGCGATAGCGCATTTGCCGCACAAAGCGCCGCGGCTCACCGGATGGTCGGGATCGCCCAGCACATTGGCGACGACGCCGTCCTTCCTGGTGACAATGATGCCGCAGGCATCGTAGCAATCCCTGGGGCAAGTGGTCTTGATGATTTCGCGCTGGGCCATGGACAGACCCTAGCATGAACGCCGCCGGGGCAGCCTGTCCACTTGCGTGAAGGCCGCGCAGGCCAGTTCAGGAGGGATGCAGCTCCTTGGCGCGCGCCTTCAACTCCTGCACCAGGAAATCGATCAGGCTGCGGACGCGCGGCGTGTCGCGCAGATCGGCGTGAACCCCGATCTTGACCGGCTGGAAGGGTTCAGGCGTCGGCGGCTCGATGCGCAGCAATCCTGCTTTGCGGTCGCCCAGGACGCGCGGCAGCACGGCCATGGCTTCGCCCGCCTCGGCGGCCGCGATATGCGACTGGACATCGTTGGTCCTGAGCGTCACTTGCGCGCGCGATGCGATGGACATCAGCCATTCGATGGGCACCACCTTGATGGGCGAATCGACCAGCGAGACCACCTTGTGGCCGGCGCATTTCCTGGAAAAATCCGGCTGGCCGTGGCGCTCGACATAGGCGAGCGACGCATAGAGCCCGTAGGAGACGTCGGCGACCTTGCGCTCGACCAGGTCTTCCTGCTCAAAACTCCCGATGCGCACCGCGATATCGGCTTCGCGCCGCGACAGGTTGAAGCGCCTGGGATCGTTGATGAGATTGATGGCGACGAGCTTGTGGCGGCTGGCGAAGCGCGCGAGGAGGGGCGCCAATATGTCGTCGCCGAACCAGGCGAGGCTCGTCAGCGTGATGCTGCCCTGAAGGCCGGTGTCGCGCCCGGCGATGCGCCGCTCCACCGCTTGCGCATGCTGGTCCATCTGGTCGAGCGCCTCGATGAAGGTGGCGCAGAGCGGGCTCGGCACCAGGCCGCCCGCCTCGCGCTCGAACAGCTTGCCGCCGATGCCCTTCTCGAGCGCGCTCAAGCGCCGGCTCACCGTGGGCTGGGTGGTCCCGAGCGCCCGGGCGGCGGCCGAGAGCGAGCCATGCCGCGCTATGGCATGGACAATCTTGAGATCATCCCAATCCATGGGTCAGGCTCCGTCAGTGGCGGGCATGCGTTTCATTTGCCACGGCGCAATGAGCTCTGGCAATCTGTCGCCCGTTAAACAAGGAGGCAGGGGTGATCTACGAAATCTGTGTGGATTCGGTGGCGGGCGTGCGCGCCGCCAAAGCGGCGGGGGCGCATCGGGTCGAGCTGTGCGCCAATCTTCTCGAGGGAGGCACGACGCCGAGCCGGGGCACCATCCGCAAGGCGCGCACCATCGCCGGCATCGGGCTTCAGGTGATCATCAGGCCGCGTGGCGGCGACTTCCTCTATGACGAGGATGAATTCGCCGTCATGCAGACCGACATCGAAACCGCCAAGGAAGAGGGCGCCGATGGCGTGGTCATCGGCCTCCTGACGCCGGAGGGCGACGTCGATGCGGCGCGCACTCAGCGTCTCATCGCCAAGGCGCGGCCCTTGTCGGTGACCTTCCATCGCGCCTTCGACATGACGCGTGATCCTTACGCTGCGCTCGAAACCCTGATCGGGCTCGGCGTCGACCGGATCCTTACCTCGGGGCAGGAACCGAGCGTGCTGGAAGGGCTGCCGCTGATCACCGAGCTCATCCGCCGCGCGGGCGAGCGGATCATCATCATGCCGGGCGCCGGCATCACGCCGCGCAATGCTGAGCGCATCATCGCCGCGGCCAGGGCTAAGGAGATCCATTTCGCGGCCCTCGAGCCGGAAACGGGCGGTATGAAGTTCCGCCGCCATCACGTCTATATGGGCGGCGAATTGCGCGCCCCCGAATATGACCGCCTCGTCACTTCGGGCGACACCATCCGCGCGGTGATGTCGAAGGGCTGATCACCAGAGCGTGTAGCCGCCATCGATCACGAAGGCAGCGCCCGTCACATAGCTGGACGCCGGGGAGGCGAGATAGACCGCGAGCGGGGCGATCTCATGCGGCTCGCCGGTGCGCCCCATGGGCACGGCGCGCACGAAAGTCTCGATGACTTCCGGGTGCTTTTCGGCCCAGGCGATATTGGGCTCGGTCATGAACAGGCCGGGGCAGATGGCATTCACCGTGACGCCGCGCGGCGCCCAGTCGGCGGCGGTAGCGCGGGTGAAATGGATGAGCGCCGCCTTCGCCGTCTCATAATGGCGCCCGCCAATGCCCCGATTGGCGATGAGCCCGCTGATCGAGGCGATGTTGATGACGCGGCCTTTGCCGCGCTTCAACATGGCGCCGCCGATGATCTTGGTGGCGAGGAAGCAATGAGTCAGGTTGAGGTCGATGAATTTCTGCCAGGTGTCGAGATCGGTGTCCTCGATCGCGATGTCGAGATTGCGCCCGCCGACATTGTTGACCAGGATGTCGATCGGCCCGGCTTCGGCCAGCACGCGGTTGCACAGGTCCTCGCATATCGCCGGCTGCGCGATATCGCCGGCGAAGGTCCACACGGTGCGTCCACGCTCGCGTATCTCATCGGCGGTGCGTGCGAGAGCGTCGGGATCGCGCCCGTTGATGGCGATATCGGCACCGGCTTCGGCCATGGCGAGCGCAATGGCGCGGCCGAAGCCGCGGCTGCCGCCGGTGATGAAGGCACGCTTTCCAACCAGGCGGAATTGATCGATCACAGTCACGCAAAAGCCCCCGCAAGACAGCTTGGCACCATCATATTATCTGATAATCTAGCCTTTCCACCCTGTCGAGGGTCCTTGGGGGAGGATGCGAAAGAGCTGCTGGCATTGGTCTGCCCGACGAAGTTGGATATCGCTCACGCAGACAGTTGCAGCCGCGCCGAATATACATAAGAATGCCTTTTCGGCCTTCGACCGACACAGCAAAAAATTGAATCAATCCGGGAGTAGACAATGACGAAACGCAAGGAAGCGGAAATGATCCTCCAGCAGGATCTGCGTCAGCAGTTGTTGCGCGGCCGCATAGACCGGCGCACATTCCTCATGCGCAGCATGGCGGCAGGCTTGAGCGCCGCGGGCGTGGGCACCGTTGCCAAGAACGGCGTTGGACCGGCCTTCGCGCAGGACCGTCCATTGACGCCGACCTTTTATCAATGGATCGAAGATCTTCATCCCGGCATCCCGAAGGTCAACGAGAAATTCCCCGGCATCAACTACCAGATCGCGCCGGTCGAGGGTTTCGGCATCGAGCGCTTCGTCGCCGAGGCCAAGAACAAGGAAAGCACCTGGGACGTTTATGTCGGCCAGACGCCTTTCGTCGAAATGTCGGCGATGAAGGCGGCCGACGTCATCGAGCCGTGGGACGATTATATCCCGAAGGACGTGATCGACGACATGATCCCCTCGATCCGCGAGGAGAACACGATCGACGGCAAGCTCTACGGCTGGCCGTTCTTCCTCGATGTGATCGGCAATTCCTGGCATTCGGGCATCACCACCAAGGCGGGTCTCAAGGATGAGGCGCCCGCCACCTGGGACGACCATCTCGCCAATGCCAAGAAGATCGTCGAGTCGCAGGCCGCCCCCTTCGGCGCCACTTTCGACTCGCATGGCTGGCGTTCGGTCGCTCCCTTCACGCACAGCATGAGCAGCAACGTCTATACGTCGGAAGGCCTGTTCGACTTCACCAGCGACGCCGCCGTCGAGGCGCTGAAGCTGATGAAGAACATCATGGCGGTGTCGCATCCCGACATCCTGCTCGAAGGCGCCTCCGATGGCGGCGTCAACGGCACGCCGGACGAGGTCGCCTTCGCTGCCGAGCGCGTCGGCTACTTCAGCAAGTATTTCAACGCGCCCTTGCGCATGGCGCAGAACTGGGACGATCCCAAGCTCCTGCATATGGGCCAGTTGCCGAAATTTGCCAATGGCGAAGGCTCGACGGTGTTCTGGACGACGGGCTGCGCCTTGTTCAAATACGGCAAGAACAAGGAGAAGGCGTCCGAATATATCAAGGCGCTGACCTATGACCGGCAGATCTGGCAGGATTCGATCGCCGGCACCAAGGCCGCCCATCCGGGCCAGTTGCCGCCCTACAAGTCCATCTATGCCGAATGGGAAGCCAAGAGGCCCGACTGGATGCTGGATTTCGTGCCCCTGGTCCGTGCCCAGCTCGACAAGGCCAAGGCGATCAACAACCACATCTTCGGCCTGCAGCAGTTCGTCATCGGCAAGCCCATCTGGGAGACCTATCTCAAGGGCGAGGAGGCGGATCCGAAGGCGGCCTTGCAGAAGGTGGTCGACGCCGTACAGGCCGAGATCAAGCGCGGCAAGCAGTAGATTGAATGAGAGGGCGTGGGGACCGGAGGCGCGTGGCGCCCCGGTTCTCCCTCTCATTGTAATGTACTCGAGCCCCTCTGATCCGTTAGCATAGCGCATGGCAGAGACGACTTTTTCCGATCGAATGACGCGGCACCCGGCGCACAGCGCCGACACGCTCGGGTCGCGGATGACGACGCTGCGCAACACGATGAGCCCCTGGTGGTTCCTGCTGCCGACGCTCGTCTTCTTCATCGGCTACCAGGCCTATCCGATCATCCGCGTCCTGTGGATCAGCTTCACCGACTATCAGTATCTCTCCAACGAGCCGGCGAATTTCGTCGGGTTCGGCAACTATGTCGCGGCGTTCAAGGATCCGCTGATGTGGGCGAGCCTGTGGCGCGCCACTCTGTTCACGATCATGTTCCTCCCCGGAACGATCATCCTGCCCTTGCTGCTCGCCATCCTCGTCGACCGGGTCACCAATCCGAAACTGGCGACGTTCTACCGCGTGGTGCTGCTGATCCCGGCGGTGATCCCGAGCACGCTCGTCTTCGTGCTGTGGAAGTGGATGTATAATTACCAGGTCGGGCCGATCAATCATCTGCTGGTCGACATATTCGGCCTGTTCACCGTGTATAATGCGCCACAATGGCTGGGCGGCACGCCGCTGACGCTGCCCGCCATCGCGATCATGGAATGGTGGTGGGGGCTCGGCTATCACACGATCTTCTTCCTGGCGGGGCTCGCCGCGATCCCGCGCGACCTGCCGGAGGCGGCGCGCATCGACGGGGCCAGCGAATGGTCGATCTTCTGGCACATCACGCGGCCTGCCTTGGCGCCGATCATGATGATCCTGGTGGTCCTGCGCTTCGGCACCGCCATGGCGGTGATCGATGAATATCTGATCTTCGGCGGCTTCAACCGCGACTCGCCGACCTATACCTGGACGATCTTCATGTATGACCAGGCCTTCAAGCTCGGTCTCTGGCGCCAGGGTTTTGCCGCCGCCATCGGCATGATCGGCGCCGTCGCCATGATGATCGTCATGGTGTTCCTGATCCGCATCTTCAGGCCCAAGGGTTAGCGCATGACCATGGCCGCATCCGCAAAACCGCAGCAAGGCTGGTTCCGCGAGAACCGCAGCGCCATCATCCGCCACGGCGTGATCAACTTTTTCATGCTGATCATCCTCGCACCCTTGGCCTGGGTGCTGATGATGTCGATCAAATCGCGCTCCGATGCGATGCGACCCGACTTCTGGCCGCGGCGTTTCGATTTCACTCACTACGCCTATGTCTTCGACAAGATCGACACCTTTCCCATCAATCTGCTCAACAGCATTTATGTCACCACCGGCACGGTGATCATCACCACCCTTTGCGCGGTGCTGGCGGGCTACGCGCTGGTCCATATGAAGCCCAAGGGCGGCGGCCTCGTGGTGGCGCTGCTCCTGGTCTCGCTCTATTTCCCGGTGCGCGTCGTCTCGATCATCAGCGTCTATGAGATCCAGGACTATCTTAACCTCATCAACAGCACGTCGGGCCTCATATTGCCCTATGTCACGCTCAACCTGGCGATCAGCGTGCTCATCATGCGCAGCATCTTCCAGCTGGTGCCGCATGAGGTGGTGGAGGCGGCCAAGGTCGATGGCGCCGGACCGTGGCGCACCTTGTGGGAGATCGTCCTGCCCATGGCGCGCAACGGCCTGGTCGTGATCTTCATCGTGAACTTCGTCACCGCCTGGGGCGAGTTCCTCTTGTGCTCGACGCTGACCAACGACCAGATCGTGCGTACCATGCCGGTGGTCCTGGCCGGCGCCCAGGGCGGCCTCGGGCAGTGGTCCTGGCCGGCGCTGGCCGCGGTCTATGTCCTGGTCGTGACGCCGGGCATCATCGCCTTCACTTTCGCCCAGAAACTTTTCTTCAAGGGCCTGATGGAAGGCGTGGTGAAGGGCTAGGATCCCGTGCCGAGGCTTGCGCCGGCGCCGGTTCAGTGCAGATATACCCCTTGCCCAGGGAGGAAGACATGACGCCATCGGAATCCGGCAAGCGCGTCGATCTCTATGGCGCGAGCTATCGCAATTTTGCTCATGACCTCTATGCCGACATTCGCCGCGAGGCCTTCGGCGAGGACATCGGCCAGACGAGCTGGCTTACCGCCGAAGAGCAGGATCTGTTCATCTCCTGGCTCGGGCTCACCAAGTCGAGCCGCTTGCTCGATGTCGCCTGCGGCTCGGGCAAGCCGACCTTGCGCATCGCCCAGAAGACCCAATGCCATGTATCGGGCGTGGATATCCATGCGGAAGGCATCACCAGCGCCACGGCCAATGCCCGGGAAGTGGGCTATGAAGGCCGTGCCCATTTCCATCATGCCAACGCGGCCGAGCGGTTGTCCTTCGACAATGCGAGCTTCGATGCCGTGACCTGCATCGATGCGATCAACCATCTGCCCGACCGCCCGCGCGTCCTCGCCGACTGGCGCCGGGTGCTGAAACCCGGCGGATGCCTGCTGTTCACCGATCCCATCGTCCTGACCGGCCTCATCACCAATGAGGAGATCGCCGTCAGGGCATCGATCGGTCTCTTCGTCTTCGCGCCGCAAGGCCTTGACGAAACGCTGTTGCGGCAGGCAGGGTTCGACGTCGAGCGCGTCGAGGACCGCACGCCGAACATGGCCGGCAACGCGGCCGGCTGGCATGCGGCACGAGAGAAAAGGGCAACCCCGCTGCGGAAGATCGAAGGCGACGATGTGTTCTTCGGCCAGCAGCGCTTCCTCGAAACCGCAGCGAGGCTCGCCGGAGAAAGACGGCTCTCGCGCTTCGCCATATTGGCGCGCAAGCAATCATGAGCAAGCTTCTGTTCGCCGATTCGCTGATCAGCTCCGGACCGCATCCCGATATTCCGGACGAGCATCGCATCTTCGCACCCTTCATCGGCGATTGGGACCTGATCGTGAAATGGTTCGACGAAAGGGGCAAGCTTGCGCGCGAGGAGCGCGGCGAATGGCATTTCGCATGGATCCTCGAAGGCCGCGGCGTCCAGGATGTGTGGATCGTGCCGCCGCGGAACGAGCGAGGAGGGCGCATCGATCTCTATGAATATGGAACGAGCCTGCGCTTCTTCGACAGTGAGCTCGGAGCCTGGCAATCGACCTGGATCGGGCCGATGCATCGCCTGGTGCGCACCTTCCTCGCGCGCCGGATCGACGACAAAGTGGTGCTCGAGACCACCGAGGGCGAGGTGCCGCGCATGCGCTGGTCCTTTGCCGATGTCACCCAAGACTCCTTTACCTGGCGAAACGAGCTGTGGACCGGCGCCGACTGGCGCATCCAGCAGACTTTCGACGCGCGCCGGTCTTCCGCAAGATAAGACTGCCCTTACGTGACTCGCCTTCGCCATTGAATGACCGGCTTTGGCGGCTTAATGAGTTGTCATGGTATTGATGCAGGATGTGTTCCAGCCGCTCGGCCTCGCCGGGCGGTTGCTGTTTCGCTACTGGCCGCAGCTGTTGCTGCTGGCCGCCCTGGGCTGCCT
Organism: Taklimakanibacter deserti; assembly: GCA_003574785.1. Next base: position 455,254 of record QORU01000002.1, on the reverse strand, counting down.
GCTTCACGATCTTCTGCTCGATCTGGCGGTGCGCGTCGGCATGGAGAACGCGCTGTTCGGGATGGTGATCCTGTCGCTGGTCGTTCTCGCCAAGCTCGCCATCATCGTGATGATGTTTTCCGTCCTGCGGCCGTCGCTCTCGGGGCTTGTCGCCCTGGAGCAGGCGAAGACCAGGGCAACATCTCAGGCTGAGCGCCGCAGCAACCACATTCTCGCCGTGACGGCCGCGGCGATCTTGCCGTTCTTCATTTATTACGCCGCCTGGGGCTTCCTCGGCGATACGGTGCGCGAATATTCGAGGCTCGCTCTGTCGCGCGTGCCCTTTGGCGAGAGCGCGCGCTTCCTCGATCTCCTGCAGGCGCGCTGGCTCATCGCCTCGATCATCGTTTGCTGGCTGATCCGCTGGCTCGCCAAATATATGAACCGGCGGGCCACCGTGCCCTATTGGCGCTTCCTGGTCGTCGCCTGCGATGCGACCTGGCTGTTCATCGGTCTTTACGGCATCGGCCTCTACAAGGATCAGCTGATCGAGAAGCTGGGGGCCGGCGCTTTCGCGGCGTTCTCCTTCATAAGCGAGGCGCAAGCGGCCGAGGCTTTCAGGCCGGTGGAGTTCCAGCCTTTAGGCTTCTGGACCGATGTGCAGAACCTCTTCTTCTTCGCCCTTCTGCCCCTGGTCTGGCTGGTCATGGCGGCGATCATCAATGGCTATGAGGTCGCGAGCATCAGCAAGCCCGCAGCGGATCCCGGGGCCAAGCCGTCGAGCTGGCGCAAATGGCTCGGCGATTTCATCAGCCATTTCCTCGGCGGCTATCGCTCGCGCTATGCGCCGGTATGGAAATGCGTGCGCCTGACGCTCGCCGCGGGACCGGCAACCTTGCTGACTTTCGTGATCGCCTATCAGGCCGTGAGCTGGATTGGCGCCTGGGCGTGGGTCGGCCTTACCCGGTGGATCGGCGCCGCCGATCTCGTCACCTGGCAGATGCTGGCCGATCCGATCACCATCTTCATCGGCAGCCCGAGCGATCTCGACGGCGGCATCCTGCTCGATGCCATGAGAATCTGCCTGCTTGCCGCCGTCCTCGACTATGCCGTCTCATCCGAGAATCGGCGCAACGGCGAGATCAGCGCAGTACAAGGTAGGCCGGCCTGACATTGGCCGCGGAGACGATGAGATCGAACTTGGTGACGTCGACCGGCACCAGGAATGTTTCCGCCATCTTCACCGTCTCGCCCGACTTCAGCGGCTTGATCGTCGCCGAGCCGCAGGTCACGCGCTCATCGATCGAAGGCCTGGCTTTGCGGACCGCGTAAGGCGTCAGGAATTGCGGCAGCCACCTTTTTTCGCCGCGGTCGCTGAGCTTGATGCGGCACATGCCGGCGGCGAAGGCGGCGGGATCCGCGATCTTGGCTTCGAACTCGGCGAGGATGATGGCCGATTTCTTGTCGTCCTGGCGCAGCTGATAGAGGCCTTCGAGCCGCCATTCCGCCCCGCCATAGGAAATCGTCTTGCCCGGTTCCGCGGTCAATGGATCGAGGTCCTGCTCGGCGCGCCAGCCGGTCACGCCGCCATAGGATCTGACCCCGATGGCGACGGGCAAGAGCACGATCAGCGCGGCAAGGCTCAGCCAGCGCATACGCCGGTCGCGCGGTGTCAAAGGCGGCAGCACGCTCATTCCGTGGCAATGCTCCAATCGGTGGACGAAGAGCCACGGACGAGGGCAAGTGCGGGATGAATGGCGGCCTTGGCCGGGAGATCGGCCGCGATATGCATCTCATTTTCGAGGGCGAGGAACGGGGTGGGCGCAACGAGGATCGAACCGCCTTGCCATTCGCTTTCAGGGAATTCGAAGATCATCAGCGCGCGCGAGGGGAGGCCGGGCTCGAGGCGCTGGACGGTCAGAAGACCGGGGGCATTGGACAGGCGTTCGCTCGAAGCATAGCGCACGCCATCCGGTCCGAGCCAGGCCGCCGAAGTGAGCGTGATGCTCTCATGGCGCGCGGCGGCTTCCGCTTCGACGACGGCCCAGATGCCGGATGTGCTGTAGAGCCGATCCTTTCCGAAGGCGGTGAGTCTGATCTCTCGCGCCAGGCGGATATTCGTCACGGTCAGCTCGAAATTGCGGCCTGAGAGTTTTTCGCCGGCCTTGCCGGCGACGGCGATCGGGCTGGTGATCTCGCCATAGCCCGGCCGCGTCTTCTGCAAGCTGTAGAGAACGAGGATGGCGAGCCCGATCGCCAGAACGTGAGCGAGCTTGCGGATCATGGCGCGGCCTCGGTCTTGACGGGGAGGACGACCTTGGCGACCGGCGGCCGGTCGAACCAGCCCGGCGCGCCATAGAGATTGTCGCGACGCTTATGGATCTGGCTGGCGACGCTGAATTCGACTGATTTCGGCGGCGCCGCTTGCGCCGGCCAGTACCATGTGGCGATCACCCGCTCCGGCATATTGGGATGGAGGTCGAAGAGAATGGCATTGTCGCGCGCGAGGTAGAAGCTCGGCGGGTCGAGAGTGGTGGGCGCATTCGTGATCGTCAGCAGGCGCATATAGGCGTTGCTGGTCGCGGCCGATCGGTTGGTGAGTTCCATCTCGACGGCGAGGCGCGCGCCTTTGGTCGATGATGAGGAATTGCCTTCCTTGCCGAATTTTGCATCGAGAAGCGTGACGGTGAAGCGCCCGGTATCGAGAGCTTCGCCCGCCGCGACGACAGGCAATTGATCGGGATGGGCTGCGTGATAGAGGGCGGCGGAAAAGGACGCGACGGCGGCAGCGCCGGCACCCAGCCCGGCAACGACAAAAGTGGCTGCTCTTTTTCTGTATGAAATGAAGTCGGGACGTTTCAGCTGCACAACCCTCCGGATGAAATGGAAATGAAGGCCGCAGCACGGATTGTCAATCAAAAGCGCCCTCAGCTTTACTTCGCGATAGCCGGGCTATTTGCAGGGGGAGCCATTGGCTGAAAGTCATTGTTGACTAGTATGGTAGTTGGTGCAAACTGGTCGCAACCGTAGGGAGGAGCGGTTGGGAACCCACACCACGATCGATTGGGGCGTCGAGCAAGGCGCGCCGGTCGGGCCGCAGGTCTATCGGTCGCTTCGTGAACGGATCATCCGCGGTGAACTTGAGCCGGGCGGGCTGATCTCCGAAGCCGAGATCGCGCGCGCCTTTGCGATCAGCCGGCAGCCGGTCCGCGAAGCCTTCATCAAGCTTGCCGAAGAGGGGCTGGTCGAGATCCGCCCGCAGCGTGGCACCCTGGTGCGCAAGATCAACATCGCTTCCGTCATGGATGCGCGTTTCGTGCGCGAGGCGGTCGAAGCCGATATCGTCAAGATCGTCACCGAAAAGCGTGATCCGCGCGTCATCTCCAACTTGCGCCAGCAAGTCAGGACGCAGCGTGAGGTCGCCCGACAGAATGCGGGCAGTTTCATGCAGCTCGACGAGGCGTTCCATCGCACGCTCGCCACTGCCGCCGACAAGGCGCATGTCTGGACCATCGTCAACAATGTAAAAGCCCAGATGGACCGCTTACGCCAGCTGAGCTTTCTCAACAGCTCGGCCGCCGGGCGCGCCGTCACGCAGCATCATGCCATCGTCGAAGCGATCGCCAGGGGCGACGCCCAGGGAGCCGATACGGCGATGCGCACTCATCTGCGCCAGATTCTGCTCGATCTGCCGGTCTTGGCCCAGCTGCGGCCGAACTACTTCGAGAGTCTCGACGTCCAATCCAACGCAACGTGAACCGTTACTGCTAGGGAGGAAAACATGATTTCACGCCGCACGATCGGAAAAACCTTTCTGCTGGCCGCCACCGGTCTTCTGATGGCGGGCACGGCGCAAGCCCAGGAAGTGCTCAAATGGGCGCATGTCTATGAAGTGACGGAACCCTTCCATACCGAATCGGTATGGGCCGGCGAGGAGATCGCCAAGCGCACCAACGGCCGATACAAGATCGAAGTCTACCCGGCCTCGCAGCTCGGCAAGGAGGCTGACATCAATCAGGGCCTGAAGCTGGGCACGGTCGACATCATCATCTCCGGCTCGAGCTTCGCTGCCAAGGAATATGCGCCCATCGGCGTGACCTACTTCCCCTATATCTTCCGCGATGCCGATCATCTGCTGAAATACGCCAAGAGCGACACCTACAAGAAGCTGACGCAAGGCTACGCCGGCAAGACCGGCAACCAGATCGTCGCGACGACTTATTACGGAACGCGCCAGACGACGTCGAATCGGGCGATCTCCAAATGCGCCGACATGCAGGGCCTGAAGATCCGTGTGCCGGATGTGCCGGCCTATCTCGCCATGCCGCGCGCCTGCGGGGCCAACACGACGCCGATCGCCTTCGCCGAAGTCTATCTCGCTCTGCAGAACGGGACCGTCGAAGCACAGGAAAACCCGCTGACCACGATCGAGGCGAAGAAGTTCTTCGAGGTGCAGAAGAACATCGTGCTTACTGGCCATATCGTCGATCATCTGAACACGATCGTCTCCAAGACCCGCTGGGCCAGCCTCTCGGACGAAGACAAGAAGATCTTCGCCGAGGTCATGCAGGAGGCGGCGGCACGCGCCACGCAGAAGATCGTCGCCCGCGAGAAGGAGCTCGTGCAGGTGTTCAAGGACAAAGGCCTGATGGTTACGGACGTGGACAAGTCCGACTTCGAGAAGAACGTGCTCGAGAAGACGAAGTTCGAGGACTTCGGCTATGACAAGGCCGACTGGGAGGCGATCAAGGCGATCCAATAGCTGGCGCTATTTCCCCTTCTCCTACGCATGCCCTCGCGGGGAGAAGGGGAAATGAATGGAAGGGGGAGGAGTCATCCATGATCCAGCAGGAGCACCATACGCAGGTCACCGCCGAGGAGCTGGCGCAGGCCTTCGAAGAGGAGGCGGCGCCGGTCGATCTTTCGCATCACGGTTGGGAGGACTGGGGCACCCTTGCTTTGTTCTGGCTGATGGTCGGATGCGTCTTCCTGCAGTTCTTCACGCGCTATGCGTTGAACAACAGCCTGGCATGGACCGAAGAGATCGCCAGCAACACGCTGGTCGTGGTGGTTTTCATGGGTGCTGCCATGTGCGTGCGGACCTCGCGGCATATCCAGGTCGATGTCCTTTACCACTATTTGCCCGCGGGCGCCGCGAAGCGCCTGTCACTCGCCGTCGACGTCATTCGCGTGGGCTTCTTCGCCTATGCGTCCTGGCTCATGTGGCGCTATGTGGCGATCGTCGCGGATGAGCGCATGACGACGGTCAACTTGCCGCGCAGCTGGTTCTTCTACCTCGTATTTGTCGCCTTCGTGCTGATGCTCTTGCGCTCCGTGCAGGTGCTCGTCCAGAATCAGCGACGCGGATATTCCGTGCTCGAACATCCCGAAAAATTCGACACGCCGGGAGCCTGATCCATGCTGCTTCTGGTTGGTGGTTTCCTTGTCCTGATGTTGTTCGGCGTGCCGGTCGCCATCTCCATGGCGGTGGCATCGGTCGCTTATCTTTTGATCTATGGCGTGGCGCCCGACCTCATTGCCGCCCAGCGCATGATCGCCGGCGTCGAGAGCTTTCCCCTGCTGGCCGTGCCCTTCTTCATCCTCGCCGGAAACCTCATGAATATTGCCGGCGTCACCGGCCGCATCTACTCTTTCGCGCTGGCGCTGGTCGGCTGGATGAAGGGTGGCCTGGCGCAGGTCAACATCATCGGCTCCGTCATCTTTGCCGGCATGTCCGGAACGGCGCTCGCCGACGCCGCCGGTATCGGCACGATCGAGATCAAGGCGATGAAGGACCATGGCTATCCGGTCGATGCCGCCGTCGGCGTCACCGCCGCTTCCTCGACACTGGGGCCGATCTTCCCGCCCTCGCTGCCCTTCGTCATCTACGGCATGATGGCGAATGTCTCGATCGGGGCGCTGTTCATGGCGGGGATCGTGCCGGGCGTCGTGATGACGGTCCTGATGATGATCGCCGTGGCCTTCTTCGCTTACAGGCGCGGCTGGGGCTCCGATACGCCGTTCTCGCTGGCCAAGCTTGGTGAGGCAGGCCTCGAGATCGTGGTCGTCGCATTGTTTCCGCTCGCCGTCTATCTGCTCATCCTCACCGGCCTCTCGATCAATGTCGCCGTGCTGATCGCGCTCGTTGTCCTGGTGGCGCTCGACTGGTATTTCGATTTCTCGGCGGTGATGGCGCTGATGACCCCGGTCATCCTGATCGGGGGCATGACCATGGGCTGGTTCACGCCGACGGAAGCGGCGATGGCCGCCGTGATCTGGTCTCTGTTCCTGGGGTTGGTGCGCTACCGCACCATGACCCTCAGAACCCTCACCAAAGCGAGCTTCGATACGATCGAGACGACGGCCTCTGTGCTGTTCATCGTCACGGCGGCTTCGATCTTCGCCTGGCTTCTGACGGTGAGCCAGGCGGCGACCGTCTTTTCGAATTTCATCTTTGCGCTCACCGACAACAAATGGGTGTTTCTGATCCTGGTCAACATCCTGATGCTGGTGGTCGGCTGCTTCCTCGACACGATCGCCGCCATCACCATCCTGGTGCCGATCCTGCTGCCCGTGGCGGCGAGATATGGAGTGGATCCCGTGCATTTCGGCCTCATCATGACGCTGAACCTTATGATCGGTCTGCTTCACCCGCCGCTCGGCATGGTTCTTTTCGTGCTGTCGCGGGTAGCGAAATTGTCGGTCGAGCGCACCACCATGGCTATCCTGCCCTGGTTGATACCGCTGCTGCTGGCGCTTCTGCTGATCACCTTCGTGCCGATGATCACGCTGTGGCTGCCGCAGCAGGTGGGGCTCATCCGTTAGGGAGACGAATATGAGCGCCGTCGCGGTTGCAGCCACTTTGTTCGGGCCTGAGGATCTGCGCATGGTGGAGCAGCCGCTCGGACCGCTGGCCGCAGGCATGGTGCGCATCGCCTTCGGTGCCGCCGGCATTTGCGGCTCGGACATGCATTATTTCCGCCACGCCCGCACCGGCAACTTCGTGGTGACATCGCCGCTGGTGCTCGGCCATGAAATCGCCGGCACCGTGGCCGAGCTCAATGTAGCGGGCACCCGTCTGAAGGTCGGCGACCGTGTGGCGGTCAATCCATCGCGCTGGTGCGGACAGTGCGCGCGTTGCCGCGAAGGTCGCGTCAATCTGTGCGAGAACATCTATTTCATGGGCTCGGCCTCCAGGACGCCGCATATGCAAGGCGGCTTCGCCACGTTCTTTGATGCACTGCCTGAGCAGTGCATTGTGGTGCCGAAGGACCTGTCTTTCGCTTCGGCCGCGCTCGCCGAGCCGTTCGCCGTCTGCCTGCATGCCACGGCTCGGGCCGGCGATCTTGCCGGCAAGCGTCTCGCGCTGTTCGGGGCCGGGCCGATCGGGCTCTTGACCATGCTTTCCGCGAAGCTCGCCGGTGCGGGGCATCTGACCGTGATCGACATTGCGCGCCAGCCGCTCAGCTTTGCCGCGAGACTCGGCGCGGATGAGGTATTCGACATTTCCGGCGAAAGCGATGCGCTGCTGGCTGCGGCGATGGACCGGCCTTTCGATGTCGTGTTCGAAGTGACAGGCGCGCCATCGGCTCTGGCGCTGGCCATCGGCGCGGTGCGCCGCGGGGGTGTCTTGGTGCAGATCGGCAATCTGCCGGGCGGTGAAATCTCCGTGCCGGCCAATGCCATCATGGCCAAGGAGGTCGATTTCCGCGGCTCCTTCCGCTTCGGTCATGAATTCATGCAGGCGGTGGAACTGATCGTCAGAGGCAAGATCGACGTGCAGCAGCTCATCACGGCACGCCGCCCGCTCGCCGATGCGCCGGCGGCGCTCCGTCTCGCTCTCGATCGCAGCCAAAGCGTCAAGGTCGTGCTGGAGGCATAGCCAGGCGGAAGTGAAAGGTTCGCACTTGGGAATGCATTTTTGTGCAGAGAGGCGGCGTTTGACTTATGACGCCGGAATAGCGACCTTGGTCCGGATTGTCGCGTCGCTTGAGGAAGATCATGTGCCTTGCAGAGCTCGCCGCCTACGGCATCGACGAGGTCACCGGTTTCGTGCCGCGAGGCGAGCCGCTGCGGCGCCTGCCGCCTATCTTCGATGCCTGGGAAGATATCGTTCCCGATATCTCGGGCCTCATCCGGACGCGCGGCTTGCGATCGAGGCTCGAAGCTTTCCCGTTGCTCGATACGTCCGGTCTTGCCGATGAGCCATCGCGCGAGCGCGCAATGCTCATTCTCACCGTCTTCGCCAACGGCTGGGTGTGGGGCGGGAGCGAGCCGCATCTCAGGATTCCAGCGCCGATTGCCGTGCCGCTTTGCGCCCTGGCGGAACGGCTCGACCGGCCGCCGCTCGTTCACTATGCCTCGATGCTGCTCAGGAACTGGCGCAAGCTCGATCCGGTACAGCCTGTTTCAGCCGACAATGCGCGCATGCAGATCCAGTTCCTGGGCGGTGTGGATGAAGACTGGTTCTTCATGGCCTCACTGGGCGTGGAGCTGGCCGGCGCCCCCTTGTTGCGGATCATCCATCAGACGATCGGGGCGACGCAGAGCCGAAGCGACGCGGAACTGGCCGCCGATCTCGAGCAGGTGGCGGCGGGCATGGAGCCGGTGCTCGCGGCTCTCGCGCGCATGCGGGCATGGTGCGATCCGCATGTCTTCTTTCACCGCGTCCGCCCTTATCTCGCCGGCTGGCCCGCGCTGGGCGCCGTCTATGAAGGGGTGTCCGAGAGCCCACGGGTCCATGTCGGTGGCAGCGCCGGCCAGAGTTCGTTGATCCAGGTGCTCGATGCAGCGCTCGGCATCGATCACGGCACCAGCCGGGCCGGCATCTATTTGCGCGACATGCGCCGCTACATGCCGGTCGGCCATCGCCGTTTCATCGCCGATGTCGAACGCCTGTCGGAAATGCGGGCGCGCGCGAGGGCAGGATCACCTGCGCTCAAGGCCGCCTATAATGAGGCGGTGGAACAAGTGGATACGTTCCGCCGCCGCCATATCGGGCTGGCGCACGACTATATCCTCAAACCTTCCGGCCTCGCCGCCGATGAGAAGGGCACCGGCGGCACCGACTTCGTCGATTTCCTGCGCGACGCCCGCAATGAGACGGCGCGCAGCAAGATCTGAAGCAAGCCCTGGCGCGCCGCCGGCACGCATCTATTCCCAGGAGTGCCGGCGGCGACTACACTGAGTTCAGGACACCCCGCTCGCTACAGGAGCCTCGAAATGCCTCTCCTCAACACCGCGTCCGAAACCCAGCCCGAGATCGCCGCCTGGCGGCAAGAGCTGCACAGCCGGCCCGAGCTCATGTTCGATGTGCATGAGACGGCGAAATTCGTAAGCGAGAAATTGCGCGCCTTCGGCTGTGACGAGGTGGTGACCGGCATCGGCCGGACCGGCATTGTCGGCCTCATTCGTGGCCGCCATGGCGAGGGACCAGTGATCGGCCTCAGGACCGACATGGATGCGCTGCCGATCGTCGAGGCGACCGGGCTTCCTTATGCATCGCAGATTCATGGCCGCATGCATGCCTGCGGCCATGACGGACATATGGCGATGCTGCTTGGCGCGGCCCGCCATCTCTGCGAGACGCGGAATTTCCGCGGCGCCGTGGCGGTCATCTTCCAGCCGGCGGAGGAAGGCGGCGGCGGCGGGCGTGAAATGGTGGCCGACGGCATGATGGAACGCTTCGACATCACCCAGGTCTTCGGACTCCATAATGAGCCCGGCATTCCGGCGGGCCGGTTCTCGATCCGCACCGGCGCCATGCTCGCGGCCTATGACGAGATCACGATCCAGGTGAAAGGGCGCGGCGGCCATGCCGCCATGCCGCATCAGACGATCGATCCGATCTTCATCGGCGCGCAGATCATCACCGCGCTCCAGGGCATCGTCTCGCGCAACACCGATCCGGTCGAGTCGCTCGTGGTCTCGATCACCAAATTCCATGCCGGCGATGCCATGAATGTGATCCCGCCGGTGGCCGAGCTCGCCGGCACGGTGCGCACGCTGTCGAAAGAGATACGCGATGCGGCAGAGACGCGAATCCGCGAGACGGTGGAGAATGTCGCCAAAGCTCTGGGCGGCGAGGCGACGCTCACTTATGTCCGCAAGTATCCCGTCACCGTCAACCATGCGGCGGAAACGCAGCTTGCCATAGCGGCCGCGCGCGAAGTGATGGGCACAGGCGCAATCGAGACCGAGGCGAAGCCGATCATGGGGGCAGAGGATTTTGCCTTCATGCTCGAGGCGCGGCCGGGGGCCATGATCAATCTCGGCAACGGCGACACGGCCTATTGCCACAGTCCCGACTACGACTTCAATGACGAGATCATCCCGGTCGGCGTCAGCTACTGGGTCAGGCTCGCGGAAATGGTGCTCAAGCCTTAGGCATTCTTTCATGACGGACGCGCAAGAAACGGGCTGCGCGCGACGACGCGATGACCAATAAGAACCGGCAGTGTTCTTATCGGAGAGGTTTTCACCGTGTCATCTCTTGCCAATAAAGTCGCCATCGTCACCGGCGCAAGCTCAGGTATCGGCCGTGCTGCAGCGAAGCTCTTCGCCGCGGAGGGCGCCAAGCTCGTGGTTAGCGCCAGGCGCCAAGCTGAGCTCGATGAGCTCGTCACCGAGATCGAAGAAGCGGGCGCCGCCGCCATTGCGGTCGCGGGCGATATCAAGGCCGAAGCGACCGCTCGCCGCCTGGTCGATGTGGCGAAGGAGCGGTTCGGCGGCCTCGACGTCGCTTTCAACAATGCCGGCGCCACGGGTGAGATGGGTTCCGTCCCCGACATCAGCGTCGCCGGCTGGGATGAGACCCTCGCCACCAACCTGACCAGCGCCTTCCTCAATGCGCGGCATCAGATCCCGGCCATGGTGGAGCGGGGTGGGGGCTCGCTCATCTTCACCTCGACCTTCGTCGGCTATTCGATCGGCTTCCCGGGCCTCGGCGCCTATGCGGCGAGCAAGGCGGGGCTCATCGGGCTGGCGCAGGTCATCGCCGCGGAATTCGGCGCCCAGCGCATCAGGGCCAACGCCCTGTTGCCCGGCGGCACCGATACGCCCGCGGGCCGCACCGTCATCAGCACGCCGGAGATGCGCAAATTCGTCGAAGGCCTGCATGCGCTGAAGCGCCTGGCGGAGCCGGAAGAGATCGCCCGTTCCGCCCTCTATCTTGCTTCCGATGCGTCAAGCTTCATGACCGGCAGCGCGCTTCTCGTCGATGGCGGCATATCGGTGGCACGGACATGAACGCCCATCCGTCTATCCGCGATATTCCTTGGTGAATGCTGCCGTCATCTCGGCGACCTTGCCCGCTTGATCGGGGTGGAGGGTTCTGACGAATTCCGCCGCGAAGGTGAGGGGAGCGGTGCCCGGCGCCGAGACGATCCTGCCGTCGGCGACGGCATGCGGGACGTCGCGGTAATTTTCCTGGCCGTCATAATCGGGGACGCAATGGGTGATCCACTCGCGGCTGTTGCTGGTATGCGCCGCCTTGGCGAAGAGCCCGGCGCGGGCCAGAGCGAGCGTGCCGGCGCAGATGCCGCCGATCACGCCGCCGCGGCGTGCGACGGAGGTGAGCAGCGGCGTTACATCGGGCGCCGCCTGCAACCAGCCGTCGGAGCCGATGACGGCGATGCCGTCGAGATCCTGGTTGGCTTCGGGATCGGTGCCGCGCTCGGGCGCGAGCCTGAGCCCGCCGATCGATTTGACCGGCTTGCCTTCGGGCGACAGGGCGACGACGCGTCCATCGAACCATTCCTCACCGCCGCCTATCGCCGCCGAAAGGAGGCCAAACTCCCAATCGGCACAGCCTTCGATGAATAAGAGGCCGATCGTCTTTCCTTTGGGCATCCAAGCCTCCGACATCCGCAGGGCAAGGCGCGATTATAACGCTCCGAGAGCGGCGAAGCACGCGCAAGATTACAAATCCGTGAGCTTGCCTTTGCGCTCCGCCCGTCTTCGCATGCCTGTCACACAGCGGCGATAGCAAGCTCGACCTTACCAACGGTCGCAGAATCGAACACAGGAGATACCTCACATGTCGTCCATCAATCGCCGGACGCTCATCAAGAGCGCGGCCGCCACAGCCGGCGTGACCCTTGCGGCCCCCTTCATCGCGCGCGGATCCTATGCCGCCGGATCATCGGGCACGCTCAATATCTTCGCCTGGGCCGGCTATATCTCGGACGAGATGCTTGCGGCCTTCGAGAAGGCGACCGGCATCAAGCCCGTCTACACGCCCTATGGCACCAATGATGAGCTGCTCAATCAGATGCGAGCGAGCAACGGCGCCGGCTACGACGTGATCTGGCCGGCCGTCGACCGGGTGCCGAACTATGTCGAATTCGGCCTGCTGCAGCCGATCGACGAGGCCAAGGTCGCTTGGGACAAGGCGCTGACCAGCGCGGTCAAGGGCTCGGAGACGCTCGGCGCCGTTGTCGGGGGCAAGCGCTACCAGGTGCCGACCGATTGGGGCACGGAAGCCTTGTCCTTCGACAAGAACGCATCGCCGCTTGAATATGGCAAAGCCTCCTATGGCGACATCTGGAAGCCCGAGATGAAAGGCAAGGCGACGATCCGCGGCCATTCCGGTCTCGTCGGCCTTGGCCTGTGGCTCGAAGCCCAGGGCAAGCTGCCGAAGCCGATGCGCGACAGCTTCAAGGACGAAGCGACGATGCGCGCCAATTACGACGTCATCCTCGCCGAGGCGGTGGCGCGCAAGGGCAATATCGTCCAGTTCTGGTCGAATGAGAACGAGGCGCAAGGCGCCTTCCGCACCAATGGCGCGGTGATCGGGCAGACCTGGGATTCATCCGCCGCCGGCCTCGCCAAAGAGGGCCTGCCGATCGGCTTCGTGGCGCCGGTCGAAGGCGCCCTGACGTGGATGGAAGGCGTCTCGCTTCCGGTCGGCGCCAAGAATGTCGAGCAGGCCTATGCCTTCGTGAACTGGATGCTGACGCCCGAGGCGGGCGCCCTCTATGCCAATCATACGTCGATCAACACGACCGCGGTCGGCGCCGACAAGCTCCTGTCCGACGCCTCGAAGGCGTTCTTCGCCGCCGCCTATCCGGGCGATGCCCTGGAGAAACTCTGGTGGTGGCCGATCCAGGACAACTGGTTCGTCGCCATCCGCAACGAATATCAGGACAAGTTCCTGTCGGCCTGATGCAACCGGATGGCGGAGGCGCGACAGCGCTCCCGCCGTTCCTTTGATGGATTGCCATGTCACATTCGGTTGAGCTTGCCGGCATCGAGATGATCTTCGGCGCCGTGCGCGCGGTCGAAAAATTCTCGGCGACGGTCGAGGGCGGCGAGTTCTTTTCCATCCTCGGCCCTTCGGGTTGCGGCAAGACGACGGTCCTCAGGCTCGTCGCCGGCTTCATCCAGCCGACATCCGGCCGGATCGTCATCGGCGGCAAGGACGTGACGGGGCAGGGCCCGCATCAGCGCCCGACCTCGATGATCTTCCAGTCCCTGGCGCTGTTCCCGCTGATGCCGGTGTGGGAGAATATCGCTTTCGGCCTCGAAGTCAGGGGCGTTTCCAAGGCGCAGCGCCGCCGCCGCGCCGATGAATTGCTCGAGCTGATCGCACTGCCGGGCTTTGGCGATCGCATGGTCCATGAATTGTCCGGCGGCCAGAAGCAGCGCGTCGCCATAGCGCGCGCCCTTGCCGTCGATCCGGAGGTCCTGCTGCTCGATGAGCCGCTTTCGGCGCTCGATCTCAAGCTGCGCCAACATATGCGCGCCGAATTGCGGGCGCTGCAGAAGCGCACCGGTGTCACCTTCATCTACATCACCCATGACCAGTCCGAAGCCCTGGCGATGTCGGATCGCGTCGCGGTGATGAGCGCCGGCAAATTGCAGCAGATCGCGACGCCGCGCGAGCTCTATGCCAATCCGGCGACGTCGTTCGTGGCCCGGTTCGTCGGCGAGACGAATGAATTCACTGGCCGGGTGCGCGATGTCGCGAACGGACTGGCCGCGGTCGAAACCCGGCATGGCATGCTGAGAGGCCGCGCCGGTCCGGGTGTGAAGAGCGGTGTCGAGGCCGCCCTCTATGTGCGCCCCGAGGCTGTTTCGCTCAGCGTCGGCGCGCCGGGCAACCGCATCGCGGCATTGGCCGACCGGCTCGAATTCGAAGGTGCGGTCGCGATGCTGCATGCCAGAACCAATGATGGCGCGCCTGTCCTGGCGGCGATCGCCAATCGCCGCCTCGATGAGGCGCCCTTGGCGGGCGGCCCCATCCAACTCTCCTTCGCGCCGGCGGAGGCGCTGGTCCTCGCTTATGTCTAGCCTGATCGAGCGGTTCGGCAAGGGGCTCGGCGGATTGATCGTGCTGATCGTCGCCTTTTGGCTCGTGGGGCTCGTGCTGGCGCCCAATCTGATGATGCTCGATTTCTCGTTTCGGCCCAATCTGATGCCGAGCCAGGTCGGAACGCCGGCGGATCGCTACACGATCGCCAATTTCGTGGCGCTGTTCAGCGATCCGGTGCATCGCGCCATCTTCTTCAAGACCGTTTGGGCCAGCGCCCTGGTGACGGCGACGACACTCGTCACGACCTATCCTCTGGCCTATTGGCTGGCCAAGCGCGCGAGCCCCACCGGTGTCGCCTTGGCGCTCGTGGCGCTCATCATCCCTTTCTGGATCAATGAGGTGCTGCGCACGCTCGCCTGGTACATCCTCTTGGCCTTCAACGGGCCGCTCAATGCCGTGCTGATCGCCACAGGGATCATCGCCGAGCCGGTGCGCTGGTTCGGCGATTTCGGCGTGCTCGCCGGCATGGTCTATGCCTATATCCTGTTCATGCTGTTTCCGATCTACAATTCGATCTCGACGCTCGAGACGGCACAGATCGAAGCGGCGCGCAATCTCGGCGCCTCGACGGTCAGGATCCACCGCCGCATCGTCATTCCCCATGCCAAGGCCGGCATCGCGACGGGCTGCGTCTTCACCTTCATGCTGGCCGCCGGCAGCTATGTGGCGCCGGCGCTGCTCGGATCGCCCGGGAGCCGCTGGTTCACCGAGATCATCTACAACTGGTTCTTCGAGGGCGGGAACTGGAATCGCGGCGCCGCATACGCACTCGTTTTGCTCGTCCTGTGCATGATGGTGGTTATGGCGGCGCTGCGCCTGTTCCGCGTCAATCTCGCGGATGTGGCGAAATGACGTTGGCACTCGATGCCGGCATGCAAGCGGGCGTGCGGACGCCAAGGGGCGGGACGACGGCGCTCGCCGACCGGCTGCCGCAGCTCATCTTCGCCGCT
Source organism: Taklimakanibacter deserti (assembly GCA_003574785.1). The sequence goes on along the minus strand of QORU01000002.1, from coordinate 440,011 downwards.
TACATGATCCTGTTCTTCGCTTATCTGTTCCTGCCCTTGCTGGTCATGACGGCGGCGACCTTCAACACCAGCAAGTTCCCGACGGTGACGCCCTGGCTCGGCACGACGCTCGGCTGGTTCAACGCCTTGTGGGCCGATCAGGCGATGTGGCAGGCGTTGCGCTTGTCGGTCTTCATCGGTTTCTGCGTGATCGCGATCTCGCTGCCGGTGGGCACTGCCGCGGCGCTCTTCCTGATGAGCCTGCAAGGGAAGGCACGGACTTTCCTCTATGCGGTCATGGTCTCGCCTTTGCTGACGCCGGGCGTCGCGATCGGCATTTCGACGCTGATCCTCTGGCGCCAGGCCGGCATCGGCGGCGGCAGTTTCCTCATCATCCTCGCGCAATCGAGCTTCATCTCGGCCTATGTCATGCTGATGGTGGCAGCGCGGCTGCAGCGCTTCGACCGCACGCTGGAGGAGGCGGCGGTCGGTCTCGGCGCCTCGCGCTTCATGATGTTCCGGCGCATCCTCTTGCCCTATCTCAGGCCCTCCTTGCTCGCCGCCATGCTGATCGCCTTCCTGCAATCCTTCGAGAATTACAACACCACCTTGTTCGTGCGCGGCACCGAGACACCGCTCACCGTCTATATCGCGACGAAGGTTCGAACCGGCCTGACGCCGGCCGTCAATGCGCTGGGCCTCATCCTGATCGCGCTCACCATCGTCGCGGCGGTCGCGATGGAGCTTGCGAAACGGCGCAGCGGTCAGGCGCGCTGAGCGGAAGCGGGTGGCTTGCCCGACATGATCATGCTGACGATCTCATTCTGGTTGGTCTGCCTCGTCAGCAATTCGCCGGCCAGCCTGCCGCGATAGAGCAGGGCAATGCGATCGGTCACCGCCATCACGTCGTTCATATTGTGGGTGATATAGATGACGGCGACGCCCTGGCGTGCCAGCTTGCGCGCAAGCTCCAGAACCTTGTTCTGCTCAGGGACGCTCAGCGCCGCCGTCGGCTCGTCGAGGATGACGAGATTGGCCTTCCACCTCATGGCCCTGGCGATCGCGATCGCCTGGCGCTGGCCGCCGGAAAGAGAATCGACATTGACCCTGAGCGAAGGGATGTGGATGTCGAGTTGCTTCAACGTCTCGGCGGCATCGGTTTCCATCTTGCGCTTGCGCAGGATGCGGATCAGTCCGGGAACGATGTCATAGGTCATCTCGCGGCCGATGAAGAAATTGTCCGCGACGGCGAGGTTGGGCACCAGCGCCAGGTCCTGGAAGACGGTCTCGATGCCGAGATGATGGGCGCGGTCCGGCGAGGTGATGCGCTCGACCATGCCGTTACACAGGATTTCACCGGAGGTCGGCTGATATACGCCGGCAATGATCTTGACGAGCGTCGTCTTGCCCGCGCCATTGTCGCCGAGGAGCCCCAACACCTCGCCGCGCCTTATGTCGAGGCTGACATCGTCGAGCGCATGCAGGCCGCCAAATCGCTTGGTCACGCCGCGAAGGCTGAGGAAGCAGTCCGTGCCGCCCGCGTCAGGCGTGGCTTGCGCATTCGTCATCATGGCGTCCGCTTCTCTTCTCATGCGATCAGCCGATCAAAGAAACTCCTGCCGTGGCTCAGGATCTGCTCCTCGCTCTCGCTATAGCCATAGACCTGCGCCTCGTACTCGATCGACAGCGCGCCATCGAAGCCGTGGCGGCGCAGGCCGTCGATCAGCGACCGGAAGTCGATGGTGCCCTCTCCCAAGGGCGGGAATTCGAATTGCGGGAACAGGCCTTTGCCGTCCTTGAGATGGACATGGGCGATGAGATCGCCCAGCTCATCGACGACCCGGCGTGGATCTTCCTTCTGGACCTCGAGATGGCTCGGATCGAAATTCACCTTGAACGGAACGCCGGGCAGGTCGCGGCGTATCCGGTGATAGTCATCGACCTCGTGGAAGAGGTGGCCGGCGATCGCTTCTATGCCGAGACCGATCCCGCGCTCGCCGGCATGGATCGTGGTCAGCTCGACGGCATACGTGAACCAGCCCCAGGCCTGGTCGCGATCGATATTGGCGGCCAATGGGCCGGACAGGATATGGACGAAAGGCGATCCGACATCGCGCGCGATATCGATGCACCCTTTGACGAAGTTGATCGCCGTGACGCGCTCGACCGGGTCCTCGCTCACCATGCCGATATGGGCGCCGACCGCCGGAATCGCGAGGCCACGGGCCCGGCAGGCCTCCGCCACCGCCTTGCGTTCGGCGAGGCCGGCGGCGGGCGTGATATGTGCGGGCGCCCAGGGCAGGGTCTCGGCATTGAGCTCGATGGCTTCATAACCGGCATCGGCGATGAGGCTGACGGCATCGTGCAGCGGGCGCGACGGCAAGCCGACACTGTGGAAGCAGGATTTCATCTAGGGCCTCATGTGTAGTCGGGGATCGTGAAGGGCGCGTCCTCGCCGAGCGGCAGATCGGTCCATTTGCCCGAGCGCATCGAGAGATAGGCGCCTTGCACGAATTCCTGCGCGCGCAAGCCGTCCAGCCCGGTGATCCGGGCGGGCTTGCCTTCCTTGATGCTGTCGCAAAAAGCCTCGAGCTGCGCGCGATAGGGACTGCGGCGCGGCGGCTTGACGGTGATCCAGCCGCCCTCGAAGCCCTTCCACCACGCATCGGGATAGTGCGCCTCGCGCAGCACGTCGGGCAGGTCGGCCGCCGCGCGCTCGGTATAGACCGCAAGCGGCGCCGAGGCGAAGGGCGATGCCGTTTCGCTGGCAATGTGGATGGTTCCTTCAGTGCCGTAGAGATCGGTGCCGTCGCCGATATTGGGCGAATAGCGGTTTCCGGCCAGGCTGCCGCGGGCGCCGCTGGCAAAGCGCGTCAGCAGGAAGACGTTGTCATCGACGCGCTCCGGCAACTCGCTATGGACCAGTTCCGCGAAAACGCCCGAGAAGTCGCCGATCAGGTGGCGTGCCAGATCGATGCGGTGGATGGTGAGGTCGATGATCGTGGCGCCGCCCGACTGCGCGAGGTCATAGCGGTAGCGCGTGCTTGCCGGATAGGCGGTCGACTTCTCCGAATAGATCGAGCGCATCTGGTGGATCTTGCCGATGAAGCCCGCATCGATGAGCTGCTTGGCGATCTCGACTTGCGCCCAGAAGCGCTGATTGAAACCGACCTGGAGGATGACCTTGGCCTCCTCGCAGGCCTTGACCATGCGCCGGGCCGCGGCGGCGTCGACGGCGAGCGGCTTCTCGCAAAGCACGTGCCTGCCCCTCTTGGCCGCCGCCATGACGCCGTCTTCATGGAAGCGGTTCGGCGTCGCCACGATGACGGCATCGAGCCCCGGCGTATCGAGCATTCTCTCGAGATGATCATGGGCCTTGCCGCCGAAATCGGCGGTGATCGCTTCGGCGCGCTTCAGATCGGTGTCGAAGACGGCGGCGAGCTCGGCGCAGGCGCTGGCCTTGATGGTGGGCGCATGGCTGAGGCGCATGATGGCGCCGGCGCCGATGAGGCCGATCTTGATCTTGGGTGAGGACATTTGCAGGCTCTTCCAATGAGACGAGGTGTTGCTACTTGATGATCCTGAGCTTGCCGCGCCGGATCGAGATCATGACGGCGACGATGAGCACGAGGCCGGTCAGCACGGTTTGCACATTCGAGGAGACGCCCATGATCACGAGACCATTGGCGAGCGTCATTATGACGAGGCTGCCCACCACCGTGCCCAGGATAGAGCCCGAGCCGCCGGTGAGCGGCGTCCCGCCGATCACGACGGCCGAGATGGCGAGCAACTCGAAGCCGGTGCCGACGGTCGGGCTGCCGGAGCCGAGCTGCGAGGTGAGGATGCCGCCGCCGAGGCCGGCCAGGGCGCCGGACAAGGCGAACATGGCGAATTTGACCTTGTCGACCGGAACGCCGAGGATCCGGGTCTTCTCCTCATCGCCGCCGATGGCGAAAGTGTAGCGCCCGAAGGTCGTGAAGGCGAGGAGGGCGCCCATGACCACCGCGACACCGGCGGCGATCCAGAACGGCATCGGCGGGATGCCGAAGATCTCGAAGCTGCTGGTGAGCGGGATGGAGACGGGGCTGCCGCCTGTGAAGATGATCGTGGCGCCCCTGGCAATCGACAGCATGCCGAGGCTCACGACGAAGGAGGGAATGCGGGCAAGGACGAAGATCGCGCCATTGATGGCGCCGAGCGCCAGGCCGACGAGCGGGGCGAGCACGATGGCGAAGGCGCCCCAGTCGCCGGCGAAACTGGCGGCCACGGCGCCGGCCAGCGCCATGACCGAGCCGACGCTCAGATCGATGCTGCCGCCGATAATGATGAAGGTGACGCCGGTGGCGACGATCGCCAGGACCGCGGAGTTCTGCAAGATCACGCCGAGATTGCCGAAGGTGAGGAAGCGGTCGGGCGACAACATGCCGAAAACCGCCACGACGGCGACGAGTGCGAGATAGGCGACATAGCGAGAAAGGAACTCGCCCAATCTGAATGATGCCATTGGGCCTCTGCCTGAGTGATGCGGGCAATCGCCGTGGGCGACCGCCGCCGGCGATCGCCCGTCGTTACGATGACTTATTTCGTCGCCAGCGGGAAGGTCTGGCTCTTGGTCGCCGGGTTGTTGGTCAAGGTATACTCCTTGACGTCGTAGGGCGGTGCATTGTCGATGAACTGCTGCTTGAAGGCGGCGAAGTTCGCGCTGTTGACCCCGAGCAGATCGAGGCGAACGACATCGTTGATCGGATCATGGCCCTTCACCTTGTCGTAGGCGATCATCACGCCGAAGCCGAGCTGCAGCCAGTGACCGCCGGTCGAGAACACCATGTTGGTCTTCTGCTCGATGAGCTCCAGGACTTGCGGTACGAGATCCATGCCGCCGAGCTTGATTTCATCGGAGCGGCCCGCCTGCTTGATGGCGCGGAACGCACCGAGGCACAGCGCGTCATTGTAGCACCATACCGAATCGATGCTTCCCGCGGGATGGGCGGAGAGCAGGTTCTGCATGGTCTGATAGCCATTGTCCTCGGATTCCCCGCCGCCGCTGACATATTGGACGAGCTCGACGCCGCTCGCGGCGGCGACGCCTTCGCGCAGGCCCTTCTCGCGGCCTTCGGCCACCGACGAGCCGGGCAGGCCGCCGACGCCGACCATTTTCTTGGCACCTTGCGAGGCGAGGAACTGGGCAATGTCGCGTCCGGCAGTCACGTCATTGGGGCCGATGAAGGCGACATAGGGGGCATCGGCATTCTTGGGGTCGAAGCCCGGATAGCGATCGACGATCACGATGGGCAGGTTGGCCCGGTTGGCGAGCTTGATGAGGCCCGGGGCGCTGGCGGTCGATTGCGGCGTGACCACGAGCGCGTTGACGCCGGCCGACAGCATCGACTGGACGTCGGCGAGTTGCTTGTCCTCGCGGTTGTCGGCGCCGACGACGGTCAGCTCCACGCCGAGTTCCTTGCCGGCATGCTCGGCGAATTTCACGGCATTGACCCAGAAGGGGTTGTCGAGAGTGGGGATCGATACGCCGATCTTCACCGAATCTGCATATGTCAACGATGTTGCGGAAAAGAGACCTGTGGCGAGGGCCACCGCTAAGCCGGCCGAACGAATGACGGCACGGCGATTAGGCGCGAATTTCATGTCCAATCCTCCCAAAATGAAGCGGAATGCCGCTTCCCTGAACACCGGATCGCCGCATGGGTTATTGGTTTAGCAACGCCATAGCCGTTCCGGCCATCAGTTTTTAAGCTCTTCGGTTCGTATTAGTCAACATTGATGATCAATGTGAGACAAAATCTCGGATTTCCACGGTTTGCGCCATAGCCCGCAGGTGAGCTCGTTTATAGAAGGACAATCCATTAGGTGAATGGCTATTTGCCGAGATGATTTATGCAACGGTGTTGACCATTCTGCATCAATATGTAAGATGTTGCCATCGATCCCGTTTAGGAATCACGCATTTGGAAATCCGTTCCGTTACCAAGGCGATTCGTCTTCTCGATGCGCTCGGCGAGGGCAACGGTGTCTATGGCGTCTCCGAACTCGCGCGCATGGTGGAGATCGACAAGAGCTCAGTGTCGCGCATGCTGCGCACGCTCGAGCAGTCGGGCTATGTCGAGCAGGATCCGGTCACCCAGCGCTATTCGCTGGGCCTCGCCGTGGGCGTGCTGGGCTACAAGGCCCTGCGGCGCATGGATCTGCGCGGCGCCGCGCGTCCGTTGCTCGAGCGGCTCGCGGAAAAGACTGGTGAATGCGCGCATCTCGCGATCCTCGCCGACCGCCGGGCCTTCTATATCGATCAGGCCGCGCCCGAGAAAGGCGTCGGCGTCGATGCGCCGATCGGCACGCTCGCCCCCTTGCACTGCACCGCTCTCGGCAAGATTCTGCTGGCTTTCCAGCCCGAGAGCATCAAGGCGGAACTGATCGGCGGCATGACATTCGAGCTGTTCACGCGCCGGACGATGGCCAGCGCCGAGGTGCTCGCCGGTCATTTGAACAATGTGCGGGCGCAGGCCATGGCCTTCGACGACGAGGAATACAGCATTGGCGTGCGCTGCATGGCAGCGCCGGTATTCCGCTATGACCACACGGTCTGCGGCGCGATCGGCATTTCCGGCCCGAGCCCGCGCATGACCGATGCGCGCCTGTCCGAATGGGAGCCGTTCCTGCGCGACATCGCCAAAGAGCTTTCGATGCGGCTCGGCTGGGACGGGTCGCTGCCGCCGGCGGAACAACAAACGGAAAGCCTGGCCACGGCCTGAGCGGTCCGACACGCCAGTATTGGAGGTATTGATGAGTGAGCGTGCAATACGCGCACGAGCACGAGCTATTGCGTCTGCCGGAGGGATTTCACCAGCGCTGTCATCGGGCGCGCTCGCGCCGCGCATCGACGTGTCGCTTTCGGAAGGAGTCGTGCTCGGCCTGCTGAAGCAAGGGGTCCGAAAGTTCTTCGCCGTGCTAGGGCACGGCAATACCGACATCGGCGAGATCCTCAGGATCTACAGCGAAGAGGGGGCCTTGCGTTTCCTCCATTGCCGCAATGAGATCGCCATGGCCCATGCCGCGACTGCGCTGGCCTGGATCTATGGCGAGACGCCCGCGGTCCTGTGCTCGATCGGGCCTGGCGCGCTGCAAGCCTATGCCGGCTCCCTCGCCGCGGCCTCCAACGGTGTCGGCGTCTATCACCTCTATGGCGATGAAACCACGCATGGCGAAGGCTACAACATGCAGCAGGTCGTAAGTGCGCGCCAAGGCGAGTTCGGCCGGCTCACCGACATTCTCGGCCGTTCCTTCGTGCTCCATACGCCGGAGGCTTTGCGCGACGCGCTGCGCCGCGGTACGCAGACCGTCCACCGTCCTTATTTTGCTGGTCCCTTCTATCTGTGCCTGCCGATCAACACGCAGCCCAAATTCATCGCCGAGCTCAATCTCGAAAGCCTTCCCGACCGGCTGTCGGTTCCGCGGACGGCGCCGGCCGATGATGCGGTCTTCGGGAAGGCGGCCGATCTCATTCTGTCCTCGGCCCGCATAGCGATCAAAGCCGGCGGCGGCGCTCGCACGGCCGCCGAATCTGTTCGTCGTCTCGCCGAGCGGATCGGCGCTGCGGTCATCCTGTCGCCTAACTCCACCGGCGTGCTGGCGGATGCGCATCCGCTCAACATGCATGTCGGCGGGAGCAAGGGCTCGATCTCCGGCAATTTCGCCATGGCGGAAGCCGAGCTCTTGATCGTGATCGGCTCACGCGCGGTCTGCCAGTCGGATTGTTCCGGCACCGGTTATCCGAAGGTGCGCCATGTGATCAATCTCAATGGCGAGATCGCCGATGCGACGCATTACAACCGCACCACCGCCTTGACCGGCGACATCGATGCGGTCGTCGCCCGCCTGCTCGATACGCTCGGCAATGCCGCCCGCTCCGATGCGACGGCCCACGCCTCTGCGGCATGGCTTAAGGAATGCGCCGCACAGAAATCGAAATGGCTGGCCCTGCGCGCTGAGCGGACTTCCGCCGCCGCTGTCTTCGATGCCGCGTGGGATGCCGAAATACTGGCGCAGCCCGCCGCCGTCGCCGCCGTCGCCCGTTTTGCACGCGAGGTCGGCGCGCTCAAGGTCTTCGATGCCGGGGACGTGCAGGCTACCGGTTTCCAGGTCGTCGAGGACGACACGCCCTTCGAGACGGTGACGGAATCGGGTGCGTCCTACATGGGCTTCGCCGCAAGCTCGCTCCTCGCCGCGGCCGCGGCCGACAAGCCGCGCTACATGATCGCCTTTTCCGGTGACGGCTCATTTATCATGAACCCGCAGATCCTCATCGACGCCGCCGTCCACAAGCTCAGTGCCATGGTGGTGGTGTTCGACAATCGCCGCATGGGGGCGATCTCCTCGCTGCAAAGCGCGCAGTTCGGCAACGACTTCGGCACCAATGATGATGTGGCTGTGGATTTCGTCGCCATGGCCAACGCCGTCGCCGGCGTGAAGGGCTTCCATGGCGGACGGACGGCCGATGAACTGCGCGAGGCCCTGAGAGCGGCTTATGCGCATGACGGCCTGTCAGTGGTCCATGTGCCGGTCTATTGGGGCGAGGCCGTCATTGGCGGCATGGGCAGCTATGGACGATGGAACGTCGGACCTTGGGTGCCTGACGTCGAGAAGCTCTATGCGGATCAGGTGATCTGACCGGATTGTCCCGTTTTACTGCTGGATTTGGTGCGATGTACGAAAATTATGGTCTCTTCATCGATGGACAATGGCGCGAGGCGCGGGACAAGCGCGTCATAGCGGTGATCGATCCGGCAACGGAGGAGCGGATCGGCGTCGTTCCGCATGCCGGACCGCAGGATCTGGACGAGGCTTTGCGCGCCGCGGCCGACGCGGCAAGCAGCTGGGCCGCGACACCCGGTTGGGAGCGCTCGAAGCTTTTGCGGCGGATCAGCGATGATCTGCGCCAGCGCGTCGAAGCCGCTGCCGCGATGATGGTGCGCGAATGCGGCAAGCCGCTGGCCGAGGCGAAGGGTGAGTTCCTGGCCGCCATCGACCAGTTCGACTGGTATGCCGACGAGGCGCGGCGCATCTTCGGGCATACGCTCGCCGGCCGCGACGGCGGGACCAAGCTCACCGTCCAGTACCGGCCGGTGGGACCGGTCGCGGCCTTCACCGCCTGGAACTTCCCCGCCCTCCTGCCTGCGCGCAAGATTGCCGCGGCTTTGGCGGCGGGCTGCACGGTCGTCCTCAAGCCGTCTGAAGAGACGCCGTCGAGCGCCTTCGTCTTCGCCGACGCCGCCAGGAAGGCGGGCCTGCCCGATGGCGTGCTCAATGTCGTGACGGGCGAGCCGGCCGAGATATCGCGCCATCTCATCGCCTCACCGGTGATCCGGAAAGTGTCCCTGACCGGCTCGGTGCCGGTCGGCAAGCTGATCATGAAGCTCTGTGCCGACGGACTGAAGCGGCTGAGCCTCGAATTGGGCGGACATGCTCCGGTCTTGGTCTTCGCCGACGCCGACCCCGTTGCCGCGGCAAAGGCCTGTGCCGCGGCCAAGTTCCGCAATAGCGGGCAGGTCTGCATTTCGCCGAGCCGCTTCTATGTCCATGCCTCGATCCACGCGCCCTTCGCGGCCGCGATGGCCGAGAGCGCCAAGGCGCTGCGGCTCGGCTCAGGCCTAGATCCTCAAACCACCTGCGGTCCGATGATCAATGCACGTGGACGCGAGCGCGTCGAAAGCCTGGTTGCCGACGCCGTGAGCCATGGCGCCAAGGTCCTGGCCGGCGGAGCGCGGCCTTCCGAATTCAATCGCGGCTTTTTCTATCAGCCGACCGTGCTCGACATGGTGCCCGAGGCGACGAGGGTGATGCGCGAAGAGCCCTTCGGTCCGATCGCGCCGATCGCGAGCTTCGAGAGCTTCGATGAAGCTATTGGACGCGCCAATGCGACACCCTTCGGGCTCGCGGGCTATGTGTTCTCGAGCTCGCTTTCGACGGCCAATAGAGCGGCCGATGCGCTCGATGTCGGCATGGTCGGGGTGAACGACATGATGCTGGCCTCCGCCGAGATACCCTTCGGCGGCGTGAAGGAGAGCGGCTTCGGCCGCGAAGGCGGGCAGCTCGGTATTCTCGATTATCTCGAAGCCAGGTATGTGAAGATGAGGCACACATGAGGCTGAAAAACCATGACGGGCGATAGCGCCAAGGGACTGAGGCGCGGCCTCACCAATTACGGCGACCGCGATTTCAGCCTGTATCTCAGGCGGTCGTTTGCGAGCTCGATGGGCTATAGCCGTGAGATGCTCGATCGCCCGATCGTCGGGATCGCTCATTCGGCGAGCGGCTTCAACAATTGCCATCGGCATTTTCCGGAGATGATCGAGGCGGTGAAGCGTGGCGTCCTGGCCGCGGGCGCGCTGCCGGTCGAGTTCCCGACGATCTCGTTGGGCGAAGTATTCCTCAATCCGACCAGCCTCAAATTCCGCAATCTCATGTCGATCGACGTCGAGGAGATGATCCGCGCCCAGCCGATGGATGCGGTGGTGCTGCTCGGCGGCTGCGACAAGACGGTGCCGGCCCAGCTCATGGGGGCGGCATCGGCGGATGTGCCGGCGATCCAGCTGGTTGCGGGGCCGATGTCGACCGGGCGCCACCGCGGCGAACGCCTGGGAGCCTGTACCGATTGTCGTCGTTTCTGGGCGAAGTACCGCGCCGGCGACGTCGACCGGCAGGAGATCGACATGGTCGAGCGGCGTCTCGCCTCGACCGCTGGAACCTGCGCCGTCATGGGGACAGCCAGCACCATGGCAGCGCTCGCCGAGGGGCTGGGCCTGATGCCGTCGGGCGCCGCCACCATCCCGGCCGTCGACGCCGATCGTCTCAGAATGGCCGAGGACACCGGCCGGATCGCCGTTTCGCTGATCGGCGCCGAGCATTTGCGGCCGAGCCGGATCCTGACCGAGAAGGCCTTCGAGAACGCCTTGCGGCTTCTCCTGGCCCTGGGCGGCTCCACCAACGCGATCATTCACCTCGCGGCCATTGCCGGCCGTCTCGGCGTCAAGGTCGACCTCAGGAAACTCAATGCGCTCAGCGACACGACGCCGGTGCTGATCGATCTCAAGCCCACCGGTGCCGGCTATATGGAGGACCTGCATGCGGCAGGCGGCATACCGGCGGTGCTGCGCGAGCTTCGTTCCTTGCTTCATCTCGATTGTCTGACGGTGACGGGAGAGACGATCGGCGATCGCGTGGCCGCGGCGCCTGAGTGGGTGGATCGCAGCTATGTCAGAAGCTGTGCCGATCCGGTGCGCGAGAATGGCGGCCTCGTCGCGCTGTTCGGTAATCTGGCGCCGCGTGGCGCGATCTTGAAACGGTCGGCCGCCGACCCGACGCTGTTCGAGCGTGAGGGGAGAGCGGTCGTCTTCGAAAGCCTGACGGATCTCGCCGCTCGCGTCGACGATCCCGCTCTCGATGTGACGGCGGAGGATTTCCTCGTCTTGAAACATGCGGGACCGGCGAGCGAAGCGGCCATGCCGGAAGCCGGCTACTTGCCGATACCGGCGAAGCTCGCGCGGGCCGGCGTCATGGACATGGTGCGCATCTCCGATGCGCGCATGAGCGGCACGGCCTATGGCACGATCGTCCTGCATGTGACTCCAGACGCTTCCTCCGGCGGGCCACTGGCGCTGGTGCGCAATGGCGATCGCATCAGGCTGAGCGTACGGGAGAGGACGATCGAGCTTCTTGTTGACGCGGGCGAGCTCGACCGCCGCGAGGCCGAAAGGCCGGCGCGCGATGCACCGGCGCGCCGCGGCTATGCGAAGCTCTATGACGAGCAGATCCTGCAGGCCGATGAGGGCTGCGATTTCGACTTCCTCACGGCTGAGCCAAAGCCTTGACCGCCCAGGCCCGGCCCATGAGGCGGATGGGGACTTCCCTGCCGAGGTTTTCGGCAAGCCGCGCTTTCAGCCAGGCGCGCCGGTCTTCGGGAAGCGACAGGCAATAGCCGGGGGCAGGGCCGGCACCGAGCGTGAAGGGCCGCCAGAACGATTCGAAGTCCGCAAACACCGTCTCGATCTCGAGCGGCTCGATGGCAGGCGACGGCAATCCGGCCTCCCGGCACAGGTTGGCCAATCCCTCGCGCGTGCAGAAGGGAAAGCGCTTGGCCTCGTCGAGCCCCTTCGCCTTTTCATCGATGGCGCCTGCCGCCTTCCAGAATTCATCGATGAAGCCCATGCCGCCGCCGGGATAGTCCCAGACATAGAAGGAGAGGAGGCCCTGGGGCTTCAGCACCCGTTTCATCTCGGCGAGAGCGGCGAGCTTGTCGGGGATGAAGTTCAGGACGAGAGCGGACGTGACGACGTCCATGACGGCATCCGGCGCCGGCAGCTTGCCGGCATCGGCCATCTCGAAGGTGACGCGTTTGTCGGTCACCATCGAGCGCGCATAAGCGATGAAATCCTTGGAGGGCTCGATGGCGAGAATGGATTTGGGATTGCAGTCGGAGAGGAGCGTGGCGGTCAAGGCCCCTGTACCGCAGCCGATCTCGAGCCAGTCGGCGCGGCGCGGGGGCGAGAGCCAGCGCAGGAACTCGCTCGCCATCTGGCGGCTCCAGCGCCCCATATAGTGTTCGTAGTTCTGGCCCGCACTCCACGCGTCGAATTGGGCAGGCTGGGTCATCGTCATGATCTATCCTTTTGAAGGTCAGATTTTCGGCGAAAGCCGGCGCGCCCAGCGCGGGGGACATTACTGGGGAGCGGGGCCGGAAGGAATAGCTTTCGCTTACTGGCATGTTGTTTTTTCCTCTAGAAAGCCTTGTGGCGGCGGGCAAAAACGCCAAATCACTGATTTTCCTCAATTTTATCATTTGGTTGAATAAAGTTCCGCTTGCCCCTAGTCTGGTTGCGCGATTGCAACCGGGGACGGAACCTCATGACACTCAGCAGGACGGCAGGCCTGAGGCTTGCCATGGTGGCTGCCTTGTCATCGCTGGCCGCAGGCGAATGGGCAGCGACCGCGCAGGCAGCTACTCCAACACGTGACGACGCCATGGCCGCTTGCCGCGCCAGATATGGCAAGAAGGTCACCAATGTCATCATCAACAAGGACGGCACGCTCACCTGCCAATGGCAGGTCGTGCGGGAGATGACGCATGCCGAGGCCTGGGAAGCCTGCCGGAAGCAGTTCGGCGCAACCCAGGCTTTGGTGCATAAGACAAAGAAAGGCTGGCGGTGCCGGTACAAGGCGAGATATTGACCATGTCTCCCATCGTGAAGATGAGCGGCAAATGGGAATGTCGGTATTATGGCCGCTTCTAGGCTTGCCGGAAGCAGCGCTTGAAAGCCTTCGCGCGCATCACGGACGATATGATCGTCGATTGGACCAGGCGCTTTGCCGCTTGGCCGAGCGAGCAGAGCGCGCTCATGGAAAACGATCCGGCGGTGCGCGGTTTCGTCACCGATTGCGTTCGGCCGCTGATCGAAAGTTTCGGCATCGCCTGCCGGATCGATGCCATGGGCAATCTCGCCGCCGTCATCGGACCGGCGACGGCGCCGATCGAAATGGCGCTCATCGGCTATGCGATGACCCATCCGCGTTCCACCATGCGCGATCCCTTCGCGGCCGACCTCGTCGAGATCGACGGCGAGACATCCGTGCGGGGCAGGGGCGTCAGCGAGCAGAAAGCGGCCCTGGCCGCGGCCCTCGCTGCATTCATCGACACCGCTTCCGCCAAGCGCCTGTCGGCACGCGTGGCCTTCATCCTGCTCACCGCCGGCGAGACCGGCCGGCACGATGCGATAGAAGCCGCCCTTTCAAGCCTTGCCGACAAGCCGCGCCACGCCATCCTCGCCGTCGGCACGGACATGAAAATCTCGCTCGGCAATCGCGGCCGGCTCGATATCGACGTCACGATCGAAGGCATGGCCGCCCATAGCAGCACGCCCTGGGAGGGACGCGATGTGACGGCCGGCATTGCCGCGATCCTGAATGTCGCCCAGCGCCTGTCCGGCGACGGTCAGGCCGCCGCGGAGCTGGGACCTGCGACCTTGACCTGCACCGCGATCAGGACTTGGCCGGAGGCAACCCATACGATCCAATCGCGCGCGCTTATGATCTTCGATCGCCGCCTGTTGCCGTCGGAAGACGTCGATGAGGTCTTCGAGGACATCGCTTCCGCCTTCCGGGCGGCGACCCCGCTCACGCTCCGCGTGACGAAGGGACCTCATATGCTGGGGGCTCACCTCCCGCGCACATCCTCCTTCGTGGCGCGTCTTGAACGGGCTCTGGCCACGGCGGATGCGGCCATGCCTGATTACTATCTTTCCCACAGCGCGCTCGATGCCGGCTATCTGGCGGCTCACGACGTCGAGACGGTCACCTGGGGACCGGGCAGTCCGAAGCAATTCCATACCGATGATGAGTCGGTTCGGGTCACCGACCTCTTGACCATGGCCAGGACATACAAGACCGTCCTGGCGGGATTTTGCGGACGGAAGTGACGCACTTCATTCGGACGGTTATTGATGGCAGTATCCGCCGATGAATCGTTTCCCCGAGAATCACCGTCGGATGCGTCTCACGGCGGCTGCGTTCTTCCTGGCGGCAGCCCTCTCGTCATTCACGGGCGAGGCCGCCGCCGCCCGTGGCGACAAGATCTATGATCACGCCTGGGCTTGCTCGACCTTGTACAGCCGGGCGCCCATCAAGGTGCTCAATGGCGATGACCCCGAGACCGCGACCTGCCTGGGCGAGGGCAAGAAGGGCCGCCCGCCGATGTCGCGCGGCGACGCCTGGAGCCTATGCCGCGAGCAGTTCGACACCACCACCCAGTTCATCAACTGGACAAGCAAGGGATGGCATTGCCGCTATTATCCCCGTTAGCAAAGTGACAGATCATGACACTACTCTTTATCGGCATAGTGATCTTCATCGGCTCCCATCTGCTGGCCATGTTCTTCACCGGACCGCGCGACCGGCTGCTGGAGCGCCTGGGGGAGGGCCCTTACAAGGGCCTGTTCTCGCTGGTTTCGGCGGTCGGCCTGGGCCTCATGATCTATGGCTTCTACACGACGCGCGGCGCGCTCGAGCCCGACGACTATCTCTATGCGCCCGCACCCTGGACGCGCCATGCCGCGATGGGGCTCGTCCTCCTCGCCTTCATCTTCATCGGCGCCTCGCATGGCAAAGGCTATCTGAAGCTATGGCTGAAACATCCGATGTCGATCGGCATCGGCCTGTGGGCCATTGCCCATCTTTTCGCCAATGGCGAGCGGCCGGATGTCATCTTCTTCGCCTCGTTCCTCGCTCTCGCGGTGCTCGACATCATTCTCTCGAGCCTGCGCGGCAAGCTTCCGCATCATGAGCCGCAGGTCAAATCCGATGTGAGGGCCGTCATCATCGGCGTCATCCTCTATCTGATCTTCCTGTTCGGCTTCCATCCCTATATTCTGAAGCTGCCGATCGTCGCATGATCCTGCTTGGCCTGGGCGTCGTCCTTTTCGCCCTCTGTCATCTCACCCTGGCGGTGCCGCAGGCGCATGACGCGTTGCGCCGGCGCTTCGGCAAATATTACGGCCCGGGTTTCGGGCTCCTCTCGCTCATTCCCCTGGTGCTGATCATCCTGGGCTGGCGGATGTCGCCTTTCGTCCCGGCCTATGAGCCGCCATCCTGGGGCAGGATCGCGACATTCATCCTGGTGCTCCTGGCATTTCTCTGCCTCGGCGTTTTCCTGTTCCGCGGCAGCTTGCGCCAGCGCCTGCGCTTCCCGCTCGCCTGGGCCGTCGTCTTCTGGTCGCTGGGCCATCTTCTCGCCAATGGCGATCTGGCGAGCCTCATCCTGTTCGGCGGCATGTTGATCTATGCCTTGGCGCATCTGGCGCTGGGGACCGCCAATGGCATTCGCCCAAGCTCCGTCGTGCGCCAAGGTCATGACGTCATCTCGATCGTGATCGGGGTGGCGCTCTACGGTGTCGTTGCGCAATTGCATGCGCTCTTCACCGGCGTCCCGGTCGTTACGCTTTCCTGAGCTACGCAGCGTTCGAGCGCTTCGGCAGCTTCCAGTTCGGGCGGACGAAGTGGCAAGTATAGCCGTTCGGATAGTGTTCGAGATAATCCTGGTGCACGGCCTCCGCTTCCCAGAAATCGCCGACGGGGGCGAGTTCGGTGACGACCTTGCCGGGCCAGAGCCCTGAGGCGTTCACATCGGCAATCGTGTCCTCTGCTGCCTTCCGTTGCTCCTCGGAGGTGTAGAAGATCGCCGAACGGTAACTCGCTCCCACGTCATTGCCCTGCCGGTTCCTTGTCGTCGGGTCATGGATCTGGAAGAAGAATTCCAGGATCGTGCGGAAGTCGGTCTTGGTGGGATCGAAGATGATCTCGATCGCCTCGGCGTGGCTGCCATGGTTGCGATAGGTGGCGTTCTTCACATCACCGCCCGAATAGCCGACGCGAGTGGAGAGTACGCCCGGATAGCGGCGGATCAGATCCTGCATGCCCCAGAAGCAGCCTCCCGCCAGCACGGCACGTTCAGTCTTGGCGCTCATCCTTGCGCTCCTTCCTTGGCAAACAACTTAACGTACTCGCCGTAGCCCTGCTTTTCCAGTTCGGCGAGCGGGACGAAGCGGAGCGAGGCCGAATTGATGCAATAGCGCAATCCACCCGCCTCGCGCGGGCCATCGGGAAATAGGTGGCCCAGATGGCTGTCGCCATTGGCCGAGCGCACCTCGGTACGCACCATGCCATGGCTCATATCGCGGTTCTCGACGATATTCTTGACGTCAACGGGCTTGGTGAAGCTCGGCCAGCCGCTGCCGCTGTCGAACTTGTCGACGGAGGCAAAAAGCGGCTCGCCCGAGACCACGTCGACATAGAGACCGGGCTTCTTGTTGTCCCAGTATTCATTGGCGAAAGGACGCTCGGTGCCGTCCTCCTGGGTCACCCGGTACTGCTCGGGCGTGAGGCAGGACAGCGCCTCGGGGTTCTTCCGGTAGGTGTTCATTTCCGTCCTCCTGTTCGGTTTTGCCCATAGATGGGGTTGGATCGGCCCGGGGTCCAGTGCCTTGCCGTCATGGTTTCGATGCCGGCAGGTACGGGCGGCCCTGGATTGTCCGATATGCAGGGCTGCCCCGCAATCCCTTGAGCGGGTTGCCCCCCTCCCGCGACCGCGATAGTTTGCCCGCCATGTCTCTGCACACCGACCAGAAGCGTCTCACCGCTCCCGAAATCACCGCGCGCAAGGGAGGCGACCCGATCGTCGCCTTGACCTCCTACCATGCCCATACTGCGGCGATCGCCGACAAATACTGCGATTTCCTCCTCGTCGGCGATACGCTCGGCATGGTGATGCACGGCTTCGAGACGACCCTGCCGGTGCCGCTCGAGCTCATGATCATGCATGGCCGCGCCGTGATGCGCGGCGCCAAGCGGGCCCTCGTCGTGGTCGACATGCCTTTCGGCTCCTACGAGGAAAGCCCGGCGCAGGCCTTCCGCAATGCCGCCCGTGTCGTGAAGGAGACCCAATGCGGCGCCATCAAGCTCGAAGGCGGCCGGCGCATGGGCGAGACCATTCGCTTCCTCTCCGAAAGGGGCATTCCGGTAATGGCCCATATCGGGCTGACGCCGCAGTCGATCAATGTTCTGGGCGGCTTCAAGACGCAAGGCCGCAAGCACGATCAATGGGCGGAAATCGAGGAAGACGCCCGCATTGTCGCGGAAGCGGGCGCCTTTTCGGTGGTGCTCGAGGCGCTGGTCGAGCCGCTGGCGGTCAAGATCACCAAGTCCGTTCCCATCCCGACCATCGGCATCGGCGCCTCGGCTCAGTGCGATGGTCAAATCCTCGTGATGGAGGACATGCTCGGCCTCTCCCCCAGGGTGCCCAAATTCGTGCGCGAATTCGGCGAGGTCGGCAGGGCCATAGAAAAGGCGATCAGCTCCTATGCGACGGAAGTCCGTGCACGGAGCTTTCCGGGCTCGGCCAACGTCTACGAAGACAAGAAGTAGACCGTCTGCTGCCGACTTTGGATTGAAACAATCCGAAGGCATCGTCGCCCCGGCTTGCTATAACAGTCCTACGAATCATGGGAAGTCGATGATCCTCTCACGGCGGTCCTTCATGCTCGGCGGTGCGGCATTGGCGGCAGTGCCCGCGAAGGTTTTGGCCGAGCAGACGGAGGACGGCTTCACCCTCCTGACCATGCGCCCGGTCGATGCCCGGCTCATGGAGAGCGACAGGCCGGCGACGAAGCTCGAGAGCCTTTCCGGCGCCTGGCCGCCGCCCGTCTTGCGCGCCAGGCAGGGCGAGGAATTCAAGGTGCGCTTCGTCAACGAGCTCGACCGCCCTGTCGCCTTGCATTGGTACGGCCTGCGCGGGCCATCCGATCTGATGAGCATCAGCGTGGCGCCGGGCAAGGACAACGCGTTCGACTGCGTCTTCATGCCGCCCGATGCGGGGACATTCTGGCTATCGCCGGTCGCCGACGTCTCGCGCCAGCGCGAGATGGGGCTTTACGCGCTGGTGGTGGTCGAGGAACGCGAGCTGGCGGAGAAATTCGCCGAAATTCCGCTCATCTTCGACGACTGGCAGCTGACCGATGACGGCCAGATCGACGCCTCGACCTTCGGCAATCTGCAGGATGCCATCGGCCAGGGGCGCCTCGGCAACTGGTTCACGGTGAACGGGGCCTACCGCCCGAAGATCGACATGTCGGCAGGCCTCGTACGCCTGCGCATCCTCAATGCCGCCAATGTCCGCACCATGGCGATCGTGTTCAAGGGCGCCGATCCCTTGGTCATCGCCGAGGACGGTCAGCCGGTTCCCCCGCGCGAGCTCAGCCGTCAGGGCCTCATCCTGGCTCCCGGACAGCGCAGCGACCTCCTGGTCGGAGAAGGCGAGGAGACCCTGACGCTTGCCGTCAACCTGTTCGAGGATATCATCGAAGCCGCCTATCTCAACCGCAGAGGCGCTTCCCAACCCGTGGCCCTGCCGGACAATTTCGCGCTGCCGCCCAATCCCATCTCGACGGACCTCGACCTGGACAAGGCCAGGACCGTCCCCTTGACCCTGGAAGGGGGCGAGAAGGGCGGCATGACCGGGGCGCTCTATGGCGGAGAGAAACTCGATCTCAGGGCCCTGCTCGAAAAAGGCATGGCCTGGGCGATCAATGGCACGGCAGGCCTCGCCGCCCAACCCTGGGAGACCTTTACGGAGGGGGAGAGCGTGGTCCTCGACGTCGACAACCGGACCAAATTCGACCAGCCGCTCCATATCCATGGCCATGTCTGGAAGATCATCGAGGACCAGCCCCAGCCCTGGCGCGACACGGTGGTCATACCGGCGGGCGCCCAGGCGAAACTGGGCTTCGTGGCCGATAATCCCGGCGAATGGGGCATCCAGAGCGCCTTTGCCGAGCGGGTCGATTCGGGCCTCATCACCTCTTTCGAGGTGACTGCGTAAGCTTTTGCCTTGATTTGGCCGTTCGGCTAAATTAGCAGCTCCATCAAAGCCTTATAGAATCCAAGGTGGGAGCCCCATACAAGTGAGCGACGAATCGCTATTCAGAGAAGTGGACGAGGAAGTCCGCCAGGAACAATACAAGAAAATCTGGAAGCAGTACGGCAACTATTTCACCGCCATGGCGGTGCTGGTGGTCGTCCTCGTCGCCGGCTTCAAAGGCTGGCAATATTGGCAGCTCAGCCAGTCGGAAAAGGCGGCCCGGGTCTTTGCCGACGCCGTGACGAAGCTGGAAGAGGGCAAGACGGCGGATGCTGAGGCGGCCTTCGCCGCGATCGACCACACGGGCTATGCCAAGCTCGGCAGTTTGCGCCGTGCCGCGGCCCTCGACGGCCAAGGCAAGAAGGATGAGGCGGTCGCTCTTTACGACGCCCTGGCCAACGACCAGAACAACGAGCAATCCATTCGCGACCTGGCCCGCATCAGGTCCGGCTATATACTGGTCGACAAGCAGGCCCCGGCCGAGCTCATCAACCGGCTCGGCGCCTTCGACAACGAGCAGAGTCCCTGGCGCGGCCTCGCGCGCGAGATATTTGCCCTCGCGGCCTACCGGACGGGTGATTATGCCATGGCCGACCGCTATCTTAACGCAATCATTGCCGACCAGGGTGTAGCCTTGGAACTGCGCCAGCGCGCGCAAACGCTGCTGGAAGTGATCACACCTCTTCTGAGTACGAAAAAGTAAGGCGTGGTCGCGAAACTGCCGGACTTTTCGGGCAGGACCACGCGGAAAAGGAACAACGCCGATCATGCGAACCAACAGGCTCTGGCCGATCCTGGCAACCTCCATCTTCCTATCAGGCTGCAGCACGGCCTCGGATTTGCTCGAGAATGTCGCGGGCGAAAAGGATGTCGTGCTGCCCGGCAAGCGCGAAAGCGTCCTCTCTCCGAACGACTCGACCGCCGGCCAGAATCTGACGTCGAGCGAGCCGATCGTCATCCCGACGGCGGAGACCAATTCGAGCTGGGCGCAGCCGGGCGGCCAGGCGACCAATTCCTTCGGCAATCTGTCGGCCGGCGCCACGCTGTCGCGCGCCTGGGCGGCGAGTGCCGGGGAAGGCACGACCAGCGAAGGCCGCATCGTGGCAAGCCCGATCGTCGTCGGCGGCACCGCCTATGTGCTCGACTCGCGCAGCAATGTGACGGCGATCCGCACCTCGGGTGGCGGCCAGCTCTGGCAAGTCTCGCTCATCCCGGAAGGCAAGAGCACCCGCGCTTTCGGCGGCGGCCTCGCTTCCGACGGCCAGCGCATCTATGCGACCTCGGTCTTCGGCGAAGCGCTGGCGCTCGATGCCTCGACCGGCGCCATCCAGTGGCGCAAGAAGCTCGGAGCACCGGTGCGCGCGGCACCCACGGTCGCCAATGGCGCGATCTACTTCACCGGCTCGAGCAACGAAGTCTTCGCGCTCCGTGCCAGCGACGGCGGCGAGCTGTGGAAATATCAGGGTGCGGGCGGGCGTGCCACGATCGCCTCGAGCCCCAGCCCCGCCGTGTCCCAGGGCTTCGTCGTGATCCCGACGACGGCAGGCGAGATCGTCGCCTTCACCGCGAGCGACGGCCTTGAAGCCTGGAGCGATGCCCTGACCTCGAGCGACCCGACCGCCACCGCCACCAATATCGGCAGCGTTGCCGGACGGCCCGTCATCGACGGCAAGCAGGTCTTTGCCATCTCCAATGCCGGCCGCATGGCCGCCTTTGACCTGAGCAGCGGCGAACGGCAATGGGCGCGCGATATTTCCGGCTCGCAGACGCCCTGGGTCGCGGGCGACCATGTCTTCGTCATCGTCAACGGCAAGACCTTGATGGCGCTGTCGCGCCGCACCGGCGGCGTGCGCTGGAGCAAGGATTTGCCGGGCAAGGTCTGGGCCGGGCCGGTTTTGGGCGGCGGCCGGCTTCTCGCCGTCAGCTCTGACGGCCAGCTCGCCAGCATCTCCGCCCAGACGGGCGAGATCCTCAACACGACGAAGATCGGCGATGCGTTCTACATCGCGCCCGTCATCGCCAATGGCACGGTCTATCTGCTTTCGGATGATGCCGAGCTGATCGCTCTGCGCTAATCATCCCCTATGACCGCGAAAGTCGCGATACTCGGCCGGCCCAATGTCGGCAAGTCGACGCTGTTCAACCGGCTGGTGGGCCGCAAGCTGGCGCTGGTCGACGACCAGCCGGGCGTCACGCGTGACCGCCGCGAAGGCGAGGGCCGCCTTGCCGATCTGACCTTTCGTCTTTTCGACACCGCCGGCCTCGATGCCGCCCCGCGCGGCAGCCTCGAGGACCGCATGAGCGCCCAATCGGAAGCGGCCATCGCCGACGCCGACGTCTGCCTCTTCGTCATCGATGCGCGCGCCGGCGTGACGCCGGTCGATCGCGAATTCGCCGGCAAGCTCAGGCGCCATGGCAAGCCGGTGCTGGTGCTCGCCAACAAGTCGGAAGGCCGCGCCGGCGAGGCGGGCGTCCTCGAGGCCTATGCCCTGGGACTTGGCGATCCGATCGCCATATCGGCCGAGCATGGCGAGGGCATGGATGCGCTCTACGATGCGCTCGTCCCCTTCGTGAAAGGCGAAGAGGACGACGCGGATGACGAGGCCGAGGCGGCAGAGGCGGAGAACAGGCCGCTCAAGCTCGCGGTCATCGGCCAGCCCAATGCCGGCAAGTCGACGCTGGTCAATGCGCTTCTGGGCGCCGACCGTCTCCTGACCGGGCCCGAGGCCGGCATCACCCGCGATGCCATCGCCATCGACTGGTCGTGGCGCGGCAAGCCGGTGATCTTGTGGGACACGGCCGGCATCAGGCGCAAGTCGCGCGTGACGGGCAAGGTCGAGAAGCTCGCGGTGGCGGATGGCCTGCGCGCCATACGCTTCGCCGACGCGGTCATCGTGCTGATCGATGCCGGCCTCGAGATCGAGCGCCAGGACCTGACCCTTGCCGACCTTGCCGCCCAGCAGGGCCGGGCTGTCGTCATCGCGTTGTCGAAATGGGACATGGTCGAGGACAAGCAAAAGCGGCTCAAGGATGTGAAGGAGGACATGGCGGAAATCCTACCGGAGATCAGGGGCGTCACCATCGTTCCGGTCTCCGCCCATCAGGAGAAGGGGCTCGACCGGCTGATGGAGGCGGTCTTTGCCGCCGCCGAGAAATGGAATACCCGCATCTCGACGGGCCAGCTCAACCGCTGGCTCGAAGGCATGCTGGAGCGCAATCCACCGCCCGCGCCCTCGGGCCGGCGCATCAAGATCAGATACATGACGCAGGTCAACGCGCGGCCGCCGACCTTCTCGCTCTTCGGCAACCAGCTCGACAACCTGCCCGAAAGCTATGTGCGCTATCTGATGAATGGCCTCAGGGAAAATTTCGACCTCTGGGGCACGCCCTTGCGCTTCAACCGCCGCGGCGGACGCAATCCGTTCGACAAGGACAGAAAATGACTCAAAGCCTCACCACCGTCGTCTTCGATATCGGCAATGTCCTCGTCGCCTGGGACCCGCGCCATCTCTATCGCCGCTATTTCTCAGGCCGCGAGGACGAGATGGAGTGGTTCCTGAAGAATGTCTGCACGCCCGCCTGGAATGTCGAGCAGGATCGCGGGCGGAGTTTTAGCGAAGCGGTCGAGCTTCTGGTCAAAGAGCATCCGCCTGAGTGGCATCCGATGATCCGCGCATTCGATCAGGAATGGCACGAGACGATCTCAGGGCCGATCGACGGCAGTGTCGCCATCCTCAAGAAGCTGAAGGCGAGCGGGGTGCCGGTCTATGCCATCACCAACTGGAACCAGGACAAGTTCCGCGAGGCGCTCCAGCGCTTCGATTTCCTCAACAGCTTCGACGGCATCGTGGTGTCGGGCGATGAAGGCCTGCTGAAGCCGGAGCGGGAGATCTTCGACATCTTCTTCAAGCGCTATGGCGTCGTTCCGGAGAGCGCCGTCTTCATCGACGACAGCAAGCACAATGTCGAGGGCGCCCGCGCCGCCGGCATGCATGCCCTGCACTTCACCTCGCCCGAGGCACTGGCGCGCGATCTGCGCGGGCTCGGTTTCTCGGTTTAGGCGCCCAGCGGCGAAAACAGCGAATATCAGGGATTATCAGGGATTATCAGGGAATTTTCGTAAAAGAATCTCCGCCTGAGTAATATCAACGGCTTAGCTTTCCGGAGCAGGGAATTCAGAATTTCCAGGAACAGGGGACTCAACTTTTGATCTCCGCGCCCGGGGCACCATCTCCCAGTCTGGCATTTCCCAAATCTCACCCTTTGGCCCGCTATTGCAAGAGGGATCTCCATCGCGCTTTCCAGGAGAACAGTTCCGATCATATCGAGGCTGGCGCGATTTCGTGTTATCAAGATCTTTTGTGCGCTGGCTGGGGTGAAACATGAAAGAGATCCTTGTTGCCATGTGGTCCGCGATCTTGGCGCGCGGGATTGTGAGCGTCCTGTTCGGGCTGTTTGCCATCTTCTGGCCAGCACAGTTCCTTCAGTTCCTGGCTCTGGCCTTCGGCGCCTATGCGCTGATCGACGGCCTGCTTACGATCTGGAGCGCGCTGTCGCCCAAGGCGGAAGGATCGAACCGTGTCCTGCTGATGATCAATGGCGTCATCAGCGCCATCGTCGGCCTTGCGGCTCTGATCATCCCGGGCCAGATCGCGGTCTACCTCATCCTGCTCATCGGCCTGTGGAACATCGCCATGGGCGTGCTGCAGCTCGTGGCGGCCATCGTGCTGCGCAAAGAACTCGAAGGCGAGATATGGCTCGCCATAGCGGCCATCATCTCCATCCTGTTCGGCGCCGCGATCGTCGCCAACTGGGTCTGGGGCGTCATTGCGGTTGCGCTGTTGATCGGCATTGCGGCCCTGGTCGTGGGCGTGGCCCTCATCGCCTTCGCATGGCGCCTGCGCGGCATCGGCAACCAGTTGCTGGCGCGCGAACGGTAACGGTGCTGCCTCAGACCTGCTTCTCGGGCACCGGCTGCGCCGAAGGGCGCGTGCGCTTGAAGACCTGGCCGAAGCCACCGCGTTGCACGATCTGCTGGTCAGCCAGCGCGCCGATGAGGATGACGGTGCCGATCACGGCGAAATTGAGCGAGCTCGGAATGCCCAGCAGGTTGACCAGGTTCTGCAGCACCTGCAGCAGGATCGTGCCGAGCACGATGCCGAGCACCGAGCCTTCGCCGCCACGCAAGGAACAGCCGCCGAGAACGGCGGCGGCGATGGCATAGAGCTCGTAGAAATTGCCGTGCGAAGCGGGTGAGATCGAGCGCGTATACATGGCGAGGAAGATGGCGGCGAGGCCGGTCAGGCCGCCGCAGATGATATAGGCGGAGGCGATGACCCGCCCGGTGCGGATGCCGGAATAGCGTGCCGCCTCTTCATTCTTGCCGACGGCGAAGAGATAGCGTCCGAAGACCGAGCGGTGCAGCACCACGCCCATGACGATCGCGATGAGGATGAAGGCGATGAAACTGTGCGGAATGCCGAAAGTGCGGCCGGCCACCAGCCATTCGAGTGTCGGGAAGCTGGTGCCGAAGGCGAAGCCCGCTGTCGCATCCTCGGTATAGAAGCGAGCGATGCCACGATAGATCAGGAGGCCGCATAAAGTGACGATAAAGGGCTGCAGGTTCATCCGGGTGACCAGGAAGCCATGCAGCGAGCCGAGCATGAGGCCGGCGAGGATGATGACGAGGAAGGCAAGGACCCAGTTCACCTGATAGGTAGAGAGCAAGTCGATGAAGATGACGCCGAGGAGCGCCAGCATCGAGCCGACCGACAGCTCTATGCCGCCGGTGATGATGACGAAACCGACGCCGATCGAGAACAGGCCATAGAGGCCGATGAGGTTCATGGTGTTGGAGAGATTGATCGGCAAGAGGAAGCGCGGATTGATGAAGGCGACAATGGCGCCCACCACCAGGATGAAGACCAACAGACCGAGATCTTTTTTCAGCATCGCTTATCCTATTGCAGCCTCTGGCCGACCGCCAGCTTGAGCACGTTGTCTTCGCTGAACCGGTCGCGCGCCAGGAAACCGCTGATTTGGCCTTCATGCATCACCGCCATGCGGTCGCTGACCCCGATCACCTCTTCCATGTCGCTCGAGATCATCAATATGGCGACACCGCGATCGCTTAGAGCCCGCATCAGCTCATAGATCTCCTGTTTGGCGCCGACATCGACGCCGCGCGTCGGCTCATCGAAAATGATGATCTTAGGCGCCATCGAGAGCCATTTGGCGAGCACGACCTTCTGCTGGTTGCCGCCCGAGAGCGTGCCGGCCAGGGTGCGGATCGAACGCGACCTGATATTGAGCTGCTTGCGCTGATGCTCGGCATTCTCGGCTTCCGGGACCGCCTGCATGAGCCAGTTGCGGGAATAGGCGGCAAGATCGGGAAGCGAGATGTTCTCCGAGATCAAGACATCGAGCAGGAGACCCGAGCGCTTGCGGTCCTCGGGAACGAGGAAAATGCCGTTATCGATCGCTTCGCGCGGCGATGCGATCGTCAGGATCTTGCCATGGAGCCTGATGTCGCCGCCGAGCTTGCGATCGATGCCAAAGAGGACCCGGGCGAGCTCGGTGCGGCCCGAGCCGACGAGCCCGGCAAGGCCCAATATCTCGCCTTCCCGCAAGGTGAGGCTGACACTGCGGTGGGGGAAGGCCGCGGTGCGCAACTCATCGAGAATGAGAGCGTCGCCGCGCGGCGGTGCGGCGGGCGGCAGGTAGAGCGATTTGAGGCTACGCCCGATCATCAGGCGGATCATCGCCTCATGCGTGATCCGGTCGCGGTCGAGCTCACCCACCTTGCGCCCGTCGCGCAGGACGATCACCCGGTCGGCGCAACGTTCCACCTCATGCAGGCGATGCGAGATGAAGATGATGCTCACTCCCGACGCCTTGAGATCGGCGATGATCTTGAGAAGGCGAGTGGTCTCGGCCACCGTGAGGCTCGAGGTCGGCTCGTCCATGATGACGACACGCGCGTCGAGCGACAGGGCCTTGGCAATCTCGACGAGTTGGCGCTGCGCCAGCGACAATTCGGCGACAGATGTCGCGGGCGTGAAGTCGGCGCCCAAGAGGTTGAGGAGCTTTTGCGTCTCCAGATGCGTGGTCCGGTTGTCGACGAGTCGAAACGGACCGCCTTTGAGCGGCTCACGCCCGATGAAGACATTGGCCGCCACATCGAGATTGTCGAAGAGATTGAGCTCCTGATGCACGAAAGCGATGCCGGCGCGAGACGCCTCGGCGACGGTGAGAACCGCATGGGCCGTGCCCGAAATGCGGATCATGCCGTGATCCGGCGCCACGACGCCGCCCAGGATCTTCATCAGGGTCGATTTGCCGGCGCCGTTCTCGCCCACGAGCCCGACCACCTCGCCGTGAGCGATGGCGAAATTGACATTGTCGAGGGCGACGACCCCCGGATAAGCCTTGCTGATGTCGCTGAGTTCCAGAAACGGCGCGGCCATTGCCGGCTCAAGCTCCTCGCATCTCGATGATCCTGGCTTTCGAATCCTCTGACGATTTCATCGCAGATGCAAGTGAGGCTGCGGCCGGCATCCCGAACTGCCGGCCGCCATAGCCCCCGGGGATCTACTTTCCGACCCTGGCCTTGAGTTCCGTCTCGAAGGCATCGACATTGGCCTTGTCGATCACCTGGCCGGGCACGATAATGAGGCCGTCGGCCGGGATGCCGGCCTTGTCGCCCTCGAGAAATTTCGCCATTAGCTTCATGCCCTGATAGCCCCATTCATAAGGATTCTGCACGACGGTGCCTTCGATCGTGCCTTCGCGCACGCCGCCCAAGGTGATCGGGTCCTCGTCGAAGCCGATGACTTTGATCTGGCCGAGCTTGCCCGATTCCTTGAGCACCTCGTAGATCCGCGGCGTATTGTACGAATAGAAGCCGACCATGCAGGTGACGTCCGGCATGGCGGCGAGCGCGTCCTCGACATTGCGCTTGGCGCGCGTCTGGTCGATGTCATCGCCGCGCACGTCGACGAGCTCGACCTTCGAGCCCTTGATGACTTCCTTGACGCCTTCGATGCGCTCGCGCGCATTGTCGGCGCCGGGCAGGCCGACGAAGCCGACGCATTTGCCGCCCTCAGGCAGCGCCTTCAGCATCAACTGGCCGGCATTCTTGCCGAGTTCGACATTGGAGCTGCCGATATAGGCGATGCGCTTGCTTTGCGGCGCGTCGCTGTCGGTGGTGAAGAGGGGGACCTGGCCGCCGACCCGGTCGAGCGCTTCGGTCGAGGTCTTGGGATCGATGGCGCTCACCATGATGGCCGAGACGCCGGCGGCGACGAGGTCATCCATCAGGCGCTGCTGGATCGCGGCCGCCGCCTGCTCGGGATATTTGAGCTCGAGCGTGTAGTTGGGGAGCTCCTCCTGCGCCTTCTTGACGCCCGCTTCGGCGATCTTCCAGAAATCCGATGCGCCATTGACGACGAAGGCGAGCGTCTTCTTGTCTTGCGCCGTGGCGCTCATCGTCATCGACAGAGCCATCGCCAAGGCGGCACCCGCCATGAGCAAACGTTTCATGCTTTCCTCCCTGAAGTGCCGCGCGGGGATTTACCGGACGGCAGAAATGTTGCTGTTTATTTGTATGACAAAAGCTAGGCGATTGATCGCAAGGCGTCAATACGGAGCGATCGTTTCCCGCCGCGTCGTCCTATTTTGATTGATGCAAGACGCGACCGTCGCAAGCTGACGGGATTCGCTCAGCAAAACCCTGCATTCCCTCAGATGTTTGAACTGGGGGTCAGATGTCTCAGCTTTGCAGGACCGATCGTGAATCTATCCAGCAATACCCTCATGCTGAAGGTGCCCGGCGAAGCCGGGCCTCTAAGCATCCATCAGGATAGAGCGAGAACGCTGCGACACACCCTTCGAGGCTCGCTACGCTCGCACCTCAGGGTGAGGTGTTGAGCCGATTGTGCCTGATCGGATCCTACCGCCGGCCCGCTTCGAACAAGAACCACACGCGCCGCTCGGCCTGATCGATCCAGTTCTCGAGCAGGCTCGCGGTGGCGACATCGCCGTGCTCGTCGCACACGTCGTGCGTTTCGCGCATGCGCTGGGTGAGCTCCAGATTGTCTTCGCGCAGCTCCGCCAGCATGTCGTCCGGTGTGACGAAGTCGGCGTCGTTATCGGCCACGCGCTGCAATTTGGCGATATGGCCGATCGATCGGATGGTCGTTCCGCCGATCTTGCGGGCGCGCTCGGCGATCTCGTCCGTCGTCGAGAAGATCTCGGCGGCCTGCTCATCGAGTAGCAGGTGATAGTCGCGGAAATGCGGGCCGGAGACATGCCAGTGGAAGTTCTTGGTCTTGAGATAGAGCGCGAACATGTCGGCGAGGAGTGCAGCGAGGACGGCGGAAATGTCCTTGACCGCGTTCTCACCCAGATTGCCGGGGGTGGCGAGCGGAGCTTTTCGGCGCTCGCGAGCGTCTTTGTCCATGGATGGCCTCCGAGGGATGGATTGCGAATTGCGCAGATCGATCTTTATGAAGCGCGTGACCGGCGGAAAGTTCCATACCTTCCGGCCGGCCGCTTGCGCCGCGACTATGTCGCGAGCCAGGGGGAAGCCCTAATGAATTTTCAGCAACAGCCTATTGTGCCGGTTCCGCAGGCCGCTTGAACTTGAACAGCCCCGTGGGCGCATATCTGTAGGTAGCGCCCCTGACGGCCCGGAAATCCGGCAGGCACATCTGGACCAGTTGCTCGGCGACCGTTTCGGCGCTCGGCACGATCTCCGGGTCTTCGCCCGGCATGGCTTGCGCCCGCATGCGGGTGCGCGTCGGCCCAGGGCTGAACATGTTCACGCTCACCGTCGTCTGAGCGCTTTCCGCCACATAGGTGCCGACCAGCGCCTCGAGCGCCGCCTTGGAAGTCGAATAGGGTCCCCAATAGGCGGTCGTCTTATAGGCCTGACCCGAGGTCACGAAGATCGCACGTCCATCATCGGAGCGTTTGAGCAGGGGATCGAGCGAGCGGATGAGCCGCCAGTTCGCCGTCACATTGACGGCCATCACCTCGTCCCAGGTCTTGGGCTCGATATGGCCCAAGGGCGAAAGCTTGCCTAGGATCCCGGCATTGCCGATGAGGATGTCGAGCTTGCCCCAGCGTTCATAGATCGCAGCACCCAGCCGGTCGAGGGCGGGAAAGTCCTTGATGTCGGCGGGCACCAGCGTCGCCGAGCCGCCCGCGCTCTTGATCTCGTCGTCGAGCTCCTCGAGCCCGCCCTGGGTGCGAGCGAGGGCGATGACATGGGCGCCATTCCGGGCGAGGCCAATGGCTGCATATTTGCCGATGCCGCGCGACGCACCGGTGACGACCGCGATGCGGTTCTCAAGTTCTCTGGTCATGAAAGCTCAGCCGGCCTCGGCGAGGAGCGAAAGCTGCTGTTTGGCCGATTCACCGACGATGTCGGTGAGGTGGGTCGGATAATCACCGGTGAAGCAGTGATCGGTGAATTGCGGCCGGATCGGATCGCGCTTGTCATAGCCTACGGCACGATAAAGCCCGTCGACCGAAAGGAAGGCGAGTGATGTGACGCCGATATAATCGCGCATCTCTTCGAGCGTGTGGGTGGCGGCGAGAAGCGATTTCTGCTCCGGCGTGTCGATACCGTAGAAATCGGGATGCCGGATCGGCGGGCAGGCGATGCGCATATGCACCTCGCGCGCGCCCGCTTCATACATCATGCGCACGATCTTGACCGAGGTGGTGCCGCGCACGATCGAGTCATCGACCAAAAGCACGCGCTTGCCGCTGATCACGGCGCGATTGGCATTGTGCTTGAGCTTGACGCCGAGCGCGCGGATGGTCTGGGTCGGCTCGATGAAGGTGCGCCCGACATAGTGGTTGCGGATGATGCCGAGCTCGAAGGGGATCTTGGCCTGCTGCGCGAAGCCCAGCGCCGCCGGCACGCCCGAATCCGGCACCGGGATGATCACATCAACATCGGCCGGCGCCTCCTGCGCCAGCTGGCGGCCGAACTGCTTGCGCACCTCATAGACCGAGCGGCCGCCGAGGATGCTGTCAGGCCGCGAGAAATAGACATATTCGAAGACGCAAGGCCTCGCCTGCATGCGCGGGAAGGGTCTGAGCGACTCGACGCCGTCTTCGGAGATGACGACCACTTCGCCATTCTCGACCTCGCGCACGAAGCGGGCGCCGATGATGTCGAGGGCGCAGGTCTCCGAGCACAATATATAAGCGCCGTTGAGCTCGCCCAGGATCAGCGGCCTGATGCCGAGCGGATCACGTGCGCCGATGAGCTTCTTATTGGTTATGGCGACCAGGGAATAGGCGCCTTCGAGCGCCCTCAGCGCATCGATATAGCGCTCGACGAGGCGCGGCTTCTGCGAGCGAGCGACCAAATGCAGGATGACTTCCGTGTCCGATGTCGACTGGCAGATGGCGCCCTGCGCCACGAGCTCGCGCCTGAGAGTCAGGCCATTGGTGAGATTACCATTGTGCGCGACCGCGAGACCGCCGGTCGCGAGCTCCGCGAAGAGCGGCTGCACATTGCGCAAAATGGTTTCGCCGGTCGTCGAATAGCGCACATGGCCGAGCGCCATCCGTCCCTTGAGGCGATTGATGGTCGCTTCGTTCGAGAAGTGATCGCCGACCAGCCCCAGCCGGCGCTCGGAATTGAAGCGCTCGCCGTTGAAGGCGACGATGCCGGCCGCCTCCTGGCCGCGGTGCTGCAAGGCGTGGAGGCCGAGCGCGGTCAGAGCCGCGGCATCGTCATGCCCGAATATCCCGAAGACGCCGCATTCCTCACGCAGCGTGTCGCCGTCGAGATCGAAATTGAATTCAGGCGTCGGCGCCGTCATTGCGTCTGTCCTCAATTGGGATTGGTCTGGCCGCCGAAATCAGGCTGCTCCTGGTTGTCGGGAGGCGGCGTGTTCTGGTTGTTCTGATTGTTCTGGTTGTCCTGGCTGCCCTGGGTTCCCTGGATCAGCTGGTCGAGGCCTTGCGACTCGTTCTTCTTGTAGCCTTCCTCGTCGCTCGGCGAGGCTTGCGTCTCGCCGCTCCCGGTCTGCGCCGCGGGCGGCTGCTGCGCGGGCGTCTGGTTGGTGAGGATCGATGAGTTGGTCAGCGTTTCGGCGATATCAGGCGGCACCAGATCCAGAATGACGGATCCGACCGACTGGATGATCGGCAGCGAGCGGGCGTTCTTCACCCAGTCTTCTTGCCGGTCGATGGGAATGAGCCAGCCATAGAAGAGATAGGCGATGACGACCAGCACCAGTCCGCGCCCCAGCCCATAGAAGAAGCCGAGTGTGCGGTCGAATGCGCCGGCGGCGGAATCGACCACGACATCGGAGAGCTTGACGCTGATGAGCGACACGACGATCAGCACGACGAGGAACACAGCACCCCCGACGGCGATCTTGGCCACGATCTCGGGCTGGAGATATTGGCCCGCCATGCCGACAAGCTCGCGCGAGTGGATGGCGAAATAGGCCGCGACCGCGGCCGCGCCCCAGGCGATGAGAGAGAGGACCTCGCGGGTGAAGCCGCGCATCAGCGCGAGCAGGCCCGAGATGATCATGATGCCGGCGAGAATGAGATCGAGCAGTTGAAATGGCATTAGCCAGTCCGTCCATTAAGGGCGTTTATCGGCGATCTTATAGGCAGCTTTTGTGGCATGGGCTAGGCGATTCGGGCGAGCCCTTTCGGCTGTGAGGCGGCCCAGGCCACAAGGTCGCTGATTGTCTCCAATGCTTTGATTCTAAAGCCTTTTGGCCCGGAAAGCTCAGGCCGGGCGGCGGTCACGGCCTCTCTCAGGCCGAGCTTGTGTGCCTCTTTGACACGTGCTTCCGCGAGCGACACCGGGCGGATGGCGCCCGAGAGCGCGATCTCGCCGAACAGTGTCGTGCCATGCGGCACGATCGTACCGGTGAGCGAGGAGAGAATGGCCGCGGCGACGGCGAGGTCGGCGGCGGTTTCCCGCACTTTGAGCCCGCCCGCGACATTGAGATAGACATCGTGGTTGCCGACCTGCACGCCGGCGCGGGCCTCGAGCACCGCCAAGACCATGGCGAGCCGGTTGGCGTCCCAGCCGACAACGGTCCGCCTCGGATTGCCGAAGGGCGAGGGCGAGACGAGCGCCTGGACCTCGATGAGAAGGGGGCGTGTGCCTTCGATGCCGGCGAAGACCGCCGAGCCCGGGGTCGGATGCTCGCCCGATCCCATGAACAGGCGCGAGGGATTGGCAACCTCCTTGAGGCCGCCATCCGACATTTCGAACACGCCGATCTCGTCGGTCGGGCCGAACCGGTTCTTCACCGCCCTGAGGATGCGGAACTGATGGCCGCGATCGCCTTCGAAATAGAGGACCGTGTCGACCATGTGCTCGATGACCTTGGGGCCGGCGATCTGGCCTTCCTTGGTCACATGGCCGACGAGCAGGATGGTCGTGCCCTTCTGCTTGGCGAAGCGGATGAGCGCTTCCGAGCCCGCCTTGAGCTGCGAGACGGTGCCGGGGGCCGCCTCGATGACCGGCGACCACAGGGTCTGGATCGAATCGATCACCGCGATGGCCGGCGCATCGCCTTCATTGAGCGTCGTAACGATGTCGGAGACATTGGTCTCGGTGGCGAGCAAAACGGCGGTGTCGGCGATGCCGAGCCGCTCGGCCCTGAGCCTCACTTGCGCGATCGCTTCCTCGCCCGAGACATAGATCACCCGGCGGCCCTTATTGGCGAGCGCCGCCATGGCCTGAAGGAGGAGGGTGGACTTGCCGATGCCGGGATCGCCGCCGACCAGCACGCCCGAACCCGGCACGAAACCGCCACCCGCCACGCGGTCGAGCTCGGCGATGCCGGTTTCGATCCGCGCCGGCGCCGCCGTGTCGCCCTTGAGGCCAACGAGCCGCGTCACGCGGCCTTTCGGCAGGCTGGCACCCTTGGCGCCCGAGACGGGTGCCGCAGCCGCTTCCTCGACGATGGTGTTCCATTCGCCGCAATTGTCGCAGCGCCCCGCCCATTTCGACGAAACGGCGCCGCAGGACTGGCAAACGAATTGGGACGCTGATTTGGCCATGCGCCCCTATTTGGCGTGCCGGGGCGAGGGAGGCAAGGCCTCCACCCTCTACCGCCGCTTATGTCTCCCTCAAAATGTCAGCGCGTGATCCGGCAGGACCACGCGCTGAATTGTTGTACGATCTGCCTTCAGCAGCCTTGGCCGGAGGCCGGATCACACCCTTGCGCCGGCGGTTGTTCGCTTTGCGCCGGCGCTTCAGGCGCCGCCTTCTGCTTCTTTTTCACCGGCGGCTCGCCGTGGCCCCGTTCGGACTGGGCTCCTTCCGGCTCAGTGGACTGCTCCGAAGCCTTGGACTTCTTCTTTTTCACCGGCTGCTGGCCTTCTTCAGGCTGAGCTTCCTGCTGCTGGGCGGGCTCTTCGGACCCCTTCGCCTTCTGCTGCTTCTTTTTCACCGGCTGCTGGCCTTCTTCAGGCTGAGCTTCCTGCTGCTGGGCGGGCTCTTCGGTCCCCTTCGCCTTCTGCTGCTTCTTTTTCACCGGCTGCTGGCCTTCTTCAGGCTGAGCTTCCTGCTGCTGAGCGGGCTCTTCGGTTCCCTTCGCCTTCTGCTGCTTCTTTTTCATCGGCTGCTGGCCTTCTTCGGGCTGAGCTTCCTGCTGCTGGGCAGGTTCTTCCGTACCGGTGGCCTTCTTCTTCTTTGTAGGCTGCTCCTGGCCCTCGGTCGTCGTTGTTCCCGGCTCCTGGGTCGTGCCCTGGCCTTCGGTGGCCGGCTGCTGGCTTTGCGGCGTTTCGCCCGTCTCGGCCTTCTGCTTCTTGACCTCTTCGACGTCCTTGACCTGGGACGGCTTGGCGTCCTTGTCTTCCGTCACTTCGCCGCTGAAAACCGCGACTTCGCCTTGCGTTCCCTTGCCGACCTGTTTCGGATCGTCGGTCTGCTTCACCTCTACAGTTTCGACCTTCTTTTCTGTCACCTTCTCGACATAGTCGACATCGATGACGTTGTTGACGACGACATTGTTCTGGATAACCACACTGCCGACGGGCTCGGCGGCTTCGACGAAGCGGACGCGCTCGGTGTCATCACTGACGACGACGACCGACAGATCGTCATCGAGGAAATCCCGCGAAGGCACGGCCACCCAATAGATGTCGGGGATGTCGCTGACCTCGACCACGACGTCTACGTCATCGCCGCGGCCGGGCGGCAATGGTGCCCAGACCACATGGTCATTGCTGCGCCGCCAGCTTACCCAAGCCGGCGCCCAGCGTTTGCCGGGAACCCAATACCAGCCGATGTCTTCAGCATATCCCCAGCGGCCATAGTGGTAGGTCGCCCAGCCGAAAGGCTCATTGGACACCCAGAGCCAGCCATAGCGCTTGGTTTGGACCCAGTGGCCTACCGTATAGGGACGCCAATCCGCCGGCACGTCCGCAGGGACGAACACATAGGTGTCTTCGTAGTTGGTCCAGCTCCCATAGGGCGCCAAGTCGTCATAGAAGGTGCTGATGGACACGCTGGTTCTTGCTTGCGCGACCGTGGGCATGTCGAGAATCGGCGTCGCCGATGGTGAAATGATCGCCAGCGCCGCAGTGGCGATCGAATAGACAAGTATGGCTTTGAGCCGCATGGCAATCTCCTTCATTTAAGAAGCCGTCAAGGAGCTAAGCCATGCCCGTTCATTCAGTTCCTTAACGGAGTTTGCCGAATATGCTTTTCTTCAAGGGGTTACCCCTGCCGGCTAACAATTCGTAACAACATGTGATGAAGCAACCGGCCCCCACATGAATCCGCACACGGAATTGGAACCTTCGCGCATGCCGGGCGTCGAGCCATAGCTCGCCCGGGCTTCTCGCAGGATTGTCCGCGAGCGGGTTGCTGTTCGATAAAGCAGGCAAAGACGATGACAGAGGCGGCCCTTCGCGATTTCACGCTGAATTTCGGTCCGCAGCATCCGGCGGCCCATGGCGTGCTGCGGCTGATCCTCGAACTCGACGGCGAAGTCGTCAGGCGCGTCGATCCGCATATCGGCCTTCTCCATCGCGGCACCGAGAAGCTGATCGAATACAAGACCTATTTGCAGGCGCTGCCCTATTTCGATCGCCTCGATTACGTCGCGCCGATGAATCAGGAACATGCCTTCTGCCTGGCGGCGGAGAAGCTCTTGGGTCTCGCTGTTCCGAGACGCGCGCAGCTCATCCGCGTCCTTTACTCCGAGATCGGCCGCCTTCTGTCGCATCTGCTCAATGTCACGACGCAGGCCCTGGATGTCGGCGCCCTGACGCCGCCGCTCTGGGGCTTCGAGGAGCGCGAAAAGCTGATGGTCTTCTATGAGCGCGCCTCCGGAGCGCGCATGCATGCCAATTATTTCCGCGTCGGCGGCGTCCACCAGGATCTGCCGCAGGCTCTCCTCGACGATATCGGCGCGTTCTGCGAGCCTTTCCTGAAGAGCTGTGACGACATGGAGGGCCTCCTGACCGAGAGCCGCATCTTCAAGCAGCGCAATGTCGATATCGGTGTCGTCAGCCTCGACGAAGCGTGGGGCTGGGGCTTCTCCGGCGTCATGCTCAGGGGATCGGGCGCCGCCTGGGACCTGCGCAAGGCGCAGCCCTATGAATGCTATTCCGAGCTCGATTTCGACATTCCGACCGGCAAGAACGGCGACTGCTACGATCGCTATCTCATCCGGATGGAGGAAATGCGCCAGTCGATCAGGATCATGCGGCAGTGTCTCGACAAGCTCGACCTTGCGGACGGCAAGGGGCCGGTCGCGGCCGACGACCGCAAGGTCGTTCCGCCGCTGCGCGCCGACATGAAGCGCTCGATGGAGGCGACGATCCAGCATTTCAAGCTCTATTCAGAAGGCCATCACGTGCCCAAGGGCGAGGTCTATGCGGCCGTCGAGGCGCCGAAGGGCGAGTTTGGGGTCTATCTCGTGGCCGACGGCACCAACCGGCCTTATCGCTGCAAGATCAGGGCGCCGTCCTTCGCGCATCTGCAGGCGATCGATGCCATGTGTCGCGGCCATATGCTGGCCGATGTGTCGGC
This sequence comes from Taklimakanibacter deserti, assembly GCA_003574785.1. The sequence goes on along the minus strand of QORU01000002.1, from coordinate 403,520 downwards.
CGTCATCGGCACGCTCGACATCGTCTTCGGCGAAATCGACAGGTGAGGCTCGAACCAAGCCGGCCTCGCTGAGTTCTCACGCCGCCGCGACCGGCCAATTGCTGGTGAGCGGTCTCCAGCTTTGCGCCTCGGCCAGGTCTTTCGCGAGCAAGGCGCGCGACACGGCCACCAGGAGATCGGTCTGCGTGACGATCCCGGCAATCCGTCCATCCTGGTCGGTGACGACAACTGCGTGGCTCTTCCCATTGCTAAGGAGCGGAATGAGATCGGTGATCGGCGTGTCGGGCCGCGCCGTGACGGCGGGCGATATCCTGTCGCGGATGCGCTCCGCCCCCGCCGCGAGCTCGCGCAGGCCGATCGTTCCGGCAAGCCTGCCCGCCTGGCCGAGGACGGGAAGCGTCCTGATGTCGTGGTCGAGAAGCAGGCGCCTTGCCCGTTCGCTGAGCGCGCTCTGGTCGACCGTGACCACATCGCGCGACATGATCTCGGAAACCGTGATCATGCTGTGCATGCGCGACAGGACCTGGGTCTCGACCTCGCGCAGCAGGCGGTCGAGGTCCCGGCGATCGATGTCATAGGTCTCGCCTGTCTTGGCGAGCGCCGCATCGATATCGGCGCTTTGCACGCCGACGCGCAAAGAGGCCGGGCGGTCCTTGGTCTTGTGCTCGTTCACGACGGGCGGCTGAGCCACATGCGGATAGGCGCGCCTTGTGAGCTTGCGGAAGAGGATGCCGAGGAGGACGAGCAGCACCGAATTGAGCGCGACGGGCAGGAAGGGAAAGAGGAAGCCGGCATTGGCGACGGCCGAGCCGCCGACCACCGCGGTGAGTGCCGCGGCACCACCCGGCGGATGCAGGCTCCGGGTCAACGACATGACGAGAATGGCGAGCGCCACCGCGACGCCCGTGGCGAGGAGCGGATCGGGCAGGACCTGCATGACCGTCACGCCGATCAAAGCGGAGATCGTGTTGCCGCCAATGACGGGCCAGGGCTGGGCCAAGGGACTGGCCGGCACGGCGAAGACCAGGACGGCGGAAGCGCCGATCGGCGCCACGATCAGCGGCAGAGCGGGGTCGGGTCCGAAGCAGAGGCCGCAAACAAGGCCGGTGAGGCCAATGCCGATCAGCGAGCCGAGGCTCGCAATGAGGCGCTCGCCGAGCGTCGCGCCGGCGAGAATGGGCTTGAACCACGGAAACTTGTCGGGAAAGGGCATCAGCGGGAGTAAAAGCGGCGAGGGGCCCGCTGATTAGCAGCCTGAGACGAGGTGTCAAGGAAGGGCTACGCCGGGCTGTCGCCCACCCCATGTCAGTCCGACAGACCCGCTTCCGAGACCAGCACCGGGTCGTCGCGATAGAGTTTGGGGAACAGGCGCTTGAGATTGGCGACCTTCGGCAGGTCGTTATAGACGATATAGGGATAGGTCGGATTGAGCGTCAGGAAATCCTGATGATAGGCCTCGGCCGGATAGAAGTCGTGGCCGGGCTCTATTTTGGTGACGATCGCCGCATCATAGACCTTGGCCTGATCGAGCTCCGCGATATAGGCCTTGGCAACCTTGGCCTGCTCGTCGCTCAACGGAAATATGGCCGAGCGGTATTGCGTGCCGACATCCGGTCCCTGGCGGTTGAGCTGGGTCGGATCATGGGCGACGGAAAAATAGATCTGCAGGATGCGGCCATAGCTGATCTTACTCGGATCGAAGGTGATCCTGACCGACTCGGCATGGCCCGTGGCGCCGCTGCCCACCATCTCATAGTGCGCCGTCTGCGCCTCGCCGCCGGCATAGCCCGATACGGCGTTGCTCACGCCCGCGACGCGCTGGAACACGCCTTGCACGCCCCAGAAGCAGCCGCCGGCGAGGATGGCGGTTTCCGACTTGGCGTTGCTCGCCGTTTCATCGAGAGCAGGCGCGGGGATCGTGAGGCCTTCCTGGGCGAAAGCTCTATGGGTGTCGAGCAGCGTGCCGCCGGCGAGCAGGGCCGCCGCTGCAGCCAAAAGCCAGATCGGACGCATTGAAAAAGACGGATAGGCCAAGGCCATGCGTGATCTCCACTGTAAGCAAGGGCGCGAGAGCACCCGCCATGCCGATCAATACGCCCGGACCTGGGACATTGTTACGGCCGTCGAGAAGATCACGGGTAATTGAACAGAGCGTCAGGCGTTCCGTTCGAAAGTGATCCGCCCGTCGCAGATCGTAAGCTTGGGTTTGATCGCCGAGATCTGCTCTGCCGGCGTCGCCTCGATATCACCGTCGAGCACGACCACATCGGCGAGCAATCCTTGTTTCAACCGGCCCTTCTTGTGTTCGGCGAATTCGGTATAGGCGCCGTCGGAAGTGAAAGCGGCGATCGTGTCCATGAGGCCCTGGCGTTGCGGCGGACAGTCGGGCTCGAGCGGCACTTGCGTCATCGCCGACTGCATGCCGAGCAAGGGATCGAGCGGCGAGATCGGCCAATCGGAAGAGAAGCTCATATGGGCGCCGGCCTCGCGCAAAGTCTGCCAGCCATAGGCGAAGGGCAGTTTCCGGCCGATGCGCTCGCGGCAGGGCTCGAGCGGAATGCCGGGCACGCCCAAACCCACGATGGGCTGCATCGAGGCCGTGACGCCCAATTCCTTGAAGCGCTTGATGTCGCCGGGATCGATGACCTCGATATGCTCGATGCGGTGGCGTGAATCGCGTTGGCCGTTCGCCTGGCGCGCCGCCTGATAGCCGTCGAGCGTGCGCCGGACCGCGCCGTCGCCGATCGCATGCACGCTGATCTGCAGACCGTGCCTGTCGGCGCAGGTCGCGAGCTCGTTGAACTCAGCCGGAGTGAAGAGCGGTTGTCCGCGCTCGCCCGGATGGTTGGGATAGTCGTCGAGCATGAGCGCCGTCATGGATTCGAGCACGCCATCCATGAAGATCTTGACCCGGCCCGAATAGAGCATGTCGTCATTGTAGCGCCGGCGCATCTCGATCGCCTCGTCGACGCGCTCGAGCGGGAAGTAGTTCTTCTGGTGCCACGGCACTTGCACCCGGCAGATGAGATCGCCGTCCCGGCGCAGCGCGTCGAGAAGCTCGAGCTGATAGAAATTGCCGTCCATATTGTGAATGGAGGTGATGCCCAGCGAAGCGCAGTAGTCGAGGCCACGCTTGAGGGTCGCCATATCGGTGCGGCGCTGGGCAGCGGTCGCGGGTGGCACCGGATCCTCGCCGGTTGCCAGGCCGAGCCCTTCGCGCCCCTGGGTCGGCGTCATCCGGAAGACCGCCTCATGGGCGGCAGGCTCCTTGAGCTCGCCCGTGGCAAGGCCGTCAGGCCCCATGACGATCTCATTGCCGGGCGGCAATTCCTTGCCATGGAGAAGGCCCGCCGCCGTGAGCGCCGGCGTGTTGGCCCATACGGTGTGATGATCGAAGCAGGCCAGCATCAAGGGGCGGTCGGGCAGGATCCGGTCGAGATCGTGCCGCGTGATCGCACCGCTCGGGCGGATGGCCATATAGCTCGCGCCATTGGCGACGATGATCCTGTCGTGGGGACGCGTCTCGGCATAGTCGCGCACCACTTTGGTCAGCGTGTCGATGCCTTCGAGCCCGCTTACCATCAGGCTGTCGAGCTCGACCGCGCCCATGAAGAGATGCATGTGGCTTTCGATGAAGCCCGGCAGTACGCTCTTGCCCCTGGCGTCGATCACCCGCGTGTGCTTGGCCTTGAGGCCTGAGATTTCGTCCTTGCTGCCGACCGCAAGAAGGCGGTTGCCGGCAATCGCCAGCGCTTCGGCGCGCGGCCTTTCCCGGTCCATGGTCAGGATCTTGGCGTTTACAATGATGATGTCGGCTGAAGGCATGATAGGTCCAGAGTGAAAGGGACCCGAAAATGCCCGCTTGAAATTCTCCCCGCAAGCCCCCACACTATGCCCCGGTTTCAACAATCGAAAGGAGGTGATCCGATGTCGAGTGAGTTCACTGCTTTGATCAGGCTCGAGCGGATCGCAGCGGAGGCTCCTGGCCTTTTCTGATTGATCCCCGTTTCGGGATGCTGATCGAGGCATCTCACGGGAAGGGCCGCCGCGCGCGGCCCTTCTTTTTTTGGCTTCGGCCTACGGATTGCCTTCGGTGAAGGAAACGACGACGCCCGGCTTCACCAGCCTGGCGAGTTCCTTCGCATTCCAGTTTGTCAGGCGCACGCAGCCATGTGAGGCCGTCTTGCCGATCGCTTCAGGATCATCGGTCCCGTGTATGCCGTAGGTCTCCTTGGTCAGATCGATCCAGACGGAGCCAACCGGGCTATTGGGTCCGGGGGGCAATTCGAGCGGCTCCGTATTGTCGCCCTGCTGAAAATTCTTCTCAGGCCGATAGGAGTATTTCGGGTCTTCCGCGATCCCTTTCACTTTCATCGTTCCCTCAGGGCTCGGGGTATCGCCGCTGCCGATGGTCGCCGGATAGGAGACGACGAGCTTGCCGTCCGAGGCGTAGCCCCGCACCGTGCTTTGCTTCTTGTCGACTTCGATGCGTGCAACTCTTTCAGCCGGTGCATTGTCCATCACGTCAGGAACGAAGATCCGGCTGCCCGCCGTCAGTTGTGCGCCGGCGTTGAGGGCCTTCAACAGATCGGGGTGGATGTGGAATTTTTCTGAAAGGAGCTCGAGAGGGCTCGCATAGGAAAGCTGCTTCATCTTGGCCATTTCGGCGTAATCCGTCGGAACCTTCTCGACAAACGGACCTTTGACATCCTCGGCCGTGAGTTCATAGGCGACGATCACATCGTCTGTTGTGCCACGCTGCAGTAAGCCCCACACGTCGGGGTCAAGCTTGCCGTCGGCAGGCAAGTTCGATCGTTCCTCGAACATGCGAAGCGCATTCCTGACATTCCCGCCTTCACGGCCGTCGATGAAACCTGGTGAAGCATGAGCGCGGTCGAGGAGGATCTGAAGCTTGACCATAAGAGGGCCGCTGAGCTCTTTGGCGCCTTCCGCATAAGTCGCCTTGTTGACCGCTGTCGGGTTGAGCCCGGTCTCAGCATGAGTTGTGGAAGCAACCAATAAAGCCCAAAGAAAAGCCGACAATCGAAACATCGTGCAGCTTAACGTGGGGAGACAATCGAAGTTCCAGTTATCACTTGTGAAGAAGCTGAGGAGTACCCTTAAGCCTTCAAAATCTCCATCTGGATCGGCCCCTCGGCGCGGCCGTGGATGAACTGGTCGACATAGGGGTTGCCGCTGGTGTCGACGGCGCGGGCCGGGCCCTGCCAGATGATCTCGCCCTTATGGATCATGGCGATGCGGTCGGCGATCTTGCGGGCCGAGACCATGTCATGGGTGATCGAGATGGTGGTGGCGCCCAAGCGCTTCACGCAATCGACGATGAGATTGTTGATGACGTCGGCCATGATCGGATCGAGGCCGGTCGTCGGCTCATCGAAGAAGATGATCTCAGGGTCGGCGGCGACCGCGCGCGCCAGGCCGACACGCTTCTGCATGCCGCCCGACAGTTCCGCCGGATAGAGGCCGCCCACTTCCGAACCGAGCCCGACTTGCCGGAGCTTCTCCATGGCGATGTCGCGGGCTTCCTTGCGCGGCGTGTTGCGGCCCTGGATGAGGCCGAAGGCGACGTTCTCCCAGACGGGCAGCGAATCGAAGAGGGCAGCCCCCTGGAACAGCATGCCGAAGCGCTGCAGGAATTCATCGCGCGCCGCGCCGCGAAGCCCCGTCACTTCCTCGCCGCCAATGGTGATCGAGCCCGAATCGGGGCGCAGGATGCCGAGGATGGTCTTGATCATCACCGATTTGCCGGTGCCCGATCCGCCGATGACGACCATCGAGCGGCCCTTCGGCACCGAGAGATTGACGCCGTTCAGGACGTTCTTCGGGCCGAACGCCTTGCGCACATCCTTGAGGACGATATGGCCGGTTTCCTCCATCGCGTCACTCCGAGAACAGCAGCGAGGTAAGGACGAAATTGGCGGCGAGGATGAGGATCGCCGAGCTCACCACCGCATTGGTGGTGGCACGGCCCACACCTTGCGCGCCGCCTTTCGAATGGAAGCCGTGATAGCAGCCCATCAAAGTGATGATGAAGCCGAACACCGCGGCCTTGATCAGCCCTGAGGTCACGTCGTCGAGCTGCAGGAAATCGACGGTGTTCTTGATATAGGCATAGGAGTTGAAGCCGAGCGAGCGGGTGCCGACGATGTAGCCGCCCATGATGCCGATCGTGTCGGCGATGCCGACGAGGATCGGCAAGGTGATGACGCCGGCGATGAGGCGAGGGCCCACCAGATATTTGAAAGGGTTGGTGGCGAGCGTGGTGAGGGCGTCGATCTGCTCGGTGACCCGCATGGTGCCGAGCTCGGCCGCGATCGAGGCGCCGACGCGGCCCGCCACCATGAGGCCGGCGAGCACCGGTCCGAGCTCGCGCGTGATGCCGAGCGCCACGATGGTCGAGACCAGGCTCTCGGCATTGAAGCGCGAGCCGCCGAGATAGATCTGCAAGGCAAGCGCGCCGCCGGTGAAGAAGGCGGTGAGGCCGACGACGGGCAGCGAGTTGTAGCCGATCTTCAGCATCTGCTCGAAGATCTGGCGCACATAGATCGTCGGCGTCAGGCCCTGCAGCAGCGCGTCCTTGAGGAAGATCGCGATGCGCCCGGTCTCGGCGAGGAGGGCGAGCACGACGCTGCCCAGATTGGCGAGGAAGTTCACGATAGCGGAGCCTTGGAGATGATCGATTCGCCACCCGAATATAGACGGGTGAAGCGCTGGCCTAAACGGGTGAGGAGCTCATAGGAGATGGTACCGGCCCATTCTGCCGTTTCATCGATGGCAATATTGCGACCGATCAGTTCCGCTCTTGTTCCGCGCTGGCAGAGATCGACCGGGACTGCCGTGACGTCGACCGCCATCATATCCATCGAGACCCGCCCGATGACCGGGCACCGCCTCCCGCCGATGAAGGCCTGGGCCGGGCCGTTGGTGGCGCGCGAGCTCAAGGAGCGCGGCACGCCGTCCTTGTAGCCCGCACCCAGCACCGCGACGCGGGTCTGGCGCGTCGCCCGCCAGGTAGCGCCATAGCCGACACTCTCGCCGGCCGCGATCTCGCGCACCTGCAGCACCGTGCCTTCGAGATGCGCCACCGGCAGCATCGGGTTGCTGTGCGGCGCCACCGGATTGCCGCCATAGAGCGCGATGCCGGGCCGCACCAGGTCATGGGTGTAGTCGCTTCCTAAGAATATGCCGCTCGAATTGGCGAGGCTTGCCTTGACGCCGGGCAGCCGCCGGCGCAAGGCGGCGAAGGCCGTCTTCTGGCGGGCATTGAGCGGATGGTTCGGCTCGTCGGCGCAAGCGAGATGACTCATCAGCAAGGCCAGGTTGAGCCGCGCCATGATCTCGTTATTGGCGATCAATGCCTCGAAGGCGGAAGGCGAAAAACCCAGCCGGTTGATGCCGGTATCGACATGGATGGCGCAAGGCAGGTTGCGGCCATATTCGGTGCCGAAGGCGGCCCATTCGCGCGCTTCCTCGATGGTGATGAGGGCAGGGCGCAAATCCTCGCGGGCATAGAATTCGGCCTGGCCCGGAAACAGGCCGTCGAGCACATAAATGACGGCCTCGCGCGGCAGGAGGTGGCGCAACTCGCCGCCTTCCATGGGCCGCGCCACGAAGAAGGTGCGGCAGCCCGCCGCCCACAGAGCCGGGGCCACGTGATCGACGCCGAGACCATAGGCATTGCCTTTTACTGCCGCCCCGCATTCGGCCGAGCCCGCCTTGGCGGCGAGCCGCTTCCAGTTCTCCTGGATGGCGCCGAGATCGACGGTCAGGACGGCGCCGGCCAGATCGGTGGGCGGGCCGCTGATATGGGCGTTATGGGCGGTCATGTTCTCTCTTTGGCCGCATTTCCTTCACGCGAACCGGTACCCACTTCGCTTGGAAATGCTTACCGCATAAAGCGGTAAACGGCTGAGGATGCAACCCTTCAGTGGTTCGCGTCTTCCCCCTCTCCCGTGCGGAAGCATGGGAGAGGGTGCCCGAAGGGCGGGTGAGGGCTCTTTGTCTCAGCAAAGAGTACTCGTCGAGATCCACGCGAATTGTACGAAAGAGCCCTCATCCGGCCTTCGGCCACCTTCCCCCACGCTGTGCGCGGGGGAAGGGAAAAACTGGAAGAGCGAGGCTCTACGATGCGCCTTACTGGAATTGCTCGGGCAGGTGGTCCGATTTGACCAGGTTCTGGAATTTGGTGAGCGAGGCGTCGAACTGCAATTCGACTATGCCGGTGGGGCCGTGGCGCTGCTTGCCGATGATGACCTCGGCGACGCCGGTCACCCGGTTCATCTTCTCCTGCCAGTCGAAATGCTCGGGCGTGTTGGGCCGGGGCTCGGTGCGGCCGAGGTAATATTCCTCGCGATAGATGAACAGCACGACGTCGGCGTCCTGCTCGATGGAGCCCGATTCACGCAGATCCGCGAGCTGCGGGCGCTTGTCGTCGCGGTTCTCGACCTGGCGCGAGAGCTGGGAGAGGGCGATGATCGGCACCTTGAGCTCCTTGGCCAGCGCCTTGAGGCCGACGGTGATCTCGGTGACCTCCTGGACGCGGCCTTCGGAAGCGCGCTTCTGCGAGCCGGCGAGGAGCTGGAGATAATCGACGATGAGGAGGCCCAGGCCGCGCTGGCGCTTCAAGCGCCGGGCACGCGCCGCGACCTGCGCGATGGTCAGGCCGCCCGTCGCGTCGATATAGAGCGGCAGCGCCTGCAATTCGCGCGACACTTCGACGATGCGGTGGAATTCCTCCTCGGTGATCTTGCCGCGCCGGATGCGCTCGGACGAGATGCCAGATTGCTCGGCGATGATGCGGGTCGCCAATTGCTCTTGCGACATTTCCAGCGAGAAGAAGCCGACGATGCCGCCGTCGAGGATGCGCACCGAGCCGTCCGGCTGGTGGTCGGCCTTGTAGTTCTTGGCCACGTGATAGGCGATGTTGGTGGCGAGCGACGTCTTGCCCATGGCGGGACGCGCGGCGAGGATGATGAGGTCCGAGGCCTGGAGGCCACCCATCTTCTCGTCGAGATCGCGCAGGCCCGCCGAGATGCCGGAGAGGCCGCCGTCCCTCTGATAGGCATTGGCCGCCATGTCGACGGCTTCGGTGAGCGCCTTGCCGAAGACCTGGAAGCCCTGGCCGTATTTGCCCGTCTCGGCGATCTCGTAAAGACTCTGTTCCGCCGTCTCGATCAGGTCCCGCGCCGACATGTCGACCGGCGTATCGAAAGACGTGTTGACGATATCGGTGCCGATGTCGATGAGCTTGCGGCGCTGCGCCAGTTCATAGATGGCGCGGCCATATTCTTCCGAATTGATGATGGTGGTGGCCGCCGCGGCGAGGCGGGCGAGATAGGCGGGGCCGCCGATCTCCTTCAGCGTCTCGTCGCGCTCGAAATAGGTTTTGAGCGTCACCGGCGAAGCGAGCTTGCCGGCGCGGATCAAGGTGGCGGCGGCCTCATAGATGCGCGCATGCACCGCCTCGAAGAAATGCGAGGGGTCGAGGAAGGACGATACCCGGTCGCAGGCTTCGTTATTGACCAGGATCGCGCCCAGAATCGCCTGCTCCGCCTCGATATTGTGCGGCGGCGAGCGGTAGGAGTCGGATTCTGGTTCGGGCTCGACGACCCGGGCGGCGTTCTGTGCGTTCATGTGACTGTGATAGCGATTAGCCGCGTCATGCGCCTAATGATTCGCATATTATGCGCGCTATCCACAGTGATGGGGAAGAATGCTTTTCACATGCGAGTGATGCGAAGCTATCTCGTTCTCAAGGCTGAGCTTTCTTCTTTTTGACAACCTTCTGATCAGCAGCCTTCTGATCGGCAGCCTTCTTGTCAGCAGCTTTCTTGTCAGCGGCCTTCTTGTCGGGCGCCTTCTTGGCTGCTGTCTTCTTGTCAGCCGCCTTCTTGTCAGTAGCTTTCTGGCTAGAAGCTTTCTGGTTAGTTGACTTCTGCTTGGAAGGCTTTGGCTTCGTAGTCTTTTGCGCAGGGGCAGGAGTTTCTTGAGGGGCGACGGACTCCTCGGCAGGAAGTTCTAGCGATTCCGGAGTTTCTTCTTGAACCTTGGCGGAATCTTCTTGCGTCGTGGCTGGATCTTCTTGCGTCGTGGCGGGATCTTCTTGCGTCGTGGCTGCGTCCTCTTGGGTCTTGGCAGCGTCCTCTTGGATCTTGGCAGGGTCCTCTTGCGCCTTGGCGGGGTCCTGCTGCGTCCCGGCCGAATCCGTTTGCGGCGGTTCGGGAGGAGGCTTCGGCGCGAAGGCGGCCAGGGCATCATCGATGCCCTTCATGCTCTGGGTGAAGAACTCGTCATATTGTGTTGTGCCGGTAGATTTATAGACATCCCACGCCGCCTGGACGGCGCGCTTGCCGTTTTCGAGCATCGCCTTGTCACGTTTGCGCCTGCCGATGCTGAATTGCGCTGCGCCCAGATTGAGCTGGGTCTTCGCCCAGTCGAGCGGCTGCTTGTCGCGGCTCAGCACAGTGAGAGCATTCTCCAATATGGTGATCGCACGCGTCATGCGCGGCGAATTGCGATCGCGTTCGCTGAGAAGGCGCATCACGGTGCCGAGATTGCTCTGCGTCATGGCCCAGTCGAGCGGGTTACGCTCTTTGGTCCGCTCCTGAAGGGCGGCTTCATAGGCGGCAATGGTCCTGATCAGGCCATCCACATTGTTCTTGCGTTCGGCGATCCTCTGCAGCGCCAGGCCGAGATTGTTCTGGGCTGACGACCATAGCCGCGGCATGTCTTCGCGTGTCCAGACCGAAAGGGCGGCGTCATAGGCGAGAACCGCGTTGTTCAGGTATCTCGTGCCGGGCTCGCGCGTGCCGAGCGCCAGGTAGGCATCGCCGATGCCGTTCTGCGTCTCGGCCCAGGCGAGGGGTGCCCGCTCGCGCTTCCTCTCCTCGAGGGCGGAGCGATAGGCGGCGATGGCGCGGACCAGGTTGCCGGTGTCGCTTTCATGCGCGGCCATGGCCGCGAGCGCATCGCCGATGCCGTCTTGGGCCGTGGCCCACTCGAGCGGCGAGCGCTCGCGCGTCGATTCGATGAGCGCCGATTCGTAGGCGGCGACGGCTCTTCCCAGATAACCCGTGTTGTTCTCGCGCTCGCCGAGAGTCTGGAACACGACGCCGAGCTTGTTCTGCGTCGCCGCCCATTCGAGCGGAACCCGGCTGCGCGTCCGCTCTTCGAGCGCGGCGCCATAGGCGGAAATGGCCTTGAGAAGACTTTCAGTGCCGCTTTCGCGCTCGCCGATGAGCTGCAGCACGCCGCCGATCTTGTCCTGGATCATCGCCCAGTCGAGCGGAACCCGCACGCGCTGTGTTTCGGCAAGGGCTGCCTCATAAGCGGCGGCCGACTTCTTCAGGGTTTCGACATCGTCCTCGCTCTCGCCCGCCGCTTGCAGCGCGGCAGCGAGGCTCACCTCGACCATGGCCCATTGCCGCGGCACGCGCTCGCGGGTCAGCTCGGTGAGCGCTGCCTCATAGGTCGCAATCGCCTGCCGCGTCTTCTGGGTATCCCTCTCGCGCCGGCCAAGGATCTGCAGGGCATTGGCCATGTTGTACTGGATATCGCCCCAGCCAAGGGGATCGCGCTCGCGCTTCGTCTCGCTGAGCGCGGCTTCCAGCGCGGCCACGGATTTGGCCAGGTTCGCCGTGCCGTTCTCGCGCTCGCCCAGAACCCTGAGCGCCGTGCCGAGACCATATTGCGTCTTCGCCCATTCGCGCGGGCTCTGCTCGCGCGTCAGCTCGGCAAGCGCCGCCTCGTAGGCCAAGACCGCCTGGCTGAGGTTATCGGCACCGTTCTCGCGCTCGCCGAGATTGCGCAAGGCGTCGCCGAGCCGGTTTTGCGTCGTCGCCCAGTCGAGCGGAAAACGCTTGCGATCCAGCTGGGTGAGCGCTGCCTGATAGGCCGCGACGGATTTCGCCGAGAATTCAGGATTGCCGCTGCGGGCGCCGAGGATCTGCAAGGCATCGCCCATATTGTTCTGAGCCGTGGCCCAGGCAACCTGGTTCTTGCCCTCCGCCGTGTCATTCACGACCGACTGATAAAGGGCGATCGCCGACCGCGTGGCCTCGTCATCGCCCTTGTGACGGCCAAAGTTGGAAAGAGCGTCGGCCTGGCCCATCCGGTAGACGATGCCCAATATGGCGCTGCGCCCCTGGATCTGCTCGATGGCCTTGCGATATTGCTCGGCCGCCAGGCGGTAATCGAAGGCGAGGACCGCCGTATCGGCGAAGTCGGCATAGGTCGAAGCAACCTCGATCCGGTCCGCCGCATCCACCGTTTCGCGCTTGTCCAGCATCCTGCCGAGCTCACCGGCGCGCGCCGCGGCCCTGGCGCGATAATTCTTGGCCAGCGCGATGGCGCCTTGCGCCTGCGCCCGCTCGGCGAGCCCCGAGAGCCGTACCAGCTCAGGGTCCTTGCGGCGAGGAACGACCCTCTCGGTCGTCAGCCGCTTGAGGGTTTCGGCGCCGGCGCCAAGCCGTTCGTCGCGTTCCTGCGGACTTGCCGCCGCATCGGCCTGCAGTTCCTTGAGGACGCCATAGAGCGGGTCGAGCGGCAGCCCCTGGTCCTGGGCGAGGCGTTCGACCGCCAACCGCATTTCCGGAGGTGTCGCGGCAATGGCGAGGAGGAGCTTGCGCCGCTCGTCGGCCAGCGCCGCGTCGTCGGAAACGGCCCGGTCTCCCTGGCCGCCGAAGTTGAGAACGTGCTTCAGGTTGGCATTGGTCCAGGGCCGCTGCCGGCCTTGGGTGGCGAGTGAGACCTCTTCGCCGACCATCGTCATCACCTGGGCGAAGTCATAGGCTTGCGTGGCGCCGAGATGCTTGAGCAAAGCCGCGGCATAGGGGCTGTTGTCCCCGGGAGCTCCCTCGGGCGCCGCCTGCCGGGGGTCGCTGGCGAAGCCGATCACCTCCAGGGTCGAGTCGGGTATTGCCGAAGTTCCCGGAACAGCGACGCCCGGCAGCGTGCACAGACCCGAAGACGAGATCGGCTGGCCCGTCGATTGGGCTCCTTGCTTGACCACGGCATATTTCGGGAATGAGCTGGGATAACAGGCATCGAAGAGCAGGATGGTCGTCTTGGCCTTGGCGCGCAGCCTGTCCAGTACATTCTGCAGCGAGACGAGATTCTGGTCGGCGGTCTCGAGCGAGTTGAGGTCGATGTCGACGGGGAGCAGGTAGTTAATGCCGCCGGCTTCGATGGCGTGGCCCGAATAATAGAGCAGCGCCACCTCGGCACCCTGGGCCTTCTCGATGAAGGCATCGATGGAACTGCGCAGCTTCTGCGCCTTGTCATTGGCGGCGGCCTCGGCCGTCCAGCCGAGCTTGGCCAGGAGTTCCGCGATGTCGCGGGCATCGCGTTCGGGCGTGGCGAGCGGCGGCAAGGCCTCATAGGCGGACTCGCCGATCACCAGGGCCACAGCCTTGGGCGGCGTGGCCTCCTGGGCGATGCCGGGGGCGGCCACGAGCACGACGACCAGTAAGGCGCAGAACGCCGCCGTCACGGCCTTTACGACAACGCTTGCCAGATGATGCATGAATCCATTCTAACGTGTGATCGTGAAAAGTGGATACGGTTTTACACGAGATCGGTTAAACTTAATGTTCGTTTCTGGCGGGGAGGGAACCCGATGTCGTCTGCCGGCGCATCCGATATACGCCGTCCCGGCAATGTTCTTCCCCTGAGCCGCAGCGATCATCGTTTCACCGCCCTGGCCTCCTTCAGAAAGCCCTCGACCTGCGCGACATTCTGCAGGGCATTGGCCTCCCGGTAGACGGATTGCGCCGCCTCGAAGGCGGCAATGGCCTGGTTGGCCATCTTGCGGCCGCCGCCCCTGTGGGCAAGGGTGAGGGACGTCAGGCCGATGATGACCTTCGTGTTGGCCCATTGATGCGGCGATGCCTCGCGGCTTCGCTCCTCGAGCGAGGCGGTGAGCGCAACCAAAGCCTGCTTGAGCGAGGCGGTTCCCTTTTCGCGCTCACCGAGGCTCCTCAGTGCATTGCCGAGATTGTTCTGCACCTTGGACCATTCCTGCGGCGCCCGCTCACGGGTGAATTCGAGAAGGGCGGAACGATGCGCCTCGGCCGCCTGAGCGAGGAGACCGACGTCGTCGCGCGCTTCGCCCAGCATCTGCAGCACCGCGCCGAGATTGCTCTGGGTCAGCGCCCATTCGCGCGGCAGGCGTTCGCGAGTGCGCTCTTCAAGGGCGGCGCGATAGGCGGCGGCGGCTTCTTCGAAATAAGACACTCCACCGCCACGCTCGCCGATCATCGCCAGGGCGCCGGCGAGGTTGTTCTGGGTCATGGCCCAGAGATAGGGAACCTGCTCGCGTGAGCGCTGGCCGAGCGCGCCGCGATAGGCGACGACGGCTTCCTCGAGACGATCGAGGTCGTTCTCGCGCCGGCCGAGCGAGGCCAGCGCATTGCCGAGATTGCTCTGCGCCATCGCCCAATCGGCGGGAGCGAGATCGGGCTTCAGCTCCTCGAGGGCCAGGCGATAGGTGGCGATGGACTCCTCGAGCGTTAAGGTTCCGCTTTCGCGCTCGCCGATGATGCGCAAGGTCATGCCGAGATTGCTTTGCGTGACGCCCCATTGCAGCGGCATCTCATCGCGCGTGCGGACGTCCATGGCCGCGCGATAGGCGACCGCGGCTTCCCGCAGCAAAGCGGTCTCGCCCCGGCGCTCGCCCAGAAGGTGCAGGACATTGCCGAGGTTGTTCTGGGCGCTGGACCAATCCAGGGGGGCTGCCGCGCGGGTCAGGGTTTCGAGCGCCGCGTCATAGGCCCTGACGGCCTCTTCGAGCCGCAAGGTCCCGACCTCGCGCTCACCCAGCGTGTGGAGGACATTGCCGAGATTGTTCTGGGTCAGGCCCCAATCGATCGGTTCGCTGTCGCGCGGAAGGACGACGAGGGCGGCGATGAAAGCCGTGGCGGCCCGATAGAGCTTGTCCGAACCGGTCTCGCGGTCGCCCAGAGCATGGAGCGCAATGCCGAGATTGTTCTGCGTGTGGGCCCAATCCTCCGGTACGGTCTCGCGGCTGATCTCGGCAAGGGCCGTCTCGTAATAGGCGATGGCGCGGGCGAGGCTCGCCGTATCGCCGCGCCTGTCGCCATATTCGGACAGCACATTGGCGGCTTCGAACTTGTAGCGCCAGGCGAGCGTATCGTCCCATTTGGCGATCAGCGCATAGGCGCGGTCATAGTCTTCGGCGGCGGCAGGAACATTGAGCGCGAGGCGTTCGGCCTCGGCGCGCCGCGCATAGACCTGGGCATCGGCGATGCGGCGGGCCTTGATAGGTGCTTCCGCGGCATCGACCGGGACCCGGTTCTCCTCGACGATCTTCACCGCCTGGTCCAGGAACTGGCGCGCCGTCTCAATGGCGCCTTCGCGGATCGCTTGGTCGGCCGCGGCGGTCAGCCGGGCGATCTCGGGATTATCCGCTTTGAGCGCCTCGCGTTCGGCGATCATCTGCTTGAGGCTTGCAGCCTGGGCGCGCAGGAATTTCTCGAGCGCCGCCGGGTCCTTGGGGATGTCCGCGGCACCGAGCGCGCGCAGGATGCCATAGAGCGCATCGAGCGGCACGCCGTCCTTCTCGGCGATGGTCTCGACCTGCTTGCGCTCAGGCTCGGGAAGGGCGGTGATGGTCAAGAGCAGATGCCGACGCTCCTGGGTGATGAGGCCGCTCGGACCTTCGGCCTCCTGCGGCGCGCCGCCGAAATAGAGCAGGCGGCGCAGGCTTTCATTGATCCACGGCCGCTGCCGCGTCCGGGTCGTGAGATAGACCTCCTCGGTCACCAAGCGCATCACCGTGCCGAACTCCTCGCCCTTGATGGCCGAGAGATGCCGGATGAGGGCCGCGGCATACGGGCTGTTGCGGCCAGGCTCGCCGTCGAGCGCGGCGCGGCCGGGCTCGGCCGCGAGCCCGATGACCATGCCGAGATTGTCGGTCGCCGCTGGGTCTTCGACGACGCTCATGCCGCGCGGCGCCCCAAGCCCGATCGCGGCGACGGGCGCCGGCGGGGACTCACCGCCGACTTTGAGCGTCGCATCGGCCGGGAAGGGATTGGTGCGGCAGGCATCGAGAAGCAGGATGGTGATCGGCACGCTGCGCTTGAGGCGCTCCATGATGGCCGACAGCGGCACCAGCCTTTCGCCCGCATCATCGAGGGCCGAGAGATCGGCATCGGTCGGGACGAGATAGTTTTCGCCGCCCGCTTCGATGCCATGGCCCGAATAATAGAGTAAAGCGACATCGGCCCCTTCCGCATCCTCGGCGAAGCGTTCGAGATCGCGTTTGAGTTTTTCCGCATCGCGGTCGCTGACCGTGCGCGTGTCGAAACCGAGACCGGTCAGGAGTCCGTCGACGGCACGGGCATCATTGGCCGGATTGACGAGCGGCGTCACCTGCTCATAGCGCGACTGCCCGATGATGAGGGCAACGCCCTTGAGGGGCTTGGTGTCCTGGGCCGCGGCCAGGTTGGCGAAAAGGGCAACCAGCAACAGCGCCGAGAAGGTGGCCGTCATACGCCTGATCGCATTGCCCACCGGATGGAACATACGCCTATCCTAACGGAATGCGGCGGCGGGACGATGGCAAAATTGCGCCGTTCCTGGTGTGGCTAGCCGGGCAGCTTGACGATCCCACCTTGGCTGAGCGAGGCAAGCGCCGCCTCGGCGATCAGGAGGCCCGCATGGGCATCCTTGGCGGTGACGGTCTCGGGCGGCCGGCCCGAGCGGATGCGGTCCGCGAAATAGGCGACCTCGGTATAAAGCGGATCGTCGGGCTCCTCCCGGGCAAGGTCGATCTCCCGGACCTTTGCGCCATATTGGCGCAGATAGGCGCCCGTCTCGAAATCGATGCCGCCGCGCTCGCCGACAATCTCGAGGCGATCGGGCGGTGCGGCGTCGAGCGCGAAGGTCCAGGCTGTGGCGAGCGTCCAGGCGGCGCCATTGCGGTCGCGGGCAGTCACCACGGTCTGCGCGCGCTGCTCATGGGCGGGATTGCGCAAAGCGAGGACCTCATGCACCGGAGCCCCCGCCATCCACAGCGCCAGATCGATGTCATGGATCATCGTCATCATGATGGGGTCGATGTCGGGATAGCGCAGCGCATGGCTGTCGTCGCGATAGCGCCGGGCGGTGAGCGACAGCAGCCGGCCGATCCCGCCGGAGCCGACGATGTCGGCGATGAGGCGATGCGGCTTGGAGAAGCGGAGCACGTGGCCCGGCAGGATGAAGGCCTGGCTCAGCGCTTCCCTTTCGACCAGCGTCGCGGCTTCCGCCGCGGTCATGGCCATGGGCTTCTCGACCAGCACGGGAATGCCGCGCTCGAGCGCCTGCTTGGCGATCGGAACATGCGTCTGGCCGGGCGTCGCGATGATGAGCCCGTCGGTCTTGCGGCGATCGAGCTGGGCGATGATGTCGGTGCCCCAATCGAGCGCGCCATAGCGCTGGGCAGCGCTTTCGGCGGCCTTGGCGTTCACGTCGGCGATGCCCGCGATCTCGACATCCGCCATCCGCGACATCACGCGCAGATGCTCTTCGCCGAAAAGGCCGGCGCCCGCGAGCGCCAGTTTCAATTTCATGGCCCTGTTCCTTCCGCCCCGGCGCCGCAGACCAGCGCGCAGATATGCCGGCGGTCGGCGAGCTGCGGCAGATCCCGGCGCAGCGCCGCGACCGAAGCGGCGCCCGAGAGATCGGCGGCGATGCCCATTTCGAACCACAGGAAGCGCGAGGCCTCCGCCATCTCCTCGTCGCTGACGAGGACGATGTCGTCCACGTTGCGGCGCACGATGTCGAAGATGCGCTCATCGGTGCGCCGGCAACTCATGGTCGGCACGCGTGAGGTGACTTCGGCAAGGGTCACCACCTGGCCCTGGTCGAGGCTCGCCTTGAGGGTAGGCGATCCGATGGGCTCGACCCCGATGACGCGGATCGCGGGGCGGCGCGCCTTGAGCGCGGTGGCGAGGCCAGAGATCAATCCGCCGCCGCCAATGGCGATGAGAATGGCATCGATGTCGGGGAGCTCGTCCATGATCTCGAGGCCGAGCGTGCCTTGCCCCGCGACGACGAGCGGATCGGCGAAGGGATGGAAATAGGCCTGACCGGTCTTTGCCGCGTGATCGAGCGCTGCCTGGTTCGACTGGCTCCATTCATCGCCGACGACCTCGACCTTGGCGTTCCAGGCCTTCATCTTGGCGACCTTGGCGGGCGACACGTTGGCGGGTACGAAGATCGTCGCCGGCACATTCGCGGCGAAAGCGGTGCGCGCCACCGCGAGCCCGTGATTGCCGCCCGAGGCGGTGGTGATGCCATGGGCGATCTCGCCAGGTGCCGCGCCGAGAAGCCGGTTCATGGCGCCCCGCGCCTTGAACGATCCCGTGACTTGCAGGCATTCGAGCTTGAGCGTGACTTGTGTCGGCCGGGCGAGCGGCGACTGAAGCTGGCCGAGCGCCATGACCGGCGTGCGCCTTATGTGAGGTGCGATGCGCTGCCGTGCCGCTTCGATATCGCCGATGGTGGTGAAGCTCGATGTCATGCGTTTATCTTCTCGATCTTGCGGCGCAAGGCGTCCGCCTCAGATTTGTCGAGCGCGCCGAATTCGAGCGCGCAGCGGAATTCGCCTTGGGGGGCGAGGATGCGCAAATGGCCTTTGGCCTTCTCGGCCGTGTAGCCATTGGGATCGGCGGTCGCCGGCAGCATGAGGCCCAGCGCGTCCTGGTCGCCGCCGCGGCTCATCCAGCGCACGCCGTGACCGAGTTCCTCAGGACGATGGCTGACGAAATCCGCCGATCCGTCGGGCAGGAGCTGCAGGCTGTGGGCCCAGCCGGCATCATCCGCCCGGCAGTCGAGCGAGAGGACGAGCTCGGGATCGATCGCCCGGCCGGGAACGATCTGCCGGTGCCGGCTGGGATCGGCGAGCATCTCGGCGAGAAGCGCCTGATGTCCCTCGGATGCCACATAGCCTTGCGGCAAGGCGGCGCGCACCCGCATATGACGCGGATCGTCCGGCACGGTGTCGAGGAGACGGGCATTGTCGATGGGGCGGAAATTGATGTGCGCCAGATACATGAGCTCCATGGGCGCCTGTTTCAGATTGCGCACGGTGAGCGAGGCACGAATGCGGCCGCTCTTCGCGTCGAGCTTGATGACGGGCTCCGCCACATAGTTGTGGGTGAAGGCGACGCGGTGGCGATAGGCGCCCGCGAGTCCCATGAAGGGGCCGGCCTCATCCTCGCCGACGATGAGCCGCGCTTCGGCATAGATCGCATTGGGAAGCTCGCCATGGAGCGGATGCCTGTCCTCAGGGCCCGGATTGCCCATGGCGGTAACGCCGCAATGGATGAAGAAGGCGCCATAGTTGGAGAGATAGTCCTGGGTGGCGACGGGTTCGTCGAACATCGAGCCCATGGTGAGCCGGCGGCCGAAGAATAGGGCGTCCCAGATCTGCTGGCCGTGGAAGGGCAGGAGGTCGATATGTCCGGCTTCATTAGCGATGGTGAGACCGGCGACGCCGCTATCATAGCGAAAGCAGGTCGCGGTCATGCTGCCATAGGTTGCGAGCACGTGGCGGGCCGGCGAAAAATGCTCTGGCCGCAAGATGACGGTGACGGGATCGGCGGGCATGGATGATCTAACGTCCAGGTGAGGTGACGATCATGCCGTCTTTCGCTGAAGGCGCGCAAGCCTGTTGGGCTCGGCCTTGAGGCCCATGCGGGCGAGGAGGGCGGCCGAGGCCTTGTTGCACTCTTTGAGCAGCCGGCGCTCATCGACGGTGACGAAGCGGCCTTCCTCGAGCACGATGCGGCCGTTCACGATGACGGTGTGGACCGATTTCGAGCGCGCCGAATAGAACAAGGCGCGGATCATGTCGGTGGTCGGGATCAATTCCGGCCGGTCGAGCGTGTGGACGACGAGGTCGGCGCGCTTACCGGGCTCGATCGCGCCGATGCGGTCGCTCATGCCGACGGCCCTGGCGCCGGCGCGTGTCGCCATCCGGAAACCGTCCTCGGCCACAAGGTAGCTCCTGTCGCCATGCGCCTCGCGCGCCGTCAGCACGCCGAGGCTCGCCTGGCGCCACAGGTCGAAATCATTCGACCAGTTGGCCGAGTCGGAGCCGAGCGCGACATTGGCGCCGCGCCGCCACAGTTCCGCATGGCGGCCATGGATCGAGCCGCCATGGCCCCACATCATGGAAGCCGCCGGCGCCCAGGCGATGCTCGTCCCCCTGCCGAGGAGCGCGTCGCATTCGGCATCGCTCAGGTGATTGGCGTGGCCGAAAGTGACATTGCGGTCGAGAAAGCCGATCCGGTCGAGATGGAGCAAGGGATCGGTGCCGAAGCGCTGCCGATCGGCTTCCGTGTCGGCCGGGCTATAGGACTGATGCAGATTGAGGACGACGCCCGCCTTGTCGGCGCGATGCTTGGCCTCCATCATCAATTCCTCGCTCGCCGTGCCGAGGCCGAGCACGGCGATATGGCCGGTCACCAGCGCCTCGGGATCGCCATTGCGATGAAGCTCGCGCCCCATCATGGCGAGCGCCTCGGCGCGGGTCTTGGGCGCGCGTTTGAGCTCGGGGTGGATGCGCGCCTGCGTGGCGCAGGTGGCGCAGCCCGTCTCGACCAGGCCTTGCGCAAAGCCCTGCGGCCGGTCCCAGATAAAGGCATCGCCGATCACGGCGCGGATGCCGACATCCTGGGCGGCGCGGGCCGCTGCGCCGGGAGCGAGCACGGTGCCCGCTTCCATGAAACAGGTCGTGCCGTTACGGATCATCTCCAGCGCCGACAGCGCCACCGCGAGATATTCCTCCTCGTCGTTGACCGTGTTGTAGAACACGCTCTCGAAACTATCGAAAGCATCCGCCTCGGCCAGGTGGTCGGGCAACGCCCCGCGGAACAGCTGGAAGGACGCGTGCAAATGGCATTCGACGAAGCCCGGATGCACGGGAGCACCTTCGGCATCGAGGCTGCGCTTGCCTGAGTAGCCGGCGGCGATCGCGGCGTCATCGCCGACGGCGACGATGCGGCCCTTGTCGATGGCGATGGCGCCATGCTCGAAGATGCGGCTCTCATCGTCCATGGTGATGACATAGGCGTGACGGATGAGGAGATCGACGGAGAGGCTTTGAGTCGCTTTCATGTGCTGTTTCTCCGGCCGATGAAGTTGGAGAGGAACACCAGGCAGACGAGCAAGGCGAAGAGGACCGAGGCGAGGGCGTTGATCGAGGGATCGACGCCCCGGCGCATGAGCCCCCAGACCAATACGGGGATCGACTGCTCGTTGCCGATGTTGAACCAGGTCACGACGAACTCATCGAGCGAGAGCGCCGCGGCGAGAAGGGCAGCGCCCACGATCGCGGAACGAATCTGCGGGAAGGTGATGTCGCGGAAAGTCTGGAAGGGCGAGGCGCCGAGATCGCGCGCCGCCTCGAGAGTGGCGAAGTCGAAGGTTTCGAGCCGCGCATTCATGGTCAGCACCACGAAGGGCAGGCTGACCAGGATATGTCCGATAGCGGCGTTGCGCAGGCCCTGCGCCAGGCCAAGGGCATGGAAGACGACGGCAAGGGCGATGCCGATGACGAGCAGGGGCATCACGGCGGGAAGCAGGCTCAAAGCGAGGAGGGCGCGCCTCAGTCGGAGCTGGGTGAGCTTCATCACGCCGAAAGCGAAGGCGGCGCCGAGCAGCCCGGCAGCGACCGCCGACACGCCGGCGAGGATGAGGCTGTTGGCAAGTGCTGCGGTGATGAGCGGATTGGCAAAGGCATTGTGATACCACGCAAAGGTGAGGCCTTCGATCGGCATGGAGAGCCGCGGCGAGGTGGTGAAGGAGAAGATGACGATCACCGCCACGGGCGCGTAGAGATAGAGGAGGACGAGCGCCACGAAGCCCTTGGCCACAAGCGTCGATCTGGCTGCGCTCACCATGCCGTCACCTTGCGGACAAGGCGCATCACCAGGAAATAGAGGGCGAGCACGAGGCTGATGGTGACGAAGGCGAGTGCCGCCCCCAGGGGCCAGTTCGATCCGATGCCGCGGAACTGATCGGCGATGACATTGCCGATGAGGAGGCTCTGGGTGCCGCCGACCAGCGTCGGCGTGACGAAATCCCCGGCCGAGAGCAGGAAGGCGAAGGCGAAAGCGGTGCTGAGGCCCGGCATCGCCATGGGCACCAGGATGGTGCGGATGAGCGTGTGGCCGGGGGCGCCGAGATCGCGCGCCACTTCGAGATAGTCGCGCGAGATGTTGGCCATCGCCGAATAGATCGGCAATACGCAGAGTGGCAGCAAGAGGCCGGTCAAGGTGATGACGATGGCGAGATTGCTGTAGATCAGGAATTCGAGCGGCCGGTCGATCAGCCCCAGCCACTGCAAGGTGGAATTGAGCAGGCCCTGCTTGCCGAGAATGGTGCGCCAGGCATAGATGCGCACCAGATAGCCGCTGAACAGCGAGAGCAGCACGAGCTGCAGGATGAGCGCCCCGCGCTTCTCCAGCACGAAGCGCATGATGTAAGCGAGGGTGAAGGCGATGGGCACCACGATGAGGGCGGTGGTGAAGCCGACGGCGATGGTGCGATAGAGCAGGACGCGGTAGAGCGGCGATGTGGCGATCTTCTCATAATTGGCGAAAGTGAGATCGGGGATCATCACGAAGCCGTCGGCCCGCCAGAAGCTCAGTCCGAAGAGCGCCAGCATCGGAAGCGCGAAGAAGATCGCATAGAAGAAGGACGCAGGAAGGAGCGGGCGCACCAAGGCGCCCGCTCGGCTCCATTGCTCGGGGCCATTGGCCTCGAGCCTCACCGTCGCGGCATTGACCATCATACCCAGATTTCGCGCCTCAGGCGACCTTGAATTTCTGCCACGCCTCGACCCAGGCGGGTGCCCCTACGATATCACCCTCGGCCTTCTGCGGCGGAACGACGATCTGGGTGCCGAGAATGCCGCCGCCCGGCTGGCGCACATTGTCGTAAGGATAGATGTCCCTGACGCTCGGATCGAGGATGTCGAAGGCTTTCTCCACCGTGCAGCCCGACCCCAGTTCCTTGGCCAATGCCGCATTCGATTCCGCCTGGGTGATGAAATCGATGAAGGCATAGGCATTATCGACATTGGGCGCATCGACGGCGATGGCATAGGCGTCCGACCAGAAGAAGGTGCCGTCCTTGGAGGGTGAGCCGACCACGAGCTTGACGCCCTTGTCCTTGGCGATGAGCGTCTGATAGGCCCAGCCGCCGATGCCGAGCGAAGCGTCGCCGCGCACCATGACGTCCGCCATGTCGCCATGCGAGGCGCCAATAGTCACGACATTGGGCTTCATTTTCAGCATCGTCTCGACCACCTGGTCGAGTTGCGCCTGGGTGAGCCGGCTCGGCTCCTTGAAGCCGAGGGAAGTGGCATAGAGCCAGATGTTGCCGAAGGGATCATCGAGCAGCACCAGCTCGCCCTTGTATTTCGGATCGGCGAAGTCGGTATATTTCTCGGGCATCGCGTCCCATTTGGCGGGATTGTAGACGCAAGGCTCATCGCCCCAGATCATCGGGATGCCATAGGTCTTGCCCTCACGCGTGAGCCAGGGCGCATCCTTGAAGGCCGGGAAGAGGCCTTGGGCGCTCGGGATCCGGCTCATGTCGAGCGGCTGGAAGAGCTCGACATTGGAGGCGAGGATGGCGCGCTGGAAATCCTTGTTGGGGGTGAGAAGGTCCATCGACCCACGGCCGCCGGTATTGAAACGGGTGAGCGCCTCATCCGCCGCCGACTGGAACGCGGCCTGCATCTGGATATTGTTCTTGGCGAGGAATTCCTTGGCGACATTGCCGCCATGCTCGCCGTCCCAGCCGAGGAAGTTCAAGGGGCCGCCGAGCTTCTTCTCTTCGGCCGAGGCGAGGGGCGCGCCGAGCACGGTCAGCGTGGCGAGGCCCGCCGCACCCTGGATGAACCGCCGGCGGCTCACATCCTCATTGAGCTTGCTGTCGAGAAAATTCTTCAGAAATTCGTTCACGTCGCTCTCCCTGCTTAGCCGTCGCTGGCATTGCCACGGCGCATTGATTTTTGACTTACTTACTAGTAAGTAAGTATAGAGTCAACGTGACGGCGGGTTGAGCGAGAGCATTTCGCGGATGATAGGAAGTCGCAGCGAGGAGGCATCATCGATGCGGGCGCGGATCAAGGCGCTGGCGCTCGATCTCTTCATCCAGCATGGCTATCGCGGTGTGAGCTTCGGCGACATCGCCGAGAGCCTCGCCATCACCCGCGCCAATATCCATTACCACTTCGGCAACAAGCAGGCCCTGGTGGAGGAGGTGCTGGGCGACTATGTCGAGGCGACGACCGCGGCCTTGCGCGATCTGTGGGCGCAGCCCGGTCTCGCACTGGCGAGCAAGCTTGCCACCATGATCGACTACAGCCGTCAGCGCTATCAGCGCTACAATCCGAAAGGGCAGAGCGGCCGGCCCTGGAGCCTCATCGCGCGCATGCGCCAGGATGGCGATGCGCTGAGCCCCGGATGCCATGAGATGCTGCAGCGTTTCGAGAAGGACCTGAACGCCATCATCACCGCCGCCATCGAGCAGGCCAAGGCGCGCAACGAATATGCCGGCTGGATGCCGGTCGGCGACGTCGCCGTGCTCCTGGTCAGCATCGCCAACAGCGCCTCGCCGATCACCCAGGATGCCGGAAGCTTCGACCGTCTAGAGAAGCTCTACATGGCCTTCTCGCGCATCGTCGAGCATGCTTTCGCGGCCGACCGGCCGGTTCCGGCGAAGCGCCGGGCCGGACGCCGGTCATAGGGCTGGGGGCCTATTTCGCCGCCAGCGATTCCTTGATGATAGCGATCTTCTTGTCGACCAGCGCCGCCATGGCGGCCATGCCGCCCTTGGCGAAACCTTCCTTGGCCTTCTCGAACTGGGCGAGTGAAGTCTCGAACGCTTGTCTGTCGTTCCGCCGCGTGCCCAGGCCCCAATAGGAATCCCCAATGCCGTTCTGCGCCATCCCCCATTGCAGCGGCATATCCGCGAGCGTGTAGACCTCGAGTGCCGCCGTCAAGGCGGTGATCGCGGCTTCGAAGCTCTCCGTGCCCTTCTCGAAATTGCCGATCATGTTGAGCGAGTTGCCGACGTTGAACTGGGCCTGAGCCCATTCGAGCCGGGCATTGTCTTTGGTCAGGACAGTGAGCGCCGCGCGCTTGGCCGCGACGGCCTCCTTGAGCTTCTCTGGGCCGCCGCCGGCGAAGCCGATGGCCTCCAACGCCGTGCCCATCATGCTTTGCGCCGTGGCCCATGGCATGGGCGTGCGTTCGGCGGTGTATTCACCGAGTGCCGCCTGGTAGGCTGCGACGGCTTCGTTGAGCTTGCCGGCATCATTGCTGAGCTTGCCCAAAGTCTGCAGGCCATTGCCGAGATTGAGCTGCGTCGCCGCCCAGTCGAGCGGCAGATTCTCACGCTTGTAGACGTCGAACAGGCCGCGATAGACCACAACCGCCTCTTCCAAGCGCGTCGCGTCCTGGGTGCGGGTGCCGATTTGCTGCAGGGTGCCGCCGAGGTTGTTTTGCACCGAGGCCCAGCCTATCGGCGTGCGCTCGGGCGTCAGTTCGAGGCTCGCATCGCGATAGGCCTTTGCCGCCTCTTCCAGTTCGGCCGTGCCGCCGCTGCGCATGCCGAGATTGTAGAGGACATTGCCGAGATTGACCAAGCTGTTGCCCCACTGCACCGGGACTCGCTCGCGGGTGCGCACCTCGAGAGCGGCCCGGAACACGCCGGCCGCTTCCTTGAGCATGGCAATGTCGTTCTTGCGGGCACCCCACGTGTTGAGCGTGTTGCCGAGATTATTCTGCAGCATGCCCCAGCGCAACGGCTCCTTGTCGCGGCTGATCGCTGCGAGCCCTGCGCGATAGGCCGCCACGGCTTCGACGAGCCTTGCATCGTTGCTTTCCCGCTCGCCCAGCGAATAGAGGGCGAGGCCAAGATTGTTCTGCGACTCCGACCATTCCACGGGCTGCTTGTCGCGGCTCCTGACTTCGAGCACGGCGCGGAATGCCGCCACAGCCTGTTCCAGCGACTTCGGGCCATTCTCGCGCTGTCCGAGAGCGACAAGCGAGTTACCGAGGTTGTTCTGGGCCACTGCCCAATTGGCTGGATCGTGCTCGCGGGTCAGGACTTGCAAGGAGTCGCGAAAGATCTGCGCTGCCTGTTCGAGCCTCTTGCTGTCACTCGCGCGCTCACCCAGCGTCTGATAGGCGACGCCCATATTGTTGCGGGTTATGGCCCAATCGTCATTTTTCTCACCGTTGGGGATGAAGGACAGGAGCTCTTCATAGGTCGCAATCGACTTCTCGAGCGCGACATTGTCGCCCTTTTCATTGCCATGCGTATTGAGCGCTTCGGCTTCCAAATTTTTGTAGTTCCATTTGAGCTTCTCGTCCCATTTCTCGGCGAGCGAGAAGGCCTTGGCATAGTCCCGGGCCGCGGCCAGATGATCGAAGGCGAGCGTGGATGCTTCGGCGCGCCGCGCATAGACGGCGGCGTCCGTCAGGCGCTTTTTCTTCACCGCTTCCTCGGCCGCATCGACGGCGCCCGCCGTCGCCTCGACCCGCTTCACGGCATCATCGAGGAACTGCCGCGCCGTGGCGATGGCACCCTGCTTGATGGCCCGATCGGCGGCATCGGCCAGCCGCTTGATCTCAGGGTCTTCCGAATTGAGCGCTTCGCGCTCGGCCATCATCTTCTTGAGCTTGTCGGCCTGCGCCTTGAGCAGCGTTTCGAGGGCTTCGGGATCCTTCGGCATGTCCTTGGCGCCGAGCGCGCGCAGGATGCCATAGAGCGCATCCATCGGCACGCCATCCGCCTTGGCGATGGTCTCGACCTGCCGGCGTTCGAGGTCCGGCAGATCGGCAATGGTGAGGAGGAGCTGCCGGCGCTCGCCGGTGATAAGGCCTTCCTCGCCTTGAGGCTCGTCGGGCGCGACCCCCAGATAGAGAAGACGGCGCAAGCTCTCATTCACCCAGGGCCGCTGGCGCGTCTCGGTCGAGAGGTAGACTTCCTCCGTCACCATGCGCATGACGGCGGAGAGCTCGGCGCCTTTCATCGCCGAGAGATGGCGCAGCAGGGCTGCCGCATAAGGACTGTTGCCGCCTTCGCCGCCATCGAGCGCGGGACGCCCGGGCTCGGCGGCAAAGCCGATCACCGTGCCGAGATTGTCCGAGGCCGGGGCTTGCTCCCCGACCACGCTGGCGCCACGCGGCGCGCCGAGGCCGCCCGCGGTGATCGGCTGGCCGGCACTTGCCGGCGTCGCCTTGATTTGCGCTCCGGGCGGAAAGGGATTGGTGCGGCAGGCATCGAGCAGGACGATAGCCACGGGCACGGTCTGCTTGAGCTTCTCGATGACCGCCGACAGCGAGACGAGCTTTTCGCCGGCATCGCCGAGCGAAGCCTCGTCGGCATCGACGGGGATGAGGTAGTTCTCGCCACCCGCCTCGATGCCATGGCCCGAATAATAGAGGAAGGCGACATCGGCGCCCTCGGCATCCTCGGCGAAACGCTCAAGGTCGCGGCCGAGCTTCGCGGCATCGCGGTCGCTGACGCTCCTCGCATCGAAGCCCATGTCGGTGAGGAGCTTCGACATTTCGCGCGCATCATTGGCCGGATTGGCGAGCGGCGTGATATGGGCGTATTTGGATTGCCCGATGACGAGGGCCACACCTTTGAGGGTCTTCGCTTCCTCGGCGCGCGCCGTCAGCGCAAGGCACAACGCGAAGATCACCGCCACAAGAGCGGTAACGGCTTCTTGCGACTTGCGGATCAGGACACTCGACATCATGCGGCCGCCTTGAACATTTCCGTCACGGCTGTTTAGGCGTGCCGTTGCGGCGCGATCAAGGCCAAATTTGGCCGTGTTCCAGGCTATTCCGCCGGAACCGATTTGAGCTTCGGGTTCTTGGTGTCGATCGCGCGCAACCGCTCTTCCTCGGTGATCATGTAGTTGCGGGTCAGCGGCAGCGCATGCTGGTTGCGCGCGAACTGGATCTGGAAGTTGTTCATGCCCGAATAGCGGAAGGCGGTTTCAGCCCCCGCCAGATAGAACTCCCACATGCGGCAGAAACGCTCGTCATAGATGGCCTTGGCGCGGTGCCGGTTGGCGGCGAAACGCTTGCCCCATTCGCGCAAGGTCTGCGCATAGTGCAGGCGAAGGATCTCGATGTCGGTCACATAGAGCCCGCTCTTCTCGATATGCGGCAGCACCTCGGAAAGGGCAGGGATATAGCCGCCGGGGAAGATATACTTCTTGGTCCAGGCGCTGGTGGCGCCGGGTCCGTCCGAGCGGTTGATCGAATGCAAGACGGCAATGCCGTCGTCCTTGAGGAGTGCGCGGCACTTCCGGAAGAATTCCCGGTAGTGGCCGACGCCGACATGCTCGAACATGCCGACCGAGACGATGCGGTCGAAAGGCTCATCGAGATGACGGTAGTCGAGCAGGCGGAAATCGACTGTATTGGAGACGCTGCGCTGGCGCGCGCGCTCGATCGACATCTTGTGCTGCTCTTCCGAGAGGGTGACGCCGGTCACCTTGGCGCCGCAGGTCTCGGCGAGATAGAGGCCGAGCCCGCCCCAGCCCGATCCGATATCGAGCACCTTCATGCCGGGCTTGATATTGAGCTTGGCCGCGAGATGGCGCTTCTTGGCGAGCTGGGCGTCCTCGAGCGAGGCATCGGGCGTCTCGAAATAGGCGCAGGAATATTGCCGGTCGCGGTCGAGGAAGAGATCATAGAGCGCGCCCGACAGATCATAGTGATGGGCGACATTGGCCTTCGCCTTGCCGACCGGATTGTACTGGTCGAGCCGCTTCATCGCGATACGGATATTGTTGAAGAGCTTGGCGGCCCCGGGCACGGGACGATGCTCGGCATTCTGCAGCAGCACTTCGAGCACGTCGTAGATGGTGCCCTCGGTGACCTCGATGCCGCCGTCCATGTAGGCTTCGCCGAAGAACCGGTCGGGATCGAGCAGGATCTTCATGGGCGCCGCCCGGTTGACGATCTTGAAGCCTGCCGGCTTGCCTGATCCATCGCCATAGACGTGCTTTCGCCCATTGGCGTTCGTCACGGTGAGATGGCCGGTCAGAACCAGCTTCTTCAAAGCCTGGTTTAAAGCTGCAAACATTCCTCAGTCTCCCGCTCTCCCGGCCCCCGAGCCGGAACGTGGTTCCCCCCGCATAGTAAACGCAGTTTGACGGATAAGTGAAGGCCCGCAACATTGCAGGGGGGCATAGCCTCAATGCATGGCCGTGGAGGCGGTGCCGCAGGGAAACAGGGCGCGCCGGGCCGAAAAGAAAAGGGCCCCGCGGTCGGCGGAGCCCTTCTGATCACGCCGCTTGAACGGGATTATTTCTCTTCCGTCTCTTCCGGGGTAGCGGCCTCGGCCGCAGCTTCCGATTCGAACAGCTCCTCGGCGGCGGCGAGCGCCTCGGCGCGTTCGGAGACGGGACCGGTGAGGACCTCGCCGCGCGCCTGGGCATCCGCCTCGTCCTGAGAGCGGGCGACATTGAGGGTCACCGGAACGGAGAGCTCGGGATGGAGGGCGATCTGCACCGTATAGAGGCCGATGGTCTTGATCGGCGTGTCGAGCAGCACATGATTGCGAGACACCGGGATACCGGCGGTCGAGGCGATTTCCGCGATGTCGCGGGTCGAGACCGAGCCATAGAGCTGGCCCGATTCGCCGGCCTGGCGCAGGATGATGAAGCTCTTGCCTTCGAGCTTGCCGCTGTCGCCCATGGCGGCCTTGCGGCGCTCTTCGCTCTTGGCCTCGAGCGTGGCGCGGTCGCGCTCGAACTTGGCCTTGTTGGCCTCGGTCGCGCGCAGCGCCTTGTGCTGCGGGAAGAGGAAGTTGCGGGCATAGCCGTCCTTGACCTTGACGACCTCGCCCATATTACCGAGCTTGCCGATGCGCTCGAGAAGAATGACGTCCATAATTCGTGTCCTTTGCTGTCCCCGATCCTTCAGGATGGGTTAGAGGCGGATCGGGTGTCCGCCCCAACCACGGCAGCGTTCCCCGCCAAAGTTGTTCGACTTTGGCGAAAAGGGAACGCTCCCAATAAGCGATTACTTGAGCACGTAGGGCAGGAGGCCCAGGAAACGCGCGCGCTTGATCGCCTGGGCGAGCTCGCGCTGCTTCTTGGCCGAGACCGCCGTGATGCGCGACGGCACGATCTTGCCGCGCTCGGAGATGAAGCGCTGCAGCAGCTTCACGTCCTTGTAGTCGATCGCCGGGGCATTGTCGCCCGAGAACGGGCAGCTCTTGCGGCGACGGAAAAAGGGGCGGCGCGCCGGCCCGCCTTGAGTCTGGGCCATCAGTTAGCCTCCCTGTCCATCGAGAAGTCCATATCGTCGAAGCCGCGTCCACCGCGCCCGCCGAAGCCACGGCCGCCACCGCGCTCCTCGCGCTTGCCGGCCTTCATCATGGCGGTCGGACCGTCTTCGTGCTTGTCGACCTTGACCGTCATGAAGCGGATGACGTCTTCATTGATCGACATCTGGCGCTCCATTTCGGCGATCGCCGCCGGCGGGGCTTCGATGTCGAGATAGGTGTAATGCGCCTTCCGGTTCTTCTTGATGCGGAAGGTGAGGGACTTGAGGCCCCAATATTCGGTCTTGCCGATCTTGCCGCCACCCGAGGTGATGACGGTCTTGAATTGATCAGTCAGCTGATCAACCTGCGCATTCGATGCGTCCTGACGGGTCAGGAACACATGCTCGTAAAGTGGCATGTTTCAAGCCTTTCAAAGTTGCGTTCGGCAATTGGTCCCGATGCAGAGCCTCTTTCGAACCCTCAAAACGTGAAAGGCTCGAAAGACCGGATTCTCGAAAGAGCGGAGACACGGGAAGCCGGGGCGAACCCCTATCCAGGGCCTTTGGGCCGTGGACCTTCCGTTCAGCCCCCAACCGGAGCCAATTGGCGGGGGCTCTATGGCGGAAAAGCCGGCATAATGCAAGCGCCGGGGCAGGCTTACGCTTTATTTCCTAAACGGCCCCTATAATCGAGCGGCTTCGCCATCGGGTAGATACTGTCCCTGAGCCGGTCCGTCTCGGGTGCGCCCTCATCCCTATAGCCGCGCTCCAGATAGAAGCGGTGGGCGGTGGCGGTACTCTTGAGGAAGAGCCGGGTCAGCCCCCAGCGCATCGCTTCGGCCTCGATGGCGGCGATCAGGGCGCCGCTCACGCCCTGAAAACGGGCGTCGGGCGAGACATAATTGAGCCTGATCTCGCCCGATCTCGCCAGATAGGCGACACCCAGTATGGCGCCCTGGTCGCCGACCGCGACGCAGCAGAAGTCTTCCGCCGCTTCGGCCCATTCCCTGAACTTTTCCGGCGTCTTGTTGGTGAGCCAGCTCTGCAGGATGAGGGGATCGTTCTCATGATCGCGCACGCACAGCTCGCTGATCGACCGCCTCAGCACCAGGCTTGCCGGCTCGGCATCGCGAGGCGTCGCCTTCCTGATTTTCATGGCGCCGCTTCCCGGCCTTTCAGTGCCTCGCGCAAAGTGAAGGCGACGTGCCGAAGCTCGTCCTCGCTCGGCCGCGGGATCGGACGGAAGGTGATCTCCTCCTCGGCGATATAACGCCTGGAGGTGATGTCGGTGGCCGCGACCATCGGCAGGACATGGGCATGCGCATGGGCGATGTCGCCGCCGGTGAACAGGAAGGCGGCGCGGCTGACATTGTGGCTCGCTTTCAGGATGCGGGCGAGCCTTTGCCCGAGCACGATGATGCGCGAGGCGAGCTCGGCGGTGAGATCGTCGAATGTCGGATAATGATCGCGCGGGATGATCTGCACGTGGCCGGGCCGGATCGGGCCATTATCCAGGAAGGCGACCAGATAGTCGTCCTCATAGACGATGTGAGCCGGGATCTCGCGCCGCGCGATGCGGCAGAAGAGGCAGGGATGCGAAGGGGATGTCATGGTGCGTCTCGTCTGAAAAGGGATCCGTTTCCGGAAAATGAAAAACCCTCGACCGGGCTTGGCGGGAGGGTTCGAGGAAACGCGATGCTCTTTCAGTGACTGCGCGTGCTCAATCGCCTCCGCCGGTGGTGGTACCCGGCAAGGGGGCGCGCATTCGAAGCTGGCCGTTAACGAGGCTCATGGCGCTCTTCTCGCATGATCGGCTCCCCACTTCAAGCAGGTCCTGTCCGCAAGGTGAGCACCGGCCGCTCCCATGTGACCCGCGGGGGCGATGGCGGCTTTGTCCCGATAAGCTCAGCGCCCATGCGCCTGTAGAAGCCGACCGAAAGCGGGTGTGATACGATCCTGACCAGAGGGATTCCCCGCTGGCGCGCCTCGTCCCGCATGTGCTCGAAAAGCTGCCGGCCGAGCCCCGTTCCCTGCATGTCGTCGGCCACGAACATGAGGTCGAGCTCGGGCTCTTCGCCCAGCATCAGGCTGTAGAAACCGAGCAGGCGCCCGGATGCCTCCGCCAGGAAGATCAGGTCGCGGCTGATCTGCTCGGGCGTGACGCGATAGCCGTCGAGGATGCGCGCATATTCGCCCTCATATGTCGATGACGCCCGCATGAGATCGGTCAGGGCGAGTGCGTCGGTAGCCGAGGCGCGGCGAATGATGATGTGCATCACGGTCATTCTTTTATGGCAACGGCGTTCTGCCTTGCAGCACCTGTGCGAATTTGGCGCCGTCGATATTGCCGCCCGAGAGGATGACGCCGACGCGCTTGCCTTTCATCTCGGCCCGCTCCTTCATCAGCGCGGCGAGAGCGGCAGCACCCGCACCTTCGGCGACATTGTGGGTGGTGCGGTAGAGGAGGCGCATGGCGTCGGCGATCTCATCCTCGCCGACCTCGACGATGCGCTCAGCGCCGCGATTGATCATCGCGACCGCATCGGGATGCGGCACGCGGACCGCCATGCCGTCGGCGAAGGAAAGGGCCGAATTGGTCGGCACCGTGCGCTGGGCGTCATAGGACAGCCGATAGGCATTGGCGCGCTCCGCCACCACGCCGATGACTTTCGTCTTGAGGCCGAGGAGGTCGCGCATCGCGATCACGCCGCAAATGCCGGAGCCCAATCCGATCGGCACATAGACGGCGTCGAGATCGCCTGCCGTTGTAAAGAGTTCATGCGCGTAGGTGGCAACGCCCATCACCAGCTCGGGATGGAACGAGGCAACCATGTCGAGACCCTGTTCCTTGGCGAGTCTCATCGCCGTCTCGCGCGCCTCGTCGAAATCCGTGCCGGTCTCGATCAGCGTGCAGCCGAGCGCCCGCATCGCCGCGTTCTTCTCGAGCGAATTGCCCTCAGGGACGACGACGGTCGCCGGGATGCCTTCACGGCGCGCGGCGAAGGGGATGGATTGGCCGTGATTGCCGCGTGTGGCGGTGATGACGCCATTGGTCTCGCCGCGCTCCTTGCGCAAGCGCATATGGACGAGGCCGCCCCTGACCTTGAAGGCGCCGATCGGCGTGTGGTTCTCATGCTTGACCCAGCATTCGCACTGGGTTTCCTCTGCAAGAAGGGGCCAGGCATATTGTGGCGTGGATGGCATCGCCGAATAGACGATCCCCAGCGCCTTGTGCAAATCTGCGCGCGTGAACATGCTTCTCCATAGGTGGAATTGCCGCGAAGCGAAAGCTTGACTTCCTTGGCCCCCGCATGCTTCGTGCGGCGCAAGTGAATCGATCAGGGACAATTCATGAGCCTTGCTTTCATTTTTCCGGGACAGGGCAGCCAGGCCGTCGGCATGGGCAAGGCGCTCGCCGAGGCATCGCCCGCAGCGCGCGCCGTCTTCGCCGAGGTGGACGAAGCGCTCGGCCAGCCACTCTCCATGCTGATGTGGGAAGGGCCGGAAGCCGAGCTGACGCTGACCGAGAATGCCCAGCCGGCCTTAATGGCGGTGAGCCTCGCGGTGGTGCGGGTGCTCGAGGCCGAGCACGGGGTGAAGCTCAAGGATGTCGCGAAGTTCGTCGCCGGCCATTCGCTCGGCGAATATTCGGCACTGGCCGCCGCAGGCACCTTCTCGCTCGCCGATGCGGCGCGGCTCCTCAAAACCCGCGGCCGCGCCATGCAGCAGGCGACCCCGGTCGGCACCGGCGCCATGGCCGCCCTTCTCGGGCTCGACTATGCGGACGCGGTCGCCGTGGCGGAAGCCGCAGGCCAAGGCGAGATCTGCCAGGCGGCCAATGACAATGCGCCGGGCCAAGTCGTGGTGTCGGGCCACAAGGCCGCGGTCGAGCGCGCCGTGGCGCTAGCCAAGGACAAGGGCGCCAAGCGCGCCGTGATGCTTCAGGTGAGCGCGCCCTTTCATTGCGCTTTGATGGAGCCCGCCGCGAAGCTGATGGCGGAGGCGCTCGCCAACACGCCGATGCGCCCGCCGACCGTGCCGGTCTTCGCCAATGTGCTGGCTGCTCCGTTGAGCGATCCGGCCGAGATCAGGAAGGCGCTGGTGGCGCAAGTGACGGGCACGGTGCGCTGGCGCGAAAGCATGGCGGCAATGGCCGCAGAGGGTGTTAAACTCTTTTGTGAAGTCGGCTCAGGCAAAGTCTTGTCGGGACTCGTGAAAAGGACGGCGCCCGAGGCGCAAGGCTTGGCGCTGGGCAGCCCAGAGGACATCGCCCAGAACGCCGCTCAGCTCAAGCAGGGGTGAAGACATGTTCGATCTAACCGGAAAAACGGCGCTGGTGACGGGCGCCACGGGCGGCATCGGCGCTGCCATCGCCCGGGTGCTGCACAAGCAGGGCGCGACAGTGGCCGTTTCCGGCACGCGCGCCGAGGTGCTCGACGCCCTCAAGGCGGAGCTCGGCGAGCGCGTCCACGCGCTTGCCGCCAATCTCGGCAAACCCGAAGAGGTCGAAAAGCTCGTGCCGGCCGCCGAGGCGGCAATGGGCTCGCTCGACATCCTCGTGAACAATGCCGGCATCACCCGCGACGGCCTGGCGATGCGCATGAAGGATGAGGACTGGGCGCAAGTGATCGACGTCAATCTCACCGCCGCCTTCCGCCTGGCGCGTGCGGCGATGCGCGGCATGATGAAGCGCCGCTACGGACGGATCATCGGCATCACTTCGGTGGTGGGCGTCACCGGCAATGCCGGACAGGCCAACTATGCGGCCTCCAAGGCCGGCATGATCGGCATGACCAAGGCCTTGGCGCAGGAACTCGCCAGCCGCAATGTGACGGTGAACTGCATAGCGCCGGGCTTCATCGCGACCCCGATGACCGATGCACTCAATGATAAGCAGAAGGAAACGATCATCGCCAAGGTTCCGGCCGGCAGGCTCGGCACCAGCGATGACGTCGCGGCAGCGGCGCTCTATCTGGCGAGTGCCGAAGCGGCCTACATGACCGGCCAAACACTGCATGTAAATGGCGGCATGGCGATGCTCTAAGCCACTGACGAGACGGCTTTTCTCAGGTCTTATCAAGGGGCTGGACTTGCCCCTTTTATGGCTTGAGGAATCTGTGTTAGGAAGCCCGGAACACGAGGGGGACGAAATGTCCGATCGTAGAACGGAAAATAACTTAAACTAATGACGAGGACGATTGAACATGAGTGATGTTGCGGAGCGGGTGAAGAAGATCGTGGTCGAGCACCTTGGCGTCGACGCCGAAAAGGTGAATCCCGAGGCCAGCTTTATCGACGATCTCGGCGCCGACAGCCTGGACACGGTCGAGCTCGTCATGGCCTTCGAAGAGGAGTTCGGCATCGAGATCCCCGATGATGCGGCCGAGACCATCCAGACCGTCGGCGATGCGGTCAAGTTCATTGAAAAGAGCGCCGCTTGACGGATGCGGGTTGCCTCCCCGCGGGGAGGGCCATTGATTGCAGCGCGGAGGCAGGAGAACGAAAGTCTTGCCGCCGCGTTGTCGTATAGGAGAGGAGAATTGATGCGCAGGGTGGTTGTCACGGGTCTGGGTATCGTTTCGCCGCTTGCGACGGGTGTTGAAGAGACCTGGAAGCGCCTCACCGACGGCAAGAGCGGCGCCGGTCCGATCACCAAATTCGATACATCCGACATGGCCTGCCGCATCGCCTGCGAAGTGAAACCGGGCGATGGCGCAGATGGCACCTTCAATGCGAACCAATGGGTCGAGCACAAGGACCAGCGCCGCTACGACACATTCATCATCTATGCGATCGCCGCCGCCAAGCAGGCCGTAGCCGACTCCGGCTGGGAACCCAAGAGCGAGGACGAGAAATACGCAACCGGCGTCCTCATCGGCTCAGGCATCGGCGGCCTGCCTTCGATCGAGGAGACGACGCTCCTCTTGAAGGAGAAAGGCCCGCGCCGCGTCAGCCCATTCTTCATCCCAGGGTCGCTGATCAATTTGGCGGCCGGGGTCGTGTCGATCGAATTCGGCTTCAAGGGCCCCAACCACTCGGTAGTGACGGCCTGCGCCACGGGCTCGCATGCGATCGGTGATGCCAGCCGCATGATCGCGCTCGGCGATGCCAATGTCATGGTGGCAGGCGGCACCGAGGCCGCGATCTCGCGCCTTGGCATAGCGGGGTTCATCGCCTGCAAGGCGCTGGCCACGAAATACAATGATGCGCCGGAAAAGGGCTCACGCCCCTATGACCGCGACCGCGACGGCTTCGTGATGGGCGAAGGGGCGGGCATCCTCGTCCTCGAGGAACTGGAACACGCCAAGGCGCGGGGCGCCAAGATCTATGCCGAGATCATCGGCTACGGCATGTCGGGCGATGCCTATCACATCACCGCTCCTTCCGAGGACGGCGACGGCGCCTATCGCTGCATGCAGGCAGCGCTTAAGCGGGCCGGCATTTCCGCCCATGAGATCGACTATATCAACGCCCACGGCACTTCGACGCCCTTGGGCGATGAGATCGAGCTCAAGGCCGTCGAAAGACTGATGGGCAATCGGATCAATGGCTTGGCCATGTCTTCGACCAAGTCGTCGACTGGGCATCTGTTAGGCGCGGCAGGCGCCGTCGAGGCGATCTTCTCGCTCCTCTCCCTTAGGGATAATATCTGCCCGCCGACGCTCAATCTGGAGAATCCGTCGGTTGCGACCGATATCGATCTAGTTCCGCTGAAAGCACGAAAAAAGGAGATCAACACAGTTCTGTCCAATTCATTTGGTTTCGGTGGGACGAACGCATCGTTGATCATGAGGCGAATTTGAGCCGCTAGCGCGTGATCAGGAAAAGTGGGAACCGGTTTTCCGTCCGATCACGCGCTAAACTTAAGATTCCGATCACGTTTATCACTTCAGGTCGAACCGACCTGAAGTGATCGTGATCTAGGGCACTTCCCGGTAAGGGAGCGCTCCAGTTTTTTCGAGCTTTTTAACCATTTCTGTGGGATTCTCAGCCAGCAGAAACGGGACAGGCTCTAGGGAGACCTACCGTGCCCGACCAGCGCAGGCATAGACGTAGCGTGGTGGTGCCACCCCGCCGCCGTCGGCGATCGGCGCTGAGGCGCGTCGTCTACTCCCTTGTGCTGCTGGCCGGCTGCTTCGCTCTCGCGGTCTTCGGCCTCGGCCTTTACGGTTATGTGAAATTCACCCAGCCTGGTCCGTTGGCCGCCGAGAAGACCTTCCAGGTCGAGCGCGGCGGCGGGGTTCTGGGCATTGCCGCCGAGCTCGAAAAGGCGGGGATCATTTCGAGCGCCAACATCTTTGCCGCCGCCGCGACCGCCACTGGCGAACGCGGGCGACTCAAGCCCGGCGAATATCTGTTCAAGGAAGCGATGAGCATGCGCGATGTGATGGCGCTCATCGTGTCCGGTAAGTTCATCACCTACAAGGTGACGATCCCGGAAGGCTGGACGACGGCGCAGGCGCTCGACCGGCTGCGCGAGAACGAGGTCCTGACCGGCGATATCACGCTCACCCCGGCGGAAGGGCAGATCATGCCCGACACCTATGTGTTCCAGCGTGGCGAGACCCGCGACAGTGTCGTCAAGGGCATGATGAAGTCGAGCCAGAAGCTCATGGACGAGCTCTGGCCTAAGCGCGCCCTGGATGCGCCGGTCAGCACGCCGGCGGAGGCGCTGATCCTGGCATCGATCATCGAGAAGGAGACCGGCGTGCCGGAGGAGCGCACGCGCGTGGCCTCGGTCTTCGCCAATCGGCTGCGCCAAGGCATGCGGCTGCAGTCCGACCCGACGATCATCTATGGCATAACGGGCGGCAAGTCGAAGCTCGACCGGCCGCTGACCAGGCAGGACATCGCCGAGGCCACACCCTACAACACCTATCGCATCAACGGCCTGCCGCCGGGGCCGATCGCCAATCCGGGCCGCGCTTCGATCGCCGCCGCCTTGGCGCCCGCCAAGACCAATGATCTCTATTTCGTCGCCGACGGATCGGGCGGCCATGTCTTCGCCGCGACCCTCGACGAGCATCGCATCAATGTGCGCAAATGGCGCGCGATCGAGAGGCAGCGCAACCAGAATGGCGAAGAAGCGCCGGTGATGGATGAGGACGGTGCAGCGGGTGGTGGCGTCGCCGCCGCGGAACCCGCGCCCGATACAGCGACGCCCGATACAGCAGCCCCCGATGCCGCGAACCAAGGGCAGCAGCAGAGCGAGACGTCCGGCCTGCCTTCCGGGGATGATATCGCAGCGGCGGACCAAGCGGCCGGCAACTCGACGGAACCTCCCGAAGCGCAGGACGAGACGGATGCCGGTGAGCCCGCAGCCCCGGCGCAGGGCGCAGTGATCCCGATCCCGCGGCCCAAGCCCGAAGGGGTGGTTCCTCTCACCACGACCACGGCTCCCGAGGCAGCCGCTCCTGAGACCACGGCCCCGGAGACCGCGTCTCCGGAAACCACCGTCGCCGATGTCGCGCTCGACCTGAAGCCCGGCAGCGTGATCCGCGGAAGCAAGCGCTTGATCCCCATTCCGGCGCCGAAACCGCGGGTGCCCTGAAACCGGTACGATGGCCGGGTCAAGCCCGGCTATGAACTTTTCCGGATCATGCGATAAAGTCCGGGCAGTTTTCGATTCGGGGTTGGGTCCTATGCCACTGTCGAGCATGACAGGCTATGCACGCGCATCATCGGCGCTCGATGGGCTGCACTGGCAATGGGAGATCAAGAGCGTCAACGGCAAGGGGCTCGATATCCGCTGCCGCCTGCCGCCCGGCTTCGAGACGCTCGATCTGCCAACACGCGAGATCGCCCAGAAGTATCTGAAGCGTGGCAATGTCCAGATCGGCCTCTCAGCCGACCACGGCGGCGCCGAGCAGCAGCTCGCCGTCAATGAGACGGTGCTCGAGCAGATCCTCCAGCTCGCCGAAAGGCTGCGCGAGCGGCTCGGCGGCTCGCCACCCCAGATCGAGGCGCTGCTGGGCTTGCGTGGCGTCATCGATGTCGCAGCTCCCGTCGAGGACGAAGCGAAGACAGCTCTCCGCGACAAGGCGATCCTCAAGAACGCCGAAGAGGCCTTCCGGGCCCTCGCCGTCATGCGTCAGGCCGAAGGCGCCAAGCTCTCAACCGTGCTCAGTTTGCATCTCGACCGCATCGAGAAGCTCGTCACTGCGGCGCGCGACAATCCGGCGCGCTCGGTCGAGGCGATACGCGCAAGGCTCGCCGAACAGGTCGCCCGCCTCATGGAAACGAGCGCCTCTTTCGACCAGGACCGGCTCTATCAGGAGGCCGTGCTCCTCGCGACCAGGGCCGATGTCGCCGAGGAGATCGACCGGCTCTTCGCCCATATCGGGGCGGCGCGGAAGCTTCTCCTGTCGGACCAGCCGGCCGGGCGTCAGCTCGACTTCCTGTCGCAGGAATTCAATCGCGAGGCGAATACGCTGTGTTCCAAGGCCGCCGACCGCACCTTGACGGCGATCGGTCTCGAGTTGAAGACCGTGATAGACCAGATGCGCGAGCAGGTGCAGAACATTGAGTAGCGGCAAGTCAAAGACGGCGATCGCAAGGCGCGGTCTCCTCCTGGTCATGTCCTCGC
Source organism: Taklimakanibacter deserti (assembly GCA_003574785.1). The sequence goes on along the minus strand of QORU01000002.1, from coordinate 363,596 downwards.
CCTCGGGTGCGGGCAAGACCACGCTGTCGCGCGCTTTGCTCGCCTCCGATCATCATATCCGCATGTCGGTGTCGGTGACGACGCGGCCGCCGCGGCCCGGCGAGCTCGACGGCAAGGATTATTTCTTCATCTCCAAGGAACGCTTCTTCGAGATGCGCGATGAGGGCGAGCTTCTCGAATATGCGGAAGTATTCGGCAATCTCTATGGCACGCCGCGACTGCCGGTCGAGGATGCGCTCGCCAAGGGCCGCGATGTCCTGTTCGATATCGACTGGCAGGGCACCCAGCAGCTCGAGCAGGCGATGGGCGACGATCTGGTGCGCATCTTCATCCTGCCGCCCTCGACCGACGAATTGCGCGACCGCCTGATCAAGCGCGCCCAGGATTCATCCTCGGTTGTCGCCAAGCGCATGGCCGAGGCCTCGCGCGAGATGAGCCACTGGGCGGAATACGACTATGTCATCGTCAATGACGATGTCGAGACCGCCAGCGCCGAGATCACCGCCATCCTGACGGCGGAAAGGCTGCGCCGCAAGCGCCGCATCGGACTGACCGAATTCGTCCGTAAGCTGAACAAGACGCTCTGACGTGATCCGGCCCGGTTCACGTCGGACCGCTCTTGCCGAGGAACAGGAAGATGACGAGCGCGGTGAGGAGCGTGATCGCGGCAAGCAGCACGAGCAGCAGTGCGAAAGCGCCCGCATAGCCGTGGATCAGTGCGGCATGATCGAGCTGAGGCAGGAGTGCCGCAGCGCCGGCGAGATCGCCGGTGACGAGCCTTTGCGCGGCAGGACTTGCGTCGGGAGCGGCGAGAGCGGTGGCCGTCAGGCCTGACAGCACGGCATTGACCACTGCGAGCGCCACACCCTCGCCGGCGACGCGCGTGGTGCTGAAGATGCCGGTCGCCATGCCGGCGCGCTCCGTGGGAACGACGCTGACGGCGAGCCCGTCCATCAGACCCCAGGGCAGGCTGATCCCGGTGCCGATCACCGCCAGGGGCGCCAGCACGGCAATGCTCGCCTCGCCGGCCGGAACGAAGCTCAGCCAGAGGAGGCCGGCCGCCGAGATGACGAGCCCGGTCGCGCAAATCGTCGAGGGCTTGAGCCAGCGGACGAGAAGGCCTGAGGCGATGGGCAGGACGAGGAGGGGGGCCGAGAGTGCGATCATCATGCGGCCGGCGGCGATCTCAGTCATGCCTTCGATGCCGATGAAGCGGATGGGCAGCAGGATGAGCAGGACGACGAAGGCATAGGCGGGGGCGGCGGCCAGGAGCTGGACGCCGACAAAGCGCGGATAGCGAAAGAGCGAGAGATCGAGCATCGGACGCGCCACGCGGTTCTCGATGGCGCAGAAGAGGGCGAAGATCGCAGCACCTGCGAGGAGGAGAGCGATGACAAAAGGATCGCTCCAGCCGCTCTCCGGCGCCTGCAGCACGCCGAAGGTGAAGAGCGAAAGCGCTGCCGTGAAGCTGAGCGCGCCCGGCCAGTCGAGACCCCTGGCGTCCGGGTCGCGTGATTCGCGCATGACAACGGCGCCCAAGGTGAAAGCCATCAGCGCCAGGGCGACGACGAGGATGAATATCGCCGGCCAGCCGAAGCCTTCGATCATCGCGCCCGCCGCTATCGGCCCGAAAGCCAGGCCAATGCCGAAACTCGTGCCGACGAAGCTGAAGGCGCGCAGGCGCGATGCCCCGTCGAATTCCTGGGCAAGCGATGCCATGCCGGCGGAAAAGGCAACCGCCGCCGCGGCACCCTGGGCCGCGCGCAAGAGATCGAACCAGATGATATCGGGGGCCGCGGCAAGCGCGAGCGAGATGAGCGCAAAGCCCGCGACACCCACGAGGAAGAGACGCTTGCGGCCATAGCCGTCGGCGAGGGATCCCGACGCCATCAGGCTGCTGCCGAAAGCCAGCATGAAGGCGTTGGTCACCCAGTTGAGGGCGACGGGGCTCGAGCCCAACGCCTGACTGATGGCGGGAAGGGCGACGGCAGGTCCGGTGAAGGCGAGAGGCATCGCCGCGGCGGCGAGGCACACGGTGAGAAGGACCAGGAGCCTTCGGGTAGCGGCCGGCGCCCCGGCCAAGATCGTATCGGTCATGGGAATCCCGTTGGGTTCGGTTGGATCACCAAGAAAGATATTCATGCGGTAATCTCATCGAAATTGGGGTAGATTTCCGATCATACCGGAACAAAACGCTCGAATGAGAGGCGCCATGGATCGACTGTCGGGACTGGAAGCCTTTGTTCGCACCGCCGATCTCGGCAGCTTCGTCAAAGCCGGCCGCGTCCTCGGCTTGTCCGCTTCCGCCGTCGGCAAGGCCGTGGCGAAGCTCGAGCAGCAGCTCGGCACGAGATTGTTTCAGCGCTCGACCCGCAGCCTCAGGCTGACCGAGGAGGGCCGTCTCTTCCATGAAAGGTGCCGGCGCATCCTCGATGATCTCGAGGATGCCCATGCCGTACTGGCTGAGGCGCAGGAGAAGCCGCGCGGCCGGCTCAAGCTCTCATCGCCCATCGTCAGTTATCATTTCCTGCTGCCGCTCTTGCCCGACTTCATGGCGCGCTACCCCGAGATCGAGCTCGATCTCGATTTTAACGACCGGATCGTCGATCTCATCGAGGAGGGCGTCGATGTCGCGATCCGCAGCGGCGATCTGCCCGATTCGCGCCTGATGTCACGGGCACTGCGCCCCTTCCAGCTTCTCCTGTGCGCCGCACCTGCCTATCTCGAACGTCACGGCGTGCCGAAAACCCTGCGCGATCTCGACCGGCATCTCAGCATCCGTTTCCGCTTCCCCAACAGCGGCAAGCTCCAGGACTGGCCGCTGACGCTGCCGGCGGGCGAGACCGAATTGCGCGTCCGCACCGTCCTCACCTGCAACAATATGGAAGCCTTGCGCGGCGCCACCGTCAGGGGCCTCGGTATCGGCTGCCTGCCGGATTTCCTCGCCCGCGAACCGCTGGCTGAAGGTGCGCTGCGCACGATCCTCATGGAGCACATCGATGGTCCCGGCCAGTTCCGTTTGCTCTGGCCGTCGAACCGGAATCTCTCGCCGAAAGTCAGGGTACTGGTCGATTTCCTCAGCGAGCGCTTGTTCGCCCTGCGTTGCGAAGCGTTCGGCGACTACGCCGCGCGCTGAGGGGTCTATGCGCTGCTAAGCCCTGAGAACGACCCGGCCGGTCACGCTGCCGGCGCGCAGATCGGTGAGCGCGGCATTGGCTTCAGAGAGCGGGCGCTCATCGACGGGAATCGGCCGGATGCGCCCGGCTCGGACCAGCGCCATCAATTCGCGCGCTTCCGCGAGGCTGCCGACATAGGAGCCGGAGAGCGTCAGTTCGCGCAACGGGAACATCGGCACGGGCAGGGTGAACCTGCCGCCCATCAGTCCGACGATGATCACGGCCCCGCCTTTGCCGACGATGCTTTGCGCGAAATTGAGCGAGGCTTCCGAGCCCACGAAGTCGATCGCCGCGCTGATCGGACCGGCCTGCTTGAGGACGGTCTTGCGCGCATCGGCGACGCTGGGATCGAAGGCAGCCTCGGCGCCGAGGGTGAGCGCGGTCTCGCGTTTCGCGGCGACGACATCGGCGGCATATTTGCGCGCCGGCGTCAAAGCGCGGGCGATCTCGAGCCCCATCATGCCGACACCGCCGAGGCCGACGATCATCAGCGCCCCTTGATCCTCGAGATATCTCTCGGCCTTGCGGATGGCGCTGTAGGCGGTGAGGCCTGAGCACATATAGCTGCCGGCGAGCCTTGCATCGACGCCCTGGGCCTCGATCAGATAGCGCGGATGCGGCACGAGGACGTGGCTCGCATAGCCGCCATCGACATTGATGCCGAGCTGGCGCGGCGCATCGCACAGATGCTCTTCGCCCTTGCGGCAGCGTTCGCAGTCACGGCAGCCGCACCAGGGATAGGCGACGTAGAACGTGCCGGGGTCGATCTCGCCCGCCTCAGGTCCGGCGCTCTCGACATGGCCCGAAATCTCATGGCCGAGCGTGAAGGGAAGCTTTCGGCCCGCGGCGATATCGAGGCGCTTGCCGTCGCCGAGATCGAAAAATCCATCCTGCAAATGAAGATCGCTGTGGCACACACCGCAGGAGGAGACCCTGAGCAGGACTTCGCTGCCTGTGGGCTCGGGGAGCGGCGCGGCCGTCTCGGTGAGCGGCGAGCCATAAGAGAGAAGCGATTGGCGGATCATGGTCTGTCGGCTCCGAGAGCGGCGGCGATGCGGGCAAAATCGGCGACCGTCAGCTGCTCGGCGCGCAGATTGGCATCGATGCCAAGATTTGCAAGAAGTTGCGAAGGATCGGGGCTGATGCTCTTGAGGCTCGAGCGCAGCATCTTGCGGCGCTGGCCGAAGGCCGCCGCGGTCACTTTCTCCAGCATGCTCACGTCGCAAGCGGGCTCGCGCACCGTCTTCGGGACGAGCTGGACCACCGAGGACGTGATCTTGGGCGGCGGACTGAAGGCGCGCCGGTCGATATCGAAGAGCTTTCGCGCCCCGGCGCACCATTGGCTGAGGACCGCAAGCCTTCCATAGGATTCGGATCTGGGTGCCGCGACGATGCGCTCGGCTACTTCCTTCTGGAACATCAGCGTCAGCGACGAGAACCACGGCGGCCAGGGGCCCGTCAGCCAGCCGGTCAACAGAACCGTCGCGATATTGTAGGGCAGATTGGCGACGATCTTGGCCTCGCCGTCGATATGGCTCGCAAGATCGTGGCGCAAGGCATCGGCCGCGATGATCTCGAGACGGCCCGGATAGTGCGCCGCGATTTCCTCGAGCGCGGGCAGGGCGCGCTGGTCCTTCTCGACCGCGATGACCTTCTTCGCGCCTTCGAGAAGGAGGGCGCGGGTGAGGCCGCCGGGACCGGGTCCGACTTCGACGATGGTCGCGGCATCGAGGGGTGCTGCGCTGCGCGCGATGCGTCGGGTGAGATTGAGATCGAAGAGGAAATTCTGGCCGAGGCTCTTGCGCGCATCGAGGCCGTGGCGCGCGATGACCTCGCGCAGCGGCGGCAGCCCGTCCTCGCTCAGCGGCATCGGACTCGCCGGGCGATGTCGCCGGCAAGGGTCACTGCCTGGATGAGGCTCTGAGGATTAGCCTTGCCGGTGCCTGCCAGGCTCAAGGCCGTGCCATGATCCGGCGACGTGCGGATGAAGGGAAGGCCCAGCGTGCAATTGACCCCGCCATGGAAATCCAGCGTCTTGACCGGGATCAGCGCCTGGTCGTGATACATGCACAGGATCGCGTCATAGCTCGCGCGCGCTTCGGCATGGAAGGCGGTATCGGCGGGAAGCGGGCCGATGACGGCAAGGCCCTCGGCGCGCAGCTGAGCGAGCGCCGGCGCAATGATGGTCTGTTCTTCCTTGCCCATGGCGCCATTCTCGCCGGCATGCGGATTGAGGCCGGTGAAAGCGAGCCTCGGGCGGGCGATGCCGAAGCGCTGTTCGAGATCGCGCGCCGCGACCCGCGCCTGCCGGATGATGAGCTCTTGGGTGAGCTGCCGCGGCACCTCGGCGAGCGCGATATGCACGGTGACGGGTATGGCGCGCAGATCTTGCGCGCACAGCATCATCACCGGCTCGGCGTCACGGCCGTGGCGGCGCGCCAGATGCGCGAGATAATCCGTATGCCCCTGATGGCTGAAGCCTGCCGCATAGAGTGCTTCCTTCTGGATCGGATTGGTCACGATCGCGGAGATCGCGCCGGCGAGGGCAAGTTCGACGGCCTTGTCGATGGCGCCGATCACCGTGGCGGCGGTCGCGGCGCTGAACCGGCCCGTTTCAGGCTGCGTCGTGAACGGCAGGTCGATGACGGGAAGGGCGCGGCGGAAGATCGCGGCGGCCTCGCCTGGCGTCTCGATCTCTTGCACAGGCAGAATATCCGCGCGGCGAGCAAACCTCTGGCGCAGGAAGCCTGCGTCGCCGAGGACAAAAAAGGCGAGACGGGTGTGATCCTTGAGCGCGAGCCAGGCCTTGGCCGTGATGTCGGGTCCGATGCCGCCAGGCTCCCCGATGGTCAGCGCAAGGGGGAGGTCAACGGCCTGCGCCGCGCGAGCGCTCACTCGGTGGCCTTCGCATCCTCAGGTGCCTTCGCGTCCTTGTATTCGATAAAGGCGTTGCGCCGAAGCTCGCGCATGTAGCGCTCTTCATAGACGTCGTATTTTTTGTTGCTGAGCATCATCTCGACCTGCTGGCGCGTCGGCTTGTCGGGCGCGATGTTCTTCTTGCCGCAGAAGGCGATCAGCTGGATGCCGCTCCGGCTGCGTGCCGGGCCGATGAGGCCGCCGGTGCCGGCCTTGTCGAGCGCCGCTTTCAGGGGCTTCGGCAGCTTGCGCCCATCGGCCTGCATGCGCTTGCCGATCTGGACGTTGAAAATGCCGCCGGCGGCCTGCCGGGCGCTGGCGCAGCCCTTGAATTTGCTGCGATACTGGGCAGCATCCGCCGCGCGCGCGACGAGCAATTGCTGCGCCATGGCTTCGCCGGTATTCTCCACCGGCATCTCGATCTCCATGATCTCATAGACGGTGATCGGCTGCAGCCGCGGGTCATTGGCAAATTCGTTGTATTTCCTGTCGATCTCGGCCGGATCGACTTCGACCTTCACCTTGTACAAACTGCTGATCAACCTGTTGAACGAGATCTGTGCGGTTACGAGGGTGCGCAAGGCGGATATCGAGGAGCCCTTGGACTTGAGCTGGGCGGCAAGCCCCTTGGCGTCGGTATTGGAACCCTTGGCCATCTTGTCGATCTGGGCGTTGATCATCTTATCATCGGGAGTGGCTCCTAACTTCTTGGCTTCCGCCAGCTTGACCTGATCGTCGATCAGGTTCTGCAGGGCGCGCTTGCGCTGCTCGGCGACACTGCCTTGGCCGCGCCCGAGGATAGCATTGAGCTGGATGCGCTGCTGGACGTCGAAGCTCGTAATCGGACGGTCATTGACGGTGACCAGGACGCCCTGGCTTTCGGCGCGGACTGGGAGGGTGGATGTGAATGCACAAGCGGCCAGCGCCGCAGCGAAAAGAATTCCGGTCTTCATGATGACATCAGTCTCTAGCGTGCTTCACGGCGAAGGGAAATCACTTCGCCGGCGCGGAAGCGGATCAAATCAGTATACTGAGATAAGGCCTGGTTGCCAAAGTCCGCACCCTGGGATCGCATCCGGGGCAAGCTCATGGTGCGATTTTCTCTAGGGAGCCGGCAGAACGTCATCGCCGCCGAGCGATTTGAGATCGATCGAGAACAGGACAGACCGGTCAACTTTCTCATCCTCATCCGCACGGTCCTCTTCGTAGAAAATGCGGAAATTGAAGCAATCACAGTTGTAACCGATGCCGACCGTATCCTTGAGCAGCTTGCTGTCCTCGATATCGTAGCGCGCACCGGCATAGACGCTCCATCCGCCGGAGAAGTTCCAGCCGACGGCACCCCAGACCTGTTGCTCGTCATCCGGACGATCCACATGCGGATCCGCTTTGAGGCTAGCATAGGAGATTGACCCGGAAAACCTGTCGAAATTGAGGCTTAGGGCCGCTTCCTGAACATTGATATCCGAGAAGTCCTCCTCGATACGGGCCTGGTAGGAGAGCCGCACGCTGTCCCAAGGTTGCCAGGCGATAGCCGTGACGAGATCGGAGTTCGTGCCCTCGAGGCCGCTATCCTCTTCAAAACTGTTCTCGCCGGCGACATGGAATGATTCGCCGAAGCTGGCACGCAGGAAGCCGCCATTCTGGGAGAGGAACGTATAGAGCACGCCGGCATTGACGCGGGTGCCGCCTTCATAGCGGTCGAGCCCGTTGAAGCGGTCATGCAGGAAGAGACTCGAGGCATCGAAATTCACCGCGATGGAGTCTTCATCGCTGACGTCGTCTTCGCGCTCCTCGTTGGTCGAGGAGATGACCTGGGCGACGGGCGTGAGGATGTGCTGGCCGCCTTCGGTATTGGCGAGGAAAGGCCAGCGGGCGTCGAGGCCGGCCGTCGGCTGGAAGCGCGTGGTCGTCTCCGACTCTTCCGTCAGGCCGTTGTCGTCCGGCAGATTTTCCGTGACGTAGAGATCGCCGCGCAGATTGGCGAAGGGCGTGATGACCTGGCCCATGCCGTTGATGATCTGACGCTGCCAGTTGAGATTGGCGACGCCGCGCGTCTGGTCGGTGCCGAGGTCGGTCCCGATCAGGTTCACGCGCGGATCGGTGCCGAGAATCGAATCCGTGCGGTGCAGGCTGTAGACGTTCCAGCTGTAGCCGAACTCGCCGCCCAGCACCGGCTGATCGAACGTGTAGCTGTGCTGGATATAGGGGACCGCATAGGGGTAGAAATCGTCCACTTCATCCGGGTCAAGCGGCTCGAAATTGAGCGCCTGGGCGGAGAAGTAATTGCGGCCGCGCAAGCCGGTTATGTAGACTTGGTTGATCGCCTCGTCACGGCTGTCGATCTTGTATTTGTCCATGAACTCTTGATCGCTGACGAGCGTGCCGTCCCAGCCCCAGTTCCAATAGCGATTGAGGGCGAAGCTGCCGTCGGTTCTCACCGAGCCGCGCAAGTGCGTGTCGCCCGGCGGATCCTGGTTCGTATCGAGCTGATAAATGCCGGCGACATCGACATTATATTCGCCATTGGCAAGGCGGTGCCGCCATTCCGCTTTGGCGAGCACGCCTTGATCGGTCGTGAACACCGGGCGGAAAGTGATGTCGTAATTGGGCGCCAGGTTCCAGAAATAGGGCGTCTCGACGCCGAGGCCATAGATACTGGCATAGCTGAATTTCGGCGTGAGGAAACCGGTTCGCCGCTTAACGGTCGGATCGGCATGCGAGAAATAGGGCATCGTGATGATGTCCGCGCCGCCGAATTCGAAAGTGGCGTCGCGATGGTAGATGACGCCTTCCTTCTCGTTGTGCGTCACCTCGCGCGACTTGAGCTGCCATAGCGGCTTGCCGCTCGACAGCCTGCATTCCTTGCACGCGGTGTAGACGACGTTTTCATAGACGGTGAGATAGCCGTCCTGGCGCGTCGCATAATCGGCCGTGATCGTGGCGTTGTTGGTCAGGAGCAGGCGCAGATGCTCGGCGAACCCGTCCTTGAAGTTGTTCATGAGCGTGGCGCGCTCGGCTTCCAGGATGTTGCCGCTGGGTTCGGTGAGCCTCACCTCGCCGACCGCCGTCATCTTGTCGTTCTTCTGATCATAGGAGACGCGCGTCGCGACGAGCTCGTACTTGCCGTAGGTGAGGACGACCTTGCCGATGGCGACGGCGATCTTGGTGCGCGCGTCGTAAGTGATCTTGTTGGCGACGACATAGACGCGCGTGCCCTTGGGCGGCGTCTTGATCTTGTTGTCGCGCACATCGCCCGTCGCGGCAAAGGCCGGCGTCGGCAAAGAACTCACTGTGACGAGGCCGAGGCTTGCGGCAAGCAATGCGGCCAAGCACAAACCCCCGGACAAATGCCCGGAGAGCGCCAGCCTTCCCCTTGGACGCCCCGTCGTCATAAACCCCGCTTGCACTAGTAACGTTACTTTACGCTTTCTTAACCCGTTTGACCGGGTCCGCAAAGCGCTTTTACATGTCCGAATGTAACCGCGGATGCGGCAAGCCCAAGGCAGGAAATTTGCATAATTAACAAACCATTACAGCTGTTGAACGGCGGGGGGGCTAAGGCTAAGGAAGGAGCCTGAAAATCCTCAGCAGGACAGCCCATGAATGTCATATTTGCTGCGCCCGGACAGCCAAAATCCGGCGTTTTGGTCATATTTTGCCCGGAGAACAAGAAGCTAGAAGGGGTCGCTCAGGAGATCGACAAGCGCAGCGGCGGGCATGTCTCGCGCGCCATCAAGGCCATAGACTTCGAGGCCAAGCGCGAGCAGATCCTCGATCTGGTGGCGCCGGAGAAGCTCAGCCTAAGGCGAATCATCATCGCTGGCCTCGGCGACCCGGCAAAGATCACCGGTCGCGAGATCGAGCTTCTGGGGGGCGCGGTCGCCGGCTATCTGCAGTCGGCCAAGGCCGAGACAGCCTCAATCGCCGCAGACATCGCGGTGGAAAAGACCGAGCCCGGGGAATTTGCGGCCCTTCTGGCGTCCGGCGCCAAGCTCAGGATCTACAGCTTCGACCGCTACAAGTCCAAGAAGCCCGCCAACGGCAAGGCGCTCCAGTCCCTCACTTTCCTCACCCCGGAAGCGGCCAAGGCGAAGAAGGCGTTCGCCGCCTATGAGGCCGTCGCCGAGGGCGTCCACTTCGCCCGCGACCTCGTCAATGAGCCGGCCAACAAGCTCACTCCGGTGGAATTCGCCAACCGCGTGAAGGCCACGGGCAAAGCGGGCCTCATCGTCGAGATCCTGGGCCCGGCGCAGATGAAGAAGCTCGGCATGGGGGCGCTTCTCGGCGTGGCACAGGGCTCGGCGAACGAGCCGCGCCTGGTCGTCATGCGCTGGCAGGGGGGCGGGAAAAGCGAGAAGCCCGTGGCCTTCATCGGCAAGGGCGTCACTTTCGATACCGGCGGCATCTCGATCAAGCCGGCGGCCGGGATGGAGGACATGAAGGGCGACATGGGCGGCGCTGCCTGCGTCGCCGGCCTGATGCTGGCGCTCGCCCGCCGCAAGGCCAAGGTCAATGCGGTCGGTATCATCGGTCTGGTCGAGAACATGCCGAGCGGCACGGCGCAGCGTCCGGGCGACATCGTGACCTCGATGGCGGGCAAGACGATTGCGGTCCTCAACACCGACGCCGAGGGCCGGCTCGTCCTCGCCGATGCGCTGTGGTATTGCCAGGACCGCTTCAAGCCCAAATTCATGGTCAATCTCGCGACCTTGACCGGCGCCATCATGGTGGCGCTCGGCAAGGAATATGCCGGGCTCTTCTCCAACAATGACGAACTGTCCCAGCGTCTCTACGATGAAGGGCTCAAGACCGGCGAGAAGGTCTGGCGCATGCCGCTGGCCCCCGAATACGACAAGCTGATCGATTTCGAAGTGGCCGACATGAAGAATATCGGCGGGCGCAATGCCGGCGCCATCACCGCCGCCCAGTTCCTGCAGCGCTTCGTGAACAACGTGCCCTGGGCGCATCTCGATGTCGCGGGAACGGCGATGGATTCGAATCGCACGCCCATCAATCAGAGCTGGGGGTCGGGCTGGGGCGTGCGCCTTCTCAACCGCCTGGTCGCCGAGCATTACGAGGGCTGAGCAACTCTGCCGCTTGCGGGGCAGGCCTTCACAGTCGGGGACTTTCGAGCTATTGCGGCAGCCATGCCGTCCTTCGAACCCGTCAATGCCGTTGTTCGCGCCCTAGACGTGCTGCGGCTCATCAACGAGTTCGGCCATATCTCGATCATCGATCTGCAGAAGCGCTCCGGCCTGCCGAAGGCGACCGTCTTGCGGATGGTCGAGACGCTCGTCTCGCAAGGCTATGTCGTCCGGTCCGACAGCGCTCTCTACAGCCCGACCGGCAAATGCCTGCTGCTCAGCAGCGGCTTCGACCGCAAGGCCGATTATGCCAAGGCGGCCGAGCCGGTCCTCGCCAGATTGCGCGCCGATATCGGCTGGTCCTCCGACTTCGCCGTCTTCGACAACGACGCCATGCTGATCATCCTCACCGCCAGCGAGCTTGGCGTTCTTTCCCTCTCCGGCCAGGGGGCGGCGCGCGCGCCGATCCTGCGCAGCGCGCTGGGGCGCGCTTATCTCGCGCATATTCCCGATGACGAGCGCAAGCTGCTGCTCGACCGTCTCCTGCTGGCCGACCCGCTCGCCGGCGCGCGCCGGCAAGTCGACAAGGTCCTGCTCGAAACCCGCGACAAAGGTTACGGCGTCTCCGATGAGTCTTATCTCGACACGCTCTATCCGGTCGGCATGCGCGCGATCGCGGTCCCGGTCCTGAGCGGGCGCCGGCCGGTCGCTGCCTTGAACGTGCTGTTCCTGCGCAAGGCGCTCACTCTCGAGAAAGGCGTGAAGACATTGCTGTCGCCCTTGCGCGTGGCGGCCAGGGAGATCGGCGCGGGGATCGAAGTGGAAGGAGAGTAGGTTCAACAGATGAGCCAAATGGCTCACCTGTTGACATTGGTGGCGCGTTGTGACGATAGAGGGGGAGATCTTCCTCCATCGCATGCGAGGCCGCACCATGACCCAGCCCACAACTTCCTCCGCAACCGTCCGCGGCCTCAGCCGCCGCGATTTCATGCAGTTGGCACTCGCCGCCGGCCTCGCCGTGCCGACGGCCGACAGGCTGTGGGCGCAAGCGGCAAGCGCGCCCAAGCGCGGCGGCTTTTTCAAGATGGGGCTGGGGCAGGGGGCGACGACGGATGTGCTCGATCCGTCGACTTTCATGGACTTCATGCCGGGCACGGTCTGCGCGTCCTATGCCAACTTCCTCACCGAGGTCGACGCCGACGGGAATATCAGGCCCGATCTGGCGGAGTCCTTCGAGGCCGCGGACGGCGCCAAGACCTGGGTCTTCCGCCTGCGGAAAGGCGTTCAGTTCCACAATGGCCGCGAACTCAAGCCCGACGACGTCGTGGCCTCCATCCGCCACCATCTCGGTCCCGATTCGAAATCGGCGGTGAAGGCGCAATTGAGCGCGATCAACGAGGTGAAGGCCGATGGCGGCAATGTGGTCTTCACCCTCGATGCCGGCAATGCCGATCTGCCCTATCTCCTGAGCGACTATCATCTGCCGATCCTCCCGGCCAAGGAGACCGGCGCCATGGACTGGGAGTCGGGCATCGGCACAGGACCCTACACGCTCGAGAACTGGCAGCCCGGCATTTCCGCCAGGCTCAAGCGCAATCCCAATTACTACCGCGACACCTGGTTCGACGAGGTCGAGATCCTTTCCATCATCGATGTGGCCGCGCGGATGAATGGGCTGGTGACGGGCGATCTCCATTTCGCCGACCGCTGCGATCTCAAAACTCTCGATCTCCTGAAGCGCAATCCCAATATCGAGATCGATGAGGTCACGGGCTTTGCTCACGCGACCTTCTCGATGGACGTCACGCAGGCGCCCTTCGACAACCCCGACGTCCGCAATGCGTTGAAATATGCCATCGACCGCGACGCCATACTGAGCAAGATATTCTTCGGCCACGGCATTGCCGGCAACGACAACCCGATCGCGCCGTCAGTCAAATTCGCGACCAATCCCGAGCCGGTCCACAAATACGACCCGCAGAAGGCCAGGGAACTGTTGAAGAAGGCCGGTCTCGACGGCCTGAAGGTCGATCTGTCCGCCGCCGACACCGCTTTCGCCGGCGCGGTCGATGCGGCACTGCTGTTCAAGGATTCGGCCGCGGCAGCCGGCATCGACATCAATGTCATTCGCGAAGCCAATGATGCCTATTGGGAAACGGTCTGGGGCAAGAAACCGTTCATCGCCTCCTATTTCAGCGGCCGTCCGGTCCAGGATCTGCAATTCTCGCTCGCCTATACCGAAGGCGCCGCCTGGAACGAGACGAAATGGGCAAACAAGCGCTTCAACGAACTGGTCGCCGCGGCGCGCATCGAACTCGACGAGGGCAAGCGGGCAGCCCTTTATGCCGAGATGCAGCAGCTCGTTCATGACGATGGCGGCACCATCGTGCTGCTCTTCATCAATTACGTGAGCGCCCATGCCAAGACGGTCGCGCACGGCAAGCTCGCCACCGACAAGGAGCTCGACGGCACCAAGATCGCCTCGCGCTGGTGGATGGCGGAATAGGACAAGGGACGAAGATGACCGAACGCTATTTTCCGATTTCCGAATATGAGCGGCGCTGGGACCTCGTCCATGCCGAGATGCGGCGGCGCGGCGTCGAGACCGCCGTGGTCTGGGGGCGCAGCGGCGGCACCTATGACCGCGCCTCCGACATCTATTACCTCTCCAACTACTACGGCAACAATTCCGGCCAGGGCTTTGACAATGCGCTGCAGAACTGCCGGGCCTTTTCCGCCGTCATTCTGCGGGCCGGGGAGAAGCCCGAACTCATCATCGAGGAATCATCACCGCATCTGAACCTGCTCGCGACCGATCGTTTTCACAGCACCTGGGATCCGGTGACGGCCGTGGCCGAGTGCCTCAGGGCCCGCAAGGACAAGGGGCCGGTCGCCTTTCTCGGCACCGACTTCTTCTCCATGAAGCACTGGCGCGAGCTCGAGGCGGCGACGCCCGGCGTCACATGGCAGTTCGAGGACGATATCGTGCGCAAGGTCCGCCGGGTGAAGAGCACGCCCGAGCTCGATGCCTATCGCGAGGGCGGATTGATCGCGTCGCGCGCCTGCACGCTCCTCATCGAAGGCCTGCTGTCGGGAAAGTCGGAAGCCGAGGCAGCGGGCGATGCGGCGCGCGAGGTCGTTCGCTCAGGTGGCGCCATTCACATGATCCCGATCTCGCATGGCGACAAGATCGACAATATGTGCCGCAATCCGCTGCCGGGCTATAGTCATGATACGCCCAAGGCCGGCGATCTCATCCGCGGCTTCGTCTATGGGCCGATGTTCCAGGGCTACTATCTCGATCCGGGCCGCACCGTCGTTGCCGGACGCAAGCCGACGCATGCCCAGCGCGAGCTCGTCGAGTCCTGCGTCGAGGTGACGGACGCGCTGCTGGCGGCGCTACGGCCGGGCCTCAAGGTGAAGGAGCTGGTGGCATTGGGCGACAAGCTCAAGGCCGGTCTCAATGTCGAAGACGACGAGATGGCCAAGAAATTCCCGCTCTATGGTCACGGCCTCGGCCTGTTCTTCGAGCAACCGATCTTTTCCGTCGCCATGGGCTATGGCGAGGACGAGTTTGTCGAAGGCATGGTCGCCGGCATCGAGGTGTTCTTCGCCCGGCCGGGCATCGGCAGTGTCGGCTTCGAGCAGAATGCCATTGTCACGTCGAACGGCATCGAATTGCTGACCAAGACGCCGATGCTGTGGTGGTAGGCCGGGATCGTCACGAGGCGAGGCTGCGGGTTTTCTCGACCAGGGTCTTCGCCACGACGTCGAAGGCGCCATACTGTTCGATGAGCCTGCGCCGCCCGAGCTCGTTGCCGCGTTGGAAGCCGTTCACCTTGGCATTGCCGAAGAAGAGCCGTGGCGCTTCGCCAATCTTGGATGAGATGGCCCAGGTATTGCCGCCGGGATTGCATTCGAGGACGTAGAGCTTCCGGGTGGCTTCCTCGCGGATGACATCGCAACCGAGGAGCGGGATGTCCGGAAATTGGGCGTGCACGCTTTGCGCCAGGCGCTCGACATCGGGTTCCTTGACCAGTTTCCGATCCCTCTCATCCCCACCCTTGATGTCGATCACCGCGCGCTCGATATCGCTGTCGGCGGCATCGAGTGGCGCGCGCAGGATTTTCAACGTCGCTTGCCAGCAAAACATGACCTTGCCGAAGAAGGTCTCGATGCGTTGGAAGCAGGGATAGGGACCGGTATCGATGAATCTCTGCACCAAATAGCCTTCCCGCGCTTTGTGGATCGGATGATCGAGGGGAAAATCTCGCGGTCCCATCCGTTCGAGCCGGTGGCGCCGAAAGAGCTGAGTTCCGATCCCTTGCGAAGTCAGGTCGAGATCCATCGGCTTGATCACGACGAAGTCACCGAACAGTATCGGATCGAGCGTCATGCCGAAGCGGAAAGGCAGCATATAGGGTGTCGGTATTCCGGCTTTGCGGAACGTCTCGGATTGGGCGAATTTCTCGATCTGGGTATTTTTGAGCACCGTGCCCCGTTTGACTTGCAGGCGGTATTCCGGCGTGAGGGCCACGACCAGGGTCGGCCACAGCCAGGCGAGCGATGGCAATTGCGTCACGGAGCTGTTGGCGAGGGCGTAGACGGTAATGTCTTTGTCGATCGCCGTCACCTTCTCGGCGATCTCCCTGAAGTCCTGCTTATATTCGGGACCCCGGTGAATGAGGATCAGGTTTCGCTTGGGCATCGGATCCACACATAGCCCGCGCCGGCGGAAACCGTCAGTCCGATTTCGTGCCGACGCGGTTCAGATAGGCTCTGATGCCATGATAGTAGTTGACCAGGGCCTCGCGGTAGAGGGCATCGGCCTTTTCGAAATCGGCCTCGCTGATCCGGTGCCGCCGCAACTGCCGCATCGCTTTTTTGTAGGCGCTGACGGCGTGGCGGCGCGCCCTTTCCACGAAGCGCCGGTATCGTTCGAGCTGCGCGGGGGAAGGCTCGCCCAGCGCCACTTCCCTGAGCGACATGCCGTTGAGCGGGTTGGCGCCTCTGCTTGTCGCTCCCGTTCCTTCATAATCGACGATGGCCGGGCACATGCCGGACTTGAGGCTGATCGCGGCGCACACCTTGCCGCAGGAT
This sequence comes from Taklimakanibacter deserti, assembly GCA_003574785.1. Next base: position 347,317 of record QORU01000002.1, on the reverse strand, counting down.
TGGGTCAGGCTCGTCGCGCAACAATTGCAGAAGCCCATGGCCTCGGCCCGCGGGGCCATGGCCAACAGACATAAACCCATCACCACCACCAAGGCGGTCCCCAGCGCCCATAAACGCCCCATTCCCCAACCCCATTTGCCAGTTCTTGACCTGACCTTAGCGGCAAAGTTCCTGGCGCGCAAAGACCGTTGACCGATGCCGCTTGCCCGGCTTGGATGCGTCCATGACCGATATCCTGTTCTACCATCTCGAGCGCCAGCCGCTCGAACGCGTGCTGCCGCAGCTCCTGGAGCGCACTTTGGAGCGTGGCTGGCGGGCCGTCATCGAGACCGATTCGGACGACCGCGTCGAGGCGCTCTCGGCCATGCTGTGGACCTATACGGAAGAGGGCTTCCTGCCGCACGGCACCGCCCGCGACGGCCATGCCGAGGACCAGCCGGTGTGGATCACCGCCTCGAACGACAATCCGAATCGCGCCTCGGTGCGCTTCTTTGTCGGCGGCGTCGAGCCCTCGGCCTATGACGGGCTGGAGCGTGCCGTGCTGCTCTTCGACGGTGCCGATGCCGATGCCGTCGAGCGGGCCCGGCGCATCTGGAAGGAAGCAAAAGGCCAGGGCCACGAGGTGAGCTACTGGCAGCAGGACGAGCGCGGGCGCTGGCAGAACAAGGCGAAGAGCTCGGAGTGACGGATCAGAAACGCAGGATTCTGATCCAGCGCGCGACATCGATGAGGCTCATCAGCGCCGAAGCGACATAGGTGAAGGCGGCGGCGCGGAGAACCTGGCGCGCGCCTTTCATGTCCTCGGGACGGATATAGTGGGTGAGAACGGGCAGCGCCCGCTTGAAGCTCGCATCGAACTCCGTCGGCAGCGTCAGGACATGCAGGACGATGGTCGAGGCCAATATGGCCAGGCCGGTGGCGATCTGGAGACCCATCACCAAAGGCGAGCGGGTGAGAGCGAAGAGGACGGGGGTCGCCAGGAGCAAGGCGCTGCCGACCTTCTCGATCACGATGCCATAGAAGACGAACCGTTGGCGCAGGCGCAAGGGCGCATAGCCTTCCTTGTCCTGCAGCGCATGCGCCGCTTCATGGGCGGCGACCGCGATGGCGGTGACCGACCTGCCGGCAAAATTGCTTTTGCTCAGACGCACGGCCTTGTCGATGGGGCTGTAATGGTCGCCGCCATCGATGGCTTCGACCTTGACCGTGGTGAGTCCGGCCTCGTCGAGCAGGTGCCGCGCGAGCTCGCCGCCGGTCCCTGGAAAATCCGCACGCTCTCGCGCATGGCGCGCCATGGTGCTCTTGATCCAGATCTGCGGCCCGAAGATCAGGCCCAGGAGAACGATGCCGGCGAGCGCGATGAAAATCATTGATCCGGAATCTAGGCGATCTGCTCGAGCCGCTCCTGGGCTTCGAGCCATTGGGTTTCCTGCTCTTCGAGATCGCGGGCAAGCTTGGCGCGCAGGGTGGCGAAGCTTGCCGCCTTCTTGGGGTCGGCAATATAGAGCTGGTTGTCCTGCAGGGCGCGGTCCAGGACGTCGATTTTTTCCTGTAATTTCGAAATCTTAACAGTGATTTCTTGAATCTGTTTCTTCACCGTCGCCGGATTGGAGCGGGCGACCGGCGGGGGTTGCTTGGCGGGCGTCGGCGACGCTGTTTCGCGCTTCTGCGGCGTGCGCCCGAGGATGAAATCCGTATAGTCGTCCATGTCGCCGTCGAAGGGCTTCACCGTGCCATTGGCGACGAGCCACAAGCGGTCGGCCGAGGTCTCGATGATGTGCCGGTCATGGCTGATCAGGATGACGGCGCCCTCATAGTCGTTGATCGCATGGATCAAGGCCTCGCGCGAATCGACGTCGAGATGGTTGGTCGGCTCGTCGAGCACCAATATATGCGGCGCATGGAAGGCGGCGAGCGCGAAGAGGAGGCGCGCCTTCTCGCCGCCCGACAGGGTCTTGCATTGGGAATCGGCGAGCGCCGCGCCAAAACCATAGGAGCCGAGGCGCCCGCGCCTTTGCGCCTGGGTGTGCTCCGGCATCAGGTCGGTGAAGTAGTCATAGGGTGTGCGCTCGGGCGACAATTCATCGAGCTGATGCTGCGCGAAATAGCCCACGGTCAATCGCGGCGGATGCCGCATCTCGCCGCTCATCGTCTCGAGCTTGCCGCAGAGCAGCTTGGCGAAGGTCGACTTGCCGTTGCCGTTGGAGCCCAGAAGCGCGATGCGGTCGTCGGGATCGAGCCTGAGCGTGATGTTGCGCAGAATCGGCTTGCCTTGCGTATAGCCGACGGAAGCACTGTCCCAGCGCACCAAGGGCGGCGCCAGGGGCTTTTCCGGATTGGGGAAGTGGAAGGGATAGACGCGGTCCTCGATCACATCAGCGATCGGCTCGAGCCTGGCCAGCGCCTTGATACGGCTCTGCGCCTGGCGCGCCTTGGAGGCCTTGTAGCGGAAGCGCTCGACGAAGGCCTCCATATGCTTGCGCTGGTCTTCCTGCTTCTTCTTGAGCTTGAGGGTGAGCGCCTGCTGCTCGCGCCGCTGCCGCTCGAAGCTGTCGTAGTTGCCCTGATAGAGCGTGAGCTTGCCGCGCTCGAGATGGAGAATCGCGCCCACCGCGTCATTGAGCAGGTCGCGGTCGTGGCTCACCATCAGGATCGTGTGCGGATAGGAGCGGATGAAGCTCTTCAGCCAGATCGTGCCTTCGAGATCGAGATAGTTGGTGGGCTCGTCGAGCAGCAGCACGTCGGGCGAGGCGAAGAGGGCGGCCGCCAGCGCCACGCGCATGCGCCAGCCGCCGGAGAGCGCCGAGCAGGGACCGGCCTGCGTCGCTTCCGAGAAGCCGAGGCCCGACAGGATGGTGGCGGCGCGCGCCGGCGCCGAATGGGCGTCGATGTCGGCGAGGCGGAGCTGGATCTCGGAAATGCGGTGCGGATCCTCCGCCGTCTCGGCTTCCTCGAGAAGGCTGGCGCGCTCGTGATCGGCGGCGAGAACGGTGTCGAGAAGCGAGGAATCGCCGCCGGGCGCTTCCTGCGCCACCGTGCCGATCCGGGCATTGCGCGGCATGCCGACGGTGCCCGACTCCGACTGGAGATCGCCCAGGATCAGGTGCAGCAGGGTCGATTTGCCCACGCCATTGCGGCCCACCAGGCCGACCTTGTGGCCGCCCGGTATGGCAACGGTCGCATTATCGAGCAGCAGACGCCCCGCAATGCGATAGGTGAGGCCATTCACATGCAACATGGGCGGGCTGTTTAGCCGCAATCAAAGCCATTGTCATTCTTTAGGTGCAGTGCACAATGGTTGCCCGGAGGACAGCCGAAATGGCAGACACGACCCGGCATATTTTGCCCGTCGACGGCGGCTATGTGGACGAGATCACTGTCCTCCTGCGCGACCTGTTGCGCCGGGTGATCCGCGAGCGGGCGCCTAAGGTTCTCGCCATCATCGACAATCCCGAAGATGCCCGATCGATCAAGCCCGAGCTGATCGCGCCCGCTCTGCAGGTCATCGGCATCTGGCTGCAGCTCCTGAACATCGCCGAGGAAAATGCCGCCATGCGCTCGAGGCGAAGGCTCGAGACGATGGGCGGCAACGATCAGATATTGGGCTCCTTCTCCAATGCCTTCGCCACCATCGCGGCGGCGGGCGCCTCGGGCGAAGCCGTGGCCAAGGCGCTCGAGACGGCGGAAGCCGGCCCGACCATTACCGCGCATCCGACCGAGGCCAAGCGGGTGACGGTACTCGAGATCCACCGGCGCATCTATTTGCGCCTCTATGACCTCGAGAGCCCGCGCTGGACGCCGCGCGAGCGCGAGGCGCTCATCCGGCAATTGCGCAACGATATCGACCTCCTATGGCTGACGGGCGAGATCAGGCTCGAAAAGCCGACGGTCGAGGCCGAGGTTGCCTGGGGCCTGCACTTCTTCCGCGAAGCCTTGTTCGAGCGCGCACCCCAGCTCTGCGAGTTGCTGGAAGGAGCGCTGCAGCGCCATTATCCCGAGCAGCCGATCAGGGTCCGCCCGCCGGTCCGATTCTATTCGTGGATCGGCGGCGATCGCGACGGCAATCCTTATGTCACCGTAGCGACGACGCGCCGGGCTTTGGACGAGAATGCGCGGGCCGCGACCGAAAGGCTCGACAAGCGCCTCGAATATCTGGCGCAGACGGTATCGGTCTCCGAGCGGGAGGCCGATGTGCCGGAGGCTTTTCGCGCCCGCGTGACGCGCGAGATCGCCCATGCCGCCGACGAGACGCTGGCGGCGCGCAATCCGGGCGAGCCCTTCCGCCAGTATTTCACCGCGCTCAGAGCGAGGCTCGCGGCGACGAGAAGCCCGGGTGATTTCCCGGACCGGAAGCCTTTCGCCGATCCGGACGAACTCGCCGAGGCGATCCTTCATGCGGAGCGCGCACTGTCCCAGATGCGCGCGACCTCGATCGCCGCCTTCACCGTAAGACCGGTGCGCTGGGAGGTCGAGATCTTCGGCTTCCGCACCATGAGCCTCGACATGCGCCAGAACACCACGGTCATCAACCGCGTGCTGGCGGAGCTTTGGCAGAAATTCAACCCGACCGCCAAGCGCGAGCCGCCGAAAGCCGATTCGGCCGAATGGACGAAATGGGTGCAGGCGGAGCTCAAGAAGCCGATGGGCTTCCTGCCGCTGTTCCAGGGGCTGTCGGAAGAGGCACGGGAGACGCTCGATCTCTTAGGGCTCGTCCGTGCATCGCTCGACGGCACCGATCCCAAGGCGACCGGCGCCTTCGTCCTTTCCATGACGCGCAGCGCCACCGACATACTGGGCCTCTATCTGCTCGCCAAATATTGCGGTCTCTTCACCGATGCCGCCTCGCGCGAGAGCTCTCGCCTCGCGATCGTCCCCTTGTTCGAGACGATCGACGACCTGCAGCGCGCCCCCGGCATCATGGAGGAATTGTTCAAGATCCCGATGGTCCGCCGCACCATCAAGACGCAGGGCGGCCGCCAGGAGATCATGCTCGGCTATTCCGATAGCAACAAGGATGGCGGCTTCTTCTGCGCGAGCTTCGAGCTCTATGAGACGCAGCGCCGTCTGGTCCAGGTGGCGCGCAGTGCCGGCATCGAGATCAGCTTCTTCCATGGCCGCGGCGGCTCGGTGAGCCGTGGCGGCGCCCCGACCGGGCGCGCCATCGCCGCCCAGCCCGCAGGGACTGTGGGCGGGCATTTGCGCGTGACGGAGCAGGGCGAGGTGGTGTCGTCCAAATTCGCCAATCGCGGCACGGCGCTCTATCACCTGGAAGTGCTAGCCTCGAGCGTGCTCGTCCATACGCTCAAATCGGCGAAGGAAAGCGAATTGCGCCTGGTGCCTGAGCATCAGGCGGCGGTCGAAGCCATCGCGGCCTCATCCTTCAAGGCCTATCGCGGCCTCGCCGAGGATCCGGGCCTCATCGATTATTTCCAGGCGGCGAGCCCGGTCGAGGAATTGTCTCTCCTCAAGATGGGATCAAGACCGGCGCGCCGTTTCGGCGCCAAAGGTGTCGAGGATCTGCGCGCCATTCCCTGGGTCTTCGCCTGGAGCCAGAACCGGCATGTCGTCACCGGCTGGTACGGGCTGGGCTCGGCGCTCGATCAATATGCCGCCGAGCATGGCGACAAGGGGCTGGCGCTTCTGAAAGAGATGTTCGTGCGCTCACGCGGCTTCAGGCTGGCCATCGACGAAGTCGAGAAATCCCTCTATCTCGCGGATATGGAGATCGCGGATCTCTATGCCGGGCTGGTGCCCGATCGCAAGGCGGCGAAGCGCATCCTGGAGCGTGTCCAGGCGGAGCATGCGCTGACCCGCGACAGGGTGCTCGCTCTGTCCGGCGCCAGCGGGCTCTGCGCCCGTTTCCCTGGCTTCCGCCGCCGTTTCGATCGGGTGCGTCCGATGATCGACCAGACCAATCGCTGGCAGGTCGATCTCTTGAAGGACGCCCGCGCCGGCAAGCACAAGGACAAGGCGCTGGCGCCGCTCCTCATGACGATGAATTGCATCGCGGCAGGCCTCGGCTGGACCGGGTGATCTTGCCGAACCTCCCGGAGAATGATCTAGTTGCACAAAAGATCAAACCTACGGAGGAAACCTGTGGAACTTACCAAGCGGAGCTTTCTGGCCGCCGCGGCGCTCGCCGTGCTGGCCCACTTCTCGATGCCCGCAAACGCTGCCGACATGATCGGCAATTGCGAATTGTCGGGCAAGAAGGGATCGATCCCGATCACCAATCCCGCCAAGGCCGGACAGTTCACGGTGGTGGTGTCGCTGCCGGCGCCGATCTGGTGGAACGGCGACACGCCGGAAACGATCAAAGACGGCATGGAATATTGCTTTGCCGCCGAGATCGCCTGGCGGGCGGGCTATGACAAGTTCGAGCTCGTCAATGTCGGCTGGGATCCGCTGGTCACCGGCCAGGTGACGGATTTCGACCTGGCGATTTCCGAGATCTCGATCACCGACGAGCGCAAGAAGGTCGTCGACTTCTCGGTTCCCTATTTCGGCTCGGATATCGGCGTCCTCGTCCGCGCCGACGCGCCGGTCGATGAGAAATCGATCAAGCAGAAGACGGTCGGCGTGCAGCAGGCGACGACGGGCGCCACCTTCGTGGCAGATGTCCTCAAGATTCCCGCGGGCCAGACCCAGGTCTATCCCGACCAGGGCGACATGTTCACCGCCCTCGCCGCCGGCCAGATCGATGCCGCCGTCACCGACACCTCGATCGTGCTCGCCGAGGAAGTGAAGACCAAGGGCCAGCATGTGGTGGCGGGCCAGTACAAGACCGGCGAGAGCTATGGCGCCATCTATCCCAAGGGCGGCGCCAACAATGCGACGCTCGACAAGATCATCCAGTCGATCATCGATGACGGCACCATGTCGAAGCTCGCCGACAAATATCTGGCGGCCGTCTGGGGCAAGGATCCGGCCAAGGTTCCGTATTTCAATGTGGACGCCGGATCCTGATAGGTGACCGACATCGCAGCGAAGGAGAGAGTGGGCAGGGCTCTGCCCACCCTCCCGCCGCGGACTGACGGGCTCGCCCTCGCGGCTTTGCTGTTCGCCGGCTTCTGCGTGCTGTGCGCCTGGGCGGCGGCCCGCACGGTTGGCGCTGCCCTTGATCACTTGCAGATCGAGCGGGGCGCCGGCTGGTCTTCGATCTTCTTCCTGGTGATCGCCGCCACGGCGGCGCTGTTCTGGCCGGCTTCGCGGGCCTGGCGCTTTTCCAGCCGCGCCAAGAGCGCGCTTTTCGCCGGCAATATCGTCGAAGCGCGCATCGATGCGGCTTCCGCCCGTGAGTGGTCCTATCTGACCTTCGGCTGGGGGGCGGCAGCCCTGGTCGTCCTGGGCTTTGCCGGCTTCATCATGGCGAATAATGCCGGGGTCGGAAAAACCTTCTTCTACCTGCCGCTCATCCTCGAGAAATGGCCTCTCGTGGTCTGGGCCTTCTGGAACAACGTCAAGATCTTCGTGATCGCCGAGATCCTGGTGCTCGTCTGGGGGCTCGTGGTGGCGATCGCGCGCCTCCTGCCGGGACCGGCCGGCCAACCGGTTCGTTTGCTCGCCATCGCCTATTGCGATGTCTTTCGCGGCCTTCCGGCCATCTTGACGCTCTATCTCGTCGGCTTCGGCCTGCCGATCTCGGGGCTCCCCGATCTCATCGTGCCGCCGATCGTCGGGCTCTTCGTCAATTTCGGCGGCATGACGGCGGCCGAGATCAAGCAATATACCCGCATTCCCTTGCCCTGGTATTGCATCCTCGCTTTGACCCTCACTTACGGCGCCTATGTCGCCGAGGTCTATCGCGCCGGCATCGAAAGCATCCATCCGAGCCAATGGGCGGCGTCGCGCTCGCTCGGCCTCTCCTATCTGCAGACGCTGCGCTATGTGATCGTGCCGCAGGCGGTGCGCCGCATCATGGCGCCGCTGCTCAACGACTTCATCGGCCTGCAGAAGGATACGGCCCTCGTCCAGGTCATCGGCGTGGTCGACGGCTTCAACCAGTCGCGCATGATCGCCTCCAATGCCTTCAATCTCTCGGCCGTGACCATCGTCGCGATCATCTTCGTGCTCATCACCATTCCGCAGGCCCGCTTCGTCGACCGGCTGGTCGAACGCGACCAGGCCCGCATGCGGGCGGCGAGCTGACATGGCCTTTCTCGAGATCAACAGCGTCCATAAGCGCTTCGGCGCGCTGGAAGTGCTGCGTGGCGTCGACATGTCGGTGACGGAGCATCAGGTCGTCTGCCTGATCGGCCCCTCGGGCTGCGGCAAGTCCACGCTCTTGCGCTGCATCAACGGTCTCGAGCCGATCCAGGGCGGCGAGATCAAGCTCGAAGGCGACCGCGTCTCGGGTCCGGGCGTCGATGTGAACCGCTTGCGCCGCGAGGTCGGCATCGTCTTCCAGAGCTTCAACCTATTTCCGCATATGAAAGTGATCGAGAACGTCACGCTCTCGCCGATGAAAGTCTTGGGCTTCAGCCGGCGGGAGGCCCATGACCGGGCGATGACGCTTCTGCGCCGCATCGGGCTCGAGGCGAAGGCGCAAGAATATCCCGACCGCCTGTCGGGCGGCCAGCAGCAGCGCGTCGCCATTGTGAGGGCGCTCGCCATGGAGCCCAAGCTCCTGCTCCTCGATGAGATCACCTCGGCGCTTGATCCCGAGCTCGTCTCTGAGGTGCTGAACATCGTGCGCGACCTGGCTCACCAGGGCATGACCATGCTGCTCGCCACCCATGAGATGGGGTTCGCCCGCGAGGTGGCGTCGAAAGTCTGTTTCCTCTATGACGGGGTCGTGCATGAGGAGGGGCCGCCGGACAAGATCTTCGGCAGTCCCCATCACGAGCGCACACGGGCGTTTCTGAAACGGATCATCGAGGCGGGGCGGCTCTAACATCACATGTCACGCATAGCAGTCCTCACTGTGCCTTCGCCGCAGTCCTGGATCGTGATCAATGCGCTCGCCAGGCATTTCGGGCCGGTCGCGATCATCGCCGAGGAGCGCGAATCGAAGCTGGCGCTGATCCGCAAGCGCATGCGCCGGCAAGGCCTGGTCACGGTCCTGGGGCAGATCGGCTTCGTCCTGTTCCAGAAGCTTTTGGCGCGGCGTTCAGGCCATCGGATCGCGGAGATCGCCGCCGAATATGGCCTCGAGCCCGAGCCCAATCCTGCCTGTGAGCTTCTGCCGGTCAGGTCGGTCAACAGCATGGCCTGCCGCGCCGCCCTTGCCATGCTGAAGCCCGACGTCGTCCTGGTCATCGGCACGCGCATCATCGGCAAGGAGACGCTTCAGAGCATCACGGCACCGGCGATCAACTTCCATTCCGGCATCAATCCCAAATATCGCGGGCAGGCGGGCGGCTATTGGGCGCTGGCTTCGGGCGATCCGGAAAATGCCGGCGTCACCGTCCATCTCGTCGATGAAGGCGTCGACACGGGCGCCGTACTCTATCAGGCGCGTTTCACGGCCACGCCTCAGGACAATTTCCTCACTTATTTCTACATCCAGGCGGCGATCGCCCGGCCGCTCGCGATCAAGGCCGTCGAGGATGCTCTCTCAGGCCGGTTGAAACCGGTGAAGGTCGATCTGCCCTCGCAGCAATTCTATCATCCGACCTTGTGGTTCTATCTGCGGACCGCCTGGACGAAGGGGGTTTGGTAGCCGAGGCCATTCAGGGTCTCGGGAACTTTCTGCGATACTTGCCGTTTTGCCACTCACTGCGCCTCGCGCGGTCTCAAGAATGAGGAAGGACAAGCAATGGCCAAGAACACGATTTGCCTGTGGTATGACAAGGATGCGGAGGCCGCGGCCCGCTTCTACGCCAAGACCTTTCCGGACAGTTCGGTAGGGGCCGTCCACCGTGCACCCGGCAACTATCCCGATGGCAAAAAGGGTGACGTGCTGGTCGTCGAATTCACCGTTGCCGGTGTTTCCTGCATTGGTCTCAACGGCGGCCCCGCCTTCAAGCACAACGAGGCCTTCTCGTTCCAGATCGCCACCGACGATCAGGAAGAGACCGATCGCTATTGGAACGCGATCGTCGGCAATGGCGGGCAGGAAAGCGATTGCGGCTGGTGCAAGGACAAATGGGGAGTGTCCTGGCAGATCACGCCCAGAGTCCTCACCGATGCGATCGCTGCCGGCGGCAGCGAAGCCAAGCGCGCTTTCGATGCCATGATGAGCATGAAGAAAATCGATGTTGCGGCGATCGAGACGGCGCGGCGCGGCTGAAGTCAGCTGACAGGCTCGACCACCACCGGCTTCCCAAGCATGAAGCAGTCGGACACCAGTTGCAGCGGCGACGGATCGACCTCGCTCTTCCTGGCTTTCAGCAGGCGCGCGAATTTCGCGTAAATGTCTTCATATTCCTGCAGCACCGCCTTGTGCGCGGTCTTGCCGTTGACCTCGAGCACGGAGCCACCGTTCTTCAGGTGAAGCTTCAAGCCGTCCCTGGTGCCGATCTCGATTTCCCAGATTTCGCCGGCCTTTTGCCGCCAGTCAAAAACTGCCGACAGATTTGCAGATGCGCCATCGCCACGCTTGAAACGGATGTCGGCCCCAATCGGCGTAGCCGCATTGGCAGGAACTTCTATCGTGGCGCTATCGACGAAGAGGGGCTCCGGCAGGATCTTCGTCACGATGGACAGGGCATTGATGCCGGGATCGAACACGCCAAAGCCGCCAGGCTGCCATATCCAAGCCTGGCCGGGATGCCATTTGTGCACGTCTTCTTTCCATGTCACGCGCAGAAAATCGACATGCTTGCCTTTGAGCCTGGCCTTCGCCATGTCCACGGACTTGTTGTAGCGCGAATGCCATGTGGCATAGAGCACGCGCTTTTTCTTTTTGGCGTAGGCCTCCATGGCCAGGAGCTCGCCGACGGTGGGCGTCGGCGGCTTTTCGATGAGGAGATGCCAGCCATGATCCAGCGCTTCGCGCGCCATCGCCAGGCGCATAGCGGGCGGTGTGCACAGCGCCACGCAATCCACTTTGAGCTTGCTTGCCTTGAGGGCTGAAAGGCTCTCGAAGTTCGGCACGCCGTCAATTTTAGCCGAACGGCTGACCCCGGCCACCAAGGCAAAATTCCTGTTCTTGCCGATGCAAGGCAGGTGTTGATCGCGGGCAATTTTCCCGACGCCGACGACAGCAATCCGGTAAGGCATGAGGTTTCCCCACTTCGCTCTCATGAAAAGTTACTTGAACGCCTCGTCCACCGGGACCTTATAGGCGTTGGCGAGCCGGTTGGTCATGTTGGCGAGCCCGGTCACGGCATAGACTTCGCGGATCATCTCCTCGCTCGCCCCTTTCTGGCGGGCGCCGGCGGTGTGGCTCGCCATGCAGTAGTCGCACCCATTGGTGATCGAGACGGCGACATAGATCAGTTCCTTGGTGAGAGGATCGAGCGCGCCCGGGCCCATTATATCCTTGAGGCTCTCCCAGACATGCTTGAGCATGCGCGGATCATGGGCGAGATATTTCCAAAAGTTGTTCACATCATCGACCTTGCGCGTCCGCTTGATGTCGTCGAAGACGGCGCGCACTTCGGCGCTGGCATTCTCATAGCTAATTGACTTCATGTAACGCTCCCTTCATCGCCCCATTCTGCCCCAAACTACCACGCGAAACCCTCACTTTCGTCATATTGGTGGGGCCTAGCTAGGGGTCTGTTATGCGGAATTGTGGAGGGTTACGCATGAAGACCGCTATCATCACCCTTGCCGCGGCGTTGATGCTCGGAACATCCCTGGGAGCGTCCGCCCAAGCGCAGGATCCTAATGATCCAATCATTATTCCCGACCAGCAGGGCGAGCAGCCCGTAAAGAAGAAAAAGAGAAAGCAGGTCGAGCAGCCGGAACAATCCGCTCCGCAAGCGGAAGGGGAACAGTCCGAACAGCCCGTTAAGAAGAGAAAGAAACGAGCCGAGCAGGCGGAACAGCCCGTCCAGGAGCAGTACGAGCAGCCTGTCAAGAAGCGGAAGAAGCAGGCCGAGCAACCGGAGGACTTTGGCCAGCAGCCGGTCGGAGAGCAGGTTGAACAACCAATCAAAAAGAGAAAGAAGCAGCAGGCCGAGCAACCGGACCTTGGCCAGGAGCCGGTCGGAGAACAGGTTGAACAGCCAATCAAAAAGAGAAAGAAGCAGCAGGCCGAGCAACCGGAGGACTTTGGCCAGCAGCCGGTCGGAGAGCAGGTTGAACAGCCAGTCAAGAAGAAAAAGAAGCAGCAGGCCGAGCAACCGGACCTTGGCCAGGAGCCGGTCGGAGAGCAGGTTGAACAGCCATTCAAGAAGAAAAAGAAGCAGCAGGCCGAGGAGCCAGGTCAGCAGCCGGCCGAGGGCCAGGCCGAGCAGTCTGAGCCAGTGAAGAAAAAGAAGCCGCGAACGGAAACCAGCGAGCAGCCTGCCGATCAGACGCAACAGCCCTCCCAGCAGACCACGGGAGAGCCGCAGCCGGGTCAGTCCGAAACGGCGGGTACGTCGCCGGAGGTGTCGCAATATCTTTCCGATACGCGCTCGCCAAAGGAACTTTCCGATGAAGAGCTAAGGCAGCGCGCCAAAGCCGGCCGCGATCTCTCGCGCATGAAAGGCTTGCCGGACGACGTGCGCCGCAAGCTTGCCGCCGAAGGACGGAAAGCCCGCGCCGAAGCTTTGGCAAGAGGGTCGGGTGAGAGCAAGCAGCAGACAACCGAGCCGCCGCCGCTTGAACAGCCATCCACGGGTGAAGCGACGAAGAGCGACCAGATACCGCCGCCGCAAGGCGAAGGCCAGCCGACGCAGCCGATGGATCAGGCGACCCAGCAGACCAATCCCGACAAGAAGCAAGTGCAGCGGCTCGACGGCAACAAATCGTCGCCTGAAGCAGAAAGCAAGGCGAAGACATATCTCGACGATACGCGTCAGGCCGACCAGCTCAATGACGATCAATTGCGCGATCGGCTGGAAGGCATGCGCGAATTGATGGGCAGAAATCAGCTCTCCGGTGACAGCGAGCGCGCTCTGCGCCGCAAGCTCAGGGCCGAGCGCGCGATACTGCGCAACCGTGTCGCCGAAAAGGTGGTCGTCGAAGAGGATAAGGGCGACGTCATACCCGGCCGAAAGCTGCGGCGCGACCGGGATGATCGCAAATGGGACAATTGGTCAGAGCGCGACGTCCTGCGCGACCGCCGACGGTCGCAAGACCTCGAGGAAGGCGAATTGCGCCGGCGCATCGATATCTATCGCATCGCCATCTATGACGACCGCTATGACGATGAGGAGCGGGCCTATTGGCGCGGCATGATGGACCGTGACCGCCTCTATTTGCGCGATCGTCTGATCAGCGACCGGCGCGAGCGTGAGCGCTATTGGCATGACCGGCGCGACCGCAACGAGATCGATATCGCGATCAACATCGATCTCGGAGATGACTACGAACCGCGTGACGCGGTGTTCATGGACGAGATCGACGATGAGGAGCTCGAGACCTATCTCGTGGCGGCGCCGCGCCGCAAGATCGATCGCCGCTATACGATCGAGGAGATCGAGGAGGAGCCGGAGTTGCGGACCGCGATGCCGGCCATCGAGATCGACAACATTCATTTCGGCTTCAACGAGTCTTTCGTGCGTGAAGAGGAAGTGGACAAGCTCGACCGTGTCGCCGAGGTGATCGAGAAGATCCTGGCCGCCCATCCGGGCGAGGTCTTCATGATTGCAGGTCATACCGACGCGGTGGGCTCGGACGACTATAACCTCAACTTGTCGCGCGAGCGAGCGGAGGCGGTCAAGAAGGCGCTCACCAGCTATTACGTCATCCCGGCGCGGAACCTGAAAACGGTGGGCTATGGCGAGCGCTATCTCAAGATCCCGACGGCCGAACAGGAGGAAGAGAACCGCCGCGTTTCGCTGCAGCGGGTGACGCCACTGGTCGGCGAAGCCGACGAAGCCGCGGAAGTCGAATAAGGTTTTCTACCCCTACTTGAAGCCTGTCCGGGCCGCCGCTATAAGGCGGCCCGACCTTTTAAACATGGCTCAAACAAGGGGATTTTCATGGCCAAGGAGCGCACGCTCTCCATCATCAAGCCGGACGCGACACGGCGCAATCTGACCGGCGCTATCAACGCCAAGATCGAAGCCTCAGGCCTCAGAATCATCGCCCAGAAGCGGGCGAAGTGGAAGAAGAAGGACGCCGAAACCTTCTACAAGGTCCACAAGGAGCGCCCCTTCTACAAGGACCTGGTCAAGTTCATGACCTCGGGTCCGATCGTCATCCAGGTGCTCGAGGGCGACAATGCCGTGACCAAGTACCGTGACGTGATGGGCGCCACCAACCCGGCCAATGCCGCGGCCGGCACGATCCGCAAGGAATTCGCGGAATCGATCGAGGCCAATTCGGTCCATGGGTCCGACAGCGCCGAGAACGCCAAGAAGGAGATCAAGCTCTGCTTCAAGGCGGCGGAGATCGTCGGCTGAACAATGTGGGTCGTCGTCTATATCGCCTCGATCGTCCTGGTGAACTGGCTCTTCGTGGCCGTGGCGCCATGGCCGACGGCGTTCGGCGACCTCTATCTTGCCAATCTGGTGGTCGGCTTCGTCTTCGTGCTGCGCGATTATGGGCAGCGGCAAGTCGGCCACAAGATCCTGCTCGCGACGCTCGTCGCCGGCATCATCACCTTTTTCATGGTCGATCGGGCGATCGCGCTCGCCAGCATCACCGCCTTCGTCCTGTCGGAGATGACGGATTGGGCCATATATTCCTTCACCAAGCGCCCCTTGCAGCAGCGTATCCTGCTGTCGAGCCTGGTGGCGGTGCCGCTCGACACCCTCGCTTTCCAATATCTCGCGAATTACCTCACCCCCGCCGCCTTCACGACCGAGGTCCTGAGCAAGGCGCTCGGCGTCCTCATCGTGTGGTATTTGCTCAAGCTGCGCGCCGACAGCAGGCCGGCGGCAGCGCTCTGATCAAACCATGCTTTGGCTTTAGGGCTGCGGCATCGGATCAGGCGGCGCGCCGCGTTTCTTCTCGCGATAAGAGATATAGGCTGCGCAGGCGATGAGGATGCCGACGCCGAGGAACGTCCAGCGATCGGGGAAGTCGCCGAAGAACCACCAGCCGCACACGACGGCCATGATCATCTCGGCATAACCAAGAGGTGCGAGCAGCGAGGCTTCGGCGAAACGATAGGCGGTGATGGAGAGATAATTGCTGATCATGGCCACGACCGCGATCGCCAAATAGAGTTCCCATTGCTCGAACGTCGGCGGCACCCAGACGAACACCACCGCGACGCTGGTGATGATGGCGCCCATGAGATTGGTGTGGAACATGGTCACCATGGGATCGGCTCGTTTCGAGACCTTGCGGGTGAGGATCATGTAGAAGGCGCTGGTGGCGCCCGCGAGCAGCGCCAGGAAGACACCCGGATTGAGGGTCTGGAAGCCCGGCCGGATGATGATCAAGGTCCCGATGAAGCCGATGAAGACGGCGATCCAGCGCCGGGGGCCGACCGTTTCCTTGAGCATCAGGGGGGCGAGCAGCGTAACCATCAAGGGCTGGACGAAGTAGATGGAGAGCGTATCGGCGATCGGCAGATAGGCGAGGGCGGCGAAGAAAAAGCCGGTGGAGGCAACGAGGAGTGCCGCCCTGATGCCGTGCGTGACGGGGATGTCGGGAATAAGCTCCTTGAGCGGCCGACCGACAAGGACGAAGGGTAAATTGAGGATGAGGCCGAGGAAGAGGCGGGCCCAGACGCTCTGCAGCACCGGCATGTTTTCGCGCCCGAGGAACTTCGCCGCGACGTCGAGAAACGGGATGACGGCCATGGCGGCGAGCATGAGAGCTATGCCGGCAAGGGGCGCGTCGGATCGGGAAAGTGGTGGCATGATGGGGCCGCTAGGGAAGTTGGTCACCGTCTATAGGGCGACTTCGATCGTGACAATGCGGATACTTGCAATCCTGCTTTGAAGGCACGCCCGTCTTCTCAGGGCTGCGGCGGCGTGGGGCTGGCGGAAACACCGCGCACTCTTTCGCGATAGGAAATATAGACGGCGCAGGCGATGAGGATGCCGACACCCACGAAGGTCCAGCGGTCGGGGAAGTCGCCGAAGAACCACCAGCCGCAGACCACCGCCATGATCATTTCGGCATAGCCAAGGGGCGCCAGCAGCGAGGCCTCGCCGAAGCGATAGGCCGCGATCACAAGATAATGGCCGATCAGCGCGACCACGGCGATGGTGAGCAACAGGCCCCATTGCTCCAGTGTCGGCATCACCCAGACGAAGCCAACCGCCACCGAGGTCATGAGGGCGCCCAGGGCGTTGGTGTAGAATGTCGTGACGATCGGATCGGCGCTGTGAGAGATCTTGCGGGTGATGAGCATGTAGAGGCCGCTGGTGGCGCCGGCGAGCAGAGCCAGGAAAATGCCGGGATTGAGACTCTGGAAACCCGGGCGGATGATGATCAGCGTGCCGATGAAGCCGACGAAGACGGCGATCCATCGGCGCAGTCCGACGTGCTCTTTCAGGATGAGCGGCGCGAGCAGGGTGACGATGAGCGGCTGCACGAAATAGATCGCCAGCGTGTCTGCGATGGGAAGGTAGGCAAGAGCAAGGAAGAAGAACGCGGTCGAGGCAATGATCAGGAATGCCCGTGTTCCGTTGAGGACCGGCATCTCCGGAATGAGCACCCGCAGCGGCCGGCCCCTCAGGACGAACGGCACGGTGAAGATCATGCCGAAGAACATGCGCGCCCAGACGCTTTGCAGGACAGGCATGTTCTGCTGGCCGAGAAACTTGGCCGCGACGTCGAGGAACGGCAGAACGGCCATTGCCGCGAGCATGAGGGCTATGCCCGTGAGAGGCGCGTTATGGTGCTGGGATGATGGCATGATGCGGTTGCGCGAGGTTGTCGCGCCCGTCTACCGGGGGACGCCCTTCGTGACAATGCGGATCGCTGCAATCCTGCTCTGCCTTCGGGTAAGTCCATCATGGGCCGCCTAAGCACGGGCGGCCGGTGCGCTCCGTGCTCACAGTGGCTTACGAAGGGTGCGCACCGGCTTGCGCCGCTGCTCGGGAATGTCGCTCGGCTCGCCGGGGAACGCGAGCAGTAGGTCGGCGAAACTCGGCACCTTGGAGACCCGCGTCCATTCCTCGAACGAGACGAGCACGGCTTCCTTGCGGCCATTCCGGATGATGACCGTCGGCTCGCCAGCGACGGCCCAGTCGACCAGGGCAGAAAGAGTCGGCTTTGTATCCTTGAACTGGATTTCCTTCATGGTGTTCTATTTCTCACGGCGGCAGCAGTTCCGGGCGGTATTCGAAATGCATCGTATCATAATGATACCAGCGTCCGCCCCAGATGAAGCCATGGCGCTCGAAGACATCGATGATCTCCGAGGGGATTTGATTGCTCCACTTGTAGGTGCCGTCTTTGCCGGGCTTGGTCCAGCGCCAGTAGGTTGAATATTTGGTGTTGATGTCGATCGACGCGCCATAGGCATGCATGGACAGGCGGTCGGTGCCGGCGATGGGGCGGCAATTATAGGTGCCGGCCGACGGGGCCAGATACTTCAGCATCGGCTTTGGCAGCGTGGCCAGATCGCGCGCCACGGCCTCGAGGGCCCGATCGGCGCCGTTACGGGTGGTGAAGAGCACGGAACCGCCGAACCAGGGGACCTTGCGCAGCTTCGCGCGGACATCGCCCTTCCGGCAATCGCCATAGATCGCGCGGAACAGCGCTTCGACGCGGATGCGGCCGGGATCGGAATCGACCGGCGGCGCCTTCGGCTCGGCATGGGCCGGATAGGGGATGGCGAACATGTCGTCGATATCCGGATGATCCAGAAGCTCATCGAAGCTCTTATCCGTCCGCCCGTCCGAGATCGGAAGCTCGACGCCCGACGTCAGGACCAGCTTTTCCTTGTCATGGCTCTTGATGACACCGGGATAGGCGTCCTTGAGCCGCGCCAGGTGCCGGTCGAGGTCGGGAGGCGGCGCCCCGTAGCGGCCGTCACCGGCGAGCGCGCCGGTAGCCGCCGCGGAAAAAAGCATAGCGATGAGAAGCAGTCTCACGGGGCCTTTTCGAATTTCTGGATGAGGGCCACGTTCTGGGCCTCGATGAAGGTCAGTTCGACTTCTCCGAATTGCGGCCGGTACCAATCGAATTGTTTGAAATAGTTGGACACTTCCTTGCGCACGAACTTGCGCCCGCGCCGGGCATAGATCTCGTTGCGGGCATTGCGCAGCTCCGCCTTGCTCAGGCTCTTGAGATCCGCCGCGGTGAGCAGCCGGCGGTCGGAATCGACGAACAGGAAGCCGGCCTTGGGCGCCGACTGGGTCATCTCGAACTGGCGGATCAGCGCCACATTCTCTTTCTCGATGGCGTTGAGCATGGGCTCGTAGCTTTCAGGCCTGTACCAGTCGAATTTCCCGAAATGCTCCCGAAGTGCGGGGTCGTTGAAGATGCGGCCATTGCGGGCGAAGATCTCGTTGCGGGCCAGTCTGAGCGTCGCTGAATCCTTATCCGCGAGATCGGTTTCGCTCAACAACTCCGCGCTCGACTGGGGAAAGATGACACCGATATCGGCATCGGGCTCGGGCGGGGTGAGATCGGTCACCTTGCCGGGCGGGCTCGCCGGGGAAACGGCGGCGAAATAGAAGCTCTTGGTCAGCGAATTCTCGAGCCAGACGGTCTGCCGGCCTTCGGTCCTTTCGCGCACATGCAAGCTCACCGCGCGCATGATGTCGGAGAGCTCGTCGGGCTTGCCGAGATTGTTGATGAGGCCCTCGGCGAAGGGGCTGTGATCGCCTGAGCCGTCGAGCGCCACCATGCCTTGCGCCGTCGAAAAGGCGATCAGCATGTCCTCGGTGCGCGCCTCCGCGTCCTCGGGTCTCTCGATCACCGTGGCGCCGCGGCTTTCCAGCGGATTGTTGCGGCAGGCATCGAAGAGCAGCATCTTCACACTCGCATGGGTGCTGGACAGCGTCTGCAGCATGCGGTCGGTGGCCAGCGCCTCCTTGTCGATCTCGTCGAAATTGCTCATCGAGAAATCGGTCGGCAGCATGAAGCTCCGGCCGTCGATCATGGCGCCGTGCCCGGCATAGTAGATGAGGGCGGCCTCGGCGGCGATGCCTTCCGGCACGAAGGCATCGAGCGCCCGTTGCGCGGTGGCGAGATCGCTGTCCATGACCACGGTCACGGCGAAGCCCAGATCGGAGAGGTTCTTGGCGATGGCGCGCGCATCGGCGACCGGGTTGCGCAATTCATAGCCCGGCCGATAGGACGAATTGCCGATGACGAGCGCAATGCGCTGCTCTGCCTGGGCAAGAACAGACAGACCGGCAAGCAGAGTGGAGGCGAGTGCGCCCCGCGTGAAAAGCCGTCCCAACTTCATGCCGCCGCCGTCCCTTCGCGCCCCCGCTATCCTTTCAGTCGTGAATTCGTCTCATCCCAGGCTGGTTCGGCGATGATTTGGGCCTTTTTCCGCTCGCCGAGCAAGAGGATTTCGAAGCCCTGGCCGGCCTTGGCGAGACGGGGCTCGACATAGGCGAAGGCCAGCGACTTGTTGACGGCAAAGCCGTAACCCCCCGATGTGGTGAGGCCGACGACCTTGCCATTGAGATAGACCGGCTCGTTACCGCGGCAGTCATTGTCGCCGGCCTCGACCGCCATGTAGGTGAGCTTGATCCGCTCGCCTTGTTGCTTGCGGTTCAGGCTGGCGGTCCGGCCGATGAAATCGGGCTTGTCGAGACGGATGAAGCGCTCCATCGCGCCTTCGAACATGTCGATCTCACTGGTGAGCTCCGAGCCCCAGCCGCGATAGGCCTTTTCCATGCGCAAGGAATTCATCGCATAAGTGCCGAAGAGTCGGATGCCGTGCGTGGCGCCGGCCTTCATCAAGGCATCGAAGACGAATGGCATGTCCGCCATCGGCGTGTGCAGTTCCCAGCCGAGCTCGCCGACATAATTGACGCGCAACGCCCGTACCCCTTTGACGCTGGCGACCTCGATCTCCTGCGCCGTCAGCCAGCGGAAAGCGGCATTGTCCAAATTGGTTCTGGTGCACTGGGCGAGCACATCGCGAGCCTTGGGACCCGCGAGCACCAGCACGCCATAATCGTCGGTAACGTCCTTCACTTCGACGCGCTCGCCGGGTTTGATCCGCCAGCGCAGCTGATCGAGGTCATAGAGCTGAGCGGCCGCGGCCGAGAGGACATAGAACCTGTCATCGGCGAGCCGCGTGACGGTGATCTCGGATTCGATGAAGCCATTGTCGTTGAGGAGATGGCCCAGGATGATGCCGCCCGTCTTGGGGATCTTGTTGGCGCAGATGCGGTCGAGGAAGGCGTAGGCATCGGCGCCTGCGACCTCGAATTTGGCGAAGGTCGAAAGATCCATGAGCCCGACCTTCTCGCGCACCGCGAGCGCCTCTTGCTTCACCGCTTCCCACCAGTTCGAGCGGCGATAGGAGAAGTCCTCGCCCTTGCCGGTCTTGTCGAACCAGCGGGCGCGCTCCCAGCCAAAGATTTGCGCGAATTGCGCGCCCTCGGCCTTGAGCTTCTCATGCAGCGCGGATTTGCGCAGGTTTCGGCCGACTTCATGCTGCTCGGCCGGCTTGTAGCAGTAATACATATGGTGATAGTCGGCGATCGACACTTCGGCGGTGTAATCCTTGCTCGCCCAATTGCCGAAGCGGCGCGGATCGAATTCGCGCATGTTGATCTCGGCCTGGCCGTGCACCATCCACTGCGCCAAATATTTGCCGGCGCCGCCGCCCTGGCAGATGCCGATCGAGGCGCCGCAATGCATCCAGTAATTCCTGGGGCCGGGGGCAGGGCCTGAGAGATAGACGCCGTCCGGCGTGTGGGTGATGGCGCCGGAGATGATCGATTTGAGGCCCGCCTTGGCGAAGAGCGGCAGGCGCTCGGTGGCGCGTTCGAGCCAGGGGGTCAGGCGGTCGAGCTCGGGGGCGATGAGCTCGCTCTCGAAATCCCAGGCGGGGGGCTCGCCGTCCCAGCACACATGCGCGGTCTCGGTCTCATAGGGACCGACCAGGATCCCGTTCGTCTCCTCGCGCAAATAGGCATGCGAATAGGGATCGCGCACCACCGGCAATTCCATCTCGAGATCGATGAGCTCCTGCAGAGGCTCGGTGATCATGTAGTGATGCAGCATGTTGGCGATCGGCACATTGTGTCCGGTCCAGGCGCCGACCACGTCGCAATAGGAGCCGGCGGAATTCACCACGTGCTCGCAGGTGATGGTGCCTTTGTCGGTGATCACCTGCCATTCGCCGCTCTTGAGCTGCTTGATGTCGGTGACGAGGGTGCGGCGGTAGATTTCTGCGCCGAGCTTGCGCGCCCCCGCGGCCATGGCATTGGTCACATCGGCCGGCGCCACATGGCCATCGGTCACGGTGCGGAAGGCGGCCTTGAGGCCGAAGGTCTCGAGGAAGGGGTGGTATTTCTTGATCTCGTCGGGGCCGATGATCTCGCCTTCATAGCCGCCGAGCTTGGAGATGCCCTCGACATATTTGAGCCAGTTCAGCTCCTCATCGGTCTGGGCCAGGCGCAAGCCGCCGCAGCCATGCCAGGAGACGGCTTGGCCGGTGAGCTGTTCCAGCTTGGGATAGAGCTCGGTGCCATAGACATGCACCTTGGTCATGTTGAGAGAGCCGTTGAAATGCGGGCACTGGCCGGCCGCATGCCAGGTCGAGCCCGAGGTGAGCTCGCCCTTTTCGATGAGGACGATGTCGCTCCAGCCTTCAAGCGCCAGGTGATAGAGGAGGCCTACCCCCATGATGCCGCCGCCAACGATCACCACCCGCGCATGCGATTTCATCAAATCCTCCTCGATCCTTCGCCAAACCTAATCTTCCCGCCCCTGTCCGGGCAAGAGAGGGTGAGGGGTGTTTACCCTCCTTGTGCCGAAAACAAGGACGAATTCGTGGAAGTGTGGTGAAATAGGCTCACCTTCGGAAATAGCGCGGAAGCGGCTAGTCTTATCGCAAAGAGGGAGGAGACGATGCGAATATTTCTGATCGCGGCGTGCCTGATGCTGACGGCAGGTGCCGCGCATGCCACGTCGGGGCCGGGTTGCCTGATCGTCACCAATGTCGCGGCCAATGACGTGCTCAATATGCGCGGAGGCCCGGGCACGTCCCATCCGATCGTCGATGTGCTGCCGCCCGGCAATCACGGCATCATCCATCTTGATGGCCCTTGCGTGCCGAAATCGGCGGCGCCGCGCTCACGCTGGTGCAAGGTGTCGCACTACAATGGCGACAAGGTCACCAAGGGCTGGATCAAGCGGCGCTTCACGGTCGACAGCGACTGCCCCTGAGCCAGCCCGTGAACCCGGTGATCCTATTTGCTGGCGTCCTTCGGGCCGGCGAGGAACACGTCGTGGTTGGGGAATTTGGCAAACAGGTCTTGTGGCTGTCCGAAGTTGGTGGCCAGGACATCAGCCGGGTTGCCCGCAATCCACTGCGACAGGTCGATCGCTTCGTAGATGCCGGTGTTGAGCCCGATCAGGATGCGGGCGGGCTTGTCGCCCACATTTTCAATCGAATGCCCGTATCCTTGCGGAATGTAGCCGACGTCGCCTTTCTCCAGCGTCTCGACACGGAATCTCCCGCCCGAGCCGAACAGGGTGACGCTCACCTGGCCATCGACGATGTACTGCCATTCGTCGGCGTTCGGGTGCCAGTGCAACTCTCTTAATGCCCCCGGCTCGAGGTCGAGGATCACGCCGGTGATCGTCTTCGAGATCGGAAACCGCGCGGAATCGACCCGCCACTCGCGGCCGCCCGCATAGACCCTGTGGGGCGCCTGGGCGAGGAGACGATACTTATGCGTTTCCGGCGGCAGCTTCCACCCTTGCAGCGGCTCCGCTGGTTGTTCGGGCGGCACAGCGCCTTGGGCGAAGTATACCTCCCCCTTGGGGAACGTATCGAACGTTTCCTCCGGCAGGCCGAAGTTTTTTGCGAGCAGTGGCTTTGGCGCATGAGCGATCCAGTCGCTGACGCTGAACGTGCCGAACTCGGAGAAGTATCCATTGTCGAAAATGAGAATGAATTGGCAGGGCGTCGCACCGAGACATTCGAGCATGTGACCGTGTCCGCGGGGGAAGTACCAGACGTCGCCGACATCGAAATCATTCGTCTCGGCGTTGCCCTGCGGATCAATGACAGTGGTCCGAACGCGGCCCTCGATGACGAAAGCCCATTCGGCCGCGGTGGCGTGCCAGTGAAGCTCCCGCATCGCCCCAGGCTCGATGCGCATGGAGACGCCGGCGATGCCCTTGGAAATCGGCAGTTGGGTGACCGTCGCCTCCTTCCCAAAACTGTTGCCGATGACCTTTCCTTGCGACTTCTCGAGAGCGAACTTGAACGTCGGCAGTTCCTTGTCCGCAAGCAGAGGATCAGGGACGTTGTTCATGAAGCTCGGATCGCCGGCAACGGCGGGCTTCGCTGTTGCCACAGCCGCCGCGGCGAATGCTGCGCTTGCCACCAGAACGTCTCGCCGGGGAACATTGAAGCTGGTAGGCATGCCAATCTCCTTGCTTGCTGGTTGATCTTGACGCACATCAAATTCGGATTTTGTTGCGCGCTGATGAATTCATGCCCCGGATCCTAGCGCAGCTCGGACCGTTTGACCTCGTAGAGCATGAGAGCTGAAGCGGTGGCGACATTGAGCGATTCGGCACCCCCGGACATGGGAATGCGCACCGACACATTCGCTTGTGCGGCGAGCGTGGCCGAAAGGCCGCTGCCCTCGCTGCCCATCAGCAGCAAAGTGGGCCGGGCATAGGTGCGACGATAATCCGCTGCGGCCTGGGCGGCGGTGGCGACGATCTCCCCTGGCCACTCGGCAAGGGGAGCTTGGAATTGCTTCGCCGTCATCCGGCTGAGCTTCACGCCGAAGAGCGAGCCCATGCTGGCGCGCACCGCTTCCGGCGAAAAGGGATCGCAGGTCTCGCCCACGAGCGCGACATGGCGTACCGAGACGGCGTCCGCGGTGCGGATGATCGTGCCGAGATTGCCGGGATCGCGGATGTATTCGAGGGCGATCGCAACGTCATCCGGACCGGGCGCGAAATCGGAGAGGATGGCGGACTGCTTGAAGACGCCGATGAGGCCAGTGGGATTGTTCTGCCCGCTGAGCCGCGCCATCACGGCTTCCGACACCCTGATGGTGCGGGCCTGGCCCCAATCCTTGGGCGTTGCGACCGAGACGACGGTGTCGGCCGCGATCCCCGCCTGTCGCGCCCGCTCGAGCGCCCTTAGGCCCTCGGCGACGAACAGCCCGGTATCCTGGCGGTTCTTCTTCAACTCAAGGGCGCGAATGGCCTTGATCGCCGGGTTTTGCGCGCTGGTGATGGTCTCCAAGGCCTGGCTCATCCCCTCCGGATTGTCCCCGTCATTGTCACCCTAAACATTTGGAATCGTTTAGCCTAAACTAGCACCATGAACATCCGTACAAATATCAAGATCGGCCGGTCGGTCTGTCCGCATGACTGCCCCTCGGCCTGCGCTCTCGATGTCGAACTGCTCGATGCCCATACGATCGGACGCGTGCGTGGCGCGAAAGACAATTCCTACACCCTGGGCGTCATCTGCGAGAAGGTCGGACGCTATGCCGAGCGCATCCATCATCCCGACCGCCTGCTCTATCCCTTGAAGCGGAAAGGGGCCCGGGGTGCCGGCGACTGGCAGCGCCTTTCCTGGGATGATGCCATGGGCGAGGTCACGCAAGCCTTCCTCAAATCGGAAGAGCGCTATGGCGCGCAATCGGTGTGGCCTTACTACTATGCCGGCACCATGGGCCTGGTGATGCGCGACGGCATCAACCGTCTGCGCCACGCCAAGAAATATTCCGGCCTCTATGACACCTTCTGCGTGGCGCTGTCGTGGCCGGGCTACCTCGCCGGCTGCGGCCGCATGACCGGCTCCGACCCGCGCGAGATGCAGAAATCCGACCTGATCGTGATCTGGGGCACCAATCCGGTGAACACCCAGGTCAATGTGATGACCCATGCGGCGATCGCGCGCAAGACGCGGGGCGCCAAGATCGCCTGTGTCGATGTCTACGAGACCGGCACGATGAAGCAGGCCGATGTGAAGATGATCATCAGGCCCGGCACCGATGGCGCCCTCGCTTGCGCCGTCATGCATGTGCTGTTCCGCGACGGCCATGCCGACTGGCCCTATCTCGAGAAATACACCGACGTGCCGCGCGAATTCGAAGCGCATCTCAGGGCGCGCACGCCCGAATGGGCGGCCGCCATTTGCGGCTGCCCGGCCTCCGAGATCGAGGCCTTCGCCAGGCTCATCGGCGAGACGAAGCGCAATTATCTGCGCATCGGCTATGGCTTCACCCGCTCGCGCAACGGTTCCGCCAATATGCATGCGGTGACGGCGATCGCCGCGGTCGCGGGCTCCTGGCAGCATGAAGGCGGCGGCGCCTTCCACTCGAACAGCGGCATGTACAAGTGGAACAAGACCATGATCGAGGGGCTCGATATCCGCGATCCTTCGATCCGCCAGCTCGATCAATGCCGCATCGGTCCGGTTCTGCTCAACGATCCCTATGACCTGGCGGGCGGCCCGCCGGTCACCGCGATGATCGTCCAGAACACCAACCCGGCTTCCGTGGCGCCCGACCAGACCAAGGTCAGGCAAGGGCTCATGCGTGACGATCTCTTCACCTGCGTGCATGAGCAGTTCATGACCGAGACGGCGCAACTCGCCGACATCGTGCTGCCGGCGACGATGTTCCTCGAGCATGACGATCTCTACCAGGGCGGCGGCCACCAGCACATCATGCTGGGCGCGAAGCTCATCGAGCCGCCGGGCGAGTGCCGCAACAATCACGAGGTGATCGCCGATCTGGCCGCAAGGGTGGGGGCCGAGCATCCGGGCTTCGCCATGAGCCCGCGCGAGCTCATCGACTGGACGCTCAAGAACTCGAACCGGCCCGATCTTGCAGCCCTCGACGAGGCGACCTGGATCGACGTGCAGCAGGATTTCGAGAGCGCGCATTTCCTCAACGGCTTCGGCCATCCGGACGGCAAGTTCCGCTTCAAGCCGGATTGGAAAGCGGCGCGGTTCAAGGCCGGGATCGGACCCTATGGTCCGGTCGACGACATGCCTCAGATGCCGGACCATTGGGGCGTCATCGAGGAGGCGACCGAGACTTATCCCTTCCGGCTCGCGACCAGCCCGGCGCGCACCTTCCTCAATTCGACCTTCAACGAGACGCCATCCTCGCGCAAAAGGGAAGGGCGGCCGACCGTCTTCGCGCATCCGGACGATCTCGCCTCGCTTGCCATCAAGGATGGCGACAAGGTGCGTCTCGGCAGCGCCAGGGGCGCCGTGACTTTGCATGTCCAGGCCTTCGACGGCGTGCGCCGCGGCGTGCTGGTCGCGGAATCGATCTGGCCGAACGAGGCCTTCGAGGACGGCAAGGGCATCAACACGCTGACCGGCTGCGACCAGCCGGCGCCGGCGGCAGGCGGCGCCTTCCATGACAACCGGGTGTGGCTCAGGCCCGCCTAGCTCCCTTCCTCAAAAGAACACTCGAGAAGCGGCCTCAATGATGACTCCAAATCCACGCCCGGTTGCCTGCGTCATCGGCCTCGGCTCGATGGGGATGGGGGCTGCTCTTTCGCTTCTGCGCGCAGGCATCGAGGTGCGCGGTGTCGATGTGCGGCCCGAAGCGCTGACGCGGCTCAAAGAGGCGGGAGGCTTTGGGACCACCTCGGCCGGCGAGGGGGCCAAAGGGGCCGATGCGGTGCTGACATTCGTGGTCAATGCCGAGCAGACGCAGACGGTTCTGTTCGGCGCGGACGGAGCAGCGGCGGCTCTATCGCAAGGCTCGCTCGTGATCTCATGCGCCACCGTGCCGCCGAGTTTTGCCGAGGAACTGGCGCGCCAGCTGAACGGAAAAGGCCTGCTGGCGCTCGATGCTCCCGTCTCGGGCGGCTCGGCCAAGGCCGAAGCCGGCGAGATGACCATCATGGCTTCGGGCGCCGCGGCGGCGTTCGAGAAGGCGGAACCGTTTCTCGGCGCGATCGCGTCCAAGGTCTATCGCCTGGGCGATGCGCCAGGGGCGGGCTCGCGCGTGAAGATGATCAACCAGCTTCTCGCCGGTGTCCATATTGCGGTTGCGGCGGAGGCGGTGGCGCTCGGCATAAAGGCGGGCATCGATCCCAGTCTCCTCTATGAGGTGATCTCCAACTCCGCGGGCTCCTCTTGGATGTTCCAGAACCGGGTGCCCCACATGATTTCGGGCGACTACACGCCGCGCTCGGCGGTCGACATCTTCGTGAAGGATCTGGGCATCGTGCTCGAGGCGGGCCGGGTTCTCGATTTCCCCTTGCCCATCGCTTCGACCGCGCACCGGCTCTTTGCCGAAGCGGCCGCCATGGGCTTGGGCCGCGAGGACGATGCGGCGGTGGTGAAGGTCTATTCCGCCGAGGCCGGCCTGCCTTTGCCTTCGGCGAAGGACTGAGCGGGGGCTACTGCCGTCGGGCCAGATGAATCCCAGATGAACAGCTAGCTCAGCCGGTGATCAGGTGGGCTATGGCACATTCCGGCCCAAGTTGGGGCGTCTACCGGATGTCTGAGAGAGGATTTTGCCATGTTCCGTGCGGCAATCGCGGTCCTGCTTCTGGCAGCAGCGCTGGCCGGGCCTTCGGCGGCGGAGAAGAAGACCGCGCCGAAACTGACCCAGGAAGCCAAGGACGGGCCCCAGATCACGCAAGAAAATATCGTCAAGATGAAGCTCAAGACGGTGCAACCGGTCCAGCCCAATCCGCCGATGCCGGTCGCGGGCGGGCCGTCCATACCCCCCTCGCCATCACCCCCCAATCCTTAGAGCTAATTGAATCAAAGGCTTAGATCTCAAGACCTAAGCCTTTGAAAAGAATCATTTTCCCGAAATGAGAATCAGCACACAGTCCAGACCCATGAACGCTCGTCGCGCCACCTTGCCCGTCCATTGGTTCCTGATCATGGCCGCCTTGCTCATGGTGGCGACGGCGGCGCCCTTGGCCATGCTGGCCGTCCCCATCTGATCCTCCCATTTTCCGAGCCGGCCGATGCCGGAAAAGGTCACTTCCTGCCAGCTTCCTGACATGCTTTGTCAGCAGCACTGCAGTAGGTTCCTGCTGTGCCGGACGCGAAGTTTCCTGCCTATGCCGCCGGGAGCTTCGCGTTCAAGAGCACGCTAGAAGCGTAAATTTTCCAGCGAACCGGGGTACTGGCCATGAGACGCGCTGACCGACTTTTGCAGGTCCTCCAGATCCTGCGCCGCCATCGGCGGCCGGTGACCGGCGAGACCATGGCCGAGGAACTCGAGGTCTCGCTGCGCACCGTCTATCGCGACATCAATTCTCTGGTCACGCAGGGTGTGCCGATCAGGGGTGAGGCCGGCATCGGCTATGTGCTGGGCGAAGGCTTCGACATGCCGCCTTTGATGTTCACGGTCGATGAGCTCGAGGCCGTCATGCTGGGTCTGCGCTGGGTGACGCGCCGCGGCGACGTCCAGCTGTCGCGCGCCGCCCGCGACAGCGTCGCCAAGATCGGCGCCGTGCTGCCGGAAGGGCTGAAGCCGTTTCTGTTCGATGCCGGACTGGTGGTGCCGCCGCGCGAGGAGCGCGCCGCCGATGCCGTCGATGTCGCAGGCCTGCGCAGCGCCATCCGTGAGAGCCGCAAAGTGCAGATCCAGTATCGCGACGAACTCGAACGCCGTACCGAGCGGACGATCTGGCCGATCGGCATCGCCTATTACGAGGCGACGCGCAACATCATCGCTTGGTGCGAATTGCGCACCGCCTTCCGCCATTTCCGCACCGACCGCATCTCGCATTTCGACATATTGAAGGACCGCTATCCGAAGCGGCGCAAGGCGCTGCTCAAGGAATGGCAGGACGAGCTGCGCGCCGAGCAGGAGAAGCCCGATCTCGACGTATTTCTCTAAGGTGGACTCTTCAGCAGCTTGGCTTTTGCGGCCACCCTGTCATTATTCCCGCAGTGAATGTCGCTTCCTGAAGGATCATTCATCATGACGGCAATATTGAAACGCATCGGTTTCGTCGTCTTTGCGACGGTTGTTGGCGCCCTTGGCCTGACGGCGATCGCTTTCGCCTTCGTCAACATGAAAGCCGTGCTGTTGGGAGGGGCGTCCATCGGGCTCGACAGCGCCGCCGTTTTCGGCATCGGCTGGGGTGGTGCCGCAATGGCGATTTGCGGCGCGCTGATGGGCAAGGAGAACGCTGAGGAACAGGGAAAGTCGCAACCGCGGAGCGCCAAAGCGGCGGGCTGGATCGTCGCCGTGATCCTCGCCCTGCTTTGTCTTTCAGTGCTCTTTGCGCGCTGATGGGCTGCTGCTCGCCCGCATCGCAGCCGGTATCAGATATGTGGCGAGATGGGCATCGAGGGCCGCCATGGCCGCCTCATCCACCGGGCTTGCGCGGAACCCCACGAAGCCGTCGGGCCGGATGAGGAGAGCGCCGCCATCGGGAATTCCCACCTCCGCCGCGTCGAACTCAGCGCTCGCAGCATCGACGATCGACACGAACCCGTTCCAGCGCGCGCGAAAATGCTCGAGCCGTGGCGGGGCGCCGAACAGGATCAGATGGTGGCCCGTGCCACTCAGGCGATGACACGCACCGAAGCGGCTTCCCGGCGGTGCTCCCCCGACATCGGCGCCCGCCTGACCGACGAGTGCGCTTCCGGCGTATGACACATCGAGCATCGACCGCTTGCGTGTCACCGCGACAGCTTCAGCCGGATCCGCCGGCGGTACGACCGGCATCGCGCCGCTGTTGCACGTTGCGACCAGACCGATCACGAAATCATGGATCTCGTCCGACACTTCGAGCACATGGCGGTCGGCGGCCCCGCGCTCCTGCGCGTAGCTCTCGAGCAGCGACGGTTTCGCCGCGCCGCGTGCGACGAGGGCGAGCTTCCAGGCGATGTCGGCGGCGTCCATGAATGCGGCGTTGAGACCCTCGCCGCCCATCGGACTGGACAGGTGGGCTGCATCGCCCAACAGGAACCGCCGTCCGTCGCTCAGGCGCTCGGCGGCGCGCTTGTGCATCTTGAAATAGGAAACCCATTTGAGATCGTGCAGGCCGATATCGGCGCCGACGCGGGCATCGAGCAATGCGGCCAGCTCGTGCGATGCCGGAAGCTCGCGCCGTGTATCGGCTTCGTCGCGATTGACGAAGATGAGAAAGCGTTCATCCGGCAACGGCGATATCAGGACAAAACCGTCCGGCCCGACAATGACGCGGCCGCATTCGGGCGGGCACGGCAAGCGGGTTTTCGCGTCGGCGACAATGTACTGGCCGTCGTAAGTGTCGCCCTCGAGGTGCTCCTGCATCGAGTGGCGCGTCACGCTGTGGGCGCCACCCGCGCCAAGCACATAGGCTGTCGTCAGAATCTCGGTCCGGCCGTCCACATCGAGGGTCACCCGCAAGCCTGCCGGATCGTCCTCGATCGACTTGACTTCCGTGCCGTATTCAATCGCGACGCCGAGGCTTTCCAGGCGTTCGCGCAGAATTGCCTCGGTGCGCCACTGCGGCAGGCTGCACTGAAACTCGTATTTGCACCCGATGCCGGCAAGCTTGGCGCTGACGATTTCCTTGAGGCCCGGCCCCAAAAGCTGGATCTGCCTGATGTGGACGCCCGCCTGGAGGAAGGGTTCTATCAGACCGGCCCGATCGATGATGTCCAGCACCGCCGGCTGAAGCGCGGTACCGCGAGTCTCATGATGCGGTGCTGCCCTCCGCTCGACGACGCGAGGCCTGACGCCATGGCGAAGAAGTTCGCATGCCGCGAACAATCCGGCCGGACCGGTTCCGACGATGAGCACGCCAGACGCGGATTGCGGCACATCCCTTGTCATCAGTCAGCCCCCTTATGATACTAACTTAGTATATACGAATTCATTACAAAGCAGAAATTGGAGCGTTGAAGGAGAAGAAGATGGGATCGACGAAAGATGAATCTCCCGCGCGGCTCATCGATGCGAGAATCAAGGAGCTGGGCGACTGGCGTGGTGAGATGCTGGCGAAGCTCCGCGCTTTGATCAAGCAAGCCGATCCCGAGGTGGTCGAGGAGTGGAAGTGGCGCGGCGTCCCGGTGTGGTCGCATGACGGGATCATCTGCACCGGCGAGACCTATAAGAGCGTCGTGAAGCTGACCTTCGCCAAGGGCGCGTCGCTGAAGGACCCATCACGCCTTTTCAATTCGAGCCTCGATGGCAACACCCGGCGCGCGATCGACATCCGCGAGGGTGAACCAATCGATGCCAAGGCTTTCACGGCATTGATCCGCGCCGCCGTGGACCTGAACGCCTCGTCGGGCCGCGCCGCAAAGAAAGGCAGGACGTCGTCACGGTAGGACGGGGATGACGACCGGCAGCGTGACGCCCGGCGCGGTTGCGACGACCTCCTCGCCCTCGACCCTGAGCGCGCCGGAGGCCACGAGCGCCAAGGCTTTGGGATAGATCTTGTGCTCGGCATCGAGCACGCGCTGGGCGAGCGTCTCGGGCGTGTCGCTCTTGAGCACCGGCACGCGCGCCTGGGCGATGATCGGTCCTGAATCGACGTCGTGACGCACGAAATGCACGGTAGCCCCGTGGCGCGTCGCACCATCCGCCAAGGCCCGCTCATGGCTGTGCAGCCCCTTGTACGCCGGGAGCAGCGAGGGATGGATATTGATCATGCGGTCGCGCCAGGCTTCGACCAGGGTTTTGGTCATGACGCGCATGAAACCGGCGCAGGCGATGATCTCGACATGATGGCGCCTGAGCGCTGAATCGAGGGCGCGGTCGAAGTCCTCACGCGAGCCATAGGCCTTATGGTCGATGACTTCCGTCCTGATGCCTTGCGCCTTGGCGAAATCGAGCCCCTGGGCATTGGGACGATTGGAGATGACGACGGCGATCTCGGCAGGGTAATGCGGATCCTGCGCCGCCCTGATCAGGGCTTGCATATTCGAGCCGCGGCCCGAGA
This sequence comes from Taklimakanibacter deserti, assembly GCA_003574785.1. The sequence goes on along the minus strand of QORU01000002.1, from coordinate 315,322 downwards.
TGAGGATGCCGGTCTTCTTGCGCCCCGTCATCAGAGCGCGAGCTTTCCGCGGGGCTTGACCTGCTCCTCGGATCCGCTGCGGGCGGCGATCGTTCCCAGCGTCACCACGTGCTCGCCTTGTGCTTCGAAGAGACGCGCGACTTCCGCGGCGCTCTCGGGCGCCGTCACGCAGATCATGCCGATGCCGCAATTGAAGGTGCGCAGCATCTCCCTTTCGCTGACGCCGCCGGTCTTCTGCAACCAGCCGAAGACGGGCGGCGAAGGCACCTGGGCGAGATCGATCTCGGCCACGGTGCTCGCGGGCAGCACGCGTGGGATGTTCTCGAGAAAGCCGCCGCCGGTGATATGGGCGAGCGCCTTGATGCCGTCCGATGCCTTGAGCGCGGCAAGGACCGGCTTCACATAGATGCGGGTCGGTGTCAGCAGAGCTTCGCCCAAGGTCTTGCCGGGCGCGAAAGGTGCGGTGTCGGCATAGGCGAGACCGCTCAGCTCGACGAGACGGCGGATCAGCGAATAGCCGTTGGAATGGGGACCGGACGAGGCGAGGCCCAGAATGACATCGCCAGGGCCAACATCGGCGCGCGGCAAAATATTCACCCGCTCGACGGCACCCACGGCAAAGCCTGCGAGATCATAGTCGCCGCCATGATACATGCCGGGCATCTCGGCGGTCTCGCCGCCAATGAGGGCGCAGCCCGCTTGCCGGCAACCCTCGGCGATGCCTGCGATCACGTCGCGGGCTTCCTCCACCTGCAATTTGCCGGTGGCGAAGTAATCCAGGAAGAAGAGGGGCTCGGCCCCTTGCACGATCAGGTCGTTGACCGACATGGCGACGAGATCGATGCCCACCGTCTTGTGCAGGCCCGAATCGATGGCGATCCTGAGTTTCGTGCCCACACCGTCATTGGCGGCGACGAGCACCGGGTCCTTGAAGCCGCAGGCCTTGAGATCGAAGAGGCCGCCGAAGCCGCCCAAGGCCGAATCGGTGCCCGCCCGCGCGGTCGCCTTGGCGAGCGGCTTGATCACCTCGACCAGCGCGTTTCCGGCCGAAATATCGACCCCCGCATCCGCGTAGGATATGCCGTTATGGCCGTCTTGTTTGCCTGCGCCCATGCCGCTAGTTTGCCTCAATGATCCTGGATTGCTGCTGGCCGTCTGTGTGCCGCGGTGAATAGCCCGAACGGGCAGGCAGATAAAGCGTTCAGTTGAGCGCGGGCTCGCAGATGGAGTTTTGGATGACGGTGCGTTCTTGGGGCCTGCTTGCAGCCTTTCTGGCCCTTTTTGCCGTTGTTGTGCCTGAGAGCGCCCGGGCGGTCGGGCCGGTCGAGACCGGTATGTTCTCGGTCACCGGCGTCGAGGTCGACGTGACCGACAAGGATGCAGCCTCGGCCCGTACCCGCGCCATCATCGAGGCCCAGGTAAAAGCTTTCTACATCCTGGCCGAGCGGCTGGGCTCGCCCGAGGCGGCCCAGCGCCTAGCCGGGATGGACGCCCGCGATATCGGCCGCATGCTGCGCTCGCTGTCGATCGAGGAGGAGCGTTCAGCCCCGGGACGCTACATCGGCAAGCTCACGGTGCGCTTCCTTCCGGCCAAGATCCGGGAAGTGTTCGGCCGGCATGGCATCGAGGTCGTCGAGGACCAGGCGCCGCCGATCGTCATCCTGCCCTTGTGGAAAGGACCCACCGGTCCGATCGTCTGGGAGGAAAATCTCTGGCGCAAGGCCTGGCTCGACCTCAAGGCCGAGCAGTCGGTGGTGCCGATCATCATTCCGTTAGGCGATCTCGAGGACACGTCCGCGATCTCGCCTGAGGAGGTGCTGGCGGGTGATGCCATCAAGCTTGAATCGCTGATGATACGATATGAGGCCAAGGCCATCCTGGTGGCATTTGCCGAGCCCGATCCGCAAGGCGGCATCCATGCCGTGATGCAGGGCGACTCGCCCTTGGGACGCATCAATTTCGACAAGACCTACACATCCGAGGATGGCACGGTCGAAGGCGCCGCCGCGGCCGCGGCGCGGCGCTTCGACGAGGTGATGCTGGAGAAGTGGCGTTCGGTCAAAATCAAGATGGCCGCCGAGGCCAGGGCCCGCGTCGAGGCGGAGCAGCAGGCCGCCCGCCCGGCGATGTCGCTTGCGGTCGCGGTGCCGTTTTCGGGCATACATCAGTGGAACGGCATCCGCGCCCGGCTGCTTTCGACCCCTGGCGTGATCGGCGTCGATGTCTCGACCATTGCCCAGAACGGCGCCGTCATCCAGCTGGCCTTCTCCGATTCGGTCCAGACGCTGCAATCGGCGCTTTCCGGCAGTGGCCTGCGGCTGGTGCGGGCAGGCGGGACATGGGTACTGCAACCATTGTAATATCAGCCCAAAGCAACCATTCGCCTTCTAGCCTCGCATGAACCTGCCCAATATCATCACCATCGGCCGAATCCTGTTGGTGCCGGTCACCATCTGGCTGATCGTCGCCGGTCAGTTCGGCTTCGCTTTCCTGGTCTTCATCATGGCCGGCGTCGGCGACGGCGTCGACGGCTATATCGCCCGGCGCTACGCGATGAAGACGCAGCTCGGCGCCTATCTCGATCCGCTCGCCGACAAGCTGCTTCTCGTCTCGATCTATATCTCGCTCGGCTTCCTGCAGCAGATGCCGGCCTGGCTCGTCATCCTTGTCGCCTCGCGCGACGTGCTGATCGTCGGCGCGGTGATCCTTTCCTGGATCCTCGACAAGCCGATCAAGGTGCAGCCGCTGATGATCAGCAAGGTCAATACCGTGGCGCAGATCATCTTTGCCGGCGGGCAGCTGGCCATGCTCGCCTGGATGTCGGACGCCACCTGGTTCCCGCTGATCGGCAGCATCGTCGTCGCCTTCCTCACCATCGCGTCGGCGGCCCTTTACTTGCGCGAATGGGCCCGTCATATGGCCAACGGGGCGAGCACGAGGGATACGCCATGACATTGCAGCGCCAGATGATCTTTTGGACGGCGGCACTCGTCGTCGTCATCCTGGCGCTCTGGCTTCTGGGCGACATCATGCTGCCCTTCATCGCCGGCCTGGTGCTGGCCTATTTCCTCGACCCGATTGCGGACGCGCTGGAGCGCCTCGGCCTGCCGCGCCTCGCGGCGACCCTCCTCATCCTCATCACCAGCATCGTCGCCATCGTGGTGCTGCTCGTGCTGCTGCTGCCGGTGCTGGGCGACCAGATCGCCCGTTTCTCCTCGAACCTGCCGGGCCTCATGCAGGCACTGGTCAAGCTCTTCGAGGAGCTCGCGCCGCAATGGCTGAAGGACATGGTGGCCGCCTCCGGCACCAACCTGCCGGCCTCGCTCTCCGACCTTGCCGGCAAGGCGGCGGGGTGGCTCGCGGCGATCCTGACCTCGATCCTGTCCGGCAGCCTGGCGCTGGTCAATGTCATCTCGCTCCTGATCGTGACGCCGATCGTGGCCTTCTACATGCTGAACGACTGGGATCACATGGTAGCTAAGGTCGATGGCTGGCTTCCGCGCGATCACCACAACACGATCCGTGCCCTCGCACGTCAGATCGACGAGGCTATGGCGGGCTTCATCCGCGGCCAGGGCACCGTCTGCCTCTTGCTCGGCATCTTCTATGCCGTGGCGCTGTCCTTTGCCGGGCTCAATTTCGGCCTGCTGATCGGGCTGGGAGCGGGACTTCTGAGCTTCATCCCCTATGTCGGTTCGATCATCGGCGGCGTCCTCGCCATCGGCATGGCGCTGATCCAGTTCTGGCCCGACTGGCTGCAGATCATCATCATCGTCGGCATCTTTGGCTTGGGCCAGTTCATCGAGGGCAATTTCCTCTCGCCCAACCTGGTCGGCAACCGCATCGGCCTGCATCCCGTCTGGCTGATGTTCGCGCTTTTCGCCTTCGGCTATCTGTTCGGCTTTGTCGGCCTGCTGCTGGCCGTGCCGCTGGCGGCCGCGGTCGGCGTCTTGGTGCGCTTTGCGCTGCAGCAATATCTCAAGAGCCCGCTCTATCTCGGTGTGCCGACTCAGGAAAAACCCGCCGAACCCAAGCGGCGGAGCCGGTCGAAGTAATGTCGGGCGAAGGCCGTCAGCTCGCTTTCGACCTGCCGCATCGTCCCGCCACCGGACGCGACGATTTCCTCGTGACGCCGTCCAATGCCAAGGCGGTGGCGCTGATCGACCTCTGGCCCAATTGGCCGTCGAACGTGCTGATTCTCCTCGGGCCCCCTGGAAGCGGCAAATCCCATCTCGCGGCCGTCTGGCATGAGATGACGGGCGCCTCGGTGGCCCGCCCTTCCGAGGTCCGCGCCGACGCGGTGCCATGGCTCCTGGAGAAGGGGGCCCTGGTCATCGAGGACGCGCCGGGCGAGGCGCTGGACGAACCGGCCTTTTTCCATCTCCTCAATCTCGCCCGCGAGCAGAAGGCCTATGTGCTGATCACGGCGCTGGCACCGCCGCCAGCCTGGGGGATAGCACTCCCGGACCTGCTGTCGAGGCTCAAGGCGGCGCCGATAGCGCAATTGGGACCGCCGGATGATGCGCTCCTGCGGGGCGTCCTGGTCAAGCTCTTCGCCGACCGGCAGATCGGGGTGGACGAGGCCACGGTCAGCTACCTCATTTCCCGCATGCCGCGGGAACTCGCCGCCGCCCGCAGCCTGGTGGCCGAGATCGACCGCCGGGCGCTCGAGGAAAGGGCCGAAGTGACCCGGAATTTTGCCGCAAAGGTGCTTGGGGATATAGTTTCCCCGGGCCTGTTCACGGGCGAGGACGGTTAACCAACAGCCTTCATCGTTCGGTCACATGGCCCGATTATGAGCCTGAAATTCGGGGTCTCCGGCAGGATTTGGCGCGATGAACGAAATCTCTCTCACGATCGAACCCAAGGTTGAGGCCCCGCTCAGCGATCCCAGCCGCTTCATCAATCGCGAGCTGTCCTGGCTCATCTTCAACATGCGGGTCCTGGAAGAGGCGCGCAACAAAAACCACCCGCTGCTCGAACGGCTGCGCTTCCTGTCGATCTCCGGCAACAATCTCGATGAATTCTTCATGGTGCGCGTGGCGGGCCTCGTCGGCCAGATGCGCGCCAAGCTGGTCGAGTTGAGCCAGGACGGCCTGACGCCGGCCGAGCAGCTCGAGCAGGTGCGCAAGCTTGCCCAGGAGCTGATGACCGAGCAGGATACGCGCTTCCTGCAATTGCGCGACGAATTGAGCGAGAACGGCATCCGCATCGTCGATCCAAGCGAGATCACCGATGAGGAGCGCGCCTGGCTCGACGAGCGCTTCCTCGGCCACATCCTTCCCGTGGTGACGCCGATCGCCATCGATCCCGCCCATCCTTTCCCCTTCATCCCCAATCGCGGCTTCATTATCGCGCTGCAGCTCAAGCGGAGGCGCGACGCCGGCCTGATGAACGCGCTGCTGCCCATTCCGCAGCAGCTCGACCGCTTCATAAGGCTGCCCGGCACGAGCACGGGCCAGGCCCGCTTCATTTCGCTCGAGAACATGCTGACCCTGTTCGTGCCGCGTCTTTTCCCCGGATATGACGTGCTGGGCCAGGGCCTCATCCGCATCATCCGCGACAGCGACATCGAAATCGAGGAAGAGGCCGAAGACCTGGTGCTGGTGTTCGAAAGCGCGCTCAAGCGACGCCGCCGTGGATCGGTGATCCGCATGGAGGTCGATGCCGCATGCCCGTCCAACCTGCGCGACTTCATCGCCGACGAGCTCGGCGTGTCGAGCGACGAGATGGTGACATGCCTCGGCCTCATCGGTTATTCCGACACCAAGCAGCTCATCCTCGACGAGCGCCCCGACCTCAAGTTCAAGCCCTTCGTCGCGCGCTTCCCCGAACGCATCCGCGATCACGGCGGCGATTGCTTCGCCGCCATCCGCCAGAAGGACATCATCGTCCATCACCCATACGAGTCCTTCGACGTCGTCGTGCAGTTCGTCAAGCAGGCCGCGCAGGATCCCGACGTCGTCGCCATCAAACAGACGCTCTACCGCACGTCCAATGACAGCCCGATCGTCGCCGCACTGGTCAAGGCGGCCGAGGCCGGCAAGTCCGTCATGGCGCTGGTCGAGCTCAAGGCGCGCTTCGATGAAGAGGCCAATATCCAGTGGGCGCGCAATCTCGAGCGCGCCGGCGCCCAGGTGGTCTTCGGCTTCATCGAGCTCAAGACCCATGCCAAGGTGTCGATGGTGGTGCGCCGCGAGAGCGGCAATATGCGCACCTATGTGCATTTCGGCACCGGCAACTATCATCCGGTGACGGCGAAGATCTATACGGACCTCTCCTTCTTCACCTGCGATCCGGCGCTGGGGCGCGACGCGTCACGGCTCTTCAACTACATCTCGGGCTATGCCGAGCCCGAGGACCTGGAGAAGATCTCGCTGTCGCCGCTCGACATGAAGACACAGCTCCTCGAGGACATCGAGGATGAGATCGAGCATGTGAAGGCCGGGCGGCCCGGCCAGATCTGGGCCAAGCTCAACTCGCTGGTCGATCCGGGCATCATCGATGCGCTTTATGCGGCAAGCCAGGCGGGCGTGCAGATCGACCTCGTGGTGCGCGGCATATGCTGCCTGAGGCCCGGCGTCCCCGGCCTTTCGGAGAACATCCGCGTCAAGAGCATCATCGGGCGTTTCCTCGAGCACAGCCGGATCATCTGCTTCGGCCAGGGCCATGGGCTGCCGGACCCGAACGCCCGGGTCTATATCGCCTCCGCCGACTGGATGCCGCGCAACCTGCATCGCCGCGTCGAGACGCTGATCCCGATCGAAAACCCGACCGTGCATGAGCAGGTGCTGGGCCAGATCATGATGGCCAACATGAAGGACAACGAGCAGAGCTGGGAACTCCTGTCCGACGGTTCGTCGCGGCGTATAGCGCCAGGTCCCGACGAGGAGCCATTCAACGCCCACACCTACTTCATGAAGAATCCATCTCTCTCTGGACGCGGTAGATCGCTTAAAGGTAGTCTGCCGCCACCAATAACTGGCCGCGTCGGCAGGAAGTCCAGAGCCAAGAAGTGAAGCGAAAAAGGTTAGGTAGCGGGTCGACGAAATACCGGCCGGTATCCGTCGTCGACATCGGGTCGAACTCGGTGCGTCTCGTCGTGTATGATGGTCTGCGCCGGGCGCCCACGCCGGTTTTCAACGAGAAGCTCCTTTGCGGCTTGGGCCGCGGCGTCGCCACGACCCGCCAGCTCAACCCGCAAGGCATGGAGCGGGCGCTCTCCGCCTTGCGCCGCTTCAAGGCCCTGTCGCGCCAGATCGGCGCTCGCGAAGTCTATGCCGTGGCGACCGCTGCGGCCCGGGAAGCGGAAAACGGTCCGCAATTCGTGGACATGGCGGAAGAGGCGCTCGGCGCCCATATCGACGTGCTCTCGGGCAAGGAAGAGGCACGGCTCGCCGCCATGGGGGTGATGGCGGGCGTCACCGGCGCCGACGGGCTGATCGGCGATTTGGGCGGCGGCAGCCTCGAGCTCATCGATGTCGGCGAGGGCCGCATCCGTGACGGGGTCACCTTCCCCTTGGGGCCTTTGCGGCTCCTGGACATGTCGGGCGGCTCGGTCGCCAAGGCGCGCGACATCATCGACAACTACCTCGATTCCTCGCCGCTTCTGACCCAGCTCAAGGGGCGCAATCTCTATGCGGTGGGCGGCACCTGGCGCAACATCGCGCGCATCCACATGGCGCAGACGCGCTATCCGCTGCACGTGCTGCACAATTACACGATCGGACGCGAGCAGGCGCGCTCGGTGGCCGATCTCGTCTCGCATCTCTCCTCATCCTCGCTCAAGGACATCAAGTCGGTGTCGCGCAGCCGCATCGACACGCTGCCCTATGGCGCGCTCGTGCTCGAGCGCCTCTTGGCCAAGTCCAAGGTCAAGCAGATGGTGGTGTCGATCTATGGCGTGCGCGAGGGGCTGCTCTATTCGAAGCTGCCCAAGCGCAAGCGCGACGCCGATGCGCTGCTCTCTTCCTGCTGGGAGTTCTGCTGCCGCTATGCACGCTCTCCCGAGCACGAGCTCGAGCTCTGCGACTGGACCGACAAGCTCTTCATGCACAAGAGCTTCGAGGAGACCGAGTCCGAGCGCCGTTTGCGCCATGCCGCATGCCTCCTCGCCGATATCGGCTGGCGGGCGCATCCCGACTACCGCGCCCAGCGCTCGCTCGGCATGATCTCGCAAGCCGCCTTCGTCGATATCGACCATGCCGGCCGTATCTTCATGGCGCTCACCATCTACTATCGTTATGAGGGCGAGGAGGAGGGCATGACCAGCAATCTCGCCCGCCTGGTCGACGACAAGATGCTGGAGCGGGCGCGGTTGTTGAGCGATGTGTTCCGCCTCGCTTACATCATCACCGCCGCCATGCCGGGCGTCCTGCCCAAGATCGGCATCGAGGCCGAAGGCACCAAGGGCCTGATCCTCCGGGTGCCGAAGAAATTCGCCGACCTCATGGGCGAGCGGGTCGAGAAGCGGCTGGCTGCGCTCGCCGGCCAGATGGGACGTACTTCCAGGATTGAGATCGTTTGAATCGAGGTATTTGCGCGATATAAACAGCGCATGTGTTCGGTCGCAACCCTAATGCCGCCCATTGGATATGGCATCGCATTGATTGTCATTCTCCTGGCGCTTGGGACATGCGTATCTGTTTTTCATCCGGATCAGCTGCGTCTCGAGAATTATCTGGGAGTGCGAATTTGGAGTAACCACGTGTTCTTTGATCCCCGGCGGTGCGACTACTGCTCGCTGATCGCGTGGATGATCATTCTAAGTGGAGCGTTGTGTTTTATCGCCATCGAGTATTGCCGATGAGCCTTCGATTAAACGAGTCGGACCAGTTCCTCCCGCCGGGACGAAATGAGTGTGAGTCCTTGGCCAATGGACAAGGAGCTTCATGCCCAACAAATGCCAGAAGCAGAGTCGCGGACTAGACTAAGCGATACGCTTGACGCTCACTTCACCTTGGCCAGCACTTTGGCCATGTCGTCGGCGGAGAAAGCCGGCAGCGTCTGGGTGCGGACATTGCCGGCCATGCCGAGGGTGAGTCCGAGCGCCGTCATGCTCGTTACATCGGGCGCATCGACGATGGCGACGACATCGTACTGGCCGAGTGTCCAGTAAAGGTCCTTGACGGTCGCCCCGTGCTGCTTGGCGAGTTCTTTGAATTTCTCGGCCCGCTTGGTCGTATCCTTGACGGCGCGGACGCCTTGGTCGGTGAAGCTCGACAGGATGATGAAGGCAGGCATGGCTGATCCTCCCTGCGGACAGCCCCCGGCGCAGCAAGCCTAGCACAAGGCGTTCCTCAAGGGCAGGGAGGGCTTATTCGGCCGCCGCGGCGGCCGGCTTAAAATTTCCCGTATGCGGCATGATCTCGGCCCGGCCATCACGGAAGCCGATGACGGCGCGGCCGTGCTTGAGGTCGAGCGCCACACTGCCGAACATCTGGCGGCGCCAGCCCTTCATCAGGGGCACATCGGCCTCGTCGTCCTGCGCCACGGCGTCGATATCGGCGGCGCTGGCGAGAAGGCGCGGCGCCAGGCCCTCGCGCTCGGCCACGATCTTGAGGGCGAGTTTCAGGATCTCGGCGGCAGCCTGCGCGCTCTCCGCCACTTTCTCATGCACGCCCGGCAGAGCGGGGAGGAGCTTGGCGTCGGTCTCGAGGCCGTCCTTGACGGCGGCGAGAATGGCCTCGCCGGCGCGGGAATTGCCGAAACCGCGCGGCAACGCCCGCGACGCGTTGAGGGCTTCGCGCGTCTGCGGCATCTGGGTGGCGACCTCGATCAACGCGTCATCCTTGATGACCCGCTGGCGCGGCACGTTCTTTTCCTGAGCCTCGCGCTCGCGCCAGGCGGCGAGCGCGATCAGGACGCCGAGCTGCTTCTTGGAGCGCAGCCGCGTCTTGAGCCTCTTCCAGGCGTCTTCGGGCGCCAGATTATAGGTCTTGGGCGAGGTGAGGATCGCCATCTCCTGCGCCAGCCACGGCTCGCGCCCGGTCTTGTCAAGCTCTTCCTTCAGCTTCTCATAGACGGTGCGCAAATGGGTGACGTCGGAGAGCGCGTAATTGAGCTGCTTCTCGGTGAGGGGCCGGCGCGACCAGTCGGTGAAGCGCGAGGATTTGTCGATCTGAGCGCGCGCCAGCTGGCGCACGATCGATTCATAGGAGACCTGGTCGCCGAAGCCGCAGACCATGGCGGCGATCTGCGTGTCGAACACCGGATGCGGCACGCGGCCCGAGAGATGGAAGAAGATCTCGATATCCTGCCTGGCGGCATGGAACACCTTGAGCACGGCCTCATTCGTCATCAGCGCGTGAAAGGGCTTGAGATCGATGTCCTGAGCCTTGGGATCGATGATCGCCTGGCGCGTCTTTCCGGCGATCTGGATGAGGCAGAGGTCGGGCCAGAAGGTCTGCTCGCGCATGAATTCGGTGTCGACCGTGACATAGGCTTCGCGGGCGAGTTCCTTGACGAGGGCCTTGAGGGCTAGGGTGGTGGTAATGACCTCCATGGGCTCTAAGTCGCGCGAGTCCGGGGCAGGCGTCAAATGATTTGCTGACATAGCAGCTAAAATTCTATTTTATCTATATTTTTCAATGCCCTGGGCCGAAAGTGCGGGTCGCTGCGTCAATTTACGCCATTGGCCGCGCCGGGAGAGTGAAACAGGGCGGCGACGGCCTGAAAACCGGCGAAATCGCCGCAAGCTTGACAATCCCGCTTGCGCATGCGCTTTTCCCGCGCGCTCATCCGATTTTCCATGCCTGATTTGCGAGGGATTATGCACGCTTATAGAAGCCATACTTGCGGCGATTTGCGCGAGACGCAGCAGGGCGCCGAGACGCGCCTGTCGGGCTGGGTGCATCGCGTGCGCGATCATGGCGGCGTGCTGTTCATCGACCTGCGCGACCACTATGGCCTGACCCAGGTCGTCGCCGACCCCGACAGCCCGGCCTTCAAGACCGCCGAGACCTTGCGCTCGGAATGGGTGGTCAAGGTCGACGGCAAGGTCAGGCTGCGCCCCGCCGGCACGGAGAACCGCGATCTGCCGACAGGGCTCATCGAAGTGTTCGCCACCGGCATCGAGGTCCTGTCGGAGGCGAAGGAATTGCCCTTGCCGGTCTTCGGCGATGTCGAATATCCCGAAGACATCCGGCTCAAATACCGTTTCCTCGATTTGCGGCGCGAGAGCCTGCACAGAAACATCATGGCGCGCACCAGGATCATCGCCGAGATGCGAAAGCGCATGGGAGAGGCGGGCTTCACCGAATTCTCGACCCCGATTCTCACCGCCTCATCGCCTGAAGGGGCGCGCGACTTCCTGGTGCCGTCCCGCATCCATCCCGGCACGTTTTACGCGCTGCCGCAGGCGCCGCAGCAATATAAGCAGCTCATCATGGTGTCGGGCTTCGATCGCTATTTCCAGATCGCGCCCTGCTTCCGCGACGAGGACCCGCGCGCCGACCGGCTGCCCGGCGAGTTCTACCAGCTCGACGTCGAGATGAGCTTCGTCGAGCAGGACGATGTCTTCACCACCATGGAGCCGGTGATCCGCGCCGTGTTCGAGGCCTTTGCCGAGGGCAAGCCGGTGACGCAAAAGTGGCCGCGCATTCCCTTCGAAGAGGCGATGCGCAAATACGGCTCCGACAAGCCGGATCTGCGCAACCCGATCGTCATGCAGGACGTCTCCGAGCATTTTCGCGGATCGGGCTTCAAGGTCTTCGCCAATATCCTGGGCAGCGATCCCAAGAACCAGGTCTGGGCCATTCCGGCGAAAACAGGCGGCTCGCGCGCTTTCTGCGACCGGATGAACGCCTGGGCTCAAGGCGAGGGCCAGCCGGGCCTGGGCTATATCTTCTGGCGCAAGGAGGGCGACAAGGTCGAAGGGGCAGGGCCCATCGCCAAGAATATCGGCGAGCGGGCCGAGGCCATTCGCCAGCAGCTCGGCCTCGCCGACGGCGACGCGGCGTTCTTCGTCGCCGGCGACCCGAAGAAATTCGCGACATTCGCGGGCGCCGCGCGGACGCGCGCGGGCGAAGAGCTCAACCTCGTCGACCGCGAGCGGTTCGAACTGTGCTGGATCGTCGACTTCCCGTTCTATGAATGGAACGAGGAAGAGAAGATGATCGATTTCGGCCACAACCCGTTCTCCATGCCGCAGGGCGGCATGGAGGCGCTGAAGAGCCAGGACCCGCTGACCATCAAGGCCTTCCAGTACGACATCGTGTGCAACGGCTTCGAGATCGCCTCGGGGGGCATTCGCAACCATTTGCCGGAGACGATGGTCAAGGCCTTCGAGATCACAGGCAAGGACCGCCAGACGGTCGAGGAGCGCTTCGGCGGCCTCTATCGCGCTTTCCAGTATGGGGCGCCCCCGCATGGCGGCATGGCCGCCGGCATCGATCGCATCGTCATGCTGCTGGTCGGCGCCAAGAACCTGCGCGAAGTGACGATGTTCCCGATGAACCAGCAGGCTTATGACCTCCTGATGAACGCGCCTTCGGAAGCGACGCCCAAGCAGTTGCGCGAATTGCATCTAAGGGTCAATTTGCCGGAGAAATAGGGGAAGCGGCGGCATGGATGGCGGTTTCGGTTATCGCAATTGGAACGCCACCTTGCCGCTCCACGGGCAGGACTGGCCGGAGCGCGACGAGTTCAATGCGCTGTCGGACCGTGCCTTTGCCGAGCAGCTCCGGACCGTGCGCCATGCCGGCCCGCTGAAACCCGGCGAGATCGCGCTGATCAGCGTGGTGCGCAACGAGGCGCTCCGCCTGCCGCTGTTCTTCGAGCATTACAAGAAGCTCGGCGTGACGCGTTTCCTGATGCTCGACAACGCATCGGAAGATGCAACCCCCGAATTGCTCCTGGCCGAGCCGCTTGCCGATGTCTTCCACACCGGGGCTTCCTACCGCGACAGCTGCAGCGGCATCTACTGGTACAACGGCCTGGCCCGCGCCCGTTGCGTCGGCCATTGGACGCTGATGGCAGATGCCGATGAGCTCATCGTCTATGACGGGATGGACAGGCACGGCTTGCCGTCACTGGCGCAATGGCTCGAGCGCAATGCTCAGGACCGTGTCCTTGCGCCGATGATCGACATCTATCCGCCGGACGTGATCGGCGAGACGGGCCTCTCCGTCAAAGACAATCTGGAGCGGAACAGTTGGTTCGACACGACCGGCTATGCGTTGCAGCGCAAGCCCGCAGGCTGGCTCATGACCGGAGGGCCACGGCAACGCCTGTTCGGGACATTGCCGCTGCTCGGCGGCCAGTGGGCATCGAAGCATCCGTTCTTCCGCATGGGTGCGGACACGGTGGTCTGCAATGCGCATTTTGTCTGGCCGGGCGACGCCGGGCCGGCCCGTCCGTTTACCGCCTTGATTCACCTGAAATTCCTCGATGATTTTGCCGAGCGCAGCGCCCGCAACGAGCGCGAGGGCGAACATCACGACAATGCCGAGAAGTACCGCATCATCAACGAAAAGCTGGCCGAGCAGCCAAAGCAGATCGCGTTCTATCCGAAGTCGGAGAAGTATACCGGCCCTGGCAGCCTGATCGCGCATAACCTGCTGTTGCCGATCGAATGGCGGGCGATTGGAACCGAACCATTGCCGCATCTGCGGACCGTTGGTGATATCGACTATCGGCTATGGAACGGCGTCGGACTTAGGCTGACGATTTCTGCAGGCGAGCGCGAGGAGTTCGAGGACTTCTCCCGCAGATCGTTCGCGGCGCATTTGACGACCATACGCTGTCGCGGGCGTCTGGCGGCGGATGAGATCGGAATGGTGTGTGTTCTGCGCAACGAGGCGACGCGCCTGCCGCTGTTTTTCGATCACTATAAACGCTTAGGGATCACGCGTTTCTTCATGATCGACAACAATTCGGACGACGGTTCGCGCGATCTATTGCTCGCCGAACCCTTGGCCGACATCTTTCACGCCCAGGCGCTGTTCAGCGAGGGCCAGGGCGGCCTCTTCTGGGCGCAAGCCATCGCGCGCCTCTACGGCGAGGGCAATTGGCTTCTCCGCGCCGATGTCGATGAGCTCTTTGTCTATGATCGAATGGAAGAGCATGATCTCAAGGCTCTTGCGCTATGGCTCGACCGGCATGGCATGGACCGGGTCTATGCTCCGATGATCGATCTCTATCCGTCAGCGGCGATCGGCGGTTCGTCCCAGACCATAGCCGAGCTGATCGAGAAGGACAGCTGGTTCGACAATGACGGCTATTCGCTCGAAAGATGGCCGCAGGGCTGGCGCCTGACCGGCGGCCCGCGCTTCCGGCTTTTCCATCAGGACGACTCGCACAGGAACCTGATGTGGAAATATCCATTCTTCCGGATGGGCCCCGATACGCTCATCTTCAACCATCACTGGCTCTGGCCTTATGACACGGTGACCAATGGGGCTCTGGGAGCCATGGTTCACTTGAAGTTGATGCATGACCTCGTCGAACGCTCGGAGCGCTATGAACGTGAAGGCCAGCATTGGCGGAACTCGAACGCTTATCGAGTGATCAACAGGCATTTCAAGGAACAGCCCGAGGTCGTCGCCTTCTACGAAGGCTCGAAGCGCTATCGCGGACCCCGAAGCCTCATCCGCCACGGGATGCTGATGCCGATCGACTGGGAGGATGAGGGCCGGGCCTTTGACGATCCGCAGGCGATCGATTGGAGCAAATAAAATGGCCGGGAAATCCCGGCCATTCCGCAAAGTGGAGAGATCGCGACACCTCAGTCGTTGGCCGATATGGTGACGCCGAGCTGGTCGATGGCCGCCCCCGGATTGTTGGGATCGAGCGCCATGAGCTGCTGGACCGTGACGGGCTGTGCCGGCTTCGCCAGGATGGTAAGCGAGCGCGGATCCTTGAGATAGGCATTGACCGCTTCGACCGCCTTCTGGGTGAAGGTCGGGTTCTTGAGCTCGGCAAGGCCGAGTTGCAGCATGGCGCCGGCATTGGCCACCATCGTCGCCTCGTCCATGTTCTGCATCTTGGCGAGGAGCGGGATCATCTTCTTGGTGATCGATTGGTCCTCGAAGCGGAAGGTGACGCGGCTCACCTGGATACCCTGGACCAGCGGCATGAACTTGTTCGGATCGGGCTGCGCCTGGCCTTCGAGTTTCTGCAGCTCGGCCAGGAGGGCTGCGGGGATCTCGCCCATGCCCGCACCGATCTTGAGCGTGCCCATGTCCTTGCCGGTATAGAACATGTCGAAATTGAAGCCCATCTTGTCCGCGCCGATGTCGATATCGCCGTTGCCGCCGATATCGAAGGCGAGCGACGAATAGCCGAGCTGCTTCAGCATGCCCGAGGGATCGAGGGCGGCGATGGCGGCTTCCGGTATTGTGATATTGACGATCTTGAAATCGGTCTTGCCCGAGCCCGTGGCGGGATCGCCGTCCCATGTCATCTCATAGCCGTCGGCCGAGTAGGTCTGTCCCGCCGCCGTCAGCGTCATGGTGCCGGCGGACATCTTCTTGGCGATGTTCATATTGGCGCGCAGGGTGTCGGCCGGGGTCGGATTGTCACCGAGGGCCTTGACATACCAGTATTCGGCCGAGCTCTGGGGCACCGTGATGTTGAAGCCAGCCTCGGGCGTGCCCATGTCGACCTTGGTATCGGTATATTGCGCCGAAGCCACCTCGAACAGGCCGTTGCCCTTGTCGCTGATGCCGCTGAGCTTGATCTTGCCGACCGAGACGGACATCTTGCCCGCGGGATCGTTCGGGACCGCCAGGTTGGCGCTCAGCCCGTCGATCACGACCGATCCATCGCTTTCGGTCGTCAGCGACTGATAGGTCGGCTTGACCTTGAGCTGGCTCTCCCAGGTCTTCAGGATTGCGGTGACAAGCGGGGGCTCTTCGGCGGCGAAGGCGGGTGAGACGCCCGCCAGGGACGTAAAAACTATCAACGCGAGCGCCGAGCGCTTGACCAATGTCATTTCCAGACCTCTTGAAAAGTTAGATTGCCCCGACCCCGAAGCGGGCAGACATTAGGTCAAGCGGCGGGGAAAACCAATGGCGATATCAGGGCAAAGTTGGGATTTGGAGCCGGGGTGGGGGCGCCGCCCGTCACGCAACGGTGAAACCACTGGCACCCCGTAACCAGTTGAAAAGGCGCATGGTCCAGATTATTGTCCGCCGCGTCGGATTCTATTCGAGACGGGGCTGTCTCTTAACAAGGGGTTAAAATGCGGAAAATCTGGGTTGGCGCCGCGGCTGTCTTTGCCGTGGTGGGGCTTGTGACAGGGGGCGTCCAGGCAGCGACGCCCAATGTGAAGTCCAATATCACGGTGTACAGCGAGAAGCCGGCGCCGAAGAAAAAGGTCGTCAAGACCGTCAAGGTCGTCAAGGTCGAGCAGAAAAAGCCGCAGGCCAAGCGGGAGTACCGCCGGGCATCGTTGCGCCGGACCTGCGACAGCTTCTTCGAGTGCCTGTTCAGCACGAGGCGCGCCACGCGCGCATCCTTCGGGGGAATGGGCGGGGGCGACCGCACGACCCGTTCGACCGTCTCCTTCAGCGATGGCAAGTACAAGCCCGGCTCGATCATCATCCGCACGCCCGAGCGCGCTCTTTATTATGTGCTGCCTGGCGGCAAGGCGCTGCGCTACAAGGTCGGCGTCGGCAAGGAAGGCTTCCAGTGGAGCGGCAATTCCTCGATCGGCATGAAGCGGGAATGGCCGGATTGGCGCCCGCCTGCCGTGATGATCGCGCGTGAGGCCGCAAAGGGGAATATCATCCCGGAATATATGGAAGGCGGCCCCAACAATCCGCTGGGCGCGCGCGCCATGTATATCTCGGGCACGATGTTCCGCATCCATGGCACCAACAATGCCGCCTCGATCGGCGGTGCGGTGTCGTCGGGCTGCATCCGCATGATGAATTCGGACGTGATCGATCTCTACGACCGCGTCGCCCTCGGTTCGCGAGTCTACGTCTACCAATAGACTTGGGCTTTTTCGCCAATTGCGAAGCCGCGGTTGAAAACAGCCGCGGCTTTCGTCTTATATCAAGGGGCTCATGGACTGGTTTGCGCCGATCGATGCTTATTGTGAACGCTTAGGTCCCGGTCTTTGGGCCGAGCCGCTCAATGCGCTGAGCAACGCCGCCTTCTTCATCGCCGCCCTGTGGGCGGCGCGGACGGCGGCGAGAAGGGGCGTCGAGCCCGTCATCTGGCTCCTCATCGCGCTGGTCTTCGTCATCGGCCTCGGCAGCCTCGCTTTCCATACCTTCGCCGACCAATGGTCGGCATTGGCCGACGTGCTGCCGATCACGCTGTTCATCTACGGCTATCTCGCTTTCGCGCTGCGGCGGTTCCTGAGGCTTGACTGGTGGAAGGTAGGGCTGGGTCTGGGCGTGCTGTTCCTGGTCACCCTCGCGACCGAGCGCATCATGCCGCCCGGCTTCATGAACGGCTCCGGCGCCTATTTGCCGGCGCTCATCGCCAGCGTGCTCGTGTCGATCGAGCTAATGCGCAAGGGACACCCCGCCCAGCTCAATGTGAGCCTGGCCTCCACCATCTTGTTCGTGTCGCTGATCTTCCGCACCGCCGACCAGATCCTGTGCTCGATGCTGCCGATCGGCACGCATTTCGTCTGGCACATATTGAACGGGCTGGTGCTGGCGCTCTATCTCGAGGCGGCTATCCGCTATGGCGCGCGTGAGCCGCGCAAGACGTCCAAACAGGCTCCTTAAAAAGAACTGGCCCCGGAGGCTCATGCCGTCCGGGGCCCAGTCCTGAAGTATCGCTAAAGAAGATTACTTCTTCTTCTTGGCGGCCTTCTTCTTCGCCGTCTTCTTAGCAGCTTTCTTCTTAGCAGCTTTCTTAGCAGCCATAGTCTTTCTCCTGGTTAAATTAGAGCCCCAATAACGCAGGTAAGCCTCACATCTAACGTCCAACAATGCGACCCTCGAGAGGAATCATCATTTGTCAGGCCGTCATCGCAACGTGTTGTCTACCTGTTTGTGTGATTCGGCAATATGCCGACAACATCTGGTATGTCAGCAGAAATCCGCTAACAACCCGTAAACATTGAGAAATCGTGTTTTTTGTCCGTATACGGAAGGAAGCGCGCCGGATTCACGAGATTCATGCGGGAATCAAGTGTTTTTTCGTGTCCTCCGTATACGGATCAGCGTCCGGAATCGGCCTGGCGGAGAGGTTTTTTTGGCCCGCCGGCCCTGTGGCCGGGAAGTCACGCCGGCAAGATTTTTTTGCATGGGGAGCGATTTTGAGCATGAATCCACCTCGGGCAGGCCGGCGAAGGAGGCAGGCGAGCCCGGTGAGAAGGGGCGCTTCATCCGGCCTTTCGAGCGAAGCAGAGATGGTTCGATGCGCCACGAGAGCTGATTCCGGACAAGGGAGAAGCGAAAAATGACCGCGAAGACCGCCGTCGTCTTGTTTTTGACCGGAGAAGGACATGATCATCGCCACCGCTCTCTCGATGATGTCCTGGCATACGATGATTCCATGCTCGAACGGAGCCACGATTACATCCAATGGCTGTTTCCTCTGCCGGAAGCGAGCCGCTTTAACCATAATGCGCCGGTCTTGAGGCCTGAGGACATGGCTGAGATCAAGGCCAGCGACGCGGCGAAGGCCAATATGCGCCGCGCCCGCGACCGTATGCTCGATTTCTACAAGGTGAACGACCATTGGCTCACCGCCTTCGACCATAATCACCTGCGCATCACCCGCATCATCCGCTGCCTCAAGCTCGCTCTGGGCACAGACGAGGCGCGGGGCTTCCATGATGAGATCAGGGCGCTGGTCGCGGCCGCCGGCAATCCGGTCAATGCCGAGTCGCTCAGCTACTGGCGGAACGCCGCAGGCAAATCGAGTGATCCCTGCTAAAAAGGGTCGAGGAGCAGGACGACCATGCGAACAACCATTGAAATCAATGATAAGCTGATGAAACGGGCTATGAAGATGGCAGGCACGTCCACGAAGCGGGAGACCGTCGAAAGGGCTCTTCAGGTCTTGATCTACCTGGAGGTCGGGAAATCCATTCGAAAGCTGCGCGGCAAGTTCAACTGGGAAGGCGACCTAGGCGCCATGCGCCGAGACTGAAAATGAAAAATGGCCGGGACATGCCCGGCCATTTCTGATCAGCGTCGATCGAGGCTCATGAACACCCGCTGGTCGAGCCGCAGGTGTCGCATTTGAGGCAGGTGCCGTTGCGCACCATCGTGTAATTGCCGCATTCATTGCAGCTGTCGCCCTCATAGCCCTTCATGCGGGCCTCGGTGCGCCGGTCGAGCTCCAGCGTGGCGGGCGCGGCATGGACATGCACGTGCTCTTCGTGATGCTCATGCACATGCGCCTCGGCGACGGCGAGCGCCGATGTGCCGTAGGTCTCCGCGGCACGCATCTGCAGCGCATGGGCGGGCGATGATGAGGCCGTGGTGCTGCCGGTCGGCATCACGACGACATTGCGCAGGTTGAGGTTCTGCCGGCGCACGAAGCCCGAGGACAGGACCTTGGCGGCCGGCACCGGGACCGGAGCAGGGGGCGGCGCGCTGCCGTCCTCGACACCCTTGCCGAGCGCGTCGAAGCCGATATCGGAGGGCTCGACATGGGCGAGGTCGTGGCGGCCGAGATAGGAGACCGCGAGCTCGCGGAACACGTAGTCGAGGATCGAGGTCGCGTTCTTGATCGACTGGTTGCCCTGGACGAGGCCTGCCGGCTCGAAGCGCGTGAAGGTGAAGGCCTCGACGAACTTCTCGAGCGGCACGCCATATTGCAGACCGGTCGACACCGCGATGGCGAAATTATTCATCATGGCGCGCAGCGCCGTGCCTTCCTTGTGCATGTCGATGAAGATCTCGCCCAGCCTGCCATCCTCATATTCGCCGGTATGCAGATAGACCTTGTGGCCGCCGACGATCGCCTTCTGGGTATAGCCCTTGCGGCGCTGCGGCATGACCTCGCGCTCGCGCTTGACCATCACCTCGACGATCTTCTCGACCACGGTCTCGATGCGCTGCACTTGCGGCCTGCCCGCCAGCGTCTCGGCCAGGTCGTCCTCGGCCTCGTCATCCTCGATGAGCTGGGCCGAAAGCGGCTGGGAGAGCTTCGAGCCGTCGCGATAGAGCGCATTGGCCTTGAGCGCCAGCTTCCAGGACAGGAGATAGGCCTCGTTGCATTCCTCGACCGAGGCGTCGTTCGGCATGTTGATGGTCTTGGAGATGGCGCCCGAGATGAAGGGCTGGGACGCGGCCATCATGCGGATGTGGCTCTCGACCGAGAGATAGCGCTTGCCGAGCCGGCCGCAGGGATTGGCGCAGTCGAAGACCGGCAGGTGCTCGTCCTTGAGACCCGGCGCTCCTTCGAGCGTCATGGCGCCGCAAACATGGATATTGGCGCGCTCGATATCGGCCCTGGAGAAGCCGAGGTGGCTCAAGAGGTCGAAGCCGAAGTCGTTCAGCTGCTCATCCGTCAGCTTGAGCGTGCCCTTGCAGAAGGCCTCGCCCAAGGTGAACTTGTTGAAGACGAACTTGATGTCGAAGGCGGAAGCGAGGCCCGCCTCGACCTTGGCGATCTCGGCATCGCCGAAGCCCTTGGCCTTGAGCGCCTGGTGGTTGATCGCCGGGCTGTCGGCGAGCGAGCCATGGCCGACCGCATAGGAGACGATGGTCTCGATCTCATCGACGCCATAGCCCAAGGTGCGCAGCGCCTCCGGCACCGCCTGGTTGATGATCTTGAAATAACCGCCGCCGGCGAGCTTCTTGAACTTGACGAGCGCGAAATCGGGCTCGATGCCGGTCGTGTCGCAATCCATGACGAGGCCGATCGTGCCGGTGGGCGCGATGACGGTCGACTGCGCATTGCGATAGCCATGGGCCTCGCCGAGAGTGACGGCCTTGTCCCAGGCGGCACGGGCATGGGCGATGAGTGCTTTTTCGGGGCAGCTCAATTCATCGAGCGGCACGGGAGCGGTCTTCACCCCTTCATAGCCGACGGCGGCGCCATAGGCGGCGCGGCGATGGTTGCGCATCACCTTCAGCATGTGGTCGCGGTTCTTCTCGAAGCCCGGGAAGGGGCCGAGCGCCTTGGCCATTTCGGCCGAGGTGGCATAGGCGATGCCGGTCATGATGGCCGAGATGGCGCCGCAAATGGCGCGGCCTTCATGGCTGTCATAGGGTATGCCGGCGGTCATGAGCAGGCCGCCGATATTGGCGAAGCCCAGGCCCAGCGTGCGGAACTCGTAGGAGAGCCTGGCGATCTCCTTGGACGGGAACTGCGCCATCAGCACGGAGATCTCGAGCACGATGGTCCACAGGCGCACGCCATGCTCGAAGGAGGCGACGTCGAAGGTGCCGTCGCCCTGGCGGAACTGCAGGAGGTTGAGGGAGGCGAGGTTGCAGGCCGTGTCGTCGAGGAACATGTATTCCGAGCACGGGTTGGAGGCGCGGATCTCGCCTGAGGCCGGGCAGGTGTGCCAGTCGTTGATGGTGGTGTGGAACTGGATGCCGGGATCGGCCGAGGCCCAGGCGGCATAGCCGATCTTGTCCCACAGCGCGCGCGCCGGCAGCGTCTTGGTGGTCTTGCCGGTGAGGCGCGAGGTCAGCTCCCAATTGCGGTCGCTTTCCACCGCATTGAGGAAGTCGTCGGTGACGCGCACCGAATTATTGGAATTCTGGCCGGAGACGGTGCGATAGGCCTCGCCGTCCCAGTCGGTGTCATAGGTATCGAAGCTGATGTCCTTGTAGCCCTGGCGCGCGAACTGGATGACCCGCTTGATGTAGTTGTCGGGCACCATGTTGCGGCGCGCATCCTTGACGGCGCGCTTGAGCGCCGGGTTCTTCTCGATCTCGAAGCAATCGGTGCCCGAGCCTTCGCAATTGACGCAGGCCTTCATGATCTGGGTGAGCGCCTTGCGCACGGTCTTCGAGCCGGTGACGAGGGCCGCGACCTTCTGCTCTTCCTTCACCTTCCAGTCGATATAGTCTTCGACATCGGGGTGATCGATGTCGACCACGACCATCTTGGCGGCGCGGCGCGTGGTGCCGCCCGATTTGATGGCGCCCGCGGCCCGATCGCCGATCTTGAGGAAACTCATGAGGCCGGAGGACTTGCCGCCGCCCGAAAGCCGCTCGTTCTCGCCGCGCAGCTTGGAGAAATTGGAGCCGGTGCCCGAGCCGTATTTGAACAGGCGCGCCTCGCGCACCCACAGATCCATGATGCCGCCCTCATTGACGAGGTCGTCCTCGATCGACTGGATGAAGCAGGCATGAGGCTGGGGATGCTCATAGGCCGACTTCGACTTGACGAGCTTGCCGGTTTCGAAGTCGACGTAATAGTGGCCTTGGCCGGGGCCATCGATGCCATAGGCCCAGTGCAGGCCGGTATTGAACCATTGCGGCGAGTTGGGCGCGCATTTCTGGGTGGCGAGCATGTAGCAGAGCTCGTCATAGAAGGCGCGGGCGTCTTCTTCGGTGTCGAAATAGCCGCCCTTCCAGCCCCAATAGGTCCAGGTGCCGGCCAGCCGGTTGAAGACTTCCTTGGAGCTGACTTCGCCGCGGGTGCGCTCCTTGGGCGTAAGGGCGGCCAAGGCGGCGTCATCGGGGGCCGAACGCCAGAGCCAGGAGGGAACGGTCTCTTCCTCGACGCGCTTCAAGGCCGCAGGCACGCCCGCCTTGCGGAAATATTTCTGCGCCAGGATGTCTGAAGCGACCTGGCTCCAGGAAGCCGGCACCTCGATGTCCTCCAGGCGGAAGACGATCGAGCCGTCGGGGTTTTTGATCTCGCTCACCGCCTTTCGGAAATCCAGACCTTCGTAGGCATCCTGACCCGGTTGTGTGTAGCGGCGCTCGATCTTCATAGTTTCCCTCGTTCTTCTTCAACAGTTGGCCTGAGGTGGACGCGCAGGACTCCACCCACCGGCTTCTATTCACCCGTGTTTGACGACGCAGAACTCCCCATCCCCGGGAACGACACCCCCGCGGATCAAGCAGCATTATTTTGGGTTTTTCGTTGTGTGAGAGCCGGCTTTTGCCCCGGTTCTCGGTACCCCTCAGCCTCAGGACTCAATCTATTACATCGTCATATGAACGTCAACAGATAGTGTGTTACCAAAACCCTAACACTATATCTTGTGTCCACAGCTTGACGGTGGCTTGTGGATAAGTGAGAGTGCGCCACGATTCGGCAGACCCTCGCAAGCAAACCTTGAGCTTGACTGAAAAAACGCGGGAAAAGGGGCCGATTCTCGAGGGTGTGATTATGGGGCCTTCCACAAGCGCGGCGCCGGAGGCGAGGACAGTGATCCCAGAAGTCGCTCACCAGCCCATGTCCATTTGCGCCAGTCGCTTCTTGACATCGTGGGCCAAAGCGTGGTTCGGGAAATATCAGAATTAGAAAGTGTGCCCGCAGTTCATGGCCGGACTTGATCCGGCCACAGTCATTACCGGCACGTTGTTTTATAATTCGCTCCCCAAATGGAACCGTCATATGACCAGAACGCCTTGCCAAAACGCGGCGACGATCACCGCGTTGTTCGCCACCATCGTCGAAACCATCCTGACGATCTTGGCGGAACTCGGCGCTTGTTGCCGGGAGGTCGCGCTGCTGCGCCACAAAGCGGGCTTCCTGGCGCCTGCGGCGAGCGCGCTCTCTGTCCTTGCGCGCAAGCGCTCGCCCGAATTCGAGAGGGCCGTCATGATGGATAACGAGCTCTCTCTGCGCGCGCGGGTGCGCGCAGCCCGGCCAGCCCTGTCGCCGGCGATTGGTGCTTCATGGGCCAGGAAAACCCGAGGCAAAGGATATTGAAAGGGTATTTGAAAGGGTAATTTATCGGCAGTGAGGGCATGCATGTCCTCACGTAAAGAACTGGCGCGGCTTTGTCCCGGTTAGTGAATTCTTTGTCGGCAACGGAACGGCTAGTTGAGTCTTCGCATCAGGATGTCGATGGCCGCGGCCAGTTGCGGATCCGCACCCTTGGCATAGCGGATATCGAAAGGCACATCATGGTCGGGTGAGACCCCAACGCCCTCCAGCCGCTCATTGTCGACCGCGACGTCGGCGACGGCGATCAGCAGCAGGTCGCCGTTGGCTTGCATGAAGGCGCGCCCGGCCAGCACCGCGCCGGCGCTTCTCGTTCCCACGATCTCGCCATAGCCATATTTCTTGAAACCGTAGGCCAGTATTTCCTTGCCGCTGCGCGTGCCGCTGTTGATGATGAGGATGACGGGCTTGCGCCATCGCGCATTCACGGTCTCGGCGCCGTCGCGCCCGGTGAGCGTCATGGTCGGCCCGCGCGCGTTGAAGATGTCGAGATAGTCGGGCTGAGCGCCGCCCCAGCCGTCGCGCAGGTCCCAGATGAGGGCGTCGGCGTCCTTGAATTTCCCGCCGATGAGCTCTTCGAGAAGCTCCTGATACTGGCGTCGCGCATAGGACCAGATGTGGACATAGCCCAGTTTGCGGCCGTCCTTTTCGATGAGGCGGGCGCCGTTCTGCATGGCGGCGAGGAAGGTTTCATTGGGGCGCAGGGCTTGCGGAACGACCTCGACGGTCGTGAGCGGGCCCTGCGCCTCGCGCCGGATCGCAAGCCGGACTTTCCGCCCGGCCTTGTCGGCGAAAGATCGGACGGGAGCGAAAGACGAGCCGTCGGCGGTGACGATCTCATCGCCCACCATGAGCCCGGCCCGTGCCGCCGGAAAGCCATCGAATATGCCGCTGATGAAATGCCGCCCGTCGATCACGCGCGTGACCATGCCGACGCCTTGATAGGTGACTTCGCCCTTGGCGAAGCGTTTCTCGAGGTCGCGCCTGAGGCTTCCCGCGAAGATGTCGGCGAGGTCGTAATAGGCGATCTCGTCCGGTGTGTAATAGCCGGTATGGGAGGCATCGAGCTCCGCCAGCATCGTATTGATGATCCGGGCCACATCGGCGCCGGGCGCGCCGGCGCGCGCCCGATATTTCTGACCCGTGGCGTTCCAGTCGAGGCCCTTGAGCTTGGCATCGTAGAAGGACTCGCGCACATCCTGCCAGGCTTCATCGAAAGCTTTCACATTCACTGCCGAAACAGTGGCTTCTCGGGCTTGCGTTTCGGCGGCCACGGGCGATGGAATGACGATCGCGCAAGCGAGCATGGCTGCCGCAAGCAGGGAAAACCAGCATCTCGGCATGAAGTAACCTCCGCGAACCATCGCCCGCAGGCTAGCATCGCGCGGCCGAGGCCGAAGTCACATTTCTGCGACGCGTCAGTGCCGGCGGGTAAAGTCGCCGGAAGGCTGATCCAGTTTCCTGACGAATAGCAAAGCCACGAGGCCGGTGAGCGTGATGGCCGCCAGCAGCGCCCAGGCATCGTTGGTGGCCATCACCAGCGAATGCTTCTCGAGATCGGGCATGAGGTCGAGGAGCCGCATGGAATCGAGACCGCCTTCGATATCGGCGGGGGTCAGCCCGAAGAGGTCGAGGGTCTGGGGATCGCCGGCCTTGAGCTTATCGGTGAGGGCCTCGGCATGTTCCGGTCCGCGCGTGAACATGACGGTGTCGATGAGCGATATGCCGATGGCGCCGCCTAGATTGCGCATCATGTTGAACAGGCTGCTGCCGTCGCCGATCTGATGCTGAGCGAGACCGCCCAGCGCGATATGGGTGGGCGCCAGGAGGCACAGCATGACCGAGGCGCCGCGGATGACCTGCGGCCAGAACATCTCATTATAGTCGGTATCGGCCGTCTGCTGGGCGCTGAGGCCTAGCCCTAAGGCGAAGACGGTGAAGCCCAGGATCGTCAGCCAGCGGGCGTCGACATGTTTTTCGAGCTGCACCGCGACCGGCGCCATCAGGAGCTGGGCGGCGCCCGTCACCAGCATGATCTCGCCGATGCGCAAGGGGCCGTGGCCGCGCACGAAGGAGAGAAAGACCGGCATGAGATAGACCATGCCGAAGAGCGAGGCGCCGAGCGCGAAGCTCAAGATGCATCCGGCGGCGAAATTGCGGTTGCCGAGGAGGGCGATATCGACGACGGCATTCTCGCCCTTGAGGGCGCGCTGGACAAAGGCGGCGGCGAGGATGACGGTTGCTGCGAGAAGTCCGAGCACCGTGCCCGAGGTCCAGCCGTCATCGGGCGCCTGCTTGAGGGCGATCTCAAAAGCGGCAAGGGCCAGAGCGAGACAGATGAGGGAGAGCCAATCGAGGCTTCTTAGCCCGGTGAGGTCACGGGGTTCAGGGGCGAAGCTCACGAAGGCGATGGCGATGGCGACGATCCCGGGCAGGACATTGATGAGAAAGAGCCAGTGCCAGGATGTGGTCTCGGTGATCCAGCCGCCGACGACCGGTCCAAGCGTCGGCGCCAGCACCGCGACCACGCCGGCAATCGTGGTCGCGAGCGGATGGTTTTGGCGCGGGAACAGCAGGAATATGGCGGCGAAGACCAGGGGGATGAGGACGCCGCCGGCAAAGCCCTGGATGACTCGCGCCGCGATCAGCGAGACGAAATCGAAGCTCACCGCGCAGGCGATGGAGGCGAGCGTAAAGACGGCCAAGGCGATGATGAAGGTCCGCTTGAGGCCGAGCGTGCGGATGAACAGGCCGGTCAGCGGAATGGCGATGATCTCGGCGATGAGATAGGCGGTTTGAATCCAGCTCATCCGATCGGCGCCGATGGCGAGCGCCTCCTCGATCACGGCGAGCGAGGTCACCACGACCTGGATGTCGAGGATCGCCATGAACATGCCGATGCACATGGCGGCAAAGCCCGCCCAGCTGGCGGCGGTGGCGGTCAGTCGATCGGGAGAGGACGGGGAGGTCATGCGTTGATCGGAACCGGGCGCTGGAAGGTGATGAATAGCAAAGACAGGCGCTTTATTCGAGGATGACAGGATCAAGCGATTCGGCGTAGTCAGACCTTTACGCCTTGTTCTCGACACGAGGTTTTTGGTAAGTCGGCCCCACCATCCCCCGAGGCCCCATCGTAATAACCTTGTGACTTTCCTGACTTAACGAACCACCGGCCGCATGGAGCATATACAGCCTTATTTGGATTATTTTGCCCAGCATCCCGGCTGGGCGATCGCCGTGGTCTTCCTCATTGCCTTTGGGGAAGCCTTGCTCATCATCGGCCTGTTCGTGCCCTCGACAGCGGTGCTGGTGGGGGCCGGCATGCTGGTCGGGACCGGGCATCTCGAATTCTGGCCGGTCTTCATTGCCACCGCCGTCGGCGCGATCCTCGGCGATCAGCTCTCTTATTGGGCGGGACGCCTGTTCGGCAACAGCCTCAAGACATTGTGGCCGCTCAACCGCTATCCCGTTCTCGTCGCGCGCGGGGAGGATTTCGTGCGCAGGCATGGCGGCAAGTCGATCGCCATCGGCCGTTTCGTGCCCGGCGTCAAAGCCGTCGTGCCGGGCATCGTCGGCATGTTCGGCATGGGGCAGGTCTATTTCGCCACCATCAACGTGACCTCGGGCCTGTTCTGGACGGCGGCACATGTGCTGCCCGGCATGCTGTTCGGCCAGGTGCTGGCCATGGCGGGCGAGCTCAGCGAAAGACTGCTGATCGTCCTCCTCTTGCTGCTGCTGCTGCTCGCCATAGCGGGCTGGCTCATTCGCCTGTTCATCGGCGGCCTCGGACCAATCATCGAGAACGCCCAGGACAGTTTCGCCGCCTGGGCGCAAAAACAGCCGGGCCGCTTCTGGCCGCGCATCGGCGCCGTCATCTCGCCCGCCCACCCGGGATCGCTGTCGATCATCCTCTTCGCTGCCCTCGCGGTCACCGCCTTCATCGCCTTCCTGCACATCATGAGCAGCGTCTTCGGCCAGTCGACGCTGATCGATGCCGATCTTTCGGTCCACAATATGATGCAGGGCCTGCGCAACGCGCCGAGCGACGAGATCATGACCATCATCACCATGCTGGGCGATGGCTTCGTCATGGTTGCGGTGGGGCTCGCCATTGTCGCCTGGCTCCTGTGGCGGCGCGAATGGCGGATCGCGGTCGCGGCCTTCCTCACCATCCTCGCCGCGCGGCTGTTCGTGCCTTTGATGAAATTGTGGCTGCAGCGGCCGCGGCCGCTCGAGCTCTCAGGGCTCCCGGAAGTCTTCAGCTTTCCCTCCGGCCACACGACCTTCGCCACCGTGACGCTCGGCGTCTTCGCGGTGCTGGCGAGCCATGGTCTCAGAAGCTGGGGCAAGGCGGTGGTATTCGCCGCCGCCGGCATCGCCGTCATCGCCATCGCCTATTCGCGCATCTATCTCGGCGCCCATTGGATGTCGGATGTGCTGGGCGGCTTCCTGTTCGGCGCGGTCATGATCGCCGCCTTCGGCATCGCCATCGAAGCGGTGCCGTCGCGCCGCATCATACCCTGGGGTCTGACGGTCGCGACCTTGCTCGCCTTCGCTGTCGCCGGATCGATCCATATCTCGCGCGACTATCCGGCCAATGCCGAGACCTATGCGCCGCGCGAGGCGATCGTTCTCTACGATCGCGAGCAGTGGGAATCCGGGTCCTGGGCGAGCCTGCCCCGGCAGCGCATCGATCTCGCCGGGCGCAGCGAAGAGCCGTTCTGCGTGCAATGGGCGGGTGATCCGACGCCGCTTGCCGAAGCGCTCGGCAAGGAGGGCTGGACGGAAGAGGGCAAGTGGTCCTGGACATTGGGGCTTGCCTATCTCGATCCGCAGCGCGCGCTCAGCGATCTTGCGCCGCGCCCGGCTCTGCATCAGGGCAGGCTCGCCGACCTGACCTGGACGAAGCCGGTGGCGGGCAAGCCCGATGAACGCCTGGTCCTGCGGGCGTGGAAGACCGATGTAATGATCGGCAAGGCGCAGGAGACCTATCCCGTCTATCTCATGAGCCTCATGCGCGAGCGCCTGCGCCGCGGTTTCCATCTTTACGCGGTGCCGTCACCGCTCCCGGCCGATGCGCCGGAACGCGAGGGCCTGGCGGCGCTGATACGCTCGATCCCTGCCGTCAGGGTCGTGGAGGCCCGAGGGCTCGAGGCCAAGGACGGCCTGACCCTGGTCGATGCCATGAAATGAGCGCTCAGGATGGGCTGGACAAAACCGGCTAATTCCGCCAATCAAGGCCCAAAAGGTGACGACGTGATCGAATTCCTCAAGCAGTTCTTTACCTGGTGGAACAGCCGGACGCTGGGCCTGTGGCTATATACTTGGCGCAAGGGCGAGTTCGTCGGCGAGGACGAGTTCGGCAACCGCTATTATCGCGCGCCCTCGGCGCTGCCGCAGTCGATCGCAGAGCGCCGCTGGGTCGTCTATAACGGCTATGCCGAAGCCTCGATGATCCCGCCCGGCTGGCATGGCTGGATGCATCACCGCCAGGCCAACCCCCCGACGAAGAACGACTACCAGCCGCGCGAATGGGAAAAGCCGCATCAGCCCAATCTCACCGGCACGGCGCGCGCCTATCGTCCGCCGGGCAGCATCATGGGCAGTACCTGGCCGAAAGTCGCCAAGCCCGATTATGAAGCGTGGCGCCCGGAATAGTCATTTTTTCCGGCCTGCTGCTGCCACAATTTGCGGGTTGTCTCGAATCCCTAAAGACCGCTAGAAGGCCGAGGTCGCAAGGGACCGCATCATGAAGAACACGACTGTTGAAACCGCCATTGGCGCGCTGGTCATCCTGATCGCCGCCGGCTTCTTCGCTTTCGCCTATACGACCTCGGGGAAGAGCAGCACCACGGGCGGCTACAGGCTGACGGCCGAATTCGACAATATCGCCGGCGTCAATACCGGCACCGATGTGCGGCTTGCCGGCATCAAAGTGGGGACCGTGGTCAGCCAGTCGCTGAACCCGGACAACTACCAGGCCGTCGTCACCATGTCGATCGATCCCAAGGTGAAGCTCACCGACGACACGACGGCGAAAGTGACATCCGAAGGCCTCCTGGGCTCGAACTTCATCGCCCTCGATCCCGGCGGATCGGATACGATCCTTGCCGATGGCGGGCAGATCACCAACACGCAAGGGTCCGTCGATATCTGGACGCTGATCTCGACGGCGATGTTCGACAGCGGCAAGGGCAAAGGCGACGACAAGCCGGCGGAGAACACGCAGACCCCGCCACAGCCCGAGACCGCGCCTGAGACGGCGCCGGAGCCCGAGCCGCAGCCGCAGCCGGAAACGCAGCCGCAATGACAGGTGGCGACTCGCGCCGCCAGACCTGGTCGGCGGCGTCCTATGACGAGCATGCGCGTTTCGTCTCCGACCTCGCCTCAGGCGTGCTCGACTGGCTCGCGCCCAAAAGCGGCGAGCGCATTCTCGATCTCGGTTGCGGCGACGGCGTGCTGACGGCGGAACTCGCGGCCAAGGGTGCTGGGGTGGTGGGCGTCGATGCGAGCGAGGATTTCGTGCGCGCCTGCCAGGCGCGGGGCCTCGATGTGCGCCTGATGGATGGCGAGGCGCTCACTTTCGCGAATGAATTCGATGCCGTGTTCTCGAATGCGGCACTCCATTGGATGACGCGTCCGGAGCGGGTGATTGCCGGCGTCGCGCGCGCCCTCAAGCCGCAAGGCCGGTTCGTCGCGGAGTTCGGCGGCCACGGCAATGTCGCGGCGATCACGACGGCGCTCCATGCGGTCGCCATGCGCCATGGCAAGGATGTCCGCCTCGCTCATCCCTGGTTCTTCCCGTCGGTCGAAACCTATCGGGGGCTCCTGGAGGCGCAAGGCTTCGCGGTGGCGCGCATCGCGCTCATCCCGCGCCCGACGCCGCTCAAGACCGGCATGGCATCCTGGCTCAAGCTGTTCAACTCGCCCTTCTTCCACCAGTTCGGCGAGAATTTCGACGCCGCCGTGAACGAGACCGAAGAGCTCCTTGAGCCCGCTTTGTGCGATGCCCAGGG
This sequence comes from Taklimakanibacter deserti, assembly GCA_003574785.1. The sequence continues at coordinate 284,528 of QORU01000002.1, read as the reverse complement.
CAACTGGACGGCGGACTATGTGCGCCTGCGGGTCGAAGCGCGGACATCATGACACGTATCCTGCCACTCGTTGCTTTAATGGCGATGGTTGCGCCGGCCGCGGCCGAGCGCGTCTCCAATCCCATCGCCGTTTTTGCCGGCCTCGACAAGATCACCGGCCTCACCACCACGTTCGAGGCGAAGATCGGCGAGCAGAAGCGCTTCGGCGGGCTCTTCATCAAGGCCGATGCCTGCTATACGCGCGATGTCACCGAGGAGCCGCGCACCACGTCCTTCGTCGAGGTCGAGGAGATCGAATCCGACGACACGCGCAAGAAGATCTTCTCCGGCTGGATGTTTGCCGAGAGCCCGGGCTTGAGCGCGGTGGAGCATCCGATCTACGATGTGTGGCTGACCGGCTGCCGCGATCCCAACGCGCCGCCGCCGGTGATCGAGCAGGTGCCGGACACCCAGCCTGTGCCGGGCGGCGAGGAAGAAGAGCCGGAAGACTGATCAAGGTGGTGTCCGAGTGAACCAGGCATTCCATCTCGTCGAAGCCTCGATCGCCGAACTGCGCCAGGCCCTCGATAGCGGCATCGTCACCAGCGTCGAGCTGGTGGGCGCCTATTTGCGCCGCATCGCGCATTACGACCGTCACGGCATTGCGCTCAACGCTGTTCCGGTGCTCGATCCTTCGATGTTCGAAATGGCGGCGGCATCCGACAGACGGCGCCGCGCGGGGAAGCTGCTCGGACCTCTGGACGGCATACCTTACACGGCCAAGGACAGCTATCGGGTGAAGGGGCTGACGGTGGCCGCGGGCTCGCCGGCTTTCGAGCATCTCGTCGCCGGCGACCATGCTTTCACGATAGAGCGGCTGCGCGAAGCGGGTGCCGTTCTCATCGGCCTCACCAACATGCCGCCCATGGCCAATGGCGGCATGCAGCGTGGTGTCTATGGCCGGGCCGAAAGCCCCTACAATGGCGACTATCTGACGGCTGCTTTCGCCTCGGGCTCGTCCAACGGCTCAGGGACGGCGACGGCCGCGAGCTTCGCCGCCTTCGGTCTCGGCGAAGAAACATGGTCGTCGGGGCGCGCTCCCGCCTCGAATAACGGCCTCGTCGCCTATACGCCCTCGCGCGGGGTGATCTCGGTGCGCGGCAACTGGCCGTTGGTGCCGACGATGGACGTCGTCGTGCCGCATACGCGCGGCGTCGATGACCTGCTGGAATTGCTCGACGTCATCGTCGCCGACGATGACATCGCCCGCGGCGACTTCTGGCGCGTCCAGCCCTGGGTCGAGATACCGAAAAGCTCGGCACTGCGGCCTAAGAGCTATGTGAAGCTCACCGTCGAGGGCGCCTTGCGTGGAACGCGGCTCGGTGTGCCGCGCATGTATATCGGCCGCGACACTGAAGCGACCGCGCCGATCGAGACGCGGCCGTCGGTCATTGCGCTCTGGGAGAAGGCGGCGCGCCAGCTCGAAGTGCTGGGTGCCGAGGTGATCGAGGTCGATTTTCCCGTGGTCTCGAATTACGAACGCAACCGCCCGGGCGCCCGGTCGATGGTCGACAGGGGGCTCGTGCCGAAGAGCTTCGAGACCCACGAACTGGGCCCGCTTTGCGCCTGGGCGTTTGACGATTTCCTGCGCGCCAATGGTGACCCGGCTTTCCCGGACCTCGCTGGCGTCGATGGCGACAAAATTTTCCCGCAGCCGCCCGGCACGCTTCCTGAACCTATCGAGGCGGGCCTCGGCAACCTGGTCGACCTGGCGAGGCTTGGCTTGCCGCCGGTGGCGGGGATTGCGGATCTGGAAGAGGGTCTCAAGGGGCTCGAGGCGACGCGGCGCATCGATTTCGAGGACTGGATGGAAGCGCTCGGCCTCGATGCCGTCGTGTTGCCTGCCGTCGCCGATGTCGGCAAGGCCGATGCCGATGTGAACGAGGAGTCGGCGCGGCTCGCCTGGCGCAACGGGACCTGGGTCGCCAATGGCAATCTGGTCTGGCGCCATCTCGGCATTCCGACGGTGACGGTGCCGATGGGGATCATGCCCGATATCGGCATGCCGGTCGGCATGACGATCGCCGGCAAGGCCTATGACGACACGCGGCTGCTGTGCTTCGCCGCCGAATTCGACCGGGCCGCCGGGCTTCGCGTCAGGCCGCCGCGCACGCCGGAGCTGCCAGACGATGTTTTCACGGCGCGCCGCTCAGTCGCGGAGAGCGCGAGAGCGGATTTGAAGATCACCATCGAGGCCGAGATGCATGCGGTGGATGCCGTGTTCGACGAGGTGATGGCGCAGGTGGAGGTGAGCTCGGAGGAACCCATCGACATGTCAGGTGCCATCGTGCAGATCCATGTGAACGGAGAGCCTGCCGAAATCCTCGTCCCGGGCCCGTTGTTCAAGGTGCGCAGGGCCGTGGCTTCGGCCGAGCATGCAAGACTGCACAGCGTGTGGCGGAAGCCTTATGGATCAATCATCACCGCCATTGTCCACCTGGCCGACGGACGCACGGCCGGCGCCTTCGCCGTCACCGGCGGCATCATGTGAAGTTATGCGGCCTTGCTCGCCAGCCGCAGCACCGCTTCCGGATCGCGATCGCCCGCGAATTTGAAGAATTCGGCGTCCTGGTCGATCGCGCGTTCGAGCAAAGCGTGATAGTCGACACGGCTGATCGTGCGGGCGCCCATGCTTTCGAGATGCGGCGTGGTAAATTGCGCATCGAGCAGATGGAAGCCGCCGGCCTTCAGGCGCGCCACCAGATGCACGAGCGCCACCTTGCTCGCATCCGTCTCGCGCGAGAACATGCTCTCGCCGAAGAAGGCGGCCCCGATCCGGACCCCATAGAGCCCGCCGACCAGCCGCTCGTCCCGCCAGCACTCGACCGAATGGCAGCAGCCCATCTTGAAGAGCTGGCCATAGAGCGACTTGATGCGCTGGTTGATCCAGGTCGTCTTGCGGTCGTGCTTCTTCTCGGCGCAGGCCGCGATCACGTCCTGAAAGGCGGTATCGATGCGGATGTCGAAGCGGCGCTGGCGCACGCGCTTGCGCAAGGAATGCGAGATATGCAGGCCGTCGAGCGGGAAAATGCCGCGCTCCTCGGGCTCAACCCAGTAGAGCGCATTGTCCTCGGCACTTTCCGCCATCGGGAAAATCCCGGCGGCATAGGCCTTGAGCAGGATCTGCGGGGTGATGGTCGACATTCAGGTACTGTTGATCAGATATTTCTCAAGCCAATGAATGTCATAATGCCCATCGATGATGTCCGGTTCCGCGACCAGGCGCTGGAACAGCGGGATGGTCGTCTCGACGCCTTCGATGACATATTCGTTGAGCACGCGGCGCAGGCGCATCAGGCATTCGGTGCGCGACTTGCCGAAGACGATGAGCTTGCCGATCAGGCTGTCATAATAGGGCGGGATGCGGTAGCCGGCATAGAGTGCCGAATCGATGCGCACGCCAAGGCCCCCCGGCACATGGACATACTCGACCTTTCCGGGCGAGGGCGCGAAGGTCGTCGGATTCTCCGCATTGATGCGGCATTCGATGGCGTGGCCGGAGAAGACGATGTCGCTCTGCTCATATTTGAGCTGGGCGCCCGCGGCGACGCGGATCTGCTCCTGCACGAGATCGAGGCCGGTCAGCATCTCGGTCACCGGGTGCTCGACCTGGAGCCTGGTGTTCATCTCGATGAAATAGAATTCGCCGTTCTCATAGAGGAATTCGACGGTGCCGACGCCTTCATAGCCGAGCTTCTGCATGGCGCGCGCCACGCGCCCGCCGATGGCCTCGCGCTGCGCCGCATTGAGGGCAGGGGAGTGAGCCTCCTCCCAGATCTTCTGATGGCGCCGCTGCAGCGAGCAATCGCGCTCGCCCAGATGCACCGCACGGCCCTGGCCGTCGCCCAGCACCTGGATTTCGATGTGGCGCGGCCTTTCCAGATATTTCTCGAGATAGACATCGCCATTGCCGAAGGCGGCCTTGGCCTCGGCCTGGGCGGTCTGGATGGCATTCTCGAGCTCGGTCTCGGAGCGCGCCACTTTCATGCCGCGCCCGCCGCCGCCCGCCGTCGCCTTGATCAGCACCGGATAACCGATGTCCTTGGCGATGCGCCGCGCCTCGCCCAAGTCGTTGATGCCGCCTTCCGAGCCCGGCACGACCGGAATGCCGAGCTCCTTGGCGGTGCGCTTGGCTTCGATCTTGTCGCCCATGATGCGGATATGGTTGGACGAGGGCCCGATGAACTTGATCTTGTGCTCTTCGAGGATCTCGGCGAAACGGGCGTTCTCCGACAGGAAGCCGTAGCCCGGATGCACGGCCTCGGCGCCGGTGATCTCGCAGGCCGCCACGATGGCGGGAATGTTGAGATAGCTGTCGCGCGCCGGCGGCGGGCCGATGCAGACACTCTCATCGGCAAGCCTGACATGCATGGCTTCTTCGTCCGCCGTCGAATGCACGGCGACGGTGTGGATGCCGAGCTCGCGGCAGGCGCGCATCACGCGCAGGGCGATCTCGCCGCGATTGGCGATGAGGATCTTGTCGAACATCGCGCTACTCTATGAGGACCAGGGCTTCGCCATATTCGACCGGGCTCCCGTTCTGCACATAGATCTGGGTGACCTTGCCGGCGCGAGGGGCCGGGATCTGATTCATCGTCTTCATCGCCTCGATGATGAGGAGCGTCTGGCCGGCCTTAACCTCGGCGCCGACCTCGACGAAATTGGGGGCGCCCGGCTGCGCCGCCCGATAGACGGTGCCGACCATCGGCGATTTGACGGCATCCGCCGGTACGGACGGAGCCGTCGGTTGAGCCGCGGCCGCCGGCGGTGCTGCCGCAGCACCCGCGAGCGCCACCGGGGCGGCGGGGGCCGCCGCATAGACCGTGCCGCCGCGCGAGACCCTGACCCTGACCCCCTTCTGCTCCAGCTCGATCTCGGTGAGCCCCGTCTCGTTGAGGAGGTCGGCCAGGTCCCGGATCAGCCCAAGCTCGGACTTGTCCGATGGCGGCTTGGGGGGCGGCGCTGTCTTCTTCGCGGGCATGATCAGGATTACCCCTTCTTTTTTGTCAGGATCTCGTGGATGGCGTCGATGGCGAGCTCATAGCCTTGCCCGCCGAAGCCGCACAGCACGCCATCGGCAACCGGCGAGACGTAGCTGTGATGACGGAAAGGCTCGCGCTTGTAGATGTTGCTGAGATGGACCTCGATGATCGGGATCTGGGCTACTTTCAGCGCATCGTGGATGGCGATCGAGGTGTGCGTATAGGCGGCAGCATTGAGAATGATTCCGCTGGCGGCGTTGCGGGCTTCCTGGATCCAGGACACGAGCTCGCCCTCGATATTGCTCTGGCGGAATGAGATGTCGAGCCCCAGCGCCTGAGCCTTGCGCCGACAGCGCTCCTCGAGGCCGGCGAGCGTCTCCTTGCCGTAAACATCGGGCTCGCGCAGACCCAACATGTTCAGATTGGGCCCGTTTATGACATAAACAGGTTTCATGAGAGCGCTTATAAGCGGTCAGCCCGGTTTCGGGAAGGAGGAGGGCTCAGCCTATCCTCAGGGTAGCCTCAGCAAAGCTTACACCCGCCATTGTCGCGCACCTGCTTGACGGCCGCGGCAAGCGCGTCAAAGCCGACCGCCCCGGGGATGACGGTCTCGTCGATGATGAAGGCGGGGGTGCCCTGGATCTTGAGAGAATCGGCCAATTGCATGTTGCGGGCGATGACCTGGTTGACCTCGTCCCCCTCCATGTCGGCTTTGAGCTTCTTCACATCGAGGCCGGTGGCTTCGGCGATCTGGTCGGCGACCTGCTCGTCGATCCGGCCCTCATGCGCCATCATGGCGAGGTGATATTCCCAGTATTTGCCCTGCTTGCGCGAAGCCAGCGCGGCGCGCGCGGCATAGACCGATCCCGGGCCCAGAATGGGGAATTCCTTCATCACCACCTTCAGGTCCTTGTCGCCGTCGATCATCTTCATGACATCGGGAAAGGCGCGCTTGCAGTAGCCGCAATTGTAATCGAAGAACTCCACCAGCGTGACCTTGCCTTCGGGATTGCCGCCGACGAGGTCGTCGCTGCTGCGAAAGATTTCCGACGACATGCTCTTGAGCGAGTCGGTGCGGGCCTGATCCTCGGCCATTTGCTGCTTGCGCTCGAGCTCCTGCATCGCATCGCGCACGACTTCCGGATTCTCCATGAGATACTGGCGGATGAAGTCGCCGAGCTCCTTTTTCTGCTCGGGGCTGAATTCGGCCGCCTGGACGGGCAGGACGAAAAGGGCGGCGAAGACGATCAGGCAGGCGCGGATGAGCTTCAGCATCAATGGTCCTTGAGCGAAAAGGAGAGCGGGTCACCATGCACCCTTTTGCGGGGTGGGTCCACTTACTCCCGGTTAACGAAGTTCAAAATGTCGTTAGCGCGCAACCAGTCGGGCGACCCCCGCTTGAGCGTCCGCATGGCGACCTTGGCCTTTTCCTCGGCCAGCTTCTTGTCGCCCCGGTAATAGGCGGCTTCCGCCGTGGCGAGGTCGGCGCGCGGAATGTCGCCAATCTGGCCATAGGCCATGGCCATGAGCTGATAGAGGGCGGGCGTATCGTCCTCGGTCTTGCGCGCCAGCCGGAGCTCGCTCAGCGCGGCTTGCGCATTGGCCCGGTTCTCGGTGCCGAGCAGGGCCTGCGCCAGCATGATGCGGATGAGCCCGCTGTTGGGCAGCATCTTGATCGTCTGGCGCAGCGGCGCCACGGCCTGAGCCGGCTGGCCGCCTTCCAGCAGCGCCTGGCCCTTCAGCTCATGGAAATAGGGATCGCTCGGCAGGTCGCGGATCAAGGTGTCGATCACCTTGACCGCATTGCGCGTGTCGCCGCTGCGGAACATGGCGATGGCGCGCGCATAGCGCCCGGGCAGGCTGGTATCGGATGTCGGATAGCGCTGGAACACCGTCTGCATTGGCTGCAGGAAGCCCACGAGCTTTGCCTGCATCAGCTTGTGACGCATCATGATTTCCGGCTTGTCGGGCGTGTCGAAATATTTGCTCGCCTTGGCCTCGACCTCGAGATTGCGGATGCGGTCGAGGGGCATCGGATGCGACATCACGTAGGGGCTGACATCGCGCAGCGAGGCCATCGACTGGGTGGCGAGCTTCTGGAACAGGGTCAACATGCCCTTGCCGGACTGTCCGGTCGCCGTAAGGAATTTGATCGCGGCCTGGTCGGCCGAGGCCTCCATGGCACGCGCATAGCTCAAGACCAGGCGCTGGGTAAGGCCCTGCGCCCCCATCATGATGCCACCGCCCGCTTGCGCGAGCTCGCCTTCACCGGCCACGGCACCACCGGCAACGGCGGCCGCTCCCAGCAGCATGCCGATGATCGCAATGGTGCTCTTGCGATCGATCTCGTTCTGCATTCGGGCGAGATGGCCGCCGGAAATATGACCGGTTTCATGGGCGAGAACGCCGATCACCTCATTGGGCGTCTTCGCCTGGGTCAGGAGGCCGGTATTGATGAAAATGCGCTGGCCGCCGGCGACGAAAGCGTTAATGCGCGGATCGTTGATGAGATAGACATGCACCGATCCCGGATTGAGCCCCGCCGCCTGGAAGATCGGCTTGGTGTAGAGCCGCATCAGGCTTTCGATCTCGGCATCGCGAATGAGCGACGGACCGCTTCTCTTGGCTTGCGCAAATGCAGGCCCCACGAGCGACGCTATGGCGAAGCTCGTCGCACACACCAAGCCTGTGATGCGCCGCCAAGTCATTCAAAGTCTCTCGGGATCAAATGAGGCGAGTTTGAGGCTCCCCATCCTGTTTCACGGTAAAGTGCGCCGGTTTTGTTGGCGCATGATCGTTTCGGAAAACCGGTGGATGGCCGCCGCGAGGGCGGCCACCCGCTTTTCCGGATCTGCGCTATCCACGCTTGCTCCACCAGCCGGACTTCGTCTGCGCCGGACGCTCGACGACCGTCGGCGCGGGCGGCTGCCACTTGGGGGGCTGATAGGCTTCGGCCGGTGCCGCGGCAGGTTCGGGTTCCGGCTTCGCCACCGGTTTGGCGGGCGGGGCCTCTTCCCGGCGGGCCTCATGACGTTCCTCGCGCTGCGGCGCCTCTTGAGCCACATGTTCGGCGCTCTCGCCATTGCCGCCACGCTCATGGCGGTTGCGATTGCGCCGTCCACGCCCCCATCTGTCGCGGCGACCGCGGCCGCGTTCGCGCTCCGGACGAGCGTCCTGCTCGCCGGTGTCACTCGCGCCGGCTTCCTGCACTTCGGTTTCGTCCTCGCTCACCTCGACGAGCTCGGCCTGCGGTTCGAGCTCCGGCTGGTCGCCTAACCCCGGTATGTTCTCACGCTCGCCGCCATTGAAGGCCTGGTCGCGTTCCTGTCCGCGCCGCCCGCCGCGGCGTCCACGCCGGCGCCGGCGCCGGCGCGACGAATCGCCATTGCCACCCTGTTCGGCCTCGGCGCGCTCGGGCTGGCGCTCTGTGTCCTCGTCCTCCTCGGTCTCTTCGATCGCCTCGGCTTCCGGCTCCTCTTCCCGGTCCTGGAAGGCGGTGTCGATCTTGACCGGCGCCGCGGCGGTCTTGCGCTGCGGGACGGCACGCTCGCCGGCGCGCTCGATCTGCGCCTGCGAACCCTTGATGTCGTCGCTCGGCACGATGAAGATCGAGATGCCGTAGGACGCTTCGAGATCGAGCAGGTGATTGCGCTTCTCGTTGAGCACATAGGCGGCGACGTCGCGGTGGCATTTGACCGTGAGGTTCTCCGACTTGCGGCTGATCAGATGCTCCTCGATGGCGCGCATGACGGAAAGGGCGCATGAGGAGACCGAGCGCACGATGCCGCGGCCCTCGCAATGCGGGCACACGCGGGTCGAACCCTCGAGCAGGCTGGGCCTCAGACGCTGGCGCGACATCTCGAGCAGGCCGAAATGACTGATGCGGCCGACCTGGATGCGGGCGCGGTCGTTCTTCAGCGCTTCCTTGAGGCGGCGCTCGACCGAGCGGTTGTTGCGCTTCTCTTCCATGTCGATGAAGTCGATGACCACGAGGCCGGCCAGGTCGCGCAGGCGCAACTGCCGGGCGATCTCGTCGGACGCCTCGAGATTGGTCTTGAGTGCCGTGTCCTCGATATTGTGCTCGCGCGTCGCTTTGCCCGAGTTGATGTCGATCGAGACTAGCGCTTCGGTCTGGTTGATGACCATGTATCCGCCCGACTGCAGCGTCACGGTCTGCGAGAACAGGCTGTCGAGTTGGGTCTCGATCTGGAAGCGCGAGAACAGCGGGCGCGTATCCTTGTAGGGCTTCACGTTGCGCGCATGGCTCGGCATGAGCATCTTCATGAAGTCCTTCGCCTCGCGATAGGCTTCGTCGCCCTCGACCTGAACCTCGTCGACATCCTTGCTGTAGAGGTCGCGGATCGAGCGCTTGATCAGGCTGCCTTCCTCATAGACGAGGGCGGGGGCGGTGGACGAGAGCGTCAGGTCGCGCACGTTCTCCCACAGGCGCATCAGGTAGTCGAAGTCGCGCTTGATCTCGTTCTTGGTCCGCTGGGCGCCGGCGGTGCGCACGATGAGGCCCATGCCGGTCGGCACCTCGATGTCACGCGTCACTTCCTTGAGGCGGCGCCGATCGGTGGAATCGGTGATCTTGCGCGAGATGCCGCCGCCTCTCGCGGTATTGGGCATCAGCACGCAATAGCGGCCGGCGAGCGAAAGATAGGTGGTGAGTGCCGCGCCCTTGTTGCCGCGCTCTTCCTTGACGACCTGCACCAGGATGACCTGGCGGCGCTTGATGACTTCCTGGATCTTGTAGACGCGCCGTTGCGGACGGCGGCGGCGCTGCGGCACTTCCTCGAGCGCATCCTCGGCGCCGACCGAATCGACCTTCTGCGCCTCGGCGTCCTCTTCGACCGTCTCTATGCCATCGCCGATCTCGGCGGGAAGGCCGTGCTCGACATGGGGGGCGGCGACGGGCTCGGCCTCGCTGGTCTCGGGGCCTGCGGCTCCGGTGCTCGCCTCTGATTCCTCGCCGCCACTTGCTTCAGCCGCGCTTTCGGCATCTTCATCGTTCTGCGCGTCATCATGGTGAGCATCGTCATGCGGCGCCTCGTAATTGTCGCGGCCCTCGTTCCTTGTCGAGTGAACGTCGTCTTCGGCCTGATGGCGGGCGTCTTCCTCTTCCTCGCGCAGGAGCGCCTGCCGGTCGGCTACCGGGATCTGGTAGTAGTCGGGATGGATTTCCGAGAAGGCGAGGAAACCGTGACGGTTGCCGCCGTAATCGACGAAGGCGGCCTGCAGCGACGGCTCGACGCGCGTCACCTTGGCGAGATAGATGTTGCCTTTTAGTTGCTTGCGTGCGGCACTTTCGAAATCGAATTCTTCGATGCGATTGCCGCGAACCACCACGACGCGGGTCTCTTCCGCATGGGTGGCGTCGATGAGCATTTTGCTGCCCATATGTCATTATCCTTTAGAGCGGCGGGCGGCAAGGCAGCTTCTGTCTCGATTCCGGGCAGGAGACGGTGTGAAGGCCAAGGCGCCGGCGCGCGCGTAAGAGGCATGGTTTGCGCAAGGCGCAACCGCGCGCTGTCCGAAGCGGCTGCCCTTGGCGGCCAGTCCGGAGAAATTGTCAGCGTGGGATGATTCATGCCTGTTGTTATCCACATGTCCCGGCCGTGCCGGAACGGTTCAACGCATCTGCCCCGTCATCTGGGTGCCACCCCAAAAGGGCAGTGGGACCGCCCTATTGCGGGCCCGTACTGAAACGCATCCGAAGGGGCTATCGTTAAGATCCCGGAAGCCCGTCCGTTAGCGGAATTCGACGCTTCCTGAGGCCTCGCTCACGGACCCAAAGGTCCAACTCGCCCCCAGGAGGGTTAGTGCCTGTTTAGGCAGACGCGGGCAGTTTGGCAAGCTTAGGTAGATAACCCTGGGGAATATTTCTTAGGCCTTTGGAAACTTTGAGTTAACCACCACCCCGTAGGCTTCGTCCCGATGATTTGGGTCAAACGGGTGATGCCGGCTTTTCCTTATAAAAATTGGGGGTTAGGCGCTCTCTTTATAGTGATGCTGACACTCGCCGCGGCGAATGCGGCGCCGGTGGCCGCGGACGCGAAGCCCGTGACCGCACTTGCCGCCCGGGTGGCGGGCGATGACAGCAAGACCCGTTTTGTCGCCGATCTCAGCCGTCCGGTGAGCTACAGCGTCTATGTCCTGCCCAATCCCTATCGGGTCATGATCGATCTGCCCGACGTCAGCTTCGACCTTCCGCCCAATGCCGGCGGCGAGCCTCTGGGCCTGGTGAGCGCCTATCGCTTCGGTCCCCTGGGCAATGGCCATGCCCGCATCGTGATCGATGCGACGGGGCCGGTCCTCATCGGCAAGTCCTTTCTGGTGAAGCCCGAGGCGGGCCAGCCCGCCCGTCTCGTCGTCGATCTGGTCAAGACCGACGAGAAGACCTTCATGATGGCGCATGCCGCCGACCAGGCGAACCGTTCGCCGCGGCGAGGCGCGCAAGACCTGCCACAGACGGAAGCGAGCGTGGTGGACGACACGACGCAGACCGCGACGATTGCGCCATTGCCACCGCCCAAACCCGGCAGCGAGCCCAATCCGTCCGCGGCCGAACGCGCCATGCCGGCGAAGCGCGCCGACGGCCGCCGCGTCATCGTGATCGATCCGGGCCATGGCGGCGTCGATCCCGGCGCCGTCGGCGTGCGCCGCACCCGCGAGAAGGATGTCGTCCTCGCTTTCAGCCGCGTCCTGCGCGACCGGCTGAAAGAGAACAAGAACTATGAGGTGGTGCTGACGCGCGATAACGACACGTTCCTTTCGCTCAAGCAGCGGGTCGGCGTCGCCCGCAAGAATCAGGCCGACCTGTTCATCGCCGTCCATGCCGACACGGTGCGCGGGAGGTCGGTAAGGGGAGCGACACTCTATACGCTCTCCGACAAGGCCTCAGACGCCGAGGCCGAAGCGCTGGCGCAGAAGGAAAACCGCGCCGACATCATCGGCGGCATGGATCTCGCGACCGAGAATGAGGAAGTCACCGACATATTGATCGAACTCGCCCAGCGCGAGACGAAGAATCACTCGACCTTCTTCGCCAAGAAGGCGACGACGCAGCTTGGGCTCGTCACCCACATGACCGGCAAGCCGATGCGCTCGGCCGGATTCGTGGTCCTGAAGGCGCCCGATGTCCCTTCCGTCCTGCTCGAGCTCGGCTATCTCTCGAGCAAGGCCGACGAAGCCCTTCTGGTGTCGCCCAAGTGGCAGGCAGAGGTCGCGACGGCGATGACGAAAGCCATAGATGCCTATTTCTCGACCGAGATCGCCCAGCGCCAGTAAATAGTTGCGGAAGGTGCCAGAAGCCCGCCACATTTGACTTCTAGGCCTGCCAAAACAGTAATTGGGCAGGCGGCGTGAAGCGTGCTAAAGCGCTGATCCAACGATTGTTCTTGGGGATCTGAGGCTATCTCAGGGGAAACATGCTGAGATTTCTAGGTTGGCTGTTCACGGTGGGATTCATCGCCTTTCTGGGCGTTGCCGCCGGCGTGAGTTATGTGATCTGGGACATGTCCCAGGGCCTGCCGGACTATAAGCAGCTTGCCCAATATGAGCCCCCGGTGATGACCAGGGTGCACGCCGCCGACGGTACGCTGGTCGCCGAATATGCCGAGCAGCGCCGTCTCTTCGTGCCGATCAACGATATCCCGAAAAAGCTCATCCAGGCTTTCATCTCAGCGGAAGATAAGACTTTCTATCAGCATCAGGGCCTGGACTGGCCGGGCCTCGCGGCAGCGGGCTTGCGCTATATCGAGGTCAAGGCGACGGGCAAGGGGCAGATCGTCGGCGCCTCCACCATCACCCAGCAAGTGACCAAGAACTTCCTTCTCACCAACGAGCGTTCCGTCGAGCGCAAGGTGAAGGAAGCGATCCTGGCGCATCGCATCGAGCAAGCCTTCAACAAGGACCAGATTCTCGAGCTCTATCTCAACGAGATTTTCCTCGGCCTGAACTCCTATGGCGTGGCCGCCGCCTCGCTCAATTATTTCGGCAAGTCGCTGAACGATCTCTCGCTCGAGGAGATCGCCTATCTCGCGGCTCTGCCCAAGGGCCCCAACAACTATCACCCGTTCAAGCAGACTAAGCGCGCCGTCGAGCGGCGCAACTGGGTGCTGAACGAGATGTATGACAACGGCTACATCACCAAGGCCGAGCGCGATGCGGCGCAAGGCCAGCCGCTCGAGGTCAATCCGCGCCCCTTCGGCGCCAGACTCTTCGCCGCTGAATCCTTCGCCGAGGAAGCGCGCCGCGAGCTTGCCCAGATCTATGGCGAGAAGAAGCTGATGACCGGCGGTTTGTCGGTGCGCACCACGCTCGAGCCCAAGCTGCAGATCTATGCCCGCCAGGCGCTCGCCCGCGGCCTCATCACCTTCGACCGCAAGCGCGGCTTCCGCGGTCCGGTCAAGAATGTCGCGATCGATGGTGACTGGGGCGAGACCATTGCCAAGATCGAGGTCCCCTCGGATCTCGATCCGTGGCGGCTCGCGGTCGTGCTCGAAGTGGGCGAGGCGGGCGCCAAGATCGGCCTGCAGCCTCAGACACTCTCGACCGGAGTCGCCAGGGACCGTGAAACCGGCACCATTCCCGTCGCCCTGATGACCTGGGCGCGCAAATATATCGACGGCAGCAAGCTTGGGCCCGAGATCAAGACAGCGACGGACGTGCTCTCGGTGGGCGATGTCGTCTATGTGGCGCCCGACAGCACGGCGGGCCAGTTCCATCTGGCCCAGGTCCCCGATGTCGAAGGGGCGCTCGTCGCCATGGATCCGCATACGGGCCGCGTTTTGTCCCTGGTCGGCGGCTTCTCCTATGGCAGGAGCCAGTTCAATCGCGCCGTGCAGGCGTTGCGCCAGCCGGGCTCCTCCTTCAAGCCCTTCGTCTACGCCGCCGCTCTCGACAATGGCTACACGCCATCATCGGTCATTCTCGATGCGCCGATCGAGTTCAAGATGTCGAACGGCGAAATCTGGCGGCCGCGCAACTATCAGCGCAAATATTACGGTCCTTCGACGCTGCGCCGCGGCATCGAGCAGTCGCGCAACGTGATGACGGTGCGCCTCGCCAACGATCTCGGCATGAGCAAGATCAGCGATCTCGCCCAGCGGGTCGGCATCTATGATCGGGTTCCGAACCAGCTGTCCTACGCGCTGGGGGCAGGCGAGACGACGCTGCTCAAGATGACGACCGCCTACAGCATCATCGCCAATGGCGGCAAGAAGATCGAGCCGACGCTGATCGACCGGGTGCAGGACCGCTATGGCAAGACCATCTACCGGCACGATAAGCGCGAATGCAATCAATGCGGCAATCAGGCTTGGCAGGAGCAGGCCGAGCCCGAATTGTTCGACATTCGCCCCGAGGTGATGAACCCCTATACCGCCTATCAGATCACCTCGATGCTGGAAGGCGTCGTCGAGCGCGGCACCGGCAAGAAGCTCAGGCTCGTCGGCAAGCCGGTTGCCGGCAAGACCGGCACGTCCAATGACGAGCGCGACGCCTGGTTCATCGGCTACACGCCCGATCTGACCGTCGGCGTCTATATCGGCTATGACAATCCCAAGCCCATGGGCAAGGGCCGCACCGGCGGCGAGTTGGCGGCGCCCGTGGTCACCGATTTCATGCGCATGGCGCTGCGCGACAAGCCGGCGACGCCGTTCCGGGTGCCGAAGGGCATCGAGCTCATCCCGATCAATGTGAAAAGTGGCCAGCGCGATCTCTTCGGCGATGACGGCGTCATTCTCGAGGCCTTCAAGCCCGGCGAGGAGCCGCCGTCGAGGACCAAGGTGATCGGCGACCAAGTGGCGACCTCGGGCGCGCCGATGTCCGGTGGAACCCAGGCGCCGCCCGAAAGCGAAGCGGTGATCGAAGGTGGGTTGACGACCGGCACCGGCGGCCTTTATTGAGCCCGCTCAAACGGATCAACTTGTTAGAATAACGTCATGCGCGCCGAAATCATCAATCTCGTCGATGAGATGAAGCAGTCCATAGGACTGCTGAGGAGGCATCTTTGACTGGGATAACGCCCAGAAGAAGCTCGCCGAGCTGAATGCCAGGGCCGAGGACCCGGCTCTGTGGAACGATCCCCAGGTGGCGCAGGACGTCATGCGCAAGCGCCAGGATCTCGAAAGCCGGATCAAGCTGGTGCGCCGCCTCGAGCAGACGATCGAGGACAATACCGGCCTGATCGAGCTCGGCGAGGCCGAGAACGACTTGGGCATAGTCAAGGATGCCGAGAAGGCGCTCATCGGCCTCAAGGATGAGGTCGGCAAGCACGAGATCGAGACGCTGCTCTCGGGCGAGGCCGATCAGAACGACACCTTCCTGCAAGTGAATGCCGGCGCCGGCGGCACCGAGAGCCAGGACTGGGCCAACATGCTCTTGCGCATGTATATTCGCTGGGCCGAGCAGCATGATTACAAGGTCGACGTCCTCGACGAGCATGCAGGCGAGGAGGCCGGCATCAAGTCGGCCACCCTCCAGGTCAAGGGCCACAATGCCTATGGCTGGCTCAAGACCGAATCGGGCGTGCACCGCCTGGTGCGCATCTCGCCCTATGATTCGAATGCCCGCCGCCACACGTCTTTCGCCTCGATCTGGGTCTATCCGGTCATCGACGACTCGATCGACATCAAGGTCAATGAAAGCGACTGCCGCATCGACACCTATCGCGCCTCGGGCGCCGGCGGCCAGCATGTCAACACGACCGACTCGGCGGTGCGCATCACCCATATACCGACCGGCATCGTCGTCGCCTGCCAGAGCGAGCGCTCGCAGCACAAGAACCGGGCGACCGCCTGGAAGATGCTGAAAGCCAGGCTCTATGAGATGGAACTGCAGAAGCAGCAGGAAAAGATCGACGCCGCCAATGCCAAGAAGACCGATATCGGCTGGGGGCACCAGATCAGGTCCTATGTGCTGCAGCCTTATCAGCTGGTGAAGGATCTGCGCACCGGCACGACCAGCACCAATCCGGGCGCCGTGCTCGATGGCGACCTCGACGAGTTCATGGCCGCTTCGCTCGCGCAACGCGTGCATGGCGGCGGACCGGCGCAGGTGGACGATATCGATTGATCGCTTGAGGCCTTTTCAACCGGCGGAATAATGGGTTAGCCTGCCAGAATACTAATCAGGCAGGTGTCATGCTCAATCTCGATCCGCGTTATTATATCGACCCCTCGATCTACGACCGTGAGCGCACGGAACTCTTTGCCAGGACGTGGCAATTACTCGGACCGGTCTCGCAGGTGAAGGAGCGGGGCGAATATTGCGCGGTCGAGATCGCCGGCCACAAGGTCTTCGCCATCAGGGGCAAGGACGGCAAGCTGCGCGGTTTCCGCAATCTCTGCCGGCACAGGGGCGCCCGCCTCCTCGAGGAGGGCAATGGCCGCTGCCCGACCATCCGCTGTCCCTATCATCAATGGGTATGGGCCGATGACGGCCGTCTCATGAATGTGCCGTGGTTCGGCGAGGACGCGGATTTCAAGCTCACCGACTGGCGGCTGGCGGAGATCCCGGTCGCCGAATGGCGGGGTCTCCTGTTCATCGCCATAGATCCCCAGGTGACGCTCGAGCAGCAATTGGCCGATGTCGTCGGCGAGCTCGCCGAAGAGCCGATCGAGAGCTACACGCCGCTCAGGCGCGAGCGCATGGTGTTCGACTCCAATTGGAAGATCTATACGGACAACTTCGTCGAGGGCTATCACATACCGGGCATCCACCCGCAGTTCTTCGCGGCCATCGATTTCGAGCAGTTCAAGACCACCGCCCATGACGGCTTGATCCGCATGACGGCGCCGCCGCGCGACGGCTTGTTCTATCGCGGCAAGTGGCTGTGGATGTGGCCGAACTGGACCCTGTCGCTGTTCGACGGCGGGATGAATACATCCAGGATCAACCCCTTGGGTCCCGACCGCACCGAGCTCATCTATCATTTCTATTTCGCCGATACGTCCGAGGCGAAGGCCAAAGAGCGCGACGACCTGATCGCCCGCAATCTCGCCATCGTGCGCGAGGACTTCGAAATATGCCTCGAGACCCACAAGAACTATGCCTCGGGCGCCTATTCGCCGGGCCCCTTGTCGCCCCGGCATGAGGCGGGCGTCGCCTATTTCCAGGACCGCATCCGGCACAGTCTCGGCCTGTCGCAGATGTGATCGGTATGAGCAAAGAGGGCCTTGATTAATCGAGAGAATCCTCGAAACTGCCCAGGGTTGAGATAAGTATGGGGGAGGGCCGCGCAATTGCGACCTGCCATTGTTTGGCCGTCATTGATGGGCTTATCTCGCCAGACGCCGTGGTGCTGGCCGCCGGAACCGGCAGGCATTGGCGGGTGGGGAATGTTCCGGAGCGGTCATTAAGCCGTCCGGAGGGGGCAGGCCCTGATGGTTTATTGGGCGGCGCAAGCCGTCGACGTGTGACGGTGCATTAGGCGAAATCTTCAGTCGGGGCTGCGCAGTTTGCGGCGATTTTGGAAAACGGCGGCGCTGGTACTCCTGTCCCTGACGGCGATCATTGTCGTCGCGGGCGGTGCGCTCTTCATCAAGCTGATGACGGGACCGGTCTCGCTCGACTTCATGCGCGACCGCATCCAATCCGGGATCAACTCCAATCTGGGGGGCCTCAGGGTCAGGCTCGAAGGCGTGCTCGTCGAGCGCGATGCCAATACCGGCATGCCGCATTTCCGCCTGCGCAATGTCGAGCTCACCGATCCGCGGGGCGAGGTCATCGCCCGGGCCCCCAAGGCGGCGATCGGCGTCGACGGCAGCGAGCTGATGAGCGGCACGGTTGTGCCGAAGCAGATCGAGCTGATCGGTCCACGTATCGTGGTCAGGCGCACCCTCGGCGGCGGCTTCAAGCTCGGCTTCGACGAGCATCAGGCAGCTGACGGCCCCAAGAATGATGCCGGCAAATCCAACCAGGAAACCAGCCTGCAGCAGATTCCGCCGGAGACTCAGGGGGCGACCGTCATCGATTTCCTGAGCGGCAACATGCCGGGCGCCGAGCGGGCGACCGCCACCATCGCCAGCCTCGACAGCATTCTGGTGAGCGATGCCGTCATCCAGCTGGTGGATGAGATCAACGCCACCAGCTTCAACATCCCCAAGGCCAGCCTTGCGTTCAAGCGCATGCCTTATGGCTTCACGCTGTTCTCCGAGGCGTCGATCGCCTCGGGCGGTGAGCCCTGGCGCGCCGAGGTTTCGGCGAGCTATCGGCGGGAAGGCAAGTCATTCGCGGTCTCCGCCCGAGTCAACGATCTGGTGCCGGCGAACATCGCCGATGAGATTTTTGCGCTCTCCAAGCTCGCCCAGGTCAAGCTGCCGCTCTCGGGCCATATCGAGATGGAGGTCAGCGAGGACGCCGACATACTGAGCGGCTCGGCCGAATTCACCGCCGCCGCCGGCGAAGTCGGCCTGCCGGGCTTCATCGCCGAGCCGATCGCCGTCGATGAGGGGCTGCTGCGGCTCGATTTCGATCCCAAGAGCGGCGGCATGGTCATCAGCAATTCGACCTTGCTCATCGGCGGCACGCCGGCGCAGATCTCAGGCCGCATCACCCCGATCCGTGAGGCCGACCGGCGCCTCGATGCGCTCAAGATCGAGATCAACGCCCGCAATCTGAGCCTCGATCCGAGCGCCAATTTCGACCACGAGATCGCCATCGATCGGGTGGATTTCTCTGGGCTCGCCTCGGTGCGGGAAGCGCGTTTCGACGTCGAGGATGCGGTGATCATGGCCGGCAATGCCGGCATCAGGCTGCGCGGCAGCTTCACCGGTGGCGAGCGGTCGGTGGGCATCAGGCTCGCGGGGCGCCTGCGCGACGTATCGGCGCCGATCCTCAAGCGCTTGTGGCCGCCGGTCGTCGCTCAGAATACACGCGACTGGGTCAACACGAACATTCTCGCCGGCCGCGTCACCGACGGTGAGTTCTCGATCAATCTTCCGGTCGACGCCTTGGCCCAGGGACTCGACAACAAGCTCATCCCGGATGCGGCCATCTCGGCCCGTTTCGGTCTCGAAGGCGTCACCACGACCTATTTCGGGGGCCTGCCGCCGATCAGCGAAGCCTCGGGCGAGGGCACGCTGGGCGGCGACACATTCGCGCTCCGTCTCGACAAGGGCAAGGTCAAGGTACCTTCCGGCAAGACGGTCGATCTCGCCAAGGGCACGCTCAAGATGACCTCGCTGCTGGCGCCGATGACGCCGGTCGATATTCATCTCGAAGGCAAAGGCACCGTCCCGGCCTTCATCGAATATCTCGACCTCGACCCCCTGAATCTCGTGAGCAAGAGCGGCAGCAAGGCACGGGCCATGACCGGCGATGCCACCGTGGCGATGGACCTGCATCTGCCGCTCATGCAGGTCGTGGCGCGCGACGACGTCAAAGTGTCAGCCGTGGCCCGGATCCGCGACGCCGACCTCAAGGGCGCACTCGACGGCATCGATCTCAGCGACGGCACGATCGTGCTCAATATCACCGAAGACAAGTTCAGGGCGGAAGGGACGGCCAAGCTCAATGGCATCGCCGCCAAAGTCACCTGGTGGCGCGATGGCGGCGCGGAAAGCCCGCAGAACGCCATCATCGAGACCGAGCTCGACGCCAAGGAGCGCGCGGCAGTCGGCGCCAGGGTCGACGACTTCCTCGACGGACCGGTGAAGGTCAAGGTCAGCCTGCAGGATCTTCGCGATGAGATGGGCAAGATCAAGGTCGAGGCCGACCTATCCAAGGCGCAGCTTCGCCTGGCCGCCATAGACTGGTGGCGTCCGCCGTCTCCCAAGACGACGGCGAGCTTCGACTATTTGCCAGGCGAGAGCAAAGGCGGGCGCATCGACAACCTCACCATCAAGGGCGATGGCCTTCTGCTCAAGGGGCAGATCAGCGTGGACAAGAGCGGCAACCTGTCGGAAGCGAAGTTCCCGACCATTGTCCTCGACGATGACAACCGTTTCGGTGTCCGGGTTGGGCGCGGCGCGGACGGAACGAATGTCTCGATCAATGGCGCAAGCTTCGATGCGCGGCCGCTGATCCGCTCGCTGTTCGCCAACCGTGCCGATAGCGAGTCCAAAGCGAAAGGCGTCTTGATCGTCGATGCGCTCGTCGACAAGGTCTATGCGCATAGGGGCGAGGTCGTGAACGGGGTGGCCGGGAGTTTCGTGCTGCGCGACGGCTATGTCGAGCGCGCCGCTCTGAGCGGGACTTTCGTCAGCGGCCAGCCGATCACCATCCGCATCAATCCCGCCGAGGATGGCGGGCGTGATCTGCGCATCGCCGGCCGCGATGCGGGCTCAGCACTCAGGGCCGCCAATCTCTATTCCAAGGTCGCCGGCGGCCAGATCGATTTCAACGCCAGGCTCGGCTCGGGCGCCGATGCGTCGGTGCGCAATGGCCGCCTCACTTTGCGCGATTTCGAGGTGCGCGACGAGGCAGCCTTGGCCGAGCTCGATCAGAAGGGCAAGCCGAAGAAGACCGGCCCGCGCAAGGGCGGCGTGGTGTTTTCGCGGCTCACCTTACCCTTCACCAGCGATACGCGTTTCATCCGCATCGGCGATACGCTGGTCAAGGGGCCGGAGCTCGGCGCCACGGCGCAAGGCCTGATCCGCAAGACGGATGGCGCCATCGACATCGACGGCACGATCATTCCCGCCTATGCGCTCAATGCGGCGATCGGCGAAGTGCCCATCCTGGGCGACATCCTCACCGGCGGCAAAGGCGAGGGCATCTTCGGCCTCACTTATGCCGTGGGAGGCACGATGTCCCGGCCGCGCTTCCAGGTGAATCCGGTCTCGGCCATTGCACCCGGAATCCTGCGCAAGTTCTTCGAATATGGCACCAGCAACGGTCCCGTCAGGCCGCGGGGCCGGAACAACTGACGCTCGCGCCGGTCGCCGCGGTCTTGGAGATCGAAGATGGCTGACAGCTTCAATCCGCCTGATATCTGGCAACCCTTCGGTGCGTTCTCGATGATGAAGATCGAGGGCGCAGGTCAAATTGTCCATCTCAAGGGTCAGGTCGCTCTCGACAAAGCTGGTGAGATCGTCGGCCGCAATGACATGCGCGCGCAATTGCGCAAGGTGCTGGAAAATATAGGGGCGGCCCTCGCTTCGGTCGGCGGAACCATGGCCGACATCATATCGCTGACGCATTATGCGACCGACATCGATGCTTTCATGGCGGCCGGAGATATCCGCAAGGAGTTCTTTGCCGCGCCCTTTCCGATCACCACCACCGTGGAAATCAGCCGACTCTATCATCCCGATCTGGTGATCGAGATCATGGCCATTGCCGAGATACCGCGCGACCGCTTCAAGCGGCCATACGACTAAGACGCTTTCAGCAGCACGTGTTTCTTGCGACCCATCGACAGCTTGATGACGCCGTCGGAATTGAGCGAAGCTTCGGTGAGCTGCAGCTTGTCATCGCTCACGGCGGCATCATTGACGCGCACGGCGCCGCCTTGGATCTGCCGGCGGGCATCGCCATTGGACAAGGCCAGCCCCGCCATCACGAGCGCCTTGAGCAGGCCCAGGCCGCCGCGGAAATCGGCCGCCGGCACATCGATCGTCGGGAGGCCTTCGGCGGCGAGACCTTCCTCGAAGGTGCGGCGTGCCGTCTCGGCCGCCTCGGCCGCCGCTTCGCGGCCATGGAGGAGGGTGGTGGCTTCCGTCGCCAGCGTCTTCTTGGCGTCGTTGATCTCGGCTCCGCCGAGGCTCGCCAACCGGTCGATCTCGGCGAGCGGCAGCGTGGTGAAGAGCTTGAGGAAGCGGACCACGTCGGCATCCTCGGTATTGCGCCAGAACTGCCAGTATTCGTAAGGGCTGCGCATGTCGGCATTGAGCCAGACCGCGCCCGCCGCGGTCTTGCCCATCTTGGCGCCGGAGGCGAGCGTGATCAGCGGTGTCGTCAGCGCATAGAGCTGATGCGTGCCCATGCGCCGGCCGAGATCGACGCCGGTGACGATATTGCCCCACTGGTCGGAGCCGCCCATTTGCAGGTTGGTGCCGTAGCGCCGCGCGAGCTCGGTGAAATCATAGGCCTGCAGGATCATGTAGTTGAATTCGATGAACGACATTTCTTGCTCGCGCTCGAGCCTGAGCTTCACCGAATCCATCGTCAGCATGCGGTTGATCGAGAAATGCCGGCCGATGTCGCGCAGCATGTCGATGTAATTGAGCCTGGTCAGCCATTCGGCGTTGTCGACCATGATGGCGTCCTGAGGCGCGTTTCCGAATTTCAGGAACTTGGCGAAAACGCTTTGGATGCCGCGCTTGTTGTCCTCGATCTCCTCGACCGAGAGCAGCTTGCGGCTCTCGTCGCGCCCGGTCGGATCGCCGACCCTGGTGGTGCCGCCGCCCATGAGCGCGATGGCCTTCTGGCCGGTTGCTTGCGCCCAGTAGAGCAGCATGATCTGGACGAGCGAGCCCACATGCAGCGAACGTGCGGTGCAGTCGAAGCCGATATAGGCGTTGACCTCGTTCTTGGCCGCGAGCCGGTCCAATCCGTCGTAATCGGAACATTGGTGGATGTAGCCGCGGGCGGAAAGCGTGTTAAGGAATTCGGACGAAAACTTGCTCATGAACGGGCCTGGATTTAGCGAAAGCGGGCTCTTACCACGGGAAAAGCGTGTGTCAAAACTCTACACCGCCTTGGGGCTGATGTCGGGGACATCGCTCGACGGCATCGACATCGCCCTCATCAAGACGGATGGCGAGGACACGGTGAAGCGCGGCCCCTCGCGCACCTATCGTTACGTCCCGGAGCAGCGTGCCATCCTCAAGGATGCCTTGAAGGATGCGCTGGCGATCAAAGAGCGGCGCGAGCGGCCCGGCAGCCTCGCCGAGGTCGAATGGTCGCTCACCGAGTGGCACGCCTTGGCGGTTGAATCCTTTTGCCAGGATTTCGGCCTAACCAGCGCGGATATCGACGTAATCGGCTTCCACGGCCAGACGGTCATCCATCGACCGGAGCGCCGTCTGACGGTCCAATTGGGCGATGGTCCGCTGCTGGCGCGGCGGCTCAACATCCGGGTGGTGCATGATTTGCGGGCCGACGATATCGCCACGGGCGGGCAGGGGGCGCCGCTTGTGCCGGTCTATCATCGGGCGCTGGCGCAGAGCCTGGAAGTGCTGCCGCTGGCTTTCCTCAATATCGGCGGGGTCAGCAATGTCACCTGGGTCGGTGCCCATGGCGAGCTCCTCGCTTTCGATACCGGCCCCGGCAACGCGCTCATCGACGACTGGGCGCTCAAGATGACGGGCAATCCTGTCGACACCAACGGCCGTCTCGCCTTTTCGGGGCGCGTGAACGAGGCCGTGCTGGCGCAGTTCCTGGGCGTTCCCTTCTTCGAGGAGAAGCCGCCCAAGTCGCTCGACCGCAATAGTTTCGCCGGTCTCGACCTTACAGGCCTGGGCCCGGCCGACGGTGCCGCGACCTTGACCGCCTTCACTGCGCGCTCGGTTGCCATGTCACGCGCCTGGTTCCCGGCCGATCCCAAATGCTGGGTGATCTGCGGCGGCGGTCGCAAGAACCCGGCCTTGATGGCGGCCTTGCGCTTGAGCCTGGGGCTTGGCCCGGAAGCCGTCATCCCTGCCGAAGCGGCAGGCTTCAACGGCGATTCCATGGAGGCCGAGGCCTGGGCCTATCTTGCGGTGAGGAGCCTGAAGCAGCTGCCGATCACCTTTCCGGGAACGACCGACGCGCCTGAGCCGATGACCGGGGGTGTTCTGGCGGAAGCTTAGATTTTCGGCCGGCGTGTCTATTGCTTTGCACCTGAGCTTGCCCCAGCGTGTCGAATCATGAAATTCGGAATCGACCGGCTCATCGCCGAACCAAAATTGCGGGCACCTCTCAAGGGCCGCCGCGTGGCGCTGCTTGCGCATCCGGCCTCCGTCACGCGCGACCTGACGCACTCGCTCGATGCGCTCGGCGCATGCAATGACGTGAAGCTCACCGCCGCCTTCGGCCCGCAGCACGGTCTGCGCGGCGACAAGCAGGACAACATGGTCGAGTCGCCGGACCACCGCGATCCGGTCCACGACATTCCGGTCTTCAGCCTCTACGGCGAGGTGCGCAAACCGACGGATGCGTCGATGGACACATTCGACGTGTTGCTTGTCGATCTGCAGGATCTGGGCTGCCGCATCTATACGTTCATCACCACGCTCAGGAATTGCCTGGAGATGGCGGCGAAGCACAAGAAATCGGTGTGGGTGCTCGATCGCCCAAACCCGGTCGGACGACCCGTTGAAGGTCTGACCCTCCGCGCCGGCTGGGAGAGCTTCGTCGGCTCGGGCCCGATGCCGATGCGGCATGGGCTCACGCTCGGCGAGCTCGGCCTGTGGTTCGTGCGGCACTTCAAGTTCGATGTCGATTATCAGATCATCGAGATGGAAGGTTGGCAGCCCGACGCAGCGCCCGGTTTCGGCTGGGAGATCGGCGAGCGCGACTGGGTAAATCCCAGTCCCAACGCGCCTAATCTGTGGATGGCGCGCGCCTATCCCGGCACGGTGATGCTCGAAGGCACGACGCTGTCCGAGGGACGCGGAACGACGCGGCCTCTCGAGCTGTTCGGCGCGCCCGACATCGACGCGCGCCGCCTTGTCGCCGAGATGCAGGAACTGATGCCGCATTGGCTCGCGGGCTGCACGCTGCGCGATGTCTGGTTCGAGCCGACCTTCCACAAACATGTCGGCAAGCTCTGCAACGGCGTGCAGATCCACACCGAAGGCCCGGGCTACGATCACCAGGCGTTCAAGCCATGGCGCATCCAGACGCTCGCGTTCAAGACGATCCGACGCCTCTATCCGGATTATCCGCTATGGCGCGATTTTCCCTACGAATACGAAAGCCGGCTCGCCATCGACATCATAAACGGCAGCCCGCTCCTGAAAGAGTGGGTCGACGACAAGGCCGCAACACCGCACGATCTTGACGCGCTCACCAAACCCGACGAACAAGCGTGGCTCGTCGAGCGGCAACCCTATCTGCGCTACTGAGACGCCTCAGATATCCTAACGGAAGCCTGAAGATTTTTCGGCCGGCATGTCACAGAGGCCGCCGCCATCTCGTCTTGTGGGTGACAACCCTAAAAGGACGACCCCCATGAGACTGGCACAAAAAGCAATCGATCAGGACCTGTTTCAGGCCGTACTGAACCTCGAGACGAAGGTCCGTGCGAGCGGCATCGACAAGAAGCTCTATTTACTTGTCAAAGCACGCGCCTCCCAGGTCAACAACTGCGCCTTCTGCATCGACATGCACATGAAAGAATTGCGCGCCCATGGCGAGAGCGAGGAGCGGCTGTTCCTCTTGAGTGCCTGGCGTGAGGCGCCGCACTTCTTTACGGCCAAGGAGAGGGCAGCGCTTGCCTGGACAGAGACCGTGACGCTGCTTGCCGACACGCATGTGCCCGATGCGGAATGGGACGCGGTGCGTGAGGAATTCAGTGAGGAAGAGGTGGCCAGGCTTACTTTCGCCATCAGCACCATCAATGTCTGGAACCGGATCTCGGTTTCGTTCCGCACGCCTCCCGGAACCAAGCCGCCTGGCGTATGATGGCGGTCATGGCGGAAACGGATTTCGAGCTTTATCGGAAATATCTGGCGGGCATCGCCTATCGCATGCTGGGCTCTTATGCCGAGGCCGAGGACGTCGTCCAGGAAGCTTACTTGCGCTGGCACAAGATCGACCGCAGCACGGTCGTCGACCCCAGGAGCTTCCTGACGCGGATCACGACCAGGCTCTGCCTCGACATCCTCAAATCGGCGCGCATGCGGCGCGAGACCTATGTCGGCCAGTGGCTGCCCGAGCCCTTGATCGAAGGTCTTGTCGATGAAAGCTCGCCGGAAGAGGAGCTAGCGGGCGATCTCTCAGTGGCCATGATGCTGGCGCTGGAGCGGCTCTCGCCGCTCGAGCGCGCGGCTTTCCTGCTGCACGATATCTTCGAGATGGGGTTTCCGGCGGTCGCCGAGACGATCGGGCGCAGCGAGGAAAGCGCCCGGCAGCTCGCGGCGCGGGCGCGCAAGAATCTGCGCAGCAGCCGCCCGCGCTACAAGGTGAACGAAGAGGAGGAGAGCGCCATCACCCAGGCGTTCTTCACCGCCTCGCGCACCGGCGACGTCGCCGGCCTGTCAAAACTTCTCGCCGACGATGTCATCTTCCATGCCGATGGCGGCGGCAAGCGGGCGGCGGCCACCAATATCCTCGAGGGTATCGCGCGCGTGGTTCAGTTCGTTGCCGGCTACGGGCAGAAGCTCTTCCCGCTCTATGGCCTCCCGCCGGTACGCTTCACCCGCGTCAACAACATGCCGGGCTTTGCCACGATCGAGACCGACGGGCTTCCGCAGACCATGTCGTTCGCGATCGAGGATGGCAAGATCACCGCCATCTATGTGATGCGCAACCCCGACAAGCTGAAGCACATCACGGCTGAATGGGTCAAACAGGGCGAACCACCCTCGCCCCCAACGGGGGAGAGGGAGGGGCCCATTGCGTAGCAATGGGAGGGTGAGGGGGAACGGACGGAGATGACTTGCACTCTATCGACGCATTGCTCTGCCGGTTCCCCCTCACCCTAACCCTCTCCCCCGCGGGGGGAGAGGGGATGGACAAAGAAAAAGCCGCGGGACTTGCGTCCCGCGGCTTTGTCTTGAAACGGCAAGACTGCTTGCGCTCAGATCAGGCTGGATCGAAGCGGTCGAGGTTCATCACTTTGGTCCATGCCGCCACGAAGTCCTTCACGAACTTCTCCTTCGAATCCGCACAGGCATGGACTTCGGCGAAGGCGCGGAGCTGCGAGTGCGAGCCGAAGATGAGGTCGGCGCGAGTGCCGGTCCACTTGAGTTTGCCGCTCGTCCGGTCGCGTCCTTCGAACACGTCCTTGGCGTCCGAGCTCGCTTTCCATTCCGTGCCCATATCGAGCAGATTGACGAAGAAGTCATTGGTCAGCGTCTCAGGGCGCTGTGTGAAGGCGCCGTGCTTGGACTGCCCGGCATTTGCGCCGAGGACGCGCAAGCCCCCGACGAGAACCGTCATTTCGGGGCCCGTCAGCGTCAGCAATTGTGCCCGATCCACCAACAACTCCTCAGGCGACAGGCGCTGCCGGCCGCGCAGATAGTTGCGGAACCCGTCAGCGGTCGGCTCGAGCGGCGTGAAGGAGTCGACATCGGTCTGCTCCTGCGATGCGTCCATGCGGCCCGGTGTGAAGGGCACCTTCACATCCTGCCCGCCGGCCTTCGCAGCCTTCTCGACGGCAGCGCAACCGCCGAGAACGATGAGGTCGGCAAGCGAAACCCTCTTAGCCCCGCTCTGAGAGGCGTTGAAGTCCTTTTGGATCGCTGCGAGTTTCTGCAGCACCTGCGCCAGCTGAGCCGGTTGGTTGACGTCCCAATCCTTCTGCGGCGCGAGCCGGATGCGCGCGCCATTGGCGCCGCCGCGCTTGTCGGAGCCGCGGAATGTCGAGGCCGACGCCCAGGCGGTCGAGACCAACTGGGAGACCGTGAGGCCGGAGGCGAGGATTTTCGCCTTCAGGGCGGCGATGTCCTGCTCCCCGATCAGCTCATGCTCGCGCGCCGGGATCGGGTCTTGCCACGGCAGTTCTTCCTTCGGAACAAGGGGACCCAGATAGCGCGCGATCGGGCCCATGTCGCGGTGCGTGAGCTTGTACCAGGCGCGCGCGAAGGCGTCCGCGAACTGGTCGGGATTCTCGAGGAAGCGCCGCGAGATCTTTTCGTAGGCGGGATCGAACCGCAAGGAGAGGTCGGTGGTCAGCATGGAGGGCGCATGACGCTTCGCTGCGTCGTGCGCATCCGGCACGGTGCCGGCACCTACGCCGTTTTTCGGCCTCCATTGATGCGCGCCCGCCGGGCTCTTGGTCAGCTCCCATTCGTAGCCGAACAGGTTTTGGAAGAAGTTGTTGCTCCACTTCGTCGGCGTCGTGGTCCAGGTGACTTCCAGGCCGCTGCCGATCGCATCGCCGCCTTTGCCGGTGCCGAATTTGTTCTGCCAGCCGAGGCCTTGTTCCTCGATGCCGGCGGCTTCCGGGGCCGCGCCCACCAATGCCGCATCGCCGGCGCCATGGGTCTTGCCGAAACTGTGACCGCCGGCAATCAGCGCGACCGTCTCTTCATCATTCATCGCCATGCGCCTGAACGTCTCGCGAATATCGCGTGCCGCAGCGATAGGATCCGGGTTGCCATTGGGGCCTTCCGGATTGACGTAGATCAGACCCATCTGCACGGCGCCGAGCGGATCCTGGAGGTCGCGGTCGCCGCTATAGCGCTCGTCCGCCAGCCACGTGCCCTCGGGCCCCCAATAGATGTCGTCTTCGGGCTCCCAGACATCCGCGCGCCCGCCGGCGAAACCGAACGTCTTGAAACCCATCGATTCGAGCGCGACGTTGCCGGTGAGGATCATGAGATCGGCCCAGGAGATCTTGCGGCCGTATTTCTGCTTGATCGGCCACAGCAGCCGGCGCGCTTTATCGAGATTCACGTTGTCGGGCCAGCTGTTGAGCGGCGCGAAACGCTGCTGACCGGCACCGGCGCCACCGCGCCCGTCGCCGATGCGATACGTGCCGGCGCTGTGCCACGCCATGCGAATGAATAATGGCCCGTAATGGCCAAAATCCGCCGGCCACCAATCCTGCGAGTCCGTCATCAACGCTTTGAGATCCTTGATCACGGCATCGAGGTCGAGGCTCTTGAATTCCTTGGCGTAGTCGAACGCCTCGCCCATCGGATCTGACAAGCGGGAATGCTGGTGGAGAACCCGAAGATCCAACTGGTTCGGCCACCAGTCGCGGTTAGTCCTTACTGCAGTCGAATGGATGACCGGGCACTTGCCCGTACTTTCGGTGGTCTTGGTATCCATTTATCGCTCCGATCCTGGCTAAGTGGGTTTCCTGGCTGAGTTGATTGAGCTGTCCGGGGGAAGGCCACGAAGGCCCTCGCTTCCCTTCATATTGCTTCGTCTATCAGAGTTGCGCGATTAATTTAAGTTGGATTTTTTGATTGCAGGAATAAGTTGAGGTTATGACCAACCTGACGCTGAAGCAACTACGCTATTTCGAGGCATTGGTACGACACGGCCATTTCGGGCGGGCGGCGGATGCCTGTGCGATTTCTCAGCCCGCTATGTCGGTGCAGATCAGGGAACTGGAAGAAACGCTCAGCACGGAGCTTTTCGAAAGAGGCGCGCGGCAGGTGCGACTGACGGGCTTCGGAGAGGAGTTTGCGCTGCGCGTGCGCGACATACTGCGCTCGGTGGATGAATTGGGAGACTTGGCGCGCGCCTCGCACGAGCGTCTGGCGGGGCGGCTGCGAATAGGCGTGATCCCCACCATCGCTCCCTATCTGCTGCCTACCATCATCGGAAACCTGACCCGTTTGCATGAGGGCCTCGACATTCACGTGCGCGAGACGCTCACACTGAAGCTGATTGCAGAGGTGGCGGAAGGCCGGCTCGACACGGCGATCGTCGCTCTGCCGGTGTCCGAACCTTCGTTGACCGAGGTAGCCCTGTTCTCCGAGAATTTTGTGCTGGTCCGGCCTGGCGAAGACGAGGGCAAGCCCGTGCCCAATGGCGAAATGCTGCGCGAAATGCGGCTGCTTCTGCTGGAGGAGGGGCATTGCTTCCGCGATCAGGCTCTGTCCTTCTGCAACATGCATTCGGCACGGCCGCGGGAATTGCTTGACGGCAGCTCTCTGTCCACGCTGGTTCAGATGGTCAGCGCCGGCATAGGTGTCACCTTGATCCCGGAAATGGCTGTTGCGGTGGAGACACGTTCTGCGTCGGTATCTGTAGCTCGTTTCCAGAGCCCGCAACCCTCGCGAACAATCGGCATGATCTGGCGCAAGACAAGCCCGCTTGGCAAACAGCTCATGCAGATTTCCGAGGTCGTGCGTCAGTCAGCGGATGCGTTGCGCGCACGGCACGACCCACTTTGAACTTTCGCCGGGAAAGATTACAAAAAGCCATCGACTCGCTCAACTGAGTCGGATGGGGATTCACATGCAGAAGAAGCTTGCGGCAGAGTTCTTTGGTACATTCTGGTTGGTTCTCGGCGGTTGCGGGAGCGCGGTTCTGGCCGCTGCTTTCCCTAACGTAGGTATCGGCCTGCTGGGCGTAGCCTTCGCGTTCGGACTGACGGTACTCACCATGGCCTATGCGGTGGGCGGCATTTCTGGAGGACACTTCAATCCGGCCGTTTCGGTTGGCCTTGCAACTGCCGGTCGTTTTCCCTGGGCCTCGGTCGCTCCTTACATCATTGTCCAGGTGGTCGGCGCCATTGTTGCAGCGGGCGTGCTTTATCTCATCGCTTCGGGCAAGGCGGGGTTCGCGATTGATCCGGCAGCCCCCGGGGCATTTGCGACGAACGGCTATGATACGCATTCGCCCGGCGGCTATTCGCTCATGGCTGCGATCATTTGCGAAATCGTGATGACCGGATTCTTCCTGATCATCATCCTGGGTGCCACGGGCAAATCGGTGCCGGCGGGCTTTGCCCCGATCGCGATCGGGCTTGGGCTGACGCTCATCCACCTGATCTCGATCCCGGTCACCAATACATCGGTCAATCCGGCGCGCTCGACGGGGCCTGCGCTCTTCGCGGGCGGCTTGGCCTTGCAGCAGCTCTGGCTGTTCTGGGTCGCTCCGCTGATCGGCGGCGCGCTGGGCGGCCTCGTCCACAAGGCGCTGCTCAGCGACGAGGACTAATCCCTCGCTGCACAGAGGTCTGACGCTTTGAATTTGGCTGGGCGGCTTCGGCCGCTCAAGCCTCGCGAGCCAGCCGCTTGTCGAGATAGGTGGCGCAGATCTTGGTCAGGTCGTCGATCTTGTCCTGGAAGAAGTGGTTGGCGCCGGGCAGCACCTTGTGCTCGATGACGATGCCTTTCTGGGTCTTGAGCTTGGTCACCAGCGTGTTGACCGCTTCGGGCGGCGTCACCGTGTCCTTGTCGCCATTGACGAAAAGCCCGGAGGCCGGGCAGGGGGCGAGGAAGGAGAAGTCATAGTGCTTGGCGAGCGGGGCGACCGAGATGAAGCCCGAGATCTCCGGCCGGCGCATCAGGAGCTGCATCGAGATCCAGGCGCCGAAGGAGATGCCGGCGATCCAGCAGATCTTGGCCTCGCGGTTATGCGCCTGCAGCCAGTCGAGCGCCGAGGCCGCGTCCGAAAGTTCCCCGGCACCGTTCTCGAACAGACCCTGGCTCCGCCCGACCCCCCGGAAATTGAACCGGAGGACCGAAAAACCCCGTTGGGCATACATATAATAGAGGGAATGCACGATCGGATTGTTCATCGTGCCGCCGAAGCTCGGATGGGGGTGGAGAAGGATCGCAATGGGGGACCCTTGGGCCTTCGAATGATGGTAGCGCGCTTCGATCCGGCCGGCCGGCCCATTGAAAATCACTTCAGGCATGAGCGAATGTCGATCCTGTTCTGCATCTGGCGGTCATTGAAATCGTGTGAAAACCGGCGAAATAGTTGACTCCGGTAGTCGGATATTCTATTTCCCTTGTTTAGAATTGTTCAAAGAAATATAGAATCCCTCGGGACGCCGGCGAAGCCCGGCTCTTAGCACGGCTGCGGGGGAAAATGGCAAGTTTTCTCAACGCGGCGGCAACGGAAATAGGACCATGAAACTCTCGACAAAAGGCAGATATGCGGTGATGGCCATGGTCGATATCGGCCAGAATGGCGAGGGCCGCACCGTGTCGCTGGCCGAGATTTCCGCACGCCAGGAGATCAGCCAGGAATATCTGGAACAGCTCTTCGTGAAGCTTCGCAAGGCCGGTCTGGTGCAGAGCGCCAGGGGGCCGGGCGGCGGCTACCGGCTGGCGCGGGATGCCGACGACATCGTCATCTATGACGTCATTGCCGCGGTCGACGAGCCGATGAAGATGACCCGCTGCGAGGGCGATGCCGTCGATGGCTGCGTCAAGGGCGAGCGCTGCTGCACCCATGATTTGTGGTCCTCGATCGGCCGGCAGGTGAACACTTTCCTCGCCAATGTCACGCTCGATGATGTGGTCAACAAGCGCAACCTGGCGCTCGCAGCATCCATTCGCCAGGCCAAGGCGCGCTACCGACCCAAAGTCCAGAACGAGGCCGATGCGCGTCTATCTTGACCATAATGCCACGAGCCCGCTCAAGGAGGCCGCCCGCCGAGCGATGCTCGCGGCACTCGAGCTTGGCGGCAATGCCTCCTCCGTCCATGAAGAGGGCCGCCAGGCGCATGCGCTTCTGGATGGCGCGCGTGAGAGCGTCGGCCGGGCGGTGGGAGCGATTGCCCCTATGGTGGTCTTCACCTCGGGCGGCAGCGAGGCCAATAATCTGGCGCTCAAGGGAGCGCCAGCCAAGCGGCTGATCGTCTCCGCCATCGAGCACCCATCGGTGCTGGAAGCGGCGCGCGGCTCGGGCAAAGACGTCGATATCCTCCCGGTCGATGGCGAGGGTGTGGTCGACCTCGCGGCGCTGGAACGCCTGCTGAAGGCAGGGCCCAAAGCGCTTGTCAGCGTGATGCTCGCCAATAACGAAACGGGTGTCATCGAGCCCTTGCGCGATGTGGCGGCACTCGCCCATGCGCATGGCGCGCTGCTCCATAGCGATGCCGTCCAGGCCCTGGGCAAGATCCCGGTCAATTTCGGTCTTGTGGGCGTCGACCTCTTGAGTTTCTCCGCCCATAAGCTCGGGGGCCCGATGGGCGCCGGAGCGCTTATCGTGCGCGACGGGCTTCCGCTCGAGCCCCTCATTCATGGCGGTGGCCAGGAACTCAGGCGCCGCGCGGGAACCGAAAACCTTGTCGCGATCGCGGGCTTTGCCGCCGCGCTTCAAGAAAAAAGACTCGAAATCAAGGCGTTGCGTGACCATCTTGAGGAGAGGCTGGAAGGCGCCGTGATCTTCGGCGCCAAGACGGAGCGCTTGCCGAATACGACTTGCTTCGCCATGCCGGGGCTTCCCGCCGAAACCCTTCTGATGGCGCTCGATCTCGCCGGCTTCGCGGTCTCCTCGGGCTCGGCCTGCTCCTCCGGCAAGGTGGCGAAATCGCATGTTCTGGCGGCGATGGGGATTGCCCCCGATCTCGCCAACGCGGCGATCCGCGTGAGCCTGGGCTGGACGACGACGGCTCGAGACATTGAACAGTTCATTTCCGCCTGGAGCCGGATCAAGGCCCGGCGCAAGGCGGCTTGAGGTTAAGAGAATGCCCGATATCGATACCATAGAGCTCGTCAAGGATATTGACGTCGACAAGTACAAATACGGTTTCACCACCGAGATCGAGACCGAATTGGCGCCTAAGGGCCTCAATGAGGACATCGTTGCTTTCATCTCGAAGAAGAAAGGTGAGCCCGAATGGATGCTCGAATGGCGGCTCGAGGCCTATCGCCGGTGGCAGAAGGTCGATGAGCCGACTTGGGCCAAGGTCAAGCATCCCAAGATCGACTTCCAGGATCTGCATTATTATGCGGCGCCGAAGAGCATGTCGGGGCCGAAGAGCCTCGATGAGGTCGATCCCGAATTGCTCAAGACCTATGAGAAGCTCGGCATCCCCTTGCGCGAGCGCGAGGTGCTGGCCGGCGTCCAGGGCGCCAAGGTCGCGGTCGATGCGGTGTTCGATTCAATCTCGGTCGTCACCACCTTCAAGGATGAGCTCGCCAAGGTGGGCGTCATCTTCTGCTCGATCTCGGAAGCGATCCGCGAGCATCCGGAACTGGTGAAGAAGTATCTGGGCTCGGTCGTGCCGCAGGGCGACAATTTCTACGCCGCTCTCAATTCGGCGGTCTTCTCCGACGGCTCCTTCGTCTATGTGCCGCCCAACACGCGCTGCCCGATGGAGCTTTCGACCTATTTCCGCATCAACGAAAAGAAGACCGGCCAGTTCGAGCGCACGCTGATCATCGCCGACAAGGGGTCTTACGTCTCCTATCTCGAGGGCTGCACCGCGCCGACGCGCGATGAGAACCAGCTCCATGCCGCCGTGGTCGAGCTCATCGCCCTCGATGACGCCGAGATCAAATATTCGACGGTGCAGAATTGGTATCCGGGCGACAAGCAAGGCAAGGGCGGCGTCTATAATTTCGTCACCAAGCGCGGCGACTGTCGCGGCCGAAACGCCAAGATCTCCTGGACCCAGGTCGAGACCGGCTCGGCCATCACCTGGAAGTATCCGAGCTGCATCCTGCGCGGCGACAATTCGCGCGGCGAGTTCTATTCGATCGCCATTTCCAATGGCTATCAGCAGGTCGATTCCGGCACCAAGATGATCCATCTGGGCAAGAACACCTCGAGCCGGATCGTTTCCAAGGGCATCGCTGCGGGCAAGAGCGACAACACCTATCGCGGCCTCGTCTCGGCGCATCGCAAGGCGATCAACGCGCGGAACTTCACCCAGTGCGACTCGCTCCTGATCGGCGACAAATGCGGCGCCCATACCGTGCCCTATATCGAGGCCAAGACGCTCACCGCGCATTTCGAGCATGAGGCGACGACGTCCAAGATCTCCGACGACCAGATGTTCTACTGCCAGTCGCGCGGGCTCTCGCAAGAGGAGGCAGTGACGCTCATCGTCAACGGCTTCGTGCGCGACGTGCTGCAGCAATTGCCGATGGAATTCATGGCCGAGACGCAGAAGCTGATCGGCATCTCTTTGGAAGGCAGCGTAGGTTGATTTGAGTTGGTTGCGTAGGATGAAGATGACGACTCTATATCGCCCGGTCGGAACGAAGGAACTGGAGCTGATCGCAGCCTCCGGCTTCAGGCGATTCCCGCCACGTCTACCTGAGCAGCCGATTTTCTATCCGGTGACCAATGAGGAATATGCCGTCCAGATCGCCCGCGATTGGAACACACGGCACAATGCCGACAAGAAGGGCTACGTCACACGCTTTGCGCTACCTACCGACTATCTCGCCCGCTTTGACAGGAAAGTGGTAGGTGGTGCCCTGCATGAGGAGCTTTGGGTTCCTGCCGCGGAGCTCGATGAATTCAATACGAACATTGTCGGCGCAATCGAGATCATCCATCGGTTTGATGGGGTAGCCCAATGACCAAGCGTCGTGGTGACATCTGGTTCGTGCGATCCAACGGCGGGCAGGGGTCTTATCCCGTGACCACCGAAGGCTGGCGTGTCGTCTGGGTATTCGTCGCCGGCATAGTTGCGTCCGCGATCATGGGCCTTGTCCTGGCGCAGACCATGACGACCTTCCTGTGGGTGGCGATCACCGCCTTGGGCATGGCGATCTCCGCCATCTGGTTCATCATGACGGCCCGCGCCCATACCGATTATTCGACGACCTACAATGAGTATGTGAAAGACAAGAAGAATGCTTGAGATCAACGAACTGAGCGTCAAACTGGCGGATGAAGACCGCACCATCCTGAATGGCCTCACCCTTAATGTGAAGGCGGGCGAGGTCCATGCCATCATGGGCCCGAACGGCTCGGGCAAGTCGACCCTCTCTTATGTGCTCGCCGGCCGCGAGGGCTATGAGGTGACGGGTGGCGAGGTCAAGTTCAAGGGCGAGGACCTGCTCGCGATGGAGCCCGACCAGCGCGCCGCCAAGGGTCTGTTCCTGGCCTTCCAGTATCCGATCGAGATACCGGGTGTCGCCACGATGCAGTTCCTGAAAGTGGCGCTCAACGCCCAGCGCAAAGCGCGGGGCGAGAAGGAATTGACCACACCGGAATTCATGCGACTGGTGAAGGACCGTGCCAGCAAGCTCGACATCTCGCAGGACATGCTGAAGCGCGCCGTCAATGTCGGCTTCTCCGGCGGCGAGAAGAAGCGCGCCGAGATCCTGCAGATGGCGGTGCTCGAGCCTTCCCTGTGCATTCTCGATGAGACCGATTCCGGCCTCGACATCGACGCCTTGCGCATCGTCGCCGACGGCGTGAACGCGCTGCGCTCGCCCGACCGCGCCATGGTCGTCATCACCCATTATCAGCGCCTGCTCGATTACATCGTGCCGGATTATGTGCATGTCCTCTCGCATGGGCGCATCGTCAAATCGGGCGGCAAGGAACTGGCCCTCGAGCTCGAGGCCAAGGGCTATGCCGAGTTCGCCAGGGAAGCCGCATGAATATCGCCGTGAACAAGACGCCGGCGGAGCTCGCCTATGACGGCATGCTTTTGCCGCATCCGCGTCTCGAAGACTGGAAATGGACCAATCTCAGGGTCTTGATCGACCGGCCCTATCCGCCGCGCCTGAAGGTTGAGGCTCAGGCCAAGGATGTCGAGCGCCTCCTGAGGCGCGATCCCCTGGCCAAGATCGCCCATGCCCGCATCGTTTTCGTCAATGGCGTCTTCGACAAGGCGTCGTCGAACCTGCCGGCCGGTGGCGCCGTGCGCGTGACGCCTCATCTGGCACCGCTCGCCGTCGCCGACGAGCCGGTGCTCGAGATGAACAAGGCCTTCGCGGACGATGGCGTTCATATCGAGATTACGTCCAATATCGATGCGCCGGTCGAGCTCGTCCATGTGGCGACCGACGCCGAGGCCCGCACCATTGCGACGCGCCATAAGATCACCGTCGCCGATGGCGCCGCGGCCACCTTGTTCGAAACCCATCTGGGCGAGGGCGATTATCTCACCAACAGCGTGATCGACGTCGCCTTGGGAGCGGGGGCGAAGCTCGACCGGGTAAAGCTCGAGATCGAATCGCGCGAGGCGATCCATCTGGCGCATGCGCGGATCACGCTCGGCGCCAATGCGGTGCTGCGCGACTTCACCTTGACCTCGGGTGCCCGCGTCAACCGCCAGAACGGCACGATCGCCTTCACCGGCGAGAAGGCGGATGCGAAGATCGCGGGTTCTTATTTGCTTTCGGGCCGGCAGCATGCCGACACGCGCCTCCTGGTCGACCACCAGATGCCGAAATGCACGAGCCGCGAGGTGTTCAAATGCGTCATGGACGAGAGGGCGCGCGGCATCTTCCAGGGCAAGGTCGTCGTCCAGCGCGACGCCCAGAAGACCGACGGCAAGCAGTCCTCGCACGGATTGCTTCTGTCGGAGACGGCCGAGTTCGATGCCAAGCCCGAGCTCGAGATCTATGCCGATGACGTCGTCTGCGGCCATGGCGCGACGAGCGGCGATATCGACCACAACCATCTGTTCTATTTGCGCTCGCGCGGCGTCCCCGAAGCCGAGGCCAAGTCCATGCTGATCGCGGCTTTCGTCGCCGAGGCCTTCGAGACGATCGGCCATGAGGGTGTTCGCGACCAGCTCGCGCATTTTGCCGAGCAATGGCTGGTGAGCCACAAGGATGCTGCGCCGTGACCGTTCTCGAGAAGAAAATCCGCGCCGCCTATGATGTCGAGGCCATCCGCCGCGATTTCCCGATCCTGTCGCGCGAGGTCTATGGCAAGCCCCTGGTCTATCTCGACAATGCCGCCTCAGCCCAGAAGCCCAAGGCGGTGCTCGAGCGCATGCGCCAGGCGATGGAAGAGGACTATGCCAATGTCCATCGCGGGCTGCATTATCTCTCCAATACGTCGACCCAGGCCTTCGAGGACGCGCGCGAAAGTGTCAGGCGCTTCATCAACGCGCCGTCCAAGGACCAGATCATCTTCACCCGCAACGCCACCGAGGCGATCAACCTGGTGGCGCAATCCTTCGGCGGGATGGTGATCGGCGAGGGCGACGAGATCGTGCTGTCGATCCTCGAGCACCATTCCAACATCGTGCCCTGGCACTTCCATCGCGAGCGCCACGGCGCCGTCATCAAATGGGCGCCGATCGACGACGACGGCAATTTCCTGATCGAGGAATTCGAGAAGCTGCTTGGCCCCCGCACCAAGATCGTCGCCATCACCCAGATGTCGAATGCGCTCGGCACCATCGTTCCGATCAAGGAAGTCATCCGTATCGCTCATGCGCGGGGCATCCCGGTGCTGGTCGATGGCAGCCAGGCGGCGGTGCACCTGCCGATCGACGTCCAGGCGCTCGATGCCGATTTCTATGCCTTCACCGGCCACAAGACCTATGGGCCGTCGGGCATTGGCGTGCTCTATGGCAAGATGGAGCATCTGAAGCGCATGCCGCCTTATCAGGGCGGTGGCGAGATGATCGGCGAGGTGACTCTCGAGAATGTCACCTATGCCGAGCCGCCGCACCGCTTCGAGGCGGGGACGCCCGCGATCGTCGAGGCGATCGGGCTCGGTGCGGCGCTCGATTACATGAAGGGCATCGGCCTCGAGGCCATTGCCGCGCATGAGGCGGATCTGCGCGACTATGCCATGGCCAGGCTGTCGGAGATCAATTCGCTGCGAATTTTCGGCCGCGCCCGGGAGAAGGGGGCGATCGTCTCCTTCAATATGGAAGGGGCGCATGCCCATGACATTTCGACGGTGATCGATCGCGCCGGCGTCGCGGTCAGGGCCGGCACCCATTGCACCCAGCCGCTGCTCGCCCGCTTCGGCGTGACCGCCACCTGCCGGGCCTCCTTCGGCCTCTACAACACCAGGGCCGAAGTTGATAAATTGGCGGAAGCGCTTATCTCAGCGCAGAGGATATTCTTGTGACCGAGGTCCAGGATCATAATGTTGCGCCAGAGGCAGCATCCGCCGCACCGGCCTCCGCTATTCCGCCGGATGAGGTGGCGCGCCTGACGGACGACATCACGGCCGCCCTGAAGACGGTCTATGATCCTGAAATCCCTGTCGATATTTACGAGCTGGGGCTCGTCTACAAGGTCGACATCGATGATGACCGCCAGGTCAAGATCGACATGACCTTGACGGCGCCGGGCTGCCCGGTGGCGGGCGACATGCCGGGCTGGGTCGAAAATGCCGTCGGCGCGGTTCCCGGCGTCTCGGGCGTCAAGGTTAACCTGGTATTCGATCCGCCGTGGGATCATTCGCGCATGTCGGATGAAGCGCGCGTCGCGCTCAATATGTGGTAGAATATGGCTATGACCCGTCCCCGTCCCAAAGTGATGACGCTGACCGATGCCGCGGCTGAGCGGGTGAAGGCCATCATCGCAAGAGCGAAGAAACCAGTGCTGGGCCTCAGGCTTGGCGTCAAGAATGGCGGCTGCGCCGGCATGGAATACACGATGGAGTGGGCGGAACATAAGCGCCTGCACGATGAGGTCGTCGAGGATCGCGATGTCACGATCTTCATCGATCCCAAGGCAATCCTGTTCCTGCTCGGCACCGAGATGGACTACAAGGAATCGATGCTGAAATCCGGCTTCGTCTTCAACAACCCGAACCAGACCTCGGCCTGCGGTTGCGGTGAATCGGTGATGCTGAAGCCGGCTCAGGCGATTCCGGCCGAATAAGCGGCCGATGGCGGCGAGCGCCGAATATCTCGATTTCATCAAGGAGCAGCTTTCGGGCTTTGGCCCGGTGACGGTGCGCCGCATGTTCGGCGGTGCCGGCATCTTCCGCGACGATCTCATGTTCGCGCTCATTGCCGATGAGACCCTCTATCTCAAGGCCGATGACGCCTCGCAAAGGGAATTCGAAGCTTTGTCGCTTCCGCCCTTCACCTATGGGAAAGGCGGGAAGAGAACCGTCATGTCGTATTGGCGGGCGCCGGAAGCCTGCCTCGACGACCGCGATGAGATGACCGGATGGGCCCGCAAGGCCTTTGCCGCCGCCTTGCGCGCGCAGAAGCCAGCCAAATCCACCGAGCGTAAGCCCGTCCGGCGACGCAGACCGGTTAAGCCCAAATAGAGCTTTTACCCGCTTTTCATACCCGCCTCGCTAATCTCAGGGCGGAGGGTGGATGTCGGCCAGGAAGCTCATCACGCGCTTGTTCGGCGTCGTCGGCGCGCGCGCCGCCGGGGCGGCCTTTGGCTTGCTCAGCCAGCTCGCTTTGGCGCGGGCATTCTCGCCCGCCGATGTCGGCATCTTCCTCCTGACCACCAGCATCATGGCCTTCGCCAGCCTGTTGATCACCGGCGGCTATACGGCCCTGGGCCTCACCTATCTGGCGCGCTATGAGTCGCTGGCGCGCAAGACGCTGGTCGCGGCTTACCATGCCGCCGCTTTGCGCACGACGCTCATCTGGACCATCGTCATGGCGATGCTCGCCGTGGTTGCCTATTTCACGCCGGCCCTCGCCGATCTGCGGCCGGCCATTCTCTTCGGCGCGATCGCGGCGCCGGGCCAGGCGCTCATCCGGCTCAACAATTCAGCGGCGAACTCGCTGCGCCGTTTCGACCTTTCCTTCGTGCCGGATTTCGTGCTGCGCAGCGGTTTCCTGTTCGCAGCCATCATCGCGATCATCGCCCTCGCGCAGCACCCCCGGATGATCTGGATATTGTGGGCGATCGTTATCTCGACCTATGCCGCCGCCTTGATACAAGCCGTGCTGCTCGGGCGCTCCGGCGTGGTGGCGAAGATATTTTCCCGCCAGCGGCGCAGCCTGGCGCCATACTACCGACTGCGGGCGGCCGCTCTCCTGATCGGGGCTTTCGTTTCCTTCACCTTCGCCGAAATCGTGACGCTCGTCGCCGGCCTCCTTTTGCCGCCAGCCGATGTGGCGGTCGTGGGCATTGCCGTCAGGCTCGCCTCGATCGCGGGCTTCGTCGTCCAGACGATGCAGGTCATCGCCATTCCGGACCTGACCGACACGATGGCCAAAGGCACGCACGAAGCCACCGATCAGCTGATGCGGCGGACCAATCTCGTGAATTGCGCGCTGATGACCGCGGCGATCCTGGTGACCCTGGTGCTGGGCGATTGGGTCTTGGCATTCTTCGGTCCCGAATATCGGGCCGGCAAATGGCTGCTGATCCTGTTCCTCCTCAGCCAGACGGTGCGATCGGCCGGGGCGATGAACAACCATCTTCTGTCGCTGGGCGGCCACCAGTCGCGCACCGCGATCGTCTGCGCCATTGCGCTCGTCGTGCTCATTGGCGCGGCCGCCGGCCTCATCCCTTATCTCGGAATCAACGGCATGGGGTGGGCCACCTTGGCAGCTGAAATCGTCTGGGCGATTGGACTTGCTCTATCGGCCCAGGCCCTGACCGGCCGCCGTGGTGACCTGCTTGCCAGGATAGGGTCGGGGGCGCGTTAGGCGCTGCGCACCGGACGCGACAGGAAGGCCGGCATATTGCCCGAATGGAAGCTGTCGGAATCGGGCACATCGCCGGACGGAGAGGGCCGGCGGTCGCGCGGCGGCTTATTGCGGCGTGATTCGGCAGCGGCATGCGGTCTTTCCTCGCGCTGCGGTTTCGCCTCGTGCGGCGGTTTCTCCTCGCGCGGGTGTTTCTCCTCACGCGCCTGTCTCTCTTCGCGCGGCGGTTTGGCCGCTGCGGGCTTCTGGCGCTCGCCGCCGGCTCTG
Organism: Taklimakanibacter deserti; assembly: GCA_003574785.1. Next base: position 243,215 of record QORU01000002.1, on the reverse strand, counting down.
CTGCGGCGCTTGCGCGGCGGCTCCGCTTCATCGCCATGCCGCTCGTCCTCCGCCGGTGCGGCACTGCCTTCCTGCGGGATGGTCTTCCGGATCAACTGCTCGATCGCCTTCACATATTTTGCTTCCGCATTCGTCGTAAGCATGAAAGCAAAGCCTTCGCGTCCAGCCCGGCCGGTCCGCCCGATGCGGTGGACATAATCTTCCGCATGGATGGGCACGTCGTAATTGAACACATGGCTCACTTCCGGGATATCGAGGCCACGCGCCGCAACGTCGGAGGCGATGAGGAAGGTGATTTCACCGGCCCGGAAGGAATCGAGGGTACGCAGGCGCGCCCGCTGATCCATATCGCCATGGAGGGCGGCGGCGTTGAAGCCATGCCGTTTCAGTGAGGCTTCCAGCACGCCGACAGTGGTCTTGCGGTTGGCAAAGACGATGGCGTTCTTCACATTGGTCTGCGAGATCAAAAGCCGGCGCAGCGCTTCACGCTTCAGCTTGGGGTCATGAGGAACCCGCACCAGCTTCTGTTCGACCGTCGGCACCGTGCTCGAATGCGGAGAAACTTCCACTCTGACCGGCGCATGGAGGAACTGGTTGGTGATGCGCTGGATCTCGGGTGGCATCGTCGCCGAGAAGAACAGCGTCTGGCGGGTGAAGGGCAGGAGCTTGCAGATGCGCTCGATGTCCGGGATGAAACCCATGTCGAGCATGCGGTCGGCCTCGTCGATGACCAGCATCTCGACGCCGGTGAGCAGCAGCTTGCCGCGCTCGAAATGGTCGAGCAGGCGCCCCGGTGTGGCGATGACGACATCAGCGCCACGATCGATCTTGGCGGCCTGGTCGTCGAAGGAGACCCCGCCGATCAGCAGCGCCACGGTGAGGCGGTGCTTCTGGCCGAGGCGCTCAAAGGCCTCCTGGACCTGGGCGGCGAGCTCGCGCGTCGGCTCGAGGATGAGGGTGCGTGGAATACGGGCCCTGGCGCGTCCCGTCTCGAGCAGTGAAAGCATGGGCAGCACGAAGGCGGCGGTCTTGCCGGAACCCGTTTGGGCGAGCCCCAGCACGTCCTTGCGGGCGAGGGCTGGCGGTATGGCACCGGCTTGAATGGGCGTGGGGGTGAGGAAGCCCGCTGTCTCAACGGCGGTGAGAACCTTGGGGCTCAGTCCCAGTTCAGAAAACTGCATGGAAAGTCAAAAAACCGATCTGGCGAGATGTTGTTGATTAGTGTGTCAAAAGCATCCGTTCGGACTCGCCAAGTATTCGGATGCATGAAATGTGCCCGAAAAATAAGTAGAATTTCACAAAAGTCAAATGACGGTCTGCTGCGGCATATTAACTTATTGAGAGCGGAGACAGAAAAATGGGCAGTCTTCTCAAAAGGCTGCCCAAGGTTTGTACGCCAGGGAGGTTACAGACACCAGATTAACATCGCTAATGGGTCCAGTATGCCTGATTCTTGCGGGCAGGGCACCCAGAAATTGTGTTGTGGGGCCGCGGTTTCCTGGATCAATTTGATCCGCCGGGGAAAGGCTTTATGGTCGGCTCCGACCCACCAATCAGGCAATCGAACAGAGCACCGGTAACCATGAGCATCAATTTACCGTTACGTAAGACAATCTTGGCACTCGCTGTGATGGCTTTGAGCTGCGGCCGCGCTTCGGCCTTCGAGCCGCCCATCTTTCCGTTGAACGACAAGCAGCTCAAGGCGCTGGAAGAATATGCCACCGCCAAGGGCGAGAAGGCCTTTGCTGCCGGCGCCGGCGGGCAGTTCTCGGCGCAGACAGGTTTCACCAGCCTGACCATCGCCGTGCGTGAGGCGCTGAAAGCGTGCGATGAGGGGATTTCGGACGAGACGAAGCGCTGCATCCTCATCGATCTCAATGGTCAACGCCTGTCCGACGCGCTGCAGACGGCGCAGCTCCTCAGGGTCGATCCCAGCCTGTTCGAGAAGCCGATGAAGATCCCGGACCTGGTGCTGGACGTGGATGCCTGGCGGGCGAAGGAGGGATATGCGGAAAAGGCCGAGCACAAGGCCTTTGCCATCAGCCTCAAAGGGCCTTGGGCACGTTCGTGGGAAGGCAGCACGATCGAGGAGGCCGAGAAGGAGGCGCTCGACAGCTGCAACCGCAACGAGGCGGCGCAGAAGGCGCCGTGCTTCGTCCTCATGCGCGACGGCGTAGCCATTCCGCCCGAGCAGTTGCAGGCCAATCCCGATCTCTCCGTAAGCGGACAAAAGCCGCAATAAGCCCGACCCGGATATGATTTGACGGGCCCCGTCCGGAACACCACCGGCCGGGCTTTGCTTGAGGATTTTCTAACCATCCCAAAGTCATGAACGGTCACCGGGATGTGAACGGTAACCATTGGCATTCTCTTTGCAGACTTGACCTGAACGACGCTGTTAATGGTCTCCGGGGACGTTGGCTGTGCCGAAATGGTTAAGGGAAGCCATCTGGTGACGAATATTAAACGAAGTTCAATCGACAATCTTGTGGAGACCGGACGACAGCGCCGATTCCAGCTACGGAATTACACCCCGATGACGACAGCCGACACCTCGAGCGTGCCGGCCGCCACGGCGTCCGCGCCGCGCGGCGCGATCATCCTGGCGGGATCGCACGGTGCCATTGCGCTGGCGCGTGTTCTGGCGCGCCAGAAGCTCGATGTATGGTTCCTCACCAATCACACGCCGTTGCCGCGTTTTTCCCGCGCCGTAGCGCATTGGCGCAACTGGTCCGGCCCGGAGAAGCCAGGCGCGGTCGATCAGCTTGAAGACATCGTGCGGCGCGAAAAGCTCGAGGGCTATCTTCTCATCCCGGCGGCCGATGGCGACGTCAAGTTCGTCGCCCAAGCCCATGCGCGGCTTTCCCGGCATCTCAATGTGCTGCTTCCGGACTGGTCCAGCCTGCAATGGGCTGGCGACAAGGCCCAGACCTACCGGCGCGCGGCCGAACTCGGCCTGGCGTTTCCCGAGGTTTATCCCGTTCGTTCGCTGGCGGATGCCGCCACCATGCCGATGCGTTTTCCAGTGGCGCTCAAGCCGTCGATGCGCATCGCGCTCAACCGTTTCACGCGCGACAAAGTCTGGCGCGCGGACAACCGGGAAGACTTCGTGCGGCTTTATGCCGAAGCGGCAAGCCTGGTCGGGCCGGACTGCGTCGTCGTCCAGGAACTGGTGCCCGGGGATGGAGAGTGCCAGCTCTCCTATGCCGGCCTCTGGTGGCAGGGTCGGCCGGTCAGCTCCTTCACGGCGCAGCGCACCCGCCAATATCCGATCGATTTCAGCTATACGTCGACCTTCGTCGAAACCATTGAATCGGAAGATGTGCATCAGGCGGCCGAGACCTTCCTGTCCTCCATCGGCCATCACGGCCTGTGCGAGATCGAGTTCAAGCGCGATCCGCGCAACGGCGCGCTCAAGATCCTCGATGTCAATCCACGCCCCTGGTCGTGGTTCGGCCTGGCCGATGCGGCCGGGATCGATTTCGGCGCGGCCATCGTCGCGCTCGCGAGCGGCCATAAGCCGCCCCCCATGCGGGCGCGGGCCGGTGTGGGCTGGATGTTCGGCCAGCGCGATCCCGTCGCCGCCTTCCAGCTCGCACTCGCCGGGCGCCTCGATGTCGGACGCTGGCTCGCCTCGCTCACCCGCACACGCACATTCGCGAGCCTGTCGCTCAGCGATCCGCTGCCGAGCCTGATAGAGTTGCCCATCACGGTCGCGCGAGTACTCGCCCGCAATTTTGGAAAGTCCCGCCACAATTCGTGAAACTCTTCAGGGTCATATGAGCCAGCAAGCCACCACTCCCATCGGCAACTCATCTGTTGCGACGAGCAGAAGCCCTGTTTCCCGCATTGTCCAACTCGCGAAAAACGAAGGCCTTATTGGCGTCCTGCGTTTCGCAAGGCGCTGGTTCCTCTACAAAGCGCACTACCGTCTTTATGACAGGTCATTCGAACGGTTCGAGGCAGTACCGACATCCAAGGGTGTTCCGGCCATCGACCTCGATTATGACGACGAACTCCGCCGCCACAGCGTGGAGTACCTGGCGGCGCCGCGTCTTCTCATTCATGAAGCGATCAAGCTCATAGCCGAGCCGCTTCACCGGTTCACCTTCGTTGATATCGGATCAGGTCTTGGCAGACCTCTTCTCGTCGCAGCCGAGTATGGCTTCGATTCCGTCATTGGCTATGAGCTGTCGCCGTCGCTTCACCAGGGAGCTGTCGCCAATATCGAACGAGCGAAAGACGCATTGAAGCTGCAGACGAAAGCAACAAGTGTGAATGCGAACGCCCTTGAGGTCGACTGGCCTCAAGGATCGCGCGTCTTCTTCCTCTTCAATCCGTTCGACCGCGAGTTCATGCAGCGGTTTCTGGGGCGGGTGCACGCGACGGCAAACCCTGGCACGACGCACTACCTGGTGTTTCTCAACCTCAAACACCCGGAGCTGCTGGGGCAATATCCATTTCAGCCGCGCCGTCGCGGACTGATCGACCGCGCGGTCTGGTGGTTCCTCAGTCCATATCCCTTGCTGATCTATCGCTATGAAACGCCGGAGCGTCTTCCATGAACGCGATATCAATCGAACGCACCACCCATGAACTTGCGGGAGCCTACAGCGTCGAAGTGGACAATGTCCCCGATCAGGAATGGGACCGCATTGCCGGCGACTTCGCCGACATCAATCCCGAACAGACGGCTTGCTACTCCGGTCTTCATTGGAAGGGGAGGGACAGCCATATCCTTCTGCGCCGCGATGGCAAAGCTGTAGCCGGGGCCCGGGTTGCACTCGTCAGCCTCCCGGTGATGGGACGCGGGCTGGCTTTCCTTCGCTTTGGTCCCTTCTGGCGGCGGCAGGTAACGGCCGCTGACCCGGAAATCTACCGCGCCATGATCGCAGCGTTGGTGCAGGAATATTGCGTGTCGCGCGGCCATTGCCTGACGGTTCTGGCTCGTCCCCATCCCCAATATCATGCGCTGGAATGCGGTTGGCTGCGCGATCTCGGATTCGCGCAGCGGCGCAAGTATGACGATCCGGAACGCTATCTGGTCAACACCGCCCTTGACGAAAACGCCCGGCGTCAGAGCCTCGCGCAGAAATGGCGCTACGCCTTGCGCCAGGCGCTCGCCAATTCTCTCGACGTCCGAGTGACGGAGGATCCCGGGGAGATCGACGCTTTTCAGAACTTGTACGTGTCAATGATGGAGCGAAAGCAGTTTTCCAGCACCACGCCCGTTCATCTGACAGGAAAATTGATCGCCAATCTGCCGGAAAAGCTCAAGCCGAAGCTTGTCGTTGCCTGTCACGAGGGAAAGCTGGTGGCCGGCGCGACCGTGGGTCTGTTCGGGGACACCGCCTATTATATGTTCGGGGCGACCTCGGCCGACGCCTTGCCGCTCAAGGCCGGATACGCGCTTCATTGGTGGATATCGCAGTGGCTCCACAGCCAAGGTTTCCAATGGTACGACCTTGGCGGCGCATCGCACGAGCCCGGTCTGCGTCAGTTCAAGAAGCAGTTCGTCGGCAAGGCCGGACAGATCGTCACCATGGAAGGCGAATATGAACGCTGGACGACGTCCCTCAGCCGGCTTTCGGCAGATGTCGTCTTTGGTGTTCGTCACTTCAAGCGCCGCATCCGTCATGGTGCGAAATTCGGGGCGGCGACCGGCGCCAAGTCGTGACCTACGGCAACGTCGCTCTTAAGCGGCTCGCCCGTCATCAGCTCCCTTTTGCCCGGCGGCATAGCGCCATTTCTCCCATTTGACCCGGGCGATCTTGTAGGCATCGAGGATCGACAGCGCATAGATGAAGAAGCCGCCGGCATAGCGGCCGAGGAAAGAGGCCTGATCGGGCGCGATCTTCGACGTGGCCCAGCCGATCACGATCATGAAGAACAGGAATTGCAGACCGCGCGCCGGCACGCCGGAGAAGACATGGCCCGATCCCGGCAGCACGATCGCCAGCGCCAGTATGGCGTAGGGATGCATCGGTTTAGGCGGCCTGTCAGTCATGCGGGTTGGGCCCAATCGAGGATGGATGTGCGCAAGGCGATGAGCCGGTCGAGCAGGCTGCTCACGAGGTATGGATCGAGCTCCACCGTACCGAATTCCGCCTGCCGGAAGACGCCATAGCGGGCGCGATCGGCTTCCGCCACCTGCCAGACGAAACGCAGGCCCTTGGGCGTGATCAGGAGTTCCTTGGCATGCGGATCCCCGAAGATATCGAGATGCGGCGCCACCACATGATGCGGCAGCACATGCTCAGGGTCATCCGTGCGCACCACTGCATAGTTCGGCAGGTCGGGCAGGGAATCGAGGGTTACCGGCAGGTGATCGAAATTCGAGAAGGTAGTGGGTCCGGCTGGGCGCATCATGAGATCGAAGGTGGCCCTGACCGGCAGCGCTTCGGGAATGGTGACGAGGAGCCACAGGGAAGGCAGCTTGCGGATGGCAAGCGTGTCGATGACGGGATAAAGCCTGACCGGGAGGTCGCGGTAGCGGCCGACGAGTTGGGGATAGCCGACCCCGCTTTCACCCTCATAGCGGGCATTTTCGATGAGGGGCTTGATCTTCGCGAAAAGGAGGTCGGGCGCTGCGGCGCGCTTCTCAGCAGCCCGGCGCAGCTTGATCGCGAGATGGATCGCGAGGCCGATGGCGGCGGCAATGCCGAGGAGGGTGGTGAGGGTTTCGAACATCGCAACGAATATGGCCCGCCTTTGTCCGGCGGGCCATATGTCTCTCGCGGTTGTGGCCGGGCTCAATAGCCTTGCGGTTTCGGCCACGGCATCGTGAACTGGTCGCCGCGCCGCACGAATTTGTAGCGGTAGAAGTGGAACCACAGCGACACGATGACATAGAAGAGCACCATCGCGATGAGCTGCGATCCGAACCCTAAGAAGATGGCGAAGAAAGTAACCACGCACAGCACGAACAGGCAGAGCGCCGGGATCGGGTGGAACGGATGGGTATAGCCGCGCCGGATCGAGCCCAAGGGCCACTTGTTGCGGAACATCACGATATTTATGCTCATGAAGGTATATTGCAGCACGCCCGACAGGATCGAGAAGGTGATCGCCTGGTTGAGGTCCGCGATGAAGGCGAAAGCCAGGGCGATCGGCAGCAGGAACAGGATCGACCGATAGGGTGTGCGATAGGTGGGATGCACCGCCGAAAACCATGCCGGCAGATAGCGGTCGCGGCCGAGCGAGAACCAGGCGCGTGCCGCATCGTTGATGCAGCCATTGGCCGAGGCCACTGCCGACAGCACCGTTCCCCAGAACAAGAGGAATTCGAGCGTCGGGCTTCCCGTGACGCGCGCGGCGTCAAAGAGCGGGAAGAAGGTGAAGCCCAGATATTCCCAGGGCAGCAGGCTGGCGCAGACATACCAGGTGAGGGCAGCGGCGATGAGCAGCGTGATGATGCCCGCCATCGTGCCATAGGGAAGCGCACGGGACGGCGAGCGAACCTCTTCGGCCGCCTGTGTCGTCCCTTCGATCCCCAGATAGTACCAGATGGCGAACTGGAAGGCGGCAATGACGCCGATCCAGCCATAGGGCAGGGCGTTTTGCGGCGTAACCAGCTCTCCGAGCTTGAGGACAGCGCCTTGGCTCCAGGGCTGCACCGAGAAGAACAGGATGATGATCGACAGATAGGCGAGCGCCGTGATGATGAAGTTGACATTGAGCGTCATCAGCACGCCGCGGTAGTTGAGCCAGGCGAAGACGACGATGACGAGCACGACGAAGGCGTGTCGTGTCAGGCCCTCGGTCGCCGCCACCGTGGTCATGAGGTCGCCGACCAGGATCGCGTCGGAGACTTCCAGCATCGTATAGGCGAAGACGAGATAGAGCGCGACATTGAAGGCCATCAGCGGGCCGACGATGTGCTTAGCCTGCGCATATTGGCCGCCGGCCGCCGCGACCGTCGAGGTCACTTCGGAATCGATCATGGCGACGGAAGTGTAGAGCAGTCCGACGAACCAGCAGGTGATGAGGGCGGCGAGCGCGCCGCCCTTGTCGGCCGAGAAGTTCCAGCCGGTGAATTCGCCGACGAGAACGATGCCGACTCCGAGCGCCCAGACATGGGCGGGGCCGAGCACCCGGAGCAGCGAGATGCGCTGCCCGCTGGAGGGAGTTGCCGTAGCGGTGGCTTGAGCTGCTTCTGCCATGGCTTCCCCCTCAGACCTTGTGCTTTTCTTGGACGGCTTCGATCTCACCCTCACGCGAGGAGGTCAGTTGATCCTCGCTATAGGTCGAGTCCGTCTTGAACCAGTCATAGGCCATCCACAGCACGAGAGCGGCCGAGATTGCCCAGGCGATATATGAAAGTGTGAACCACATGAGCCGCTCCTATTTCCGGTCGCCGAATTTCTCGGCGATCACTTCGCGATATTCCTTGTCGGAAGCGCGAAAGAGAAAGACGTAGTAGCCGATGAGAACCGCAGCCATCAGGATGAGGCTGATCCAGTCGATATTGTAGTGGAAGCGGTTTTGTATGATGTCATGCGCGGTCTCGGGCGTGTAGCCGAGCTTCTCCCAGATCGACACCATGGTGGGATTCTGCCCCAGCAGCTCCCAGGTCGGGCTTTCGATCTTGTCGATGGCTTTGGCGGCACCAGCAAGGCCGAGCTTGAGCGGCAGCCAGAGCGCTACGAAAATCGCAACCAGGAGGAAGATCACATCGACGAATTGCAACGCCTTGTTTTGTTCGGGTGGTATGTATTTTGCCATTGTGTCCTCCCCTACAGCCGGCCTTGCTTGCGCATGGCGTCGAGATGCTTGATGTCGAGGCCGTAGATGAACTCCTTGTCCTCGGCATAGTGCTTGACCATGGCGGCGATGGCGGCGGTGTTGAAGATGAGGATGGCGGCCGCGCCGATCAGCACCACGATGCGAATGGTGTTGTCGGGTATGTACGGCCAAGTCATGAACAGCACGAAGAGAATGACGATCCACAGGATCGCGATGAGGGCCCATGCACCGCGACAATCACTACGGTACATGGCCTCAATCCTCTGATTGAGGTCAGCCATTTGGTTCCTCCCAAGGGCGCTGCGTTGTCCCCGCTAAGCGCGTCCGCCCCCTCCGATTCGTTGCTTACGGGGCAAAATTGTTATCTCACAGGAAAAACCGGCCTTTGACGAAAGTCAAGACCGGTTAACGCCTTTCGCAGCAATTTAATCGGAACGGAAGCGGAGACGCCTCGTATCAGTATCTATCTATTGCCTTTTTCGTCTCCTCGCCGCGCGGATCGGCATTGAGGTCCTGGTTGAACTCGGCCGTTTCCTGGCGGGTCTGCAGAACGTGCCAGCCGATCCAGAAGGCCAGCCCCAGGATCACGAACAAGACCTCGAGCCCCTGGAAAGGATAGATGGCGCCCACATTGGCGAGATCGACAGCCCAACTGGTCATTCCATTGGTAGACATATGTCGCTCCTGTTACTTGATCATCGCTCGCTCCGCCGCCGCCACATCTCGAAGCGCGGCCTCGTAAGCTTGATTGTTCGCGAAATCGAGACCCTCGAGCTCGACCTTCGCCGGTACCCGCAGAAGTCCGGCGCTTTCGAGGATCTTGGCCAGGATGAAGGTCGGTACGAAGCCCAAGCACACCATGATCACCGCGCCGATGAGATTGCCCCACGGCGTAATGGTGGCGAAGCCTTCATAGGGCGAAGAGGGCGTGCCCCATAGCATGATGCCGGCGATCACCACACCGAGGAACCCGCCATAGCCATGGACCGCCACGGCGCCGACCGCGTCATCGAGTCCGTAGCGCCGCTCGACATAGTTGTGCAGCTTGTAAGCGATGGTCGGCACGATCGCGCCAATCAGCATGGCCTGGATCGGGTGATAGAGATCATTGCCCGCCGAGGCGCCGATGATGCCGCACAAGCCCGCCGAGAAGGTCCAGAAGGGATCACCCTTGGAGAAGATGTAGCCCGCCATCATGCCGCCCGAGAGCGACATCAGGAAATTGAAGGTGATGGCGGAAAGTGTCGTCGGCGCCAAGTAGATGTTCGTTGCCGTCCAGGTCGCACCGCTGATCTGCCCGGCGATGGTCGTCGGACTGATGATCGGGATGTTGCAGGCGGCATAGAAGCCCCAGAAGCCGGTATAGATCATCAGCAGGCCTATCGCGACGAGCCACGTATTGTGCGGCGGGATATCGCGCGGCGTGCCGTCGGCACGGAATTTTCCGAGCCTTGGTCCAAGCACGATCAGCATGGCGAGCGCGGCCCCTCCCGCGATGGCATGCACGACACCGGACGCATAGGCGTCGTGATAGCCAAGGAGCTTGACCATCCAGCCGAGCGGATGCCACCCCCAGGCGGCATCGAGGATCCACATCACCGAGCCGATCAGTACCGCGACGAGCCAGAAGGCGCCGGAGCGTACGCGCTCGATGATGGCGCCCGAGATGATCGAAGCGGTGGTGATCGAGAAGAGCAGGAAGGCACCCCAGAACACGCCGTTGAGACGGTGCCACAGGCCCGCCATCGCCGCATCCACGCCGCTATCCGGCGTCGGTCCGGAAAGATGTGTCGCCATCAGGGGGCTCCAGGGTGTTGCCCAGGGTGCCGCCGTCATGCCGCCGGTGAAGCCGGGACCGTTCGGAAAGGCGAAATAGATGTACCAGCCGAAGAAATAGAAAGTGACGGTCACCAGCGGGATCGCCATTGTGTTCTTCATCAGCGTCTTGAGATGGTTGCGTCGTCGCGACACGCCGACTTCGTAAAGACAGAAGCCGACATGAATCAGAAACATGATGACGATCGTCACCCAGTAGTAGAACTCCGTGAAGATAACGGTCAGCGAAGTGAGATTGTCGCCCATCGTACGTCCCCTCCGGGAAGCGCGTTTTGAACCCCGCTGGGCGCTCCCACGACTCATTGGCGGCGGGGCGAAATGTGCATGACAGGAAAGGGATCGATTGCCGTAGAGTCAAGTCGGGACCGAGGGTTTCCCACTGAAGTTCTTCCGCTGCGCCGGAGGGCCAAGCCTTGTCGATAATATATAAACATATTCAATGGGTTGTAAGTGGCGCGGTCGGTGCGATCCGAAGCTGAACGCGGGCTTAACGGACTTCTCAGTCTTCATACAGCTGTGATGGCGCATCTTCCCGCATCGATCAATTCATCGCAAAGGACGCCTTCGCCATGTTCCGCCTCGTTGCCCGCAGCAAACTCCAGACCTTTCTCGGGCTGGTCCTCGCTCTCGGCATCGCGGCGACCCGCACCGAGAAGCTCTTTGCCGAGATGCAGTCGAGCCTGCCGCATGCGGCGGGCGTAGCACTGCTCTCTGCCGATCATGCCATGCCGGAGCGTTTCGATCCGGCGCGTGTGCCGCCGTCCGGCGGCATGGCCGCGCGGCTCCTGGCCGGCATCAGCGTGAAGCTCGTTTAAGCGTCAGCTCCGCAGGGCTGCTGCCGCCGGTTCGCGAAAAGCGAGAGCAGCCGGGATCGAGGCGATCACCGCAGCGCCCAGGATGAGCGCTGCGGCAAGGCCCAGATCGCTCAACGCGAATTCGACCGGCAGGACCACGCCATTTTGCGCGGTGAAGACGGCCGACAGAGTCCTGACCGCGATCCAGCCGATGAGGAAGCCCAAGGCGATACCGACCGCCATCAGGAGGATGAGCTCGCTCCATACGATGCCGAAGATTGCACTTCTCGGCGCACCGAAAGCGCGCAGCGCGCCGATCTGGCGGCGGCGCTGGTTCACATGCGCGATGGCGATGAGGGCGATCGCCGCGGCGACGAGGCCTTGGCTCGCCAGCGCGATCAAGCTCATGGCGGCGCGTGCATCGCCGAGCGTCGCATAGAGCCGGGTCAGGACCTCGCCCGGGAAAACCGCCATGGTCGCATCGCCACGATACTCGCCGCGCAGCCTGTAAGCGTCGGCGATGGTCTTGGGCTTCACCAGGATGGCCGGAACGCCGGGGAGCTTGCCGGTGACCGATCCGTCGAGAAGTCCCGGAACGACAGGCGCATCATGGCCCTCAGCATGCAGGCCGTGCACCGCCCAGACCGCTTCGATCGGCACGATGATGGCGCGGTCCCAGGCGGTTCCGCCGGACGCCATCCGGCCTACGACCTTGTAGGTGAAGTCGGTGTGAACCGGTCCGGCATTGCCGGCGAGGCCATGGATCGGCGCGAAGGATTGGCCGAGAGGCAGTTCGACCGATGCGCCGATGACTGCATCATGCAAGGCGCTGGGCGCGCGCCCCTCGATCCCGTTGGTCAAAGCGCCGAGAAGCTCGGGCGTCGATCCGACGATCGGATAGGTTTCATAGGAATCGCCGAAGCCGATCGGCGCCGCGAAAGCCACGCGCGGATCCTGCCGGAGCTTCGTCAAGACGTCACCGGGCAAGAGCGGCAGTGGTGCCGCTTGCAGGAAGACGGAGGAGAGGACGAGCTGCGTCTCGCTGCCCGCCGCACCGATGACGAGATCGAATTTGTCGGCGGCACGGGCGCTGCCGAGCCGGAGTGCGCGTTCCTGCAGCGTGACGCCGATGCTGAGCGCCGAGGCGAGGCCGACGAGGCAGACGATGACGAGCGCTGCCGGCCAGAGGCGTTTCAGATCGGCGAGGACGAAGCGCATCATGCGGCAAGGCTCGCTTTGTTGCCGCCGCCGAGCCGGCCGGCGGCAAGCCGAAGCGCGCGATCCATCCGCTGGATGAGCCTTTCGTCATGCGAGACGGCAATCAGCGTGGCGCCGGTCTCACGGGCAAGCGACAGAAGGAGGTCGATGACCTCGCCGCCATTGTCGGGATCGAGGCTGGCCGTCGGCTCGTCGGCGATCAGCACCTTCGGCTGGCGCAGCAAGGCGCGCGCCACCGCGACGCGCTGCATCTCGCCGCGCGACATGGTTTCGATCGGCTGGCGGTGACGCGCTATGCCGACGCGCTCGAGGAGGGTGGCGGCTTGCCGGACCGTGGCCGCGGACGCCACGCGGCGCAGGCGCGCCGGCAAGAGGACGTTGTCGAGGGCGCAGAGGCCGGGAAACAGGTGGAATTCCTGCAGGACGAGGCCGATCGTCTCTGCCCGGAAGCGGTCGCGCCTCGATTCCGAGAGCGCCGCGATGTCTTGCGTGCCCCAGAGCACGCGGCCTTGGTCGGGACGCGCGAGGCCGGTGATGACATTGACGAAGGTCGTCTTCCCCGATCCCGATGGGCCGGTGACGGCGACGCATTCCTCGGCCTCGATCCGCAGCGCTGGAATATCGAGGGCCGAGGCGGCGAGGCCCGGATAGGAGACGGCGACATTGTCGAGGCTGAGCGGCAGCATCAGGGGCTCAGACGGTCTGGAACTGGGCGTGGCGCAGGCGCAAGAGGCTGACGAATCCCGTCTCGGGGTCGGTCCAGGAGCCATAGTCGAGCGTGCCTTCGACCTCGATCGGCGCATTGGCCTGGACGAAAGTCTGTTTCTCGTCGAGATAGACGACGACGATATTGTCCGGCCAGTCGGCATCGGAGGAGCAGAAAGGACAGAGCGCCATCGGGATCTCGGTGAGCACGAAGAATTTCGCCTCCGCCTTGAGAGGCGGAGCCATGAAGCCTTTCATCGTGACCGGTTGGCCCGCGAGCGTCTTGACCTTTTCAGTGAATTTGAGCCCGAGCACGCCTTGCACGGCATAGAGCTCATCGAAGGTGAGGGGCTCTGCCGCCTGCGCAGGAATGCCGAAGCCGGCAAGCGCGATGACGCCAAGCATCGCGCGCCGGGTCAGGGAACATCGTGCATCCCTCCCCGAGCGGGGAGGGATGCTGCGAAGACAGTCTCGTCGGTCAGGCATCAATTTCCGAGCTGATTCTTGCCGAGAGCGAAGACATCCACGAGTACGCGGTAGACGTCGCTCTCTTCCATATAGCCCTTGAAGGCTTCCGAGCCAGGACCTTGTGCCTGGAGCACGACGTCGTCGACCGCATGGACGCCGGTATCGCCATCCTTCGGTATGTTGCCGGCCCGCAGGACGGCGCCCGGGATATCCTTGTAGGCCGCATTGGGGATATAGTTCTTGTTCTCGTCCTGCACCGCCGGCACGAACGGGCCGTCAAGATGCGGACGGAAAGTCTCGTAATAGTCGGGGAAGTTGTTGGCGAACATCGCAAGGCGCTTGGTCACGTTCACCTTGTCCGGATAACCGTCGCCATTCTCGTCCTTGTAGTTGGGAAAGCCGGCCTTGTCATAGGTGCCGACCTTCTCGCGCATGTCGCTGCCGGGCTTCTCATCATCGACCGTGCCGATGATGGAAAAGCCATGTGTATGATCGCCGGTCGCGATGATGAGCGTGTCGGGATTCTTCGCGGCGAATTCACGCGCGAGGCCGATCGCCTTGTCGAACTCGATCGTCTCGAAGAGAGAGCGGTCCCAGTCGAGCGGATGGGACATCTTGTCGATGGAGGACCCTTCGACCATCAGGAAGAAGCCCTCCGGATTCTTCGACAGCCGGTCGAGCGCGACCTTGGTCATCTCGACGAGGCCAGGCTGGTTCGGGAATTTCGACACCGTGCCCTTCTTGAGGAACTCGCGATCGAGCGTGACATCCATGTTGCCGGTGTGGAAGAGGCCGAGAACTTTAGGCTGGTTCGAGTCGGCAGCCGCCGCGAGCTCGGTCTTGTCGGTGGCGAGCGCATAGCCCGCATCCTTGAAGAGCTGGATGTAGTCCTTGTCGTCCTTGCGCTTCGAGCCGGCCGTGGCCTGCGGCAGGAAATAGGCCGAGCCGCCGCCCAGGACGACATCCGGCTTAACATTGTAGATCATCTCGACGATGTCGGCCTTGTCGGCGCGCCGGCGCGTATGAGAGACGACGGCGGCGGGTGTCGCGTCTTCGATCTCGGCGGTGGCGACGACGCCGATCGATTTGCCGGTCTGGCGGCGCAGCGCCTCGGCGATGGTTTCGACGCGCGGATCATCCAGGCTTCCCGGCGTGCGGTCGGCATAGACGCCGAGCGCGTTGACCGAGGTCTTGTGGCCGGTCATGTAGGCCGACATGGAATTGGCGCTGTCGACGGCGATCGAATCGACCGACGATGTGCCGATGAAGGCCATGCGGTCGAGCATGTCCATGTTGAGGCGGCCATTCGCCTTGCCCTCGGTAACACCCTTGGACATGATGCGGGCACCGGTGCGATGCGCCACCGACAAGCCATCGCCGAGGAAGAAGATGATGTTCTTCGCTTTCGGCGTGGCGGCCGTATCATAGACATCCCACACGACTCTCTTCGTCTCATTGCCGGCCGTCGCCTCGACCGTATAGATGCCGGGCTGGGAGAGGATGACACCGCGAGCGACCACGGCGGAGGCATCGGCCTTTTCCTCCTTCTCGGTGAAAGCCATGTCCTTGCCGAAGACAGCCTTGTAGTGCTGTCCGTTCACGGTGATCTTCACGTCCTCAGGCTTGACGAGGCCGGCGAATTCGACCTTGAAATCGAAGGGTGAGCCGACGAGGATCGTCGCGCGATCAATCGGATAGATCGTGGCGGCGGCCGCCGCTCCGGTGAGGAAGGTCGTAGCCGCCAGCGTGGCGAGGAATCTGCGCATTTCGGGTGCTCCATGAGAGTCTGGGACGACTCTTTTGGGCGTAGGACCCGAACATGACAGATTGATAAAGAAGGCCCGATTGTAAGCCGTTCAATTTCGCTTGTTCGCCGCTGACAGGCGCGCGATCTCGGGACGCACCAGGCGGCCCTGGATGTCGCGGAAGGACTGCCGGAAGGCGCGTGGCGACTGGCCGAACTGCGCCTTGAAGGCGCGGGTGAAGACGGAAGGATAGGAAAAGCCGCAGGCGACCGCGATGTCCTTGATCTCGCCTTCCTCATAGAACAGGAGGTTGCGCGCCGCCTGCAGGCGGACGAGCAGATAAAGCTGCGAGGGCGTCTGGCCGAATTCGCGGGCGCAATGACGCTCCAATGTGCGGACTGAAATACTGAGCTGCTCGGCGAGAAGCCGGGGGCCGAGCGGAAAATCGAGATGCCGCTCCATGAGCGCAATCAGGCGGCGCGACAGGGAAGGCTCGGCGTCGGTATCGGCGCCTTCGACACGCTGCGCCCGGGCGGCATCGCGCGGCGTGTGGATGAGGGCATTGGCGACCTCGCGCGCCAGCGCCGCACCCCTCAGGCGCCCGATGAGGTCGAGCATCAGATCGAGCATGCCGACACCGCCGGCGCAGAAGCCGAGTTGCTTGTCGAGGAGATAGAGCTGGTTCTCGATCTGCGCCTCGGGAAAATGCTCGAGATATGCGGGGGCGGCTTCCCAATGGATAACAAGCTTGCGCTCGCCGGTGAGGCCGGCCCTGGCGAGGGCGAAAGCGCCGGTATCGACGCCGATCACCGTCGATCCGTGCCGGTGGGCATTGCGCAAGGTCGAGAGAAGCTGCGGCGAGTTGTTTTGGGTCGGCAGGTTGCCTTCGAGCAGGATCAGATAATCGCAGTGGGGAAGGGATGAGAGGTCGCTGTCGACCTCGATCCGCATGCCGTTGCTGGCCCTGACCGGCTTGCCGGTCTCCGATGCGAGCACCCAGTCGAAAAGATCCTTGCCGCTGTTCTGATTGGCGATGCGCAGCGCTTCGGTCGCCAGGATGAAGGCATTCAACGGAAATTCCGGCTGCAGCAGGAAAGCGAATTTCGGCTTCCGATCCAAAGCGCCGTTGCGCCGTTCCTCGCTCATCCCTTCTACCTGCAAGCTCGAGTGTCGCTCTGTGCAAAGTTTTCGGCGCGCAGTATCAACTGAAACTTGCCCATTTGTCAAAAACTCCAGGTCACGGCCGGCAGCGCCCGGACACAGCTAAACCGGCCCAAAAGCTCAGGAAAATGGCTCGAAGCACAACGAGGCATGCGGCTTGTCGTATGCCATGAGGGAGGTTTTTATGTCTGCGAAAGCGACGTTCAATGCAAAGCCGGCCATGAACCGGCGCGCCCTTCTCAAGACCGCGGGCGCCGCGGCTGCCGTTCTTGCCGCGCCGCGACTCGGCCGCAGCGCCGGCAATCCGATCGAGATCGTCCATTGGAGCTGGCTAGCCGCGTCTGACGGCGAGGTCTGGGCCAAGATGATCGCCGATTTCAACGCGGCGCATAGGGACAAGGGCGTCCAGATCAAGATGGAAGTGGTGCCCGAGGAGCAATATGTCACCAAGGTGCTGGCGGCTGCGGCGACCGGCAAGGCACCTGATTTTGGCTGGGGCACCGCCGGCAAGGGCGCGCAATTGGCGCGCGACGAGGTGGTGATCCCGCTCGACGATCTGGCGGCGAAAGTCGGACTCGATGTTGCCGATTTCAGCGCCTCTTCGATCACCGCGTCGCGCTATCCGAAATACGACAACAAGATGTTCATGGTCCCCATGGATCTGATGAGCTTGCAGCCGGAGATCAATCTCGACCATGTGAAGGAGGCGGGGCTCGATCCGGAGAAGCCGCCGGTCGATGACGAGACGTTGCTCAACTGGGCCACCGCGATGACCAAGCGCGACGGCGACAAGGTCACGCGCTCCGGCATCATGATGACGGGATCGGGCGTCCAGCCAACCGTGACCTGGGGCATCGTCGCCGAGCAGATGGGCTTCCAGCGCGCGAGCGACGACCTCAAGACCGCTTGCGTCAATCCCGACGCCGGCAAGAAGGCCATGCAATGGGTGCTCGATCTCTTCGACAAGCACAAGGTGTCAACGCGCGACGTCACCGACCGCTACAAGGCTTTCGGCACGGGGCAGGGCTCGATCTTCTGGACCGGACCATGGACGCTCAACGGCTATGTCGGCCAGAAGCTCAACTTCAAGACGGCACTCTTCCCCAAGATCGGCGACAAGCATGTCACCTATTTCGAGATGGGCGGTCTCGAGCTTTACCAGCAGGCCGACACCGCCCGCTATGAAGCCACGATGCAGGCGGTCAAGTGGCTGTCCGACAACAGCTTCCTGTGGACGACGGTCGGCCGGGGTGCGAGCCCCCGCAAGTCGATCCTCGATCGGCCGGACTACAAGACGACCGGCAACAGATGGGATGTGCGCGGCGCTTTCGTCGACGGCATGAGCTTCGCCACGGTGGGCGAGATCCCGGTCGTCAATGGGCCGAACTTCACCATCTATTCCGGCGGCAACTTCCTGGCGAAGACGCTGGAAGGCGTGTGGTCGGGCCAGACCTCGATCGATGACGCGATGACCCAGATCCAGGCCCAATGGCAGGCGGACCTCGACGAGGGCTGAGGGGCAAGTGCCATGGCGCCATCGCTTCGGCGGTGGCGCCCCCTTTTTCTAGAGCAGCGCGGGACCAGGAATGAGCGCAGTCGCCCATAGCATCGACCACGCGGGGCGGGAGACGTCGAGCGAGGTCGACAAGGCCGGATATCTCCTTGTCGCCTTCTTTGGGATCCCGTTCTTCCTGTTCAACATCATGCCGGTGCTGTTCGGCTTCTATGTCGCCTTCACCCGCTGGAGCATCGTCGGCTCACCGAAATGGGAGGGCCTCGCCAACTTCACCCGCGCCTTCAGGGACCAGTGGGTCGCCGTCGCCTTCAAGAACATTCTCTTCTATGGCGCCATCATCGTTCCCTGCGTCACGGTTCTGGGACTCGTCTTCGCGCTCTTCGTCAACAAGCGCTATCCCTTGTCGAGCCTGGCGCGCACCTTGTTCTTCGCGCCGACGGTCGTTTCGGCGACGGTCATCGGCCTGGTGTGGGTCTGGCTGCTCGATACCCAGTTCGGCCTCATCAATCACTATCTCTCCTTCTTAGGCATCGACAACGTCCCGTGGCTCACCTCGACCCGATGGTCGCTGGTGGGGGTCAGCATCGCCTCGATCTGGTGGGACTTAGGGCTCGCTTTCGTGCTGTTCCTGGCGGCACTCCAGGACATTCCGGGCGAGATCAACGACGCGGCGATCGTCGACGGCGCCAATCGCTGGCAGCGCTTCCGCTATGTGATCCTGCCGCATCTGAGGCCGGTGATCAGCATGGTCGTCACCTTGCAGCTCATCTCCACCTTGCGCATCTTCAGCCAGGTCTATGTGATGACCAATGGCGGACCTGCGGGATCCTCATCCTCGCCCATCCACTACATCTACTCCATCGCCATCGTGCGCAACCTCTTCGGCTATGCCTCGGCCATCGCCATCCTGCTCTTCGTGCTGATCCTCGCCATCACCTTCGCGCAGCGCTTCCTGCTCAAGGAGCGCAGGCCATGAGCTGGCTCGAACGGGAATTGGAGGAACGCCGCCTCAACCGGCTCGATCTCCTGATCTGGCCGATCGGCATCGCCGTCGCCATCCTCTGGGCATTGCCTTTCGTCTGGATGGTCTCGACCTCGCTCAAATTCCCCGCCGATGTGATGACGCAGGATATCGAATGGCTGCCGAGCCGCGTCACCTTCGACAATTACATCAAGGTCTTCGAGTATCCGGTGGTGCGCTGGGGCGTGAACAGCCTGATCCAGGCGGCGGCCGCGACCTTCTTCTGCGTGCTGTTCGGCGCCATGGCGGGCTATGCGCTGGCGCGCATGAATTTCCCCGGCCGCAACCTGCTGTTCGTCATTTTCCTCGCCTCGCTGATGATCCCGGTCGAGGTTTCCGTCATCCCGCTGCTTCTCGCTTTCGTGAAGATCGGCTGGGCCAGCTCCTATCAGGCGCTCATCCTGCCGGCGATCGGCAATGTCTTCAGCGTCTATATCTTCCGTCAGTTCTTCCTCAACTTCCCGTCCGAGCTCGAGGACGCGGCGAAAATGGATGGCGCCGGGCCGTTCAATCTCTTCTTCCGCATCGCTCTGCCCTTGGCGCGGGCGCCCGCCATTGCCGCCTCGGTCATCATCTTCACCCTCAACTGGAACAGCTTCCTGTGGCCGCTCCTCGTCACTTTCGACGAGAGCATGAAGACCTTGCCGGTGGGCGTCGCCGCCTTCACGCCGGTGGTTGGCACCCGCACCCAGATCGAGGGCTACAGCGTCGCCATGGCGGCGGTCACGATCCTCAGCATTCCGAGCCTGCTGCTTTTCTGTTTCCTGCAGCGCTACTTCATCCAGGGCATTTCGCAAGGCAGCGTCAAGCAATGAGCGACAGACGATATACCCGCAACGACCTCAAGAGCGAGCTTCCCGACGCGCATTTCATCGATGGGGCGCGGCACAAGGCGGTCGGACGCGAGACTTTCCCGACCATCGATCCGAGCACGGAAGAGACGCTCACCCAGATCGCCCGCGGCCGGGATGCGGATATCGATCTGGCGGTCACGGCGGCCGATCGTGCCATGAAGGGCGAATGGCGCGACATGACGCCGGCCGAACGCGGCCGGCTTATGTTCAGGCTGGCCGATGCGCTCGAAGCGGAGGCCGAGCGCTTCGCGCTGCTCGAGACGCTCGATGTCGGAAAGCCGGTCAAGGAGTCGCTCGGCGATGTCCGGGGCGTGTGCGCGACGATCCGCTACAATGCCGGTGCGGCCGACAAGATGGAAGGCTCGACCATTCCCTTAGGCCCGGGCTTCGTTGATTTCACCGTGCTCGAGCCCGTCGGCGTCACGGCCCATATCGTGCCCTGGAACTATCCGCTCGGCATGGTGGCGCGCTCGGTGGCGCCGGCGTTTGCCGCGGGCTGCGCGACGGTGGTGAAGCCCGCCGAGCAATCGCCGCTGACGGCTCTCGCCTTTGCCGAGCTTTGCCACAAGGTTGGCTTCCCGCCGGGCGTCGTCAATGTCGTGGCGGGTTATGGCGAGGAGGCGGGGGCGGCCCTCGTCGCCCATCCCATGGTGCGCGGCATCACCTTCACGGGCTCTGTCGCCACGGGACGCAAGATCTATATGAATGCCGCGCAAGGGCTGAAGCCCGCCGTGCTCGAACTCGGCGGCAAGAATCCGATGATCGTGCTCGACGACGCCGATCTCGAGCGCGCCGCTTTCGATGCCATCGACGGCGCCTTCGGCAATAGCGGGCAGGTCTGCTCGTCCTCCTCGCGCTTCCTCCTGCAGCACTCCATTGCCGAGGAATTTCTCGATCGGCTTGCCCAGAATGCCAAGAAGCTCGGCGTCGGACCCGGCCTCGACAATCTCGATCTCGGACCGCTCGTCTCGAAGGAGCAGTATGACAAGGTCCAGTCCTATCTCGCGGCCGGGCGCAGCTCCGGCGCCAGGGTGAGGCTCGGCGGCGGTCGGCCGCCGGCTCTCGATCGCGGCTATTTCATCGCGCCCACGATCATCGATCGCGTCGATGCCGGCAACGTGCTGGCCCGCGAGGAAATCTTCGGACCGGTCGCCGTGGCGCAGCTCTTCGATACGATCGATGAGGCGAAGGCGCTGGCCAATGGCCTGGGCTATGGCCTGGTCTCGGGCGTCTACAGCCGGGACATATCGCGGGCGCTGACCCTCGCGCGCGATCTCGAGGCGGGATCGGTGTGGATCAATGGCTGGTTCATCGGCGGCGTCCAGGCGCCCACCGGCGGCATCAAAGAGTCAGGCATCGGCCGCGAGCGCGGCCTGCCCGGGATCCGCAACTATCTCAGCATCAAGAATGTCGGAATAAGGCTCTGACAGGAAAGGTTTCGACCATGCCCTATGAGGAAAACAGGATGAGTCCCATCAAGAATGTGGAGCACTACACGATCTTCAAGCACAAGGAGCATTGCGTCAATCAGATCGCGACGCGTGCGCTCAAGAACGGTGATCTCATTGCCGTCTTCAATGAGGAGCGCTTTCCGTTTCATCATGACAGCGGCCAGACCTTGCTGACGCGCTCCAAGGACGGCGGCAAGACATGGAGCGAGCCGACCGTCGTCCTTCCCTGGTCGGCGACGCAAGGCAACTGGGACTGCGGCATTTGCGAGCTCGAGGACGGAACATTGCTCGTCAACATGACGATCACCGGCTTCTTCAAGCGCGGTGTCAAGCCAGAGCAGCCCTCCTGGAGCACCCATCCCCACACGAAAGAGTGGGGCGACTGGACCTGGGCCTACAAGACGCAAGCCTGGCTCGGGACCTTCGTGGTGAAATCGAAGGATGGCGGCGCGACCTGGACCGATCCGATCCCGGTCAATGTCCGGCCCTTGAAACATGGCGGTTGCCGGCTCGGCTCATGGCTCCTGCCGAACGGCTCGTTGCTGATGGGCCTCTATGGGCGCATCCACGGCTATGAGGAGGAAGGCGAGGGCGAAAGCACGCGTTCGGCGCTGATGCGTTCCGACGACGGCGGCGAGAACTGGGAATATTATTCGACGCTCGCTTACGATCCGGCCAACATCATCGATTACGAAGAGCCGGGACTCTTGCGCCTCAAGGACGGGCGTCTCGTCTGCTTCATGCGCACCCATGTCAATCCGAGCGGCGATGCCAAGAACATGGTGATGACCATCTCGGAAGACGACGGCTTCAGCTGGACGCCGCCGAAATGGACGAATATCTGGGGCTATCCGCCCGAGCTCATCGCGCTCGAGGACGGCCGCTATCTCATGGTCTATGGCTATCGCCGTCCGCCCTATGGCGTGCGCGCCATCATCTCAGGTGATGGCGTGACCTGGGACCGCAAAAACGAGTTCGTCATCCGCGAGGGTGGGGTGCCGGGCGGCACCGTCACCGAGACGCCAGGCTCGAGCCGCATGACGCCGGCCTCCGGCAAGATCGCGGGCGGCGGCGTCGACTGGAGCAATCCCGGCATCTACCAGCATATCGGCTATCCGAGCGTCGCTCAGATGAAGGATGGCACGGTCGTCTGCTCCTTCCATGAATGGAGCGACGATCCGAAGCCCCTGCAATATGTCCGCTGCACGCGCTTCCGTGTCTGAGGGGTCTGGTGAACGCGATCGACATCAAGCTGGAGCAGGCGATGGCGCACAAGGTGCTCCATCGCGACGCCCATGCCTATTGCGCGCATCCGCATCTTGTCGCGGCAAGGCCCGACAACTGGCTCCTGGTCTTCACCAGGAGCATGCGCCGCGACATCGTCCTCCATCCGCCGCAGGATCCTTTCTACTGCAACATGCTGATGCGGTCAGAGGACCAGGGGCTGAGCTGGACCGAGCCTTCGATCGTGCCGGCCTTCCGCTGGCACGGCGTCGAATGCGCCGGCCTCACCGTATTGCGGTCGGGCAGGGTGCTGCTCAACCAGTGGCGTTTCGACTGGTATCCGCTGGCTCATGCGCAGGCCCATCTCAGCCCTAAGAACTATGATCCGCCTGAGAAGTTCATCGGGCCGAAGGCGATGGCGGCCGAGCTCGGCGATTGGGCGCCAGAGCCTTCAACGATCGCCGGGCGCTTCCCCTGGGCCCGCGGGGGCGGCTCGAGCTGGATCCACGTGTCGGAGGATGGTGGGCGAAGCTTCCCTTATTCCATACCGGTCGATACCGCGCCTTACAGCGGCGGCTATGGCCTGCGTGGCGGCGTCGAGCTTCCCGACGGTGAGATCATCCTGCCGCTCTCGGACGTCCCGCATTACCGCAATGTGTTCATCCTCCGCTCGCGCGACGGCGGCGAGCGCTGGTCGGAACCTGAGCTCGTGGCCGGAGGAGAGGGGCATGAATTCGAGGAGCCGGCGCTTCTGCTCTTGCACTCGGGCCGGCTCGTCATGCTGTTGCGCGACAATGAGAGCCGCATCCTGCATCTCGTGCGCTCGGACGATGGCGGGCGGAGCTGGAGCCCGGCTGTTCCGACCGGCATCGTCGATTATCCGGCCCATCTTCTCGAACTGCCGGACGGCCGGGTTGCCTGCGTGGCGGCGCGGCGCGTGCCGCCCTTCGGCATCACGCTTTATCTGTCGGAAGATGGCGGGAAGACATGGCCGAGCGATCGCCCGATCATGGTGCGCGGAGGCTTTCCCAATCGCGATCTCGGTTACCCGTCCATGGCGCTCACGGCCGATGGCCGCCTGTTCATCGCCTATTACGGCCAGGATGCAAACGGCGTGACGGGCCTTGAGGCGAGCCTGGTGAACCCGGAGGCGATCGATGGCCGCCATTGAGCTCAAAGGCGTGGCCAAGTCCTTCGGCACAGTCGCTGTGATCCACGGCATCGATCTTGCCGTCGAGCATGGCGAGTTCGTCGTCTTTGTCGGCCCCTCGGGCTGCGGCAAGTCCACGCTGTTGCGCATGATCTGCGGGCTCGAGCCCATCACGTCGGGCACGCTTGCGATCGGCGGCAAGCCGATGCGCGGCGTCCCGCCGGCCAAACGCGGCGTGGCGATGGTCTTCCAGAACTATGCGCTCTACCCGCATATGACGGTCGCCGAGAATATGGGTTTCTCGTTGCTGATGGAGCGCGTGCCGAAGAAGGAGCGCGAGGCCAGGGTGCGGCGCGCAGCCGAGACCTTGCAACTGGGCGAACTACTAAGCCGCAAGCCCAAGGAGCTGTCGGGCGGCCAGCGCCAGCGCGTCGCCATCGGCCGCGCCATCGTGCGCGACCCGCAGGTCTTCCTGTTCGACGAACCGCTCTCCAATCTCGATGCCGAATTGCGCGTCCAGATGCGCCTCGAGCTTGCCAAGCTCCACCGCACGCTGGGCGCCACGATGATCTATGTGACCCACGATCAGACGGAGGCCATGACGCTGGCCGACAGGATCGTCGTGTTGCGCTCAGGGATCATCGAGCAGATCGGCACGCCTCTCGAGATCTACGCATCGCCGCGCAATCGCTTCGTCGCGGGTTTCATGGGCTCGCCCAAGATGAGCTTCCTTGCGACGCGGATCGCCAAGACCTCAGGCCGCAAGCTCAGCCTCGCCGTCGAGGGCATGTCGCCGGCGACGGTCGAGATCGAGTTGGCACCGGCAATGACGGTGCCTGATGAAGTGACGATCGGAATCCGGCCCGAGCATTTCAGGCTTGCGGGCAGCCCCGGCCCGCGCCTCGAGGTCCGCATCGACTTCGTCGAAAGGCTGGGCGGCGACAGCTATCTGCATGCGCCCGATCATCCGGCCGGGAGCCTGATCATCCGCCAGGACGATCCGCGCCTGGTGCAGCCGGGATCGAAGCCCACGTCAGTGGGGGTGGACTGGCGGCAGGTCCATCTTTTCGCGGGCGATGGCCGCGCCATCGAAGTCAGACGGCAAACGCGTGTAAGCCAGGGAGAAATTGCGTGAATCCTGAACTGCTCAAATCCCGGCTTGCGGGCTGTTATGTCACTATTCCGACGCCTTTCGGGGATGAGGATGGTTTCCCCGTCAATCACGAGGCGCTGCGCCACTATGTGCGTTTCCTCATCGAGAGCGGCCTCACCACCGATTATGCGACATTGCTTGCCGGGGGCGCCGCGGGCGATTTCTCGACCATGACCTTCGAAGAGCGCCTTGCCGTGGCCGAGACCGTCGCCGATGAGGCGAAGGGCAGGGTGCCCCTGACTTTCGGCGGCCAATCGACCTCGACGCTCGAGCTGGTTCGCCTGGCCGATGCCGCGCAATGCATGGGGTTCGACTTCATGCAGGTCTCCTGTCCCTTCTACTTCACCCATACGGAAGGCGATTTCGAGGAATTCGTCACGGCGGCCGCGAAAGCGGCGCCGAAGGTCGGCATCATCGTCTATAATACCTTCTGGACCGCCACGGGTCTTTCCTTCGCCATGATCGAGCGCCTGGCGCGCATTCCCAATATCGTCGGCCTCAAATGGGCGACGCCGCGCACCGATGCGATGGAGTTCGAGGACGTGACGTCGCATTTCTCCGAGCGCTTCACCATCATCGACAACAATCTGTTCTTTCCCTATTCGGCGATGCCGGCCCTGGGGGCCAGGGCCTTCGAGGTCCATCTGTGCAATTACTGGCCGGAATGGGGCATCAAGCTCATCGATGAAGTGAAGGCCAGGAACTATGCCGAGATCTCGCGCATGATGATCGAGGAGGCGATGCCTTTCTACAAGCTCTGGGTGAGGATCGAGAAGGAATATACCAGCGGTGACGGCTATCTCGACAAGCTGTGCATGGAGCTCGTCGGCCTGCCGTCGTCGCGCTGCCGCCCGCCGACCCGCGATGTGCGCGAACACTACAGGGAAGACACGTACAAGATGATGAAACAGAAGAAGGTGCCGCGATTGATCGCGAGATAGGACCATGACCGGCCTGACGAACATGATCATTCTCGATGAAGGCGACAATGTCGGGGTCGCCTTGCGCGACATTGCCGCGAATGAGCAGGCAAGGAGCGCTTCAGGTCCGCAAGTGCCGGCGGTCGAGCGCATCGCCCAGGGGCACAAGATCGCGCTGCGCCATATCGCCGACGGTGAGGCGATCATACGGCTCGGTGTTGCCGTCGGCATCGCCACGGCGCCGATCGAGCGCGGCCATCTCGTCCATGTTCACAATGTCAGAAGCCAGTATCTCAACAATGATGAGGACCACTATGAATAGGGCTTCGTCACCGAAAAATGCCGCGAATATGCGGGGCTTCTTGCGCGCCGACGGCCGCAAGGGCATCCGCAATTTCGTCGTCGTCGCCTATCTGGTCGAATGCGCTCATCACGTGGCGCGCCAGATCGCCCAACCCCATCAGACGGCGGGAGCGCAACTCATCGGCTTTCCCGGCTGCTATCCGAGCGACTATGCGCATCGGGTGATGGAGGCGATGGGCACCCATCCCAATGTCGGCGCCGTTCTCCTGGTGTCCTTGGGCTGCGAGGAGTTTCGCCGCAGCGCCTTGCTCGAGGCGGTCGAAGCCTCGGGACGGGACGCGAAGCTCCTGGTCATCCAGGAATGTGGCGGAACCCGCGCCGCCATCGATGAGGGCCGCAGCTGGCTGGAGCAGATGCTCGCGGCGGCGCATGCCGCAGAGACCGTGCCCATCTCGTTTGGCGATCTCGTCATCGGCACCAAATGCGGCGGCTCCGACGGCTTGAGCGGCATCACCATCAATCCCGCCGTCGGCCGCGCCTTCGACCGGCTCGGCGATCTCGGCGCCACCTTGATGTTCGAGGAGACCTGCGAGCTCATCGGCTGCGAGGACCATCTCGCCAAACGCGCGGTGACGCCGGAACTCGGCCGTGAATTGAAAGAGGCAGTGGCGAAGGCCGATCGCTATTACCGCGACCTGGGCCATGGCAGCTTCGGCGGGGGCAATATCAAGCATGGCCTCTCGACGCTCGAGGAGAAATCGCTCGGCGCCTATGCGAAGAGCGGCACGCGTCCGCTCGCGGGCCTGATCAAGCCCGGCACGCGCCCGCCCCATCCGGGTCTCTATCTCATGGACACGGTGAATGACGGGCCGGTGCGCCATGGCATTCCCAATATCAACGACACCCAGACCATCACCGAGATGGTGGCGAGCGGCTGTCACATGATCATCTTCACCACCGGCGCCGGCTCCGTCGTGGGGCAGGCGGTGGCGCCGGTGATCAAGGGCGTGTCCAATTCGCGCGTCTATCAGCGCCTTGCCGACGATATCGACGTGAATGGCGGCACCATCGCCGACGGCATCGAGACGGTCGATGACGTGGCGGAGCGCATCCTCGCCGAGGTCGTAAGTCTCGCTTCCGGGATCCCGAGCAAGTCGGAGAGCCTCGGCCACCAGGAATTTGCCTTGAACTACAAGACCTACGAACCGGCAGGTCCGGCCTGCCTGCCGGTTTGAACCATAAAGCGCCACGGAGGAAACAGATGAACAGGAAGCATAGCATTCTGACGGCTGCATGTGTTGCGACGCTGTTAGCGTCTGCGGGCCTTGCCAAGGCGGCGGACGACGTCCGTCTGCGTCTCAACTGGATGTATTACGGCTCCCATGCCGGCTTCGCCTATGGCAAGGACAAGGGCTACTACAAGGATGCCGGCATCGATCTCGATATCCGCTCCGGCAACGGCTCAGGCTCGGCCCATCGTCTGGTTGCCAACAATGACAGCACCTTCGCCTATGGCTCTTGCGCCTCGATGCTCAA
The DNA here is from genome assembly GCA_003574785.1 of Taklimakanibacter deserti. Next base: position 215,415 of record QORU01000002.1, on the reverse strand, counting down.
TCTCGCGGCCAAGGGCGCGCCTTTGGTGTCGGTCGGCGTCATCGATGCCATGGGGACGGAAGCGGTCATCGTCAGGCCGGATGCCGGCGTCAAGTCGCTCGCCGATCTCAAGGGCAAGACGATCCTCACCACCGCCAATGCCGGGGTGAACACCTTCTTCCCGCTGGTCCTGCAGGCGGCGGGCCTGAAGGAGGGCGATGTTACCATCACCAATGTGCCGGACGGCGCCCTCGTCTCGAGCTATCTGCAAGGGGCGGGCGGAGCCGTCGGCATATTGGGCGGCCTCGACGACAAGCCGGCCGAGATCAAGGCGAATGGCGGTGCCGCACCCGTGACCTTCCCTTATTCGGACTATGGCGTGAACCAGGTCGGCTATTGCATTGTCGCCAATAGCGAGACGGTGAAGGCTAATCCCGACCTGGTGAAGCGCTTCGTCGCCGCCACCATGAAGGCCTACAAGGAGACCGAGGCCAATCCCGATGCCGCGATCGCCTCGATGGCCGACATCGTCGGCGGCTCGATGGCCGAGGACCAGGGCAAGGCACAGGCGCGCGCCGTTCTCGACGTCACGCTGGGCGTCCTCTATTCCAAGGCCAACAAGGACAAGCATCTCGGCATGAATGTGGCGGCCGACTGGGACGACATGCTGGCTTTGATGAAGAAGTACAATGATCTTCAGACTGACAAGCCGGCCGCGGCCTTCTATACCAATGACTTCGTGCCGTGATTTGTTCGGGCTTCCCCTCTCCCGTTGCGAAGCAATGGGAGAGGGTGGCCGAAGGCCGGGTGAGGGCTCTTTGTCTCAGCAGGGAATGCTCGTCGAGATCAAGGCTCGTTGCACGAAAGAGCCCTCATCCGCCCTTTGGGCACCTTCTCCCACGCGTGCCGCGCGGGAGAAGGGAAAAGCTTGTAAGGTGAGGACATGACGGCTGCGGCCATCGATATAAGATCGGCGACCAAGACCTATGCCTCGGGGCCGGAGGCCATCCATGCCTTCGGTCCCTCGTCACTCCGGATCGCGCCCGGCGAGTTCATCTCGCTCGTCGGGCCATCGGGCTGCGGCAAATCCACCTTGATGCTGATGATCGCGGGGCTTCTCGATTGCACGTCGGGCGAGATCGAGGTCGCGGGCGAGGTGGTCAGGGCGCCGCAGACCTCGATCGGCATCATGTTCCAGGACAACACGCTGGTGCCCTGGCGCACCGTGCGTGGCAATGTCGAACTGCAGATAGAATTGCGGGGGCTACCGGTTGCCGACTATCGTGCGACCGTCGATCGCCTGATCAGCTCGGTCAAGCTCGATGGTTTCGCCGAGCGCTATCCTTATGAGTTGTCGGGCGGCATGCAGCAGCGCGCCGCCTTCTGCCAGACTCTGGTGCATCGTCCGGGCGTCCTGCTGCTCGACGAGCCCTTGGGCAAGCTCGACGCCATGACACGCGAAGCTATCCGGCGCGATCTGCAGACCTTATGGTTGCAGGATCGGCCGACCGTCGTCTTCGTCACTCACAGTATCGAGGAGGCGATCCAGCTTTCGACGCGCGTCTGCGTCATCTCGCCGAGACCCGGCCGTATCGAGAAGGTGATCGACATCGATCTGCCCTGGCCGCGCGACCTCGCCGTCAAGAGGAGCGAGAAATTCAGCGCCTATGCAAGCGAGATCGAGGAGATCTTCCATGGCTATGGCGTCCTCTGAACAGAAGCATAGCGCGCCCCCGCTGCGCGCGTCATGGCTTGCCGGCCTCTGGCGCATGCTGGCGCGCTCCTGGGCGTTCATTCTGTTCTTCGCCAGCTTCTTCCTGTTCTGGGAATATGCCATCGATCTCTTCGGCATTCCGGCCTATATCCTGCCCAGGCCTTCGGAGATCGTCACCCGCGGCTGGGCCGATATCGACCGGCTTCTTTATTATACTTATGTCACCGCGGTCGAGAGCGTGCTCGGCTATCTGGTGGCGATCGTCATCGCCGTGCCGCTCGGGCTCGCCATCGCCTTCTCGTCCTTCCTGCGCCGCACCATCTATCCTTTCTTCGTCAGCCTGGAGATGACGCCCAAGATCGCCTTCGCCCCGCTGTTCATTTCCTGGCTGGGCTTCGGGCTTCTGCCCAAGGTGATCATCGTCTTCCTGGTCTGCTTCTTCCCGGTGGTGCTCAACGCCATCCTGGCTTTCGGGTCATTGAGCGAAGAGCTGGTGCGTTTCATCAGGGCGACGGGGGCAAGCCCATTGCGGGCCTTCTTCAAGGTTCGCCTGCCGGCGGCGCTGCCGCAATGCTTCGTCGGCTTCAAATATGCCGCGATCAATGCAACCGTCGGCGCCACCATCGCCGAATTCATCGGCAGCGATCAGGGCCTCGGCTTCTATATCCAGATCGTCACCGGCAATATGCGTCCCGACCTCGCGTTCGCTGGAATCTTCCTATTGACGCTTCTGGGCCTGGCACTGTTCGGCGCCGTGACCCTTGTCGAGCACTGGGTCATCCCCTGGCACATTTCGCAACGCCGTTCGCGCTGAAGGAAAACTCAATGCCCACGAAATTCGAGCCCAAGAGCTTGCGGAAATTTGCCTGCGACGTGCTCATGAAAGCCGGCTTTCCGGCGGAGCCCGCGCGCGTCGTGGCCAAAGGGCTCGTCGAGGCCGATCTCTATGGTCATTCGACCCATGGGCTTGCTCTGCTTCCCGACTATGTCGACGAAATCGCCAGTGGCGCGATGACGAAGGAAGGGGCCCCCGAGGTCGTGAGCGATTTCGGCGCGGTGGCGCTGTGGGATGCGAGGCGGCTTCCCGGCGTCTGGACCACGGAGCTTGCCATTGCCGAAGCGGCGAAGCGCGCAAGGTCCTTCGGCCTGGGCGCCGTCTGCTTGAGGCGCAGCCATCACATTGCCTGTCTCGCGGTATTTCTCGAAGCGCCGGCGCGCGACGGGCTGGCGCTCGTCATTCTCTCTTCCGACCCGAGCGATTCCCATGTGGCGCCCTTTGGCGGCGTGACACCGGTGATGACGCCCAATCCGATCGCCATCGGCATTCCGGCAGAGCCCGATCCGATCCTGATCGATGTCAGCACCTCGATCACCACGGCGGCCATGTGCGCGCGCATGCGCAATGCAGGGACGCCGCTGCCGGGAAAATGGCTATTGGACAAGGACGGGAATGTCACCGACGATGCAAATGTGATGAAGGATGGCGGCTCCATCCTCCCGATCGGCGGCGTGGACCACGGCCATAAGGGCTATGGCCTGAGCCTGATGGTCGAAGCGCTGACGCAGGGGCTCGGCGGCTTCGGCCGCGCCGATCATCCGACGGAGTGGGGCGCTTCCGTCCTGGTTCTCGCCTTTGCGCCGGAAGCCTTTGGCGGCCGTGACGCATTTCTGCGCCAGACCGGCTGGCTGGTCGAGGCCTGCGCCCAGTCGGTAGTGCCTGAAGGTAAGCCGCAGGTGCGCTTGCCCGGGCAGGCCGCGCTCAAACGCAAGGGCGAGGCCGAGAGGGACGGCCTCGCGCTTGATGGCGTGCGGCTAGCGGGGCTCGAAGGCTTGGCGAAACGCTTCTCTCTCAGCCTACCGGTGCCGCGCTGACCGTATCGAGGAACGGATAATCGGTATAGCCGGTGCTGCCCGGCGTGTAGAAGGTCGTATCGTCCGGCTTGTTGAGCGCTGCGTCCTTGGCGAAGCGGGCGGGAAGATCGGGATTGGCGAGGAAGAGTTTGCCGAAGGCAACGGCATCGGCCTCGCCTTGCGCCAGGATGCGCTCCGCGGTTTCCTTGTTGATATCCTGATTGGCGATATAAACGCCGCCGAAGGCTTTCTTCACGGCGGGCCCGATGCGAGATCCATCGAAAGGCTCGCGCGCGATGATGAAGGCGATCTTCCGCCGCCCGAGCTCGCGGGCGACATGGGAAAAGGTCGCTTCCGGCGTCGAGTCGTCGATATCATGCGAGTTGCGCTTGAGATTGAGATGCATGCCGACGCGCTCCGGTCCCCAGACCGAGATCGCCGCATCGGTCGCTTCGAGCATCAGGCGGGCGCGGTTCTCGATCGATCCGCCATAGTCGTCGATGCGGCGGTTGGTCTTGTCCTGCAGGAACTGATCGAGCAGATAGCCATTGGCGCCATGCAGCTCGACGCCGTCGAACTGGGCCTTGAGCGCATTCTCCGCACCCCGGCGATAGGCCGCGATGACGCCCGGGATCTCGTCGCGCGCAAGCGCGCGCGGCGTCACATAGGGACGCTTGGGCCGGACGAGACTCACCGTGCCGGCGGGCTGGATGGCGGAGGGCGCCACCGGCAGCTCGCCATTGAGGAAGATCGGATCGGAAATCCGCCCGACATGCCAGAGCTGCAGGAAGATGCGCCCGCCTTTCGCATGCACGGCCTGGGTGACCTTAAGCCAGCCCGCCGTCTGCTCATCTGACCAGATGCCGGGCGTGTCGGCATAGCCGACCCCCATGGGCGTGACGCTGGTGGCTTCGCTCAGGATCAGTCCGGCCGAGGCGCGCTGCGCGTAATATTCGGCCATCAGCCCATTGGGAACGCGCTCCGACCCGGCGCGGCTCCGCGTCAAGGGCGCCATCAGGATGCGGTTGGGCAGCGTATAGGGGCCGAGCTTCAAGGGATCGAAAAGGGTGGGCATGGGAGGCTCTCTGCAGGGTGGGTTCAGGAGGGGGAGTTGAGGCCAGGTGGGAAAACAACTTCGAGCAGGCCGGGGAAACGTTCGTCGATGTCCTGGCGGCGAAGCGTGTTGATGACCTCGACGCCCTTTTTTTCGGAGCGGATGAGGCCGGCCTCGCGCAAGACTTTGTGGTGGAAGGAGACCGTCGAAGGCGGCAGCGTCGCGCAGGCCTGGATGCAGCTCATGCTGTCGCTCGCCATGAGTTTCTGTACGATATGGCGCCGCATCGGGTCCGACAGGGCATGAAGCACATGATCGAGCGAGATGTCGCAAACGGCGGGATGGTTGAACGACCGGGCCATGGTTCCATCATATAGTTCAGGAATTCAATAGTGCAAGACTATTGCAGTAATACTGGATTGTAACCCTCTGGCGCCTTAAATCAGCGCCGTCTCGCCGTTATTCCCCGAACTGGGACAGGGGCGGCGATCTGGGTTAACAAGGGCAAACAGCCCAAAACGACTGATTCGACTGGAATTCTGATGGCCAAGAACAAGGTGAAGGACCTTTTTGACAAGCTCGAAGCCGAGATGGCGCCGCAGGCCGCCAAGGCGCGCGCGATGAAGCCGAAGAACGGCGATGAGAGCTATACCGCCGCCGACATCGAGGTGCTGGAGGGGCTGGAGCCCGTGCGCCGCCGGCCCGGCATGTATATTGGCGGAACCGACGAGAAGGCGCTGCACCATCTCTTCGCCGAGGTGATCGACAATGCCATGGACGAGGCGGTCGCCGGCCACGCCTCCTGGATCGAGGTCGAATACGACAAGGAGGGCTGGCTCACCGTCATCGACAATGGCCGCGGCATCCCGGTCGATCCGCATCCCAAGTTCAAGACCAAGTCCGCCCTCGAAGTCATCATGACGACGCTGCATGCCGGCGGCAAATTCGATTCCAAGGTCTATGAGACCTCGGGCGGCCTGCATGGCGTGGGCGTATCGGTGGTGAATGCGCTGTCGGAAGACCTGATCGTCGAGGTGGCGCGGGGCCAGCAGCTCTATCGCCAGAGCTACAAGCGCGGCAAGCCCGCGAGCAAGCTCGAGAAGCTCGGCAAGGTGAACAACCGGCGCGGCACCAGCGTGCGCTTCAGGCCGGATCCCCAGATCTTCGGTAAGACGGTCGAGTTCTCCGGCGCCCGCCTTTTCCGCATGGCACGCTCGAAAGCCTATCTCTTCGGTGGTGTGGAGATCCGCTGGTCCTGCGCTCCCTCCCACATCAAGGACAAGGAGACGCCGGAAAAGGCGGTGCTGCATTTCCCGGGCGGCCTCAAGGACTTCCTCGAAGAGCGCCTGGAGGGCCGGCCGCGCGTGGCGGACGAGATCTTCGCCGGCAAGGTAACGAAGCCCGGCGGCCATGGCTCGGTCGAATGGGCGATCGCCTGGTTCGGCGGCGATGACGGCTTCATCTCCTCCTACTGCAACACGATCCCGACGCCCGACGGCGGCACGCATGAGCTGGGCCTGCGCTCGGCCTTGCTGCGCTCGCTCAAGAACTATGCCGAGCTCACCAACAACAAGCGCGCGAGCGTCGTCACCGGCGACGATGTCATGGCATCCTCAGGCGCGCTTCTCTCGGTCTTCATCCGCGAGCCCGAATTTCAGGGCCAGACCAAGGACCGGCTCGCGACGCCCGAGGCCGCGCGCATCGTCGAGGCGGCGATCCGCGATCATTTCGATCACTGGCTCACCGGCCATCCGGCCCAGGCCGACAAGCTGCTCGACTGGATCATCGAGCGCGCCGAGGAGCGTGTGCGCCGGCGCCAGGAGAAGGAAGTCGGCCGCAAGACCGCGATGCGGAAATTGCGCCTGCCGGGCAAGCTCGCCGATTGCTCATCGACGGCGGCCGAGGGCTCCGAGCTCTTCATCGTCGAAGGCGATTCGGCCGGCGGCTCCGCCAAGCAGGCGCGGAACCGCGCCACCCAGGCGGTGCTGCCCTTGCGCGGCAAGATCCTCAATGTGGCGAATGCCGGTAAGGACAAGCTCGCCCAGAACCAGCAGCTTGCCGATCTCCTGCAGGCGCTGGGCTGCGGCGCGGGCGCCAGCTATCGCGAAGCTGACCTGCGCTATGACAAGATCATCGTGATGACCGACGCCGATGTCGACGGCGCCCATATCGCTTCGCTGCTCATCACCTTCTTCTATCGCCAGATGCCGCAGATGATCGAGGAGGGCCACCTCTATCTGGCGGTGCCGCCACTCTACAAGCTGGCGCAAGGGGCCAAGACCGCCTATGCGCGAAATGATCAGCACAAGGATGAATTACTGAAGGGCGATTTCTCTGGCCGCGGCAAGGTCGAGATCTCGCGCTTCAAGGGTTTGGGCGAGATGCTGCCCGGACAGCTCAAGGAAACGACGATGGATCCGATGAAACGAGCGCTGCTGCGCGTCGCGATCCTGGGCGACGAAAAGACGACGACCGCCAAGGTGGTCGAGCAACTCATGGGCAACAAGCCCGAGGAGCGGTTCAAGTTCATCTCCAACCGCGCCGAGTTCGTCAGCGAAGAGGGACTAGATATCTGACGCTCGCGTCCCGGTTGGGGCTATCGCTGCCGCCGAATCCTGCTAATTTCATTACAGGTGGGAGCTTCGCTGGAACCTTGCTAAGGTTCCAGCGCTTATCGGATGTCGGCATTCATTGCCGGCAAGGGAGCTGCCCATGACCAGATCGTCGCCCATCACCGAAGAACGTATCCGCGAGCGCGCCTATCGTCTGTGGCTCGAGGAAGGCCAGCCGGAAGGCAAGCACGCCGAACATTGGGAGAGAGCGCGCGAGCTTCTCGCTCTCGAAGCCGATCCCGAGGAGGGAAGAGAAGCGCCTGACGAAGGCTATAACAATGCGGGTCCCTGGGGCGAGCCGGTCGAGGAGGCCTCTGTCCTGGAAAACCAGGGCGAATTCCCGACCACGACCGACCAGGGCGAGCAGGAAGTGCCTAAGAAGCGCAAGCCGACCGCATCGAAACGCCGGCCCAAAATCGCCAAGCCGGGACCGGCGGCGAGGCATCGGCCGATGTGAGGTTGCGTGCCGTCGACTGCGATCAGCCGGATTGCCTATGAAAGCGAGACCGAGACGCTCAGTGTCTGGTTCCGCGGATCGGGCGAGCTCTATCGCTATTATGAAGTGCCAGGGCGCATCTATGACGCTTTCCGCAAGGCAGGCTCAAAGGGGCGATTCTTCAATTATTACATCAAGGACCGCTATCGGTTTCAGCACATAAGCGATCCGGATGGCGGCCGGCACGCGGCCTAAGCGATCAGTTGTCGACGGTTTTCAGTTTCTCGGTGTCACCGCTGAAGGTAGCAGGCTGAAGTTTCGCTTGTTGCGAAACGGGCTCGCGTCTCTCTTCCTCCGCCGGCATGATCTTGACGTCTTGAGCCGGCTCCATTTTCTCGGCCTGGCCCGCTCGCTTGGCGGTTGGCGCCAAGATGATGAGGCTGGCGCCGGTCAAGACAACGAGAATGAGATCACGGGGCTTCACAAGCATCTCCAAAATGAACGGAGGCGGTCCGCCGTCGAACCGCCTCCGTCTCGCCGTCCGGTAGCTCTGAAAATCAGTTCAGAAACTCACGGAGTTCGATCTGGGCACGACTGATGCCGATGTCGCGAAGCATGTGGTCATCGAGCCCACGCAAATGCTGCTTCGTAGCGGCACGGGAAAAGTGCTTGCGCACACGCTCGAACAGGCCGGGCGTCGGGCGATGGCGTGTGCCAAGAATAATGCCGCGGGCGGTATCGAGTGTCATGAGTGGCCTCCTGAAAGAGAAACTGCTGTCCCGATGACACTGCTTCTAGCAAGCTCAGGCGTAATCCATCCTGAACGGTCCGTTCATCTGCCATTTAGGAATGCAAATACCGGACAAAGCTCGATTTTCTGCCTTTTCGATGCCCCAATGCCCGTCTTATTTGGGCATTTGAAAAACCGAAAACCGGTTTCCCAATTTCACTTCCGTGCTTAGAGTAAGGCCATGGCAGATTCGCAAAAGATGCTCCTCATCGTGCATGACCGCGATGAAATGGACGACCGGGCTTCGGCCTGGGCTCGCCGGCAAGGCTATGAGCTGCAGTGGGTTTGCCCCGCCGACGGCGATCCTTTGCCGGCTGTGGATGAGCGTGTTGCCGGCATCGTCGTCTATGGCGGCGCCCAGGATGTCGACCAGCAGGACAGCTTTCCTTACTTGAAAGATGAAATGCGATTCCTCGATGAGGCTTTGAAACGGGAGACGCCGGTTCTGGGTCTTTGCCTCGGCGCCCAGCTTCTTGCCCATACGCTGGGCGAGAATGTTTCGAAGCATCCTGGAGGTCATGCCGAATATGGCTATTATGATCTCCTGCCCACGCAAGTGGGAGCGAGCTTCTTCGGAGCCAAGTTGAAAGTGCTGCAGTCGCATTGGCATGGCTGGTTTGAGACCCCGAAAGGGGCGGTGAAGCTCGCCGGCACGGCGGATTTCCCCGAGCAGGCCTTCCGCTACGGCCCCAACGCCTATGGCTTCCAGTTCCATCCCGAGACCAGCCGCAATGGCCTCACCCGCTGGATCTCGCGCCGCTCGGCGCACAGGCAGACGATGAAGGGCGCTCATCCCGCCGCTCGTCAGCTTGCGGACAATCTGCTCTACGACCGGGCGCTGGGCGATTGGTTCAATAAGTTCCTCGACGGCTGGATAAGCGGACGGCAGATCAGATACGAGGCGGCCGAATGACGATTGTCACCATACTTCCTGCGGTTGAAACGCGTTCTCTGGTTCTGCGCGAGATCGAGGCGCGCGACTGGAAGGCGTTCTCGCATTTCATGACGCAATCCGCCTACCAGCGTCACATCGCGCTACGACTGCGCAGCGAGGACGACGTCAAGAATTTCGTCACTCGCCAAGTGGCGCGACAGGGCGACGAGCGCCGCCACATCTTCCATCTCGCGGCCGAGGACAAGACGCGAGGCTTCGCGGTCGGCGATGGCTTCATCATCCTGGGCCGCGGCGGCCTGGCCGAGATCGGCTGGGGCGTGGCGCCCGATCTGTGGGGCAGGGGCTTCGGCACCGAGATCGGCCGCTCCCTCCTCGGCCTTGCGGTCGAGCGCGTCGGCGCCGTCCGTGTCTGGGCCAAGGTGATGGCCAATAATGCGGCGTCCCTCAAACTCGCCCGGCGCATCGGCCTCAAGCATGAACGCTCGCATCCGGACTATCCGGCGGGCCATGGCCGCTTCGAGGCGGTTGAATTCTTCGCCATCACGGCGGAAGATTATTTCGACGCCGGTTATTGAGCGGCTGATCTCGACTCATCGCGAAGGCCGGTGCAGCAAGCAAAGAGGCATGTCATGGCTTCGACGCCACCCATTTGCGATTTCGGCTGGAAGGCCGGGGATTTCCGCCTCCCGGCGACGGACGGCAAGATCTATGCGCTGGCCGATGTGAGAGGGCCGAAGGGCACGCTCCTCGCCTTCATCTGCAATCACTGTCCCTATGTGAAGGCGATCACCGGTCTTCTGGTGCGCGATGCGAAGGACCTGGCGAAAGCCGGCATCGGCGTGGCGGCGATCTGCTCGAATGACGCGGCCGCCTATCCGGAGGACTCCTTCGACAAAATGAAAGCCTTCGCCACCGCCAATGGCTTTCCTTTTCCCTATCTCCATGATGAAAGCCAGAAGGTCGCTCGCGCCTATGATGCCGTCTGTACGCCCGATTTCTTCGGCTTCAATGCGCAAGATGAATTGCAGTATCGCGGCCGCCTCGATGCGTCACGCACATCGCCGCTCGCCGGCGCCCGCCGCGATCTCCATGAGGCGATGATGCAGGTGGTCCGGACCGGAAAGGGGCCCACCGAGCAGGTTCCCTCGATGGGCTGTTCGATCAAATGGAAATCCGGAAACTGGTAGTTATTTCTTTCCCTTCGACGGCTTCTTGAGCGGAGCGGTCGCGATCGAGAAGAGATCTTCTGTCTCTGCCGGTATGTGCATGTAGCGCACGCCCGGAAAGATGATGATTTGCGCAGGGCCATTGACGTCCGCATTGGCCTGCGGCGTGGGCGCAGCGCGCTTCGGGAACGGAATGACGACGGCGTCTAACATTTAAGTCTCCCAGTAAGTCGAAAGCATCGAACTTGGCTGTGAGACTAGAGGAGTCGTACCGAAGGAAGGCTGAATGCGCCGGTTAGCTGCCGTTCATAGATGACGCTGCGCTATGTCGTAACATGCTAGGCTCTCATTCTAACGTTCGTCTCGCACGGGCCATGGTGCCTCTTGACATTGCGGGCCAAAGGGTGATTTGGAAAATATCAGAGTTGCAAATGTGCCTGGGCAGCCGCTGTCGGCATATTTGCTTGATGTTCTCGCACCTCCCTGAAAAAGGAACTGTCACATGACCGGCACGCTTTGCCAGAGCGTTGCGCTCGGCTGCATCATCGCGCTCTGGGTGGTGAAGATCGCCAAGCTCTTTGGGATCATCGTCAAAACCATCCTGTCGATGGTGGAAAATGTCGGCGACACCTTGCATGAGCCGGGCGTCTGTTGCCGGAAAGCCGGGTGGCCGGGCTTGCTTCGCGCGATATGGCCATGCTTGTCCCACCCGGCCGTGATGACGCTGCAGGATGCGGACTCCTTGCCGACCTTGGGGCGGCGCCGGCACGGATCACCGAAACCGCGGGGGCTCGATCGCGACCGGTTCCTGTCCCCGACCCAATGCCGGGCGAAAAGGTGAAAGGTTTCGAAGAGCCTGAGGGCTCACGACAAAGGAAAGCTAGCAGCCGCTGTGCCGCCACGTAAGAGAAAGGTCGGAAAGCGCAGGCCCACGAGCACGGGGTGCGCTTTACATGCGCGATGTTCTGGACACAAACGACCGTTCCGGGCACTCTCAGTGAGAAAAGCTCACTGATATGAAGATCCGCAAGCGCTATTTGCCGCCGCTCAATGCCATCCGCGCCTTCGAGGCGGCCGCCCGGCATCTGCATCTCGGCAAGGCCGCCGATGAGCTGGCGGTGACGCATGGCGCGGTCTCCAAGCACATCGCCAATCTCGAGGACCATCTGGGCTTTCCGCTCTTCACCCGCGCCGGCAACCGGCTGTCGCTGACCGAGCGCGGTCACAAGCTGCTCAAGGCGTCCAATGCCGCGCTCGATCAGCTGGGCTACGCGATCGCGAGACTCGATGGCGAGGCGATCGAAGGCGAGCTCAGGATCTCGGTGCCGCCGGCCTTCGCCGCCAACTGGCTGATACCGCGGCTGCAGGCGTTTCGCCAGCGCTCGCCGACCTTGCGGCTTTATGTTCTCGCCTCCAACCGCACGACCGATGTGCTCGACGACGATATCGATCTCGCGGTGCGTTTCGGCAAGCCGGTGTGGAAGAATTGTGCCATCAGGCTCATGGCCCATGTGCGCTATTTCCCGGTCTGCAGCCCGAAATTGCTCGCACATCCGCCGGGTCTTGCGACATTGGCCGATCTCGCCCATCACACGCTCCTGTTCGACGACCCGGAAGGCGAGAACTGGAAGCGCTGGCTCGACCATGCGGATCTGCGCCAAGTCGAGCCGCGCGGCGTCCTCTATTTCCAGGACTTCAACCATATCCTTGCCGCCGCGCGCGAAGGCTTGGGAATCTGTCTCGGCGATCCCATCACCACCGGCGCCGACCTCGCGGCCGGGAGCCTGGTGCGTCCCTTCGAGCAATCGGTCGAGGATCTCGGCGCTTACTTCCTCATCACGCCGCAGCTTGCCTCGCCGGGAGCGCGCGTCTTCGCCGACTGGCTCGAGGCCGAGATGGTGAGCTTCATGTCCTCCACGACGGCAGGTTGAGACGCTTGGTGAGTATTTGTCACCGACATCTGGAGCTTTAATCGCTTGCGCCGGGGGCGGCGCTCTCGCAGTTTGCGCCCATCTTTGAGATGCGACCATCCCCGGGAGAACAGCATGGCCCAAGACCCAATTCCCCTTCGCGCCCGCAAGGAAGGCGGCGGAACGCCCCTGATGCAGGACTGGTACCTCAAATCGGAGACCGGCCCCCTCAAGGATGTGCTCTTGGGACCGGCGGAAAGCTTCCGCTGGATGGGGCTCGAGAACGCGCAATGGTCGTCGCTGGTGCGCGACACGCTGCGCAAGGGCTACAAATTCGACAAGCAGCTCGCCATGCGCCAGCATCGCGAAATGATCGACGCCTATCAGGATGCCGGCGTGACCTGTCATTTCCTGCCCGTCGACATGAACAATCCCTATCAGGTCTATGCGCGCGACTCGTCCTTCATGTCGCCTTACGGCGCCGTCGTCTGCCAGCTCGCCAATCCGCGCCGGCGCGGCGAATATGCGCCGGTGCTGCGCTTCTATCTCGAGCGCGGCATCCCGATCTATGACATGGTGAGCGCCGGCAATTTCGAAGGCGGCGATTTCAACATCATCCGGCCGGGCGTGGCTCTGGTCGGCTACACCGATCATCGCTCGGAAGAAGTGGCGGCGCGCCAGGTCGCCGAGTGGTTCGCGAAGGAGGGCTGGGAGATCAAGTTCGCGCCCATCGACCAGTTCTACGTCCATATCGACCTGATGGTGTGCATGCTCAACGAGCATTGCGCCGCAGTGTGCCTCGAGACGACCGAGGACGACATCGTCCAGTGGCTCAAATCGAAGAAGATCGAGATCATCCCGGTGAGGTTCAAGGAGACGATGGCCTTGGGCTGCAATGTCGTGGCGCTGGGCAATGACCGGGTGCTGTCGACGCTGAATGCGCACGATCTCAACACCAAGATGCGGGCGGCGGGCTTCAAGGTCTATGACCCCGACATGACCATGTTCACTCAGGCCGGCGGCGGCGTCCATTGCATGTGCCAGCCCCTTCGCCGGGAGGCTGCATAAGCCACTCAGCACCAATTTTGGGTGATATGACGGGTATTTAGATACTTGACTATTTTAGTCGGATACCTTTAGTAAACGGCGGGCCGGGCAAAAGTTAACGGTTGGCCCGGCCGCCAGCAAAAGACTCCTCAAGTCCAGTAGCCAGCCTTTCGATGGTTCAGGGGAGAGGGGTCTTATGGGACGCACAAATTGTTTGCGGCTGGGGCTATTGGCGACGGCCGCCGTCATTTTCTATTCCGGGCCGGCGCTCGGCCAGGAAGAACAGCAACAGCAAGCCACACAGGATTCCGGCGCGGAAGGTGATCTGCTCGACCAGATCACCATCGTCGCCTCGAAATTCGACGAGGAAGTGGTCTCATCGATGACGTCGACCAGCGTGGTCGGCAAGGAGAAGCTGCAGCAGCAGCAGCCTTCCAACATCTCGCAGGTCCTCAACGGCATACCGGGCGTTGCGACCGCGGGCTCGCAGGACCGCACCGGCATCGGCACCAGCATCAATATCCGCGGCCTCCAGGATTTCGGCCGTGTCGCCATGATCACCGATGGGGCGCGCAACAATTTCTCGCGCAACGATCATGGCAGCGCCGCCTCGATGTGGATCGAACCCGAGCTCCTCAAGCAGGTCACGGTGGTGCGCGGTCCCGTCGCCAATATCTATGGCTCGGGCGCCATTGGCGGTGTCGTCGTCTTCGAAACGAAGTCGGCGAGCGACTTCCTGCGCGAGGGCGAGCAAATCGGCGGCTCGGTCAAGGGCGGGTATGAGAGCAACGGCGATGGCTATATGACGAGCCTCACCGGCGCCATGAGGCCGGTCGAAGCTTTCGATATCCTCGGCAATTTCACCTATCGTGAGCGCGACGACTACACGGGCGGCGACGGCGAAAAGGTGGACGATTCGGCCTATGACGTCACCGCCGGCCTGCTCAAGAGCGTCATCCGCCCCGCCGACGGCCATGAGATCACTTTGGGCTGGATCGGCAACAACGAAAATTATCGCGAGCCGTCGACTTCGATGCCGCAGGACAGCGAGGTCAAGGAAGACATCTTCACCGGCAAATATCGTTATGTCGATCCCACCTCGCCCTGGGTCGACTTTACTTTGAGCGGCTATGTCAACGACACGAAGCAGAACCAGACGTCGCTCAAGGATGCCGCACGCTGGGATCAGGAGAATGGCGGTGTGATCATCGTCCCGGCCGGATCGGAAAGGAGCTTTGACCTCGTGACGACCGGCTTCGATACCAACAACACCTCGCGCTTCGACACCGGCGCTGTCCGCCACACTTTCACCGCTGGCGGCGACTGGTTCGAGGACAAGGTCGATGTGGATGATCCGCTGGGCGGCAGCTATGTCTATAGTCCATCGGGCACACGCGAGGTGTGGGGGGCGTTCGTCCAGGACAAGCTCGAATATTCCGATTGGTTCGAGATGATCGGCGGGCTGCGCTATGATTCTTACAAGCTCGAAAGCGATGAGGGCGATGTCGAGAGCGAAGATGATCGCTTGTCACCGCGCATTACAGCCGGCTTCAAACCGTTCGAAGCGACCGCGTTGCGTGGATTGCAGATCTACGGCACCTATGCCGAAGGCTATCGCTCGCCAAGCGTGATCGAGACCCTGATGACGGGCATGCATCCGGCTGGCGTCTATTTTCCGTTCATTCCGAATCCCAACCTGACACCTGAAACCGCTCACCTCTTCGAGGTAGGACTGAACTACAAGAGGGACGGCATATTCACGCCGGACGACGGCATTCGCGTCAAGGCCGCAATCTACCACAACACCGTAGATGACTATATCGGGATGGTGACTGACATTCTGCCGGGCATTTTCCCGGGCGGTGATCCGGCCTGTCCCTTCGTGCCAGGAAGCTCCTTCCCGGCCTGCGCGCAGTTCCAGAATTTCGACCAGGTGATCCTCAAGGGCATCGAGTTTGAAACGGTCTATGATCGCGGCACGTTCTTTACGGGGCTTTCCGGCTCCTTCATGGACAGCAAGAACAAGGAAGACAACAAAGAGCTGGACACGGTTCCGCCCGATCAGCTCTTCAGCTTCTTTGGCTTCCGTTTCCTCGAGCAGAGCCTTGTGGTCGGCGGCGAAGTCCAGCATGTATTTCAGTACGAATACGAAGTGCCTCATCCGACAAAACCTCGCGTGACGAAGACGGTGGACGAAGACTACACGCTGGTGAACCTTTTTGCCGGCTACCAAGTCACACGCGATTTTCGCCTCGATCTGCGGCTCGAGAATATATTCGACGTGTCATACGTGAACTATCTGAGCGCCGTGAGCGGGGCCGGGGGCAATCCTTATGACGAGCCCGGCTTCAACGCCAAGATATCGGCGACCTGGCGCTTCGGCGGCTGAAACTTTCGAGGGGACCGGCGATGACCGCGCTCAATGCGCGGTCATTTGCTTTTTGAGGGCCGCCTTGCTCTTGGCGAGCGCCGCGCGCACATCCTGGGGCTTGAGGCCGCTCTCGCCGGCGCGCGCCACCACCGTCTCGAACTGCGCCTCGCATTGGGCGAAGCTCGCTTCGGCGGCCAGATCCCTGTCCGCTTTGACCTGCCGTTCCGCCTTGTAGGCGGCGGCCGCGCATTGCTGCCAGGATTTGATCGCTTCAGTGATTTGCGGCGGCAGCGTCTGCTTTGCTAGGAGAGGGGTGGAGGACAGGATGGCGGCAAGAGCCAAGAGGCCTATTCTGAAGATCACCGATGAATTCCTTTTTCATGTTCAGGCATTCTAGTCGCCGCATCTCTCCTGGCAATGCCGGCGCATGAATTATCGCGTCGACGTCATCGGTGCGGGCCCCGCCGGTCTCATGGCCGCCGAAGTGCTGGCGAAGGGTGGCGCGAGCGTGCGGGTGGTCGACCACATGGCATCGCCGGCGCGCAAGTTCCTGATGGCCGGCCGCGGCGGTCTCAATCTCACCCATTCCGAAGCGTTGGAGACGTTCGTTGACCGCTACGGCGCAGCGCGCGGAATTCTGGAGCCCGCCATCCGCGCCTTTCCGCCTGAAGCGCTGATCGACTGGTGCAACGGCCTCGGCATCGAGACATTCATCGGCTCATCGGGCCGGGTCTTTCCCAGGGCGATGAAGGCATCGCCGTTGCTGCGCGCCTGGCTGCGCCGCCTCGACAGTCTCGGGGTTACGCTCGAGCTCAGGACGCGCTGGATGGGCGAGAAGGAAAGCGATGCCATGATCCTCGCTATGGGCGGCGCCAGTTGGCCGCGTCTCGGCTCCGATGCGCAATGGACCGAGATTCTGACCAGGCGGGGCATCAAGGTGAATCCATTCATCCCGACGAATTGCGGAGTCACGATCCCCTGGTCGGCGCATTTTTCCGAGCGCTTCGCAGGCGTGCCGCTCAAGCGCATCGCGGTGTCGAGCGCCGGCAGGACCGTGCGCGGCGAGGCCGTCATCACCAGGACCGGTCTCGAAGGTGGAGCGATCTATGCGCTCAACCCTGAACTGCGGAAGTCGGGGGACCTCACGCTCGATCTCAAGCCTGACTTGACCGTCGCCGCCTTGGCGGAGCGCCTGTCGCATCCCAAGGGCAAATCCTCGCACAGCACCTGGTTGCGCAAGGCGACGGGGCTGGCGCCCGCGGCGATTGCGCTCTTGCGCGAGGCTAATCTGCCGGCGACGGCCTCGGCCATCAAGGCGCTGCCCTTGACCGTGACCGGAACCGACGCGCTGGCGCGGGCTATCTCGTCGGCAGGGGGCGTGGCTCTGACCGAGATCGACCGGAATTTCGAGCTCAAGGCATGGCCCCAGGTTTATGCCGTGGGGGAGATGCTGGATTGGGAGGCGCCGACCGGCGGCTATCTCCTGCAGGCCTGTTTTGCCACCGCGAATATGGCTTCCCGTGCCTGTTTAGAACGATTACAATCTGCCCTGGGCCGGCCACAATCGCCTTCCAAGTAAATGTTACTCGAAATTGGGAGTTCGGGATGAAACAGATGATCTTGGTGAAAGGCATGGGCGCCGCACTGGCGGTGGCCGTGATGGCCGGGCCGGCCTCGGCAGGTATTCGCGAGTATTGTGATTCCTATGCCCGCGATGTTGCACACCGAAAAATCAATGGTGCGTTCGTTGGCGGTCTGAGCGACCGCGGACAAAGCGCCGGCATCGGCAGTGTCGGCGGCACGATCTTGGGCGCGGGCGTCACCGGCGACCGCTACAAGCGCGCTTACACCAACGCGTTCGAGCGCTGTGTCAACAACTATGAAGGCCAGCGCGCGACGACCGAGCCGGCCGAGAATAAGGTGGCCGAGACCAAGGTGACCGAAACCAAGGCGGCCGAGACCAAGGTGACCGAAACCAAGGTGACCGAAACCAAGGCCGCGGCGAACAAGGTGACTGCGACCAAGGTCGCCGCGAATGAGGTGGCCGAGAAGGATGAAGCAAACGGGGCCTCATGGGCCAAGGCCTGCGCGCGCAAATATCGATCTTGGGATGCGCAGAAGGGCAAATACAAATCCTATTCCGGCAAATGGAAGCCCTGCCGGCTATAGGCGATCAATCGACATGGAAACAAAAAAGGCCGGAGCACATCCCGGCCTTTTTGTTTGGTTCAAGCGGCTTCGCCGTGGGTCTGTTTAGAACGGTTACAATTTGCCCCGGACCGGCCACAATCGCTTTCTAAGTGAGGGATCGGATTATGAATAGGAGTACGGCATGAATCGGATGATCTTGGCGAAATGCATGGGCGCCGCGATGGCGGTGACCGTCATGGCCGGGTTTGTCGGGCAGGCTTCGGCGGGGCCGCGCCAATATTGTGATTCCTATGCCCGCGACGTCGCGGACCACAAGACCAATGGCGGTGCCGATGTGCTCGTCGGCACCGTTGGTGGCGCCATAGGCGGCGCGATCATTGGCGGGCTGATCGGCAAAGGCAAGGGCGCCGGCACGGGCGCCATCATTGGCGGCGTCGGTGGTACCGTTCTCGGCGCCGGCGTCACCAGCGACCGCTACAAGCGCGCCTATTACAACGCCTATGAGCGCTGCATGGACAATTATGAAGGCCAGCGCACGAGCTACCAGGCTTATGACAATGGCGGCGGGCGTTCCTGGACCAAGGCCTGCGCCCGCAAATACAGCTCTTTCAATCCCCAGACCGGCAAGTACAAGACGGCCTCGGGCAAGTGGAAGCCCTGCCGTCTGTAGGACGCTCGATCGATATCAGATCAAAAAGGCCGGAGAATCTCCGGCCTTTTCTCTTTCTCTGCGCATCGGATTATCCGAAAACCGGGATGGCCGGGGTAAACCCGGCCACGAGCTTTTCGGTCCGATACTTTTTCTCAAGCAGCTTCATCGCCGGCGCGCTGGCGCACGATGATCGTGGCGCCAGGCCGTGCGCGGTTATAGAGATCGATGATGTCCTGATTGACGAGCCGCACGCAGCCGGACGAGACGGCGCGGCCAATGCTCGCCGCATCCTGCGTGCCATGCAGGCGGTAGAGCGTGTCCTGCCCGTTCTGGAAGATATAGAGGGCACGGGCGCCGAGCGGGTTGTCGAGCGCCGGATCCATGCCATAGCGATATTTCTCGAGCTCGGGCTGGCGGGCGATCATTTCTCCGGGTGGCGTCCAGCGCGGCCAGGCGCGCTTGTACTGGATGCGGCCGCGGCCGCCCCAGGTGAACCCGTCGCGACCGATGCCGACGCCATAGCGCATCGCCTTGCCGTCGCCCAGCACCAGATAGAGGAAGCGGTTCGGCGTATCGACGATGATGGTGCCGGGAATTTCCGCGGTCGGGAAATCGACGATCCGGCGGCGATATTTCGGCTTGAGCTTCTTCAGATTGACGGCCGGTATCGGATAGGGCTCGTCGGGACGGGCGCCATAGCTGTAGTTGGTGAGCGAAGCCAGTCCGGAACCCGCAGGCTCGGCGACGATGCCTTCTTCGGTTCCGTCCTGAACGCAGGCGCTGAGGGCGAGGCCTACGCCGCTGAGCAGAAAAATGCGCCGGGTGATCGGCATGGGAAGTGGTCCTTGATCAAACAGGGGAAATGCCGCGGCAGAAGCGCCACGGCCGGGTTGGCCAACTCTTGAGGATCAGGCGCGGCGCGGCGGCGGTGTGGGGACGCTGAGCTCGGCACTTTGTGGCGGTGCGGAAGTCAATGCGCTGAAGGTTCCGCAAGCAGCTTCGGCCGGCGCAAAATCGGCTGTCGCGATCTCTATCGGGGCGAGCTTGATGCTGGCGCAGCGGCTCGGCAGCGGACTATGCGCTGCGCCGGTCTGCACGGCGAGCGTGACCAAGCCCGGCTCGGAGAGGTCGGCCGGCCTGAAATCGTGATTGAGCCGTGCCGTCGGACCTAGAATCTGGCACAGGCTGAGCGCCAGCACGCACAGGAACACAATGGCAACTGCGACATGACGCCCGGCGGAAAGAGTTACGCGATTCATTACGGTTGCCTTTTACTCCCTTCGTGGCGGGGAGGACTCACGAGATTGTGAAATTGCGTGCAAATTTGGCGACTGTTGCGCTATGGCCACACTTTGAATTGACGTATGGAGGCCCTGCGTGCCGAGCATACCGCTGACACCTCTTGTGAATGGGCTGCCCTCGACGGTGCCCTTTGTCGGTCCCGAGGCGCTGGAACGCCAGCGCGGCGTCGCCTTCAGGGCGCGGCTCGGCGCCAATGAGAACGGCTTCGGCCCATCACCCTACGTCAAGAGAACGATCGCCGAGGCGGCGTCTGACGTATGGAAATATTGCGACCCCGAGAACCACGACCTCAAGCAGGCGCTGGCACGGCATCACGGCGTACGCCCGGAGAACATCGCGGTAGGCGAGGGGATCGATGCGCTCTTCGGCTATGCTGTGCGGATGTTCGTCGAGCCGGGCATCACCGTCGCGACATCGCTCGGAGCCTATCCTACCTTCAACTTCCATGTCGCGGGCTATGGCGGGCGGTTGGTGACGACACCCTATGTTGCGGATCGCGAGGATCCGGCCTCCTTGCTCGATCTGGCGAAGCGCGAAAAAGCGCGGCTGATCTTCTTCGCCAATCCCGACAATCCCATGGGCTCGTGGTGGGCTCAGGCCCAGGTCGAGGAGCTCATCGACAACGTCCCCGACGGCACGGTCCTCATCCTCGATGAGGCCTATGGCGAATTCGCACCACTCGGCACCTTACCGCCGCTCGATCTCGACAATCCGAAGCTCCTGCGCTTCCGCACCTTCTCCAAGGCCTATGGGCTGGCGGGGGCGCGCATCGGCTATGTGATCGGCGAGGCCCACCTCGTCAAATGCTTCGACAAGGTGCGCAATCATTTCGGGGTCAATCGCATGGCGCAGGCGGCGGCCCTCGCGGCGCTCGCTGACCAGCCCTACCTTCAGGACGTGATCGCCAAGGTCGGGCGGGCGCGCGAGCGCCTCGCCGCGATCGCCCGCGGCGAGGGGCTTCGGCCTTTGCCGTCTGCCACCAATTTCGTCACCATCGATTGCGGCCGCGACGGCGCCTTCGCCAAGAGCGTGCTCGATGCCCTGATCGAGCGTGGCATTTTCGTTCGCATGCCGGGTGTTCAGCCCTTGAACCGTTGCATCCGGGTGAGTGTCGCGCCTGATGATGAGCTCGATCTCTTTGCCGAGGCTCTCCACCATGTCGCCCCCGTTTGATCTGGTGACCGGAGCTGGCTCTTGTGTCGTCGCGGCGCTCCAGGCGATGGTGAGCACGATAAAGGGCAGAGTGCGGTTCAGGTGAGGGGCAGGGATCTCAAGATATTCATCGTCGGCAATCCGTCGCCGGGCTAGGGGCGGGCGCTATTTCATCTTCGTCAAGCTCATCACCGACGACAATGATACTGGTTTGCGGGCTCCGGACTTTCCGGCGCGGCTCGAATAAGGGGGAAATGAATGACGCCTGATCTCATTGTCATCAATGCCAACATACGGACCATGGATCCGTTGAAGCCGCAGGCTGAGGCGCTGGCCTCGCGCGGCGGCCGTGTCGCGGCCCTGGGCACGACCTCTGAAATCAAAGCACTCGCCGGCAAGGCCACCCGGGTGATCGACGCCGGCGGCAGGCTGGTGCTGCCGGGCTTCCAGGACACCCATATCCATTTGCAGGATTCGGGCACGCGTCACGCGCTCGACGTCGATCTCGCCGGGACGCGCACCATCGCCGAATTGCAGGAAGCCCTTGGCCGGTTTGCCGCGAGCAAGCCCGAGCGCGACTGGGTCAGGGGCCATGGCTGGTATTCCGGCATTTTCGGTGAGCACAACCTCACCCGCGAGGTGCTCGATGCCGTGGTGCCCGACCGGCCCGTGCTGCTCTTTTCCTCGGATTATCACAGTGCCGTCATCAACTCGAAGGCTTGCGAGCGGGTCGGGCTCGACAAGGCTGTCGCCGATCCCGAGAATGGCCGCTTCGCGCGCGACAAATCAGGCCGGCCGACGGGCATGCTGCATGAACTCGCCATCGAGTGGCTGCGCGAGCGCATGCCGCAGACACCCGACAGCGATTGGGAAGACGGCGTGCGTTTTGGCCAGGCGCTCGCCAACCGCTACGGTTTTACCGGCATTCTCGATGCGCAGGTCACCGAGCGTTATTTGCGCGTCTATCGCGCGGTGGAGCAAAGCACCGGGCTGACCGTGCGGGTCGCCTCGACGGCGCTGGTCGAGCCCTCCGACACGGTCGATGGCGCATTGAAGCGCATCGAAGCTTTGCGCCGCGATTTCGCTTCGCCCATGCTCAAGGTGCATTCGGCCAAGTTCTTCATCGACGGCGTGCTCGAGAACCGCACCGCCGCGATGATCGAGGACTATCATGACGAGCAGGGTGGCAATGCGCCGGTCATGTTCGGCGAGAACCACTTGCGCGAGCTCTTCATCGCCTTCGACGCGGCACGCTTCCAGATCCATTGCCATGTGATCGGCGACAAGGCGGTGCGGGTGGCGCTCGATGCGCTGGAAGCGGCGCGCGACGTCAATGGCGCCTGGCCCAGCCTGCATCAGCTCGCGCATGTGCAATGCGTCGATCCCGACGACATTCCGCGTTTCGCCGGGCTCGGCGTCATGCCGAATATCCAGCCGCTCTGGGCGTGCAACGAGCCTTCGGTGACCGATGTCGCGGTCCCGATCGCGGGTCCGCGCATGGCGCGCTGGATCTATCCCTTCCGCTCGCTCATCGATGCTGGGGCCACTTGCGCTCTGTCAAGCGACTGGGGTGTCTCGACCCTCAATCCGTTCAAGATCATGCAGACCGCGATCACGCGCCAGCCGCCGAGCAAAAGCAGGGACTATCCGGCTTTTCTGCCTGAGGAGCGCATGACGCTCGATGAATGCATTAAGGGCTATACGGTCAATGCCGCGGCCGCCGCCTGGCGCTCGGCCGACACCGGGTCATTGGAATTCGGCAAACATGCCGATCTGATCGTTCTCGACCAGGATCTCTTCGCCATCGATCCCTACGACATCGCCGCGACGCAAGTGATGCTGACTCTGCTCGGCGGATGCGAGGTCTATCGGCATGAGGGATTCGCCGGCTGATGCCGATACGCCACCCGATCCTGCTTGTCCTGATCTGGCTGCTGATCGTCGCGATTGGCGGGTTCTGGGTCTGGCGATCCGCAAAGGAGAAAATGTCTTCGTCATCGAACGGCATGACAATACAGACAACCGATCAATAAAAAGGCCGGAGGCTCAGCACCTCCGGCCAGTTTCCAGGGGTAGTTCAGGCTCAGCAGCTGTAATACATGTCGAACTCGATCGGGTGCGGCATCATCTCATACCGCATGTTCTCTTCCATCTTGAGTTCGATGAAGCTGTCGATCTGGTCGTCCGAGAAGACGCCGCCCTTCTTCAGGAATTCGCGGTCCTTGTCGAGCGATGAGAGCGCCTCGCGCAGCGAGCCGCAGACCGTCGGGATGCCTTTGAGCTCGGCGGGCGGCAGATCGTAGAGGTTCTTGTCCATCGCATCGCCGGGATGGATCTTGTTCACGATGCCGTCGAGGCCCGCCATGATGACGGCCGAGAAGCCGAGATAGGGATTGGCCGTCGGATCCGGGAAGCGCACCTCGACACGCTTCGCCTTGGGGTTGGACGTGTGCGGGATGCGGCACGACGCCGAGCGGTTGCGCGAGGAATAGGCGAGCAGCACCGGCGCCTCATAGCCCGGCACCAGGCGCTTGTAGGAATTGGTCGACGGGTTGGTGAAGGCATTGACCGCCTTGGCGTGCTTGATCACGCCGCCGATGAAAAAGAGGCAGGTTTCCGAGAGGTCGGCATACTGATTGCCGGCCATCTGCGTCTTGCCGTCCTTCCAGATCGAGAAGTGGCAATGCATGCCCGAGCCGTTGTCGCCGAACACCGGCTTCGGCATGAAGGTGGCGGTCTTGCCATAGGCATGCGCCACATTGTGGATCA
Source organism: Taklimakanibacter deserti (assembly GCA_003574785.1). Next base: position 191,564 of record QORU01000002.1, on the reverse strand, counting down.
CATATTTGTAGATCTGCATGTGATCGGCGGCGGTGACCAGCGGCTGGAATTTCGTGCCGAGCTCATGCTGGGCGGCCGCCACCTCGTGATGGTGCTTCTCGACCGAGAGGCCCATCTGGCCCATGACCGACAGCATCTCCGAGCGCATGTCCTGCGCCGAATCCTGCGGATTCATCGGGAAATAGCCGCCCTTGGTGCGCATGCGGTGGCCGAGATTGCCGGTCTCGTATTCACGATCCATGTTGGTCGGCAATTCGACCGAGTCGAGCTTGTAGCCGCAATTGTAGGGCGAAGAGGCGAAGCGCACGTCGTCGAAGATGAAGAATTCAGCCTCGGGACCGACAAAGACGGTGTCGCCGATCTTGGTCTGCTTGAGATAGGCCTCGGTGCGCTTGGCGATCATGCGCGGGTCGCGCGCGTAGCCTTCACCCGTCGAAGGCTCGAGGATGTCGCAGAACACGGCGAGCGTCGTCTGCGCGTAGAAGGGGTCCATATGGGCAGTGGCGGGATCCGGCATCAGCACCATGTCGGACTCGTTGATGGCCTTCCAGCCCGCGATCGAGGAGCCGTCGAACATCAGCCCTTCGGCGAACGCATCTTCCGTCATCTGCGACACGTCCATCGTCAGATGCTGCATCTTGCCGCGCGGATCGGTGAAGCGGAGATCGACGTATTTCACATCCTTTTCCTTGATGAGCTTCAATACTGCATCGGCATCTTTTGGCTTTGCCATTTTCTGTTATCCCTCTGGTTGGCTTGGTTGCTTTTTTGAAGAAATCAGAGCGCGTCCGTGCCCGACTCGCCGGTACGGATGCGGATCGCTTGATCGATGGTGGAGATGAAGATCTTGCCGTCACCGATGCGCCCGGTGCGCGCCGCGTTCTGGATCGCCTCCACCGCCTTGTCGACGAGCTCGTCGGCGAGGACGATCTCGATCTTCACCTTGGGCAGGAAGTCGACGACATATTCGGCACCGCGATAGAGCTCTGTATGGCCCTTCTGGCGCCCGAAGCCCTTGGCCTCGGTGACGGTGATGCCTTGCAGCCCCACTTCCTGCAGGGCTTCTTTCACTTCGTCGAGCTTGAACGGCTTGATGATGGCCTCGATCTTTTTCATGCACACCCCTGTTCTGATCTTGCGGGCCTGTTTGCAGGCCGCATGCCAACCGGCATTGGGACAAAAAAATAAATGAAATCAACCGGCTGACATTTGGATGACGCCAGCTTGCGCGATTCCATTGCCTAATTATAAGGCATTCGCCCAAGCCTTGGGCATGCAAATCCGGCAACGGACAAATCGGCTGAAACGGGTTATGGATCGGATCATGGGCAAGGCGGTCAAGCAGTCATATACGGTGAGGCCCCTGACGCCATCGCGCTGGGCGGATGTCGAGGATCTGTTCGGGCCGGAGAAGGGCGCGAATTCCGGCTGCTGGTGCATGTGGCCGAGGCTTACGGCCAAGGACTTCCAGGCCATGGGCCGGGACAAGCGGAAGAAGGCCTTCAAATCCTGCGTCACGGCGGGACCGGTGCCGGGCCTTCTGCTTTATGAGAAGGGCCAGGCGATCGGCTGGGTCGCGGTCTCGCCCCGCGCCGAGGTCATCCGCTTCGAGAAGGCCAAGACGTCGGCGCTCGAGCCCGGGAAGGACCCTGAGACGCATTATGCCATCACATGCTTTTATGTCCGCACCGGGCACAGGAAGCGCGGCCTGATGACCGACCTCGCCAAGGCCGCCGTCGATTATGCGAAAAAGAAGAAGGCGACGGCGATCGATGTCTGCCCGATCGAGACCGATAAGCCGTTGATGTGGGGCGAGGGCTTCGTCGGCGTCGTCTCGGTGTTCCGTGAGCTGGGCTTCGAGGAAGTGGCGCGCCGCTCGCTCAGGCGGCCCCTGATGCGGCTTTCCTTCAAGAACAAATAAGCTCGACGGCGGTCTTCGCCAGTTTATCGAGGGCCTTGCGCGGCTCGCCGGCGCGCGCCCTCACCGCCAAGGAATGCAGTATCGCGCCGGCGATCTGCGCCAGCGCCGCGGCATCGGCGTTTCTGGCGATCTCGCCGTCGCGAACCGCCTTGCGCAGGCGCTCTTCGATGATGGCGGTGAAGGCCGTGAGGCTTTCCGACAGGACGCGCCGGATCGCCGGGCGGCAGACCGCCTCTACCGACGCCGTGCCGATCAGAAGGCAGCCCTTGGCCGCATCGTCCGACCCCAGATAGATGTCGATGGATTTCGCATAGACCTGGGCGAGCTCCCTGGCGAGCGGCCGGCTGCCATTCAGCGTTTCCTTGAGCGCTACGACACCGGCGTCGCGATACTGCTCGAGTGTCGCGATATAGAGCGTTTCCTTGTCGCCGAAGGCGCCCGCGAGGCTCGGCCGGTTCATGCCGGTCGCCTCGCTCAGGGCATCGAGCGAGCTCGCCGCAAATCCGGTTGCCCAGAAGACGTCGCGCGCCGAAGCGAGAGCCGCTTCGGGGTCATATTCGATGGGGCGGCCACGCTTTGGCATAATATTGTACTGTTCCGCATAAAATGATTGACGGCTTCCGATATATATGCGAGATAGTACAAAAATCAAGGCAGGAGGTCAATATGAAGCTCTATACGCAACGCGCGGCATGTTCGCTCGCATCGCATATCATCGCCTATGAGCTCGGGCTCGATATCGAGATCATTCGCGTCGATCGCGCCACCCACCGCGCCAGCAACGGCGAGGATTTCCTCGCCATCAATCCGAACGGCTATGTGCCGGCCCTGGTGCTTGACGATGGCGAGATCCTCATCGAGGGGACGGCGATCCTCCAATATCTGGTGAGCCTCAAGCCGGAGACAGGTTTCATCCCTGATGACGCCAAGGGCAGGCGGCTCGTCCAATCGCTCCTCAACTTCATCGCCACCGAGCTCCATAAGCCCATGGCCCAGATGCTGACCCCCGACTATGCGCCGGTGAAGGAGGCACTTTACAAGCATGTGGCACCCCGGCTGGACTGGATCGCCAACCGTTTCACCGGTGATTATCTGTTGGGCGACACGTTCAGCGTGGCGGACGCCTATCTCTTCGTTTGCCTGAACTGGTCGCAGTGGAACGGTATCGACCTCTCGCGCTGGCCGAGCCTCGAGGTCTTCATGCAGCGTGTCGGCGGGCGACCGGCGGTCCTCGCGGCTTTGCAGGCCGAGGGCCTGGCGCCTTGGGGCGACGGCATTTTCTTTGCCCCGGCGCTCGCAGCATGAGGAGAAGAACATGACCAGCGCCAGCTTTCAGGATGCCGAGAGCCGCGCGACCGAGGCGATCCTCGAGCGCTTCAACCAGGTCTTCCTTACCCACGATCCGGCCGCACTCTCGGAGCTGGTGGCGGAAGATTGCGTCATCGAGAACACCAACCCCGCGCCCGATGGCTCGCGCCATGAAGGCAAGGCGGCGTGCATCGCGCTGTGGACCCATATCGCCACCATGGCGGATGCGCATTTCGAGCCGGAGACCATTATCGCCCGCGGCGATCGCGGCGAGATCCGCTGGCGGCTGGTCTGGGGGCCAGATCGTGCGAGTTCCGTCCGTGGCGTCAACCTGATGCGTGTGAGAGACGGACGGATCGTCGAAGCGCTCGGCTACGTAAAGGCCTCTTGATCGCGACGGCGTGAACTGTCACCACTGGGGCAGTTCATTTGCGTGAAGGATCAGGCTCATGGTCAAAGTGGCGATGCTGACCGCAGGCGGTCTTGCGCCTTGTCTCTCCGCGGCTGTCGGCGGCCTGATCATGCGCTATTCGAGCCTTGCCCCCGATGCCGAGATCATCGGCTATCGCTATGGCTATCAGGGTCTGCTCCTTGGCGACAGCATCCCCATCACGGCAGCTATTCGCAAGGAGGCGCATCTCCTCGAGGCGGAAGGCGGCAGCCCGATCGGCAACAGCCGTGTCAAGCTGACCAATGCCGCCGACCTCGTGAAGCGCGGGTTCATCAAGGAGGGCGAGGATCCGCTGCACGTGGCGGCGGCGCAATTGCTGAAGGACAAGGTCACGATCCTCCACACGATCGGCGGCGACGACACCAATACGACGGCCGCCGACCTGGCGCGCTTCCTGGCCGATAGCGGCCACAAGCTCACCGTGGTGGGCTTGCCCAAGACGATCGACAACGACATCGTGCCGATCCGCCAGTCGCTGGGTGCGCAGACGGCGGCGGAGCAGGGCGCCGTCTTCTTCGAGAATGTCGTCAATGAGCGCACCACCGCACCGCGTACGCTGGTGATCCACGAGGTGATGGGCCGCAACTCGGGCTGGCTCGCGGCGGCAACGGCCGAAGCCTATCGCCGCCGCCTCAGGGCCAAGGCGCCATCACCCTTCACCGTGGTCCAGAAGGACATCGACGCCCTCTATATCCCCGAAATACCCATCGCCATCGACGCCGAGGCGCGAAGGCTCAAAGCGGTCATGAACAGCAAGAACTCGGTCGCGATCTTCCTCAGCGAAGGTGCGGGCGTCGCCGATCTGGTGCGCGAGATGGAAGCCCGCGGCGAGGCCGTCGAGCGCGATGCCTTCGGTCACGTCAAGATCGACAAGATCAATGTTGGCGACTGGTTCTCAAAGCGCTTCGCCAAGCTCATCGGGGCGGAGCGCACCCTGGTGCAGAAGTCGGGCTATTTCGTGCGCTCGGCCGCCGCCGGCGCGGACGACCTCAAGCTCATCCGCGCCATGGTCGATCATGCCGTGGCCTCGGGCCTCACGGGCGAGAGCGGACTCGTCGGCCATGACGAGGAACGGGGCGGGCAACTCAGCACGATCGAGTTTTCGCGCATCAAGGGCGGCAAGCATTTCGATCCTTCGGCTTCCTGGTTCACAGCCCTGCTGCACGAGATCGGCCAGGAGCAAGGCTGAAGCACCGACACGATTTTGCAACATTGTGAGGTAGACTCCATTGCAATAGGCGTCGGGACGGCATTTCGACTGAACTTCACCCAGGGAGAACCACATGACGCAGTACAGCACCGGTCTCATCCCGCATATGACCATCAACGACAACAACGCCAAGGCCGCGATCGATTTCTACAAGAAGGCGTTCGGCGCCGAGGAAGTGGGCCGCCATGATGCCGAGGACGGCAAGCGCCTGATGCACGCGCATATCAAGGTCAATGACCATGATGTCTTCCTCATGGATGCGTTCCCGGAACACGGCTCGCCCAACACCAGCCCGGCCGGCATCATGCTCGCTTTGCGCGTCGATGATCCCGACAAATGGTGGGAGCGCGCGACCAAGGCGGGCGCCACGGTGCTCGCACCGCTCGACGACCAGTTCTGGGGCGACCGCTGGGGTCTGCTCGCCGATCCTTACGGCCATCACTGGTCGATCAGCGCGCCCGCCAAGAAGTAGCGTCTTGCGGCAGGGAACCGGCTCGGCGAACATGACCGCATGTATGCCCATGCGCTCCTGACGCCTCAGCAGATGTATCGCGCCGACGCGCTCGCCGTCGAAGCGGGCGTGCCCTCGCTCACGCTCATGGAGAATGCGGGCCGCGCCGTCGCGGAAGAGATCATCCGCCGCTTCGGCGCGCGCCCGACTCTCGTTCTTTGTGGGCCCGGGAACAATGGCGGCGACGGCTTCGTCGTGGCGCGCTATCTCGCACAATGGGGATGGCCGGTGCGGCTCGCTCTCCTGGGTGATCCATCGAAGCTCAAGGGCGATGCGGCCATCATGGCCGGACGCTGGGCGGGTCCCGTCGAAACCTTTGGTGCGCCGGGACGTGCCGGTCTCATCGTCGATGCGCTGTTCGGCGCCGGCCTCTCCAAACGCCTGAGCGACGAACTCGTCGCGCGGATCAGGGAAACGACCGTGCCGGTTGTCGCCATCGATGTGCCGTCGGGGCTCGATGGCGCCACGGGGCAGGCGAGGCCCGACGCCTTCCACGCCGCCCTCACCGTGACCTTCTTCCGTAAGAAGCCCGGCCATGTGCTGATGCCGGGACGCTCCTATTGCGGTGAGACCGTCGTCGCCGATATCGGCATTCCGGCGAAGGTTCTCGAGATCATCGCGCCGACGCTCTCGGAGAACCACGCGCCGGACCTGCCGGTTGCCAGCGCCGGGCAGCACAAATATCAGCGCGGCCATGCCGTCATCCTGTCCGGTGCCGCGCATCAGACGGGGGCGGCCCGCCTGGCGGCGCTCGCCGCCTTGCGGGTGGGCGCCGGCCTCGTCACTCTGGCCTCGCCCAAGGCCGCCCTGGCGGCGAATGCCGCGCATCTGACCGCCGTCATGCTGGCCGAGGCCGATGATGCCCTGGCCCTGGGCAGGCTTCTTTCCGACCGGCGGAAGAATGCCGTTTGCCTCGGTCCCGCCATCGGCGTCGGGTCGGCCACGCGGGCAAAGGTGCGTGCGGCGCTCGCCAGCGGTGCCGCGGTCGTCCTCGATGCCGATGCCCTTACGTCATTCGCCGAGGCGCCGGAGGAGCTCTTCGACGCTGTAGGCGAATTCCCCGAGCGGGCCGTGGTGATGACCCCTCACGAGGGGGAGTTCGCCCGTCTTTTCAAGAATATGGACGGGGCGGCGGAGTCGAAATGTGAGCGTGCCCTGAAGGCGGCGGCGCTGAGCCATGCCGTCATCCTGCTCAAGGGGCCGGACAGCGTCGCCGCGAGCCCCGATGGCCGGGCGATCGTCAATACCAACGCGCCGGCGAGTCTCGCCACGGCGGGCTCGGGCGACGTGCTGGCGGGCCTGGTGACGGGTCTCCTGGCCCAGCGCCTCGAGCCCCTCAAGGCGGCCTCTGCCGCCATGTGGCTCCATGGCGAAGCGGCCCGGAAATTCGGCGGTTTCGGCCTCATCGCCGAGGACTTACCTGGCCTCATTTCTAGTGGCATCGCGCAAAACCCTCTGCTATAGACCGCGCCCATCGCAACGGGCCCGAGCCTCGGCGCGGGCGTGGTGAAATTGGCAGACACGCAGGATTTAGGTTCCTGTGGGGCAACCCGTGGGGGTTCAAGTCCCTCCGCCCGCACCAAGGCCTCAGCGCCCGAAGCAAGCCTGGTTTCGCAACAGATGCTGCGAAGAAGTACGAACCCCATAAGGATTGAGCAGGGAACATGCAGGTTACCGAAACGCTGAGCTCCGGCCTGAAGCGCGAATTCAAAGTCGTCGTCGCCGCCCAGGATCTCGACAAGGAAGTCAACAAGCGTCTGACCGAGATGGCCGGCAAGGCGCATCTTAAGGGCTTCCGTCCCGGCAAGGTGCCGGTGCCGCATCTGAAACGCGTCTATGGCAAGTCGGTGATGGCCGAGGTCGTGCAGAAGCAGCTCGACGATGCCAGCAAGAAGGTGCTCGAGGAGCGCAACCTGAAGCCGGCCTATCAGCCGGAAGTGAAGCTTCCCGAAGACGAAGAGGAAGTGGCGCGCATCTTCGACGGCAAGAGCGACCTCGCTTACACCATGTCGCTCGAGGTGATTCCGACCTTCGAGCTTACGGACACGACCGGCCTCGAGCTGCAGCGCCATGTGATCGAGGTGACCGATGCGCATGTCGATGAGGCGCTCGGCCGTATCGCCGGCCAGTACAAGGACTGGCAGGCCAAGGACGGCAAGGCGGCGAAGGGCGACCGGGTGACGATTTCCTTCGTCGGCAAGATCGACGGTGAGGCCTTCGAGGGCGGCACCGCCGAGAATGTGCCGCTCGAGCTCGGCTCCGGCCAGTTCATCCCGGGCTTCGAGGATCAGCTCACGGGCGCCAAGACGGGCGATGACGTCACTGTGAAGGTTACGTTCCCCGCGACCTATGGCGTGGCGACGCTCGCCAGCAAGGCGGCCGAGTTCGACGTCAAGGTGGCGAGCGTCGAGGCGCAGAAGGAAACGGCGATCGACGATGAATTCGCCAAGAAGCTCGGCCTCGAGGGCCTCGACAAGCTCAAGGAGACGATCCGCGAGCGCCTGGGCCAGGAGTTCGGCCAGATGACCCGTCTCAAGCTCAAGCGCGACGTGCTTGATGCGCTCGACAAGACCTACAGCTTCGAGCTGCCGGAAAAGCTAGTCGAGACCGAGTTCAACGGCATCTGGAACGCGCTCGAGACCGAGATGCAGCGCACCGGCAAGGGCTTTGCCGACGAGGGCACGACGGAAGAAGAGGCGCGCAAGGAATATCGCGCCATCGCCGAGCGCCGCGTGCGCCTGGGCCTCGTCCTCGGAACCCTGGGCGAGAAGGAAGGCGTCACCATCACCGATGAGGAGTTGCAGCGCGCTCTCGTCGACCGCGCCCGCCAGTTCCCGGGCCAGGAGCGCCGGGTATTCGATTACTACCGCAAGAACGCCAATGCGCTGCTCGAGCTGCGCGGCCCGATCTTCGAGCAGAAGGTCGTCGATCATATCGTGTCCAAGGCCAATGTCGCGGAAAAGCAGGTGACGCGCGAAGAGCTGCAGGCTTTGGTGCAGGACGAGGATGAGCATGATCACGCTCACCACCATGATCATGACCACGACCATGATCATCACCACCATGATCATGACCACGATCATGATCATCACCACCATGATCATGACCACGATCACGATCATCATCACCACGATCATGATCACGATCACGCGCATCATGATCACGATCATGCCCATGAGCCTGAGAAGGCGCCGGCCAAGAAGAAGGCTCCCGCCAAGAAGGCGAAGAAGGCCGAGTAGTCTCTGCCCGATATGGATTGAAGGCGGCCGGTTCGGCCGCCTTTTTTATGGGGTGATCCAGTTGCTGAGGAAGGCGAAGATCGCGGTGCCGAACAGATAGAGCAGGGCCAGGATGACGACGGTGGCGAAAGTGCCGAGCCAGCCCGCCAGCATCGCGATCTCGTCCTGCTCGATGAGACCGAGCGCGAAGCAGCACAGCGCGAGGGCCGGTGCCATATTGGCGCCGAAGATGGGCAGGAGCAGGACGATCGCGCAGAACAGTCCCGCCAGCCCCGCGAGCCTTTCGCCGAAGGCCGAGGTGAGGAGCGTGCCGCGCGGCTTGAGCAGCTTCTCGACCTTGACCACATAGGGCACGAGCCGCTGCAGCAGATGGAGCAGGCGGCCGCCGCCCATCCGGGCATCATTGAGCCGTTTCGGCAGCCAGATCTTGTCCTGCTTGATCATCAATTGCGCGGTGATGAAGACCAGAGGCACGCCGAAGACGAAGGACGATCCGGGCGGCAGCGGAATGAGATTGGGTGCTGCGAACAGCAGGATGAGCGCGCCGAAGCCGCGCTCGCCCAGCGCCTTGATGATGTCGCCGAGCGTCATGTCGGGATTTCCGTTCTCGCCCAGCCTTTTCAGGATATCGGAGAGCCGTTCGGAATGCGGCTGTCTCACGCCGCCCCCTTACGTCTGAGCGCCAGCGGGCGCGCCGCCAGCACCTTGTCGATGCGCCGCCCGTCGAGATCGACGATCTCGAAGCGCCAGCCGGCGAAATCGACATGCTCGCCCACTTTCGGCAGCCGGCCGAAGCGTTCGAGCATGAGGCCCGCCACCGTGTGATAGACGCGCTTCTCGGGCAAAGGCAGGCTCAACAGCTGTTCGAGATCATCGACCGGCATGCTGCCCGAAAGCAGCCACGAGCCGTCGTCGCGCTCGGTGGCATCGGGCTCGGGCGGGCCTTCCTCGGTATGGAAGCTGCCGACGATCGCCTCAAGGATGTCGGCCGAGGTGACCACACCTTCGAAATGGCCGAATTCGTCATGCACGAGGCCGACATGGACGGGGCTGTCCCTGAGCTTCGCCACCACATCGAGCGCGTCCATCGTGTCGGGGATGACCGGCGCCTGGCGCACGAATTTCCGCGGATCGGGCTTGCGGCCCTTGAGATAGGCGTTGAGCATGTCCTTGGCCTGGATGATGCCGATGATGATTTCCGGATCGCCGTCGCAGACGGGAAGGCGCGAATGCACGCTTTCCGTGATCCGGCGGCGGATCTTCGCGACGGAATCGGTCAGATCGATGACATCGACGTCATGGCGGGGCGTCATCACGGCGCGCACCGGGCGGCTGCCGAGCTGCATGACGCCCGAGATCATCTGGCGTTCATCGCGCCCGAGGACGCCCGCGGTTTCGGCCTCGGCGATGAGCGTGCGGATCTCCTCTTCGGTCACCTGCGAGTCGGGCGAGGCCTTGCGGCGCAGCAGGAAGAGCACGAACCGGCCGGAGGCGTCGAGCAGCGACACGACCGGGCTCATGGCCTGCGACAAGATGGTCATGAAGGGGGCGACGATGCAGGCGATGCGTTCGGCATTGCGCAAGGCGAGCTGCTTCGGCACGAGTTCCCCGATGATCAGCGAGAAATAGGTGATGACCGCGACGACGAGGCCCAGCCCCAAGGGCTCGGCCAGGTTCTTGCTCATTCCGAAATCCTGGAACCACAGGGAGACATGATCGCCGAGCGAGGCGCCCGAATAGGCGCCGGCCAGGATGCCGACGAGGGTGATGCCGATCTGCACCGCCGACAGGAAGCGTCCCGGATGGGCGGCGAGCGCCAGCGCCCGCTTGGCGCCTTTCACGCCCCGATCGGCCAGCGTCTTGAGGCGCGGCCGCCGCGCCGAGACGACCGCAAGTTCCGACATCGCGAAAAGGCCATTGATGAGAATGAGGATGACGACGACAATAATGTCTAGGAGAGGCATGATTTCGCAATAATGGGGCAGCGACCCCCCGGTTGCAAATCCCTTGACGCAGGGATGCGGAAATGCTGGACCTCTTCCGGATTGCCCGGCGATCACTTATCTATGCGGGGCTGAACCTCATCCCGAATCGCAAATTCCAGGATTTTCATGCGCGATCCTATTGAAACTTATAGTTCTTTTTGGCCCCAGGTCATTGTCCAGGAATCCCGCGGCGAGCGTGTCTATGACCTTCCCTCGCGGCTCCTGCGCGAGCGCATCATCTTCATCACCGGGCCCATCGACGATGCGGTGGCGGCATCGGTGTCGATGCAGCTCCTCTTCCTCGAGGCGGAAAACCCCAAAAAAGAAATCTCGATGTACATCAATTCGCCGGGCGGCGTGGTGACCGCGGGTCTGTCGATCTATGACACGATGCAGTTCATCAGACCGGCCATTTCGACGACCGTCATGGGACAGGCGGCGTCGATGGGCTCGCTCCTGCTGGCGGCCGGCGACAAGGGCATGCGTTTCGCGCTGCCCAATGCCCGGATCATGGTGCATCAGCCCTCCGGCGGCTTCCAGGGCCAGGTGACCGACATCCTGATCCATGCCAAGGAAGTGGAGGCGCTCAAGCGCCGGCTGAACGAGATCTACGAGAAGCACACCGGCCAGTCGCTCAAGGCGGTCGAGGAGGCGCTCGAAAGGGACAATTTCTTCACCGCCGAGAAGGCGAAGGAGTTCGGCCTGATCGACAAAGTGATCGAGAAGCGGCCGATTCCGGCAGAGGCCAAATAATTGGCGAATTTGGCTTTTACCCCCTATTATAGTTTTGCACGGAAGGCTGCCCTTGGGGCCGACTGGCACGCCGGTTGAATCAATCCTTGATTAACCGGCATGGCGCATGCTGAAATTGAGTCGGCCGTGTCAAAATGGTGACAGCCATTCGGGCCCGGCCAGTTGAGAGTTCAAGGAAGACTTACGATGACCAAATCCGGCGGCGGCGACAGCAAGAACACTCTGTACTGCTCCTTCTGCGGCAAGAGCCAGCACGAGGTCCGCAAGCTCATTGCCGGGCCTACGGTATTCATCTGCGATGAATGCGTCGAGCTGTGCATGGACATCATCCGTGAGGAGAACAAATCCTCGCTGGTGAAGACCAAGGACGGCGTGCCGACCCCGCACGAGATCCGCAAGGTTCTCGACGACTATGTCATCGGCCAGGACCACGCCAAGAAGGTTCTCTCCGTCGCGGTCCACAATCACTACAAGCGCCTCAACCACGCGCAGAAGAACAACGACGTCGAGCTCGCCAAGTCGAACATCCTGCTCGTCGGTCCGACGGGCTGCGGCAAGACCTTGCTCGCCCAGACGCTCGCCCGCATCCTCGATGTGCCCTTCACCATGGCGGATGCGACAACGCTCACCGAAGCGGGCTATGTCGGCGAAGATGTCGAGAACATCATCCTGAAGCTCTTGCAGTCGGCCGACTACAATGTCGAGCGCGCCCAGCGCGGCATCGTCTATATCGACGAGGTCGACAAGATCTCGCGCAAGTCGGACAATCCTTCAATCACGCGTGATGTGTCGGGCGAGGGCGTGCAGCAGGCGCTGCTCAAGATCATGGAAGGGACCGTCGCCTCGGTTCCCCCGCAGGGCGGCCGCAAACATCCCCAGCAGGAGTTCCTGCAGGTCGATACCACCAACATCCTCTTCGTCTGCGGCGGCGCCTTTGCCGGCCTCGAGCGCATCATCGCGCAGCGCGGCAAGGGTTCGGGCATCGGCTTCGGCGCCGAGGTCAAGTCGCCGGAAGACCGGCGCACCGGCGAGGTCCTGCGCGCGCTCGAGCCCGAGGACCTGCTGAAGTTCGGCCTGATCCCGGAATTCGTCGGCCGTCTTCCGGTCGTGGCGACGCTCGATGACCTCGACGAGCCGGCGCTCATCCAGATCCTGACCGAGCCCAAGAACGCGCTCATCAAGCAGTATCAGCGCCTGTTCGAGCTCGAAGGGGTCAAGCTGACGGTGGCCGAGGAGGCGCTGCGCGCCATCGCCCGCCGGGCCATCGAGCGCAAGACGGGTGCCCGCGGCTTGCGGTCGATCATGGAGGCCATCCTCCTCGACACGATGTTCGATCTGCCGGCCATGGACGGGGTCCAGGAAGTGGTGATCTCGAGGGACGTCGTCGACGGCGATGCCAGGCCCTTGCTGATCTATGCCGATCGCGAGAAGCAATCGATCAAGGCTGCCCCCGTCTCCGCCTAAAGTAGTAGGCGGGAACCATGCCGCTTCAGGCGTTTTGTCAAGGGATTGAAAAACGTTAACGCTGCCTCCATTTGAGGAGCGGATTTGAGCTGTGCTGCCCGCAAGTTTCCGCGTAAAATAGGGCACTTGCGGATGGTGTGGCCTGAGTCTCGGCACCGAAAGTCCGTAGCTTGGAAAGTTGATGCGTTTGCCCCTTGGGGAACGTATTAGGAGTGCGGATTTCACGCGTGGCCCAACCCGCGAAAGGAAACAAAATGACCTCGACCCCCTCCCGGCCTGCGTCTTCCGCCGGACCCGAAACGCTCCCCGTCCTCCCGCTTCGCGATATCGTCGTTTTCCCCCACATGATCGTGCCGCTCTTCGTCGGCCGGGAGAAGTCCATCCGGGCGCTCGAGGACGTGATGCGCGAGGAGAAGCGCATCCTGCTGGTGGCGCAGAAGAACCCGGCCGACGATGATCCGCAGGCCGATGCCATCTACGAGGTGGGCACGCTCGCCCAGGTGCTGCAGCTCCTCAAGCTGCCCGACGGCACCGTCAAGGTCCTGGTCGAAGGCCTGGAGCGCGCCAAGATCCAGAATTTCACCGACCGCGCCGAATTCTTCGAGGCGAAGATCGCCGTGCTGCCGAACGAGTCCGACGAGCAGTCCGAGACCGAGGCCCTGTCGCGCACCGCCATGGCGCAGTTCGAGAGCTATGTGAAGCTCAACAAGAAGGTGCCGCAGGAAGTGATGGCGACGCTGTCGCAGATCACCGACTATGCCAAGCTCGCCGACACCATCGCCGCCCATCTTGCCATCAAGATCCCCGAGAAGCAGGAGCTGCTCGAGCTGACGTCGCCCGCGAAGCGGCTGGAGAAGGTCTATGCCCTCATGGAGAGCGAGATCTCCGTTCTCCAGGTCGAGAAGCGCATCCGCTCGCGCGTCAAGCGCCAGATGGAGAAGACCCAGCGCGAGTACTATCTGAATGAGCAGATGAAGGCCATTCAGAAGGAGCTGGGCGATGGCGACGAGCGCGACGAGCTGAACGAGCTCGACCAGAAGATCAAGAACACCAAGCTCTCCAAGGAAGCGCGCGAGCGCGCCGAGGCCGAGCTCAAGAAGCTCCGCCAGATGAGCCCGATGTCGGCGGAAGCGACCGTGGTGCGCAACTATCTCGATTGGCTCCTCAACATCCCGTGGGGCCAGAAGAGCAAGATCAAGCGCGACCTCAAATTCGCCGACGACGTTCTCAATGCCGATCACTTCGGCCTCGAGAAGGTGAAGGAGCGCATCGTCGAGTATCTCGCGGTGCAGAGCCGCACCAATAAATTGCGCGGCCCTATCCTGTGCCTCGTCGGTCCTCCGGGCGTCGGCAAGACCTCGCTCGGCAAGTCGATCGCCAAGGCGACGGGACGCGAATTCATCCGCATGTCGCTGGGTGGTGTTCGCGACGAGGCCGAGATCCGCGGTCACCGGCGCACCTATATCGGCTCGATGCCCGGCAAGGTCATCCAGTCGATGAGGAAGGCGAAGAAGGCCAATCCGCTCTTCCTGCTCGACGAGATCGACAAGATGGGCATGGACTTCCGCGGCGATCCGTCATCGGCGCTTCTCGAAGTGCTGGATCCCGAGCAGAACTCGTCCTTCATGGACCACTATCTCGAGGTCGAATACGACCTCTCGAATGTGATGTTCGTGACTACGGCGAACACGCTCAACATCCCGCCGGCCCTCATGGACCGCATGGAGATCATCCGCATCGCGGGCTATACCGAGCAGGAGAAGCTCGAGATCGCCAAGCGCCACCTTCTGCCCAAGGCCATGGAGAATCACGGCCTCGACAAGAAGGAGTTCGAGCTGACCGAAGCCGGCATCATGGAAGTGATCCGTCGCTATACGCGCGAAGCGGGCGTCCGCAACCTCGAGCGCGAGATCAACTCGCTTGCCCGCAAGGCGATCAAGGACATCATGATGTCCAAGACCGCCAAGAAGAAGATCAAGGCGACCCCCGACGTCGTCGAGAAGTATCTCGGCGTGCCGAAGTTCCGCCATGGCGAAATCGATCGCGAGGACCAGGTGGGTGTCGTCACCGGTCTTGCCTGGACCGAGGTCGGCGGTGAGATCCTCACCATCGAAGCCTTGATGATGCAGGGCAAGGGCAAGATGACCGTCACCGGCAACCTGCGCGACGTGATGAAGGAATCGATCTCGGCCGCATCCTCCTATGTGCGCTCCAGGGCCACCGATTTCGGCATCAAGCCGCCGATCTTCGACAAGAAGGACATCCATGTGCATGTGCCGGAAGGTGCGACCCCCAAGGATGGTCCCTCGGCCGGTATCGCCATGGTGACAGCCATCGTCTCGGTGATGACCGGCATCCCGGTCCGCAAGGACGTGGCGATGACGGGCGAGATCACCTTGCGTGGCCGCGTGCTCCCCATCGGCGGCCTCAAGGAGAAGCTGCTCGCAGCGCTCCGCGCCGGCATCAAGAAGGTGATGATCCCGGAAGAGAACGCCAAGGACCTGGCCGAGATCCCGGACAATGTGAAGTCCGAGATGGAGATCATCCCCGTCGCCCGGATGGACGAGGTGCTGCGTCACGCCCTGCTGAAGCATCCCGAGGCCATCACCTGGGACGAGGAGGCCGAAGAGGCCGCCGAGCGTTCGCGCCGCAAGCCGGACGAGACCGGCGAGCCGATGACCGCCCACTGAAAGCGGGCCCCAGATTCCTAAGGGAATCAAAGGTTTCCGCGAATCAGTCTGAACCCGAAAATGCGCGGCGTCTCCCCAAGGGAGGCGCCGCTTTCTGTTGATAACCCCCAATAACTGCTTGAATTGAGTCACGAATTCCGGGGTGGGGAGAAAGCGCTTGCAAAGCCTCTCTTTTGGGCGGCGAATGGTTCGAACGGCGTTGTGGCGTAGTTGCGTGTACTCACTCAATCACCAACGAGGAATTGGGTCATGAACAAGAACGAACTCATCGCCAAGGTGGCAAAGGATGCCAAGCTGACGAAGGGCGAAGCGGGCGAGGCCGTCGTGGCGACGCTCGGCAATATCATGAAGGCGTTGCGCGGTGGCGACGACGTCAGGCTCGTCGGCTTCGGCACCTTCTCGGTGAGACGCCGCAAGGCGGGCCAGGCGCGCAATCCGCAGACCGGCGAGATGATCAAATTGCCGGCCTCCAAGCGGCCGAAATTCCGCGCCGGCAAGATGCTGAAGAAGGCGGTGAACGGCTAGACGCCAGCTTCAGACGGCCCAAATCACATCAGCCCCGCGTGCCCTTCAGTCACACGCGGGGCATTTTTTGTGAGGGTCTTTCCGCAAGCCGGCCATAAATTTTCCTGGCGCTTCGCAGATACAGGGAAAATACAGGGAAACTTTGAAAATCGGCCCTCAGGGCACGATTTCGTTTTTAAAAAATCTTGCAATTACATATCATTAGATTGAAGCGCCGGCTTTTTGGAGCAGGGAACGCAGTCCAAGCGATCCAGGCGGATAACAGGAGATCAATGACCACAGCGAAGGAGCAGGGCGAATTATGGGGGGCGCGGGCGCAGGATTGGGCCCTCGCCAACGAGCCCGCCTGGCGCGATGTCTATGTCGCCGTTCTCGACCAGGCGCGGATCGGGAAGGGGAGCCGCCATCTCGACATAGGCTGCGGCGCTGGCGGCGCCTTGGTGCTGTCGCGCGAACGCGGCGCCCATGTCTCGGGCTTCGATGCGTCGGAGAATCTGGCGAGCCTCGCTCGCGAGCGCCTGCCGGGCGCCAAGATCCTGGTGGGCGACATGGAGGATCTGCCTTTCGTCGACGAGACCTTCGATGTGGTGACGGGCATCAACTCCTTCCAGTACGCCCGCGATCAGCGCAAGGCCTTTGCCGAGGCGGCGCGCGTGGCGCGCAAGGGCGGAACGGTGACGATGCTGGTCTGGGGCCCGCGCGAGAAATGCGACCTCCAGGGCGAGGTGATGCCGCATGTCCTGGCCTTGCTGCCGCCCGAGCCGCCGGTCCCGACCTTGCCGCTGGCGGCGACGGCCGATGAGTTCATGCGCGATGCGGGCCTCGAGCCCGAGATCAAGGGCGACATTACCGCCACCTTGACCTATCCCGATCTCGCCACCGCCGTGAACGCCATCCTCTCGGCCTCGGAGCGCGCCATCCGCCACAAGGGCGAGGCAACCGTGCGCAAGACGCTCGAAGAGGCGCTGGCCCCCTTCGTCGACGCCAAGGGCGTGGCCAAATTGCGCAACATGTTCCGCCTGGTGACGGCCCGCCGCCTGGAGGCCTAGCGGCTTGCTTTGAAGGGCCCCGGCGGCTAAGAGGCGAGGCCTCGAAGGGCGGTTAGCTCAGCTGGTAGAGCGCTTCGTTTACACCGAAGATGTCGGGAGTTCGAGTCTCTCACCGCCCACCAGCCTTCGCTCGCGAAGATGCGAAGGCCGCCGCGCCGAAGCCCAAAGGGCGAAGGCGGGCCTGTTTCCGCGAGCTACGGCTGGCAGGCCATCAAACACTTCGCTCGCGAAGCATGCGAAGGCTGCCGCGCCGAAGCCAAAGGACGAAGGCGGGCCTGTTGCCGCGAGCTACGGCTCGGCAAGCGAGCCAAAGCGAAGTGTCAGCTTGCGTTCAAGCACTTCTCGACGTCATTCAGCCCAAGCGGCTGCATCCTTTTGCGCGCTTTTGCGAGGGCCTCTCTCCAATGCGGCCCACGCTTCTCGGCCACGTGAAAGGCTTCGGTGAGACCCGCATGCCGTCCTGTCGCCAGCAGCGCCGTGGCGATCGAATTGGCTTGTCGAAGATCCTTCAGATCCTTGGATCCGCTGCCGGAACGCCGCGTCGCCACGATCATCTTATGCACCGCGAAGCGCTGCGGCTGAGGCACCAGGACAGGTATTCCGCCTTTGTACAGGATCACCGTTCGCACCGGATCATGAATGAGATAGTCCAGAAACCTCAGAGGCTCTCCGGCCGCTCCTCCCAATGCCGGCAAGGACACGGGACGCCCCATCCGATCGTCACTGCCTTGATTGGGCGTCAGGAATTCAACACGAAGCCCGTTCCGGCCGGCAAAGCGCGTGATTCCTTTTTCGTCCCGCAGCCCGGGAACCGGCCGGAATTTGGCGTCCACGGTTTGGAGTATCTCCAATATGGGTGGAATGCTGTCTTCCACGGCAACGGAGGTCGCCCGAAATTGGGCGATATCAATATCGCCCGTCTGCATCGCCGTGCCTGCCAGCCTGTAGCCGAGCACCGCTCCGTAAGCCTGGTAAGCCACGGTGCCCACGAGACAGGCGCGCAAGCGGAACACGCCGGCTTTCCAAAGGGCTTCGATGAGATCACCGACCTTCTTGTCCGGACTGAACAGCCGGGCTTCCCGCGTCAGCGTCGAGACCAGTTTACGCCGCCGCTGGTAATCATCCTTGATGGCGGCAAACTGCGACACGCGCTTGGCAATCGCCGGATCATCGGCGGGCCCGACATATTTGTCGGGCTGAGCGGCCGTGCCTCTTTCAGAGGGCTTGTAATACCAGTAGCTTCGATCGTTCACCTTGCGCTTTCGGAACAGGCCGGTTTCGTCGAAATCGGCATCGAATTGCGCGTCCAGAACACGGTCCAGCAACTCTGCGACCATCGTGGTGTAGGCAAGGTCCAATTCGCGAGTCATATGGGCTTATCCCAAATTTGCAATTTTGTTATAAGCGATTTATACCAAAAATGCAAGTTTGTGATAGGGATCGCCCGGACGTCGCGCTGGGCGTGAGGCTCTTGCGGGTGTTGAAGCGTCCCAAATGGCCGAATTTTCGCTGTCTTTGCGTCGATATTGACGCCCGTCCGCAGCAGGTCTACTGGTATGTTTACCGGACCACCAGACCTGTAACGCAGGCGGGACAATGGATTTACGGGCTATTCTGACGGACGAAGCAAGCGCGCTGAACGGCGTGCCGAAACAGTCCATGAAGGACTTCGTCGTCCAGAAGATCGCGACATTCATTGCGACCGGCGTTCTCGATGTCGGCGATCCGATGCCCAGCGAGCGCGAGCTCGCGGCAGCCTTGTCGGTAAGCCGCGAAACGGTGCGGGGCGCGATCCTGATTCTTTCCACCAAGGGTATTCTTTCGGTTGCCCAGGGCACGCGCACCGTCGTGGCCTCCACCGAAGTCGGGGACCTCGCGGTCCAGTCGGCGCGCTTCCGTGACATCTCCGGCTACAGCCTCGATGATGTCCACGAGGCGCGGCTCTTGATCGAGGATCAGGTTGCGCGGGCCGCTGCCGTAAGGATCGAGCCGGCGACCCTCGACACCTTGCGCAAGTCTATCGCGGCGCAGGAGGCTGCCAGCAACGATCCGGTCCGCTTCCTCATCTGCGACCGCGAGTTCCACACCGCCATCTATCGAGCCGGCGGCAATGCCGCGCTGGCGGATATGGCCGCCGATCTCTATTCGTATCTTCTCGACCACCGAAGACGCGCGGTGGCCCAGCCCGCGAGCATCGCGACGAGCATCGCCGACCATCGCGCCATCCTTGCCGGGCTCGAGGCCGGCGATCCCGAAGCGGCCGCGAAGGCCTTCGCCATCCACGAAACACGCATCTACACGACGACCCAACAACTCTTGACGCAGTCCGCCCGGAAGCGATGAGGGCGCATTGCGGACAACCATTCAGCACAACAGGGAGGATTTCCATGCTGACAAGACGCCTTTTTGCCACCACTGCCCTCGCGGGCGTTGCCGCGCTGACCGGCATCGCCGGCACGGCGACCACCGCGCTCGCGCAATCCAAGGAACTGGTCTATCTGACCCCCGGCCTTGACCTCGCCTTCTGGCGGTACCTCTCCAAAGGCATCGAGAATGTCGCGACCGCCGGCGGCTACACCTATCAGGCGCTGGATTCCGGCAACAATGCCCAGACCCAGCTCAAGAACGCCAAGGACGCGATCGCCCGCGGCGTGGCCGGCATCATCATTTCGCCCACCGACAGCTCGACCGCTCCGGCGGTGCTCGATCTCGCCAAGCAGGCGAAAATCCCGGTGGTCATCGCCGACATCGGCACCGACGGCGGCGACTATGTCTCGTTCATCATCTCTGACAACTATCAAGGCGCCAACGGCGTCGGCAAAGCCCTGGCCGAAGCCATGAAGGCCGCCGGGAAGCAGGACGGCAGCGTCGGCATCGTCGGCATCAGCCAGGCCCGGCTCAACGGCCAGGCCCGCACCAAGGGCTTCAAGGATGCGATGACGGCGGCCGGCATCGCCAAGGAAGCGGGCCTCCAGCAGATGCAGACCTACACCGCCGACGAGACGTTCAAGTTCACCCAGGACATGACGACCGCTAATCCGGATATGAAGGGCCTGTTCGTGCAGACGGACGGACCGACGCTCGGCGCCCTGCAGGCGATCAAGTCGGCTCGTCTCACCGGCGAAGTGCTGGTGGCGGGGTTCGACGGCGTGCCGGAATTCGTGCCGCTGCTGCAGTCGGGCGACCTGATCGTTTCCGGCATGCAGCAACCCTATCTGATGGGTCAGGAGTCGGCGCGCGCGATGCTCGCCCATCTGGAGGGCAAGACCCCCGAGAAGGAGGTCCTCGTGCCGATCAAGATCGTGACCAGCAAGAACATCGAGCAGGAACTGCCGGTCATCAAGGAAACGGTGTTCGCCAACGAGATGTAATGGCGGTACGCTTGTGACCGAAACCCGTCCGGGGACGGCAGTCCCCGGACCTTTCTTGTGGTAATTCTCCCGCCGATGACCGACAGCAAGACCCGCGAGCCTCTGCTTGTCGCCCGGAATGTGACGCGCATCTTCGGCAGCGCCTATGCGCTCAGGGATGCGACGATGGCGCTCCGACGACATGAGATTTGCGGGCTGCTCGGCGCGAACGGCGCCGGCAAGTCGACCCTGTCGCGGATCGTCTGCGGACATCTTTCACCGACCTCGGGAGAAATCCTGTTCAAGGATGCTCCGCTGGCCGTCGGTTCCGCCCGCGACGCGCTGCGCGCCGGGATCGCGCTGGTCGCTCAGGAGACGAGCCTGGCCCCCGATATGAGCGTCCTGGAAAACATCTTCCTGCCCAGATATGCGATGCCGGGACGACTCTCCTTCGCGCAGTTGCGCCAGCGGGCACAGGCGATCCTGTCCGAGCTCGGCCACGATCACGCCTTGCCGCTCGACATGGAGGTGCGCCGGCTTTCGGCCGCGCAGCGCCAGCTCGTCGAAATCGCCAAGGCGCTGGCGCTCAACGCCGAGCTCGTGATCTTCGACGAACCGACCGCCTCATTGTCGCCGACCGAGGTCGACCGTCTGTTCGACATCATGACGCGGTTGAAAGACAGCGGGAAGGCGCTCGCCTTCGTGTCCCACAGGCTCGAGGAAGTGTTTGCCATCACCGACCGCGTGACGATCCTGCGGGAGGGCAGGACTGTGGCGGAAGGTGTGCCGACGGCGGGTCTTTCCCAGAACGATATCATCCGGCACATGGTCGGGCGCGACATCGGCAACGTCTATCGCAAGGCGCCCTCGACAAAGGCTGCAGGCGAGCGGCCGGTCGTGCTCGATGTCGTCAGGCTCAGCGCGCCGCCGGCCGTGCGCGATGTCTCGTTCTCGGTGCGCAAAGGCGAAATTCTCGGCCTCGGCGGCCTTGTGGGAGCAGGGCGCTCGGAAAGCGCCGAAGCGATCTTCGGGCTGCGCCCTCGCGCCGGTGGGCAGGTCTTCGTCGCCGGCAAGGAAATCCACCCGAAGAGCCCCATCGCCGCGATCCGCGCCGGCATGGGCATGGTCGCCGAAGACCGGCGGGCTCAGAACATCGTGCCCGACATGACCGTCGGCGAGAACCTGTTCCTGGCGCAAATGGGCAAGCACCGGGGACTGGGCCGCGGCCACTCCCTGCGCCGCAAGCAGGCCGGCGAGCTGATGGCGAGGCTCGGGCTTCCCGCCGATCGCATGGATGCGAATCTTCTTCATTTCTCGGGGGGCATGCAACAGAAGGTCATCATCGCGCGCTGGCTGCTTATCGAGCCGGAAGTGCTCATCCTCGATGAGCCGACCAAAGGGGTCGACATCGGCACGCGGCAGGTGATCTACGAACTGCTGCGCGAAGTCGCCGAAAAGGGCATCGCGGTGGTGGTCATCTCGTCCGATTTCGAAGAGCTGCTCGGCATCTGCGAGCGCGTCGTGGTGATGAGCGACGGCTACACGATCGCCGACCTTCCCGCCTCGCGCCTCAATGAAGAGAGCCTCACGCTCCTCGCCGCCCCGCGCAGCTCGGCGGAACGCAACGCCGTTTTCCTGCGGGACCTCGTCGCCCGTCACGGCGGCACGGCGTTCTGGGGCCTGATCGACGGCGACCAGTTCGTCTGCCTCGCCGTTGCCGAGGGAAAGGGAGGCGTTCCTACGGGCTTCGCGGCGGGACATGTCTATTTCGCGCAAGAGACGGCGATCCCGGCTGCCCTGGAAGAGCGCAAGCCCGGCGTGGTGACCGAAAAGGACGGCCGGTCCACTCTGCTCACGCGAATGTCCAACCGCCGGGGCCACGATCTGGGCTGGATAGGTCTCAGCCTGCCTCCCGGCGCGAAGCTGCCCGACCATGAATCCCTGGCCGACCGGATGGCCGGCCTGATCACATCACGTCAAGACGAAGAGATCCACGCATGAGCGAACCCGGCCGGTCATTTGCGCTACCCAGGTTCGCCAACACGCTGGAATTCCGAATGCTGGTGCTCGCCGTCGTGCTGGCGCTGATACTGTCGATCATCTCGCCGCACTTTTTCACCGAACGGAACATGTTCAACATTCTCGATCAGTCGGTGGTGCTCGGCATCATTGCGGTGGGGATGACGCTGGTGATCCTGACCGGCGGCATAGACCTTTCAGTCGGCTCCGTCGCGGGCCTCAGCGGCATTGTCCTGGCGCTGCTGCTGAAGGAGCTTCCCATTCCGGTGGCGATCGTGATCGCGGTGGGCTGTGGCGCGCTGATCGGGCTTTTCTCGGGCGTGCTCATTGCCATCTTTGGACTGGCGCCTTTCGTGGTGACGCTGGGTGTCATGGCCATGGGGCGCAGCCTCGCTTATATCGTGTCAGGGCAGAGGTCGATCTCGGGCCTGCCGATGGGTCTTCAGGACATCGTCTACACGACGGTCCTGGGAATTCCGACCAACGTCATTTTCCTGATCGCGCTCTATATCGCCACCTGGGCCTGGCTGACCTACTCGAAGGGCGGGCGCACGATATACGCGGTCGGATCGAACATCGAAGCCGCCCGGGCGGCGGGCCTCAGCACCACGTTCTATTCCATCCTGCCTTATGTCGTGTCGGGCGCCCTTGCGGCAACCGCGATGACGTTCTCGCTGGCGCAGATCATGTCGGCCGATCCTATCGGCGGCAGCCAGCTGGAGCTCGATGCCATCGCGGCCGTGGTGATCGGCGGCGCCAGCCTTTTCGGCGGGCGCGGTTCGATATTCGGTACGCTGATGGGTGTGCTGATCATGGTGATGATCCGCAACGGACTCAACCTGCTCGGCGTTTCGCCCTTCTGGCAAGGCACCGCGATTGGCGCCATCATCATCCTGGCACTGCTGGCCGAACGCCTTATCACCTGGAAATCGCGGCGCATCTGAAAGCCTGGGACAACGCCATGACACGATCCGAACCATCCCGCGCCGTCCGTCTCTACGGCACCGAGGAAGCGCCCGCGAAAGAGCGGCTGCTCCGGGCCGGGCCGCTCAGCGTCCTCTTCGACGGCGCCAATCTGCGCGACATCCGCATGCATGGCGAGGAAGTGATCCGCGCCATTTCATTTGTGGTGCGCGACAAGGACTGGGCCACGCTCATCCCCGACATTTCCGATCTCGTCGTTGAGGAAGACGAGAGCCGTTTCGCGATAGGCTATCGCGCGGGTGTTGCGAGCAAAGACGAGACCTTCGACTACGAGGTAGCGATAGAAGGCTTGGCGTCGGGCGTGCTGACCTATTCAGGCCGCGGCAAGACGCAAACCGGCTTTTTGACCAATCGGACCGGCTTCGTCGTCCTGCACCCGATCACCGGCGTCAGCGGAGCCGCGGCGACGATCACCCATACCACCGGCGAAAGGATCGAGACGCGTTTCCCGGTCGAGATCGATCCTGTACAGCCGATGATGGACCTGCGCGAGATCTCGTATGTCTCGGCCGGCGGGCAGGCGGTCACTTGCCGCATGGAAGGAGATGCCTTCGAGATGGAGGACCAGCGGAACTGGACCGACGCGTCCTACAAGACCTATGTCCGGCCGCTGGCCCTGCCATGGCCTTACCGGATCGCGCCGGGCGAGGGCGTCGACCAGAAAATTACACTGACGATCACAGGTGCTTCCAAGGGGGCCCGCCGCCAGGGCGCCAGCAGCGCCGTGCTGAGCCTTGCGGAAGCCAAGGGTGCCGTGCCGCCGCTGGGTGTGGGGCATCAGCCGGAGGATGCCGCCGCGGCCTTGAGACAGGCCGAAAAGCTGCATCAGCTCGGCTTGTCCCATGTGATCTGCCACCACGATCCGAGGCGCGGCCATAATGCCGAAACGCTGGCGAAGCAGGTCCAGGCCGCCGTCGCGATGGGGGCAGAGCCCTGGCTGGAAGCCGTGGTCGAACAATTGGACGATGACGGTGCATCAGCCGAAATCGACGCCCTCGGCAAGGTCGCGGCGCGGCTGGACCATCCCTTCACGACGGTCCTTGTATCGCCGGCGCCCGATCTCAAATGCACGCTCCCCGGAAGCGTCTGGCCGCCGGCGCCGGATGCGGCGAAACTCTATGCCGCGACGCGCCGGGCCTTCCCTGGGTCGCGCATCGGCGGCGGCATGTTCAGCTTCTTCACCGAACTGAACCGCAAGCGTCCGCCGACGGAGGCGATCGACCTCGTGACATTCACGACAGCGGCGATCTTCCATGCCGGCGACGACCGTTCGCTGATGGACACGCTCGAATGCCTGCCGCATATCGTCAGGACCGTGCCGGCCATCGCGAAGGGGCTGCCTTATTCCGTGGGACCCTCCGCGATCGGGCTGCGCGACAACCCCTATGGGGAAGCGGCTGTCGCAAACCCGCGCAATATCAGGCAGGCGGTGAACTTCAACGATCCGCGCCAGCGCGGCATCATGGGTGCGGCCTGGAACCTCGGCTATTTCGCGGCCTTCGCTGAAGGCGGTGCTGAGGCGATCGCCCTCGGCGGCGCGGTCGGCCCGTTCGGCGTCCTGTCCGTACCGACTGCGTTCCCGCAGCCCGGGTTCGAGGGCAAAGGCGAGCTCTATCCTGTCTGGCATGTCGTCAGAGGTTTGGCGAAGCTCAAAGGCCGACCGGTCCGATTGTTGCAATCCTCCATCGACGGCGCGGTACGCGGAATTGCGGCTGATACGCAAAAAGGCACGGAGCTGTGGCTCTGCAATCCCTCGCCCAATGTGCTGGAAGTGCGCCTTCCCGACGGTTTCGCGAACATCGCGCTGCTCGATGCATCATCCTTTGTCGCGGCATCCCGACAGGCGGATCTGCTCGACAGGCTGACGCCGGTCGAAGGGCAGACGCTGTCGCTCGACGCCTACGCAGTGGTGCGCGCGTTCAAGCAGGGCTGACTTTATTTCAAACAAAGATCGCCCAGACATCGCACTGAGCGTGAGGCTCTTGCGGAAATTGGCGCGCCAGCAGGTCGCGCAATTGCAGCGCCCGCGTGTGGCTCGTGATGAGACCGTTGGGTGAGAGTTCCGAATTGTCCAGGATGCCCGGCCAGCCGCCGCAATTCGACAGCGCACTGATGCTCGCCCATTCATCGAGAAGATCGTAGCCGACGAGGCTGAAGCCGCTCAATCCGGCAGGGAGGATGGGTGGACTCTCCGGGTTCCTGTAGACGCACAGAATGCGGCCGTCGGCGATATCGGCGACTTGCCGGCGCAGGAAGGAGAGGTCGGTGAAGAAACGCAGACAGCCGTCCGCATTGACGATGTGAGGCCAATAGTCATCCTTGATCTCGGGGAGCAGTGTCGGGCACAGCATTGTGTCGAGCGAGATGAGTTCATCGAGCTGGCCTAAACCGGACCACTTCACATAGCCGGTCCATTTGTCGCCATCGGCGGGGCCAAAGGTTTCTGTTGCAATGAACCAGGGTTCCATGGCTGGCCAATAGCACGACCCTCCGGATGGGCGGAATCGGGAGTTCGAGTCTCTCTCACCGCCCACCATTCATCAAAAATAAATAGATGAATTTCAATGTGTTGCGTGAAAGCAATGATTTTGTTCATCACGTTGTGCATCGGATGAAAGCGGGGGACGCTCCGACACTCTCGTCGAGCTACTCACGGGAGAATGTTCTTGAACACCGCTACTGGGTAACTTACGATAGGTAAGCGGCCTTCGATGAGTTGCAAAGAAGGCTTGAGGTTGGGATTGATCGTCCGCAAGAGCGTTGCGCGCGGCTGCCGCTCGAAAGATTGACGGGTTTGAAGCAAGTCTGTGCCTGAGAAACGAGCATACGCGGAGTAGCGTATGAGTGGCAAAAAGTTCTTTCGGTGCGCTTTGCCAATTGACGACAGTGCCGCGGACGTGACCCGGCCCTGTCAGGGGCAAGGCCTGCTTTGTGCGGACCACACGCTGCCAAGCAAGAACCATGGCATCGCCGTTTTGAGCAAGAGCAAAATCGCGTTGCTCAAGCAGGCTGGCATTAGGGTCGACGTACTGGACCGGCCTGCGAATGAAACACCTGGTCGGACTGACGCAACCGCGGGCGCTTTGGGCACCGGGTGTCCTTCTCGAATTACCTAGCCGAGACACTCGAAGTTCAACGTAGAACTTGGGAGGACGTGATGCAGTACAACAAGAGTGACTCATCGTTTCAGGTCGAGGTGCGCAATGCAACGGGAGATATTGTCAAGGACGCAACCGTCACCTTGCAATCCGTTGGTAGCAGGAACGCGATCTCAGTTCCGTTTGACGACAAGGCCGGTCTCTACGTTGCGAATGAGATTCCGCGAGGCGATGGCGTTCTCGACGTCAGGCACAGCCAACTGCAAAGTCAGACCCGCAAGATCCATGTGGGCGGCGATCAGCATCGGGAGCTGTTCATCCTGGGAGCGAAAGGAGTCAAGACGTATTTTCGGGAAAAGGTCAGAGTGCCCGTGGATGCCGACGGAGATCTCATCGGCGTCACGCTGGTTCGCAGGGCACGTGGGGCCAGAGACGCAGTAATACAACTAACTGCGCGTCTGGGCCTCCAACCCGAGGACGTCCCACCGCTGGCCGAAAAAGCGGGTGTCCAACTCTTTCGTTCCGGCGGGATCGACGCATTCAGGGCCCTGGCGCAGCTGTCAGAGCATCCGCTCGTCGAACATGCGGGTGCGGTGGTCAGCATGCGCCAAGCGGGGTTCACTCATCTTACTCGCGAAATCGTCGTGCAGCTCCGCGAGCAGAAGGACATCAGGCCGATTGCCGAGGAACACGGCTACGAGGTCGTTCGCGAACTTTCATTTGCTCCAAGAACATACGTGCTGCGGTGGAATAAGCCGGCGACGCTGGACATCCTCGATAGCATCGCAGCGATAGCCGCGCGCGACGACGTGGAATGGGCGGAACCCAGCCTGGTTGTCACACCCGAAGTCGATGCAATCATCCCTACGGATCCGCTGTGGCCCGGTCTATGGGACCGGCAGCTCATAACCGTTCAGGATGCCTGGCAGCACCTCCAAGATGCCGGACTGGAGACGTTTGGCGATCCCGACATCATCCTTGCAGTCTGGGATTCGGGCGTTCAATCCGTGGGCGGGGTGCCGACGAACAGCGACTTCTCCGGAACGGTGAGCAACGGCGCGCCGAAGGTCTTCGCGACCTTCGATTTTGACAATATGGTGGCCAACAACGACAACCCATGGGATGATCACGGATCGGGCGTCGCGGGAGTGTCCGTGGCGCTGGCGAACAATCCATCGCCGATCCCCGGTCAGGCCCACGGTCTCGCGGGCAGCGCTCCCAACGTCCAGATCATGACGATCGCCGGCCGCACGCCTTACATCGATCTCGAGGTCGCCGACCAATATATTTGGATGGCGGGGTTCGATCCGCAGAGCCCGCTTGCCGGTTTCCCGGCAGCTCCGCCGGCGCGGGGAGCCGACGTCATCACCTGCAGCTTGACGCCCGGCGCGGGTGCGCCTCTGTCTGGCACCGCTCGCGCAACGCTCGACTTCGTCACGACGTTCGGACGCGGAGGAAAGGGTACAATGTGCTTTTTCTCCACCGGCAACCAAAACCAAAACAATGTGACGGCACGTCCATACGGTGCATACGAGAAATGCTTCGGCATTGCCGGCACCTCGTTCGCGAATGATGGGGTGACCGAAATCCGTGCTCCATTCTCAGGGTGGGGTCAGATCGCCCTTTGCTCGCCGACGCAGGATCAATCCCCGACCGTACACAATCCACCGACTGGATTCATGCCCTGGAGCGCAGCCCATCAAGGTGATGGAAATCTGATCAGCTATGTCCAGTCGCAGACGACCCTGACGGCCGCATCGGCGGTCGGGGCAACATCGTTGACCGTCGCCAGTGTTGCAGGTTTCGCGGTCAACGCCGTCATTCACGTCGGACCCTTCGGCGGCCTTGGAAGTGAGCCGGCGCGCATCACCGCGGTGAACGCAATGACTAATCAGCTCACGGTTCAGGGGTTCAACAACGGCTTCGGCGGCGGATTGCTCAATGCCCATGTTGTCGGCGACATGGTCGTGACGGGGCCGAACAACCACCGCAACAACTTCGGCGGAACATCGTCTGCGACGCCATTGTGCGCCGGCGCGGCCGCTCTCGTATTGTCGGCCAATCCGGCCCTCACATATATCGAGGCGCGCCAGATTCTTCGCGACACGGCGGTCAAGTTCGATCTAGCCAATACCGATCCCGTAGGGCAGTGGCTTGATGCCAACGGCAATCCATCGGTAGGCTCAGGCCAACCGCCGGTGCGCAGCGGCTGGTATGGCTATGGGCGCGTGAACGCAGGTGCTGCCGTCGATGCCGCCATCATGTTCGCGGGGACCCGCGATCTCGTCCTTCGTGACAACCTTGCCGACACAGGAGCGGTCGCTTCGACGGGCGCCTTCTGGAACAGCCCCGATATCTGGTGCCGGCGCCTCGATCCTGCGGTTGACCCAAGTCCCCTTCCACCCAACTATGCCACCGCGGGACCGCACGAGGTTCCGATGCGGGGACAAGACAATTGGGTATATGCGCGGGTCCGCAACAACGGAACATTGGCGTCGCTCGATGCGTGGGTGCGAATTTCGGTTACCCATTATCCCGGGATGGAGTTCACCTATCCCGCTTCGTTCCAGCCCATCAATGGCCCGGGCGATCCGGTTCCTTTCCCGATGGTGCCAGGCACATACTTCATCGCAGAAGCGAAGATCACGGCGGTGCCGCCAGGCGGCGAGCAGATCATCAACGTCCGGTGGCCAACTGCACTGATCCCGCCAGCCGATGTCGCGACACCGTCAGGACCGGTGCATTGGCATCCCTGCCTGCTCGCGGAGGTGACCCCTCACGACGGACCTCCGCCGACCGGCAATCACGTTTGGGACGACAATAATCTCGCGCAAAAGAACATATCGATCATCGGAACCGACGCAGGGGCAGATTTCACAGTCGCCACGGTGGTCGGCAACGAGGAGAACAAGGCAGAATACGTATTGGTCGAAATCAACCGCGGCCACCTGCCGCGCGAAGTCGAGCTTTATTTGGATTTGTTGGATCCGATACTTCGCCGCCGGATTCGCGAATCCTTGTCTGCGGGGGCCCGTGAACGAGCCCGCCTCGAGGAAGCGCTCGCAGACAGCAGCGATCGGTCGGTAAGCGCGCTGGCGGGCAACCTACGCCCAATGCCTCCGAAGCCCCAGCAACAAGACTGGCGCTTCGCCTGGTACAAGGGTCGGGAAGTTGTTTCCTTGCGAGCCCGACCACGGGTGCAGGTCCCTGTATACGGCGGGCAGGGTCGGCTCAGCACAATCGTCTTGGGTGGAGTTGTGGGAAAGAGCGCCAAGCCCGGGGACTACGAGATAGTCCTCGTCCAGCGTCAGCCATCGGGTAAGATTAGCGGTTCAGCAACAGTGGCTTTGACAATAGCCAAGCCCTCATTGGACAGGATGGGCTGAGGAAAGAAGGATTTGGTGCCCTCACCGCCCATCATCCTGATCCTATGTCGCGCCCTTTCTAGGTCACTTGCCCGAAAGAAAGCTCGTGCTGTTGCAGGAGATTTCCGTCTTGCCCTTGACGAAGGTCGGTTCGCCGATATCGAGCTTGGTTTCGCCGCTGAGGCCGAGGCGGGCCTTGGCGCGCTCGATCCAGTCGTCGACGGCCGCCTCATCGTCATTGGTGACGAGCCGCAACCCGGTGCCGGGCGAGGTTCCGGGACCGCGATAGTAGAGAAGCGGAAAGAGCTCGATCAGCAGGGGATCATCGGCCGAAGCGCAAACATGCGTGAAGCCTATGCCGTCGATCTTGAGCGGCGGATAGATGATCCAGCAGGTTTCGCTGTCCGCGCGCTGGCCCTTCTTCGCGTCGATATGCCTGTTCCGGCTCAAATAGAGCAGCGCCGGCGTGGGGTCGGGAGGTGATTGGCAAATGATCTGGCGCGCCAGGTGATCGATGAAGCTCTGGCCCACCTCTTGTGCCGGGGCGGAAACAGGCGTGCCGACCAGGTAAATCAGGGCGAAGAGCGCCGGCCATCCCCTTGCAGCGATCCTTGCCATAGCCAAAGCCCCCTCATCCTTCGCGAAGCAGGCTATCATACCAAATATTCATGTCGGTGATAAATCCATGGAACCGTTCATGATTACCGGATGCCGGCGTTGCCGGCCGGGGCGCTCGCGGCATCCCGACGCATGATCGAACATCGACCGCATTCCCACGTTGTCTCAATAGCGCTCCGCCGCATCTCCATCCTTGAGGAGCAGCCCATGAGCAGAAGAGAATACCGCCCGACAGTGCGGGTCACCGATCACCTCCATCCCGGTCTTTATCTGGCGCTGGTCGCGCTGGGTCTGTGGTTCGTGGTCTCGTCCTGGGCCTTCGGCGGCGATGGGTATACGGACTATCTGCTGGTCGTCGCCACTGGATTGATCTTCATCGCCATTGCCATTCCGGCCGCCCTGTGGCGCATCTGGCGCCATCATCCGCACGAAAAGGAAAGCTCCGAAGGCTCTTTCCGGGAATGGCTGTCGGCCAGCGAATTCAGCACTTGGCAGGACCGGGTGAGGGCCAGGAATGCGGCAATCGAAATCCTCCTTCCCATCGCGGCCGTCGCCTTCGGCATGTCGATCTTCGCCATCATCGTGCATTTCACGGCGCACTGACGCCTTGACCCCGTCCGTCGATTATCCCATCAATCACCGCGCTTAACTCCACCATGGAATGGGACGCTGATGGTCAAGAGCAAGCTCGACCAGCTTCAGGACTTCCTGCTTGGCCTGCCGGACGAGAATGACGAGTGGATGCTGGTCGAAGAGCTCGATGGTTTCCTGGCCGGCGTACTCGTTTGCCCCGAGTTGATCCTCTTCAGCGGTTGGATGCCGTACATCTGGAGCAAGAGAGGCAGCGACGACCAAGCTCCCGTCTTCAAGGACCTGGCGGAAGCCCAGTATGTCTTCGATCTGATCAAGGACCACTACAACAGCATCGCGTTGAGCCTGCTTCCGAATTCCAAACCTTATGAGCCTGTCTTTGCCGTTTACAACCGCACCGGCGAGGTTCTCTGGGAAATCTGGGTCGAGGGCTTTGAGCGTGCCATGGCGCTTTCGCCCACAAGCTGGCTTGCCATCGTCGAGAGCGGTGACAAGGATGCTATCGACGCCCTTGCCGGGCTGCGCTCCCTCATCGCGATAGCCGGCGGTAAAAGCACGCTGCCCAAGCCAGAACAAGACCGCCTCATCGCTGGAGCGCCGGACCTCATTCCTGAGTGGGTGGAAACGAAACCCCATCGCTCCAGCGCCGGCGAAAGCAGCTTCAAGAATATCGGCCGGAACGATCCGTGCCCTTGTGGGTCCGGCAGGAAATACAAGAAGTGCCACGGGGCTAACTGATCGTGTCTTCTCCCGCAAGCAAGCGGAAGAAGGGCGAAACCGGACTTTCCCGGCATAGACCGCAGGCATGGAACGTATGTGGCGCAGTTGAACACCCTACTGGGAAGCCTGCGCCATGCTTACCGTCGTCCAGCCGGACTATGTCATCCGCCGCGCCGTTGCGCGCGAGCAAGAGGCCATTTGCAGACTCGTGCGCGGCGAAAGGCTCAACCCGCATCATCTCCATTTCGAGAATTTCGCCGTGGCGGTGAGGGGCGATGAGCTCATCGGGGCAAGCCAGATCCGGCGTCATCCCGACGGCTCGCGCGAGCTCGGCTCGGTCGTGGTCGCCCGTCCGTGGCGCGGCCGCGGCATCTCGGCCAGGATCATCGGCACCCTCCTCAAAAGCGAGACGGGGACAGTCTATGTGATCACCCGCAGGAAACATGCGGATCACTATGCGAGCTGGGGATTTGTGGCGGTGCCGCCTCGAACGGCGCCCCGCGCCATTCGCTTCAACTACCGGGTCGGGAGCCTGATCGGCACCGTGATGGCGCTGCTGCAGCGCCGCCCGGTCAACCGCCTCACGATCCTGAGACGGCCTGATGTGCAGGACCGAAGTCCTAAAATGTCCCGTCATGCCCTTTGAAAGTGACCTTAGGCGACTCTAGAACTGACGATCGAGGCGGGTCGACGAGTCGAAACTCAGGAGCACTCATGTCCAAGCCATTTCTGACTGTATTGGCCGCCGTCGCGGTCGTCTCTGCCGCCGTTTTCGCCGGTCCCGCCGGCAGCGCCACGTCTCGGGCGTATCAAAAAGTCCCGAGTGGTGTCGTGCTCAAGAACAAGAGCGGCTACTACATCCAGTGCTATTATTCAGGGCTCGGGGAGATCTGTGAATATGTCTATTCCAGGGTGCCGACGTCCAACGGCTCCTCCTCCAAGCTTCAGCGTGTCAAGGCCAAGAACGGACCGCTCAAGAAAAGAAGCGGCTACTATACTCAATGCTTCTATTCAGCGCTCGGAGAGCAGTGCGAAACCGTCTACATGAAGCCGAGACGCTGATACTCCTACATTCCCGCTAGATTTCTTCCGTCCTGGCCACGCCGGCATTGATGCTGCGCGAGAGCAGGATCACCGGCAGGATGCCGGCGAGCATGATGAGGAGGGCGGCGACGGACGCATCCTCGACCGCGGCGCGCGAGGCCCGCTCATAGACATAGGTCGAGAGCGAATTGTAGTTGAAGGGCCGAAGCAGGATCGTCGCCGACAGTTCCTTCACGCCGTCGATGAAGACGAGAAGGAAGGCGGTGAGGAAAGCGGGCCTCAAGATCGGCACGAGGATCTGGATCAGTGTCTCGCGCGCATTGCGCCCCAGCGTGCGCGCCGCCATGTCGACATGGGCCGGCACCTTGTGGAAGCCCGCCTCGATGGCGCCTTCCGCCATGGCAAGGAAGCGCACGCTCATCGCATAGACGATGCACAGCGCCGAACCGGTGAGGAGAAGACCGGTCCTGATGCCGAAGGCCGCCTGCATCCACTGATCGAGGAGATTGTCGAAGCGCGCCAGCGGAATGAGGATGCCGAGCGCCAGCACGGTGCCCGGAATGGCATAGCCCAGCGCCGCGAAGCGGTTGAGGAGGAGCATGTTGCGGCTCCGCGTCACGCGCACCGCATAGGTGAGCAGGAAAGCGATGGCGACGGTGACGGTGGCCGCCGCCGCCGCCACCAGAACGCTGGTGAGGATCGCTTCCTGGAGCACGGGATCGGACAGCTGGTCGAGCCGCTTCAGCGCATAGGCGCCCAGCACATAGACGGGGAGGCCGAAGCCGGCGACGATCGGCATGAGGCAGGCGAAGACGGCGATGGCCGCCGGAACGCCACTGAGATGCGTGAGCGCGCCGCGCTGCGCCATGGCGGTGCTGCGCCCGAGATTGAAGCGCTGCTTGCGCCTCGCCCAGCGCTCGGCGAGGATCACGCCCAAGACGACGACCAGCATGACGCAGGCGATCTGCGTCGCGCCCGACAGGCTGCCCTGGTTGAGCCAGGTCGTATAGACGGTCGAGGTCAGCGTCTTGACGCCGAGATATTCAACGGCGCCGATATCGTTCAGCGTCTCCATGAGCGCCAGCGTCACGCCGATAATGATGGCGGGTCGCGTCATCGGCAAAAGCACCTGGAAGAAGGCGCGCACCGGCGAGGCCCCCAAGGTGCGCGCCACGTCGGTGGCATTGCGGCCCTGCATCAGGAAGCCGGCGCGGGTCGTCAGATAGACATAAGGATAGAGGACGAAGGACAGGATCATGACGGCACCCCAGAGCGAGCGCACATCGGGAAACCAGTAGTCGCGCGCCGAGCGGAAGCCGAAAAGGGCGCGGATCAAGGTCTGGGGCGGGCCGGTGAAGGTGAAGAACTCGGCATAGGCGTAAGCCGCGAGATAGGTCGGCACCGCGAGCGGCAGCACCAGCGCCCAGATCAGGACGCGCCGTCCGGGGAAGTCGTAATAGGCGGTGAGCCAGGCGGGGATGATGCCCATGCTGGCGGTGAGAAGCGCCACACCCGCCATGACCCAGAAGGTGGTACGGACCGCGACGGGCAGCACATTACGGATGAGATGGCTCCAATCGGCACCGGCGCCGGTGAGCGACAGAGCGATGAGGGCGAGGAGGGGGATGAGGACGCCGAGGCTCGCCAGCAGCGCGCCCAAAATGAGGAGGCGGTGCTCGCCCCATAAAGAAAAGGGACGCGAACGCCCCTTTTGAAGTGCCACACTCATCGTGGGGAGAAACTGGTCAGGTGGCGGGCCCCTCATCGAAGCCGATCTTATCGACGAGCTCGGACGCGGCCTTGCGGTTCTTGGCGATGTCGGCGAGCGGCAGCGGGTCGGGCTTGAGCGTGCCCCAGCCCTGGACGATCTCGGACGGCTTGATGCCGGGCTCGACCGGATATTCGAAGACCTGCTCGCCATAGAGCGTCTGGCCCTTGTCGCTGGCCAGGAATTCCATGAGCTTCACGGCATTCTCCTTGTTGGGAGAATTCTTGGCCAGCGCCATGCCGGAGATATTCACATGCGTGCCGCGGTCATTGGCATTGGGGAACAGAACCTTGATCGCAGCGGCCCATTCCTTCTGCTCGGGGTTCTTCTCACTGGTCTGCATCTGGCCGACATAATAGGTGTTGCCGAGAGCGATGTCGCATTCGCCCGCGAAGATCGCCTTGGCCTGCTCGCGGTCGCCGCCATCGGGCTTGCGGGCGAGATTGGCCTTGACGCCTTTCAGCCATTCCTCCGTCTTCTCCGGGCCGTTATGGGCGATCATCGAGGCGATGAGGCCGATCGTATAGACGTGCTGGCCGGAGCGGGTGCAGATCTTGCCCTTCCATTTGGGATCGGCGAGCTCTTCATAGGTGATCGCGTCCTGGCCCACGCGCTCCTTGGAGGCATAGACGACGCGGGCGCGGGTGGTGACGCCGAACCAGTTGCCCTCGGGATCACGATACTGCGCCGGGATGTCCTTGTTGATGAGATCGCTGGTGAGCGATTGGGTGACGCCCTTGTCCTCGGCGGCCTGGAGGCGGCCGATATCGACGGTGAGGATCACATCGGCCGGCGAATTGGCGCCTTCCTCGGCGATCTTCTCCTCGAGGCCTTTATCGAGGAACAGGACGTTCGTCTTGATGCCGGTATCGGCGGTGAAGGCATCGAGCAGCGGCTTGATCAGCTCCGGCTGCCGGTAGGAATAGACATTGACCACCCCGTCGGCCAAGGCGCTGGTCGCCAGAAAAGCCGCGGCCAGCGGTGCCGCTGCGGCAAGGGAGAAAGTTTTCGTGAAGGATTTGATCATCTTGAGCTTCCCCTCGAATCCAGTTCAAAGTCCGCGTCGGGCATAAATCCGACTGTTACTGTCGGGTTTTCAGGGAAAAGCGCGTCAGCGTCAAGAAAAACCTTGTCCCGACAGCCATTTGGAAACATTCTAAGCGGGCTTGGGATGGCCGAAAAAACGTTGAAACTGCGAGAGAATTGATGACCATCGACCAAGCGGAGCTGGAAGCCACGAAGCTTCTTCAAATTCTCGTGGGCTGGCTGGTGAGCCCGCAATTCTATGCCCAGGTCGGCGCCATCATCGTCGCGGTGGCGCTCGCTCATTTCGCCAACCGGCAGATCAAGACGAAGACGCCCTATTTCAGGAGCTCGCCCGAGCAGGGGGCGCTCCTCAAGGTGAGGCGCTGGATCCATAGCTGCCGCGACCTGCTGTTCCCGATCCTTTGCGTGCTGATGCTCGCCATCGCCGTGCAGGTGCTGGAAACTGTCGTCGGCTCGTCCTGGCTCGCCCGCATCGCCCAGAGCATCGGCGTCATCGCCGTCCTCTATGCGGCGATCAACCGCTTCATCACCCATCCGCTCGTCAATGCGGCGGTACGCTGGATCGGCATCCCGATCGCGACGCTGCAAGTCTTCGGCGTCCTGGGCGACGTGACCCGCTATCTCGATTCGGTCTCGCTCGAGGCCGGCAATATCCGGCTGTCGCTCTTCACCCTGATCAAGGCGGCGGTCGCGGGCGGCATCCTGTTCTGGCTCGGGCGGCTGTCGAACGATGCCGGCCAGAAGGTCATCCGCAAGCAGGAGACGCTCGATATCCCGACTCGCGAGCTCCTGGCCAATATCTTCCAGATCATCCTATTCGTGCTGCTCTTCATCCTGCTTCTGCAGGTCCTGGGCCTCGATCTGACGGCGCTCACCATCTTCGGCGGCGCGGTCGGCGTCGGCCTGGGCTTCGGCCTGCAGCAGATCGCCTCCAACTTCATCTCAGGCATGATTCTCCTGTTCGAGCGCTCGATGAAGGTCGGCGACTATGTCGAACTCGGCGGCGGCATGGCGGGGACGCTGCGCGAGATCAATATGCGCTCGAGCACGCTCGAGACCGGCGACGGCAAGGCCATCACCGTGCCCAATGAGAAGTTCATCACCTCCGCCTTCATCACCTGGGCGAAATCCGAAGGCACCGAAGAGCCCCATGAGCAGCGTCACGAGGTAGAGTTCTCGGTGCCCTATGACGCCGATATCCACCGCATCCCGGATCTGATCGCCGAGGCGGCGGCCAAGCATCCGCATATCCTGGCCAAGCCCGCGGGGCCCGCCTGCGCGCTCAGGCAGTTCGGCGACAAGGGCATCATATTCGAGCTGGCTTATTGGGTATCGGGAGCCGAAAAACATTCCTCGGACGTCCATTTCCTGGTCTGGGACACGCTCAAGGAGGCGGGCATTCCGCTGGTTCCGGTAAAATAGGCGCCGTTGCTTGACACCCGCGTTAGCCTGCCCTATCACCGCGCCACGCCAAAAGCGGGTGTAGCTCAGTTGGTTAGAGCGTCGGCCTGTCACGCCGAAGGTCGCGGGTTCGAGCCCCGTCACTCGCGCCAAGCATTTCAAGAGCTTAGGCGCTATCTCTTTCTTCCCATTCAAGCATTGCGCGATGCCGCCGATCGATCTTTGCGGCGGGTCGGGCGTTTTCATATCACAGAGTCTTGGCCGCACAGGCTGAGGCGGTGATGCGAGCCGATTCGATCTGCTTCACAGGTCCAAGAAGGAGAGCAGACGGCAGTGTCCCGGATGACCCTAAGGGGCTTCCGGCGAAGCATCGGAAGCGCAAGATTTGCGCTTCACCAAACCGTTGTGCGGCCATGACAAAGTGTCACAAGGACCTTTTCCCGACGCCAGTTTTGGAATTGGTCTAATTGGCTTGCAGTGCAGCATTTGGTGCGCTACCACGGCAGCGAAATACGCCGCTTTACTGAGGCGCAATAAGAGGCAAGGGACATGCCCGAACTGTTCAAGGACTATCTGCCGGTCGTCATTTTCATGGCCATTGCCGCAGCGATCGCCCTGGCCCT
Source organism: Taklimakanibacter deserti (assembly GCA_003574785.1). The sequence goes on along the minus strand of QORU01000002.1, from coordinate 153,830 downwards.
GATGGCGTCGGCGATCATCATCGCGGTCAGGAAGCCCGACCCCGAAAAGCTCTCGGCCTATGAATGCGGTTTCAAGGCCTTCGACGACGCGCGCATGAAATTCGACGTGCGATTCTATCTCGTCTCCATCCTCTTCATCATCTTCGATCTCGAGGTCGCCTTCCTGTTTCCCTGGGCGGTGTCGCTCGGCAAGGTCGGCATTCTCGGCTTCTGGTCGATGATGATCTTCCTCATCGTTCTCACCATCGGCTTCATCTATGAGTGGCGGAAAGGAGCGCTCGAATGGGATTGATCGAGACTCCGAAAACCGGGCAGGGGGGCATCCTCACGCCGGGCCAGCAGGACTATTTCAGCGGCATCAATGCCGAATTGGCCGACAAGGGCTTCCTCGTCACCGCTTCCGACGACCTCATCAACTGGGCCCGCACCGGCTCGCTGATGTGGATGACCTTCGGGCTCGCCTGCTGCGCCGTCGAGATGATGCAGGTCTCGATGCCGCGCTATGACGTCGAGCGCTTCGGCTTCGCGCCCAGGGCGTCGCCCCGCCAGTCGGACGTCATGATCGTCGCCGGCACGCTGACCAACAAGATGGCCCCGGCTTTGCGCAAGGTCTATGACCAGATGCCGGAGCCCCGCTATGTGATCTCCATGGGCTCCTGCGCCAATGGCGGCGGCTATTACCACTATTCCTATTCGGTGGTGAGGGGCTGCGACCGCATCGTGCCGATCGACATCTATGTGCCGGGTTGCCCGCCGACCGCCGAGGCGCTGCTCTACGGCATCCTGCAGCTGCAAAAGAAGATCCGTCGCGTCGGTACATTGGAGCGCTGATGTCGGAAAGCCTGAAAGCCTTGAGCGCCCACATCGCCGGCCGGATGGGCCCGGCTGTCCTCGAGAGCTCGATCACCTATGGCGAGCTCAATATCGAGGCGGAGCCCCAGCAGATCATCAAGACCTTGCGCTTCCTGCGCGATGACGCCGAATGCCGCTTCGTCTGCTTCATCGACATTTGCGGCGCCGACTACCCCGAGCGCGAGAAGCGCTTCGATGTCGTCTATCATCTGCTCAGCCCCTACAAGAACCAGCGCATCCGCGTGAAGGTCAGGACCGACGAGGAAACGCCGGTGCCGAGCGTCATCAGCGTTTTTCCGGCCGCCGACTGGTATGAGCGCGAGACCTTCGATCTCTATGGCGTGCTGTTCTCAGGGCACCCGGACCTGCGCCGCATCCTGACCGACTATGGCTTCTCAGGCCACCCCTTGCGCAAGGACTTCCCGCTCACCGGCCATGTCGAGGTGCGCTATGACGACTTGCAGAAGCGCGTCGTCTACGAGCCGGTGAAGCTCGTCCAGGAATTCCGCAAGTTCGACTATCTGTCGCCCTGGGAAGGCACCGACTATGTCCTTCCCGGCGACGAGAAGGCCAAGCCATGACGACCGCGACGACCGCCGAAGCCGACATCCGCAACTTCACCATCAATTTCGGGCCGCAGCATCCGGCGGCCCATGGCGTGCTGCGCCTCGTCCTCGAGCTCGACGGCGAGGTGGTGACGCGCGTCGATCCGCATATCGGCCTGCTGCATCGCGGCACCGAGAAGCTGATCGAGCACAAGACCTATCTCCAGGCCGTGCCCTATTTCGACCGGCTCGACTATGTCGCACCGATGAACCAGGAGCATGCTTTCGCGCTCGGCGTCGAGCGCCTCCTCGGCATCACCGTGCCGAAGCGCGGCCAGCTCATCCGCGTGCTCTATTCCGAGATCGGCCGGTTGCTGTCGCATCTCCTCAATGTCACGACCCAGGCCATGGACGTCGGCGCCTTGACGCCGCCGCTCTGGGGCTTCGAGGAACGCGAGAAGCTCATGGTCTTCTATGAGCGGGCCTCGGGCTCGCGCATGCATGCGGCCTATGTGCGCCCCGGCGGTGTGCACCAGGACCTGCCGCAGAAGCTCGTCGACGACATCTGGACCTTCTGCGAGCATCATCCCAAGGTGCTCGACGACATCGAGGGGCTCCTCACCGACAACCGCATCTTCAAGCAGCGCAATGTCGATATCGGCGTGGTCAAGCTCGATGACTGCTTCGCCTGGGGATTTTCCGGCGTGATGGTGAGAGGCTCGGGCGCCGCCTGGGACCTGCGCAAGGCGCAGCCCTATGAGTGCTACAGCGAGCTCGATTTCGATATCCCGATCGGCAAGAACGGCGACTGCTACGACCGCTACCTGATCCGCATGGAAGAGATGCGCCAGTCGGTGCGCATCATGAAGCAGTGCATCGAGAAGCTGAATTCGGCCGACGGCAAGACGCCGATCACCTCGATGGACGGCAAGGTGGTGCCGCCCAAGCGGGCTGAGATGAAGCGCTCGATGGAAGCGCTCATCCATCACTTCAAGCTCTATACCGAGGGCTACAAGGTGCCGGTCGGCGAGGTCTATGCCGCGGTCGAGGCGCCCAAGGGCGAGTTCGGCGTCTATCTCGTCTCCGACGGCACCAACAAGCCCTATCGCTGCAAGATCAGGGCGCCGGGCTTCGCCCATCTCCAGGCGATGGACTTCATGTGCCGCGGCCACATGCTGGCGGATGTCAGCGCCGTGCTCGGCTCGCTCGATATCGTGTTTGGTGAGGTTGATAGATGAGCGTGCGCCGTCTCGATCCCGTTCAGCCGGAGAGCTTTGCCTTCACCCCGGCGAACCTCATCTGGGCCAAGGAGGCGATCAGGAAATATCCCGAAGGCAAGCAGGCTTCCGCCGTGATCCCGCTTTTGTGGCGCGCCCAGGAGCAAAATGAGGGCTGGGTGTCCAGGCCGGCGATGGAATATGTCGCCGATATGCTCGGCATGAGCTTCATCCGCGTCTATGAGGTCGCGACCTTCTACACCATGTTCCAGCTCTCGCCGGTAGGCCGGAAGGCGCATGTCCAGGTCTGCGGCACGACGCCATGCATGCTGAGAGGCTCGGAAGAGCTGATGAAGGTCTGTCGTCATCGTATCAGCCCCGAGCAGCATCATCTCTCGGCCGATGGCGATTTCTCCTGGGAAGAGGTCGAATGCCTCGGCGCCTGCGTGAATGCGCCGATGGTGCAGATCTGGAGCGACACTTACGAGGACCTGACGCCCGAAACCTTCGAGAAGGTGCTCGACTTCTATGCGAACGGCAAGAGGCCGAAGCCCGGCCCGCAGAATGGCCGCCAGTTCTCGGCTCCCGAAGGCGAATTGACGAGCCTCACCGACAAGGCGCTCTACGGCAAGGAGCGGACCTTCACGCGCATGGAAGCGCCGCCGCCTGCGCCTCCGGCCCAGCCCGCGGCTGCGGCACCGCCATCGAATGCGGCCAAGCCGCAGCCCGCCGCAGCCGAGACGGCACCCGCGGTGAAGTCGCCGTCACCGGTCAAGACCGCCGAGGCGCCGGTAGCGCTGGCAAAGATGGAAGAGAAGGCCGGGGCGCAGCCCAAGAAGCCCGAAACGGCCGCTCCGGCCGATAGAGTGGAAAGCAAGCCCGAGCTTCTTACACAGCCGCGCTCGGGCAAGGGCGATGATCTCAAGCTCATCTGGGGCGTCGGTCCCAAGCTCGAGAAGATGCTGCATGACATGGGCGTGTGGCATTTCGACCAGATCGCCTCATGGACCAGGGCGGAGCTCAAATGGGTCGATGCCAGGCTCGAAGGCTTCAAGGGCCGGGCCGAGCGCGACGAATGGGTGAAGCAGGCGCAGAAGCTTGCGACAGGCTGGCGGCCCGACAATGCCGTCGGCGAGAAACCGGGAAAGTGATGAACGATGCTCGCAGATAAGGATCGCATCTTCACCAATCTCTATGGCCTCCATGACTGGGGCCTCGATGGCGCGAGGAAGCGCGGCTGCTGGGTGGACGTGAGGTCGTTCATCGACAAGGGCCGCGACTGGATGGTCAACGAGATGAAGGCCTCGGGGCTGCGCGGGCGCGGCGGCGCCGGCTTCCCGACCGGCCTCAAATGGTCCTTCATGCCGAAGCAGATCGGCGAGCGGCCGCATTACCTGGTGGTCAATGCGGATGAATCCGAGCCCGGCACCTGCAAGGACCGCGAGATCATGCGCCATGATCCGCATCTGCTCGTCGAAGGCTGCCTGATCGCGGGCGCCGCGATGGCCGCCCATGTCGGCTATATATATGTGCGCGGCGAATTCATCCGCGAGCGCGAGCGCTTGCAGGCCGCGATCGACCAGGCCTATGAGGCCCGCCTTATCGGCAAGAACAACATCCATGGCTGGGACTTCGACCTCTATGTCCACCATGGCGCCGGCGCCTATATCTGCGGCGAAGAGACGGCGATGCTCGAAAGCCTCGAGGGCAAGAAAGGCCTGCCGCGCATGAAGCCGCCATTCCCGGCCAATGTCGGCCTCTATGGCGCGCCCACCACCATCAACAATGTCGAATCGATCGCGGTCGCCGGCACCATCATGCGCCGCGGCGCCGCCTGGTTCTCCTCGATCGGCCGGCCCAACAATGTCGGCACCAAGCTCTTCTGCATCTCGGGCCACGTCAACAAGCAGTGCAATGTCGAAGAAGCGATGGGCATTCCCTTCCGCGAGCTCATCGACAAGCATTGCGGCGGCATCCGCGGCGGCTGGGACAATCTGCTCGCGGTCATCCCGGGCGGCGCGTCAGTGCCTTGCGTGCCGGCCGACCAGATCATCGACTGCCCGATGGATTTCGATTCGCTGCGCAATCTCAAATCGGGCCTCGGCACCGCGGCCGTCATCGTCATGGACAAGTCGACCGACATCATCCGCGCCATTGCCCGCCTGGCTTATTTCTACAAGCATGAGAGCTGCGGCCAGTGCACGCCCTGCCGCGAAGGCACGGGCTGGATGTGGCGCGTCCTGACCCGTATGGCCGAAGGCCGCGCCGAGAAGCGCGAGATCGACATGCTGCTCGATGTGACCTACCAGATCGAAGGCCATACGATCTGCGCGCTTGGCGATGCCGCGGCCTGGCCGGTCCAGGGCCTCATCCGCCATTTCCGCCATGTGATCGAGGAGCGCATCGATCAATATTCGGCCAATCCCGACCATGAGGGCGCTGTGCGCCTTCAGGCCGCCGAGTGAGGACACTATGCCGAAACTGAAAGTCGACGGCACCGAGATCGAAGTCGAGAACGGCACGACGCTGCTGCAGGCTTGCGAGATGGCGGGCGCCGAAGTGCCGCGCTTTTGCTATCACGAGCGCCTGTCGATCGCCGGCAATTGCCGCATGTGCCTGGTCGAGGTGAAGGGCATGCCGAAGCCGCAGGCTTCTTGCGCCATGTCGGTCAACGACTTGCGGCCGGGTCCCAATGGCGAAGCGCCGGAAGTGAACACCAGGACCCCCGTCGTCAAGAAGGCGCGCGAAGGGGTGATGGAATTCCTGCTCATCAACCATCCGCTCGATTGCCCGATCTGCGACCAGGGCGGCGAATGCGACCTGCAGGACCAGGCCATGGCCTATGGCATCGACAAGAACCGCTTCGCCGAGAACAAGCGCGCGGTCGAGGACAAATTCATCGGGCCCCTGGTCAAGACCTCGATGAACCGCTGCATCCAGTGCACCCGCTGCGTGCGCTTCACGACGGAGGTCGGCGGCGTCGAGGAACTGGGCGCCATCGGCCGCGGCGAGGACATGGAGATCACCACCTATCTCGAGCGCGCCATGACGTCGGAGCTCCAGGGCAATGTGATCGATCTCTGCCCGGTCGGCGCGCTGACGTCGAAGCCCTATGAGTTCAAGGCGCGTCCCTGGGAATTGACCAAGACCGAGACCATCGATGCGATGGATGCGGTGGGCTCCAATATCCGCGTCGATTCGAGGGGGCGCGAGGTGATGCGCATCCTGCCGCGAACCCATGAGGACGTGAACGAGGAGTGGATCTCGGACAAGACCCGCTTCGTGTGGGATGGTCTCAGAACCCAGCGTCTCGACCGGCCCTATATCCGCGAGATCGGCAAGCTGCGGGCTGCCTCATGGCCCGAGGCCTTCGCCCGCATCGACGAAAAGGTCAAAGGCACGCGCCCTGAGCGCATCGGCATCATCCTGGGGGATCTCGTGGGCGCCGAGGAGGCTTTCTCGATCAAAGAGCTCGCGACGTCTCTCGGCATCGCCAATATCGACTGCCGTCAGGACGGGACGCCGCTCGGCGACAAGGGTGGCCGCGCCGGCTATCTCTTCAACACGACCATTGCCGGCATCGAGGAAGCGGATTCGATCGTGCTCATCGGCACCAATCCGCGCTTCGAAGCCTCGGTCCTCAATGCCCGCATCCGCAAGCGCTGGATCAGGGGCAATGTCTTCATCGGCGTCATCGGCGAGAAGACCGATCTCAATTATGGCTACACGCATCTGGGCGCCGGCCCCGAGAGCCTCGCCCGCCTTGCCAGTGACGAGCGGGTGAAGGGCCAGAAGATCATCTTCATTGTGGGGCAGGGCGCAATCGCCCGTCCCGATGGCGCGGCCGTGCTCGCCGCGGCCTTCAAGGCGGCCAAGGCCGTGGGTGCCGTCAAGGACGGCTGGAACGGCTTCAACGTGCTGCATACGGCGGCGGGCCGCGTCGGCGCGCTCGACGTTGGCGCTCTGCCGGGCGATGGCGGCAAGTCCACGCGCGACATTCTCGCTTCAGCCCAAGCGGGCGAGCTCGACATGCTCTTCCTCCTCGGCGCCGATGAGGTGGAATTGCCGCCGCAAGGGTCGTGCTTCGTCGTCTATCAGGGAAGCCATGGCGACAGGAGCGCCCATCGCGCCGATGTCATTCTTCCGGGCGCCGCTTACACCGAGAAGTCGGTCACCTATGTGAACACCGAAGGCCGTCCGCAAATGACGCGGCGCGCCACCTTCCCGCCGGGCGAGGCGCGCGAGGATTGGGCGATCCTGCGCGCCCTGTCGGAAGTACTGGGCGCAACCCAGCCCTGGAACTCGCTCGCCGAGCTTCGCCGCGCGATGTATGAGAAAGTCCCGCATCTCGTCCGCCTCGATCACGTGGCGAAGGCAGACGCGGGCGATCTCGACGCGCTTGCCCAAGGCGGCGAGATGTCGGGCGAGGCCTTCGTCTCGCCGGTCAAGGATTTCTATCAGACCAATCCCATTGCGCGCGCATCGCGCATCATGGCCGAATGTTCGGCCTTGCGGAACGAGGTCCGGCTCGAGGCGGCGGAGTGACATGAACGAGATTATTTTCACCGTCGGCTTGATCGCGCTGCAGAGCGTGGCGCTCCTCGTAGCACTTCTGATCGTGACTGCCTTCCTGCTCTATGCCGACCGCAAGGTCTGGGCGGCGGTGCAGATGCGCCGCGGTCCCAATGTCGTCGGGCCCTGGGGCGTGCTGCAGTCCTTCGCCGACCTGCTCAAATTCGTGTTCAAGGAAGTCATCATTCCCGATGGCTCCAACAAGGGCGTGTTCATCATCGCACCCTTGGTCACGGCACTTCTCTCGCTTGCCGCTTGGGCCGTCATCCCCCTCGATCAGGGCTGGGCGATCGCCGACCTCAATGTCGGCATCCTCTATCTCCTCGCCATCTCGTCCCTCGGCGTCTATGGCGTGATCATGGGGGGCTGGGCGTCGAACTCGAAATATCCCTTCCTCTCGGCGCTGCGTGCGGCGGCGCAAATGGTGTCCTACGAGGTCTCGATCGGCTTCGTCATCATCACGGTGCTGCTCTGCGCCGGCTCGCTCAACCTCACCGCCATCGTGAAGTCGCAGGAGACCGGGCTTGCCACCATGATCGGCCTGCCGTGGCTCGCCTTCCTCAACTGGTACTGGCTGCCGCTCTTGCCGATGTTCATCGTCTTCTTCGTCTCGGCGCTGGCGGAAACGAACCGTCCGCCCTTCGACCTGGGCGAGGCGGAATCGGAGCTCGTGGCCGGCTTCATGGTCGAATATTCATCGACGCCCTATCTGCTCTTCATGCTGGGTGAATACATCGCCATCATCCTGATGTGCGCGATGACGACCATCCTGTTCCTCGGCGGCTGGCTGCCGCCGATCGACATCTGGCCTCTCAACCTGGTGCCGGGCGTCATCTGGTTCCTGATCAAGCTGTGCTTCGTCTTCTTCATGTTCGCCATGGTGAAGGCGATCGTCCCGCGCTACCGCTACGACCAGCTCATGCGCCTCGGCTGGAAGGTGTTCCTGCCGCTGTCGCTGTTCTGGGTGGCGCTGACCGCGGGCGTCCTGGTGACTTTCGGGTGGCTGCCATGAGGGGTGCGGAGCATGGACTTCTCCTTCAGCAATGTGTTGGGGCTCCTGGTTTTCTCGGTCCTGGGCCTGCTGTGCCTGTGGATATTCCATCGCTTCATCTATCCCATACTCAGCGCCAGGTACGAAAAAGCGAAGGTGACCGGAACGCAAGGACCGGATCCGATCAAGGTCTCGCGGGTTATCTATGTGGTGAGCCTCGTGCTGTTCCCGGTCGCCGGGTTCCTGCTGGGCAATATGTTCCTGAATGGGTGATGTCATGAGACTGGCTCAAGCTGGCCGCCAGCTGTTCCTGCGCGAATTCGTCTCCGCCACCTGGCTGGCGCTGCGCTACTTCTTCGCCCCCAAGGCGACGCTGAACTACCCCTTCGAGAAGGGACCGGTTTCGCCGCGCTTCCGCGGCGAGCATGCGCTGAGGCGCTATCCCAATGGCGAGGAGCGCTGCATCGCGTGCAAGCTCTGCGAGGCGATCTGCCCGGCCCAGGCGATCACCATCGAGGCGGGGCCAAGGCGCAATGACGGCACCAGGCGCACCACGCGCTACGACATCGACATGGTGAAGTGCATCTATTGCGGCTTCTGCCAGGAGGCCTGCCCGGTCGATGCCATCGTCGAGGGACCGAATTTCGAGTTCGCCACGGAAACCCGCGAGGAGCTTCTGTTCGACAAGGACAAGCTTCTGGCCAATGGCGATCGCTGGGAGCGCGAGATCGCCAGGAATCTTGCGCTCGACGCACCCTATCGCTAAGGGCAGGCCTTAAGGATTGAGGGGACTATGACGGTCGCGAGTTTGTTCTTCTATCTGTTCTCCGTGGTGGCCTGCGCCGCCGCGGTGATGGTCATTTCATCGCGCAATCCCGTCCATTCGGTGCTGTTCCTGATCCTGACCTTCTTCAATGCCGCGGGCCTCTTCATCCTCATGGGCGCCGAATTCCTGGCCTTGATCCTGGTCGTCGTCTATGTCGGCGCGGTCGCGGTGCTGTTCCTCTTCGTGGTGATGATGCTCGATGTCGATTTCGCCGAATTGCGCGAAGGCATGCTGAGCTATCTGCCGATCGGCGGCGCCGTCGGCATGATCCTGCTCGTCGAATTGCTGCTGGTGCTGGGCTCCTGGCATTTCTCAGGCTCGGGCGGTAAGATCGCCGAGCCGATCGCCACCCAGAACGGGGTGACCAATACCGAGGCGCTCGGCCTGATCCTCTATACGAAATACTTCTTCTATTTCCAGGTGGCGGGACTGGTGCTGCTGGTCGCGATGATCGGTGCCATCGTGCTCACCCTTCGCCACAAGGCGGGCGTCAAGCGCCAGAACGTCGCCGATCAAGTAGCGCGGGGCCCCGCCACCGCTATCGAAGTCCGCCAGGTCAAGCCGGGGCAGGGGATCTGACGATGGAAATCACGCTCGGACATTTTCTCACCGTCGCCGCCATCCTCTTCACCATCGGCGTCTTCGGCATTTTCCTCAACCGCAAGAACGTCATCATCATCCTGATGTCGATCGAGCTCATGCTGCTCGCGGTCAACATCAATTTCGTCGCCTTCTCGGCCTATCTCAACGACCTGATGGGCCAGGTCTTCGCGCTCTTCGTGCTGACCGTCGCCGCCGCCGAGGCGGCGATCGGCCTTGCCATCCTCGTCGTCTATTTCCGCAACCGCGGCACCATCGCGGTCGAAGACATCAATCTCATGAAGGGCTGACGCCGCACCATGTATCAGCTCATCGTATTCCTTCCCCTCATCGGCGCCATACTGGCGGGCCTCATCGGAACCAAGGCGTTCCGCATGATGGGCACGACGATCGACTCGCATCCTCCCCATGGCGACGGGCATGCGGTCCATGGCGATCACGGCCACGGCCATGACGATCACGCCCATCACGTCTATCCGACACCCTGGGCCGCCTATCTGACCTGCGGCTTCCTGGTGGTCTCGGCGATCCTCTCCTGGGTGGCGCTGTGGCAGTACATGCATGAGGCGGCACCCTTCAAGGTCGAGGTGCTGCGCTGGGTGAATTCTGGCGCGCTCAGCGCCGACTGGGCCTTCCGGGTCGATACGCTGACGGCGGTGATGCTGGTGGTGGTCAACACCGTCTCCTCGCTCGTCCATATCTATTCGATCGGCTATATGAGCCACGATCCGTATCAGCCGCGCTTCTTCGCCTATCTGTCGCTCTTCACCTTCGCCATGCTGATGCTGGTGACCGCCGACAACCTCCTGCAGATGTTCTTCGGCTGGGAAGGGGTGGGTCTTGCCTCCTATCTCCTGATCGGCTTCTGGTACCAGAAGCCTTCCGCCAATGCGGCGGCGATCAAGGCCTTCATCGTCAACCGCGTCGGCGATTTCGGCTTCATCCTCGGCATCGCCGCGACCTTCCTGATCTTCGGCTCGATCGAGCTCGACACGATCTTCGGCGCCGCTTCCGGCCAGGTCGGCAAGACCATGCAGTTCCTCAACTGGCAGGTCGACGTGCTGACCCTGATCTGCCTCCTGCTGTTCATGGGCGCCATGGGCAAGTCGGCGCAGTTCATCCTGCACACCTGGCTGCCCGACGCCATGGAAGGCCCGACCCCGGTCTCGGCCTTGATCCATGCCGCGACCATGGTGACGGCGGGCGTGTTCCTGGTGGCGCGCATGTCGCCGCTCTATGAGCTCGCTCCCACCGCGCAGGAAGTGGTGATCGTCATCGGCGCCATCACCGCCTTCTTCGCCGCGACCGTCGGCCTCGTCCAGAACGACATCAAGCGCGTCATCGCCTATTCGACCTGCTCGCAGCTCGGCTACATGTTCGTCGCCATGGGCGTCGGCGCCTATGGGGTGGGCATGTTCCATCTCTTCACCCATGCCTTCTTCAAGGCGCTGCTGTTCTTGGGCTCAGGCTCCGTCATCCATGCGATGTCGGACGAGCAGGACATGCGCAGGATGGGCGGCCTGGCACCCCATATCCGCATCACCTGGGTGATGATGCTGATCGGCACCCTGGCGCTCACCGGCTTTCCCTACACCGCCGGCTATTTCTCCAAGGACGCGATCATCGAATCGGCCTTCGTCTCGCATGCCGCCGCCGCAAGCTTCGCTTTCGCGCTCCTGGTGATCGCCGCCTTTTTCACCGCCTTCTATTCCTGGCGCCTGGTTTTCATGACCTTCCATGGCAAGCCGCGCGCTTCGGCCGAAGTCATGAGCCACGTGCATGAATCGCCCCAGGTCATGCTGGTGCCGCTCTATGTCCTGGCGGCGGGGGCGCTCTTTGCCGGCCTTCTCTTCGCGCCCTATTTCATCGGCCATGACGAGGCGCATTTCTGGGCGCAGGGGATCTTCCGGGCACCCGGGAACAAGATCATCGAGGAGATGCACCACGTGCCCTCATGGGTGAAATGGTCGCCCTTCGTGGCGATGGTGCTGGGCTTCGCGCTCGCCTATCTCTTCTACATCCGCCGCACCGATCTGCCGCGCAAGCTCGCCGAGCAGAACTGGCCGCTCTACCAGTTCCTCCTCAACAAGTGGTATTTCGACGAGCTCTACGACTTCATCTTCGTCAATCCGGCCAAGTGGCTCGGCCGCTTCCTGTGGAAGAAGGGCGACGGCTGGCTGATCGACGGCTTCGGGCCCGACGGCGTCTCGGCCTGGGTCGTCGATGTCACCCAGAGGGTGATCCGGCTGCAGACCGGCTATCTTTTCCATTATGCCTTCGCCATGCTGATTGGTGTCGCCGCCCTCGTGACATGGTTCATGTTTGGGAGCGCGCATTGATGTCCGGCTGGCCGATCCTCTCCGTCGTCACCTTCCTGCCCTTGGTGGGTGCGGCCTTCGTGCTGGCGATCCGCGGCAATGACGAGGTCGCCTTGCGCAACATGCGCTGGGCCGCCTTATGGACGACGATCGTCACTTTCGTCCTGTCGCTCCTGATCTGGTATTATTTCGATCTGCGCAATCCCGACTTCCAGTTCGTCGAGAAGCTCGCCTGGCTCGGCAATACCGCCTCCTATCACATGGGCGTCGACGGCATATCGATGCTGTTCGTCATCCTCACCACCTTCCTGATGCCGATCTGCATCCTGGCGAGCTGGCAGGTGAAGACGCGCCTGCGCGAATATCTGATCGCCTTCCTGGTGCTCGAGACCTTGATGATCGGCGTGTTCTGCGCCCTCGACCTGGTGCTCTTCTATCTCTTCTTCGAAGGCGGCCTCATCCCGATGTTCCTCATCATCGGCGTGTGGGGTGGGCCGCGCCGCGTCTATGCGAGCTTCAAGTTCTTCCTCTACACGCTCTTGGGCTCGGTGCTGATGCTGCTCGCCATCATCGCCATGTACTGGTATTCCGGAACCACCGACATCGCGGTGCTCTACAAGACGGCGAACTTCCCGGCCGAGATGCAGACCTGGCTGTGGCTCGCCTTCTTCGCCTCCTTTGCGGTGAAGATGCCGATGTGGCCGGTCCATACCTGGCTTCCCGACGCCCATGTCGAGGCGCCGACGGCGGGCTCGGTGATCCTGGCGGCCATCCTCCTGAAGATGGGCGGCTATGGCTTCCTGCGCTTCTCGCTGCCGATGTTCCCCCTGGCCTCCGACCAGTTTGCGCCGCTCGTCTTCGCGCTCTCCATCGTCGCCATCGTCTACACCTCGCTGGTTGCGATGATGCAGGACGACATGAAGAAGCTCATCGCCTATTCGTCGGTGGCGCATATGGGCTTCGTCACCATGGGCATCTTCACCATGACGCGCCAGGGCATCGATGGCGCTTTGTTCCAGATGATCTCGCACGGCCTCGTCTCCGGCGCCTTGTTCCTGTGCGTCGGCGTCGTCTATGACCGCATGCATACGCGCGAGATCTCGGCCTATGGCGGGCTCGTCAACCGCATGCCGCTCTACGCTCTGACCTTCATGGTCTTCACCCTGGCCAATGTCGGCCTGCCGGGCACCTCGGGCTTCATCGGCGAGTTCCTCACCATCTTCGGCGCCTTCCAGAACAACACGTGGGTCGCCTTCCTTGCCGCGACCGGCGTCATCCTGTCGGCGGCTTACGCGCTGTGGCTCTATCGCCGCGTGATCTTCGGCAATCTCGAGAAGCCGAGCCTTGCGCATATCACCGACATGACGCCGCGCGAGGCGGCGGCTCTCATACCCTTGATCATCCTCACCATCCTCTTCGGCGTCTTCCCGTCGCCCATTCTCGACGTCTTCGGGGCATCGGTCGAAGGCCTGATGGCGGGGGTTCAGAAATCGCTTGCCGCGGCGGGCGCAATCCAGGCGGCGGGGCTCTAAGATGATGTCACTTCTCGACCAGGTCCAGGCTACCGCCGCAGCGCCGGAAATCTTCCTGGTCGTCGCCGCCATGGCGCTGCTCATGTTCGGCGTGTTCCGCGAGAAATCGGCCGACATCATCAATATCGCGGCGATCGTCGTGCTTGGCCTCGCCGTGGTGATGGTGATCACGGGCGGAGGGGCGCGGCAGGAAGCCTTCGGCGGCTCGCTCGTCATCGACACTTTCGCCCGGCTGATGAAGGTTCTGACCCTCTTCGGCTCGGCGGTCGCCATCGTGCTCTCGGTCAATTTCATGAAGACCGAGAAGATCGAGCGCTTCGAATATCCCATACTCGTGCTGCTCGCCACCGCCGGCATGATGATCATGATCTCGGCCAACGACCTGGTGGCTCTCTATATGGGCCTCGAATTACAGTCGCTCGCGCTCTATGTCGTCGCCGCCATCGACCGCGACCGGGCCAAGTCGTCGGAGGCCGGTCTCAAATATTTCGTCCTTGGCGCTCTCTCCTCCGGCATGCTGCTCTATGGCGCGTCTCTCATCTATGGCTTTACCGGCAGCGTCAGCTTCCCGGGCATCGCCGCCGCGGTGACGGGCGAGCCCGGCCTCGGTCTCATTTTCGGCCTCGTCTTCCTCATTGCCGGCCTTGCCTTCAAGGTCTCGGCCGTGCCCTTTCATATGTGGACGCCCGATGTCTATGAGGGGGCGCCTACGCCGGTCGCCGCCTTCTTCGCCGCAGCCCCCAAGATCGCCGCCATGGCGCTCTTCATCCGCGCCATGCTGGCGCCGTTCCCCGCGATCCTGCCCGACTGGCAGCAGATCCTGGTTTTCATCTCGATCGCCTCCATGGTGCTCGGCGCCTTCGCCGCCATCGGCCAGACCAACATCAAGCGGCTGCTCGCCTATTCATCGATCGGCCATATGGGCTATGCGCTGATCGGCCTCGCCGCCGGCAGCCCCGAGGGCGTGCAGAGCGTCATCATCTATATGGCGATCTACCTGATCATGACGCTGGGCTCCTTCGCCTGCGTGCTCGCCATGCGCCGCAAGGACGGTCAGATCGAGACGATCGGCGATCTCGCAGGCCTTGCCCGCACCAACGGGCTCCATGCCTTCTTCCTCGCCGTGTTCATGTTCTCGCTGGCCGGCATCCCGCCGCTGGCGGGCTTCTTCGCGAAATATTTCATCTTCATGGCGGCCATCAAGGCGAACCTGGTGACGCTCGCCATCATCGGCGTCCTCGCCAGCGTCGTCGGCGCGGTCTACTACATCCGCATCGTCAAGCTCATGTATTTCGACGAGCCGGCACAAGCGTTCGAGCCGATGGTGACCGAGGTCAAGGCGGTGATCGTGCTGGCGGGCCTCTTCGTGCTGCTGTTCGCGCTCTTCCCGCAGCCCTTGAGCAGCCTCGCACAGGCGGCCGCGGCATCTCTGTTCTGATGGGATTGCTGGGCAGACTCCTTCACTTCGAGGCCATCGACTCGACCAATGCGGAAGCGCACCGCCTCGCCAAGGAGGGCGAGCGCGGTCCCTTGTGGATCGCAGCCGACCTCCAGTCGCAAGGCCGCGGCCGGCTCGGCCGCCATTGGGTGTCGGAGCCCGGCAATCTCTATGCGACCTTCGTCTTCACGCTGCAGGGCTCGGCGCTGATCGCCAGCCAGATCGGCTTCGTCGCGGCCCTTGCCATTCGCGATACGGCGCTAGGCTTGCTGCCCAGGGGCACGGGTCCGATCAAGATCAAATGGCCGAATGACGTGCAGCTCGCCGGCGCCAAATTCGCCGGCATCCTGCCCGAGACGGTCGCGCAAGCAGCGGAAGGGCGGATCACGGTGGCGCTCGGCATGGGGCTCAATATCGCTCATGCGCCGGAGGGAACGCCTTACCCGGTGACCGCCTTGGCCCGCCATGGCGCCAGCATCACGCCCAGGGCGTGCCTCGATGTGCTCGACCGTTCACTGGCGCATTGGCTCGCCCAATGGCGCGAGGGCCAGGGCTTTGCCGAGATCAGGCAAAACTGGCTGGCGCATGCTGCGGGTCTCGGCCAAGATTTCGTCGGCGTGGTGAACCAAAAGGAAATCAAGGGCAGGTTCACCGATCTCGGCGATGACGGCGCCATGATCCTCGTTCTCGCCGATGGCAGCCTGAGGCCCATTCATTCCGGCGAGGTGCAGGCCAGGCGATGAACGCGAAGAAGAAGTTCGATCACAGCAACGACCTCGTCCTGTTGCCCTTGGGCGGCGTCGGCGAGATCGGCATGAACTGCTATTGCTATGGCATCGGCCCCGCCGAGACCCGTGACTGGCTGATGGTCGATCTCGGCGTCAAGTTCGGCGAGGAGAGCGAGCCCGGCATCGATATCGTGCTGCCCGAGCTCGGCTATGTCATTGGCGAGCGCAAGCGGCTCGCGGGGCTGGTCTTGACCCACGCGCATGAGGACCATCTGGGTGCCGTGGCCTGGCTGTGGCCGCAGCTTCGCTGTCCGGTCTATTGCACCCCCTTCGCCGCGGCGATCCTTGCCAACAAGCTCAAGGAGGCGGGCCTCGAGAATGACGTGCCGGTCCGCATCAAGCCGGTCGGCACGCGCTTTTCCGCCGGTCCCTTCAACCTCGAATATGTGAGCGTCACCCACTCGATCCCGGAGCCCACGGCCTTGCTCATCGAAACGAAGCAGGGAAGGGTGGTTCATTCCGGCGACTGGAAGATCGACCGCACGCCGGTGATGGGCGACCGTTTCGACGAGCAGCGCTTGCGCGCCATCGGCGAAGAAGGCGTCGACGCGCTGGTCTGCGATTCGACCAATGTGCTGCGCCAAGGTTTTTCGGTGTCGGAAGCGGAAGTTGCGGCCACTCTCTGGCGCATCGTCGCCGAGGCGAAGAACCGCGTCGCCATCACCACTTTCGCTTCGCATGTGGAGCGGATCTCGTCCGCCGTGGCGGCGGCGCGCAAGGCCGGCCGCGAGGTGGTCCTGGCCGGGCGCGCCATGCGCCAGACGATCGAGGCGGCGCAAGCGACGGGCTATCTGCGCGATGCCGGCGCCTTCCTTGACGAGGAGGCCTTTGGCTATCTGCCGCCCGACAAGGTCATGCTGCTGTGCACCGGCAGCCAGGGCGAGCCCCGCGCCGCCATCGCCCGCATCGCCGAGGACAATCACCCGACCATCGCCCTCGATGACGGCGATCTTGTCGTCTTTTCGTCGAAAACCATTCCCGGCAATGAGAAGGCGGTGAGCGCCGTCCAGAACGATCTGGCCCGGCTCGGTGTCGACGTGATGACCTCGGACGAGGCGCTGGTCCATACTTCGGGCCATCCGCGCCAGGACGAGCTCAAGCTTCTCTATGACTGGCTGAAGCCCCGGGCGCTCATTCCCATGCATGGCGAGCCGCGCCATCTCTTGCGCCATGTCGAGCTCGCCGAGGAGGCGGGCATCGAAGAGACGCTGATGGCGGAGAATGGCGATCTGATCCGCCTCTGCCCGGGACCGGCGCAGATCGTCGATGAGGCGCCATCGGGCCGCCTCCATGTCGACGGCAAGCTCATCGTGCCGGCGGTCGAAGGGCCGGCGAAATTCCGCCGCAAGCTCTCCTTTGTCGGCATCGTGGTGGCGAGCCTGGCGATCGACCGCAAGGGCACGCTCGTCTCCGATATCGGCATCATCGCCGACGGCCTGCCGGCGGGCCTCGAGGACAAGCTCCGGGCGGCCGCCGAGGAAGCGTTCTCATCCATGCCGCGGCCGCGCCGGCAAGCCGATGATGTGGTCACCGAGACCTTGCGCACCGCCATCCGCCGGGCGGCCGATGCCGAATGGGGCAAGAAGCCAATCTGCCGGGTGCTGGTCCATAGGATCTGAGCCGATCTGCGCCATTGCGGCGAAGGGGAGGAGTCACATGGCGAGCAACGAGGATGAACCAAGAGCCGAAGCTCAGGTCACGGGCAAGCCCTTGCCGGCCGGCTATCGCCAGGGCGTGGTCACGGCCATATCCGTGATATTGGGTTTCGCGCTGTATTTCCTGCGCTTCTGGTCGCTCGAAGCGGAGGGGGATTGGACATGGGCGTCCGTCTGCGCGGCGGTACCGACCATTCTTTCGATAGCGTGCCTTGCTGTCGCACTCTGGCGGTCGCTGCAGGTGGCCGACGATGATGAGCCTGTCTATCGCCGGACGCTCAAGTGGTTCCTGTCGGGGATATTGCTTGCCCTGGCAGGGGTGATCGCCAGCGCTATCGCTCTCTAGGGCCTGTTTATGTTGGCGAATGACAAGGGAGCCGGTCATTGGCCGCCCCTGTGGGCGAGGTCGCCGATCTGCTAACGTGGGAGAGGCCATCCGGCCTGGGGAGCTCCAGATGAAAACGATAGGGCGGATCCTGCTTGCCGGGCTTTCGTTTGTTGCAATAGCGCCATGGGCCTGGGCGATAGACAGGGATGATACGTTCAAAGACCAGAACTATTCGTATCGGTTGTGGAATCTATGCGAGGCCGAGATGAATATGCTCTGGTTCGAGAAGAGTGAGCACGAGCCCGTGACCTATTTGCGCAACCGCATCGATGCAAGCACACCTGACAAGAAGTGCGAAAAGGAGTCCGACTCCGACTTTGATGACGGCTATTCGGCCAGCTTGGTCGCGCCGGCGGGCGATGAAGCGGAGCCTAACGCGCCGCTTCAGCGCAACGAGTTCCGCTTTGCCGACACGGCAGATTGGCAGAAACCAGCGGAAACGCATTGGTACAGCTTGCGTTTCAAAGTCACAGGAGCCGAGGGCGATCAGATTCCCAGTTCCGGCGCGATTCGCTGGATCACAGCTCAATGGAAGTACAAGCACCTGGGCCCCAATAAGAGCCCCCTCCTGGCGCAAAGGTTCGACGACGGCATTCTTCATGTGACCGTCGAGGACGGCTTTTGCCGATGCATGATCGCGAAAGCCGGAAGCTTGCCGAACATGGCGAACGCGCCTGGATCGGCGCTCGGTGAAGTCGATCCGCTCCGATGCCGCCTGAACAAAAAGGGCGAGCCGGCAACGGAGTGCAAGCCGCCCCGGCTGAAGCTCTATGCCTATAGTCGAGGGGATCTCGAGCAACTGCCTGATCCCAAAAAGGACTGGGTGACGATGACGTATCGTGTCAAGGCCGGCGGTGAAAACGACACTCTCTATGAAATCTATGCCGATGGGCGTTTCATCGTGCGCGCCAAATATGCCCGTCAGGCCGATGTGCCGCCTGGCAATCAAGTGAAGTTCAAGTTCGGCCACTATCGCGACAGGACGACGACCGCTGCCGATATGCTCGTGGCCCGTGTCTGCGTCAGTCCCAATGCGGAGAGGTGCGACAGGTCGGTCAGGCCGGCCGAAGGGGAATGAGAGGCCGTTCCGAACGGCGCAAAACCTCAAAAAAGGGGCCGAATCCGGGCTAATTCCCGCCCTTTCGCCTCTGCTATACTGACCGAATCATGAGCAAGCACGTAACACCCCCGCAAGGGCCGAAAGACATCGAATCCATCAATCTGCGCGATGCGCTGGAAGAGCGCTATCTGGCCTACGCGCTCTCGACCATCATGCACCGGGCGCTGCCCGATGTGCGCGACGGCCTCAAGCCGGTGCACCGCCGGCTGCTCTATGCCATGCGGCTTTTGAAGCTCGACCCGGCCTCCGGCTTCAAGAAATGCGCCCGTGTGGTGGGCGACGTCATCGGCAAGTATCATCCGCATGGCGACCAGGCGGTCTATGACGCGCTGGTGCGCTTGGCCCAGGATTTCGCCGTGCGCTATCCACTCATCGAGGGACAGGGCAATTTCGGCAATATCGACGGCGACAATGCCGCCGCCTATCGCTACACCGAGGCGAGGCTTACCGACGTCGCCATGGCGCTGCTCGAAGGCATCGACGAGGACACGGTCGATTTCCGCGACACCTATAATGGCGAGGACCGCGAGCCCGTGGTGTTGCCGGGCGCCTTCCCCAATCTGCTCGCCAACGGCTCATCCGGCATCGCCGTCGGCATGGCGACCTCGATTCCGCCGCACAATGCGGCCGAGCTCTGCGAGGCGGCCCTCCATCTCATCCAATTCCCCAATGCCACGGTCGACAAGCTGGTGCAGCTCATGCCCGGTCCGGATTTCCCGACCGGCGGCATCATCGTCGATGACCGCGCGACGATCCTCGAGGCCTACAAGACCGGCCGCGGCTCGTTCCGGGTGCGCGCCCGCTGGAGCCAGGAGGATCTCGGCCGCGGCACCTGGCAGATCGTCGTCACCGAGATCCCGTACCAGGTCCAGAAGGGCCGGCTGATCGAGCGCATCGCCGAGCTGATCGCGGCCAAGAAACTTCCGCTGCTCGCCGATCTCAGGGATGAATCGGCGGAAGACATCCGCATCGTCTTCGAGCCGAAGAGCCGCACCGTCGACCCGCAGCTCCTGATGGAGCAGCTTTTCCGCAACAGCGAGCTCGAGGCGCGCATCCCGCTCAACATGAACGTGCTGTCGGAAGGCCGCGTGCCCAAGGTGATGTCGCTGCGCGACGTCCTGCGCGAATGGCTCGATCACCGCAAGGTCGTGCTGGTCCGCCGCTCGAATTTCCGCCTGGCCGAGATCGCCCGCAGGCTCGAGATCCTCGAAGGCTATCTCATCGCCTATCTCAATCTCGACGAGGTGATCCGCATCATCCGCAACGAGGATGAGCCGAAGCCGGTTCTGATGCAGCGCTTCAAGCTCACCGACACGCAGACCGAGGCCATCCTCAACATGCGCTTGCGCGCTCTGCGCAAGCTCGAGGAGATGGAGATCCGCCGCGAGCATGACGCGCTCAAGAAGGAGCAGTCGGGCCTCAAGAAGCTGGTCAAGTCGGACGATGCGCAATGGGAGAAGATCGCTGCTGAGATCAAGGAGACGAAGGAGAAGTTCGGCAAGAAGACGCAGTTGGGCAAGCGCCGCACCGACTTCGCTGCCGCACCCGAGATCGACCTCGATCTCGAGCAGGCGATGATCGAGAAGGAGCCGGTCACCGTCGTGTGCTCGGAGAAGGGCTGGATCCGGACGATGAAGGGCCATCTCGATGACACATCAAGCCTCGTCTACAAGGACGGCGATCAGGGCAAGTTCATCGTCAAGGCGGAGACCACCGACAGCATCATGCTCTTCGCCTCGTCCGGCAAGTTCTTCACCCTGGACGCGGCAAAATTGCCCGGAGGACGCGGCCATGGCGAGCCGGTCAGGCTGATGGCCGATCTCGAGGCGACGGACCAGATCGTGGCACTGTTCGTGCATAGGGAAGGGCGGAAGCTCCTGGTGGCGGCGTCCGACGGCTCGGGCTTCATCGTTCCCGAGGACGAGTGCCTCGCCAATACGCGCAAGGGCAAGCAGGTGCTGAATGTGAAGCTGCCGGTCGAGGCGCAGGCCTGCGCCATCTTGGGCGAGGATGCCGATCACATCGCGGCGATCGGTGAGAACCGCAAGCTCTTGATCTTCAAGCGCTCGGAAGTACCTGAAATGACAAGAGGAAAGGGCGTTCGGCTGCAGAAGTACAAAGATGGTGGACTGTCCGACGCCGTGGGTTTCAACCTGAAGGAAGGGCTGAAATGGGTCGATGCTTCCGGCCGGACCTTTGTCGTGAACGACCTCAAGGAGTGGATCGGCGAGCGGGCGCAAGCTGGACGGCTGCCGCCGAAGGGCTTCCCCAGGGTCAATAAGTTCGGCAGAGACCTGGGGCTGTGACTAGGACCACATTCAGCTGCGGGGCCGAAATGATACAGTCATACTGGATGTATATGGCGCAGATGAGTGGACGACGGACACTATCCCGAGCCGCTAAGTTCGGTTAACGTTTCCTAAACGTGTCGGCATTAATGGAAAATTCAATCCGTTGCTGGAAAACATAGGTATTTACTACAGCCATAGGCGATAGTGGAAAAGGCGCGGAGAAGGCTAGGCAGGGAGTCGGAGAATAAGGTTGATGCGCAGCACGAGCGCAACATCAGAGCCTGAAGTCACTTGGATCTACAGGGGCCAGCCCTTGGCTCCTCACGAGACCCTTGCACATGCCGCTACGCCCGATTTCCAGCTCCTCGATCGCCAAGGCTTCGTCAAGATCACCAACACTTCCGGCGGCACCCAGATCGAATGGTCGGTCTTCGCGCCCAACTGGGCCTCGCTCTATTTCGCCATGGAGTGGCTGCACACTTATCCCGGGCCCTATACGCTGCGCTATTACCTCTCCGGCTGGTTCGACGAGAAATACAATGATGTGAACGCCGCCCGCAATCGCATCGATATCATCATCGGCAAGAGCGACATTCATCTGACGCGGCACACTTTCGTGACCGAGGTCGATCCCTATCGCGCCAATATTCCGGACCTGCTGAAGAGCGCCCTGAGCGATGGTGAAGTGAACCCGAATTTTGGCGTCGATTGCGTGCTCGACGAGAGTTCGGGCAAGTTCAATGTCGAGCGCGTCGGCCAGAAGTCGGAAATCGCCAGGTTGTGGGGCCTCAATCCGGTGTCCTTCCCCTGCCTCACCGGCCATTCCTATGATCAGGTGGTGAGTGCCGCCTATCGCAAGGTGGTTTTGACCAACAAGCCGCATTACGATCATGTCTGCGCTGCCATGGAAGCGCGCGACGCCAATGTGATCTGGTTCACCTATCAGCGGGTGATCCTGCCGCACCGCTTCACCGACAACAAGAAAGGCGTTGTCGTCGTTTCGAAGCAGTCGCCGGTGGATATCAAGATTCTCTAATACGCTGATCTTCGGCTTATCGAAGTTTGGCGCATCGGCTTATCCGAAAAGCGCCGGCGCGTGATCAGGAAAAGTGGATACCGGTTTTCCGTCCGATCACGCGCGAGTTAAAGACTGGATGGCCGCCTCAAGGGCGGCCATGAACTTTTCGGGCCGATGCTGCGATCAGCCGCCTTCCATCGCCGCCAGATATTCGAGATGGCTGCGCTCGGCGATGATCAGCCACTCGCTTTCATCGGCGCCGGCGGGCTTCCAGTCGGGATGCCAGCGCAGGAAACCGTGCTCCTGCAAAGCGTAGCCCGAACGTGTGACGAATCCATGTGTGGCGAACATGTTGCCGGTCAGCGCCCACAAGGCATCGGGCTGCCATTTGATGAGGGCGAGCAGCATGCCGATCTTGGGCAGCGTGTCGAAATATTCGCGCTTCTTCACCGTGCGGTCGATCCACATTTCGCCGTGATAGACGAGGGCGCCTTTCAAGGTGCGGGATCGCGAATGGGGCGGCGGCTCGATCACCGACGGCATGACCAGCTCATGTCGTTTGACGTAAAGGCCGGTCATCCAACCGACCGCCCATTCGGCGAGATTGGGATGGACGAGGTCGAGCCTGAAGGCCTGGAGCGAATGGGGATTCCCGGCATCATCGAAGGCACCCAGCCAGAAGGCCCGTTCCTCATCGAGCTGACAGGCGACGGGATCGAACATCGGCGACACGCGATCGCCGCGAACCTTGAATCTGAGCTCGACGAGTTCGTCGAAATCAGTCGAATATCGCACCTTGAGGCCGAGCTGTTCTGCCTTGCCGACGAGCGATGTGATGACCCGTACGGTGCCGAGCGGGTTGGTAAGCCCCAAATGCATGCGAGTTCCTCCACGCGCATATCGACCCTAACCGGCGCGGCGTTCAACGATTGATTATATATTTGGTAAAACTAGAGCGATTGATCCGCCGGGGAAAGCGGACGTGCCGCAGCGGAAGGTCCGCCATTGAGTCGCCACAGGCTGTGCGCGAGCAGGGTGACGAAGATGATCGCACCTCCCAGCAGA
The DNA here is from genome assembly GCA_003574785.1 of Taklimakanibacter deserti. The sequence continues at coordinate 130,614 of QORU01000002.1, read as the reverse complement.
GCATGGGGCGTCGGCTTCTCGTCGAAGATCAGCCATATCCACAAGGGTGTCAGGATGAGCTCGAGGAGGAAGAACATCGCCACTTCCGATGCCGGCAGGTAGCGCGGTCCTATGACCAGTAGCGCCATAGCAACCGGGACGACGAGCAAGGCATTGACGGCAAGCCATCCCCAGCTCACTGCGGGCAGGGTGGCGGGCTCGGCCCAGAAGGCGGCGATACAGGCCGAGGCCAGGGCGCCGACGGCAAGGCTGGTCATGATGTTCTTGCCGCTCCAGCGAGCCGCCGTCAGGGTGACCGCCATGCAGGTGGCGACGCCGAAGGCGAGGAGGTCGCCCGTGGTCGTGCCCACCGAAAGGCCGTTCCACACGATGATGCCGACACCGACGAGCGCCAGGACGATGGCGAGCGCCGTCTGCCAATAGATGCGCTCCTTCAATATGAACCAGGCGAGCACGGCGCAGATCACCGGATTGAGCGCGATGATGAACACCAGATTGGCGGCGGTGGTTTCGGTCACGGCAGCCAGGAACATGAGATTGGCGAGCGTGCTCGAGATCGCCGCGACGATGCCGGCGCGGCCGCTGATATAGGACACGCCGCCGCGCCAGCCGCGCTGGAAGATCATCCACAGCACGGTCATGGCCAGGAAGAGAAGCAGGCCGCGGGCGAACATCAATGTCCATTTGTCGGACGCGGCGAGGCGGATCAGAGGCACGTCGAAGGTGAAGAGGACCGCGCCAATGGCAGTCAGAAAAAGTCCTCGGCGGTGGCCTTCGCCGGCCGATGGCAGGGGCGGTCGCATGAATGTCCCGGTCTAATGCGTCAGCGTTACTATGCTACACGTTAAAATGGTGTTACGAGATAGGCACTCGTAAAATTGTACCGGCGGTTCAAAGATGGCGGACCCACCCATCCGCCGTCAGCCTCTCCTGCGGCATGAAGCGGGCCTTGTAGCTCATCTTGCGCGAGCCCAGGACCCAATAGCCGAGGTAAAGATAGGGCAAGCCGAGCTTGCTGGCGCGCTCGATGTGATCGAGGATCATATAGGTTCCGAGGCTGCGGTCGGCGAGAGAGGGCTCATAGAAGCTGTAGATCATCGAAAGCCCGTCGGTCAGGACATCGGTGATGACGCAGGCCACCAGCGCATTTTCCCCGATATCGTTGGACGACCGGTATTCGACGATACGGGTGTCGACGAAACTGTCATCGACCATCGCCGCGAAATCGAGCGCCGTCATGTCGGCCATGCCGCCATCGGCGTGACGCTCGTCGATATAGCCGCGGAACAGGGAATATTGCTCGCTCGACGCCTTGGCCGGCTTCACCGTGCCGGTGAGATCGTCATTGGCCTTGATGATCTTGCGGAAGGACGGCGACAGCTTGAATTCCTTGACGCAGACCCGCACCGACACGCAGGCCGAGCAGCCGTCGCAGGCGGGCCTATAGGCGATATTCTGGCTGCGGCGGAAACCAGCCTGCGACAGCTGCGTGTTGAGCTGCCGCGCATCGGTTCCGATCAGATGGGTGAAGACCTTGCGCTCGATGCGGCCGGGCAAATAAGGGCACGGTGCCGGCGCCGTAATGAAGAACTGCGGAAAATTACGCCGCTCGATCGTCACCTGGGCCGTCCTGCTTCTGTCACCATAATACGCCTATTTTGCCGTGGCTTTTGCCAGATGCAAGGCTTGACATGTTACAACTTTGCGCCCTGCGTCAGGAGCGCCGGCCGGTCTCCCGGCCGCCCGGGGCATCGAGCACCCGGGTGGGAAAACCTTCAGCCTCGATCCTGGCCACGATCTCGTCGGCATGCGGTCCGTCGCGGGTCTCCAGCATGATCTCGAGCTCGGCGCCCTTGGCCGGCACGTCGAGGAACATGCGCCGATGCGAGACCTCCAGGATATTGGCGCCGAGCTGCCCCAGGAGCGTGGCGATGCGGCCGAGCACGCCCGGGCGGTCGTCGATCTGGATGCGCAGGTTGACGATTCGGTGCTCGCGCTCGAGCTCGCGCAGGATGACGGAAGCGAGGATGCGCGGATCGATATTGCCGCCGCACAGGACGAGACCCACCTTGCGGCCGCGAAAATGGGCGGGATCGGCGAGGACGGCGGCAAGGCCGGCGGCCCCCGCACCTTCGGCCAGCGTCTTCTGATGGCTGAGATAGGCCATGACGGCGCGCTCGATGTCGCTCTCGCCGACGAGCCGGACGTCATCGACATATTGCTTGGCGATGGCGATGGTGCGCTCGGTCACGTTCTTCACCGCAATGCCCTCGGCGAGCGTCGAGCCGCCGCATCTGGCGGGCTGGCCGCGCAAGGCGTGATACATCGAGGGATAGAGCTTCACTTCGACGCCGAGGATTTCGATCGAGGGCCTCAGATGCTTGGCGGCGATGGCCACGCCGCCGATGACGCCGCCGCCGCCGATCGGCACGACGATCGAGTCGAGGTCGGGCGCATCCTCCAGCATCTCGATGCCGATCGTGCCTTGTCCGGCGATAACCTTGTCGTCGTCGTAAGGATGGATGAGAAGAAAACCCTTCTCCATAACCAGCGCCTCGGCGGTGATCTGGCTGTCGGCCAGCGTCTCCCCCGACAGGATGACATTCGCCCCGTGCGCCCTGGTGCGCTCGATCTTGGTCGAGGGCGTCGTCTCCGGCATCACGATGGTGGCCGGGATTTGGAGCCGCTTGGCATGGTAGGCAACGGCCTGGGCGTGGTTTCCGGCCGACATGGCAATGACGCCCCGGGCCTTCTCTTCGGCCGTCAGGCTCGACATCTTGTTATAGGCGCCGCGGTCCTTGAAGGAGCTCGTAACCTGCAGGTTCTCGAACTTCACATAGATGTCGGCGCCGGTGATGTCCGAAAGCTTTGGCGCCCTGAGGAGGGGTGTGCGCACCACATTGCCGTGGAGCGTCGCGCGCGCTTTCTCGATGTCCTTGAATGTCACCGCCATTGCGGGTTTTTCCCATAAGCGTTTGTGTTTGCCGCCACTTTCTAATATTTATCCGACCCTGCCACCATCTCTATCCGCCGTTCCGGCGTCAACCCGCGACATGGAGTGAAGAATGAGCCAAAGAGCAGCCTGGATCGGGCTCGGCGTCATGGGCTATCCGATGGCCGGCCATCTCAAGAGCAAGGCCCAAATTCCGGTGACGGTCTATAACCGCACCGCCGACAAGGCCGCCAAATGGGCGGCGCAATTCAAGGACAAGACGGCCCCGACGCCGGCCGAGGCGGCGAAGGACGTCGATTTCGTCTTCGCCTGCGTCGGCAATGACGATGACCTGCGCCAGGTGACGATCGGCCCCGAAGGCGCCTTCCAGGCGATGAAGAAGGGCGCCGTCTTCGTCGATCACACGACGGCCTCGGCCGATGTCGCGCGCGAGCTCCATGCCGCCGCCTCGGCGAAAGGTGTGGGCTTCATCGATGCGCCCGTCTCGGGCGGTCAGGCCGGAGCCGAGAATGGCGTGCTCACCGTCATGTGCGGCGGCGAGACGGGCGATTTCGACAAGGCAAGCCCGCTCATCGCGCATTATTCGCGCATGTGCCGGCTCCTGGGCGGCCCAGGCTCAGGCCAGCTCGCCAAGATGGTCAATCAGATCTGCATCGCAGGCCTCGTCCAGGGCCTGGCGGAAGGGATCAATTTCGGCATGAAGGCCGGACTCGACATGGACGCCGTGGTCGAGGTGATTTCCAAGGGCGCCGCCGGCTCCTGGCAGATGGAGAACCGCCACAAGACGATGATCGCCGGCAAGTTCGATTTCGGCTTCGCGGTCGACTGGATGCGCAAGGATCTGGGCATCTGCCTCGCCGAGGCGAAGAACAATGGCGCGGTGCTGCCGGTCACCGCTCTCATCGACCAGTTCTATGCCGAGGTGCAGAAAATGGGCGGGCGGCGCTGGGACACGTCGAGCCTGATCGCGAGGTTCCAGCGCTAGGCTCGGAGCCATGGATGGCGGCCCGTTCTTCTATGCGGTGGCGCTGATTGCCGCTGTCCTGGTCGGCGCCTCGAAGGGCGGCCTGCCGATCGTCGGCATGCTCGGCGTTCCAGTGCTGGCGCTGGCGACGTCGCCCGTCCATGCGGCGGGGCTGCTGCTGCCCATCTTCGTGGTCACCGATTTCTTCGGTCTCCTGGCCTATCGGCGTGAATTCTCCCGCCGCAACCTCCTGATTCTCATCCCGGCGACGACACTCGGCATCGCCATCGGCTGGGCGACGGCGTCCATCGTCCCGGAAAGCCTGGTCACGCTGATCGTCGGCCTGATCGGCCTCACCTTCAGCCTGCATTACTGGCTGCGCGGCCGGCATGCCGCGACACCGCATTCGGCCGATGTCCCGCGCGGGCTGTTCTGGGGCACGGTCTCGGGCTTCACCAGCTTCGTGAGCCATGCGGGCGGACCACCTTACCAGATGTATGTCGTGCCGCAGCGGCTCGACAAGATGATATTTGCCGGGACGACGACGATCCTCTTCGCCGTCGTCAATGCGGTGAAGCTCGTGCCTTATTGGGCGCTCGGCCAGCTTTCGCTCGTCAATCTCAAGACCGTCGCCGCACTTTTCCCTTTTGCGGTCATGGCGACCTTCGCCGGCGTCCGGCTCACCCGCATCATCCCGCAAGATCTGTTCTATCGCCTGGTGATCGGGGCTTTGTTTCTCGTCTCGCTGAAGCTGATCTACGACGCGGTCTTGGGCTAGCGGTGCATCACTGTGGCAGGCCGGCCCGCAGCAGCGCTTCGCGGTGATGCTCGGTATCCTCCAGGCGCTTGTAATGCAGCGTAGCGAGATAGCTCTCGGCGGTAAAGCTCGCATCGGCGGCGAGCACCTGCTTGCGGTGCAATTCGGCGGTTGCCGGATCGCCGGCCATGGCCGCGGCCGCGGCGAGGAAGGCGTGATGAAACGCGTCGGGCTTGCTGATGTGGCGGAACGCCTCGATGGCTTCCGGATATTTGCGGGCAACGAAGTAGGCGCGCCCGAGATGGTTCCAGAAGCGCTCGGGATGGTGCGGATTGAGCCGCATCGCCTTCCTGATCCATTCGACGCCTTCCTCAGGGCGACCGATCCAGGTCATGTATTCGCCATGCTGGACGACGATCAGATCGTTATTGGGGTTGAGAGAGAGCGCGCGCTCCTGGTGATATTGCGCCGCCTCGTGGTCGCCGCGGTTGAGATTGATCGCGGCCAGGATGCGGTGGACGTCGCTGTCATCGTCGTCGAGATTGAGCGCCGTTCCCAGCTCCGCAACGATGGTGTTCCACGCCGTGTCACGATCCGGGCACCAGCTATAGACCCAGGACTGGCCGACGATGCAGCCGCGCCAGGCATGCGCGTGCGCATAGTTGGGGTCGAGCGCCAGCGCCTTGTCGACCATCTTCTGCGCCTCGGCATTGTCTTCCGCGGTCGAGCGGTGGTGCAGCACCTTCGCGGCGAGCAGGTATTCGTAGGCGCGCATATTGGTGGTCGGGCTGCGCTGTACGCGCTCGACCGCAGCCGCCTCGACACGGCCCGACACGGTCGCGACGATGGAGGCGGTGACTTCATCCTGCATGGCGAAGATGTCGGCGAGCTCGCGGTCGTAGCGCTCGGCCCAGACATGCCGGTCGGTCCGGGCATCGATGAGCTGCACCGTGATGCGCACGCGGTTGGCGACCTTGCGCACGCTGCCTTCGACGACATAGTGCACGCCGAAGGCTTTGGCGACGTCCTGCACATTGACCGCCTTGCCCTTGTAGACGAAGGTCGAGTTGCGCGAGATGACGAGGAGGTCGCGGAAGCGTGACAGGGCGGTGATGATATCCTCGGTCAGCCCGTCGGCGAAAAACTCCTGGTCCGGATCGCCGCTCATATTGACGAAAGGCAGGACCGCGATCGAGAGATGGCCGCCGTCGCCGGGGGAGGGAGCGGGGAGCGGCATGGAAGGCACCAATGTCTCGTCGAGCGCGATGCGGAAGACCCTGAGTGGCCGCGAGATGTTCTTCATCGGCTGCTCGCCCTGGTCCTCGAAATTGAGATCGAGCTTGTGAGCCAGTTCGTCCCTGACCGCCTGGCTGACCGCGATGCCGCCGGGCTCCGCCAGCGTCTGCAGCCGTGCGGCGATATTGACGCCGTCGCCCAGCACATCGTCCTCCTCGACGATGATGTCGCCGAGATTGACCCCGATGCGGAAGCGGATCTGCCGTGCCGCCTCCACATCGGCATTGCGCCTCGCCATCCGGCGCTGGACCTCGACCGCGCATTCCACCGCATCGGTGGCAGAGGCAAATTCGACCAGCATGCCGTCTCCCGTCGTCTTGACGATGCGGCCATGGGTCTTGGTGATCGCGGGATCTATGAGTTCCAGCCGGTGCGTCTTGAGCCGCGCCAGCGTGCCTGCTTCATCGATTTCCATAAGGCGGCTATAGCCGACCATGTCGGCGGCAAGGATCGCCATCAGACGGCGTTGGATGGCGGGTTGCTGCTTCATCGGGCACCCGTGCGGATGCCCGCGAGTATCCTCCCGCGCGCCATTGCGGTCAACAACGGCGAAAAGGGGCTCGTGTCCCGAATCCGAAGTTCGCATTGTCCCGCAACGCCTTCCGAGCGAACTTCGGATTCGAAAGGACACGAGAAAACTTAATGAGTCTAGTGTGCTTTTGAACGCGAAGTTCCTGTCGGTAACGGCGGCTAGGTATCAGGAACTCGCGTTCAGCACACTAGCGGCCTTTCAGCCGCTTTGCCGCATCCATGGCGAAATAGGTGAGGATGCCGTCGGCGCCGGCCCGCTTGAACGCCATCAGGCTTTCGAGGATGACCTTGTCGGGATCGAGCCAGCCATTCTGGCAGGCGGCCATGATCATCGCATATTCGCCCGACACCTGATAGGCGAAAGTCGGTACACGGAAGGTCTGCTTGATGCGGGTCAGTATGTCGAGATAGGGCATGCCGGGCTTGACCATGATCATGTCGGCGCCCTCGGCGATGTCGAGCTCGGCTTCGCGCAGCGCCTCATCGCCATTGGCCGGGTCCATCTGGTAGCTGCGCTTGTCGCCCTTGAGGGCTGTCGTCGAGCCGACGGCGTCGCGGAAGGGTCCATAGAATCCGGAGGCGTATTTGGCGCTATAGGCCATGATCTGCACATCGCCGAAGGCCTTGGCGTCAAGGCCCTGGCGGATGGCGGCGATGCGCCCGTCCATCATGTCGGAAGGTGCTATGATATCGCAGCCCGCCTCGGCCTGGACCAGCGCCTGCTTGACCAGCACCTCGACGGTCGCGTCATTGACGATCTCGCCGCCGCGCAGGAGCCCGTCATGGCCATGGCTGGTATAGGGATCGAGCGCCACGTCGCACAGGATGCCGATCTCCGGCACGTTCTTCTTGATGGTGCGCACCGCCTTGCAAACGAGATTGTCCGGATTGAGCGCCTCATCGCCGTTCTCGCTGCGTAACGCGGCATCGGTATAGGGGAAGAGGGCGATGACAGGAATGCCGAGTTTGGCCGCTTCCTCTGCGGCCTTGACGGTGAGATCGACCGAGAGCCGCTCGACATTGGGCATCGAGGGGACGGCCACACGGGTCTTGGCGCCTTCGACGACGAAGACCGGCCAGATGAAGTCGGAAGAGCTGAGCGAGTTCTCGGCGACGAGCCGGCGCGACCAGGGGGTCCGCCGGTTGCGCCGCATGCGGGTGGTGGGAAAACGGGCATTGGTCATGACGGCAGGAAAATAGAGATGTTTTCGCCCGGTCTCAACGGCACATCTTGAAGCGGCCGGGGCGCAGCTTCATCAGGTCGACATGGAAATGATCGCCATGATGGCGGTCGGCGCCCGGCCCCAGCACGGTATTGAAGTACTGGCAGGCGCTCTTGCGCACCGCTTTCATGAAATTGCCCTTGCCCGAAAGCCCGATCTTCTGGAGGAGCCCGCCCGTTCCGCCGGCGACCGTAATTTGTGCCTTCCGGCTGAAATCGAAAGCGGCGATATCGAGGGCATTGGCCTTCGCATGCTCGGAGAGCTTGCCGCTCGATGCATTGTTGCGCCGCCGGCAGGCATAGGACGAGGCATTGCGGATGCCGATGACGTTGGCGCCCACCTGCTTCTTCGCCAGCGGCTGCACCGATTGCGAGAGCCAACCATGGAGCGCCTTGGCGAAGTCGCAACCGACCGTCGCCGGCGGATCGATGCGGATCTGGGCCACTTCCGCGATGGCGATGGGGGCGGGCGTGCCGCAGCCGCCGGGCTCACCGATCGGCTGGTCCGGACGCCAGATGATATCGAGCCCCTGGAGCATCCTCTCGCAGGCTGCCCGGGCGGTGAGGACGTCGGCCCTGGGCCAGGCGCCGGTGCCCTTGGGCCAGGCCCGGAGAGGGGCGGCGGAAACGATGGGCTTGTCGGGCTTGGCGCGCGGCAAGGGGACAAGGGCAGGGTCGGGGCTCGCGGATATTTCGGACGGCAAAGGCGGCTTGGCACGCGGGATGGGTGCCGTGGCAAGGGCCGGGGTCAGCGCAAGAGCGAGCCCGGCCAGGGCCAGGAAAAGGGCCCGGGCCTTCCGGTCCCGCACATGCAAATCGTTAACCAAATGAGGAACTTGCCCCTCGCTTTTGAATCGAATTAACCGATGCCCTCTAACCTCTCCGTTGCAATGGATTAGGGCCTTTTCAAGGGCGTAGATCGGACGGAATGCTGCGGTTCTCCCACTTCCTCATCACCTTGCCGCTGGTGGCGCTGCCGCTCTCGGACGTCGTGCCGGAGGCTCAGGCCGAGGCTGTGATGACCCAGCTGGATGCGCTCAGGCTCCTGGCCAAGAGCCGGGCCGCCAATGGCAAATGCAAGATTCTCCCGGCCGCTGACGCGGACGAGCTCAATGGCTATCTGGCGCGCGCCGAGATCGCTGCTGCGAGCCGCAACTCGGTCTCCGAGGTCCAGTCGACCATCGCGCTCGGCAGGGCGCTGGGCGGCACCGCATCATGTTCGGCCGCGACGACAGATGAGATCGGCGCCACGCTCACCGCCGCCCGCCAGGCCATGGCGTCGGCAAAGCAGCCGCGCCCGGCCGAGGAAGAGGCCGAGGCCGTGGACGATCCCTCACCGCGCCGCGCGGGGCGTGTTGCGCAGGAGCCGACACGCCGCAACAGCCTTGCCGCCTATGGCCGGCAGGCTTCTGCCTATTATGTCGAGCGCCGCTGCGAATATCTTTCGCGCCGCGACATTCGCACTTTCTGGACGGCCATCGTCCGCGAGCACAGAGCCGCACTCGGCACCTATGGCGGGCCGGCGGTCGCGCGCGCATTGCGCCGCGCGCGGGCGCAGGCCGACGATATCGGCTGCGATGCGGCAGGCCGCCGTCTGGTGCGGTCCGAATACACAAGGCTGGCCGGGAACTGACAAGCTCCAAGGGGAGAGCGGGGGGAGGCGCGCGATCAGGAAAAGTGGAAACCGGTTTTCCGTCCGATCGCGCGCCCACTCTAGATTTCTATCACGTTCATCAGGTCAGATCGGAACGATCTGACCTGATCGTGATCTATGGCGCGGGGTTCGTCTGAGGGGGCGAACTCCGCGCCCACCTGCTAACCCGAATAGATACGGCGCAAGCGCGACTAAGGTTGCGATCTCTTTCCGCAAAAATTTGTGAACGTTATTTGAGCGTCCGCGCCGGCGATCGCTCCGTTATCGGCGATGTGCGGGGTGAAACCACACATCATCGAGAGATCAGGAGAGGATCATGAAGACTTTCAAATCAACGCTTGCGGCCCTGGCGCTCGGAACCGCCATCGCCGTCACCGGCCTAACCGGCGGCGATGTGACCGGCGCTTCCTCCGCCATTGCCGCTGAAATGCAAGGCAAGGCCGCCATTGATCTGCGCGTCGCGCTCAACGGGCTTCTCGCCGAGCATGTGACGCTGGCCGCAGCCGCGACCCAGGCCGCCTTGCGCGGCCGCAAGGTCGAATTCGAATCCGCCGCCGGGGCGCTCGACCAGAATTCGCAGGATCTCGCCGCCGCCATCGCATCGGTCTATGGCAAGGATGCGGGCGATGCGTTCCTGCCGCTGTGGCGCAAGCATATCGGCTTCGTCGTCGATTATACGACCGCCAAGGCGACCGGCTCGAAGAAGAAGCAGGACAAGGCGGTGCAGGATCTCCTGCAATACACTCAGGACTTCGGTGCGTTCCTCAACTCGGCGACGCCGGCCCTGCCTAAGGATGCGGTCGCCGATCTGGTGAAGGGCCATATCGTGAGCCTGAAGGAAGTGATCGATGCGCAGGCGCAGCGCAACTACAAGCTGGCCTTCGAGAAGATCAGGACGGCATCGCATCATATGCAGATGATCGGCGATCCGCTGGCCGATGCCATTGCCGCGCAATTCCCCGACAAGTTCGCGGCCAACTGAGCAACGACAAAGCAGCTGGAGCGGCCACCGCCGCTCCAGCTTTACGGAGACGCTACGATGCCGAGCAGGATCTTTCTGGCAGCGTTCCTTGCTGCGACGTGTCTGACGCTGGCGCCCGTCTTTGCCGCGGGCACGACGAGCGTCGACATCAAGCTCTTCCAGTACAAGCCAAGGGAGCTCGATGTGAAGAAGGGCGACACGGTGACCTGGATGAATGGCGATGCCATCGAGCATTCGGTCACCTCCGGCAAGCCCGGTAAGCCGGCGAACGCTTTTGATTCGGGCTTCTTCACCCAAGGCGGCAGCTTCAGCCACACATTCGGCGAAGCCGGCAGCTTCACCTATTTCTGCAAGCGCCATCCCAATATGCAGGCGACGGTGAAGGTGGCTCCCTGATCACGGACAGTTGAGGTCATCGGTGCAGCATTCGCCGGCGTTCTGGGTTAAGCTGACCGACATCACGGAAAGGAATTCGGGCATGAAAAAGATCCTTCCTGTTATCTCGATTGCCGCCGCGGCGGCGGTCTTTGCCTCACCCGCCTTGGCCTGTGAACAGCATCAGAGCCATGCCGCGATGAAGACGGTGGAAGCAGCTCCCGCTCCACAGCCGTCGGTCGTGATCGAGCCGGCCGCCCAGCCTAACCCAACGTCAGAAATAAAGACGGAAGGTGCCATGAGCCGGCCCCTGGGGACGGCCTATGAGGGCTGCAACCGGTCACGCAAGGGCCAGACCGTTTACCTTACCCAGTGACGCGCCCTGAACCCGTCGATCCCAGGCGGCCCAGACGATTCGCCTGGTATTGGGAAAAGGCTTGAATCCGCTGTGTTTGCTCAGTGGAGCAAGGCCGTTAAGGCCAGCGAAAGTCTTTAACAAGACTCCGTCAACTCTATTCGACAAAGCGGCAAATCAGCCGAAATATAAGAACAAATTTACTCACCTTTTTGATCCGTTTTTAATGGCCGCCGCCTTAGTCTCGCGCCATAAGGAGAACGGCCAAAAGAAGCCGTCTCCGCTAACAAGGCTGAGGTGGTAAAATGCGTACTCAAACCGTAGGGGGCGTGCGCCCTGCCGGAACAGAGCCCGGACGCGAGCAGATCAAGCATCGCTATCTCGAGGCTCTCACTTTGATCGAACGTCTGCACCGCAGGCTGCTCGATGTCATCAAGGACGATTTCGAGCGTGCCGGCGCGCCGGAAGTCAACCCGGTCCAGGCTCTGCTGCTGTTCAACATCGGCGATTCGGAGCTGACGGCGGGCGAACTCAAGACGCGCGGGCACTATCAGGGCTCGAACGTCTCCTACAATCTCAAGAAGCTTGTCGAAGCGGGCTATGTCAATCACGAGCGCTCGAACTCGGACAAGCGGTCGGTCAGGGTGCGGCTGACGCCCAAGGGCCAGGCGATTCGCGATCGGGTCGATCAGCTCTATAACCGCCAGCTTCATTCGGTCGAGGAGGTTGTCGGCCTCTCGGTTGAGGAATTCGAGCGTATCAACAAGGCGCTGACCCGCCTCGAGCGCTTCTGGACCGACCAGATTCTCTACCGGCTGTAAAAAGCCGCGTCATAGGCCACATCAAAGCCATGCCCGCTGCCGAGCGGGTGTGGCTTTTTTGCCATAGTGCCGGAGAATCTCGGGGCTTTCCCAGTCGCGCCGCATTTGACCGCTAGGGAAATGCCGGGTCCGGCATCAATCCCCTTGATTCGATTTGCGGTTTCGTGGTTAGCCACACGCCAGGGAAGCTTTGGTCTTGGTTCCGGCCGTCTGGTGTGAGATGATGCGCATGCGCTTGGGATTTGAAGGGAAAATCAACAGTATCATGTCCGGGACCCGCTTCGGCAAACTGGCCCTCACGGCTCTCCTCCTGGCCTCCTTCACGGTCATGGTGCCGCTTGCGGCCTATGCCGAACGCAATGAAGAGAATTCCTGGTGGCAGCGCCAGAAGGCGAAGCGGGAGAGCGGCGCTTCCAACAACAGCCTGCCGTCCGCGACCACGTCCAACATCTTCGGCAGCAAGGCGGGCAAGGCGGTCACCAAGACCGAGATTTTCGCCGATCGCAGCGTCACGCCCATGGTCTCGGTCAACAGCGTCAGCGCCATGACCAACGCGATCGCGCGCTATCAAGACATCGCCGCGCAAGGCGGCTGGGCCGGGGTTCCCAACAAGAGCCTGAAGAAGGGCGATGATGGTGATGCCGTCGTTGCCTTGAAGCGCCGGCTGATCGCCGAGGGCTATCTCGCGGCCGATGCTCTGACAGGCGAGACCGCGAGGTGGTACACCGCCGCGGTCGAGAAGGCGGTCGCCCAGTTCCAGGCCAATAACGGCCTCGCCGCGACCGGCAGCCTCGACAAGGCCACTGTCAATACCTTCAATATCTCGGTCTCCAAGCGGCTCGCGACGATGCGCGCCAATCTCCCGCGCATCGAGGAATATTCCAAGGGGCTCGCGGACCGCTACATCATCGTCAACGTGCCTGCCTTGCAGCTCGAGGCGGTCAATCGCAATACGGTCTTCTCCCGACACAATGTCATTGCCGGCAGCCCGAAGCGGCCGACGCCGGTGACCATGTCCCAGGTCTCGGACATCAATTTCAATCCCTACTGGAATGTGCCGGTTTCGATCGTCGAGCGCGATCTCCTGCCGCGCATCCGCAGGAACGGCACCAGTGTCTTCCGCGAGATGAAGATGCGCATCTATGACGGCTGGAACGGGCCGGAAGTTGATCCGCGAACCGTCAATTGGAAATATGTAGCTGCCGATCGCTATTTCTTCCGCCAGGATCCGGGCGAAGAAAACTCCATGGCGTCGGTGAAGATCAATTTCGTGAGCCCGTTCGGCATCTATCTGCACGATACGCCGACGAAGAGCCTGTTCACCACCGCCGCGCGTTACCTCAGCTCCGGCTGCGTGCGCGTCGAGCAGGTTTCGGTACTGATCAACTGGATCCTGAACGGTCAGGAGGGGTGGTCGCCGGGCCGTATCGAGCAGGTCACGGCCAGTGAAGAACGCATGGACGTCAAGGTGACGAATCCGCCGCAAGTGCGCACCGTCTATCTGACCTCTTGGGTCAATGGGGCAGGGCAGGTCAACTTCCGTCCCGACGTCTATGATCTCGACAACACCAGCTTTGTCGTCGGCCAGCCTCTGGCGCCGGGCGAGCTCAGCGATGATGGCGAGCGCTATGTGCTCAAGGCGCAGGTGTACAAAGTCGAGGAAGTTCCCGATCGGCCGGAATCCTTCAGCATCTTCAGCCCGCGCCGCGCGGAGAGAGGTGAGCGCACCTCCTACGGCAGCAACGATCCGTTCAGTTTCTTCAAACCGCGCAAGGCTACGACGCGCAGCAAGTCGAAGTCGTTCTTCTTCGGCACGACGGGCACCACGTCCAAGAAGAGCCTGGCCGATATCGATGACGATGACGATGTGATCTTCAACTTCAACGGGTCCTCGTCCAAGGCGAAGAAGAAGAGCCTTTTCGAGAAAAAGAAGAAGGCCGACATCAAGAAGAAGGAAGCGGCCGCAGCCGGCAAGAAAAAGCCTGCCGCGACGGCGAATGCGAAGAAAAAGAAGCCCGCGCAGACCGCGGCGGCGCAGAAGAAGCCCCAACCCGCGGCATCGGTCGAGCCGGTGAAGAAGAAAAAGAAGGTCGAAGAAGCCTCGGCGACTGCCGGGCCTCAACCACCAGCAGGACCGCGATAACGGCCCTGCGGCGCATCTGCGCATGCGGCTATTCGTCAATGGCCTAAAGGGCGCCTTTCGGGCGTAATAGAGACGCTGGCCGCAGGGCTCTGATCCTTTACTATTGCGCTACGTCATGACGAGAACATTTGATTATTCCGCAGCCTTCGACGCCGCCTTGGAACAGGTGCGCCGCGAAGGCCGCTACCGCGAATTCGCCGATATCTGCCGGATCAGGGGCCGGTTCCCGCGCGCCTTGCATCGCGGTCCCTCGGGCGAACGGGAAGTCACCGTCTGGTGCTCCAACGACTATCTCGGCATGGGCCAGCATCCCAAGGTCGTGGCGGCCATGCACCAGGCTCTGGACGAGATCGGCGCCGGCTCCGGCGGCACCCGCAACATCTCAGGCACCAATCACTATCATGTCCTGCTCGAGGCCGAGCTCGCCGATCTGCACGGCAAGGAAGCGGCCCTGTTGTTCAATTCCGGCTACATGGCGAACGAGGCCGCGCTGTCGGCGCTCGGCCGCCTGCTGCCCCAATGCGTGATCCTCTCGGACGAGCTCAACCATGCTTCGATGATCGAAGGCATAAAGCATGGCCGCTGCGAGAAGATGATCTGGCGCCACAACGATCTCGACGACCTCGAGGCCAAGCTCAAGACGCTCGACCTGGCGCGGCCCAAGGTCATCGCTTTCGAGTCGGTCTATTCGATGGATGGCGACATCGCGCCCATCGGCCGCATCTGCGCGCTGGCGAAGCGCTATGGCGCGCTCACTTATCTCGATGAGGTCCATGCCGTCGGCATGTATGGACCGCGTGGCGGCGGCATCGCCGAGCGCGATCATGTCCTCTGCGAGGTCGACATCATCGAAGGCACGCTCGCCAAGGCTTTCGGCATCATGGGGGGCTATGTGGCCGCGAAGGCGAGCCTCATCGACGCGATCCGTTCCACCGCGCCCGGCTTCATCTTCACCACCTCGCTGGCACCTGTCCTCGCCGCAGGCGCGCTCGCAAGCGTTCGCCATCTGAAGGCAAGCGCTGAGGAGCGCATGCTGCAGCAGAAGCATGCTTCCCTGCTGAAGCGCGAGCTCAAGCGCCTGGGCCTGCCGGTGGCCGAAAGCCCGAGCCATGTCGTGCCGGTGATCGTCGGCGATCCGGTCCTGTGCAAGAAGCTAACCGACCGGCTGCTGGCCGAGTTCCAGATCTATGTCCAGCCGATCAACTATCCGACCGTGCCGAAGGGCACCGAGCGCATCCGGCTGACGCCCGGACCGCTCCATGGCGAGCTCGAGATTGCCCGTCTCGTCGCCGCCCTCGACCATCTGTGGACGGCGCTGACCTTGAAGCGGGCGGCCTGACGCAAACCTATTGTCGCATGCCGGTCCGGCACTGGACCCGGGGGGTAATTCCGCTTATGTCGCTCGTCTGCGGATAGCACGGAGGGGATCATGGCCCGTAAGGTTGCGAAGAAGGTGAAGGCGGCGAAGAAGCAAGCGGCGCCTCGCAAGACCGCGAAAAAGGCGGCCAGGTCTTGGAAAGTGGTCAGCAACGGCTTCTTCAAGTCGAACCTCGCCAAGGCCGATCCCCAGGTTGCCGCCTCGATCAAGCGCGAGCTCGGCCGCCAGCAGCATGAGATCGAACTGATCGCGTCGGAAAACATCGTCTCGCGCGCCGTCCTCGAAGCGCAAGGCTCGGTCAATACCAACAAATATGCCGAAGGCTATCCGGGCCGGCGCTATTACGGCGGCTGCCAGTATGTCGACGAGGTCGAGACGCTGGCCATCGAGCGCGCCAAGAAGCTGTTCGATTGCGGCTTCGCCAATGTGCAGCCGCATTCGGGCGCCCAGGCCAACCAGGCGGTGTTCTTCGCCTGCATGCAGCCGGGCGATACCTATATGGGCCTCGACTTGCGCGCCGGCGGCCACCTGACCCATGGCGCTCCCGTCAACCAGTCGGGCAAGTGGTTCAATGTCGTTCCCTACCGGGTGCGCCAGGACGACCAGCGCATCGACTATGATTTCGTCGAGGAGCTCGCGCATCAGAACAAGCCGAAGCTCATCCTGGCCGGCGGCTCCGCCTATCCGCGCTTCATCGACTTTGCCCGCTTCCGCCAGATCGCCGATGCGGTGGGCGCGGTCTTCATGGTCGACATGGCGCATATTGCCGGCCTCGTCGCGGGCGGCGTCCATCCGAACCCGCTTGGTCACGCTCATGTGGTGACGACGACGACCCACAAGACGCTCAGAGGCCCGAGGGGCGGCATGGTGCTGACCAATGACGAGGAAATGGCGAAGAAGATCAATTCATCGGTCTTCCCAGGCCTGCAGGGCGGTCCTCTGATGCATGTGATCGCGGCGAAGGCGGTGGCCTTCGGTGAGGCTCTGCAGCCGTCGTTCAAGAAATATGCGGCCCAGGTCGTCGCCAATGCCAAGGTGCTGAGCCAGGCCATGATCGAGGGCGGCTGCGACATCGTCTCGGGCGGCACCGACACCCATCTGATGCTGGTCGATCTGCGCAAGAAGCGCCTGACCGGCAAGGCGGCGGAGGCGGCCTTGGGGCGCGCCTGGATCACCTGCAACAAGAACGGCATTCCCTTCGACCCGGAAAAGCCGATGGTGACCTCAGGCGTACGCTTAGGGACCCCCGCCGGCACCACCCGCGGCTTCGGAACCAAGGAATTCAAGGATATCGGCGGCCTCATCACCGAGGTTCTCGATGGGCTTGCGAAGCACGGCGAAGAGGGCAATGCTAAGGTCGAAACGGCGGTCAAGAAGAAGGTCGCCGCGCTGACCAAACGCTTCCCCATCTATTCCTAGTCGCAAGGCTCCATGCGCTGTCCTTTTTGCAACAATGAAGAGACGCAGGTGAAGGACAGCCGTCCGAGCGAGGACGGGACCGCCATTCGCCGCCGCCGCTATTGTCCCGATTGCGGCGGCCGCTTCACCACCTTCGAGCGCGTCCAGTTGCGCGAGCTTACCGTCGTCAAGCGCTCTGGCCGGCGCGTGCCGTTCGACCGCGACAAGCTGATGCGCTCGGTGCAGATCGCGCTGCGCAAGCGGCCTGTGGATCCCGAGCGCGTCGAGCGCATGGTGTCGGGCATCGTGCGCCGGCTCGAAAGCCTGGGCGAAAGCGACATCAAGTCGGAGACCGTCGGCAAGCTCATCATGGAGGCGCTGAAAGTGCTCGACGATGTGGCCTATGTGCGCTTCGCCTCGGTCTACAAGAACTTCCGCGAGGCCAAGGATTTCGAGGAGCTGCTCGGCGAATTGACCGGCGAGGGCGAAGAGGGCGAGGCGAGCCCCAAGCGCGACTGATCATGCCTGGCACTATCGAGTTTCGTCGCGCCGGTCCGCAGGACGCGGCTCGAGTGCGCGCGCTGACGCGCAAGGCCTATGCCAAATGGTGCGAGATCCTGGGCCGCGAGCCTCTGCCGATGACGGCCGATTACGATCATGCCGTGCGCCATCATGTGATTGACCTCGCTTTCACCGCCGGACGGCTGGTCGGCCTCGTCGAGATGATCCCGCGTGAGGACGATATCCTGATCGAGAATGTCTGTGTCGACCCGGACGAGCAGGGTGGGGGGCTGGGTCGGCGGCTTGTGGCCCATGCCGAAGAAATAGCGCTCATGCGCGGCTATGCCGTGATCCGCCTCTATACGAACAAGCTCTTCGCCGCCAATCTGCGTTTCTATGAACGCCTTGGCTACGAGATCGAGCGCGAGGAGCCGTTCAAGGGCGGCACCATGGTGCATTTCCGGAAAGTCCCCGACATGAGCGTGGACGAGACCTTCATGACACTGGCCGCGCGACTCGGCCACCGGGCCCTGGGCACGACGGGGGAAAATCCCCCCGTCGGCTGTATCATCGTAAAGGACGGCATCATTGTCGGCCTGGGCTGGACGCAGCCCGGAGGCCGGCCCCATGCCGAGACCGAGGCCCTGAAGATGGCGGGCGAAGCTGCCCGGGGCGCCACGGCCTATGTGACGCTCGAGCCCTGCGCCCATCACGGCCGCACCCCGCCTTGCGCCGAGGCCTTGGTCGCGGCGGGCGTCGCCCGGGTGGTGGCGGCTTTCGAGGATCCGGATCCCCGGGTATCGGGCGGAGGCTTCGCCATCCTGCGGCTGGCGGGCATAGCGATCGACGCCGGCATTGGCGCGACAGCGGCCGGGCCCGATCTTGCCGGCTTCCTGACTCGGATTGCCAAAAAACGTCCCTATGTCACTCTGAAGCTTGCACTTTCCGCGGATGGGAAGATCGCCGAGGCGCCCGGCATCAGGACCGCGATCACAGGCCCTGAAGTCAAGGCGCGCGCCTATCTGCTCCGGGCGCAGTCGGATGCGATCCTGGTGGGGCTTGGCACCGTGCTGGCCGATGATCCGGATCTCACTTGTCGGCTTCCCGGGCTGGAGGGCCGGTCTCCCATCCGGGTTGTTGCCGACTCGGCGCTCGCCACACCCAAATCCTCACATCTGGTCAAAACCGCCGGTCAGGTCCCGGTTTGGCTGCTTTCGCTGCAGCCAGGAACGGTGGCGCCCGGTGTCGATGTCCTTGCCTGCAGGCCCGATGTGCAAGGCCATGTCGATCTTGCCGATGCCCTGGCGAGGCTGGCGGAGCGTGGCATCAGCCGGGTCCTGGCCGAAGGGGGCGCGCGTTTGGCACGCGGTCTCCTGGAAAAGGGCCTGGTGGATGAATTGATGCTGTTCCGCTCGCCCAAGCTTCTGGGGGCCAAAGGAGTTGATGCTTTTGCCGGATTGCCCCCCGATGCGGTCATGGCAGCCTTCCGGAAGGATCGGGAGGAAAGGCTTGGGGATGACGTCATGAGCGTCTATGTACGCGCCTGACCGTTCACGAGAGCCCCATGTTTACCGGCATCATCACCGATATCGGCGAGGTCATCGCCATCGAGAAGCGTGGCGACACGCGCCTCACCATCGCGACGAACTACGACCCCGACACGATTGCCCTTGGCGCCTCGATCGCCTGTTCCGGCTGCTGCCTGACCGTGGTCGAGACCGGCCGGCTGCAGGACGGCCGGGGGTTTTTCGCCGTCGACGCCTCGGCCGAGACCTTGGCCCGCTCGACCCTTGGCGCCTGGGGGATCGGCACGCGGATCAATCTCGAACGTCCGCTCAAGATAGGCGACGAGCTGGGCGGCCATGTCGTGTCCGGCCATGTCGATGACGTGGGCGAGATCGTCTCGATCGTGCCGGAAGGCGATTCCCTGCGCTTCCGCTTCCGGGTCTCGCCCGAGATCGCCCGCTTCATTGCGCCCAAGGGATCGGTTTCGATCGACGGCACCTCGCTCACCGTGAACGAGGTGGAGGGTAGCGAATTCGGCGTCAACATCATCCCTCATACCCAGGCCGTCACCACCTGGGGCAAGGCCGAGGCAGGCGACCAGGTCAATGTTGAAATCGACATGCTGGCGCGCTATGTCGCCCGGCTTTCGGAGACGAGACAGTGAAACGCGACAAGGCCGCGACGGCGGCGATCAGGACCAAGGCGCATCTCCTCATTCTGGAGGCGCGCTTCTATGGCGAGCTTTGCGATGAGCTGGCGCGGGGCGCCATCGCCGCGATCGAGCGGGCAGGGGCCACATGGGAGCGCCACGCCGTTCCGGGCGCGCTCGAGATCCCGGGCGCCATCACGGCCGCCGCCAAGGTGAAGCGCTTCGACGGCTTCGTAGCGCTGGGCTGCGTGCTGCGCGGCGAGACCTCGCATTACGACATCGTCGCCAATGAATCGGCACGCGGGATCATGGACCTCACCATGACCGGCCTCGCCATCGGCAATGGCATCCTCACTTGCGAGACCGAGGCCCAGGCCTGGGCGCGCGCCCGGGTCGCCGAGATGGACAAGGGCGGCGGTGCCGCCGATGCGGCTTTGGCGATGATCCGCTTCACGCGCGCCATCAAGAAGAGGCGGGCCCGATCGTGACCACTCCGCGCCGCAAGCCGCCCGTCGCGCGTTCCGCCGCCCGCCTTGGCGCGGTGCAGGCTCTCTACCAGATGGATCTCGCCGGCACTGATGTCGGCGAAGTGCTGGCGCAATTTTCCTCGCGCGCCGCGGGCGATGCCTTCGATGAGGGGCAATGTGGCCCGGCCGACTTCCCCTTCCTCAAGGAGGTTGTCGACGGCGTGGTGCGCGAGCAGCGCACAATCGATCCCGCCGTCAACCGGATTCTCGACAAGAGCTGGCCGCTGGCCCGGCTCGATGCCACCTTGCGCGCCATCCTGCGTGCCGCCGCTTACGAGATCATGTTCATGGAGAATGTGCCGGTACGCGTCGCTATCAATGAATATATCGATGTCGCGCATGCGTTCTTCGACGATCAGGAGCCGAAGCTCCTGAATGGCGTGCTCAACACGCTGGCGCGCCAGCGCCGGCCGGAAGAATTCTGAAATTTTTCGAACAAGCCGATGCCCAAAACAAACAGCTTTTCGTCGTCATAGCTGAATTGTCCGACGGGCATTGCAGCCCCTAGCGCTTCATGTCACATCGGGGAGGAGAGAGGGCCCCATTTGAGCACAGCCGACATAGCCATCGGATTCGATGATGCGCGCGCCAGGCGCAATGCGCTCGTGCTGGCGATCGGCCAGGCGCTCTATGGCTCGGCCACCGTCATCATGTTCACGACGGCCGGCCTCATCGGCGTGCAGATCGCGCCATCGAAAGCCTGGGCGACTTTGCCGATATCGGCCTTCGTCATCGGCACCGCGGCGACGACCATTCCCGCCGCCATGCTGATGAAGAAGATCGGCCGCAGGCCCGGTTTCATGTTCGGTGCTTGCGCCGGGACGGTCGGCGCGCTGATCGGCCTCTACGCCATCTTCGTGCGCGATTTCCCGCTCTTCATCCTGGCGACCGTGCTGCAGGGCGTCTATCAGGCCTTCGCTCAGCATTCGCGCTTCGCCGCCGCCGACATAGCCAGCCCCGCTTTCCGCCCCAAGGCGATCTCCTGGGTGATGACCGGCGGGGTCGCCGCGGGATTGATCGGCACCACGCTCGTCATGCTGACCACCAATCTTCTGGCGCCGGTGACCTTCGCCGGATGCTATGCGGCGATGGTGGTCATCTGCAGGCTGGCGGTTGCCGCCATGAGCTTCGTCGATATTCCGCGCAAGACGGATCTGGCCGCAGTGGCCGGCCCGACCCGGCCTTTGTCCGAGATCGTGAGCCAACCGCGCTTCATCGTGGCGGTGATCGCGGCGACCCTCAGCTATGGCATGATGAACCTGGTGATGACCGCAGCACCCATCGCCATGATCGACTGCGGTTTCACCACCGCGAATGCCGCCTGGGTCATCCAATGGCACGTCATGGCCATGTATGTGCCGAGCTTCTTTACCGGTCAGATCATCGTGCGTTTCGGTGCCGAGCGGGTCTGTGCCACAGGTCTCTTGCTTCTCGGCTGCGCGGCGACGGCGGGCCTTCTCGGCATCAGCTTCGGCCATTTCGCCGTCACCCTCGTCCTTTTGGGGCTGGGATGGAATTTCGGCTTCATCGGCGGCACCACGCTGCTCACCGAATGCTATCGTCCGGCGGAGCGTGAGAAGGTCCAAGGCATGAACGACTTCGCCGTCTTCGGCACGGTCGCGATCGCGTCCCTCACTTCGGGCAAGCTGCTCGACTGGTTCGGCTGGGCTGCCGTCAACACCGCGATCTTCCCAATGGTCGCCTTGGCCTTGAGCCTCATCCTTTGGGCCATGATGCGGCGCCGCCGCGCCTGATCGGTTACGGTCAGGGCTTGGGGGTGATCTCCGGCACATCGAAGCTGGTGAGCGTCTTGAGCGTATTGGGACGCTGTTCCTTGAGGCCGGAGAGGAACGCCCGGCCCTCCGTCTCGCCGTAAGCGCGCCGGCTGATCCCGTAGAGAATGACGCCGGGTTTCTCGCCCTTGATCGGCACATAGCGATAGGCATCCCACTCGACCACGACCTGGCCGTTGCTCGAGCCGCTGATCAAGAAATCGAGGAAGATCTCGCCGGTCGCGTCATTGAATTTCACCTCGTGATTGACGAGCGGATCCCCCTTCGCCTTGCGCTCATTGAGCATGGCGATCTGGGAGGCCGCCGCATCGTTGGGCGCGGCGCCCTCGGTCATGGTCTCGATGAGAAACATGTGCGTGTAGCTATCAGGCCCTTGCCCGGCGGGCAGATATTCCTGCTTGAAGTAATTGGGCTGCGGGTGGGCTGCGGCGGCCAGCACATAGTTCTGGCCCTCGAAGCTGACTGGTCCCGGCACGCCGAGCCTGTCGGTCTTGTCAGCGCCTTGGCTCGCCGCCGGGAGGGCCGCGAGAGCCGTGAAAAGGGCGGCGGCGATAATATGGAGAAAGGAACGGATGATCATTTGAAGCCTCCGGCGTAGATATGGTTACCCCGTCTTCCGATCGCCCCGCTCAGTCGACTCCTGCCTTGGGACGCATCGCATCGGCATGTGGCCGTTTCATGGGCGACCAAGCAATGTTTTGAAGGTCCATCAGGTTCCATCGAGACGCCCGGCGCGCATCCCGGCGAAGTGGGATCACTTCGCCGAAAAGGATTCGCGCCAAAACAATATCTTGGAGCAAATCCTTATCGCCAAAGTCTTCAACTTTGGCGGGATTTGCTCTAGGTCAAAATTCATCTCCGGTTCAGCTTGGAACTGGCATGTTCGGTTCCAATAACGGGACGCGACATGAGTAATCGTGCATTGAGCCAGCTTCCCTCATTCTGGGACATGGCTCTTTTCGAGGTGAAAGCCACAGCCCTTCGGATGAGGCGCTCGGCCGGCGACAGGTTCGGCCGTGTCGCGGCTCACCGGCACGGCAAAGGGTATGCCCTGGCTGCTGCACCCGTCCTCGCCTCCGTCTCATCGGCGCTTTGGCCAAGGCTTGCGGGCGAAAGGGACCGGGCGCTCACCGCCGGCAAGATCCACAATCTGCGCAGGGCGCTCAGCCATCTCGACGGAATCGAGGTTCCGGCCGGACGCCTGTTCAGCTTTTGGCGGCAGATCGGCCGCACGACGAAGTGTCGCGGCTTCGTCAAGGGCCGGGAATTGCGCGAGGGCTGCCTCATTGCCAGCATCGGCGGCGGCCTGTGCCAATTGTCCAACGCGCTCTATGAGGCGGCGGTGACGGCCGGCTTCGACATAGTCGAGCGCCACGGTCACAGTCGTGTCGTTCCCGGATCGCGCGCAAGCCTCGGACGCGATGCCGCCGTATTCTGGAACTATGTCGACCTGCGCTTCCGCTCGAACGCAGCCTTTCGCATCGAAGCATCGCTGCGCCAAGGCGCGCTCGTAGTGACTTTGCGCGGTGGCGCAGGTCCGGCAATATGCAAGGATGCGGATCTGCGCGAGGACGAACGGCTTGGCGCCAATGACTGCACCAGCTGCGGCGAGACGGACTGCCATCGTCACGAGGCGGAACAGCCGCTCGCGCCGTTGGGCGAGGAGGGGCCCACCGCCTGGCTCGTCGATGCCTGCTGGCCGGAATTCTCGATCCTGTTCGCCGCGACCGCGCGTCCCGAGGATGCGCTCTTCGTGCCGCAACGCTTGCGCCAGTCACCGCGTCATGCCTGGCCCGACGGGGTCGTCGCCTCTGAGACATGCGCCACTCTCGTCGCCTTGCGCCGGGCGCTCGGCCTGCGCCAGGCGCCGAGACAGGGCCGCGCCCTGCAGGACATGCTGCTGCGCTATGACGAGGCGCTGGCGCGGCACTATGCGCGGAAGCTCTCCCATCTCCACACTCATCTGGTGATCTCGCAGAATCTGCTGCCGCATCTGTGGCGGATGGGCGAGCTTCAGGGCCGCAGCTTCGATGTCCTGATGGTGCGCCATCCGATGGCGACGCTGCAGGCGAAGCTCGACGCCGCGAAAGCGCACTATCCCGCGAGCATTACCTTGGGTGATTTTCGTGCGCCCGATGAGATCGTCGAGGCCGAGGGCGCGGCGCTCGACGCGGCCCGCACGTTGCTCACGCCCCACAGCGGCATTGCCGGCGCCGACCCCGCCCGCACGCGTCATCTCGACTGGATCATGCCGGTGGCCCGCGACAGGATCGCGCACGGCGGCAAATCCATTCTGTTCCCGGCCTCCGCACTGGCGCGCAAGGGCGCTTATGCCTTGCGCGAAGCCATCCGGGGGCTCGATCTCGAGGTCATCGTCGCCGGTTCTGCGCGCGAGCATGATGGTGATTTCTGGGGCAACAACCGAGTGCGGCCGCTCGACAACGGTCACTGGCCGGTGGAACTTGCGGCTGTGGTCCTGCCGGCGCTCGTCGAGCACGAGCCGCGCGCTTTGCTCAAGGCGTTGGCGCACGGATTGCCGGTCATCGCCACGGAAGAATGTGGCCTGGCCGCGAATCACGGCGTGCTGGAAGTGCCCGCGTTCGATTCCCACAGCCTCCGGCAGCAGCTGCTGCAACTTTAGAGACCCAAATTCTTCGGAGCGCGCGGCGTTTCTGTTGCAGAAATGCCATAGTCTCCGAAATTTCGGTCGTGTTATTTTCAATCTTCTTGAAAGTGACGATGCGCTCCAGCGATAATAAAATCATTGATGCAACAAAACCTTACGTAATTTTGGGGGCGACGAATGAAGACTTGTCTGCGCGGTGCTGCTGCTCTTGCTGCTTTGGCGGCATTCATGGGAATGAGCGGAGCGGTCCAGGCGGCGGATGTCGAATACAGCGAGCCGGCCTATAGCTGGTCAGGCTTCTATGTCGGCGGTTATGTCGGCGCCGGCGCTGCCAAGGCGCGCACGGAGCTCGGAGCTGACTTTGGGGAAATTGGCGGCTTCGATGCCGATCTCAACGGCATTGGCGGCGATGGCTTCTTGGGCGGCGCCCTGGCCGGCTTCAACTGGCAGGTTTCCGACCGATTCGTTCTCGGCATCCAGGGCGACATCGGCTGGACCGACATTGAAGCGGATCTCGATGCCGATCCGCTCATCAACGCCAAAGCCGGACCCGACTTCATCGCCAACGCGTCCTTGCGCGCCGGTTATCTGGTGACGCCCGATACGCTGTTCTACATCATCGGCGGCTACAGCTATGCCGAATTCAAGCTGGATGGCGAGCTGTTCGAGGCCGTCGATTTCGACGCGGACCAGAAATACGACGGCTATCATGTCGGCGCCGGCATGGAGACGCGGCTGACGGATCGCCTGACCGCCCGGGTCGAATATCGCTATACCGAATTCGGCAGCGAGGACTGGGACACCGATGGCTTCCTCGACGTGAAGCCCACGATGCACACCGGCACATTGGGCCTGGCCTACAACCTCTTCCCGACGGCGGGCGAGGGCGAAGTGGCGACGCCGACGGCTGATGTGGTCGAGCCGCAAGTGAGCTGGACCGGCTTCTATGTCGGCGCCAATGCCGGCGCCGGTGGCACGGTCGATAAGCTCACCCTCGACGTGGGTGGCGACGATCCGTCCTTTGACGGCATCGGCGGAGAGGGCTTCCTCGGCAGCCTGATGGCGGGCTACAACTGGCAGGTCAGCGACAGTATCGTGCTTGGTCTCCAGGGCGATATCGGCATTGCCGATCTGAAGTCGAAGCTCGATGCTTCCGCTGAATTCCTTGGCCTGGAGGCGGAGCTCGACGCCGAAACGAAACTCGAATGGTTCGCCAACGCGTCGTTGCGCGCCGGCTATCTCGCGACACCCGAGACGATGCTCTACGTCATCGGCGGCTACAGCTATGCGCATGTCAAGCAGGAGGCCGAGCTGACGGTCGGTATTCCGCAAGGGCTGATCATTGATGAGGATATCTCCGAGAAGCAGGATCTTGACGGCTTCCATATCGGCGCCGGCGCTGAAGCCATGCTGACCGACAGCCTCACGCTGCGGGCCGAATACCGCTACACGCAGTATGGCAAGGAGGATTTCTTCGGGATCGACGGCATCGAGTCCAAGCTTGCGACCCATACCGGCACGGTCGGCATCGCCTGGCTGTTCAACGGCCTCTGATCGATCACTCCTTGAAGCAGGAAGAGGGCGGGTCTTCGGATCCGTCCTTTTTCTTTGCTCGTGACGTCCTTTTCTGGTCTCATCGCGGCCCCTCAACTGATGCGTGAAACCGAAATGACCGAGAAAACCTGGACCGCCGTTGACGATTATCTGGATGAGATGCTGGTCGGGCCCGATGCCGTGCTCGATGCGGTGCTCGTCGCCAGCGCCGATGCGGGCCTTCCCGAAATCGCGGTGGCGCCGACCCAGGGCAAATTCCTGATGCTGCTGGCGCGCGCGATCAATGCGAAGAACGTGCTCGAGTTCGGCACGCTTGGCGGCTACAGCACGATCTGGCTGGCCCGCGCCTTGCCGAAGGGCGGGCGCGTCGTGACGCTCGAAGCCGTGCCGCGCCACGCCGAAGTGGCGCGCGCCAATTTTGAGCGCTCAGGCCTCGCCGCCATGATCGATCTCAGACTCGGCAAGGCGCTCGATGTCCTGCCCAAGCTCGCCGCCGAGAAGCGTGAAACCTTCGATCTCGTCTTCATCGACGCCGACAAAGAGAACATACCGGATTATTTCACCTGGTCGCTCAAGCTCACGCGTCCGGGCAGCCTCATCGTCGTCGACAATGTCATTCGCGACGGCGAGGTCATCGACGCCCGGAGCCGCGATCCGAGCGTGAAAGGCGTGCGCCGGTTCAACGAGATGTTGAAGCAGGAGAAGCGGGTCAGCGCCACCGCGATCCAGACCGTCGGGGTCAAGGGCTATGACGGCTTTACGCTCGCTCTCGTGCTCGAATAGCTACGCTCTTTGCTCGGCCGCGAGTCTTACCCCCAAGGCGATGAGCAGGCTGCCCATGATCGTCTCGAAGGGCTTTCTGATCTGCGGCCGGTTGAGGAAGTGGCCGAGCTTCGCCAGCACAACCACATAGACTGCGAGCCAAACGAAGGTGAGGCCCGAGAAGACGAGGCCGAGCAAGGCAAGGCCTGAGAACATGCCTTCGCCGGGATGGGCGAATTGCGGCAGGATGCTGGCGAAGAACACCGCCATCTTGGGATTGCCGAGATCGCTGATGAGGCCTTGGCGGAAGGCCGAGAGCGGGGAGAGCGGACGGCCCTCCATCCTGGCCGGCAATCCGCCGCCGGTGCGCCGCCAAGCGCCCCAGACCATGTGCCCGCCGAGATAGATGAGATAGGCGGCCCCCAGAAGCTTGATCGCCTGGAACACGGGCTCAGAGGCGAGGAGCACCGCGACCAGCCCCGCCGCCGTCGCCAGCGCCCAGATGATCTGGCCGAGTGCCACACCCGCTGCGGTCGCAAGCCCGCCGGCGCGCCCGCCCAGCATCACGCCGCGAATGGTCATCGCCGTATCCGGGCCCGGCGTCACGATGACCAGGATGGATATGCCGAGAAAGGCCAGGAACGAGCCGGTCAACATGGAATGAGCCCCCATAGAAACCCTGTCAGGGGCACTTTCACAGCATATCAAACCTGTCGCAAGGGCCGCCTGTTGTGGGTTGCCATAAAGCCGCCATTTTGGCATACCCCGCCCATCGTTCCGGGATGCGGGAGGAGGGGGGCCTCCTTAACGCCCGCCCTCGGGGAAACCAAAAACACAAGGAACAACCATGAGCTCCACCCTCTGGCTGATCGTGCTTGGCGGTGCTTTGTCCATCGTCTACGGCATTCTCACCACCCGCAGCCTGTTGGCCGCGGATGCCGGCACGGCCCGCATGCAGGAAATCTCGGCCGCCGTGCGTGAAGGCGCGCAAGCCTATCTCAAGCGCCAATACACGACCATCGGCATTGTCGGCATCGTCATCTTCCTGATCGCTTTCTTCCTCCTGGGCTGGCATTCGGCCATCGGCTTCGCCATCGGCGCCATCCTTTCGGGCGCTGCGGGCTTCATCGGCATGAATGTGTCGGTCAGGGCCAATGTGCGCGTCGCACAAGCCGCCACCAAGTCGCTCGCCGGCGGCCTCGACCTCGCCTTCAAGTCGGGCGCGGTCACGGGCCTCCTGGTTGCCGGGCTCGGCCTCCTGGGCGTCACCCTGTATTTCATCTTCCTCACCGGCTCTCTGGGTCTCGCACCCACCGACCGGACCGTCATCGACTCGCTCGTGGCGCTTTCCTTCGGCGCCTCGCTCATCTCGATCTTCGCCCGTCTCGGCGGCGGCATCTTCACCAAGGGTGCGGACGTCGGCGGCGACATGGTCGGCAAGGTCGAGGCCGGCATCCCCGAGGATGATCCGCGCAACCCCGCCACCATCGCCGACAATGTCGGTGACAATGTCGGCGACTGCGCCGGCATGGCGGCCGACCTGTTCGAGACCTATGTGGTGACCGCCGTCGCCACCATGGTGCTCTCGGCCATCGTGCTGCCGGACGCCTACAAGCTCGCCGGCATGGTCCTGCCGCTCGCCATTGGCGGCGCCTGCGTCGTCACCTCGATCATCGGCACGTTCTTCGTGAAGCTCGGCGCCTCTAACAACATCATGGGCGCGCTCTACAAGGGTTTCATCGCCACCGCCATCCTGTCGCTCATCGCCCTTTACCCGGTGATGAGCTATGTGTTCGGCGGCATGTCGGTGGATCTCGGCGGCTTCACGCCGATGAGTCTGTTCTGGTGCGGCCTTGTCGGCCTCGTCATCACCGGCCTCATCATCTGGATCACCGAATACTATACCGGCACCGGCCTTCGTCCGGTGAATTCGATCGCCGAGGCCTCGATCACCGGCCACGGCACGAATGTCATCCAGGGCCTCGCCGTGTCGCTCGAGTCGACCGCTCTGCCGGCGCTCGTCATCATCGGCGGCATCATCGTCACCTTCAATCTCGCCGGCCTCTTCGGCATCGCGGTCGCGGTGACCACGATGCTGGCGCTTGCCGGCGTGGTGGTGGCGCTCGATGCCTTCGGCCCCGTCACCGACAATGCCGGCGGCATCGCCGAGATGGCGGGCCTGCCCAAGGAAGTGCGCCACAATACCGACGCGCTCGATGCCGTGGGCAACACCACCAAGGCCGTCACCAAGGGCTATGCCATCGGCTCGGCGGGGCTCGGCGCCCTGGTGCTGTTCGCCGCCTATACCCAGGACCTCAAGTTCTTCGCGGCCAATGCGACGCCGGGAAGCTTCTTCGAGGGCGTCAATGTCACCTTCGATCTGTCGAACCCCTATGTGGTGGTCGGCCTGATCTTCGGCGGCTTGCTGCCTTATCTCTTCGGCGGCATCTCCATGACGGCGGTCGGCCGCGCGGCGCAGGCCGTGGTGGTCGAGGTTCGCCGCCAGTTCAAGGAGAAGCCCGGCATCATGCAGGGCAAGGACAAGCCTGATTATGGCCGCGCCGTCGACATGCTGACCAAGGCTGCGATCAAGGAGATGATCGTCCCCTCGCTGCTGCCGGTGCTCTCGCCGATCGTCGTCTTCCTGGCGATCTGGGCGATCGCCGGCAAGGCGGCGGGCTTCGCGGCACTGGGCGCCATGCTGATGGGCGTCATCGTCACCGGCCTCTTCGTCGCCATCTCGATGACGGCGGGCGGCGGCGCCTGGGACAATGCCAAGAAGTCCTTCGAGGATGGTTTTACCGACTCGAAGGGCCAGAAGCACTTCAAGGGTTCGGAAGCCCACAAGGCATCCGTTACCGGCGACACCGTCGGCGACCCCTACAAGGACACGGCGGGTCCCGCCGTCAACCCGATGATCAAGATCACCAACATCGTGGCACTGCTGCTGTTGGCCGTGCTCGCGCACTGATCCAAAGACAAACCGTCAAACGGAAACGGCCGGGTCAATGCCCGGCCGTTTTCATTAGGATCGGAACCTTTTGCCGAGCACGCGAATGAGCGCGTCGAGGCCTTGCGCGATCGCCCGGCCGATCATCTCCCCGAACCGTTCTATCAATTGCTCGACGTCAGGGCTCACCGGCCGGATGTCGGGCATCGGGGCTCCGGCCATGGCCGCTGTCACCTCGCGCCTCAACCTGTCGCCGCATTGGGCGGCGCCGGAAACGGAAGCGTCGAAGGCAAGGCGGGAGATGTCCCATTTGCCCTTCTGCTCGATGCCGAGCACGCTTTCCACTTCGGCATGGGAAAGAACCGTCCGCCGCGCCACCTTGATGCGATAGCGCTTGCTGAGCTCGGCGACCGCGACGGTGAGCATGTCCCATTGCGCGCGCGTCATCGGGTAGGCGCCGGGGCGGAACGGTTGCTGCTCGGCACCGCCCATGCAGCACAGCGAGATGCCGATCGAGCCTTGGTTGCAATTGAGCGTGTGCGCGGCATGGCCGGGCTTCACCCGCCGGCCCGAATTGGCGGCGACCGACGGCGCGCCTCTGACCAGCCTTCCATTTCCCTCGATCAGGAAATGATAGGCCTGCCTGTCGCTCTCGCTTGCATCATGCGTGCCCGCCGTCCAGTGGCAGATGATGCGCTGCATGGGAACGTCGGGCATCCAATCGATCGGTATCGCCATGGGAAGTCCTCATGGGGCAACTGGCCGCGATGATAGGGCAATTCCGGCAAGATCGAACACCGAGCGATGGCGTATGTTTAACCTTCCGTCAGAGGGCGGGCTCAATCGTTGAAGATCAGGGCGACCCCGGCCAGGATGAGCGCGACGCCGATGATGTCGCGAAGACCAGGTGTCTGAGCGAACAGGCGATGCGAAACGAAGGCGGCTATCAGGATCTCGACAAGCCCGAGGGTCCGCACGCGGGCTGGGTTGGTCAGTGCGAAGGCGAGGAACCAGTTCTCCGAGGCAAATGCGCCCAGGAAACCAGCGGCCAGAGAAGGACGCCATGCCCTGAAGACCGCCTTCAGGATCGCGGGTTCGCGCAAGAGGAGCCAGCAAGACATCAGCGCCGTCTGTATCGTCAGCGAAATTGCGAGAGTGAGCGTTGCGGCGGAAAGAAAGCTGCTTGATCCGAGAGCGGTGATTCCACCGCGAAATCCCACCGCTGCCATGGCGAAGAGGGCGCCTGAAGCGATCCCATAGAGTGCCGGCCGCCATGAGAAGATCTCAATGCCGGCTCGCGAGGGCCATGAAAGTGAAATCACGCCGGCGATGGCGATCAGCATGGCCGCGGCCAGTGACAAAGTCACCTGCTCGCCGAGAAAGGCCAGCGCGAAAAGCGCAACCAGCAGAGGTTCGGTGTGGGTATAGGCGATGGTCACCAGGAATGAGCGTTCACGCATCGCGGTCAGCAAGAGGGCCGTCCCGCCAATCTGGCTGAGGGCCCCGAAAACGGTCCATTGCAGCGATGCCACGGTGGGTCGGGGCAACTCGCTCCCGGCAATGGCGAGAAGAGCCAGCGCGGCGAGGCCGAAGGGCAACCCAAAGAGAAACCTGATGTAAGTCGCACCGACAGTTCCCAGTTCATCGCTCAGGGCTTTCTGTGCCGCATTGCGAAATGTCTGAGCGGTCGCCGCAATGACAGTGAAGGCAGGCCACAGCGCCGCAAAGCCCATCCCTTCACCCGGCATGGCCAAGTCTCCATTGTTCAAGTCTCCGGCGGCCTCAGATAAGTGACGATGCCTTCAATTACCTTGCCGTCGTCGTCGAATACCAATGTCTCTGCGACATAGTCATTGCGCTGGTTTCGATAGAGGATGGTAAGGGCGCCAGCCCCGACGCCAACATTGATGATCTCGAACCGCACTTCCTTGGCCGCTTCCAAGGCCTTGCTCCAATAGTCGCGCAGCTCCGACAAGCCGGATACAGCTGCCTGCTGTGTATTGAGCACGGCCGGAATACGGGGAGAGCGAAAGACAATCTCCGGCGAGTAATGACGAAGAATCGCATCGAGATCCTTCGCCTGCCAATCTGCCACCCATTCGTGGACATAGCGCTCTGCCCATGATCGATCGATCATATCCTGCCACTCGTTCGAAAGCCCCTTCCGCCGTCAGCTTCCTTATGACATGAAGGAGCAGCAATCTCCACTGACTGACCTATCCAGCCAAATCCATGTCATTCGCAAGGCTCGAAGATCTCGGACGGAAGCTCGAAGCGCTCGAGCATGCCCAGTCGATACTGAGCGTGGACGAAGCCGTGCAGATGCCGGTGGGCGGCGGCGAGAAGCGGGCCGAGGCCATGGCCATGCTGGCGGGTCTTTATCACGACCTCGCCGCTGCACCCGAGATCTCAGACTGGCTCGATGCGGCAGAAGGCGAGGCACTGGACGCCACACACCAGGCGGGTTTGCGCGAGTTCAGGCGCGCCTACACCAATCTGACCTGCCTCTCCTCCGATTTCGTGCGCAAGCAGGTTGCCGCCAAGGTCCGCTGCGAGCAGCTCTGGCGCGAATTGCGGCCGAAAGGAGATTGGCACGCTTTCCTCCCCGCCTTCGAAGGCGTCGTCGCCACCATGCGCGAGGAGGCGGAGCTGCGCGCCAAGGTCTTGAAACTCGATCCCTATGACGCCCTGATGGAGCAATATGATCCGGGCAACCGTGTCGGGGACATCGCCCCGGTCTTCGCCGAGCTGAAGAGCTTTCTCAAGGGCTTCATTCCGGAAGCCATGGCCCGGCAGCAAGAGAAGCTCGCCCGGCGGCCGCTGAAGTCCTTCAACGCGCCGTTCCCGGTCGAGCGGCAGAAGGCGCTGGGGCACGCGATGATGGAGGCCCTGGGCTTCGATTTCGCCCATGGCCGACTCGACATCTCGCATCATCCCTTCTGCGGCGGCGTGCCGAGCGACGTGCGCATGACGACCCGCTATGTCACGGCTGAGTTCCTGTCGGCGCTGATGGGCATCCTGCATGAGACGGGGCACGGACTCTATGAGCAGGGCCTGCCCGCGGCGTGGTCGCATTTGCCGCTCGGCAAGGCGCGCGGCATGGCCATGCATGAGAGCCAGAGTCTCTTCGTCGAGATGCAGATCGCGAGAAGCGCGGAATTCTGGGAATGGGCGATGCCGATCGTCCGCCAGCACCTGGGCGATCAGGCGGTCGCCGGCTGGGATCTCGAGGACATGCTGGCTCATGTGCACCATATCGAGCGCGGGCTCATCCGCGTCGATGCCGATGAAGCGACCTATCCGCTGCATGTGATCCTGCGCTTCGAGATGGAGCAGGACCTGGTTTCCGGCAAGCTGGCCACCAAGGACATTCCGGAAGTCTGGGACGCCAAGATGAGGGAATATCTGGGGCTCGCGACGATCGATAATGCCAAGGACGGTCCGATGCAGGACGTGCACTGGCCCTCGGGCGCCTTCGGTTACTTCCCGAGCTATACGCTGGGCGCGCTGGTTGCGGCGCAGCTCTGGGCGGCGCTCGAAAAAGAACACCCTGCAGTGCGCGAGGATGTGCGCAATGGCCGCCTGGTCGGGCTCAATGACTGGCGGCGCAAGCATATCTGGTCGCAGGCTTCGCGGTGGTCGACGCCTGAATTGCTCGAACGCGCCACCGGCGAGAAACTGAAGGCCGACTATTTCATCGGTCATTTGCGGCGGCGCTATCTGGCCTGAGCATGATAAAGCGCATATCTTTTCGGGAAACCGGCAGGATCATGCGCTAGGCTGGTGCAAGCCGAAGGAGATGCGCCATGTCCGATACTGAAAAAGCGAAAGGCCCGGTTGCGATCGAAAAACTGCCCTGGAAGGAATGGACCCAGGGTGTGAGATATGGCAGCCGCTATCGTGTCTTGTCCGATACGCGCGGCGAAGGCCGCAAGATAGGCATTGCCTATGAGGAATTGCCGCCCGGCAAGCAATCGGCTCCGTTTCACTACCATCTGTTCGAGGAGGAGCACATCGTGGCGCTCGCCGGAGAGGCAACGCTGCGCCTTGGCGACCAACGCCATCCTATCAAGGCCGGCGACTATGTCGCCTTTCCGGCGGGACAGCGCGCCGGCCATTGCCTGGTCAACGAGACCGACGCGCCGTTCCTCTTCATCATCATCGGCGACCGCGAGCTGCACGACGTCTGCGTCTATCCCGACTCTGGCAAGATTTTGATCCGCGGGCTCGATGGCAGCGTCATGCGGCACGGAGAGGGGCTCGATTATTGGGAAGGCGAGCGGGCCGATGAGAGGATCGCCGAGGAGGCCGGGTCTTGATCCTGCACCAAGGCCTTGCCTTCCTGGCGGCGCTTCTCTTTTCGGCGGCGTCCCTGCACGCCCAATCCTGGCCGCCGGCCGATCCCAATGAAGGCGTTGCCGCGGTCGCGATCACCACGTCATGGGCGAAGGCACTGCGCGAGGCTCATGATCTGGCGGATATGCAGCAGGCGGCCGGGGCGCGCGGCAAGATAGAGGCGATCGAAACCAAAGGTAGCACGTCGCGTGCCGTTTTCACCTGGGTCGGCCAGGACGGACGCGGTCGCCTTCGCGTCTTTGTGTACCGTTCGGGCGGCTTTGCGGCGATCGCCGAGCCCGCCGACAGGAAGGGTGGGATCGTGCTGAACAGCTTCGGCGCATTCACGTGCCCCGATTGCTCCCCACCCGTCAATGCCTGCGGCCGGCGGCCGTCATGGATCCCGCATGACCTGCACTGGGACAATTTCGATTGCCCGCATACGATCACCGGACCACAGGACATGCCGGTTGGCTTCTGAGCAAATATCTCTCGCGGTCCGGTTGGAGGAGAGCCGGGTTCGCGCTAGACTGGCGTCATGGCCGAGACAAAAAGCGGTACGCGGAATTTCTACGATCTGGCGAAAGCTCTAGGGCGTTGGGACAATGAGGGCGGCGCCATAGGTCCGGCGCCGGACACCGCGCTGCGCAAGGATGAGGAGCGCATCCTCAAATGTCTGGGAGCGGCGGTGATCATGCAGTGGAATGAGCTTCCGACGGATATTCAGCGCAGCCTTTTCATGGATGCGGCGTCGATGAGCGATCCCGCCCGGCAGTTCCAGCTCAAGCAGCAGATCGCCCGGTTCCTGCATGTCCACAAGGATGAAGTGTGAGGCGGGGACCCCGTTTGGGGAACCTTGCATCTCAATCGGTCGCCACTATTCTCGTGGCTTGGATGGTTCCATCCTGAGATTTCGTACCCAATATGAACACCTTCGTGCCGGCCTTGAGTGCGCCCATATCGGCGGCAACCAGGGCTATGATGGGGACTTCCGGACCCACGATGAGTTCGGCTGTCCCATTGTTGTATTCGACCTTGATGACCCGGCCTTCCGGCACGGCCATGACCTTGGAAACCGATGCATTCGTCATGAGCGTATCGGGCGCTTTCATCGGCCGCTGCCCTTCGCCGATACCCCGCAGCGCCTCGGGAAATATGCGCAGCTCCTTTGAGCGAAGCTTCCCGTCCGCTCCTTTGACCGCGGCCGAAGCGACGTAGTCGCCGACCTTGATCGCGTCGAGACTCGATGGCTGCCTTATGAAGACCGCCGTCTTGGAATCCAGCGCCACCGAAACCTCGCCGCCCTTGGGACCGCGCAGATGCAGCACCTTGCTGTCGAGACTTTCGACGGTTCCTTGGACTCCCACATTTGTCTGCTGCGCCTCGACCGGCAAGCCGGAAAGGCCGACACCGCCAATGACCAGGGCGACCAGAAGGTTTCTCATATTTGCGAAGGGGGGCATGGGCAAACTCATTTTGGGACCTAATCGGACTATGGCCGGGAGCTTAGCCGTTCACGGCCCATTTTGACATTACAAAGCGCCATGCGGAAGGTCACGCCTTTGTGCCTAGCCCCACGATGAAGCTATCCCTAGGTGAGAGGGCATGGGTGATCCGCCACAATATATGCCCTTCCTCGGGCGCCGACACCCTGGCGATCTCCTCGCCATAGGTGTTTTCGGCGGTGGCCAGGAGCTGGCCTTTGGCCACCTTCTGGCCAGGCTCGACGTGATAGCGGAAAAAGCCGTCGACCGGTGCCGGGATCCAGTGATAGCGGGTGATGATCCGGGCCTCGCGCGTCTTCGCCGGCGCGCTGTCGGTCATGCCGAAATGGTGGAGCAGCCGCAATAGTCCGTTAAGGTGATAGGCGACATTCGGCTCCTCGATGAGGCCGATGCGGCCGGCCTCGGCGAAGGCCGCGAATTGCCGCCTCTTGGCCCGGCCGGTGACGCTGCGCGCCGGCTGATCCATGTGCGAGGGATCGATCGCAGCGATGATCGCTGCGTCGAAACATTGGGCGATGGCGAGATTGCGCTGATCGAAGGGGTCATCGCCGGTGCGCTGCACCACCATGAAATGCGAGACCTCTTCGCACAGATCGCCGCCATGCAGATCGGCGAAGCAGTCCGCATCATGGGCCCAGTCGTTGAGGAGGGCGTAGGCCAGCGCCTCGGAGAAGCTGCCATCGGGCCGGCCCGGGAAACTGAAGTTGATGTTCTTGTCGTCGATCGGACAGACATATTGCGATCTCAACGGTACGGCCGGCAGGTTGACGATCGGAATGATCGATATCCGCCCCTTGAGCTTTTGGGGATCGATCATGCGCTGCAGCCGGATCACCGCTTCGATGCTCGAGGTCTCATTCACATGCACGCCTGAGATGACGGCGAGCCTGGGGCCTGGGCTTTGCCCGACGATCTCGACCGCGGGCCAGCGCCAGCCGGCCAAGGCGGGATAGTCGAAGGTGAGCTCAGCTTTGTGAAGTCCTGCTTCCATGAGAACTATTTCTCTCCTCATTTCGCTAATTTCAACCGCCGCTGCATTGACTTGAGGGACGGCGGAACCGAAGATCGCGCCGATTTCATGGGGTATAAGCAAAACAAAACCAAGGAGGTTTCCGACATGCCTGCTTTGCACTTCGCTCTCTCGCGCCGCCATCTCATGGGGCTGGCCGCCGCGGCTACCGGCTCCCTGATCCTGCCTTCGCTCGCCCGTGCCGAAAGCACCATGGCACGCATCATGAAGGATGGCGTCGTACGCGTCGGCATCGCCAATGAGAAACCCTACGGCTTCGTCGATACCGACGGCAAGGCGAAGGGCGCCATTCCCGATGTCATCGCCGCACTACTGGCACCACATGGCGTCAAGGAACTCAAGGCCGAGATCGTCGAATTCAACGCGCTCATTCCCGGCATCAATGCCGACCGCTTCGACATCATCGGCGCCGGCATGTACATCCGTCCCGCCCGCTGCGAGGCGGTTCTGTTCACCAATCCCGTCACCCGCACCGGCGCCGGCTTCGCAGCGCTCAAGGGCAATCCCAAGGGCGTCAAGAGCATTGCCGACGTCGCAGCCCACGCCGATGCGATCGTCGGCACCCAGAATGGCGCGGCGCAGGTCGAG
This sequence comes from Taklimakanibacter deserti, assembly GCA_003574785.1. Next base: position 93,459 of record QORU01000002.1, on the reverse strand, counting down.
GATCTCGCCAAGGCCGGCGTGCCCAACGACCGCGTGGTGCTGTTCGCCAATGCGACGGAAGCGCTCGCCGGCCTCAAGGCCGGCCGCTGCGATGTGATCTATTTCCCGGCACTGGAGCTCAACGAGCTTCTCAAGACCGCGAACGATCCGAGCGTCGAGCGCGTCGAAGGCTTCGTCCAGATCAAGGCCGCCAATGGCGAGCAGGAGTTCGGCTATGCCGGACTTGGCCTGCGCAAGGCAGATACCGACCTCAAGCAGGCGCTCGATGCCGGGCTCGCCGATCTCCTCAAATCCGGCAAGCTGCTCGAGATCATCTCGCAATATGGCTACGGCAAGGACGAATTGCCGGATGGCGTGAAGACGGCCGAAGAGATCTGCAAGGCCTGATTGCCCAAGTGGATCTCGGTCACCTTTTGGCCTTGGATACGCTGCCGCAGCTCCTCAGGGGGACTGCGGTCACGCTCAAGATCACGCTGATCACCGCGGTCCTCGCCTTCGCCCTTTCTTTCGTCGTCGGTTTCCTGCGCCTCGTGCCCAATCGCTGGGTGAGGCGGCTCGTCACGGCCTATGTCGAGATACTGCGCGGCACTTCGGCGATCGTGCAGCTTTTCTATCTGTTCTTCATCCTGCCCGCCTTCGGCCTCTCGTTGCCGCCCACCGCCACCGCGGTCATCGGTCTTGGTCTCAATCTCTCGGCCTATGGCTCGGAAGTAGTGCGCGCCGGAATCCTGGCGATCGGCAAAGGTCAGCATGAGGGCGCTGCCGCCCTGGGCCTCAACCGCGTGCAGACCTACCGGCTGGTGATCCTGCCGCAAGCGCTCGTCGCCATGCTGCCATCCTTCGGCAATCTCCTGATCGAGCTCGTCAAGGCGACGTCGCTGGTCTCGCTCATCACCATCACCGAGCTCACCTTCTCCGGCCGCCAGATGGTCGTCACCACCGGACGCAGCGTCGAGATCTGGACCTGGGTGATGCTTCTCTATTTCGCCATGGCCTATCCGCTCACCTGGGTGGTGCGCGGGGCCGAGCGCTATGCCGCGCGCTACCGCTGAGGGAGGGTCATGTTCAGCTTCGAATTCCTGATCCGCATCCTGCCTGATCTCCTGCGCGGGCTCGTGGTGACGGTCGAAGCGACCTTGGGCGGCTTCGCGCTGGCTCTCATTGTCGGCCTCGCCTTGGCGCTTGGCCGCCGTTCGGGCGTCAAGGCCTTGCGCCTCTTCTGCGACGGCTATATCGCGCTGATGCGCTGCACGCCGCTTCTGGTCCAGCTCTATTTCGTCTTCTACGTTCTGCCGTCTTACGGCATCCGCTTCCCGGCGCTCATGACCGGCATCCTCTGTCTCGGCCTCCATATCGGCGCCTATATCGCCGAGGTCTATCGGGCCGGCATCGATGGCGTTCCGGATGGACAATGGGAAGCGGCGCGCGCCCTGGGGCTCAAGCCCTATGCTCTGTGGACGCGGGTCGTGCTGCCGCAGGCCTTGCCGCCGATGATCCCGCCGCTCGGCAATTTCCTCATCGGCCTGTTCAAGGAGACACCGCTCCTTGCGGCGATCACGGTGGTCGATATCTTCGGTGCCGCCAACAATGTCGCTGGCCTTACCTATCGCTATAACGAGCCCTATACGGCGGCGGCCGTGATCCTGCTCGCCGTCAGCCTGATCGCCGCATATTTCGTGCGCAAGCTCGAACGTCGCTTCGATCGAACGGCCCTGGGCAAATCAGGATAGCGTCAAGGCCTGCCGGAAGGCTTGCCGGCACCGCCGCCGCCGGGCGTACGTCCGGGGACGATCGTGCCGCCGGGGCCCGGCCTGCCGATATTGCCGAAGAGCTGCTGCAACATCGTCAGTTCACGGCCCTTGGTGGGCGTGGTGCGCGAATTGATATCGATGATCTTGCCGTCCTCGAGGCCATATTGGCCGAGGCTCGCGACCTGGTCGTTCTGATTGAAGCGGACGGCGATCACCTGGCGCTCGATTTCCTCCGGATTGAGGAAAGCTCTCTGCTCGGTGGTGCTTGAAATGTAGTAGTAGCTATCACCCTGGAAGTTGACGCTGGCCGTGGTCGAGGGTGAGCCCAGTATCCCTTCGACCTCGGATTTGGCCATGCCTTCGCGCACCTGGGAAAAGGCGCCCGGTTTGGCGAGATAGCCGCGATGGGCGATATTGGTGGAGCAGGCTGCGACGGCAAGGGCCATTGCGGCTAAAGTCAGAAGGCGGCTTGAGATGGGTGATCGGCGCATGTCTTTCCGGCAGCGTTCAGGCAAAGGATGAGTTTCCCCAATTTATACCGGGAATTACGTGGGAGCCGTTAACGATGATTTTGTCCCTTTTCAAGCGCAAGGCGTCCCGCAATTCCGTCCGGGCGGTTTACGGAGCAATTGTGGCTGCCGCGCGGCATCCGAAGCTGTACGCCGACTGGGGGGTGCCGGACACGGTGGACGGCCGTTACGACATGATCGTCCTCCACACCGTGCTTGTCCTCGACCGCCTGGCCAGCGAAGGCCGGGCGGCCCAAGACTTGGCCCAAGGCCTGACCGACGAGGTTTTTGCCGATATGGACCGTTCCTTGCGCGAAATGGGGGTCGGCGACCTGTCGGTCGGCAAGAAGGTGCGTCGCATGGCCGAGGTCTTCTATGGCCGGGTCCAAGCCTATAGCGGGGCGCTCAAATCCGGAGATTCAGCGGCGCTCGCCGAGGCGCTTTATCGCAATGTCTTCGCCGGAACCGGGTCCCGTGATGGCTCAGGCCTTCTGGCCGACCATGCCTTGCGCCTCCGCCGTCATTTGCATGAACGCCCGATCGGGCCCATTTTGTCGGGCGAGATCGACTTTCCGGACCCTTGAGTCATGCCCTATCATAACCCTCAGCCCGAATTTTCCCGCCCACTCGACGTCACCCGGGTGCCCCCGCAGGGCTCGACCGAGAAGATTTCGGCCGAGTCCCGGGAATGCGCCGATCTCGCCCGGCGATTCGGCCTGCCGGCGCTTCATGGGCTGGAGGCCGAGCTCAAGGTTTCACGCTGGCGCGGCGAAGGACTCAAGATCAAGGGCCGTTTCAGCGTCGATCTCGAGCAGACCTGCGTGGTGAGCCTCGATGTATTCCGCTCGACGCTTGGCGACGAATTCGAAAGCTATTTTCTGCCGGTGGGGAGTGCGGCCGGCGCGGCCCTGATCGAGGAAGGCGATGCCGAGCCCTTCGAGAACGGGATTATCGACATGGGAGAGGTCGTGGCCGAAGCCGTGGCGCTGGTGCTCGATCCCTATCCCAAGAAGCCGGGCGTCGCCTTTGCCGATGTGATCGAGGACGAAATTGCCGCGGGTTCCGACCAGGAGGCGGAAAGAAATCCTTTCAGCAGCTTGGAGCAGCTTCGGAAAGGCAAGGGGTGAGCGATGGCGGTGCGGTTCCGAAGACCTATCTTTTCAGTTGTTTCGCCACAAGCAGCGGCTATTGTCCGCCCGCCCGTGCTAGATTGTCCCAAAGCCCGCGAATCCAAGGTCCCCGAGCACCCATGACAGGCAAAATGACGATTGCGCTTGACGCCATGGGTGGCGATGCGGGCCCCGAGATGGTGCTCCCGGGGGCGCATCTCGCCAGCGTCCGTCATCCCGACCTCAGGTTTCTGCTGTTCGGCGATGGCGCGCGGCTCGCCTCCCTCATGGAGAAATATCCGCGCCTCAAGGGGAGGAGCGAGGTTCGCCATTGCGACATAGCGGTGGCCATGGAGGACAAGCCGAGCCAGGCACTGCGGCGCGGGCGCGGCAAGAGCAGCATGTGGCTCGCCATCGATGCGGTGAAATCGGGCGAGGCGCAATGCGTGGTCTCGGCCGGCAATACCGGCGCGCTCATGGCCATGGCCCGCTTCGTGCTCAAGACCATTCCCGGCATCGAGCGCCCGGCGATCGCCGCGATCTGGCCGACCTTGCGCGGCGAGAGCGTGGTCCTCGATGTCGGTGCGACCATTGGCGCGGATGCGCGCCAGCTCGTCGAATTCGCCCTCATGGGCGAGGCCATGGCGCGCTCGCTCTCAGGGCTGGAGCGCCCGACCGTCGGCCTCCTCAATATCGGGGTCGAGGAAGTGAAGGGCCTCGAAGAGGTGAAGGAGGCGGGGCATCTCTTGCGCAATCTCGGCCTGCCGTTCGAATATAAGGGTTTCATCGAGGGCGACGATATCGGCAAAGGCACGGTCGACGTCGTGGTGACCGAGGGCTTCACCGGCAATATCGCGCTCAAGACGGCGGAAGGCACTGCCAAACAGCTCTCGACCTATCTGCGGCTCGCGCTCAACCGTACCCTGATGTCGCGCCTGGGCGCGCTCATGGCGAGTGGCGCCTTTGCCACGCTGCGCGAGCGCATGGATCCGCGCAAGCACAATGGCGGTGTGTTCCTGGGCTTGAACGGCATCGTGGTGAAATCACATGGCGGCACGGATGCCTTGGGCTTCGCCACGGCGGTCGATGTCGCCATCGAGATGGTGAAGAACGGCCTCGTCGCCAAGATCGCCGCCGATGTCGCCGAAATGAACAAGCATATGGATGCGTTCACGCCGCGCGCTGCGGTCAACGCTTAGTGAAAATGAGGTTTGGCGTGCAGCGTCGTTCGGTGATCGAAGGAGTAGGCTCTTATCTTCCGGCCCGCATCATGAGCAATGCGGACCTGGCGCGCATGGTCGATACCAGCGACGAATGGATCGTCGAGCGCACCGGCATACGCGAAAGGCGCATCGCCGCGGACAAGGAGACGACCGGCGACCTCGCCATCCATGCGGCGCGCGACGCGCTCGCTCAGTCCGGCGTCAAGGCGCATGAGGTCGACCTTATCATCGTTGCGACATCGACGCCCGACGACACTTTTCCGGCGACCGCGGTCAAGGTGCAGGCCGCCCTCGGCATCGAGCGGGGCTCCGCCTTCGATGTGCAGGCCGTGTGCTCGGGTTTCGTCTATGGCCTCACCGTTGCCGACAGCCTGTTGAAGGCAGGCCAAGGGAGCTGCGCCCTTGTCATCGGAGCCGAAACCTTTTCACGCATTCTCGACTGGACCGACCGCAGCACTTGCGTGCTGTTCGGTGACGGCGCGGCGGCGGTGGTGATGCGCGCCACTGACGGCAACGGCACGCTCGCCGATCGCGGCGTGCTTGCCGCCCGCCTCAGATCCGATGGCCGCTACCGCGACAAGCTCTATGTCGATGGCGGTGTGTCCTCGACGATGACGGTCGGCCAATTGCGCATGGAGGGCCGCGAGGTTTTCAAGCATGCCGTGGTCAATATCGCGACCGTGATGGCCGAGACGATCAAGGAAGCCGGTCTCGAGCCCAAGGACATCGACTGGTTCGTGCCGCACCAAGCCAATCGCCGCATTCTCGAAGGCACGGCCAAGAAGCTCGGCGTGACCGAGGAACGTGTCGTCATGACGCTCGACAAGCACGGCAACACCTCGGCTGCCTCCATTCCGCTGGCACTCGACACCGCGGCTAAGGACGGCCGAATCAAGCGCGGCGACCTGGTCCTGATGGAGGCGATGGGCGGTGGCTTCACCTGGGGGGCCGTGCTCGTCCGGTGGTAAGACTTTCGCTCGAAAGTCTAAGCTATTGAGTTCACACGAACTTTTCTGTTGACCCGGTCAGCCTTCCATCTTACCCTTAAGCCGCGGGCAAGCAGGGGAAACAGATGGCTGGTAAGACACTCACGCGCGCCGACCTGAGCGAAGCCGTGCATCGCAATGTTGGCCTGTCGAGAACTGAGTCTGCCGATCTCGTCAAATCAGTTCTGGATATCATCACCGATACGTTGATTACGGGTGAGACCGTGAAACTGTCGTCCTTCGGGACATTCATGGTGCGTAGCAAGTCCGGACGTATCGGGCGCAATCCGAAGACGGGGGAAGAGGTGCCGATCACACCGCGGCGCGTCCTTGTCTTCCGTCCAAGTCAGGTTATGAAGAATCAGATTAACGGTGTAGAAGGCGGATCGGAGGACTAAAGCAGAGGCGGGCGCCGGCTGCGCAACTCGAACGCTTCCTGCCCGGTGGCGGACTTGGGGGGAGGGAAGCGTTCCGCATAGAGGCTATCGGGCACTTTGCCCACGGATGACGGGAATCCGCGAGGGAAGGGCTCTGAGGACGACGATGTTGGATAAGGCGCCAGAGGCATTTCGAACGATCAGCGAAGTGGCTGAGGAACTTGATGTTCCCCAGCATGTGCTCCGCTTCTGGGAAACCCGGTTTGGCCAGATCAAGCCGATGAAGCGCGGCGGCGGCCGGCGCTTCTACCGTCCAAGCGACGTCGACCTGCTCAAGGGCATCCGCGCTCTTCTTTATGGTGAAGGCTATACGATCCGCGGCGTCCAGCGCATCCTGCGCGAGGAAGGCATCCAGCATGTCGCCTCGATCGGCCGCGGTGAGACTGCCGCCCGTAAGCGCGATGCGCGTGACCTCGAGCTCGATGGCGTTCCTGCCCCCGGACGGGCGCTGCAGGCGCCGAGGATCAAGAGCCAGGCCCCGCCTTTGGGCCTCGCACCCTTCGCCCGTACCGGAGACCCTGACGCTCCACCCCCACCACCCCGCATGACCGATTCGCAGATCCAGTCATTGCGCCTGGCCCTGGCCGAATTGGGGGCGGCGCGAAAGCTCCTGGGCTCCGACGATCAGGGCGATTAAGGCTTTCGCTTCCCGAAACAGGGTGTTATACCCGCGCCCGTCGGAGCGTAGCGCAGCCCGGTAGCGCACTACTCTGGGGGGGTAGGGGCCGCGGGTTCGAATCCCGCCGCTCCGACCATCTATCTCCCCTCTATCGTGTCTTTGAGCCTATAGGCTGGGGGTTCGCTGCCCCTGGGGTAACGGCACGCGGCTTCTCTGCCGTGCCTCATAGTCGACCGTGGCGCCCAGCATCCCCCACATGCAGCCGAGCAGCAGATAGAGATGCCGCCAGTGGTCGGTGTCGATCTGCACGCCCTGCACCAGGACCGCAACCAGCGGGGCGTAGATCGCGATGGCGTGATGCTGCCATGGGGTCCTGACCCTGACCGCTCGCCATCCGGCCCAGAAGGTCATGATCACCAAGGTGAAGAACGAGAAGCCGCCGAGCCAGCCATAAGAGGCGAAGGCATTGAGGAAGACGTTGTGCGGATCCTGGCCGTAGATATAGCGGAAGTGCCGCGGATTCATGCCTTGCGGCTGGGTCAGGATGGTCGGGATGCTGGCGGCCTGGCTGCCGAAGCGTCCGGTCTCGCCCACGTCATAGGATTGACTGAGGCTCGCGCGCACCTCGTAGAGCCGCTTGATGGCCGGCACCTGCAGGGCGACGACGGTGGCGACGACCAGGAGCAGCGAGCCGCCGATCGACATGGTGATGACGCGCCGGCGCAAAGCCGCGTCGGGCGCCAGCAGGAGAGTGAGCACCACCAGGAGAATGGCCGAGCCGACGACGTTGCCCCAGGCGCCGCGAGAGAAGGCCAGGAACAAGGCCAGCGCTATCACCAGGATGCCGATGACCGCGAGGATCGGCCGGCGGCTTTTGCCGAGGAGCAGGTCCTGAGCCAGGAATATGAAGGGAGGGATGATGAAGGGCGCGAAGACATTGGGGTCCTTGAACGTGCCTTGGGCCCGTCCGGCATAGGAGAACTGGGCGCCGAGTCCCGCCACGTCGAAATAGCCCAGGATACCGAGGATCGAGGCTATGACACCGGCCGCGACATAGGCGTTGCGGATGATCGCCATGCGCGAATTGGTATCAGTCGTGACCAGGAAGCAGAAGAAGATTCCCGTGACGGCCATGTAATAGGAGATGATGGTGAACCAGACGGATATCTTGTCGTCGGTGGCACCTTCAAGGCCGATGGCGCCGCCGAGATTGTAGAGAACGAGTGCGGCGATGAAAGGCAGGGAGACGATATGCACCCTGAGGCCGCCGGGCAGGAACAAGAGGAGCGTCAGCGCGAAGATGAGCTCATAAGGTGCCGGCTCGACGACCACCAGCCAGGCGGAGGCGACGAGCAGCCACAGGACCGCCTTGCGCCAGAAATCCAGGGTGCCGATTGCGCGTTGTGGCCGCGCCAGAGGAGATCGGGCTGCCGCATCGGTCAATAAGCGTTCTCCGTCGAGAGCAAGGACAAGGGTGTGTGCAGCAAAATATAGAGATCGAAGGCGATCGACCAGTTCTCGATATAATAGAGATCATGCTCGACGCGCCGATGCAGCTTCTCCAGCGTGTCGGTCTCGCCGCGCCAGCCGTTGATTTGCGCCCAGCCGGTGATGCCGGGCTTGACCCTGTGGCGCGCAAAATACCCTTCGACGGCATCGGGGTAGAGATGCTCCTGCGCCTTGGCATGAGTGGCATGGGGCCTCGGGCCCACGAGTGACAGCTCGCCTTTGAGCACGTTCAGAAGCTGGGGCAGCTCATCGAGGCTGGTCTTGCGGATGAAGCGGCCGACCCGGGTGACGCGGGGATCACCGCGCGTGACGAGCTTGACGGCGGCATTGTCGGTCATCTCCGTATACATCGAGCGGAACTTGTAGACGTTGATGAGCTCGTTGTTGAAGCCGTAGCGGTGCTGGCGGAAGAAGACCGGACCGCGGCTTTCGAGTTTGATCGCGCAGGCGACGGCGAGCATCACCGGCGAGAGCGCCACGAGGGCGAAGCCGGCGATGATCTTGTCCTCGACCGATTTGACGAACTGTCCCCAATCGGTCATCGGCTTGTCGAACACGTCGATGAAGGGGACGTTGCCGATATAGGAATAGGCGCGCGGCCGGTAGCGCAGCTTCTGCGTATAGGCGCTGAGCCTTATGTCCACCGGCAGGACCCAGAGCCGCTTCAGCATGTCGAGGATGCGGCCCTCGGCGGTGAGCGGCAAGGTGACGATGAGAAGATCGACGCGGTTGCGCCGCACGAAATCGATGAGCTCGTCGACGTTGCCAAGCTTGGGGCAGCCTGAGATCGAGGCAGGCGAGCGGGTGTCGTCGCGATCGTCGAATATGCCGATGATCGACACATCGATATCGGGCGAGCCGTCGAGCGCTTCGATGAGATTGGCGGCGGGCTCGCCGCCGCCGACAAGGACGGCGCGGCGGTCGAGCTGGCCTTTGCCATTCCAATGCCGCACGAAGCGCGAAACGCCGATGCGGAAAAGCAACAGCGAGCCGAGGCCGCCGACGAACCACAGGGCCGCCCAGGCGCGCGAATAGTCCTCCCCCGCTTTGCTGAAGAAGGCATAGGCGACGACGAGGCCGGCGATCAGGAGCCAGGCGCCGGCAAGGCGTGCCACATATTCGGCAGGCCTCAGGAAAGCATGAATGTTGTAGATCCCGCCGATATGGAGGAGGACCACCAGCGCCAGACCGGCGCCGAGGATCAAGGGCGCATAGGTGGCGAAGGAGACCGCGTGGTTGGGCGCGACATAGGCCAGGAGGATGACGGCACCGAGCAGGGTGATGAGGATGAAATCGCCCGCCCGGACAAGGCTGGCGATGATTCGTGCCGAGATCAGCGGCGCTTTCAGGATTTCGGCGGGGTTGGAGATCTCGGGCTCGAGATCGAGCCGGGCGAGGAGGTCGCCGGTTATAGCCTCGTGGCGATAGCGTGCTTCGTTGCGCATGGCAGTCTGTTTCAGAATGATACGGAAGTTTTTCCCTAGACTGCGGAAGAGCAACTTTGAGGCCTCCAGAGCAAAATCCCCGAAGGTCGCGTTAACCAAGGTGAAGGAACGTGCTTAATGTCACCTTAACACTTAGGCGCGAATGCGGTGGCGGTCCAAAATGTGCCGATAGAAGACGGCGATCTCCTCGGCCATCCTTGCGGCGGAGAATCGCCTCCGGGCGGATGCGGCCATTGCCTGGGCCTGCGCTTCGCCGGCCGACCAGTCGGTCAGACGGTCCCTGATGGCCTTGGCCAGGGCCTCGGGTGTTGCGGGAGCAACCAGTTCCTCGGGAGGAAGAACCTCGGGAATTCCGCCGACCCGGGTCGCGACGAGCGGCTTGCCGGCGGCAACGGCCTCGAGAATGACATAAGGCAGCGACTCGGCTCTGGACGGCATGACCATGAGCCGTCCCAGCTCGAAGGCTCTCCGGGCCGGCATGGCGCCGGCGAAGTGGACCTGGGCCGCGAGGTTGAGCCGTTGTGCCAGCGCGACGAAGGCCTGCCGATCCGGACCGTCGCCGACGAGCGTTGCGCTCACCCGCCGCCAGGGGGCGAGCCGCGCCAGGGCTTCGAGCAGGTCGCTGACGCCTTTGAGTTCGCGCATCTCGCCGAGAAAGATGATATCGCGCGCATCGGCGGCCAAGGGCACGGGCTCGAACTCTTCCGGCCACAGGCCGTTGTGGACGACCTTGTGCGGCAGATTGCCGAGACCGATCTTCCGCTCGAAGACCGACCGCTCATAGTCGCACACGAAAAGAAGCCCGGAACCCAGGCCCAGCATCAGTCTTTCTGCCGCGAGGAACGGCGCGCCACGCGGACTTGACCATTCGTAATGCAGGCTGCCGCCATGCGGCGTATAGAGCGCCGGAATCTTGAGGCGCCTACCGGCAAGCCGCGCATAGACACCGCCCTTGGCGCCATGGCCGTGCAACAGATCGGGCGCGAGCGATGTCGCGAGGCGGGCGATGGCCGTTGCCGCGTCGATATCGGCAAGGCCGGGCAGGCGGCCGATCGGCAACCGATGGACGCCGAGCCGGCAATCCTTTTCTATGCTCGCCAGCGCTGCGTCTGCCGCAGCACCGCCTGTGGTCGAATCGCAGACGATGCCGATTTCATGCCCAAGCGCGGTCAAGCCACGGACGAGATCGCGTACATGACGGAAGAGGCCGCCGACCGGAGTGCGAAAGACCTGGAGACAGCGCATCGCAGTGCCCGGCTCAGAACCAGCGCTCGCGGACATAGATGACGTCGCCCGGATAGATCTGAGTGGTGACGGGCACCTTGTAGGTTTGCGTGCCGTCGACATTCTTGCGCGTGATGAGCACCGGTCCCTGATGGGCGCGCGGCGAATAGCCGCCGGCGATCGCCACGGCGTTCTGCACCGTCATGCCCGGCTGATAGGGGAAGCTGCCGGCGCTGTTGACCTCGCCCAAGATGAAGAACGGGCGCAATGTCGTGACCTGAACGGATACGTTGGGGCTGCGCAGGAAGCCGTTGCGCAGCCGCTTGGCGACCAGTTTCTCGATCTCGCGGGCCGACATGCCGCCGACATAGGTGGTCTTGATAAAGGGCATCGAGATATTGCCGGAGCCGTCGACAAGATAGTCGTTGGTGAGATCGGTTTCGCCGGCGACACGGATCGTGAGGCGGTCTCCGGCGCCGACGCGGTAGCCCGATTCATATTCGTAAGCCGCGGCGGAGCCTGAGGCACCATAGGGCGGCTGAACGCCTTGTCGCGTGGAGGAGGCAAGTTCGGTGACGCTGGCGACGGCATCCGGCCCTTCAGCGACGGTTCCATCCGCCATCACGCCCATGCCGCCGCGGGCGGCCTCCGGCGGATTGGCCTCCCAGGTCTCCGCGCAGGCGGAAAGCAGGAAGGGCAAGATTAAGAGAATGAGAAGACGCCAACGCACCACGCAGATACCCCCAACAGCGCTGGCACGCTTCCTGCACCAGCGCAGAACCGACGATAGGCAGTTATGGTTAGCAATCGCTTAATGACGCGTGACTGCAACATGGACTATGTTAAGGAAATCGTTACCAGAAGCAGCGATGTTGCGTGTGAAACCCTTTGTTAAGCATAAGTCGCCGATGACCAATCCTGAGCAAGCCGGACCGAGCATGGCATCGGTCGACATGATGGAGCTGCTGCGCGGCATTTGGCATCGCAAGCTTCTCATCCTGCTCGTCACCTTGGCTTTGGGTGGGGCCGCAAGCTTCGTCGTCCTGCGCGAGAAGCCAACCTATTCGGTCGAGGCGCAGGTTCTGGTCGACAATCTCGAAACACCCTTCAGCCGCGCCGCCCCCGGGGAGGGCTCGGATTCGCGGCCCTCTTTCGATGACCGCGACATATTGAGCCAAGTTGCGGTCTTGAGCTCGCGCGACCTCGGTGATCGCGTGATCAAGGATCTCGGCCTTGTCGGCAAGGGCGAATTCGATTCGGCGAGCAACGGCGTCGGCAAGCTCAGCAGCATTCTGATCGCATTGGGCTTCAGGGACAATCCGCTCAACAAGAGCCTGGAAGAGCGCGCCTACGATCGCTACCGCTCGGCCCTCACGGTCTTCCAGGTTCCGCAGTCCAAGGTGATCTCGATCAAATATTACGCGCGCGATCCCAAGATCGCCGCTGATGTCGCGAACAAGCTGGCCGAGATCTATGTCACCTCGACGCGCGAGGCGCAGTCGGAACCGACCGGCCGGGCGCGCGACTGGCTCGCCGAGCAGATCGATATTCTGCGCAAGAAGGTCGCCGAATCGGAATCCGCGGCGGAAGAGTTCCGCGCCCGCGCCGGCCTCCTGAAGGGGACGCAAGCGACGCTCGGCACCCAGGAGCTTTCCGAGCTCAACAGCCAGATCACCCTCGCCGAGGCGGCGCGCACCGAGGCCCAGGCGAAAGCGAAGGCCATTCGCACCATGCTCGACGATCAGGGCTCGGTCGATGTCTCCTCCGATGTCCTGAATTCACCCTTCATCCAGCGCCTGCGCGAGCAGCAGATATCGCTGCAGCGGAACATGGCGGAACTCTCCGTCACCTATTTGCCAGGCCACCCCAAGATGGTGGCGGTGCGCAACGAACTCGCCAAGGTGGACCAGCAGATCCGCAATGAAGCGATGAAGCTCGTCGCCGGTCTCGAGGACCAGGCGCGAATTGCTGCGACCCGCGAGGCATCGTTGCGCGCCAGCCTGAACGCCGCCAAGGCCAAGGCCTCGACCACCAATCTCGATGAGGTGAAGCTCAGGGCGCTCGAGCGCGACGCCGCCGCCAATCGCAGCCTGCTCGAATCCTTCCTCAACCGATACACGGATGCGAGCACGCGCCAGGAGATCGCCGCCCAGCCGGGCTTTGCCCGCATCATCCAGCGAGCGGTGCCGCCGGCCAATCCGAGCTATCCCAAGACCGGGCCGACCATCATCCTGGCGATACTGGCCGGCCTGACATTGGGCCTGGGGCTCGCTTTCCTGGCCGAGGTGCTGCGCATGGCGGGCCAATCGGCCGGGCCAGCCATCACGCCAGAGCCCGAGCCCAAGGCGCCGCCGCGGGTCTTGCCGGCGCCGGTGGTGGATACGATCATTCCACGCGAGCCCATTCAGCCTCTGCATGTGCCGCCGAACGCCGCGATGGCAGCTGCGGGCAATCAACCGATCCTGATCGAGATTCCGGAAACATCGGATCTCATGATTGCGGCAAGCCACGCCAGCCAGCCCTTGCATGATCCTTCCGGTGATTATGCCGTTGCCGCCGGCCGCATGGTGTCATGGCTGAACGGCATTCGCCAATCTCTCGGCGTGCAGAAGCTCGCCGTGCTCACGCTCGGCGATACCGGGCCCGACGGTCCGACAGCCGCCGTGGCCATGGCTCGGGTCATTGCCGCGCAGGGCATCGGCACGTTGGTGATCGATGCCGAGGAGGCGCGTCCCTCGGTCCATACGATTGCGGGCATCGAGCAAGGCCCGGGTCTCTCCGACATCCTGGCGAACGAGGCGACCATCGATATCGCCGTGCAGCGCGATTCGGGCTCGCTCGCCCATGTGCTGCGGTTCGGGACGAAGCCCGGTATTCTCACCGACCTCGCGAACAATCCGCGCTTCGATGCTCTGATCGATGCTTTCGCGCAGGTCTATCCCGTGCTCATCATCCATTGCGGCAAGACTTCGTGGCCGACGGTGATCCGCAAATCTCACGCGGCCCTTCTCATGGCGCCGGGAACGCGCATTCTCGACGCCGCGCGCATGATCGAAAGCTGGCGCCAGTCCGGCCTGCGTGCGGTGCAGTTCGTCCGCATCGGCCTTTCGGTCCGCCGCGCGGCGTGACCTAGTCCTATTGCGAGGTCTTACGCCCACGAAGCTGGCGCCTCATCCCGTTCAACGTGCTCCACAGGAGCGGCGTGCGCTTGATCAGCCGTTTGATCGACATGACCAGGCACCGGGCGAGCGCCCACGCATAGCCGCGCCAAGTCAGCCCGCGCACCGCATAGTAAAGCCTGACCGACTGGTCGGCCCAGGCGAGCTTGTAATCGAAGCTGCCCGAGGAAAAGTCGAAGAAGTTAAGGCCGCGCGCGCAGCAGGCTTCGATGGTCCGGCGCAGGAGCGCATCGCCTGGTGAGTAACGCCTGAGCCGCGGCGAGCCGAGCGATGAGATGAGTGCCCAATATCCGCCGCCATGGTGGCCGCCAAGCGCGACCGCTTCGAGCTCGCCGTCCGCGGTCATGTAATAGGGCAGGAGGACGGGCTGCATGCGGTCGGGCAGGTCGATGAGGCGGTGCACGAACTCTCGCTCATGCTCGTTGAACACGCCATGGATCCCGCTCTCGGCGAGGCGTGAGCGCTGTTGCTCGAACATGTCTTCGATGAGCCCATGCATGTGCGCGCGCTCTTCGGCGAGGCCGAATTCGATCCTGGCCGCTTTCATCAGCTTGGCGTCGCGCTTGCGGTTGCCGCGCCGCGTCTCGCCGGACCGCTTGCGCGCATAGACCGTTTCATAATCGCTCGCCAGTCTCAGGAGATAGGAGAAATTGGGCCCGGCGAAAGAGAACCAGCTCTTGAGTGGATGCTCGCGATCTTCCCAGACGAGCGGCATCTCGGCGAGATCGATGGCATCGACATCCGGGAGCCTGGTCAATATCGCCCAGCCTTCCGTCGCGAACCAGGGGCCGGCCTGGCGCAGGAAGCGGCGGTCGTAAAGGCCATAGCCATAGGTCATCTGCTGGCCGCCCATCCATTCGAGGATCTGACAGCCCTGGCGGCGACGTGTGGAGAAGGGCAGAAGGAAGAGGAGATCGCCGGCAGGATCGCGACCGAGGATGATGAGCGGTCTGGCGCCCACGGCGGCCCCGGCCGTTTCGAGCCAGGTGCTGCACCATTGATAGGTCTGGAAGAAGGTGCCGGCCGCGTCGGCCTGGAAACGGAGCCACTCCGCCTCGATGGCGTGCGCATCGCGGCAAATCTCGATCGCAATGCGCCGCATCGCCGGCTCCGTCGCCTGAGCCGGCTGCCAGCGCGCTTCTTCCTCAAGCGGAGCGAGAGGCATGATGCTCAAGAGGTCGGGCTCCCCGCGGTACGAATTTTGCCTTGCTGCTAGCAAACGTTCGTCAAGTTTTGCCTGATAGTCCTGTTAAAACGCGAATTTACCGGTTCTTTTCATGCCGATGTCCGCAGTCCTTAAAAGAAGTCTTGATGTCCTGTATTATTCTGGGGCATCGCAAGCATTGAACTCGGTGTTGAGTGGCATGGGTGCAATATTCATGCTGCACCATGTGAGGCCCAATGGCGTGGCCCGGCACGGTTTTGCCCCCAATGCCGGCCTGGAAATCACGCCGCATTTCCTCGATGCGGTGCTCCACCATGTCGTTGGCAAAGGTTATGATCTCGTTTCCTTGAACGACGCCGCCTTGCGGTTGAAAGGCGAGGTGCCGTCGCCACGGCCTTTTGCCGTGTTCACTCTCGATGACGGCTATGAGGATAATTTCGTCCATGCCTGGCCGGTCTTCCGGCGCCATGCTTGTCCATTCACCATTTTCGTGGCCCCGGCCATCATCGAGGGAGCTTGCGAATTATGGTGGCGCGGGCTCGAGGCGGTCATTGCCGGGGCGCCCCGGATCACCGGTGTACTGGAGGGCAGCGGTTTCGAATTCGACACGCTGAGCGATGCCGCCAAGCAGGCGGCGTTCAAGCGGCTCTACTGGCCGGTCCGCAACCTACCGGAGCATCGCCAGCGCGAATGGATCCGGCAATTCTGCGATCATCACGGCGTCGATCTCGATGCGCAATGCCGCAGCGAGGCCATGACCTGGGACGATGTGCGCCAGATCGCCGCCGATCCGCTCTGCACCATTGGCGCCCATACGATCAATCACTATGCGATGGCGCGGCTGCCGGAAGAGGAGGCTCTGTCGGAGGCTGTCGCTTCGAAGGACCGCATCGCCGAGGAACTGGGCCGCGCGCCGGACGTCTTCGCCTATCCCTATGGCGATCCGGGTTCCGCCGGCCCCCGCGATTTCGATCTCATCCGCGAAGCGGGCTTCGCCGCCGCCGTCACCACCCGTAAGGGCCTGATCTTCTCCGCGCACAAGGACCATCTGACCGCTCTGCCGCGGCTTTCGCTCAATGGCGACTATCAGAAGCTGCGCTATGTCGACGTCTTGCTGTCGGGAAGCGCCTTCGTGCTGTGGAACGGGTTCAAACGCGTAGCTGTCGCCTGAGATAGTTGACAAAGTCAACTATCTGGTTCAACGTCGCCGGCATGAAAGACGCTGTCGCCGCCGTCAGGCAATTCAACCGCAATTACACAAAATGGACAGGCCTCCTCGACGAGCATCTGCTCGCCAGCCGCTTCGGCCTGACCGAGGCCCGCATCCTCTATGAGCTGGCGACCAGAAGGGTGGCGAGCGCCACCGATCTGGTTGCCGGCCTCGGTGTCGACCCCGGCTATTTAAGTCGCATTCTCAAAGGCTTTGCCAAATCGGGTTACATATCGCGCGAGCGTTCGGCCGAAGATGGCCGGCAGATCAATCTGAGCCTGTCGAAGAAGGGCGAAGCCGCGTTCCGGCCGCTCGATGAAAAAAGTGCCGCAGCCGTCGGGCGAATGCTGAACGCTCTCGCCCCGGAAGATCGCAGCCGCCTGGTCGCTTCCATGGCCGTCATCGAGCACCTCCTCGGCAAGGAGACGAAAGCCGACATGCCGGTGCTTCTGAGGCCACCCAAGGTCGGCGATTTCGGCTGGATCATCCATCGCCAAGCCACCCTCTATGCCGAGGAATATGGCTGGAACGAAGAATTCGAGGCGCTGGTGGCCGAGATCACGGCGCGCTTCATTCAAAGTTTCAAGCCGGAGCGCGAGGCCTGCTGGGTCGCTGACAAAGGCGGCCAGATCATGGGCGCGGTTTTCGTCGTCGAAGAGGATCAGGAGACCGCAAAGCTCCGCATGCTCTATGTGGAACCGGACGCGCGCGGCCTGGGGCTCGGGACGAGGCTTGTCGATGAAGTCGTCAAATTCGCGCAGGGCGCCGGCTACCGGCGGCTGACCCTGTGGACGAACGACAATCTCACCGCCGCTCGGCGGGTTTATGAAAAAGCCGGCTTCAAGCTCGTCCGCGAAGAGCCGCATGAGAGCTTCGGCCATAAGCTCACCGGGCAATATTGGGAGCTTGGGCTCTAGGCCGGGCGCGACATCCAGCGGATGATCATCATCACGACCGGCAGCCAGGCGATGCCGGCGATGACGAAGAAGCCGATCTCGAGGGGCATCGGCAGTCCCACCGCGACCATGCCGCCGATCGCCATGGCAATGAGGCAATAGACGATGAGGAAGGCCACGATGGCGACCATGCCGATGAATTTGCGCTGCCTGAGGGTCATGCGGATGACCTATTCCGCGGCGGGCCCGGGCGCAAGCTCCTGCGGCGTTTCGAGCCTTGAGGGCAGGGGCCATGGGCGCTATCCCGCTCCCCATGATCGCAGTTACAGACCGTGAGCTGAGAGCGCGGCCGCTGATCCGCGCCTGGCTGTGGTTCGCCGCCTTCCTGGTTTTCGCCATGGTGATCGTCGGCGGCGCGACGCGCCTGACCGATTCCGGCCTTTCGATCACCGAGTGGCAGCCGCTCCTCGGGGCCATCCCGCCGTTGACCGAGGCCGATTGGCTTCTGGCTTTCGAGAAATACAAGCAGATCCCGGAATACAGCCTTGTCAACCAGGGCATGTCGCTTTCCGATTTCAAGTTCATCTACTGGTGGGAATGGGCGCATCGCTTCCTCGGCCGCTTCATCGGCCTGATGATGATCGTGCCGTTTCTTGCTCTGTGGCTCACGCGCCGCATCGAGCGGCGTCTCGTCCCCCGTCTTGTCGGTCTCATCGTCCTCGGCGGGCTTCAGGGTGCGCTCGGCTGGTACATGGTGAAGTCGGGCCTCATCGATCGCGTCGATGTGAGCCAATACCGGCTCGCGGCGCATCTGATCTTTGCCACCATCATCCTCGGCGCCATCGTCTGGACGGCCCTTGGTATCAGCGATGTGCGGCGGCGCCCGCCGCGATCAGGACGTGACTGGGCGGCACTCGGCCTCGTCGCCCTGGTCCTCCTGCAAGTGGCGCTGGGCGGTTTCGTCGCCGGACTTGACGCCGGCATGGGCTACAACACCTGGCCCTTGATGGACGGACAATGGATCCCTGAGGGCCTCATGATCATGGAACCGGCCTGGCGCAATTTCTTCGAGAACGCCATGACGGTGCAGTTCGATCATCGGCTCGTCGCCTATGCGGTGACGATCTACGCGGCAGTCTATGCCTTCAGGGTGAAGAGCCGCGCGGCGAAGGCGATCCTTCACACGGTCCTGCTGCAGGTCGGCCTCGGCATCTGGGCGCTTCTGACGCAGGTGCCCTTATGGCTGGGCCTCGCCCATCAGGCGGGCGCGATGATCGTGTTCGCGACCGCCATCTGGGTTCTGCACGAAGCCCTCTCACGGCAACCCGAGAGAGGGCTTGCGCTCAATCACGAGATCGCCTGATCGATATCGGCGATGATGTCCTCGACATCCTCGATGCCGATCGAGAGGCGCACCACATCGGGACCGGCGCCGGCCTGCTTGAGCTGCTCGGCAGAGAGCTGGCTGTGCGTGGTCGATGCCGGATGGATGATGAGCGAGCGCGTATCGCCGAGATTGGCGAGATGCGAGAGGAGCCGGACGTCCGACACCGCCTTGACGCCGGCGTCATAGCCGCCCTTGAGGCCGAAGGTGAAGACCGAGCCGGCGCCGTTCGGGCAGTACTTCTTGGCGAGCTCGTGATGCTTGTGGCCTTTGAGCCCGGCATAGTTCACCCAGGACACTTTCGGATGGGCGCTGAGCCACGTGGCCACCGCGAGCGCGTTGTCGCAATGCTTGCGCATGCGCAATGACAAGGTCTCTATCCCGGTGAGGATGAGGAAGGAATTGAGCGGCGCGATCGCCGGACCGAGGTCGCGCAGGCCGAGCACGCGGCAGGCGATGGCGAAGGTGATATTGCCGAAGGTCTCATGCAGCCTGATGCCATGATAGGAATCATTGGGCTCGGTCAGGAGTGGATAGCGGCCGCTCTTCGTCCAGTCGAACTTGCCGCCGTCGACAATGACGCCGCCCATCGAATTGCCGTGCCCGCCCATGAACTTGGTCAGCGAATGCACGATGATGTCGGCGCCGTGATCGAAGGGTTTGCACAGATAGGGGGTGGCCAGCGTGTTGTCGACGATGAGCGGCACGCCCGCCTTGCGGGCGATCTTGGCGATGCCCTCGATGTCGGTGATGAGGCCGCCCGGATTGGCGATGGATTCGATGAAGATCGCCTTGGTCTTGGGCGACAGCGCCTTTTCGATCGAGGCGAGATTCTCGGCATCGGCCCACACCACGTGCCAGCCGAAGGACTTGAAGGACTGGTTGAACTGGTTGATCGAGCCGCCATAGAGCTGGCGCACCGCCACGAACTCGTCGCCGGGCTGCATCAGGGCATGGAAGATGAGCATCTGGGCGGCATGGCCCGAGGCCACGGCGAGTGCCGCGGTGCCGCCTTCGAGGGCCGCGACTTTCGATTCGAGCACGGCCTGCGTCGGATTCATGATGCGGGTATAGATATTGCCGAAGGTCCTGAGCGCGAACAGATCGGCGGCGTGCTTCACGTCCTCGAACACATAGGCTGTCGTCTGGTAGATCGGCGTGGCGCGCGCTCCCGTCGCCGGATCGGGCTGTGCCCCCGCATGGATGGCGAGCGTATCAAAGCCCGGGGTCTTTTCGGTCATCATTTGCTCCTGTGAAAACTCCCTCAAGCAGAAACTAGCCCAGCAGGTGAGCGCTCACAACGTCCCCTCGGGATTACCCCGATTTAACTGGTGGGCCGTAGGCAAGGGTATTAGCGTTTGATCATCCGGTCTATGAATCGGACGTCTATCAGAGGTGAAGACTTAAAGGACAAGGACACAGGCGGCGCCCAAAACCGCCTGCGAGGCAATGGCCCACAAGAAGGCCATGCGGATCGACTTTGCGAACAGGCGACCTGCTCTCCACCCCCGGCTGCCTGACGCTTCATCCACCCACATCATTGGAGAATGACCATGAGAACTCATCTTCTCATCGCGGTCGCGCTTGCGCTCGGCGCAACCGTCACGTCCGCCAACGCGCTTACGGTGACCAACAGCGACAAGACGAGCCACACTTTCATGCTGACGCCCGAGGGCGGCAAGGCCGAGAAGGTGGTGATCAAGTCCAAGGCCACCGGCACCTATGACTGCAGCAAGGGCTGCGAGGTGCGCATGGGCGCGCTCAAGTCGAAATATGACGCCAGCGTCGACAAGCTCACGATCAAGGACGGCAAGTTCGTGAAGATGTGACGGACCGGCCACGAGCGATCCTTTCTCCGCCTGAACGCTTCCGCTCGGGCGGGGAGAGGGGCTTGCTTACCTCTTGAGGCCGAGCCCCAGGCTTTGCACCTTGCCGCTTTCATGCAGGCGCTGGCGGCGCGACGAGATCAGGCCGGAATTGCCGCCGACCCAGGCCCATTCGCCCGAAAGCTTGCCATATTCCATCTTCGGGCACCGGTTCATCACCACTTTGATGCCCTTCGCTTCGGCGCGCGCCGCAGCTTCGTCATTGTGCACCGTGAGCTGCATCCAGATCACCTTGGGCAGCGGCGTGAGACTGAGAGCCTCATCGGTGATGGCGCCGGCGGCCTGCGAGTTGCGGAAGATATCCACCATGTCGAGCGTATGTGGAATGTCTCTCAGTGAGGCATAGACCTTGCGGCCGAGAAGCTCCTGTCCGGCGAGTCCTGGATTGACCGGGGTCACCTCATAGCCCTTGTCCAGCAGGTATCTCAGGACGAAATTGGAGGCTCGCCGGTCATTGTCGGTGGCGCCGACCAGCGCGATCGTCCTGACGCTGCGCAGGATATCGCGGATGTAGTCGATCGAATAGCTGTCGTGGTTCATGATTTGCGGTCAGCGATCTTTCCAGTCAGGTGCGCGTTTCTCGACAAAGGCGCCGATGCCTTCCTTGGCATCTTGCATGAGCAGGTTCTCGACCATCACGCGCGCCGCATAATCATAGGCA
Organism: Taklimakanibacter deserti; assembly: GCA_003574785.1. Next base: position 72,266 of record QORU01000002.1, on the reverse strand, counting down.
TCGGCGAGCGGCATGTCGATCTGGCGATAAAAGGCTTCCTTGCCGATCTTGGTCACCGCCTTGGACTTGCCGGCGATCCTGGAAGCGAGATCATCGACGCTGGCCCTCAGAAGCTGAGTAGCGACGACGCGGTTGACGAGGCCGATGCGCTCTGCCTCCTCGGCGCTGATCATCTCGCCGGTGAGCAGCATTTCCATGGCGTGCTTGCGCGAGACGTTGCGCGACAAGGCGATCATCGGCGTCGAGCAGAACAGCCCGATATTGACGCCGGGCGTGGCGAAGCGCGCCTGCTCCGAGGCGAGCGCCAGGTCGCAGCTCGCGACCAATTGGCAGCCGGCGGCGCTTGCCGGGGCGTTCACTTCCGCGATCACCGGCCTTGGATGGTGCACGATCTCCTGCATGAGTGCTGAGCAATGCGCCATCAGCTTGGCGAAATAGGCCTTGCCGTGGTCCTCATCGCGTCGCCGCGCGGTGATTTCCTTGAGATTGTGGCCCGAGCAGAAAGCGGGCCCCTCGGCCGCGATGACGATCACGCGGGTTTCATCGTCCTGCCTTGCCTCGTCGAGGGCGATGGCCAGCGACGCCATCATCGCCTCGCTCAGGCTGTTGCGCGTCGTCGGATCGTTGAGGGTCAGGCGCAATATGCCCTGATGCCGCTCCCTGAGAAGAATATCGGTCATTCGCCTTCTTCGGCCAGGAGCTTGAGCTTTTCCGTATAAGCGGGATCGTCGATCATCGCCTGCACGATCCGCTTGTTGTTCTCCGACGGGATCATCGCCTTGAGACCCTTGATCATGCGGTCCTTGAGGTCCTGGGCGATCGATGTGTCTTTCTCGATCTCGGCGATCTGCGTCTCGAGATCATCGGCGAGATTGTCGGTGAGCGCCGAATAGGCGAAGCTGACGCTGGTCACGGCGACATTCCATTCATCGACGGTCGAGAAGCCCGCCGCCTTGATGTCGGTTTCGAAATGCTTGCCGTCCTCTGTCTTGTCGACGAAATCCTGCCAGCTCTCGTAATTCTCGAGGTTGGCGTCCTTGTACTTGTCGCGCACCAAGGCGAGGGCGTCGATCGACCGCCGCGCTATGTCGGCGGTGAGCTCGATGACGGTGACGTCAGGAATCTCGCCGAAGCTCAGATCGTCGGGCGATGTCTCTTCGGTGTCGCTTTCGGCCCCGGTGTCGGGAGGTGGGGGTTGCGTCAGGTCCTCGCCCGAAGCGGGTGGCTGGGCAGGAGGCTGGACCGGAGGTTGTTCGGCAGCGGGTGGCGCCTGCGGATTGGGCTGCTCGCCGGCTTCCTCGCTTTGCGGCAGCTGGGTCTGGTCCTTGGTCTGCCCCAGGGCAGGGGCAGCGGCCAGAAGCCCGGCAAACAGCAGGAAAGCAGCAAAACGAACCATAGGCACCCTCTCGGTGTCGCGAATCTTATGAAATACAAGCAGTTACGAAAAGGGGTCCCGCATCAGAACCTGAAACTGTGGCAGCAAAACAACACTTTCAGGTATTATAATACCACACAAGAAAAAGCGTTATATTACCGGGTTTTCCTTGACCTTTTGCGTCCGCCTCTGTATCTCCGGCCAATCCGAACAAGCATTGGAACCCTCAAATGAAGACCTATTCGGCGAAAGCCAAGGAAATCGAGAAAAAGTGGGTGCTCATCGATGCGAACGGTCTGGTTGTCGGGCGCCTCGCCACGATCATCGCCAACCGTCTGCGCGGCAAGCACAAGCCCACTTTCACCCCCCATATGGACTGCGGCGACAATATCATCGTCATCAATGCCGAGAAGGTCGTGCTGACCGGTAATAAGCGCAAGGACAAGACCTATTACTGGCACACCGGTTTCCCTGGCGGCATCAAGGAACGCAAGGCCGAGAAGATCCTTGAGGGCAAGTTCCCCGATCGCGTCCTCGAAGCGGCGGTGAAGCGCATGCTCCCGGGCGGTCCGCTGAAGCGCCAGCAGATGTCCAATCTGCGCATCTACAAGGGCGACGCCCATCCGCATGAGGCCCAGAGCCCTGAAAAGCTCGACGTCGCTGCGCTCAATCCCAAGAACACGCTGAGAGGCTGAAGACCATGGCTGAACAGACAACTCTTTCCAATCTCGGCGAAGCCCTGGGCAGCGCCGCTGTGAAGGCGCAGGGCGCGCCGGCGACGCCGGCCAAGCCCAAGCTCGACGCCAAGGGCCGCGCTTACGCGACCGGCCGCCGCAAGGACGCCATCGCCCGCGTGTGGGTGAAGCGTGGCGGCGGCAAGATCACCGTCAACGGCAAGGCGATCAACGTCTACTTCGCGCGTCCCGTGCTGCAGATGCTCGTCCAGCAGCCGATGGTGACGGCGCTGCGCCGCGACCAGGTCGATGTTGAATGCACCGTCACGGGCGGCGGACTGTCGGGCCAGGCGGGCGCCGTGCGCCACGGCCTTGCCCGGGCGCTCACCTATTTCGAGCCGGAGCTGCGCTCGGTCCTCAAGAAGAACGGCTTCCTGACGCGCGATCCGCGAGCGGTCGAGCGCAAGAAATACGGCCGCGCCAAAGCCCGCCGGTCGTTCCAGTTCTCGAAGCGCTAAGCGCTTCCCATACGCGATCTGTGGAGGGGACAGCGGCAACGCTGTCCCCTTTGCTGTGGCGAAGGGCGGCCCCTCACTTCAGGAGGTCCGCTGAAATTCCTGGTCGAGCTTGGCGACCGTGTCCTTGCCGTTCTTCGGATCGACCGCTTCCAGGATCGCGTCGAGCTTGGCTTCCTTGCGGTCATCGCCTTCCTTGGATTGCGGTGAGCCGATGTGAAGCAGGAAGGCGAGGCCTGCCACTTGCCAGATCAGCTGCAGGAATTCCGATTGCCAGTTCTCCAGCGTGTCACGCAGCATTATGAGTGCATAGTCGCCGGCCGAGATCTGGGCATTATGGGCAGCCTGGTCATTCACATAGGCGAGCCAGCCGAAGAGCCAATGCCCGAACAGCGACAGCGCGAAGAAGGCGCCGGTGAAATAGAAGAAGCCGTAGCGGCCGAATCTCATATCGTGGAGGGCGTATTTACGCTCTGATTTGGGCGTCGGACGGGTCATCGTCAGTCACGCGCCTAGCGCGGCTGCGCGTGGTCGATCAGCTGTTGCGAGCGCGCTCTGATCTCTATGAGGGCATTGATGCGGTGGGCCATGCCGGCGAGGTCAAGATAACCGTCGATGACGATGCCGTGGCTGTCCGCGCCACCGATGGCGGCTTTGCCAAAGCCGATGTCTTCGATGATCGTCAGAAGATCGCTCGGCGTAATCCGGCATATTTTTAGCGGCGTCATACCAACCTCCAGGCTCTTCCGGAGCCGGAACAATAACGGCGTCCCATGGCGCCGGTTCCAAAATGCGAGAGCGGAGCGACGCCCGCCTACTGGCGTTCGCTTTCGGCGCCGTCCGGAGTGTCTGGCCCGACGGGATAGGGGTCGCTTCTGGCATGTCCGGGCTTGCGGTGGCCGTAGCCCCCATAGGCATAATCGGCCGTATCGCGATCTTGGAGCTCGAAGGAAAGGCGATCATCCTTCGATAAGGGCAAGTCTTTCGCCCTTTGCGTGCCGCGCCTGCCGCGATGTCGTTTCATTCTGCGCCTCCTGATGTCCGTTTGCGCAGAGAACATCCTGAGATGGATGTGGTTCCGGGGTATGTGGACGCCGCAGCCATCATTGATCTCCTGGAACTCCCTGGCGACGGTCACGTTCCCCTCAGATGAGATAGGAGGGAATGATGAAGATACGCGATTGCATGAGCCCGGACGTTCACCTCGCTCATCCCGGCGACACGATCCAGAATGCTGCGGCGATGATGGCGGAGATCGATGCCGGCGCCATTCCGGTGAGCGAGGACGACCGGCTGGTCGGCATGATCACCGACCGTGATATCGCCGTGCGCGCGGTGGCCGCGGGGCAGGGGCCCGATTCCCTGGTCGAGGAAGTGATGAGCCACGAGGTCAAATATTGCTATGAGGACGAGGACACCGAGCATGTGCTCGCCAATATGGGCGATATACAGGTGCGCCGCTTGCCGGTGCTGAACCGTGAGAAACGCCTGGTGGGGATCGTGTCGCTCGGCGATCTGGCCATGACGGGAGCGCGGGCTAAGACCGGTCAGGCGCTCGGTGACATTTCCCGACCCGGCGGCAGCCACACGCAAACCGGCCCGCAATGATCGGTCGCGCGAGCGCGGTCCTGCTCATTCCTTGAAGACCGGCCGCTCTTCCACGGCCGCGTCATCGAAATTCCTGCGCGTGGCGGCATCCTTCTCACGCAGCGTTTTGGCATCCCGGGGAGCATGCCGCGCAGCCCAGACGCCATAGCCGAGGCCCGCGCCCAATATCGTCGTCGACAGCACGATGACGACGGCCCACCAAATGCCTGCCAGATCCAGCATGTTCACGGCTTGCCTCACTTTCTCAAGCTTATCGCTGTCGTCGCGGAGAAGCCGGTCCGGTTGCCAACGCAACTCGGACCGGCCCTGTCCCGTCATGGCGTCGTGAAGAACGTCCGGATGTGCAGGACTACTGAAATACGTTTGCACACGCGCCGAGGTTCCACATCACTTCGCGTCGCCCTTCCAAAGCGCGCGAGATGCAAAAAGACTAGGGAACAGTCACCCGACACATAGGTTGGTTGAATGTCGTTCCTCAGGGGCAACGCATCGAGAGCCCGAGGGCCCGCAGGTCTCCCCGTACCCTCCCCAGATCGCCTGGTCCTTGCGGGCCCCACCTCGCGGGGAACTCAAGCGAGTCCCGGATGTTTATGCTCCATGGCAACAATCCCCACGCCCGAAACCCCCGACCTGCCTGAACCGCCGGTACCGTCGCCGCAACCCATCCCGCCGGAGCCGGGCAAGCCTTTGCCTGAGCCTGAGATCGAGCCGCCCGATCGCCGCAAGCATCAACCGATCAAGGAGCCCGGCCAAAACAACCCCGAGCGAGCCGGCTGAAGAACTTTAGGCGATTTTCAAGTAACTGTCTCAGCGGAAGAAAATTCCGGACCCGATATGCGCATGCAGATTCGGCAGGCCGTGAGATTTGGAACCTCCGGTTCCTGGAACAATTAACAATGCACCCCGCCTTCCACTCTTCTTTAGCGGCGGAGGCCCTCTACCGGGGATGAATCTCATCCCGACGGCCGGTTGCAATGGAAGTTGAAGCTTTGAACCGGAGCAGGCGCATGACGAAACTCTGGCCGCTGTTTGTGTTGCTGTTGGCAGCGTGGATGTATCTGTTCGGAACGCAGTTTGCGTTGGCGCATGATTGGTACAGCTCGACTGCGGATCCGGTCTATCAATCGAGTTGCTGCGGTGGTCATGATTGCGCGCCCGTCGACCCTTCCTGGGTAAGTGAGACGCGCGAAGGCTATCGCCTCACCATGACCGCGGACCAGGCCCGCACCGTCAACCCGCAGGCTCAATCGCCGGTAGACGCCGTCATACCCTGGAGCCGGATCCAGAGCCCGCCCAATGCCGATCACCTGTTCTATGCGTGTATCTATGACAGGGACCGCGCCGCGCCGCGCCATGGCGTCATCTGTTTCTTCGCGACCCCCGTCATGTAGGTCGGCGAATTATCGATGCGCGGATGCAGGGCTTTTGGTGTAAAATACCAGAAACGATCCTGATTCTTTCTAGCAGGGATAAGCTTCAAAATCCTGGCGGGATGGGCGCCACAGTGAGTTTTCGTGACGGGTTCAGATCCGGAGCAGGCTCATGGACAAACTCTGGCCCATGTTCGTTGTGCTGGCGGCGGCATGGCTTTATCTCTTCAGCACACAGTTCGTCATGGCACATGACTGGTATAGCTCGACATCCGATCCGGTCTTTCAATCGAACTGCTGTGGCGGTCATGATTGCGCGCCGGTCGATCCTTCCTGGGTGAGTGAAACGCGCGAAGGCTATCGGCTCACCATGACCGTGGATCAGGCGCGCACCGTCAATTCGCAGTCTCAGGCACCGGTCGATGCCGTCATACCCTGGAACCGGATCCAGAGCCCGCCCAATGCCGATCACCTGTTCTATGCCTGTATCTATGACAGGGACCGCGCCGCGCCGCGCCATGGCGTGATCTGTTTCTTCGCGACACCCGTCATGTAGCTTGGGATATTTCCGTCACCGAGACGGCCCTGGCGGTTTGCGACGACCTGAGCATCGCTTCGATCAGATAATGCGCCTTGAGCGCCTCGCGTCCGGTGATCCTTGGCTGAGCGTCATTCTCGATCGCCGCGAGGAAGTCCGCGATCAAGGCGCGGTGGTGATGGTGCGTGAAAGCCATCGGGTCGGCGCCCGCGCCGCCGATCTTGTCCTCGTCATCGATCACGCGCGATGTCCCGTCATGGAGCTGCAACTGCAGGCGAGCGCCATCGAGACGCGCCGTCCCCTTGGTACCGATGATGTCGATGCCGTCGGGAAAGCCCGGATAGGCGCAGGTCGTGGCGCCGATCGAGCCCAAGGCGCCGCCGGCGAAACGCATGGCGCCCATGGCCAGGTCTTCCGTTTCCATCCGGTGCATGACGCTTGTCGTGCAATAAGCCACGACTTCCTCCGGCAATCCTACAAGCGAGATCAGGAGATCGAGCGTGTGAATGGCCTGGGTGAGCAGCACACCGCCGCCGTCGCGCGCCTTGGTGCCGCGTCCCGGCTGATCGTAATAGCTCTGCGGGCGCCAGTTGTAGAGCCGTGCCGAAGCGCTCACCAGCGCGCCGAGGTCGTTTCGCTGCATCGTTTCGGCCAAGGCACGGGCGACAGGACGGAAGCGGTGCTGCAGGACGATGCCGAGCTTGACCCTTGCCGCCTCGGCCGCCGCAACCACCGCTTCGGCGCGCGCCAGGCTGGTCTCCAGCGGCTTTTCGAGCAATATGTGCTTGCCGGCCGCCGCGGCGCGCCGGACGAGATCGAGATGCGTATTGGGCGGCGTGAGCAGCAGGACGGCGGTGATCGAAGGATTGTCAAAGATGCGCTCGATGCTGTCGCAGGCCAGATAGCCGGTGCTTGCGGCAAAGGCTTCGCGCCGCTGGGCGCTCGGACTGAAGGCAGCCGCCACTTCGACGCGGTCCCCAAGGTCGGCGAGGCTCCTCGCATGCGGCGCGACCGCCATGCCGAGGCCGATGATGCCAAGCTTGATCCGCTTCATGCCGGGCGCTTCTCCAGGGCGGCGAGAGTGCGCATGATGCCGCGCAATTCCGCCAGTCCCTTGAGGCGGCCGATGCAGGAATAGCCGGGATTCACCTTCTTGCCGATGTCATCGACGATGGCATGGCCGTGATCGGGGCGCATGGGAATCTCCCAGTCGGACTGTCCGGCCTTGCGCCGTCTCGCTTCCTCCTGCATCAGCGCGCCCACCAGCGCCACCATGTCGGTGTCGCCTGCGAGATGCTCGGCTTCATGGAACGAGCCGTCCGCTTCCTTGGTGACATTGCGCAAATGGGCGAAATGGATGCTGGGCCCAAATGCCTTCGCCATGGCCACCAGGTCGTTTGCGGCATTGGCGCCGTAGGAGCCCGAGCACAAGGTCAGTCCGTTGGCGGGCGAGGGACATCCTTCGAGGATGGCGCGCGCATGCTCTGCGGTCGAGACGACGCGCGGCAGACCGAAGATCGGGAAGGGCGGATCATCGGGATGGATGGCCATCCTGACGCCGGCCTCCTCGGCGACGGGGACGATCTCGCGCAGGAACTCCAGGAGGTTCTGGCGCAAGCCCATGACGGTCAGATCGCGATAGCGTTCGAGCGCCTTGCGGAAGCTGTCGCGGTCGAAGATGAATTCGCGCGCCGGCACCCAGCCGACGAGATTGGCTTCGAGGCGGGCGAGCGCGCTCTCGTTCATCTGTGCGAGCCTTTCCCGCGCCGCGGCGATACGGAGGGCGGGGTGCTCGTTCTCGGCCCCGCGCCGCTTCAGCACCAGCACGTCATAGAGGCAGAAATCGACGATATCGAAGCGCAGCGCCGTTCCGCCATGCGCCATCGGATAATCGAGATCGGTGCGCGTCCAGTCGGTGATCGCCATGAAATTGTAGCAGACCGTCTTGACCCCGGCCTGGGCGACGGCGCGGATGGAGGATTTGTAATCGGCGATCAGCTCACGGAAACGGCCGCTCCTCGTCTTGACGTCCTCATGCACGATGATGCTTTCGACGACATCCCAAGAGAGGCCCGCGGCTTCCACTTCCGCCTTGCGCTTCATGACCTCATCGAGCGGCCAGGCGCGGCCGTCATTGAGATGATGGAGCGCGGTCACGATGCCGCTGGCGCCCGCCTGGCGCGCATGGGCGAGCGTCACCGGATCGTCGGGGCCGAACCAGCGCCAGGTCTGTTTCATGAGGAAGCTCCGTCGAGATGAGCGAGGGCCGAGACAACGCCACGCTCGCGCAGTCTCGTCAAATGCATTGTGACCAGCCGCAGCAGCGTATGGCGGAGATCGTGGCCACGGGCGAAGCCCACGAGGTCGAAGACATCGCTCACCGCCTGCTCGGGCGATGTTCTGCGTGTCAGGAGCGCGGTCATCCCGGCGTCCAATGGATCGGTAAAATGCCCGACGGGAAGCGCTGCGCCGCGGGCTTCGCAGGCGGCGATCCAGGCCGCCGGCACCAAAGCGAGGTGATCGGCGCCGTGCCCGGCCTCGAGCCGCGCCAGGCTTGTGCTGATGATCCGCTGCGGCAGCTTCTGGCTGCCGTCGGTCGCGATTTGCCTGAGCTGATGGGCGAGCGCCTTGTTGGCGAAGCGCTGCGCCAGCTCCTGAGTATAGGGACCCGTCTGGCCACTGACTGCGGCCGGCAAGGTCGTCGCGGCTTCCGCCCACAGAAGGTCGATGAAATGGCGCAACGGTGGCGCCGCGAAAGCTTCATCGACCGTCGCATGACCCGATAGCAGGCCGAGATAGGCGAGGGCGGAATGCGCCCCATTGAGAAGCCTGAGCTTCATCTCCTCGAAGGGTGTCACATCCTTGACCATGGTGACGCCGAAGTTTTCCCAATCCGGACGCCCCGTCGGGAACCGCTCTTCCACCACCCATTGCGAGAAAGGCTCGGTCACCACTGGCCAGGCGTCATCGACGCCGAGCGTGGCGCTGATGCGCGCACGATCTCCCGGCGTGGTCGCGGGCACGATGCGATCGACCATGCTCGACGGGAAAGCGACGTTGAGCGCCACATGATCGACCCAGCGGCGCCCGCGCAAATGGGCGAAATCGAGCATCACCTGGCGCAGCGTCGTGCCATTGGCCGGCAGGTTGTCGCAGCACAGGATGGTGAAGGGGGCGATGCCCTGCGCCTGCCGTCGCTCGAGCGCTTGGGTGAGAAATCCATGCACGGTCTTCGGACGCTCGGGATGAGCGAGGTCATGAACGATGTCGGGATCGTCCGCGTTGAGCCTGCCGTCGGCAGCCCGCAAATAGGCTTTCTCGGTGACGGTCAGCGTCACGATGCGGATCGCGGGATCGCTCAGGGCATCGATCAGCACCGCGGGATTCTCGGGCGCCACCAGCACGGAGGAAAGCGAGCCGATCACCCTGAGCTTCTCGCCATCGCTGCTGCGCGTGGCGAGCGTGTAGAGGCCGTCCTGGCCCTCGAGCGCATCACGAGTGTCGGTCCGGCGCAGCGAGGCGCCGATGATGCCCCAGTCTTTTGCGCCTGCATTCAGGCAGTCATCGACATAGACGGCCTGATGCGCACGATGAAAGGCGCCAACGCCCAGATGGACAATGCCGGTACGGATGGCGCCGCGCCCATAGGACGGGACGGTTACGGACCCCGGAAGCCTGTCCAGCAGTTTTTGGCAAAGACGGTGATGCATGCTTCCCCATGCTTATGGCCACGCACTGGATCATAGTCAAAGTCATTATACAAGTAGAGATAAGTTATATGTTGACATGATCTAAGTCCGCACATAGCCTTCCACAAAAAGTAGAAGGAGGGAAATGTCCGGGCTCACCCATCGCGATCTGCTTTTTTCAGCTGAGCCGTTTCAGCGTGAGCTGGCCCGCCGTCTCCATGCCGGTGTTGCGCATCTTCCGATCGTCAGCCCGCATGGCCACACCGACCCGCGCTGGTATGCATTGAACGAGCCTTTCCCCGATCCGGCGCAGCTCCTGATCGTTCCCGACCACTATATTTTCCGCATGCTCTTCAGCCACGGTGTCCGGCTGGAGGAGCTCGGCGTGCCGGCGCGTGACGCAACGCCCGTCGAAACCGATGGACGTGCCATCTGGCGGCGCTTCGCCGAGCATTATCGCCTGTTCCGCGGGACGCCGACGCGGCTGTGGTTCGACCATGTGCTCTCCGATCTGTTCGGCATCGACGAGCCTTTGTCGGCCAAGACGGCCGACCGGCACTATGACACGATCGCCGAGCGCCTGCGGACGGAGGCTTACCGCCCGCGTGCTCTCTATGAGCGCTTCCGGATCGAGGTCATCGCCACCACCGAAGGCCCGCTCGATGATCTCCGCTGGCACCGGATGATCAAGGAGAGCGGCTGGCCGGGACGTGTCGTCACCGCCTATCGCCCCGATGCCGTCGTCGATCCCGATTTCGAGGACTTCGTCCGAAACCTCGATCGCTTCGGCGAGGTCAGCGGCTGCGACACGGGAAGCTGGCGCGGCTATCTCGACGCGCATCGCAAGCGCCGGGCTTTCTTCAAGGATCATGGCGCGACCTCCACCGATCACGGCCATCCGACCGCCGACACCGCCAACCTCGCCGATGCCGAAGCGGCGAAACTCTTCGACCGCATCCGCCGCGGCAGCGCGGATGAAGGCGAGCGGCGACTGTTCCGCGCCCAGATGCTAACCGAGATGGCCAAGATGAGCCGCGACGATGGTCTCGTAATGCAGATCCATCCCGGCTCCTGGCGCAACCATTCGCCGGCGATGTTGCGGAAATTCGGCCGCGACAAGGGCTTCGACATACCGACCCGCACCGATTATGTCGCGGCCCTCAAGCCACTGCTCGATTGCGTCGGCCTCGAGCGCGACCTGACCGTCATCCTCTTCACGCTCGACGAAGACAGCTATGCCCGCGAATTGGCGCCTTTGGCCGGAGTCTATCCGGCGCTGAAGCTCGGCCCCGCCTGGTGGTTCCATGACAGCCCGGAAGGCATGCGCCGTTTCCGCGAGATGACCACCGAGACCGCGGGCTTCTACAACACCGTCGGCTTTAATGACGACACGCGTGCCTTTCCATCCATTCCGGCCCGTCACGATGTGGCGCGCCGGGTCGATTGCGCATTCTTGGCGCGCCTCGTTTCCGAGCATCGCTTGCGCGAGGACGAGGCGCATGAGCTTGCGCAGGAATTGGCCTACACGCTCGCCAAGAGAGCGTATCGGCTGTGAAGGGCGCGAACGCGCCGGATTGCAACGGGAGGAACCAAATGACGTTCATTGCGAGACTGGCGGGCACCGCCACCATCATCACGAGCTTATGGATTGGCGCTGCCGGGGCGGAGACCGTGCTCAAGTCGTCGGACACCCATCCGGACGGCTATCCGACCGTCGAGGCCGTCAAATATTTCGGCCAATTGGTGAAGGAGCGCACCAACGGGCGCTACAGCGTCGAAGTCTATCACTCGGCCCAGCTCGGTGAGGAGAAGGACACGATCGAGCAGGTGCGCACCGGCGTCATCGACCTCAATCGCATATCGATGGCGCCGTTCAACGGCATTATCGCCGAGACCAAGGTGCCGTCGCTGCCTTATCTCTTCCGCTCCGAGGACCACATGCACAAGGTGATGGACGGCGCGATCGGTGATGAGATCAAGGCCGCCTTCGAGCCGGCGGGCCTCGTGGCGCTCGCTTTCTATGACAGTGGCGCGCGCTCCTTCTACAATTCCAAGAAGCCGATCACCTCTAAGGACGACATGGCCGGCCTCAAGTTTCGCGTCATCCAGTCGGACATCTTCGTCGACACGGTGAAGGCGCTCGGCGCCAATGCGACGCCGATGCCCTATGGCGAAGTCTATTCAGCGATCGAGACCGGCGTCATCGACGGGGCGGAGAACAATTTCCCGAGCTACGACACCGCCAAGCACGCCGAGGTCGCGAAATTCTACTCGCTCGACGAGCACATGATGGTGCCGGAAGTCTTCGTCATGGCGAAGTCGAGCTGGGACAAGCTCAGCCCTGAAGACCAGGCGATCTTCAAGCAGGCGGCGATGGAGAGCGTCGCCAAGCAGCGCGAATTGTGGGCGGCTAAGGTCAAGGAATCGCGCGCCAAGGTGGAGACGGCGGGTTCCAAGGTCACGACGCCCGACAAGCAGCCTTTCATCGATGCGATGGCGCCCGTCTATGAGAAATATGTCACCGACCAGAAGCTCAAGGACATGGTCGAGCGCATCAAGGCAACCCAGTAGCAGAAACCGTGGCGGCGCGCTCCGGCGCGCCGCCTCTCCCTGGAAGAAAGCCATGATCGATACTCCGCAAAGACGAGACCGCCTGGGAAGGCTCGCCGGTCTGATGTCGGGGCTGAGCCGTGTCGCGCTCATGATCGCAGGCAGCGGCCTCGTGCTGATGACGCTCTTCGTCGCCTGGCAGGTCTTCGGCCGCTATGTCCTCAACCAGTCGCCGAGCTGGACCGAGCCCGCTTCGGTCATGCTGATGAGCTGGTTCATCTTTCTCGGCGCCGCGGTGGGCGTTCGCGACAATGTGCATCTCGGTTTCGACGTGCTGCTTTATGTGCTGCCGCCCGGCGCCAAGAAGACGCTGCGCATGATCACCGACGTCATCATCCTCGCTTTCGGTCTCGGCATGATCTGGTATGGCGGTCAGCTCGTCGGCCTCACCTGGGATTCGGTCCTGCCGTCGCTCGGCATTTCCGGGGGCTTCGACTACCTGCCGCTGGTGGGCGGGGGATTGCTCATCTCGATTTTCGCCGTGGAACGCATCGTGCTGCGCCTGTCGGGGGCGCCGATCGATGAGGCGATCGATGCCGAGCCGCCGGCCGAAGTGGCGGTCGAGCTCGAAAACGCGAAGGTATGACCGGCATGGAGCTTCTCATCCTCTTCGGCGTCTTCACATTGCTCATGCTGATCGGCACGCCGATTGCCTTTTGCTTGGGCATAGCGAGCTTCGCCACCGTCCTTTACATGGGACTGCCGCCGCTGGTGGTCTTCCAGCGCATGAATTCCGGCATGAGCGTGTTCTCGCTGCTCGCCATCCCGTTCTTCATCTATGCCGGCGACCTGATGGTCAGGGGCGGCATCGCGAAACGCATCATCGCCTTTGCCGGGTCTCTCGTCGGCCATATCAGGGGCGGGCTCGGGCAAGTGAATATCGCGACCGCGACCTTGTTCGGCGGCATATCGGGCTCGGCGGTCGCCGAAGCGGCGGCGGTCGGCGGGCTGATGATCCCGCAAATGAAGGCGCGCGGCTATGGCGCCGACTACGCCGTCAATGTCACCTCGATGGCGGCGCTGATCGCGTTGCTTCTGCCGCCCTCGCACAACATGATCATCTATTCGATCTCGGCCGGCGGAAAAATCTCGATCGCCGATCTGTTCACCGCCGGAATCCTGCCCGGGCTGCTGCTGGCCTTGGCGCTGATGGTCACGGCCTATGTGGTGGCGCGCCGCCGCGACTATCCGACCGAACCCTTTCCGGGCTTGCGGGCAGTCGGGCACCTCGCCATCGTGGCCGTACCCGGCCTGCTGCTCATCGCCATCATCTTCGGCGGTGTGCGCTCCGGCGTCTTCACCGCCACCGAAAGCTCCTGCATCGCCGTCATCTATGCGCTGCTGGTGACGATTTTCGTCTATCGCCAGATGGACTGGCCGAACTTCGTCCACGCCACGCTGGGCGCGGTGCGCACCACCGCCATGATCCTCTTGATCATCGGGACCGCGGCATCCTTCTCCTGGCTGATGGCATTCCTGAAGGTGCCGGCGGCGCTCGCCGCGGGGCTCGGCACGATCTCCGACAATCCGCTGATGATCCTGATGCTCCTCAACATCCTGATGCTGTTCCTCGGCACCTTCATGGACATGGGACCGACCATCATCATCACGACGCCGATCTTCCTGCCCGTCGCCCAGCATTTCGGCGTCGATCCGGTGCATTTCGGGGTGATCATGATCCTGAACTACGGCATCGGCCTGAACACGCCGCCGGTCGGTGCGGTGCAGTTCGTCGCTTGCGCCGTCGGTAAGATCTCGGTCTGGGAAGCGATGCGCTCGATCTGGCCGTTCTATGGCGCGGGTCTCGTCGTCCTGGCTCTCGTCACCTACGTCCCGGCGATCTCGCTCTGGTTGCCGAGCGTCTTTCGATAGGTCCGACATGACATCCGACACCCAATCCGAGTCCCGCAACGAGCGCAAACCCAAGCTCTCGGAGCGCATCATCTCAGGTCTGCGCGAGCAGATCCTGAACGGCGCCTTCGCGCCGGGCCAGAAATTGCCGACCGAGGGCCAGATGACCGAGACCTACGGCGTCTCGCGCACCGTGATCCGCGAGGCGATCACCAGCCTCGCCGCCGACGGGCTGGTCGAATCGCGCCAGGGAGCAGGCGTGTTCGTGCTCGATCATCCGGCGCATGCCTTCAGCGCCCTGAAGCGCGAGAACAAGAAGGTGAGTCAGGCCATCAATGTGCTGGAGGTGCGCATGGGGATCGAGATCGAAAGCGCCGGCCTCGCTGCGGTGAGGCGCAATGCCGGTCAGGAGGCGCGCATCCAGGAGGCCTTCTTCGAATTCGAGCGCATGCTCAATCTCGGCCAGCCGACCGGCAAGGCGGACTTCGCCTTCCATCTCGAGATCGCCTCGGCGACGAACAATCCCTTTTATGTCGAAATACTCGAAGCCTTGGGCGACCGGACCATTCCTTGCGACGTAACATCGCCCTGGTATTCGCCCGAGGTCCTGACCTTCGACTATCTGACCGGCCTGCAGCGCGAGCATTTGCTTATCCTGAACGCGATTTCGGCAGGCGATGCCGAAGCGGCGCGCGAAGCCATGCGCGCCCATTTGTCGGCGGCCCAGGACCGCTATCGCAAGCGCATGATCGGCCAGCAGGCAGACTACCTGGTGGAGCGCCGGCAGGCGCTGACGCCCAAGACTTGAAACAGAAAGAGAAGACTCGAGCATGCAGGACGAAGTGAAATATTCGACACGCCACGCGATCGATGCCGGAGCCGCCGCACGCATGGGAACGGATGAATTGCGGGAGCATTTCCATATCGGCAGCTTGTTCGAGCCCGGCCGCATCCATCTCACCTACACTCACTACGACCGCATGATCATTGGCGGCGTCATGCCGCTCTCAGCGCCCCTGTCGCTTGCCGCCATCAAGCCGACCGGCACCAAGGAGTTCCTCGCTCGCCGGGAAATGATCGCGGTCAATATCGGCGGTGCCGGCACGATCGTCGCCGATGGCGAAACGCACGCGCTTGGCAATCGCGACATGCTCTATCTCGGCATGGGGACGAAGTCGGTCTCCTTCGCTTCGGAAGCAAGCGACAAGCCGGCGAAATTCTACCTGCTGAGCGCGCCGGCGCATCAGGCGTATCCGGCGCGGCTGATCCGCATCGGCGATGCCAAGCGGCTCGATCTCGGCAGCCGGGCGACATCCAATGAGCGCTCCATCTTCCAGTTCATCCATGACGAGAGCGCCAGGACTTGCCAATTGGTGGTCGGCATGACCGAGCTCGCCAAGGGCTCGGTCTGGAACACCATGCCGGCGCATGTGCATGACCGGCGGATGGAGGTCTATCTCTATTTCGATCTGCCGGAGAATGCCCGCATCCTGCATTTGCTGGGCGAGCCCGACGAGACGCGTCATATCGTGGTCGCCAATGAGGAGGCGGTCCTGTCGCCGCCCTGGTCCATCCATTCGGGCGCCGGCACGTCCAGCTATGCCTTCATCTGGGCCATGGCCGGCGACAATGCCGATTATACCGACATGGATCCCGTCGCGATGGACGCGCTCAGATGAGCGCAACCGCCTTCGACCTGACCGGCAAGCGCATCCTGGTCACCGGCGCCAATACCGGCATCGGGCAGGGCATCGCGCTTGCAATCGGCAGAGCGGGCGGCGCCGTCATCGGCGTCGGGCGCTCGTCCATGGCCGAGACGGAAGCCGCGATGGCCGCTCTGGGCGCCGGCTTCCAGTCTTACGCATGTGATCTCGCCGATCATCGCGCCGCCCAGGCGATGCTGGATCGGGCATGGGCGGCCTCCGGCCCGCTCGACGGCCTTGTCAACAATGCCGGCATCATCCGCCGCCAGGACGCGGTGGATTTCTCGGAGCAGGATTGGGACGAGGTGATGGACATCAATCTCAAGAGCCTGTTCTTCCTCTCCCAGGCTTTCGCCCGCCGTTTGCTGGCGGAGGAACGGCAAGGCCGCATCGTCAATATCGCCTCGGTGCTGTCCTTCCAGGGCGGCATCCGTGTCGCCTCGTACACCGCATCGAAGCATGGCGTGGTCGGCCTGACCCGGCTTCTCGCCTGCGAATGGGCGGCGAGGAACATCAATGTCAATGCCATTGCGCCCGGCTATATCGAGACCAACAACACGGCCGCTTTGCGCGCCGATCCCGAGCGCCGAACCCAGATATTGAACCGCATTCCCGCCGGCCGCTGGGGCGATCCGGCGGATATCGGCGATGCCGCGGTGTTTCTCTTGGCGCCGGCGTCGCGCTATGTGCATGGCGCCACGCTCCCGGTCGATGGCGGCTGGCTTGCGAGATAGGAGATGGTCATGACCGAGACGAAATTGTTTGCCCAGTCCGCGGATGGCGCATGGACCGCGACGCCCGACGGCAATCGCCGCCGGGTGATCCTGCACACGCCCGAACTGATGATGGTGGAGTTCGCCTTCGAGAAGGGCGGTGTCGGCGCCATGCATTCGCATCCGCATGTGCAGGCGAGCTACATTGCCGAAGGCGTCTTCGAGGTCACCATCGACGGCCGCACCGAGACGATCTCCGCCGGGGGCGGCTATATCGTGCCGTCAAATCTCGTTCACGGTGTGAAGGCGCTCGCCGCCGGGCGGCTGATCGACAGCTTCACGCCCCGCCGCGGTGATTTCCTCGGGTGAGCGCCTCTGGTCTGTCGGCACGCTTGACGACATAGCCGCTGCGCTTGCGCTTGGCATCGATGCGGCCGGCGTTGTCGACCAGCATCGCGAGATGCGACTTCAGCGGCTCTTGGTCGAGCCGAATGTCCTCCCCGCAACTGCCGCAGGCAAAAGCGCTCTTGCCGATCAGCTGCCCGACCTTGAGCTCGGTCGGCCCGCAGACTTTGCAGTTCACTCTGACCAGGATCTGGTCGAACATCGATACGATGGCGCTCATGATGTGCCGTTCCTCGAAAGCCGGCGATCATGACGCAAGAACCGGCGGCAGGCAACTCATTGCCGTGCGAGAGCCTGCGCGATGAGCGCCACCAAACCGAAGAGAGCGGCGGCAAAACATATGGCCGGCCAGCCGCCCTCCGCGAAGAGCAGTCCCGAGATCGCGGACCCGATGGCTCCGCCGACGAAGAAGAGGCCGACGAAAATGCCGTTGAGGCGGCCGCGGGATTCGGGATTGAGCAGGTTGACGGCCCGACGGCCGAGCGTCTGGTCGCCGGTGACGGCGAAGTCGAGCAGGAAGGCGCTGGTAGCCAGGGCCGCGAGAGGGACGAGAATGGCACCGTTTCCCGCCCATCCGGCCCAGGCCGCGAGGCTCATGGCGACGATGAGGAGGCCATGGGAGGCCATGGTCGCGGGCCGCGTCCAGCCGCGATCGCCCAGCCGTCCGAACAAGGAGGTGGCGCAGGCCCCGCCGGCGCCGAGGAGCGCAAAAACGGCGATGCCATATTGCCCGAGACTGAAGGGCGGTCGCGACAGTTCGAGCGCCACGGCCGACCAGAACAGGCTGAAGGCGGCCATGACCAGGCCCGCCGTCAATGAGCGCTGGCGCAGCGCCCTTTCGCCGCGAAACAGCGTCCAAAGCGAGGCAATGAGCGCCGGATAGGGCGTGGCGGATCGGGGAGCGCGCGGCGGGAGGCGAAAAGCGAGGACGATGCCGAGCGCCATCATCGCGACGGCGCTTGATCCATAGAAGGCGCGCCAGCCCCATTGCGCCGCAAGCAGGCTCGCCAGCGGCCGCGACAGCAGGATGCCGATCATCAGTCCGCTCATGACATCGCCGATCACGGCGCCGCGACGGTCGGGTGCTGCAAGCGATGCCGCTATGGGCACGAGGACCTGGATGACGGACGAGGCCATGCCGAGCACGAAGAATGCCGCCAGCAAGGTCAGGATGCCGGGTGCCAGCGCGCTGGCCGCTGCCGCGAGCACGGCGGCACCCAGCATGAGGAGCACGAGCCTGCGGTTTTCCACGAGATCGGCCAGCGGCACCACGAAGAACAGGCCCGCCGAGTAACCGATGAGCGGGGCCATGACGGTGAGCCCGGCGCCGCTTTCCGAGAGTCCGAGCGATGGGCCGATGAGACCGATCAGCGTCTGCGGCGCGAACAGGTTGGTGACGATGACGCCGGTGGCGAAGGCGAAGAGGAGGATCAGCGAAAGGGTGATCCGGTCGGACTGGTCTTGCGGCAGGACGCAGGCCTGGCTGTCGAGCGGCATGGATTTCAACCTAATGATTGTGCATATTCATGCCTAACTTTATTCGAGAAGCGGAATATGCTACAAATGAAATGAACTGATAATGATTATGCGGATCACTCATGAATATCCACGATCTCGAAGCCTTCATCGCCGTCGTCGAGACCGGCTCCGTCGTCGGCGCCTCGGCCCGTCTCAATCTCACCCAGCCCGGCGTCACGCGCCGCATCCAGAATCTCGAGGAGCGGCTCGGCACGCCGCTGCTCGACCGGCAATCGAAGCCGTTCAAGCCGACGGCTTCGGGGCGCGAAGCCTATGACTATGGCCGGCGCCTGTTGCGCTCCTTCGATGACCTGAAGGCCGGCGTCGCGCCCGATGGCGAGGTCAAGGGTGAATTCCGGCTGGGCATCATGCCCTATCTCTCGGATGCGGCGCTCGCTCTGCCGCTCGACCGGCTGCGTCGCGAATTCCCGAAACTCGCGCTCCGCATCACGGCCGGCTGGTCGCCCAGGCTCATGGAGCAGGTGGCGAAGAGCGAGGTCGATGCCGCCGCCCTTTGCCTCGCCGAGGGCACAACGCCGTCCGAGGATCTCGTGGGCGAGCGTCTGGTCAAGCACTCGGTGCTGCTCGTCGCAGCATCCTCTCTCGGCGTGCCCAAACGTGCCAGCCTCGAGGATCTCAGCCGATATCCATGGGTCATGAATGAGAGCGGCTGCGGCTTCCGTAACTACATGCGCAACCGGTTCGAGGCGGCGGGCCTTCCTTTCATGGTGGGCGTCGAAGCGCTTAGCGCCGATCTGCGCATGTCGCTGATCGCGCGCGGCCATGGCATCGGTTTGATAACGGAAGCGGCACTCTCGGGCGGGCGCTGGCGCAAGAAAGTGATGGTCATCGAGTCCAAGGGCTTCACCCCCGAGGTCCAGTCCTGGCTGGTCCATCGCCCACCGGCGGGCCGCCTGGCCCGGCCGATCGCGCTGTTCCGCGACGCGCTCACCGAAGCGCTGAAGCAGCGCGAAGCCCTTAAATCGTAGTTACGTGTTCTCCTCGGCGAACACCTCTTCGCGCTTCTTCTTCACCGAGGGCAGGAACACGATGATCAGCACCGCGAGCGCGATCAGGAGCAGGAAGGCGCTGATCGGCCGGGTGACGAAGGTCGTGGGATCGCCACGCGAGAAGATCATGGCGCGCCGCAAGTTCTCCTCCAGAGGCGGGCCCAGCACAAAGCCGAGAAGCAGGGGCGCGGGCTCGCAACGCAATTTCACCAGCGCATAGCCCAGAAGCCCGAAGAAGGCGACGGAATAGAGGTCGAAGGCGTTAGAGTTCACGCTGTAAACGCCAATCGAGCAGAAGGCCATGATGATCGGGAAAAGCACATAGTAAGGCACCGTCAGTAGCTTCACCCACAGGCCGATGAGCGGCAAGTTGAGGATGATCAGCATGAGGTTGCCGATCCACATGGAGGCGATGATGCCCCAGAAGAGGTCCGGCTTCTCGGTCGCGACATTGGGACCGGGCACGATGCCCTGGATGATCATGGCGCCGATCATCAAGGCCATCACCGGATTGGCGGGGATGCCAAGCGTCAGCATCGGGATGAAGGAGGTCTGGGCGCCGGCATTGTTGGCGGATTCAGGCCCGGCGACACCTTCGATGGCGCCCTTGCCGAACTCCTGGGGGTTCTTCGAAGCCCGCTTTTCGATCGTATAGGAGGCGAAGGAGGCGAGAACCGCGCCGTTGCCCGGCAGGATGCCGAGCGCCGAACCCAGGGCCGTGCCCCTGAGGATCGGCGCCGCCATGCGGCGGAAATCCTCGCGCGTCGGCAGGAGTCCGCTGACATTCCTGATCAGCACGGAACGCTCATGCTCGTTCTCGAGATTGCGCAGGATCTCGGAGATGCCGAACACGGCGACGGCGACGGCCACGAAGTTCAGTCCGTCGGCATATTCACTGATGCCGAAGTTGAAACGCGGCGAACCGGATATCACGTCGGTGCCGACGAGGCCGAGCAGGAGGCCGAGCACCACCATGGCGAGCGCCTTGACGACGGAGCCGTGGGCCAGGGCCACGGATGACACGAGGCCGACGACCATCAGGGAGAAATATTCGGCCGATCCGAATTTGAGCGCGGCCGCGGTCAAGGGCGGCGCGAAGAGCGCGATGAGCACCGTCGAGACGGTTCCGGCAAAAAAGGATCCGATGGCGGCTGTGGCGAGCGCCGATCCGGCACGCCCGTTGCGCGCCATCTGGTAGCCGTCGATGGCCGTCACGGCGGAAGAGGACTCGCCCGGCATGTTGATCAGGATGGCGGTGGTCGAGCCGCCATATTGCGCGCCGTAATAGATGCCGGCGAGCATGATGAGCGAGGAGACGGGATCGCCGATCTGGAAGGTGATCGGCAGCAGCATGGCGATGGTCGCGGTGGCGCCGATGCCGGGAAGGACGCCGATCAGCGTGCCGAGCAGAACGCCGATCAGGCAGAAAAGAAGGTTCCACAGCGTCGATGCGGTGGCGAAGCCGAGGACGAGATTGTCGAAGAGTTCCATGGGGTCCTCCTCAGAAGGAAAGCCAGGGGCCGAAGCTTCTGAACGGCAGGCCCAGGCCCAGGCTGAACACCACATAGGAGAAGGCCGTCACCGCGGCCGCGAGGACGAGCGCCATGAGCGGCTTCATGCGCAAGCTGGCGAAGGAGGCGAAGAGAGCGGTGAGGAAGACCGCCGGAATGAAGCCGAGGCCGCGCACCGTCAACCCGAAGAGCACGGGAGCCGGCAGGATCAGCAGCATGCCGCGCCAGGCAATGGGGCCAACAGGCTCGCCTTTGACGCGTGTTGCCTGGATGAGGATGACTATCCCCAGCACGAGGAGCAGGAGCGCCAGGAAAAAGGGAAAGTAGCCGGGGCCCATGCGCAGCGCGGTGCCCATGTCGAGCACCCAGGATTCATAGGCGAAGAGCAGGCCAAGGGCGATGAAGAGAAGACCGCACAGGCCGTTGACGGTGTCGATGGTGAGCGATTTCATCCTGCATGTTCCTTCGAGCTGGCGAAGCGAATCTATCCACCGCACTGACGAGGTTCCGCCCCGCCCGGATCAAGATGGATCCGAACGGAGCGGTCTCTGCAATCAAGAGCTGTCAGTCCGCGTATTGGCCGGCGGCGTCGATCACCGGCTTCCAGCGCGCGATCTCGCCTTCGAGCTTGGCCTTGAGGGCGGCCGGCGTGGCGTCTGCCTCGGGCGAGGGCACCGTGCCAAGCTCGGCGAAGCGGGCGACCACGTTGGGATCCTTGAGCGCCACCTGCAGCGACTTCGACAGGCGCTCGATGATCTCGGGCGGCGTGCCCTTGGGCGCATAGATGCCATGCCACACGCCGACCTGGAAGCCGGGCAGGCCTGCCTCCTCGGCGGTCGGCAGATCAGGCAGCGCGTCGAGGCGTTTCGCCGTGGTGACGGCATAGCCCTTGATGGTGCCGCCCTTGATCTGCTTGGTGGTGTTGGTGGTCTGGTCGCACATGAAATCGACTTGGCCGCCGAGGAGGTCGGTCATGGCCGGTCCCGTGCCCTTGTAAGGCACGGTCACAAGCGGTGTCTGGATGGCGCTCATGAACATCATGCCGCAGAGATGCGAGGCGGCACCGATGCCGGCATTCGCATAGGTCACCTTGTCCTTGTTGGCCTTGACATAGTCGATGAGGCTCTTGAGATCGGTCGGCTCGAAATCCTTGCGCGCCACGATAGTCATCGGCACCTCGGTCACGAGGCCGACATATTCGAAGCCGTTGAGAGTGTCATAAGCGAGCTTGCGATAGAGCGTGGCGCTCGTCGCCATGCCGATATGGTGGAGGAGGAGCGTATAGCCGTCGGGATCGGCCTTGGCGACGCGGCCGGCGCCGAGCGTGCCACCGGCGCCGCCGACATTCTCGACGATGATCTGCTGGCCGAGGTCCTTCGACATGACATCGGCGACAAGGCGGGTCACCGTGTCGGTCGGCCCGCCGGCCGCGAACGGAACCACCATGGTGATCGTGCGTTCGGGGTAGTTTTGCGCGCCGGCATGGCCGGCGAAGAGAAATAGGGTCGTGGCCGCAAGCGCGGCAAGAAGCTTTTTCATGGAGTCCTCCCTTTTTACGTGTTCCGACTGTTCTGTATCGACACCACATTCCTATTAAAGAGCCATGCTCGCAGATTGCAATCGAAACTGGCCTGGAGCGCATAGGAAATTAGTCTAAGGATGCTCGCATAGATGAGCGCACACGCAAAACGGGCTAAAGTCCAAAGGGATAGGTGTCGGGCACGCGTGCCGTTTCCTTAGCTGTCGGCACGGGTGTGACGGCATGTGTTTCGTCGAACCAGACATAGGCATCGAACTGTCGCGACAGCGACGCCTCGGCATAGTGGCTGGAAAATTCGGTTTCCGGCCGGTAGATCACGCCGATGAAGCGCTCGAAGCGCGGCTCCGCCAGGCTCCGCTGGAGTTCGCCATCCTGATCCAAGGCGAGAAAGAAGCGCCGCGGCTCAGCTTCATGGCAAAGATTCTCATAGCTGCCCGGCTGTGACGGCTGCACGCGCTTCACTTCCATGGGCCCATCCCAGTGGCTGGCGCAGGCCACGGTTCCCGAATGTGTACCGAAGCCGATGAGAGCAGCGTCTTGGCCAAAGCGTTCGCGACACAGCTGGCCTATATTGATCTCGTCGCGCACTTCACCCATTTCGGTCCAGCGCGCATCCCCGATATGCGAGTTGTGCGCCCAGACGATCGCCTTGGCATCGGGGCCCTTCGCCTCGAGGATATTCGCCAGCGTCTCGAACATGTGGCGGTCGCGCAGATTCCAACTCTCGGCTCCACCGTAATACATGACGCGGTAGTACCTCTCGGCGGCCGCGATGAGGCGCGCATTCTGGGCCGCGTCGAGAAAGCTGTCTGGGTCCTGGGCGGCGTAATCAAGCTGCCGCGTGAGCAGGTCGCGGCATTGTGCGACGACGGCCTCCTCGCACTTGCGGTATTGCTCGGTGAGCACGGCGCGGCCATAGGTTGAGGGCTCGCTCTGCCAAGGCGTCAGGCAGCCATAGCGCTCGCGCGCCACCGCGGCCGCCGCTGGATCGGTCTCGTCGAGATAGCGCAGCACCGCGCCGATCGAGCCGCTCATATTATAGAGATCCAGCCCATAGAACCCTGCGCGGTCATCCAGACGGGCGATCTTCTCGTTTCGACTGCCCAGCCAGCGGAAGAATGCCTGCATGTCGGTGTTGCGCCACATCCAGGTGGGAAAGCGCTGAAATGGCGTCTTTTCCTCGCCGGCCGCAGGCCTCAGCCTGACATGCCGATCGATCGTCGCGGCATCCGGCCAATCCGCTTCCACGGCCACGATCGTGAAGCCATGTTTCTCGATCAGCCGGCGCGAGATCGCCGCCCTAGCTTGATAGAATTCCGAGGTCCCGTGGCTCGCTTCGCCGAGAAGCACCACGCGATGATCGCCGAAGCGCTCGAAGATCTCAGCGAAGCGGGGCTCGTCGAAATCGGGAAGCGGGATGGCGGCGGCGGTGATCATACGGGGCAGGGATCGGTTGCCAGCGGCAATCTCCGTTTCCCGGCTCTCCAGCTGCCAACCATGTTCGCCGATCAGGGGAACGAACATGACGCCGCCGAGGTCTTCCTGCTCGAATTCCGCTTCACCCACACGCGTGAGCCGTATGAGGCGCTGAGACGCCAGTTCCGTGCCGACCGGGATGATCAGCCGCCCGCCCATGGCGAGCTGCTGCTTCAGCGCTGCGGGAATGGCGGGGCCTCCGGCCGTCACCAGGATGGCGTCGAAAGGGGCGGCTTCCGGCCAGCCTTTCGTGCCATCGCCGACACTGATCTCGACATTGCGGTAGCCGCCTGCCGCCAATCGCCGTCCCGCCATTTCGGCAAGCCGGGCGTGGCGTTCGATGCTGTACACCTCCTTGGCGAGGAGGCTGAGCACCGCGGCCGCATAGCCCGAGCCCGTGCCGACCTCGAGCACCCGGTCGGAAGCATCGATTTCCGCCGCCTCGGTCATCCGCGCGACGATGTAAGGCTGGGAGATGGTCTGTCCTTGGGCGATGGGGAGAGGCGCATCCTCGTAGGCGAATTCCTCGAAGCCCACGTCGACAAAAATCTCGCGCGGCACAGTCCGCATCGCGTCGAGCACGCGGGAGTCGCGCACGCCCCGCCGGGCGATCTGGGAATCGACCATATGCCGGCGTGCATGATCGAGATCGAGCATGGGCTCCTCGCTTGTGAACGAAACCGGCATCGGCACTCTTATGTTCCAACCCATGCCGATGAAGACGGATGGTGTGAAATGAGTGGTTTTCGAAAATCGGCGCTGTTTCAAAGAGTTAATCGAAGATCGTCATAATCCGATGAAGCTTCCGCGCCATTGGTCTTTACAAACTGTACGCGTTGCTTAAATCAGCGCCCCTGTTCGAAGGAGACAAAAGTCATGGCCAAGATCAAGATCGGCGTCATCGGTGCCTCGGGCTATACCGGCTCCGATCTGGTCCGATTGGCCGCCTGTCACCCGGGTGTCGAGATCGCCGTGCTCACCGCCAATTCGCATGCCGGCAAGGCCATGGCGGAAGTATTCCCGCATCTCGCCCATCTGAAGCTCCCGACCCTCATCAAGAACGAGGAGGCCGACTGGTCCAAGGTGGAGGCGGTGTTCTGCGGCCTGCCGCATGCGACGAGCCAGGCCGTCATCCGCGAGCTGCCGAAACATCTCAAGGTCATCGACATGTCGGCCGATTTCCGCCTGCGCGATGCCGCCGTCTATGAGAAATGGTATGGCGGCCCGCATCAGGCGCTCGACCTGCAGAAGGACGCCGTCTACGGCTTGACCGAGCATTTTCGCGAGGACATCAAGAAGGCACGCCTCGTCGCCTGTCCGGGCTGCTACCCGACGGCCGCGCTCCTGATGGTCCTGCCCCTGGTCAAGGCGGGGCTCATCGATGCGGCGGACCTCATCATCGACGCGAAGTCCGGCGTCTCGGGCGCCGGCCGCTCGCTCAAGCAGAATGTGCTGTTTTGCGAAGCGGGCGAGGGGCTCTCGCCCTATGGCGTCGCGAGCCATCGCCATGCGCCCGAGATCGAGCAGGAAGTGAGCCGCGCCGCGGGACAATCGGTGCTGGTCAACTTCACCCCGCATCTCATCCCGATGAGCCGCGGCGAGTTGTGCACGACCTATGCGAGGCTCCAGGGCAAGGCCACGGCCGCCGATTGTGTCACGGCACTCGAGACGCATTACAAGGACGAGCCCTTTGTGTTCATGGCGCCCAAGGGCGTCATGCCCTCGACGCAATATGTGCGCGGCTCCAACAATGTGATGCTCGGCGTCTATGCCGACCGTGTTCCGGGCCGCGTCATCCTGATCTCGACGCTCGACAACCTGGTGAAAGGCTCGGCGGGACAGGCCATCCAGAACTTCAATCTGATGTTCGGCCTGCCGGAGGCGCAAGGGTTGGAGCAGGTGGCGCTGTTCCCCTGACCCAGGGCTCTGACAGAACAGGTTTTCGGTCGAATTTTCACCGGTGAAAGGCCGCGCCGGAGCTGCGCGCCGCGAACCGGTATCAGGGAATATCAGGGATTATCAGGGAATTTTGAAGAATCCGGGAGGCTGATCGAGCCATATCAATAGGTTAGCTTCGGAATAGGAAAAAAGAGCAGGGAATTCGTGCCCGTGCGATCTCCATATCAGGGAATTGCGGGTGGGAATCCGTCCGTCTGCTGATGAGTTGTACGGTCGCGTGCAGATGCTCCGATCCTGGCATTTCCCAATCCCTCGCTTTGGCCCACGAAGTCAAGAGAAAGTCACCATGAAGGGCCGCATTAGGAGACAGCGGGCGCCGCAAGCGCCTTGGCGAGGATGGGCAGGCTTATATCCATCCGGTAGTCGACCGCCGTGTGATCGTCGGCAAACTCCTCATACACATGCGGCACCTGCATCTCGGTCAGCCGCTTGTGCATTCGCCGCGAGCCATAGACGAGGTTGTACTGATCGATGTCGCCGCAGTCGATATAGAGCGCCTTGAGCTTCTTCAATCCCAGACCATGCTTCTCGACGAGAGTGAGCGGGTCCCATTTCATGAAATTCGCCCAGCGCTCCGGGATGGTCTCGCAAGTGTCGATCGTCATGGGAAGGCGCACGCCCATATAGGCGGAAGGGTCAGGATCATAGGTCGCAGCCATCGCCAGGAACATCAGGATGTGGACATCGGGATCCTTCACCTTGGGTGCGGCGAAGAACTTTTCGAGCCAGGCCCGGACGGAGTTGCCCGTCGTCGCCAACTCGCGCAGGACCTTGGGAAAATCCGGGAAGAACAGGAGCTCGAAGCCGACGTCGCCCGAATGCGAGGCGGCCGCCGCCCAGAAATCAGGATGCAGCATCGCGTGGACCATCGCGCCATAGCCACCCGAGCTCTTGCCGAAGCAGGCGCGCCGTCCCGTGCCGCCGCAACCGAACTTCGCTTCGACGAACGGCACGGCTTCCTGAAGCAGGAAATCGTCCCACCGGCCCATCCCGGCGGAGTTGATATATTGATTGCCGCCGAGCTTCGTGAAGCAATCCGGCAGCGCGACGACCACGGGCGGCATGGCGCCGCTTCCGATCAGGCGGTCGAGACGCTCCGGCACATTCTCACCGAAATTCTTCCAGTTGCTGTGCGCCGGACCGCCGGCGGTGAAGCCGACGAGATCGACCAGGAGCGGCAGTCCGCCGCCGCTCGCGCCGGCCGGCACATAGACATCGATCACCCGTTCCGTCGGATCGCCGAGCAGGTTGCCTTTGAGGACCTGGCTGTCGATCGTCAGCCGGTGAACCGTGCCGCGCGGCACCCCATGATCTCTGCGCATCTATGCCCCCGTGATTGGCGCCATCCGTCAGGATTGCATTGAAGCGCAGAAAGGCACGGGCCGTAAAGACTCGCCAAGGCGCGATGGCTTTACCTAGTGATGCTTGAAATATTGCACCGCGCGCTCGTGTTTCTCGGCCGCGGCCCGGCTCTTGAACGTGCCGAGATTGCGCCGCCGGCCGGTCTTCGGGTCCTTCTTGCGCGAATAGAGGCGATACTGGCCTGACTTGAGCTTGCGGATCATCGGCTGCTGCTCTTCCGTCTTGCGGTCTGCGCCCTGCGGATGTTGCGGGTTCGCGCCCGGCGCATCGCCTGCGTCGGCTTGCGGCGCTCGGGCACGTTGGGGCGGTCCTTGGCCTTGAAGCGGTCGCCCGTCAGATGGGTCGGAAGGCCGAAGGGTTCGGCTTCCTTCGGCCTTCCGCGTATCGCCTGGAAGTGGAAAGAGGCGATGGTTTGAAGGTTGCGCCCCTATTTCTTTCCATTTTGTAAATTGCCCTTGGGTTACCACAATCGACCGCTCGTGGCGTTTTGCCTCTGGAAGGTGCCAAAGTAAGGGGCAGGCCAAACGGCTGCCACGGCCCAATGCTGGCCGGTCTAGGTTAATAAATGTTGCGTTGATGAAACAGGATGGTACGCTTGATTTTTCCCGTTCAAGGCGAACAATTTTTTTCGTGATTATCGCGTGCGCGCCGAAGTCGCGATTTGAAGCCCTAGCCGCCACATGAAACGAAAGGCCGGGGAATCCCGAATATCCCCGACCTTCCGCGCATCGCACTGGCAGCGGTCCCCAGGCGACGGCATCCCTCAAGTTTTGGTGCCGTCCTAATGATCCCGAAGGATGCGCTTCTATTTCTTTCTATTGTGTAAATGCCGCTAGGCTTCGCGCAATTGCGCAATGGGGCGTTTTGCCCTTGGAGATCCCCCAAATGGGGCGGGCGGGAATGCCCATCACGGCTCAATTGTGGGCAATCAAGGCGTTTGCTTGATTTTTGCAACGGCGGACGAACCGGCGTCAGGCTTGTGCTTATTTCGTCGCGTCGTTCGCGCTTGGCAGCAAGCCGTCAAACATCAATCGTCGGCAAAAATTGACGGATGAGTCCTTTCGGTCCATGACATTTCAACGTCAGGTATCCGTCATGGTCATGCTCGTAGAACGCAACGCCAAAGAGCATCATTCGCTCTACCGACATGTCTCCGTTTTCGTCAGTCTTTGAAAACACTTTCCACCAACCGCCACCACTAGTGCCCTGATAGGAGTTTGGCTGGGGTTCGGAACGAAACTTCATATACGGGCGCATAGTCACGTAGTCATAACCTTCTCTCGTTTCGGCGGGCGTAGGCGTTCCAACTTCAATGCTCGCCCGAAAAAAAGGATTTAGCGGTCATGCCGGAGAATTCTACTCTTGATTTTTCGGCAATCATGCCAAGCACCGCGTCAAAGCCCGGCTTCGGACCCTGATGACTAAGTATTTGGTCAGAATATTTGTCAAAGTCAAAAAAGTCGCTGGCCGCTTTCAACGAACCGACTACGTCAGGGGATAGACCAAGGAAGCCCAAATCCGGACCGTCCACTCCGTCTTGGCCGCCGGCCGACTTGGTATAAGTATCTTCCATCCGGAGTTTCGTTCGTTCCAACCCGCGAGAAAAAAATCGAACGATTCCAACGTCGCCATGCTTTGGTAGTGCCGACAGGACATGCGCCGCAGTCAATATTCCATGGTGCTTGCGAAACTTTACTAGCGTCCCCGATCCCGCTGGCAAAACATGTTCTATCCCATTTTGGATTCCAAGCTTGAGAAATCCCACAAGGTATTTGGAAAGACGTGACGTGGCAGCGTCGGTAAACGCCCGTTCTTGGGGAGTCGCTTCTCGTGAATCGGGCGGTTCCATTCCATATAGTGCCTCGCTCTAGCGCCTGAACGCCCGTACCTTCACCGTCACTTTGCCGATAGTGATTTCCTTATTCACCGAACGCCAAGCCTTTTCCGCCAATTCCTGCACGTTCAAAACGCTCATACCCTCCGGATAATCACGGTGACTTCGACGGCGCGATCATGCGGACGGTCCTTTATCATGATTGTGTCTTTGAAAATTGGCATTGCCCGTCAGCCGTCGCATGGCCAGAACAGGCGATCGCGAACGATCCAAACTTGGTATTCTTTCGGTGGCGAACCTTTTTTCTTGGAAAGGTTGCGTAAGGTGGCGGGGTAAATTGTATCCTTTTCTATATCCAAGGTTTCGTCCGCGCTGCCGTCAGTTTTCAAAACAAAGTTTGGACCGGCGGTTATAAGGAGCTCGGTTGGCTTGTCGAAACCGTCTGAGCACCACGTTTCTGAGGGTTGGGTAGGGTTCTCCGTCTTCTTGGCAGCGTCAGCACCAGCCGCACCGCATACTAGAACCATCAAGGCCAAGAGGCGGCGTTTCCACATTTCGGCATCCTTCTTCATTCGCGTTTCAATTCTTGCAGGATGAGCGCAATCGCATGACGTAGCTTTGGAAGCGTTTGCCCCGTCTTCCAAGTCTCGACGCGGACTGCCTCAATAGCCGCCTCTAGCTCGGCTTCGCGGCCGCCGTCTTTCTTGCCTGTCGTCGCCATAGACCCACAATCTGGCATAGCGGAGCAGGGCGGCCAAGTTGGTAGGCTTTCATCCATGTGACAGGGCGAGACGGCGTTAAATTCGGCGGCCGTGATTCATGCGTTCGACCTGTGCCCAAAAGCGTGCCCAAAACGCAATTGCCGCTTTTCGGCGGTTCTCACGTGTTTCACATATCAATTTGATTTTGAGGGAACTTAGTTAGCGGGCGCGTCAAAATTCTAGGCTGTCGCGTGCTCCTTGCCGATGAGCCATTTCTGCGTGTCCCAAGAGCCCCTGCCGCGCCGGCCGGCGACGCGCTCGATGCCGCCCTTGCGGCCGACATCCTGGGTGCGGAAGCTCTTGAACGCACGCCTGGGTCTGACCTCGATATGGAAGAACTGGCCACCGCCGCGCGCGCGGGGTTTTGCCCGTTTAGGCGTCGCCTTGCGTTTCGCTACTGCCATGATCGTGCTCCTTCAGGGCAAACCCCGGCAAAGTTGAAGACTTTGGCGACAAGGATTTGCTCCAGATCGATTTGGCGCGGTTCCTTATCGGCGAAGCGCATCCGCTTCGCCGGGAAACGCGCTCCTTTCTCCTTGATTTTCAATGGGTATCGGCGGCAATTGTTCCCGACGCTTGCGACCGCGAAGCGCCATGCCGTAAGGAAGCGCAAAACTTTTTTGACGGCGCTTCTTACCGCTCAAATTCGCGGCCGAATCGGCGTCCAATGAAGGATCATGTCGCTCTTGCTGGATAGAAGGGCAGCGCCCGTTACATCATCGCCTTTCCTGGGCGTCAGCCGGTCCGTCACCGGACGGTCCTGGCGTGCCCGATCCTTCTTGAGCCGCGATGCCCAGGCGATCGCGGAGAAGAACGATCTTCCCGAATTGCTGGGCCGTGTCCTGGCGGCGCGCTCCGTGGCGCTCGACGATGTCGAGACCTATCTCAATCCCACTTTGCGCCGGCTCATGCCGCAGCCCTCGGCGCTGCTGGATATGGAGAAGGGGGCCGACCGCCTGGCGCAGGCGATCATGGCGGGCGAGCGCATCGGCACGATCAGCGACTATGATGTCGACGGCGTGTCGTCTGCGGCACTCGTCACCCGCTTCCTCACCAGCGTCGGCGCCAGCAACACGGTTCACATTCCGGATCGGTTGACCGAGGGCTATGGACCGAGCCGGGCCGCCGTCCAGTCACTGAAGGAGCGCGGCACCGAGCTTCTGCTCACCCTCGATTGCGGCGTATTGGCGCATGATCCCCTCGCGGAAGCGCGGGCACTCGGCATGGATGTGGTCATCGTCGATCATCATCAGGCCGGCTTGACGCTGCCCGATGCGACCGCGGTCATCAATCCCAACCGCCAGGACGACATATCGGGCTTCGGCTATCTGTGCGCCTGCGGCGTCGCCATGATCCTGGTGAGCGTCGTCAATCGCATCCTGCGGCAGCGCGGCTGGTACGGGCCCGATCGGCCGGAGCCCAATATGCTGCAGTGGCTCGAGCTCGTGGCGCTGGCGACGGTGTGCGATGTCGTGCCCCTGACCGGTCTCAACCGCGCTTATGTGACGCAAGGCCTCAAGATCATGGCGCGCCGGGAGAATCCGGGGCTCGCCGCCCTTGCCGATGTGGCGCGGCTCAAACGAAGGCCCGATGCCTATGCGCTGGCTTTCCTCCTGGGGCCGCGCCTCAATGCGGCAGGCCGCATCGGCCATGCCAATCTCGCTTTCGAATTGCTGGTGAGCCAGGAGAGGGGACGCTGCTCGATCATCGCGGCCGAGCTCGAGCGGCTCAATCGCGAGCGCCAGGCGATCGAATTGAGCGTGCTCGACCAGGCGCTGCGCGAAGCCGATGCCGCCTTGGGGACGGCAAGGTCCAGTCCGGCGATCGTGGTCGCGGGCGAGGGCTGGCATCCGGGCGTGCTGGGCCTTGCCGCGGCGCGCCTCAAGGAGCGCTTCAACCTGCCGAGCATCGTCCTGGGCTTCGAGAAGGACGGGAGCCAGGCCTCAGGCTCCGGCCGCTCGATTGCCGGTGTCGATCTCGGCCACGCGGTGCGCGCGGCGCTTGATGCCGGCATCCTCATCAAGGGCGGCGGCCATGCCATGGCGGCGGGCCTCACCATCGAGCGGGCGCGCCTCGGCGACTTCCGAAGCTTCCTCGAGACGCATCTGGCCTATGCGCTGAAGCTCACCGGCGAGCGCTATCTCGATGTCGATGGCGCGCTGACCGCGTCGGGCGCGACACTCGACCTGATCGAGCTCGTCGAGCAGGCAGGGCCCTATGGCATGGGCAATCCGGCGCCCGTCTTCGTGCTGCCTGCGCATCGCGTCGTCTATGCCGACAGTGCCGGCAGCGATCATGTCCGCCTCACTCTGGCCGCGGCCGACGGGACGCGCATCAAGGCGGTGGCGTTCCGGGCGCTCGGCACCGATCTCGGCGAATTGCTGCTGACCGAGCGCCAGCATCCCTTGCACATTGCCGGCAGGCTGGTGGTCGACGATTGGGGTCGCGAACGCGTGCCCTCGCTCCATGTCGAAGATGTCGCACGGGTAGGATAGGGGATAGGCTGCATCTATGACCAATCTGATGACCTATAAGCGCTATCAGGCCCGCGTCGCATACGATGGCGAGGATGAGTGCTTCATTGGCCACCTGGCCGGAATCAAGGAAGTCGTGGGCTTTCACGCGACATCGGTGAGGGCTCTGAAGAGCGCCTTTCGCGACGCCGTGGATGACTATATCGAGACCTGCAAGAAGGTGGGAAAGCCGCCTGAGAAACCCTTTTCGGGCAAGGTCATGTTTCGCATAGCGCCGCAGGTTCATGCCGACGCCGTCCTCGCCGCGCAACTTGCGGGTAAGAGCTTGAATCAATGGGCGGAAGAGGTGTTACGGCAGGCGGCGAAAGGTAGTCCGAAAATGTAACGAGGCGGTGATTTCCCGCCTTGCGCTCCCGGGCGAAGCCCCTTATAGAGCCGCATCCCGCGCGCCCTTCGTCTATCGGTTAGGACGGCAGCCTTTCACGTTGCAAAGACGGGTTCGATTCCCGTAGGGCGCGCCAATAACACCAAAAACGACACAAAATTCATCTGAAGTCGGATCAACGATTAGGATCATGCGGCGTGGTGAGGCGCGCCCGTCCGGGAGGGCTTGGTGTATAATCGTTTTGTTCTGGGCTTGACGCTCGGAGCGGCTTTTGGCGGTCTACTCAGCAGTTTCATACTCACCCCGCCCATAGGCATCTTCATCGGCGCCATCATCGGCGTGTCCTGCGGCATGATCCTGCATGTCTGGATGATGTGAGTTCCAAGAGGAATTTCATTTGTTTGGCGATCTCGTACACAAGCGCATCGTCGTCACCGGCGGCGTGACCGGCATCGGTGGAGCGGCGAGCCACGCGCTGGCGAAAGCGGGCGCGAAGGTCTTCGCGCAATATCTGGGCGGCGGGAACGAAGCGGCGGCGTTCGAGCGCCAAGGCATCGCCACCCTCAAGCTCGACCTCCTCGAGCGCAAGGCGCCATGGACGCTCATCGCCGAGGCCGAGAAGCGCCTCGGCGGCATCGACGTCCTCATCAACAATGCCGGCGGCATGGTCGAGCGCCGCCAGATCGCCGAACTCGACGATGCGCTCTATGAGCGCGTGCTCGACCTCAATGTCCGCCAGCTCGTCGATTGCTGCCGCGCCGTCATCCCTATCTTCCAGAAGCAGCGTTCGGGCAACATCATCAATGTTTCCTCGATCGCGGCGCGCTCGGGCGGCTCGGCGGGATCGGGCATCTATGCCGGCAGCAAGGGCTTCGTCTCGGCGGTGACCAAGTCGATGGCGAAGGAGTTGGCGCCGAGCAACATCCGCGTCAACGCCGTGTCGCCGGGCACCATCCACACCGCTTTCCATGACCGGCATTCGACGCCGGACAAGCTCGAGGCGACCCGCCTGCAAATCCCTTTGGGCCGCCTCGGAACGGCCGAGGATTGCGCCGGCACCTTCGTCTATCTCGCGAGCGATGAGGCCTCGGGCTACGTCACCGGCCAGGTCATCGAGGTGAATGGCGGCTTGTTTATGGGCTGAATGCGGGATTGAACGAACTATCGCCAGCTTCCCCTCTCCCGTTGCGAAGCAATGGGAG
The DNA here is from genome assembly GCA_003574785.1 of Taklimakanibacter deserti. The sequence continues at coordinate 38,183 of QORU01000002.1, read as the reverse complement.
AGGGTGCCCGAAGGGCGGGTGAGGGCTCTTCGCCTGCAAAGCGTATTGCTTTTGAAGTTCGCGCTTGCTTCACGAAAGAGCCCTCATCCGGCCTTCGGCCACCTTCTCCCACGCGTGCCGCGCGGGAGAAGGGGAACGTTGGAGAGTCCAGTGAAGTCCAACTGCCTTTCCCCGCGCTACCAGGTGCCGGTGTTCGGCATCGACGCCCAGGGCTCCTTGACGGGCTGCGCGCCATCCTTGTTCAGGATCTCGATCGAGATGCCGTCCGGCGTCTTGATGAAGGCCATGCGGCCGTCGCGCGGCGGGCGGTTGATGGTGATGCCGTTCTTCTGCAGCTTCTCGCAATAGCCATAGACGTCGTCGACCTCGATGGCGAGATGGCCGAAATTCCGTCCGCCGGTATAGGCCTCGGGATCCCAGTTGTAGGTGAGCTCGACCGGCGCATCGGGACTTTCGGGTGCCGCCACGAAAACCAGGGTGAAGCGGCCTTTCTCGTTCTTATAGCGGCGCTGCTCGACGAAGCCGAGTTTGTTGATGAAGAAATCGAGCGATTGGTCCAGATTGGATACGCGGATCATGGTGTGGAGATATTTGACCAAGGCCTTCTCCTTTGCTGATGGGGCGGACTGACGATGGATGATGACATAGACGAGCTTGCCCGAATGATCCAGTCCGCCAAACGCGCGGTCGTCTTCACGGGTGCGGGCATCTCGACCGAGTGCGGCATTCCCGATTTCCGCTCGCCGGGCGGGTTCTGGACCCGGTACAAGCCGATCGAGTTCAGCGCCTATCTTGCCTCTGAGGAAACGCGGCTCGAGGCCTGGCGCCGCTATTTCATGATCTATGACACGGTCTCGCATGCCGTGCCCGGACGCGGCCACAAGGTGATCGCGAAGCTTTATCATGAGGGCAAGGTCAGCCATGTCATCACGCAGAATATCGACGATCTGCACCGCGTCTCGGGCGTGCCGGAGGAGGCGATCATCGAGCTGCATGGCAATGGCTCCTATGCCAAGTGCCTGAGTTGCGGCGAGCGCTATGAGCTCGCCTGGGCGCGCGCCACGATCGAAAGCGAAAAGCGGCCACCTTATTGCGTGTCCTGCGCCGGCATCGTCAAGACGGCGACCATATCCTTCGGGCAGGCCATGCCGGACCAGGAGATGGCCGATGCCCGCGCCGCTACCTTCAACGCCGATCTCTTTCTCGCTCTCGGCTCGTCGCTGCAGGTTTTCCCGGCGGCGAATTTTCCCGTCATGGCCAAGAGCAATCGCGCCAGGCTGGTCATCATCAACCGCGAGCCGACCGGCCTCGATGCGCTCGCCGATCTCGTGGTTCAGGGTGAGCTCGGCGATGTTCTCGCCGCGACCGCCGAGCGTTTATGGCCTTGAGATCACGATCGCTTCACGCGCTGAAAACGAATCAGTTGAGGGGAATCTGCGCAAAACTCCGCTGTTTGCGGCGGAAAGACATGGACCCGGCCGAAATTTCCTCGTGGCTGTCTCTGCATGCCGCATGTTTCGGCAGCGTTGATGTGTTGCATCTGGCTTGAAGCGAATCGGCTTTTGTTTTCAGGGCTTTTTCGCATCGCGGACGCTGCGATCGAGGCGTGCTTCGCCGACGAATTCAATGTCTATCGCATGTTTTCCACATCTCTTGCAGGTACCCGCTCTGTACAATTGCAAAAGAGTCGATCAATCTAACCCACGGCAGCAAGGGGTTACGGCAGAGGGCTGCCACTAGTTCGGGTATGCGGTCATGGCGGTTAGCGGGCCCTTCGAGGCAGACAGGGAGCATGAGCATCAAGCTCCCGATGTGAATGTCAAAATCTTCCAGATCAGCGGATTCGTTAAGTGGTTCGATGTCGGCAGGGGATATGGCTTCATCATCCCCGATAACGGCATGCCGGACGTGCTCCTTCATTTGAGCTGCCTCAAACGCGATGGCTTCGAGGCGCCGCTCGAAGGGACGCGTGTCTTCTGCGAGGCGGTGGAGCGCCAGAAGGGCTACCAGGCGTTGCGTGTCCTCAATGTCGACACCTCGACCGCGATCCATCCGGTCGAAAGGCCGAGCCGCACCCATGTGAACGTATCGCCGTCGAGCGGCTGGGTCAGGGCGCGCGTCAAATGGTTCAACCGGGCGCGGGGCTTCGGCTTCGTGAGCGAAGGGGAGGGGTCTCCCGACATCTTCATCCATATGGAGACGCTGCGGAAAACCGCCATTGCCGAGCTTCATCCCGACCAGTGGATTTATGTGCGCTTCGGCTCAGGGCCCAAGGGCCAGATGGCGGCCGAGGTCCGGCTCACGCTCGACAGCGGGCCGCGTCACACCAACTAGCGTAATCGGTACGGGCGCGGCATACTCGAACGATGCGCGCCATCACCCTGGCTTTCCTGTTTGTCCTTGCGGCGGTCTCCATAGGCCGGGCGGAGACGTCCGAGTTGCCGACCGTTCCCCTCACCGTCGAGAGCAATGGCGGCAAGATGCGGACGGGCTTCACCGCCGAGCTTGCGGCGACGCCCGAGCACCGCGCCAAGGGGCTGATGTTCCGCACCGAGCTCGCCGAGGATCGCGGCATGCTGTTCGACTTCAAGCAGACCCGCAGCGTCTCCATGTGGATGAAGAACACACCGGTATCGCTCGACATGATCTTCTCGGACGACAAGGGGGTGGTTCTCTATGTCGCCCGCAACACGGTTCCCTATTCGGAGGACATCATCACCCCGGGCATGCCGGTCTATGCCGTGTTCGAGGTTAAGGCGGGGACCGCCTACCGGCTCAATATCCGGCCCGGGGACCGCCTGCTGAACCCCATTTTCGGCACCGGCGGCTGATCTCTTGCCCGAGAGGTGCGATTTCGCTATCCCCTGCGGGAGCAGGGCGCTTCCCGCCAAAGCCCGTCCCGGACTTGATCCGGGATTGCTCGACCCCGGATCAAGTCCGGGGCAAGCCTTGGCGATAAGGAAGCGCCTTGGAATACAGGTGGAAAACGGGGTGTAGCGCAGTCTGGTAGCGCACCTGCCTTGGGCGCAGGGGGTCGTCAGTTCGAATCTGGCCACCCCGACCACCGCCATCCTGCTTCGCGCCCAGCGGCGCTTCGCAGGATTAGTGGATTTCGTGCGCGGAGCAGGATGCCCTCCGAAGCTTTAGCGAAAGAGGGCCGCCTCAGCTCATAGGTGTGATAGGATAAAGGTGACGGCATGACCGCGAAGATCTACAGGCCCGCCCGCAATGCCATGCAGTCCGGCAAAGGCAAGGTCGATCTATGGCTGCTCGAATATGAGCCGGAGCTCAGGCTGACGGCCGATCCGCTCATGGGCTGGACCTCGTCCGCCGACATGAAGCAGCAGCTGCGCCTGACCTTCGAATCGAAGGAGCAGGCGATCGCTTATGCCGAGCGCAATGGCATCGCCTACTGGGTGGAGCCCGAGGCGCCGGCCAGAACGCAGCGCAAATCCTATGCCGACAATTTCCGATGGGGCCGCAACGAGCTTTGGACCCATTGACCGGCTGGCCCCGTAGCTCAGTTGGATAGAGCAACAGCCTTCTAAGCTGTGGGTCGGGAGTTCGAATCTCTCCGGGGTCGCCACCCTTCGCCCTGACGGGCTTCGGGTGGCAAGCCACGCCCTCTTGAGGGGCGAAGGGTGATCTCCCGAAGCTGCGAAGCAGCGCAGGGAGACTAGTGACGTTATTTGCTGCTGTGATTTGCCTTACCTACACGGGCTTCGGGGCGCCACCGTGTGGTACGTTTATTTCCTTCAGCTGAGCAATGGGGATATCTACGTCGGTTCAACCAACAATTTAAAACGACGTTTTTCGTCCCATCGGGCAGGATATGTCCATTCGACAAGGGCATATCTGCCTGTTGTGCTGAGATCCCATGTCGCCGTTGAAACGGAAGAACACGCGCGAGAGCTTGAGATTTATTTCAAATCCGCTTCGGGAAAGGCCGTTGCTCTCAAACGTCTGATCAGGAGGAACTAGCCACCCTACGCCCGCTTTGGGGCTTCGGGTGGCAGGCCACCTACGACGCATTGAGCTGGATCGAGGAGAAAACCATGCGCACCTTCGTTCTCATCCATGGCGCCCGAGATGTGGGCTGGTATTGGCATCTGGTGGAGGCCAACTTGCGGCGTAACGGCCATGACGTGGTGGCGCCAGACCTTCCCTGTACGGATGATGCGGCCGGGTTCTCCGACTATGCCGACACTGTCATCGAGGCCATTGGCGAACGCAGCGGACTCGTCGTGGTGGGCCAGTCGCTTGGTGCGTACACGGCGCCGCTCATATGCGCCAGGAAGAAGGCCGATCTCCTCGTGCTCGTCGCCGGTCTGGTTCCGGCTCCCGGAGAAGCCGCGGCGGACTGGTGGACCAACACCGGCTATGGGGAAGAGGTGCACGGGCGCTATACCAACGACATCGAGCTCTTCTACCACGACGTGCCGGCGGATCTCGCCGCCGAGGCGCTACACCGCGGGCGGCATCAGTCCGAAACGCCGATGCGCGATCCCTGGCCGCTCGCCGCCTGGCCCGACGTGCCGACGCGCTTCATCCTTTGCCGCGACGACCGGCTGCTGCCTGAAGCGTTCCTGCGCCGTGTCGTCAGGGACCGGCTTGGGATTACGCCCGACGAGATCGATGCCGGGCATTGCGTTGCGCTAAGCCGGCCACAGGAACTGGCTGACCGCCTCGAAAAGTATCTCGCGTAACCACCCTACGCCCTCCGGGGGCTTCGGGTGGCGTAGGCGATTGCGCGGAACTTCCATATCGCCGTATAGTTAATTCCTGCCCTCCGAAGCTTTAGCGAAGGAGGGTCGGGAAATGATCCGGTTAGTCAGTGCAGGAGTTCTGGATGTACCGGCTCCCCGCCTTCGCTGCGGCCTTCATGTGGATCGTCACGACGACGGCGGCGCAAGCCGAATGCCGTCAGGAGATCGTGACCTGCGAAAGCACCTGTCCCGATCTTCAAGACGAAACGGAGACCGGCTGCATGGAGCGCTGCCGCAGCATCATCATCTGCGAGGCCGAGCCCCGGCGGTCGGCGAAAAGCCGTCTGCCGGACAGCGCTCTGCCGTCAGATCAACTGCCCCGGAGCCGTCTGCCCGCAAGCCATCTGCCGGACAGCTTCCTGAACTGACTGCCTTGCACTCACTATCTGCCGCATGTGCCGCCCGCTTGGGCGCCTTTGAAGCGGTTTTCGATCCAGCTCATCACCTGAGGGACGCTCTTCACGGCGATCAGGCCGTGGTCGACCCCTGGTAGTCTCAGATAGGAAACGGCCTTGTTGGTTCGGCACAAGCCCCGCACATAGTCGGTCGTCACCTTGGGGATGACGAGCGTGTCGGCGGCACCTTGGGCGATCAGCACCGGCACACGGATGGGCAGGGCGGCCGGGTTGTTGGAGGCCATGAGGCCGCGCCAGGGCTGCCGGCTGTCAGGGTCGTAATTGAGGAAATGCTTGCCCAGATCCTGCTCGGCCGAAAGCGCGCCAAGGTCGCCGCCGATACTGCCGATGCAGTTCTTGTCGATATGCCGGACGATCTTGAGCGTGGTCTCATTGACGAGCCCGTCGAGGGCGATGCCGTAATTGCGCGACCATGCGAGGAGCGTCATGGCCGCCAGGATCCGTCCCGGTACGGTATTGATGTCGTCATCGAGAAGGACGCCGAGATTGGTCGCCGGCGCCGCCGCGGCGACACCCAGCAGTGTCAGTTCTGAGGCATAGGACCTGGCGAGGCTCGCCGCGAAAAGGGCGGCGTGACCGCCTTGCGAATGTCCCCAGAGGACGAAACGGCTTCCGGCCTGGGCCTCGGGCAGGTGACGGATCGCCCTGACCGAGTCGAGCACCGACTGGGCTTCGCCGACCCCGATCAGAAAAGGTATCTTGCCGGTCGTACCGAGGCCCGGATAGTCGGTGGCGACCACAGTATAGCCCTGGACGATCATGTCCTTGACGCCCGGGATGGCGAGCGGGTCGGAGCGGAGCGACGGCGCGCATTTGCGCACCACACCGGTCGTCGGATGCGCCCAGGCGACGACCGGCCGCGCGGCACCCCGGGGGAATGTGGACACCACCGCCATGCCGGAGGCGCCGACCTTCTGGCCTCGGTGATTTCGCGTGACATAGAGGATGCGATAGGCCTTGGCACGATAGACGAAGGGGATATCGATCGGCTGGGCGCGGATGAGCGTGCCAGGCGCCCCGGCGAGGTCCTGGGGGCGTATGGTGTAAAAACGATCCTTCTCAGAAACCGGCTTGGCCGCTGCCGGCGCAAGCATGGCGACACAGTTCAGCAGGAGAACCAGGCAGGCGATGAGCTTGGTCATTGTTGTCCCCGACTATGGCAGGCGCTTTCCGAGCGTCGCCCGGATTTGTAACGGCCCGGCGAAGCTTTACCCGATCATTAACAATCCGCAAGATTCACCGCGACAAATTCAATAGGACTGCTTAAATTCGCCCGGACGCACGAAAGTGCAACAACAGGGACAGGGGTCAGGCTCATGAGATACGGACGGCTTGCGGCAATAGTTTTCGCCGGTATCGCTTGTGCGACAGCGGGTTCGGCCTTCGCAAAGAGCGGGGTCAATGTCGGCGTATTGAAATGCACCGTCGATGGCGGGATCGGGCTGATCCTGGGATCGAGCAAGGACATGAAATGCAGCTTCGCCCCATCGGGGGGAGGCCCTGCGGAGTTGTACAAGGGCAAGGTCAACAAGATCGGCCTCGACATCGGCGTGACCGAGAAGAGCTACATCACCTGGGTGGTGTTCGCGCCCGGCAAGCTCAATCATGGCGCTCTCGCCGGCAGCTATGTCGGGGCGACCGCGGATGCCGCCATCGGCGTCGGCCTCGGCGCCAATGTGCTGGTCGGCGGTTTTGACAAATCGGTCGCGCTTCAGCCTCTGAGCGTCTCAGGCGAGGTCGGGCTCAATGTCGCTGTCGGCATCGGCGACGTCGAACTGGTCGCCGTTCACTGACGATCTACTTCTCCAGGAAGTCTCCGCATTTGGGCGGCAGCAGCGCGCCCCACGGCATGATCGGCACGGTCGACGTCGAATTCTGCGGGCTGCCTTCGATGAGCTTGTCGGTATAGCTCAGATAGACGAGCGTGTTGCGCTTGGCGTCGCAGCCGCGCGAGATGTGGAATTTCTTGAAGAACAGCGAGCGGCGCATCCGATAGACGTCATCGCCCTGGACGAATTTCCCCTTGAAGGTGACGGGCCCGGTCTGGCGGCAGGAGAGCGAGGTTTCCGAGCGCTCCTCGGCAAAGCCCGCCCAGCCGCTCCAGCCGCCGATCTCGGGCACCGTGAAGTGGCAGGCAATACCGTCGATCAGCGGATCGTCGAGCGCGTAGGTCGCAAGCTTCGCATCGGGCGAGAGCATGCGCCACACCGTCGTCTTCTTGAAAATGAGCTCGGGATCGTCGGCCTCCTGGGCGGCAATGGGCGCAGCGGCGAGCGCGAACCCGGCAACGGCCAAGGCCAGATAGGCAGCGCATTTACGCATGACGGTCCTTCCTTTCGGTCCTGGCAAAGATGGGCCCGACCGCCGCGATTTCAAGACGTTGCCTTGAGACGTTCGAAACCCGCCTTAATGTCGGCGATGAGGTCGTCAGGGTCCTCGAGCCCGATATGGAAGCGCAAGCACGTGCCCTCGCGCGCCCAGGGCTTGGCGGTGCGGTATGGCTTAAAAGGCACGCACAGGCTCTCGAAGCCGCCCCAGGAATAGCCCATGCTGAAAAGCTCGAGCCCGTCGAGGAACTGGCCGATAGCGGTCTCGCTCTGCGGCTTGAGCACCACCGAGAAGAGCCCGCTCGCACCGGTGAAGTCGCGCTTCCACAGCTCATGGCCGCGCGTGCCGGGAAGGGCGGGATAGAGCACCTCATCGACTTCCGAACGGGTCTTCAGCCATTCGGCGATCCGAACCGCGCTCTTCATGTGGCGCTCGAGCCTGACATCGATGGTGCGCAGGCCCCGGAGCGTCAGATACATGTCGTCGGGCCCGGCGAACTGGCCCATCGTCTCATAGCCTTCCTTGAAGCGCGGCCAGGTCGCCTCGTTGCAGGTGACGGCGCCCATCATCGCATCCGAATGGCCGACGATGTATTTGGTCGCCGCATGCACCGAGATATCGCCGCCATGGGCGAAGACGTTGAAATAGCGCCCGCCCGACCAAGTGTTGTCGACGACGACGAGCGCCCCCGCTTTATGCGCGGCCTCGGCGATCGCCGGCACGTCCTGCACTTCCATCGTCTGCGAGCCCGGGCTCTCGCAATAGACGATGCGCGTCGACGGGCGGATGAAGGCCGAGACGGCGCCGGCGAGCAGCGGGTCGTAATATTCGGTGACGACGCCCCAGTTCTTGAGCAGCGTGTCGCAGAAGGTGCGCACCGGCGCATAGACGCTGTCCACCATCAGGAGATGATCGCCGGGCTTGAGGAAGGCGAGGAGGGTGGTGGTGACGGCGGCAAGCCCGGAGGGCGCCACCTTGCTGGCGAAGCCGTTCTCCAGCGTCGCGATCGCCGTTTCGACCGCCCGCGATGTCGGCGTGCCGCGCCGCCCATATTGATAGGTCTGCTTGCGCTCTTTCAGCGCCTGGTAGGTCGGATAGAGGATGGTCGAGGCGTGATAGACGGCCGGCGACACGATGCCGTGCTCGGAATAGTCGCGGCCGGTGGCGATGAGGCGGGTCGCGGGTTTGAGGGTCTTGGGATCGGTCTTGGATTTCGCCATGGTTCTTGTGATGTCTCAAGCTATGATGCCTGGGGTTAGCACGGCTTGCGCTTGAGGGAAAAGACATGGGTGACATGTCGCCATTGGGGAGGTTCATTCTCATCGCCATGCTGTGGGGCGTGCGCTTCGCTGCGGGCGCGCTGGCGGCGATCTTCGCCCTGGTGGTCTGGCAGAAGGGGTTATCGGCCGCCGCGGCCGGATTCACCCAACAGGACTATGCCCTCCTTGCCGTGCTCGCCACGCTCGTCATCGCCGCTCTCTGGTTTGCCCGCACGCTGGCGCGCGAGATCAAATCCCCTTGATCTGCTTCCATGCCTCATAGAGCGTCGAATGCAGCAATTGCGGCCTCTCGCCGAAGCGGACCACGATGAGGTCCTTTTCCGGCATGAGATAAACCGCTTGCCCGCCATTGCCCATGAAATAGGTGAAGCGGCCGTTGAGCGGCTCGCCGGCGCGGTCGAGGATGTCGTGCCAGGCATGCAGGCGATAGAGCCCCTGGCGCACCTCGTCATCGCTCAGGTCCTGCCCGATGAAGGCCTGGCGGAAGGCGTCGGGCAGCAATTCATGGCCCAAGGCGCCGTTGCCCATGATATAGCGCGCGGCGAGGACCCAATCGCGGGCCCGCGCATAGAGGCAGCAATAGGCCGATATGTCGAGGTCTGCGCCATAGCGGCGCCATTCGGCACCCTGCGCCCCGGCCGGCAGCCAGATATCCGCCGAGAGGCGCTTGTCGAGAGCGCCGAGCAGGGAACCGAGCAAAGCGGTGTTGACGTTCTGATAGCTGAAGATGCCACGCTTGCCGGGGTCGCTGACGAGCTTCGGCGCGAGCCCGGCAAGGCCCCGCATATGAAGCCGCGCCATCGGGCCGAAGGGGTTGGATATGGTGCCTTCGAGATCCTTCTCGGGCACGCCCGAGGCCGTCTTCATTTCGTCCGTCTCGAAGACGATGCCGCTTTTCATGTCGAGAAGCTCGCGCGGCGTCACGCCCAGCCCATTGATGGGCGCATCGAGGCCCGGCATCTCGCCTTGCGCGATGGCCCTGAGCGCCATCAGGCCGACCAGGCTCTTGACCAGCGAATAGGAGTTGAACCGCGTGTCGCGCGAGAAACCGGGCGCATAATATTCGAGCTTGAGCCGGCCGCCCTGATAGACGAGGAGCGCCTTGCCGCCGCTTTCCGAGAAGAGCTTCGCCAGAGGGGGATTGAGCGTGGTCTGGAGGGTCTCGCCGAGACTGTCGCCGGAGGCGCCCGGTATCGTGGCGAAGAAGCCTCTCGCCGGCCATTCCGGCCGCGGAAAGCCTTCCGCCAGAAGGGCCGGGAGGTAAGGCGCGTAGAGCACGGCGCCGAGGACGAGCACGCCAAGCGCGAGAAGCGAACGAACCAGCCAGCGAAGAAGGGTAGGGCGCAAGGGAATCTCGAAAGAGAGGGTGCGAGGTATATTCCCGGCCTTTGTGGCGGATTTTTTGCGGGCCTAAAGTCCAAAGGCCTCCTTGATCCGCAGCGCGCAGGCCTCGGGCGTGGCAGTGCTGGTGTCGATTTCGAGATCATAGGTCTTACCCGCATGGACGCGGTCATATTGCCAGCGGGCGAGCCCGATCAGGCGGTCTTGGCGCTGACGTTCCCGTTCTTCGAGGATAGCGAGGGGCGCGAAGACACCGACAAAAGAGACATGGAAGCCGGCGAGCAGAGACTTGTACTCCTCCATCTCGGCGCCGAGCATGACGTCATCGACGATGAGGTTGTTGCCTTCGGCCGCGAGGGCGGCAATGGCCCGCCGCATGCCGCGGAGCGCGCGCTGCACGACCTTGCCCGACTTGATGGCAACCATGGGCTCGCCGTTCTGGGCAATGGTTTCGAAAGTGAAGCCGTCGGGATGGTTCTCATAGGACGAAGGCAGCATGTCGAGGAAGGCATCCATGGCGACATGGAGATAGGGCTCGGCCGTCACGTCCTGCAAAGCGTGCGCGATCGTGCTCTTGCCGGCGCTGCCGACACCATTGAGGATGATGATACGTGACGTCATCTCCAAGGCATAACCGGATTCAGCTCAATGGAGAACAGATCGCCGGGAACCGCGCCCAGGGCCGATCATTGACTGGATGGGAAGGCAAGGGAGTCGATCCCGATTGCCAGCAACGGAGTTCCCCCATGGGTTTCTTTTCGAAGGATATCAAGACATTGGACGACCTTTTCGTCCACACCCTGCGCGACATCTATTACGCCGAGAAGAAGATCGAGAAGGTGCTGCCGAACATGGCGGACCGGGCCAGCGATGTGAGCCTCAAGGACAGTTTCGATCGCCATCGCGACCAGACCGGCCTTCATATCGAGCGGCTGGAGAAGGTCTTCGAAATGTATGGCGCCGAAGCCAAGACCATCGGTTGCCCGGCCATCGAGGGCATCATCGAGGAGGCGGACGAGGTTTCGGGCGACATCGACGACGACAAGGTGATGGATGCGGCCCTCATCGCCGCCGCCCAGGCCGTCGAGCATTATGAGATGACCCGCTATGGCACGCTGATCGCCTGGGCGCGCGAGCTCGGCCGCAACGACTGCGCCGAGATCCTCGAGGAGACGCTGGCCGAGGAAAGGGCGACCGACCAGGTGCTGACCAATCTCGCCGAAAGCCGGATCAATCTGAGGTCTGCGGCCTAGTCAGTTCTTCTCAGTCGGGAGATTGGCGTCGCGGCTGAGGACCCATCCTGCTTCGCGCCCAACGGCGCTTCGCAGGACTGCAGATTTTCCTACGCGAAGCAGGATGGCCCTCCGAAGCTTTAGCGAAGGAGGGCTGTCGCACCTTTGCCCTTCCGGCAGGCCTCCCTTGAATTAGGCCCGTTAACCCAGTACCTAGCACCCCGGAATGGAGAAATATGCCGATGAATTCAGAATTGCGGGTGGCCGAGAAGAAGGACTGGCTCAAGGGCGCCACGGGCGACTGGGAGATCATCATCGGCATGGAGGTGCACGCCCAGGTCACCTCCAAATCCAAGCTGTTTTCCGGCGCTTCGGCCGAATATGGCGGCGAGCCCAACGACCATGTCTCGCTCGTCGATGCGGCGATGCCCGGCATGCTGCCGGTGATCAATGAATTCTGCGTCGAGCAGGCGGTGAAGACGGGCCTCGGCCTTAAAGCGAAGATCAATCACCGCTCGGTCTTCGACCGCAAGAACTACTTCTATCCCGACCTGCCGCAGGGTTATCAGATCTCGCAGTACAAGCAGCCGGTGGTGGGTGAGGGCGTCGTCAGGATCGATGTCGAGGACGGCCGCGCCATCGACGTCGGCATCGAGCGCCTCCATCTCGAGCAGGATGCCGGCAAGAGCCTGCATGACCAGCATCCAAATATGAGCTTCGTCGACCTCAACCGCTCGGGCGTGGCGCTGATGGAAATCGTCTCCAAGCCCGACATGCGCTCGGCCGACGAGGCCAAGGCCTATGTCACGAAGCTCCGGCAGATTATGCGCTATCTCGGCACCTGCGACGGCAATATGGAGGAAGGGAGCCTGCGCGCCGACATCAATGTCTCGGTGCGCCGCCCGGGCGAAGCCTTCGGCACGCGCTGCGAGATCAAGAACGTCAATTCCATCCGCTTCATGGGCCAGGCCATCGTCTATGAGGCCCGTCGCCAGATCGGCATCCTGGAGGACGGCGGCAAGATCGAGCAGGAGACGCGCCTCTTCGATGCCAGGAAGGGCGAGACCCGCTCGATGCGCTCGAAGGAAGAGGCGCATGACTATCGCTATTTCCCCGACCCCGATCTGCTGCCGCTCGAGCTCGAGGCGGACTGGATCGGCCGCATCGAGAAGGCCCTGCCGGAGCTCCCGGACGAGAAGCGCGCCCGCTTCATCAAGGATTTCGGGCTTTCGGCCTATGACGCCGACGTGCTCATCGCCGAGCGCGCCTCCGCCGACTATTTCGAGACGGTGGCCAAGGGACGCGACGGCAAGGCGGCGGCGAACTGGGTCATCAACGAGCTCTTCGGCCGGTTGAACAAGGAAGGCAAAGCCATTGACGAGACACCGGTTTCGGCCGGTCAGCTTGGCGCCATCATCGACCTCATCGGAAGCCGCACGATCTCCGGCAAGATCGCCAAGGACATCTTCGAGATCGTCTGGACGGAGGGCGGCGATCCGGCCGAGATCGTCGAGAAGCGCGGCCTGAAGCAGGTCACCGACACGGGTGCCATCGAGAAGGCGGTGGACGAGATCATCGCCGCCAATCCCGACAAGGTGACCCAGGTCAAGGCCAAGCCCACCATGCTCGGCTGGTTCGTCGGCCAGGTCATGAAAACCACGGGCGGCAAGGCGAATCCCCAGTCCGTTAACGAAATTCTGCGCCAAAAACTCGGCATTTAGCCTAACCGTTAAGAATTTTCTTAGATTTACCAACAACTTACGCCGCAGTTTCGATTCTGATGGATTGGCGCTATACTCCGTACCCGGAATGATGATGGGGGGCGCGCGCCTTTCGGGAGGCCGCGCCATCGGAGGTTTATGCATGGCCAAGGCAGCGAAGAAGGTCGTTAAGAAAACGGCCATAAGGAAGCCTGTATCCAAGCCGTCGGCGCGCCGGCCGGTGAAGGCGTCGCATCGTATGAAGCCGGCCGCGTCGGTCTCGGGCAACAAGGAGCGGTTCACGCTCCATGGCTTTGCGCTGTCAGGGCCTACTTACACCGTGGCGCTGATGCTCTCTCTGTGCCGCCATCCTTTCTCCTACATCCACGTCAATTTGCGCGAGGGCGCCCAGAAGCAGCCGGACTATTTGGTGAAGAACCGCTACGGCCAGGTGCCCTGCCTGCGCGACGGCCAGATTTTCCTCAGCCAGTCGGCGGCGATCCTCGAATATCTCGCCGGCAAGCTCGGCAGGTTCGACGGCAAGACGGAGTTCGAGCAGCAGCGCGTGCGCGAATGGATGTTCTGGCTGTGGGACAAGCTTGCCACCCAGGTCTTCAGGCTGCGCCAGCGTGCCCGGGGACTTCGCCAGTTCGGCGATGAGGTGAAGGTCATGTATGACAGCGAGGCCCGCGCCGCGCTCGCCGTGCTCGACCACGAGCTCGGCAAGTCGGAGTGGCTCACCGGCCGGAGGCCCACGATTGCCGATATCGACACTTATGGCGTCATCCGCTTCGCCGCCGAGGCCGGGCTCGATCTCTCGGCCTATCCGAGGATCGCCGAATGGAAGAAGCGCTTTGAAGCACTGCCGGGTTTTGCTACACCCGAGCAGCTCCTGCCGCTCGAAAGCAGGCTGCTCTAGGGATTCCGAGGCCAGATTTGACAGTCGAGACTGAAACCGGCCCGACCGGGCCGGAATTGGAGACGGATGACTCTGTCTCGCAGAAGAAGCCGCGCCGTGCCGGACGTTTCGCCTGTTTCCTCGGACTTGTCTTCGGCCTTGCGGGCGCGCTCGCCGGCTGGCTCGGCAATCTGTGGATCGCCTTCGATGTCTTCGCGCAGTTCTCCCTGCATTTCTGGCTGATCGCCGCAGCCTTCGGCCTGGGCTTCATCATGCCCTTCGCCCGCGTGCTCACCGCCATCATCGTCCTTATCATTGGCGTCCTGGTCATCGGCAGCCTGCCGCATCTGGAGGCTGCTTCACCCGAAGCCCAGATTCAGGCGCCGGCCGGGCACCGCCTCATCCGCCTCATGTCGTTCAACAGCTGGATGGGGAACGGCAATGTCGACGCCCTGGCGGAGGAGATCGAGCGCAGCGATCCCGATATCCTGCTGATGTTCGAATTCGGGCCGGAGAAGCGCGCCCTGAAGGACCGCCTGCGCGGCCGCTACGGCTATCAGGAGGACTGCGTCCACCTCGAGCACTGCTATATGGCGGTGTTCTCCAAATATCCGATCGCCGATTCGGAGAGCCATGCCAGCTGGGTGGGGCCGCCGATGATCCGCGTCACTTTCGGCAAGGAATTGGGCGATCTCACCGTCATCGGCACCCACACCATCCGCTTTCCCTATCTCAGGGCGCAGCTGACGCAATTGGGCGAGCTCGGCGACCTGGTGCGCAAGCTGTCGGGCCCGCGCATCGTGGCGGGCGATTTCAACGCCACGCCGACATCGCGCATGCTGAGTGTCTTCGAGCAGCGTTCGCTGTTGCGCCGGCTGGACGGCTTCCTGCCGACATGGCCCGCCCGCTTGCAGCTGCCGCAGCTCGCCATCGATCACATCTTCGCCAGCGAGGAAGTGAAGAGCGTGGAGAAGGTGCGCATTGGCGGCAATGCCGGCTCGGATCATTTCCCGCTCGTCGTCCGCATCGCCGTTCCGGTCGCGCGCTGATCTCCTGGTTAGCGCGCTGTAAATGCGGGCCCTTGGCCCTCGCGTCTAATCGCCTGGAATGACTCGATATTTCCGAAAATCGAGCGGCAGCCCTTCAGCCGCCGTTAAGCCTCTCGGTTAACCCGGCCTTGGCGGTTGGCGAGTCATTCTCATCTCCGCACGGTCACACAGAAAAGACCGGCGGGAAGTCGAACAGAGAAGGACAGGAGCATGGCTCGCTCTGAGATGCCGTCGCGGCCTGAGGGCACGTCGGCGGAGATGCTTTTCCATCTCGGCATGATGTATTGCCTCGGCCACGAGGTCGAGCAGGATTACGTTGCGGCGCATAAATGGTTCAACATCGCGGCCTTGCGGGGCAGCGCCGAGGCGCGGCACTATCGTTGCGAGATCTCGCGCGAGATGACGGCGAACCAGATTGCCGAAGCACAACGCCAGGCACGCGCCTGGATCAGCATCCACTGATTATCGATCGGTCTCAATATTCGGGCGAATAGTCGCCGCCCTTCAGTTCCTGCTCGCTGATGAAGCGCTGGAACTGGCTGTCGAGCAGCTTGCGCTCGCGCTGCTGCCGGTTGATCTCGGACTGGATGAGATCGGCGTTGAGATTGATGTTGTCCTGCTCGCTATTGAGCTCGGGCAGGGGATCGTTGTCGGGCGAATAGGTGTGGCCGCCGGGGATGAAATTCTCGGCTGCGAGAGCAGGGAAGGCCAGCGCACCGAGGAAGGCGACACTCAAGATGATCCGGCGCATTTTACTCTCCTGCGGACTTGTTTCGCGGGGCCGACGATGAGGTAGGCCCGCCAAGATTCACTCAACGCCGGCGACTGTCGCACGGTTCCCGCGGCGAGGCAATTGGCCTGAGGTGCCATGCGCTAAATGTGATTCCATTCCTTACAAGATTTTCCTTCACAGCCGGAGCAAATCCGGGCATGAGGTGACCCGCGCCGGAGACGTGGCCGAGAGGCTGAAGGCGGCGGTTTGCTAAACCGTTATACGCCCTTAAAGGCGTATCGAGGGTTCGAATCCCTCCGTCTCCGCCATAAATTGAAGTTATCGGATTGGTGTTGCTAGGTTTTTCGATTTTAGTCCGGTCGTCGTCCTGGTCTGAGTCCTAGTTCGATCGACGAGCCTCTCTGAGTTACGTCGACCGGATCAGACAATTCCGACAGATCGGCCATTTCATCTCCGGCTCATCCTCATCGTATAGGAGACGACGGCGCCGATCAGAAGTCCCATGCCAAGGCCGAACAAGCTTGCGAAGGGATAGGGTGTCAGCTCGAGCCAGGCCAGCAGGAACGTGACGAGGGCCAGGCCCGCCAGGAGAATTTCACGTCTCAGGGGCTTGGCCGATCTGTTCATCAGCGAATCCCCGAATGCTTCAATCGAGTTGGTGAAGACGGCGGGAAATGTAGACGTCGTCTTCGATGCGTCTGATCCAGCTCAGGGGAATCCGCCGAGTGGGCGTGTGCGAAATGATTTCGCCCGATGCCACGTCGGCCACATAGCCCGCGCGCTTTCCGTCGGCGGTGATGATCTCCATATCGGGCTTGATCAGGCCGGCAGGTACCAAGGCGAATTTATTCAGCATGTTCTTACCCTGTGCTGGCAGGGCGACAATTCTGCGCGACGGCCTTGGTTCCTTCTGGTGTGGCGCGATCGTCACAGTTCCCCAAAATCTCCGCCGACATCTGAGATTGAGCTGGAATTGTGAGCCGACTCCTTACACATTCATCGCAAGTTACTTCCGATCCTCCTCGAAAAAATATGGGGAAACTGGGGATGGGGGCTTTCGAGCCTCCTTTTCTTTAGGAAGAAGCTGTTGGCTCCGATATGCGAGGCGATTGGTCTTTCGCTCTGTGTACGGTTTCCGACAGTGGGTTTAGGTCCGAAGCGGTCGCAAACTTTTTATTGTAGGCGCAATGGCAACTGTAAAATCCAGTGAATATGAGCGTCGCGCCAAGCAATATCGAGAGCAGGCGGACGACTGTCGCCGGCAGGCCAAGAACGCGTTCGCGTCCTCGGTCGTAAGCCTGGCCTTCATGGCGGAGACTTATGAGGGCTTGGCTCTTCAGATGGAAGAGCTGGCCAAGATGTATCGCGCCGGCTAGGCCGATAGCGGTCGCAAGGCGCGCGTCAGGCCGGAACCTTTGGGCAGGCAGCGCGTTGATAGCTGTCGCCTTGCCGCCCCTTCCCAAAGCCCCTCGGCAGGGCGTCACCCATCTGACCCGCCCGTGATGCTTATCACCTAGGGCGGGTTTTTCTTTGTACGGACGCTTGAGCGAGAAGGATCCCAAAACCACTGTCACCGTCAGTATACGGAATTTGGGATCAGCATAGCTTTCGACAATAATCAAAAAGGAACAACGAAACCCGTCACGAGTTCTCCCGCTACAATTCGATGATGTCAGGAGGATACTGTGGTACAGGCAAGCGTGGCTGGAGAGATGACTGGAAAACCCTTGATTGAAAGCGATCGGGTTGAAGGCACCGATGTCTATGATCCAGCCGGAAACAACATAGGCGATATCAAGCGGCTGATGATCGACAAGATCAGTGGCCGCGTCTCATATGCGGTAATGTCTTTCGGTGGCTTCTTAGGGATAGGCGAACAGGAGCACACGATTCCTTGGAACAAGCTCGAATACGACACATCGCTTGGCGGCTATAGAACGGACATCACAGAGGAGCAGCTGAAAGGCGCGCCAACCTTCTATCGTGACAGAGAGTACGATTGGACGGATCGGGCCCGCGAGCGTGAGCTTCACGATTATTGGAGCGCTCCCTATTACTGGGACCGCCCGTAGCGGTTTCTTCGCGCCTTCGCCGGCGTCATCCCTGGGCCCATCGTCTGGTTTGTCGCGAGCTGACGCCGCATGGACTTCACTCAGATCGGCCAGCATGTCGTCGCCCTGTCGGCGGCCTATGCCTTGGCGTTTCCCATTGGTTGGGACCGTGAGCGCGAGGCGCGGAGCGCGGGTTTGCGGACTTTTCCGCTCGTCGCCCTGGCAAGCTGCGGATTCATCCAAGCCGCGGAAGCCCATCTCCAGCAATCGCCGCAGGCCGTCGCCTATGTCGTCGAAGGCCTGATCACCGGCATGGGCTTCATTGGCGGCGGCGCGATCCTGAAGCATGGCGCCTCGGTCTATGGCACTGCGACGGCGGCGAGCCTGTGGGCCACGGGGGCCATCGGCACCGCCGTCGGGCTTGGCGCCTATGAAGTGGCAACCACCATTGCCGTCGTCACGTTCTTGACGCTGAAACTCCTGCCGCTCATCAAGGAAGAGAGCCAGCCGGAAGCGCCGGCGCCCTCGGTGTCGAAGCGCAAACGTAAAGCAGGGTCTGATAAATGAACCTCGCTCGGTCGATCGAGATTGCAGTCGCGATCAGGGTTATTCAGTGCTTTTCCTCGCCCGGGCGCGGTCGAGCCTTCCGAACTCCGTCATAATGTTCACCAGCACGCTGGCGGTCCAGCCAAAGGTGAAAAGCCCCGACATAGCGATGATCGGACCGATCAGCCGCCAGCGGTCCGGCAAAACGACATTGCCCTCTCCAAGGGTCGTATAGCTTTCAAGGACATAGTAATAGCAGTTGCGAATGCTGGGTATGATGTCCATCAGATTGAGCGGCACTGCCCACAGAAACGTCTCGATCAAATGAACAACCGCCAGCGAACCGATCGCGATGGCAAGTAGCGAGTCAGTGCGCCAATGTGGCGTCGTGGGAGTCACTTGAGCCCAAGCCGCGCTGAAGCGGCGATTGACCAGCCGCATGCCTATCCCGTGCACGAAAATAATGATGATCAGGATCAGGACGCCGACGAGAACTTCAAGAATCGGGTCAGGCGAAATTTGATCGTCCATTGTCTATCCACTTTATGACGGCCCAAACCGTCAACTTGATCTGCACAGGACGCTACCGCCGAATCACTTCGCACGCCAAGCGTTCACTCCGGAAACCATGATGCCGGGGTTCAGCATCGAATAAATCAGCGTGAAAAAAGTGCCGTTGCGCTTCTATCTGGCTGGCACCACGCGCCAGATTTTGTTGCCGACATCGTCGGCGACGAGGAGGGCACCCTTGCGGTCGACGACCACCCCGACCGGCCTGCCATAGGCCTTGTCATCGGGACTGAGAAATCCCGCCAGGACATCCTGCGGTGGTCCGGAAGGCTTGCCTGCTGTGAACGGAAGGAAAATCACCTTGTAGCCGCTGCGCGGCTTGCGGTTCCAGGATCCGTGCTGGCCGACAAAGGCGCCATTCTTGAAGGCAGCCCCAAACAGATCGCCTTGGTTGAATGCGAGACCAAGCGAGGCGGTGTGCGGCCCAAGGGCGTAGTCAGGCTTGATGGCTTTGGCGACCAGTTCGGGCTTCTGGGGCTCGACGCGCTCATCGACATGCTGACCGAAATAGCTATAGGGCCAGCCATAGAAACCTCCGTCTCGCACCGAGGTCATATAGTCGGGAACGAGGTCGCTGCCGAGCTCATCACGCTCATTGACGACGACCCAGAGTTCGCCGGTTACGGGATTCCAGGAAAGGCCGTTGGGATTGCGCAGGCCCGAGGCGAAGAGACGCATTTGGCGGGTCGCCAGATCGATCTCGTGCACGGCGGCGCGATTGACTTCCTCATCCATTCCGTTCTCGCCGACATTTGAATTGGAGCCGACGGTCGCATAAAGCTTGGCGCCGTCACGGCTGGCGATGACATCCTTGGTCCAGTGATGATTGCGTCCGGCGGGGAGATCGACGATTTTTTCCGCCGCCGCGGTTATCTCCGTCGCACCCTCTTGGTAGGGAAAGGCGACGATGGCATCGGCATTCGCAACATAAAGCTTGCCGTCGAGCAGTGTCATGCCGAAGGGCGAATTGAGTCCGGTGAGGAACGGTTGCGTTATTTCGGCAACGCCATCGCCGTCCTGGTCACGCAATGGCGATATTCTATTGGCGCTGGGGACTTTTGCTCCGGCTTGGCGCTCGAACAGGTCCATGACCCAGCCCCGAAGGCTGAAGCCTTGATCGGGCTTGGGAGGGGCATCGCTTTCCGCGACCAGGACGTCGCCATTGGGCAGCACATGCAGCCAGCGCGGATGATCGAGCCCGCCGGCGAACTCATTGACGGCAAAGCCTGAAGCGGCGATCGGCATGCTCCCCTCAGGCCACTGAGCAGCTGTAGCAATATTGACTGTCGGGATCAGAGTCGGATTGGGTTCCGGCAGGATGGGATCGGGCCCATAGCCTTGTTCAATCGGAACTGTCGCCTGTTCGCGAGAGAAGAGGAACAACGCACCTCCGGTGGCAATGCGGATAACGGCAAGCACGAGAAGGGCGCCGAGGAGCCTTTTCACCAGAACCTCATGAGTAAGTGATCCCAAACGCTGGTTGGGCCTTTTTGGTTGCAGAAACTATCTTCGCGGATCGCTCGGCAAGGGGGCGAGGGGAACTCGAACGCGTCACTCACGTTGAAATTTCAACTACCCACCGAAACCCTGCCTTCGGCTGGATCGCCTCAATTCTGGATATTGGAGTTCTCGGTGATGGCCAATGACGAAAGCCAAATCCGTTCTCTGTTGGGCAAATTCACGGGCGCCCTCCATGACAGGGATGCAGCAGGCGCTATAGCTCTGCTGGCCGAGGACGCGGTTACATTCGACCTCGCTCCGCCGCTGGAGCAGGGACCGGACGCTACCCACAATCCGGCGCTGTTGGATGAATGGTTCCAGACATGGAAAGGGCCGATCAACTCCGATTCGCTCGACCTCAAGATCGCCGTTGGTGGCGACGTAGCCTACGCCACGGGCTGCAGCACATGACCGGAACCAAGAAAGATGGCCAGGAAACGGATCTTTGGTTTCGTGCGACGGCCTGTTTCCGGCGCGAGGGCGGCCAGTGGCGCATTAGCCACATGCACAATTCCGTGCCGTTTGCGATGGATGGGAGCGAAAAGGCGCTGCTCGACTTAAGGCCGGAACGGGCCACGCCCTTGCGTGGCCGTGCTTGAGAACATGGCTACCGTTCCCACTCCCGAACCAGATACCCCTGCGCCACCGGGGCCGACACCGCCTGGTCCATTGCCACGGCCGGCACCTCCACACGATCCACTGCCAAGTCCCGAACCGCCAAATCCGACACCGCATGCCTGGTTGCCGCCGGCATCGACCTAGGCGGCCGGTCTCACCACGGTCCCGAAAGAAACGAAAGCCCCGGAACACTGGTCCCGGGGCTCTCATGGGCGCCTTTTCGACCTTGGGGATCGGGTTTTTGGCGCGCCAAAACCAGCTAGCCACAATTTTAACCTAGCGTCAATTTAGAGGCAACTGAATCTGACCTGACGTCATTGACTGCTTTGGTGCTATAATATTTGCCGGGTGGGAAGTTCGAGCAGCCTGGTTCGCGCGTAGATGCGCCTGTAGTTGGGGGTTGCAGTCATGATGACAGGACTCTTCCGTTGCCGGTTCGCATTCGATCGCCGGTACGGACTTTTGACGATAATGGCCGGCGTGGCGTTTCTGGTTTTCTGTGGATACTCCGCGAACATTGCGGCGGCGGATTTCCGAAAAACGAAGTGCTGGTTCGATATCCCGCGGGATCGGGAAATGACATGTGGTTCGCTCCATGTGCCCGAAAACCGCGGGAAGGGCTCAGGCGCCGAGATTGCCCTTGCCACCGTTGTCTTTCAGCCGGATCGGGAACGCTATGAACCGGTTGTGTTCCTGAGCGGCGGTCCGGGCCAATCAGCGAGCATCAGCACACGCGAGGATATAGACGGATGGTGGCAGTTCATCAGTCAGCAAACATGGATGATCGGGCGCAGAGTCGTTGTCGTCGACCAGCGCGGCGTCGGCATGTCGAAGCCGGCACTCGACTGCTCCGGATTTTTCAAGACCGATGATTGGAAGCGCATCTTGCCGAGCGTGGATGCGGATGCCACGCGCTTGGACAAAGTCCGAAAAGACAAGGTTCTCGCCTGCCGGAGCGCGTTGACCTCAAGAGGCATCGACCTTTCTGCGTACAGCACCTCTGAAAGCGCCGCGGACATCGACGACCTGCGCAAGGAGCTCGGCATAGGACGCTGGGTGCTGTATGGCACGTCGTACGGAACCAAGGTGGCACTGGAGGTGATGGCCAAGCACCCGGAAGGAATCTCGGCCGCTATCCTGGATTCGGTGCTTCCACCGGACATCAATTATCTTAAGGAAGACGGTCCGAACCTGGCCCGGTCGCTGAAGCTTCTCGATCGTGACTGCCGGCTGAATCGGCACTGTATGCGCGATCTTGGAAAGGCGGTGGAAACAATCGTCCGGCAATTGGACCGACAGCCAATCCTTTTGCGCAGCTCGCCCGAGGCGAACGCGCCTGAGCGCTACCGCTATGTGTCCGGGGTCGACTTTCTCGACATACTGTTCGATTCTTTTTACGACCGAAACGACATCGAGATGCTGCCGCCTCTGATACAAAGCATCTACAAGCACGACTACGGTCCACTTGCCCGGTTGATCTTTGACGATGAGGGCGATCAAACGGGCATCTTTGAGGGAATGGACTTTTCGGTAACGTGCTCCGAGTCTGCACCGTCCAGATTGTCGGGCAAGCGAGCCGAATACTGGACCCGTTGGTCTGAAAGCGTGGATTATTCCTGGATTTGTCCGCTTTGGCTGCCGGAAGCATTGGCAAGGTCCAAACGGCAACGGCAGCAAAGCCGAATTCCAGCGCTGCTGCTGTCTGGAGAGTACGATGCGGCGACGCCAAGCGACTGGGCCTACCGAGCGGCAAAGACTCTGCCATCGAGTCAGGTTGTCGTCTTTCGCGGGGTTGGGCATGACGTCATAGATTCCGATCCCTGCGGCTCGGAAGTTGTTGCCGACTTCCTGGCAAACCCCGGGCGCAAGATAGCAACGGCTTGCCTCCAGCACTTGGAAGCTCCGCAATTTGTGAAGCCAGACGTGCAATGGGCCGGTCTAAGGACAAGACGCTCCGCGGCGGGATTGCCGAAGAAGTGGCCGCCGTCATCACGCTTCGATCGCCGTCACTAGATAAAGGGCCTGCGGTTCACCGGATCATTTCGCAAGTCCGATCTCGTGTCACCCGGATGGTGACACGAGATCCTTCGATGCCGGCGCGAGCGCTTCAGTAGCAGGGCGGATAAGGATAATACCCGCAGTGACGATAGTAGGGCGGATAATAAGGAGGCGGATAATACGGATAGGCTGATGCCGCCGCAGCGCCAACGGCCATGCCGGCATAGAATCCGCCGTGGTGATACCAATGGTATCCCCAGTGGTCGATGAACAACGACGCAGGGCCGCTCGCTCCTGCAAGATCGCCTTCGAGGACTTTGACGTCGAAGACCAGATTGTCGCCATCGAGCTTCGCTGAGGTCAGCTCGACAACCGCGTCTTTGCTCTTGTCCAGGCTGCTGCCGAGGACCGATACCGTCGCGTTGGGCGGATCCTTGGCGAAGCTGTCATTGCCTTCACCCCATGACTTGACGAATTCAGAGGTCAGGATATGGCCCGCCGCTCGCGTCGGCCTGTCGGCAAAGATGATCGAGCTCTTTTGAACGCCGGTAAGAGTGAGCTTCGTTCCGTCGAGCTTGGCGCCGGCGGCATTCACGACCACGAGAGTGGGGGTGGGCGAAGCATTTGACGGCTGACCAATCGTCTTGTTCGACTGACCTGGCGCTTCGTTGCTCTGGGCAACCACTTGCTGGCTGCCCAGGCTTGCGAAACAGCTAATCACTAAAAGGCATGCGAGATGTTTTAGTCTCATAACTATCTCCATTGGCAAATTGAAGTGCGCCGGCGCTGGACAGCAGGGAGGCGCCCCTAATGCCGACATCCTCCCTTATTATGACCCAAGGGAAATATGCAATGTGATTCTGGCCATACGGATAAAATTTAATCTTGCCGGCATGACTACGCCCGGTTCCAAAATGAACCGGCACCATGCAGGCAACGTCTCACGGTACGGCGCCGCGACAGGCCCAAGCGACGGCCACAAAGGAACGTGGGCCATCCGGCTGGCCGGCCTCGTAGGCTGACATGACCGCTTCATCCGCCTTGGCGCGGCGCGCTTTGTCCAGTCCCGCCACATATTTGCCGAGCGGTCCTTCGCCCGCGGCAATAGGCGCCCAGAAATCGTCAAACGATGCATAATCCATGCGGATGAGCATCGACGTCTCCTCGACATCGCGAAGCCCCTGCGCGATGAAGGTCTGGCGCATCTCGCCGGGCCGCATCATCGGCTGAAAGCAGTAATGGCTGCGCAACTGAGCGGCAGCTTCATCGAGCGGCGCCATGGTGTCGAGGACCATGCGCATCGCCGGCATCCCGCCGAGATGATCCCATACTGCCGCGGCGACGCCGCCGCCCGAGCGGACGACCCGGCGCATTTCGGCAACCGCCTTCGACGTCTCGGGAACGAAATGCAGCACCAGGAGCGACAGGGCCCGGTCGAAGCGGCTATCCGGAAAGGGGAGCGCGCAGGCATCCGCCTGCCGGATGCTGATCCGCGGATCTTTATTCCGCCTCTGGGCCTCCTCGACGAAGACCGGTGAATAGTCGATGGCCGCCACTTCCGAGATATTCGCCGCTTCGGGAAGCGCAAAGGTGAGGCTGCCTGTTCCGCAGCCCACATCGAGAATGCGCTCACCGGCCTTCACTCCGGCGAAGGCGATGAACGGGGGAGCAAGCTTGCGGCTCCAGCGGCCCATCAACTGCTCATAGCCGGAGGCTTTATGGACGTTGAAACTCGACGTCATGGGAGGCCCTCCCAGTTTGTGGACCCAGGTTCCGCCCAACAGGGCAGCGGGTCAAGAGAGCCGATGAAGCCGACAGCAAATCGCCGCCGACGCGCGCACTGAGCTCGTCGCTGAAGGCATATTCAAAACCGCCGCCCGGCGTCCAGCCTCATTTCGTGAGCTTCTCATCGACGAGCTCGGATCCGGCCGCATCGTCGGCTATGAGCTTGGCGCCGCCCGCCGCAAGGCCGCCGGTAGCGTAGAAGAGGGCGTGGTTGGACGCATAGCCGGCACGCAATCGAAGCGATCCGAGCCAGTCGACCTCCGCCTTGTGCCGGCCGACTACACCTCCGCCATCATCAACAATATCGGTATCGCCATCCAGGTCGGCATATTCAATGTCGCCCTCGAGGCCCACGACCAGGCTATCCACCAATTCCGGCCCGCATGCGCTCCCCCGACAAAATCCTCGAGATCGAAGGATCCGTCTTCTCCACCGAGGACCGGCGCGTCCGCCGCGAGCGTGGGGCTGCCTCCCCCTGGAGTACCGGCGCTAAAAATCGTTCTCGCCCCATGCATAACCGCCTTGAATGCCGATATAGGGTCCGGTCCAGTCATAGGCCGCAGGTTCGACGACATCCGCCGCCTGCGCTTGAGCGCCCAGAAGAAAAATGGCAGCACTGCCGAAAAGTATTCTCTCGATCATTCGATTCCCCCAAAACGCGAGTTATCACGTCATCGCGCGCCGCTTTCGCAACGTCAATCAACTGCGGCTCAGGTGAGAAAGTTCAATGACGGCTGTTGCTGAAAAGTTACATGATTGTCGCCGGAGAAACGAAAAATGCGCATATTGTCGCTGAATGCTTGGGGCGGCAGGCTTTGGGATCGATTGATCGCCTATCTTGCAGAGACCGATCCGGATGTCCTGTGCCTGCAGGAAGTGACGCATACGCCAACCGCCTTATCGGAGTCGCTCGTCTATCGTGACCACGGCATGGAATTGCCGCAGCGAGCCAATCTGTTCCGCGATGTCAGTCAAGCGCTCGCGACGCATCAAGCCTTTTTCTGCCCGGCGGCGCGGGGAGAGCTTTGGGACGGCGACCATCAGGTTGCCTCGGAATGGGGCTTGGCTACTTTCGTGCGGCGCGCTTATCCGGTGATCGGCCAGATCCAGGACTTCGTCCATGGCGATTTCTCCGCTACCGGCTGGGGCGAGCATCCACGTTCAAGGAACGCCCATGGCCTGCGCCTCTTCGATTATGAAAGGTCATGCGCCATCACGGTCATGCACATGCACGGTCTGCGGGAACTCACCGGCAAGGAAGACACGCCACATCGACTGGTCCAGGCGAACGCGCTGCTGAATTTGATCGGCCGGATCAGGCGAAAGGGCGAAGGACTGGTGCTTTGCGGCGACTTCAACGTGCTCCCGACGAGCGCGACGCTGCGATCGCTCGTCGAGATTGGATTGACCGATCTCGTCACCGCAAACGGGTATCGCGATACGCGGACATCCTACTATCGAAAGGCCGACCGTTTCGCTGACTACATGCTGGTTAGCCCCGAGGTCGAGGCGCGCCGGTTCGCCGTCGTCAAGGAGCCCGAAGTCTCTGACCACTGCGGTCTTCTCCTGGATCTCGCATGATATTCACGGGCCGGCGAGGGGCCGCCCACCGAAAGAGTTTCCTCCTTCGGTGGGCAGTTGCGCACAATGCCGTACCCGTGGGAATAGTCGGCACGTGGGCAATGCCGCCGAGGCCCGATTCGGGCGCGCGGCTCCTGTCGACCACGAGATGGCGATAGAAGAAACGGCAAAAGCCGGCATCCCCCATTTGGGGGGTGTGCTCTTGACCTTAAGTTAGGAGAGGAACAATGACGACAGAAACGGGATCACCTTCCTGGCAGTCCGTTGCGCTTCTGATCGGCCGGCTGATTTTTGCGGCTGTCTTCCTCATGGCGGCGGTTTTCAAATTCCTCGATATCAACGGCACCGCGGCCTATATCGCGTCCGCCGGCTTTCCCTTGTCCCTGCTTTTGGCATGGCTCGCTGCCATCTTCGAGATTGCGCTCGTCATCTGCTTCCTGACTGGAGCCTTTTTCACGGAAGCGTCGTTGCTGGCGGCAGCTTACGTCCTGTTCCTCGCCTTTGCCTTCCATGGTCCCTCGCATTGGACGGGAAACCAGGCCGAGTTCGGCTTCTTCATCGATCACTTCACCTTCGTTGCCGGTTTGCTGTTCGCCGCCGTCCACGGGCCGGGACTGTGGCTCGCTCTGCGTCACAGCCTGATCGGCAGCCGGAATTGATCTTAGGTCATATTCCCCTCTATCCTGAACCGAGTTTGGCGAAAGGAAGGGAGGCGAAGATGAAGTGGGTGTGGTCTTTGATGCCTGTCATGCCACTGGCGATACTTGTCGCATTGCCGCAAGCCGCCGAAGCGAAGAAACTACCTAAGAACGCCAAGCCGATGACGGCAGAGGAAGTGATCGCGATCTATAGCGGCAATTCGGCGGTTTGGGACGGTTCGAAGGCCTATTTTTCGCCGGAGAAGAGGGTCAAGGGCGTATTCGGAAAAGGCACGAAACGCGTGACCTATGCCGGCGAATGGTCGGTCACCGATAATGAAGCCTGCATGAAGAACAGTGCCAAGGGCGACCCGAAGATCTATACCGACTGCTGGAAATGGTGGCATGTCGGCACGAAGACCATCACACTGTGGAGCGTTCATTACGATGAAACGAAGCCGGATGATAGGAACGGCTATTACGACGAAATGAGATCGATCAAGAAGGGCGACAAGGTCAGCAAGGAATATGAAGAGCTGGGCGGACTCTGATGTCCGTTCGCAGCCGTCCACTTATTTCGATGCCGCATCGGAGACGCCATCCCAGTTTTGCGGCGGCGGCGAGCGCCGGAAATGGCGCACGCGCCGTGCATAGAGCGCTTCGATACCGGATAGGCCGAACTTTGCAAGTCCGGCCTTGGACTGTTTCAGGAGCCGGCTGACAGCGCTCCATTCCTTGTTCCGATAGGCATTCAAAAGCTCCTCCAGGCGGGTTTTCAGGCCGTCATCCTGAAAACCGTCGCCGATCGGTGCGAGCAGGGCATAGATCCGTTCCGGCATCGCCTTGCCCTTCACGCGCACAATGTCGATGGGCACGGTGTAGAACCGCTCTTCCACCAGCAGATTGGTGCGTTCACCGATGATGATGGGAGCGCCATAGGCCTTGGTCTGGCCCTCGAGCCGCGAAGCGAGGTTCACGCTGTCGCCCAACACGGTGTAGTCGAATCGGATGTCCGATCCCATGTTCCCGACGACGCATTCTCCGGTGTTGATGCCGATGCCGACGGCAATCGGCATGACCGGG
Organism: Taklimakanibacter deserti; assembly: GCA_003574785.1. The sequence goes on along the minus strand of QORU01000002.1, from coordinate 10,070 downwards.
CTTCCGTCCTTGACGGCGGCGTCGCGAAGCTCGTTGTTCAATCTGGTGACGGCCGCGAGCATGCTGCAGGCGGCGCGGCAGGCATTCTGGGCGTGTGCGGCATCGTCCAAGGGGGCATTCCAGAAGGCCATGACGTTGTCGCCCATGTATTTGTCGATCGTGCCGCCGTTCTCGACGACGATATTGGACAAGGGGGTCAGCAACCGGTTCACCAGCTGTGTCAGGCCTTGCGGATTAGTCTTGTAGCTTTCAGCGATGCTGGTGAAGTTCCTGATGTCGCTGAACAGGATGGTGAGCTCCTTGGTCTCGCCGCCGAGCTGCAGCTGCTCGGGATGCTGCGCCAGCCGCTCGACCAGCGCCGGCGAGAGATACTGTGCAAAGGCGCTGCGGATCTGGCGCCGTTGCGCCTGCTCGTTGAAATAGTTCACGAACACCAGCGTCCAGAATACGCCGAAGCTCGAGATGAGCGGATAGACCACATCGAGAAGCACGCCTCGGCTGCGGAAGAAATAGAACGAGCCCAGCGAGAGGGTGACGGCGATCAGGAAACCGATGATCAGCACCGAGCGGGCGCCGAGCCAGGGCACCAGGACGATGATCAGGATGGCGATGCCGAGCGCCAAGACGACCTCGGCGCCGACCATGTAGGAGGGCCGCTTCAACTGGGCTCCGGTCAGGATGTTCTCGAGGAGCTGGGCGTGCACTTCGACGCCGGGCATGGCCGGGTCGAGCGGCGTCGTTTTGTTGTCGAGAAGGCCTATTGCAGAGGTGCCGATCAAAGCGAGCTTGCCGACCAATTGGCCGTCGCCGATCTTGCCCTCGATCACATCTGCGGCGGAAACGAACCTGGCCGGGTCGTGCGGGCTGAAATGCAGCCAGAGCCGGCCATTGCCGTCGGTCGGCACCTCGACGCCGCCGACGACGAAGCTGCGCATGCCGCCATCGCCGGCTCGGATGAGAAGAGTGCTCGAGCCGGTCGCCACCCGCAGCAGTTCAAGCGTGAGGGAAAGCCGGATCTTGTCCGCCGCGACCATGATGACAGGAACCTGGCGCACAATCCCGTCCTGATCGGGCCTGAGGCTGAAAAGCCCGCGCCCGGCGGCGGCTTTCTCGAGCACGGGGATATTTGCCAGCAATCCCGGGAAGTTCACCAGATAGCGGCCGGGGTCCGGTCCGGCTATGGCGATGGCCGGGGCGATATCGTCGACAGGAATGATCGTGGGGTCGTTCTGTCCTGATTGCGCCAGGACCGTCCGCAGATAACCGAAGCTGCGGGCGAGGACCTCGTCATTGCTCGGCAGGCTGCGCAGCCGGTCGCGAGTCTCCTCGTCGATCTCCAGGACGGCATCGGCGATCGCGCCAGGTGACAGCCGGTCGGGCTCCGAGAAGATCACGTCCATGCCGACGGCAACCGCTCCGCTGCGCTGCAGTTGCAGCAGCAGCTCGGCCAGGCGGGTTCTGGCCCACGGCCACTGTCCTAATTTCTTGAGGCTCGCTTCGTCGATATCGACGATGACGACTGGCCGTGTTGTCACTGTGCGCGGCGCAATCATCTGATAGAAGTCGAAGGTCCGCAGCCGGAAGTTTTCGAGCGGGACGGGATCCCAGATGCGCAAGAAGAGGAAGCCTGCCATCAAGGCAAGCGCCGCCACCCGCCCCAATGCCGCTCTGGGAATCGTGAAACGCCGCCCGATGACCATGCACCCCAATCCGAGGGCCTAAAATTACGTAGAGTGTATTTGTGATATGACGTAGTGTCGAGTGGTCACAGCGGGTCGCGACCTTGGACTCCAAAGCTTCTGCGCAACTATCGGTCCGCGTCTCACCCGGCTTTGCCGACTGGCTCTGGGCTGAAGGCGTGAGCCTCGTCATCAGCGCGTACCAGTCGGGCCAGTTGATCGCGATCGGCGCCGGCGCGCCGGGCAAGCTCGCCGCCAAGTTCATCCGCTTCGATCGCTCCATGGGCTTGGCGCGCGACGGGAACGGTCTCTGGGTGGCGACCCTCAATCGCATCTGGCGCTTTGCCCTGATGAAACAGGATGCGAAGGCCGAACGGCCCCATGATGTCTATCTGGTGCCGCAAGTCTCCTATGTGACCGGCTTTGCGAACACGCATGACCTCGCCATCGGGCCGCGGCAGCAGCCGATATTCGCCGCCGCGATGTTCAACTGTCTCGCCACGACCACGATGAATTCGAGCCTCCTGCCGGTGTGGTATCCGGAATTCATCCGCGACCGGGCGCCGGGCGATGCCTGCCACCTGAACGGATTGGCGCTCAGGGAGGGTGCGGCGCAGTGTGTGACCGTCTTGGCGAGAAGCGGCGAGCCCGGCGCCTGGCGGAAAGACCCGGCGGGCGGGGCCCTTATCGATGTGGCGTCGAGGCAGCCGGTGATGACCGGCCTCTCGCAGCCGCATTCACCGCGCTTTCACGCCGGCCGGCTGTGGCTGCATCAGTCGAGCATCGGCGCCTTCGGCTATGTCGACGGTGCGCGCCATGTGGAAGTGATGCGCTGCCCGGGCTATCTGCGGGGCCTTGCCTTTCACAAGGATATCGCCTGCATGGGCATGTCGAAGCCGCGGGGGCTCGCCAATGTCGGGGGCAGGGCGCTGAACGCGCTGCTCCAGGAGCGCAATCTCGAGCCCGTCTGCGCCGTCCTGCTCTTCGATCTGAAAAAGGGCGCGGTGCTCCACAGCCTGCAGCTGAATGACATCGACGAGATCTATGACGTGGCGATCTTGAACTGCCGCAATCCCTATCTGGTCGATCCCGGCTCTGCTGAGGCTTCGACGACCTATTTGCTGGGTGAGCCTGCTAGACCGGGAAGCTCACCGCCACATCGTGATCGACCGCGAGGTTCGCAGTGACGCCCGCCTCGCTGTAGTTCCAGACATCGTAGTTTCCCGGACTGCCGGTATCGTCGAGCGCCACGTCTTCACCGACCAGCGTCCAGTCGCCAACCAATGTCAACTCATCGCCGCTATCACCTTCGACGACCAGATTGTCCTCATGATCGGAGTTGAAAGCGGTGTTCGACTCGTCGCTGATATCGGCAACATTCTCGCCGGATAGAATCAGGAAATTGTCGCCGGTGCCGGTCAGGTCAATGGTTTCGATCCCGAAGACATCAAAATCGAAGGCTGTCCCTTCGATAGTGGCATTGGCGCCGTTGAGCGCCAGAATGTCCTGGCCGAGGCCGCCATCGATATAGGCACCATTCACGTCAGGCATGAAGATCGTGTCATTGCCGCCTCGGGCCTCGATCCTGTTTCCGGCGCCGGTGCCGGTCAACTCATCGTCATTTACAGAACCGAGTATTCCCTCGATGTTTACGAGCGTGTCGGTGTAAATAACGTCGCCGGGCGTGCCATAGCCGTCGTCCTCGGCGACGCCGGTAGCCAGATTGACGATCACGCCTCTGGGGGCATTGACATAGGAGACCATGTCGTCCGGCCCGTTGTCGAACTCATCGCCGTTGATGTAGTCGTTGCCGCCGCCGCCCTCGATGACGTTCGCCAAATTGATGAGCCCAAATAGCGTATCGTTGTGGCTCGAGCCGATTATGTTCTCGATATCCCCACCGACCAGGTCGTAAGTGCCATAGCCGTCGTCTCCGTCCCCGGTATTCTGATTGATGTGCACCCCAGATAAAGCGTTGGCATAGCTCACCGTGTCAATGCCGTCGCCACCAAAAATGACATCGTTACCCGCGCCACCCTCGAAGAAATTGTCGGCCGCATCGCCGGTAAGGGAATCGTTGCCGGTCGAGCCGATGACACTCTCGATATTGTACAGTGTATCGGTATCGCCGTAGCCGTCGGTCGCCGTGTTCGCAGCGAGATCGACCGTCACGCCTGCAAGCGCGGGATCGTTGAAATAAGAGACCGTATCCTTGAGCCCATTGGCGCCGTCCAGGAGGTCGTCGCCGGCGCCGCCCTCGATCGTGTCGTCGCCATCATCGCCCCAGATGGTGTTCTCGGCGCCATTGCCGATGAGAGTGTCATCATGGAGAGAGCCGGAGATGTGCTCGATGCTCACCAGCGTATCGGTAGTGCCGTAGCCATCGGTTGCCGTACCGGCGACGAGATCGACAGTGACGCCCGACGGATCGTTGTAATAAGAAGCCGTGTCACTCCCGGCGCCGCCGTCGACAAGATCGTAGCCTTCAAAGCCCTCGATGAGGTCGTCGTCGTCTCCACCATAGAGATCGTCATCGCCCCAGCCGCCGATCAATGTGTCATTGCCGGCTCCGCCGAAGACGATGTCGTCGCCGTCGCGCGCCTCGATCCAATTGTCCTGATCGTTGCCGGTCAGCAGGTCATCGTAGAAGGACGCATAGATATGTTCGATCGCCATCAGCGTGTCGGTGCCGCCATAGCCGTCCTTGGCGATGCCAGTGGCGAGGTTGACCGTCACGCCGTTGGGGTCCTCATAATAGTCGGTGGCGTCTGCCGCGCCGCTGCCGCCATCGACAAGGTCGTCGCCGGCATAGCCTTGGAGGATATCGTTTTCGCCGCCTTCGCCATAGAGCTTGTCATTGCCGGCACCGCCGAGAAACTCATTATCCACATCGCTGCCGATCATGATGTCGGCAAAAGCGGAGCCCTGCACGTTCTCGATGTTGTGAAGTGAATCGGTATCGTCCCAATTGTCCCTGGCGCTATTGCCGGCGACCACGACGTCATCTTGACCGTTGAAATCCATCATGGCGGCGGCGATCGACAGATTGACGAAGGCGCCGTGCGTGAAGGCGGCACTACCGCTGCGCCGGTCATACTGTGCCCAGTCGATGCCGTCGCCTCCATCGAGAGCGTCGTCACCGGCCGAGCCGCGCAACGCATCATCCTGATCATTGCCCGTCATGGTGTCGTTGCCGTTGCCGCCGCGCATATGGGCGCGCGTGCCGGCGGAGACGGTCATTGTGTCATCTCCGTCGTCGCCATGCATAATGTCGAAGGCGCCGCCATTGCCCTCCATGATGTCGTTGTCGAACGTGCCGAGGATCAATTCGCTGTGGTTGCCCTGATCGGTGCCCACCTTGAGGTTCAGCCATATCTGGGTTGGACCTTCGCTGCCGTCGGGGTTGTAGTAGCGGTTGTTCGGTCCGAAATCGCCCTCGATATAGGCGATCGTGTCGCCCGTCGTGAAGAAATCCTTGATCCGCAGATTGCCGCCGACATCGTTCCAGTCGTATTCGTCATTCGCGGCGCCGCCAATGAGCAGGTCATTCGGGTTTTCCGGATCTCCTTCCCAATTGAAATCGTAGAAGTTGCCATTGAGCCGAATGACGTCTTCATTCGCGGCGCCGTCATCAGCCAGGATCGTGTCATAGCCGTCGCCCAGCGACCAGACATAGGTATCGCCGCCTTCGCGACCGACAAGCACGTCGTCGCCGGCCATGCCCTCGATCTGGTTGCCATGATCGCTGCCCACGAGATCATCGGCCAAGGCCGATCCACGTACATTTTCGATGTCGGAAAGCGAATCCTGGTCTCCCCAATTGTCGTGAGCGGTAAATCCTTCGAACAGGGTCGGAACGTCGTCGATCTCCACGGTGATGGTGCTACCGAGATTGACGACGACTCCCTGGGTCATATCCTCGGGGTCGCTGCCGCCTGGCCGGTCATATCGGACTTCGTCAACGCCGACGCCGCCCGTTATGGTGTCGTCGCCGGCGCCGCCGACAAAGTTGTCTTCCATGTCGCCGCCGGTCATTTCGTCTTCGCCGTCGCCGCCGCGGAAGATCCCGAAGGTATTGGCATCGACGCTCATGATGTCGTCACCGCCGCCGCCGGACAAATGGTCGATGGCGCCGCCGCCGCCGGTCATAGTCTCGCCGATCGAGGTTCCGACGATGGCCTCGAAATAGTCGCCCTGATCATTGCCATGCACCGCGCTCAGATAGATCCGCGCGTCATTGTCGCCGTTGCCGGGGCTATAAAATTCGTTGGCGCCCGGGCCGAGATCTCCCGTCATATAGGCAATGGTATCATTGCCCGGTACGAAGAAATCCTTGATGCGCAGATTGCCGCCAACTTCGGACCACTCCGGATTGTCGTCCGCCGCAGCGCCGACGAGCAGGTCATTCGGATGATCCGGATCGACTTCCCAATTCAGGTCATAGAACGCGCCGTTGATCTGGATGATGTCCTCATCTGCGCCACCCTCATCCGCTAGGACCTCGTCATAACCGTCACCAACCGACCAGACATAGACGTCGGCTCCCGCGCGGCCGACCAGCGTGTCATCGCCTCCGCGGCCCTCGATACGATTGCCGGCATCGTTGCCGACGATGAGATCGGCATAGCCGGAGCCGCGCACATTCTCTATGGCATCGAGAAAGGCATCCGTGTCTCCCCAATTGTCGATGGCTTGGTTGCCGGCGACCGAGGGGCCGGTACTCAAGCTGATAGAAGCGCCGACATTGACGGTGACCCCTTGCTCGGGCATCGGCCCCGAGCTGTCGCCGCGCCCGTCATACCGGACCTCGTCGTCTCCACCGTTGCCCGTGATCGTGTCGTCGCCGGCGCCGCCGCGGAACGTATCGTCCTGGTCGGCGCCGGTCATGGTGTCGTTGCCATCGCCGCCGGCAAAGCGCCCCTGCGTTCCGGTGGAGACGCTCATTGTATCGTCGCCGCCGGCACCCAGGAAAAAGTCGACCGCGCCCCCGCCGCCGGTCATCGTCTCTCCGGCGGAGGTTCCGACGATCAGCTCGGCGTAGCTTCCCTGGTTGGTGCCGTTCCCTGCGTTCAGGTAGAGACGCGCATCGTTGTCGCCATTGCCGGGGCTATAGAACTCATTGTTGTCCGGCCCGAGATGAGCCGTCAGATAAGCAATCGTATCGCCGCCGGGGGCCGTGAAGTTCTTGACCCGCAGATTGCCGCCGACATCGTTCCAGTCGCCGGTCTCGTCCGCCACGGCGCCGACGATCAGGTCGTTGCCGGCCCGTTCCCAATTGAGATCATAGATACTGCCATTGAGGCGGATGATGTCCTCATTCGCAGAGCCGCCGTTGGCCAGGATTTCGTCATAACCGTCACCGACCGACCATACATAGATGTCTGCACCGCCACGGCCGGTCAGCGTGTCATTTCCATCCAGGCCTTCGATGCGGTTGCCTATACCGTTGCCGGTGATGCTGTCGGCATAGTCGGAGCCGCGCACATTCTCGATGGCGTCGAGAAAAACGTCCGTGTTTCCCCAATTGTCGGTGGCCGTGCCTGTGGCCAGGTTGACGACGACGCCCTGCGCCGGCATCGGCTCCGTGCTGCCGGCGCGCCGGTCATAGCGGACCTCATCGTCTCCGCCGTTCCCAAGAATCGTGTCGGCGCCGTCGCCGCCGATGAACTGATCATCCTGGTCGGCACCGGTCATCTCGTCGTCACCGTCACCACCGCGGAAGAAGCCACGCGTGCCCGATTCGACGCTCATCGTGTCGTTGCCGCCGAGACCGCTGAGGAAATCGATCGCGCCGCCGCCACCCGTCATCGTATCACCGCCATGGGTTCCGACGATCGACTCGAAATAAATGCCCTGGTCAGTGCCGGTGACCGCGCTCAGATAGATGCGGGCGTTCCCGACGGGGCTGTAGAGCGCGTTGTTCTCTCCGAGGTCGGCCGTCAGATAAGCGATGCTGTCGTTGCCCGGCACGAGGAAATCCTTGATCACCAGGCCGCCGGTCAATTCGTAGCTCTCATCCACGCCGCCGATGATCAGGTCGTTTCCGCTGACGTCCCAATTGTAGTCGTAGAAACTGCCTCTGATCTTGATGATATCTTCGTTGGCGGCAGTGCCGTTGGGCAGGATCGTGTCATAGCCGTCATTGGCGGACCATACGTAGATGTCCACGCCTGTGCCGCCGACCAGCTGGTCGTCGCCGCCATGGCCGATCAGCATCGTGCCGCCATTGGCCCCGATCAGGATATCGCCGTCGGCGGTTCCTTCGAGCGCGCCATCCAGGTCGAACGAGACAGTGACGATTCCGAATTCGCCCACCGCGCTGCCATCCGTGGCGTTGTAGACGAAGACCGTGCCGGACGGGACGCTGTCGGTGACCTCGACTATTCCCGTCGGACCACTTCCCGGGCCATGCACGACTGTGCCGCCACTAGCTCCGCCGGCAGCATTGACGTCGAGAATGCCGCCGCCATCGGGGTCGATGTCATTGGCGAGCAGGGCTTGCTCGGGAATGACGACGAGATTGCCCGGGACGATATTGGTGATGACTTTGTCGGGTGTCGCGAACGGGCCGTCATTCACCGCCGCAATGTCGACCGTGATGCTTTCGGTATCCGACAGTTCCCCATCGCTGAACGTGTAGCCGAGCACGATGGAAGCGGGCGGCGTGTCGCTGGTATTGGCATAGGCGATGTGCTGGGCGACGTCGTTGACGAGCGCCGCTGTTGCCAGGGCGGTGAAGGTGATGACCAGGCTGTTGCCGGCCGTCGAATATGTTCCGATGAGGTTCCAGGAGTTGTCGCGCAGCTCCCCGGTGTTGGCGGTTAGGACGTTGGCGGTGAAGATGGCACTGGCGCCGAAGCTGAACGCGTCCTCGGCATTGTCGCCGCCGCTGGTCCGCTCCACGGTCAGCGTCGATCCGTCATAGTTGTCGGCTGCATCGAGCTCCGCGTCGGAGATGGTGATGTCCGAATCGATTATCCCGGCTACGCCTTCAGTGCTCTCTACCGGAGTTGGGCCCAAATTGCCGATGATGGGGGCATCATTGGCACCCGATACATTGACCGTATAGGTCTGGGTGACGAGAGCGCCGTCGCCGTCGCTCACCGTCACCGTGAACACATCGCTGTCGGTGTCGCCGGCATCGAGCGCTTCGATCGCCGCGGCATTCTTGGTGTAGGCATAGGCGCCGGTGACCGTGTCCACCGTCAGCGTGCCATAGTCGCCGACCTGGGTCGCCGTGGTCCCGACCGGAGTGACACCCTGGATGCCATAGCTCAGCGTGTCGCCATCGACATCGTTGCCCGACAACGTGCCCGTCAGACCCGCATCCGTCGTCGCCGAAGACTGAGCGACTTCCGTCACCGAGCCCGAGGTCACCGCCGCCAGCGTCGGCGCATCGTCGGCACCCGACACATTGACCGTGTAGGTCTGGGTGACGAGAGCGCCATCGCCGTCGCTCACCGTCACCGTGAACACGTCGCTGTCGGTGTCGCCGGCATCGAGCGCTTCGATCGCCGCCGCATTCTTGGTGTAGGCATAGGCGCCGGTGACCGTGTCCACCGTCAGCGTGCCATAGTCGCCCACCTGGGTCGCCGTGGTCCCGACCGGGACGACACCCTGGATGCCGTAGCTCAGCGTGTCGCCATCGACATCGTTGCCCGACAACGTGCCCGTCAGACCCGCATCCGTCGTCGCCGCAGACTGAGCGACTTCCGTCACCGAGCCCGAGGTCACCGCCGCCAGCGTCGGCGCGTCGTCGGCACCCGACACATTGACCGTATAGGTCTGGGTGACGAGAGCGCCATCGCCGTCGCTCACCGTCACCGTGAACACATCGCTATCGGTGTCGCCGGCATCGAGCGCCTCGATCGCCGCCGCATTCTTGGTGTAGGCATAGGCGCCGGTGACCGTGTCCACCGTCAGCGTGCCATAGTCGCCGACCTGGGTCGCCGTGGTCCCGACCGGAGTGACACCCTGGATGCCATAGCTCAGCGTGTCGCCATCGACATCGTTGCCCGACAACGTGCCCGTCAGACCCGCATCCGTCGTCGCCGAAGACTGAGCGACTTCCGTCACCGAGCCCGAGGTCACCGCCGCCAGCGTCGGCGCATCGTCGGCACCCGACACATTGACCGTGTAGGTCTGGGTGATGAGAGCGCCATCGCCGTCGCTCACCGTCACCGTGAACACATCGCTATCGGTGTCGCCGGCATCGAGCGCCTCGATCGCCGCCGCATTCTTGGTGTAGGCATAGGCGCCGGTGACCGTGTCCACCGTCAGCGTGCCATAGTCGCCCACCTGGGTCGCCGTGGTCCCGACCGGAGTGACACCCTGGATGCCATAGCTCAGCGTGTCGCCATCGACATCGTTGCCCGACAACGTGCCCGTCAG
>QORU01000019.1 GCA_003574785.1 Taklimakanibacter deserti | reverse complement strand
GCTCAACATTAATCGATTCAAGGCTGATCTCCATTTTTCAGCCTTGAATCAATTTTCTGCTGATTTGGGAATCCCCTGATTGTAAACAGGCCCTAGTTGCATCAACAGCCGGCCCGCGCCGGCGATGGAGAAATGGAGATCATTGACCATGAACAGACGTGGAGTCTATCAAAAGCTTCTTGCTCTGCCCGTCATCGGCACCCTCTCTCACCGCAGTGAGAGGAAGCGTGACTCGTCTTTGCACAGACTGCCAGATCATCTGTTGAAGGACATTGGAGTGACGCGGTCAGAAATTCTGTCCTTGACCAGATTCCGCGGCAGCGATCGGACAAGACGGCAGCGCGGCTGAGTCCGGCCCGCTGTGTGCCTGGCCGTTAGGCAGATTCCCCTTTAGCTCGCTTTTCGGACATGGCGGACTTCCAAACTGGGGAACCGAATAGCTGTTTCGGAATGTTGTAAGTCGTGAAGTAAATGTTGCAACTCTGATAGCTTTATGCCAAATAATGTTGCACTCGTGACATACAAGGAGCTGAGGAAGCCCGGATATAGAATATTATTCCTCGGCAGAAGGACTCTGACGCCTGAGTTGGAAACTCGGAGCGCAGAGTGTTTCGCATTGGCGGCTGGCCGGAGAGCTGCAACCGTCGCGATCGGAACACTTCTGCTGGGACGACCGCTTTGGCATTTGAATTCAAAGTGCTCGGTGACTTCTCGGTTCGGCGCGACGGCGCGGTGGTGGCGCTGCCGCAGTCGCGTAAGACGCGTGCACTTCTCGCCTACCTTGCGCTGCAAGAAAAGCCGCAGCGTCGCGAAAGGCTCTGCGAGCTCTTCTGGGACATTCCTGATGATCCACGCGCGTCGTTGCGCTGGAGCCTCACAAAGCTGCGTCCGATCCTGAATGCGGATGGTGAAGCACGCCTCGAGGCCGACCGCAACCATGTCCGTATCGTCACCGGTTCGATCGCTCTTGATTATGAACTCATCAAGGGAGTGTCGCCCGAGTCGGTCGACACTTTGCCAACCGAGCGGCTGGAAGAAATCGCAACAGCAATTCGGGCTCCTTCCTCTCTGATCTCCATCTGCCGCGCTGCCCGACCTTCGAAGCATGGCGCGTCTATTGCACCAACCAGACCGAGATCTTGCGTCTAAGGACGCTGCGCGCGCTGGTCGGTCGTCTGGCCGACGAGCCGGAGCGGGCGCTCGTTCATGCGCATACACTGCAAGCGCTTCTGCCGGATGAAAATCTCGGCCGAGAAATCGCCTCCCTGAGCGAGCGCGCGCGCAAGAGTGTCACGGCGAATGCCTCGAAAGTGACATTCGCGAGTGACGTCCCGCTGAGAAGCAGCATGACCCCGATTGGCCACCGGACCCGTCGCCAGGCGACGATCCTGTCGGCAAGCTTCATATCCTCGGGCGGCCCTGTGGACGATCTTGCTCCTGAAATGGCCCTTGCAGCCATCGATCCGCTGCTCCTGCAAGCCGCCGAAATCGTGCGGGCGAATGGCGGCGTCATGCTCGACGCATCCGAAAATGGGCTGACGGCTTCTTTCGGTGCACCTCGCCCTCTCGAGGATCACGCCGCCTTCGCCTGCCGAGCGGCATTGGATTTGCGCAAACTGTCCTCGACCTCGTCGATCCGGATCTGCATTGCCATCGATACCGGCAATGTGATCCTCAGCACCGCTCCCGAACCGGGCCGCGCGGAAGTGCGCGGCGGACCGGTCACCAGAGCCCATGCGCTTAATCAGGCGCTGCGTCGCGACCTCGTTATCGCAACCAGGCGCGCCCAAGCCGCCGCTGACGGCTTTGTGACGATGCGCGAGCTTCCGTCGCTCGCGATTCCGGGTTACCCCGAGGATCAGCGGCTCTTTGAAGTGATGCAGATAAATCGCGGGCGTTCGCGCTGGCAATTGCGCGCCGAACGCCAGCTGTCGCCCTTCGTCGGCCGTGAAATTCAGCTGCAGATGCTCAACAAAGCCTGGCATGACACATATTACGGCGAAGGCCAGACGGTGATGATCGTCGGCGATCCTGGCATCGGCAAATCGCGCATGACCCACGAATTTGTCGGTGTCATCCCTGTTGACGAATTCGACAATCTCGAGGGCGGCGCTCTTGAGCAGGATCTGCGCAGCGGCTTTGTGGTCATGCGCAAGATTCTGCAGGGACTATTCGGCATCAGCGATATGGAAGCCCCGCAGGTGGCGTCAGACAAGCTTCTTAAAGCCTTTGGTACTCGAGGCCTCGAGCAACGCTTGCTCGATCCGATGCTGGCCGTGATGGAATTGCCCACGCGAGAACCGCTGTGGGCGACACTTTCGGGTACCGAGCGATCGCGCCGTATGCAAGAAGCGACTGTCGCCCTTCTAATGAGGCTCGCGCGGACGAAACCAGTTGTGCTGCTCGTGGAGGATTTGCACTGGATCGATCATGAAAGCGAAGCGATCCTGACGCGGCTGGCGCAAGCGGTCCCTGCCGTTCGGTTCCTGCTTATTCTGACCTGCCGGCCTGAATATAACCGCGAGGTCTTTAGCGCGGCTCAGCCGGTCGAGATCCGCCTTAGCGGTCTCAATCCGAACGAATCTGCAACCCTCATTGACTATCTCATCGGACGCGACGCCGGACTCGGCAATTTGCGCCGGAAGCTCGCGGAAGTGTGCAAAGGCAACGCACTCTTCCTCGAGGAAACGGTGCGCAACCTCGCCGAGACCGACAAGCTCGTAGGCAAGCGCGGCCACTACAGACCCGCGGGGAAAGTCGGCGAGATCGTCGTTTCCTCAAACATCCACTCGATCATCGACGCACGATTCGAGCGAATGGACGATGACGCCAAGCATGTCGCCGAAGTTGCCTCGATATTCGGCGACGACATTCCGCTTCCTTCGCTGCGAAGGATGGCGGCACTGCCTGAAGCGCGGTTCGACGCGGCCATCCGCAGCCTCAGGAATGCCGATCTTCTCGTCGAGGTTCAAATCTTTCCAGATGCCGCTTGGCGTTTCAAGCATGCCCTTATCCGCAACGCCATCTCGGACCGGATACTGTCGACGACGCTCGTCGAACTGCACAAGGCCGCACTCACCGAGCTTGAGGCCTGTTATGCGGATCGGCTCGAGGAAAACAGCGAGCGCCTGGCGCGGCACGCTGAGTTGGCTCAGCTTTGGCAAGAGGCAGCAGGCTACCTCCTGAACTCAGCAAAAAGGGCGATCAAGCGATCGGCGCATGAGAGCGCACTTGAGCAACTCGACCACGGGATCGAGATCATGCGGGCGAACAATATCGCCGGTGCAGATGAGCTTGAGATAGATTTCCAGTTCGCCAGGGGTGTCGCTCTCACGACCGCACGCGGCTGGCGTTCGCCCGAAGTTGTCGCGGCATTTGAGCGTGCAGAGGTACTGTGCCGGAAGACCGGCGATAGAGCACGTTTGGTCACAGCGTTCCGTGCTCACGCTCAACATCACATGCTGCGCGGTAAGCCCGCCTCGGTACAAGAGATCGCCTCGAGATTGACAGACCTTGCCAAGTCCGTGGACTTGTTGCCCGCTGCCTGAAAGTCACGCGTCCGGTCGATGCGCCGCCGGATAAATGATCGTCCCACCGGGCTGTGTCACGGCACCGGGGGTGAGACGGGCAGGCTCCAGCCGGCCCTGCCCCATGATATGGAAGACAATTTCTCCAGCGGCGATGAGATAATCAGCAACGATGCGGCGATGGCAACGCCACCACACGGCTTCCGAGCACATGATCGCGCAACGCCGTTTTCGCCCTTCATCCAACAGATGCTCCAACCCTGCGTGAAACGGCGCGGAAAGCGCGTAGTCGGCGTAGTTGTGGAAGCTCTCATTCGTCCAGAAGCCATTGACATCCGCAGGCGAGCCCCGGGTTTTCCCGCGCAGACCGCCGAGTGCCGCCATGTGCTCATAGGAGACGCCGACGGCCGCCAGGGCGTCGGGAAGCGTATCCTTGTTGAACTGCGGATTGGTTCGCGATCGTGGCACTGTTCTGATATCCACGACAAACTCGATGTGAGCTTCCCTCAACAGCTCGATGAACTCCGCCAGGCTTCGGTTGGAATGACCGATGGTGAAGAAGGGAAGCGTCACACACCGCCTTCGTCACGCATAGTCGAGGGCGCTGCCCTTATGGGCCGCGATATGGTCGGTCTTGTCGCTCTTGATCTCGTATTGAGGATCCGCTTGCGAGGCATGATGCACATGACCCTTGTAGTCGAAGTCGGTGGTGTGAATGGCGATGATCGTCCCCGATACCCGGCCGGCTTCGGAATTCCAGCGCACATGATCGCCGATCTTGAACCTTCTAACCATCTCGTGGGCCCCTCGTTCCCGCATGCATCTTGGTTAAACACTTCTAGCAGCTACACAGGTGTGCCGCTGCCAACGAGACTCGGGTCCCACCCTGCACGCTCTGCACCAGCCCTGTAGGCGGACTCGAAAAACGACAGCAGATCGGCATCAGGGTTCTTCGAGTTGCGCAAATCGTCATAATCAAAAAGGAACTCGCCCATGGCCGAGTCCCATCGCGAAGCTGGCGGGCTTATTCGTGCGCTTTCGATCCCTTCGGGCTGCGGGTAGGTGAACGAAAAGAAGGCCGGCTGGGGATAATCGCTACTGCCGGACCACCACCCCACCTCAACCAACTCCGCATCCATCGCGTTGCGGCTGACATAATCTGCCTCAGCGCCGGGTGAAGCAGGTTTGCCGTTGTAGCGCACGTCGCGAATGTCGAGCGTTCCCCACATCAGACCAATGGGCTGAGTCTTGCCTTTGAAACGACCATGGAAAACCTGCATGACGCGTTGCGTACTGAGGAGGATTCGCCACCAACGATTGACAAGTGCCGGCTCATATGGGCGTCGCTGCGTATCCGCGTCGAACGAAATGGGATGGGGTACTTCTTGCGGCATCCGGTTGATGGAAACATCAACGCCTGCGCTACGGAGCAAACCAAACAGGTGATCGACGAACTCCGCGACAGACATCGGCCCCAACCCGAAGCGACCTGAAAATCCCCAACTGGTCGCGCATCCCACTTCGTGAGAAATAAAGTCAGCCGAGACTTCATATGCGCCGCCGGCATAAGGGATCGGTCCTGTCGTCAATCCTCGGCCGCTGAGCCAGAGCGGCACTTCAGCCCACTGCGGTTGAAACGGCTCTTTCAGTTTCAGCTTGCCCAGGACCTGCAGGCTCATATGGAGAAGACACTGGGTGGCCACGAAATCCTGGTATGGAAGAGGTGGCCAGGGATCGTAAACGATATTGCTCGTAACCGACATTTCAGTGTCCTCATGCAAGGGGCGAAACTCGTTACTTCTTCCCCGGGGCGAGCGCGACGGCAGCCTCGGTCGTCAACAGCCGGAAAGTGAGGGTCTCCTGGAAATAGAGTTCGACGACCGTGCTGGAATGGCTGAGGTACCCGATCGAGATGTCCTGGCCGACATCCAGCGCAAAATCACCGCCTCGGGTGGTGACGACGAAACCGCCGGCAAGGGCGGGCGCCCAGATGATCCCACCGTCGACCACACGTTCGATATGGTGAAAGACCGGATAGCCCTCGTCGCTTCCTCCGCTCGCCGCCGTGTAAGCCTCCGCACCGAGCACAAGCGCGTAAGGCCCGTTGACGCCGGCAAGCCGCAACTGGCCGACCGCCTGCGCGATGGCGCCCGGATAGCCTGCGACATTCGCAGGCAGGGTGATCGGCGGATTGCTGTTCCCCGCACGGATGCCCTCAATCCCCGCCGCGGCATATCCATCGAAGATGGCGCGGTCTTCGGCATAGGCGATCTTGCGCGCCGCCTCCTTCACCGGTGACCAGTCGGAATCTGTCGCGCCGCGCTCTACATCGTCGATCGCCTGCCGCGTGAGCTCGAAAGGAACGCGCAACTCGACGAGCGCTTTGGCGTCGCGCTGGGCGGCTTGAATTCCAGCGCCGGGCGCCTCGATCTGGTGAAGATGACCAGTGCCGACGGCCGAGAGCTCGAGCCCTTTCGGACCCAGCACATCGACGACCCGCCGCCCCGCCAGATGGCGCTTGAGGGTGCGGGACGCCTCCTCCTCGATCTGAGCCCAGGCCTTGTCGGAGATAGGTGCGAGTTCTCGGTGGAGATTATTCATTTCATGCCTCGTTTCTCAGGGAACCAATGCCGAGTGAGCCATCGGGCGCAGATGGTCGTGATCCGGCTGCGGATTCTTCGAGGGGCGGCCCAACAGCCGATGCGGGCGCCTCGTCCGCGCCGACGGTTTCGAGGAAGGTCGCCGACGGCACAAAGAATAGCGTACCGGTGACGGCGCGACTGAAATCGAGGAGCCGATCATAATTTCCCGGCGGCCGGCCGACGAACATGTTCTCGAGCATCTGCTCTATTCTATGGGGGGAACGGGCATAGCCGATGAAATAGGTGCCGAACTCCCCCTTCCCCGCGTCGCCGAACGGCATGTTGTCGCGCAGGATCTCCAGTTGCTCGCCGTCCTCGATAATCGTCGTCAAGGCGTTGTGGGCCGAGGTCGGCTTCACGGCATCGTCCAGCTCGATGTCGGAAAGCTTGGTCCTACCGATGATCTTCTCCTGGGCTTCGACGGGCAGCACGTTCCACCGCGTCAGGTCATGCAGGTATTTCTGCACGATCACATAACTGCCGCCCGCGAAGGTTGAGTCCTCTTCACCGATGATGGTGGCCTTGACGGCGTCCTGGTCCACCGGGTTCTCCGTCCCATCGACGAAGCCGATCAGATCGCGATCGTCGAAATAATTGAATCCGTGCACCTCATCCGCGGTCGCCACCGCGCCGCCAAGCCGCGCCATGATCTGCGTTGCGAGCTCGAAGCACAGATCCATGCGGGTGGAGCGGATATGAAAGAGGACGTCGCCCGGCGTCGAGACCGCATGATGCTGGCCGCGGATTTCGCGGAAAGGGTGCAGGTCTTTCGGCCTCGGCGCGCCAAAGAGCCGGTCCCAGGCATCGGAGCCGAAGGCCATCACGCAAGACAGCCGGCCCTCGAGATCGCGAAAGCCGACGGCGCGCAGAAGTGCCCCCAGATCGCCGCACATGGCGCGCATGGCGGCGTCACTTTCCTTGCCCGGATTGAGAGTCACGACAAGAAAAATGGCCGCCCGCGTGAGCTGGGCGGCGACCGGTTGCGAAACAGCGGATGGCACACTTCTCTCCTTGCTGACCTGTTCAGGATCTCTCGGCATCTCGTTCACTTTCGGACAAGGTCAGTTTGTAGGACCTGGCGCCGGTGCCAGCAAGTCTACCTCCGTCGATAATGAGATATTCCTCGCGGATAGGTCGCCTTCAAGGAAGCGCGCCAGTCGAAGCACATCCACCCACGCGCTAGTCCATGTCACGAAAGGCGTGGCCGTCAGCCGCGACACCTGCGACGACGCTGGGCGGCAACAGGTCTTGCGCCGCGGTGCCGTCAAAGACCCAGTCGTTTTTGTCGGCGAGATTGGGGAGACCGGCGCCCTTGCGCACATAGAGACCAATGGCGGGCTTTTTGACATTGATGTAGAGGTCGTATTCTTCCATGCCGATATCTCCATGGCCTGTCCTGTTGCATCGAGGACGGACAAACTGTCCTTGCCAGTCATAGGTAGCACACGATCCCAAGTGAGGCGCCGTGGCGTCGTTACTTTGTACGACGGCCCTTGAAGTACCCGGCGTTTGTCGTGTTCTGCTTGATGTTGGCCGTTTCGCCTTGTTCTGCAATATTGTCCACGGCCTTCCCCGGTGACATATCCTTCTTGATTTCCGGCCTTCCTCCCACGCCTTTCCGACTGCGGCTGGCTGGCGGGACAGGCGGCATCCTATTGTGATGAGACATGGCGACACCTCTTTGCACAAGCGGATCAAACGCTCTGCGACCGCTACTGTATACCGTGAGCAACGGACGCGCCAATTCATATAGGCAACAGTATTAAGCATCGGCGAGTCATCACGCTTCGGGCAGCCAGACAGCAAAAGTCGCACCCTTCCCCGGCTCCCTCTCGGCCGGTACCAGCTGGGAGATCTCCTGCACGCTCTAGGTAGCAGTGCCCATTCAGCCCTGGCGCGGCTCGTGCGAATCTCGCGAGGCGAACCAAAACCCGAATAGGGAGGTCATCATGAACATTCCTGAATGGATCAAGCCGGCGGCATGGGGTGGGGTTGCCGGCGCCGTCATCATTGCGATTGTAAGCTTCAGTGCCGGCTGGGTCGTCACAAGCGGTTCTGCGGCACAGATGGCGAAGGACGAAGGGGCCAAGACGGCACTTGCCGCGCTGACGCCGATTTGCGTCGCCCAGTTCAAGAGCCAATCGCAGGAGATACAGACAACCCAGCTCGCGGCGCTGCAAAAGGAAAATTCTTACAATCGCGGCGATTATGTCGAGAAGCAGGGCTAGGCCACGCTGCCCGGCAGCGAAAAGCCCGATGATGACGTCGCCGACGCCTGCGCAACGGAACTGATGAACCTCACTCAGAAATGAGATGACACCGCCAATCGCCTGAGGATCTGGGATGGCCGAAGACAAACCCCTTGGTCAGCGTTGGGAAGAGTCGCGGCAGCCAGCATTTGCGCCGACAAGCTGGCGAATACAGAAATGCCGCCGGTGAAGGCGGCAGACGGTTCGAGCAGCTGACGCTGCATTTTGAGATCAGCGGTCCAGCCAGGGCGTCGAATCCTCGACGGGTAATTTAGCCGAGGCCGGATCGGACGGGCGGCGCGCTACGAAGCAACCGAAGCCGGGCGCTGCCTGAAGCTTTTCGTCGGCGATGACCTGTGTGCCGCGGACCAGCACCGTGATCGGCTTGCCCGTTATCTCCATGCCCTCATAGGGCGTGAAGTCGACGCGGGAATGAAGCTCGGCGTGGCCGAGACGCCAGCTTCGGGTCGGGTCCCAGAGCACCAGATCCGCATCGAGCCCGACGGCGATGCGCCCCTTGCAATGATCGAGCCCATAGATCACGGCAGCCCTGCGCGCGGTGAGGTCGAGATAACGCGTGAGCGTCAGGCGGCCCGTCAGCAATCCTTCGGAAAACAAGAGCGGCAGCCTGGTTTCGAGCCCGGGAACACCGCTGATCGTCGTGGTGAAGCCCGGCCTGTTGGCGCTGCCCACTTTGTCGGCAAAGAAGTAAGGCGAATGATCCGAAGACCAGATATCGATGCCGCCCTCCGCCAAGGCCTGCCAGAGATGCTGCCGGCTCAGCGGCGAACGCGGCGGCGGCGAAAAGACGAACCGCACCGCATCCACAGGCGGGCGATCGAGATCGGCGGCGCCGAGGAAGACATATTGCGGACAGGTCTCGGCGGCCACATCGACGCCGCGCCGGCGCGCGCGCATCACCTCTTCCGCCGACTGGATCGAGGAGACATGGACGATCGTCAGGCGCGCGCCGGTCATCTCGGCAAGCGCCAGAGCCCGATGCGTCGCTTCCCGCTCCATGATCTCGCTGTGCGCGACGGTGTGATAGCGCATCTCTGTGCGCCCGAGATCGATCAGCTTCTGGCGCGTACGCCGGATCGCGGCATCGTTCTCGGCATGCACCATGACGACGAAGCCGAGCCGGCGCGCAACGTCCAGGACGGTGAGGAAGAGATCGTCATCGACGGCGAAGCCCGCATACGTCATGAACAGCTTGACCGATGCGATGCCCTGCTCCTTGAGCCCAGCAAGCTGCACCTCGACATCGGGCCCCGTGGCCTGAGTGACCACCGCATGCAGGCCGTAATCGACAACCGAACGGCCGGCGGCGCACCCCATCGCCCGCTCGAGCGCCGAGACCGTCGTCATATCGGGACCCGGCATGCCGAAGGGGATGATGCAGGTCGTTCCGCCGAAGGCGGCCGAAATCGATCCGGAGGAGAAATCATCGGCGTTCCTGGCGCCGCCCCAGACCGGCTGGTCGAGATGGCAATGGGCGTCGATGCCGCCGGGCAGCACCCATCTCCGCGATGCATCGATCGCGCTCCGGCCCTGCAAAGATGGGCCGATCGCGGAAATTCGCCCCTCGTCGATGCCGATGTCGCAGTCGGCCCAGCCGTCGTCGAGCGCGACCCGCCCGCCTGTGATCACAAGCTCATGCATGGAGAGTCCCGCGGCTCACGCGCGTAACCGGTGTCCGTCCGGATCGAAGGGCGGACGCTCCAGCAATTTGGCCGGATGCGGCTCACCCAGTATGGCGACCGTCAGCGCGTCCCCGGACTTTGCCGTTCCCGCTTTGACATAGCCCAAAGCCAGCGACATGCCCACCGAATAGCCGTAGGCGCCGGACGTTACCTGCCCGACCGGGGTGCCGTCGGGCAGAAAGATCGGCTCGCCGCCCGAGGCATCGGCATTCTTCGCTTCGATCGCGATCATGATCAGCTCGTCACGCGCCGGCTTGTCGGCGATCCCGACATAGGCGTCGCGGTTGAGGAAGGCGCCCTTCTCCAGCTTGATCAGCCGATCGAGCTTCACTTCCTGGGGCCAGTATTCCGGCGAATATTCACGTCCCCAGCTGCCATAGCCCTTTTCCACCCTGAGCGACAGCAACGCGCGCGAGCCGACCGGCCCGCCGCCTTCCTGGCGGGCGGCATCGATCAGCGTCGTATAGAGCCTTACCTGATCCTTCTCCTCGCAATAGAGCTCCCAGCCGAGATCGCCGGTGAAGGACACGCGCAAGGCGATGACGTCGACGCCGGCGACGGTGATGCGGCGCGAGCTCATGAAGGGGAAGGACGGCGTCGTCAGATCATCATTGGTCAGGCGCTGCAGGAGGTCGCGGGACTTGGGACCGGCGACGTTGAAGCCGCACATGTCATTGGTCACCGAGCGGAATGTCGTGCCCGCCGGCAAGGGCACCATTCCGAAGAAGCGCTGATGGTAGCGCTCCGCCATGCCTGAGCCGAACATCCTGAATTCGTCCTGGCCGAGCCGGGTCACGGTGAAATCGCCGGCGATCCCGCCCCGCTTGCCGATAAGCGGGGTCAGGCACGACCTTCCAACACGCGAGGGCATCTTGTTGGCGAAGAGCGCGTTGAGCCAGGCCTCGGCGCCCGCTCCTTTGACCTCGTATTTGGCGAAGTTCGAAATGTCGATGACGCCCACCTTCTCGCGCAGCATGAGCGCTTCACGCCCCACCGGATGCCACCAGTTCTGCCGGGTGAAGCCGACTGTCTCTTCGCGCGGCTCGCCGTCGACCGCGAACCACAGCGGGTGCTCCCAGCCGAAATTGAGCCCGAAAACGCCGCCCATGTCCTTTTGCAGCGCATAGGTCGGACGCGTGCGCACCGGCCGGCCGGCGGCGCGCTCCTCATTCGGGAAATGGATTTTGAAACGATGGCTGTACTGGTCGCGGACACGCGCCTTGGTGAAGTCCTTGCCGGCCCAATGGCCGAAGCGTGCCAGGTCCCAGCCGAACATATCGTGCGTCGGCTCGCCCTCGATCATCCATTCGGCCGCCAGGCGCCCCAGGCCGCCCGACTGCGAGAAACCCGGAATGATGCCGGCGCAGCAGAAATAATTGCGCAATTCGGGGATCGGACCGAACAGGGCCGCGCTGTCGGGCGACCAGATCATCGGACCGTTGATGACCTTCTTCACGCCCGCCCGTCCCACCGCCGGAACGCGGGCGATGGCGCGCAGCATATTTTCCTCGATGCGCTCCAGATCGTCGGGAAACAGCTCGTGACCGAAATCCTTGGGCGTACCGTCCTCGGCCCAGAACTTCATCGCCCGCTCATAGGCGCCGATGAGCAGTCCCAATCCTTCCTGGCGCAAATAATATTCGCCGTCGCGGTCGGCGACCGAAGGCAGCCGCCGGCCCATTCCTGCGATCTCCGGTATGGTCTCGGTCACGAAATACTGATGCTCCGTCGGGATGAGGGGCAGCTCGAGCCCCGCCAAGGCGGCGACCTCGCGCGCCCACAGGCCCGCGGCATTGACGACCCACTCGGCGTGCACATCGCCTTTGGTCGTGCGCACGGTCCAGCTTCCATCCGGGCGCTGCTCGGTTCCCGTCACCGCGGTGAAGCGGTGAATTTCGGCGCCGCGCTGGCGGGCCCCAGCGGCATAGGCGGCGGTTACGCCGGACGGATCGACATTGCCGCCTTCGGGCTCGTACATGATGCAGCGAATGCCGTCGAAATCGACCAGCGGATGCAGCCGCTCCGCCTCGCTACGGTCCACTTCATAGAAATTCATGTCGTAGCGGCGGGCCTTGGCCTCCTGCAATCTGAGCTGATGCTCGCGCGCCTCGGTCTGGGCCAGATAGAGCGAACCCGGCTGGAAAATGCCGCAGCCCTGGCCGGTCTCCTTTTCCAGCTCCTTGTAGAGCGCCATCGTATAGTGCTGCAGGCGGCTGATGTTGGTCACATCATGCAGCCCGTGGATGTTTGCGGCGGCATGCCAGGTGGAACCGGAGGTCAGCTCGTCGCGCTCGAACAGCACGACATCTCGCCAGCCCTGTTTCGCGAGATGGTAGAGGATCGAGCATCCGATCAGGCCGCCGCCGATCACTACAGCCTGGGCGTGGGTTCGCATCTTGAATTCGTCCCTCTTTCGGGGCGGCGCAAATTTCCCCGTCATGGATGTGGGCAGTTGGAGCTCAATGACCCCAGTTTTTCGAGCGCAGGCTATCTAGATAACGTGGGAAACGCCTGTAAAGCGGCCGGCGCCGCTTTTCGAAGCCAAGATGGCCAAAAAAAACGAAGCCATAGGCATATCAACTTTCGTTTGTGAGCCGGTTGACGGCGTGTAGCTTTTGCTCGGGACAAAGAGTGCCGCGGATCAGCGGCGCCGATAACTGGGAGGTCAAGACCGTGGATAAGACAACGCATCCCTATATTCCGACGCTCCTCGGCCAGCTCAATGAGGGGAGCATCAGCCGCCGGGATTTCCTGCGCAAATCGACCCTGCTCGGCCTCTCGGCAAGTGCCGCCTATGCCATGGCGGGGATCGCCGAGCCCATCGGCGCGGCGCGGGCCGCGGCCATGCCCAAGGGCGGCAATCTGCGCATCGGCATGCGCTGCATGGAGATCAAGGACCCGCACCTTGCCGATTTCGCTGAGAAATCGAACGTCATCCGGCAGGTCTGCGAATATCTGACCATCACCGACCGCAACAACATCACCCATCCCTATCTGCTCGAGAAATGGGAGGTCAGCGACGATCTCAAGAGCTGGACCCTGCATTTGCGCAAGGATGTGAAGTGGCGCAAAGGCCGGCCGCTGACGGCCGACGATGTGATCTGGAATCTCAAGCGGGTCTGCGATCCCAAGATCGGCTCATCGATGCTGGGCCTGTTCACCGGTTATCTGGTCGAAGAATACGAGACCGGCGAAAAGGACGACAAGGGAAACCCGAAGAAGTCGAGCCGGCTGTGGTCGGACAAGGCCATCGAGAAGGTCGATGACCACACGGTGCGGCTCAATACATCATCGCCGCAGATCGCCGTGGCCGAGCATCTCTTCCATTATCCGATGTTCATTCTCGATCCGGAGGAGAAGGGCGCCTTCGGTGCCGGCGCCAATGGCACGGGCCCCTTCGAGATCGTCGAGTACACGGTCGGCAAGGCTGCGAAATACAAAGCGCGCAGCGATTATTGGGGCGATGGCCCCTATCTTGACACCTTCGAGTTCGTCGATCTCGGCGACAATCCCAGCGCCGGCATCGCCGCGATGGCGTCGAAGCAGGTCGACGGCCTCTCGGAAGCCGACGCCGTGCAGATCAATTCGATGAAGGCCTTCCCGCATGTCGCGGTCTATACGGTGGAGACGACGCAGACCATCGTCGCCCGCATGCATCCCGAGGTCGAGCAGTTCAAGGACAAGCGCGTGCGCCAGGCGATGCGCCACGCCATCGACCGCGACAAGATCATCCAGACCGTGCTGCTGGGCGCCGGTACGCCCGCCGAAGACCACCATGTCGCGCCCTCGCATCCGGAATATGCGGCATTGCCGAAATACGGCCGCGACATCGACAAGGCGAAAAAGCTGCTGGCCGATGCCGGCTTTCCCGACGGCTTCGAATACGACATGGTCACTCGACCCGATCCGATCTGGGAGCTGAATACCGCCCAGGCCCTGGCTGAGCAGTTCAAGGACGTCGGCATCAAGATCAACATCAAGTCGCTGCCGAGCGCCCAATATTGGGAAGTGTGGACGGCGGCACCGTTCAGCCTGACGGCCTGGGGCCACCGGCCGCTCGCCATCATGACGCTTGGGCTGGCCTACCGCTCGAATGCGGCCTGGAACGAGTCGCACTTCTCGAATGCCGAGTTCGACAAGCTGCTTACGCAAGCCGAGGGCATTCTCGATCCCAAGGAGCGCAGCAAGGTCATGGCCAAGATCGAGGCGATCATGCAGGATGAGGGCCCGATCGTGCAGCCATTCTGGCGTGTGTTCTCGACCGTGATGGACAAGAAGGTGAAGGGTTTCGAACTGCACCCCTCGCAATATATCTTTGCCCACAGCTATGCGGTCGCCACCGCCTGACTTTCCGCCGTTCCCGGCCGCCCAGGCGCGCGGCCGGGAATAAACTGATCGAGCAAGGAACGGAACCGACCGGCTGATGGCAACATTCCTGGCGAAGCGGCTGGCGATGATGCTGGTTACCATGGTTGCCGCATCATTCCTGGTCTTCGCCGTCTGCGAATTCACGCCGGGCAGCGTGGCGCGCAAGTCTCTCGGGCCTTTCGCCACGCAAGAGCAGGTCGACCTCCTGACCCAAAAGCTGAAGGCCGACGATCCCCTAGTCGTGCGCTATGGCCGCTGGGCCGGCGTGCTTCTCGGCATCATTTCCGATCCGCTGCAGGATCCGAGCACCGGCCTTAACTTCACGGATCCCCGTGGTGCCCGCTATTTCGGCAATTTCGGCTATTCGACATTGAACAAGCTGCCGGTGAACGACGTCATCTGGGACAGGCTCGGCAACACCGCCATTCTCGGCGGCCTCGCCTTCATGCTGATCGTGCCGCTGTCGATCCTATTCGGCGTCCTTTCCGGACTGAAGGAGGGCGGCATCCTCGACCGTTCGCTTTCGGTCGTCTCCATCACCTTCACCTCGATCCCGGAATTCGCCTCGGGCGTCTTCCTGGTGACGTTGTTCGTGATCCTATGGCCGCTACTGCCCGGCACCAGCTCGCTCGACACCGGCAGCGGCTGGTCGATCCCCTCGCAGCTCGTGCTGCCGGTCGCGGTGCTGGTGATCTATGATTTCGGCTATGTCGCCCGCATGATCCGCGTCTCGATGATCGGCGTCATGGAGAAACCCTATATCCGAACCGCCGTGCTGAAGGGCATGAGCACAAGGCAAGTCGTCCTCGGCCATGCGCTACGCAATGCCATGATCGCGCCGTTCACCGTCCTCCTCCTGCAGATCAACTTCCTGATCAGCGGCGTCGTCGTCACCGAGCTGGTCTTCGCCTATCCGGGCTTCGGCCGGCTGCTTCTCGATGCCAGCCTGTTCGGCGACATCGCCACAATCGAGGCGGCCACGCTGATCACCGTGGCCATCGCGGTCACAACCCAGTTCATCGGCGATCTCGGTTACATGCTGCTCGATCCGCGGATAAGATTGCGATGAGCGTGTTGACCGAACAAGGCGCGATGGAAGCGAGGGCCGCGAGCGCGAAGATCATCAAGCGCCGGCAGTGGACGCGGATATTGCGCTCCCGCACGGCGATGATCGGCTTGTTCATCGTGGCCTTCTGGGTCCTGGCCGCCCTCTTCGCGCCGATCCTGCCGCTCTACTCACCGACCGAGCAGGATGTCACGGCGATGGTCGATCCGACGCCGTCGGCAACCCACTGGCTCGGCACCGACATTCTCGGCCGCGATCAGCTGTCGCGCCTGATATTCGGCGCCCGCACGGTGCTGACGGTGGCGCCGCTCTCGGTCGCCGTCGCCATGATCGTCGGCATCACCATGGGCATGCTGGCGGGCTATTATGGCGGCTGGATCGATGCCGTGATCAGCCGCTTTTCCGATGTCATCCTCGCCTTTCCGGTGCTGGTGCTCTACGTCATCCTGATCGCCAATATCGGCCCTTCCATCATCAACATCGTCATCGCCACGACGATCGCCTCGGCACCCGGCATAGGCCGCATCACGCGCGGTCTCGTGCTTGGCCTGAAACACCAGGAATATATCGCAGCCGCCCGGCTGCGCGGCGAGAGCACCTTGTTCATCATGCTCGTCGAGCTCTTGCCGAACTGCCGCAGCATGCTGATCGTCGATGCCTGTCTGCGCATCGGCTACACGATCATCACCATCGGCATATTGGGCTTTCTTGGCCTCGGCCTGCCGCCGCCCAATCCCGACTGGGGCGGCATGGTCAAGGAGAGCACCACCGTCCTCAATGTCTGGCCGCTGATGTCGCTCGTGCCTTCCTTTGCCATCGTCAGCCTGGTTTTGGGCTTCAACCTCCTGGCCGACGGCCTGCGCGAGGCCTGGAAGCCATGACGGCCGCACCCATCGCACCGCTGCTCGAGGTCAGGGACCTGCGCATCGAATATCGCGGCAAGATGGAAACGATCGTCGCCGTGCCCAAGCTCTCCTTCAGCGTCAGACCCGGCGAGAGCTATGGGCTGGTCGGCGAATCCGGCTGCGGCAAGAGCACGACGGCCATGGCGATCATGGGATATCTCGGCAGCACCGGCGTGATCGCGGGCGGCAGCATCCGCCTCGAGGGGCAGGAGCTGGTCGGCGCGACACAGCGGCAATTGCGCGCCATACGCGGGCGGCGCATCGCCATGGTCTATCAGGACCCCATGGGCGCGCTCAATCCGGTCAAGACGATCGGCGCACAGCTCAGCGAAGTGCCCATGCTGCATCTGGGCTCGACCCGCGCCGAGGCCACGGACATGGCGGCGGCCATGCTGAAGGACGTGCGCCTGCCGGATGCGGGCGACATGCTGAAGCGCTATCCGCATCAGCTCTCCGGCGGGCAACAGCAGCGTGTCGTCATCGCCATGGCTCTGCTCGGGCGGCCCGCGCTGCTCCTCCTCGACGAGCCGACGACCGGCCTCGACGTCACGGTCGAGGCTGCCGTCATCGATCTGATCGCCGAATTGCGCCGCCGCTACCGGACCAGCCTTCTGTTCATTTCCCACAATCTCGGCCTCATCGCCGAGGCTTGCGACCGCGTCGGCATCATGTATTCAGGCGAGATGGTGGAGGAAGCGCCCACTCGAAACCTGTTCGGCAGGCCGCGCCATCCCTACACGCAGGGCCTCATCGATTGCATTCCCGATATCGCCAGCGGCAAGCACACGCGCACTTTGGCCGCCATACCCGGGCACATTCCGCTTCCCGGCGAGCGGCCGCCGGGGTGCCTGTTCGGACCACGCTGCCGAGAGTTCCGGGCCGGCATCTGCGACAGCCTGCCGGAAATCCCGCTGGCGGCTGCAGGAAAGGACCATCTCGTCCGCTGCAGCCGATGGCGCGAGATTGACTGGACCAGGACAGAACTGCCGCCTCATATGAGCGGCGCCGTCTCGCCCGCCGATACCATCGAGATATCGGACATCGGCAAGCTCTATCACATCGGTTACCGCAGGACCGTGACGGCGAATGAAGCGGTCACCTTCGCGGCCGGCAAGGCCGAGATCGTGGCCCTCGTCGGTGAATCGGGCTGCGGCAAGTCGACCTTGGCGCGCATCGTCACCGGCCTCGATCGCGCGACCTCGGGCGAGATTCGCATGGCCGGCGAGAACATCGCCGAATTGGAGGCAAGCCAGCGACCCCGGCACCTGCTGCAATCGATCCAGATGATCTTCCAGAATCCGGATTCGACGCTCAATCCGTCGCACTCGGCCGGCTTTTCGATACGCCGCTCGTTGAAGAAGTTCGGGCTCCGCAAAGGCCGCGATGCCGTCGAGCAGCGCATGCGCGAGCTGCTCGAGATGGTGCGGCTGTCGCCCGATTTCGCGACGCGCAAGCCCGGCCAGCTTTCGGGCGGCCAGAAGCAGCGTATCGCGATCGCGCGCGCTTTCGCGATCGACCCGTCCCTGATCGTCGCGGACGAGCCAGTCTCGGCGCTTGACGTTTCGGTGCAGGCCGCAGTGGTGACCCTGCTGCTCGATATCCAGGCGAGCCAGCATACGACGATGCTGTTCATCAGCCACGATCTCGCCCTCGTCCGCCACGTCGCCGACAAGGTCGTCGTCATGTATCTCGGCAGGATCATGGAGAAAGGCACCGTCGATGAGATCTTCGGCGATACCACCCATCCCTATACCGAGGCGCTGATCTCGGCGATCCGCAGCACCAACCCCGAAGAAACGTCACGGACCCGCATCATGCTCACCGGCGAGACCCCGAGCCCGGTCAATGTGCCGCCCGGTTGCCGCTTCGCCAGCCGCTGCCATCGCAGGGTCGGCGCGATCTGCGACACGGTTCCGCCGCCGGTCCAGCAAGTATCGGACACGCACGAGATCGCCTGTCATATTCCGATAGAGGATCTGCGGATGCGGGCAGCGATCGTGTCGCCCGCGCCCAAGGTTCATGAGCCCTCATGACGCCGTTCAGGCTCTCAGCTTTGCGTTTCTGGAGCCGCGCCGAACGCTCGCGCGCCATCCTGCCGATCATGAACCGGGTGTGCCTCGCCGGCACCGCCAGCGCCATGCTCACCACTTCCGTCTCGCTCGCTCTCAGCAATCCCGCCGTCCAGCCATGGATCGTGCAAATGGTGCTGACGGCCTACCCGATCGGCTTCCTGGTGGGCTGCCTGGTCACGCGGCCGCTCGTCTCCCGCTTCGGCCATGAGCGCGCCTTCACGCTGATTACGCTGATCTCCGCCCTCGCCTCGTCGGGTTTCATGCTGACGGACTTCATGCCGGCCTGGTTCGGCTTCCGGCTGTTGGGTGGGCTCGCCATGTCGGCACTGTTCATCGTCTGCGAGAGCTGGATCAACCTCTATGCCGAGCAGCACAACCGCGGAACGCTGTTCTCCGTCTATATGCTGACGACCGCGGTCGCGGTTCTCCTCGGCCAGCTTCTTCTCGCCGTGGCCGGCCCGCATTCGCCGCACCTCTTCACCATCAGCGCGGCAACGGCCCTGCTGGCATTCCTGGCCAAATTTGCGTCCGGCCCATGGCCCGCTTTGCCGTTTGTCTCGGCCGCACCTGAAAGTCCGCAGCGCGACGAAAGCTACGGTCTCATCCGCCTCTTCCGCCTGGCGCCTGTGACCGTCGTCGCCATCTTCCAGGCGGGCATCACCAATTTGAACATCTTCGTGCTGACGCCGCTCTATGGTGCCGGCATCGGCCTGTCCGCGACGGCAATAGTGGGCCTCGTCACCACCATCAGCATAGCGGGGATGGTGGCGCAGACTCCGGTCGGTTGGCTTTCGGATCGCCTCGACCGGCGCGTCATGCTGCTGATCCAGGGCCTGCTCTCGGTTTTCCTCTGCGCCGCGATCGCCTGGCTCGGCAAAAGCTCCGCGCCGCTCTTGTTCGTGCTGTTCTTCCTTTACGGCGCCACGGCGCTCACCGTCTATCCGGTGGCGATCGCCTTCGCCAACTCGCAGCTTCACAGCCGCCACATGGTCGCCGCGTCGGGCGCCTTGCTGCTGCTCTACTCGATCGGAAACATTCTGACCCCGGGCTTGGCCGCCGGGCTGATGGAGCGCACGGCGCCGCAAGCGATGCTGTTCGTGCTAGGGGCGGGCGGCATTCTCGTCGCCATTGCCGCCTGCTTCAATCTGGCGCGCCCGCCGCTCACGACCGCGGTCGCACGTGCGGCCGGAGGTGATCGATGACCGGGACCGACCGGCTGGCCGGCAAGGTGATCCTGATCACCGGTGCCGCGAGCGGCATTGGCGCCGCCATCGCGCAAAGCTGCCAGGCCGAAGGCGGCAAGGTCGTCTGCGCGGACCACAATGCCGAGGCCGTCGAGGCGCTGGCGGCAGAGCTCGGACCGGATGCCGAGGCGGTCGAATGCGACGTCACCGATATCGACGCGGCCCAGCATGCCGTGGATGTGGCGCGCAAGCGGTTCGGACGGCTCGATGGATTGGTCCATAATGCGGCGGCGCCGTCGACGGACGGAACCGTCGCCGATCTCGATCCTGCCACATGGCGGCTCGAGATCGACGTCAGCCTGACCGGCGCCTTCCTGATCAGCAAATTCGCCGTGCCGCTGATGATTGCGGGTGGTGGCGGATCGATCGTGCTGATCGGTTCGCAGTTTGCCCGCGTCGCCACCGGCAAGTCGGTCGCCTATTGCGCGGCCAAGGCCGGCCTTGTCCATCTCGCCAAGGCGATGGCGGTCGATCACGCCCAACACGGCATACGCGTCAACAGCCTGTCGCCCGGCGCCGTGGCCACGGCGCGCCTGCTGAAGCGATGGCCCACTCTTGCCGCGGCCGATGCCGGCCTCGGCCCTCTGCATCTCCTCGGCCGCATCGCGCAGCCAGAGGAAATCGCGGCAGCGGCGGTCTTCCTGCTCTCTTCCGATGCTTCCTTCGTGACCGGAACCGACATGCTGGTGGATGGCGGCTATGCGGCACGGTAATTTTGTCTTCCCAACACAAGGCTTCTCGACATGACCCTCCTCGTCACCGGCGGCACCGGCTTCGTCATGAGCGTCCTCGCGCGCGAATGGCTCGATCGCGATCCCAAGGCGCGCACCGTCATTCTCGACCGCTCCGGTCTCGATGCGATGGCGCAGAAGTACTTTGCACCGGTGCGAGACCGCCTGACGGTCATCACCGCCGACATCCTCGATCCCTCGGCATGGTCGGCGGCGCTCGACGCGGAAGACATCACCGCCATCGTTCATGGCGCGACGATCACGCCGATCTCGCGCGGCAGCGCATCGGAAGCGAAGCGCCAGCCGGAGGCGGAGGACCCTGCCCGGATCGTCGACGTCAATCTGATGGGCACCGTGCGCATGCTGGACTGGGCGCGCAATCATTCCGGCGTCAGGCGCCTCGTCTATGTGAGCTCGGGCGCGATCTATCGCCATCATGGGCCAGACTGGAGCGGCGAGCCCTTGCCCGAAGACGGCTATGTGGCGCCGCTCACCCTCTACGGCATCTCCAAATTCGCTTCCGAAATGGTCGTCAACCG
This sequence comes from Taklimakanibacter deserti, assembly GCA_003574785.1. Next base: position 125,669 of record QORU01000019.1, on the reverse strand, counting down.
CTATGCCGATTTGTTCGGCCTGTCGGCGGCTTCGGTCAGGCTGGCATCGGTCTATGGGCCCATGGACCGGGCAACCGAAAGCCGCAACTTCCGGCATGTGCCGAACCGCATCGCCCATTTCGCCCTAGCCGGCGAAGTGATCCGCCCGAACAGCCTGGAGCCGGTCGGCGACTACATCCAGTCGAGCGACGTGGCGCGAGCGATCATCGCACTCCTCGACGCCCCGCAACTGCGTTATCGCCACTACAATATCGGCAGCGGCACGACTACGACCATCGGCGACATCATCGGCTGGGCGCGCGAAAGAGTGCCGGGCCTCACGGCAGAGATCAGCGCCGCGGATAAGGCCAATATCGTCCAGGATCCGGCCCTCAAGCATGGCATGTGGGGCGCCTATGACATTGCCCGCATCGAGCGCGACACCAACTGGCGGCCACGACCGGGCAAGGAGGCCTTCCATGCCTATATGGACTGGATTGCCGAGCATGAAATGAGCTGAAAGGAATTTCCGATGCCGACGAACAATCAGCCGCGCGACTTCGTGGGCTATGGTCCGAACCCTCCTTTCATCACCTGGCCCGGCGGCGTGAAGGTCGCGATCAATCTCGTCCTCAATTACGAGGAAGGATCCGAATATTCATGGGCGGAGGATGGGCGCAACGACAATTGGGGCGAATACAACATCCCCGTCAGCCCTCCGGTGCGCGACCTCGGCACCGAGACGCATTTCGAATATGGCAGCCGCGCCGGCGTGTGGCGCCTCGCGCGCCTGTTCGACCGCTACCGGATACCGGTCACGGTCTCGGCCTGCGCCGTGGCGCTCGAGCACAACCCCGCCGTCGTCGATTGGATGAAGGCGCGAGGTCACGATTTGCTCGGCCACGGCTTGCGCTGGGCCGAATATTCGACCGTCGACCGCGAGCAGGAAGAGCGCGATCTCCATGAGGCGATAGCACTTTATCAGAAGCTGACCGGGCAGCGTCCGCTGGGCTGGAATTGTCGGTCGTTTCCGAGCGTCAACACCCGCGACCTCCTGGTGCGCGAGGGCGGCTTTCTCTATCACTCCGACCCCTGCAACGATGACTTGCCGTATTTCACCGAGCATGACGGCACGCGGATTCTCGTCGTCCCCTACTCGAAGACGCTGAATGACAGCCGCTATCTGATCGCGCCGGGCTACAGCAATCCGCGCGACTTCGCCGAGGACTGCCGCTCGGCCATCGACTATCTGCTCGGCGAAGCCGATGAGATCGGCGGACGCATGCTGACCATCGGCATCCATTGCCGCTGGACCGGCCAGCCCAATCGCGCATCGGGGCTGCGCGATGTCATCGAATACGCTACGAAGACGCCGGGGGTTGCGTTCATGCGCCGCCTCGACATCGCGCGTTACTGGCTGGACCATCATGAAAGCTTCGAACGACATGGCTAAGGACTTCGACACGCTGATCACCAACGCTACGGTGATCGATGCCGATGCGCAAAGCACCGGCCAGGTGGGCATCGTGGGCGGACGCATCGCCGCCTTGCTCGGCCAGGACACGGCGGCAACGGCACGGACCGTCATCGATGCGTCGGGCTCCATCCTCCTGCCCGGCCTCGTCGATGCGCATGCGCATCTGCGCGAGCCCGGCCTCACGCACAAGGAGGACTTCTCCTCCGGCACACACGCGGCGGCGCTCGGCGGCGTCACGACGGTGCTCGACATGCCGACGGACGATCCGTGGACGGCCACCGCCGAACAGCTCTCCGACAAAATGGCGATGGCGCAGAACCGCATCCATGTCGATGTCGGCTTCCAGGCGGTCGTCAGCCATGACCTCGATCAGATCCTGCCGCTGCACGAGCTGGCGCCAGTATCCTTCGAGCTCTTCACCGCCGACGTGCCGCAGCCCTTTCTGTTCGCGACCATGGACGCCGTGCTCCAGGCGCTCGAGCGCTTCCGCGGCCTCGATACGCTGGTCGCGATCTCGCCCGGCGATCAGTCGCTTCTGCTCGGCGGCCTCGAGCGCGCGGGCACCGATGAAATTGCGGCTTTTCTGGACAGCCGTCCGGCATCGGCGGAAGCCAACGGCATCTCGCGCGCCGTCCTGGCTGCCGCGACCACCGGAATCCCGATCCATGTGCGGCAGATCAATTCGTCGTTCGGCGTGGAGACCTGGGGGCGCCTGCGCGGAATGGCCGATGCAAGCATCGAGACCACGCCGCAGAATCTGTTCTTCACGGCGGAAGACTACAGGCTGCAGGGAGCGAATGTGAAAGCCTCGCCACCCTTCCGGGCGAAAGCCGATATCGATGCCTTGCGCCAGGCTGTCGTCCATGGCCTCATCGACATCATCGGCACCGACCATGCCCCGCACACGCCCGCCGAGAAGGCCCCAGAGTTCACGGCCTTCGGCGACATTCCAGGTGGGATGCCGGGGTTGCAGACGCTGTTGCCGGCGATGCTCAAGCTCGTCGATGAAGGCCTGATCGACTTTGCCGACATCGCCCGCCTATGCGCGCGCAACCCGGCGGAACGTTTCGGTCTCGGCAAATCCAAGGGACGGATCGCCGTCGGTCATGATGCGGACATCGTGTTCCTCGACCCGCGTCAGAGCAGCGTCATCCGCAACGCCGATCAGGTTTCCAAGGCCGGCTACACGCCCTATGACGACTGGACCGTGTCAGCCAGGCTCACCCGCGTCCTTCTGCGCGGCGAGGAGATCGTGCGGGACGGCAAATTGGTGGCCCAGCAGAGAGGCCAGGTCGTCACGCGGAAAGGCGGAAGCGAACCATGGGACATCTTGCAGGCAAGGTCGCCATTGTCACCGGCGCGAGCTCAGGGATAGGCCGCGCCATCGCCCGGCGCTATGCCGCCGAGGGCGCCAGCGTCGTCATCGCCGACAGCGTCGAGGTTCCGATCGAAGACGGCTTGCCGACGAAGGCGGTGATCGAGCAGGCCGGCGGCATCGCCGACTATCGTCCGACCGATATCGCCGACTGGGCCGCCGTCGACCGCCTGGTGGCGGCCACCGTCGAACGGTTCGGCAGGCTCGACATCATGGTCAACAATGCGGCCATCTACACCTCGACAAATTTGCTGGAGACTACGCCCGAACAATGGAACCGGGTGATCGGCGTCAATCTCACCGGCTTCTTCTATTGCTGCAAGCGCACCGTCCAGCAGATGCTGAACCAGGCCCCCGTGAACGGCGTGCGCGGGCGCATCATCAACATATCGTCGCAACATGGCATGGTCGCCTGTCCGGGCGATTTTCCCTATTCGGTGAGCAAAGGCGGCATCGTCCAGATGACGCGCCAGATCGCGGTCGATCATGCCCAAGACCTGATCGTCTGCAACGCGATCGCGCCCGGAAAGATCATCACGGGGAAGCCCGGCATCGCCAACGATCCCGATGCGCTCGCCTATTCACGCCGCCGGACCCCGTGGCCGCGGCTCGGCGCACCCGATGACGTCGCCGGTGCCGCTCTTTTCCTCGCCAGCGACATGTCGAGCTATGTCACCGGCGTCAATCTGATGGTGGATGGCGGCTGGATGGCAGCATGAGCTTTCACGGCTCGCCCCAGCCGATCTCCTGCTTTCTGTTGGCGACATAGGCGTCGAGTTCTTCGCGGACGGCCGGATCCAGGACCGGCTCCTGATAGTCGCGCAGCGCCTGCTGCCACAGTTGCGTCGCGCGCTCGAGCGCATCGTGCCCGCCTCCCTCCTGCCAGCTGCCGTAGTTCTGCCAGTCGGACAGCATGGGCCGGTAGAATGCCGTTTCATAACGGGCCATGGTGTGATCGGACCCGAAGAAATGTCCGCCGGTCGGCACCGCCTTGATCGCCTCGAAGCCGAGATCGTCCTCCTCGAAGGGCAGCGGCCGCAGGAACTCCATCATGTTCTGCAGGATTTCCACATCGAGGATGAGCTTCTCGTAGGACGCGGTGAGCCCGCCCTCCAGCCAGCCGGCGGCGTGGTAGATCAGGTTCGCGCCGCCAAGCACGGCGCCCCAGGTCGCCATTTCCGTTTCGTAGGCGGCCTGCAGGTCGACGACATTGGATGCATTGGCATTGGACGTTCGATAGGGAAGGCCGTAGCGGCGGGCCAGCTGGCCGGCGACGATATTGGCCTTGGCATTTTCCGGCGTGCCGAAGGCCGGCGCGCCCGAGCGCATGTCGACATTCGAGGTGAAGGCGCCATACATCACCGGCGTTCCGGGATTGATCAGCTGCGTCAGGGTCACGCCGAAAAGCGCTTCGGCATTCTGCTGCGCCAAGGCCGCCGCCAGCGTAACCGGCGTCATCGCCCCCATGAGCGTGAACGGGGTGATGGTGACCGGCTGGCCATGCTCGGCCATGGCGATCAGGCCCTCAGCCATCGCTTCATCGAAAAGCCGCGGCGAATTGACGGAAATGATGGTGGTGACGCCGGGCGAGGCGCGCATCGCATCGACGGTTGTGCCGCGCGCGATGGCCGTCATGTTGATGCTGTCCATGGCGCGGCCCCGGCCGATCGCGGAGCAATGGAAGCTCAGATCGGAAAGCGTCAGATTGGCGCGATAGGTGTCGAGATGCCGGTTGTTGGGCGGCAGCTCCATCGGCGCCACCACCTGATTGCCGATGATGTGGATGGCGTTGAAATGATGCGCCAGCCGGATGAAGTTCTCATAGTCGGCGAGATTGCCTTGCCGGCGTCCGTTGACGCGGTCATGCACATTGGGGGGACCCGCGACCAGCCCGAACACCAGGTCGTTGCCGCCGATCCTGATTTCCTTGCTGGGATTGCGGGACGTGATGGTGAAGGACGACGGCGCCCTCCTCACCGCCTCGGCCACGATGCCTTCGTCGATGCGCACGGTGCTTGCGCTGCGGTCGACAATGGCCCCGGCCGCCTCGAATATCTGCATCACCTTCTCGCCCATCACCTGTATGCCGAGCTCCGAAAGGATGCGCATGGAGGTGCGGTGCAGCTTGTCCATCTGCTCCTCGTTCAGGAGCTGCATCGGCGGATAGGGATTGGTCACACGCTGCCACGGCAGTTGCGGAATGCCGCCGCCGCTGCGGCCCGCTTTCGAGCGCCGCCCGCCGCTGCGTCTTTCATGTACCGTCATTGCTGCGCTCCTTCCTCGTCTTAGTAACCCCGCGCCGGGTCCACCACATTCGTCAGCTTTTCACCGCGCCGATAGCGTTCCAGGTTCTCCGCGAACATGCGCGCCGATCTTGTCTCCCAGCCGTCATAGACCGACGAGCAATGCGGTGTGATGAGCACGTTCTTGTAGCCCCATAAGGGGTGATCGGCCGGCAGCGGCTCGGTTGCGAATACATCGAGCGCCGCACCCTTGATCCGTCCGGCATCGAGTGCTGCGACCAGGGCCGCCTCCTCGACCACGCCCCCGCGCGAGACGTCGATCAGCACCGCCGTCGGCTTCATCGCGGCGAAAGCCTCTCTGCCCACGATCCCGCGCGTCGTCTCCAGGAGCGGCAGGCAGCAGACGATGAAATCGGCGCGCGCCCAGAGGTCCGGCAGACTGTCGCTGCTATGGACTTCATCGACATAAGCGGTCGGTCGCGGCCGGGCCCTGACGCCGAGCGTCGTCATGTCCATCGCCTTGGCGCGCCGGGCCAGCGCCTGGCCGGCCTTGCCCAGTCCGAGAATCAGCACAGTGCGTCCAGCGATCGGCTCGACTTTTCCGGCTGTCCATCGCCTTGCACGCTGATGCACGGCGAATCCCGGCAGGTCGAGCGAGAAGGACAGCATCGCGCCCAGCGCATATTCGGCCATCATGTCGGCGGCCACGCCCGCAGCATTGGTCACCGTCACCTTGGCTGAGTCCCATGGGCGCAGATGGTCGGTGCCGGAGCCTCCGACCGATACCCATCTGACTGTCGCGCTTTCCACCAGCGCCCGGCGCGGGAACAGCGGCGTGCCGGCGAAGCGCACAGAATAAACCACCTCCGCCTGGATCTCGGCGATGGCTTCAGCCAGTCCGGCATAGCTGTCGCAGGCTTTGACCCGGAGATCCGGATGGCTTTCGGCCAGCATGGCAAGGGCCGGCCCGGGCTCGCCGGCATGAACGATGACCGGGGGGTGCGCGCTCACCGATCTAGCCATGCGCCCGCGCGGGAATCACATCCCGAGCTTCACCGAGTGCCGCAAGCAAAGCCTCGCCCAAAGCGAGCGTCGTATTCTCATGCGGCGCCCTGAGATTGAGCCAGCGCGCATCGCCGGACCTGACCGCCAGCACGGCTTTCATCCCGCCGATCAGCCCCGCGGCTTGCACTGCCTTGCGGAACGCCTTGATCGCGGCGTCGCCGGCCATCACATCCCTGCCGGCGCGCGCGCCGTCATAGACGGCCCTGATGGCCGCCGCATTGAGATTGACCGAAGCCGAGATGCAGCCCGCCGCTCCACTGGCGAGGCCTTGCGTCAATTGTCCTTCCGAGCTTGGGAATACCGAGACTTGAGGCGCTGCGGCAATAACCGCGGCCGTGTTGCTCCAATCCCCGGCGCTGTCCTTGTAGCCCACGACCGTTTGGGGAAACGCTCGGTTCAGCCGGGCGGCGAGGTCCGGTGTCACCGGCACACCCGAATTCTGCGGGATGTGATAGAGGACGAGCTTCAGCTCAGGACTTGCCACCTTTTCGACCAATTCGCCGAAATATCGCGCCTGCCCGTCATCGCCGGCTGCGACGTAGAAGAAGGACGGCAACACCATCGCGCCGGCGCAGCCGAGACCGACGGCATGCCGGGTCAATTCCACCGTGTCCGGCAAGGCCGTCAAACCGGTGCCCGGGATCATCCGGCTCGGCGATATGCCCGCCTCGGCCAGCCATTCCAGCGCTTCCATCCGCTCGCCCGGCGACAGCGACAGCGCCTCGCCCGTCGTGCCGAATGGCGAAAGATAATGCGCCCCCTCATCGAGCACCCATTTCGCGTGCGCGATCCAGAGATCGCGGGCAATGCTGCCGTCGGCCTCGAAGGGCGTCAGAATCGGCGCGATCACGCCCTTGATGGAGTTCATCGGTTCAATCCTTGTATCAGGAACCTATGCAGCGTCATGGCGCTGGCTGGCCGGGGGATCATAGAGCAGACTTGCGAGGTCGCCGAACCGGCTTTCGCGCATGGTGAGGCCGAGGATGCGGTCGCGGATCGCCGCGGCACGCGCTTGTCCGAGCACCGGTGCGGCGAACTCCATATATTTTTCGATGATATCGTCCGGCGTGAACGGCGCCTCGGGTCCGCCGCGCGCATGCACATCGCCCGACTCCAGGACGCGCCCGTCCATTGTCTCGATCCGAACGTCGGCCCAGCGCCCTTCCGGAAAGCGGGCGCTGTGACGTGCCGATTCCACGACCTCGATGCGTTTCAGCATCGCGGCGACCGCCGCATCTTCGAGGCCCGCACCCGAAATATGCTCGACGCCGATCCGGCCATGAATGATCATGGTCGCCACCGCGAAGGCCAGACTATATTGCGCCTTCGATGTCGTGTCCGGCATGCCTGCGAACAGCGCCGCTGCGTGGTGGAAGCTGTTGACCCTCACTCTGGCGATTTGCGCAGGCGCCAGGCGATGCGCCAGACAGAGCGCCCGTGTCCCGTCGATTGCCGCATGCGCCCAGCGGCATATGGGATAAGGCTTTATATATTGACGAGTGACCTGCCAGAACCTGCCGAGATCCTCCCAATAATGGGCCACCTCCGGCGCTTCGACGGTGATGGCGGGTGCTCCGGCAAAGCCGTTGCCGGCCAGCACGGCCGCCGAAAGGCCGACCAGCGCGCCCATGCCGGAGCCGTCATGCAGCATGGTCGGCGTCGCGATCTCGCGCATCATCTGGCTGCGCGGCCCGTGATATTCCGCGATCCCCAGGGCATGACGGAACTCGCCGTCATCGAGGCCGATGAAGCGCGCCGCCATGGCGGCAACGCCGAGCGCGTTCCAGGCGCCCGAGGTGTGATAATCCGAAACCGTCGCATGCAGCGCTATGCCGGCCCGGCCCGCAATCTCGTAGCCGATGACTAGGGAGGCAAGCGCCTCGGGCCCGGTGAGCTGTGGCGCCGCTTCGGCCAAAGCCGCCAGTGCCGGCACCATGGCCACCCCCATATGGCCCTTGGTCGGGCTGTAGCCGTCATGACCGTCGAGATTGTCGGTCTGCGTGGCCGCCGCAAAGGCGGCACCCGCCACGCTCACGCGCCGGCCGTCGAACAGCATCCGCGCCGAATGCCGGCTGGCGCCGGTCCCATAGAGCAGAGCCGCCGTCTCCCGTGCGATCCGCCCCGCCTCCATGGGTGCGGCGGCAATGACGATGCCCATTGTGTCGAGAAGCTGCAGTGCCGCAGCCCGAAGCGCTTCCGCCGGGAAGGATGGCGCCGGCTTTCGCAGCGCAAAATCCGCGATTTTGGCACAGACCCCGACGCCTGCGCCGGACATCTCAGGCTGATGGACCACTGACGCCTCCCTTTCGTCTTTACCAATGAATAATTTGGCCATGGGGCCCATTCACGCAATTAGTTTGGCGCCAATGGCCAAAAAAATCGATGTCACTGCCTTTGGCGCGCGATAGACTGAAGGCATGAAACCGCCGCCACCACTCAATTATATCCGCTCGTTCGAATGCTCCGCCCGCCATCTCAGCTTCACGCTTGCCGCCAGCGAGCTCGGCTATACCCAGGCCGCGGTCAGCAATCATGTGCGGGCACTGGAACACTATCTCGGCCGCCAATTGTTCATCAGATATCCGCGCAGCCTCAAGCTGACCGAAATGGGCGAGGCGTTCCTGCCGACATTGCGCCAGGCGCTCGACCAGATCGATCATGCCACCGAGGCGATCGTTACCTCGACGCGCAACAAGACCGTGGTCATTTCCTGCCCCATGAGCCTGGCGGAGAACTGGCTGGCGGGATGCATGGCGGCCTTCCGCGCCCAGCATCCCGAGATCGAGGTCGTGCTCCACGGCACGATCTGGGAGGATCTCAGCGAGCAGATCGCCGACATCACCATCTCGACGCGGCGCTTCGACGATCGTCCGCCCACAGGCGTCCCGCTGTGGAACGACCAGCTGGTCCTGCTTTGCGCGCCGGAGCTGATGACGGGGGCAAAACCGCTGAAGTCGCCGCAGGACATCCTTCATGTCGACTGGATTTTCGTGCATGGTCGGCAGGAGTACTGGCAGTGCATGGGCGATGCGCTCGGCATCGACATCTCGGACTATGAAAAAGGCATCACCACGAACGCCTCGAATATCGCGCTCGAACTGGCAGCGACGGGAGCGGGCTGCGTCGCAACCCAGTATTCGCTCGCCAAGGCCTATCTCAGCCGCGGCCTTCTGGTCGAGCCGTTCGCCATCCGGCCGGCAAGCCCGTGGACATACTACCTGTCCGAAAGCCAGCTTTCGAAGGGCAGCGTGGTCAAGACGGTCAAGAGCTGGATCCTTGCGCGGGCGACGGCGGACGTGGCGTGAAACATCCGCTAGTTTCGCAATTCAACGCTCTCACTTGCTCTGTTTGAGATCGAGCGCGCTGGTCAGATCGCCTAACGGCTTTTGCCTGTGCGCGGCGATGGCGCTGTCGCGCACGGTGATGCCGTGGAGCGTCGGCAGCTCGAAGCGGCGCGTGATGAAGCGCAGGATCGAGGTCGTGTCCATCGGCGTGTGGTCGATGAAGCCGCGGCGCGCATAGGGTGAGACGATGATGGCGGGGATGCGCGAGCCCGGTCCCCAGCGGTCGCCCTTGGGCGGCGCCACATGGTCCCACAGGCCGCCATTCTCGTCATAGGTGACGACGACCAGCATATGCGGCCATTGCGGGCTCTTTTCCAGATGCGCAACGACGTCGGCGATATGGGCATCGCCCGCCTGGATGTCGGCATAGCCCGAATGCTCGTTGAGGTCGCCCTGCGGCTTGTAGAAGGAGACTTGCGGCAGCGTGCCGGCATCGATCGCCTTGATGAACTCGACGCCCGCCAAGCCGCCGTCGCGCAAGTGCTCGGCGCGAGCCTGAATGCCCGGCGCGAAACTGGCATAGTAGTTGAGCGGCTGGTGGTGATATTGGAAGTTCGGCACCGGCGTCTTGTTGCCGTGATCGAGCACGTCCTGCCAGGCCCCGCTGTACCAGGCCCAACTGATGCGCTTGAGGCTGAGCAAGTCGCCGATCGTCGGTTCGACCTGGGGCGGCAAGGTCGTCGGCTTTTCCGGATCCGCCAGCGCCTTGTCACCATCCTTCGCGGGCTCGTTGCCGCTTGGCTGGTAAGGCGGCTGCATGGTGTTCACGGCATGGAAGTCGGGCGTGAGATTGCCGTCGCTCACGAATTTCGGGATGCCGTCCAGCGCCGATTTCGGCGAATTGGCGGCGAGCTTGAGCGTCACCCCATCCGCTTCGACCACGGCGATCGAAGGCTTGGCCGGGTTGGTATCGGCGTTGGGATAATAGGGCGCGCAGGCGCAGACCAGCCATTGATGATTGAAGAAGGAGCCACCGAAGCCCCCCATGAAGAAGTTGTCCGCCAGCACGTATTTCTGGGCGACCTTCCACATCGCCGTCCTGGAGCCGTCCCACAGGCTCATCACCATGGCGCCGGAATCGGCATAGGCGACGAACTTGTCGTTGCGCCCGCCATTGATCTGCATCTGGTTCTGATAGTAGCGGTGCCAGAGGTCGCGGGTGATGGTGCCGTAGCCGAGATTGAAGCCCTTGGGATCGTCCACGTGGAAGGGGCGGTTCGGCAGATGCTCGGTCTCGGCCTGGGTCACCGGCGGCGTGACGCCCTTGGCGGTCAGACCCTCCCAGATCGGCGGCAGCTCGCGGAAGGGCTTGCCGTCGCGATCGCGCTGGATGCGGGCACTTCGGGGCGCCTTCGCCACCCCGTTGGCTCCCGGGAAATTGCCGTAGAGATTGTCGAAGCTGCGGTTCTCCGCATAGATCACCACCACGGTGTCGATCAGCTTCAGATTGTCGGCGGCGCGCGCCGGAGCAACCGTGGCGATGGCAAAACCGAAAGCCGAAAGGACCATCGCTGTCATCGTCCGCATTCGGGCCTCCTGCATCCATCCGACTGTTGCTATTGTAACCTTCATCATAGCAAGGACGATGCAACATGCGGATTAAATGTTGGATCTTCGTTTTGGCGATCATCCTGCCGGGTGTGGTCAGCGCATCGGATGCGGCCGGCCAGGAAATGTCCCGGGCGGAAGCCCGCCGGCAGGCGCAAGCGCTGACCGATCTCGGTCGTGCCCTCTTCTTCGATCCATCGCTGTCGGGGTCCGGCAAGCTCGCCTGCTCCTCCTGCCACGATCCCGCCCACGCGTTCGGTCCCGCCAATGGCCTGGCGGTGCAGCTCGGCGGCGGCGACATGCTCAAGCCCGGCGGACGCGCCGTGCCCTCGCTCAAATATCTGCAGGCCGTCCCGCCCTTCACCGAGCATTTCTTTGATTCCGAGGATGAGGCCGATGAGAGTGTCGACAACGGGCCGACCGGCGGCCTGACCTGGGACGGGAGGGTCGACCGCGGCGCGGACCAGGCCCGCATACCGTTGCTGTCCGATTTCGAGATGGGCAACCGCAGCGAGGCCGAGGTTGCGCGCCGCGTGCTTCAGGCGGGCAACGGCAAGGCGATCGCCGCCATCATCGGCGTAAAGGCGATGAAAGACCCGGCGAAGGTCTACAAGACGGCGCTCAAGGCGCTCGAAGCCTTCCAGCAGGATTACCGGACCTTCTATCCCTATTCGAGCAAATATGACGCGGTGCTCGCGGGCAAGGCCGAGCTCACCGCACAGGAAGCGCGAGGGCTCGAGCTCTTCAACGCGCCGGAGAAAGGCAATTGCGCCTCCTGCCATATCAGCCAGCGTGGCAATGACGGCACACCGCCGCAATTCACCGATTACGGGATCATAGCCCTCGGCCTGCCGCGGAACCGCGACATTCCCGCCAACAAGGATCCCGCCTATTTCGATCTCGGCCTGTGCGGGCCCCTGCGCACGGATTTTCTGGAGCGCGGCGATTACTGCGGCCTGTTCCGCACGCCGACATTGCGCAACATCGCTCTGCGCAAGGTTTTCTTCCACAACGGCGTCGCGCGCGCGCTCAACGACGCCGTCCGGTTCTATGTCGAGAGGGAGACCCGTCCGGACCGCTGGTATCCCCGCAAAGCGGATGGCGGGATCGACAAATATGACGATCTGCCTCCGGCGGCGAAAACCAATATCAACATGGATCCGCCTTTCGATCGCAGGGCCGGCGAGGCGCCTGCCCTCAATCCCGCCGAGATCGACGACATCGTCGCCTTTCTCGGCACCCTCACCGATGGCTACGAGTCACCTCAATGAAGGTCCGACGATCACGCGCCGGCAGGCTTGCCCGGCAGGCCGAGTACGCGTGCGACCGCATCGGCCCCCTTGCCGGAGGCGGCCGTCTCTCCGTTGTCGCGCACATCGAGTTCGGCTCCGTTGGAAAAACTGAGCGACCAGCCGTTACCGGCGCTATTGCGGCGGCGATCGGTGAGTTCGATACCGGCGGCGGAAGCCAGCGCAATGGCTTTATCGACGTCCATTCTCATCACCTCATGAATGACGTTTCATCATGATCACAATGTGTGGCGCAGGACGTCAAGATGACCCGATGTTGCCCTGCCGGTCGCGGCAGGGATCGGCAATCACTGGTATTTGCCTGTTAGTCTGACTATTATGTCTTTTAATGTGACTTTTAGCTCAAGCGGCGAGACAGGCGAACATGGTGGACGGGACAATCGGCCGGGACTCTGCGCGACCAAAGCCTGGTCTCCGTAGCGCCGACACCTCGCTCGGGGGCAAGATCGCATCGACGCTGGCGGTGCGCATCCTCGCCGGAACATATATTCCTGGAACACCGCTTCCCTCCGAGGAAAAGCTCTGCAAGGAGTTCAAGGCCAGCCGGACGGCCTTGCGCGAATCGATGAGGGTGCTCACCGCCAAAGGGCTCGTCGAGCCGCGCCAGCGCGTGGGAACGATCGTCAGAAGCGACGAGGAATGGAACCGGCTCGATCCGGACGTGCTCGGCTGGATGCGCCAGGTGGCGCCCGACCCCGAATTCATCCGCGGCTTGATCGAGGTCCGCACCGTGATCGAGCCCGTCGCCGCCGAGCTTGCGGCGCGGCGCGCCACGGCCCGCGACCTGGCGGCGATCGAGTCGGCCTATGACCGCATGTGCAAGAGCCATCCGCATGATCTCGAAACCTGCACGGCGGCCGATCTCGACTTCCATCTCGGCATCCTTGCCGCGACCAAGAACCCGGTTTTCGCCCATCTCGGCAGCGTGATCGGCGCCGCCCTGTCGAGTTCGTTCCGGCTGACGACCTCGCTCACCCGCTCCTATGAGCGAACGCTTGCCGCGCATGGCGAAGTGCTGGAAGCCATTCGCCTGCGCAAGCCCAAGGCCGCCCGCGAGGCCATGCTCGGGCTCATCGATGTCGCCTCCAACGATCTCGAAGGGCTCGACCGCGACACCTACAATTATTCCTTCACCGGCCCGTCGACGAAGCGGCAGAGCGCGAAATAGCAAATCCAGCCTTGTATTATTTTTTATTGGCAATAATATACAAACCCTGAGCGCGCTGGCAAACAGCGGCCGCGGATGGGAGCCATGAACTCGATCGCGCAAAAGGCGGTCCCGCCCTGGCGGTTACCGATAAGCAGCTTCGTCATCTGGCTGGCGGCCATCGGGCTTTTCCTGATCTCCGGCCTCGTCTCGCCGGCCGTGTTGCAGGTGGGCCAGGTCCTCAACATCCTTCAGGTCGCGGCCTTCCTCGGTGTGCTGGCCACCGGCCAGACGCTTGCCCTCCTCATCGGCGGAATAGATCTGAGCCAGGCCGGCACGGTCACCCTCGTCAATATCGTGTCGACAAGCCTCATGCTGGGCAGCGATGCCAATATCGCATCGGCCGTCATCATATGCTTCGTCCTTGCGCTCGCGATCGGATTTCTGAACGGATTCGTGATCGTCGTCTTGCGCGTAACGCCGCTGATCGCCACGCTGGCGGCGAACTCCATCCTTTTCGGCGCAGCGCTCGTCTATACCGGAGGCGCGCCGCATGGTGCTGCGGCGCCCGCCTTTCAGTGGATCGGCGCCGGCAACCTCTTCGGCTTTCCGGTCAGTGCGATCTTCTGGCTCGTTGTCGCCCTGGCGGTCGCCTGGGCCATGAACAGGACTGTCTATGGACGCTGGATCTATGCGACGGGCGCCAATCCGCGGGCCGCGCAGCTCATGGGCGTTCCTGTCGCCTGGGTGACGATTTCCGCCTATGTGGCGAGCGCGGTTCTCGCCGCCTTCGGCGGCCTTCTGTTCACCGCCTATATCGGCGCGCCGAGCCTCGGCATCGGCAACCAGTTCCTGCTCACGGCGGTCGCTGCCGTCGTCGTCGGCGGCACGCGGCTGACCGGCGGCTCCGGCAGCGTCATCGCCACCATGGGCGGAACCCTCTTCATCACCGAGCTCAACAGCTTCACCAACATCATTCGCGCGACAACCGGCACGCAAATGGTCGTGCAAGGCGCCATCATCGCGCTGAGCGTGCTGCTCTACCGCTCGATCTCCTCGGCGCGAGGCTGAGGCACAGACGGCAAATCACGGTCGGCAGATCAACATGGGAGGATTGAAAATGACTGGGAATTCGAAAGGCTTCGTGTTGTCGAAGCGTCGCCTGCTCGCCTATGGCGCAGGTCTCGCCGGTTTTGCGGCTAGCGGCTGGGCCGGCGCGCTCGCCGATACGATCGACAACGCCGAGAAGACCGGCGCCGGCCCCAAGGTGAAGATCGAAAAGAAGAAGGGGCCCTATCGCATCGGCTTTTCCAACGGTTTTTCGGGCAACAGCTGGCGGGCCATGTGCATAAGGGCCCTCGAGCTTGAAGCGAAGGCGCAGTCCGATGTCGCCGATCTCATCATCGTCGACGGCCAGAACGACATCACCAAGCAGGTCGGCGATATCGAATCGCTGGTGAGCCAGCAGGTCGACGCCATACTCGTCATCGCCAATTCGGGAACGGCCGTCGTGCCCGCCATTCGCGCCGCGATGCAGGAAGGCATCGTCACGGTACCGTTCAACCTGCCGATCGAAGGCGAGGACTACCATGCCTATTGCGGCACCGATCCAAGCCGCAAGGGAAAATCCTCAGGCACATGGCTGAAAGATGCGCTCGGCGGCACGGGCAAGATCGTGGCGCTCGGCGGCCTTCCCGGCAATTCCTACACGGCCGCCGGATGGAAGGGCGCGCAGGAAGCCTTCGCGGGCAGCGACATCGAAGTGCTGGCCTTCAAGGATACGGACTGGTCGGAGGACAAGGCCAAGGTGGTGATGAGCGATCTCATCGCAGCCTATCCGCAGATCGACGGCATCTGGGCGGATGGCGGCCAGGTGACATCGGGCGCAAGCAAAGCCCTGCTCGCCGCAGGGCGGCCGCTGATCCCGGTCACGGGAGACGATTATAACGGCCTGCTCAAGCTCTATGATTCCGACAAGGGCAAGCAGCCGAAATTCGACATCGGTCTCATCTCCGAGCCGACCTGGGAAAGCGTGGTCGCCTTGCGCATGGCCTTGGCGCTGCTGCGCGGCGAGGAGATCCAGAAGCAGCTCATCATCACGCCCAAGCTCATCACCAAGGACAATTACAAGGACTATATGCGCCCCGATCTTCCGGACGCGGTGTTCACGGACACCAACCTGCCTGACGATGAACTGAAGAAGATCTTCAGCTGATTGCCGAAGTGACCGGAGGAGTCGAAATACCGCTGGCGGTCGAGGGAATATCGAAGGCGTTTCCTGGCGTACAGGCGCTTACGAATATTTCCTTCGACTGCCACGCTGGAGAAATCCACGCCCTTGTCGGCGAGAACGGCGCCGGGAAGTCGACGCTGATGCGCATCCTTGCCGGCGTCCATCGTCCGGATACGGGCAAGATCCTCATCGACGGCGCCGAGATCACGCTTTCAGGTCCTGCCGATGCGCGTCGGCGCGGCATCGCGATGGTCTATCAGGACACCCGGCTCGTTCCCGATCTCGACGCGGCACAGAACATCTCGCTCGGCCATGAGCCCGGCCGCGTTCTCGTCGATTACACGGCGATGCGCGCTGAGGCTCACGATCTCCTGCGCGAGCTCGGCGATGAGCTCGATCTGCGCCGGCCGGTGCAGGAGCTCTCGCTCGCCCAGCGGCAGCTGATCGAGATCGCCCGCGCGCTGACGGCCAAGGCGCGCGTCCTCATTCTGGATGAGCCGACATCCGCCTTGACGCCGCCCGAGGTGGAGAGGCTCTTCGCCATCCTGGGCCGGCTTCGCGCCCAAGGCACGGCCATCATCTTCATCTCGCACCGTCTTCCCGAAGTTTTCGCCGTTACCGATCGGATCACGGTCATGAAGGACGGCGAGATCGTCGGCACGATTGCGACCGCGGAGACGAACCAGGAGACCATCGTCTCCATGATGGTCGGCCGCGACCTGGGCCTGGCATTTCCGCCGCGCGCGTCATCGCTCGGGCCGGTCGTGCTTTCGGTCGATCATCTCGATGCGCCGGGCTCGTTCTGCGATGTGTCCTTCGATCTGCGCGCCGGCGAGATCGTCGGTCTCGGGGGAATCACCGGAAGCGGCCAACAGGCCGTCGCGCGGGCCCTCTATGGTCTCGTCCCGGCGGCCGGTTCGGTCACCATCGGCGACAGCAATGCCGCACTCTCCGATCCGGACCGGGCGATCGCAGCGGGTATCGTCTATCTCCCGGCCGACCGGCGGGGAGAGGGAATGTTCCTCCCCCATTCGGTGAGCGAGAACATCGCTTTGCCCCATATCCGCTACTGGGCGAGGCTCGGCGTCCTGGATCGCGCACGCGAGCACAGCGAAGTCACGCGCCAGATCGAGACACTCGCCATCAAAACTCCCTCGGCCCGGCAGGCCGTGGGCCTCCTGTCCGGCGGCAACCAGCAGAAGGTCGCCTTCGCGCGCTGGCTTCTGTCCAATCCGCGGGTCTGCATATTCGACGAGCCGACCCAGGGCGTCGATGTCGGCGCCAAGCTCGAGATCTATTCGATCATCCGTGCCCTCGCGGGGCGCGGCGTCGCGGTGATCGTCGTCTCCTCGGACGTTCTCGAACTGATCGGCCTGTCCGACCGCATCCTGACCTTTGCCCAGGGGCGGATCGTCGATGAGGTTAGAGGCAGCGAGGCGACGGAAGAGAGAATCGTGGGAAGCGCCGTGCGAGCCGCAGCGACAACCGGCCTTGCGCGTCTCTCGCAAGCTGCGCCGAAGCCCGCCCGCGAGCGGGGATCGGCATCGCCGCTCCTCAGACGCTACGGCCCGGCCTTTCTTCTCATGGCCATCACCTTGGCCGTCTCAGCCTATGCAACGCTTCAATCGCCCTATTTCCTCACCGGCCGCAACATGGCGAACCTCGCCATCCAGGTGACGCCGCTGCTCATCGTGGCGCTCGGACAGCTCGCCGTCATCTTGACCGGCGGGATCGACTTGTCGGTCGGCCCCAATATCAGCCTCACGACGGCCGTGGCCTCGTTCCTTCTGATCGCCGAGCCTCCATTGCCCATGCCGCTTGGCATCGCCGTCTGCCTGGCGGCGGGACTTATCGTCGGGATCGGCAATGCGCTTCTCGTCCAGACGCTCAAAATCCCCGACCTCATCGCCACGCTCGCGACATTCTCGATCGTCGCCGGGCTTGCGCTTATCGCGCGTCCATCGCCCGGAGGCTTGCTCAGCGGCGATTTCGCCTCAGGCGTGGTCGCACGCTGGTGGGGCGTGCCGATCGCCTTCGTCTTCGCTCTTCTCGCCGCGCTAATTTTCGAGTTGCTGCTGGCGCGCGGCCGGATCGGCATCAGGCTCTATGCCGTGGGCTCGAGCGAGGAAGCCGCCTATGTTGCAGGCCTTCCTACGGGCTGTGTCCGTTTCGCGGCCTATATTTTTGCCGGCCTGATGGCCGCCGTTGCGGGTCTCGTCGTCGCGGCGCGGATCGGCAGCGGCGATCCCCAGGCTGGAACGAACTTCACGCTGCTCTCGGTCACCGCCGTGGTGCTCGGCGGCACCAGCGTCTTCGGCGGGCGGGGAACGGCGGTCGGCACGCTCGTGGCGGCGATCCTCATCATGACGATCCAGAACGCCATGAACCAGCTCCATGTCTCGGCCTATTGGCAATATATATGGACCGGGCTCCTCACGCTGGCGGCGATGGCAATCTATGCCGCGCAGATCGGCCCGGTATCGACTGCGGCGCTGCGCCGGCACTTCATGCGCAGCAAGCGGATTTTCTCGGGAGCAGCCTCATGAGCCGCGTCGATCTTGTCGTCGACTGTCGCAACAAGCTCGGCGAAGTGCCCTTGTGGGATGTCGAGGAACAGGCGCTCTACTGGGTGGACATCGAGGGCAAGCTTCTGCAGCGTTACCGGCCCGGCAGCGGAACGATCGATCGCTGGCAGATGCCGGAACGGATCGGCAGCTTTGCGCTGCGCGAGCAAGGCGGGCTGATCGTCGCCTTTGCGTCGGGCATCGCCTTCTATGACCTGAAGGACGGCGCCATCGAATGGATCGCCAGGCCCGATCCCAATCCCCGCAACCGCTTCAATGAAGGCAAGTGCGACAGGAAAGGCCGCTTCTGGGCCGGCACCATGGACGACAGTCTCAGCGATCACACGGCTGCGTTGTTCCGCATCGATCCCGATCTCTCGGTGCATCGGATGATCGACAATGTCGGAATATCCAACTGCTTCGTATGGTCGCTCGCCAATGACCGCTTCTATTTCGCAGATACGCTCGACAAGCGCATCTACCGATTTGCCTATGATCATGAAAAAGGCGCGCTCGGCGACCGCGAGATTTTCGCCGACACCGCCGCGGAGAATGTCGGGCCTGACGGCGGCACGATCGATGCGGAAGGCTTCATCTGGAACACCCATTGGGACGGCTGGAAGGTCGTTCGCTACGCTCCCGATGGCAGGATCGATCGGGTCGTCGAACTGCCGATCCAGAAACCGACGAGTTGCATGTTCGGGGGGCCTGATCTCGGCACGCTCTATGTCACCTCGGCCATATGGGACCTCACCCCCGACATGCTGAAGGATCAGCCCGGCGCCGGCGGCGTGTTCGCCATCGACGCCGGCGTCCGCGGCGTGCCGGAACCACGCTTCGCCGGATAACTCAAATTCGAGATTGATCAAGCTCATGAAAATCACATCCATCAAGACCATCGTCGTGAATGCCGAGATGAGGAACTGGGTCTTCGTGAAAGTGGAGACGGACCAGGCCGGTCTCCATGGCTGGGGCGAGGCGACGCTCGAATGGAAGACGCGCGCCGTCGTCGGCGCGGTCGAGGATCTGGCCCCGCTCCTCATCGGACACGACCCGCGTGACATCGAACAAGCCTATCGCATGATGAACAAGCAAGGCTTCTGGCGCATGGGCGTCATCGGGGCCTCCGCGATCTCCGGCATCGAGGTCGCGCTGTGGGACATTCTCGGCAAGGATCTGGGGGTGCCGGTATGGCGGCTGCTCGGCGGCAAGACGCGCGAGCGGGTACCCGTCTATACCCATCTCGGCCTCGGCGACATGCGCGCCGTCTATGAAACCATGCAGCCGAACGAGCTTGTCGATCGCGCGATGGAGGTCGTCGAGAAGGGTTACCGCGCGCTCAAGGTCGTCTTCATCCCCTATACGCACTACACCGCGCCGTTGCGCGCCGTCGACCACGTCGCCAGGCTCATGGAGACCCTGCGCAAGGCCGTCGGTGATGACGTCGAGATCATGATCGACTTCCATGGCCGTCCGGCCTCGGCGGCGGCGGCCCTCGATTACATTCGCGCCCTTGCCCCGGGGCGGCCGCTCTTCGTCGAAGAGCCCGTGCCGCCCGGCAATCCGGAGTTGATGAAAGCCGTCACCGCCGCCTCGCCCGTCGCCATCGCAACCGGAGAGCGTCTTATCGGGCGCAGCGAATTCGAGCCCCTGTTCCGGCTCAACGCCATTCATATCGCGCAGCCCGATATCGCCCATACCGGCGGGCTCGCCGAATCCCGCAAGATCGCCGCCGCAGCCGAAACCGCCGGCATCGGCATCGCGCCCCACAATCCGCTCGGGCCGCTCGCCGGTGTCGCCGCCTTGCATTTCGACATCGCCACGCCGAATTTCGTGATCCAGGAAGAAATGACGGGATCGGTGCCCTGGTATTCCGAGGTCGCCGATACGCCGATCAGGATGGTCGACGGCGCTTGGCAGATTCCGCAGGCACCCGGCCTCGGCGTCGAGGTCAACGAAAAGGTCGCGGCAAAGCACCCCTTTGCGCAAGAAGTCATTCACACCAAGCACGCCACGATCGGCGACGGCACTGTGGTGGATTGGTAGCGACTAGGAAACCGGGCGTTGACCCTGCCGATCAGTCGAGCAGGTCGGCGGGCACCTTGCCGCCGTTTTCGGCAAGCTTCTTCATCAAGGCCTTGTGCAGCCAGACATTCATCTTGGCGCTGTCCTTGGTATCGCCCGTATAGTTGAGCTCCTTGGCGAGCCTCTTGCGGGCCTCGAGCCCGCTGTCGAGATCAAGCGCCTTCATCAGGTCGACGATGGACTTGCGCCAGTTGAGCTTCTGCTTCTTGCCCGCAACGGCCTTTTCCAAGACGGCGGACACATCGACGGTCGCTTGCGGGCTTGGCGCGGCCGGGGCTTCAGCAGAAGCCGTCGTCGATGCCGGTGCTTGCGGAGTTGCCGTCGTCGACGGACGGGTGGTCGGCTGGGCAGGCGCTGCATTTGCCTTGCCGAAGATTGCATCTCTGATGCCATCGAAAATTCCCATGTCTTTCTCCTGACGCCGACATAGCCGACCAAAGATGCCGTCCCTCACGTCATTCTAGGCAGCGGAGATGCCCGTCGCAAGCTGCCAATCGCATTGAAGGAAATCTCGGCGCCCATGTGAAATTCACCATCTCGCGGCAGCTTCCTTGAAACAATCGAGACCGGACGCCGTTGCCGGAAGGCAAGCCGACTTGTTGGAAAGGAGAAGCCGCATGACCGATATTCGGAAGGCCAGAATCCTCATCATCGCGACCGACGGATTCGAGCAATCGGAGCTCCTGGTGCCGCTGCAGAAGCTGCGCGAGAAAGGTGCCGTGGTCGAAATCGCCGCCCCGGACAAGACCCGCGAGCGCAGCGAGATCCGAGGATGGCGCGGCGAGAGCGCCAAGGCGGACTGGGGCGACAGCGTGCCGGTCGACAGGAGTCTCGATGATATCGATCCACAATCCTATGACGCTCTCATCGTGCCCGGAGGCGTCATGAATCCGGACAAGCTGCGTCTCGAGCCCAAGGCCATCGAAGCCGTCCAGCGTTTCACCAAGGACGGAAAGATCGTGGCCGCGATCTGCCACGGGCCGTGGCTTCTGGCCGATGCCGGTGTCGCCAAGGGCCGCCGCATGACCTGCTTCTGGTCGATCCGCAAGGATATCGAGAATGCCGGGGCCCAATGGTCGGATCAGGAGGTCGTCACCGACGACGGCATCATCACCAGCCGATCGCCCAAGGATATTCCCGCCTTCATCGACAAGATCGTCCAGGAAATCGGAGAAGGGCGCCACGCGGCGCGGCGCATCGCTGCCTGATGCCGCGGCGGGAACAATATCCCGCGGCGAAACGTTCATGGTTCCTCGGATGATACGCGCGAGGCGCCGTGGATACACAACTCGTCGAGACGATTCTGCGGCTGGGTAGCGCAGCCGCGGTGGGCATGATCGTCGGCATCAATCGCGATCTGATGAACAAGCCGATGGGCATGCGCACGCTCGGGTTGGTCGCGCTCGGCGCGGCCGTCGTATCCCTGGCTGGGATCGAATTCCGCGATTTGGCCGCCCATCCCGACGCGCTGAGCCGCGTGGTTCAGGGCATCATCCAGGGGATCATGGCCGGCATCAGCTTCATCGGCGCCGGCGTGATCTTGCGCGATCCGCATGCACATCACGTGGAAGGCTTGACGACCGCGGCAACCGTCTGGGTCACCGCCGCGCTGGGCATCGCCTGCGCGCTTGCCGCTTGGCATATCGTCGCCGTCGGCCTCGCTTTCGTTCTCATCCTGCTTGTCGGCGTCGCCTGGCTGGAGAACCGCTTCTCCCGCCGCATGCCGGATGACCCGCAATAACATGAACGTAGGAACGTTCCGGCAGACTGCCGGTTGTCGTCACGAGCAAAATCGGAGGTAAATCATGAGCCAAGCCAAGGTCACGACCGATCATGCCGAGATTCGCCGCTGGGCCGAGCAGCGTGGCGGACATCCCGCAACCGTGAAGGCCACGTCCAGTGATAGCAAGGCGGGCATATTGCGGCTGGATTTCGATCCCAAGGACGAAAGCCTGAAAGGCGTCGCCTGGGATGAGTTCTTCCGCAAATTCGACGGTGAAGAACTTGCGTTCCTTCATCAGGACAAAACGTCTGATGGGAAGCTTAGCCGCTTCCACAAATTCGTCGATCGCAACGCGGCGAACGACAACTAAGTAAGGCCAGTTCAGCCGGCGCTGTTGCCGCCATCGACCGCGAGCATCACACCCGTGATGAAGGACGATTGATCGGAGGCAAGGAAGCAGACGGCATCGGCGACTTCGGCCGGCCGGCCGACGCGGCCGAGAGGGATCGCTTCGCCAAGCGTCCGGAGCAGTTCTGCGCGCGGCAATCCGGACATGGCTCCATCCAGCATCCGCGTATCCGTGTCACCCGGACAGACGGCATTGATCCTGATCCCCTCAGCAGCGTGATCGAGCGCCATCGAGCGGGTGAGCTGGACCACCGCGCCCTTGCTCGCGCCATAGGCCGCGGCGCCGCGCGCGCCGACCAGGCCCCAGTCCGACGCAATATTGACGATGGCGCCCGATTTCTTCGCCGTCATGACGCGCAATGCCGCGCGCGACAGGCGGAAGACCGACGTCACATTCGTCTCCAATGTCGCGGTCCATTCCGCATCGGTGCATTCCATCGCCGTGCCGCGAAACAGGATGCCGGCATTGTTGACGAGGACGTCGAGGCCCCCGAACAGCTCGACCGCATGCGCAACGAGGCGGTCGGCCGCTTCCTTATGGGTGACATCGGCGGAGAGATAGTGCACCGCACCTCCCGCCGCGGGATAGCGCGCGGCAATATCGGCGGGCGACAGATTGCGACGCGCAGTCAAGAGCAGGTTCGCGCCAAGGCCGGCAAAGCGGCGAGCAATCGCTTCGCCTATGCCGGAGCTCGCCCCCGTCACCAGGACGGATTTGCCCGCAAAACTGATCATGATCCTCTCCGGCTCAATTCGACAGTGGTTCACTTTCCCGCCTGAAAGCGTATTCTTCCAAGCAGATCGGTTGTCATGGCGAGAGCGGCCGCCGTTGTCTCGATCATGCCGGGAAGGATCATCCATTCGAGCGCCCAGGCCGCACCCGAGCGCTCCTGCTCATGGATGAGAGCGTGATGGATGCCCGAAACTTGTGTCGCGTTGAAGCGCGCCATGGCCACCAGCAATTCCGCCTGAACCGGATTCTGCTTGTGATGCATGGCCGATGATGTCCCGGCTCCTTCTATTTTGACTTCGCCGATCTCATTCTGCGCCATGAGCGCAATGTCCTGGCCGATCTTCCCCAGCGTGCCCGAGACCAGCGACAGCCAGGAGGCGAATTCCGCCAGATTGTCGCGCGCGGTCTGCCAGCCTTCCGGCGCAACACCGAGGTCCAGCTCGCGCCCCAGGGCCGCGACCCAGGGGCCACGGTCGATGCCGACGGGGCCCCCCGTCTGCAGCACGAGCAGATGCGGCGCGAGGACTGCGAGCCGGTCGAGATGGCGCTTGAGAGGTGTCCGCCAGGTCGCGAGCCGGTCCGAAACACGAACCGGCAATGCCCGCTGCATCCGCGTTCGGCCCATCTGGGTGAGCGCGCCATATTCGCCGTCCAGGCGATCGATCGCCGCGAGAATATTGTTGAGGCGTTTCTCGTAGAGCGCGAGGACAGGCTTGAGCCTGAGCGTCAGCGCGGTGTCGATGACATCCTGGCTGGTGGAACGCAGATGCAGCGCATCGCGGTGGCTCTCGGGCAGGGCGTCACGCAACTGGCGGACGAGCTCGGGGACCGCCATGCCGTCGCGCTTTATGCCGGAGAGGAGCTTGTCCCGATCCACGATGAAGCTGGCGCGCAGCCGGCAAATGGCCGATGCGGCGTCGGGCGTGATTAGCCCGCTCTCGGCCTGGGCCTTGGCGAGCGCTACCTCATAGTCGAGCATGGCGGCGAGCTCGGCCTCGGCCGAAAACAACCGGGAAATCTCCTCATCCCGCCACAGCGCCTCATGCAGCGCCTGGGTCACAGGTCGAAAAACACGGTTTCGTGCGCTCCCTGCATGCGGATGTCGAAGCGATAATGGCCGCCGCCCTGATGTCGGGCCAAGAGCGTGTCGCGCCGCTCCTCGGCGATGGAAGCCAGGACCTCATCGTCCTGGTTCACTTTGGCCTCATCGTCGAAATAAAGCCGCGTATAGAGATGCGAGAGAAGGCCACGCATGAAGACGATGACGTCGATATAGGGCCTGGACGGCTTCACCGTCTCGAAGCGGAAGGAGGCATCGGGCGTCGTGCCCGTGCCCTGCCGCGCAATCCCTTCCTCTTGCCACAGCTCCACCAGGGCGTCGGTGATCGCTACTCCCTTTCCATCGAACACCTGCCCCGTGATGGTGATCCTCTTTCCTTTGCCGTCGATGCGGCCAGGGAGGAGCTGCTTGAAGGGATAGCGATATTGCTCGGGCGTCAGGACATAGGCGAAGAATGGCCCGACGGTCTGCGATGGTGTCTGATAGCGCTTCATGTCAGCGGCCCTCGAACGGGGTTTCGGCGGAGCCGCGCAGCACGATGTCGAAATCATAGCCGAGCGCGAAGCCCTCTTCGGTCACGGCGAGAGAGAAACGCGAGATCAGGCGCTCGCGCGCTTTCTCCGGCGTCCCCTGGAAGATCGGGTCATGGGCAACGAGCGGATCGCCCGGAAAATACATCTGGGTGACGAGGCGCGAGACGATGGAGGAACCGAGCAAGGAGAAATGGATGTGGCTCGGCCGCCAGGCATTGGCGTGATTGCCCCAGGGATAGGCGCCGGGCCTGACGGTCAGGAAGCGGTAGCGCCCTTCCGTATCCGTGACACAGCGCCCGCCGCCGAAGAAATTGGGGTCGAGAGGAGCCTGATGCTGGTCGGTCTTGTGGATATAGCGGCCGGCGGCATTGGCCTGCCAGAGCTCGATCAGCACTTGCGGGATCGGACGGCCGCGCTCATCGAGAACGCGGCCCGAGACGATGATGCGTTCGCCCAAAGGCTCGCCGCTGCGCCTGGCATTGCGCGTCAGGTCATGATCGTCGGGACCAATGCCGCCATGGCCATAAACGGCAAGGCTTCGCTTGCTCAGAGCCTGTTTCAAGGGAACGAGCGGCTTCGCCGGCGCCCGCAGGACCGTCGAGCGATAGGCCGGGTAGAGCAAGGGCGGATGGGCCATCCAATCGCGTCCGCCGGAGGTGCTGGTCATGCCGTGCTCCCTGGCGCGGACAGTTCCCGCTTGGCGATCTTGATCGCGCGATTGGCCGCCGGGACGCCGGCATAGAGCGCCACATGAAGCAGCGCCTCCATGATGTCGGAAGCCGAGGCGCCGGTATTCGAAGCGGCCC
This sequence comes from Taklimakanibacter deserti, assembly GCA_003574785.1. Next base: position 100,036 of record QORU01000019.1, on the reverse strand, counting down.
GGACATGCATCGCCACTTCCTCGTCATGGCCCAGCGCCGCGAGCAGCGCGATGGTGATGAGCGAGCGCTCGCGCAAACTCAGTTGCGGGCGCGACCAGACATGGCCCCAGGCGGCTTCGGTGATGAGCGCCTGGAAGGGTTCATCGAGCGAGGTCTTGTTCGCCTCGGCGCGGTCCACATGCGCCTCGCCCAGAACGCGCCGGCGCATCGCCATGCCTTGCTCGTACCGTGTCTTGGCCTCAGCCATGAGCGCCTACCTTTCCGATGAAGGACGTGATCAATTGCGCCAGTCTTCCCGGCTGCTCCAGACATGGCAAGTGGGCACAGCTCTCGATCACGGTGAAATCGCTTCCCTTGATGCGCTCCGCCATGGATTTGACGAGATCCGGCGGGGTCGAGCCGTCGCCGTCGCCGGCGATGCACAGCGTGGGGACGGCGATCCGGCCGGCGGCCGCGGTCAGATCGGCATCGCGCAGCGCAGCACAGGTGCCGGCATAGCCCCGCGCTTCCTGGCGCAGCAGCATGGTGCGCGCTCCCGCAAGGAGCGGATTGTCCGCGGTGCGGAAAGCGGGGGTGAACCAACGCGTCATGGTACCCTCGGCAATCGCGGCAAGCCCGTCTTTCTCCACCAGGCGGATGCGCTCGTTCCACAGATCGGCCGTGCCGATCCTGGTTGCCGTGCAACAGAGAATGAGCCCTCGCACCAGGTCTGGACGCGCCTCAGCCAGGCCCTGCGCGATCAATCCACCGACGGAAAGGCCGCAAATGACCGCCTTTCCGATCCTGAGGTGATCGATGAGCCCGGCAAGGTCTTGCACATGATCGGCAATGCCATAGGGCGGCGAGCCGAGCTCGGTCAGCCCATGGCCGCGCTTGTCATAGGCGAGGATCGAGGCGCTGTCGCCCAAGAGGTCGGCAACCGCATCCCATATTCTGAGATCGGTCCCGACGGAGTTGGCAAACACCAGCACCGGCTTGCCGCGACCCTTATCCGACCAGCGGTAGTGAATGACGAGACCGTGAAGTTCCGCAAATTGCATTGCAACCCCTGCCAGGAACATTCTGGCACAGCTGCCGCGCCAGTGGCAGAGGTCACGGCGCCAGGATCGGCTGTGCCTTGAGTTTCGATTCCCGGACCGGCGTGCCGGCCAGGGTCGAATTGCCTGCCACGGGGAATTGCGGGATAAGTGTGCATGATCGGTTCATCGAAACTGGCCGAGCGGCCCAAAGCCGACACGCTGCCGCCCATCCGCCAGTCGCTGCCCATGGCCTTCCTTCGTGCCCGTGAAGCCGTAATGGCGCGCTTCCGTCCCCTGCTTGCCGCGCATGATGTCAGCGAGCAGCAATGGCGGGTCATCCGCGTACTCGGTGAATCAGGCCCGCTCGACGCGACCGAGGTTGCACGGCGCTGCTGCATCATGAAGCCCAGCCTGACCCGCATCATCCGAGCGCTGGCGCAGCGCAAGCTCATCATCCGGCGCAAGGACGATGACGACGGCCGCCGCCTCATCCTTGATGCGACACCCAAGGCGCATGAGATGATCACCAGCATGATGCCTCAGATCAATGTGGTCTATGATGCGCTGGAGCAGGAATTCGGCAAGGACCGGCTCGAGCAGCTCCTCGTCATCCTGGAAGAGCTGACCGAGACCCGACCATCATGATCGCCGACCGCTGCGCCGACTTCATTCTCGGGCTTTAGGCTCAGGCCTTGAACTGACGCAGATCGCGCCGGCCGTCGAGCGCCACGCCTGCATCATGCAAATGACAGGCGACGGCATGGTTGCCCTGATGCGTCTCGAGCGCCGGCACTTCCGAGCGGCAGCGGTCCATGACATAGGCGCAGCGCGGATGGAACGGGCAGCCTCTGGGAATGGCCAAGGGGCTCGGCAATTCGCCGCGCACCGCATCGACCACCGAACGGCGCGCCGGATCGAGCTCCGGTGCGGCCTTGAGCAAGGCTTCGGTATAGGGGTGGCCGGGCGCGCCGAACAGCCTTTCGGTCTCGCCCAGCTCGACGATCGAGCCCAGATACATGACGGCGACGCGATGGGAAATATGCCGGATGAGGCGCAGATCATGGGCGATGAACAGGATGGTCAGCTTGAGGCGCTGCTGCAATTCGAGAAGCAGGTTGATGATCTGCGCCTGCACCGATACGTCGAGCGCCGAGACGAGCTCATCGGCGATGAGGAACTCGGGCTCGACCGCCAGCGCCCGCGCTATGCCGATCCTTTGCCGCTGGCCGCCGGAGAATTCATGCGGGTAGCGATCGGCGGCATCGAGCGGCAGCCGCACCAGCCCCAAGAGCTCATCGACCCTTTCGCCAACGGCCTTGCCCTGCCTCAGCTCATGGAACCGGATCGCCTCCGACAGCATCTGACGGGCGGTCATGCGCGGATTGAGCGAGCCGTAAGGGTCCTGGAACACCATCTGGACGCGGCGGTTATAGTCACGGCGCTCGGCCCCTTCGAGCTTGAGGACATCGCGGCCGCCATAGGTGATGGTGCCCCCGGTCGGGGCGAGAAGTCGAACGAGACAGCGCGCCAATGTGGACTTGCCGCAGCCCGATTCACCGACGATGCCCAGCGTCTCGCCGCGCATCAGCGCGAAGCTGACGCCGTTCAGGGCATGGACGATGCGGTGTGGCCGGCTGGCCAGCCGGTCGAGCAGCGCCTGTGGCAGCTCGAATTTCATGGCGAGGCTTTCGACGCGCATGACGGGATCGGCTGGCGCGGAGGCGCTCATCGACGCGCGACCTCCTGGTGGCGCAGGCAGGCCGTTTCGTGCCTGGGCGCAATGCGCAGCAAGGGCGGCGGCGCTTTACGGCATTCCTCGATCACGAAGGGGCAGCGCGGCGCGAAGGCGCAGCCTGCCGGCCGGCTCGTCAGCGATGGCGGCTGCCCCGCGATAGACGACAGCGGCTGGCGCAGGCCGCCACCGCGCGGCACGGAATTGAGCAAGCCCAGCGTATAGGCATGATGCGGCTCCCTGAAGATCGTCGTCACCGGTCCCGTCTCCACTACGCGGCCCGCATACATGACGGCCAGCCGGTCGCAGGTCTGGGCGATGACGCCCAGATCATGCGTCACCAGCACCACGCTCATCTTGAGATCGTCGCGCAGGCGCAAGATCAGCTTGAGGATCTGGTCCTGTATGGTGACGTCGAGCGCGGTGGTGGGCTCGTCCGCCAGCAGCAGCCGGGGCGATGAGGCGAGCGCAATCGCGATCATCGCCCTTTGCCGCATGCCGCCCGAGAACTGGTGCGGATAATCGTCGATGCGCGATCTGGCGGCCGGGATTCCGACGAGATCGAGGAGTTCGACCGCCCGCGCCTGGCGCCCCTTGGCGTCGAGATGGGTGTGCTCCTCGAGATTCTCGCGGATCTGCGTGCCGACGCCGAGCACCGGATTGAGCGCCGACATCGGTTCCTGGAAGATCATCGCGATCTCCCCACCCCGGACGCGGCGCAATTCGTGATCCGGCATGCCGAGAATGTCCCGCCCGCGCCAGAACACCTGCCCTTTGATGCGCCCCGGCGCCTTCACCAGCCTCAGGATCGAGCGCAGCGTCAGGCTTTTGCCCGAGCCCGATTCGCCCGCGAGCCCCAGCACCTCGCCCGGCAGCACGTCGAAATCGACGCCGTCCACCGCGGTCAGTTCCTGGCGCGGCAATCCGAAAGAGACCCGCAGGTCCCGCACCGAAAGCAGAGGCTCCGGCATGCCGGTGATGACATCCATCAGCGCTGCCTCCGGAACAGATCGGCGAGCCCGTCGCCGAGGAGGCTGAAAGCGAGCCCGGCGATCACGATGGCGATGCCGGGAAACACCGATATCCACCAGGCGGTGCTCATGAAATTCTTGCCGTCGGCGATGATGACGCCCCATTCGGCCGTCGGCGGCTGGGCGCCGAGGCCCAGATAGCCGAGACTCGAACCCAAAAGGATGTCGAGCGCCATGTCGGTCATCCAGTAGACGATGATGGGCGTCACCGCATTGGGCAGGAGATGGCGGAAGATGAGACGCGGCTCGGTATAGCCCAGGACGCGCGCGGCGGCGGCATAGTCGCTGTGCTTCTGCACCATGATCTCGGCGCGCGCCAGTTGCGCATAGAACACCCAGCCGACGGCGCTGACCGCGATATACATGTTGAAGAGGCCTGGCCCCAGGACCGAGACGATGGCGATCACGATCACCAGGAAGGGAAAGGTGATCGCCACATCGACGAGGCGGCCGAAGATCGTGTCGAGCCAGCCGCCGTAATAGCCGGTCAAGGTGCCGACGAAGGTGCCGAAGACGAGCGGGAAAATGGTCGAGAAGATCGCGATCTGCATGTCGACGCGCGTGGCCCAGATCACGCGCGACAGCACGTCGCGGCCGAAATTGTCGGTGCCGAAAGGATGCGCGGCACTTGGCGGCTGCATGATCGCGCCATAGTCGAAGGCGATCGGATCATAGGGCGCGAAGACCCAGGGCACGCAGGCCATCACGATCAGGAGCGCCATCAAGGTCGCGCCGGCGACCAGCGTCCAGCGCGGACGCACCAGCAGGACGGAAGAAAATACTGCCGCCGTCATTGCCGACCGACCCTTGGATCGAGCGCCGCCTGGACGAGGTCGGTGATCAGGAACACCAGCGACACGAGCAAGGCGAGGACCAGGGTCAGGCCCTGGATCACCGGATAGTCGCGGCCATAGATGGAATCGATGAGCAGCCTGCCGATTCCGGGAATGGCGAAGACCGACTCGGTGATGACGGCGCCGCTCACCAGCGTGCCGATATTCAGGCCGAACAGCACAACGGTCGGGATGAGCGCATTGCGCAGCACATGGCGGCCGAGCAGGAAGCGGCGGCGCAAGCCCTTGGCGCGGGCGAAATCGACATATTCGGCATCGAGGACCTCGATGATGCTGTTGCGCAGATTGCGCATCAGCACGGCCGACAGGCTGAGCGCCAGCGTCATGGCCGGCAGGAAGAGATGATAGATATTGTCGAAGAAGCCGTGGCCGAAGCCGCCGACCGGGAACCAGCGGAAGCGCGCCGCGAGGAAAGTCAAAAGCACGATGCCGATATAGAAGACCGGCATGGAGAGCCCGACCTGGAAGCCGGCGCGAATGAGGTTGTCGAGGGCTGAATCGCGCCTGACCGCGCCGATGAGCGCCATCGGCACCGCCAGGATGACCGCCATGATCGCGGCGAGCGCGGTCAGGAACAAGGTCACCGGCAGGCGCTGCAGGACGAGATCCAGGACCGGCACTTTGAGGATGATGGAAGAGCCGAGGTCGCCACGGAAGAAATGCTCGAGGAAGATGGCGAATTGCACCGGCAGCGGGCGGTTGAGGCCGAGCTCGGTATTGATGCGGGTCACCGCCTCATCGGTGGCATGAATGCCGAGCACGGCGCTCGTCGGGTCGCCTGGCAGCAAGCGCACCAGGATAAAGACGATGATCATGATCAGGAAGAAGGTCGGCACGACCTGCATCAGCCTGATCACTACATAGTTCAGATTCATGCTTTCACCCGGGCTCTCGGGTCAGCCGGCGAAGGCGTGATCACGGCAGGGCTCGGTTACAGCCGACCGGCGGTCACTTTTCCAAGTAAGCACCCGAAAAGATGTTGTTGCCAAGCGGGATCTGCACAAAGCCCTTCACATTCTTGCGCAAGGCAACCGGATAGCCTGACTGATAAAGGAAGATGATCGGCGCCGCCTGCATGTAGATTTCCTGGATCTCTTTGTACATGCCGGCACGCTTCTCCTTGTCCATTTCCTGCTGCGACTTTTCGAAAAGCTCGTTGATCCGCTTGTCCTCGAAACCGCCATGCAGGGATTGGATAAGGGGGTAATAGGCAAAATAGGACGTGATCTCGCTCGGATCATTGATGTCGTCGGTCCAGGGCGAAACCCGCATCTGGAAATCGGCGTCGCGATAGCGCGCGGTGCGCGTGGCATTGTCGAGCTGCTCGATATTGAGCTTGATGCCGACCTGCCCCCACATCTGCTGGATGGTGGAGAGGATTGCCGTCTCATCGGCGCTGCCCGCCAGCTGGATCGTGGAGAGTTCGGTCCCGGGCGCAATGCCCGCCTCCTGGAGCAAGGCCTTGGCCTTCTCCACGTCATAGGGATAGGCCGGGCCATTGTCCAAGACCATGGGCGTCGCCGAGGACATGAAGGACACGGTGGGAGCGCCGACATCGAAGGTCACGATCTTGATGAGGGCGCTCTTGTCGACGGCATAATTGAGAGCCTGGCGCACCTTCACATCGGCGAGGACGTTCTTGGCGCCGTTCTTGAGCGTCGGGCGGATGTTCATGCCGAGCAAGGTCACGCGCGTGGACGGAAACAGGATCATGTCGAGATTGGGATCGTTCCTCAGCTCGCCGACCCGCGCATAGGGAATGAACTCGGCGCCATCGACCTCGCCCGCCTGCAGCTTGAGGATCCGCGTCGCGTCATCGGGAATGACGGGGAAGCGCACCTTGTCGAGATAGGGCAAAGCCTTGCCGTCCTCACCCATTTGCCAGTAATGCGGGTTGCGGGCGATGACGAGCTCGGTGCCGCGCTGCCAGCTTTCGAACATGAAAGGTCCCGATCCGATCGGATGCTCGGCGAAGACCTTGGCTTTCTCCTCATCGGTCGCACCGGGCGAGGCCTCGAAAGGCTTCTGCGGCAGGATCGCGCTGTTGAAGGTGGCGAGTGCTGCGGCGAGCGTCGGATCGGGATGCTTGAGATGCAGGACGACCGTATCGGCGCCCTTCGTCTCGATGCTGTCGAGCGACACCAGGGTGAAATTCCAGATGCCGTTCTTGGGATTGCGGGCGCGGTCGAGCGACCATTTGACGTCTTCCGGCGTGATCGGCGCGCCGTCGGAGAATTTGATGCCGGGCCGCAATTTCAAGGTGAGGGTCAGGCCGTCGGCCGATACCTGATAGTCGGCGGCGAGGCCCGGCACGACGCCTTTGCCGTCGGGCGAGGGCTGCAGCAGCGTGTCATAGAGGTTGGTGAGGATCCAGATGTCGACATTGGCGTCGTTGAGCACCGGGTCCAGGAACAACGAGTCCGCATATCGCGCATAGGTCATTGTGCCGCCGCGCGTGGCGGCTTGCGCCGCCTGGCCAAGCAACAGCAGCAAACCGCAAGCCAAAAGCACCCGAAACCAGCGAGCCATGAGCGTTCTCCCTGAATGAGTATTATTGTTCTAATTGACTATGACATCACGAAGTGAACGGGCGAGTCAAGCAAGCTCAACCAGACCCTGATTTTCCCTATTTCTTTCAAATGTGTGAGAAAGAAGGCTTCCGTTACGATAGCGCAGGCAATTCTCTTCTTGCTCGTCGGCAAGCTATTGTTCTAACGTAATAGAACATCTGTCTGAGAGCCAACCCGCCGTGATGCCCTTCAACATCGATCCCGAGCTCCCCGTCCCCTTGGGTGTTCAGCTTCGGGGCGTCATCGAATATGGCATCGTGTGCGGTCAGCTGCCGGCCGGCTTGCAGCTGCCGCCGGTCAGGGCGATGGCGAGCCAGCTCAATATCGCGCCCATGACGGTGAGCCAGGTCTATAAGGAGCTGAAGGCCGCAGGCCTGCTCGAGACCAAGCAGGGCCACGGCACCTTCGTCAGCAAATCGATCCCCCAGCAGGTAAGGCCCGCGATCCTCGATCTGCAATTGCGCATCGACCAGTTGCTGCATGACGCCGCCGCCGCGGGCCTCACGGCGCCGGAGCTCGTGGCGCTCGTCAATGCGCGCATCAACCGGCGCGGTGCCGCCACGCAGGGTCTGCGCCTCGTCTTTGTCGGCCTCTTCGAGGAAGCCACCAAAGCCTATGGCGCCGATATCCAGGCGAAGCTGCCGGACGGCGATGTCATCCACACGACGACGCTCAACGCGATATTGACCAACGATCTCCTGCGCCAGCGCGCCGTCAATGCCGATCTCGTCCTCACTTTGGCCAACCGCAAGGCGGATGTGGCGGAGATCCTCGGCGGCAAGCAGCGCGTGCTCGGCATCAACTATATCCCTTCCGAGCGCACCCGCACCCTTCTCGCCGGCATCGATCCCTTGGCGCATGTCGCAATCGTCTCGACTTTCCCTGAATTCCTGCCGATCATGAAAGCCGGCGTGCAGCGCTTCGCGCCGCATGTCCATCACATCAAGGCGACCGTGCTCGAAAGCCCGGATCTCGCGGAAACGCTCAGCCGCGCCGATGTCGTCGTCCATGCGACAGGCTCCGAGAAGGCCATCGGCCTCATCAGGCCGAGCAGCTCTCATTTCGAATACCGGCACACGCCCGATCCGATCGAGATCGACCAGGTGCTGTTGCCGATGCTCGAAGCCATTCGCGGCGACTTGCCCATAACGCCGGCACCCCCCATGCCCGATCTGAGGAGATCCCATGAAAATTAAAGACATGAACTGGATGCAGGTGGAAGACTATCTGAAGCGCGACGATCGCTGCGTCGTGCCGATCGGCTCGACCGAGCAGCATGCGCAATTGAGCTTGCTGGTCGACGGCATTCTCGCCGAACGCGTGGCGACAGATGCCGCCGAGCCCTTGCGCGTGCCAGTGTTCCCGCCGGTGAATTACGGGATCACCCCCTATTTCCGCGCCTATCCCGGCACCGTCTCCTTGCGCGTCGAAACCCTGCTGCATATCGCCGAGGACATATTGGAATGCCTCGCCGAACACGGCTTCAAGCGCATCCTGATCGTCAATGGCCATGGCGGCAATTCGCCGGTGAAAGCCTTGGCGGAGCAATGGGTGACGCATCGCGCCGGAATCCGAGTCAAGTTCCATAACTGGTGGAACGCGCCCAAGACGCTGGCCAAGGTGAAGGAGATCGATCCCGCCGCCTCGCACGCCTCATGGATGGAGAATTTCCCCTGGACCCGCCTCGACGGTGTCAAGGCTCCGACCCAGCAGAAGCCGATGATCGATCTCGATCGGATGAGCGGCGTCAATGCCAAGGATATCCGCAAGCTGCTCGGCGACGGCAGTCTCGGCGGCTATTACGAACGCCCCGACGAGGAGATGCATGCACTGTGGGCGGTCGCCGTCGCCGAAACCCGCGCTCTGATCGAGCACAATTGGTGATGAGCGGCGATCCCATCCTCTTCTGGGGTGCCGGCGCCATTGGCGGCACGGTCGGCGCCTTTTTGCGCGAGGCGGGCCTGCCGGTGCTCTTCGTCGACAAGAGCGCAGCACACGTCAAGGCGATCAACAATCAAGGGCTCGCGATCACCGGGCCGATCAGGGAGTTCCGCGTCACCGCCAAGGCCGCCTTGCCGGAGGAGCTCTCCGGCCGCTTCGGCCTCATCTTCCTGTGTGTGAAGGCGCAAGATACCGCTGCCGCGGCCGACAGCCTCGCCCCCTTCCTCACCGAGGATGGCGCGGTGGTCTCGCTGCAGAACGGCCTCAATGAGCAAGTGATCGCGGCCCGCATCGGCGCTGAACGCACCGTTGGCGCATTCGTCAATTTCGGCGCCGACTATATGTCGCCCGGCGTCGTCCATTATGGCGGCCGCGGCGCGGTGGTCACGGGCGAGCTCGACGGCGAGAGCCGTCCCCGCACCCGCGATGTCCAGCGGCTGCTGCACATATTCGATGAGCGCGCGGTGCTCACCGCGAATATCTGGGGCTTCCTGTGGAGCAAGCTCGCTTACGGCGCGCTCCTCTTCGCCACCGCGCTCACCAACGACTCGATCGCCGACTGCCTTGCCAACCCCCGGTACCGGCCGGTCCTCATCGCGCTGACCCGCGAGGTGATCGATATCGCACTCGCCAACAAGATCACGCTCGAACCTTTCGACGGATTCGATCCCAAAGCCTTCATGGCGGGCAAGCGCGAGGCCGAAGCCTCGCTCGACGCGCTCGTCGCGCATAACCGGAAATCCGCCAAGACGCATAGCGGCATATGGCGCGATCTCGCGGTGAGAAAGCGCAAGACCGAGGTCCGGCCGCAGCTCGAACCGGTGGTCGCCGCCGCCCGCAGCCGCGGCCTGATGGCGCCGCTCACCCGGCGCACCATCGCGCTCATCGTCGAGATCGAGGACGGGGCGCGGCCGCTTGCTTCGGAAAATCTCGATGAGCTTGCGAAACTTCTGCCCAATGCAAGAGCGTCGACATGAAGATCGATTTCTCCGGGAAAACAGTGGTGGTGACGGGCGCCGGACATGGTTTCGGCCGCGCCATCAGCCTCGCCTTTGCCGAGCGCGGGGCGCATGTCTGGGCCTGTGATCTCAACGCACGAGGCCTCAGCGAGACCAAAAGCCTGTGCAAGGGCGCCTGCGAGACCCGCACCCTCGACATCGCCGACCGCGCGGCGGTAGGGGACCTCATCGCCGAGGCGGCAAAGGGCCGCGCGGTCGACATCCTCGTCAATAATGCCGGCGGCGTGCGCGGCCAGGTGGGAAGGCCGCTCGAGGAGATATCCGAATCCGACTGGCACAGCATCTTCGATGCCAATGTGACGGGCGCCTTCTATTGCATCCAGGCGGTGGCGCCCGGCATGAAGCAGGCGCGCTTCGGGCGCATCATCAACATCTCGAGCCGCGCCGGCCTGGAGATCAGCCTCACCGGCATCCAGGCCTATGCCTCGGCCAAGGCGGCGCAGATCGGGCTGACGCGCCAACTCGCCCATGAGCTTGGCCCCTGGGGGATCACCGTCAACAATGTGGCGCCGGGTTTCGTGCGCTCCAATCCCACGACCGAGAAGCAATGGCAGTCCTATGGCGAAGAGGGCCAGCGCCGGCTCGTCGAGTCGATCGCGCTCAAGCGCCTGGGCGCGCCCGACGACATCGCCCATGCTGTGATGTTCTTCGCCTCCGATTTCGCCGGCTGGATCACCGGCCAGGTGCTGAGCGTCGACGGGGGCAAGTGAATGACGAGACCTGAAATCGTCGACGAGCTCATCGCTTTCGCCGGCATTCCGAGCGTCAGCACCGATCCCGCTTATGCATCCCATGTCACCGAAGCGGCCGATTGGCTCGCGGAGCGCCTGAAGCGCGCCGGTCTCGACGCGGTCATCGTCCACCAGACTCCCGGCCATCCGATCGTCACGGCGCAGTGGCTCAGGGCCGAGAGTGCCCCGACCGTCCTCGTCTATGGCCATTATGACGTCCAGCCGCCCGATCCGGTGGAAAGCTGGAAGTCTCCGCCCTTCGAGCCGCAGTTGCGCGATGGACGCATCTATGGGCGCGGCGTCTCCGACGACAAGGGCCCGCTGCTCATTGCCATCAAGGCGGCCGAAGCCTGCTTGCATGGCTCCGGGCGCTTGCCGGTCAATCTCAAATTCGTGATCGAGGGCGAAGAGGAGTGCGGCAGCCCCAATCTCGAAGCCTTCATCAAGATGCATGCGGGGGAGCTTGGCGCGGATCTCGTGCTCTCCGCCGACGGCGCCATGTGGCGGCCGGACGAGCCGTCCATCACCGTCGCCAATCGCGGCCTTGCGGCGCTCGAATTCACCGTGACGGGTGCGGCCAAGGACCTGCATTCCGGCCGTCACGGCGGCGGCATCGCCAATCCGCTGCATGCGATTGCCGCTCTGGTCGCCTCCTTGCACGATGCCGACAACCGTATCGCGGTCGAAGGCTTCTATGACGCGGTGAAACCCGCCGATGACGCGGCGCGCCGGATGATCGGCGCCTTGCCCTTCGACGAGGAGCGCTATCTGCGCTCGATCGGCGCCCGCGAGGGTGTCGGCGAGAAAGGCTATTGCCTGCTGGAGCGGCAGTGGCTTAGGCCGACGCTCGACGTTAACGGCCTGTGGGGCGGCTATCAGGGCCCCGGCGGCAAGACGGTCATCGCGCGCTCTGCCTCCGCCAAGATCACTTGCCGGCTGGTGCCGGATCAAGAGCCTCAGACGATCGTCAGACTCATTTCCCGCCACTTGCAGCGCAACTGCCCCGCGGGTGTTGCGCTCGACATTCGTGCCGACGGCCACGGCTCCAAGGCCTATGAGGTGCCGGGCGACCATCCGGGCCTCGCCATCGCCGAGCGGGCGCTCCAGGAGATCTATGGCAAGCCCGCTTTGCGCGTCAGGATGGGCGCCACCATCCCGATCGGCCTCATCTTCCGCGAGGCGCTCGGCGCCGAAACGATCTTCTTCTCCTTTTCGACGGCGGACGAGGATTACCACGCCCCCAATGAATTCTTCCGGCTCTCGCGCCTCGATGAAGGGGTCAGGGCGTGGCTGCGCTATTGGGAGCTCCTCGGCGCGGAACGTGCATGACTTAAAAAACAACCAAGCATCAAACAGGGAGATACGCCATGAAGTTCGCATATCGCATTCTTGCCGTCCTGTTGTTCGCCCTCGTCAGCATCACGACGGCCGATGCCGCCAATCGCGGCGGCACGCTCACCTTCGCGCGCAACGCCGATTCGCTGTTCCTCGATCCGGTGCTCAACCAGCGCAATGTCGACATCTGGATCCTCACCAATCTCTATGACACGCTGCTGCAGCCGAGCGTCGACGGCAAGTCGATCGAGCCCGGCCTTGCCAGCGAATACAAGACCTCCGATGACGGATTGTCGCTGACGCTCAAACTCCGGTCCGGCGTCAAATTCGCCGACGGATCGCCGCTCACCGTCGATGACGTCAAATGGTCGCTCGACCGGGCGCGCAACCCCAAGAACGGCACCTGGAACTTCCTGCTCGAATCCATCGAGTCGATCGCGGTGGAGGGTACCGACACGGTGACCTTGCGGCTCAAGCATCCTGATCCGGTGATCACCGCCGCGCTCGCCATCTTCAACAGCGCCATTATGCCCAAGAAACTGTTCGAGGCGGCGCCGGGGGCCACGGAAGAGGACAAGGCGAAGGCCTTCGCCGAGCATCCGATCGGCTCGGGCCCCTTCGTGCTCGAGCGCTGGGAGCGCGGCACGGAAATGGTGCTGAAGCGCAATCCCAATTATTGGCAGGCGGGCGACGACGGCAAGCCCCTGCCCTATCTCGATGAGGTCAAGTTCGAGGTCATTCCCGACGACGCGACCCGCATCCTGAAGCTGCAGGCGGGCGAGGTCGACGCTGCCGAATTCATCCCTTACGCCCGCGTCGCCGAGCTCAAGGCGGATCCGGCCCTCAATATGGAGTTGTTCCCCTCGACCAAGGTGACCTATCTCACCCTCAATATCCGACCCAAGCTCAAGAACGGCAGCGACAATCCGCTGGCCGATGAAAAAGTGCGCCAGGCTCTCAATTATGCGGTGGACAAGACCGCCTTCATCAAGCTCGTGACCTTCGATGTCGGCAGCCCGATGCGCTCCTTCATGTCGTCCTCGACGCCTTTGTTCCATGGACCGGTGCCGGCTTACGAATTCAACCTCGATAAGGCCAAGGCGCTGCTCAAGGAAGCGGGCCGCGACGGCGGCTTCTCGGTGACCGCCATGGCGCTCGCCGGCAGCGCTGACGATTCGGCCACGCTCTCCACCATCCAGCAGATGTGGTCGGCCTTGGGCGTCACCTTGACGATCGAGCAGGCCGACAATGCCACCATGGTGGCGCGCTATAATGACGCCGACTTCCAGATCCAGACCGGCTACTGGACCGACGACATCATCGATCCGAGCGAGATCACGTCCTATTTCGCTTATTATCCGACGACGGAATCGCAGCACAGCGGCTATAATGATCCGACCATCCAGGATCTCTTCACCCAGAGCCAGAAGGAAGCCGACAAGGCCAGGCGCGCCGACCTGTACAAGCAGATCCAGGAAATATATGTGAAGGCCGCACCCATCGTCTTCCTTTATCAATCGCCGCTCGCCGTGGCGCTGCGCAAGCCCGTCAAGGACTTCGTGCAGATTCCTCTGGGCAACAATGTGTTCCTGCGCGCTCATATCGAACCGTGACCGGGAAGGGCGCCGGCTCATGGTCGATGATAATCTGCTCTTTTCTTCGATCGCTACGCTCGGCGCCCGTTACCGCGACGGGTCCTTGTCTCCCGTCGCGGTGACGCAGCAATCTTTGGACCGGATCGCCAGGCTCGATCCGGCCCTCAACAGCTTCATTACCGTTCTCGCCGAAGAAAGCCACGCCGCGGCGGAAGCGGCGGGCCGCGAGCTGAAGGCCGGGCGCGATCGCGGCCCCCTGCATGGGGTGCCGGTCGCGGTCAAGGACCTGGTCGAGATGGCGGATGTCCCGACCACTTTCGCCTCGCGCGCCGGGAGTCCGCGACAAGGAGAATCCGATGCCGTGCTGGTGCGCAGGCTGAAAGAGGCGGGCGCCGTCATCCTCGGCAAGACCAACCTGCTCGAATATGCCTATGGCGCCGTGCATCCGGATTTCGGCCAGACCAACAACCCCTGGGACGTGAAGCGCACATCGGGTGGATCGAGCGGCGGATCGGCCGCTGCCGTCGCCTCGGGCTTGAGCTTCGCCGCGGTCGGCACCGACACCGGCGGATCGATCCGCATTCCCGCCGCCTATTGCGGTGTCGTAGGCCTCAAGCCGAGCTTTGGCCTGGTCAGTCTCGACGGCGTCAAGGCGCTGTCACCGTCGCTCGATCACGCCGGGCCCATTGCACGATCCTGCGCCGATGCGGCCCTGATGCTGTCGGCCATGACCGGCATGCGGCACGACCTGCCGTCTGTCGCCATAAGGGGCTTGCGCATCGGGATCCTGCGTCATCCGGGTGCCGAGCGTTTCATGGAAGCGCCGATCCAGGCCTTGTTCGATCAGACCATCGCCCTTCTCGGGAAAGCGGGGGCTCATGTGCGGCCCCTCGAAATAGTGGAGCTCAAATCCGCCAATGATGCTGTGGCAAAGATCATCGAGCCGGAAGCGAGCCAGCTTCACCGCGACTTGCTACGCCAGGAAGGGCATGGCTTCTCGGCGATTACCCGCGACCAGCTCGAAGCGGGTTTCCACGTCACGGCTGTCGACTATCTCGACGCGTTGGCCGTGCAAGCGCGGCTGCGCGGCGCGTTCCAACAAGCCTTCGAGAGCGTCGATGCGATCCTCTCGCCCTCGGTGCCCTGGGTCGCGCCGGCCGAAGATCCGCCGATCGGCGGCGAAAGCGGCGTCGGCGAGATCATGTTCAGCGGCGTCTACAATCTGGTGGGCCTGCCTGCCCTCAGCATCCCCTCAGGCCTCACCGACCAAACCCTGCCGGGCGGACTACAGATCGTGACGCCCTGGAAAGCGGACGACCTGGCGCTCGCCATCGGGGCAGCGATCGAAGGGCTGCTGCCGGCGATGCGACATCCCGCTATCGGTGAGTCGCTCTTCGTTTCCGTGCCGTGAGCGGCTTGTATGCCGTGACCTTGATCTCGACGCGGCAGTCGAACATGAAATCGATGCGGAAAATCGATCGCGTCGGCTGGTTTTTGGTGAAGAACTCGCCATAGGCGCGGTTCATCTCGGCGAAGTCGCGCGGGTCGCGCAGCCATACCGAGGCATCGACGACGTCGGCCAGCGTGCAGCCCGCTTCCTTCAGGCTCGCTTCGATGTTGCGCAAGGTGGCGCGCGTCTCATCCGCCATGCTGCGCGGCGGCAAGCTGTTGCCGTCGCTGACGACAAGGCCATTCTTGTCATAGACCACATCGGCCGGATTGAACCCGTGATCGCCTTGCGCCGATGTGAACACGAAATCGCCGGCCCGCATCGCGAGCGAAATCGGAAAGCCAGGCTCGCTGCCATAGCCCTGGACCAAGGGCTGCGTCTTCCGCAGCGCCGGCTTCTTGCTCTTCGCGACTTTTGCCATCTCATTCCCCCATTCAGTGATCCGCCAGGGCGAAACCCGTGGCATCTATGGTCGGCTGTTCGCCTGCGACCATGGCCGCGACGACCTCGCCCGAGCCGCAGCCCATGGTCCAGCCAAGATGGCCGTGCCCGGCAGCGATGAAGAGATTGGCGATGGGCGATGGCCCGAGAATGGGCGTGCCGCTCGGCGTGACCGGCCTGACGCCTGCCCAGTATTTCGCGGTCCTTTGATCGACGCATCTGGCGAAATCCGGGAACACGCTGATGACGTTGTTGACGATGGCCGCGCATCTGGCGGCGCTCGGCGTCGTGTCGTAGCCCGCCACTTCGGCGGAGCCCGATACCCGCATGCGCTCGCCCAGCGGTACGAGCCCAAAAATGCGGCCGTCATCGATGACCGGTATCGGCGGGCGTTCCGGCCAGGCCTCGCCCGGCACCGTGATGGTGACGCCTTTCACCGGATAGATCGGGACGGTGATGCCGACGCCGCGCAGGATGAGAGGCGTGTAGCTGCCCAGGCTCGCGACGAATTTGTCGGCCCGCATCGTTCCACTGCTGGTGGCCACGGCGGCGATGCCGTTGCCGCCGCGCTCGAGGCCATGAACCGTCGTTCCATAGTGGAATTTGACGCCGAGCTCGGCGCAGCGCTCGGCCAGGCCCGTCGTGAATTTGTGACAGTCGCCGACCTCGTCGCGGGGGAAATAGATGCCGCCCGCCAATGTCGATGCCGTGCCCTTGAGCGCCGGCACGCGTCTTACGCATTCCGTCACATCGGCCTCGCTGTATGTGAGGCCTGAGCCCGACAGGAACTGCGCCGTCGCGATGCCGGCTTTCAGCGATTGCGCGTTGCTATAGATCTTGAGCACGCCTTGCGTGCGCACATCATATTCTATGCCGGTTTCGGCGCGAATCTGCTGCAGGACGCCAAGGCTGTGGAGCGCCAGGCGCAGATTGACCAGCGTATTGGCGTGGAACCGCTCTTCCGTGCAATTGGCGATGAACTTCAATCCCCAATGCCACATCTTCGGGATGGCGCCATAGCGCACCAGGAGCGGCGCATTCTCCTTGCCGAGCCATTTCAGGATCTTGATCGGCATGCCGGGCTGCGACCAGGGCTCGACCTCGCTCGCATGGATGACGCCGCCATTGCCGAAGCTGGTTTCGAGCGCCGCCCCCTTCTGGCGCTCGATCACCTCGACCTCGAAGCCGCGGCGGGCGAGGAAATAGGCCGTCGCCGTGCCCACGACGCCGGCTCCGAGCACGATGACCTTCATATCAACGGCCTCTCGCATCGACCGGCCATATGTCGACCAGCGTGTCGCCGCGTACGCAATGATAGCGGTCATAGAGATTGATGGTCGGATCGCAATGCGGCGTCAGGAACTCGACGGTATCGCCGATCTTCAGTTTCGAACTTTGCGGATCATATCCCACACCGCCATGCTCATCGCCCATCAGCCGATAGCTGGCGCCGGCAAGTTTGGGACTCACGACGACCGGCGGACCGCCCTCCGTCGCAAACGACTTGTAGCCGGCATTGACGATGGCCAGGCCTTCGCGATTGGCACTCACCACCGAGGTCTGCACGAGAAGAGCGGCGGCGAAAGGCGACGAGCCGCCCGACGTCATGGCGATCTCGAGATATTCGCGGTCCATGAACGGATAGGACCCGGGCTGGACCTCGGTATAGACGCCGCCATCGGGATCGATATCGAAAGTGCCCGTCCCGCCGCCGGTGACGATGTCGGGGACCAGACCTTCCGCCTTGAGATGATCGAGAAGCTCGCGCACGCGGATCATCTGGACGGTGGCCGCCGCCTTGCGTTCGGCATGGGTCGGAATGTGCTGAAGATGGCCATAATAGGCCTGCACGCCGGCATAGCGCAGATGCGCGGAATCCTTGATCCGGTGCACCAGCGCCGCTGCCGCTTCCACGCTCACCGTGCCGGTGCGGCCCTGCCCGACATCGAATTCGACGACGAGCGCCAGCCGCCGGCCGGCGGAGGCGCTCGCCGCCGCCAGCGCATCGACATTGGCCGGGTTGTCGGCAACGACCATCAGCCCTGAGCTCGCCAGATTGAGCGTCATCAGCCGGTCGATCATCGGCGGCGTCACGACCGGCGAGGTGATGAGGATGTTCTCGATGCCGCCCGAGGCCAGAGCTTCCGCCTCGCCCAGTGTCGCGCAGCATATGCCAATGGCCCCGGCCGCAACCTGCCGGCGGGCGATCTCGATCGACTTGGCACCCTTGCTGTGCGGCCTGAGATTGATGCCGGCCTTCCTGGCATGCGCCGCCATGGCCGCGATATTGCGCTCGAGCGCGTCGAGATCGAGAAGCAAGGCCGGGGTGTTGAGCTTCAGGCGTCCGCCTTTCACGCCGATGAATCTCTCGTTCGGTCCACGATCGGTCTTCTGGTGGTCAGCCATTTCCATTCCCCATCTCGATGCGGGCGATGCCATATGCCCCGATTTCGATCTCCCGGCCGGTCCGGGAACCCTTATGTGCGTCAAGGAAAGCGGGCTCCGCGGCCGCGGCTTCGAACGTCTCTTCATCGAGGCGGCGCGAAGCGAAATCATCTCCCGGCAGGATGACGCGCTGCGGCTCATCGCTCAGATTGGCGAGCCACAGGACGTTGCGGTTATCCCCGTCGCGATGTGCGAGAGCCCTGATCCGCGCCGGATCCGACGAGATCGTCCCGATACAAGGCCGGCCTGAGGCTTTCGCCATCCCCCGCACCACGTGATAGATCGGATGGACAGCCGGACGATCGATGATCCCGAGTTCGCCCACGAGGGCAGCCGGGCTGATGGCGGCGATGCCGTTCCGGGCAGCTTCCGCGACCGCGGCCAGCGTCCAGGCCGCGCCGAACAGGCCGCGGTGGCGTGGGTCGCTGCGCACCATCGTGCGGCGAGTATTGTCGGGATTGGCCGTCGGCGCGCCATAAGGTCCGCTGTCGAGGCCGAGGCTTGCGGCGATCATCCGATAGGGCATGTTGCCGGCGAAGGCCCGCACCGTCCGCGCCATCGCGCTGAAGGAGTCCAGATTCTCCATCATCGTGCGGTCATCCGCGGCATGGACGACGCTGCAGGCGATATGGGTGATGTAATCGATGAGGCCGACGGGCGGCCAATTGCGGTTGAGCTCGGTGAAGAAGCCGAAGGTCCCGCCGCCGATGGTCATGCCCGGGAAGGCTTCGCGCGTGGCGCGATAGACGTCGCCGAGCAGCGCCAGGGATGGCGGCGGCGGACCGGGCTCGAGGCGGATGCGGTCTTCAGCGATGGCGACCGCGATCGATTCCGGCGATAAGCCGGATTGGCGCAGCATCTCGGCGCATTCCTTGAGCTCGCGCAAGGGATCGCGGCGGCACGGCGCCACCAGCTCGAGCGTCAGGCCGGCGCCGATGGCTTGCGCCAGGGCGCCAAAGCGCTGCAGCTCACCGGTGCCATGACCGGCTCGCGGATCAAAGCGAGCATTGAGCATCTGTGCGCCAACCTCGCGCAAGAGACCGGTGACGGTCGAGGCCTCTTCCAGCCACTGCAGCGGCGCCCGCAAGCCGATGTCCGGCATGCGTGCATCACTGGCAGCGAAAGAGACCCCGACCGGGACACTGCCCCTCATTCTGGACGATCCGGTGCCTTTGGCCGGCAATCCGGAGAAACTGAGCGTCACGGCCTGCGTGACTACGCTGCCGCCCGCGATGGTGTAGGGAAAGGGCAAAGCCAACGGCCGCACATAGGTCTTGAAGGAGGCATCGAGCCAATTGCGATGATCCTCCATCTCCCATGTGTCGCCTTCCATCATGCAGGTCGCGCGGATGCCGGGCTCGACCTCATGCGAGAGGCTGCGGATGTCGAGAAAGCACTGCTCCGGATCGATGAAGCCGGGAAAGCGCGCCTCTCGCTTCGCGCCATTGGTATGGGTGACCTCGACCGGGCAGCCGGCAACACCGTCGAGCGGATGCAGGATGACGAAGCCCGTCCGGTTGGTAAGGAAATCCCTCTGAGGTCTTGCCGTGCCGGTGAAGCGCAGTGTCCCGTCGGCTCGCCCCTCGATCTCGCCCGACCATGGTAATTCGCCGTCATGGGTGCGGCAAAGCGCATCGAAAGTGACGCTGAAGCCGTTCTCCTCCTGCTTCACCACGAGATTGCTGAGCTGCGGCTCGGGCGTATCCCAGTTGCGGTCGCGCACCAGGAAGGCGATGGCGCGCAGAACCTCTCTTTCGCCCAAGCGGACCCAGCGCAATGCGCCATTCTCCAATGTCGCCGACAGCGGTCCGGCCTGGAGCTCGATCCGCTCAGGCGACGGCTGCGACGTACCGAAGAGCGCGATCGACCGTTCAATCATCCTCGCCCCCGGTGGACTTGAGAACGAGCACGGAATCCTCCATGAAGGGCGGCGCCAGGACCGCAGGTCCTTTCGTCAGCAAGGTCCCGCCTGAAATCCGCCGGCCGCTCGCCGGATCGAACCATTCGACGGAAGCCCAAGGCCCTTTGAGCGTGCCGAGCTGCACCTCGACCGGACGGCAGATGGGCAAATAGGCCGCACCGACACGGCCATCGCGGGTCAGCGCCGCCGTCACGCGGTCGAGGCCGCGCGCCTCGCCGAGTCCGCCGGAAACGAGCCGGCGCTCGAGATCGGGCACGAACTCGCTCCACGGCAGCGTCCGGAAGAAATCGCCCCAAAGCGCCATGGCGTGCGAGCCCGGCAGATCGAGGGCCGCTTGCCAGCCTTCGCCGAACAGCCAGACCGGGTGATTGCCCATGCAATGGCCGTTGCCGCCGCACAGGACCGACCAATAGGCCTGGCGGCGGATCTGCTGAGCGCTCGCATTGTGCTCGCCTTCATAGGTCGACTCGATCAGGAAGAACGGCATGGTGGGCCGGCGCTGCCAGTCCTCGATCAGGAGGCGATGCACGATGCCGTAGGTGTAGGTGATGTTGAGGTCGAGCCAGTCGGCGCCGGCGAAGGTCTCGGCGGCCGAGAATTCGGGATGGGTGTGGCCGGTGAAGAGATTGGCCGCGCCGGCGTCACGCAGGCCGTGCGCGACCGCATCGAGCCCGGCCCGCGTCTCCTCCGGATGCCAATCGCCGCCAATGCACCAGATGATATTGGCGAATCGGCCGAAGCGCTGGCCGAGGTAGGTGCCGTATTTGCGGCATCCCTCTGGCCCGGTGGCGACGATCTCGTCATACCAGCCGTCGAGATGCGGCGAGACGCCTTTGCCGCGGTCGCGCCGGTAGCCGATATAAGCGGGCGCCAGGATCACGGCGAAGCCGCGCGCGGCGCAAGCCTCGAGGACGCGCTCGGCGGCGTCGAAATAAGCGTCATTGGGCGTCGTCATGTCGCCCGGTTTCACGAAGGGCTCACGCCCGGCCCGGTCGCGGGGCGCATCCTGCGAGTAAAGATGTTCGATGAGATTGACGATGAGGGTGTTGAAGCCTTTGGCCTTGCGGTCGTCGAGATAATGCACAGCCTCGGCATGATCGAGATTGGCGATGAGCGACCAGGCGGCATCGCCCTGGATGAGGAATGGTCTTCCATCAGAATCAAGAAGGCGTCTCTTGTCGGCGGAGATCGACAGCGGATAGCGCGCCATGGGCGCCTGTGCGGCGGGGGCTGCCCTTCCCAATTCGCGCTCGACCGGATGAACCTGGTGGAAAGGGTGCATGTCTCAGCTCTCCTCGAGCATGGGCATGCGGTTGCCCGCTTCATCGAACAGCCGCAAATGCTCAAGCGGGAAGCGGACGTTGATGCGATCGCCCTCCTTCGCCTTCGTCGCGCCGTCCACACGCACCGTCAGCGCCGCGCCCGCACCCGTCCTTGCGCGTAAATAGGAGTCGGGGCCGACACGCTCCACTGCATCGATCACTGCGGGAAGCCCGCCATTGCGTATCTCGACATGTTCCGGTCGGATGCCGAGCGTCACCGGTCCAGGCTTGAGGCCCGAGGGCACAGCGGCCTCGATGGGACCGCGAAACACACCGCTTTCGATAAGGCCCCCGAACATGTTCATCGGCGGGCTGCCGACGAAGGTCGCGACGAAGACATTGGCGGGTGTCGCATAGAGCTCCGCCGGTGTGCCGACCTGCTGGACGACGCCGCTTTTCATGAGGACGATGCGGCTCGCCATGGTCATGGCCTCGACTTGGTCATGCGTCACATAGATCGTCGTGCGCCCGACGCGCTTGTGCAGCCGGACCAGCTCGGCCCGCATCTCGACG
Source organism: Taklimakanibacter deserti (assembly GCA_003574785.1). The sequence continues at coordinate 78,117 of QORU01000019.1, read as the reverse complement.
CGCAACAGCGCGTCGAGATTCGACAAGGGCTCGTCCATCAGGAAGATATAGGGCTCGCGCACGATGGCGCGGCCGAGCGCCACGCGCTGGCGCTGGCCGCCCGACAATTCGTCCGGAAAACGGTCGAGCTGGGCGCCAAGCTGCAGCAGATGTGCCGCGGTCTCGACCTTGCCGCGGACCACATCGCGGTCGATGCCGCTCATCTTCAGTGGGAAGCCGAGATTTTCGCGCACCGTCATATGCGGATAGAGCGCGTAGTTCTGGAACACCATGGCGACGTCGCGCTGGGCCGGCTTCAGATAATTGGCGAGCCGGCCGGCAATATGGATCTCGCCGCTCGTCAGCTCGTCGAGACCGGCAATGAGCTTGAGGAGCGTGCTCTTGCCGCAGCCCGAGGGCCCCAGAAGAGCAATGAACTCGCCCGGCGCCACGGTGAGGTTGACGCCGTCCAGCACCGTCGTCTTGCCGTAATGCTTGGCGACCTCGATCAGCTCGATGGCGGGGCCGGTATAGGCGTCGGGTCGGGTCAAATGAACGGTCCTCACTGCTTCAGGGCGCCGGCCAGCGAGCGCGCCAGGAACTGGCGCTGCAGCACGAAGAAGAATATGCCGATCGGCACCAGCGACATCACGGCGGAGGCCGACCACAGGCCATAATTGGCGCCGCCATGGGCGCGCAATGCCGCGATGCCGACGGTGAGCACCTGCAGTTCATCGCTGGTGGTGGCGATCAAGGGCCAGGTGAAGCTCATGAACTGGTCGGTGAAGATGATGACCGCCAGGACCACGAGGCCGGGCTTGATGAGGGGCAGCACGATGCGCCAATAGATCGCGAATTCGCTCAGGCCGTCGAGGCGCGCGGCATTCTCGAGATCGCGCGGCAGCCCTAAGATGAATTGCCGCATCAAGATGGCGCCCAAAGGATTGGCGAGCGGCGGCAGGATCAGGGCGAGATAGGTGTTGATGAGGCCGAAGGTGGAGACGAGCGACCAGAGCGGCACGATCAACGCGCCGATGGGCACCATCAGCAGGATGAGCATCAGCATGAAGACGATGCGCTTGCCGGTGAAGTCGATCTTGGCCAGCGCATAGCCCGCCATCGAATCGAGAAAGACCTTGAGCACGGTGACGCTCGTCGCGACGAACAAGGTGTTGAACATCCAGCGCAGGAATCCCGTGTCCCACAGGAGGTCGCGGTAGTTGCCGAGATAGAGCGGGATCGGCAGGAGCTTGGGCGGATAGCTGAAGATCTCGGTGCTGTCCTTGAGCGAGGCCAGGAGGACATAATAGAAGGGCGCCACCAGGATGAAGGCGACGAGGCCCAGGACGGCATGCCGGCCGAATTCCTTCCAGCGCCTGCGCCTCAGCCTGAGACGGGCGTGCTGCTCGGCATTGAACCCTATCGCCTCGGCCATCAGTCCCCTCCCCTGCGGCCGCGCAGCAAACGCATCTGGACGAGGGTGAGCAGCAATATGGCGATGATGAGGACCAGCGAGATCGCCGAGGCAGTGCCGATCTTGTTGGTCGCGCCGAACATATAGAGCCAGACGCGGTAGATGACCGTCGTCGTCGCGGTCCCTGGGCCGCCGCTGGTCAGGACGAGCGCCGTGTCGAAGACCTGCAGGCCCCAGATTGTCGCCACTACGACCGCGAAGAAGATGATCCGCCGCAACAGCGGCAAAGTGAGGTAGCGCAGGCGCGACCAGGCGGAAGCACCGTCGAGCTCGGCCGCCTGATAGAGCTCCTTGGGCAGGCCGATGATCGCGGCCACGAAGAACAGCGCCCAATAGCCGACATTGCGCCAGACATCGAGGATCGCGAGGACGATCAAGGCATGATCGGCGCCGAGCCACACGATCGGCTTGCCGCCGAGCGCCTTCACCGCCTGGTTGAACAAGCCGAAATCGACATTGGTCATGAACAGCCAGATGAGGGCGGCGACGACGCCCGGCACCAGCACCGGGAAATAGATGAGGAAGCGGTAGATCGAGCCGCCGCGCTCGATTCGGGCAAGAAGCAGCGCGACGGCCAGCGCGCCGATGAGGATCAGGGGCACCGAGATCAGGGCGAAGACCAAGGTGTTGGTGATCGCCGCCGCGGCGCCGACGGTGTCGGGAAGATCGATGAAGTTCTTGAGGCCGACGAATTTCGTCTCAGCCCCCAAGCCGCCCGAACGCAGGCTCCACCATACCGTGCCGATGACCGGCAGCACCAGGAAGATCACGAAGCAGGCGAACATGGGCGCCAGAAACGCCCAGCCCGTGAGCTCACGGCGCGCCCTCGCTTTGCGGCGCAAGCGACGATGTTCCTCGGCCGACAGGCGCAAGCCACCGGTGCTGGTTGCGGCAGCGAGACCCATCTCGACGCTCCCTTCGTCCCTGGCGCTCAGCTTAGAGACCGACTTCGCTCTTCACGATCTTCTCGACATTGGCGACGGCTTCGGCCGCCGTCACCTTGCCGGCATAGCAGTTCTGGATCTCGGCCTCCGCCAGGCCTTCGACGGTCGCCCATTGCGGGAAATTCTCGATGCCGACCGCATATTTCACGAACAGCGGCAAGGCTTCCGCAAGCTGCGGCGCGGCGTTGGTGCCATAGCCGTTCTCGGCCGCATCCGAGCGCGCCGGATAGGTGCCGGAATTGTCCGCCCAATAGGCGTCATTGGTGCCATTCGTCCAGAAGGTCATCACTTCCCACAGCAGGTCCTTGTCCGGCGATTTGGCATTGGCCATGTAATAGGTGACATCGTTGAAATTCACCTGGGTGACCGGCCCCGGCGGATAAGGCAGGAGCTTCCAGTCGAACGGTACCTTCTTCGGCAGGACCGTCGTGCCGGCGAGATCCGACGACAGGATGGCGAGCTTGCCGGCGGCAAAGGCCGCGGGTGCTGCGTCATAACTGTAAGTGCCGAGCGGCGGCGCTATGCCTTTCTTGAACAGATCCGCCATCTGCTCGGTGACCTGCACCACTTCCGGCCTCATCACATTGGGCGCCTTGAGATCGGGCGTCAGATAGGAGCCGCCGGCGGAACGCAAGCGCTGATACCATTCGCCATAGCCGCCGAGCTGGATGCCGATGCCCAGACCATAGGTCTCGCCTTCCTTTGTCATCTTGCCGATGCAATCGACGAAGCTGTCCCAGCTGTTGATGAAGCTCGCGTCGTGACCGACGGCACGCACCTTGTCCATGTTGACGAACAAGGCGTCCTCGACATGCCAGCTGATCGGCAGGCCGAGAAGTTTTGGCCCATAGCTCTCGGTGCGCTCCCAATAGAGGTACTTGGCCTTTTCGGCCGCGAAGGCCGGATCGTTGATCCGCGCGGCCCAGTCCTCAAATCCTGTGCCCGCTTCATAATCGGGATAGGAGCTTTCCGTCGTCATATAGATGTCATGGCCGCCCCCGGCCACGGAGGCACTGATCTCCTGAGCCGCCGTGCCCCACTGATACAGGCGGAAATCGAAAGTCACGTCGGGATGAAGCGCGTTGAAGGCCGACGCGATGTGCTTGTGATGGTCGATCTCGTTTGCGGACCACGGGCCGACGAGGAAGCGCACATGGCCCTTGAGGGGCTTCGCCGCCGCATAGGCCGGCCGGAAATCGGCGGCAATGGAGGCAACGGCCGCGGTCGTCAGACCCATTTGAAGGAGCCGCATGACAAGGCGCGGCGCGACAGCTTTCCGCTGAGATGAGCCTCGGAAAGCGCACAGATTTGCCGATGAATTCGCTGATTCATGACCTGTTTCCATCCCTCTTTGTGCCTCCCGGATGACCGGACTTGTCTCCAGAAGGCTTATGTACCGATCTTGAGTACAATCCCGATATAGGCCTGCGGGAGCGGTGATGTCAATTGAGCGGGCTGACATTTTCGCCGAATTTCTTGTTTCCTGCCTTGATTGCACTAAGATTTGAGCCTCGGTATTGTGCCGCGACTCGATAATGTACCAGCATAGAAACAATATGGAGTTTGAATGAGCGAGTGGTATTCGGGCTGGCCCGTCCGGCGTGACGATGTCGCCACTTCGCTCGCCGATACGTTGGAAGAGGCCATCCGCAGCGGACGGCTGGCGCCCGGCGCGCAATTGCCGACACATCGCGAATTGTCGAAACGTCTGGGCGTGGCCGTGAGCACGGTTTCTCGCGCCTATGCCGAGGCCGGCCGCCGCGGCCTCATCGGCGGCACCGTCGGACGCGGGACTTTCGTTCTGGCGACCGACAAGGAGAACGACCTCGCCTCGAACCGCGAGGTGCTGCGCCCGCTCGAACGCCTCTATCTGCCTTTGATGCAGCGCGAGGACGCGATCAATCTCAGCCTCAACGAGCCTCTCTCCGACGGCACCGGCGAGCGCTTGCGCGAGGCCTTGAAAGCGATTGCCAAAAAGCGCGATCTCGACGACCTCGCCCACTATCAGCCGCCGCAAGGACAAATGGAGCATCGTGTCGCCGGCGCAACATGGCTGCGCGAGCTCGGTGTCGACGCCCCAGCCGACGATATCTACGCCGTGTCCGGCGGGCAGACGGCGCTCATGACCATATTTCTGGCGCTGGCGCGGCCCGGCGACACGGTGCTGACCGAGGAATTGACCTGGCCCGGCGCTTTGTCGGTCGGCCGCCTCACCGGCATCCGCCTGATGCCGGTGGCGATCGACGGCGAGGGCCTGATGCCGGAGGCTTTCGAGGCCGCATGCCGCTCCTATCGGCCGCGCTTCGTCTATACGATGCCGACGCTGCACAATCCGACGACCGCGACGGCGAGCCTTGCCCGGCGCCAGGAGATCGTGCGCATCGCGCGCGAATACAATGTGCTGATTGTCGAGGACGATGCCTATGGCTTCCTGGTCGAGCCGCGCGCGACACCCTATTGCCAGCTCGCGCGCGACATCACGATCTATCTGACCAGCCTGTCGAAATCGATCGCGCCGACCTTGCGGATCGGCTTCATGGCGGTGCCGCCGCGCCTGCACAAATCCATGCGCGCCTCGACGCGCGCGACGACGGCCATGGTGTCGCCTTTGCTCCTCGAGCTCACGACGCATCTGATCAATAGCGGCGCCGGCCGCGAGGCGATCAGTTTTCAAACCAACGCGGCGCGGCACCGGCAAGAGCTTGCCGCATCGATCCTGGGCCAGGCCGGCCCGGCGCCGACCTCGCTGCATTACTGGCTGAGATTGCCTGACGACATGCGCAGCGCCGTCTTCGTCGCCGATGCGCTGGCGCGCGGCGTCGCGGTGACGCCGGGCGATGCCTTCACCGTCGTGCCGGGAAAGGATCCGGGCGGGGTGCGCCTGTGCCTGTGCAGCGAATCGAGCGAGGCGCGCGTGAAGCAGGCGCTGACGACACTGGCGCAGCTGGTGCATGCCGATCACGCGGCCGCTCTTCCGATCGTTTAGCCCTCAAGCCTTCCGGGGCACGACCGCGGTCACGGCAATCTCGACCCGGAAGGGATCGACGCCTCCCGATACCGTCACGCGCGCCGGGAAGGGACGCGGCATCACCTCCTGATAGGCGGCATCGAATGCCGGGAAGTCGATCAGGGTGTCGACAAAGACGTGGACCATGACGATGTCTGCCAGTGTCGCGCCGACTTCGTCGAGAATGATCGCGATGTTGCGGATGGCTTGCCGGGTCTGCTCGCCGATGTCGTCGCTTACCGCCTTGCCGGTGACGGGATCGTTGCCGACCTGCCCGCACACCCACACGAAGCCGTTGGCGGCGATCGCCTGCGAATAGCTTGCCGTTGGCTGAGGCGCCTTGCTCGTGCTGATCGCCTGCCTGCGCTCACCCGCCATGGCCGTCTCCTTTCCCTGCTTTTCCTGTGGCTCAAGCAAAACGTTAATTTGTACTCTCGTCAAGTACAATAGCTGCTCTCTTCGCCTATCTATCTTATCTTATTGAAATTGCTATCATTTCAGTAATGACTCTATTTCTCCTTGAGTTTGACTGTAAGTAATGTACCTTTATGAGAACAATTTTGCAGCGCCCGCAGCCGGCGCCGCAATGACAAGAGGGAGGAACCACCAAATGACAGGCAAGCACGCATCATCTCGGCAACGTTTCTCGCGGCGGGCGGTATTGGCCACGGCCACCGCCGCTCTCACCATGCCCTTCGTCATGCGCTCGGGGCGCGCCGCCGCCATACCGCTGCGCATGTCGAATCCGGGTCCCGCGGACGACTGGCAATCCAAGGGCTTCGTCAAGTTCAAGGAAGTGCTCGAGCAGGAAGCCCCCGGCGCGTTCGACGTCCAGATCCACTATAACGGCACCTTGTTCGCGCAAGGCACCGAGATCGAAGCCATGCAGCGCGGCAATCTCGAACTGGGCGTGATCACGCCGCAGGACTATGCCGCGCTCATACCGGAATATTCGATCTTCACCACCGGCTACATTTATCGCGACGCCGCCCATCTCGATGCCGTCTTCGACGGCGATATCGGCGCCGAGTACAAGGCCCGGGTCGCCAAGGATGTCGGCGTGCGGATCCTGCGCAGCCAGTATTTCGGAGCCCGCCACGTCATCTTGCGGCAAGCGCGCGACGTGAATACGCCCAAGGACCTCGCCGGCCTCAAATTGCGCATGCCGGCAGCGGAATCCTGGCTGTTCCTCGGCAATGCGCTCGGCGGCAATGCGACACCGCTCGCTTTCGAGGAAATCTATCTCGCTCTGCAGACCGGCACGATCGACGGGCTCGAAAACCCGTTGCCCGACGCCATGGCCTCCAAGTTCTATGAAGTGACGCAGCAAGTGGTGCTTACCGGGCATCTGATCGCGAGCAACTTCCCCACCGTCGCCGGGAAATTCTGGGACGGCCTCACGCCCGAGCTCAAGGCCGCCGTCGACAAGGCGGAAGCGGCCGGCAAGAAGCTCTCCGACGAAGGCGTCGCCGCGACCGAGAAGGACGCTAAGGCTTTCTTCGAAAGCAAGGGAGTCAAGGTCACGACACCCGACGTCGCCGCCTTCCGCGATGAGGTGCAGAAGAAGTTCGTCGAGTCCGACTTCGCCAAGAACTGGCCTCCCGGCATGCTGGAGCGCATCAACAAAGCGGGGACTTGACGCCCTCTCCAACTTTCCCTCTCCCGTTGCGAAGCAATGGGAGAGGGTGCCCGAAGGGCGGGTGAGGGCTCTTTATCTCAACAAGGAATACTGTCGAGCTAAGAGCGCGCTGGCCGAAAGAGCCCTCATCCGGCCTTCGGCCACCTTCTCCCACGCGTACCGCGCGGGAGAAGGGGAACGATGGAGAGCGAGTCGCGATGGAGCGTTGGATCCTACGGTGGAAGTCATTCGCCGAGCTCATGGCCGCCGCCATGTTCGCGACGATGTTCCTCGCCTTCATGGCGCAGATCCTCAGCCGCTATGTGTTCAACGTTCCCCTCTCCTGGACGCTGGAAGTGTGCTCGATCGCCTATATCTGGGTGATCTTCTGGTCGTGCGACATCCTGCTCAGCGAGCGCCAGCACATCATCTTCGACGTGCTCTATAAGAAGTTCCCGCCCAGGCCGCGGCGCTGGGTGGCCATCGCCAACACCGCCGCGATCGGCCTCACTTTCCTCGCCGCCCTGCCCGGCATCCTCGACTACATCGCCTTCCTGGGCCGGCGCCACACGATGGTCCTGCATGTGCCTTTCGACATCGTCTATTCCTGCTTCGGCATCTTCATGATCGCCGCCATCGTCGGCGCCGCCTTGCGGCTGCGCCGGCTTCTGAGTTCGTCCTGGAAACAGAATCTCTGACGGAAAGTCGCGATGAGCCTTGCCGCCTTCCTCATGTTCGCGCTGTTCTTCCTCTGGTCGTTCCTCGGCATGCCGATCGGCCATGCGATGATCGCTGCAGGCATCGTCTATCTCTTCCTTACCGGGCAGGATATCGGGCTCGTCGCCTCGCAGAGCCTCAACGGACTCTTCAACAACTTCGTCCTGATGGCGGTGCCGCTCTTCATCTTCGCCGCCGAGATCATGAATGAAAGCAAGATCACCGACCGACTGTTCGGCTTCGCCAATCTGCTCGTCGGCCGGCTGCGCGGCGGCCTCGCCCATGTGAACATCGTCTCCAGCATCATCTTCTCCGGCATGAGCGGCTCGGCGCTTGCCGATGCCGCGGGCCCCGGCAAGCTCGAGGTCGACATGATGGTGAAGGCGGGCTACGCGCCAGGCTTCGCCGCGGCGCTCAGCACGACATCGGCCATCATCGGCCCGATCATTCCGCCCTCGATCCCGATGGTGATCTATGGCGTCATCTCCAACACCTCGATCGGCTATCTGTTCATGGCCGGCGTCATTCCGGGGCTGCTGCTCGGTTTTGCGCAAATGGCCGTCGTCGCGGCGATCGCCAAGCGCCGGAATTTTCCGGTCGAGGCGCCACCGACGCGCCGGCAGGCGGTCGCGACGACACTGGACGCCTTCCCCACCTTACTGCTGCCGGCCATCATGCTGGGCGGCATCTATTCAGGCGCGGTCACGCCGACGGAGGCTGCCGCCGTCGCCAGCTTCTATGCGCTCGTCCTCGCCCTCTTCTGGTATCGCTCACTGAACCTTCGCGGACTTCTCAGTGTGCTCGTCCTGTCCTCGCGCGCCACGGCCGCCGTCGCCATCACCATCGCCGGCGCCCTGGTGATGAACTGGATCGTCGCCGCCGAGCAGATCCCTCAGGCGATGGGCGCCTGGATGAGCTCGCTCGACATGTCGCCGATCATGTTCCTGCTCATGGTCAATATCCTGTTTCTCATCCTCGGCGCCTTCCTCGATTCGCTCCTCATGCTGCTCATCATCGTGCCGATCCTGTTGCCGACCGTCGCCCATCTCGGCATCGATCCGGTGCATTTCGGCGTGACCTCGATCATCAACATGATGATCGGTCTCGTGACCCCGCCCATGGGCGAGCTCGTCTTCCTCATCGCCGGGGTCTCCGGCATCCCGGTCGCCGCCATCACGAAGGAATTGTGGATCTTCCTCATCGTGCTGATCGCGCTCCTCTTCGTCCTCGTCTTTGTGCCCGAGATCACGCTCTGGCTGCCCATGCAAATGGGCTACGAACCGGTCAGGCCTCTCTAGGCTAGATATGAATGGTGCCTTCCATATAGAGGGCGCAGCGGCCGGCGAGCCGCACCTCGTTGCCGCGCAAGGAGCAGTGCAATTCGCCGCCGCGCGGCGACAGTTGCAGAGCGAGATGCTCCGAGCGGCCGAGGCGCTCCGACCAATAGGGCACCAGCGCCAGATGCGCCGATCCGCAGACCGGATCTTCCGGCAATCCCTCTTTCGGCGCGAAGGCCCGCGATACGAACTGGCAGTTTTCACCCGGCGCCGTGACGATGACCCCATCGCGATCGAGCTTCATCAGCCTCGCCATGTCGGGTGCGAGCTTCGACACCTCGGCCTCGTCCTCGAGGAAGACGAAATACTGATTGTCGTTCACGCGTGTCTCCATGAAGGGAACGCCGAGGGCAGCTGAGAGCTCGGCCGGTGCCGGACAGCTCAGCGCCGGCAGGATGGGGAGCGTTATGGCCAGCAATTTGTCGCTCAAGCTCGCGACCTTGAGCATGCCGTTGCGGCGATGGAGAACGGCTTCCGGAAGATCGGACTTCAGGATACGCAACACGACATAGGCCGCGGCGAGCGAAGCGTGCCCGACGAGACCCAGTTCGCCCAGGGCGGTAAAATAGCGGATGTCGAAATGGGCGCCGCGGTCGACCAGGAAGGCGACGACGGCCGCATTGTGCTCCGTCGTGATGGACTGCAGCAGCGCATCGTCGAGCCATTCTTCGAGACAGCACACCATGGCCGGGTTTCCGGCGAAGACCCGGCTCGCAAATGCGTCGATCTGAAAGACATCCAGTTTCATGGCCACCTGCCAAAGGGTTGAGATTATTGTCACGCTTGCAGGGCAATGCCCGGCTTTAGGATTTTCCTGATGTTTCGTGCAGCAGTCCCATTGACAGGCGGGAGTTTTATCATCTAACGTAGCTTTGTACCGACAATCGGTACATAGTACAAGAATAATTCCACTTGGGATGGGAAACAACGGGGAGGCCGCAATGACTGCACGGCTCGGCGGACTACTGGCGCTCATGGCGAGCGCCTTCATCTTTCCGGCAATCGCTCAGGCGCAGGATTCAACGCCCCAGAAAGGCGGCACGCTCACCATGGCACGCGACAGCGAGCCTCTGACCCTCAATCCGATCGGCGCCAGCGACAATGGATCGATCTTCATGGTCGTCCAGATCTTCGACACACTGGTGGAAACGCGGGACGCAGCCGTGCCGCAGCCCGCCATCGCCAAGAGCTGGACGGTATCGGACGATTCAAAGACCTGGACATTCACGCTGCGCGACGACGTCAAATTCTCCAATGGCGATCCGCTCACCTGCGATGATGTGAAATTCTCGATCGACCGCTTCGCCGATCCCAAGGTCAATACCAGCTATGGCGGCTTCGGCGCCGCCATCGCCTCGACCGAATGCGCAAGCGCGTCGTCCTTCATCGTCAAGCTCAAGGATCCGCAAGGCGCCTTCCTCGATTATCTCTCGACCTTCATTCCCTCGATCGTGCCCAAGGCGGCTTACGAGAAAATGGGCGACAAGGCCTTTGGCGAGAAACCCGTCGGATCGGGCCCCTTCGTTCTCAAGGAATGGGTGCGCGGCCAGCGCCTGGTGCTCGAGCGCAATCCCCATTACTGGAAGAGCGGGCAGCCTTATCTCGACCAGATCGTCATCGACTATGTGCCCGATGAAAACAGCCGCATGCTCAAGGTCGAATCGGGCGAGGCGCAGATCGCGACCGAAGTGCCCTATTCGCAGATCGAGCGCATCTCAGGGCTCGCCCATGTCGATGTCCAGATCGAGGACGTCATGGCCTGGGATGCCGTCTGGTTCAACAGCCGAAAAGCGCCGTTCAACGATCCGGAGGTCATCCGGGCCCTGAACTACGCAACACCCAAGGAAGCCATGCTCAAGACCTTGATGCATGGCGCGGGCGACGTCGCCAATCATGTCATCGCCAAGGTCAAATACTGGGATGCGACGGTGCCTGCCTATCCTTACGACCTCACCAAGGCGAAGGAGGCGCTCGCCAGGTCTTCCGTGCCAAACGGCTTCACCTTCTCTTGCCTCATCGTGGCGGGCGATCAGTTCGAGCTGCAGCAGGCACAGATCCTGCAGTCGGAATGGGCCAAGATCGGCGTCAAGATGGAAGTCCAGGCGGTGGACACCGGCACCATCTGGACGCGCTGGGGCAGCGGCGATGAGAGCTGCTTCACCTTCACGGGCTCGGGCCTCTCCAGCGACGCGCTCTCCGACGACAATCTCGCCGTCGTCTTCTTCGACTTCAACGGCGGCATCCAATCCTTCTGGACCGGCTGGGACAACAAACAGGCGATCGACCTCGTCAGGCAGGCGGGCAGCACGATCGATGAGGACAAGCGCAAGGCGGCGTTCCACGAGCTGCAGCGGCTGGTGATGGCCGAATTCCCCGCCGTGCCGCTGTTCTTCATCAAGGCGCGCACCGCGGTGTCCGACAAGGTCAAGGGCTTCAAGACGCTGCCGGTCAAATGGTGGAATCTCGAGGATGTCTGGCTGGCACCCTGATATCGGCGCGGGAAGCAACAGGGAGACTCAATATTGTCGCTCTTAGCTTTCACCGGCCGAAGGCTGGCGCACTCCATCCCTGTCCTCCTCATCATCACACTGGCGGCCTTCTCGGTGATCCATCTCGTTCCCGGCGATCCAGCCCGCGTGATGCTGGGCTCGCGTGCGACCGAGGAAGCAGTTACCGCCTTGCGTGAACAGCTCGGCCTCGACAAGCCGCTGGTCACGCAATATCTCGACTTCCTCGTCAATGCGCTGCGCCTCGATTTCGGTGAATCGCTGTTCCAGCGCGCCTCCATCGGGCCTATCGTGGCGATGCGCGCCGCCCACAGCCTGGCGCTCGTCGCCTATTCCATCGTCATCTCGCTCGTCATCGCGGTTCCGCTGGCGCTATTGTCCGCCGTGAGGCGCAATCTCCTCCCCGATCACATCGTGCGGATGCTGACGACTCTCGCCTTCTGCATGCCGTCCTTCTGGACGGCGCTGCTGCTGGTCCTCTTGTTCAGCATCCGCCTCAAATTCTTTCCGACCTCGGGCCTGGGCGAAGGGATTACGGGCTATATAGCGAGCCTCACTTTGCCCGCGGTCAGCATCGGCCTTTATCTTGCGCCCATATTGTTGCGCAGCCTCAGGGCCAGCATCATCCAGACTTTGACGGCGGAATATATCGAAGCGGCGCGGGCGCGCGGCTTCAGCGAGGCCCGCGTGCTCTTCAAGCACGTGCTGCGCAATTCGCTGATATCGATGCTGACGATACTCGGCGTCAATGTCGGCTTCCTGATCTCGGGCGCCGTCATCGTGGAGAATGTATTCTCCATACCGGGGCTTGGGTCCTTCATGGTCGCGGCGATCGTCCAGCGCGACTACCCGGTGATCGTCGCCTTGACCCTGATCTTCGGCGTCGTGGTGGTCATCGCCAATTTCCTGGTCGATCTCTCTTACGCGATGCTCGATCCGAGGATACGGCAGTGAAGCCCCCTCCTCCCGGCATTGCGGAAAGCGCCTGGGCGCGGCTCAACAAGCGGGCCGTCCTCGATCGTCGCTGGGCCACGATCTCGCTCTATACCGGGATCGCGATCACGGCGGTCATCGTGGCCTTGAGCTTCGCAGCGCCTTTCCTCGGCCTCAGGGATCCTCTGGCCACGGACCTCATGAATGCTCTGGCGCCGCCGTCTTCCGAATTCCTCTTCGGCACCGATGATCTCGGCCGCGACATCTTCAGCCGCGTCCTCCATGCCGGGCGGATCGATCTCGTCTTCGGCATCGTCACGACCTATGTCTCGCTCGTCATCGGCCTCCTGATCGGCGCGCTGTCCGGCTATTTCGGCGGCATCATCGACACGATCATCATGCGCATCGTCGATCTGGTGATCTCCTTTCCCTTCATCATCCTCATCCTCACCATCGCCGCCATCGTCGGGCCGGGCCTTGCCGGCGCCTATATCGGCGTGATCGCGGTGAGCTGGGCGCTTTATGCCAGGCTGACGCGCGGCGAGATGCTGGCGATCCGCCGCCGCGAATTCATCCTGAATGCCGAAACCCTCGGCTACGGCACGCCGCGCATCATATTCGTGCATGCCCTTCCCAATCTCCTGCGTTCGAACCTCGTCTTCTCCATGTCGGATATCGTTCTCAACATCCTGACGCTGGCGGCGCTTTCCTATCTGGGCCTCGGCGTCGCGCCGCCGACCCCCGAATGGGGCGAGATGATCGCGCAAGGGCAGAAGAACCTGCTCAATGCCTGGTGGATCTCGACCTTGCCGGGGCTCGTCATCGTCCTGGCGGGCGTGGGCTTCAGCCTGATCGGCGATGGCCTCGCCGACCGGCTCGACGACAGCGGCCGATGATGTCCCACACGCCGCCAGCAAATCCGCTGCTCGATGTGCGCGATCTTTCGGTCGGCCTCACCAACCGGCATGGCGCCTTTCTCGCCGCCGACCGCGTCACGCTCCAGGTCAAGACCGGCCAGAGCCTCGGCCTTCTGGGGGAATCGGGATGCGGCAAGAGCATCACCTTGCGCGCCCTTCTCGGGCTGGTGCCGCATCCGGGAGAGATCGTCGGCGGGCACATCGAGTGGAAGGGGCGCGACTGGCGGAGCTTCAGCCGCCGTGAGATCATGAAGATGCGCGGCAAGGAAATCGCGATGATCTTCCAGGATCCCGCCTCCTGCCTCAATCCGGTCTTCACCATTGGCGATCAGATCACCGAGACGCTCCGCCTCAAGCTGGGATTGCGATCCAAGGCGGCCCAGACATACGCGGCCGATCTCCTCGATCAGGTCGGCATCCCCGCGCCCGCCGAGCGGCTCAGGCTTTATCCGCATGAGCTCTCGGGCGGCATGCGCCAGCGCGTGATGATCGCGATCGCGATCGCGACCGAGCCCGATCTGCTGCTCGCCGACGAGCCGACGACGGCGCTCGACGTCACCATCCAGGATCAGATCCTCAATCTCCTGGCGCGCCTCAAGGACCGAACCTCAATGTCGATGATCCTGGTGTCGCATGATGTCGGCGTGGTGGCGCAAAATTGCGACGTGATCGCGGTCATGTATGCCGGACGCATCATGGAATCGGGGCCCGCGCGCGAAATCCTCGAAGCTCCGCGCCATCCCTATACACGGGGGCTCCTGGCGGCGATCCCGCAATTGCGCGTGGGCGCCGGACGCCCGCCCCTCAAGACCATTGCCGGATTGCCGCCCAACCCGGCCGCGCTGCCGCAAGGCTGCCCGTTTCAACCGCGCTGTCCGTCGGCCCGGTCCGAATGCGGGACCATCCCCGTGACGCTCGACCGGAAGCTGCCGGGCCACGGGTCCGCCTGCCCGTTCGTGAATTGAGAGCCCCATGATTGCCGCCCTGGAAAATCCAATCTTGAGCGTGACCCGGCTTCGCAAGACCTATGGCGGCCGGAACTCGCTGATGAACATGATGCGGGGCACGCCGGCGCGACGCCTCGTCGCTCTCGATGACGTCTCCCTGTCAGTCGGCCGGAACGAGGTTCTGGGCATCGTGGGTGAATCGGGCAGCGGCAAGTCGACCATCGCCCGCTGCATCGTGAGACTCGAAAGACCGGATCGCGGCACTATCGCCTTCGACGGCCGGGACGTCTGGGAGGCGCGGACCCAAGGCCTCAGGCAGATCCGCCGGGACATGCAGATGATCTACCAGGATCCCTGTGGCTCGCTCAATCCGCGCCTCAGCATCGCCCGCGCCATCAGCGAGCCGGCCTTGGTGCATGGCCTGATCGGGAAGGATGGCGTTAAGCCCCTGGTCCGCGAGTTGCTCGACCGCGTGGGTCTGCCGCAATCCATGGCCGAGCTTACCCCTCGCGCTCTGTCGGGCGGACAGCGCCAGCGCGTCGCCATCGCGCGCGCTCTGGCGCTCAAGCCCCGGATGATCATCGCCGATGAGGCGGTGAGCGCGCTCGATGCCTCGGTCCAGGCGCAGATCCTCAATCTGTTCAGCGAGCTCATCCGCGATCTGGGCTTGAGCATGATCTTCATCTCGCATCAGCTCTCGGTCATCGCCCATCTCGCCGACCGCGTCGCCGTCATGTATCTCGGGCGCATCGTCGAATTGGGATCGACCGCCGATGTCTTCACCCGTCCGCGCCATCCCTATACCGAGGCGCTGCTCAAGGCGCATCCCGATCTCGAGGGCAAGGCATCGCGCGAGCCGGCATTGGCAGGCGAGATCCCCTCTTCCTACGCCATTCCAGCCGGCTGCCGCTTCAACACCCGCTGCCCCCACGCCGAAGCAGCCTGCTTCGCCAGCGATCCGCCGCCTACCGCATTCGAAGCTGGACACAGCACCTGGTGCCATGTCCTGCCCGCACTCAAAGGCATCGACGCCACATAGGAGGAAGCCCATGTATCCGATCAACTATTCGAAATTCTCCTACTATAGGATCGAGCCGGACGACCTCGATTCGGTCGAGCCGAAGCCGATCGATTTCTTGGGCGGCGGGCTCCATCGCATGGTGGGAGTCGGCATCGAGGAGCCTTGCTGCCAAGTGGTGTTCGAGGATTTCTTCCCGGGCCATGAATATAAATGGACGACCTGGGTCGACCAGCTCGATTTCGTGACCTCGGGCAAGGCCGAAATCACCTACTATCAGCCGCCGTCGCTGGAAGAGAAACGCACCGTCCTGGTCGAGGCGCCCTGCATCTATCTGATCCCGCGCGGGACGCCGCTGGTCTGGAAAGTCATCGGCGAGGAGATCTTCCGGCATTTCTCCTTCGACGTGCCGCATCCGCAATTTCCGTCCGATCTCGCCAAGAGCGTCAAGGCGAAACGTGCCGCCGGCAAAGTCTGAAGCAAGGAGGATCGCCCGTGAAGATCATTGCTGAACGTTTCGCCGGCCGCCGCGCCGTCGTCACCGGGGCCAGCGCCGGCATCGGCCGCGCCACGGCCTTGCGTCTCGCCGCCGAAGGCGCGCGGGTCGGGCTCATCGCCCGGCGCCGCGAGCCGCTCGATGAAGTCGCGCGCGAGATCCAGGCAAAAGGCGGCGAGGCTCTCGTCCTCGTCGCCGACGGCTCGGTCGAAAGCGAGATCGCGGCCGCGATGGACAGGGCGGCCAAGGAATGGGGCGGGCTCGACATCATCGTCTCCAATGCCGGGATCGAGCTCCTCGGCCAGGACGACCGCGTCGACCGCCTCGACCGCGCCATCTGGGACAAGCTCATCACGACCAACCTGACCGGCCAGTTTCTCGCCTGCAAGCACGGCGCGCGCCACCTTCTGGCGGCAGGCGGCGGCGCCATCGTCTGCCTCGGCTCCAACTGCGCCTATCTCGGCATGGCGACCAACGAGCCCGCCTATAGCGCCAGCAAGGGCGGCGTGCTGGCGATGATGAAGGTGATGGCGATCGACTATGCGCGGCTCGGCATCCGCGTGAACATGGTCATACCGGGTTTCATCGATACGCCGATGAATGCGCCAGTGATGAAGGACACGAAAGAGCTCGCTTATTGGAGCAACCAGATCCCGCTCGGGCGGCCCGGCACCGCGGATGAATGCGCCGCCGCCATATTGTGGCTCGCCTCCGACGAAGCGAGCTACTGCATCGGGACGACGCTCGTCATCGATGGCGGTCAGGCCTCCATCTGACACTGCCGGGGTTTGACTCACGCCCGGGAACATATGTCTGCACCGGAACGTTGAGAGAAGCTTGATCAACATGGGACAGACAGATGGTACGTGTCGTTGGAATAGACCATATCGTCATCAGGGTCAGCGACTATGAGAAGTCCAAGGTCTTCTACGGCCGGCTGTTCGACTTTCTCGGCTTCGAGATATCGGAGGAATATGAGGAGGCCATCGGTTGGACCAATGGCCATACGCGCTTCTGGATCGGTCCTGCGGATGAGCAAGGGCGCAAACACAAATACCGCATCGGTGATGTTGGGTTCCACCACTATGCGTTCCAGCTGCGCAGCCGGAAGGATGTCGATGCCTTGCAGGCCTTCCTCGAGAAGACCGATACCGTCATCGTCGATCCTGCTGACGAATATTACGACGACTATTATGCCGTGTTCTTTCTCGATCCGGACGGGTTGAAGCTCGAAGGGATGAAATATGGTGAAAGGCACGAACAGGCGAAGCGCAAACGTTCGGCAGCCAGGGCAGCGAAAGCGAGGAAGTCTCGCAAGAAGCGGGGTTGAAGCGACGTCGTGGCCTCTGTCGCTGTTACTGGGCCATTCGTTGGTGGGCGCGTATCGCGGACAAATGCTCCTCCGCCATATCGTGGCTGGCCTCGGTGGCAGATGAGACCGGGCGGAATGCTAAGAATATAGACCTTATATTGGATGGGTATTCAATATCATATGGCATTGACACAAGGTTGAAGTCGGGATTCAGTAGCTCAGTTCCCCATATGGAGGGAGCGTCCCATGCCAAGTAGCTATTTCGAGTCGGACCGGCTGAGACGCCTAGACCTTATCTTTGCCCGGGCGATAGCACTTCTAGAAAGACACCAAGGCGTTCCGTTGGAGACCCGGAACACCATAGCTGTCCGGATATTCGAACTCGCGGCTGAAGGCGGCCATGATGATGAGGTCATCCTGCAATATGCATTATATGGCTTAATGCGGAAGAGCACTAAGCAAAGCGATCCACCAGACAACCGTGAGAATGGGCCAAAGCTCAGCAACTCATAAAGCGTCACGCCACGCCGTTGCTCAGGGTGAGCGCGCCACGCTCGCCATCCAGCCTAGGTGGGCGGTGAGAGACTCGAACTCACACCCGGGCACGACGCAACGTAAACCAAGTCAGCGGCTGTGGCTCTCACTTTCCCTTCCCTCTTCGTACCAGCGCTCGACATCGCGGATATGGGCGTTCATCGCCCGCCAGGCGCGCTCCGGCTCATGCGCGGCGATGGCTTCGTAGATCGCCTCGTGATGGGCGAAGGCGCTCGGGAGCGCCTCGGGGATCTTGAGCGATATGCGCCGCTGCAGCGCCAGCCAGCCGACTATGGCGCGATGCATCGCGCTGAACACCTGGTTGCCGCCGATCTCGGCAATAGCGAGATGGAAGGCGACATCCGTCACCTCGAAATCCGAGAGCGACGACAAGGACTGCCGGTTGGCGTCGAGCGCCTCGGCGAGCCGCGCGATCTCGGCTTCCGTCGCCACCTCCGCCGCCTGGCGGGCGATCGCCGATTCGAACACGCGGCGCGCCTCCTGCAGCGAGCGCTCGCCCGCCTTGGTCGCGAGGAAATGGCGCGCCGAGGCCGAGATCTGGTCGACCAGACCGTCGATCGTCGGATGGACGACCCGCGCGCGCTCGCCCGCCGAGAGCTGGACGACGCCCGAGCGCTCGAGCATCAGGAGCGCCTCCCTGACCGCTGGCCTTCCGACGCCGAACCGCTCCATGAGTTCACGCTCCGGCGGCAGCTGGTCGCCCTCGGCATAGATGCCCTGGATGATCGCCTCCTCGATCTGGAGGGCGACGTCCTCGTGGATCTTGCGGCGACGGACGGTGGTGAAGGACATGAGGCTCACCTTCTCAATGCTCGCTCGCCTGCGGCGCCGCGGCGAGCGCCCGCGTCTCCTCGGCGGAGCGGGCCCGGTAGCGCACGCGCTGGGCGTCGATGAACATGGCGAGCATGATGATAAGCCCCTGGATCACCTTGATCCAGAAGACCGAAACCTTCATGAGATTGAGGCCGCGGTCGATGGTGGAGAGAAGCAGGACGCCGCCGAGTGCCCCCAGCATGGTGCCGCGCCCGCCTTGCAGGCTGACGCCGCCGATGACGGCCGCCGCCATCACCGTGAAGATGTAGCCCTCGCCGAGATTGACTTGGATGGAGGCGACGCGTCCGGCGAGCATCCAGCCGCCGAAAGCGGCCAGCACGCCGCTCACGACATAGACCTGCCTGATGCGCTTGTCGGCTTCGATCCCCGAAGCGATGGCGGCCTGCTTGTTGCCGCCGATCGCATAGAGCTCGCGCCCGAAGCGGCGATGGTTCAGCACGATGTGCCCGATGACGAAGACGAGGGCCGCGGCCACGACGGCGACGGGAATCCTGATGACGCCCGGAATGTCGATGGCCGCCGCGTGGCCTAGCCAATAGAAGACCTCCGCCGGCTCGAAATTGAGCCCGCTCGTCGCATTGCCCTGGGTGAAGGCCAGCATCGTGCCGCGCAGGATCAGCAGCATCGCCAGCGTCACGATGAAATTGTTCATCCGGCCGACCGTGATCAGGAGACCGATGATCCAGCCGATGAGCCCGCCCATGAGCAGGATGGCGCAAATCGACAGATAGGGATCGAGCAGGATGCCGCCGCCCCAGTTGGGCGCCATCGCCGGCACGATGAGCCAGATGCCGAACAGCGCGGCGAGGCCCAGCGTCGATTCCGAGGAGAGATCGAAATTGCCGGTGATCAGCACGAAGGTCTGGCCGACGACCAGAACGCCCAGCACCGCCGCGGCCGAAAGGATGTTGCTGATGTTGACGGAGGTCAGGAAGAAAGGCGACTGCAGCGTGAAGAACAGGAACACCGCCATCAGGATGAACCAGATCAGGTTCTCGAGAAGGGCCGGCACATAATCGCGCTTCATTGCACTGTCTCCTGGAACTCGCCTTCGATCGCGGCGAGGAGTTTTACGGCGGTGATCTCCTCGCGGCCCTTGCGGAATTCCCGCACGATGCGGCCGCGATAGAACACCAGGATGCGGTCCGAGATATCCATGAGCTCGCTCAATTCATCCGAGACGACGCCCACCGCCACGCCGCGCTTGCTCAGCTCGTCGACGATGCGCAGGATCTCGGCCTTGGCCGCAACGTCGACCCCCTGGGTCGGCTCGTCGAGGAACAACATGCGGGGCTCCGTCGCCGCAAGCTTTGCCACCACCACCTTCTGCTGGTTGCCGCCGCTCAGGTGCTCGACCGGCGCCTCGGGCGAGGGCGTCTTGATTCCAAGTGTCTCGATATAGGTTTTGACCAGCGCGTTTTCCTTGCGACCATCGATGAAGCCGAGCCTCGATGCGAGTTCGCGAAGAACCGAGAGCGTGATGTTGTCCCTGACCGAGCGGAGGCCGATGATGCCGAGGCCGTGCCGGTCGCGCGGCAGATAGGCGAGGCGGCGGCTGAGCGCTACGGTGGGGTTCTCCGCCGCATAGGGCTTGCCGTCGATCCTGGCCTCGCCCGATCCCAGCGCCTCGAGGCCGAAGAGGCCGCGCACGAGCGCCCCCGCACCTGAGCCTTCGAGACCGGTGAGGCCCACGACCTCGCCCGAATGAAAGGTGATGTCGACTTGGGCATAGTGGCCGAGGCGCGTGAGCCCCTTGAGCTCGAGCACCGGCGGGCCGGGCTTCGTTGGCGGCCTGCGATAACGCTCGACATTGGCGCCGCTGATGAGGCGGATGAGTTCGCCTTGCGTGATCGAGCCGACGGGCGCCTCGCCCGCAATGCGGCCGTTGCGCATGACGGTCACGCGGTCGGCCACCTCGAATATCTCCTCGAGATAATGCGAGATATAGATGAAGGAAGCGCCTCTGTCCTTCTGGCGCTTCACGAAGCCGAAGAGCTTTGCGACATCGTGCTTGGGCAAGGGGGCGGTCGGCTCGTCGAGGATGACGACGCTCGCCTCGGCGAAGAGGGCGCGGGCGATCTCGATCATCTGCCGCTCGGCGACGGAGGTGCCGTCCATGCGCCGCTTCACGTCGATATCGAGACCGAAGCGGCGGAGCCGCTCGTCCGCTTGCGCGTACATGCGCGGCCAGTCGATGAAGCCTCCCCGGGTGAGCAGCAGGCTGCCCGAGAAGATGTTCTCGGCGATCGAGAGGCTGCCCACATATTTCGCATGTTGCGATACGATGGCGATGCCTTGGGCCTTGGCCTCGGCCGTGGTGAGCCTTTGATGGCTCTTGCCTCTTACGCGGATCTCGCCCGAATCCGGCGGATAGAGGCCGGTCAGGACATGCATCAGCGTCGACTTGCCGGCGCCGTTCTTGCCGACGAGCGCATGGACCTCACCCGCGGCGACCGAAAAGGAAACATCGTCAAGGGCCCGCACACCTGGAAAATCCTTGACGATGTTGAGAAGCTCGATCTCGAGCTTCTTCGCCGTTTCGCTCATCTCGCTGCCCTTTATTGGGCACCCATCTTCTTCTCGATATTGCCCCACAGCCGCTCGTCGTCGACATTCGACTTGCCGACCGAGGTCGTGGCGAGGAACAATTGCAGGCCGACATCGGCCTTCTCGAGGCGGGCGGGCGACCAGAGCGCCCCTTCCTTCTCGATGGTCGCGGGCGCGACCGCCTCGCCTTTGAGCCTCTTCTCGATGAAATCGGCGGCAAGCACGCCGAAATCCGGAATGGGCTGGTTGGAGGACTGATCGAAGGCGCCGCTGCGGACAAGGTCGAGCGTGCCGAGGCAGCCGTCGACGCCGGCCAGATGAATGTGAGCCTTGTCGCCCGCCTTCGCGTCCTTGCCGATCTCCTTCAGCGTCTGCACCGTGCCTGCGGCATAGACGCAGTCGGAATGCATGTAGATGCCGTCGAGATCGGCCTCGGTCGAGGCGACGTCGCGCACGATGTCGACACCCTTGGCCGAATCCCAGTCGCCGACCTTGGTGATCACCTGGATGTCGGGATATTGCTTGAGCACGTCGTTGAAGCCGCCGCCGCGCAATTGCGCGACGTTCTGGGCGAGATTGCCGGTGATCTCCAGCACCTTGCCCTTGGGCGCGCCATGTTTGGCCTTGAGGAATTCGACCGTAGCCTCGCCCGACTGCTTGCCGGCGAGATAGTTGTCGGAAAGGACAACCATGTCGATCTCGCAGCCCTGCGGCGCGCGGTCGATGGTGTAGAAGGGGATGTTGGCCTCCTTCGCCGCCTTGACCGCCTGGCATACGCCCGCCGAGTCGTCCGGAACCGCCACGATGGCGGAGACCTTCTGGGCGATGAAGTCATTGATGTCGTTGAGCTGCTTCTGGGCGTCGCCGCCCGAGGTGGTGGTCACGACCTCCCACCCCTTGGCCTTGCCGGCATTGACGAGGCCGGCCTGGATCTGCGCCTGCGCGCCGACGAGGCCGGGTGCCGAATAGCCGATGGTCACCTTGTCCTGAGCCGCGGCCGCCAATGTCATGGCGGCGCCGAGAAGAAGGCTCGCGGCGAGTATTCGCGTCACTGCTTTCATGGAATCCTCCCAATTCGTCCCTTTTCGCCGGGTTCTGGGCCCAGTCCGGGACGGCGGAACAGTAGTTGACTTGCACAAGTTTGGCAATCAGCATGTTATGTAGTTAGGTTGTTATACCAATAAGGAGTGACAGACCGATGGGAGAGCGCAAGGAAGTGGCGATTGGCATGGTCGGTTGCGGCTTCTATGCGCAGAACCATCTCCATGCCTGGTCGGATTTGGCACCCGAGGGCGCCCTGCTCACGGCGGTGTGCGACCGCGACCCCGAGAAAGCGCTAGCCGCCGGCACCCGGTTCGGCGTGCCTCACTTCACCGACATGGCGCGCATGCTGGATGAGGTGAAGATCGATCTCGTCGACATCGCAACCCGCATGGACAGCCACAAGGAGCTCGCCCAGATCGCCGCGGCGCGGGGCGTCGGCGCCGTCGTGCAGAAACCGCTCGCGCCCAATTGGGAGGACTGCGTCGCGATCGTCGAAGAGGCGAAGCGGCGCGGCGCCTGGCTCGCCGTGCACGAGAATTTCCGCTTCGCGACAGCCATGCGCAACGTGAAGAAAGTACTGGCGCAAGGAACGATCGGCCGGCCGACATGGGCGAGGCTCTCCTGGCGCACCGGCTTCGACGTCTATCGCGGCCAGCCCTATCTCGCCGAAGAACAGAGGCTGGTGGTCCAGGATGTGGGTATCCATGTCCTCGACCTCGCCCGCTATTTCCTGGGCGAAGTGGAGCATCTAACTTGCGAGACGCAGAAGCGAAATCCGAAGATCAAAGCGGAGGACACCGCCACCATCATGATGCGCCATGTGTCGGGCGCGGTCTCGCTCGTCGAGGCGACCTATGCCGCACGCCGCGGCGATGACCCCTTTCCCGAGACGCTCATCGAGATCGAGGGCGATGGTGGCTCGCTCATCGTGAGCAAGGGCGAGAAGATGAAAGTCACGACGCAGGGGCTGACCTTCGAAGATGAGATCGGCGGACCGCTTCTCGCCTGGACGAGCCGACCCTGGCATGTATCGCAGGAGGCCGTGCTGCACACCAACCGCCATATGTTTGAGCGCTTCCGCGACGGGCTTGCCGCCGACACCTCGGGCGAGGACAATCTCAAGACCTATGCCCTGGTCGAGGCGGCCTATGAGTCCGCCCGCACGCGCCAGGCGGTGAAACCGCGCAGGTGAGGATCACCCGCGCCCGCGCCACTGCTGGCAATGGCGATAAGTATCCTCAATCCAGTATCTCGCGGCTGGCGGATTGTCCTCGGCAATGCAGAGAGATGCTCTCGATGTCGGCCTTGGCTTTTGGCCGAAGGCGAAAGCTCACGACCGAGTCCAGCCTGGGATTTTAGCCTCAAAGCTTTTCCGTAACTGAGCGAACGCTTCTTCGCCATCGCTCGCCGGTCCGCTCGCTATGCCTTCATCCCATAGCCGGCGAAGCTCTTCGATTGCCTGCTCGCGCTGTGCTCTGCGGAACTTCCATTCGCGCAATGCTTCCCGCACCACTTCGCTTACGGACGCATATTCACCGCTTTCAACAGCCTCGCGCATCGCCGTAGCCATTTCCGGCGTGACGGCCACGCTGACTTTCTCGACATTCGCCATCGCCGGTTCTCCTTTCAGAGTAGGCAAGTTTACTACCAATCGCAAGATGGATGCCGTTTGGGATTATTCAACGGGTTCTGGCACTCTTCTCGATCAGCGCGATGAGCCCCTGCAGCAGGGCCGTAGGACTGGGCGGGCAGCCGCGAATATGGAGATCGACCGGTACCACCTTCGACACGCCCCCGATACAGGCATAGCTTTCGCCGAAAATTCCGCCATCGAGCGCGCAGGTCCCGACCGAGACGACCCATTTCGGACTGGGCGTCGCATTGTAAGTACGCTCCAGCGCCTCACGCATATTGTGGGTGACAGGTCCGGTCACCAGCAGCACATCGGCATGGCGGGGCGAGGCCACGAATTTGAGGCCGAAGCGCTCGAGATCATAGAACACATTGTTCAGCGCATGGATCTCGAGCTCGCAGCCATTGCACGAGCCGGCATCGACATGGCGGATCGACAGGCTGCGGCCGAGCGCGCGGCGCGCCATATCGTCGAAGGACCGCGCGAGCTGGGCGAGCGCCAGGTCCTCCACTTGCGGCGCCGCTTCCGTCAAAGCCGGGCTCAGCAGATTCTTGAACAGGAGCTTGCGCATGATCGTCAGGGCCTCACATGTCGACGCCCGAATAGGAGCAGTTGAAGGATTTGTTGCATAGCGGGAAGTCGGCGACGATGTTGCCCTCGATCGCGGCCTCGAGCAGCGGCCACTGGAACCAGGACGGATCGCGCAAATGCGCCGCAGCGACCGTGGCGTCGGGATTGAGCCTGACCCAGGCCAGGACATCGCCGCGGAATCCTTCCGTCAGCGATACGCCTTCACGAGCCCCTCGCGCCCGCTTCACGCCCCTCATGTCGAACCGGATCGCGCCATCGCTGAGATGGTCCAGGATCTGGCCGATGATCGCGAGGCTCTGCCCGACCTCCTCGATGCGGATCCATACGCGCGCATCCACATCACCGTCTTCGCGCAGCGAAATGTCGAATTTGACCTGCCCATAGGGCGCGTAACCCGGCCAGCGCCGCGCGTCGAACTCGCGGCCGGAAGCGCGGCCGACAAAACCGCCGGCGCCATATTGGCGCGCAAGCTCGGGTGACAGAATACCCGTGCTCACGGTGCGGTCCTGGAGCGAAGTGGTTTCGTCATAGAGTTCCACGAGCTCGGGGAAAGTGCCCTTGACGGTGGCGATCAGAGAGCGGATCCGGTCCCCACCGCCGTCGGTGATGTCGCTGGCGATCCCACCCGGCACCACGCAATCCATCATCAGGCGATGGCCGAAACAGGCATTGGCGACGCGCAGGACATGCTCGCGCAAGGCGCCGAAATGCGCATGCAGCAGCGAGAAGGAGGCATCATTGGCGATGGCGCCGATATCGCCGAAATGATTGGCGAGGCGCTCGAGCTCGGCCATCACGGCACGCAGATATACGGCGCGCTGCGGCACGTCGATGCCGAAAGCCTGCTCCACCGCTTGCGCGAAGGCGAGCGCATAGGCCACCGTGCTGTCGCCGGAGAGGCGTCCCGCGAGACGGGCCGCCTGATCGAGCGTGGCACCCCGCAGCAGCGCATCGACGCCCTTATGCACATAGCCCAGGCGCTCTTCGAGACGGACGACCGTTTCGCCATTGGCATGGAAGCGGAAATGTCCCGGCTCGATGATGCCGGCATGGACCGGCCCGACCGGAATCTGATGCAACGGCCGTCCCTCGGCCGGATGGAAGACATAATCGACACCGTCTGCCGGCACCTTGATCGCCGGCGCCAGAGGATGCCGGACACCCCAGCGTCCATGATCGAGCCAGGGCCGCGGATCGGGACAATCCTCGGGCTCGAGGCCATGGAGGTCGCGTAAGGCACGCTCGAGCCGCAAAGCGGGCGGATGCGTCGCGCCGACCGAGGGGAAGCGCCGGTCGGGACAGGCGAGGCTCACGACGAGAAGCGCGTTCGCTGCCACATCGGCGAGCCCCATATGAACCGCTTCGCCGTCGCTCCACAGCCCCAACAGCGTCGCCTCGCCGGAAGCGAGCCCGGCAATGGCATCGCGCCAGACATCGCTGTCGACCACGACGCGCGGCCAGGGCCGGTGGAGCTTGATCGCCTTCCCCCTCTGCGCCAGCGCTGCAATGAAGCTCATGACCCGTCTCCTCTAGCCCAAGAGCCGCGCGACATTCTGGAACCAGGCGACAAGCGGTCCCGGCAAATAGATGCCGGCAACGAGCACCAGTGCGAGATGCGCGAAGAGCGGCACATAGGACGCCTTCACCCGCGTGACATCGCCCGAGGCCTCACCGAAAGCCGCTTCGCTCATCCTCAAGAGCAACGCGCCAAAGGCGATGAGAAGGCCGATCACCACCAGGACGGCGAGGATAGGCTCGCGCGCGAAGGTCGAGCTCACGATGAGGAATTCGGTCATGAACAGGCCGAGCGGCGGCAGTCCGGCAATCGCCACGACACCGAGCACGAGCCCCCAGCCGAGGACGGGATGGCTTTCAGTCAGGCCGCGAATCTTGGTCAGATCCTGCGTGCCTTTGGCCTGGGCGATATGGCCAACGGTGAAGAAGATCGCCGACTTGGTCAGGCTGTGCAGTGTCATATGCAAGAGGCCGGCGAAATTGGCGAGTGGCCCGCCCATGCCGAAAGCGAAAGTGATGAGGCCCATATGCTCGATCGACGAATAGGCGAAGAGCCGCTTGATGTCGCGGCGGCGATAGAGCATGAGGCCTGCGAAAATCAGCGAGATGAGGCCGAGCGTCACCATCAGCGGCCCCGGGGCAATGGCGCCCGGATTGGCCGCGAGCAGCATCTTGAAGCGCAGCACGGCATAAAGCGCGACATTGAGCAGCAATCCGGACAGCACCGCCGAGATCGGCGTCGGACCTTCGGCATGGGCGTCGGGCAGCCAGGCATGCAATGGCGCCAACCCCACCTTGGTGCCATAGCCCAGCATGAGGAAGATGAAAGCGACATTGAGCAGTTCCGGGCTGAATTCCTTGGCCCGCACGATGAGCGCCGTCCACACCATGGCGTCCTGGCCTTCGCCGATCACCGGCCGCGCCGCCATATAGACCAGAATGGTGCCGAACAGCGCCAGCGCGATGCCGACGCTGCCGAGAATGAAATATTTCCACGCCGCCTCGAGCGCCGCCGGCGTGCGGTAGATGCCGACCATCAGCACGGTGGTCAGCGTCGCCAGTTCGACCGCCACCCACATCAGCCCGATATTGTTGGCGAGAAGGCCCAGATTCATCGCGAACATCAGCGACTGATACATCGCGTGATAGAAGCGCAGATAAGTGGGCGTGAGCTTGCCCGTCTCGATCTCGTGCTCGATATAGCTGGCGCTGAAGGCGCTGGTGGTGAAGCCGACGAAGGTCCCGAGCACCACGAAGACGACATTGAGGTCGTCGACAAAGAGATAGTCACCGGGGGCCGGCCGTACGACGAACAATGACAGCGAAGCGAGAAAGGTGAGGAGCGCCGCCAGGACATTGAGGCGCGACGTCAGGCGGTAGCCGGGCAAGAGCGCCAATATCGCCGCCGACAGTGCCGGGATGGCGAGCAAGGCCGTCATCGGCGTGAACTCCACCGCCGTCATGGCCGTTCTCCGCGTGATTCATCGAGCGCGTGGACATCGACGGAATCGAAGCGCTCGCGGATGCGGAACAGGAAGACGCCGATCACGATGAGGGCGACGAGCACCGAGAAGGCGACGCTGATCTCGACGACGAGCGGCATGCCCTTGGCGCCCGTGGCTGCCAGGATCAACCCATTCTCGAGCGACATGAAGCCGACGATCTGACTCACCGCATTGCGCCGCGTGACCATCATCAGGAGGCCGAGGAGGACGACCGACAGGGCGAAGGCCAGGTCCTCGCGCGCCAAGGGATCGGCGGCGGCGGTAGCCCGCAGCATCACCACCATCGCCAGGGCGACGAGGCCCATCCCGAACAGCATGGTGAGGCCGATGCCGCCCACCGTCTCGATATTGCGATGGATGCCGAGCCGGACGACGACGCGGCGCAGCACCAGGGGGATGATGATGGCCTTGAGCACGAGGGCGATCGCCGCGGTCACATAAAGATGCGGCGCCGCCTGGACATGCGCCTGCCAGGCGACGGAGGCGGCGAGCACCAAAGCCTGCAGCGCGAAGACATTGAGCAGGCTGAACATCCGGTCCTGATAGAGCAGCATGAAGCTGACCAGCACCATGAAGCCGGCGAGCATATGAGCGAAATCGAGAACAAACCTGTCCATCAGAAGGTCCGTGACACGAAAAGGAGCAAGGTGCCGAGGAGACCCAGCATCAAGGCGGCGCCCAGGAACTCCGGCACGCGGAAGACCCGCATCTTGGCGATCGAGGTCTCGAAGAGCACCAGGAGGAAGCCGCCGATGGCGAGCTTGATGACATAGGCGGCAACGCCCAGGGCATAATCGACAGGCCCGCCGCCTGCCTGCGCCATGCCCCAGGGAAAGAAGATCGCGGCGATCAGCGAGATGTACAGCAGGAGCTTCAAGGCGGCGGCGAATTCGATCACGGCGAGATGGCGGCCGGAATATTCGAGCAGCATCGCCTCATGCACCATGGTGAGCTCGAGATGGGTGGCGGGATTGTCGACCGGGATGCGGGTATTCTCGGCAAGGGCCACGATGATCAGCGCCACCAGAGCAAGCGCAAGCGACACGCGCAGGCTGGCATGGGAGAAGACGAAATTCGCTACGTCCGAAAGCTGCGTCGTTCCGGCGACGAGCGCCAGGGTGAAGACGATCATGATCATTGCCGGCTCGGCGAGAGAGGCGAACAGCATTTCGCGGCTCGAGCCGATGCCGCCGAAGCTGGTGCCGACATCCATGCCGGCAAGCGCCAGGAAGAAGCGCACCGATCCCAGAAGTGCGGTGATGACGATGAGGTCGCCGGTCCAGCTGAATTCGAGCCCGATCGCGAAAGTCGGCACGAGCGACGCCGCCACCCAGGTCGCGGCGAAGATCATGTAGGGTGCCGAGCGGAAGAGCCATGAGGCGTTGTCGGCCAGCACTACCTCCTTGCGCAAAAGGCGCAGGAGATCGCGATAGGGCTGGATGACGGGCGGACCCTTGCGGCGCAAGAGATCGGCCTTGACCCAGCGGGTGAAGCCGAGGAGCAGCGGTGCCAGGCCGAGCACCAGTAGCATCTGCAGCCCTTGCAGGAGGAGATCGCGCATCATGACCATATCGCGACCACCAGGAGCAGGCTGACCAGCGCACCGAAGACCAGGCTCAGATAACGGCGGATGGTGAGGAACTGCAGAGCGTTGAACTTTTCGCCGGCATAGCCGATGCCCTGCGCGATGGGCGCATAGATCGTCTCCCATAGGATGTCGCGCAAGCTCACCTCGAGCCGGGCCGGTCTTGGATCGCCGGGCCGCGGCATCGTCACCTTCTCGCGTGCCCGGAAAGCGACGTCGCCGAAAACCCGACGCAAGGGCTGGGCAAAGCTGTCGCCGCTATATTGCGTGAAGGGGCTCGCCAGCGGAAAGCCGCAGTCCCAGGCAGGGCCGCGGCGCGTGGCGCGCGAGGCCAGGCGATGGATGGCCTGCACGGTGAAGAGCGTTGCGAACGTGATGAAAGCGAAGATCAGGAGACCGTTGTAGGAGCTGCGGCTCTGCTCGACCGGCACGATCGAGAGCCACGGTATGGCGGCTTGCACGGGCATGGACTGGCCGACGATTTGCCGCGCCACGGGCGCCAGCCAATCGATGACATAGCCCGGCAGCACACCCGCCAGGAGGCAGAGGCCGAGAGCCACGAACATCGCCGTCAAGGATAGGCGATCGGTCTCATGGGCTTGGGCGGCAGCGTCCGATCGCGGCCGGCCGAGGAAGCTGATGCCGAAGGCGCGGACATAGCAGGCAGCCGACAGCGCTGCGGCGAGCGCCAGCATCGCGCCGACAGCTGGAATGGTGAGCTTGAGCCCCCATTGCGGCAGGTTCGGACTGCCGAGGATCGCCTGCAGGATGAGCCATTCCGAGGCGAAACCGTTGAGCGGCGGCAAGGCCGAAATGGCGAGACAGCCTCCCAGGAACAGGAATGCCGTCTGCGGCATGCGCCGGATGAGGCCGCCGAGCTTCTCGATGCTGCGCTCGCCGGTTGCGTTCAAGACGGCGCCGGCCCCGAAAAAGAGCAAGGATTTGAACAGCGAATGATTGAGAGCATGGAACAAGGCGGCCGTGAATGACAGAGCGGCGAGCCCGGCCATGCCGTTCGCCTCGAAGGCGAGAGCAAGGCCTAGGCCGATGAAGATGATGCCGATATTCTCGACCGTGCTGTAGGCCAGGAGACGCTTGAGATCGCGCTGGACGATGGCATTGAGGACACCGAGCACGGCGCTCAAGGCTGCGGGAATGAGCACCACGATGGCCCACCACCAGGCGGGAGTCCCTAGAAGATCGAAGACGATTCTGACGAAGCCATAGATCGCGACCTTGGTCATGACACCGCTCATCAGAGCGGAGACATGGCTCGGTGCCGCGGGATGGGCGAGCGGGAGCCAGACATGAAGCGGCACCAGGCCCGACTTGGACCCTGCCCCCAACAGAACCAGGATGAGGACGAGACCCGGAAGCCAGGAGGCATGAACCGCGATCCGCATGTCGGCAAAGGCATAGCCGCCCGCCGGTCCCGCCAGCAGGCCGAAGGCGAGGAGCAGCGCCAAGGTGCCGAAGCTCGCCATCACCAGATAGACATAGCCGGCGTGCCGGTTCTCGCTGTCGCGATGATGCGCCATCACCAGCGCCCAGGAAGTGAGCGACATGAACTCCCAGGCAAAGAGGAAGCTGAAGGCATCAGCCGAGAGAAGGACGAGATTCATGCCGGCAAGGAAGGCCGCATAGAACGGCAGGACGCGCTGCGGCGCTTGCTCATGGCGGCCATAGCCCAAGGCATAGAGGCTCGTGAGCGCCGCGCCGAGATTGATGACGACCAGGAAGAAGGCCGAAAGGAAGTCGATGCGGAAATGCGCGCCGATCCACGGGAGGCCGACAGGCAAATGCATCTCAGCTGGCGGGGCCGCACTGTCGAGCAGCTGGCCGCCCGCCATCACCAGAATGATCGCGCATATGACGAAGCATCCGCCATAGACCAGGCCGCTCGCCCATGACGGCCGGCTGCGGGTCAGGACAGCCAGCAAGGCGATGACGAGCAGAGCCGCCACACAGGCCAACACGACCGACACATTGTTCATGTGTTGCCCATGCCCTACGTCCTCAAGCGAACCCCGCGGCCGCCGGTCTGACTCACGGCGCCGTCGCCGATCAGTTCGATGCCGGCCTCGTTCAGGGCCGCGATGAGTTTGGTGAGAGATTCGACATTGCCGCGGACGACGCCTTCGCTCGCCTCCATGCGCTGGATGGTCGGAAGCGAGAGATCGGCCATTTCGGCGAGCTTGCGCTGGTCGATCCCCAACATCGCGCGCGCAGCCCTGAGTTGTCCCGCAGTCATCATGCCTGAGACATCTGATATAATGTTCCAAACATCATATCAGATAGAACAGGCATCTGTCACTACCCTGTCGTCACAAGGGTGGCTGGCGGCCGACGCATGGCGGACCACTCTTATTATTATGTGAGATCCCGGGGGAGGCTCAGATCCAGCTTTCGAGCCTGGTGTTCATCACAAGCTCGGCCACCGAGGCGGTGTTGGGGAGCCGGAGCAGGAAAGAGACCGTCTCGCCAATGGTCGCGGGCGATATCCGGTTGGCCGAGGGCGTGACGCCCGGAACCGCGGCGACGAAATCGGTGTCGACGGCGCCCGGACACAGAGCGGTGACGCGCACGCCCTTTTCCCAGCCGGCGAATTTCGCGGCATGGGTTAGAGCCAGCACGGCATGCTTGGTCATCGCATAGGCGACCGATACGGTGTCGCGATAGCGCTTGCCGTCGGTCGAGGCGATATTGATGATGCGGCCATTGCCCGATTTCTCGAGATGAGGCAGCGCCATGCGGATCAGACGGTACGGCGCCTTGACATTCACCGCCCACATCTCGTCGAGCACGCTCTCATCGCCGCTGCGCAAATCCAAAGGCCGCAAGATGCCGGCATTGTTGATCAAGGCATCGATCCGGCCGAAATGGGCCAAGGTCGCCTCGATCCATAAGGCCGCCGTTTCCGGCTGCGCCGCGTCGAAATGATGAATGAGCGTCTGGGCGGAATCCAATTCCGCCAGATCTTGGGGCCGCCGCACACCTAGCGACAGGAAATAACCCTCTCGGAGCAGGCGCTGCGCAATGGCGCGCCCGATGCCGCGCGAGGCGCCCGAGATCATGACCACCCTGCCCTCGGGTCTCAGCATCTCGTCTCTGGGCGGTTGCTCGACCATGGTCTCAGAACAGCCCCTGATAGACGCCGCCGTCATTGACGATGTTCTGCCCCGTCATATAGCCGTTCTGGGCGCTGCACAGGAAGGCGATGAGATCGCCGCATTCCTTTGGGCTCGCGAAACGGCCGGCTGGCGTGCTCTTGAGACGGTCGGCGACGATCGCCTCATAGGTCGTGTTGCCGCG
Organism: Taklimakanibacter deserti; assembly: GCA_003574785.1. The sequence goes on along the minus strand of QORU01000019.1, from coordinate 45,790 downwards.
CGCCGCATGGGCATGAAGATTGGTCTGCAGCGCATCGGTGTCGAAGAAGCCCGGCAGCACGCTGTTGATTACGACATTATGTGCGACCAGCTCCCGCACCATCGACGCGATGGCGCCCGCCAGCGCCAGCCGGGCAGCGTGGCTATGGCCGAAATTCACTTGCGGAAACTTGATGAAGCTCACCGAGATATTCACAATCCGGCCGAATTTGCGCTCGCACATGCCGGGCACGATGGCGCGGATGAGTTCGAGTGCCGCATAGAAATGCGCTTCCATCCATTCGTCCCAGTCGGCGCGGCTCAGGTCACGAAAATTGTCTGGCGTCTGCCGCTTGCCCGGATTGGTGATGAGTATGTCGGGATCGGGACAGGCCTTGAGCACGGCCGCGCGGCCTTCGGGCGTCGTGACGTCGGCGGCGATGACATCGACCTTGACGCCGGTCTCACCGCGGATTTCGGCGGCAGTCTTTTCCAGCGTTTCGAGATGGCGCGCGATGAGTGTCACATCGACACCCTCGCCCGCCAGCGCGCGCGCCGCCGCGCGGCCGAGCCCCTTGCTGCCGCCCGAGACCAGGGCATGTCGCCCTTTGATACCGAGATCCATGATCGCCTTCCTTAAAGCAGGCCGAGCTCGACCAAGCCCTTCTTTAACCCATGAAGCGGCTCACCTTCGAGGGCCCGCAGCGGCGCGCGCGGTCGGCCGCCGCCCGGCAGGCCCTGCATGTCCATCGCCGCCTTGGTCGCCGGGTAGAGCGTGCGGCCACCCGAGGTGCAGAGATCGGTGAGCTTGCGACCCAGCGCCTGCAGGCGCCTGGCTTCGGCTTTGTCGCCGCGCTTCGGAGCGTTGTAGAGATCGAGCCCGCCCGGCGACCACATATTGGGAAAGCAGTCGATCGTACCGTCGGCGCCGAGCTCGACCGCCGGCACGCCGAAGACCGAGGATGGGCCGCAAAAGACCCTGAGCTTCTGGTGCGCCGCGAGATAGGTCGCATAATAATTGTTCCAGTCGCCGGAGCTTTCCTTCACCGCCACCACCTTGTCGAGCCCGGCAAGGCGCGCGACCAGTGCCGGGCTCAAGGCGTTCACCGCATTGCCCGGGATATTGTAGAGGATGATCGGCAGGCCGACGGCCTTGCTCACATCGGCATAATGCGCGTGGATCTCATCATCCGTCAGCTTGACGAAGTAAGGCGGCAGGATTAGCGCCCCGTCTGAGCCCGCCTTCTCGGCGGCAAGGGTCAGCGCCACTGTCTCCGCCACCGTGACAGCACCCGTGCCGACGATGAGGGTGCCCTGTCCCGCCATTGCCTCCTTGGCGACCACGAACAGCCGCTTGCGCTCGTCATGGTTCAGGGCCCAAAACTCGCCGGTGCAGCCGCCGACAACGACACCGGTCGAGCCCGCTTTCATCAGCCGCTCGACATTCTCGGCGAATTCCGCTTCGTCGATGCGCCCGTCATCGTGAAAGGGTGTGGTGATGGCGGGCATCGGCCCTGACCAATTGACGCTCGTTCTATCCATGACTGTTGAGTCTCCGGCCGCTGACTTGATCAAACACGTGAATATTGTCGCGGCGCAATTCGAAAGGCACGGTCTCGCCCGCTTTGAGCCGCCTGTCGCCCGGCACGCGGGCGGTGAAAGTGACGCCGCCCGCATTCAGCGTGACGATCGATTCATGACCGGTCGGCTCGACGATGCGGATCAGCGCTTTGTCGTCGCCCGTCCCGATCAGGACATCCTCCGGCCGCACACCCACGGTAACCTTCTCCGAAGCCTGTTTGAGATCGAGCGCCCGCAACGGCAATGCGATCGCGAGCTCACCCACATGCAGTACGTGCCGCTGATTGTCCATTGCGACGGCGCCCTCGACCAGCGTCATGGCGGGTGTTCCGATGAAGCTCGCCACGAAGCGGTTGGCCGGCCGGTGATAGATCTCGGCCGGCGTGTCGAATTGCTGCAATTCGCCGCCCTGCATCACCGCGATGCGCGTCGACATGGTCATCGCCTCGAGCTGGTCATGGGTGACATAGACCATCGTCTTGCCGAGGCGGCGATGCAACTCGATCAATTCGGCCCGCATATGGGCCCTGAGCTTGGCGTCGAGATTGGACAGGGGCTCATCGAGCAGGAAGACCTTGGGCTCGCGCACCAGAGCGCGCCCCAGCGCCACGCGCTGCTGCTGGCCGCCCGAGAGCTGCCGGGGCTTACGGTCGAGGAGCGGTCCCAGCTGCAGCAGGTCTGCCACCGCTTTCACCTTGGCCGGGCGTTCGGCCTTGGGCACACCGCGCTTGAGCAAAGGGTAAGCGATGTTCTCGGCCACCGTCATATGCGGATAGAGCGCATAGGACTGGAACACCATGGCGATATCGCGCGCCGCCGGCGGCTGGTCGTTGACCACCCGATCGCCAATGAGGATGCGCCCGCCCGACGGCTGCTCGAGGCCCGCCAGCATGCGCAAGGTCGTCGTCTTGCCGCAGCCCGAGGGACCGAGAAGCGAGACGAACTCGCCGGAGCCGATGGCGAGATCGAGCGCCGGGATCGCCACCACGGATCCGAAAGCTTTACGGACTTTGTCGAAGGTTACGGCGACCAAGAACGATCCTTTCGTTGTTCAGCCCTTGACCCCGCCGGCGCCGAAGCCGCGGGTGAGATGGCTCTGCAGGAAGGTGAAGATGATGATGAGCGGGATGCTCATCATCACGGAGGCCGCCATCAAGAGCGACCATTCGATGTTGAAGGAGGTGATGAGCATGTTCATGACGCCCGTGGTGAGCGGGCGCGCCTGGTCGGAATTCACCAGCACCAGGGCATAGAGATATTCGTTCCAGGCGAGGATGAAGGTGAAGAGTGCCGTCGAGATGATGCCGGGCAGCGCCTGCGGCAGGACGACATCCATGAAGGCACCGATGCGGCTCGCGCCGTCGACGAGCGCCGCCGATTCGAGGTCTTCCGGGATTCCCGCCATGAAGGAGCGCAACAGCCAGAGCGCATAAGGCAGCGCGAAGGTCGTATAGGCGATGACGAGGCTCGGCAGCGTATTGGCGAGGCCGATCTTCACCATCAGCAGATAGAGCGGCAGGATCAGCACCACCGACGGCAGGAGATAGGTGAAGAGCACCAGCGTCGCCAGCGTCTCGCGCCCCCTATAGGTGAAGCGCACCAGGCTGTAGGCGCCGAGCGTCCCGATCAGCACCACGAGTGTGGTGGTCGAGACGGCGAGGATCATGGAGTTGCCGAAATAGCGCAGGAACGGCGTCTCCCACAGCATGCGCGCATAATGCTCGAAGGTGATGCCCTTGGGGATGAGCGACGGCGGTATGCGGATGAGCTCGCTTTGCGGGCGCAGCGACGTCACCACCATCCAGATGAGCGGGAAGGAGATGACGAGGACCAGCGCCCAGGCCAGGAGATTGACGGCAATGGTCCTGATGGACTGGCGCGCGGTCATGCCGGCCGCTCCCGCGCGCGATGCAGATAGATCAGCATGAAAGCCAGCATGATCAGCATCATGGCCACCGCATAGGCGGCCGCCATGCCCATCCGGTTGAGGCCGAAGGCCTCCTGATAGACGATGAGCGGCAAAGTGCGGGTGTTGTTCAAGGGCCCGCCGCCGGTCAGGAGGAAGATGAGGTCGAATTCCTTGAAGTCCCAAATGGTGCGCAGCAGGATGACGATCGTCAGCACGTCCCTGAGCTGCGGCAGAGTGATGTCGAAGAAGCGACCGATCGGCCCTGCCCCGTCCATGGTCGCCGCCTCATAGAGCTGCTCGGGGATCGTCTGCAGGCGCGCCAGCACGGCGATGACCACGAAGGGGAAGAATTTCCAGGCGCCGACGGCGATGACGCTCACCATGGCATTGGGCATGCTGCCCAGAAAGTCGAGCGGCATGTCGATGATGCCGATCTTGATGAGAATGAAGCTCAGTATGCCGTAGAGGTCGTTGAAGATCCAGCGCCAGGCCAGCACCGCCACCACGGTCGAGATGAAATAGGGAAACAGCACCAGGCTCCTGGCGAGCGAGCGCAGGAAGATGTTCTGGTTGAGGATGACCGCCATCGCCACGCCGAAGACGATCTGCAGGAAGAGCGTGCCCGCCGTCCAGATCAGCGTGACGAAGAGCGAGAACCAGAAGGTGCCGGAGCCGAAGACCTGGGCATAATTGTCGAGGCCGACCCAGTTGCCTTGCAAGGTCGGCGTATAGATCGAGAACAGCGACAGATAGATGGCAAAGAATAGCGGATAGACGATGACCGCGCTCAGGACCAGCACGGTCGGCGCGATCAGCAGGAGACCCAATAGGCTGTAGCGTCTCTCGAGCGAGAGAGAGGCCTTCGGGAGGCCGTCCCCCCGAAGGCTAGTCTGGCTGTCAGTCATTGCATCAAAACGATAGCACGTTATCCAGGTTTCCCCCTCGCCCGTGCGCTAGCATGGGAGAGGGTGGCCGAAGGCCGGGTGAGGGCTCTTTGTCTCAGCAAGGAAGGCTCGTTGAGATCAGAGCACACTGCGCGAAAGAGCCCTCATCCGCGCTTCGCGCACCTTCTCCCATTGCTTCGCAACGGGAGAAGGGGAAGTTGTTGATCAGCCCTTCATCAGGCCTTCGAGCTTCTTGGCGGTGTCGCCGACCACCTGCTTTGGATCCTCGCCATTGAGCACCGCGCGCTGCACCAGCTCGGCTATGACATTGCTGGCGATGATCTCATTGGCCTTGAGATTGGGCTTGTGCTTCTCGGTCTCGTAGCCGAGATTCTTGCCGCCGGCCGCCGCCTTGGCCATCAGTTCGACATCGGCCTTGTGCTTCTGGATGATGGGATCGGCGAGATAGGCCGGATCCTCGGCAATGGTCTTGAGCACCGGCAGGACGTGGCCCGGTGCCGCATGGAGCTGCGGGATATAGCCCTTGGGCTCGAACAGGAAGGCGGCGAAAGCCTTGCTCTCCGGCAGATTGGCGACGCCCTTCGGAATGAAGACCGAGGGGAAGTCGTTGAAGGTCCAGCTCGCCACGTCCTTGGATATGGTCGGATAGGTGACGCAGGTGACCTGGTCGGCGATCTCGGGATTCTGCTTGGTGACATTGGCGAGCACGCGCCCGGCATAGATGCCGGTCGCCGTGGCGCCCGACACGAAAGCGGTGAGGCTCTCGCCCCAGCTATAGCCGGTGGCGCCGGGCGGGCAGAATTCGCGCATCGACTTGTAGAATTCGATCGCGTCATAGGTCGGCTTGCCATCGATCGCGACAGCAAGATCGGGCGAGAAGACATCGCCGCCGGCGCGATGGATGAAGCCGATGAAGATCAGCGAGGTCATGCTGTTGAGGCCATAGGGCAAGGGCGCGCCATAGATGCCGCCGCCCTGCATCTTCTGGCAGGCTGTCCTGAGCTCGTCCCAGGTTTCCGGCGCCTTGTCGATGCCGGCCTTCTGCAGGAGATCGCGGCGCAGCCACAGCATGTCGGCCGCGGTATTGCCGATCGGCGTGCCGCAATAATGACCGTCGGCGGTCTTGTAGACGTCATTGGCGCCGGGGAAATAATTGGCCGGGCCAATGGCGTTGATGACGTCGTCCATCGGCTCGAGCAATCCTTGCCCATAATAATTCTGCGCGGCGAAGGACGGCAGATGGGTGACGATATTGGGCAATTGCTTCGATGAGAAGGCGGCAGCGAACTGCGCCGGATAGCCTTCATCGGATGTCGCCTCGAACAGCACTTTCACATCGGGATGAGCCGCCTCGAAGGTCGCGATCTGCGCCTGATACATCTTGAGCTGATCGGGCGAGGCCTGCGGCGACCACCAGCGCAAGGTGATGGGATCGCCGGCACGCGCGCCGCTTGCGAAGGATGCCGCACCTGCCGCCAGAGCGGCGCCACCAACAGTTTTCAAGAGGCCGCGGCGCGAAAGGGCTCGGCCGGCCGGATGTGTCTGAGTCATGGGCTGTTCCTCACCTGTCTGGAGCAATTATTCGTATTTCGCACTAATGTTCGCAATCTGGCACCCACTCCCCGACATTGCAAGCGAAACCTGCGCCAACTCACGAAGGGCTGGCGAAACGGTCGGGCGAATAGGGCTTCAGATCCTCGTCCGGCTGCTTTCCGGTCATCGCCTGCGCCACGAGATGAGCCGAGTAAGGCCCGAGCGTGTAGCCGGCATCGCCCGGAATGGCGGCGAAGAGGCCAGGAATTGCCTCGACCGCGCCGAGCACGCCCTTGCCGTCGACGGCGGTGTTGATGCCGGCCCAGTTGCGGATGACATGCAGAGGTGCCAAGCGCGGCACGATATGGCGGGCGAGCGCCAGATTGCCGATGATGCTTTCGAGCTCGACCGTCGGATGGCGCCTCTCCCCCACAAGATGCGCGGGCCACCCGCCGCCAATGACGATCTGCCCAGTGCCGAACTGTTTCAACGTGATCATGCGGTCGGCATGCTGCACCAGATGGCCGATCAACGGCGCCGTCGCTTCGGTAATGTTCATATGCAGCGGCTCGGCTTCTGCCGGAACGTTGATCCCCAGCATCGCCGCCAAGGGCTTGCTGCCCGATGCGGCGGCAAGCACGACTCGCCCCGCCTTGATCGAGCCCCTCACCGTGGAGACCGCAAACGCCGGACCGGCGCGCGCGATCCTGTCGACCGTCGCGCCGGCGATCACCTTGACGCCCGAAGCCAGAAGCCAGCGATGAATGGCGGCGTTGCACAAAAGCGGATTGAGCTTGCCTTCATTGAAGCAGAGCTCGGCGCCCACCACCGCCGGCCCGAAATAGGGCGCGATGCGGTCGAGCGCGGTGCGGTCGAGAATATCGACATCGAGCCCTAATGCGCGCTCGCGCCTCGCCTTCAACTCGAGGAAGTCGAGCTGGTCCCGGCTTTCCGCCACCATGAGACCGCCGGTGAGCTTCAGATCGAAATCGGCGCCGAGCTTACGCTCGAAAGCCTGCCAGAAGGCGACGGCCTTGGGATAGAGCGGCAATTGCCGTTCCATGCCCGGCACGTTCTGCGGATAGAGCCGCATGAAACGGCTCTGCAACTGGACATGGAGGCTGCCGGCATTGGCGTTCGTGCCGCCGATGCGGCCATCGTCGATGAGGGCGACGCCCAAGCCTTCCTCGGCCAGGAAGCCCGCAAGGCATGACCCGACAATGCCGCCGCCAATGACGGCGACATCGATCTCTTCGGGCGGAGAATGACGCATGCTCAGCCGACGAGATCGGCGATGCTGACCGGGCGCGCTGGCGGCCGTGGCGCAAACCCTGAAAATTCAGCGCGCGCGCGGCCGCAGCGCTCGGCCAGCATGGCATCGAGAATCGGCGCGCAATAGCGGCCCTGGCAGCGTCCCATGCCGAGGCGGGTGCGCCGCTTGACGGCGCCGATCGCTTGCAGATCCTCGGCGAGCGCCGTCTCGATCTCAGCCAAGCTCACTTCTTCGCAGCGGCAAATGAGCGTGTCGGACCGGGCGAGCTTCGCCGTCCATGGCGAGGCACGATAGATGTGCCACAAAGCGCGCTGGAAGCGGCGATGGCGCGCGAGATTGGAAGCCGCCTTGGCGCGCAGATCGGCCGCTTGCGTGGTGAGCGCATGTCCCAAAGCGGCAGCGGCGGCGAGCCCCGAAAGCGTGCCTTGCGCCAAAGCGATGCGCACCCCGCCGAGGCCGGTGCAGTCGCCGAGCGCATAGACATGGGCGATGTCGGTAAGTCCATTGGCGTCGCAGCGCGTCACCAGCTGCCGGCGCTCGGGATCGTAGTCGTGACCGGCGCCCAGCATCCGCAGCAATTCATTCGACGGCTCGAAGCCATAGCCGAGGCACAGGACATCGACATCGAACACCTCATCGGAATCGAGCCGGACCCTGAGGCCGGCCTCGATCTTCTCGACGCCGGCGACGACCGTGCCATGCACCATGCGGGCCTTCCCGGCGCGGCGCGCCCAATCATAGCGCAAGCCGTCCCGCACCAGGCCGGGTGCATCGAGAAGCATGGTGAGGAGAGCGCCGAGCGCGCTCAGGCCCGGACGCGGTGCGGCCTCGACCACGGCCGCGACCTCGGCGCCGCCGGCAATGAGCTCCGCCGCCAATTGCAGATTGAGCGGTCCGTTGCCGGCGATGAGCACGCGTTTGCCCGGCAGGCGGCGCGCCATGCGCCACAAGGTCTGCGCCGCTCCCGTCGTCATCACACCGGGCAGCGTCCAGCCGGGCACCGGCCAGCCGCGCTCATAGGCGCCGGTGGCGATGATCGTCGCTTTGGGCTCGAAGCGTACCGTGCGGCCGGCGACGCTCGCGGCGTAGTCATTGGGGGCAAAGGCGCCCCAGACGGTGACGCCCGAGCGCAGCTCGACACCCAGCGAGCGCGCCGCAGCGATGAGTTCTGCCCCTTCGCGATGCTGCGCGTCAGGCTCGGCAACCTCGCCGCCTTCGACCGCCAGTTGCTTGAAAAATTGTCCGCCGGCATGCGCCCGCTCGTCGACGACCGTGACCTCGGCGCCGGCGCGGCGCGCCGCGATCGCCGCCGCGAGGCCGCCGGGTCCCGCACCGATGATCAGAAGCTCCGGCCGCTCCACCGCGATGTCATCGACGGTGACGGGCGGCTTGCCCTCGGGCGCTGCCGCGGCCAGCGGGCGTGCATGCGCCTCGCGCCGCACCTCGAGCGGACGGTCGATGACCGTCATGCAGGCGCGCTGATTGGGCTTGCCGTCGACTTCGACGAGACAGTCCTGGCATATGCCCATGCCGCAGAAGACCGAGCGCTCGGCACCTTGCCGGGTCGTGCGCAACGTCGTGATGCCATGGGCGATGAGCGCCGCGGCCAGGCTTTCGCCAGCCTGCGCGGCAATGCGTTCACCCTCGAAATCGATATGGATGGTCTGGCTCATCGCGCCCCGGAAATGATTTTTTGCGTTCGTAGCACGAACTTGTGTACACTCAACAGCGGCAATTTCGATTCATGATGGGAAATGGCAATGACGGGGCTTCTCGACGGCCGGGTTGCATTGATCACGGGCGGGACGCGCGGTCTCGGACGCGCCATCGCCCAGCGTTTCGCCGAGGAAGGCTGCCGCGGCGCGCTGGTCGATCTTTCCGATGCCAAGACGGAAGGCGATCCGCCTTCGGGCTTCACCGCGATCGCGGGCGATGTCGGCGATGAAGCCTCGCTCGCGGCAGCGGTGAAAGACACGCTTGCCGCCTTCGGCAGGCTCGACATCGTCATCGCCAATGCCGGCCTCGTTCCGCCCTGGCGCGAGACCGAGTCGCTCGACATGGCCGAATGGGATCGCGTCATGGCCGTCAATGTGCGTGGCATCGCGCTCACCCTCAAGCACACGGTGCCGGCGTTGAAGCAGAATGGCGGCGCCATCGTCGCCATGGCTTCGATCAATGCCTTCGCCGCCCATCCGCGCCAGATGCTCTATACGGCGAGCAAGCATGCGGTCCTCGGCATCGTCAGGGCGGCGGCCCGCGACCTCGGCCGCTATGGCATCCGCGTCAATGCCGTGGCGCCCGGCCCGATCGCGACGAATGCGCTGATCGAGCGTATCCGCAATCGCGCACTCGGCGGCCCGTCGGAGGAAGACGCCTTCGCGGCACTCGCCCAGGAGACGGCGCTCGGCCGCCTCGCCACCGCCGATGAGGTGGCCAAGGCCACGCTCTTCCTCGCCAGCGATCTCGCCAGCGGCATCAGCGGCGAATTGCTTCCGGTCGATGCGGGCCTCCCATAGGCTTCCGGTTTGAAGTATACACAGTGTATACTCAATTCGATCGCTGACAAGGAGCCTTAGATGTTCGAACTCACCGACAAGACCGTGCTCGTCACCGGCGCCTCGAAGGGCATCGGGGCGGCGATCGTCGCCGGCCTGGGCCAGGCCGGTGCCAATGTCATCGCCCACTATGGCAGCGACGCCCACGGCGCCCGTGAAGCGACATCGGCCATCCCGTCTGCCCGGGTGAAGCTCATTGGCGCCGATCTCGCCCAGAAGGCTGATGTCGATCGGCTGTGGACGGAAGCCTCGGGCTGGAAAGGGCGCATCGACGTCCTCGTCAACAATGCCGCCGTCATGCGGCTCAAGGGCGGCATCGAGGATGAGGAAGCGGTGTGGGACGAGGTCTGGGACGAGGCGCTCAAGGTCAATGTGCTGGCCCCTGCCCGGCTGATGCGCCATGCGGTCAGGCACTATCTCTCTTCGGGCGGCGGCATATTGGTGACGATCTCGAGCTGGGCGGCGCAGCGCGGTCCCGGCAATCCGGCACTCCTCGCTTATGCCGCCTCCAAGGGCGCCGTGCTCGCCGCCACCAAGGCGATCGCGCGCAACTATGCCAAGAACAATGTCCTCGCTTATGTCGTGGCGCCCGGCGTGGTGCGCACGCGGCTTTCGGAGCAAGCCGCCGCAGCGGCCGGTGGCGAAGCCGCCTTCACCGCCGCGCTCACCATGGGTGAATGGGTGCCGCCCGACGACATCGCAAGCCTGGTCACCTTCCTCGCCAGCGGTTCCTGCAAGCATCTGAGCGGCGCTACGCTCGACGTCAACGGCGCGAGCTATATCCGGTAGGGGGTTGTCGGTTAGACTTGACAATTTGTCAGGTTTAACCTACACGGCTTCGTGGCCACTTTCATCAGAACCCAGGCTTTCGACGACTGGCTGGAAAGCCTGAAGGACCAGCAGGCCCGGACACGCATCGCCGCCCGCATCTTTCGGTTTGAGGAAACCGGACATCCCGGCGATACCAAGCCGGTAGGTGAAGCTGTTCGCGAAATGCGCTTCGATTTCAGCCCCGGTTATCGGGTGTATTACATCGTGCTGAAGCGCACCGTCATTCTGCTGGGCGGCAGCAAGTCCACGCAAGTTACCGATATCGAGACTGCGAAGCAGTTTGCCAGCTACTGGAAAGGTCAAAAGCTATGAGCAACGCAAAGAAGGAAATGCCCGCCGGCGCGGCACTCTCTCCCTTTGACGCCGCAGACTATCTCCACTCTCCCGAGGACGTCACCGCATTCCTCGAAGCCGTGCTTGAGGACTATGACGGCGATTCTCGGGTCATCGTGAAGGCGCTGGGTGTCGCTGCCAGGGCACTGGGCATGCAAAAGATCGCCAAGGAAACTGGCCTCAATCGCGAAGGACTCTATCAGGCTCTGTCCGGCAAAGGCAATCCGAGCTTTGACACTGTGCTCAAGGTCATGAATGCCGTTGGCGTCGAATTCCGACCAAAGCCCATAATCCGCAGCAGCCGGCCTGCAAGCAGTCGCCGTATCCGCAAAGCCAAGGCCAGCCGGAAACAGATCCGCACCCGCCGGACCCCGGCAAAAGCGAAGAAGCGCTCTCAGTCCTCCAGCACTAAAGCGCGGCGCTCGAGATAGAAGGCATATTGCTTCGGCAGCACGCCATAGGGATTGGCGAGGCCGAGGGCGCGCGCCGCGTGATAGACCCAGTTCGGATCGGCAAGCGTCTCGCGCGCCACCGCGATCAGATCGGCCTGCTCCGCTTTGAGTATGGCTTCGGCCTGGGGCCCGTCGATAATGGCGCCCACCGCCATGGTCGGCAGCCGGGTTTCGCGGCGGATCACCTCGGCCAACGGAACCTGGAAGCCGCGCTTCAGCTTGCGCCCCGACAGAGTGACCGAGCCCGAAATGCCGCCCGATGAGCAATCGACGACATCGACGCCGCGCTCCTTGAGCGCGCGCGCAAGAGCGATGCTGTCTTCGATGGTCAAGCCGCCATCGACACCGTCAATGGCGGACAAGCGATAAAACAGCGGCTTATCCCCGGGCCACACGCGACGCACCGCTTCCGTCACCCTGAGCGGCAGGCGCATGCGCTTCTCGAGGCTGCCGCCATAGGCATCGCTGCGGCGGTTGGAGATGGGTGAGAAGAAGGAGTGAAGCAGATAGCCGTGGGCGCCATGCAGCTCGAGAATCTCGAAGCCCGCCGCGAGAGCCCGTCGGGCGGCGGCGGCGAACAGTGCGATGATGTCTTCGATCTCGTCGGGCTTCAGCTCGCGCGGAACGGGATAGCCGTCCTTCTCGGCGATTGCACTCGGTCCGATCGTCGGCCAGGGCTTCTCGTCACCGTCGACCGGCAGGGGCTGCGCCCCGTCCCAGGGCCTCGCCATGCTGGCGCGGCGGCCGGCATGGCCGATCTGGATTCCGGGCATCACGCCATGGGCGCGATGGAGGTCGACGACGCGTTTCAGGCCTTCAATCTGCCCATCCTCCCAGATGCCTGTGCAGCCCGGCGTGATGCGGCCGTCGCGCGCGACCGCCGTCGCCTCGACAAAGACGCACGCAAATCCGCCGAGCGCGAAACGGCTGTGATGGGCGAGATGCCAGTCCTGCATATAGCCGTCGATCGCCATGTATTGGCACATGGGCGACACCACGGCACGGTTCCTGAGCACCGTTTCCCGGATGCGAAACGGGGTGAACAGCAGAGGGGCGGTCAATTGCGATCTTACCTGTCTGTCATTCGGCGGCGATGCCGGCCGGCCTCGATCCGCTTTCGATCTTGTCGACCAAGGCGTCCATCTCGCGAATGACGGCCATGACCTTCGCCACCCGCGCCTCGCCTTCCGAGCCCAGTTCGGCGAAGGTCGTCAGCGGTGCGCGCACGTCGCCGACCGGATAGCCCTGGGCCGCCGCCAGCGCCTTGGAATAGCACTGATGGCCATAGGTCGGGTGGCCCTCCTGGATGATCGCATAGATGCGGTTGATCAGCCGCTCGATCTTCTTGGCGTCCTCCCAGCGCTTCTCGGCGCACCAGTCGCAAATGACGGTCGAGGCGCGCGGGATGTAATTGCCATAGGGGTTCACATAGCCGACGGCGCCATAGAGATAGGATTCGACGATGCGCTGCCCGGCGAAGACATTCATGACACCTTGCGTCTCTTCGACGATGTCATAGACGCGCGCCATGTCCTGGCTCGCTTCCTTGATGTAGCGGATCTGCTCAAAACTCCGCGTCAGGCGGCCGACGAGCTTGGCCGGCATGTCGACATTGGACGTATAGGGGTTGTTGTAGAGCATGATCGGGATCGAGACCTTCTCGCAGATCGCCTGGTAATAGGCGAAGATCTCATCCTCGGTCGGGGTGTAATAATAAGGCGGGATGATCATCAGCCCGTCGGCGCCGAGCTTCTCGGCCTCGACACTGTAGCGCACGGCATTGGGCGTATAGGCGTTCATCGAGCCGACCAGCACATGCATGCGCTTGTCGACATATTTGACCGTCTCCTCGACGAACATGGTGCGCTCATCGTCGGTCAGCGTCAGGAACTCGCCGGTGGTGCCCAAGATGATGATGCCGGGAACGCGTTCCTTGAGCTGCCAGTCGATGAACCGCTTCCAGGCGGGGATATCGATCGCCTTGCCGCCCTCTGTGAACGGCGTGATCGTCACCCCATAGCTTCCGCGAAAATGCTGCGCCATTCTTGGCCTCCGATTGCTGGATAAGGGCCGGAAATCCGGCGTATTTTCTGTTTCCTGCGTGTCGACATGATGTTAACATGAAGTATACAAGATCGCAAAGCCGTTGCAGCAGCAAATTCACAATCGATCGGCCAAAACGGACGTCCTGGTGATCGGCGGCGGCATCGCCGGCACGGCCACCGCCTATTTTCTTGCCCGCGAGGGCGTCGACGTCACCCTGATCGAGGAACACGACCTCGGCACGCTCGCCTCCGGCTCCAATGCCGGAAGCCTCCATGCGCAGATACCGCATCATGAATTCGTGACCGAAGGTGACGCTTGGGCAAAGGGTTTCGCGCCGGTCATCCCGCTGATGCTCGAATCGATCGCGCTGTGGCAGGCGCTCGAAAAGGAGCTAGCCTGCGATTTCGAGCTCGCCCTTCCGGGCGGGCTGCTGGTCGCCGAGACCGAGGCGCAATTGCGAGATATCCGCCGCAAGGCCGAGCTCGAGATCCGGCATGGGCTCGCGACCGAGATTCTGGGGCCCGAGGCGCTCAAGGCGATGGCGCCCTATATTTCCCGGCGCATGGCGGGTGCCGCCTTCTGTCCGAGCGAAGGCAAGATCAATCCGCTCATTGCCGCACCCGCTCTCGCCCGCGCCGCAGCCGAAGCCGGCGTTTCCATCCGGCGGCGCACCCGGCTCGAGGCGCTCAAGGCGGATGGTTCTGATTTCGTCGCGGCGACGAGCAAAGGCGAGATCAAGGCCAAACGCGTCGTCAATTGCGCCGGCGCCAATGCCGGAAGGATCGCCCAGATGCTGGGCTTCGATCTCGACATCCAGGGCTATCCGATCCAGGTCAATGTCACCGAGCCGGTGGCGCCGCTCGTCAGGCATCTGGTCTATTTCGCCGGCGAGAAGCTGACGCTCAAGCAGACGCGGCATGGCAGCTTCCTCATCGGCGGCGGCTGGCCGGCGCAGTGGGACGTGCGCCATCAGCGCCTGGCGGTAAACCCCTCTTCCCTCTTCGCCAATCTCAAGACCGCCGTCACCGTGGTGCCGGCCCTCACCCAAGTGCAGGTGCTGCGCACCTGGCCCGCCATGGTCAATGGCACGGCGGACTGGCGCCCGGTCCTCGGTCCGATGCCGAAAATGCCGGGCTTCTTCATGTGCGTATTTCCCTGGATGGGCCTGACGGCCGGCCCCGCCTCGGCCCGCCTCGTCGCCGATGCCGTGCTCGGCCGGAAGCCACCTGAGAGGTTCGCGCAGTTCTTCGCCTGAGGCGGTTTCCTTGCAAGCTGCCTTGCGATATTTGATATGAGACTGATGGAGAAAGCGGTTGCAAAAACGCGCCCCGACCAAGACGAACGCCAAACCCGCCGGCAAGCGCCGGGCCCGCAGGCCCCGCGGCACCGGAGCCACTTTCGTCTATGACAGCCTGAAAGCGAAGATCCTCAATCTCGAGCTGAAGCCCGGAACGCTGCTCGACGAGACGGAGCTGAGCCGCGAATTCCATCTGTCGCGCTCGCCGGTGCGCGAATCCTTGATCCGCCTGTCGGCCGAGGGCCTGGTCGAGACGCCGCGCAACCGCACCTCGATGGTGTCGCAGTTCGATTTCGCCACCTTGCCCGCCTATTTCGACGCCATGCAGCTCCTCTATCGTCTGAGTGCCCGGCTCGCCGCCCTGCACCGCACGCAAGCGCAATTGAGCCATCTGAAGGAGATCGAGCGCGCGCTCGAGACGGCGCATAAGGAAATGGACGTGATGGGCATCGTCCGCCTCAACCGCGAATTCCACGCGCTGATCGCGGAAATGGGCGGCAATCCCTTCATCTCGAGCTGGATGCGCAGCCTTCTCGACCAGGGCCAGCGCGTCTTCCGCATGTATCTGCACCATTTCCACGACCGCGTGCCGCTGCCCAAGCTCAACCAGCATCTCGCCATGATCGCGGCCATCGAGAAAGGCGACGCTGCGGCCGCGGAACAGGCCGGCAAGGCCGATGCCGATACGCTGATCGACGAGGTCGTGCAGATCCTCGGCCAATTGCCGACCTCGCAACTGGCTCTCGACCTCGGCAGCACGAAGTAGCCGCCGTGTCTACCAATGACCATTGATTTGTTTCCACCTAGTCGAGCTTTTGTGTGACTGCTTCAGCGGGACGGGCAAAGACAGCTTCCATCTCGCGGCGGACACGCACGGCTTCAAGCGTCGGATCGAACTCGACATCTTCCCACAGCAACGGCATTCCGTGCTTGACAGGCTTGAGGACTTTCACCTGGTGGGCAAGTCCCAACGGGAAGGCACCTATGGCAAGACTAGTCTCGGCGGGCATGAGCTTGCCGACCACCGTGTAGCCTCCTTCGCCATCGAGGATCTCGCCAGACCTGAGGTCGCGCTTGGCGGTGGCGACCGCATCTGCCCTAAATGCCGTCGCGCATCCGGTCGGCTCACCACGCAGGCCAACCGCCGCCACGGAGATGCCTAGCTCCAATCCAATCATGTGCCAGCGCTTGTAGAGCGCTCCATAGCGACCGCTCGGATCGGTGATCATGCCATATTCCCCAAAGCAGCGGCGCACATACTCGCTATCGCCTTCGAACACGACAAAGACGCCCCATCGCAAATTGTCGGGTATCTGGCGACCGTCTCTTTCGAGAGAGGAAAGCACCTCGACCTGGCCTTTGCAGTGGAGCTGCCCGCCTTCGGATTTCGGCCGGCAAACAGACGGAATGCTGGTCAGTGAGCTCGGCGGATATTCAAGCCCATTCGGTGGCGGCGCCAGGCCGGTCGCATTGCAGACGGCGGCGCTTTCAATGGAGGGCTTCGATCCATCCAGGAACGAGTTGAACATCCGCGGGTTAAGGCCGCCCAGCCGCGCCTGCTCCTCCGTCAGGCCATAGTGATCCCACACCGTGTCGGGCGTCGAAGCTGCAAAATGCGGCAGCCACTTGTGCCCGCGCCCTGCTGAAACAACAGCGAAGCCGGCTGTACGAGCCCAGTCGACGAGGTCGCAGATCAGCGCCGGTTGATCGCCGTAAGCCAGGCTATAGATGACACCCGCTTCAACCGCTTTGCGTGCAAGAAGCGGTCCGCAAAATGCGTCGGCCTCAACGGTGACATTGATCACATGCTTCTTGGCGGTAAACGCCTTCAATATGTGCCGCACCGCGGCCAGGGGATTGCCGGTCACCTCCACGATGATATCGATCGCTGGGTGAGAGATCATGTCGTCCGGATCATCGCCAACATAGGTGCCGCCGGTCCGAACAGCATGATCGAGGCTCTCGGCGGCGTACCGTTCGGGAGCCCAACCGGTATTCGCCAGCACTTCCCGCGCCCTTGGGACAGATAAATCCACCAGACCTACCAGATGGATTCCCGGTGTTCGCCTGGCCTGAGCCAGATACATGGACCCGAATTTGCCCGCACCGATGACACCGATCCGAAGCGGCTGCCCCAAGGATTCCCGTTGAAGCAACTTACGATGCAAATTCATACTGTTAACTCCCATATGACAGCCGTAACCGGATGCCTATCACTTTGTTGGCGCTCCAAGCCTGCAGATTCGCCGCGCGCCTC
This sequence comes from Taklimakanibacter deserti, assembly GCA_003574785.1. The sequence continues at coordinate 28,840 of QORU01000019.1, read as the reverse complement.
TAATCTTCTTTGATTCTCTCGAGCACTTAAACCCATTCGAGCACATCGCAATCCCGTCACACTTGTAACTCCCATCGCTCGATGCCGGCCACCTAATCTATCTCATGACCAACTCACATGAGGAGGAAAGAGCAATGAAGAAGCACATCACCGGGACACGCAAACAGTGGCTCGCCGCGCGGATCGAGCTGCTCAGGGCGGAGAAGGAGCTCTCGCGCAAGAGCGACGAGCTGGCACGGCTAAGGCAGGAGCTGCCGTGGGTTCGGATCGACAAGGAGTATCGATTCGAGACCAATGAGGGCAGCGCCTCGCTTGCCGACCTCTTCCAAGGGCGCTCGCAGCTCCTCGTCTATCACTTCATGTTCGGCTATGGAGCCCGACTCACCGACGAGCGCCAGGGATGCACCGGATGCTCGCTCGTCGCCGATCACTTCGACTGTGTCATCCCCCATTTGAACGGCCGCGACATTACCCTCGTTTGTGCGTCGATCGCTCCGCTCAAGGAGCTCCAGGGCTACAAGCGGCAAATGGGCTGGCGATTCCCGTGGGTTTCCTCGCTCGTGAGCGACTTCAGCTACGACTTCGGCGCCGCCTTCACGGAGGCGCAGCAGAGAAACGGCGCCGACTACAATTACCGGCACGTCGACGAGCCTGAGCCGCAGAAGGAGGGTATGAGCGTCTTCGCGCTCCAGGACGGCGCCGTCCACCACACCTACTCGACCTATGCCCGTGGCGTCGAGGCCCTGATGGGGACCTACCATTTCCTCGACCTCGCGCCATGGAGCAGGAATGAAGATGAACTCGAGTACCCCCAAGAATGGTGGCGCCGCCACGACGAGTATGGCGGACAACAAGGAGACATGGGCACGTTATGACGTGGGAGGTGTCAACGCTAATGCCGCAGGATCTTCCCGAAGAACTCGCGAGCCCGCTCCGTCTTCGGACGGTCGATGAGCTCGCGGGGGGCGCCGGTCTCGACGATCTTGCCCTTGTCCATCATCACCACCTTTGAGGCGACCTCGCGCACGAAGGCCATTTCGTGGCTGACGATCACCATGGTCATGCCTTCGGCGGCAAGGCCTCTCACCGCATCGAGCACTTCGTTCACCAATTCCGGATCGAGAGCGGAGGTCACTTCATCGAGCAGCAGGATTTCGGGCTTGAGCGCCAGCGCGCGAGCGATGGCGACACGCTGCTGCTGGCCGCCCGACAGCTGGTCGGGATAGGCGGCGTGCTTCTCGGCAAGGCCCATGCGGGCGAGGATGCGGCGCCCCTCTTCTTCCGCCTCGCGCCTCGGGCGGCCCTTGATCTCGACCGGTGCGATCGTGATGTTGCGCAGCACATTCATGTTCTGGAACAGGTTATATTGCTGGAAGACGATGGCCATGCGGTCGCGCGCCGCCCGGACGCTCGCCTTGCTGTGATAGTCGATCTCGCGGCCATCGACCTTGACGGCGCCGGCCGTCGGCAGCGTCAATCCCATGAGCACGCGCAGCAAGGTCGACTTGCCGGAGCCCGACGGCCCGACCAGGCAGACGACCTCGCCCTTCTCGACGGAAAGGCTGACTCCCGACAGGACTTTGAGATGAGCGTAGTCAGCGCTGAGGTTTATGATGTCGAGATGCGGCAAGACGTTTCTCCAGCCAGGCGCCGAGGCGCGTCAGGGGATAGGACATGAGGAAATAAAGCAGGGCGATCGTCCCGAAGACAAGGATGCCGGAGAAGCCCATATTGTTCAGCTCCTTGCCGCGGAAGGTGAGCTCGAAGACGCCGACCTGCGAGACGAGCGAGGTATCCTTGATGAAGCTGATCATGAAGGCAACGGCAGGCGGGATGATGACCGGCCAGGATTGCGGCATGATCACCCGGGTCAGCGTCTTCCAGCGGCTGAAATTCATCGCCAGCGCCGCCTCGATCTGCTGGCGCGGCACCGATTCGAAGCCGCCGCGGATGATCTCGGCGGTATAGGCGGTCGAATAGATGCAGATGGCGACGACGGCGATCAGAAAGAGCGAAGCATTGTCGACGAAGACGGCGATGAAGAACAGCACCAGATAGGTGATGACCAGGAAGGGGATGCGGCGGAAGATCTCGACATAGATGATCGCCAGAAGCCGCAAAGGCGCCGCCCACCAGCCCGGCGTCTGGCGCAGATAGACCAGGAGGAATGCGAGCAGGAAGCCGAGGGTGCAGCCGATGAAAGTCAAAGCCAGCGTCATCCCCACGCCCTGCGCCAGGAAGGCCAGGTTCTCTGGGCTAAAGAATCTCGGCAGTTCCCTGATGAGCCGCTCGAGCATCAGAAGATCTTCGCCTTGACGCGGAAGGCCCAGCGCCCGATGAGCGCCAGCGAGATGCTGGCGATGAGCGTCAGCACCACATAGATGCAGGCCGCGACGATGAACATCTCGAGCCAGCGGTAATTCTCGGTCGAGAGATTGATGGCCTCGCCGGTGAGCTCATTGACGCCGACCACGGCGCCGATCGACGTGCCCATGACCAGGATGACGATGAAGAAATTGGCGATCGCCGGATAGATGGTCTTGGCGATATGGGGCACGATCACATAGCGGATCTGCTGCGGCAGCGAGAAGCCCAGGGTCTCGGCCGCCTCGAGCTCGGTCGCCCTCACCGACAGGAAGCCGGCGCGCATGATCTCGGTGAGGTAAGCGCCGGCATTCAAGGTGAGTCCGATCAGCACGCAAGTGATGTTGCTCCAGCGGATGCCGAATTCCGGCAGGCCGAAATAGAGGAAATAGATCTGGATGAGCGCCGGGGTGTTGGTGAAGAACACCACATAGGCCTGCGCCAGCCAGCGGACCGGGCGGCTGCCGAAGGTCTTGAGCGCGGCAAAGAACAGTCCGATCAGCGCCCCGCCCCAGAAGGTGATGACGCCGAGCTCGAAAGTGAGCAGCGCGCCTTGCAGGAGCTGAGGCAGGCCGTCGAGCGCCACGCCGAACTGGAATGTGTAATTCATCCCCTGTCGCCCATAATAGGCGCGGCGGGCCTCCGGTGACGGAAGCCCGCCGCCTCATCATCGTTCATATCAGAAATACGGGTTGGGCGTGATCTTGACCAGCATCGGGGTGCCGTACCACTTTTCCCAGGCCTGGTTGACGGCGCCGCCGCTATGCAGGTTATAGAGCACGATGTTGAGCGCATCGCGCAGCGGATAGTTGCCGCGCTGAACGCCGATGGCGCAATAGGCGACATCGATCGGGTTCGGCAGCGTCTTCCACTTCACATCGGGAAAATTCTTGGTCTGCGCCATGAAGAAATCGATGTTCTCGATGATGGCGTCGGCCCGGCCCTGCGCCACCAGGCGGACCGTGTCGGCGATCGTGTCGACCAGTTCCACCTTGGCGTTCGGCAGTTCCTTCTTGAGATAGTCGACCGTCCAGTTGCCGCGCATATTGGCGAGCGTGTATTTCGAGTCGTTGAAGCCTTTCCAGTCATCGAGCGTGATGGCTTCGGTGGTCAGCACCGCCAGCACTTCGGTGTGCAGCGGCACGGTATATTCGATGAGCTTGGCGCGCTCGGAATTGCGGGTGAGCGCCCCCAGCGACAGGTCGATCTTGTCGGCGACGAGGTAAGGCACGCGCTGCGCCGTCTCGGTCGGGACCCACTCCACCTTCACCTTCAGCGCTTCCGCCAGCTTGTTGCCGATATCGATGTCGAAGCCTTCCCATTCGCCGCTGGCATTGCGGGTGCTCATGGGCGGGAAATTCGGGTTGATCCCGATGCGGATCGTCCCTTCCTTGATGATGTCGTCGAGCGAGCGTGCCTCGGCCATGCCGACCATCGCGACAACGGCCAAGAGCGCCGCCACGCAGCGCAAGAATATGCCCTTCAGCATTATGTACCCTCCCTGTGGAACCGAGGCGGGCTCAGGCCCGCTCGCGACGGCAGCTTACGAGGATGCCGGCTTGAACTAATGTTCGCGCAACGCAGCGCCTTAGTCAACAGTATACTAGAAGTATGCAAACTTTCTCGGGCGCTTTCGGGCCGATTTCAGCAGTTCGCGAGGCGCACATTTCACCCTCGCCCCTCGAAGAGGGGAGAGGGTGGGGCCCATTGCGCAGCAATGGGAGGGTGAGGGGCCTCTCGCTGATTTTCTGAACTCAAACTCGTTGTCGGCATCCATGCCCCTCACCCCTCCCGCCGCTTCGCGTCGGGTCCCTCCCCTCTCCCCGCTGCGCTGCGCTTGCGGGGCGAGGGTGTTCACTTTCACGCGGCGGCGATGCGCATCACCATTTCCTCATCGGGTCCGACCACGATGCGCCAGAATCCGGCAAGCTCCCGGTCGAGCCCGGCATCGCCCGTGTCGACCAGGAGGCGCCTGTCGGGCAGTGCCAGGAGCTTCTCCTGCGCGGCGATGACGGTGATCCCTACTTTGCCCGCCTGGCGGATCACCGAAGGGGATATTTCCTGATTGCCCCTCCCGAAGACATAGCCCTGCCCGCCAATGACACCGACGATGATGCCGAGCTTCCACCCTTCGGCCGCGGCGAGGATCGCCCGCTCATCGGCATCTGTGGCGATGAGGCGACCGCCAGCCACAAGATCGGTGCCGAGCAATGTTCCCTTGAAGCCCAGAGCCTCCAGGATCTTTTTCGTCGTCCGGCCGGGGCCAATGGCATAGAGGCGTTGCGGATCGAGCTTTCCCGCGAGCGCCCGCGCCGCCTCGTCCACCGCCGCCTCGTTCAGGGACATGCTGCGCGCCTTGGCGTTCTGCAGGAGCCGCGGAATATGCGGCACCCTGGCATAGCCATAGAGACGCGGCGAGATCGCGCCCTCGCGCCGCAAATCCTCATCGATGTCCATGACCTCGGACAGCCGGTATTGCGTACGCGCCGGGTCAGCCTGCGCCGCGAGCCCGCTCACGATCTCGCCGGCCGCCTCGGGAGAGGTGGCGAAGACCGCCGACTGCATCTTGACGCCGGCCGGAATGCCCAACAGCGGCACGCGGTCTCCAACCACATCGAATATGTCACGCGCCGTGCCGTCGCCGCCGGCGAAGAGAATAAGGTCGGCGCCCTTCCGCATCATCTCGAGTGCCGCCGCCTTGGTGTCGCGTGCATCGGTCACCGGACTCTTGGGCGTGGAAACCAGCTCGGACAGGAAACCCGAACGCGCCGCAGCCTCATGTCCCATCGCGCCATGGCCGGTCATCAGCAGAACGAGCGGATGCCGCTTCGCCTCCAGCCGGTTAAGAGCCCGCACCGTCTTCTCGCCCGCAAGCGGCACGGCGCCGCGCCGCAGCGCCTCCTCGGCAAGGCCGTCCGTGCCTTTGAGGCCGACGCGGCCGCCAAGGCCCGCCACCGGATTGACGATGAGGCCGAGGCTGAAGCGGCGCTTCACGCTTTCCGTTTTTCCCATCCGTGCTTGGCCAGGATGTCGTGGCTGGCGATGATGTCGCCATCGGGATCATTGCCGGGCTGCATGGCGTCGGTGATGATCTCGAGCACGGTATAGCCGTCATAGCCGATATCGGCGAGCGCCTTCGCGGCAGGCGCCGGATCGACGATGCCGGTGCCGAGCCGGTCATGCTTGAAATCGCCGAAGCCCGAATCGGAGATATGGACGTTCTTCACGCGCGAGCCCAGCTTGCGGATGGCGGCGCCGTAATCTTCCTTGATATAGGCGGAATTGCAGATGTCGAAATTGATCCCGACCGAAGGATCGATCGCATCGGCGACCTTCAGCATGTCATCGGCGGTCGGCAGGAAGGTGAAGGGCACATTCTCGAGGATGATCTCGACGCCCGAGCCCTTGGCGAACTGCACGAGCTCAGCCATGCCCTCGATGAACCAGTCGCGCATCCACTTGTGAGGCGGATTGATGAGGCTGTTGACCGGCCCCGGGATGGCGCAGACAAAAGGGCAGTTCCAGTCGCTCGCGAGCTCGATCGCCTCGCGATAGCGGTCGAGCGTATAGCGGCGCATCAGCCGGTCGACGGAATTGGGATTGTTGTCGAGCAGCGGGTAGCAGAAGGAGGAGATGGTGAGGCCGTCGCCGTCGAGGCGCGCGGCGATGTCCTTGCGCTCCTTCGGCGTCAGATCGGCCGGCCAGCAATGCGGCGGGAAGATCATCATCTCGATGGCGCGATAGCCGAGCGAGGCGATGTGATCGATCGCTCCCTTGCCGGAATGCGAATAGAGGTAGGGAAAGGTCGATACGGCGACTTTGAAATGGCTCACGAGGCTTGGTCCCCTGAAGGAGATGGTCATTCGGCGGCGTAAGTGGAGCGTGCGGAAGCATCCCCGCTTTGCTCATGCTTGCGCAAATAGGCCCGCCAGGTGATCGCCCATTTCTGGGGATCGTCGAGCCAGTCCGACTTGATCTGCCGGATCGCCTGCTTGTGCGGCGCCGACTTCACCAGTTCCGCATCGGCATAGGCTTCTTCGGAGATCTTGGCGATGACGTCGATCCAGTAATCGAGATCCTCCTTGGAATACATCTCGCCGGCCTCGGGCGTGAAGGGCTCGGGCACGACCCAGGGCTCATGGCTCATCCAATAGGGATCGATGCCATAATCGGCCATGCGATTGGCGACCTCGACGGTGCCGACACCGGTATCTTCCTTGAGCTTGCCGAGGCTCCAGCGCGTCATCTCCATGCGATGCTTGGTGATGTGCGGGTTGGAGCGCGTGAGGCCCGGGATCTTGGCGAGCCGGTGATCCATGTAGTTATTGGCGAGCACGGATATGTCAGAGGCCTCGTCGATGCCGTCGCGGCCCATGGCGAGGAGCCAGGCATAGGCCTTGATGACCTGCGGCACATTGCCGAAGAACTCGCGCACCTTACCGGCGCTCTTCTTGCTGCCGTAATCGAGGCGATAGCCCTTCTTGTCCTTCACCACGACAGGCTTGGGCAGGAAAGGTGCCAGCTTTGCCGAGCAGCCATAGGCGCCGACCGCCGGCCCGCCGCCGCCCTTCGGCGCGCCGAAAGTCTTGTGCAGCATGAACATGCAGGCATCGAAGCCGAGCTCGCGCGCCCTGATCTTGCCCATCACGCCGTTGAAATTGGCATGATCGTAGAAGGCGAGGCCGCCCGCCTCATGCACGATCCGCACCCATTCCTTGATGTTGGGATTGTAGATGCCCATGTCGTCGGGATTGTTGATGAACAGGGCCGCGGTGCGCTCGGAGACCGCCGCCTTCAGCGCCTCGGTCGCGGGATAGCCCTCCTCATCGAGATTGAGGGTGATCACCTTGAAGCCGGCCGCCGCCGCGGTCGCGGCATTGCACGGATGCGCCTGGATCGAGGTGATGATCTCGTTGCGCCGGCCCAATTCGCCGCGTGACTGGTGATAGGCGCGGGTGACCACGCAATTGGTGTAAGCGGCGTCCGCCCCGCCGCCCGCCTGGAAGATGAACTGATCCATGCCGGACAGTTCCCTAAGTCCCAAGTCGAACTCATGGATCGCTTCCAATATGCCCTGCATGCTGTCATCGGGCTGCAGCGGATGCATGTCGGCGACGAAGGGTCTTTGCGCCAAGGCCTCGCTCACCCGCGCATTGTATTTCATCGTGCAGGTGCCGAAGAGGCTGATATTGATCATGCCCTGCGTCTCTTGCGCCAGATGCAGATAGTGGCGCTGCACCTCGGGCTCGGAGAGCTCGGGCAGTTTGGGCGCCTTCCTGCGCGCGAGCTTCTTCGGAACGAGATCCTTGGCCTCGCCCACCACCTTGACGGCGGCCGCCTCTGGCTTGGCGAAGACCTGGCCGCGACGCCCGGCATAGCCCAGTTGCATGACCAGCGGCTCGTCCCAGCGGGCGGCGTGATAATCCCTGAGCTCTTTCTCGTTCTTCTTCGCCTTGGTCATGACTTCACCGCTCGTTCAATGGCCTGCGCCAGTCTCTCGATATCGTCCAACTCATGGATCTCGGTCACGCAGTACAGCGCGCTTTGCTTGAGCTTCGGTATCTCGGCCGACAGGTCCTTGCCGCCGAAGATGCCCTCTCTGCGCAGCGCTTTGTTGACCTGCGCCACGGTCTTTCCCGTCCGCGAGAAGTCGACGACGAATTCCTTGAAGAAGCCGGCCTGGAACGGGACTTTGACACCCTTGATCCGGGACAGGCGCTTCGCCGCGACATGCGCATTGGTGATGATGAGGTTGCCCAGCTCGCGAAAACCTTCGGGACCCAGAAGCGACATATAGACCGCATTGGCGATGGCCCAGAGATAGACCGAATTGCCGGTCCAGTCCTTGCCCTTCTCGCGCATGCCGTAAGAGGTCTGATGCGCGCTGGCGAGGCCGAAGCCGAATTGCCCGGGCTTCGTCGTCTCGGTCAGGCTGATGAGGAAGCCGTTATATTCGCGCACATAGCGGGCCTCGTCGCGCGACGCGATGAAGCCGCCGACACCGCCGCCGCAATTCATGTGAATGCCGAGCGGCTGGCTCGGGCCCACGACGATATCGGCGCCGAACTCGGCCGGCGGATCGACAATGCCGAGGGTCAGCGGATCAACGCCGACGATGGTCTCCGCCCCATTTCGTCGCGCGAGATCGGCGATCGCCGCGGCATTGGTCTCGAACAGGCCCAGATAGGATGGCGTCTCGAAATAGACCGCCGCCGTTTCCTTCGATATCTTGCGCTTGAGGTCGTCGAGGTCGATGAGCCCGGTCTTGAGATCGACCTTCACGTGCAGGATCTTGATATGGCCCGGCATATCGACGGGCTCGCAGTAATTCTCGACGACCGAGAGGCGCTCGGGATCGAAGATCTCGGCGATGATCACTTGCCGGCGGCCGGTCATGCGCGACGCCATGCGCAAGGCATGACCGATGGCGCAGCCCCAGGAATAGACCGGCAGGCCCACCACATCCATATTGAGCAATTCGCCGAGCTGGCTCGCATATTCGAACCAAGCCTGGTTGCGCCCGACATCGGACTGGGGCGAGCCCCAGACATTGGTCAGGAATTCGTTGCGCCCGACGATCTCATCCACCACCGCCGGCACATGATGCTGCCAGCAGCCGGCGCCGAGGAAATTGAGATTGTCTTCGCAGCTCTCATTCTGGGAGAGGATCGAGGTCAAGTGCCGGCGCAGTGCCGCTTCCGACTTGATGCCCGGCGGCAGCTTGAGCGGCGTCTTGAGCCGATGCTCCTTCGGGATCTGCTCGAACAGTTCCGCGATCGACTTGACCCCGATCTCGGCCAGCATCTCCTTCTTGATGGAGGCGATCGAATTCCCCATCCATGGATGGCCGCCTGTCTCGCTCATATCGACTTCTCTCCCTGTTCTCTTTGTTTGCGCATGATCTTTTTCGGAAAACCGGTATCCACTTTTCCGGATCATGCGCTATCAGGCGGCTTGCCATTGCCGCTCGCGCGTCAATTCGTCTTTAACTTCGTCCGCCGCCTTGCGCACGGTCTCGACGCAGCGATCGATCTGCGCCGTTGTCGTCACGAAAGGCGGCGAGAAGGATATCGTATCGGCCGCCGGCAAAGCGCGCACGATCACGCCTAAGGCAAAAGCCTTCTTCGCGATCCTTGCCGCGACTTTCAATTGTGGAGCGAAAGCCCGTGGCTTGCCAGTGTTTTCGGCGACGAATTCGACCGCGGCGACAAGCCCCATGCCGCGCAATTCGCCCAGCATCGGATGGCCGGCAAAGGCCTCGGCCAGGCGCTCGCGCATATATTTGCCAAGCTCCGTCGCCCGCTTGATCAGCCGCTCGCGCTCGATGAGCGCCAGGTTCTCGAGCGCCACGGCGGCAGCGACGGGATGCGAGGAATAGGTGAAGCCGTGGCCAAAAGCGCCATACTGGGCGCTGCCTTCGACCAGCACCGTCCAGATCCTCTCGGAGACGAGGCAGCCCGAGAGCGGCACATAGGCTGAGGTGATGCCCTTGGCGATGGTCATCAGATCGGGCTCGATCCCCAGCACCTCGCAGCCGAAATTCCGGCCCAGCCGGCCAAAGCCGCTGATCACCTCATCGGCAATGAGCAATACGTCATGGTGCTTGAGGATTTTCTGGATGGCCGGGAAATAGCCTTCCGGCGGAACGATGACGCCGCCCGCCCCTTGCACCGGCTCGGCGATGAAGGCGCCGACCGTTTCTGGCCCCTCTTTGAGGATCGTCTGCTCGAGCTCGGTGGCGAGCTTGCGGACGAAGTCCTCATCGCTCATGCCGGGCTCCGCCTCCCACAGGCGATAGGGCGGCGAGACATGGCGCACCATCGGCAGCGGCAGGTCGAAGCCCTTATGGAGATTGTCGAAGCCGGTGAGGCTCGCCGACATCACGGTCACGCCATGATAACCGCGCCTCCGCGAGATGATCTTCTTCTTGTGCGGCAGGCCGCGCAGGTTGTTGTAGTACCAGACAAGCTTGACCTGCGTGTCATTGGCGTCAGAGCCGCTATTGCCGAAGAAGACCTTCGACATCCGCCCCGGCGCCATCTTGATCAGCTTCTCCGACAGGACGGCCGGCGCATCGGTGCCGAGGCCTGAGAAGGAATGATAATAAGAGAGCTTCTCCGTCTGCCGCTTCATGCAGTCGGCAAGCTCTGGCCGGCCATAGCCGACATTGGCGCACCACAGCCCCGCCATGGCATCGATATATTCCTTGCCATGGCTGTCGCGCAGGACAGCGCCCTTGCCCTCGACGATGATGCCGGGCGAACCCTGCTGATGATCGGCGAGCACCGTGAAAGGATGCAGGACAAAGCGCCGGTCCAATTCTTCGAGATGAGAGGCGTAGTCGAGATCGACCCTGTCCATGATCATGCATTCTCTGTGTATGGAAGCTGTGCGCGAGCGGGACTATACGATATTCGCACTAATGTTCGTCAAGGAGTTTCTGCACGCGGGGTGAGCGGCCGCCGGAAATGCCGCATTGCCGGGGTTGTGTGCTGTCGATCCGCTGCCGATTGCACGGCTTCCGAACAAATGTTAGATGGTGAGGCAATCACTCGCATCAGCCGATCCCCGTCAAGGTCACTCGATTTTGGCGAGAGGGAGATGTTGCAACCGATCTAGCAGAGCCTTCGTCGCGGCGGTCAGGCCAGATTCAACGACAAGAGCTCCAGGGGAGATACAGGGAGATCATGAGAGATCGCGAAAGCGCGGATCCTGACTATGTGCAATCCTTCGTCAGGGGACTGGATGTCATTCGCGCCTTCAGCCGTTTCCGGCCGCGCATGACCTTGAGCGAGGTGGCGGAAGAGACGCAGATGACGCGCGCCGCGGCGCGCCGCTTCCTGCTCACTCTGGTCAAGGAGAACTACGCCCAGACCGACGGCAAATATTTCGAGCTCCGGCCCAAGGTGCTCGATCTCGGCTTCGCCTATCTCGCCTCGATGACGCTGTGGGACATCGCCGAGCCGATCATGCGCAGCGTCGTCGAGAAGACCCAGGAATCCTGCTCCATGGCGGTGCTCGATGATCTCGAGATCGTCTATGTCGCGCGCGTCCCGACCAACCGCGTGATGACGATCGGCCTGAGCGTCGGCAGCCGGCTGCCGGCCTATTGCACCTCGATGGGCCGCGTCCTCCTCGCGGCCCTGCCGGAAGAGGCGCTGGCCAAGCAATTGAGCAAGATCACGCCGGAAAAGCTCACCCCGCAGACGATCACCAGTAAGGTCAAATTGCGCGATGAACTGCGCGACGTGGCGCGGCAAGGCTGGTCGCTGGTCGATCAGGAGCTCGAGGCGGGCTTGCGCTCGCTCGCCGTGCCGATCCGCAGCCGCTCAGGTGCTGTGGCGGCGGCGATGAATCTCGGCTGCCATGCCGGGCGCGTCAGCATCGAAACCATGACCGACAAATTCCTCCCCATCCTGCAGGAGGCGAGCGTGCGCATCACCTCCTCGCTCCCGGCCTGACGGAAAATGACTCGCGAGAATATCGCCGTCATCGGCGCCGGCAGCATCGGCCTCGCCTGGGCCATCGCCTTCGCGCGCGCCGGACTTGAGGTGCGCCTGTTCGATCCGCAGGAAGAGCCCCTCAAACAGGCCATGAGCGCCATCGCCCAGCGCCTCGAGCGCTTGCGGGAATTCGCCCTCATCGACGAGGCACCCCCGACCATCGCGGCCCGCATCAAGATTTGCGGCGAGACGGAAGCGGTCCGAGATGCCGTGCATGTCCAGGAAAACGCGCCGGAAAATCTCGAGCTCAAGCGCCGCCTCATGCGGCGGCTCGACCAGGTGATGGACAAAACGGCGACGCTCGCGAGCTCGACCTCGGCCATTCCCGCCGCGCAATGGGCGGATGATCTCCCTGGCCGGGGGCGCTGCCTGGTTATCCATCCGGCCAACCCGCCCTATCTGATTCCGGTGGTGGAACTGGTCCCGGCCGGCTTCACGCAACCGGAGACGCTCGAACGGGCGCGCGATCTCATGATCAGGACCGGCCTCAAGCCGGTCGTCGTCAGGAAGGAGATCGAAGGCTTCGTCTTCAACCGGCTGCAAGGCGCCCTCCTGCGCGAGGCCTATTGCCTGGTCAGGGACGATGTCGCCTCGGTCGAGGACATCGACACGATCGTGCGCGAAGGTCTGGGCTTGCGCTGGTCCTTCATGGGGCCCTTCGAAACCGCCGAGCTCAATACAAAAGGCGGCATCGAGGCGCATGCGGAGCGTATGGGCCCGGCCTATCGACGCATGGGCGCCGAGCGGGGCCAGGACGATCCCTGGACGCCTGATCTGGTGGCGAAGGTGGCAAGCGAAAGACGGGCCCTTCTGCCGCTCGAGGACTGGCCGGAACGCGTGCTGTGGCGCGACGAGATGCTGATGCGGCTTCTCGCCTTCAAGCGCCGGCACGGCCGCTGATCCGATCCGACAATCGTCTGACTTGTCATCCTTCCCAATATGTTCGTATAACGCATAATTGTTCTAAACAAGACAGAGCAACCAATGTCTTCGCCCTGCATCATCTCCGTCGCGATCACCGGGTCGCTGCCGCGCAAGGAGAACAATCCGGCCGTTCCCATCAGCATTGCGGAGCAGGTCGAATCCACCCATGCCGCCTATGAAGCGGGGGCAGCGCTCGTCCATTTGCATGTCAGGAATGACGACCAGACGCCGACCTCGAACCCTGAGCGTTTCGCGCAGGTCCAGGCCGGCATCGCCAGGCACTGCCCGGGGATGATCATCCAATTCTCGACCGGCGGGCGCTCCGGTAACGGCCTCGAGCGCGGCGGCATGCTGCATTTGCGGCCCGACATGGCCTCGCTCGCGACGGGCTCCTGCAACTTCCCCTCGATCATCTATATGAACCCGCCTGATCTCATCCTTCATCTGGCGGAGCAGATGAAGACCTATGCGATCAAGCCCGAGATCGAGGTGTTCGATCTCTCCATGCTCTACCAGGCGCTGCGGCTCGCCGATGAGGGGATGATCCCGAAGCCCCTGCATGTGCAATTCGTCTTCGGCATCAAGAACTGCATGCCGGCGGTCTGGCAAGTGCTGGAATTCCAGGTGGCGGAGCTGAAACGCCTCATGCCGGAGGCGACCTGGGCCGCCGCCGGCATCGGCCGGCATCAGCTCGAGCTCAATCACTGGGCCCTCAAGCTCAACGGCCATTGCCGCACCGGGCTCGAAGACAATGTGCGCTATGATGGCTCGCGCCTTGCCGCCAGCAATGCCGAGCTGGTCGGGCGCGTCGCCGAGCTCTGCGGTCAATATGACCGCCACCCGGCGAGCCCGAGCGAAGCGCGGACGCTGCTCCGCCTCAGGCCGGCTGCTTGATCCCCATTTCCGCCATGTCTTCGTAACGATTGCCGATCCGGGGATGCATCCGCCCGCCGGTCGCGGCGCCGATTGCCACGACGATCTCGTTCTCGCACGGCGCGTCGGTGATCGTGAAATGCAGCGTTATGTAATGCGACCGCAATCCCGTATCCGTCTTATGGGTCATGGGGATCATGATCGCGCTGCCGGCGGGCCCACGAATATTGGTGAAGCTCAGATAGGCCGTTCCGCCGGCGGCCTCACGAAAGGGGTTGCCGAATCTGAGCGTGTGGATCAAAGCGGAAGCGTGCTCGATCTCGCCCCCCGTGCCGACGACCGCGGCCTTGCCATAAGCTTCCACACTCTCTTTGCCGCCGCAGAGACGGATGAGAGGATCGACCAGCGTCTCCACCAGCTGCGGCGCAAAGGCGGAGATATCCTGCTTCAGCTCCGACTTGAATGCGCCATGCCAGGGATTGCTCACGACCGCGGCGATGCCCGCCATCAGCACGGGCTTTCCAGCCTTGCCGCCCTCGATGAAGGTTTCCTCGCTATGGGTGACGACCTTGCGAATGTTCAATGTCATTTTGATTCCTGGTTTTACTCGGTTGTGAACGTGCATCCGTTCCGGACGCCTACCGCATGGGCGAAAAGTCCGTGGGCAGGAGGATCCTGTTCTCCATCGTTTCGATCGTGGGCGAGAGCCGCTTGGTGAACTCCTGCCATGCGGGCGTTTCGGCCAGGCGGGCGCGGCGCCGGGCGCGATCCTCCAGATCCGCATATCGCCACAGGATCACCACATGCGAGAGCGGGCCGATCTCGGTCACGAAATAACCGACGAGGCCGCCCAGGATCGGCGCCTGGATGGCAAGCCCCTCCTCGCGCACGAGCTCAAGATAGGTCCGCAATTGATCGGTGCGGATCTTGTAGATTCGCTCCTCGATGATCATGCGGGCTTCGGGCTTTCCGCGGCCTCGGCCGCCATCACCCGGCGCGCGATGCGGAAACATTCGACGCCGGCCGGAATGCCGCAATAGACGGCGATCTGGATGAGCGCCGCGCGCAGCTCTTCCACGGTCAGGCCGTTGCGCAGGGCCCCGGCGAAGTGCAGCTCGAACTCCTCCATCCGGCCCGAGGCCGCGAGCATGCCGAGGTTGAGGAGGCTGCGCTGCTGGCGCGACAGCGCCTCGTCGGTCCAGCAGGTGCCCCAGCAGAATTCCGTGACCAGTTCCTGGAACGGCCGGTTGAAATCCGTCGCATTGTTGATGGCCTTATCGACATAGGCGTCGCCGAGTACCGCCTTCCTGACCTTCAGGCCCGCTTCGTAGCGCTCATTGTCCATGGGTCATCTGCCTCCCTTCGACACCTTCTAGGAAGCCGCTCATGACGCAGGCGACGTCTTCAGGGCATTCGGTGAGAATGGAATGCCGCATCCTGGGGAAGATATGGAGCCGCGCTGCCGGAATGCGCTCCGCCATGAGCCTCGCCATGCGCGTGTTGGAGCCGATATCGTCTTCGCCGGTCGCCACCAGGGTGGGCAGGCGGATATCGGGCAGACGGTCGGCCAGATCGCTCTCGGCCAGCACGCGGTAGGCCGCAGCATAGGCTTTGGGGTCGTTCTGCTTGCTGCGCTCGTTCAGTTCCGCGATGAGCCGCGGATTGCGGGCGCGGAACTCATCGGTGAACCAGCGGGCGACCGAATTCTCGAAATGCTGGCCCGGTATCCCGTCGGCGACGATCGCCAGCCGCTCGCGCACCCGTCGCTTCTCGTCCTCGGTGCGGCCCGCCACCGTCGACAAGAGGATGACGCTGTGAAGGCGCTCAGGGTAGGACAGCGCGAAGCCTTGAGCGACCAGACCACCCAGCGAAAATCCGGCAAGGTGGCAGCGCTCGACGCCAAGCTTGTCGAGGAGGCCCCGTGCATCCATGACGAAATCATCCAGCGCGTAAGGGCCTGCGGGCTTGCTCGATTCCCCGTGCCCTCTCAGGTCGAAGGCGATGGTGCGGTAACTCGACTTGAGTGCCGCGACGACGCCGTCCCAATCCTCATGCTCGCTGCCGACGCCATGGATCAATAGCAAATCGGGTCCTGCCCCGCTCACGCTGTAGCGCAGGCGCACAGATCCGACCTCGGCAAAGTCCGTCACCTTGTTCACATCACCCTCCAACTCAATCGCGTTGCTTCTCGGCCAGGGCATTGGCCTGTGATTCATGCCACATGACCGACACTTCATCGCCGAGTGACACCTTGTGCCCACCTTCCGTCTGCGCCTGCTGCAAGGCACGGATCTCGGTGCCGTCCGGCATCTTCAGGACATATTTGCTGGATTGTCCGAGATAGATAATGTCCGTGACCTTGCCCTTGAGCGTGTTGTGCGCCACGCCATTATGACCATTGGCGAAGAAGCTGATCCGCTCCGGGCGCACCGCGACGACCGCCCTGTCGCCGGCTTTCAGGCGGCTGGTATTCGAAGCCCTGAGTGGTCCGTTCTGGCTGTCGAGCAGGCAGCAGTCGCCGCGCACTTCCCTGACGGTCGCGCCGAAGAAATTGGAATCGCCCAGGAAACCGGCGACGAACTGGGTGGTGGGCTTTTCATAGAGCTCGTGCGCCGACCCGATCTGCTCGATGAGCCCCTTGTTGAAGACGGCGATCCGATCGCTCATGACCAGCGCCTCTTCCTGATCATGCGTGACATAAAGGATGGAGGTTTTCAGCTCGCGATGCAGCCGCGTGATCTCGAGTTGCATCTGCTCGCGGAGCTTGCGGTCGAGCGCGCCCAGGGGCTCGTCCATCAGCAGCAATGGCGGCTTGAAGACGATCGCGCGGGCGAGCGCCACGCGCTGCTGCTGGCCGCCCGACAATTCCGCCGGAAAGCGCTTGGCCATCTCCGGCAGGCCGACAAGCTCCAGGGCCTCGCCGACTCGCCTCTTGACCTCCGATCCTGGAAGTTTTCGCATTTCCAGCGGGAAGGCGACATTGCCGGCCACCGTCATATGGGGAAAGAGCGCATAATGCTGGAACACCATGCCGATATTCCGGCGATAGGGCGGCAGCGGATCGAGCGGCTCGCCGTTCAGGTATATCGAGCCCGAGGACGGATTCTGCAGCCCCGCCACCATGGCGAGAGTCGTCGTCTTTCCCGATCCCGAAGGTCCGAGGAAGGTGAGGAACTCGCCTTCGCGCAATTCGAGATCGACCCGCTCCACGGCGACGATATCGCCATAGGTCTTGCGGACGTCCTTGAGGACGAGCGGCGAGGACTGGCTCAATGTCGGCGTCTTGCAGCCGTCAGTGGTGTTCTTCATCAGCGGTCAACCCTCCGATCGCCCCCGCGATCAATCATGAACTGCGCCACCAGGGCGGAGAGGCAAAAGAGCAGCAGGATCGAAGCGACGGCGGCAATCGTCGGATCGACGGCGCCACGGACATTCGACCACATCTGGACGGTGATCGGACGCACCGCCGGCGTGCTTATGAACATCGAAACCACCAGCTCGTCGAATGAGATGACCACCGCGAACAGAAGTCCGGACAGGATACCCGGCAGGATGAGCGGCAAGGTCACGCGCCTGAAGCTCACCCAGGGTGTGGCGCCAAGTGTGGCGGCGGCTCCTTCCAATCGCTGATCGATCACCGAAAGCGCGCCCGAGACGGTTGCGAAGACGAAGGGAACCGTCAGCACCGTATGAGCGGCGATCAGCCCGGCGAGCGTGCCGAAGAGCCCGAGGGAGCGAAAGGCGCCGAACATGCCGACCGCCGTGATGATGACCGGCACGATGATCGGCGACATGATGAGGCCGGCAATGATTGACTTGCCCCTGAATTCGGAGCGCGACATGCCGAAGGCTGCCGCCGTGCCGATGACCGTCGCCAGGATGGCGGTCGGGATCAGGATCTTGATGCTGGTCAGCAGCGAGCCATACCACACCGGATTGCCGAACAGGCTTTCATACCATTGCAGCGAGAGCCCGGGCGGCGGAAAGGTGAGGAAGGGTGCCGAGCTGAAGGAGAGGATGACGACGATGACCAGGGGCGCGATGACATAGACGACCGCAAGCCCGCACATCAGGAGCCTGCCCCATCGCCACCATATGCCTGTGCCGCCGCTCGAGCTCATATGCATGGCTACCTCCCCATCACCGATCGCACGCTGACGAAGCGCTGGACGACAGCGAGACAGATGCAGGTGCCGACGAGGAGCACGACGGCGAGGGCGCCGGCCAGGCCCCAGTTCCCCATATTGCCGATCTGCTGCTGGATGAGCTGGGCGATCATCGTGTCGCCGGGGCCGCCGAGGAGCGCCGGCGTCACGTAGTAGCCAAGCGCACTGATGAAGACCAGCATGGTGCCGGTCACGAGGCCCGGCAAAGTCAATGGCAAATAGACCCGGAGAAAATTGCGCACCGGCGGTGCGCCGAGAGTTGCCGCCGCCGATGGAAGACTTTTGTCGATGCGGGTCATGACGGAATAAAGCGGAAAGACCATGAAAGGCAGAAGCACCTGGACCATTCCGGTCAGCACGCCGAAACGGTTGAAGATGAGCGCGACCGGCTCGGCGATGATGCCGAAGCTGACCAGGCTCTGATTGACCAGGCCCTGCTTCTGCAGCAGCACCATCCAGGCGAACGACCTGACGAGCAGGCTCGTCCAGAATGGAATGAGAACGATGAAGATCAGCAGGCGGCGCGCACGGGCGCCGGTATTCGCCATGGTGTAGGCCAGCGGATAGCCGATCAGCGCGCACAGGACGGCCGTGCTGGCGCTGATGACGATCGTGTTCCACAGGACGCGCAAATAGACCGGCCGCTCGACCAGTGCCACGAAGTTCGCAATGCTCGGGCTCGGGAAGGTCACGCTCTTCAGCAGCAGCCAGAACACCGGCCAGACGAAAAACACGCCCAGCAAAAGGCATGCCGGAACAATCAGCCAAGCATATCCAATCCGCATAGCTATCTCTCCGGCATGCCCTTGCGGGTCTAGGACAGTTTCCACTCTTCCCAGCGCTCGGAGATTTTCTCCAGGTTCTTCTCCCAGAAAGCCCCGTCGATGACAAAGCCCTTGGCGGCATTCTCCGGGCTGGTGGCGAGCCACGGCACGATCTTCTGATCGATCGTGGCAAAGGCCTCCTTGTTGGTCGGCGAGTAGGCAATCATGTTGGCAAGCTTCGCCTGGTTCTCGGCGACCGTCATCTCGTCGATCAGGCCAAGGGCGGTCTCGATATTCTTGGCGCCGCGCGGAATCACCAGATAGTCGATCGACTGTATATTCTGGTTCCAGTCGACCGCGATCTGGCCGCCCTTCTGGGCCGCGTCATAGGCGCGGCCGTTCAGGATCATGCCGCAGGTCACCTCGCCGTCGATGAAGAGCTGCTGCGACTGCGAGTTCGTATCCCACAGGATGAGCTTGTCCTTGATCGAGCTGAGCTTCTTGAGCGCCCGGTCGATGCCCTCATCGGTGGCGAGGACCTCATAGAGCTTGTCCACCGGAACGCCGTCGGCCAGGGCCGCGACCTCGAGTGTCGCGTTCGGCGAGTTGCCCGGCAGCGTCCGGGTCCCGGGGAATTTGGCCAGATCGAACACCTCGGCCCAGGACTTGGGATGGGTCCCGTCCTTGAAGGTCTTGGTGCTGTAGCCGATATTGTAGGACCAGACGATGTCGCCGATGCCGTATTCGTTGCGATAGCGCTCATCGACCCGCGCGACATTGATCTTGGTCAGGTCGAGCTTCTCGAACAGGTTATTCTTGATGCCGTTGAATAGGAACTCGTGGGTGATGTCGCCGACATCCCACACCGAATCTCCGGCTTCGACCATGGCGCGGAACTTCGCTTCGTCCATCGGCCCGTCCTGGACGACATTGGCGCCGGTCTTCTGGGCAAAGGGATCGCAGTAGCAGACCTTCTGCGCATCCTGATAGGCACCGCCCCAGCTGGCGAAGACGACGGACTTGCCGTCGAATTTTCCCGCCGCCCGGGCCTTGGGCGAAATGCCTGCCAGGCCCGCCGCCAGAGCGGCACTGCCGCCCAAGGCCAGCATATCGCGCCGGGAAAGCTTCTTGCCGGCGAGCAGGTCCATCAGTTCTTTTCGATTGTTCAGGCATAGTCTCCTCCTTGTATGTTGCTTGCTATTGTTAGTCGTCGATCAGGCGGTTGCCTGGCGAGGCGTCTTCTCCGGGCGCCGTTCGTCAAAGGCAGGCATCACTCGTTCAATGAAAAGCTCGAGCGAGCGTGCGGTCTCAGCCCAGGGCAGACCGAGATTGGCCCCGTAGCAGAAGAGATCGACCTTCGCGTCCTCATAGAGCCGCAGCTTCTCGATCACTTCATCCGGCGTTCCGAACAGCAGGCTCTCATGCAGCTGCGCCGAGTCATAGGCAGCGCTGTTCGAAATCTGTGACATGTCGATCGGCTGGGTGAAGCCGTTGCGCACGACGCCGTTCGTCTGGAAGAGATTCTCGAAATGCCGTCCGTCGAGGATCGCGGCGTCGACCGGGCGGCGCCATTCCTCGCGGCGCTCATAGACGAAGGCCGCCCGCATCATCATGAAGCGCGGCCGTTTGATGCTGGGATTGTCGGCCAGCGATTTGTGGAACTTGTCCGACAGGATCTTTATCTCGGCCGGCGGGCGCGACAGAGGCGTCGACATGATGTGGGCGCCGTTCTTGATCGCCCAGTCATAGGTTCCGGGATCGCGCGCCGCCACCCATATGGGCGGATGCGGGTGCTGGATCGGCTTCGGCACCGAGGTCGAGGTGGGGAACTGCCAGAGTTCGCCCTGATGGGCGTAATCGCCTGCCCACAGCTTTTTGACGACCGGAAGTATCTCCTTCAGATAAGCGATGCCGCCTTGCTGCTGGATGCCGCCCGCCATGCGGTCGAATTCGTATTGGAAGGCGCCGCGAGCGATGCCGAGTTCCAGCCGGCCGCCGCTCAGCACGTCGAGGAGCGCTGCTTCGCCGGCGAGGCGGATGGGGTGCCAGTAGGGCGCCACGATCGTCGCCGTCCCCAGCCTGATCTTGCTGGTGTTGAGCGCCCATTGGGTGAGCTGCAGGAAGGGATTGGGCGCGACCGTCAGCTCGATCGTATGATGCTCGGCGGCGAAGGCGACTTCGAAGCCGCCCTGCTCCGCGATTTGAACAAGCTTCAGCGTCTGCTCGGCGATCTCCCGCATGTCCTCTTGCGGGTCGACGCGATGCATATTGACGGCAATGGCGAACTTCACTGGTTCCTCCCGAGAACTTATTTGAGCCGCATGACGAAGGGGTCGTGAGTCTTGCCGGAGTAGTCGACTACGACGCTCTTCAGGCGCGAGAGTGTCCGGATGGCTTCGAAACCGCCGAGCTTGCCGTAGCCGCTATTCTTGAAACCGCCCGAAGGGGACATGTAGGAGGCGGAGCGGTAGGTATTGATCCACACCGTGCCGGCATCGACCTCCCTGGCGAAGCGCAGCGCCCTGTCGATGTCTTTCGTCCAGATGCCGGCGGCGAGGCCATAATCCGTGTCGTTGGCCAGATGCATCAGCTCGTCTTCGGACCGGAATTTCATGATCGCCAGCACCGGGCCGAAGATCTCGTCGCGCGCGATGCGCATGTCGTTCTTCACATCGGTGAAGATGGTCGGCTCGAAATACCAGCCGCCCGCGAGGTCGGGACGCGGCGGCGGGTTGCCGCCGAAGGCGATCGCCGCGCCATCGGCCGATCCGAAGCCCACATACTGGGCCACCTTTTCGAGCTGCGCCTTGAGCGCAAGCGGGCCGAGCTCGGTTTCCTCGGCTTCCGGATCGCCGATCGTGATCTTCTTGGCGCGATCGATCAGGCGATCGACGATCTCGTCATGAATGTCCTCATGGACGAAGCAGCGCGATCCCGCGATGCAGGTCTGTCCGGCGGCCGCGAATATGCCGGACACGACACCGGTTGCGGCGCGATCCGGATCGGCATCGGCAAAGACCACATGAGGCGACTTGCCGCCGAGCTCCAGCGTCGATTGCGCCAGGTGGCTTGCGGCGTTCATCGCCACCTTGCGCCCCGTCACCGTGCCGCCGGTGAAGGCGATCTTGGCGACGCCACGATGCTTGGTCAGCGCGTCTCCCGCCGTGTGGCCATAGCCCGTGACCACATTGTAGACGCCCGCCGGGAAACCTGCCTCTTCGATGAGCTCGGCAAGCGCCAGGGCCGAAGCCGATGTATGCTCGGAAGGCTTGACGACCACCGTGTTGCCGATCGCCAATGACGGCGCCAGCGTGCTGGTGAGCAGCATCAGGGGCGAATTCCACGGCACGATGATGCCGACGACGCCGATCGGCTCGCGTGTGGTGAAATTCAGTATGTCGAGCTTGTTGACCGGGACGACCGATCCCTCGATCTTGTCGGCCATGCCGGCAAAATACTGATAGCTGTCGGGCATCGCCTGTGCCTGCGCCCGCATTTCCTTGAGCAGCTTGCCATTGTCGCGGGTCTCGAGCCGGCCGATCTGCTCGGCGTTCTTGGCGATGAGCTCGGCGAGACGGCGCATCAGGACACCACGCTCGGTCTGGGTGATCCGCCGCCAGGCCGGATCGACAAGCGCCGCCTGGGCCGCCTTGACCGCGGCGTCGATGTCCTTCTCATCGCCGTCGGCCGCCTGGTACCAGACCTTGCCGGTGGCCGGATCATAGCTGTCGAGATAGCGGGCCGAATGCGGCGCCACCCACTCGCCGCCGATGTAATGCTCCGTCCGTTTGCCGGCGATATTCTCTACTGTCGTCTTCATGTTCCTGATC
This sequence comes from Taklimakanibacter deserti, assembly GCA_003574785.1. The sequence continues at coordinate 6,416 of QORU01000019.1, read as the reverse complement.
CATCGTCGAATTGTGCGGTGTAGGAGTCCCAGTTTCGCGGCGGATCCTGCTCGAGCCGCGCAACCCGCGGCTCATTGAGGACGTCGCTATAGATGCTGAATTGATCGAGCTTGCGGTCGCGGAAGAAGCGCTTGAGCAATGCCTGGCATTCCCTGGGCTCGAGCTCGTCCCAGGGAACTTCCGCCTCCGAGCACAGGCGGACCTGCTTCGATTCCTCGACCGGTTTGTTCAAGGTGCCGCGATAGACGATCGCCACACCGTTTTCGCCGGCGATCTCGAAGACCGAATAGAGAAAGGTGATTTCAACCTTGGCGCCCATGTTCTTGAGCGCGTCGTTGAGCGTCACGAGCTCACCACTGCTCGCACCCGTCTGAACCGCCTCCGGAAGCCGCCAGGCGCCATATTGCGTGCGATGGAGCAGGACGCGCCCTTCATAGTCGGCGACGCAGCTGACAATGACATTATGGCCCGGTGGCCGCGCGACGGCAGCCTGCTGGACGCTGACCGATATATAGCTGCCCTGACCATAGACCAGCGGGCGCCCGGCACAGCTCTCGAAGCAGGCGACCCTGCCGATCAGGATGATGTGATCGCCGGCCTCGATGCGCTCATGCACAATGCAGTCGAAAGCGGCCAGGCTGCCCGCGATCCGCGGCGCACCGGTGAAACCGGAGGACCACTCGACCCTTTCGAACTTGTCCGGGGATTTGCTGGCGAATATGTCCGAATACCGGCGCTGGTCTTCGTGCAGCACATTGACCGAAAAGCCGCTGCATCGGCGAAAGGCGTCGCAGCTCTGCGCCGTCTCGGCGATGCAGACGAGCACCAGCGGCGGATCGAGGGAAACGGAGGTGAAGGAATTGACCGTCAGCCCGCGCGGCCTTCCGACCTCATCCATGGCCGTCACGATCGTAACTCCGGTGACGAAGTTCCCGAACGCGCGTCGGAGCGCCAGCTTGTCGACAACCGATCTGTCCACGGCAACCCTGTTTCCAAGTTTCGTTGGACGATAACGGGGTTGCCGCCCTCCTTCTTGCGATGAATCAGAGGAAGAGGCGGTCTTTCCTTCGTAGAAATCGATGGAAGGTCATTACCCTCAGCCTGAGGTGCGACCCCGGCCTTGAGCCGGGGGAGCCTCGAAGGCTTAGTGCAGCAGTCTCGCTCTATCCTGAAGGATGCTTCGAGGCCCGGCTTCGCCGGGCACCTCAGCATGAGGGACGTCAAGAGATGCGGCCGAACTACTTACCCGACATTTTGATCAGCAGGGCCCTGAGCCTCAGTGCAAGAGAGACGGAAAAGCGGCTGTCCTCGCTCTCCAGATCGAGGCCGAACAGCTCCTTCAACCGATCCATCCTGTAGCGCAAAGTAGAGACGTGGATTTTCAGGAGCTCGGCCGTCGCCTGATAGCGGCAGCCGCGATCGATGAAGGCTTCCGCCGTCTGCATCAGCTGGGTCTTGTTGTCCTTGTCATAGGTTTCGATCTGGCCAAGGGTCTGATCGATGAATGTCGTGGCGACATGCTGGTCCAACCCGGACAGCAACACGGCGAAGGGGCCAAAATCCTGCTGGGACACGAGGCCCCGCCGGCCAAAAATCCTCCCCAGCGACAACAGCCTTCCGCAATGGTCGCGCGCCGATTGATAATCCTCGAGGCGCGCGCAGACAGGACTGAGCGTGAAGACCGGGTCGACTTCGAAGTACCATTTTACCGCATCGATCAGTTGCCGGCCCGCCGTGATGACGCGCGCATTCCCGTCCGCCGGCGGATTGGGGAGATAAACGACCAATGCGCCGGCATGATAGACCAGCACCGCATTGGGGAATGACTGATTGAGCGAGCGCTTGAAGGTCCTCGGCGCCGGATAGGGCTTGTGCCGGGCGGAATGGGGCGAGCCGCCCCTGATATCGACGATGAGAAGCTGTGCCGGGACCGATAGATCGAGCCCCAGGCGCGCGGCGCGATTGTGGATCTGCTCGTCCTTCTGCCAGCCGCCCTCGAAGAGGCGCGTGAACAGTTCGGTCGTCTGATAGTCATGCGACTGCTGCTGGATATGCGCCCGCATCAGCTGGACGCTCAAGGCGAACTTGACCTCCATGGCGACCAGGAAATCGAGCTTGTCGAGCCCCCTTGCCCGCGGAAATACGATGATGCCGCCGACCGTCTCGCCATCGATCAGCAAGGGCTCGACATAGGCGTCGCTTTCGAAGGATTTGTCCGGCGTCGCAAGGCTTATGCGCTTCATCTCGCGGAAGTCGGAGGGCTTGGTCTGCAGCATCATCTGGATGAGCTGGCGTGCCGCCGGGCCGCGCACGAATTCGGCCCATTCGCGATCACCGAAATTCATCACATCGGGCGACAAGGTGACGTGAAAACTGTCGGCCGTGAGATCCACGATCACAATCGGGTCCGGCAGGATGGTTTCCACCATGCCGGCGATGATCTCCATCGAATTGCCGTGCAGGACGCGGTCGAGGAGGCTCGAATTGATTTCCAGCACCCGCTCCAGCCTGCTGCTCAAAGCCCGCTCATTGTGCAAGGACTTGCCCTTGTCGACGGCAAGCCCGGCCAGATGGCTGATGGTGACCAGGAAGTCGAGCTCATCGGGGGCCACCGTCACGCATTTCTCGGAATTCACGTCGAGAACCATTTCGCGGCCCTGCATGTCGGTGCAGCCGAGCGGCAGCAGGACCACCGTGTGATAGCCGCGCGCGCGTGAATCGGCCCGGTAGCCGGGATATTCCTCGCTGATCTGGGCGTCTTCGATAACGACCGGCTGCTTGGTCGATACGACCTTCAGGCACGGGCTCGTGGCAAGTTCCCATTGCTGTGCCAGGCCATTGCGGCCGGCGGGCTCCAGCCCATAGGTCGAAACCAGGACGGAGTAGCCGATCGTGCGATCGACGGCCATGATGCCGCTATAGTTCCAGATCGTGTGATGGCAGACGGCAAAGACGATGCGCTCGAAGATCGCGCCGACATCGCTTCCGGCATTCACCAGGCTGATGATCTCGCGGATTTTCTGAAGCCTGACGGCATTCGAGCCTTCATCCAGCGAAAGCCCGAGCGCGAGTCCGGGATTGCTCAGCGGTGGAGATGCGTCGACACCGGATGCCTGCTTCATGGGCTTCTCCATAGCTGCGCACAAAATGGCAAGTCAACCGGGCGGCTAAGCGCGATAAGAGATCTTGACTTTGCGGGCCAAAGCGTGCGTTGGGATTTATCAGCATCGGCAACTGCGTAACCGATGTCCGATCCGCGCTTCCGTTCCGAGTATTAGCACAAGCTGAAGGAGGATATTCTGAGAAGGTCCCGTAAGGCCTCCTCCCGTTTCAGCGCAGAAAATTCCCTGCTTCGAGGCGTTAACTCATTGATGTAATTAGGCCGGGTTCGGATTTTGCAAAATTCCCTGATAATCCCTGAAAATCCCTGAATCCGCCCGAAGCGGATCGCCTGCGCCCGTTTGAAATTTTTCCTGGCATGTCGCTAGTCGAGATCACGCCCGGCGATCTTCGCCGTCATGCGGGTGACGGCGACCCGGCCCATCTGCCAGACCAGCACGAAGATGATGCTGGCGATGATCGACAGCACCGAGACCGCCGGAACCATCGGCGCGTAATTGGTCGCCATGCGCGAATAGAGCCATTCCGGCAATGTCGTATCGACGCCCGTCGTATAGGCCGAGAGCGGCATGTTGCTCCAGGACAGGAGGAAGGCGAACAAGGCGCCCGACGACAGGCCGGGCAGGATCTGCGGCAAGGTAATGCGGAAGAAGGCCTGGAGCCGGCTGGCGCCCAGGTCGAAGGCCGCCTCCTCCTGGGCGCGGTCGAGACCATAGACGCGGATCGAGACGATGAGCGTCACGATGGGCACGATCCATACGGCATGGGTGAAGACCGCCGTCTTCCAGCTCAGATTGATCCCAAAGGCGCTCAGCGTGACGAGGGCTGCGAGGCCGAGCACCGATTGCGGGAAGAACACCGGCAGCAGGAGCAGCCTTTGATAGAGCTTGCGGCCCGACCAGTCATAGCGGGCGAAAGCGAGCGCGCCCGGAACGGCGATGATGACCGAGAGCAGCGCCACGAAGACGGCGATCTTGAGCGACGTCATCTGCAGATCGTAGGTCTGGTCGAGCCCCAAGGCCTGGCGATAAGGCTCGAGCGTCCAGGTGCTGTGGGGAAAGCGCAAATAGCGGGTGTTCGCGAGCGAGGCGAGGATGATCGAGACGATCGGCAGATAGAGCAGGACGAGGACGACCACCGTCCAGATCTTCCGTCCCCTCTCGGCTTGCTCCGGCCTCATCGTCCCCTCCTCACCGCGAGAACAGCCGGTCGATATTCAACCGGGAGATCAGGGGGAAGACGAGTGCTGCCGTGATGACGCAAAGGACGGTGGCAAGGGCCGAGCCCAGCGGCCAATCCTGCGCATAGTTGAAGCGCTGCTCGATGGCGTGGACGACCGGCACCGCGGACTGCCCGCCCAATATATGGGCCTCGGTGGTGGCGCCGAGCGCCAGGACGAAGACCAGAAGGCTGCCGATGATGATGCCGGGCGAGGCCACCGGCAATTCGATATAGCGAAGCTGCTGCCAGGGACTGGCGCCCAGATCCTGGGCCGCTTCGAGCTGGTCCCGCGGCACCAGCGACAGGCCGAGCACCATGGGGAAGAGCGCGAAGGGCAGATAGATGTAGAACAGCCCGAGCAGCGTCGCCAACGGCGTGAACAGGACGCTGCCGATATTGAGGCCAAACAGATATTGGATCGTGCCGGCGAGGATGCCGCCGCGCGGCATGAGAAAGAGATGCGCGCCGAACAGGCGTACGCTTTCGGCGATGAAGACCGGGACGGCGATAAGCACCGAGACGGTGACGGCGAAGCGCCGCGAGCTCCTGACCAGCGCTTTGGCGATCGGCCAGGAAATGAGGCCGGTCGCGATCGTCGTCGCGGTGGCGAAGAAGATCGACCAGGCGAAAGGCCGCCAATAGCTTTCGCGGAACGCCGTCAGGTAATTCTCGAACGTCGGCGGGCTGGCGAGCCCGAAGGTTCGCGGCGGCATGAAGCTCGTATAAAGGACGAACAGCAAAGGCAGCAGGAAACCCGCCACCAGCAGCAATGCCGGCGGCAGCATGAGGGCAAGGCCGGTCCTTTGCTCGCGCGTCATCATGGCGCCTCACCCTGGACGCTGACCGCATCGGCCCAGTCGAATCCGACCCGCACCACGGCCCCCGGCTCCGGCACGGCCATGTCGGGCGACAATTCGACGATGAAGGTCCGCTCATCGCGGCGCAAATGAACGTGGGTGCGCGAGCCGAGGAGGTAGAAGTTGAAGCATGTGGCGTCGAACTCGACATCGGCGCGTCTGCCCTTGTCGAGGAGCCGCAGCCGCTCGGGCCGCAGCATGATCGAGGAATACGGGCCGGCACGGAAAGCTTGGGCGACCGGAGCGCCTATGCCCTCGATCACACGATTGCCGTTGCCGTCCACGGCCACGGGAAGCAAGTTCACTTGCCCCATGAACTCGGCGACGAAGCGGGTCGAGGGCGCGTTATAGATCGACAAAGGATCGCCGAGCTGGACGATCTCGCCGTCACGCATGACGGCGATGCGGTCCGACATCACCATCGCCTCTTCCAGGCTGTGGGTGATATAGACGAAGGTCTTGCCGGTCTCGCGGTTGAGATCCTTCATTTCCATTTCGAGGATCTTGCGCAGGCGATAGTCTATCGCCGACAAGGGCTCGTCGAAGAAGAGGATGTCGGGGTCGGAAGCGAGTGCCCGCGCCAAAGCGACGCGCTGGCGCTCGCCGCCCGAGCAGCGCAGGACCGACTTGCCGTAGAATTCCTGCGGCAGGCGCACCAGCGCCATCAATTCGCGGGCGCGCTCGCGCCGCGCCTTGCGGTCGGCGCCCCTGACGGTCAGGGCGAATTCGATATTCTCGCCCACCGTCATGTGGTTGAAGAGCGCCAGCGACTGGAACACCATGCAAGTGGGCCGCCGGTTCGCCGGCATGTCGTTGATGCGCGTGCCGCGCAGCAGGATGTCGCCGGCGCTCGGCGTCTCGAGACCGGCGAGCATGCGGATCAGCGTGCTCTTGCCGCTGCCCGAGGGCCCCACGATGGTGAAGAGCTCGCCCTCTCTTATGTCGAGGGTGACGTCCTTGACGGCGGCCTTGTTGCCGAAGGTGCGCGAGATATTGCGCAATGAAAGGATAGTCTCGGTCTTCGTCATGTCACGCTGGCGGCAGGCAAATAGTTAGTTTTGAAGGGTGCAAGTTCCGGCCGCCATCTCCATCATTCCCCTTCTCCCGCGCGCAGCGTGGGAGAAGAAGATTCAATGGGGCGGACGACGAGGGTAAGATGCCCATCGTTGTCCACACATCTGATGGAGCGTGACCCCCATGCAAAGTGATATGAGCAAA
>QORU01000018.1 GCA_003574785.1 Taklimakanibacter deserti | reverse complement strand
AGTCGCCCACCTGGGTCGCCGTGGTCCCGACCGGAGTGACACCCTGGATGCCATAGCTCAGCGTGTCGCCATCGACATCGTTGCCCGACAACGTGCCTGTCAGACCCGCATCCGTCGTCGCCGACGACTGAGCGACTTCCGTCACCGAGCCCGAGGTCACCGCCGCCAGCGTCGGCGCATGATCAATCGCATTAACCGTTACCAGGACAGTGTCCGTGGTGGTGGCGGTATCGCCATTCGATCCTTCGGTCGCGGTCGCCGTCACAGTAAGCGTGATATCGGCATCGCTATTGGGGGGTGGCGTGAGAGTGAGGCCGACCAGATCGGCGGCGCTCAGCGTGTAGCTGCCGTCGTCATTGAGCGTGCCGTGGTTGAGGATGGCGCCGGCGAGGCCCGAGACGTTGATCGACAGGGTCTCCGAGCCGTCGGTGTCGGTGAGGGCCGAAGAGAAATTCAGCGCAATCGCCGTGTCCTCGTTGCCTGTGGCATTGGGTGTGGTCAGGCTCGGCGCATCGGCCACAGCGCTGACGGTGATCGCCACCTGGCCGGTATCGCTGGATGTCCCGTCGCTTACCACATAGGTAATCGTGTCGGGGCCACTGTAATGGGCGTCCGGTATGTAATTGAGCGTTCCGTCAAGATTGACCGTCACCGTGCCGTGCAGGGCGGTTGGCGTGCCCGAGATCGCCAATGTATCGTTTTCGGGATCGGTATCGTTGCCGAGGACATCGATACTGTTGAGCGCGGCGTCCTCATTCAGCGCCAGCGGGCCGTCATCGACCGCGGTCGGGCCGGTATTCACCGCAATGACGTCGATCGTCACGACGCCGACGTCGGTGAGTGTTCCGTCGGTTATCTCGTAGGTGATCGTGTCCGCACCCGTATGGCCGGCATTCGGGGTATAGTTGAGCGTGCCATCCGGATTGACCGTCACCGTGCCATGCAAGGCCGTCGGCGTGCCCGAGATCGTCAGCGTGTCGCCATCGATATCATCGTCATTGCCGAGGACGTCGATATTGTTGAGCGCCGTGTTCTCGTTCGTCGACAATAAGCCGTCATCGGCCGCGACCGGCGCATCGTTCTCTCCAGTCACGGTCCATTGGACCGAGGCTGGGACCGTCGCTGACCCCGTATCGATCTGATAGTTCACCGTGACGGTTGTGGAGCTTCCGTCGGCAAGCGAGTCATAGGCGGGATTTGTCGGATCGAGCGTGAAGCTTTGCGCGCCCGGGTCGTAGGTGACGCCGTCCGGCAGGGCAGGCGGCAGGCCGGTGACCGTTCCGCCCCCTGGTGAATTCGCCAAGGCGTCGAGCGTGCTCGACGAACCGCCCTCGGTGGCCGTCCCGACCACGGGCTCGGGCGTGGGTGGCGGTTCCGGCTCCGATTGCTGCGGTGGCGGTGTATTGGGCGTCACAGGCGCGGGGGGCGTGACGGCGGCATCCGCCGGCGATGCGGCGGCGACTGGAACAGGCTCGCTGATCTCGACGACGGCTACAACCTCGGCGCCAAGTGCGCTGACGATGGCACTCAGTCCCGGTGTCCCCGCGCCAAGGTCCGCGGTTTCGCCGGTACTCGGGTTCTCGGTGCTTACGACCTGATTGCCGGAATTGCTGCTGTTTGTATTTGACCCTTGCTTCTCGGGCGGCTTCGGAACGTCACCGTCCTTGATCGCCTGGTCGACCGCCTCGTTGAGCTGCTGGATTGCGGCGTCAGTGATCGAAGCAATCTGGGAGGCGGGGACAATGACGATTGGGCTTGTCGCGCTCGCCATCGAATAGGCGATTTCGATCGAGTTGACCGTGGCCAGCACGGATCCGTCGATGAGACTCAAGATTGCATAGGAACCGACATCCTTGGTCCCCGGATCCTGACACAAGGCAAAAAACGTCTTCCCCTCGCTCGCGGAGGCCTTCGCTATCACGCATGTGCCGCGAATGCCCATGCTGGCCACGGGAGTGTTGATCTTCATCTCGCCCGTGGGGGCGACCTGGCCGGCGACGAAGGAAAAAGTACCCTCCACCAGGCTGAAGGCCATCGAGTTGTCGCTGCCGCCTTGCTGATAGACTAGTTCGTTCAGCACCATTCGGGCATTGGCCGACAGGCTGAACACCGTCTGATCGACGAAGACGATGCCTACCGAGGCCTGCGGTCCGCTCTGCAGGACATCGCCTTTGAAGACCGGATCGCCGACGTGAAGCTCGACGACGGCGCCGTCTGCATGCTGCGCGGTCACGGTTCCGGTCAAGGTGGTGACCTTGCCAATGGCGGCTCCGCCGTCGCTTCCGCCAGCTTGGGCATATTGGCCCGGGGTGAGAGGCCCGGCGAGAGCCTTGACGACGTCCGGGAGAAGCATGGCGCCCTCGGGCGAAGCAAGGGCAGGGGGCTCCGCCCGGTCGAAATAGCCGGAGACCACGAAGCGGGAACCGTCCGAATCGGTGAGAATCAGGTCATGGGCGGTGCGGCTGAACTGTGCGGTGAAGAGCAGATGGGCATCCGGGATGGTGACGACGTCACCCTCCGCCGACACCGATCCAGTGGGCATCACATAGGACGAATATTCTGCCTTCAGCATACTTTACGTCCTTGGCCGTCAGTGCCCATGCCTCGTCAACTGGCCGTCCTGCAATTTCCGTTGCAAAAATGCGGGTTTGCAGTTCCCGATAGCAAGGTTCTTCTTCCTTAACGTAAGGAATATGCTAAGTCTAGTAGCCGGCGTGGCGACAGACCGGATGGGGACTTCGTGCGGCTTTGGGAAAAATTACTCATAGTAATAGCGGTTCTCGCCATGCCCCATGCCGTATCGGCAACCAGCTTGCGGGACGCCGTGAAAGCGGCGGTCTCCACCCATCCATCGGTTGAGGCGAGCCGAGCGGCCCTGAGGTCGTCCGCCTGGGAGATCTTGCAGGCGCGAAGCCGGCTGCTGCCGACAGTCGATCTCAGGGGCAATGCCGGTCCCAATATTGTCGACCAGCCGGAGGGATTTTCGCCTGACGTCAACAGTGAATGGCGGTTGCAGCGGGAGATCGCGCTGACTGTTCGCCAGATCCTCTATGATGGCGGCGACCGCATCAACGACGTCTATCGCAGCGCCGCGCGTGCCGATGCCTTCAGCCTGCGCGTATCAGACCAGGCCGAGAAAATGGGTCTCGATGCCGTCGAGGCATACCTCGATGTCCGACGCCACTCGGCCATTCGCATTCTCGCGCGCCAGAACCGGCAGCGTCTCGGCGCTATTCTCGTTTTGGTGCGCGACAAGACAACGGGTGGCAGCGCGCCCAAGAGCGATCTCGAACAGGCGCGTGAGCGTATTGCCGCCGCAGACTTCACCATTGCCCAGATCGATCAGGCTTTGGAGGAGGCGCGTGCCCGCTACCGGCAAGTGATCGGATCTGAACCCACCAATCTCACCCCCGTGGCCTTTCCGGGGGGCGTTCCCAAGACTCGGGCGGCGGCCGTCGCCTCGGCGATCGAAAGCAATCCCGCGATCCTCGCCCTTGACGCAGAGACGCGGGCCGCGGAGTTTGCCCTCGCGCAGGCCAAGGCGGGTTACTATCCAACGATCAGTCTGGAGGGCATTGCCAGCACGGGTGACGATATTGCCGGGACGCCCGGTCCCTCGAGCAGCCTGACTGGCCAAGTCACCATGAGCTGGAATCTGTATCAAGGCGGCGGCACGACCTACCGCAAGCGTGCGCTGGGCGAAAAGGTCAACCAGGCACAAGCAGATAGACGAGTAAAGGCGCGGGAGATCTCCGAGACGGTGGATCGCGCATTCGCCGCCTATACGGTAGGGGCACGCCGGGTCGCGGCGGCGCGCAATCAGGCGGCAGCAACCGCGAGCGTCGTTGCCGCCTATCAGGAAGAGTACAAGCTGGCGAAGCGAAGCCTGCTGGATCTGCTCGATGCGGAGAATGCCAGGTTCACCAGCCAATTCCAGCTCACCAGCGCGGACGCCGTGCATCGTTTTGCCGCCTATCAGTTGCTGGCCTCGATGAACCGGCTCTTGAAGACCTTGGGTATACGCCCGCCGGTGGAAGCTCGCTCGAACTTTCTCGAGCAAAGCCAGGGCGGGGTATTTTCGATCGATATAGAACCTTTGCGTCAGTAAGTCTGTCGCTGGGCGCAGCGACGCAGTTTGATGGCAGATAACCGCCGCGGAATGGACGACAGGATGACCTCGAACGCGGGGAGCGATCCGCTCCTGGCGTGCCTCGAATTTGTAGCGAAGCTGCTGGGAACCACCTTTTCGCGGAAGGGTGCTCTGAGCGGCTTGCCGCTTCGCGGTCCGGCATTGACCGTGGATCTCCTCGCGCGGGCCAGCGCACAGCAGGGACTCAAATGCGAGCTGAGGAAGGTCCGTCTCAGCCGGATTCCTCCGGTGACCATGCCGGTCATCCTGCTCCTCAAGGCGGGCGGGGCCTGTGTTCTGGCGTCGCGACCGGGCAGAACCACCTTCGAAATCCTCATGGCGGGTGGCGGCGACCCGCAACTCGTCGAGGAAAAATTCCTTCGCCGGCACTATAGCGGAGTAACAGCCTTTGTCGCCGTTGCCGAAGGCAAGGATTTCGCGCCGGTCAGCGCGAATGCGAACTGGTTCGCTTCCGCCGTGACGCAGGCCTGGGAGTCGTGGGCGCAAATACTGATCATAGCCTTCATGGTGAACTTACTCGGGCTGGCGGTGCCGATCTTCACGATGAATGTCTTCGACCGGGTCATACCCAACATGGCCTTTCCCACGCTCTGGGCATTGGCACTCGGCGTGGTTCTGGCCCTCGTGATGGACTCGGCCTTGCGTCAGTTCCGTGCCGTGCTTCTCGACGGTGCCGGACGGCGCATGGACATGCGTCTTTCGGCGGAGATATTCGAGCACGCCACGGCCATGACGCTGAGCGCGCGCCCGGGTTCCGCCGGCGCCGTCGCGAGCTTGATCAGAGACTTCGATGCGGTGCGCGAATTCTTCACGTCGGCCAGCATCATCGCGGTGACCGATCTCCTGTTCATCGGCATCTCGGTGTGGATTCTCTGGCTGCTGATCGGGCAGATCGCCCTGATACCGCTGGCCGCGGTCATCGTCGTCATTGCCGTGACCATGCTCATCCAGATTCCGCTTTCGCGCGCCACGCGGCTTACGCAGGCTCAATCGTCGCGACGGCATGCGGTCCTGGTGGAAAGCCTGATGCAGATCGAGAGCATCAAAGCGGCAAACGCCGAAGGCGTCGTCCAACGCAAATGGGAAGAGGCACTTTCCGCAGCGGCGCGCGCCAACTCCTCTTCCCGGCGCTGGTCTTCCTTTGCCCTCTATTTCACTTCGACCGTCCAGCAGTTCACCAGCGTGATCATCCTCGTCTGGGGCGTGTTCCTGGTGTTCGAGGGACGAATTTCGATCGGCGCGCTGATCGCGGCGAATATGCTTGCGGCGCGCGTCCTCAGTCCGCTCGGCAATATCGCGATGACCCTGGCGAGAGGTCAGCAGGCCATCAATGCGCTGAAAGGCATAGCCGAGCTCATGAAGCTGCCGCGTGACGGATCGCGGGTTCAGGGCGGCGGTCCTTCCGTCAAGGACGGGGCTGTCGAATTTCGCCATGTCACCTTCAGCTATCCGGGCCAGGCCAGTCCGGCGCTCAATGACGTGACCTTCCGGATTCCCAGCGGACAGAAGGTGGGGATCGTGGGGAAGATGGGATCGGGCAAGACCACCATCGGTAGATTGCTCGCCGGCCTCTATGCGCCGACGCAAGGCGCTGTGCTCGTATCCGAGGCCGATACGCGCTCCTACGCCACGGCGGAGCTCAGGGCCGGCGTCGCCTATGTACCGCAGGAACCCGAGCTGTTCACCGGCACTGTGCGGGACAATATCGTTCTCGGCAGACCCAATGCGTCGCAGGATGAGATCGATTGGGCAGTGAGCATGGCCGGCCTGCAGACGCTGGTGGCGTCCCATCCCCTCGGACTTGCCATGGAAATAGGCGAGCGTGGCAAGGGTTTGTCCGGGGGGCAGCGGCAGGCGGTCGCCATCGCCCGCATGATCCTGCGCCAACCGATGATCCTGTTTCTCGATGAGCCCTCCAGCGCCATGGATTCGGCAGCCGAGAACATGCTGGTCCAGATGCTCAACCAGTGGGCGTCGGGCGGGCAGCGGACGCTCATCGTCTGCTCGCATCGCACGCCCATCTTGAACGCGGTGGATCGGATTCTGGTCATCGATGACGGCCGATTGGTCGCCGACGGCCCGAAAGCTGATGTCATCAGCAGATCGCTCTCTCAGGCGCGTCGATCACAGGCGGGAGGTGTCGTGATGCCATGACGAAAAGGAGATTGGACGATCTGGCTTTCGCCAACGATGTGAAGGCCGCGCTGAGGGAGTCGACGTCGCATTCAGGGTGGACGTTTATCGTCATCCTGGCCGTCCTGATGGCCATGGCCATTGTGTGGGCGAACTGGGCGATCCTCGATGAGGTGACCACCGGCGACGGCAAGGTGATCTCCAGCTCGAAGCTCCAGGTCGTTCAGTCACCGGATGGCGGGATCGTTCGCGGGCTTTATGTGAAGGACGGCGATGTCGTGGAGAAAGACCAGCTTCTGCTGAAGCTGGACGAGACGGAAGCGGCATCGCGCCTGGGTGAATTGCATCAACGCCGGCTCTATCTCGAAGCACAGACCACGCGCCTCAGGGCCGAGGCCAGCGCCAGCGACACCCTCGAGTTCAGCGCCGAGCTGACCAAGTCGGCGCCCAACGCGGTTCAGGCGGAGCGCCAGGCCTTCGCCGCAAGGCAGGAGAAAATCAGAAACGAAGTGGAGATCCTGCGCCGGCAATTGCTCCAGAAAGAGCAGGAGCGGTTGGAAATGGGTGCACAGCGCGACAAGCTTGCGGGTGCCTTGGAGCTGATCAATCGCGAGCTCGCGATGACCAGGAAGCTCGCCAAGAACGGCGCCGTTCCTGAGATCGAGCTGATCCGGCTGGAAAGGCAGGTCGGCGACATGCAGGGTGAACTTGCGGTGCTCGATGCCACACAGCCCCGTGCCGAGTTCGCTATCGAAGAGGCCAAGGAGAAGCTCGCTTCCAACCGTAGCGTCTTTGTCGCCTCCGCGCGCGAGGACTTGGCGAAGGCCATTGGTGAACTGAACATTCTCGAACAGTCGGTCATGGCGGCGGAGCAGCGCGTGCGCCAGACGGAGCTCAGGGCTCCGGCAAAGGGCATTGTGAACCGGTTGAGCGTGACCTCACTCGGCGCCGTCGTCCGGCCGGGTTTCGATATCGTTGAAATCGTGCCGATCGAGGACAATCTCCTGGTGGAGGTCAAAATAGGTCCCCGCAATATCGGTTTCATCAGAAAGGACCAGCCCGCGCGCGTGAAGCTGACGGCGTTCGACTATTTGCAATACGGCGCCTTGAGTGGAAAGGTCGAATGGATCAGCGCCGACACTGTGACGGATCCCGAGAACAATCCATATTACCGGGTGATCGTGAAAACCGACGAGAATTCCATCACCAAGATGGGCGAGACGATGCGCGCCATTCCCGGCATGGTGGCCAATGTCGACATCATGACGGGCCGTAAAAGCGTGCTGCAATATCTGCTCACGCCGGTCTTGCGGACCAGGGACGAAGCGATGCGGGAGCGCTGACGCCCCGGCCGGCGAACTGAAAGCAATTGGTGTGTTTTTTCGTGCGGGTGACCTTTGAGGGCTTTTGGTCTCTTGACATCGTGGGCCAAGCCGTGATTTGGAAAATTTCAGAATTGAGCTCGTGTGCCCGGAGTACTTGATCCGTCCACAGCCGCTGCCGGGCACGTTGCTCTTGTAGCTCGCTCTCCAAAATGGAACCGTCGGATGACCAGCACGCCTTGCCAAAGCGCGGCGCTCGACCGCGCCATCGCGTCATGGGCGGCGAAGATCGCCGCGTTCTTGGCGATCATCGTCAGAACCATTGTGATGATTGGCGAATATATCGGCGGCAGCTTGCATGAGCTTAGCGCCTGTTGCCGGAAGGCCGGGCGGCTGCTGGCGCTGTGCCCAGGGCTGCCTCGCCCGATGCTGCCGAAGCTCGGCTTCCCGTCACTTTCGGCAAGCGCGCACCATGCCCTTGCGCGCAAGCGCTCGCCCGAATTCGAGCGGTCCGTCATAATGGATCTGCGCGGCAAGAGCGAAGAGCCTGAGGCAAAGGATTGAAAGGGTCTGAAAGGTCTGAAAGGGTATTGGAAGCGAGGGACGCGCCCCCACGTAAAGAATCCCCGGCGCAGCTTTGCGTCCGTCTGTGAATCCTTTGTCAGCAACGAAACACTAGGAAGCCTTAGCCAACCCTCTCCGGATAGCCTTGATGCCTTCGCGATAGACGCCTTCGGAGCTGGGGAAGAAATCGCGCCACACCCGTGTGGCGGCGGCAAGCGCCGGCAGCGAGCGACCGAAAGCTTCGATGGTGAGCCAGCCGTCATACTTGCTTGCCTTGAGCGCCTTGTAGGTCGCGGGCCAGTCGACATGGCCCTTGCCGGGAGTGCCGCGGTCGTTTTCCGAAATATGAACATGGATCATGTGCTGGCGGATCGTCCTGATCGCCTTGATCGGATCGCTCTCCTCGATATTGGCGTGGAAGGTGTCGTACATGCCTTGGACGGCGGGATGATCGACCTCGTCCAGATAGTCAGCAAGCTGCTGCATGGTCGTGAGGAAGTAGCATTCGAAGCGGTTGAGCGCTTCGAGCGCCAGGCGGATATTCTTGCGCGCCGCATAATCGCCGGCCTTGCGGTGGAAGGCGATGCCGCGCTTGCGCTCGGCGGCGGTCGGGCCGGCGCCGGTGAAATGTCCGTGAACGGAGTGAATGGGACCGCCGATGACGGGGGCACCCAGCGCCGCGCTGCAATCGATGAACCATCTGGCGTGATCGAGCGCCGCCCTTCTCGTGGCGCCGTCGCTGGCGAGCGGGTTCTTGTCGAGCGACGGCATGATGGTGACGACGCTGCGCGCGAGGCCGATCTCGTCCAGCATGGCGCCGAGCCTCGCATAATGGTCCGGATCGCCTTCGAAGATCGGAATCTCGACGCCGTCATAGCCGGCCTTCTTGATGTCGCGGAGCAGCCCACGGTGCTCTGCTGTCACATGGCCGGTCCACAGCAGAAGGTTGAAGCCGATTTTCATGTGTGTCTGCCGTTCTGGCTTTCGATCAGCCGCGCCACGACGTCGGGCATCAGCCTGGCTTCGGCATTGGCGAAAGCGAGGCGCAGATACTGCTCCTGACCGGGACCGAACATGCTGCCGGGGAGGGCGAGGAGGTCATGCTGCTGCGCCAGGCGCTTGGCGACAGTCTTGGCATCCTCGGCGAAGGGATGACGGATATAGGCGAAGAAGGCGCCAGCGGAGAGCAGGCGGTAGTCGAGCTCTGGGTGTTCGAAAGCCTGCCTGAGGGCCGAGGCTTTCTCGCGCGCCAGCTTGAGCTTCTCGTCCTTCCATTGGGCGAGCGATGTCAGGCCGAACAAGGCCGCGCCCTGCGAGATAGTGGGCGCGCAGATGGCGACGCAATCGAGGATCTTCTCGAGCTCGCCGAGGAATTCCGGGCTCGCGGTCACCGAACCCACGCGATAGCCGGTGAGCGCGAAGACCTTGGAGAAGCTATAGAGCTGGATGAGGCAGTCGCCCCAGCGCGGATCCCGGAACAGGTCGTGCGGGGGCTTGGGATCGGTGCGGAAATCCTTGTAGGTCTCGTCGATGACGAGCGCGATGCCGCGGCTCTTGGCGAGGTTGTAGAATTCCCGGATCGTCTCGGCCGGATAGATGGCGCCCGTCGGATTGTTGGGGCTGCACAGCACGATGGCGCGCGTGCGCTCATCGATGAGGCCTGCCGCATCGGCGGCGGCGGGCGTCGTGCTCTCGCCCCTGATCGCCGGCAGATAGCGCGGCCTGATGCCCAGCATCTCGAGCCACATATGGTGGTTGAAATAATAGGGCACCGGCAGGATGACATTGTCGCCCGCTTCCGCCAGCGCCATCATCGTCGCGGCAAAGGCCTGGTTGCAGCCGGCAGTTATGGCGATATTGCGATCAGCGATGTCAGCCTGGTAGTCGGCGGCGAGGTTCTCCGCGAGTGCCTGCCGCAAGGCTGGAATGCCCAATATATCGGAGTAGAGGCTGGTCGCGGGAAGCCTTGCGAGGCGCCCCACTTCCTCGGCGAGCGCCTCGGCGGGCGGATAGCTCGGGACCGCCTGGCACAGATTGATGAGCGCGCGATTGCTCGGGCTTGTGCTGATCCAGCTCATCGCCTCGGCGATGGGCGGAGCTTCGATGCCTTGAATTATCTTGCTGGCCAGAGCCGTCATTTTTTTGTTTGCCTTGGAAGGAAGGTTGGGACTTATAGGGATGTGCTCGCCAAAAGTCGATTTGGAAAAGGAATGGTGCAACGATGACGAAAGCCATACAGATCACTGAAACCGGCGGGCCGGAGGTCATGCGCCTCGTCGATGTCGATGTACCGCGCCCGGCCAAGGGCGAGATCCAGCTGCGCCAGACCGCCATGGGCCTCAATTATATCGACACCTATCACCGTTCGGGCCTCTATCCCTTGCCCTTGCCGGCAGGCATCGGCATGGAGGCAGCCGGCGTCGTCGAAGCGGTGGGCGAGGGCGTGAAGGGCTTCAAGCCCGGGGATCGCGTCGCTTATGGCGTGGGACCGCGCGGCGCTTATGCCGAGCGGCGCAACATTCCGGCCGGCCGTGCGGTCAAGCTGCCGAAGTCCATCAGCGACGAGATGGCCGCCGGCATGATGCTCAAAGGGCTCACGGTGCGCATGCTTCTGCGCGCGGTCTACAAGGTCAAGCGTGGCGAGACCATTCTCTTCCATGCCGCCGCCGGCGGCGTGGGCGTCATCTTCACGCAATGGGCGAAGGCGCTGGGAGTCAAGGTGATCGGCACCGTGGGCTCTGACGAAAAGATCGCCGTCGCCAAGGCGCATGGCTGCGCGCATGTGATCAACTATCGCAGCGAGGATGTGGTGGCGCGGGTCAAGGAGATCACCGGCGGGGCAGGCGTTCCCGTCGTCTATGACGGTGTCGGCCAGTCGACCTTCATGACATCGCTCGATTGCCTCAAGCCCCGGGGCCTTCTGGTCATCTTCGGGAATGCTTCGGGACCGGTGAAGTCCTTCGATCTGGGCCTCCTGGCATCGAGGGGCTCTCTTTATGTGACGCGTCCCACGGTCATGACCTATACGGCCGATGACAAGGAACTGGCGGAATCGGCAAAGGATCTGATCGAGGTCGTGAAGAGCGGCAAGGTCAAGATTCCGGTCAATCAGCGCTATGCGCTGGCCGATGCCGGCAAGGCGCATCGCGATCTCGAAAGCCGGGCCACCACGGGCACCACGATCCTGTTTCCGTGAAGCCAAACGCTCTTTTCCTGGTTTCAGGAAACCGGCTACACGATTGATATTATGTGTAAATCGGTCAGCTCGACGAGCGGCAGGTTTGCGTCGACTGGCCGGCAAGCGACTGCCAGCGGGCCGAGCACTGGGTTTGCGAGCACAGGAAACCGGCAAGATTCGAGCTCGGTACCGCATGCGCCAGATTGAGCGGCCGGCCATTGCCGTCGGACAGCGTGCTGACCACCATCCCCGTGAGCTGGCCCGAGCTGTTGAAGACGGGCCCGCCGGATTCGCCTTTCTTGGTGTTCATCCTGAGCACCATGGCATCGGGATAGCCGAAGCCATTATAGCTGACGGCGCGGCCGAAGCTCATCGACTCGACCTGGCCGAAGCGTGCCGTGTCGCCTTGCGCATGCGGCTTGCCGAGCGAGAAGACTTGCGCGCCCCGCGGCATGCAGGGGCTGGCGGCGGGTACGACCGGCTTGCCATTGAGGCCCCTGACGGCGATCAGCGCCATGTCATTGGTCGGCCGGATGGCGATGACCTTGCCGGCATAGAGCCGGCCGTCGGAAGCGCGCGCGGTGACGCTGTAGCCTTGCTTCACGGCGACATGCCCCGCGGTCATGACGTGACCGGCATCGTCGACGATGAAACCGCTGCCGGAGGTCACCGCCTGGGCGGCATCGCCTTCGCCCGGCCTGCCCTTGCGGCGGGCCTCGGCGATCGTAATGGTCACATAGCTGGGACTGGTCTGCTTGAGCACGCCCGACATGTCCGCCGCTGGCGTAGCCGAAGTCGGAATCGCATCCGATTCGACATTGATGACCCGGTCTTCGAGGGCATTCTGGCTGCCGCCGCTGCAGGCCGCAAGAAGAGCGAGGAGCGGCAGCGCCATGGTCAGTTTGTGCATGGGGGTGGACAACAGAAGTCTCGCCTCGACGGAAATTCCAGCCTTTTTTAGCCACATAACAGCGCCTTGCGTCCGGAACAAGGCAGCCAACCGAAGAACCACAAACTGCGGCAAACTTGCAACAGGTGCCGTTGCGGCCGAAGGATTTGGCGGAAGGGTTCCTTCCGGTGGAAATCCCGTTGTTTTGACCGTCCCCAGATGTCATAAATTCCTGATGGACCGGGCGGAACAAGCCGTGAAAGCCCATTGATTTCAGGGGCAAAGAACGGTCGGGGCGGGCGGCGAGTGAAGATCGCCGCTCAACTTGCGGGGTAGGGGAAATGAGATGCAATCCGCGTAAATGGCTCCTTTGGGCAATCCCCATGGCGGGATTGCCGCTTCTCGCGGCCCTCGGGTTCAACAGCACGGGGATCGAGGCCAAGCTGACCGAAGCCGCGGGCGCGAGCCTCGCCGAGGCCAAGGCCGATTGGGCGAAAGTGACTTTCAACGGCCGCGATGGCCATATCGAGGGTGATGCCCCGGGCCGCCTCGCCATAGACGAGGCGGTCAAGGCGGTCGCCGGAACCCAGGGCGTGCGGCGGGTCGATGCGGCACAAGCCAAGGTCGTGCTGGCAGCGCCCACGGTCGATACGCTGGTGACCAACAACAACCGGCCAGAGGTGAAGGGCACCTGGCCCGAAATCTATGCCAAGACTCTGTCGGTGATCCTGCCCGACCGCCAATATGCCCTGGGCAAGGACCCGGAGGTCAAATCGGACGGCGCCGGCAATTGGAGCTTTGCGCCCGCAGAGCCCTTGAAAGACGGGGCTTATGACATTGCGGTCGAAGTCGACGATGGCGCGGGCGCCACGTCCAAGACCGCGACGCAGGGTAAGATCACCATCGACACGGTGGCGCCGCCCTTGCCGGTCTTCGCGCCCGTCACCAGCCAGGTGTCGCCGCAGAGCCTCTCGGGAAGCTGGGCGGAAGGCGATGCCGCGGCGCTGAAGGTCGGGCTCGCGGACAAGACCTACACGCTGGGCCAGGATCCCGCTCTGGCATCGGCGGGCGGCAACTGGACATTGACGCTGCCGGAGCCCCTCGCCGACGGTGCTTACGACCTGACCGTGGAAGCGATCGATGCCGCCGGGAACAGCGCCCGGCTCAACATGCCCGATGCCGTCACTATCTCCTCCAAGCCGCCGGGACCGACCGTCGCCAAATATTCCGGGAACGATTCGACGCCGCTCGTTTCGGGAAGCTGGGGCGAGGCACAAGGCAGCAAGCTTCAGGTGGCGGTCGGCGGCAAGGCCTATGAGCTCGGCCGCGATGCCAACCTGACCTCGGATGGTACCGGCAACTGGCGTCTCGATATCGCCGCGCCGCTCAAGGACGGCATCTATGACGCCGTGGTGACGGTGACCGATGCCCAAGGCAATGTCGCGAAGGACGAGACGGTGGCCGAGATCGAAGTCGACGCCACCGCGCCCGCGGTCCCTGTCGTCAACGAGGCGACAAGCTTGCCGGTGACCGGAAGCTTCGCGCCGCGTGACACCAAGGTCCTGCGAGCGACCTTGGCCGGCCACAGCTACACGCTGGGGCAGGATGCGGCCCTCACCGCCGATGGCGAGACCTGGTCGCTGATGCCGCCGGCAGAGCTGCCCGCCGGCACATATGATGTGATCGTCGAAGCCGTCGACGGCTTCGGCAATGTCTCCGCCGATGCGAGCAAGGACGAGCTTGTCGTCGCCGAGGACGCAACCTCGCCATCACCGCCGGTCGCCGACATGACGGCGCCGACCGTGACGGTGCAGGAGGCCACGGCAGCGCGCCCGACCATCACCGGCACCTGGGCCGAAGGCGCCGCTAAATCGCTCAAGGTGACGCTGGCCGAGGCGGGATACACCCTCGGCGCCAATGAGGAATTGACCTCGTCTTCCGGCCAATGGAGCTTGAAGCTGCCGGCGCCGCTGAAGGACGGCATCTATGATGTCGTCGTCGAGACGACGGACGCTGCCGGCAAGCTCGTCACCGATACGACGAAAGACGAACTCAGCGTCGATGCGGCAGGGCCGGCAACGCCGACCGTCAAGCTCTATGCCTCAGCCGAGAGTCCGGCCGCCATCTCCGGCACCTGGCCCGAGGGCGATGCCGCGGAACTCGCCGTCACGTTCAACAACAAGACGGCGAAACTCGGTGGGGACGAGAGCCTCAAATCCGATGGCAAGGGCAACTGGTCGCTGACCGTCACGGACAAGCTTCAGCCTGGAAGCTATGACGTGGTCGCCACTGCGACCGACAAGCGCGGCCGCTCCGCTGCCGACCAGACCCGCTTCGAGGTCCTCATCAAGGAAGCGGCGACGGAACCGACTCCTGTGGAGCCTCCCCCTACAGAGCCGACAACGACGGAGCCGACGCCCACGGGACCGACGACCACGGAGCCGACGCCCACGGGACCGACGACTACGGAACCGACGCCCACTGAGCCGACGACTACGGAACCGACGCCCACTGAGCCAACGACTACGGAACCGACGCCCACTGAGCCGACGACTACGGAACCGACACCCACCGAGCCGCCGACCACGGAACCGACAACGACCGAGACGCCGACCACGGAACCGACAACCACCGAGCCGCCGACCACGGAGCCGACGACGACCGAGCCGACCACCACTGGACCGACGACGACACCGCCGACTGCCGATTGCACGACGGGCCTCGCCAAGACATTGCTCGATCGCCCGTTGCATTTCGATCGCGACAAATCGGCGGTGACGCCGGCGGCGGCCGCCATCATCAAGGACCTGTCTGCGATTGCCGCGACCTGTCCGGCGGAAAAGCTCGAGATCGGCGGACATACCGACAATATCGGTTCGGAGCCCTATAATCAGGCGCTGAGCGAGCGCCGCGCCGTTGCTGTCATGCACGCGCTGGGCGAAGCGGGCGTCGCCGCGGACCGGCTTTCCGCGGTCGGCTATGGCGAGACCGTTCCCGTGGGCGACAACGGGACGGATGAGGGCCGGGCCCGCAACCGGCGCATCGAAATCAAGATCGTAAAATAGAAGGGACCGGTCATGGTCGATTTCTGGAATTTCCACGATACGGTGTTTCTGGCGAGAGAAAACTGGATCTGGCTGGCGGTGGCCCTGGGGCTCGGGGTCATCGTGGGCTGGATGACGTGCTCGAGAGAAGACAGGCGCTGAGGCAATGGCGTATTAGCGGCGGAAAGGCAAAACCATGTCACATCTCATTCTCGAGCTTGCCTTGTGGGCGCTCCTCGCTTTCTTCATCGGCTGCATCATCGGCTGCATCCTGCATAAGCTGTTCGGCGGCGAGACCACGCGTGCGACGACGCGCGGCGCACCGCCCAGAGCGGCCGATGAGCCTTTGCGCAGCCCAGGCGCTGAAGCCGTGAAAGCCGCGGGCGTTGCTCTAGCGACACAGGAGGAGCCGGCCGTCGTCGCCGGCACACCTGCACGGCCGCAGGGCATTGCCGGCGCCCGGGAGGGCAAGGCCGACAATCTCCAGCGGATCAGTGGCATCGGGCCCAAGAACGAAAAGACCTTGCATGGGCTCGGCTTCTTCCATTTCGACCAGATCGCCGCCTGGACCGAGGAGGAGATCGCCTGGGTGGATGATCATCTGAAGTTCAACGGCCGCATCGTGCGGGAGGAGTGGACACGGCAGGCCAAGCTTCTGGCCGAAGGCAAGGAAGACGAGTTCCACAAGCTTTACGGCACCGGCGGCCTGCAGAACAAGAAAGGCGAGACCCAGTCGGGCACGCGCACGCGGAAATCCGATTCATAACCCCACCCCGCAGGGGGTGAACGGGGGACGATACTTTCCGAACTCATCACGCTTTAGACGATCTCGAGCCAGGCCTTGATCGCCGCCTTGGCGCCCGGCTCGTCGAGAAACGGCACATGTCCGCGGTCCTTGATCGTATAGGCGGCAAGGCGCGCATGGCGTTTCTTCATCTGGGCGACGGTCTGAGCGCTCAGCAGATCGGAATTTTCCGCCCTGAGCACCATCACCGGGAAGGCCATCAGGGCGTCGAAGAGCGGCCACAGGTCGGGAGAGTCCGCTTTCTCGATCTCCTCATCCGTGGGAAAGGCCTTGGCGAGACGCAGGTCGTAGTCCTGCGAAATCCGCCCATTCTCCTCAATGAAGACCCTGTGAGCAAAGCTCAGCCAATCGGCATCGCTCAACTGCTCGAATCCCGGATTGCTGTCTTTCAGCGCCGTCACGGCGTCATCCCAGTTCGTAAAGGCGAGCGCCTTGCCAAGATAGCTCCGTATACGCAGCAGCGAGGCTCTCTCGATGACCGGGCCGACGTCGTTCAACAGCACGCCTTTCAGGCGCTGCGGAAACTGCGCCGCCATGATCATAGCGATGATGCCGCCGCGCGAGGTGCCGATGATATTGACCTGCTCGATGCCAAGGTGATCGAGCAGGCGGAGCGCGTCGCCAAGCTCGATATCCGGGCGATAGGTCAGAGGATCCGCCGCATAGGCGGACCGGCCGCGGCCCCGGTAATCCATCGTGATGAGGCGCCTTTTGCCGGCGAGCCAATGCGCCAGAGGCTCGAAATCGCGCGATGTGCGCGTGAGGCCCGCGAGACAGAGGATCGGCGTCTTGCCATCGCTCGCCGGATAGTCGCGCCCATAGAGCATGAGGCCATCCGCCGAGGTGAAATGGATGTCGCGATGGGAGGCTTGCGCTCCCATGGGCTCAATCGCAGCCGGTGATCAGTTCGACGATATTGGAGCCCGAGCAACTAGCGGAGCCGGCTTCCGCCGAATTGGCGAGCGTGATCGCGCCCGGCGAGCCGCGGCTGAGATCGGCGGTCATCGGATGCATCGTCTTGGGGGAGATGCGCGAGCGATAGACATGGACGTTCTGCATCACCTTCTGCACATAGTTGCGCGTCTCGGTGAACGGGATCATCTCGACCCAATCGATCGGATCGACATGGCCGGAGCGCGGATCGCCATGCTCTTCGACCCAGTCGCGTGAGCGGCCCGGGCCGGCATTGTAGGCGGCAAGGGTGAGGATATAGGAGCCGTTGAATTCCTGGATGAGATCGCCCAGATGCGCCGCGCCCAGCCTCACATTATAGGCGGGATCGGCGGTGAGCTTGGCCGGGGCATAGGGAAGGCCATATTGCTTGGCCACCAGCTTGGCCGTTCCGGGCATCAATTGCATGAGTCCTTGCGCGCCGACGGGGCTGCCGGCCTTGGGATCGAACTCGCTTTCCTGGCGTGACAGGCCATAGACGAGGGCGCGTTCGACCGGCGGACCGATCTGGCGCCAGTCGGGCATCGCCTTGGTCGGATAGGCCCAATAGTCGATATCGACGCCTTTCTGTCCGGCGAGCTTGGCGAACCTGACGGCCGTAGATGGACCGCCCGCCGTCGATATGTTGCGCGCGGCGGCACTCATTTCGTCGCTGTTCTTGAAGCGGGCCGAAAGCGACCACAAGAACATGTTGAGCTCGCGGCTGCGGCCGGTCTCGGCCACCATCTGGAAGGCGCGCATGACTTCATCATCGTCGACGCGCGCCTGTGCTCCAGCTGAAGGCTGTCCGCCTGTGATCGTGATGGCTTGGCCGCCCAAGCCTAGTTCTTCGCGCGCCAATTGCCCGTAATAGACGGTCGGCACTTGCGCGGCATCGCGATAGGCCGCCTTGGCGTTGGCCTTGTCGCCGAGCGCTGCATAGGAACGCCCGATCCAATAGGCAGCACGCGCGCCATCCGTGCGTGTCTCTACACCCGCCTGGAGCTTGCTGAAATGCTTGAGCGCCGTCTTCTCGTCCTTGAGGAAGCGCAGCGCAATCCAGCCGGCCAGGAACTCGCCCTCGGCCAGGAATTCACCATCCGAGAAACCATTCGCACGGGCGAGCTGATAGGCGGTCTTGCCCGTGGCGGGCCGGCGCGGATCGAGCAGCATGCGCGCGATCAGGCGGCGCTCGACCCACCAGGCTTCGCCGTCGCCGATGACCGCATGATCGGCGGGGACATTGAGCAGGATCTGCGCCGCTTTGTCCGGCTTGTTGGTCCTGCGGTAGTAACGCGCCAGCGCATAGCGCACGCCGAGCTGCTGCTTCATCGCGCCCGACAGCGACTGATACTGCTTCTCGGCACCGCCGACGCCGCGGATGAGTGACTGGGCGACCTTTGCCGCCGCCTGATAATCACGAGGCAAGGATTTCGCCATGCGGATCGCCGCATTGGTTTCCTGCTTGTAGACCAGGCGCCACAGGCGCTCCCTGCGGTCGTCGCTGGTGATGAGAGAGCCGAATTCGTTACCGATCTGACGCTCCGTCGCCGCATCGAGCGTCTCATTGAGCCAGACGCGTCGGACCGAGCGGCGTGCCGCGTCAGTGTTGCCGGTTTCGAGTTGGGCGCGTGCCAGAGCGAGTGTGCCCTCCGCGGTCAGCGGCTTGCGCTTCTCGAAATGCGCGAGCACGGTTTGGGCCGGGGCGCGGCTGACATAGAGGCTCTGCTCGGCGCGCTTGAGCAGCGTTTCCGACGACGGCCATTGCGGCGCGGCATCGAGGAACGCCATGATGCGCCGATAGCCCGCTTCCTTCCAGTTGTTGCGCAGATAGATGAGCTCGACCAGCTTGGCTGCGGCGGGATCACCCGATCGCTGCGCCAGGGCGCCGGCATCGCTGTAATTGCCCTTGAAGGCGGCGTCGGCGGCCGAAACGGCGCTCCGGCTCACCTGCGGAGCCGCGAGCACTGGCTGGCTCAGGGGAACTGTCACGGTGAGCGCCGTCGAACCGACCAGCGCAAAAAAGAGCAACCCCGCCGAAAATCCCCGATTCATCAATTATGTCCCTGCCTGTGGCCCTGTCGGCCTCAACCCCTATAAACCAATTGCGACCGTCCTGTGGCCGGTCGAAACAGCCATTTTACTCTGCTTGCCGGTCTTTGGGCGAGCGTCTAATGTGCCGCGCAACCATGGGCTTGCGCGGAACCAGAGAACTGTAGCCAGCGCATGGTTGCCAAGTCCTTACCGGAGACCAGACAGTGCAACTCAAGGGTTCTTTTCCTGCTTTGATCACGCCTATGAAGAACGGACGCATCGACGAGGACGCGTTCCGGAAATTTGTGAATTGGCAGATCAAAGAAGGCAGTCATGGGCTCGTCCCGGTGGGCACGACCGGGGAATCGCCGACCGTCACCCCGGAAGAACACAAGCGCGTGATCGAGATCACCATAGAGGTCGCGGCCGGCCGGGTTCCGGTCATCGCCGGCACGGGTTCCAACAACACCGATGAGGCGATCGAATATACGCTCCATGCCAAGAACGCCAAGGCGGATGCCGCCCTGGTCGTCGTGCCCTATTACAACAAGCCGACCCAGGACGGGCTCTATGCCCATTTCAGCGCCATCGCCAAGGCGGTGGACATTCCCATCCTCGTCTACAATGTGCCGGGCCGGACGGTCGCCAATATCTCGGTCGAGACCCTGGCGCGCCTCGCCAAGGACCACGCCAATATCATCGGCACCAAGGATGCGAGCGCCGACCTGACCCGTCCGTCGCGCCAGCGCGAGATATCGGGTGAGGATTTCATCCAGCTCTCGGGCGAGGATGGAACCGCACTCGGCTTCAACGCGCATGGCGGCGTCGGCTGCATCTCGGTGACGGCGAATGTGGCGCCGCGCCTGTGCGCCGAGTTCCAGAACGCGACCTTGGCCGGTGATTACCGCAAGGCGCTTAAGCTGCAGGACCGGCTGATGCCGCTCCACACCGCGCTCTTCGTCGAGACATCGCCGGCGCCGGTCAAATATGCGGTGAGCCTGCTCGGCCACTGCCAGGCCGATATAAGGCTGCCGCTGGTCGAACCTTCGGAGGCCTGCAGGAAGCAGGTGCGCGCCGCGATGGTGCATGCCGGATTGCTGAACTGAGGATATCATGTCGTCCAAGAGCGGCGGAACGAAATCCTCGCGCAAGGAGGACGGCGTAAAAGTCGTCGCCGACAACCGGCGCGCGCGCTTCGACTACGAAATCATCGACACCTATGAGGCGGGCATCGAGCTCAAAGGCCCCGAGGTGAAATCGCTGCGCTCCGGCAAGGCGAATATCGCTGAATCCTACGCTGCGGTCAGGGACGGCGAGCTTTTCCTGGTCAACGCCTATATTCCGGAATATCGCGAGGCCAACCGGTTCAACCACGAGACGAAACGGCCGCGCCGTCTGCTCCTGCATGCGCGCGAGATCGACAAGCTGTCGGGCGGCGTGCTGCGCGACGGGCTCACCATCGTGCCGCTACGCGTCTATTTCAACGCCCGCGGGCGGGCCAAGGTCGGCATCGCTCTGGCGCGCGGCAAGAAACTGCATGACAAGCGCGACACGATCAAGGAACGCTCGTGGAACCGCGAGAAGGCGCGGCTGTTGCGCGAAAAAGGCTAGCATCGGGCCTCTACGATCCAGGCGCGCGAGTCGAACAATACGCCCTGGGCCGTGGCATGCTGGGCGAGGGTGGCGCGCAGCCGCTGCAGGGCAAGCTCGCGCGTGTCCGGATCAAGTGCCGCGAGCATCCCATCGGTGCCGCGCATGCTCATGATGATGTCATAGGCCGTTTCGACGTCCGGACCGTAATAGACGGGCTCTCGCACATCAGTGAGACGGACATCAGAGAAGCCGGCCTTGTCGAGGATCGCTTCCACAATGGAGGGCTCGCCAAGAGAGAAGGGATCCTGCCCTGGAGCGGCGGGAACGACGCGATCACCCTTCATCAAGGCCTGACGGATCTGGGTCTCCCATTCATTGCGCTCGCCAGTTTGCCAGACCATCATCACCAGATGTGCCCCTGGTCGCAAGGCGGATGCCAGATTTGCGAAACCGGCGACGGGATCGGCGAAGAACATGGTGCCGAAACGGCTGATCGCCACGTCGAAGTGCTTCGGTGTGAACCGGTGGACCGTGGCATCGGCGAGCTCGTAGGTGACGTTGTGAAGGCCCGCTTCGGCGGTCAGGCAGCGGGCACGTTCGAGCATTTCATCCGAGATGTCGACGCCGAGCACGCTGCCGGACGATGCGGCGCGCGCCGCCTCGCGCGTGGTCTGTCCGGCCCCGCAGCCCACGTCGAGCACGCGATCGGTGGAGCCGATGCGGGTCATCGCCCGCAGCCGCTCGTTGTGACGCGCGAGCTCGGCGTCATAATGATCCTTGATCGTGAGGCTTTTGCCGGTCATGAGCACCCCTTTCGGCTTATCCGCCAGGGCTGCAGCGAGGATAGGCCTATCCAATCGCCGCGCGGACGGCGGCGAAGACCTTTTCGAACATCTCCGTGGTCAACACGCCGGTATTCGTATTGTAACGCGAGCAGTGATAGCTGTCGAAAAGCGTGAGCCGGCCGATACTATGCTGCGCTGCATGACCGAAAGCATGGCGCGACTTCTTCTCCCCGAGTGCCACGAGGGCCGCGTCATGGGCGATACGGCCGAGCGCCACGATGGCGGACAAGCGTGGCAGGCTGGCGATCTGATCTTTCAGGAACGTGTTGCAGGTCTTGATCTCGGCGGGCAGCGGCTTGTTCTCGGGTGGGACGCAGCGCACCGCATTGGTGATCATGCAGTCGATGAGGGTGAGGCCGTCCTGCGGGTCGGCGCGATAGACGCCGTCGGCAAAGCCGAAGCGCAGGAGCGTCGCATAGAGAAGGTCGCCGGCATAGTCGCCGGTGAAGGGACGGCCGGTGCGGTTGGCGCCGCGCAGGCCCGGAGCGAGGCCCACGACCAGGAGGCGCGCGTCACTGTTGCCGAATGAAGGGACCGGCGCGTTGAACCAGTCGCCATGCGCCCTCCGCTGATCGTCCCGGAAAGCCTGGAGCCGCGGGCAAAGCGGACAGTTGGGGGCAGGGACCACCTGAGGGCGCTCAGATGTCGGCGAAGTCCTCGAACGATCCCGCACTCTGTACCGGGGCCGAGCGCTCGCGGGCCCGCTCGATGCGCTCATTCGGCTCGCGTCCGATCTCGTCGCGCAGATCGGCGAGATCGATGAACTGGTCGGTCTGGCGGCGCAATTCGTCCGCCACCATGGGCGGGCGGGTGGTGAGCGTCGAGACGACGCTGGTGCGCTTGCCCTTTGCCTGCACCGCCTGGATCAGCGACCGGAAATCGCCATCGCCCGAAAACAGGACGATGTGATCGAGGCTGTCGGCGAGCTGCATGACGTCGATGGCGAGCTCGATGTCCATATTGCCCTTCACCTTGCGGCGCCCGAGCGAGTCGGTGAATTCCTTGGCGGGCTTGGTGACCACCCGGTAGCCGTTGTAGTCGAGCCAGTCGATCAGCGGCCGGATGGGCGAATATTCGGCATCTTCCATGAGGGCGGTATAATAGATGGCCCGGATCAGGCGGGAGCGCTTGCGGAAGAAGCCGAGGAGCCGCCGGTAGTCGATGTCGAAACCGAGTGATTTTGCTGTTGCGTAAAGATTTGCACCGTCGATAAAAAGCGCCAAACGTTCGTCCTGGTAAAAATTCATGATCGAAATCTCCTATTTGAAACAGAGCCTTGATAATCGCTCGCCGGGCAAGGCTCAAGGCCAATTATGATCCTTGTCGCCCTCGGCAGCAATGTTTCCGGCCCCTGGGGGGGACCGCGGGACACGGTGCTGCGCGCTTTGCGCGAACTCGACGGCAACGGCACGAAGCTGGTTGTCGCATCGAGCCTGGTCGAGACGGCGCCTTTCGGCAAGGTGAACCAGCCGAGCTTCGTCAATGCGGTGGCACGGATCGCGACCGCGATGCCGCCCGAGGCGCTCATGCATCACCTGCATGACATAGAGCGTCGTGCCGGCCGTCGCCGCCGCATGCGCTGGGGGCCGCGCACGCTCGATCTCGATCTTCTCGACTATCACGGGCTCGTTCGCCATGGTCGGCTCAAGCTCCCGCATCCCGGCATCGCCGAGCGCGATTTCGTGCTGACGCCCTTGCTGGAGATCGCCCCCAATTGGCGCCATCCGGTGACGCGGCGCAGCGCCCGGACGATGCGCGGCCTGTTGTCTGGTTTCGCGCTGGGCGGTACGGTCCTGGGCGAAGCCTCCGAAAGGGAGTCTTAACCACTCCGCTTCATGCTTCCGGGTCGCTTCCTGTGCCGGCGACAATGAGTATGTATATGCGTTTCCTCTCATCCATGGCGGGATTGACCGCTTTGGCGGTGCTGGCCGCAGAGGCCAGGGCCGAGCCGATTACCTTCTCAGGCGACACATTCGAGATCATCGGCGGCATGAATACCGAGCAGCCGCGCATGCGCCGCTCGACCTATAAGGGCAAGGAATTCGTCGACTTCACGACGTCAATGGCGCCGGGCTCGATCATCATCCGCACAGCGGAGCGCAAGCTCTATTATGTCCTGCCGGGCGGCCGCGCCATCAGCTACGGCATTGGTGTCGGCCGTGAGGGTTTCACCTGGTCAGGGACGGACAGGATCACCCGCAAGGCGGAATGGCCAGATTGGCGTCCACCGAAGGAAATGATCGAGCGCGAGGCGCAGCGCGGCAACTATATCCCGGCCCACATGGTCGGCGGACCTGAAAACCCGCTGGGAGCCCGCGCTCTCTATATCGGGGAGACCATGTATCGCATCCACGGCACCAACCAGCCTTGGAGCATCGGTCTCGCCGTCTCTTCGGGCTGCGTCAGGCTCCTCAATGAGGAGGTCATCGATCTCTTCAATCGCGTCGAGGTCGGCGCCGAGGTTGTGGTCGAGTGATCACAACACGTCTTCGCGCCAGCTCTTGCCTTTGAAATACTGGAAGGAGACCGGCTGATCCGGCTCCAGCTCTTCCTGCTTCTCCATCAGCGGCTGGAGCCGCTTCAGGATATCGCGCGTGATCTGGGGCAAGTCGAGCTCGAGCGCTTCGGTGAAGCTGAACCAAAGCGGCTTGAGGAGCTCGCCTGATCCCGGATGCCCGGGATTGTCGAGATTGCCGATATGCCGCGCATGGGCAACAAAGAAACGTGAATCGAAGCGACGGGTGCGGCCGGGCGGCGTTATGGCGCGGGCGAAGAAACGCAAATTCGAAAGGTCGAGCTCCGTCGCGGACAAGACGCCGCGCCACTCCTCGTTTGCGAGAGTGGAGGCGGCGCGCAAGTTCCCGAGCAAAAGTCCGGTCTCTTCATAAGTCTCCCGGATGGCCGCAATGGCGAGACCGCGGGCGCGCGACGGGCTCACCCGCCCGCGCATGTGTTTCAGCAATTTTTCATGCACCAGCGGATGCAGGTCTTGGCCGACCTTCGTTCGCATGTCGCTGGTGTCGAGCCGCCCACCCGGAAAGACGAATTTGTTGGGCATGAAGGCATGGCTGTCATGCCTCTGGCCGAGCAGCACCTTGGGCGTCGCATCGTCATGGCGCACGATGATCAGGGTCGCGGCGTCGCGCGGCTTCTGCGCCTCGAAAAAGCGGCGCGACGCCGTGAGGTCGGGGTCGCGCTTGCTCATTCTTCGCTCTTTCCGCTGAAACCATGCATGCGCAGTGCCCATTGCAATCCGACGATGGCGCCCTTGATCGCCGGCATGAGCGCCAGCGTCAGGATGAGCGTCGCCGGAATCCATATCAGCATGTGGATGAGGAGGTCGGGCCGCCAGAGCTTTTCGACCACGAGCACCAGGGGCACGATGATGTGAGCGACGATGAAGATGGTGAAATAGGGCGGCGCATCATCGGCGCGCTGGTGATGGAATTCCTCGCCGCAACGGGGGCAGGCGTCATTCACCTTGACGAAGCCCGCCAGCAGCCGGCCTTCGCGGCAAGCGGGACAGCGGCGCAGGAATCCATGCATGATGGCATTCGGCCATGAGCGCGGCGGTGGTTCCACATCGGGCACGGCATTCTCAATCACGACGGGCATGGTCAGCGCCTTCCGCGGTTCCGGATGCGGCCGCGCATCGACCGGCGCGGCTGGGGCTTGCCCTTGCGGCCCTCGCTCAGCATCTCGAAGCGCAGGCCGCCCGAGACGGGTGCGGCTTCGACAAGCCGGACCTCGACCGGATCGCCGAGCTGGAATGTCTCGCCGGTACGCTCGCCGATCAGAGCGCGCCGTGTCTCGTCATAGCCGAAATAATCCGCGCCCAGCGTGCCGGCCGGGATGAAGCCGTCAGCACCCGTATCGTTGAGGGTGATGAAGAGGCCCGCCGCCACCACGCCGCCGATGCGGCCTCGGAAACGCGCCCCGATCTGGGACGAGAGATGGCTGGCGATCAGCCGATCGACGGTTTCGCGTTCCGCCGCCATGGCCCGTCTTTCAGCGCCGGAAACGAGCTCGGCGGTGTCGCCCATGCGCGCGATGTCCTCCGGCGACAGGCCGTCGGGTCCGAAATTGAGAGCGGTAATGAGGGCGCGGTGCACGATGAGGTCAGCATAACGCCGGATGGGTGAGGTAAAATGCGCATAGTGCCGCAAGTGAAGACCGAAATGCCCGATATTGTCGGTGTCATAGACGGCCTGCGCCTGGGTCCGCAGCACGACCTCATTCACCACATGCTGATAGTCCTTGCCTTCGACTTCCTTCAGAATCTGGTTGAAGTTCCGCGGCTGCATGCGCTGGCCCTTGGCGAGATTGATGCCGACGGTTTTGAGGAACTCGCCCAGGCTTTTGATCTTTTCTGGCGCAGGTTCGGCATGGACGCGGTAGAGTAGCGGCACCTTGCGCGCTTCGAGAAGCTCGGCGGCGGCGACATTGGCCTGGATCATGAACTCCTCGATGAGCTTGTGGGCATCGAGCCGGTCGGGTGTCACGACACGCTCGATGAGGCCATGGGCATCGAGGATCAGTTTCCGTTCGGGCAGATCGAGCTCGAGCGGTTCGCGCTTGTTGCGGCCTTTGAGCACCACTTTGTAGGCTTGCCACAGCGGTCGCAGCACGGATTCGAGCAGAGGCTCGGTCTTGGCGTCGGGGCGCCCATCGATCGCCGCTTGCGCTTGGCTATAGGAAAGCTTGGCGGCCGAGCGCATGATGCCGCGGACGAAATGATGCTTCCGCTTCGTGCCCTGTCGGTCGAAGGTCATGAAACAGGCGAGGCACGGCCGATCTTCGCCTTCGCGCAGCGAGCACAGATCGTTGGAGATGCGCTCCGGCAGCATCGGCACGACGCGGTCGGGGAAATAGACCGAATTGCCCCTGATGCGCGCCTCATGGTCGAGCGCCGAGCCCGCGCGCACATAGGTGGCGACATCGGCGATGGCGACCAGCACCTTGACGCCGCCTTCATTCTTGGGATCGTCGTCAGGCTCGGCCCACACCGCATCATCATGATCGCGCGCATCGGGCGGATCGATGGTGATTAGCGGATAATCGCGCAAATCGACGCGGTTCGCCGGCGAGAAGCGCTTGAGCGCGTCTGCTTCAGCCAGAACGCGTGCCGGAAATTCGGACGGAATGCCGTGATGCTCGATGGCGATGAGTGAGATGTTGCGCTGATCGGTGATGTCGCCGAGCCGCTCCTTGACCCGCGCCGAGGCGAGGCCGTGGCCACGCCCGCGCATAACCTCGACCGCGACGAGCTCGCCGGGCTTGGCGCTGTTCTCGTGGCCGGGCTGCACCTGCAATTCACCGCGCGCCTTCTTGTCGATCGGCACGATGCGGGCGCCCTGGCCCTTGGCATGGCGGAATATGCCGAGCACCCGCGTGCTGCGCGAGGTGAGCTTGCGGATGATGCGGCCGTGAAAGGGGATCTTGGGATCCTTGTCGGGCTCTATCCGGGCGAGGACGCGATCGCCGACGGCCGCGGGTCGCGCCTCTTCCAATGTCCCTTTCGCGGCTTGCGCGACGATAAGGACCTTGGGGCGGGGACCTGAGGCGTCCTCGTCCCAGTCGGCAGGTTCCGCGATGAGCTCGCCATCATGGTCGCGCGCCACGATCTCGAGCGCGGTGATCGATGGCAGCTCACCCGCCTTGCTGATGGCGCGTCCGGCGCGCTTGAGCTTGCCCTCGTCCTCGAGGGTCTTCAAAAGGCGCTTGAGCGCGATGCGGTCGCTGCCCTTGATGCTGAAGGCGCGCGCGATCTCGCGCTTGCCCACTTTGCCGGGACTGGTCTTGATGAAGTCGATGAGCTGGTCGGCCGTCGGCAGATCGGGGAGGGGTAACTTCGCCTTCCGCGCCACGGTCTCAGGCGCTCACTTTGTCTGGCGCCGCCGCCTTCTTGCTTCGCTTGGCCGCCCTGGCCGCGGGCTTCGCCGGTTTTGCCTTGGGCTTCGCCGCCTTGCTGGCCTTGGCGGGCTTTTCCGCCGCCTCGCTCTTCCCCTTGGACTTGCCTTTGCCGGCGCGGGCATTGACGAGGGCGATCGCTTCTTCGAGCGTCGTCTCCTCGGGCGCCTTGTCCGAAGGGAGTGTCGCATTCACCTTGCCCCATTTCACATAGGGGCCATAGCGTCCCGACATCACATGGATCGGACCGCCATCCGGATGCTCGCCGAGCTCCTTGAGAGCGCCCGGCCGCTTGCGGTTGGCGCTTTTCTCCTTTTTCTCGGCGATGAGGTCGACGGCACGGTTGAGCCCGACCGTATAGACGTCCTCGGGGTCTTTGAGCGTGGCATAGATCCCGTCATGCAGGATGAAGGGACCGAAGCGGCCGAAATTGGCGACGATCGGCTTGCCGGTCTCAGGATGGAGTCCCACCTCGCGCGGCAGCGACAGGAGCCGCAACGCGGTTTCGAGATCGATGCTCGCCGGATCGCTCTTCTTGGGGATCGAGGCACGGCGCGGCTTCTCATCCTCGCTCGCTTCGCCCAGCTGCAGATAGGGCCCGAAGCGGCCGTCCCGCCTCGTGACGGCAAGGCCGGTCTCGGGATCATGGCCGATGAGGATGCCCTCGGCGGGCACCGCCTCTTCCGAGCCGTTGCCCGGCGTGATCTGGCGCGTAAAGCGGCAGTCGGGATAATTCGAGCAGCCGACAAAGGCGCCGAACTTGCCGATCTTGAGCGACAATTGGCCATTGGCGCAGGAGGGACAGGCGCGTGCCGGCGCGCCATCGGCGCGCTCCGGGAACACATGCGGGCCCAAAATCTCGTTCAGCGCATCGAGCACATTGGTGATGCGCAGATCCTGGATCTCGCCGACCGAGCCGGTGAAATCCTGCCAGAAGTCGCGCAGGACAGCCTTCCAGTCGATCTCGCCATTGGAGACGCGGTCGAGCTGCTCCTCGAGATTGGCGGTAAAGTCATATTCGACATAGCGCTTGAAGAAGGCTTCGAGGAAGGCGGTGACGAGCCGGCCCTTGTCTTCGGGGATCAGGCGCTTCTTGTCGAGCCGGACATAGCCGCGGTCGCGCAAGGTCGAGAAGATGGCCGTATAGGTCGAGGGCCGGCCGATGCCGAGCTCTTCCAGCTTCTTGATGAGAGTGGCTTCCGAATAACGCGGCGGCGGCTCGGTGAAATGCTGCTCGGGCGTGATCGCCTGGACGCCGACACCATCGCCGCGCGCCAGTGACGGCAAGCGCTTGGCATCCTCGTCCTCCTCGTCATCGAGGCCTTCCTGATAGAGCTTGAGGAAGCCGTCGAATTTGACGACGGAGCCCGTGGCGCGGAAGGAATAGGCCTTGCCGTCATTGCCCTTGGCGCCGATATCGGCGGTGGTGCGCTCGATCTCGGCACTTTCCATCTGGCTCGCGATCGTGCGCTTCCAGATAAGGTCATAGAGCGCCTGCTGGTCGGCATCGAGATGGCGGCGGATATTTTCCGGGAAGCGGAACAGGTCGGTCGGCCGGATCGCTTCATGCGCTTCCTGCGCGTTCTTGGCCTTGGTGGTGTATTTGCGCGGCACCGACGGCAGATAAGGCTCGCCGAAGCGCTTGAGGATCGCGTTGCGGGTGGCGGCGATCGCCTCGCCGGCGAGGTCGACACCATCGGTTCGCATATAAGTAATGAGACCGGTCACCTCGCCGCCGATATTGACGCCCTCATAGAGACGCTGGGCGACCTGCATGGTCCTGGCGGAAGAGAAGCCGAGCTTGCGCGAGGCTTCCTGCTGCAAGGTCGCGGTGCGGAAGGGCGGATAGGGGTGGCGCTTGACCGGCTTCGATTCGATCGTGTCGACGGAGAATTTGGCGCCCTTGAGCGCCGAGACGATGGCCTTGGCGGACGCCTCGTTCTCGATATCGAGCTTGCCCAGGCGCTTGCCGCCAATGGCATTGAGCCTGGCCGAAAAGGCATCGCCCCTGGGCGAGGTGAAGCTCGCATCGATGGTCCAGTATTCCTGGGCCCTGAAGGCTTCGATTTCGAGCTCGCGGTCGCAGATGAGGCGCAGCGCCACCGATTGGACGCGTCCCGCCGAGCGGGCGCCCGGCAGCTTGCGCCACAGGACGGGCGACAGGGTGAAGCCGACGAGATAATCGAGGGCGCGGCGGGCGAGATAGGCATCGACGAGGGCAGGGTCGACCTGCCGCGGATGCTTCATCGCATCGAGCACCGATTGCTTGGTGATGGCGTTGAAGACGACCCGGTCGATCTCCTTGCCCTTGAGGGCACCCTTCTTCTTCAGGATTTCGAGCACGTGCCAGGAAATAGCCTCGCCCTCGCGGTCAGGGTCGGTCGCAAGGATCAGGCGGTCCGAGGCCTTGAGGGCGGCGGCGATGTCGGACATGCGCTTGGCCGACTTGGCGTCGACCTCCCAGGACATGGCGAAGTCCTCATCGGGACGCACCGAACCGTCCTTGGGCGGCAGATCGCGCACATGGCCGTAGGAGGCGAGGACGGTATAGTCCTTGCCCAGATACTTATTGATCGTTTTGGCCTTTGCAGGCGATTCGACGACGACGACTGTCATTATCTTGCGTTCAAAAAACTAGGACGGGCCTCATATAGGGATCAATTCGGGCCCGCAAGCCTGCTCAAGGGCGCATGGCTGGCAAAACCTTTCGAAAAAATCGCCTTAAGATTGTAAAATACAACTTTTACATACATTTTCGATGGTGGGACTATAGATTGGCGCAGACGGCAACAATATGACGTAGTGTCAAAAGTTGACGTTTACTCCCAGTTCACCTGCCAGGAGACGCCATAGCGGTCGTTGAACCAGCCGAATTTCCGGCTGAAGCCGTAATTGCCTATCGGCATGAGCCATTGTCCACCATCAGCCAGGACGGCGGCGATCCGGTCAAGCTCTTCCTCGCTGGCGCAAGTGACGAAAAGGGAGTTGGCCGGGGTGAAGGTGAAAGCATGCTTGACGTGGCTGTCGATGCAGAAGACGGGCTGCCCCGCCAGGACGAAGCGGGCGACCACTATCGAACCTTCGGCGCCTGGCCCTTCCGGCCCATAGCGCTTGATGTCGACCACTTTGCTGTCGGGTATGGCCGATACATAAAGCGTCATCGCTTCCTCGGCCTTGCCTTCGAACATCAGGAAGGGCGTCACGGTTGTCTTCATTGGCTGCCTTTCTTGAGGTCAGATGAGGGAGACGAGCTGGCGTCCATGACGGACAAGTTTGCCGGCAAGCTCCAGTTCCAGGAGGATACCGAGTACCGCTTGCGCGGGCACACCGCTTTCGCGGATGAGGTCGTCGATATCGGTGGGTGCGGGACCGAGGAGCGCAAGGACGGCGCCGCGCGCCGGCGTGTCGATCTCCGTCGCGACCGGAGGTTTTATGGCGACGGTTTCCGGCGCGGCGTGCGAAAGCCTGGACTGCATCGGCAAGAGCACATCGAGCACCTCCTGGCTGCGGCTCAGCAAATGGGCGCCGTCGCGGATGAGGCGGTTGGTGCCTTCGGCGCGCGGATCGAAGGGCGAGCCCGGCACGGCGAATACCTCGCGTCCCTGTTCATTGGCGAAACGCGCGGTGATGAGCGAGCCCGAGCGCAAAGCCGCTTCGACGATGATCACCGCCCGGCTCATGCCGGAAATGATCCGATTGCGGCGAGGGAACGACTTCTCGCGCGGCTCGGCGCCGGGCGGCATTTCCGATATCAGCAGCCCGTCGGTGCCGATCGCTTGCTGCAATCCGGCATTTTCCGGCGGATAGGTGATATCGATCCCATTGGCGATGACGGCGACGGTGCCGCGCGTCAGAGCCGCTTCATGGGCGGCGGTGTCGATGCCCCGCGCCAGGCCGGAGACGGTGGCATAGCCCGCCTCGGCAAGCTCGGTGGCGAACATGCGGGCGAGACGCTTGCCGTTGGCCGAAGCATTGCGCGAGCCGACAATGGCAACGGCCTCGCGCTTTGCGAGCTCGGCCTTGCCTTTGATGCAGATCAAGGGCGGCGCGCTGTCGATATGGCGAAGCAGAGGCGGATAGTCGGGCTCGTTCTTGCCGACGAAGCGCGCGCCAAGGGCCGTCGCCCGGGCGATCTCGGCTTCGGCTTGCTGGGCGCTATAGATCTTGAACGGACGTTTGAGGCCGCCTTGGCGCGAAAGCTCGGGCAGGACGGCGAGAGCGTCGCCGGCGCTGCCGAATCTTTCCAGGAGCTGGTCGAAAAGTGCGGGACCGACATTCTCGCTGCGGATCAGCCGCAGCCAGTCGAGGCGCTCGTCATCGGCGAGGACCTGCTCGCTCATGCATGGGAGCCGAGCTTGATCTTCGCTTCCTCGCCCTTGACGAGCCGCGCGATATTGGCGCGATGCATGATCCAGATGAGGGCGCCGATGACGATGAGAGGCAGGACGTAAGAGGGCTTGCCGAGAAGCCAGGCCCAGAGCGGGCTCAGGGCCGATGCGGTGAGCGCCGAGAGAGAGGAGATGCGGAAGAGGAGGGCCATGATGAGCCACACGGCGAGGAAGATGAGCCCCAAAGGCCAGTAGAGGCCGAACAATATGCCGATATTGGTGGCCACCCCCTTGCCGCCCTTGAAGCCGAGCCAGACGGGGAAGAGATGGCCGGCAAAGGCGGCAAGCCCGGCAATGAGGCCGGCGGTCTCGCCGCCCATCTCTTTCATGATGAGGATCGGGATCGTTCCCTTGACCGCGTCAGCGACGAGCGTCAGGGCCGCGAGCTTCTTGTTGCCGGTGCGCAGCACATTGGTGGCCCCGATATTGCCCGAGCCGATGGAACGGACATCGCCAAGCCCGGCCCAGCGGGTCAACAGCAATCCGAAGGGAATGGAGCCCGAGAGATAGCCGAGAATGACGGCGAGGAGCGCCATCACCGGCGTCACGCCTGCGAAATCGAGCATCATCCCTCCATATCTCCCTTCTTCCCTATCGGGCCAGGGGTCATTCCTGTTTTGTTCTTGTCTTCGCTCCTGTTTGCTATAAGCTAGTTGGAGTGAATTGTGGAGACCGCTATGCGGGAGATTGGCGCCTCAGAGGCAAAGAACAAGCTGAATGAGATGCTCGACCTGGTGGAGGATGGCGAGGAAATCGTCATCACGCGGGACGGCAAGGCCGTAGCACGTCTGGTTCGCGAGACGGCCAAACGCGATCGCGGCGCTGCGCGTGCGGCCGCCGAGCGCATCCGCAATCGAGCGAAGACTGTCGGCTCATCCCCCATTACGATGGAAGAATGGAAGGCGTTTCGTAATGAAGGCCGAGCGTGAGCCTTGTCCTCGACAGTTCCGCGACGCCGCCTGGGTTCACGGCGATGAGCGCACGGTTGCCATTGAGACTCTCTTCGACCGGATAGTTGAGCAGGGCGCGGTAGTGCCGGGAATCTGGCACCTCGAGGTTGCCAATAGTCTTACCGTTGCTCTCAGGCGTAATCGTATTACGGCTGTTTTTCGAGACGAAGTTCTTGCCGACTTGGCGCAAATCGACATCAGGACAGATCCAGAGACCAATCAGCATGCCTGGTCGGCGACGCTGCGACTTGCCGATCGTTTCGGGCTCACGCTCTACGATGCGGCTTATCTCGAATTGGCTCAACGCCGACAACTGCCGCTCGCATCACTCGATACTGCGCTGATGACGGCGGCGAAGACCGTTGGCACGACGATCCTGCCATAGTCAGCGTTGGTCAAACACATAGACGGTGCGCCCCGCAACGACCGTTTCCAGCACGCGGCCTTCCAGGGTTCGATGCTCGAAGGGCGAGTTCTTGGAGCGCGAGCGCAGGATGTGATCCTCGACCGTCCAGCTCGCATGGATATCGGCGAGAGTGAAGTCGGCGGGGGCGCCAGGTGCCAGGCGGCCGGTTTCGAGCCCCAGGATCTGCGCCGGCTTGGCCGAGAGAGCATCGATGAGACGGCTGAGCGGAACGCCCTCATTGTGATGCAGGCTCAAGCTCGCCGAGAACAGGGTCTCGAGACCGATGGCGCCGAATTCCGCTTCGGCGAAGGGGAGGCGCTTGGTATCGGTGCTTTGCGGATCATGGCTCGAGACGATGACATCGATCGTGCCGTCCGCGACACCCTCGACGAGCGCCCGGCGGTCGTCTTCCGAGCGCAAGGGCGGAGACAGCTTGAAGAAGGTCCGGTAGGCGCCGATGTCGTTTTCGTTGAGGACGAGATGATTGACGGAGACGCCGCAGGTCACCGGAAGCTTTCGCGCTTTGGCGGCCCGGATGACCTCGACCGACATCCGCGAGGAAAGCTGCGCCACGTGATAACGCGCACCCGTCAGCTCGACGAGGCGCAGATCGCGCTCGATCATGATGACTTCGGATACTGCGGGAATGCCGGCAAGGCCGAGCCGGCTCGCCGTCTCGCTCGCATTCATGACGCCGCTCGCGAGCGTCGGCTCCTCGGCATGCTGGACGACCAGCATGTCGAAATCCTTGGCGTAAGCCAGCGCGCGGCGGAAGATGCGGGCATTGGCAAGAGCCTTGTTGCCGTCGGTCACCGCCACGGCGCCTGCTTCCTGCAAGGTGCCGATCTCGGTCATGAGCTCGCCCAAGAGCCCCTTGGTCAAAGCGGCCATGGGCGCCACGCGCACGATGGCGGTGTCGCGTGCCCGCCTCAGGATGAAGTCGACGATCGCCGCGTCGTCGACGACCGGATTGGTATTGGGCATCACGATCATGGTGGTGATGCCGCCCGCCGCCGCGGCTTCCGATGCGGTCGCCAGCGTCTCGCGATACTCATTGCCGGGCTCGCCGGTGAAGACGCGCATGTCGATGAGGCCGGGCGCCAGGATCAGGCCCTTGCAGTCGAAAATCGCCGTGCCGGAGCCTGCCGATTGCGCCGTGACCTTGGGCCCCGCGGCCAGTATCCAGCCGTCCTCGATGAGCAATCCGCCTTTTTCATCAAGACCTTGGAATGGATCAATAAGACGCGCGTTGAGGTAGGCCTTGCGTCCCGCCGAATGCTTTGCCGAGGGCGCCATCATGCGTTCTCGCCTCCCGGCAGGTTGCGGGCGAGCGCGTCGAGCACCGCCATGCGCACGGCGACACCCATCTCGACCTGTTCGCGGATCACCGACTGGACCCCGTCGGCGACATTCGAGTCGATCTCGATGCCGCGATTCATCGGGCCTGGATGCATGACCAGCGCATCGGGCTTGGCGAGCTTGAGCTTCTCCTCATCGAGCCCGTAGAAGCGGTAATATTCGCGCACCGAGGGCACGAAGGCGCCGCTCATTCGTTCGAGCTGCAGCCTGAGCATCATCACCACATCCGCGCCTTCGATCCCTTCGCGCATGTTGCGATGGATCTCGACGCCGAAGGCTTGCGCGTCGGTCGGGAGCAGCGTCGAGGGCGCCACGAGCCGTACCCGGGCGCCCAGCTTGTTGAGGAGATGGATGTTCGAGCGCGCGACGCGCGAATGCAGCACATCGCCGCAGATCGCCACGATCAGCCCTTCGATGCGGCCCTTGCGGCGCCGGATAGTGAGCGCATCGAGCAGCGCCTGGGTCGGATGCTCATGCTGGCCGTCACCGGCATTGACGACAGCGCAGGAGACTTTCTGGGCGAGAAGCTCGGCGGCGCCCGATGAGGGGTGGCGCACCACCAATATGTCGGGATGCATCGCATTGAGCGTCATGGCGGTATCGAGCACGGTCTCACCCTTGGAGACGGCCGAGGTCGAAACCGCCATATTGAGGACATCGGCGCCAAGGCGCTTGCCGGCGATCTCGAAGGAGCTTTGCGTTCTGGTGGACGCTTCGAAGAACAGGTTGATCTGAGTGCGCCCGGTGAGCATCACCTGGCGC
Source organism: Taklimakanibacter deserti (assembly GCA_003574785.1). The sequence continues at coordinate 112,991 of QORU01000018.1, read as the reverse complement.
TTGTCGATCTGCCGGCTCACCTCGACATAGCGTTCGCCGAGATCGATGAGCTTGACGATATCCTGGGCGGAAAGCGGTTCGATGCCGAGCAGGTGCTGGCTTTCGATGAGGCGTTTGGGATTGCGCGCGGAGGTCATCGAAGGCCACTGTCTAGGGACGATTCCCTTCGCCCGCAAGCGACAATGGTGGCCTGTGGGTAAGTTTGCAGGAAAGGGTAAAGTGGGAAGGGATTCCTGGCAGCCAGGCGCATCACAAAATCGCCCCGAATGTTGCTGCAGAATCGCCATGGACCGGTGCGAAGCATGACTTCGTCAATCGGTGCCGGCGGGGCGGCATCGGGTTCACGTAACTCAACCGGGGCTAGGGGAACTGGTGGAGTGTTTCATGTTGAAGATGGTTGCCGCCGGCGGCATGGCTTTGTTTGCGGCTCTGGCTTTACAGCCGGTTGACGCTAAGGCCGATACCCGCATCGGGATAGGTGTGGGTGGCGGCTGGTATCCGCCGGCCTATGAACCGAGATATCCGGTCTATGATCCCGATGACGAGGACGATGATGAAGACTACGGCTATGTCTCCTGCCGCGAGGGCAGGCGGATCGTCCGTGACTACGGGTTCTACCGGGTCACGCCGACCCGGTGCGGCGGCTCGGTCTACCGCTATGAAGCGGTCAAGCGTGACCGGGTGTGGAGCGTCAGATTGAGCGCCCGTTCCGGCCGCATCATCAGCGCGCGTGTGATCGGAGATTATTACTGAACGCAAATCCAAGTCGTCGGGAGCGGCAAACCGCTCCCGGCTGTGCTGTCCGCTTTCCCATATTGAGACGGAAATTCGCGCGCGTTGCGGGCTGAGCGGTTGATATCGCCATCGCGCTGTTTGACATATCGGTAGTTGCACATAGTCTCTATCCAAGCCTAACGATGTGATGGAGATGGCGATGACCGATCTCACCGCAAACGTCAGCACTCCCAAGACCGAAGCCGTCGAGCCGAGCCTGCATCGCGTGATGGGGCCGTGGCTTCTGCTGCTGTTCATCATCGGCGACATCCTGGGCACCGGCATCTATGCGCTGACCGGCCAGGTCGCCAAGCAGGTGGGCGGCGTCGTCTGGCTGCCCTTCCTGGTGGCCTTCGTCGTGGCGCTCATCACCGCCTTCAGCTATCTCGAGCTCGTCACCAAATATCCACGCGCCGCCGGTGCCGCACTCTATACGCACAAGGCCTTCGGCATCCATTTCATCACCTTCATCGTGGCTTTTGCGGTCATGTGCTCCGGCATCACCTCGGCCTCGACCGCTTCGCGCGCCTTTGCCGCCAATCTCTCCACCGCCTTCGATCTAGGGCTTGCCGGCACCTATGGCGTGACCCTGATCGGTCTTCTCTTCATGGCCATCGTAGCGCTGGTCAATTTCCGCGGCGTCGGCGAGAGCGTGAAGGTCAATGTGCTGCTGACCTGCGTCGAGCTCACCGGCCTCCTGATCATCATCGTGATCGGCCTGTGGGCTATCGGCCTCGGCAATGGCGACGTCTCGCGCATCACCCAATTCGCCATTGCGCCCGACCGCACCGTCTTCTGGTCGGTCATCGCCGCGACGACGCTCGCCTTCTTCGCCATGGTGGGCTTCGAGGACTCGGTCAACATGGCCGAGGAATGCAAGAACCCCAGCGGCATCTTTCCGAAAGTGCTGCTCACGGGCCTGCTCATCACCTGCGCGATCTACATGCTGGTGTCGATCTCGGCGATCACGCTGGTTCCCGCCGAGCAGCTGGGCGAAGGCGAGACACCGCTGCTCAAGGTGGTGGCGGCGGGCGCACCCAGTTTCCCTGTCTGGATCTTCGGCTTCATCACCATGTTCGCGGTGGCCAACACCGCCTTGATCAACATGTTGATGGCGAGCCGCCTGGTCTATGGCATGAGCCGCGAGCATGTGCTGCCGCCGGTGCTCGGCAAGGTCCATGCCGGCCGGCGCACGCCCTATATCGCCATCATCTTCACGACGCTGCTCGCCTTCGCCCTCATCACCTTCGTCGGCACCGTGCCGGCGCTTGGCGGGACCACGGCCTTGCTGCTGCTCTGCGTCTTCACCATCGTCAATATCGCGGTGCTGGTGCTGCGCCGCGACACGGTGGGGCACAGCCATTTCCGCACGCCCACGTTTCTGCCGGTGATCGGCGCGATCTGCTGCGCTTTCCTGGTCGGCCCATGGACCGGCCGCGACCCGGTGCAATACAAGGTCGCCGGCGTCCTCATCGGCATCGGCATCCTGCTATGGGTCGTGAATTACCTGATCAACCGCGCCATAGGCCGGAAGCCGGCCGAGCCGACGATGGAAACATCCGGCGGGCCCGGCCCGGTCAACTAGTAGCTAGGATTTCGAGTGCGGCGCTGGCCTCAGAGAAGGCCCGCCGAGAACTTCCTGCCAGCGGGCATCAACTATTCGAGACCTGCTCGGCGCAGACCTTCGATGTACTTGGCCCGGTCCTCAGGTCTGATCAACGGGTGATACTTTTCCACCCAGTCAATACTTAAATTCGGCTGTAGTCGCTTGCATTGCACTAGGCCCATGCGCGCCTGTTCCAAGTCATCCGCGAGACCGGCTGCCGCAGTGAAAGTGCGCCAAGCTGTGCAAAAATCAGGTCGAATCTGTACCGCCCGACGTTCTGCCGTCACCGCGTCTGCGTAACGCCCGGCAACAAAATGGCAAAGGCCCTCGATCGAGAGACTCCCGGCTTGCGTGTAGTCCCGGGGACTCAGTCGTCGTGCAAGCTCGAGTTGACTGATGCCATCTTCCGCAAGCCCTGCGTAACCATACGCACACCCCAGAATCGTCCGGGCAAACGCAAAATTGGGGTTGCGTTGCAACGCCTCATTCAGCTCTTCAACCGCAGGCGCCAGTCGCCTCGAAAACGCATAGACATATCCGGCCGCAAAGTGAGCCCAAGGGTCATCGGGATCGAGGTCAATCGCCCGTTGTGCAAGAGCGAGGGCTTCAGATAGGCCTTGCTCAAAGTCCAGTCGTCCCGATACGACGCGGCTTGCGAATGCCCATGCCAGAAGGCTGCGCGCGCGTGCATAGTCGGGATCGAGCTCGATGGCCCGCCTCAGGAGGTTGATGCCGGTATCCTCGTCCTGGATGACCCAGGTCCAGATATAGGGCATTGCCCGCACCACACAGCCCCATGCATCGAGGCTTTCCGGCGACTTGCTCCGCAGACGAAGGCTTTCGGCAGTATAAATCTGCGGTTCGATGGCCACGACGACGCTGGCCGTGATTTCATCTTGCAGGGCAAAGATTTCCGCGGTCGGGCGGTCGTAGCGCTCAGCCCAGATGTGGGCACCGCTCTCAGCATCGATCAACTGACCGGTCACCCGCAGCCGATCGCCTCCTTTGCGTACGCTGCCTTCGAGCACATAGCGCACCCCCAGTTCCCGTGCTATTTGACGGATGTCCGGGGATTTGCCCTTGTATGCGAAGCTCGAGTTGCGGGCGATGACGAAGAAGCCCCGGAGTTTCGATAGTGCAGTGATAATATCTTCTGCTATTCCGTCGCCGAAGTACTCCTGCTCCGGATCACCGCTCATATTCTGAAAGGGCAACACCGCGATTGATGGTCTGTCTGGCAGTACCAACGTTTCTTTCATCGGCCTGTTGGTCCCGCCATTTACTAGTTGGTAGACGTGTACTGACTGAGCGATGTTCTTGAGTTCTTGCTTTCCGATATCTTCGAACTGGACGTCGAGCCGGTTACCGATCTGGTCACGGACCACTGAAGATACTGCGATACCTCCCGGTGGTGCCGTGCTTTCAAGCCGCGCGGCTACATTCACTCCGTCGCCGAAAATGTCGTCGCCCTCGGCAATTACGTCTCCAAGGTTTACCCCAATTCGAAATTGAATATGCCGCTCCTCAGGCCTTTCCGCATTACTCGTCGCCATCGACGATTGAATTTCGACAGCACATGCGACAGCATTTACGACGCTTGGAAACTCGGCCAACACTCCGTCGCCGGTAGCCTTGAATACTCGCCCCCTGTGTTCGGCAATCTTGGGGTCGATCAACTCCGCGCGGACAGCCTTGAGTGCCGCCACAGTACCAGCTTCATCTTGCCCCATGAGCCGGCTGTAGCCGACCAAATCGGCAGCCAAGATTGCTGCGAGTCTTCGCTCCATGATCCCTGCAAGCCAAAACCCCTAAACATGCTATTACGGCTGGTCGAGAAACGCGAGTGCGGATTGGCGTCGATCCGCATCTGGCTGCGGGTTTATGAGTCCACGCCCCAGACTTGAGTGCTATCCCTGGCGGCGCGCAATGATGCGGATCTCGATCAGGGTCCCGGGCGTGATGAGCTCGCTGACGCCGATCGCCGTCCAGGCCGGGTAAGGCGCGTGGATATGCTCGTCCTTCACCTTGATGAAGGCAGCCAGATGCGTGCGCAGATCGACGTGATAGGTGGTCATCTCGACGATATCCTCAAAACCGAGCTCGGTGGCTGAGAGATTGGCCGCGAGATGGCTGAAGACGTCGCGGAACTGCTGTTCCGGATCGGATGACACGCTGCCGTCGGGATGTGTGCCGGTCTGACCGGAGAAGAAGGCGAAATCGCCATCGAGCACGACCGGCGAGAAATGCCAGTCATTCGGATAGTGAGCGAATTGCGGAGCGGCGAATGTTTGCTTCATGACGCCTCCTTCAGGCCAAGAGAATGAGGATCAGTGGAATGGTCAGCGCGGCGCAGATCACCTGCAATGTGAGTATATTGGCAACGAGCGGCGCGTCGCCACCCATTTGCCGGGCAAGGACATAGGCGCCGGAGCCCGTCGGCACGGCGGCGCAGAGTATGGCGACGGCGGCGGGCGTGCCGCCGACCCCGAAGAGGCTGAGCGTCAGATACATGAGCAGCGGCAGGAGGAGCAGCTTCAGCACGGTTGCAAGACCCACCGTCAGTTTGGCGGCGGCCGCCTCGCCGAAATGAAGTCCGGCGCCGACCGTGAGGAGCGCAAGCCCCAAGGCGCCGCGTCCGATCATGTCGAGGACTTGCGCCGCCATGCCCGGTAGCGACAGTCCCGAGAGCTGGAACAGGACGCCACCCATGGAGGAAAGGAAGAACGGGTTGCGCAGCACCCCGTGCACCAAGAGTTTCGCCGATGGCGCCTCGTTGTGGCCGCCGGCATAGAGCGACATGATGATGATGCAGACGACATTGAGAAAGGGCGTCATGGTGGCGGCACTGATCGCGGCGAGTGCCAGCGCGTCATTGCCGAAGAACAAGGGCACGATGGCGAAGGCGATGAAAGTGTGCCAGCGCGTGGCGCCCTGGAACAGGCTGGTGAATTGGGCGCCATTGATCCTGAGGGCCGAAGAGAGCGGCACGCGCAGGATGAGAAGCAGGGCGAACATGACGCTGAGCGCCACGATCATGGCGCCGGCCATGCGCCATACCGGGACGGATGAGAAATCCGCCGCGGCGATCTCCTTGAAGATGATCGCGGGGAAAAGCACGAAATAGCAAATCTGGTCGACGCCCGGCCAATGGGCATCGCCGACTAGCCTGGTCCGTCTGAGAAGGGCCCCGATCATGATCACGATGAAGACGGGCAGAAGAGCGAGGAAGATCTGGGTCATCGCTTGAGCGAGTCGAGGGCGGATTGCAGGATATAGGCGGCGGCAAGCTTGTCGACGATTTCGGCGCGCCGGCCGCGGCTCGTATCGGCATCGATCAGCATGCGCTCGACGGCGGCGGTGGAAAGCCTTTCATCCCAGAAGACGATGGGCAGAGGCGTGAGCTTGCCGAGATTGCGGGCGAAGGCACGGGTCGATTGCGCCCGGGGCCCCTCACTCCCGTCCATATTGAGGGGAAGGCCCAGGACAAAGAGGCCCGCTTGCCGTTCCGCGGCAATGGCAAGAAGGCGCTTGGCATCCTCGGTGAATTTTTTTCGCAAAATCGTTTCGATGGGCGAGGCGATCCGGCGCGTAATGTCGCTGATGGCGATGCCGATCGTCTTGCTGCCGAGATCGAGGCCGATCACGGGCACATTAAGCGGCAGGTCGGCGATCGCCTCGGCAAAGGATGGAGAATCCATGACGCCCTCTTACGCGACTGCTCAACCGCGCAAAAGGGTGGTAGAAGCGACGGAGAGGAGAAAAGCCAATGAAAATCACCTATTTCGGCCATTCGGCCTTCCGCATCGAAACCGGCAGCGCCGTCATCATGCTGGATCCGTTTTTGTCGGGAAATCCCTTGTTCAAAGACGATGCCAAGGAGGTCGCGCGCGGCGCCACCCATGTGCTCCTGACGCATGGGCATGACGATCACCTGGGCGACACGGTCGAGATCTGCCGGGACAACAATGCGACGCTGGTCGCCAATTTCGAGATCGCCATGTATCTGGCCGCCAAGGGTGTCGCCAATTATTCGCCCGGCAACCATGGCGGGCGCATCTCTTTTGCGGATTTCGACTGCGTCTTCACCAATGCCTGGCATTCCTCCTCGCATGTCGAGAATGGCACGCCGATCTATCTCGGCAATCCAGCTGGCTTCGTTATCCTGCCCAAGAGGGAGAAAGGGCGCAGCCTCTATATCTCGGGCGATACCGGCATCACCCAGGACATGAAGCTCGTCCACGACCTCTACAAGCCGGCATTCGGGATCATGTGCATCGGCGACCGCTTTACCATGGGGCCGGACCAGGCGGCCCATGCCTGCAAGACCTTCTTCAAGTTCAAGAAGGTCATTCCCTGCCACTTCGCCACTTTCGAGGGCTTCCTCATTCCCGACGCCAAGCCTTTCGTCAAAGCCATGGGACCGAAGGGCAAGACCGTCGCGGTCATGAAGCCGGGCGAGGCGATAACGGTCTGACTTTCCTGATCGCGCACTATCGCCACAGGCGCTTGCGCTCGGCGACCCGGGCGAGGGCCGGCATCAGCGCATCATCCATGGGCGCTATCGAGTGGCCTTGCGGCTGCGGTGGCGCGCTGCGCCAGCCCATGGCTTCGAGCACCTGGCCCGATTCGTAATAGGCCTTGATCAGCGCCAGCACGAGATCGCGGAATTCCTGCGCATGATCGGCTTCGAGGTTCGAGAGTATGCCATGGCGCTTGCCCGCCTCGGCGAAATCCGGATGGTCAACGGCCAGCGCCTTGATCGGCGAGGCCGATTGCGCGAGGACCGCCATGACATCGGGAATGAGCGAGCCGGGCGGCAGGCCGGTCTCGTCGCCAGGCAGGATCAGATCGGCCAGAAGCCTGAGATGCGAAGGCGTCATGCCATGTCCTCCGCGAGCTCGGCCGCGAGCTTGAGCGCCACGGCGCCGATGGTCGAGGCGGGATTGGCGGCGCCGACCGTCGGGAACAGGCTGCCATCGGCAACGATCACATTGGGCACGCGATGGCAGCGGCCTTTGCGGTCGGTGACCGAGGTTTGGGGATCATCGCCCATGCGCGCCGTGCCGAGCAGATGCCAGCCGGTCAAGGGGGCAGGGGACACACGGATCATGCGATAGGCGCCCGCGGCCAACAGAACCTCTTCGGCCCGGGCGAGGCCGTAATCGAGGCTTTTCTGTGCGCGTTCCGCCATCCTGTAGTCGATCTTCACGCCGGGGAGGCCGTCAGGTTCTTCATCGCGCGTGAGGGTGACGCGATTATGCGCCTCGGGCAGGTCCTCGGCAAGGACGAGGATGGGCATGGTGTGCAGGAATTCCTCGCGCAATTGCGCTTGCGCCGCGGCACCCCACAAGGGCTGGAGCCGCGAGGCCTGGACGGCAAGCGCATTCTCGCGCGACAGTTGCAGATGCACGCCGCGCTCGAAGCCGCGCGCGCGATCCGTCTCGTAGAATTCATGCGAATAGATCGAGCAGCCGACCGGACCGACCGGGCCATCGAGCCTGTCCTTGAACAGGCCGCGCACATAGGCCGCCGGGTGATACATGAGATGGCGGCCGAGCGCCGGGCTGTCGATGCCTGAGGCGAGCAGCAGGCGCGCAGTGCCGACGCCGTTGCCGGCGACGACGACGGCCTGGGCCGGCTGGAGATATTCCGTACCATGACGATCGGCATAGGTGACGCCGGTGGCGCGGCCGGCCTCGATATGGATATGGCGGGCGATGGCGATGGTGCGCAATTCGACGCCCAGGGCGATGGCCCTGGGCCAATAGGTGAGATCGACCGAAGCCTTGGCCTTGGGAATGCAGCCGATGAGACAGGGCCCGCAATTGTTGCAGGCATCGCGCCCGTCATGGGGGACAGAGTTGATGGCGGCATCGACCGGCCACCAGTGCCAGCCGAGATCGCTGAACGCGCGGGCCGCGCGATTGGCCACTGTGCCGAAGGGCAGAGGCGGCATGGCGCGCGGAGTTTTGGGCGGATAGGCCGGATCGCCATCGAGGCCCGCGACACCCATGATCTCATCATTGAGATCGTACCACGGTTCAAGCTCGAAATAATCGAAGGGCCAGTCGTCGCCGACCCCGTCGAGAGTGCGGGTGCGGAAGTCGGATGGATGCAGGCGTGGGAAATGCGCCGCCCAGGCGACCGTCGAGCCGCCGACACCGTTCCACATCAGCGGCTTGAACACCGAATTGCCGTCATCGATCGGGTAGTCGTTGGAGCCGCGATAGGCGCCCGATTTGAGCCGGAGATTGGGATTGGACGCCCAGTCCTCCAGGATGGCGCGCTGCCAGCGCATGGTCTTGGCCGGCATGCGCGTCGGATCGGGCCAGCCGCCGCGTTCGAGGCAAACGATCTTGAGATGAGGGGCCTGGCGCTTGATCTGCCAGGCGAAGGCCGCCCCGCCGCAGCCAGCCCCGATGATCACGACATCGACGGGATCCATGCGTTTTCTTGTCATTGAACGGGACTTTATGCGGGAACTGCGCTCAACCGCAAACCCGAAGGCACATGGCTACCCGACCGGTCCCTTCTTGGCGGTGCCCTGCCGTTCCAGCTCACGCAACTCGCTTTTGGCGACCTCGCGCATGTCGAAGGGAATGTTGATCGCACTGGCAATGATCGAATCGAGCAGCCCCGGGAAGCGCGCATTGAGGTCGGCGCGGCGCAGCGAGATCAACCGGTTGGTTCCGCGTGTCTCCGTGCGCGTCACGCCGGCTTCCCTGAGCCTTGCGAGGTGATAGCTCACATTGGTTTTGGAGCCGAGGTCGAGGAAGCGGCTGCAGTTGACCTCGAGGCCCTCGTTGCGCGCGAGATAGCCGATGATCGCCAGCCGAGTCGGATCGCCAAGCACCGAAAGCACGGTCGCAAGATCGATCTGATCGGTCGCCGGATGAAATAGAGACATTCCCAAAAGTCTACCCAATTCCCGTAGGCGTGCAATCGCGGGCGGGCCTCCTGACACAAGGGTGGCAGGAGACGCGGACCATCCTTATTGACAGATGCCCTCAATCGTCCAATAGTTCAAGAACTTTTGAACAAAGGATTCATGCCATGGACGGACGTCTCCTGTGGCTGGCGACCGGAGCTTTCTCGACGAGCCTCATGGCCTTCGTGTTCGCGGGACTGCTGCCGCTGATTTCCGCCTCCGCCGGCATCTCCATCCCCGAGGCCGGTTACCTGGTAACCGCCTATTCGCTTGCCTATGCGATCGGCACGCCGATCCTCGCCACGCTCAGCGGCGCCGCCGACCGCAAGCGCGTGGTTATCGGCGCGCTCATCCTGTTCCTTGCCGGCAATATCACGGCGGCGGCGAGCAATTCCTTTGCTTTGCTCACCGCCGCGCAGATCGTCATGGGCGCCGCGGCGGGCCTTTACGCGTCGACGGCGCAGGCCACGGCCGTCATGCTCGCGGGCGTCGAGCATCGGGCGAGGGCGGTCGCCACCGTCATCGGTGGCACGACATTGGCCGTGGCGCTCGGCGCGCCGATCGGCTCGCTGATCGGCAATCTCGCCGGCTGGCGCGCCACCTTCCTGTTCGTAGGCCTTGTCGCGCTCCTATGCGCCACCATGCTCTCGCTGCGGCTGCCGCGCGGCCTGCCCGGAGTGAAGCTGACGCTTGCCGAGCGCGTGCTGACGATCACGCGACCGGGCGTCCTGCCGGCGCTGATCGTGACCTTCCTCTATCTCACCGGCGGCTTCGTGGTGCTGTGCTACCTGGCGCCGCTTGCGACCGACGGTGCCGGCCTCTCCCTGACCGTGATTCCGGCATTGCTGCTCGCCTTCGGCATTGGCGCGGTGATCGGCAACTATGCCAGCGGGCGACTTACCGACCGGCTCGGGGCGACGCGTGTCGTCATCTTCTCGCTGATCGCCAGCGTGATCGTCTGCATCATCATCACGCTGATGCTGCGGCTCCTGCCCTCCGGGATCGCCGGGCCGTTGCTGATCGTCATCATGGTCCCGTGGGGCATCATCGGCTGGACGTTCCCGCCGGCGCAGGCGAGCCGCATCGTGGCGCTGTCGCCGGAAGTCACCTATCTGACGCTGCCGCTCAACATGTCGGCCATGTATTTCGGCGTCGCCGCCGGCTCCTTTGCCGGTGGGCGGGCGCTGGCGGCGGTGCCGGCCACGGATCTCGGCATCATCGCCGCGGCGTTCCCGCTGGTGGCGCTCGTGGTGCTGCTCGCCACGGCGCGGTCGCGCAAGCCTGCCGTGGCGGAGGCGGGTGAATAGGGCGTTAAATGAGAGTTCATGCGGGAATTGCGCTTCTGCGCAAAGCCGGACATAAGCTCCTCCCATGTCAGACCGAAAGCGACCCGTCGGCCCCCTTGTCGATCCCTTGCCCCCGGGACTCGCACCCGATCTGCGCCCGCTTTTCGGCCGCTGGGTCAGGCTCGAGCCGGTGTCGGCGGCGCATCATGGCCGCGATCTTTACGCTTCTTTCGCCGCGAGCGACCCCGAAGGCGCGGTATGGACCTATATGGGCTATGGGCCCTTCGCCGATGTCGAGACCTTCCAGGCCTGGCTCGCCAAGCAGGAGGAGAGCCGCGATCCGTGGTTCTATGCCTTCATCCGCCGCGACACCGAGAAGCCCGCCGGCATGGGCGCCTTCATGCGCCTCGACAAGGCCAATGGCGTGATCGAGATCGGCCATATCTGGATGTCGCCCGGCCTGCAGAAGACGCGCGAAGCGACGGAAGCGATCTATCTGATGATGCGCCACTGCTTCGACGATCTGGGGGTGCGCCGGCTCGAATGGAAATGCCATGCGCTCAATGCCCCGTCCCGCAAGGCGGCCGAGCGCTTCGGCTTCATTTATGAGGGCATCTTCCGCCAGCATCTGATCGTCAAGGGCCGGAACCGGGACACCGCCTGGTATGCGATGATCGACAAGGAATGGCCTTCCATGGCGGCGAGGTTCCAGGCCTGGCTCCGGGACGAGAATTTCGACGGCGAGGGGCGGCAGAAGAGCCCGTTGCTCCCCCGTTGAGCCGGTGTTATTGAGCGCCCCTGTTTCCGGAAAGAAGTGAAAAATGTCGGTCGATCAGAAAACCGTGCGGCGTATCGCGCATTTGGCGCGCATCAAGGTTGCCGAGGAGGATGTGCCCCGCCTCGAAGGCGAGCTCAATTCCATCCTGCACTGGATCGAGCAATTGAACGAGGTCGACGTCGCGGGCGTCGAGCCTTTGACCTCGGTCGTCGCCATGAAGATGAAGAAGCGCCAGGACGTGGTGACCGACGGCAACTATCCCCAGGATGTAACCAGGAACGCCCCCGCGGCCGAGGACGAGTTCTTCATGGTCCCGAAGGTGGTTGAATAACGCAATGACCTCGCTGACCTCGCTTACGATTTCCGCCGCGCGCGACGGGCTGAAGAAGAAATCCTTCTCGGCGCGCGAGCTGACCGATGCCTATCTCGCTGCCATGGAGAAGGCGCGCATCCTCAATGCCTATGTGGTCGAGACGCCGGACAAGGCGCGGGCGATGGCGGAAGCCTCCGATGCCCGGCTCGCCAAGGGCGAAGCGGGCGCGCTTGAGGGCATACCGCTCGGCATCAAGGATCTCTTCGCCACCAAGGGAGTCCACACCCAGGCGGCGAGCCACATTCTGGACGGTTTCAAGCCGACCTATGAATCGACCGTCACCGGCAATCTGTGGCGCGATGGTGCCGTCATGCTGGGCAAGCTCAACATGGACGAGTTCGCCATGGGCTCGTCCAACGAGACGAGCTATTACGGCAATGTCATCAATCCCTGGCGCCGCCGCAATTCCAATGCGGCGCTGGTGCCGGGCGGCTCGTCGGGCGGCTCGGCGACGGCCGTCGCCGCTCATATCTGTGCCGCGGCGACCGCGACCGACACCGGCGGATCGATCCGCCAGCCCGCCGCCTTCACCGGCACCGTCGGCATCAAGCCGACCTATGGCCGCTGCTCGCGCTGGGGCATCGTCGCCTTCGCTTCATCGCTCGACCAGGCGGGACCCATCGCGCGCGACGTGCGCGATGCGGCGATCCTGCTCAAATCCATGGCGAGCGTCGATCCCAAGGACACGACCTCGGTCGATCATGCGGTGCCCGATTACGAAGCCGTCATCGGCAAGCCGATCAAGGGCCTCAGGGTCGGAATCCCGAAGGAATATCGTGTCGACGGCACCCCGCCCGAGATCGATGCCTTGTGGGGCAAGGGCGCCAGGTGGCTGAAGGAGCAGGGGGCCGACATCGTCGAGATCTCGCTGCCGCACACCAAATACGCGCTGCCGGCTTATTACATCGTGGCGCCGGCCGAGGCTTCCTCCAATCTGGCGCGCTACGACGGCGTGCGCTACGGCCTGCGGGTGCCGGGCGACGACATCGTGTCGATGTATGAGAATACGCGCGCGGCGGGTTTCGGCCGCGAGGTGCAGCGGCGCGTGATGATCGGCACTTATGTGCTCTCGGCCGGCTATTACGACGCCTATTATGTCCGTGCCCAGAAGGTCCGTACCCTGATCAAGCAGGATTTCGACAAGGCATGGGACAAGGTCGACGTCGTGCTCACGCCGGCGACGCCGAACCCGGCTTTCGCCCCGGGCGAGATCACCGATCCGGTGCAGATGTATTTGAACGATGTGTTCACCGTGACGGTCAACATGGCGGGCCTGCCTGGGATTTCGGTACCCGGCGGCCTGTCGGAAGAGGGTCTGCCGCTCGGCCTTCAGCTCATCGGCAAGCCTTTCGACGAGGCGACGCTCTTCCAGGTGGGTCACGCCATCGAGGAAGCCGCGGGCAAGTTCGAAGCGCCGAAATGGTGGTGAAGAGTTATCCGGTCTGACCGACTCCCAATTCGGTAATTTCGTCGAACAAGCCCTGTGAGTGAGGCTCTATCATCGCAAAAGGCTTTCCGGCGACTTCCGCGAGCTTCTGCTGAAGGACGAGAAACTTCCCCGTTGGCACGCTCGCCACCTGGGCGTAGGTAGCATCGTTCATGGCCTCGCCCAGTGAGACGAAATCGACTCCGGCATGTATCAGGGTGCTGAAGAATTCATCGGCGATGTCGGCAAAGAAGGGCACTGGATGGCCCACGGTAATGCCGACGACGTCGTGGCCAAACCAGTTGCGCGCGCAGAGGTCATCGTAGGCTAGCTGCGCCAGCGAAAATTTGAGAAAGCTCTGTCCGAGAGAAGTCCGGCCTTCGTCATCGTTGCGCTCGAGGCAATTTCTATAAGCGCGATTCCATCGCCACTCATAAAGCCAGCTTGTGACGTCGACGGTTCGGTATCCGCGATCCGAAAGATGGGAGCGCACGGCATCGCGCTTCTCTCGCGTGTCGCCCCAATAGCACAAGGGGTGCCTGAAATAGAGTTGGGGCGCCTTTGCAAGCCACCGAGAAAGATGGCTCTCTCCCAGTTCTATATCCTTTATGTAGGCCTCCACGGAGACGTCGTTCAACTCGATATGGCTGTGGGTGTGATTTGCCACGTGATGGCCCGCGGCGGTCCAGCTTTCGATGATCGTCTTGAACTCCGGATGCTTGAGGAGCGACCAGGAATTCGCGAAAGCATAGACACCTCGGATCTTGTGGCGATCGAGCGCCATGATGATGGCGTCCACCATCCCAGCAACGGTATAGCCTGCAGGCGGATAGGACATCGGCCAGAGCGGCAAGTCGTCAAGCGTAAAGGCCATTTTCATGGAATCGGACCCTCGGCTTCGGCCATCTCGATAATTCGGCCTGACGCAATGTAATACCGGCGAAGAAGGGCGACCAAACAAAAAGAGCCGGGCTTGATACGCAAGCCCGGCTCTCTCATTTCATCCGCGTCAGCGGAGGATATCTCAATATTTCCGGATCAGCCCGACGAGGCGGCCCTGCACATTGACCCGGTCGGGTCCGAAGATGCGGGTCTCGTAGGCGGGGTTGGCGGCTTCGAGGGCGATCGAGTCGCCCTTCTTGCGGATGCGCTTGAGCGTCGCTTCCTCATTGTCGACGAGGGCCACGACGATATCGCCATTGGTGGCGGTGTCGCCCTTGCGGATGAGCACCGTGTCGCCGTCGAAGATGCCGGCATTGATCATCGAATCGCCTTTGACCTCGAGGGCGAAATGCTCGCCCGCGCCCAGCATCTCAGGCGGCACCGTGATATTGTGCGAATGGTCCTGGATGGCCGAGATCGGCACGCCGGCGGCGATCCGTCCCATGACCGGCACGACCGCGGCCCTGGGCGTGCCCGAGCCCGCATGCGGAATGGGCTTCACCTTGCCGAGATTGCCTTCGATGACATTCGGGCTGAAGCCCGAGCGCTTGGAGGTCGAGAGGCTCGGACTGTGCGCATCGGGCAGCTTCATGACTTCGAGCGCGCGCGCCCGGTTGGGCATGCGCCTGAGGAAGCCGCGCTCTTCGAGAGCCAGGATCAGGCGGTGGATGCCGGACTTGGACTGGAGATTGAGCGCGTCCTTCATCTCCTCGAAAGAGGGGGAGACTCCGTCTTCCTTGAGGCGTTCATTGATGAAGAGAAGCAGTTCGAGTTGTTTGCGCGTCAGCATGGCGTGACCTGTTCAAAGAACGTTCCGGGGAAGTCGTTGAGCGAGAATCGGAACAAATACAAAACGAAAATAACCGTTCCCGTTTGGTTCAGCAAGCCTAAATTGGGCGGACGTTCAAAAATCCATCAAAATGAGGTCGACCAGGTCGCCCTCGCGGGCTTCCGGCGCATGCGGCGGACGGACGATGAGGCCCTGGGCTTCGGTCAAAGCGCGCTGCATCGAAGAATCCTGGACCCGGAAGGGGGCGGCCCAATAGCTGCCATCGGCGCCGCGGCTCACCTCTGCCCGAAGATAATCCTGTCTTAGGTCGTTCGCCGGCAAGGGCGAGCCGAGCCGGGCCTTGATGACATCGTCAGGGGCCGGACGACCGAGCAACGCGAAAATCAGAGGTTTGAGGAAAATCCGCGCACAGACGAGCGCGGAGACGGGATTTCCCGGAAGGCCGAGAATCCGCCTCTGGCCGTTGCGGGCGAACATGAGGGGTTTTCCAGGCCGGAGCGCGATTTTCCAAAAATCGAGCTTGATACCGGCTACCTTGAGGGCAGCCTGGACAAAGTCGTGATCGCCGACCGAGGCGCCACCGGTCGTTAGAAGGATATCCGCCCCGGAAGCCTTCCGGATGGCCCGGGAAATGGCGTTAAGCTTGTCCGGGATGATGCCGAGGTCGACCGGCTCGCCGCCATAGCGGCGCACAAAGGCCGCGAGCGCGAAACTGTTCGAGGAAACGATCTGGTCGGCCTTGGGTGTGCGGCCAGGGGCGACCAGCTCGTCGCCCGTGGTGAAAATAGCGACCCTGGGGCGCCGGGTGACCGGAAGGGCCGGCCAGTTCATCGCCGCGGCAAGACCGATCTCCCGGGCGCCGAGCAAGGTCCCCTGGCGCAGAAGGCTCTGGCCCCTGGCGAAGTCCAGTGCCTGGCGCCGGATATGCTGGCCCAGACGCTGCGCCGGCACGGTGACGCTCACCTGGCCGTCGGAGGCCTCGGCGTTTTCCTGGATGACGACCGTATCGGCGCCTTTGGGAACGGGGGCGCCCGTGAAGATGCGCACCGCCTGGCCAGGGCCGACCGTTCCCTTAAAACCGTGCCCGGCGGGGGCCGTGCCGATGATCCTGAGCCTCGCCGGAGCCTTCTCGACATCGGCAAAGCGCACCGCATAGCCGTCCATGGCGGATGCCGGGAAAGGCGGCTGGTCGCGCCTGGCCTTGACGTCGGCGGCGAGCACGCGCGCGGCGCAGTGATGCAACGGCACGCTCTCGCGCGGCAGCGCCCTGGCGCCCTTGAGGACGCGCGCCTTCGCCTCTTCGACCGGCATCAGCGCCATCGCTCAGTCCCCGGAATAATGACCGGACTTGCCGCCGGATTTCTCGCTGAGCCTGATGTCGCCGATGCGCATGGCGCGATCGGCCGACTTGCACATGTCATAGATGGTGAGGCAGGCGACCGCGACGGCGGTCAAGGCTTCCATCTCGACACCGGTTTTGCCCTCGACCTTGACCGTCGCCGAAACCTCGATCGCATTCGCCCCTGTGTCGGTGGTGAAATCGACCGTGACGCCGGAGATGGCCAGGGGATGGCAGAGGGGGATGAGCTCATGCGTCTTCTTCGCCGCCATGATGCCCGCAATGCGCGCCGCCGCCATCACATCGCCTTTCTTGGCGCGGCCTTCGGCGATCATCGCGAGCGTCTCGGACCTCATGGTGACACGTCCACGCGCTGTCGCCTGGCGCAGGGTCACGTCCTTGGCCGAAACATCGACCATGCGGGCACGGCCCTGATCGTCGAGATGGGTGAGCTTGCTCATGGCTTGGCCAGGATAGCACGGGTCGCGGCCGCGACATCGGCCTGCCGCATCAGGCTTTCGCCGATGAGGAAGGCGTCGACGCCGACCTTGGAAAGCCGCGCCAGGTCGGCCGCGGTGAAGAGCCCGCTCTCGCCGACGATCAGCCGGTCGGCCGGAACCAGGGGAGCAAGACGTTCGGTGGTCTCGAGTTTCGTCTCGAAGCTGCGCAGGTCGCGGTTGTTGATGCCGATGAGGCGGGTCGAGAGTTTTAAGGCCCGCTCGAGCTCCTTCTCATCATGAACCTCGGCCAGCACATCCATGCCCCAGTCGAGCGCCGCCGCTTCGAGCTCGCAGGCGAGCGTATCGTCGATCATCGCCATGATGAGGAGGATGCAGTCGCCGCCCCAGGCGCGCGTTTCCGCCACCTGATAGGGATCGAGCATGAAGTCCTTGCGGAGCGCCGGAAGCGCCGTCACCGCCCGCGCCGCGCCCAGATATTCGGGCGCGCCCTGGAAGGAGGGCGTGTCGGTGAGGACGGAGAGGCAGGCCGCACCTCCGTCCTCATAGGCCATGGCGAGCTGCGGCGGATTGAAGTCCGGCCGGATCAGCCCCTTGGAGGGGCTCGCCTTCTTGATCTCGGCGATGAGCGCCCATTGGCCTTGCGCGATCTTCGCCTCGAGCGCGCGCGCGAAACTCCTCACCGGCGGGGCATCGAGCGCCATGACGTCGAGCTCGCGCTCGGCGATCTCGGTTTTCGCCTTGGCGACTTCCTCGCGCTTATAGGCGGCGATCTTGTCGAGGATGGTGGTCATCAGGCTTTTTGTCCGTTCGACACTTTCACCAGTTTCTCGAGCACGGCCCGCGCGCCGCCGCCGTCGATCGATTTCTGCGCCTCGGCGACACCTTCCTTGAGATCCTTCGCCTTGCCGGCGACGAGAAGGGCGGCAGCCGAAGTCATCACCGCGGCGTCGCGGAAAGCATTCTTCTTGCCTTCGAGCACTTGGCGCAGCGCCTCGGCATTATGCGCCGCATCGGCGCCCTTGAGATCGGCGGCGGATGAGCGGGCAAGGCCCACATCTTCCGGGGTCACCTCGGCGAGCGTTACCTTGTGGTTCTTCAATTCGGCGATCCAGGTCGTGCCCGAAGGCACGATCTCGTCGAAGCCGCCTTCGCCATGGCAGATCCAGGCGCGTTCACAGCCCAGATTGTTGAGCACATGGGCCAGGGGCTCGACCCAGGCCTTGGCGAAGACGCCGGTGACCTGGCGCTTGACGCCCGCCGGATTGGAGAGGGGACCGAGCAGATTGAAGATCGTGCGCGTTCCGAGCTCGACCCGTGTCGGCCCCACATGCTTCATCGAGGCATGATGGGCCGGCGCGAACATGAAGCCGCAGCCCGCATCATCGATGCAGCGGCTGATTTGCTCCGGGTTGAGATCGATCTTGACGCCCAGCGCCGTCAGCACATCGGCCGATCCCGATTTCGACGACAGGGCCCGGTTGCCGTGCTTGGCGATCTTGAGACCGGTGCCTGCGGTGACGAAAGCAGCACAGGTCGAGATATTGTAGGAGCCCGAGGCATCGCCGCCGGTCCCGACGATGTCGATGGCATCGGCCGGCGCCTTCACCGTCGTCATCTTCTCGCGCATGATCTCGACGGCGCCGGTGATCTCATCGACCGTTTCGCCACGCACGCGGAGCGCCATCAGGAAGCCGCCGATCTGCGACGGCGTGGCTTCGCCCGACATCAGCACGTCGAAGGCCGCGCGGGCCTCGTCGCGCGTCAAGGGCTCGCCGCCCGCCGCCTTGGCTATGAGGGGTTTGAGGTCCGTCATGTGAATGCCCCCGCCTGTTGGAGGAAGTTCTTCAATAGAGCGTGGCCATGCTCGGAAGCAATGCTTTCGGGATGGAATTGCACGCCATGGATGGGCTTGGTCTTGTGCTGCAGGCCCATGATGATGCCGTCCTCCGTCTCGGCGGTGATTTCGAGGCTTTCGGGCAGGCTATCGCGCTCGACGATGAGCGAATGATAGCGGGTCGCCGAGAAGCCGTCCGGCACCTCGGCGAAAATGCCCTTCGCCCTGTGGCGGACTTCGGACAGTTTGCCATGCATCAGATGCGGCGCCCGGATGACCTTGCCGCCAAAGGCCTGGCCGATCGCCTGGTGGCCGAGGCAGACGCCGAGGATCGGCACCTGGTCCTGCGCCTTCGCGATGAGATCGAGACAGATGCCGGCCTCATTGGGCGTGCAGGGGCCGGGCGACAGCACGATCGCCTGGGGCCTGGCCGACAGGACCTGGCCGACGCTGATCTTGTCGTTGCGATGCACGACCGTCTCGGCGCCGAGATCGCCCAGGAAGTGATAGAGGTTCCAGGTAAAGCTGTCGTAGTTGTCGATGAGGATGATCATTGTCCCCTCCCGGCGCGTCCGGCGAAGCGCACCGCGTCGTCGGCGGCGCGGAACAGGGCCTTGGCCTTATTGACGCATTCCATGTGCTCGGACTTGGGCACGCTGTCGGCGACGAGGCCGGCACCCGCCTGCACATACATCTTGCCGTCCTTGACGATGGCCGTGCGCAGCATGATGCAGGTGTCCATGTCGCCGTCGGCCGAGAAATAGCCGGCGCAGCCTGCGTAGGCACCGCGCTTCTCGTGCTCCAGCTCGTCGATGATCTGCATGGCCCGCACTTTGGGTGCACCCGACACCGTGCCTGCCGGGAAGCCGGCGACGAGGGCGTCGATCGCGTCATATCTGGGCGCGAGCTCGCCTTCGACATTGGACACGATATGCATAACATGGCTGTAATATTCGAGGATGAACTGGTCCGTCACCTTGATCGAGCCGATCTTGGCGACGCGGCCGACATCGTTGCGGCCGAGATCGAGCAGCATCAGATGCTCGGCGCGCTCCTTGGGATCGGCGAGCAGCTCCTCGGCCAAAGCGCGGTCCTCGCTCGGCGTCTCGCCGCGCCGCCGCGTGCCGGCGATCGGGCGGATCGTCACCTTGCCGTCCCTGACCCTGACCAGGATCTCGGGCGATGAGCCGATGATCGCGAAACGGTCGAAGTCGAGATAATAGAGGAAGGGCGAAGGATTGACGCGCCGGAGCGAGCGGTAGAGCGCGAAGGGCGGCAGCGTGAAGGGCGCCTCGAAGCGCTGCGACAGCACCACCTGGAAGATGTCGCCCGAGGCGATGTACTCCTTGGCCTTCTCCACCATGCCCATATAGTCTTGCGGTGACGTGTTGGAGCTGGGCTCGCCGATAGCGGGCACGTCGGCGCGGCCCATCATCCCGTGATCGAGCGGCCGGTCGAGCGCCTCGACCACGTAAGCGAGCCGCTCCATGGCGCGCGCATAGGCCGCCTTGGCGCTGACATCGCCTTCCGGATAGACCGGCGTCACCACCGTGACGTCGTCCTTCACCGAATCGAAGATCGCCATGATCGTCGGGCGGATGAGCATGCCGTCGGGCAGGCCGATGACGTCCTGGTTGGGCTGAGGCAGGTCCTCCATCAGCCGCACCATGTCATAGCCCATATAGCCGAAGACGCCGGCGGCCATCGGGGGCGCGTCGGGCGGAAGCGCGATGCGGCTTTCCTTGAGCAGCGCCCGCAAGGCGGGGAGCGGCTCGAGATCGACCGTTTCGAAGGGGCCGTCCGGATTGAACAGCGCGCGCCGGTTGATCGAGGCCTTGCGGCCCTCGACCTTCCAGATGACGTCGGGCCGCATGCCGATGATGGAATAGCGCCCGCGCACCGCGCCGCCTTCCACCGATTCGAGGAGGAAGGAATAGCGCGCATTGCGCGCGAGCTTGAGCATGGCCGAGACGGGCGTCTCGAGATCGGCGACGAGCCGGGTGGAAAGGATCTGCGCTTCGCCTAAATCATAGACGCGACGGAACGCGTCGAATTCGGGTAAGACTTGCATGTGAGTAGACCAAGATGAATGTGCTTTCAGGGTTGAGGTTCAGTTCGCGTTCGCGCCCGTGACCTGTCGCCACATATTCTCGTCTACATAGACATCGAGCTCATTCTGCACGTCGGCGACATAGCTCGCCGCCAGATTGCTGCCGGCGCCGTCGGTGAGCGCCTTGGTGATGGTTTTGGCTTCTTCCGAATTGGGATCGAAGGTCGGAATGAGCACCGCCTGCGACTGCATGATCTTCGCACCCTTGCCGTCGCCTTCGGGGGCGAAGGCAAAGCCGTTCTCGGGCACCGAGAACAGGGCCGCGACCGCTTCGGGACCGAATTCGTTCGTCGTCTCGTTGCGCTTGAGGCCCTCGACCTTCTTGATCTCGGCCTTGGCTTCGCCGGCCAGCGTCTCGAACGCGATGCCGTTCTGCGCGCGCTCCACCAGCTGCTTGGCCTTTTCGAGCGCCACCTCGCGCAACTTCTGGGCTTTCCAGTCGCTTTCCACTTGCGCCTTGACCGTGTCGAAGGGCTTGACCGCGGACGGTGTCACTTCGCGGACCTCGTACCAGACATAGCCGCTCGACGGCGTCGTGAGCGCGTCGTTCTCGACCCCGGTGTCGCTTTCGAAAGCCTGCTTGAGGACGCCTTCCTTGAACGGCACGTTCACTTCCTTGCCGTCCTTGCCGAGGCCTTGCGGATCGACCGGCGGGGTGACGACGAGATCGAGCTTCACTTCTTTGGCGATGTCGTCGAAG
The DNA here is from genome assembly GCA_003574785.1 of Taklimakanibacter deserti. The sequence goes on along the minus strand of QORU01000018.1, from coordinate 91,644 downwards.
GATTTCTGCTGGGCGCGGGCATCCTCGACCGCATCATAGGTGTTCTGCACCTCGCCTTTCGCCTTTTCGAGCTGCAGGCGCGAGGTGAGCTCGTTCTTCACCTCATCGAGCGTCGACTGCTTCTCAGGATTGATCTTCGTGACCTTGAGCAGGACCACGGACAGCTTGCCTTGCACGGGGTCGCTGACCTGGTCCTGCGCCAGGCCGAAGGCGGCATCGGCGATGATCGTGTCGAAGATCTTGTCCTTGCTGACCTCGCCCAGCGAGGCATCGGCGTCGGTCAGCCCGCGCTCCTTGGCCAGCGCCATGAAATCCGTGCCCGCGGCGATCCGCTCCTTCGCCTTCTTGGCTTCATCGACATTGGGGAAGGGAATCTGCAAGATGGCGCGGGTCTCGGGCTTGAAGTAGTCGCGTTTGAACTTGTCGTAAGCGGCGGCGAGATCGGCATCGCTGATCTGGATCTTAGGGGCGATATCCTGCGGGTCGGCCTTGAGGACGGCAATGACGCGATATTCAGGCGCGGTATAGCGCGCGCTGTTCTTCTCCCAATAGGTCTTGAGATCCTGCTCGCTGGGCGAGGGGACATCCTGCTCCGCGGGCCTGAGGACGAAGTAGCGCGCATCGCGCTCCTCGTTGCGATGGCGATAGACGGCCTCCTTCAGCGTATTGGGAGGCGTGAAGTTCCACTCGACGGTGTCGGCCAGGGCACCGCGCAGAAAGCGCTGGCGCTCGCCGGCGACATAGCCCGCCTCGCTCAAGCCGTTTTGCCGCAGCACCTCGCGGAACAGTGTCGGATCGAACTGGCCTTGCGAATTGTGAAAAGCCCTGTTGGTCTGGATGATGTCGGCGATCTGCTGGTCTGAGATCGCGAGCTTCATCTTGTCCGCTTCCCCGTCGAGGGCGGCATCGCGGATCATCCCGTTGAGGAAGATACGATCGAGGCCCAGGAGGCGGGCTTGTTCCGGCGTGATCGTCTGGCCGACCTGGCGCTGATAGTTTTGCAGCCAGTTGCGGTAGCTGTCAGTGAAATTCTGGGCGGAAATCTCCTGGTCGCCGACCGTCGCCAGCGCCGAGCCCGGCCGGAAGGTGAAGACGTCGGCGACGCCCCAGACGACAAAGCTCGCGGCCAAGAGGCCCAAGAGCACCTTGGCCACCCAGCTTTTCGCGGAATCACGCAACTTGTCGAGCATCAAGCACCTTCTTTTCGAGCGTCCGGCACGAACGCGGCGCGCATCATAGGGACGAGGATCAGGCCTCGCAAGCCTTGCCTGGCTCTGCTAGGAGGAAACGACACTATCGTGCAGGGGATTGAAATGGCTCAGAAATCGCCAAGACCGCTGGTGGCGGGAAACTGGAAGATGAACGGCACCACGGCAGCGCTGAAGGAGGCGCGGCTCCTCGCCGGCATGCTCAAGGATGTCCGGCTCAAATGTGAGGTCATGCTCTGTCCGCCGGCCACCCTCATCAGCGCCGTCAGAACGGTGGTCAAGGGCGCCAGGATCAGGCTGGGCGGCCAGGACTGCCACTGGAACGCCAATGGCGCCCATACGGGCGACATTTCAGCCGAGATGCTCAAGGATGCCGGCTGCAGCGCCGTCATCGTCGGCCATTCCGAAAGGCGCACCGATCACGGCGAGACCGACGAGATCGTCCGCCGCAAGGCGGAGGCCGCCCACGCGGCCGGGCTCATCGCCATCGTCTGCATCGGCGAGACGCTGGAGCAGCGCAAATCCGGCCAGACGCTGGCCGTGATCTCACGCCAGCTCAAGGGCTCGGTCCCGGCGGGTTCCACGGCGGCCAACACGGTCATCGCCTATGAGCCGGTCTGGGCCATTGGCACCGGCCTTACCCCGACAACGGCGGAAGTGGGCGAGGTGCATCAATCCATCCGCCGAGAGACCGATCCCTTGATGCGCATCCTCTATGGCGGGTCGGTGAAGCCTGCCAATGCGGCGGAGCTCATGGCCGTCGCCAATGTGAACGGCGCCCTGGTCGGGGGGGCCAGCCTCAAGGCCGCCGATTTCATCGGCATCATCAAGGCCTATGCCTGACCGAACGGCAGGCCGGCTTGCCTGAGGGTTGCCTCCACCCCATATCCGCGCTAGACGCTGCCACCGAATTTCGGAACCGGACCCCCAGAAGATGCAAACCGTCCTGCTCGTCATCCATTTGATCATCGCCATCGCGCTCATTGGCGTCGTGCTGCTGCAGCGCTCCGAGGGCGGCGCTTTGGGCATTGGCGGTGGTGGCGGTGGCGGGTCGCTGTTCTCGGCAAGGGGGGTCGGCAATACGCTGACGCGGACGACGGCCATTCTGGCCGTCATCTTCTTCCTGACCTCGATCGGCCTGACCTTGCTTTCCAGGCACACCGGTGGCGGATCGCTTTTCGACCGTCCGGCGACGCAGACACAGCAGAATCAAAGCCAGACGGCACCGCCGGCAGGCAGCGAGGGCAGCGGCGTGCTGCCGCAATTGCCGTCGAGCGGCGAGCAAGGGCAGGGCCAAGGCGGCGGTTCCGCGAAACCGGGACAACCACAAGTCCCTGTTTCACAGTAATTTGTTTCACAGCTTTCCACAGAAGCCCGGACCTCAAAATCCGGGCTTCGAATCGTATGGATGAGAGGTTAGATTAGGGGCCCATGGCGCGGTACATCTTCATCACCGGCGGCGTGGTCTCCTCCCTCGGCAAGGGTCTCGCTTCAGCAGCGCTCGGCGCGCTCCTCCAGGCGCGCGGTTTTTCCGTGCGCCTGCGCAAGCTCGATCCCTATCTCAATGTCGATCCGGGGACCATGAGCCCCTATCAGCACGGCGAGGTCTTCGTCACCGACGACGGGGCGGAGACCGATCTCGATCTCGGCCATTATGAGCGCTTCACCGGGCGCTCGGCCAACCGCCAGGACAACATCACCACCGGGCGCCTCTATCAGGACATCATCGCCAAGGAACGGCGCGGCGATTATCTCGGCGCCACCGTCCAGGTCATTCCGCATGTGACGGACGCGATCAAGGAATTCGTGACCACCGGCAATGAGGGCTATGACTTCGTCCTGGTCGAGATCGGCGGCACGGTCGGCGACATCGAAGGCCTGCCGTTCTTCGAGGCCATCCGCCAGCTCAGCAACGAATTGCCGCGCGGCCAGACGATCTTCATCCATTTGACGCTCTTGCCCTATATCCCGACGGCGGGCGAGCTCAAGACCAAGCCGACGCAGCATTCGGTGAAGGAGCTGCGCTCGATCGGCATCCAGCCGGACATCCTCCTGTGTCGCGCCGATCGCGAGATCCCGGTGAACGAGCGCCGCAAGATCGCGCTGTTCTGCAATGTGCGGCCCTCCGCTGTCATTCAGGCGCTCGACGTGAAGAGCATCTATGATGTTCCCCGCGCGTATCATGCCGAAGGGCTCGACAAGGAGGTGCTCGACGCTTTCGGCATCACCACCGCGCCCGAGCCCGATCTCTCGCGCTGGAAGACGGTGATGGAGCGCATCACCCATCCGGAAGGCGAGGTGAAGATCGCCGTCGTCGGCAAATATACCGGGCTGCTCGACGCCTATAAGTCGCTCAATGAGGCGCTGGTCCATGGCGGTGTGGCCAACAAGGTCAAGGTCAAGCTCGAATGGATCGAGTCCGAGATCTTCGAGAAGGAGGATCCCGCCCCCTATCTCGAAGGCGTCCACGGCATATTGGTGCCGGGCGGCTTCGGCGAGCGCGGCTCCGAAGGCAAGATCAAGGCGGCGACCTTCGCGCGCACCCGCAAGGTGCCCTTTTTCGGCATCTGCTTCGGCATGCAGATGGCCTGCATCGAGGCGGCGCGGAGCCTCTGCGGCATCACCAGTGCAAGCTCGACCGAATTCGGCGAAACCCCGGAGCCGGTCGTCGGCACCATGACCGAGTGGATGAAAGGCAACGAGCTCGAGATCCGCAAGGCGGGCGGCGATCTCGGCGGCACGATGCGGCTCGGCGCCTATGACGCGACCTTGAAGTCCGGCAGCAAGATCGCCGAGATCTATGGCGACACGCGCATCTCGGAGCGCCACCGCCACCGCTATGAGGTGAATACGCATTATCGCGAGAGGCTGGAGAAGGCGGGCATGCTGTTCGCCGGCATGTCGCCCGATGGTCTCCTGCCGGAGACCATCGAATATCCCGATCATCCCTGGTTCATCGGCGTGCAGTATCACCCCGAGCTCAAGTCACGGCCGTTCGAGCCGCATCCGCTCTTCGCCTCCTTCATCGCCGCCGCCGTCGACCAGAGCCGGCTCGTCTGAAACCAGCGTCTTGAACGGAATAGAGTTGCTTCAATCCGCAATCATCAGGCGGCACGTTTGATCTTGTAGGGACGGATCAGAAGCTCCGCTGGAATTTTCCATGTCTCGCTAATCTTGTAGATCATGTCGACCGTGAGCGCGCGTCGGCGCGAGAGGACTTCCGACGCGCGCGGGCGCGAGCCGAGAAGATCGGCTAATTCCGCTTGGGTATGCCCGAGCTCCTCGATGGCATAGTTGAGCACATCGATCGGATCAAAGCCCGTGTCGACGTCGATCGGCCATCGTTTGGCTTCGTATATTTCGACAAGGGCAAGGAGCACGCCTGTCGCCTGCCTCGGTGCCCTCCGGTGCTCCCCAGCCAGCGTCGATCTCGGCGAGCGCGGCTCGGTGATCTTTGTCTGTGCGGATCGGACGAAACTCCATCGAGAATTTCCTTCAGAATTGCGATATGGTCAAAGCATCGATTCGGTCGTACTCGGCATGGGTGCCGATGAACTTTACGAAAGCTACCTGTCGGCGGAAATCGAAGGCGACCACCAGGCGATAGTTTCCACCCGCAACTTCGAACCGGACACGCTCCCGGTTTTTGCCCAGTGGTCAGTGGCGAAATTGCTGGCGCCAGCGATGCGGCGTCATGCCGTCGGATTGCTTCAGCGCCGCGGTGAGGTGGCTCTGGCTGGAGAAGCCGCAGGTTTCGGCAATCTCGCCGACGGAAGTCTCGCCGCTGCGCAGCAGATGCTTGGCTTTTTCCAGGCGCGTCTGCATGAGCCAGCGATGCGGGGTCTCGCCCAGCTCCTGGTGAAAGCTGCGGGCAAAATGTCTCCGACTTAGCCCTGCGGCGGCGGCGAGCTGGTCCAGGCTGATTTCTTCCCCGAGATGGCTCGCAACGAACTGCTTGACGCGGTTCAGCCGCCATTGCGGCAGAGCTACAGCCGCATTGGGCTGAAGATCGGTTCCGGCCCTGATGAGCAATTGCGATAGGACCGACATCAACAATCCGTCGGCCAGATATTTGTCCGCCGCCTTGTTGCCCGCGACACTCTCCCATAGCCGACCGAGGAGGACTTCGACGAGGGGATCGGCCCAGGTCTGCTCGCAGAGCTTCCAGAACGCTTTGCCGATGCGCCGCGGACACGCGCTGCCGAAAACGGCGCGGACTGTATCGTTGGGAATGGAAAGAACCAGGATCTTCCGGCACCCGTCCACGTCCCAGGTGCTCTCGGTCTCGGACGGGATGACAAGCATTCGGCCCACTTCCGCCTTCTGGCGATGGCGGTACTCACCGATCGTCCAGCCCCAGTTGCAATCGCGCTCGACGGTCAGCGGGAGGGCGAGGAGCGTCTCGGGAAGCGCCGGGTCGACGAAATCATGCGGCCCTTGCTCGACAAGGATCATGCGGAATTCGAGTCGCCCCTTCGAACTGCGGTGCTCCTGCGGAAAACTGCCATAACCGGACTTCTGATAGAACTCGGAGTAATTCTGCCACACAACATCAGACATTGAGTGCCACCCAGACGAAACTTCTATTTGCTGAAATTGCCTCGCCGACGGGAACGGTGCCGCATGATCGTGCGCAAGTTGACCAGCTGGCCCAATTGATAGGCGCAATGGCCCCACCGGGCAATAGTCCGAAGGGACTGACACGCGTTGGACCGTCACTGCGGTCGGGATGGCCCTTTCGTGACATTTTTGGCCCTCCGACATGCAATTCCCGCTGCGCAAGCTGGTAGTGTTTTTGCAGGGCACGGACGGCGTCGCTCGCGCCGCCCGGCCGATAGGGCGGATATGCGGTGGGATGTAGGTCGATGACGATACGGCACGCGCTGAGGCGGTGCCTCGGGCTGCAGTCATGGCTGTGCCGAACAATGGCGACCGGGGGTCGGCGCCGATCGGCGGTGCGCTGCCCGTTGCTCGGGATCGACTGAGACCCGTGACGAGCGTGCCGCCGATCCTCTCTTGCGAGCGTCTGACGATGAGCTTCGGGTCGTTTCGGGCCGTCGACGACTGTTCGATCTCCGTGGCGAGGGGTTCAATCACGGGGCTCGTCGGACCTAATGGAGCCGGCAAGACTACGGTGTTCAACATGATCGCCGGCGCCCTCTATCCGGACTCCGGCCAGATCATCTATCTCGGCGAGGACATAACGACCCTGACCCCGGACCGCCGGTTTCAGAAGGGGCTCGTGCGGACGTTCCAAATCCCGCATGAATTCGATCATCTCTCCGTTATCGAGAATCTCATGATGGTCGCTCCCGGGCAGCCTGGGGAATCGCTCATCAACAATTGGATCGCCCCGGCGAGAGTGAAGGACGTGGAGGCGAAGACTTCGCGGAGGGCCTGGGAAGTGCTGGAGTTCCTCGAGTTGACCCAGATCGCCCACCAGCGGGCGGGCCGGATATCGGGCGGCCAGAAGAAGCTCCTGGAGCTTGGGCGGACCATGATGACGGATGCCGAGCTGGTTTTGCTCGATGAGCCCGCCGCCGGCGTGAATCGCACCTTGCTGCGCAAGCTGGAGGAGAAGATCGCCTTTCTGCATCGTGAGCGCGGTTACACCTTCGTCCTCATCGAGCATGACATGGAAATGATCGAACGGCTTTGCGCGCCGGTTATCTGCATGGCGGAGGGCAGGGTGCTCGTCGAGGGAAATTTCGAAACCGTCCGCTCGGACCCGCGCGTTCTCGAAGCCTATCTCGGAGAGCGGCAGCACCTAACCGCATGAGCGCGCTTTTGACCATCAAGGACCTCAGGGCTGGATACGGGGATGCGGATATCCTCTTCGACCTTTCACTCCAGGTCGCGAGAAGCGAGATCGTGGCCATCGTCGGCCCGAATGGCGCCGGCAAGTCGACGGCGATGAAGTCGATCTTCGGTCTGCTCAATATCCGCGCCGGATCGATCTCGATGGCCGATACCGACATCACCGGCTGGGCTCCCAATCGCATCGTGCAGGCCGGCATCTGCTACGTGCCGCAGGTGCGCAACATCTTCGGCGAGATGACGGTTCACGAGAATTTCGAGATGGGCGCCTTTCTGAGAAAGGGCGACTACTCCGCATCGCTCGATCGCGTCTACGAGCTCTTCCCCGATCTCAAGGCGAAGAAGAAGACGACGGCCGGAAGCCTGTCGGGCGGACAACGCCAGATGGTCGCCATGGGACGCGCGCTGATGCTCGATCCAAAAGTGCTGCTGCTGGACGAGCCCACCGCCGGCCTTTCCCCCAGATACATGGAGCAGATCTTCCAGATCAGCCGCGACGTTCGCGACAGCGGCGTGGCGATTCTTCTCGTCGAGCAGCATGCAAAGCAGGCTCTCGCCTTCAGCGACCGCGGCTATGTGCTGGCCGGCGGCCGTAATCGCCATGAGGGTCCGGGCTCGGCGCTGCTGGCGGATCGCCACATCGCCGAGATGTTTCTGGGCGGATAGGCGGCGAACGGCATGGACATGCTCAACTTCATCAATTTCTTCCTCCTTCCGGGCATCGTCCAGGGCTCGATCTACGCCCTTGGCGCGATCGGCATCACGCTCGTCTTTGCCATCATGCGCTACGGGCATTTTGCACATGGCGATCTGGCCACATTCGGCGCCTTCATGGCGTTGTTCTTCACGACAGCCTTTGGCCTGTCGCCTTATGCTGCACTTCCTTTCGCGATCGTGACGGCGGGCATCCTTGCGGTCGGCATCGATTGGCTGTTCTACGCGCATCTGCGCGCCCTGCCGAAGATCATCACGACGATCGCTTCTTTCGGTGTGGCATTGATGCTCCGCTCGTTCGTCCAGGTCGTCTGGGGCGTGAACTCCACGAGCTATACGCGCGGAATCACCCGGCCCGAGAACTGGTTCGGCATCCGGGTGAAGAGCCACGAGATCATGACGCTCACGGTCGCCATCGTCCTCGTGGTGGCACTGCATCTGTTCCTGACCAGGAACAAATGGGGCAAGGCCATGCGCGCCATGTCGGACAACCCGAGCCTCGCTTTGCTGTCAGGCGTCGACAACGGCAAGGTCATCGCGCTCACCTGGATCATCGCCGGTGGCCTGTGCGCGGCTTCGGGTTTCTTCCTCGGCCTCAACACCGAGCTCAAATCGCTGATGGGCTGGAACATCCTGCTGCCGACCTTCGCGGGAGCCATTCTCGGCGGTGTCGGCCGTATCGAGGGTGCGATCGTAGGCGGGCTCATCGTCGGCATCGCCGAGGAGCTCTCGGTCCTGGTCATCCCGAGCGAATACAAGGTCATGAGCGCGTTTGCGATCCTGCTCCTCGTGCTGCTGGTCCGCCCGACTGGCATCTTCCACGGCAAGGTTCTGTAGGAGGGACGCGGCATGGAATGGCTCACCGTCCTCAACTACCCGGTCTATCTGGCGATCTTCATCTGCATCTATGGCTGTCTTGCCATCGCGCTGAACGTTCAGTGGGGCTATGCCGGCCTTTTCAACGCCGGCATAGCCGGGTTCTTCGCCGTCGGCGCCTATGCATCGGCGATCCTGACCTCGCCCGAGGAAGCAGGTCACCTTGGCGGCTACGGATTGCCGTTTCCCATAGGTCTTCTCGGCGCGATGGCGCTCTCGGGCTTCTTGGCATGGCCGATCGGCAAGATATGCCTGCGCTTCCGGTCGGATTATCTGGCGATCGTGACGATCGGCGTGGCGGAGGGAATTCGTCTGGTCGCACGCTCCGAAGACTGGCTGACCAACTCGGCGCGCGGGATCAGCGGGATCCCCAGGCCCTTCGGCGATCTCACCTATGGGCTGGCGCAATTGGCCTATCTCGGAATCACCGCGCTCATCCTGCTCGCGGTCTATCTCCTCATCGAACGACAGGCGGTCTCGCCCTGGGGCAGAATGATGCGCGCCATTCGTGACAACGAAAGCGCCGCCCTGGCCATGGGCAAGGACGTGCCTTACCGCCGGCTGGAAGCCTTCATCCTGGGCTCGGCGCTGATGGGCCTTGCCGGCGCATTGTATGTTCATTTCGCCCGTACCATCACGCCCGATGCCATCGATCCGATGCTGGTGACCTTCCTGGTCTGGATCATGGTCGTCCTCGGCGGATCGGGAAACAACCGCGGCGTCCTCATCGGAGCCGTCATCGTCTGGATCATCTGGTCCGCATCAGAGATCGTGACCGACCAATTCCCCGCGGAATATGCGTTGAAAGCCAAGTATGGCCGCATGTTTCTGATCGGGCTGCTGTTGCAGCTCGTGCTCCGCTTCCGGCCGGAAGGACTATTGCCGGAAAAACTCCGCAAGGAGCCGCGCGGCGAGGAGCCGTCTGCCCGCAAGGAAGGCGCGGTCGAAAGTGCCGACAGCAAGATCAATTGAGTTCAACCGGCACGGCGAGGATCGCCGGACCAACAATGATGGAGGATCGAATGAAAGCTAAGCATCTGGGAATTGCCTCGCTCCTGCTCGGGGCGAGCGCTCTGGCAACACCGGCGGTGGCCGACGTCGAGATCGGCCTTCTGGCCGGCATCACTGGGGGTGCCGCCGCGATGGCACCCGAAATCACGCGCTCCTATCAATTCGCCCTCAAGGATGTGAACGATCAGGGCGGTATCCTGAACGGCGAGAAGCTCGTCGGCATCGACGCCGACGATGGCTGCAGCCCACAGGTCGCGGTGGATGCGGTCACCAAGGTCGTTAACGTCTCGCATGTCGTCGGCATAATCGGCCCCTGGTGCTCCGGGGCGCTCCTCGCCGCCGCCAACTCGGTTGCCATACCGGCCGGTGTCCTCGTGATCTCTCCGGCGTCGACCTCGCCCGCCGTCACCACGATCAAGGACAACGACCTGGTGTTCCGGACCATCCCTTCCGACGAATATCAGGGCCAGGCGTTGGCGCGGACGCTTCTCGACCGCGGCACGAAAAAGGTGGCCGTTTCCTTCATCAACAACGACTACGGCAAAGGCATCGCCGAAGCGTTCAAGAAGGAATATGAAGCCAAGGGCGGCGAGATTGCGGGCTATGCCGCGCATGAGGAGAACAAGTCGTCCTATCGTTCCGACCTGGCGGAGCTTGCGGGCGGTGGTGCCGATACGCTGGTCCTCCTCGACTATGGTGACACCTCCGGCCTAACCGTTCTGCGTGAAGCGATCGAAAACGGCTTCTTCAAGAATTTCGTCGGCGGCGAAGGCATGAAGACATCAGCTCCGATCAAAGGGATCGGCGCCGAAAATCTCTCGACCTTCATGGCCTCGGCACCGGTCAGCACGAAGTCGCCTTCGCTCGACATCTTCAACAAGGCTTTCGCGGCGGCGGGCGGCGACATCAACGGCAGCTATGTGGGGCCGTCCTACGACGCGGTATTCTTGATGGCGCTCGCCGTCGAGAAAGCCGGAGGTGACAAGGCTAAACTATCGGAATCCCTGCGCGCCGTCTCGAACGGCGAGGGCGAGCCCATCCTGCCGGGCGAATGGAAGAAGGCCAAGGAGCTGATCGCGGCCGGCAAGGCCATTGACTACAAGGGTGCATCCGGCAATCTGGACTTCGACGCAAACGGCGATGTGCCAGGGAGCTACGCTCTCTTCAAGGTCGCGGGCGACGACTACGAAGTCGTCACCGAGATGAAATAAGCCACGGGCGGCGCGGCGCCTTGACTCGCCGCGCCGCCACCCGTTCCCCGTCCTGTCGATGAAGTGAGATTACGACGATGAACATTCGGCTCGCCAACCGCATGACCCGAGTGCAGCCTTCCGCGATCCGTGAGCTTCTGCGCCATGGCGCAGATCCGAGGATCATTTCCTTTGGCGGAGGCTACCCCGACTCTTCCTTGTTCCCGCTCGAGCAGCTGGAAGCTGTCTACCACGCCTCGATCGCGGGCGATGGCCGGGAAGCGCTGCAATATACCGTCTCCAACGGGCCTCTGAAACTGCGTGAGCAGATCGCCTCACGCATGCGGAAGGACGGCGTCGAATGCGGCGCCGACAACGTGCTGGTGCTGCAAGGCGGTCAGCAGGGTCTCGACCTCGTGGCCAAGATGCTGATCGACAAGGACGACGTGATCGTGACGGAGAATCCCACCTTTCTCGGCGCGCTCATTGCCTTCAACCCATGCGAGCCGCGCTATGCCGTCGTCAAAATGGACGATGACGGGATGGACATGGACGACCTCGAGCGGACCCTGAAGGAAAACCCGGCGGCCAAGCTTCTCTACACGGTGCCTGATTTCCAGAATCCGACCGGCGTGACGCTGAGCCGCGAGCGCCGCAAAAGGCTGGTCGAGCTGGCCAACCGGTTCGACTTTGTCATCCTCGAGGATACGCCCTATCGCGAGCTGCGCTATCAGGGCGAGACAATCCCCACCATCAAGAGCTTCGACACCGAAGGCCGCGTCATCTATCTCGGCAGCTTCTCCAAGATCCTGACACCCGGCATGCGTTTGGGCTGGGCCGTGGGCTCAGAGGACCTCATCCAACGTCTCGGCCTCTTGAAGCTCGCCGCCGATACGCAGTGCAGCACGCTGAACATGGCGGCCGCTTCGCTGTTCCTCGACAAATACGACATCGACGCGCACATCGCCACGATCCGCCGGACCTATCGCCGCAAGAAGGAGCTGATGCTCGACACCATCAGGCGCACGTTCCCGCAGGATGTTGCGTTCACCGAGCCGAGCGGCGGGATGTTCACCTGGCTCACCTTTCCGGAAAACTTCGACACCACACGCTTCATGGCCGACCATGCGCTGCCTGAAGCGCGGGTGGCTTATGTTCCCGGGGCGACGTTTTTCCCTCTCGAGCAGCAGGTCAATCACGCGCGATTAAGCTACTCCACCCACACGGACGAAGCCATCGTGCAGGGCATTACCGCGCTCGGCCGCTTGCTGACGTCGCGGCGCGGCGCCTAGCGGCCGCTGATCAAGGAGCGAACCCAATGCCGACAAAAGTCCACAACATCCGGCCGAAGCGCATCGCGCGTGACGTCCTGCACGGCTGGGCCTCGGTCCCGGTGACCATCCTGTCGGATATCACCGGCGGCCGATTGCTGGTGGATCCCCGGATAAGGCCACTTCGGCCGTTCGACCTCGGTCAGCGGATGGTCGGGCAGGCGGTCACAGCTTGGTGCGAGCGCGCCGATTTCGGACCGTCGCTGCATGCCATCGATATCGCTGAAAAAGGGGATATCATCGTGATCGATGCCGGCGGCAGCGTCGAGACGGCCTATGTCGGTGAAATCCTGTGCGGCGTCGCGCGCAGAAAGAAGATCGCAGGTCTGATCGTCAACGGTGCCGTCCGTGACATCGACACGATTGCGAGCTGGCCCGATTTCCCCGTGTTTTGTCTGGGAACCACGGCGCGCGGCCCGCTGTCGAAGGAACGCGGCTCCGTGAACGGGCGGATCGTTTTCGGCGGCATTCCGGCAAAGCCCGGCGACATCGTGCTGGGTGACAATGATGGTCTGGCCATCATTCCCGCTGAAGACGCCGAAAGCCTCCTCGCACCGGCGTTGAAGCGTGTTCGCCTCGAAGGAGAATGGGCCGCCGAATTGGCCTCCGGCAGGACGCTGATCGATGTATTCAGCGTTCCGGAAGCGATCTAGGGAGGATGAGGAATTGACAGAGACCATCGATCGGATCGCACAGGACCTGGTGAGCGAACATCGCAACGGCACCAAATTCCACCGGGTGGCTGCGATCAACAACCTGACCGACGCCTATCGCGTGCAGGACGCCTATATCGCGGCGACCATCGGTGACAACGCCGTCGCCGGCTACAAGATAGGCCTGACGTCGCTTCGCATGCAGAACATGTGCGGCATCGACCAGCCCGTCAGGGGCACGGTCTTCTCCGGCCGCGTCTTCACCACCGGTGCCCATGTGCGGCTGCGCGACTATCACCATCTTGGTTTCGAATTCGAGATTTGCGTCCGGCTCGGCCGCGATCTGGTGCCGGACGGAAAGCCCTTCACGCCCGAAAGTGCGGGTGCGGCGGTCGATGCCGTGGCCGCGGCGATCGAATTGGTCGACGACCGTCATGCCGACTACAGTGTTCTGCACTGCGATACGCTGGTGGCGGACAATTCCTGGAATGCCGGGATCGTGCTGGGCGCGTTCACGCCACCGCCGTCCCGTCTGGGCGAGGTGGAAGGCATCGCCTATCTGGACGGCGTGGAATTTTCGCGCGGCCGCGGCGCCGATGTGCTCGGGCACCCGTTCGTGCCGCTGGCGTGGCTCGCGAACCATCTTGTGGCGTCCGGCCGAAGCTTGCGCAAGGGCGATGTCGTCATGACCGGCAGCATCGTGACCACGAGGTTCCCGTCCGGACCTTTCACTTATCGCTTCGATGTCTCCAGGATAGGCAGCGTCGAGGTCAGCGGATCCTGATCACCACGCAATCGGCGTGCCGGTGAAATCATGAAAGCTGCCGCTCATCTCGGGTCCGGCCGTGTCGATCACGCTGCGCAGGCCCTGGGCGCTGGCGGTCACCGGCACCTGCGCCTCGGCACCTCCCATATCGGTTTTCACCCAGCCCGGATGCAGCGCCAGGAAGATGAGCCCGTGATCGAAAGCGAGCTTGGCGGTGGCGATATTGAGGGCCGCCTTGGAGCAGCGATAGGCGTAGTCACCGTCCGCATCGAGGCCTTCCGCGACCGAGCCGGCGCGGCTGCTGACATTGGCGACGATCCGGCGACGGCCGCGCGCGAGATGCGGCAGGAACGCTTTGACCATGAGGAGGGGCCCAAGCGTATTGACCCTTAATGTGGCGAGGAAGTCATCCGTCCTCAGGGCGTCAAGGCCGCCCCTATCGCCGCGCTGGGCGGCGTTGTTGACCAGGATATCGATCGCCTCGCCGTGCAACTCATGCGCCAGGGCCGTGATGCTTTCCTCATTGCCGGTGTCGAGCGCCCGCCACAGGACATTACCTGCGATGGGCGACGCGGCGTGCAGATCACGGCAGCAGGCGAGGACACGGCTGCCCGACGCCGCATATTGCCGGGCAAGCTCTCGGCCGAGGCCGCGATTGGCCCCGGTGATAAGAACCGTCTCCTCATGCATATTTGCGGACTCGATCGTCCGAGTTGTTGCGCGCGATCGCGGCATAGACGTGACCGCTGAACTTGATGCGCCGCTCCTGGGTGACGAAATCCACATGGACGAGGCCGAAAGGCGTCGAATAGCCATACGCCCACTCGAAATTGTCCATCAACGTCCAAGCGAAATAGCCTTTCACCGGCGCACCGCGGCGCATAGCGCGCGCCATATGGTCGAGATGGTCGACGTGATATTCGGCGCGACGGACATCGTGGATGGTGCCGTCGGAAGTGACGGTCTCGGCCGGCGTGGCGAAGCCGTTCTCCGAGATATAGATCGCCTCGGGCGCATATTGCTCATGCACATAAAGCAGCACGTCCTCGATCGACTGCGGCCAGACTTCGTAGTTTACGGCGGAATATCGGCCGGGCGGGTTGACACGTTCGAAGTTCAAGGGCGGCATTTCCCGACCATGCGCCATGATCGAGCGGCGATAGATGTTCACGCCGAGATAATCGAGAGGTGCGGCGATGATCTCGTTGTCACCGGGACGGATCTCCGGCAGGAGGTCGCGGCATAGCTCGAGCATGGCCTTGGGATAACGACCCTTGAACACCGCATCGAGGAACCAGCGATTCTGCGCGTCCTCGAAACGCTTGGCCGCTGCCATATCGTCCGCCTTGTCGGAGGCCGGCGTCACCGTATTGAGATCGAGCACGATGCCGATCTCGGCGCTGCCGCCATGGGCGCGAATGGCCGGCACGGCAAGGCCGTGGGCGAGAAGCGCGTGATGGCTGGCGGCAAGACCGCCGCACGCTCCATCCTTCAAGCCTGGCGCGTCCTCGCCGGTCGCATGACCGCTCCAGCAGAAGGTCCAGGGCTCGTTGAGCGTCGTCCAATGCGCGACGCGGTCTGCCAGGGCATGACTGACGAGGCCGGCATAGTCGGCGAAGCGATGTGAGGTCTCGCGGCTGTACCAGCCGCCTTTGTCTTGCAAAGCTTGCGGCAGATCCCAGTGATAGAGGGTGACGAAGGGAAGGATGCCGGCCTCGGCGAGGCCGTCGATCAGGCGCTTGTAGAAATCGAGGCCGGCTTCATTGGCCTTGCCAGCGCCATACGGCTGGATGCGCGACCAGGAGAGCGAGAAGCGATAGGCGCCGAGGCCCAGCTCCCGCATGAGGCGGATATCCTCTGGCCAGCGGTGATAATGATCGCAGGCGATGTCGCCGGTGCCGGCGTCGCTGATCACGCCCGGCATGTGGGAGAAGCGGTCCCAGATGCTTTCGCCCTTGCCGTCCGCTTCGGGGGCGCCCTCGATCTGATAGGCCGCGGTCGCGGCGCCGAACAGGAAAGGCCGCGGCACACGCAATTCCTGCGCGCGGGCCATGAGCCGTTCCATGTCGTCAGCGGTGCTTGACATCATATTTCCTCTCGATTGACGTGATCAGACTGGCCGCGGCGAGGGTTAGCAGCACATAGAAGACGGCCGCGGAGTTGTATGGAGCGAAGGGCAGGAAGCTCGCCGACTGAAATTCGCGCATACGCTGGGTGATGTCGCGGATCGACAGGATCGACAGCAGCGAGGTGTCCTTCAGGATGGCGATGAACTCGTTGCCGAGCGGCGGGATGATGATGCGGAAGGCCTGCGGGATGACCACCAGCCGCGCCGTGGTCCAGCGGCTCAAGCCCAAGCTGCGCGCCGCCTCGATCTGACCCGCGGGCACCGCCTTGAGCCCGGCCCGGAATATTTCCGCAAGATAGGCCGAATAAGCGAGCGCCATGGCGGCGATGCCGCGCAGGAGATTGGGTGGATCGACGAAGCCGCCGGTCCCGTCCTTGATGGCGCCGCTGAGCGGCAGGCCGACATAGAGGACGATGACCAGCATGGGAATGCCGCGCAGTGTGTCGATGATGAACTCGGAGCCGATCGCGAGCGGATGGCGGTGATGCAAAAAACCGCCGAAGGTGAGGAGGGCGGTGACGACCGCGGCGATGGCGAATGCGGTGCCGGCCGATTTGTTGCGGTCGGGAAGGGAAGCAGTCCGCCAGAGAGTGACGGCGCCAGGCGCGAGCGTCGCCGCCGGCACGAGGGCGGCGCTGACATCCTGACCCTGCGCCACCGCCTTCAGCGCTGCCTCGGCATTGGCGAAGGTTTTAAGCGGCAATTCATCGACAACGGGCGCACCGGGAAATTGGGCGAAACGCACCTGGTCGATGAGGCTCTTCGGTGTGTTCTGTATGACCGCCACTTTGCCGGCAAGCGTTCCCGTGAGGACATAGGACACTGTGGGCTGCAGGAAGTGCCAGGCGGCACCGGCGGCGAACAACGCCGCGATCGCCGGGAAGACGACGAAGCTGCGGCGTATCAACCGGAGCTGGAGCAGCATGACCCAGCCCAGGCCGAGCAGGATCGCCAGGATATAAGCGAGGACGGCGGCGCGGATGGAGGTCGCGAGTCCCGCGGCGAAACCCAGATAGGCGAAGAGAAGCAGATAGATCAGGCCCGCGCCGTTGACGAAGGTCAGTCCCCATGTAGCGACGCGCTGTAAATATTCCGGTGCGCGGCCGAAGAAGAGCGCAAAGCCGGCGAGCGACAGGATGGCATAGGCGAGGAAGCTCGTTTGCGCGATCGAGGCGACAGCGGCGAGACTCGCGTCGGTGAGCCGGCGCGGCGTTTCGCCTTTGACGACGAGATCGGAAGTGAAGGGATCAACGCTGTTGGCGACGAGCGAGGCGACGAAGGGCAAGGCCGTCATGGTGACGGCGAGCCAGGCCGCGATCACGAGACCGAGACCGGCCAGCACGAGGCTCGCTTGCGGCCGCGACCGATGCCAGAAAAGCGCGGCGAGCGCCGACGAGAAAGCCAAGAGGAGAAGGAGGAAACCCGGCAGCAGAAGACTCGAACCGTGCTCGATGCCGAGGATGGCAGCGAGCGAGCGGCGATAATCGGTGGAGGCGGCGAAGATGTAGATGATGAAGGGCAGCGCCGAAAGAATGATGAGGTTGCTCGGTCGCAGCCGTTTCAGGAACCGCATGATGTTCTCCCGCGGGTTTGGCCGGCAACGGTGCCGCTGCCGGCCGGCTCTCCCTGGCGCTCAGGCGCGGACTACTTCTTCACGCCCCAATATTTGTCGATGAGCTGAGCGAGGGTGCCGTCATCCTTGATGGCTTTGAGGCCCTCATTGAAGGCGGCGACATGCTCATCGCCCTTGCGAAAGACGAGGCCCAGGGGATCGGACTGTAGATCCTTGATGCCGACCACGAGCTCGCCGGCGAATTCCTTTTCATAGGCCGCACCATTGGCGCCGTTGATGACGACGCCGTCGACATCCTTGTTCTTCAGAGCCAGGATCGCAGCGCTGAACGTGTCATAGGCGGCGACCTTGTCCTTACCGACCAGGCTCTCGGCGAGCTGCGCATCGGTGGTGTTGGCCTGGGCAGAAAGCTTCTTGCCGCTCTTGAAATCCTCGACGGTCAGCGCCTGATCGTCGACCCGGACGAGAATGGCCTGGCTATTGACGATATAAGGATCGGTGAAGTCCATCGCCTTCTTGCGCTCTTCGGTGATCGATACTCCTGAGGCGACGAGGTCGAAATTGCCCTGATCGAGAGCGGCGAAAATGCCATCCCACCCGGTGGTGACGAATTCCACCTGGCAGTTGAGCTTGGCGCAAATGGCGTTCACGACATCGACGTCGAAGCCGACGATCTGGCCCGACGCCTGATCGACATATTCCATCGGCGGCGAGGTCGTGTCGGACCCCACTTTGAGCGTCTTGCCGCCGAGATCGGCGGCAAGGACCGGGCCTGTGAGCAGCAGGGCTGTGAAAGCGGCAAGCAGATATTTCTTCATGAGGTTTCCTCTCTGTTGCTGTTGTGCCCGCCGGCTCGCGGCCGTTCGAGCTTGTTGACCTGCCGGACCACGAGGTCCGGCCGGTAGATTTCCTGCAAGCGCGCCGGTTCTTCACCGGCGACGCGGCGCAGGAAGAATTCCCCGAGCTTGCGGCCGAGCCGCTCGATCGGGAGATAGAAGGTGGTCAAGGGCGGAGAAAAATAGGCGCTGACATTGATGTCGTCATAGGCGATGACATCGACGTCGCGGCCGACGACGCGGCTCATTTCTGCAAGCCCTGCCAGGACCCCGAGCGTGGTGGCTTCATTGACGCAGATGAAGCCCGTCGGCGGCTCAGGCAGGTGGCTGAGGCGGGCGGCGCTTTCCTTGCCGAAGCGGGTCGTGAGACCGCCCGCGGCGATCAGGTCGTCGCACGGAGCGAGGCCGCTTTCGGCCAGCGCGCGGCGAAAGCCATCGATGCGGTCCATGGCGTAGGACAGCCGTCCATCGGGATTGATCAGGGCGATGCGCCGGTGGCCGCCCTCGACCAGGCGCCGGGTCGCGGTATGCGCCGCCCAGTCATTGTCGACATCGACATGGGCATAGGGCAGCGACGAGCGGCAGCGGCCAAGAGCGACGAAGGGGAAATGGCGCTCGATGAGAAAGTCGATGCGTGGATCCTTGGCCCGGATGCCGGAAAAAATGAGCCCGTCGGCAAGGCCCGTCTCGACGATGCGCTGTGCGACGAGACGTCCATCGTCGGCATCGCGAATGACATGGACGGCGATGCGGTAGCCCGAGCCCTCGAGGGCCTGGCTGATGCCGCTGAGGATCTGGGTATATTCGACCCCGTCCCACTCGAAGTCTTCAGCGACGGTTACCGGCATGAGCACTGCGGCTTGAAAAGTCTTGCCAGCGCGCAGCGATACGCCGCGCATATTGGCTTGGTAACCAGCCCTGGCGGCCGCTTCGCGGATGCGTTCCTTGGTTTCAGCCGTGACTACGGGCGAATCCCGGAGCGCCTTGGAGATGGTGGCGATGGAATAGCCGGTCGCTTGTGCCAGCGTCTTCACTGTGGGGCGGCGGTCGAGGGCCTGTGCCTTTCTCGAATTCATGTCCGCTTTTCTGCTCTTTTTATTGCTCCCGAATCCCGAATAATCCATAATAAAAACGTTTTCAATATGTATTTCCGTTCGGAGTTCGACAACTTCCGGAGCCGTCTGGCGCGTCGCCCTTGGCGGCTGTACAACCGCGCCATGAGTCTGATCGACCTCCGTTTCCGTCATGCTGTGGCTGTGTTGTGCGGCGTTCTTTTCTTCGCGCTGCAGGCCCTAGCTTTCGATGAAGCCATTCTGGGCCAGGCCGAGCGCACCGCGGTGTCGCTCCGGCAGGATCTCACCCGTATCGAGAATGAATTGTCGCTGCCGGCGCTCACGACCGACCAACTCATCGATTTCCGCCGCCGGCTCGACAGTATCCGCGGCAGCGCTGTCGGCGAGACAGAGGCGCTGACCGGGCCTTTCGCCGAAGTCGATCAGCAGCTCAAGAGCCTGGGGCCGGCACCGTCGGACGGCGCGAGCGAACCGCAGGATATCGCCAATCGTCGTGCGGATCTTCAGAAGAGCCTCGAGCGCATAAAGGCGGCCCAGACCCAACTCGATCTCATCACTGTCGAGACCGACCAGCAGATCGACCGCGTCACGCAACTGCAACGGAGTCAGTTTTTTCAGCGCCTGTTCGAGCGGACGGGCTCCATACTCTCGCCCGCCTTCTGGTATGACGGGCTCGTCGCCAGTGGGGTTTTCTTCACCAGGCTCAGCCAGCTATTCGCCAATTGGTGGGGTGAGGTCTCGCGCGGCGGCGAATTCATTGTCCTTATCATCATGCCGCTCCTGCTTGGCGGCCTTTTCTTTGTCTACCGCGCGATCCGGCGCTGGTTCATGCGCCGTTTCGGCGCCACCTTCTTTGTCCGCAAGGCTCCAGACGATACCGACCGTCTGTGGCGTATCGTACGCGGCGCCGGCATGGTCGGCGTCACGATCGTCGCGTTGTTCACCATCTTTTACCTGAGCTTCGAAGCTGCCGGCCTCCTCACGCCACGATTCGCGCAATTCGTCTCGGCCTTTTCCGATTTGCTTGTGTTCCCAGCCGTCTGCGGCACACTCGTCTACCGGATGGCAGCGCCGATCAATCCGGCCTACCGGGTTCTCAATCTCGACGACAAGGCAGCTGGTCGCTTTGCGTTCCTGGCAACGCTCTCGGTCGTACTCTCAGAGATCAAGGACTCCTTCAGTGAGATTTCCGGCGTACTCTACCTGCCCGCGGCCTTCCTTGCTTCGCAGGGCGCTTCGATCTCCATTGCGCTCATTGTCGTCATCGCCGCGATACTCATCGTCACGCGCAATCAGGAGGGCCTGACGAGCGCTGCCCATGGCGGAGCGGTCTATTTCGGCTGGGCTAGGCAATTCGCCCCGTTGACCTGGTTGCTGCTCGCCGTCTCCCTGATCGCCCTTTGCCTCGGCTTTACCTCGCTTGCCGGCTTCATCACCGAGCAAATCGTCGATACCGCCTTCCTGGTCGTCGGCCTTCTTCTGATTCATCATTTGTCCGACGCGCTTGTCGTCTCGGGCCTCGACAGAGCTTCGAGCTTCGGCCAGTTCCTGCGCCGTCTGACCGGGCTCGGCGACCGTGGCATCTCGCGCCTCAGCACGCTGTTCCGTACCTTCATCGACCTGGCGCTCGTCTTTGTCGGCCTGCCGCTTCTGTTCCTGAGCTGGACGGTCACCTGGATCAGCTTCTCGAGCCTGATCGATCGCGCATTCGATACGTTCAAGATCGGCGACATCAGCTTCTCGCTGTCGAGCATCGCGCTCATCATCGCCATACTGGTGATCGGCTTCCTGATCACGCGGCTGGTGACGCAATGGCTCAATGCGCGGGTCCTGTCGCAGACCCAGGTCGACAAAGGGGTGCGCGATTCGATCGTGAAGGGGGCCAATTATGCGGGCTATGTCGCGGCCACCGGCTTCGCGCTCTCGGCGGCCGGGCTCGATTTCTCCAATCTCGCCATCATCGCGGGTGCCCTCGGCGTCGGTATCGGTTTCGGCCTGCAATCGATCGTCAACAACTTCCTGTCCGGCCTCATCCTGCTTGCCGAGCGGCCGGTGCGCGCCGGCGACTGGGTCGACGTCAAGGGCTCCGAAGGCCTCATCAAGCAGATCAATGTGCGCTCGACCGAGATCGAGACCTTCGACAACTGCACGATCATCGTGCCGAATTCGCTGCTCATCACCGAGCCGGTGAAGAACTGGACGCATCACGACACGATCGGCCGTTTCGTCGTGACGATCGTTGCCGGCGTCAGCGCCGATCCCCAGAAAGTGAAGGAGATCATCCTGAAGGCGGCCAAGGATCATGCTCTCGTGCTCTATCATCCCGAACCGATCGTCATGCTACGCGACTTCGGCAAGGAAGGCTTCATCTTCGATCTGAAGGCTTTTGTCGGCGATATCATGAGCGGTGCGGCGGTCGCGAGCGACATCAGGCTCGCGGTGCTCGCCGCCTTCAAGGAGAACGATATTGCGCTGCCGACCGTTGCGCGCGACGTGCCGGTGAGCGAGCCGGAGAACAGGCCGAAGGCATGAAGGGCATCGACCATCTCGTTCTGTGCGGGCGCGACCATCCGGCGATGCGCGCGGCCTATGCCGCCCTAGGTTTCACCTTGACGCCGGAAGCACGACACCCCTTCGGCACCGGCAACAGCCTCATCCAGCTCGAAGGCTGCTTCCTCGAATTGCTGAGCGTGTTCGAGCCCGAAAAAATTTCCGAACCCGAGGAGGGGCGGTTTTCCTTTGCCGCCTTCAATCGCGACTTCCTGGAGGCGCGCGAGGGCCTGTCGATGCTGGTGCTCGATTCGCTCGACGCCCGCGCCGATGTGGCGGCCTTCCGCGCCGCGGGACTGCGGACTTACCAGCCTTTCGATTTTTCGCGGAAAGCGCGGCTGCCCGATGGGCGCGAGGCGACGGTCGGCTTCTCGCTCGCCTTTGCCACGGATCCGAAGCTGCCCAACACGGCCTTCTTCACCTGTCAGCAGCATGCGCCAGAGCACTTCTGGAAGCCCCAGTATCAACGTCATCCCAATCGCGCGCTGACCGTTCTCGAAGTCAGCCTGGTGGCGGAGAAGCCGGGAGACCATGCCGCATTCCTCGAGGGCTTTTCCGGCTTCCGCGCCGAGCCGGCCAAAGGCGGGATCACGATCAGGACGGCGCGCGGCAACATCAGCTGCGTCACGCCTGAGCGCTTCGCCGAAAGCTTTGCGCGGGCGGCGCCCCATCTCGGCGACGGCCCGCGCTTCGGCGGTTTCACTATTGGCGTGCGCCGGATGGCCCGATTGGAAGAGGCCATCGCCGATTCTGGTCTGAAATTGCATCGAGATGGTCCGCATCGCGCAATTTTATCAGTTGACGTTAACGGCAGTGGTATTGCGTTTTTTGCTTTGAACCGGCAAGACGCTGAGGATGATCGATGACAACCGTACATTGACGCAACGTGAGGAAATCGAGCAGTGGTGGCGGGGCATGGGTTCGCCGCTGAACGAGCTGCTCGAAATGCGCCTCATTGCTCTGGGTGACGGCGAGGCGACCTTCGAGGCTATCCCGTCCCGCAAATTCTACAATCCACAGCAGCGCACCCATGGCGGCTATGCGGCGACGCTCCTCGACAGCGCCATGGGCTGCGCCATCTTTTCCAGGCTCGGCAAGAACGCGAATTTCGGCACCATCGAGCTCAAGGTCAATTTCGTGCGCGGCATTTTTGCCGAGACGGGACGCTTGACCTGCACCGGGAAAGTCATTCATTTCGGCAGGCGCATCCAGACCGCCGAAGCCCGCATCGTGGACGAGGCCGGCAAGCTCTATGCGCATGGGTCCGGCACGTTCATGGTCTATACCGAATGAAACCGAATAACACCGTCGAGATCGGCACGCTCAAGATCGGCAATGCGCTGCCGCTCACCCTCATTGCCGGTCCCTGCCAGCTCGAGAGCCGCGATCATGCTTTCATGATGGCGGGCAAGCTCAAGGAGATCACCGAACGTCTCGGGATCGGTCTCGTCTACAAGACCTCCTTCGACAAGGCGAACCGCACCAGCCTCTCCGGCAAGCGCGGCCTCGGCCTTGAGCGCGCGCTGCCGATCTTCGCCGACATCCGCAAGGAGCTGAGCCTCCCCATCCTCACCGACGTTCACGAGAATCATCAGTGTGCTGAGCTTGCGCCGGTGGTCGACGTCCTGCAGATCCCGGCCTTCCTGTCGCGTCAGACCGATCTCCTGATCGCCGCGGCCAAGACCGGCCGCGTCGTCAATGTGAAGAAGGGCCAGTTCCTGGCGCCCTGGGACATGAAGAATGTCGCGGTGAAGGTCGTCGAGAGCGGCAATCCCAATGTCATCCTGACCGAGCGCGGCGCCTCCTTCGGCTACAACACGCTGGTGAGCGACATGCGGGCGCTGCCGATCATGGCCGAGACCGGCTGTCCGGTGGTGTTCGATGCGACCCATTCGGTGCAGCAGCCGGGTGGGCAGGGCACGTCCTCTGGCGGTGACCGCCGTTTCGTGCCGGTCCTGGCGCGCGCCGCGGTTGCGGTCGGCGTCGCCGGCGTCTTCATCGAGACCCATCAGGATCCCGACAATGCGCCCTCCGACGGCCCCAATATGGTGCCGCTCGACCGGATGGAGGCTTTGCTCCGCGAGCTTCAGGCTTTCGACCGTATCGCCAAAGCCCGCTAGCCCGTTAATCAGCGGACTTGCAATCGTCATCCAGCGCCAGCATAGAGGCGCCGCCTCGCAGATTCGGAGACCGACCCATGACCGCCATTCTCGACATCACCGCTCGCGAAATCCTCGACAGCCGCGGCAATCCGACTATCGAAGTGGATGTCGTCCTCGAGGACGGCTCATCGGGACGGGCGGCCGTCCCATCGGGCGCCTCGACCGGCGCCCATGAGGCGGTCGAGCTCCGGGACGGCGACAAGAAGCGCTATCTCGGCAAGGGCGTCAGCAAGGCCGTCGCCGGGGTCAATGGCGAGATCTTCGATGCGCTTGCCGGCTTCGACGCCGAGGACCAGATCGCGCTCGATCGCACCATGATCGAGCTCGACGGTACCCCCAACAAGGCGAGGCTCGGCGCCAATGCGATCCTTGGCGTATCGCTCGCCGCCGCCAAGGCGGCGGCCGACGCATCGGGCCTGCCGCTCTATCGCTATGTCGGCGGCCCCGCGGCCCGCATCCTCCCCGTTCCGATGATGAACATCATCAATGGTGGCGCCCATGCCGACAATCCGATCGATTTCCAGGAATTCATGGTGATGCCGCTCGGCGCTCCGACCTTCCGCGAAGCCTTGCGCATGGGTGCGGAGATCTTTCATACGCTCAAGGGCGCTCTCAAGAAGGCCGGTCACAACACCAATGTCGGCGATGAAGGCGGTTTCGCGCCCAATCTGCCCTCGGCCGAGGCCGGCCTCGATTTCGTCATGAAGGCGGCGGAGCAGGCGGGCTACAAGCCCGGCAAGGATGTCTATCTGGCGCTCGACTGCGCCGCGACCGAGTTCTTCAAGAACGGCAAATATGAATATGAGGGCGAGGGCAAGACCCGCTCCGTCGACGAGCAGGTGAAGTACCTCGCCAAGCTCGCCAGGGACTATCCGATCATCTCGATCGAGGACGGCATGGCCGAGGACGATTGGGAGGGCTGGAAGGCGCTCACCGATCTCATCGGCAAGAGCTGCCAGCTCGTGGGCGACGATCTCTTCGTCACCAATACCAGGCGACTCAGTGAAGGCATCAAGAAGGGTGTGGCCAATTCCATCCTGGTCAAGGTCAACCAGATCGGCTCCCTGACCGAGACGCTGGAAGCGGTCGAAATGGCGCACAAAGCGGCCTATACGGCGGTCATGTCGCATCGCTCCGGTGAAACCGAGGACTCGACGATCGCCGATCTTGCTGTCGCCACAAATTGCGGCCAGATCAAAACCGGCTCACTGGCGCGCTCCGACCGGCTGGCGAAGTACAATCAGCTTTTGCGCATAGAGGAAGAACTGGGGACACAGGCACAATATGCGGGACGCTCGATCCTCAAATAGAGGGGGCGGAGGGACGGCAAAGACCTCCAGGCTTTCCAGTCTGCATCTCGGCATCAGCGCCTTCGCCGCGCTGGCCGGCGTTGTTTTCGCAGGGATCCAGGCCTTCGGCCCGACATCGGGCACGACGCCCATCAATGTGACGGTGGCGCTCGATCCGGCCAAGGCCGGTGAGACGGCGGCCGCCAATATCGATGTGACCAAGACCGCAGGGTTGGGTGCCGTCAATGCCGGCGGCAAGGGCGATATTACCGCCGCAACCTTGCCCACACCGGCAACCCAGACGGCGGCGCTCGATCTCAGCCACAACGTCGCGACAGCGGCGCTGAAGGACGGCAGCGAGCAGCGCTACCGGTTCCAGGACCTTTTCGACAGCCGGTCCGAAACCTCGTTGCTGATCACGGCCCCCGACCAGGAGATCAATGTGCTCCTCGACCTCGGCGGGGAGCGCCAGGTCACGGCCCTCGAATATTCCCCCGCCCTCGATGCGCGAGGGGCTGCCCGCGCGACCATCCTCGACGTGATGGTGCTGCCCGAGGGCGCGCTCGAAGCCTCGGGCCGGCCGGTGTTCAGCTTCCCGCTGCAGACCCAGGCCGGCCGCCAGACCTTCTCGCTGCCGGGCCAGACCCGCGGCAAATACCTTTGGCTCAGGATCGGCGGACCCGACGAGGTGGAAAAGATCGCCGTCGGCGAGTTCAAGATCCTGCAATAGCGGCTTACGCCGCCGCGCGCAGTTTCACCCGTTCGATCTGCTGGTCGATGCGGGCCGCGAGGCCCTCCGTGACCGGCACCATCGGCAGGCGCAGTTCGGGGCTGTCGATCAGGCCCGTGCGCCATAGCCAATGCTTGATGGGCGCCGGATTGGGCTCCTGGAACAACAGCCGCGGCACATCGGCGAGCGCCCGCCATGCCGCGAGCGCGCCCAGTTGATCACCGTGGTTCAGGCTGTTGCGGATATTGGCGAAGGCAAGAGTCTCGACGTGTGCGGAAGCGGTTATGCCGCCATTCGCGCCTTGTGTGAGAGCGGTGTAGAAGAGTGCGTCTTCTCCCGTCAGCACGGAGAAGCCCTCCGGTCTGTCGCGGAGGAGGTCAAAGGACTGGGCCGCATCGGCCGAGCAGTCCTTCACGCCGACGATGTTCTCGATCTCGGCCAAGCGCAGCATCGTCTCGTTGCCGAGATTGACGCCGGTGCGATAGGGGATGTTGTAGATCAGGATGGGCCGGGCGGTGTTCTCGGCGAGGGTGGAGAAATGCTGGAAGAGCCCCGCTTGCGAGGGCCGCGTGTAGTAAGGGCAGGCGATCAGATAGCCGTCGACCGGCAACATTTGCGTACGGTGCAGCGCCTTGACGACCTTGACCGTGGCGCCGCCCGAAAGGCCGAGATAGAGCGGCATCTGGCGCTTGGCGGTGGCGAGCGCTGCCTTTGTCGCCAGGACCAGCCGGTCGATCTCCTCGTTGTCGAGGCTCAAGCCCTCGCCGGTGGTGGCTGCGAGGATCAGCCCGTCAACGGGCAAGGCGGCATAGTGAGTGACCATGCGCTGCAGCGACGCCTCATCGAGCTCGCCGTCACGGAACGGTGTGATCAGCGGTATCCACAGTCCTTCTGGTGTCATTTTCCATCTCCTGAGAGCCGGGAGACGGGCAATAAAAAACCCCGTCCGAACCGGCGGGGTTGATTGCGATCTTAGGCAGCTCTAGCTAGCGCGCATGTCGATCGTCGTCCCCCGTCATGGGAGATTTTTTCGATTTCACGAGCGTGACGCGGTAAGCGGCCATCAAATGAATGTGGACGATGGAAACTCTGCGGTCAAGTGCGCCGTCATAGTGAACCTCGGCAACGCCTTCCGCGTCGTGCAAAAATAAAACTATCGCTTCTATCGGCGCATGCCTGACCGGCGCCGGAGCAGGCTGGTCAGATCATCCTTGATCTGCCATCCCTGTCGCATCTGACCTCCCGTATAGACATTCTCCGGAAGACCGAATGCATGCCCTCCTGGCCGACAGGAAGATCGTCGGCGCGCTGCTGGTTCTTGCCGTCACCCAGGTCATCGGCTGGGGAACCGTCGGCCTTCCGGCGATCGTCGGTCGCGAGATGGCGCGCGACCTCGGCATGACGGTGGCCGGTGCCTTTGCCGGCACCTCCGTTCTCTATGTGGCGATGGGCCTGGTCGCGCCGGTCCTGGCGAGGCTCTTGCCCCGGCATGGGGCGCGACCCGTCATGGCGGCGGGCGCCTTCCTCTCGGCGCCGGGCTTCGTCCTCCTCTCTTTCGCGCAAGGCCCCGTCGTCTACTACATCGCCTGGGCCATGCTTGGCCTTGCGGGGGGCGCTGCGTTGACGACCTCGGCCTATGCCTTGCTGAGCGAGGTCGCCGGCCCCAATGCCAAGAGCGCCATCGGCGCCATGATGCTGGCGACGGGCTTATCGAGCAGCGTGTTCTGGCCGGTGAGGGCTTTTCTGGCGGGCGCTATCGGCTGGCGCGACACGGCGCTCGTCTATGCGTTGCTGATGGTGGCGGTCTGCGCGCCGCTCTATGTCTTCGGCTTGCCGCGCCGCGAGGCCCAAGGGGATGGTCTGGCGGCAGCCTCGTCCGCGCCGTCCGCACCGGTGCCGGAGCAGCCGGGAATATTCGCCATGGTGATCGTCGTTGCTGCGCTCTATGCCTTTATCACCTTCGGACTCTCCTCGGTCTTTGTCGAGCTTTTGAAGGCGCGCGGCCTCTCGGGCGGTGAGGCGATCGTCTTCGGCTCCTCCTTGGGCGTGATCCAGGTCGGCGCGCGGGCGATCGACTTCATTGGCGGGGACAGATGGGACGGCATCACCACCGGCCTCTTTGCCGGATCACTGCTGCCGATGTCGATGCTGGTGCTGCTCGCCGGCGGCGGCGTCCACTGGTCGATCGTGAGCTTCATCCTGATCTACGGCCTCGGCAGCGGCGCCATGGCGGTAGCCCGTGCGACCATACCCTTGGTCTTTTACGACAAGGCAGCCTTCGCCCGGACGACGGCGCGGATCGCCTTGCCGATCAACCTGATATCGGCCCTGGCGCCGCCGATTTTTGCAGGGCTTCTCGTGCATTTCGGCAGCACGGTGATGATCGTCGTAGTGCTCGTCTGCTCCTGCCTGGCGCTGGCCCTGCTGTTTCTGCTGAAGCAGCGCCGTCCGGTGCCCAGGGGCTGACCATGGTCTTGGCGGTGGAGTCGGCGCACATTCCAACTCCGGAAACCTTGAGAGGCGTACATGCTGACCTATGTCTATTTCGGCACGAACGATCTGGCGCGCGCCATCACCTTCTACAACGCCGTCCTGGCGCCGCTCGGATTGAAACGCTGTGTCACCGGTGATCCGGAGTGGGACAAGACGTCGGCGGGCTGGGGCACCTATGAAGACGGCGGCCTGCGCGAGCTCGCCTTCTGGATCGGCACGCCGTTCGACAAGCAGCCGGCGAGCGTGGGCAATGGCAGCATGGTCGCCTTCCGGGCACAGCGCTGGAAGGAAGTCGATGATTTCCATGCCGCCGCACTCGCCCATGGCGGGACCTGCGATGGCCCTCCGGGCCTGCGGCTGCATTACAATCCGGATTTCTATGCCGCCTATGTGCGCGACCCCGACGGCAACAAGCTCGCCGCCGTCTGTCGGGGATTCACGAAAGATCCAGGCTAGCTGATCTGACTCGCTATGTCGTCGAGCGTGGTGGTGGCGAGTGCCTTTTCCAAGGCCTGCTCGGCCGACCGCAAAGGCTCGGCGACGACCTTGAACAGGGCAGCGCCGATCGGGCACTTCCCCTTGGGATCGGTCTTGTGCATGCGGAAGATGCTCTCGTCTTCCACCGCCCTGTAGATATCGGCAAGGGTGATGCGCCCGGCCTGGCGGCCGAGCTTGAAGCCGCCGGCGCGCCCGGTCACCGAGGCGACGAGAGAGGCCCTTTCGAGATCGCGCATCAGGCGGCGAATCACGACCGGGTTGGTGTTGACGCTGGCCGCGACGATGGTCGAGCAGACGGGACTGCCGTCATCCCTGCGGGCGATGACGCTCAGCGCGTGAACCGCGACCATGAATCGGCTGCTCGACAGCATTTTGCAACTCCGCCCATTACATATTCACCGCGAGCGCCTTTGACAAGCAACGTAATGTTAACCCTCAAGGATCAGTTTCAAATTTGCTCAACGGGGAAGAGCAATGGTGAAGCGCAAATTCGACCTGATCGTCATGACCGTATGCCTGAGCCTGCTCGGCTATTTCGGCTGGCATGGCTATTATGGCCCGCGCAGCTTCGATCACCGCGACGCGCTGCAGGCCAAGGCCATAGGCCTCGACGCCAAGCTGGCGACGGTCCGCGACGAGCGCCTGGCGCTGGAGCGCAAGGTCTCCTTGATGCGCCCGCAATCGATCGATCCCGACATGCTGGACGAGCTTGCCCGTTCGACGCTCGATTACGGCAAGCCCACCGATCTCATCGTCAAGCTGCCCAACTAATCTCCTGAGAAATCGGACTGATAAACCGAATTCCAGTTAATTCTGAATTTCCCTGTTGAGCCAAGGATTTAGTGCTATAGTCTTAGCCTCCAAGGCAGGAAATTGGGGTCGGCTATGGCGGTCAAATCGGCTTATATGGCGAAGAAACTTCAGAAAACTCAGCCCAAGGGCGCAGAATCCGAACCACAGGGCTTCGACAAGGACGCCGAGCTCCACGCCTATCACGACATGCTGCTGATCCGCCGCTTCGAGGAGAAGGCCGGCCAGCTTTATGGCATGGGCTTCATCGGCGGCTTCTGCCACCTCTATATCGGGCAGGAAGCGGTGGTCGTCGGCATGCAGATGGCGCTGAAGCCCGGCGATCAGGTGATCACCTCCTATCGCGACCACGGCCATATGCTGGCGACCGGGATGGATCCCAAGGGCGTCATGGCCGAGCTCACCGGCAGGCGGGGCGGCTATTCCAAGGGCAAAGGCGGGTCGATGCACATGTTCAGCCGCGAGAAGCAGTTCTTCGGCGGCCATGGCATCGTCGGCGCCCAGGTGCCGCTGGGCGCCGGGCTCGCCTTCGCCAATAAATATCGCGGCAACGACCATGTCTGCTTGACCTATTTCGGCGAGGGCGCGGCCAATCAGGGCCAGGTCTACGAGACCTTCAACATGGCGGCGCTGTGGAAGCTGCCGATCATCTTCATCATCGAGAACAACCGCTATGCCATGGGCACGGCGGTCACCCGCTCCGCCGCCAAGTCCGAGGAACTGTTCAACCGCGGTTCCGTCTATGGCATCCCGGGCGAGCAGGTCGACGGCATGGATGTCAGGGCCGTCAAGGCCGCGGGCGACAAGGCGGTGTCGCACTGCCGCAGCGGTGACGGCCCCTATATCCTCGAGATGATGACCTACCGCTATCGCGGCCATTCCATGTCGGACCCGGCCAAATACCGGGCCAAAGAAGAAGTGCAGAAGATGCGCGAGGAGTCGGACCCGATCGAGCAGGTGAAGAAGCGCCTGATCGAAAGCGGGACGGCGAGCGAGGAAGAGCTCAAGAAGATGGATGCCGAGATCCGCGCCGTCGTGACCGAGGCCGCCGAATTCGCCCAGTCCGATCCTGAGCCCGATCCTGCCGAACTGTGGACGGACATCTATGTGAATGCGTGAAGATGGGCACCCTCATCCACGTGGTGATGTTCGGGGCCGTGCTCATCGCCTTCATCGCTTGGGCTGTTGCCGCTCTGTCGGCGTTCAATGTGGTGAACCTCGCCCCCAGGGGCGAGAAGCTCTCGGCCTATTTCCAGCTCGGCCTGTGGCGCTTCGCGGCCCTCGAGGCCAGGCTCGGGGCGGCGGTCAAGCCGCATCTCGTCCGCTACAGGCGGGCCTTCTACGTTTTCTTCGCCGTCATTGTCGCCATCCTGGCGCTGTCCTTCACCATTCCCTTCCTCAAAACCGCCTGATGTGAGCTGCTTCGGAGACGCCACCCATGCCGAATATCCTGATGCCCGCGCTTTCTCCCACCATGGAGGAAGGAAAGCTCGCCAAATGGCTCAAGAAAGTAGGTGACAGCGTCAAGTCCGGCGATGTCATCGCGGAGATCGAGACCGACAAGGCGACGATGGAGGTCGAGGCGGTCGACGAGGGCAAGCTCACCCAGATCCTGGTGCCCGAGGGCACCGAGAATGTGAAGGTCAACACGCCGATCGCGGTGGTCCTGGGCGAAGGCGAGGCCGAGCCTGCTGCCGCGCCGCCACCGAAGGCCGAGGCGAAGGCGGAAGCAAAGCCCGAAGCCGCTCCGCCCAAGGCGGAAGCCAAGACGGAAGCGCCGCCGGCGCCGGCCGTCGCGTCCGCGGCCCTCAAGGATCCGGAAGTGCCGGAAGGCACCGAGATGGTGGCGATGACGGTGCGCGAGGCGTTGCGCCAGGCCATGACGGAAGAGATGCGCCGCGACAAGTCGGTCTTCCTCATGGGCGAGGAGGTCGGCCAGTATCAGGGCGCCTACAAGATCAGCCAGGGCATGCTGGACGAATTCGGGCCCGAGCGCGTCATCGACACGCCGATCACCGAGCATGGCTTCACCGGCGTCGCCGTCGGCGCGGGCTTCGCCGGCCTGAAGCCGATCGTCGAGTTCATGACCTTCAACTTTGCCATGCAGGCGATGGACCAGATCATCAATTCGGCGGCCAAGACCCTCTATATGGCGGGCGGCCAGATGGGCTGCTCGATCGTCTTCCGCGGGCCAAATGGTGCCGCGGCCCGCGTCGCCGCCCAGCACAGCCAGGACTATGCCGCCTGGTATTCGTCCGTGCCGGGCCTCAAGGTGGTGATGCCCTATACGGCGTCGGACGCCCTCGGCCTCCTCAAATCGGCCATTCGCGACCCCAATCCGGTGATCTTCCTCGAAAACGAGATCCTCTACGGCAAGAGCTTCGAGGTGCCGAAGGTCGAGGACTGGACCGTGCCGATCGGCAAGGCGAAGGTCGCGCGCCCCGGCAAGCATGTGACCATCGTCTCCTTCGGCATCGGCATGACCTATGCCCTGGGCGCTGCCGACAAGCTTGCCGGTGAGGGCATCGAGGCCGAGGTCATCGATCTCCGGACCATTCGCCCGATGGACATCGAGACCGTCCTCGAGAGCGTGAAGAAGACCAATCGCTGCGTGACCGTCGAGGAGGCCTGGCCGCAATGCTCGGTCTCATCCGAGATCGCGGCGCAAGTGATGACCCATGCCTTCGACTATCTCGATGCGCCGGTGGCGCGGGTCAACGGCAAGGACGTGCCGATGCCCTATGCCCACAATCTCGAGAAGCTGGCGCTGCCGAGCGTCGATGACGTCGTCCAGGCGGCCAAGTCCGTCCTCTATGTTTAAGGGAGCGCGCTGATGCCCACCAATATCCTGATGCCCGCGCTGTCGCCCACCATGGAGAAGGGCAAGCTCGCCAAATGGCTCAAGAAGGAAGGCGATAGTGTCAAGTCGGGCGACATCCTCGCCGAGATCGAGACCGACAAGGCGACGATGGAAGTCGAAGCCGTCGATGAAGGCACCGTCGGCAAGATCCTTGTCGCCGAAGGCACCGATGAGGTCGCGGTGAACACGCCGATCGCCGTGCTCCTGGGCGAAGGCGAGAGTGCATCCGACATCAAGGCCCCGGCCGCCGCTGCGCCAAAGCCCGCGGCGGCACCCGCGCCCAAGGCCGAGCCGGCAAAGGCAGAAGCCCCGGCGCCGGCCAAGGCTGAAGCACCGAAGCCGCAAGCGGCCCCGGCCACGGCGCCAGCCGGCAAGGCGAACGGCCATGGCGGCGGGCGCGTCTTCGCCTCGCCTCTGGCGCGCCGCATCGCCAAGGAAAAAGGCATCGATCTCGGCGCCCTGCAGGGCTCAGGCCCGCATGGCCGCATCGTGCTGAAAGATGTCGAGACGGCGAAGCCCGGCGCGAAGGCGCCGGCTGCCGCTCCGGGCGTCGCGGCACCCATGGCGGACGATGCGATTGCCAAGCTCTATGAGCCCGGCTCCTATGAGGTCGTGCCGCATGACGGCATGCGCAAGATCATCGCCCAGCGGCTGCTCCAGGCCAAGCAGACGATCCCGCATTTCTATCTCTCGATCAGCTGCGATCTGGAAAACTTGCTCGCCGTGCGCGAGAGGCTCAATGCCCATGCGCCGCGCGACAAGGAGAAGAACCCCGTCTGGAAGCTCTCGGTCAACGACTTCATCATCAAGGCGCTGGCGCTCTCGCTGCAGCGCGTGCCCGACGCCAATGCGACCTGGACCGATGGCGGCATGCTGAAGCACAAGCATTCCGATGTCGGCGTCGCCGTGGCGGTCGAAGGCGGTCTGTTCACGCCCGTCATCCGCAAGGCCGAGACCAAGACGCTGTCTGCGATCTCGCTCGAGATGAAGGATCTCGCGACCCGCGCCAGGAAACGCCGGCTGGCGCCGCAGGAATATCAGGGCGGCACGACGGCGGTCTCCAATCTCGGTATGTATGGCATCGAGAATTTCGCCGCCGTCATCAACCCGCCGCACGCGACCATCCTCGCGGTAGGGGCGGGCGAGAAGAAAGCCGTCGTGGTCGACGACAAGATCGAGATCAGGACGCAGATGGCCTGCACGCTTTCGGTCGATCACCGCGCCGTCGACGGCGCCTTGGGCGCCCAGCTCCTGCAGGCCTTCAAGGCGTTTATCGAAGAGCCGGCGCTGATGATGGCGTGAGCACTGGATGAAGCACATCCTGGCATTCGGCGACTCGCTGACCTGGGGCTTTCAGGCGGGTAAATGGACGCGCCACGCGCTTGAGGATCGCTGGCCGAATGTTCTGGCTGCAGGATTGGACGGCAGGGTTCGCGTCATCGAGGAGGGCCAGAATGGCCGCATGACGGTCCATGACGATCCTTATGTGCTCGAGAACCGCAGCGGCGCCGTGGCGCTGCCGATCGCGCTCTCGACCCATCAGCCGCTCGATCTCGTGATCATCATGCTGGGCTCGAACGATCTCAAATGGGAAGGCCGCCAACGCGCCATCGACGCGCGTCTGGGCATGGCGCGGCTTGTCGAGATCGTGAGGACCTATGTCTACAAGCCGGGCTGCGCGATCCCTGAGCTCTTGCTCATGTCACCGCCCCATCTCGCCAAGACCGAGGATGAGGACTTCGCCTTCTATTTCGAGCATGCGATCGCCGAGTCGAAGAACCTCGCCTATCAATATGCGAAGCTCGCCGGCGAAACGCAGTGTCATTTTTTCGATGCCGCGAGCATCGCCAAGGCCGATCCTGTGGACGGCGTTCATCTCGATGCCGCCAATACGCGCGCCATCGGCAAGGCCCTGATCCCGGTGGTGAGGGGCATTCTGAGTTTGTGAAGGAGTAGTCCATGGCGGATACGGAATTCGACGTCATCATCATCGGCTCTGGCCCCGGCGGCTATGTGACGGCCATCCGCGCGGCCCAGCTCGGCTTGAAGACGGCGATCGTCGAGCGCGAGCATCTGGGCGGAATCTGTCTCAACTGGGGCTGCATCCCGACCAAGGCGCTGCTGCGTACCGCCGAGATCTATCACTACATGCAGCATGCCAAGGACTATGGCCTCTCGGCCGAGAAAGTAGGTTTCGACGCCAAGGCGGTGGTGCAGCGTTCGCGCGCCGTCTCCGGGCGCCTCAATATGGGCGTCGGCGGGCTTCTCAAGAAGAACAAGGTCCAGGTCATCTGGGGCGAGGCAAAGCTCGGCAAGGCGGGCGAGGTGATCGTCTCAGCACCTGCGAAGGCGCCGATGCAACCGCAGCATGCCCCGCCGCGCGGCACGGCAGGGCCCGGCACCTACAAGGCCAAGCACATCATCATCGCGACCGGCGCCCGCCCGCGCGTGCTGCCCGGGCTCGAGCCCGACGGCAAGCTGGTGTGGACCTATTTCGAGGCCATGGTGCCGCCGGAAATGCCGAAATCCTTGCTGGTCGTGGGCTCGGGCGCCATCGGCATCGAATTCGCCTCCTTCTATCATTCGATGGGCGTCGATGTGACGGTGGTCGAGATCGTCGACCAGATCATGCCGGTGGAAGATGCCGAGATCGCCAAGATCGCCCAGAAGCAGCTCGAGAAGCGGGGCCTCAAGATCAAGACGGGCGCCAAGGTCACCGCCCTGAAGAAGGCGGGCAATTCGGTGACGGCGACGATCGAGCAGGGCGGGACCAAGAGCGATCTCACCGTCGATCGGGTAATCTCCGCCGTCGGTGTGGTCGGCAATGTCGAGAATCTCGGCCTCGAGGCATTGGGTGTGAAGACCGACAAGGGCATCATCGTCGTCGATGGCTTTGGGCGCACCAACGTGCCCGGCCTCTATGCCATCGGCGATGTGGCCGGCCCGCCGATGCTGGCGCACAAGGCCGAGCATGAAGGCGTCATCTGCGTCGAGAAGATCAAGGGCCTCGACGCCCATCCGATGGACAAGAACAGGATACCGGGCTGCACCTATTGCCAGCCGCAGGTCGCTTCCGTGGGCCTCACCGAGGCGAAGGCCAAGGCTCAGGGCCGCGAGATCAAGGTGGGCCGCTTCCCCTTCCTCGCCAATGGCAAGGCCATTGCGCTGGGCGAGGACCAGGGCCTGGTCAAGACGATCTTCGATGCCAAGACCGGCGAGCTTCTGGGCGCGCATATGGTCGGCGCCGAGGTGACGGAACTTATCCAGGGCTTCGTCATCGCCATGGGGCTGGAGACCACCGAGGAAGAGCTCATCCACACGGTCTTCCCGCATCCGACACTCTCCGAGATGATGCATGAGAGCGTGCTCGACGCATATGGACGCGTCGTCCATATGTAGAGAAGGCGATGGCGCAGCCCGATATTCGTGAGGGAGTCGTGGCCGCCAATGAACTCACTTTCCATATCGACCGCGGAAAGTGGCTGCTGAGATTGTTTGGCTGCGCCGCCTTTGTTGTCGTCGGGTACCTGATACGCGAAGAATCCCTGTACGGATGGTTAGGCATGGCCTTCTTCGGTGTGGTGATCCCGGTATATCTCAGGGCGTTACTCGTGCCGCACTCCATGGCTTTGCACCTGGACTCGGAAGGCTTCGAGATTGGTTCATTGGTAAGAACGAAGCGTATCAGATGGGCCGACGTACAATGCTTCGAGCTTGACCGATCTGGCGTTCTCCCGTTCGGCGGCACCCAGGTGATCAGGGTCGTCAACGCGCAACACATCCATGCAATTGAGAACACGATCGACAACAGTTACGACGCGCCGTTGATTGACATAATGCATATCCTCAACGAATGGCGGAAGCGGTGCGGTTCAAGTAACCCAGGGCGCGCATCATCGAGTTAGTCCGGCGGTTGGCAGGCGCCACCTATGGCATCCTGACTTTCGCCGGATACCGGAGATGGGTGTCGTGGCGTTGCGCCGGCAGGCATAGCTGCACTGTCGAATTTGCAAAAGTGGCGGGGCATTTGCGTTGAATAACGGTGCTAGCTTGAGCGTTTCCCGTTATGGGACATAGTTTGCCTGAGGAGTTTTTGTATGTCTGTCCTTGCCGATATCGCGACCGAGCTGGAAGCCATCCGCGCGCAATCCCTGTGGAAGACGGAGCGCCCGATCGTGTCGCCGCAGGACGGGCACATCAAGGTCGTCAAGGACGGTGCACGGCATGAGGTCCTGAACTTCTGCGCCAATAACTATCTGGGCCTCGCCGACCATCCGGCCCTGATCGAGGCGGCGAAGACGGCGATGGAGACCCATGGCCTCGGCATGGCCTCGGTGCGCTTCATTTGCGGCACGACCGACCTCCACCGCGAGCTCGAAGCCAAGATCGCCGACTATGTGAAGCAGGAAGATTGTATCCTTTATGCCGCCTGCTTCGATGCCAATGGCGGGGTGTTCGAGCCGCTGTTCGGGCCCGAGGACGCGATCATCTCCGACAGCCTCAATCATGCCTCCATCATCGACGGCATAAGGCTCTCCAAGGCCAAGCGCTACCGCTACCGTAACGGCGACATGAACGATCTCGAAGCGCAGCTGAAGGCCGCCAAGGCGGAGAATGCGCGCCGCATGATCATCGTCACCGACGGCGTCTTCTCGATGGACGGCTATCTCGCCAAGCTCGGCCAGATCCGCAAGCTCGCCGATGCTCATGGCGCCATGATCATGGTGGATGACTGCCATGCCACGGGCTTCATCGGGCCGCAGGGACGGGGCACGCCGGCGCGCGCCGGGATCAGCGTCGACATCATCACCGGCACGCTCGGCAAGGCCTTGGGCGGATCGGCCGGCGGCTTCGTCGCGGCCGCCAAACCCATCGTCGATCTCCTGCGCCAGCGCTCGAGACCCTATCTCTTCTCCAATGCGCTGCCCCCGCCGATCGTCGGCGCCGCCATCCAGGCGATCGGCATGGCCTGCAAGGGCGATGAACTCCGCAACGGGCTTTTCGACAATGCCCGGCGCTTCCGCATCGCCATGAGCAAGTCCGGCTTCAACCTGTTGCCCGGCGAGCATCCGATCATTCCGGTCATGCTGGGTGAGGCCAAGCTCGCCCAGGACATGGCGGCGAAGCTCTATGAGCGGGGCATCTACGTGACCGGCTTCTTCTACCCCGTGGTGCCGCAAGGCTCGGCCCGCATCCGCACCCAGATGTCGGCCGCCCATACGCCGCAGGATATTGACAAGGCCGCCGCGGCCTTTACGGAAGTGGGCAAGGAGCTCGGCATCATCTAGGACGAACCTCATGCGCGCATTGGTCAAGGCGGAGCGAGCGGAAGGCCTGGTCATGCGGGACGAGCCCATCCCCGAGATCGGCCCCGACGACATCCTGATCAAGGTCAGGAAGACCGGCATCTGCGGCACCGATCTCCATATCTGGAAGTGGGACGAATGGGCCCAGAAGACGATCCCTGTGCCCATGGTGGTCGGGCATGAATTTTCGGGCGTCGTCGAGGCGATCGGCAGTCACGTCCGCACCGTGAAGGTGGGCGACCGGGTGTCGGGCGAGGGCCATCTCATCGGCATGAAGAGCCGCATGGCGCGGGCCGGCCATTTCCATCTCGACCCCGAGACCAAGGGCGTCGGCGTCAATGTGCCAGGTGCCTTTGCCGAATATCTGAAGCTCCCGGCCTTCAACGCCATCCACTTGCCGCCCGAGGTCGATGACGAGATCGCCTCGATCCTCGATCCCTTGGGCAATGCCGTGCACACGGCGCTCTCCTTCGACCTCGTGGGCGAGGACGTGCTGATCACCGGGGCGGGGCCCATCGGCATCATGGCGGCGGCGGTCTGCCGCCATGTCGGCGCTCGCCATATCGTGGTGACCGACATCAACGACTACCGCCTCGATCTCTGCCGCGAGGTCGCCGATGTGGTGACCGTCAATGTCTCGCGCGAGGACCTGCGCTCGGTCATGCACAAGCTCGGCATGCAGGAGGGCTTCGATATCGGGCTTGAAATGTCGGGGGCGCCCAAGGCCTTCGACCAGATGGTCGAGCATATGATCATGGGCGGCAGGATCGCCATGCTCGGCATCCCCTCGGGAAAAACGCCGGTCGACTGGAATTCGGTGATCTTCAAATCCCTCACCATCAAGGGCATCTATGGCCGCGAGATGTTCGAGACCTGGTACAAGATGATCGCCATGCTGCAATCGGGCCTTGACATCCGCAAGGTCATCACGCATCGCATGAAAGCCGCCGATTACGCGCAGGGGTTTGCCCTCATGAAACAGGGTTCCTGCGGCAAGGTGGTGCTGGACTGGAGCGCCTGAACATGACACGGGACCGACTATGTTGGTTGCCTATGGGACCGCCAACGGCTGCCTGACCGAGTTTCCGCAAGCGGACAAACCCGTCATCCCGCCTGGCGCAGTATGGATAGACCTGGTCGAACCGAGCCACACGGAGGAAGCTGCCGTGGAGGAGTCGCTCGGCATCGACATCCCGACCCGCGAGGAGCTGGCCGAGATCGAGGCCTCGAGCCGTCTCTATGCCGAGGATGGCGCGGCCTTCATGACCGCCAACCTCATCCGCCGCGGCGAGAATGACCGGCCGGAATCTTCGCCCGTGACCTTCATCATCAAGGACAACCAGCTCGTCACCATCCGCTATCATCACCCGCAGGCCTTCCCGGTCTATGTGCGCCGGGCGATGAAGCCGCAATCGACCTCGATGTCAGGCTGGGGCGTACTGATCAGCCTGCTCGAAGCCGTGGTCGACCGCGCCGCCGACCATCTCGAGCGCGTCGGCACCATCGTCGACGACACCTCTCGTCAGATCTTCAATACCGACCGGCACTCGAAGAGCCGGCGGGTGCGCAAGAAGGCGCCCAATCTGCAGGAGCTTCTGGAGAAGATCGGCGAGGAGGGTGACTTCAATTCGAAGATGCGCGAGAGCCTGGTCTCGATCGGCAGGCTCGCCGCCTTCATGTCGGCGATCCTCGAGCCCCTGAAGCAGACGCGCGAGATGAAGGACCACCGTGCCCGCATCAAGATCCTGCAGCGCGACATCATCTCGCTCACCGATCATGCAAGCTTCCTCTCGGGCAAGATCGCCTTCCTGCTCGATGCGGTTCTGGGCATGATCTCGATCGAGCAGAACGGCATCATCAAGATCTTCTCGGTCGCCGCCGTCGTCTTCCTGCCGCCGACCCTGGTCGCGAGCATCTATGGCATGAATTTCGATGTCATGCCGGAGCTCAAATGGGTGATGGGCTATCCCTTCGCCCTCGGCTTGATGGTGCTCTCGGCGATCCTTCCCTACATCTACTTCAAGCGCAAAGGCTGGCTATGAACAAGCTCACCCATATCAAGGGATCGGATCGTCTCGCCGCGGCGGAGCTTGGCGATGCGTTCAAGGCGAATGAGCCACAGGGCGAGCCCATTGCCATGATCCGTTCCAAGGACTGGCGCGAGGGGCCCGATGCCGGCGTATGGGAATGCTCGCCAGGCATTTGGAAGCGCGCGGTCAAGAACGCCGAATTCGCCCATTTCGTGAAGGGGCGCTGCGAATTCCAGCATGAGGACGGCACCGTGCTGACGATAGAGGCGGGGGATGCCGTCTATTTTCCGGCCCATACGCGCGGCACCTGGAACGTGATCGAAACCGTGCGCAAGACCTATTTCCTGCTGCCAATGGACTGACGGATGGCGCTGACGCTGTGGATCGCCTTGGGGGGCGCCATTGGCGCGGTCCTGCGCCATGCCTTGAATATCGGCATTGCCAAAGTGGCGGGCAGCAACTTCCCCTGGCACACGATGCTGATCAACATCTCGGGCTCTTTCGTGATGGGGCTGTTGATCTCCCTGATGGCGCTGCGCTGGAATGTCAGCAATGAGCTCAGGGCCTTTCTGACCACCGGCATCCTCGGCGGCTACACCACCTTCTCGGCTTTCTCGCTGGATTTCGCCGTGCTCGTCGAGCGCAAGGCCTATGCGCTCGCAGGTGCCTATGCGCTGGGCTCGGTCGTCGTGTCTCTCGTTGCGATCTTTGCCGGCATGGCGCTCGCCCGGTCGCTCGCATGAGTGAGGTCACGCGCCGCCGCGTGGTGCGCGATGAGGACGGCATGCGGCTCGACCGCTGGTTCCGCAGCCATTTCCCGCAAGTGACCTTCGCCTATCTAAACAAGCTCGCGCGGACCGGGCAGGTGCGCGTCGACGGCAAGCGGGTCAAGCCCAATGCCAGGCTCGAAGAGGGGCAAGAGGTCCGCGTGCCGCCGCTTGCTTTCGAGGCCCGGCCCGCCGATGCGCCTCAGGCGGAGGCAAAGCCTCTCACCAAGGAGG
This sequence comes from Taklimakanibacter deserti, assembly GCA_003574785.1. Next base: position 50,739 of record QORU01000018.1, on the reverse strand, counting down.
AGCGTCAGCTCTTCGCCAGCATGATCCTGCATGAGGACAAGGACATCTATGTCCTCAACAAGCCGGCGGGCCTCGCGGTGCAGGGCGGCACCAAGACCCACCGCCATGTCGATGGCCTGCTGATCGGGCTCGGCGTCGAGCTCGGCGAGCGGCCGCGCCTCGTCCATCGCCTCGACCGCGAGACATCCGGCGTATTGGTGATCGCCAAGAGGCGTGCCGTCGCCGCTTCCCTGGGCAAGCTCTTCGCCACCAGGGCGGTCCGCAAGATCTATTGGGCCGGCGTCAAGGGCGTGCCCAAGCCGCCGCAGGGCCGGATCGACATTGCGTTGATCAAGGCGGCGGGTCCCGACGGCGACCGGGTGCGCGCTGCCGAGGTGGATGAGGAGGACGCGCAGCGCGCCGTCACCCATTACAGCGTGATCGACAAGGCCCCGCCGGTGATCGCCTGGATGTCGCTCAAGCCTTCGACCGGCCGTCAGCATCAATTGCGCGCCCATATGGCGCATATCGGCCACCCGATCCTCGGCGATGACAAATATGGCGGCGACAAGGACCTGCCGGCGGCGATCGCCAATCGCCTCCATCTGCATGCGAGGCGCATCGTGTTCCCACATCCGCGCGGCGGTACGGTTGACGTGACCGCGCCTTTGCCGCCGCATATGCAGGAAACCTGGGCTCTGTTCGGCTTCGATCCCGGGCGCTATGACGAGGGACCGCCCTCCGAGGAAAGAGAAGCCAAGAGAAGATGAAGCTCGCACTATTCGATGTCGACGGCACTTTGATGGACAGCCAGGCGATGATCCTCGCCTCCCTGACGGCTGCCTTCACCGCGGAAGGCCTGCCATTGCCGTCGCGGCCCGAGATGCTGGGCATCGTCGGTCTGTCGCTGGTCAAGGCGATGGCGGCGCTCAGGCCAGAGGATGAGGCGGCGCGCCATGAGCGCCTGGCGCTCGCCTATAAGGAAGCCTTCTGGTCCTATCGCGCCAACCAGTCCTATCCCGAGCTTCCCTTCGATGGCGCCTTCGACATGCTGCGCCGGCTGCAGGCGCGGGGCGATATTCTGATCGGCGTCGCGACCGGCAAGGCCCAGCGCGGTGTCCGCCACATCATCGACCAATTCGGCCTCGAAGGTGTCTTCTCGACCATTCAGACATCGGATGATGCGCCCTCCAAGCCGCATCCTGACATGATCCTGCAGGCCATGCGCGAGGTGGGCGTCGACAGGGAGGACACGGTCATGATCGGCGATGCGCTGTTCGATATCGAGATGGCCCATGCCGCCGGTGTGAGGCCGATCGCGGTAAGCTGGGGTTTCCAGCCGCGAGCCGTGCTCGAAGCCGCCAAGCCTTATGCAATCGTCAACGACTTCAATGAGTTGGAGGAGACGCTTGCAGCATTGTGGCAAGGTGTTGCGGCATGACGGCGGCCCCCGCCCGGCGTTTCTACAAGACGGTTTCCGTCGCCGGCACGGAGGCGCCCTTCTCGATAAGGCTGGATGAGCGGCCCTTGCGCACGCCCCTCAAGCGGGCGCTCGAATTGCCGACGAAAGCGCTTGCCCGAGCCGTCGCCACGGAATGGGAGGAACAGGCCGAGAAGATCGAGCCTCATACGATGCCCTTGACCCGGCTCGCCAATACCGCGATCGACCGGGTGGAGCCGGACCGCGACCGCATCATCAACGAGATCGTCGACTTCGCCGGCTCCGACCTCGTTTGCTACCGGGCCGAGCAGCCGCTTGGCCTGGTCGAGCGCCAGGCGAAGGACTGGCAGCCGGTTATCGACTGGGCGCGTTCGGCGCTCGCCGCCGAATTCCAGGTGACCGAAGGGGTTGTGCATGTCCGGCAACCGCAAGCCGCCCTTCACGCCACACGGGACTATCTGGCGCAAAAGAGCGCGTGGGACCTGACCGCCATCCACAACATCACGACGCTGACGGGCTCGGCCCTGATCGCGACCATGGCTTGCGCGAACGCCGTTCCGGCGTCCGAAGCCTGGACCGCGGCCCATGTCGATGAAGACTGGCAGATCGAGCATTGGGGGTGGGACGAAGAGGCCCGCCATCGCCGCAACCATCGCAGGCGGGAATTCGACACTTGTCTCCGTTTCTGCGAGCTTTCACAGTGAACAGCGAATGAAGGGCAGGGGTCATGCAGGAAATTCTTGAGAAGCTGGCGGAGCGTCGCGCCAATGCCAGGCTGGGCGGCGGGCAGAAGCGCATCGACGCCCAGCACGGGCGCGGCAAGCTCACCGCGCGCGAACGCATCGAGCTCCTGATGGACGAGGGCTCCTTCGAGGAGTTCGACATGTTCGTCGAGCATCGCTGCATCGATTTCGGCATGGAGAAGCAGAAGATCCCGGGCGATGGCGTCGTCACCGGCTGGGGCACCATCAATGGCCGCCTCGTCTATGTCTTTGCCAAGGATTTTACGGTCTTCGGCGGCTCGCTGTCGGAAGCCCATGCCCGCAAGATCACCAAGATCCAGGACATGGCGGTGCAGAACCGGGCGCCCATCATCGGCCTCTTCGATGCCGGCGGTGCCCGCATCCAGGAAGGCGTTGCGGCGCTTGGCGGCTATGGCGAGGTCTTCCAGCGCAATGTGCTGTCTTCCGGCGTGATCCCGCAGATCTCGGTGATCATGGGACCATGCGCCGGCGGCGACGTCTATTCGCCGGCGATGACCGACTTCATCTTTATGGTGCGCGACACGAGCTACATGTTCGTGACCGGGCCCGATGTGGTGAAGACCGTCACCAATGAGACCGTGACGGCGGAGGAGCTCGGCGGCGCCTCGGTGCACACCACCCGCTCGTCCATCGCCGACAAGGCCTATGACAACGATGTCGAGGCGCTCCTGCAGATGCGCCGCTTCATCGATTTCCTGCCCTCGTCCAACACCTCGCCCTTACCCGAGCTGCCGAGCTTCGATAACGGCGAGCGTCTCGACATGTCGCTCGACACGCTGATCCCGCGCAATCCGAACCAGCCCTATGACATGAAGGAGCTGATCTTGAAGATGGTCGACGAAGGCGACTTCTTCGAGATCCAGGAGAGTTTTGCGCGCAACATCGTCACCGGTTTCGCGCGCATGGAAGGCCGCACCATCGGCATCGTCGCCAACCAGCCCCTGGTGCTCGCCGGCACGCTCGATTCCGATGCCGGCCGCAAGGCCGCGCGCTTCGTGCGCTTCTGCGACTGCTTCAACATCCCGATCGTCACCTTCGTCGACGTGCCGGGCTTCCTGCCGGGCACCGCCCAGGAATATGGCGGGCTCATCAAGCATGGCGCCAAGCTGCTTTTCGCCTATGCCGAGGCGACCGTGCCCAAGATCACCGTGATCACCCGCAAGGCCTATGGCGGCGCCTATGTCGTCATGGCCTCCAAGCACATCAGGGGCGATATGAATTATGCCTGGCCGACCGCCGAGATCGCCGTCATGGGCTCCAAGGGTGCAGCCGAGATCATCTATCGCCAGGAACTGGGCGAGCCCGAGCGCATCAAGGCGAGGGTCAAGGAATATGAGACCCGCTTCGCCAATCCTTTCGTCTCGGCCGAGCGCGGCTTCCTCGATGAGGTGATCATGCCGCATTCGACCAGGAAGCGCGTCGCCCGCGCGCTCAACATGCTGCGCAACAAGGAGCTGCAGAATCCCTGGAAGAAGCACGACAACATTCCGCTGTAGCCCATGGATCGCGATGACCTGCTCCTGCGCTTAGGCATGGCGCTCGCCATCGGCTTTCTCATCGGCCTCGAGCGCGGCTGGAAGGATCGCACCGAGAAGGAGGGCCAGCGCACCGCGGGCCTCAGGACCTTTACGCTGATCGCGCTCCTGGGCGGCATTTTCGGCGCGTTGACCAAGGATCAGAACTTTCTCCTGCTCGCCTCGGGTTTTGTCGTCGTCAGCGGCGCCCTTGCCGCCTTCTTCTGGCGCGAGGGCGTGAGCGAGGACGATTTCAGCGCGACGAGCCTCGTCGCCGTAATGCTCACTTTCATGCTGGGGGCCTTCGCCGTCCTCGGCGACACCGTCGTGGCTGCGGCCGCGGGTGTCGCGGCGGCCGTGCTGCTCGCCGCCAAAGTCCAACTCCATGGCTGGCTCGCGCGGATCACCTGGCCCGAATTGCGGGCCGGATTGCTGCTGCTGGCGATGACCTTCATCGCTCTGCCCTTGTTGCCGCATCGCGCCGTCGATCCCTATGGCGCGGTCAACCCCTACGAGCTCTGGCTGATGACCATCCTCATCGCCGCGGTGTCCTTCGCCGGCTATGCGGCGATCCGTATCGCAGGGCCTGAACGCGGCACGGTGCTCGCGGCGGGCGTCGGCGGGCTGGTCGCTTCGACCGCGACGACACTCACGCTCGCGCGTCTCGCGCGCGACAATCCCGAACGGGTTCGGCTTCTCGGCGGCAGCGTGGTGCTCTCGGGCGCGGTCATGCTGATCAGGGTCCTGGTGGTCGTGGCGATCATCAATCTCGGCTTTGCGAAGTCCCTGGCGCCGGCCTTGATCGCCGGTGCGGTGGCGATGGCGGTCTTCGCCTTCTGGCTCATCCGCTCCGGGCCGAGCGGCGACAAGGCTACCCGCGCCGATCTCAAATTGAAGAATCCCTTCGAGCTGATTGAGGTCCTGCGCTTCGGCGCGCTTCTGACGGTGATCATGATGCTCGCGGTCGCGGCCCGGTACTTTTTCGGCGAAGCGGGCTTGATCGGCCTTGCCGCCATTTCGGGCCTTGCCGATGTCGATGCGATCACCTTGTCGATGGCGAAGACGGCGGGATCGGACACGACTGCGGGCCCCGGCCTCGCGATCCTGACCGCGGTCGGCGTGAACACGATCGCCAAGACGGGCTATGCCGCCTATGTCGGCGGCAATCGCATCGGTCTCATCGTCGCGGCGGGAACGGTCCTCGGCTTCGCCGCAGCGGCTGCGGCCTATCTGCTGGTTCCCGCAGCACCAGTCTGATATCGCATCACCAAGGAGCCTTCGATGTCGAGAAATGACGATCCGGCCTTCTGGGCTTCAGCGCACAAGCATCTTCTGCGCTATGGCGGAAGCTTCGAGCCGTTGATCATCGAGCGCGCCCAGGGAAGCTATGTCTATGACGCCGACGGCCGCGCGATCCTCGACTTCACCTCGGGCCAGATGAGCGCCATTCTCGGTCACTCCCACCCCAAGATCGTCCAGGCCGTGCAGAAGCAGATCACCAAGCTCGATCATCTGTTCAGCGGCATGCTGTCGAGGCCCGTCGTCGATCTGGCGGAGCGCCTGGCAAAGCTGGCGCCCGGCCTCGACAAGGTCATCCTGCTCTCGACCGGGGCGGAAGCGAACGAGGCGGCGATCCGCCTGGCGAAGCTCGTCACCGGCAAGCACGAGGTGGTCGCCTTCTCGAAGAGCTGGCATGGCATGACCGGTGCTGCGCTGTCGGCCACCTTCAGCGCGGGGCGCAAGGGCTACGGACCATCGACTGTCGGATCCTTCGCCATGCCGGCGCCCAATCCCTACCGGCCGCGCTTCACCCATCCGGACGGGACCCTCGACTGGCAGAGCGAGCTCGACGATGCCTTCGCTTTGGTCGACAGCCAGTCGACCGGCAGTCTCGCCGCTTTCATCGCCGAGCCCATCCTGTCGGTCGGCGGCGTCCTCGATCTGCCGCCCGGCTATCTCGCGGCGCTCAAGCGCAAATGCGAGGAACGGGGCATGCTGCTGATCCTCGATGAGGCGCAGACCGGGATCGGGCGAACCGGCACCATGTTCGCTTTCCAGCGCGACGGCGTGACGCCGGACATACTGACCCTGTCCAAGACGCTGGGAGCCGGCTTGCCGCTGGCGGCGATGATGACCACGGCCGAAATCGAAGAGACGGCGCATGAGCGGGGCTATCTCTTCTATACGACGCATGTGTCGGATCCGCTTCCCGCCGCCGTCGGACTGGCGGTGCTGGACGTCGTCGAGGACGAAGAGCTGGTCGAGAAAGCGCGCCGCTCGGGTGAGTTGCTGCGCCAGGGGCTCTTGTCGCTCCAGCAGCGTTATGACTGCATAGGCGATGTGCGCGGCCGCGGCCTGCTCATTGGGCTCGAGATCGTGAGCGACCGGAACCGCAAGGAGCCGGCAGGCGAGCTCGGAAGCCGGATCGGCGAGGAAGCGATGCGCCGCGGTCTCAGCACCAATATTGTGAAGATGCCGGCCATGGGGAGCGTCTTCCGCATCGCGCCGCCGCTGACCATTTCGGATGACGAGATTTCGGAGGGCGTCAGGATTTTCCGGGAAGCAGTGGAGGCTTCTCTAGCGGCCAGGTGATGCTGAAGCTGAAGGGCGCGAAAAGGGCGTGGGGCAGGCCAGCCGCGGCTAAAGCGTCGGCCACCCATTGGTTGCATGTGCGCAATGGGCTGTAGCGGCCCCTGGCCAGGTAATAGGCCTCGAGATGTGCCTGCTCCACTGGCCGGGATTGCGTTTCATCGGCAAGCGTCGCGCGAATATAATCGATCAGGGCCTGCCGTCCGGCACGGTCGACCCGAAGCGCGCGGCAGTCCGGATCGTTGGCGGGTGGATTGATGGCAATCACCCTGAGCGCCGTGTCATTGACGCCCGCTAACGCGCTGAGAGCAATGGACGGCCTGACATCGGCCCACGTCGGCACCTCGCGGAAAAAGCGCAGATCGCCCCAGCCGAAAGCGAGATAGGCCCCGGCCGGCAGGCCAGGCGGGGTGACGGCCGGGAAGTGAGTGCTCCAGTCGATCAGCGGATCGCGGCTCGGCATCACGATATCGGCATGGGCGAGCGAGGTGCAGACATAGACGAGGGGCTCGCCATCGGCTTGCTGTGGCCGGCCGGAAACCGGCGAGAGCGCGAAGCTGAGCGCTGCGGCGCTATAGAGAACAGCGAGGAGGACGAGTATGGCAACGAGGCGTGCGCCGAAGCGGAGCGCGCCCTGCATCGCGGTCAGATCTTCTCGCCGATCAGGTCATAGTCCTCCGCCTCGACGATCCGCGCACGGACCATGTCGCCGGGCTTGAGATCGGATTCGCCGGGCAGGAACACGTTGCCGTCGATCTCGGGCGCGTCCCAGGGGGAACGGCCGACCGCTTCCTCGTTCTCAGCATCGACCTCGTCGATCAGTACATCGATCTCGCGGCCGACCTTCTTCGCGAAGATGTCGGCGCTGATCTCCTGCTGCGCCTGCATCAGCCGATGCCAGCGCTCTTCCTTGATTTCTTCCGCCACGGGTGCCGCGATATCATTGGCCTTGGCGCCGGCGACCGGTTCATATTTGAAGCAGCCGACGCGTTCGAGGCGTGCTTCTTTCAGCCAGTCGAGCAGGAAGGTGAAATCCTCTTCCGTCTCGCCGGGGAAACCGACGATGAAGCTCGAACGGATGGCGATATCGGGCGAAACCTTGCGCCAGGCCTTGAGCCGGTCGAGCACCTTTTCCTGGTTCGCCGGGCGGCGCATGGCTTTGAGCACATTGGGCGCGGCATGCTGGAAGGGGATATCGAGATAGGGAAGGATCTTTCCTTCCGCCATCAGCGGGATGACCTCGTCCACATGCGGATAGGGATAGACATAATGCAGCCGGACCCAGGCATCGAACCGGCCGAGCTCCTTGACGAGGTCGGCGAATTTGGCGCGCACTTCGCGGCCCCGATACTTGCTGGGTTCATATTTGAGGTCGATGCCATAGGCGCTCGTATCCTGAGAAATGACCAGCAGCTCCTTGACCCCGGCTTTGACCAGCCGCTCGGCCTCGTAAAGGACCGAAGCCGCCGGGCGGCTCACCAGGTCGCCGCGCAGCGACGGGATGATGCAGAAGGAGCAGCGGTTATTGCAGCCTTCCGAGATCTTCACATAGGCATAGTGACGCGGCGTCAGCCGCAAGCCTTGCGGCGGGATGAGGTCGAATTTCGCGTCATGCGCTGGCGGCACGGCGTCATGCACGGCCGACACGACGGCTTCATATTGATGGGGGCCGGTGACCGCGAGGACGGAAGGATGAGCGGCCATGATCGTATCCGCCTCGACCCCCATGCAGCCGGTGACGATGACCCGGCCGTTTTCGTTGACCGCCTCGCCGATGGCGGCGAGCGATTCGGCCTTGGCCGAATCGAGAAAACCGCAGGTATTCACGATCACCACGTCGGCGGCATCGTAGCCCGGCGAGATCACATAGCCTTCGGCCCGGAGCTGGGTCAGGATTCGCTCGGAATCGACCAGCGCCTTGGGGCAACCGAGGCTGACCAGGCCCACTTTGGGGATATGTCGTGCTGCAATTGTCATGTTGGCGGGCTCCATAGACCAGGGCGCGCCTTGCCGCAAATGGTCTTGATGCTAGACTGCGGCTGGGCCATATGATGGGAAAGCCCAGGCCCATATGGGGATAAAATCATGGATGCACGAAATATCGTCATTGCCCTGGTGATCGGCCTGGTGGCCGGCTGGCTTGCGAGCTTCGTGGTTGGGGGCTCCGGCCTCATCCGTTACCTGATCAGCGGCGTGATCGGCTCCTTCGTCGGGAGTTTCCTTTTGAGCAAGGCCGGGATCAATCTGGGCATCGGCAATGAGATCGCGCGCGACATCATCACCGCCACGATCGGCGCGATCATCGTCGTCCTTTTGGCCCGCTTCATCGCGGGATAGTTCAGCAACGAGGAGGCATCATGGAACCGAATTCTCTCTTGGACTTGGGCGGCGGCGTGGGCTGGATCGGCACGCTCATCATTGGCGGTCTTGCCGGCTGGATCGCCGAGAAGATCACGAAGAGCGACATGGGCATATTGATGAACATCGTCGTCGGCGTTATCGGCGCCTATATCGGTGCGTTCCTGGCAAATCTTCTGGGCCTGAGGCTTGGCGAGATCTTCAGCGGCTGGTTCTGGGGCAATCTGCTGGTCGCGGTCGTCGGCGCGGTGATCCTGCTCCTTGTCGTGAAAGCATTCCGCAGCCGGAGCGCCTGATTCAAATCTGATGGTTACCGTTCTCGACACGCTGAAGGCCCGGCCGCGTCATCCTGAGAAGGCGCACAAGCCGGACAATCCGGTCCTGCGCAAACCGGACTGGATCCGGGTGAAGGCGCCGGGCTCAGCCGTCTATAACGAGACCAAAGCGATCGTACGCGAGAACCGCCTCGTCACCGTGTGTGAGGAGGCGGGCTGCCCCAATATCGGTGAATGCTGGTCGAAGAAGCACGCTACCTTCATGATCATGGGCGACACGTGCACCAGGGCTTGCGCCTTCTGCAACGTGAAGACGGGCCTGCCGGGCGCGCTCGATGCCGATGAACCGGAAAAGGTGGCGGATGCGGTGGCCCGCATGGGCCTGTCGCATTCGGTTATCACCTCGGTCGACCGCGATGATCTCGACGACGGCGGGGCCGAGCATTTCGCGCAGGTGATCAAGGCCATCCGCTGTGCGTCGCCAACCACGACCATCGAGGTGCTGACCCCCGACTTCCTGCGCAAGGACGGCGCCTTGGAAAGGGTCGTCGAGGCGAGGCCCGACGTTTTCAACCACAATCTCGAAACCGTGCCGTCGCTCTATTTGCGCATCAGGCCCGGCGCCCGCTACTTCCATTCGCTGCGCCTGTTGCAGCGGGTGAAGGAGCTCGACCCGCAGATGTTCACCAAGTCCGGCATCATGGTCGGCTTGGGCGAGACACGCGACCAGGTGTTGCAGGTGATGGACGACATGCGCTCGGCCGACATCGATTTCATCACCATCGGCCAGTATCTGCAGCCCTCGCGCAAGCATGCCGCGATCGACCGCTTCGTGCCGCCCGACGAATTCAAGTCCTATGAGACGATCGCCTATTCCAAGGGCTTTCTCATGGTGGCGTCGAGCCCGCTGACCCGTTCCTCGCATCATGCCGGCGATGATTTCGCGCGGCTGAGAGCGGCGCGCGCCGCCAAGCTCAAGCCGGCTTCGGCCTGAGGATGGCCAAATTCAACGTCACCCGCGAGATGCCCTACAAGGCCGCGGAGCTGTTTGCCATTGCCGCCGACGTCGACAAATACAAGGAGTTCCTGCCGCTGGTCGAAAGCTCGCGGACGTTCGATCGCGAGCGGGTTTCAGACGGCGTCGAGCGCTTCAAGGGCGAATTGCGGGTGCGCTACAAGAAGCTCCATATCGACGAGACTTTCGTGAGCGACGTCGTCGCGGAAGAGAAGGGCCTCAAAGTGTCGTCGCGCGCGCGCGGCGGCCTGTTCGACCATATCGATGCGCAATGGCGCTTCACCGACCGCAAGTCGGGCGGCGCGACGGTCGAATTCCAGGTCGACTACAAGGCGAAGAGCCGGTCCCTGCAGTTCTTCATCTCGGGCATGTTCGATTACATGGTGCGCAAGATCAACAACGCCTTCGAGGCGCGGGCGCGCGAGCTTCACAGCGCCAAGAGCGTCGCGGCTTCGAGCTGACCCATTTCCTGCATGTGGGCCGCTAAGCATAGCGTAGCAAATAATAGTCAAGAGCTTTCCTGTTCCAGCCACGGATTGTGCAGGCGAATGCCCGTTGCTGTGAAATCGGATGTATTGCGCGTGACCAGAATCAACTGGTGCTGTACCGCTGTTGCGGCGATGAATGCATCCATGGCGCCGATGGGCCTGCCGGCAGTCTGAGCACGTCCAACGACTTGTCCCCATAGATCTGCTGTCATTGGATCGATGGAGAGCAAGCGGCTGCCGAAGCGTGCGGGAAGCTGCTCGGTCAGCCAATGATTTAACGCGGCCCGTCGCCGGCCGGTATCCATGCGCTCGATTCCCAGACGCAGTTCGGCGAGCGTAATGACGCTCAGAAATAATTTTTCCTCATCTGTTGAGGCCAGCCAATCCATCACGGCGTTACTAGGGCGCGGTTTAGTGCCTTCGGATATTACGTTTGTATCGAGCAGGAAGCTCACAGGTCGACTTCGCGCAATCCGCCCTTGAGGCGCGTGACTTTAAGGCCTGATCGTCGCAAGGGCGAGCTCAGCAGGAAATCGGCGAAGTTTCCTTTTCGGTCACGCTTCTGTGTTTGTTCCCACAAGGCGGCGTCGACAACAACCACGGCCTTCTTTCCGTTCCTGGTAATGACCTGGGGACCGTGGTGCCGCGCCTTTTCGATCACCTCGCTGAGCTTTGCTTTGGCTTGCGCAACGGTCCAGCTGTCCGCTTGAGAGACTTTCGTGTCCATGACCAATATCCAAGACTAATGTGGTCATAATAGTCATAATTGGGGAATATATCAACCTCGTTTCAGACAGGTCTCGTCCCAGGCATGTTCGATTGCTGGTGCGCCGGTGCGTGAGTTGCGGGTTGGATGCCGCAACGGCTTTCTTTCACTTCTCGAATCTGAAGCAGACTGGCTTTTGCGCAATGGTCTGGTGCCAGGTATCGTCAGCCTTCAGGTCAACGCCGCTGCCGAAAAGGAATGCCAGAAGCCAATGCTTCTGTTCAAAACGAGTGGCATAATTGACCCATGTGACTGCGAGAACATAACAACCGGCCTCGTGTTTGAGGGTTGGCAGCGCGTTTGTCCCATCAAGCCAGGCAATCGACTCGCCGATATTTGGGCGGACGGGTTGATCATTCTCGACGACCTCAAGAAAATAACCTGCTGCATCCAGAATCCCTTCCGAATAGTGCCACAGTCGCAGGTGAGATCCGGTTGCATCGTCCTTGATTTCGCGAGCCAGACTGTAGGTAGTCGGCTCGGGTTCAAATAGATCGCAAGCCGTCAAAGGTCCGAGCAACGTCGCGAAAAGGACCAAGCGGAGCCAATATCGTAATTTCATGGATTGGAATGCCAATGCTGTCGCCGTTTCTGAGGCTAGGTCAAGCGCGTGGCAGATTTGAGACGCACTGGCTTATGCCAAGCGCGTGGCGGTGCCGAGCTGAGCCTCGAGGAGATCGAGCGCGGCGACGGCCGATTTCATTCTCACGTCGTGGCGACTGGCTTTCGCGAAGACAAGGCGGCGATGCGCGGTTAGGCCGTGATGTGACGCGCAGGCGAAATGCACGAGACCGACCGGCTTTTCGGGCGAGCCGCCGCCGGGACCCGCAATGCCGGTGACGGAGACGGCGATATCGGCAAGCGAGTTCTTGAGCGCGCCTTCCGCCATCATGCGAGCCGTGACTTCGCTCACCGCGCCGTAGTGGGCGATCACGTCTTCGGGCACGCCGAGGAGGCCCGTCTTCGCTTCGTTCGAATAGACGACGAAACCCCGCTCGACAACGTCGGAGGAGCCGGCGATCTCGGTGAGAAGCCCCGCGATCAAGCCACCGGTGCAGCTCTCTGCCGTAGCGAGCTTGAGGCGACGGCGACGCATGGACTGCAGCAATGTCTCGGCTTTGTCGAGGAGGGCGGGATCGAACATGTCTTATCCTGGCAATCTGACGAGGACGGTCGCGAATGCGGTGATGCCTTCGCCGCGGCCGACGAATCCGAGCTTCTCGGTCGTCGTCGCCTTGATGGCGATGCGGTCCTCGGCGATGCCGAGAAGTGCCGCAAGCGTGGCCTTCATCGCCGCAAGATGCGGCGAGATGCGCGGCGCCTCGGCTAGAATCGCAATATCGACATTACCGATCCTGCCGCCGCGGCGGCCCAGGAGCTCGACCGCCTTGGCGAGGAAGATCGAAGAGGCTGCATTCTTCCATGTGGGATCGCTCGGCGGAAAATGAGTGCCGATGTCGCCTTCGCCAATGGCGCCCAGGATGGCGTCGGTGAGCGCATGGAGGGCGGCGTCGGCATCCGAATGGCCGGCGAGCCTGTGCGTATGGGCGATCGGGACGCCGCACAGCATGACATGATCGCCTTCCGCAAAAGGATGGATATCGATCCCCATGCCGGTGCGGATGTCGGGCAGGTCATGGAAACTCGCCGAAAGGGCCCGATCGGCCTCGGCGAGGTCGGCTGAGGTCGTCATCTTGCGGTTTTCGGCCGCGCCCGGAATGATTGCCACTTCAAGCCCGGCGAGTTCGGCGACTGCCGCGTCATCGGTCAGGCTCGACTGCCCGGACTGACGGGCTTTTTCATGCGCGTCGCGTATGGCCGCGAAGGCAAAGCCTTGCGGCGTCTGCACCGTCCACAAGCCGCTGCGGTCGATGGTCTGCTCGATCGTGCCATAGGGCGCCTTCTTCACCGTGTCGGCGATGGCGAGACCGGGAATGGCGCTTTCATGTTTCTCAAGCCCGGTGATCACGCGGCTGATAAGATCGGCCGATACGAAGGGGCGGGCGGCATCATGGATGAGGACATGGGTGACATCGTGCCGGGCGATCGCCTCGAGGCCCCGGCGGCAGGATTCCTGGCGGGTTTCGCCGCCAATCACCGGAGGCTCGATGGCGAGGCCTTCCGTGGCGCTGGCGAAAAGGTCGGTTTGCCCGGCGCCAATGACCGGCTGTATATGTGAGATCGACGGGTGGTCACAGAAGGACTTCAATGCCCACCAGACCACCGGTCGCCCGCCAATTAATTGATATTGCTTTGGTTTTTCACCTCCGGCCCGGCTGCCCGTCCCGGCGGCGACAACCACTGCGCCAACTTTCATGGGCATGCCCTCTAACAGCGGCAATTGGTCTGAGCAAGCATCCTTGACGGAACCGCACAGCAGATTAGAGTGCATAAAAAACATACAGCATAAGAGTATGCCTAAAAAATGAGCATTTCTATTGGTGAAATAAGGCTGCGGAACCGCGTTCTTCTCGCGCCCATGTCGGGCGTGAGCGACCGGCCGTTCCGCGAGATCGCCGATGAATGCCAGGCCGGCCTCGTGGTCACGGAAATGGTGGCAAGCCGCGAACTCGCCGAAGCGCGCGCCGACATGGTCCGCCGCGCCGAAAGGCCGCCTGCGGGCTCGCTCTTTGCCATCCAGCTCGCCGGCCGTGAAGCACCATGGATGGCGGAAGGTGCCCGCATTGCCCAAGATCTCGGGGCCGATCTCATCGACATCAATATGGGCTGTCCGGCACGCCAGGTGACGGGCGGCTTATCGGGCTCGGCGCTCATGCGCGATCTCGACCACGCGATGACGCTGATTGAGGCGACGGTCGCCGCCGTGGGCGTGCCGGTGACGCTCAAGATGCGTCTCGGCTGGGACGCGACGATGATGAACGCGCCGGAGCTCGCCCGCCGCGCCGAAGCGGCGGGCATCCGGATGATCACCGTGCATGGCCGCACGCGCTGCCAGTTCTACAAGGGTAGGGCGGACTGGTCCGCCATTGCCGCGGTGAAGCGGAGCCTCAAATCTATTCCGCTCATCGCCAATGGCGATGTCGAGAGCATCGCCGATATCAGGAACATTCTTGCCGCCTCGCTTGCCGATGGCGTAATGGTCGGACGCTCGAGCTATGGCCGGCCGTGGTGGCCGGGCGTCCTCGCCCATCTGCTCGATCCGGACACCGGCGCGCCGGAGCCCTGTCTGGAGCGCGAAGCTGAGCTCCTCGACCGCCAGCATCAATCCATGCTGTCGTTCTATGGCCATGAACACGGCAACCGCATCGCCCGCAAGCATCTGGGCTGGGTCGTCGATCGCAAGAGCGCCGAAGGGCGCTTGCCGTTCGAGGCGGCCGCCGCCTGGCGGCGCAAGCTGACGGCCGAGACCGACAATGACCGCGTGCGTCAGGCGTTGCGCGACCTGTTCCTGCGGCTCCAGGATGATGAAGCGAGGGCGGCGTGAATCTCGTCCTTCCCAGTGACGCCAATGCGCCACCCGACAGCGGCCTCCTGGTCGATGCCTTGCCCAATCCGCTGCTGGTGCTCGATGACAAGGACCGCGTCCATCTCGCCAATGCGGCGGCGGAAGATTTCTTCCAGGCCGGCAAGGCTACGCTCCTGCGCAGCCATTTCGCCGATCTGATGCCGCTCGCCAGCCCCGCCCTCAGCGCCATTGCCGAGGCGCGCCATTCGGGCGGCGTGGTGAACGAATATGCGATCAGCGCCGGCACGCCGCGTTTCGGCAGCGAGCGCAATGTCGACCTGCAGGCCGCCCTTGTCCATGAGCAGCCGCGCTTCGTGATCGTCATGCTGCTCGAACGCTCGATGGCGCACAAGATCGACCGCCAGCTGACCCATCGCAATGCGGCGCGCTCGGTATCCGGCATGGCAGCGATGCTCGCCCACGAGATCAAGAATCCCCTGGCCGGCATCAGGGGTGCAGCGCAATTGATCGAGCCGACCTTGTCGGGCGAGGACCGGCCGCTGGCGCGGCTCATCTGCGAGGAGACCGACCGCATCCGCGATCTCGTCGACCGCATGGAAGTGTTCTCCGATGAAAGGCCGCCCGAGCGCGAGCCGGTCAACATCCATGCCGTACTCGAGCGCGTGAAGACTCTGTCGCTCGCCGGCTTGGTGCAGCCCATCGCCATCAAGGAAGAGTATGACCCGTCCTTGCCGCCGGTCATGGGCAGCCGCAATCAGCTGATCCAGGTCTTCATCAACCTGGTGAAGAACGCCATCGAAGCGATCGAAGGCGACGGCAGCGGCGGCGAGATCCATTTGTCGACGGCGTTCCGTCCCGGCGTCAGACTGTCGATCGCCGCTTCCGGCGAGCGCGTGACCTTGCCGCTCGAGGTCTGCGTCAGGGATACCGGCCCCGGCGTGCCGGCGGATATCAGGCCGCATCTCTTCGATCCCTTCATCAGCACCAAGCCCGGCGGACGCGGCCTTGGCCTCGCCTTGGTGGCGAAGATCGTGCGCGACCACGGCGGCATCATCGAATGCGAGCCGCATGAGCGTGGCACCACCTTTCGCGTGCTCCTGCCGATGATGCGGACCACCCAGCAGCACCAGACGCAAGAAGGCAAGGCATGAAGGCCAAGACCGTACTTATTGCCGACGATGACAGCGCTATCAGAACCGTCGTGTCGCAGGCCCTGTCGCGCGCCGGCTATGCGGTGCGCTCGACCGGCACCGCGGCGGGCCTGTGGCGCTGGGTGAGCGAAGGCGCCGGCGACGTGATCGTCACCGACGTGGTGCTGCCCGACGAGAATGCTTTCGACGTCCTGCCCAGGATCAAGAAGCTCAGGCCCTCCTTGCCGGTCATCGTCATGAGCGCCAAGAACACCATCATGACGGCGATCGCCGCGGCCGAGCGCGGCGCCTATGACTATCTGCCGAAACCCTTCGACCTGACGGCGCTCGTCTCGATGGTCGGGCGCGCCGCCCAGCATATGGAAGTCAGGCCCGCGACACCGCCCAATGCACCGGCGGAGAATCTGCCGATCATCGGTCGCTCGCCGATCATGCAGGAGATCTATCGCGTCATCGCGAGGCTCACCCAGACCGATCTCACCGTGATGATCGAAGGGGAATCGGGCACCGGCAAGGAGCTGGTGGCGCGCGCCGTGCATGACTACGGCAAGCGGCGGCGTGGGCCTTTCGTCGCCATCAACATGGCCGCCATCCCGCGCGAGCTGATCGAATCGGAGTTGTTCGGCCATGAGAAGGGCGCCTTCACCGGCGCCTTGAGCCGCATGGCGGGCCGTTTCGAGCAGGCCGAGAGCGGCACGCTGTTCCTGGATGAGATCGGAGACATGCCCTTCGAGGCACAGACACGCCTGCTGCGCGTGCTGCAGCAGGGCGAATATACGACCGTCGGCGGCACCCAGCCGATCAAGACGAATGTGCGGATCATCGCCGCGACCCATCGCAACCTGCGCCGCCTGATCGATCAGGGGCAGTTCCGCGAGGACCTGTTCTTCCGGCTCAATGTGGTGCCCATCCGGCTGCCGCCCTTGCGCGAGCGGACCGACGACATACCGGATCTCGTCCGCCATTTCCTGGCGCAGGCCGAGCGCGAGGGCCTGCCGCGCAAGATCATGCCGGCAGGCTCGGTCGAAAGGCTGCAGGCGCATCGCTGGCCGGGCAATGTGCGCGAGCTCGAAAATCTGATCCGCCGCATCGCCGCCTTGCATCCGGAAGAGACGGTGCTGCCCGAAATCATCGACCGGGAATTGGCGGCCGCGGCCTCGCCCTCAGGCGGCGCCGAACCGGGAGACGATACGGGGGGATTGAGCGGCTATCTGGAGAACCATCTCGCGCGGCAGTTCGCGAGCTTCAGCGACGGCCTGCCGCCGCCCGGCCTCTATCATCGCGTCCTCGCCAATGTCGAGCCGCCGCTGATCCGGGCCGCTCTCGCGGCCACCAAGGGCAATCAGATCAAGGCGGCCGAGCTCTTGGGGCTCAACCGCAATACGCTCAGGACCAAGATCCGCACCTACGGTATCCAGGTCGTGCGTGGCCTCTAATTGCATGACGTTACGGCATATGCTCGTCGAGCTGTTTCCCTTAATAATTGAAATTATTTGAAATTCTCCTCCTGCGGGAAAAGTGGCGGAATACCACTGTCGCAAATTTGCCACGATAGTTGTGGATTCCTTGCCACAGTGCCGCTTGAGGCGGGGGAGATTTATGGCCCTGACGGACAACATTGAGACCGACAAGCATTCGCGCCTGTCCCGCCTGCCGGGAATAGTGGGCATCGCCGTCGTATGCCTGTCGATCCTCGCCGGCCTCGCCACCTATACGATCCTGACCGGCCTGTCGCCGATCAAGCCCACCCCGGACATCATCACCTGGCTTTTGGGCGGCAACCTCGTCCTGGTGCTGATCATGGTGGGCATGATCCTGTGGCAGGTGTGGTCGCTCATCATCGCCCGGAGGCGTGGCACGGCGGGCGCCGGCCTCCATATCAGGCTGGTCTCGCTGTTCAGCCTGGTTGCCGCCCTGCCGGCGCTCATCGTCGCCGCTTTTGCCGCCGTCACCCTCAATCGCGGCCTCGATGCCTGGTTCTCCGAGCGTACCCGTTCCATCGTCGATTCCGCCGTGACGGTGGCGGAAGCCTATATGCGTGACCATGGCGAGACAGCGCGCGGGGATATCGCTTCCATCGCCGCCGACCTCAACAACCAGAAGCTCCTCTTCGACAGTGACCGGCCGGATTTCGTCCGCCGCGTCGCCCGTCACGCCGCCTTGCGCGGCCTGGTCGGAGCCTTCGTCTTCGACACCGCCTTCAAGCGCATCGATGCCAACATCACTCTCAACAACAAGATCGCCTTTCGCGCCCCTCCGGCCGAGGCGATCGAGCGCGCCGACAAGGGCGAGCTCGTGGTCATTCCCCCGGGCGAGGGCGGCAATATCATCCGGGCGTTGATCAAGCTCACCAACTATCCGTCCGAATATCTTTATGTCTATCGCGCCATCAACCCGTCGGTCATCGACCAGCTCGACGAGACGCGCGCCGCCAAAGCCGAATATGACCAGTTGCTGTCGCAGCGCTCGGGCGTCCAGATCACCTTCGCCCTCATGTATGCGGGCGTCTCGCTCATCTTCCTGCTCGCCGCCATCTGGCTTGGCCTCTGGTTCGCCGACCGCATCGTGGCGCCGGTGGTGAGCCTGCTCAATGCGGCGCGGCGCGTCTCGGCGGGCGATCTCGACGCCAAGGTGAGCGAGGTCCAGGGGCCCGGCGACCTGCAGACGCTGGCGCGCGCCTTCAACCGCATGACCTATCAGTTGAAGGAACAGCGCAACGAGCTCATGACCGCCAATCTCCAGCTCGACGAGCGCCGCCGGTTCACCGAAGCGATGCTCTCCGGCGTTTCGGCCGGCGTCATCGGCGTCGAGCCGGATGGCGAGATATCGCTCGTCAATCCCTCCGCCATCACTCTCATCGGCACGGCCGAGCGCGATCTTCTCGGCCGCCGGCTCTCCGATGTCCTGCCGGCCTTTTCCGCCGTGTTCGAGCAGGCTCTGTCGCGCGTCTCGGGTTGGGCCGAAGGTCAGGTGAACATGCGGGTCGGCACTCATGAGCGCAATTTCGTCGTGCGTGTCACCACCGAGGCCGCGGACAGCGACGATCACGGCTATGTCGTCACCTTCGACGATATTTCCGAGTTGGTGTCGGCGCAGCGCAATTCGGCCTGGGCCGACATCGCCCGGCGCATCGCCCATGAGATCAAGAACCCGCTGACCCCGATCCAGCTCTCGGCTGAACGGCTGAAGCGCAAATACGGCCGCGAGATCCAGACCGACAAGCAGATCTTCGAGCAATGCACCGACACCATCATCCGTCAGGTGGGCGACATCGGGCGCATGGTCGACGAGTTCTCGGCCTTCGCGCGCATGCCGAGCGCCAGTCTCGAGATGCAGGACATGGCGGCAGTGGTGCGGGAGGCGACCATTCTGCAGCGCGTTTCGGCCGGCGATCTCGATATCGACGTCAGGCTTGCCGATGACCGCATCGACTTCGCCTTCGACCGGCGCCTGATCACCCAGGCGGTGACCAATCTGGTCAAGAACGCGCGCGAAGCCATCGAGGCGCGCCTGCACGACGATCAGGCGGTGAAGGGCAAGATCCTGGTCGAAGCCGGCATCGAGAATCGCGCGCCCTTCATCAGTGTGACCGACAATGGTGTCGGCTTGCCCAAGGAGAACCGCCATCGCCTGACCGAGCCCTATATGACGACCAGGGCGAAGGGCACCGGTTTGGGGCTAGCGATCGTCAAACGGATCATGGAGGAACATCAGGGCCGCGTCGTGCTGGATGACGCGCCCGCGGATTTCGATGGCGGACACGGCGCCCGCGTCACCTTGAGTTTCATGCCGCTTCTGCAAGAGCAGGTCGCGGCGACGGCATGAGCAGGATGCGATTAGTGGAAGAGATCACGATGATGCTGGATTGGAAGATCCAGAATCATCGTGATCCATGGGGTTAAGTAATATGGCAGCAGATATTCTCATCGTAGATGACGAAGCGGACATCCGGGAACTGATTTCGGGCATCCTCCAGGACGAGGGCTATGAGACGCGCCTGGCGCGCAACAGCGATGCGGCACTCGCCGCCTTGGCCGACCGCCGTCCCTCGCTGATCGTCCTCGACATCTGGCTGCAGGAATCCAAGCTCGACGGTCTCGATCTCTTGACCGTCATCCGCGAGCGGCATCCCGAACTGCCGGTCGTCATCATTTCCGGCCACGGCAATATCGAGACGGCGGTCTCGGCCATCAAGCGCGGCGCCTACGACTATATCGAGAAGCCGTTCAATGCCGACCGGCTCATCCTGGTCGTCGGCCGGGCGCTCGAGGCATCGAGGCTCAGGCGCGAGAATGAGGCGCTCAAGGGTCGCACCGGCGCCGATTCCGAGCTGCTGGGCTCGTCCATGGCCATGCGGCAGTTGCGCCAGACGCTGAAGAAGATCGCGCCCTCCAACAGCCGCATTCTGATCACCGGCCCCATGGGGGCCGGCAAGGAGCTTGCCGCGCGCGGCCTGCATGAGATGTCACAGCGCGCCAACGGCCCCTTCGTCATATTGAGCGCCGCGACCATGGCGCCCGAGCGGATGGAAGAGGAGCTCTTCGGCATCGAGGATGGATCGGGCGCCACCCAGCGCGTCGGCGCGCTGGAGGAGGCCCATAGCGGCACGCTTTATATCGACGAGATCGCCGACATGCCAGTCGAGACGCAAGGCAAGGTGCTGCGCGTCCTGGTGGAGCAGACGTTCCAGCGGGTAGGGGGCGGCAAGAAGGTCAAGGTCGACGTGCGCATCGTCTCCTCGACGGGCCGCGACCTGTCGACATTGATTTCAGAGGGCCGTTTCCGCGAGGACCTCTATCACCGCCTGAGCGTCGTGCCGGTGCGTGTGCCCTCGCTGGCGGAGCGGCGCGAGGACATCCCCGAGCTCATCGAATATTTCTCCAGGCTCTATTCCGTGACCTCAGGGCAACCGCACCGCAAGCTCGCGACCGATGCGATCGCCATGCTCCAGACCCAGGACTGGCCGGGTAATGTGCGCCAGCTGCGCAACAATATCGAACGGGTCATGATCTTGGCGGGCGGTGATCCTGGGAGCGAGATCACCGCAGCGATGCTGCCTTCCGATGTGGGCGCTGCCTTGACGCCGGCAGCCACGGGCTTCGGGGGCGAGCATCTTCTGGCCCTTCCGCTGCGTGAGGCGCGCGAGGCCTTCGAACGAGATTACGTAGCGGCACAGCTTTCCCGTTTTGGCGGCAATATCTCACGCACGGCCCAGTTCGTGGGCATGGAGAGATCAGCATTACATAGAAAAATCAAACTCTTAGGCCTTGCCGTTCGCGGTGAAGGTGAAGACTTCGCCGCGGCCGCCAAGTAATCGGCCTTTCGCTGAACGTAACAATTTATTGCTGAGCACAATAATCCGGCCCTGGTCGCAAGTAATGGGCTCCCCAAAGCCTATAAATTCAATTAAAACTTTATGCGTCTTGGTTGCGCCGCCACAACGGCGCGGTTCTTGCTAGCGCTGGGCGTGATCCCAAAAGGAAACGATTTCCCTTAGGGAAATACTCAGGCAGGAAATCAAGAGCAAAACGTGATGGCGCCGCAATCGGCAGCCACCACCGTAAATCAGGGCCGCAAGGCCAAAGAATGCCCCACGGGTCAGGTCCGCCGCATCTCCTGAAACGAGGGGCTTAGCCGGTCCGGAAGCGCATCGAGTGGCCTCCTCGATATTACGCATCCGGGCCGGCGCCTTTTATGGCCCTATCATCACAGTTGGATGTAGGTGTGCTTGATCTGCTGATATTTTTCCAAGGCATGCAGCGACTTGTCGCGCCCGATGCCGGACTGCTTGTAGCCGCCGAAGGGTGCGGTGATATCGCCGCCATCGGTTGAATTGATATTGACCGTGCCGGCGCGCAGAGCCCGGGCGACCTTGTGCGCGCGGGTGATGTCCCTGGTCCACAGGCTCGCCTGCAGGCCATAGATCGTGTCATTGGCGATCTTCACCGCTTCTTCGTCGTCCTTGAAGGTGATGGTCGCCACCACCGGTCCGAAGATCTCCTCTTGCGCGATGCGCATCGAGTTCTTCACATCATCGAAGATCGTCGGCTCGACATAGAAGCCGCCGGTATTGCGCCTGGCCCGTTCGCCGCCAAAGGCGACCTTGGCGCCTTCCTTGCGGCCGATATCGATATAGCCGAGGACGCGGTCCATCTGGCTCTCATCGACCATGGCGCCCATGGTGGTCTTGGGATCGAGCGGGTCCTTGGGCCGCCATTTGTCGGCATGCTTGGCGACGAGCTCGATGAACTGATCCTTGATCTTCTCCTGGACGATGATGCGCGTCGCCGCCGTGCACACTTGGCCCGAATTGTAGAACACCCCGGCTGCCGCGGTCGCCGCCGCATGATTGATGTCGGCGACGTCGCCGAAGACGATATTGGGCGACTTGCCGCCGGTCTCGAGCGCCACATGCTTCATGTTGCTCTCGCCCGCATAGCGCAGGAAGTATTTGCCGACCTCGGTCGAACCGGTGAAGGCGATCATGTCGACGTCCATATGGCGGCCGAGCGCCTGGCCGGCGGTCTCGCCAAAGCCCGGCAGCACGTTGAGCACGCCCTCGGGAAGGCCCGCTTCGGCGGCAAGCTCGGCGACGCGCAGCGCCGTCAGCGGCGACTGCTCGGCGGGCTTCAGGATGACGGAATTGCCGGTCGCGAGCGCCGGTCCAAGCTTCCAGGAGGCCATCAAGAGCGGGAAGTTCCACGGCACCACGCAGCCCACGACGCCGATCGGCTCGCGCGTGATCATCGAGATCGAATCAGGCCGCGCCGGGGCCAGCTCGTCATAGACCTTGTCGGTGGTCTCGGCATACCACTGCAGGCAGCGGATGGAGGAGGCGAGATCGACGGCGAGCGCATTGGCGATCGGCTTGCCGACATCGAGCGTTTCGAGCAACGCCAGCTCCTCGCGATGCTTCTCGATCAGCGCCACCCATTTCAGCAGGATGCGTTTGCGCTGCGCCGGCGCCATTTGCGACCAGGTCCCCTTCTCGAAGACGGCACGGGCCGCCTTGACTGCGCGCTCGACATCTTCCTTGTCGCATTCGGCGACCTTGGTGAGCACTTTGCCGTCGATCGGCGAAATGCGGTCGAAGGTCTTGCCGGAAGCCGAAGGCGCGAACTTGCCGTTGATGAAAGCCTGATTGCGATATGAGACCTGGGCGATCTGGGTACGATAGTCTTCGGCGGCAGCCATGGCGCATCTCCTTATGCGGCGAGGGGACGGGAATGGAGAGATGATATCAAAAAGGCATCGCCTTGACGGCGATGCCTTTCATGCAAAAGCGGAATATCGGTCTTACTTGATTTTCGTTTCCTTGAAATCGACGTGCTTGCGCGCCACCGGGTCGTACTTCTTGAAGGTGAGCTTGTCGGTCTTGGTGCGCGAGTTCTTCTTGGTCACATAAAAGTAACCCGTATCCGCCGTCGACTGCAGCTTGATCTTGATCACATTGCCTTTGGCCATAATAAATCTCCTCGAGCCCTCAAGGCCCGGCTTCAGTTGGCGCGGGATATGGCCGAAGGCCGTCTGAAAGTCAAGGAAAGGGCAGGCCTGCCTTGTTCTTACATTGGGGGTGTGCTCTGAAGCAGGCAGGATGATTTCTCTCCGCGAACCTTCGTTATTCACGTTGGGGCTGGGCAGCGGCTTGATGGCCTTGGCATTTTTTATGCAATCGCTCGCATTGGCCTTGGTCGCAGAGGTCGTTCTGCTTGCCTGGCTCGCTTTTGGCCTGATCCTCACCTGGTCACGGCCTGACATCGTCCTGGAAAAGCAGCGCAAGACTGGCGCTCCGGCAACCGGTAAATTGCCCGGCGAACAGTACTACATAAGGGTCGTCCTGATAGGCCTGTTGGCGCATGCGGCATGGACTTGCTTTAAGGCCTTATGAAATATGCCGAAACCCGGCCGGGTGGGCTGGGGGAAGAGCTGCCGGGCGGACCACCGGGGGTGCTTCGGGCTGGTCCGGCACGGGCTTGCATTTTCAAGGCGTTGCGCCTAAAAGGCCGCCATCCCGATCCCTATCAAGGAATGAACGAGCCCCATGGCGCGCGTTACTGTTGAAGACTGCATCGACAAGCTCCCGAACCGGTTCGAGCTGGTCCTCCTGTCCGCCCATCGTGCGCGGATGATTTCGCAGGGTGCCCCGCTTTCCGTCGAGCGCGACAACGACAAGAATCCCGTCGTCGCCTTGCGCGAGATCGCCGACGAGACGGTGAATACCGACGACCTGCGCGAGGAATATATCCACGCCATGCAGAAGCATGTCGAGGTCGACGAGCCCGAGCAGAGCGAGGTCCCGCTCATCCAGCAGTCGGGCGACATGTCGGTCGTCAATGATCAGCCGGAAACCGACCAGGCCGATATGGAGCGCATGACCGAAGAGGAGCTGCTGCGTGGCCTCGAGGGACTTCCCCCTGCGGAAAGCCCCGGCAGCCAGCGCAACGGCTACTGAGCCGGTCCGCTCCAGCCTTCAAAACATCGAGCAACTTCTGACGCTGCATTTCGGGCGGCGTCTTGAAGTCATGGCGGAAGGCCTTCCGATGCGTCCCGATCCAATCCTTATATGAAGTTTTGGGTGGCGAGGCTTGTCGGTGGAGGTCTCGCTTTAAGCTTTTTTTCCGTTACTATCGCCGTGATTGCGGTGGTTAAGACAGCGCCATGATGCGGCAGTTCGAGCTGGTTGAACGGGTCATGTCCTATGATCGGGGTGCCGATGAGGACCTGCTCAACCGCGCCTATGTCTATGCCATGAAGGCGCATGGCGGCCAGAAGCGCGCCTCGGGCGAGGCTTATTTCAATCATCCGCTGGAAGTGGCGGCGATCCTCGCCGAGATGAAGCTCGACGGCGCCACCATTGCCGCCGCCCTTCTTCATGATGTGGTTGAGGACACCGAGGCAACCCAGGCACAGATCGAGGAGAAGTTCGGCCACGAGATCGCCTCCCTCGTTGACGGCCTCACCAAGATCAAGCGCCTCGACCTCGTCACCAAGGAAGCGACCCAGGCCGAGAACCTGCGCAAGCTCCTTCTCGCCATGGCCAAGGACGTGCGCGTGCTCCTGGTCAAGCTTGCCGACCGTTTGCACAATATGCGCACGCTCGGCCACATGGCGCAGGACAAGAAGGTCCGCATCGCTCAGGAGACGATGGACATCTATGCGCCGCTCGCCGGGCGCATGGGCATGCAGAATGTGCGCGAGGAGCTCGAGGATATCAGCTTCCGGGTGCTCAACCCCGACGCCTTCGCCACGGTGAAGAAGCGGCTCGACCGCCTGCATGAGGAAAGCGGCAGCCTCCTGCTCGAGATCGAAAAGGAGCTCAAGGCCGAGCTCAAGGCCAATGGCATCGACGCCAAGGTGACCGGCCGCGAGAAACGGCCTTATTCGATCTGGCGCAAGATGGAGCGCAAGAGCCTGTCGCTCGGCCAGCTCTCCGATATCTTCGGCTTTCGGGTGATCGTTACCAGCGTCGATGAATGCTATCGGGCGCTGGGCGTCGCGCACCGCACCTGGCGCGCCGTGCCCGGCCGTTTCAAGGACTATATCTCGACGCCGAAGCAGAACGACTATCAGTCGCTCCATACGACGGTCATCGGCCCGCACCACCGCCGTGTCGAGATGCAGATCCGCACCCGCGAGATGAACGAAATCGCCGAGCGTGGCGTCGCGGCGCATGCGCTCTATAAGGATGTGCGCCGGCCCGCCGATGCCGTGAACGGCGTGCGTGTGCCCTCAGCCGAGTCCAACGCCTATCGCTGGCTGAGGCACCTGGTCGAGATGCTGTCGGAAGGCGAAAGCCCGCGCGAGTTCCTGGAGCATACGCGCCTCGAGCTGTTTCAGGACCAGGTCTTCTGCTTCACCCCCAAGGGCCAGCTCATCGCTTTGCCGCGCGGCGCCACGCCGATCGACTTCGCTTATGCCGTCCATACGAGCATCGGGGACAGTTGCGTCGGCTGCCGCATCAACGGCCGTCATGCGCCCCTCGTCACCCAGCTCGACAATGGCGATGAGGTGGAGATCATCAGATCGGAGGCGCAGGTGCCGCCCGCCGCCTGGGAAGGGCTTGCCGTCACCGGCAAGGCGCGCGCCGCCATCCGCCGCGCCACCCGGCTCGCCACGCGCCGCCAATATGCCGGCCTCGGCAAGGAGATCGTCGAACGGCTCCTGGAGAAGGTCGGCAAGAGCTTCGTCAAGGCCGATGTTGCCGCGGCGATCACGCGCACCGGCCACAAGAATCTGGAAGACGCCCTGTCGGCCGTCGGGCGGGGCGAACTCGCCGCCGCCGACATACTCAAGGCCATGGGACTTGCAATCGAAGCCCCGACACCCCAGCGCAAGAAGCCGGCCACCCGCCACGGCGAAGCTGAATCGGGCATACCCATACGCGGCGCCGGACGCGACCAGGCGCTCAAATTCTCGCTCGCCACCGGCGCCGTTCCGGGCGAACGCATCGTCGGCATCCGCATGCCGGGCGAGGGCATCGTCATCCACCCGATCTTCGCCCGGGCGCTGGAAAGTTTCGACAGCGAGCCCGATCGCTGGATCGACCTGACCTGGGACACGACCACCGAAGGCCAGCGCTTCCCGGCGCGCATCCTGGTCAAGGTCCATAACGAAGTCGGGGCCCTGGCGCAGGTCACCCAGGTGATCGGCGATTCGGGCGCCAATATCGATGAATTGCAAATGGTCACCCAGGGCGGGGCGCGCGATTTCTTTGATCTCGACATCCTGCTTGAGGTACATGACCTCAAGCATCTCAACCAAATCATGCGCGACCTCCAGCTCAAGCCTCTGGTGAGCTCGGTCGACCGCGCCGAGGGATAGGAAAAAGGCATGACCAATGACGAGGTTCTGGCGGAGTTCAGGGCGGCGGGCGCATTGCTCGAAGGGCATTTCGTGCTCACATCGGGGCTGCACAGCCCGCGCTACCTGCAGTGCGCACGTGTCCTGATGGACCCGGCGCGGGCCGCCCGCCTGTGTGCCGTTCTCGCTCAGAAGGTGAAGGCGAAGATCGGCGGCAGGATCGATCTGGTCGCCTCGCCCGCCATGGGCGGCGTCGTCGTCGGCTATGAGATGGCGCGCCAATTGGGGGTTCCCTCCATCTTCTTCGAGCGGGTCGAGGGCAAGCTCAGCCTGAGGCGCGGCTTCACCATCGACAAAGGGGCGCGCGTTCTCATGGTGGAGGACATCGTGACCACGGGCCTGTCCTCGCGCGAATGCATTGCCGGCATCCATGAGGAGGGAGGCGAGACCGTGGGAGCGGCCTGCCTGATCGACCGTTCCGGCGGCAAGGCCGATCTCGGCACGCCGCTGTCGGCGCTCGCCAGTGTTGAAATCCCGACCTATCCCGCCGACGAGCTGCCGCCCGACCTCGCCGCCCTCCCGGCCGTGAAGCCGGGCAGCCGGGGCCTCAAATGATCATCGGCCTCGGCAACGACATGATCGACATAAGGCGGATCGAGAAGACGCTCGAGCGCTATGGCGAGCGTTTCACGAATCGCGTCTTCACCGAGATCGAGCGGCGCAAGTCGGACCGCCGGGCCGAACGGGCGGCCTCCTATGCCAAGCGCTATGCCGCTAAGGAAGCCTGCTCCAAGGCCTTGGGCACCGGTTTCAGCCGGGGCGTCTTCTGGCGCGACCTGGGGGTGGTGAACGAGCCTTCGGGCAAACCGACCATGGTGCTGACGGGCGGCGCCGGCAAGCGGCTGGCGAGCCTTGTGCCGCGAGGGCACAGGCCGCAGATCCACCTCACCATCACCGATGATTTTCCCTATGCCCAGGCATTTGTGATCATCGAGGCATTGCCGTTGGAAGCCTGAAGGACTTCCGGGTGTAAAGCCTGAAGATGGGCCGGGTTGGGCCTAATCCCGGGAAGAGGGGCTGCAATGCCGGGATGTAATCTTTCCTACCGTTGAATCGGGCATATATGCGTACTATAGGCAGGAAAACGGGCCGGCCCGGAACTGGCATGGATACTGTGAAACATATGAAAGATCATAATATGGCGGCGGCGGCGCGGGATTCCCGTAAGAAATCCGAAGACGGGTTCTGGGATACGATCAAGGTCATCATTCAGGCCCTGCTGATCGCTTTCGCCGTCCGCATGTTCCTTTATCAGCCCTTCAACATCCCATCGGAGTCCATGTATCCGACGCTGAAGGTCGGCGACTATCTGTTCGTCTCCAAATTGTCCTATGGCTACAGCAAATACTCCTTCAATTTCGGCCTGAATCTCTTCGGCAACGAGCTGTTCAAATTCGGCCCCATACCGGTGGACGGCCGCTTCTTCTGGACGGCCGAGCCCAAGCGTGGCGACGTCGCGGTTTTCAAGCTGCCCCGCGACAATGAGACGGATTACATCAAGCGGGTGATCGGCCTGCCGGGCGACCGCGTCCAGATGCAGAACGGCGTCCTCTACATCAACGGCGTCGCGGTGTCCAAGCAGCGGATCGCCGATTTCGTCGACGAGCAGGGGCCGGGCGTCGGCCGTCCCGTCCCGCAATATGTCGAGACCCTGCCCAACGGCGTCAGCTACAATGTGCTCGACGAGACTTCCAACGGCGCCGCCGACAATACCGGCGAATATGTCGTGCCCCCCGCCCACTATTTCATGATGGGCGACAATCGCGACAACTCGCTCGACAGCCGTTTTGCCCAGAATGCCGCGGGCGGCGGGGTCGGTTACGTCCCTTATGAGAACTTCGTCGGCCGCGCCGATATCATCTTCTTCTCGATCGAGCCGGATGCCGCCTTCTGGCAGATCTGGAAATGGCCGACCTCGATCCGTTGGCTGCGCTTCTTCAACCTCGTGAATTGAGGCCGTGACCACCGATCGCACGCGATTTACCGATCAGGAATACCAGTCGATCGCGGCGCTCCTCGGCTACACGTTCCGCAACCGCGATCTCCTCAAGGCCGCGCTCACCCATGGCAGCGGCCGCAAGGGCAAGACCAACACCACCTATCAGCGGCTGGAATTTCTCGGCGACCGGGTCCTGGGGCTCGTCATCGCCGAGGAGCTCTATGTCCGCAATCCGCGCAAGGCGGAAGGAGCGCTCGCCCAGAATTTCAGCCTGCTGGTGCGTGCCGAGGCTTGCGCCGACGCGGCGCGCGAGCTCGGCATCGCCGAGCACATCCGGGTCGGGCTGAAGGAAAAGGCGCAAGGGATGACCACCCAGACGCTCATCCTGGGCGATGTGATGGAGGCGATCCTCGGCGCCATGTATCTCGATGGCGGGCTAGAGCCGTCGCGGGCGCTGATCATGCGGCTGTGGGAGAGGCGGCTTTCCAACCGCACCAAGCTCGTCAAGGATGCCAAGAGCTTCCTGCAGGAATGGGCGCTCGGCCAAGCGAAGGCGATACCAGCCTATCGGGTCGTGGCGCGTGACGGCCCGGATCATTCGCCTCATTTCACCATCGGCGTCACCGTCGATGGCTTCTCCGAGGCGATCGCCAGCGCGCAGTCGAAGCGGATCGGCGAGCAGCTCGCGGCCGAAGCCTTCCTGCGCCGCGAAAAGATACGCAAGTGACGACGCGCTGCGGTTTCTGCGCCATCATCGGCGCGCCCAATGCCGGCAAGTCCACGCTGGTCAACGCGCTCGCCGGCGCCAAAATCTCGATCGTCTCGCACAAGGTCCAGACGACACGCTCGCGGCTGCGGGCGATCGTCGTCATGGGCGAAAGCCAGGTCATCTTCGTCGACACGCCGGGCATCTTCAAGCCGAAGCGCCGGCTCGATGAAGCGATGGTCGAGGGCGCCTGGGCGGGTGCCGCCGAGGCCGATGCCGTCATATTGCTGTGCGACGTGCGCCGCGGCCTCGACGATGAGGTTCTTTTGATCATCGAGGGACTGAAGAAGAACGGCATCAAGGCCTTCCTGGCGCTCAACAAGATCGACCTCGTCAGGCCTGAGGCGCTTCTGGAGCTGGCCGCCAGGTTCAACGAGGCTCTCGCCTTCCGCGAGACCTTCATGATCAGCGCGCTCACGGGCAGCGGAGTCGAGAAGCTGCGCGAGCGTCTTGCCGGTCTCATGCCGGAAGGACCGTGGCTCTATGCCGAGGACCAGATCGCCGATGTGCCGTTGCGCTTCCTCGCCGCCGAGGCGACACGCGAGAAGCTTTATGAAAGGCTGCATGAGGAACTGCCCTACGCCTCGACGGTCGAGACCGAGAAATGGGAAGAGCGCAAGGACGGTTCGGTGCGCATCGACCAGGTGATTTATGTCGAGCGCGAGAGCCAGCGCAAGATCGTGCTCGGCAAAGGCGGGCAGACCATCAAGGCACTGGGCCAGGCCGCGAGGCTCGAGCTCGAGAAGGCTTTCGAACGGCGGGTCCATCTGTTCCTGTTCGTCAAGGTGCGCGAGAGTTGGGCCAAGGACCCGGAGCGCCTGCGCGCGATGGGGCTTTTGGATTAGGCCTGGCTATGGCAAAATGGGTGCATGGACAAAAACGACATCATCCCTGACGATCTCAACCGCCGCATTGATGCGCTGGTTGCGCGCACCACGCTGACACGCAGCCAGATCATCGAGGATGCGCTTGCCCATGGCCGCTCTCTGGCTTGGCAAGAGAAGTGGGTAGCCGGGGTACAGGAGGGCATCGAAGCCGCTGACCGCGGTGAATTCGCAACTGAAGAAGAAATCGCCTCGGTTCTCAACAGGTACAGCTAGGCTTGACCGGACTGCCGTGCGGATTGCCTGGACCCGACGCTATCTGATCGAACTTGCAGCGATTGGCGATTATATTGGTGAACGCGACCCACGAGCTGCCGCCCGCATTGTCAGGATGATCCATAGTAAAACCGGGCGACTGCTTTCGGCGAATCCTTTTATCGGCCGTGTGGGTGAAATCAAAGGCACGCGCGAATTGGTCATTCCCGGGACGCCCTATATTGTCGCTTATCGCGTGACAGATACCCAGGTCGAGGTCCTCTTCGTTCAACATGGTGCCCGGCAGTGGCCGGACGAAATCTAGTCGGAAGAGCAATGTAGTTCGATCGCTGCATCCCATGGAATGGAAAGACGAAGGCATTGTTCTGGCGGTCAAGCGCCATGGCGAGAGTAGCGCCATCGCCGAGATCCTGACCGCGACGCGCGGACGCTCGCTGGGCCTGGTGCGCGGCGGCCGGTCGCGGCATATGCGCCCGGTCCTGCAGCCGGGAAACATCGTGCTGGCCACCTGGCGCGCCCGCCTCGAGGAGCATCTCGGCAATTTCGCCCTGGAGCCGCTCGAGCTCAAGGCCGGCCTCCTGATCGGCGAGGCGATGCGGCTCGCCGCCCTGACCACGTTGACCGCCGAAGCCCAATTGCTGCCCGAGCGCGAGCCGCATCCGCGGCTTTACGAGGCGATGCGGGTCGTTCTTGATGCGCTCGAGGATGAGGGCACCTGGCCGGCGCTCCTGGTGCGCTGGGAGCTCGGGCTTCTCGATGAGTTGGGTTTCGGGCTCGATCTCGCCCGCTGTGCCGCGACCGGCACGACCGAGGACCTCGTCTATGTGTCGCCCAAGACGGGAAGGGCGGTCAGCCGCGCCGCCGGCCTTGCCTATCACGAGAGGCTGCTGGCCTTGCCGGCTTTCCTCAAAGGCATCCAGGCGGAGAGGCCGGGACAGACGGACGTCGTGGATGGGCTCAAACTGACCGGCTTCTTCCTCGAACGCCATGTCTTTGGTCCGCGTGGCGTCGGGGCGCCCGAATCCCGCCACTGGATATTGACGCATCTGAATGCGAATGGAACGGCATCGGCATCGGCCTAAAGGCCGCATTGATCCGGCGCACCGGCGTCCATAGATTGCGCCCGCATTTAGTAGGGAAAGTCCCATGCTGGGCCGCTTGAACCATGTCGCCATTGCCGTCCCCGATCTCGCCGAAGGGATCAGGATCTATCGCGACGTCCTGGGCGCCAAGGTCTCGGCACCGCAGGCGGAGCCCGCGCATGGAGTGACCGTGGTGTTCGTCGAATTGCCCAACACCAAGATCGAGCTTCTCGAGCCCCTGGGTGATGCCTCGCCCATCAAGGGCTTCCTCGACAAGAATCCGTCGGGCGGCATCCACCATGTCTGCTATGAGGTCGCAGACATCATCGCGGCGCGCGATCGCCTGAAGGCGGAAGGGGCGCGCATATTGGGCGACGGCGAGCCCAAGATCGGCGCCCATGGCAAGCCGGTCCTCTTCCTTCATCCCAAGGATTTCTCCGGCACCTTGCTCGAGCTCGAACAGGCATGAAGATCGGGACCGCGATCGCGATCTATTTCGTCGTCTGGTGGATCGTGCTGTTCGCCATTCTGCCCTGGGGCGTGAAGAACGCGCATGAAGCGGGCGAGACGACATTGGAAGGCAACGAGCCGGGGGCTCCGGTCCAGCATCAGATGGGGAAGAAGGCGCTCATCACCACGGTGGTCGCCGCCGTGGTCTTCGCCATCATCTATTTCGCCATCCAGTATGGCTGGCCTTGGGTCAGCGGCGGCGCCCAATAAAAAAAGCAAGGCTTTCGCCTTGCTTTCTGTTGAGTGTGTTTGTCTTCAACTGCGCTCCAGGATTTCGTCCTGTGGCGGCTGCTGCCTTTGACGGCGCGCCGGAAGACTCCTCCCCAGACTTGGGCTTCTGGCCCTCATCCTTGTCGTTATTGGGAGGCGACGCTAGCCATATTTCACAGTCCTGTCACGTGAAATGTGACGGAACGGTGGCGAAATTTTCGGCCGCAATTGCTCATCGCGTGGGCATTTCCGTTCGTTGGTATAACGGGACGCCGTAAGGCATCTTCTTGACCCCAGCCCGATGCCCCCTCTATTGGCTTGAGTTCTGGCCGGATTCGCTTCAAAAGAGCCGCCGATTTTCCTCGTACAGGATTCTTCATGCGGATTTCCCAATATTTCATGCCCATTCTGCGCGACGACCCCAAGGAGGCCGAGATCGCATCCCACAGGCTCATGCTGCGTTCAGGCATGATCCGCCAGGAAGCGGCCGGCAGCTACTCCTGGTTGCCGATGGGTTTCCGCGTTCTCAAGAAGATTGAGCAGATCGTCCGCGAAGAGCAGGACCGGGCAGGGGCCATCGAGGTTCTGATGCCGACTATTCAGTCGGCGGACCTTTGGAAGAAATCCGGCCGCTACAATGCCTATGGGCCTGAGATGCTGCGCATCAGGGACCGGCATGATCGCGACATGCTCTATGGTCCGACCAATGAGGAGATGATCACCGAGATCTTCCGCTCGGGCGTCCAGAGCTACAAGGACCTGCCGCGCAACCTCTATCACATCCAGTGGAAATTCCGCGACGAGGTGCGCCCGCGCTTCGGCGTCATGCGCGGCCGCGAATTTCTCATGAAGGATGCCTACTCCTTCGACCTCAACCGCGAGACCGGCCAGCATTCCTACAACAAGATGTTCGTCGCCTATTTGCGCACCTTCGCCCGCATGGGCCTCAAGGCGGTGCCGATGCGCGCCGAGACCGGTCCCATTGGCGGCAAGGACAGCCATGAATTCCTCATCCTCGCCGATACAGGCGAGAGCGCGGTCTTCTTCGACCGTGATTTCTACGACATGGACTGGACCAACTTCGACATCGACTATGATGATGTCGGCAAGGTCGCGAAGCTGGTCGAGGACTTCACCAACAAATATGCGGCGACCGACGAGAAGCACGACCAGGCGGAATTCGAGGAGCGCGTGCCCGAGGCCCGCCGGCTGACCGGCCGGGGGATCGAAGTCGGCCATATTTTCTTCTTCGGCACCAAATATTCTGAGCCTCTCGGATGTCTGGTCCAGGGGCCGGACGGGAAGCAGGTGCCGGTGCAGTCGGGATCCTACGGAATTGGCGTGTCTCGCCTGGTGGGCGGGATCATCGAGGCGAGCCATGATGAGAACGGCATCATCTGGCCCGAGCCCGTGGCGCCGTTCAAACTCGGCCTCATCAATCTGAAGGCGGGCGATGCCGAGACCGACCAGGCCTGCGAGAAGATCTATCAGGGTCTTAAGGCCAAGGGCGTCGAGGTGCTCTATGACGACACCGACGAGCGGCCGGGCGGCAAATTCAAGGTCATGGACCTCATCGGATTGCCCTGGCAGGTCATCATCGGCCCGCGCGGCCTGAAAGACGGCATCGCCGAAGTGAAGAACCGCAAGACCGGTGAGCGCAGCAACATACCGCTTGCCGACATCGTGGCGAGGTTCTCCGCCTGATGGACAAGGCGCTGCCGGACACCAAGCCTTTCGCTCCCTTCGAGCGGATGCTGGCGCTGCGCTATCTGTTGACCCGTCGCCGCGAGGGCTTCGTCTCGGTCATCTCGCTCATTTCGTTCCTCGGCATCATGCTGGGCGTCGCTACCCTCATCGTGGTCATGGCGGTGCTCAACGGCTTCCGCGCCGAATTGCTCGACAAGATCTTAGGCTTCAGCGGCCATGCGACCTTCTATTCGCTCGATGCCGCGCCGATCACCGATTATGAGAATGATACGGCACGCATCGCCAGGGTGCCGGGCGTCGTCCACGCCATGCCCTTCGTCGAGGGCCAGGCCATGGCCTCGACCCAGCGCAACAATACCGGTGCGCTGGTGCGCGGCGTCCACGAAGCCGATCTCAAGAAACTGCCGAGCATCAACAACCAGAACCTCACCACCGCTCTCAAGGAGTTAGGCACACCCGATGAGGTGCCGTCATTGGATGGCTTCGAAAACTCGGGCGGCGTCGCGATCGGCGAGCGCATGGCCTGGAAGCACGGCCTTGGCCTCGGCAGCACGCTGACGATCATCTCGCCCGCAGGCCCTGAGACCGTCATGGGCACCGCACCGCGCATCCGCGACTATCCGGTCGTCGCCATCTTCAAGATCGGCATGTCGGAATATGATGAAAGCGTTATCTATATGCCGCTTGCCGAGGCGCAGGACTATTTCGTCGTCGATAATGCGGCTTCCGCCATCGAGGTCACCGTCGACAATCCCGACATGATCAGCGAGATGAAACCGGCGCTCCTCGACGCGGCGGGGCCGAGTCTCGATATTCAGACCTGGCAGCAGCGCAACCAGGCTTTTTTCGGCGCGCTCGCGGTCGAACGCAATGTGATGTTCCTGGTCCTGACCATGATCATCCTGGTGGCCGCGCTCAACATCATTTCCGGCCTCTATATGCTGGTGAAGGACAAGGGGCACGACATCGCCATCCTGCGCACCATGGGCGCGACGAGCGGCAGTGTGCAGCGGATATTCTTCATGACCGGTGCGATCATCGGTGTCGTCGGAACGCTTGCCGGCTTTCTGCTCGGTCTCGTCATTTGCCTCAATGTCGACGGCATTCGCCGTTTCGTCACCTGGCTCTCCGGCACGGAAGTGTTTTCTCCGGAGCTCTATTATCTCTCGCAGCTCCCCGCCAAGATCGAGCCGGTGCAGACCGCGAGCATTGTTCTCATGTCGCTGGCGCTCTCATTCTTGGCGACCCTCTATCCCGCGTGGCGCGCGGCGCGGCTCGATCCGGTCGAGGCTCTGCGCTACGAATGAGCGACGAACTGAAGCCCGCCCTCGAACTGCGCCATGTCGCACGCTCCTATTCGGAAGGCGCGAGCCGCCTCGATGTGTTCCTGGATATCAGCCTCGATGTCCATCCGGGCGAGATCGTAGCACTCGTCGGACAGTCGGGCTCGGGCAAATCATCGCTGCTCCATATTGCGGGCCTGCTCGAAACGCCGACGGCGGGCGAGGTATTCGTCGCCGGGCAGAACTGCACGGCGCTCGATGACGCATCGCGCACCCGCATCCGCCGCATCGGCATCGGCTTTGTCTACCAGTTCCATCACCTGCTGCCGGAATTCTCGGCGCTCGAGAACATCATGATGCCGCAGCTCATCGCCGGCGCCGACAAGCCCGCGGCGAGCAAGCGCGCGCTCGAGCTCCTGGAACGTTTCGGCCTCGCGCCACGCGCCGAGCATCGCCCCGCCGAGCTTTCGGGCGGTGAACAGCAGCGCGTCGCCATCTCGCGCGCTCTGGCCAATCGGCCGCTGCTGCTCCTTGCCGATGAGCCGACCGGCAATCTCGACCCCAAGACCTCCGACCAGGTCCATGCCGAATTCCTTCGCGTCATTGCCGAGGAAGGGGTGGGAGCCCTGATCGCGACGCACAATTTCGAGCTCGCCCGCCGGATGACGCGGCTGGTGAAGCTCGAGGACGGCCGGCTCAGCCCGGGCTGAACCCCCCTGTGGAATAGGCCGCCACTGATGTCGCATTCCCGTAGCCAATTGCGCTAGATTCCCGGGCATGTCGGCCGAGTCGAAGAACAGCGTCACCTTCATCCATCTCAGGACCCATTCGGCCTATTCGCTGGCCGAAGGCGCCCTGCATATCAAGCAGATGGGCGCTCTAGCCAAGGAAATGGGGAGCCCCGCGCTTGCCATCACCGATACCGGCAACCTCTTCGGCGCCCTCGAATTCTCGGATGCCCTGAGCGAGAAGGGCATCCAGCCCATCATCGGCTGCACCCTCAAGATCGCTTGTCCCGATCAGTCGGCGCCGGACACGGTCCACCGCCAGAAGACCGGCTTGCGCAAGATGCCAAGCCTGGCGCTCCTCGCCAAGGACGAGGCCGGCTATCGCAACCTGATGCTGCTGTCGAGCCGCGCCTATCTCGACACGCCGGATACGGCCGAGCCCCATGTCAGCCTGGAGTATCTGAGCCGGCATGCGGAGGGCCTCATCTGCCTGACCGGCGGCCCGGATGGCCCGATCAACGAAGCGCTCGTCCAAGGCCAGCCGCAGATCGCGCGGACCCGAATCGAAGAGCTCGCCAAGATTTTCGGCGACCGCCTCTATGTCGAATTGCAGCGCCACGGCACCGAGAACGAGCAGCTGGCCGAGCCCGGGCTGATCGATCTCGCTTATGAGCTCAATCTGCCGCTCGTTGCCACCAACGAGCCTTACTTCGCCAAGCTCGACGATTATGCCGCTCATGATGCGCTGATCTGCATCGCCGAAGGCGAGGTCGTCGCTGCCGAGGACCGCCGCCGGCTGACGCCTGAGCATTATTTCAAGACACCGCAGCAGATGGCGGCGCTTTTCGCCGACATTCCCGAAGCCATCGCCTCGACCGTCGAGATCGCCAGGCGTTGCGCCTACAAGGTCAGGTCGCAACAGCCGATCCTGCCGCGCTATGGCGAGGGCGACGAGGCGGTGGAACTGCGCCGCCAGGCCGAGGAAGGCCTCGCCGCGCGGCTTAAGGAACGCGGCCTGGTGGAAGGCTATAGCGAAGCGGACTATCGCCAGCGCCTCGACTTCGAGCTCGATGTCATCATCAAGATGAAATATCCGGGCTACTTCCTGATCGTCTCCGACTTCATCAAATATGCGAAGTCGCAAGGCATCCCGGTGGGCCCGGGGCGCGGCTCGGGTGCCGGCTCGCTCGTTGCCTATTCGCTCACCATCACCGATCTCGATCCCTTGCGCTTCAATCTCCTGTTCGAGCGCTTCCTCAACCCCGACCGCGTGTCGATGCCCGACTTCGACATCGATTTCTGCCAGGACCGGCGCGACGAGGTGATCGACTATGTCCAGGCCAAATACGGCAAGGACCACGTGGCGCAGATCATCACATTCGGTAAGCTGCAGGCGCGCGCGGTGTGCCGCGATGTCGGACGCGTGCTGCAGATGCCCTATGGCCAGGTCGATCGCCTGAGCAAGATGATCCCGATGAACCCGGCCAATCCGGTGTCGCTCGCCCAAGCAATCGACGGCGAGCCGCGGCTCAAGGAGGAGCGCGACAAGGACGCGACCGTCCGCGCCATGCTGGAGATCGGCCTCAAGCTCGAAGGTCTCTATCGGCATGCCTCGACCCATGCCGCGGGCATCGTGATCGGCGATCGGCCGCTGGAAGAACTGGTGCCGCTCTACCGCGATCCGCGCTCGTCATTGCCCGCCACCCAGTTCAACATGAAATATGTCGAGAAGGCGGGCCTCGTTAAGTTCGACTTCCTCGGCCTCAAGACGCTCACCATCATCGACAAGGCGCAGCGCCTCATCCGCCTGCGCATTCCCGATTTCGACGCCAACAAGATCCCGCTCGACGATTTGGCGACATACCAGATGCTGGGACAGGGCGACACCGTGGGCGTGTTCCAATTGGAAAGTTCCGGCATGCGCGATGCGGTGCGCCAGATGCGCGCCGACCGCTTCGAAGATCTGATCGCGCTCGTCGCCCTCTATCGCCCGGGCCCGATGGCAAACATCCCCCTTTATTGCGCGCGCAAGCTCGGTCGCGAGCCCATCGAATATATGCATCCCTGGCTCGAGCCGATCCTCAAGGAGACCTTCGGCGTCATCACCTATCAGGAGCAGGTGCAGCAGATCGCCAAGGATCTCGCGGGCTATACGCTGGCGCAGGCCGACCTCTTGCGCCGCGCCATGGGCAAGAAGATCAAATCCGAAATGGACGCCCAGCGCGGCAACTTCCTCAAAGGCGCCATCGAGCGCGGCATCGATGAGACCACGGCCACCAACATCTTCGATGCCTGCGCGAAATTCGCCGAATACGGCTTCAACAAGTCGCACTCGGCACCCTATGCCTATATCAGCTACCAGACCGCTTACCTCAAGGCGAACCACCCGGTCGAATTCCTTGCTGCCTCGATGTCGCTCGATATGGGCAATACCGACAAGCTGCAGGTCTTCCGCCAGGAGGCGCAGCGCATCGGGGTCAAGATCGTGCCGCCCTCGATCAATACCTCCGAGGTCGATTTCGCGGTCAAGGATGCCGCCGTCCTCTATTCATTGTCGGCGCTCAAGAATGTCGGCTCCGGCGCCATCCAGCATCTGGTCGAGAAGCGCAAGGCCGAAGGTCCTTATGTCTCGCTCGGTGATTTCGCCCGCCGGATCGATGCCCATATATTGAACCGTCGGGCGCTGGAAAGCCTGGCCAAGGCCGGGGCGTTCGACGATCTCCAGCCCAACCGGGCACAAGTATTCGAGGGCGTCGACGCCATTCTCGCGATGGCCAACCGCACGACGGCGGAAGCCGAGGCCGGCCAGCATGATCTCTTCGGTCAATCGACCAAGGAGGACGTCGCCTTGCCGGTGCGCGAGGCCTGGCTGCCGATGGAACGCCTCGCCCAGGAATTCGAGGCGATCGGCTTCTATCTCTCGGGCCATCCGCTCGACGACTATATGGTCCGCCTGCAGCGCCTCGGCGTCGATACCTGGTCGTCCTTCCATGACAAGGCCCTGACCAAGGGGGCGACGGCGGCGAAGCTCGCCGGCACCATCACCCATCGCCAGGAGCGGCGGTCGAAATCCGGCAACAAGTTCGCCTTTGTCGGCTTCTCCGATCCGACCGGCCAGTTCGAGACGATCTGCTTCTCGGACACGCTCGCCGTCTCGCGCGATCTGCTCGAGCCCGGCAAGGCGGTGATCGCGCGTGTCGAGGCCGATGTCGATGGCGAGGAGGTGCGCCTGCGCCTGCAGGGCGTCGAGGAACTGGAGCGCGCCGCGGCCCAGATCACCTCGGGCCTCACCATCTTCGTGCGCGATGCAAAGCCGATCGACTCGATCGCCCAGCGCCTGACCAATGGCGGCAAGGCGCCGGTCAAGCTCATCCTGCAGATGGACAAGGGCAGGGAGGTCGAGGTTATACTCGGCAACAAATTCACCATCACGCCGCAGATTAAGGGGGCGATCAAGGCGATCTCCGGCGTCGTCGATGTGCAGGATTTGTGATCATGGCTGAGACCCGAAATCTCGAGGGCGGTTGCTTCTGCGGCGCCGTGCGCTACCGGCTGAAGTCGCCGCCGATGTTCATCAATTGCTGCCATTGCCGCGACTGCCAGCGCCAGACCGGCAGTGCCTTCGTGATCAACGGCGTGATCGAGGCGGAACGCATCGAGCTGCTCAAAGGGAATCCGGAAGCCGTGCTCATGCCGACCGAGAGCGGCAGGCCGCATGACATCTATCGCTGCCCCATCTGCCGCACGGCCTTGTGGAGCGACTATGGCCGCAGGCCCATGCGCTTCGTGCGCATGAGCACGCTCGATGCGGCGGCGACGTTCAAGCCCGACGCTCATATATTCACACGCTCGAAGCTGCCTTGGGTCAGGCTCTCCGATGATGTGCCGGCCTTCGACGTTTTCTATGATATGAAGACGCAATGGCCGGCCGACAGCTTGAAGCGCCGCGAAGCGCTGCTGGGACCGGGTAAATAACAAGACAGGGAGACGCGAGAATGGCCGACGATCTGGAGAAGGGGATTACCGCCAATGGTACGGGCTTTGGCGGCAAGAGCTGGAACATACTGGGCCAGCTTTATTTCCCGAAGGCCGTCTGCGCCTCGACCTTCGCCTTCGAGACCAATAGCCAGCCCGGCCAGTTCGTGCCCGTCCATGTTCATCCGACCCAGGAGGAGTTCATCCTCGTCCAGGAAGGCGAGCTCGATCTCAAGCTCGACGGCAAATGGCTGAAGGCCAAGGCCGGCGATCTGGTGCGCATGCCGCGCGGCATCCCGCACGGCTATTTCAACAAGTCGGACAAACCGGCGCGCGCGCTGTTCTGGGTCTCACCCGCCCGCATGCTGGAAGAGCTGTTCAACAAGCTGCACAATGTCGCCGATCCGATGGAGGCCGTGCGGATATCGGCGCAGCATGAGGTCGATTTCCTGCCGCCGGAAGCGAACGCTTAGCGCAAAAATCTAGGAAAGAATTCTTGCGGATTGCGGCTTTTGTCCGGGGTCAGATTCAGCGATTTGCAGGGATTATCAGGGATTTTCACGAAAAAATGCTCACCCTTGATATATCAATGACTTAGGACGGCGAGCAGGGAATTTTACAGCGATTTCCTCGCGCGGAGTTTACTCCTTTCCGCCTCGTAGATGTTCATGGCTCCGATCTTGTCATTTCCCAAATCCCACCGTTCGGCCCGCGAAGTCAATAGGGCCTTGCCTGGGCTCTCTAGCTCCGTAACTCACTCCTGGCGTAAAATCTGATTCCATGGACGATGCCTTTTTTGGCTTTGTGGGCCTCCTTGCGCTGGCGATATTCTTCGCCCCTCTCATCCTTTCCATCGTCGCGCTGAGCCGCTCCGGCGATCTCAGGCGCAGGATCGCCAAGCTCGAGGCCAAGCTGGCGCAAGGCGAGACGCCGGCCGTGGCGCCCGAACCAGCAGCCGACGCTCAGACCGGAAGGGTCTGGGCGGAAGCGAGCCAGGTTGCCGAACCAGTGGCCGCGGCCGAGCCCGTCCGCGAAGCGGCCGAACAGCCCGAACCCGTCGAGCCCCTCGATGCCGCCGCTTCGGCACCGCCCGAGGCGCCACCGCCAGCTCCACCGCCGCCGCCCCGTGCCGGCATCGAGGAAAGGCTCACCTCGCGCTGGTTCGTCTGGCTGGGGGCGGTGGCCCTTGTCCTCGCCGGCATCTTCCTCATCAAATATTCGATCGACAATGCACTGCTGACGCCGGCGATGCGTGCGACCTTCGGCCTCCTTCTCGGCGTCGTCCTGACGGCAGCCGGCGAATGGCTGCGCCGCCGTCCACTGCAAAAGGAGATCGCCGCCCTCAAGCCCGATTATGTGCCGGGCGCCCTGACCAGCGCCGGACTGTTCATCTCCTTTGCCAGCATCTATGCGGCGTATGCGCTGCTCGACCTCCTGAGTCCGACGGTCGCCTTCATCGGCCTCGCCATCGTGGCGCTCGTCGCTTTCGCGCTTGCGGCCCTCCACACGCCCATTGTCGCGATCATCGGCCTTCTCGCCGGCTTCGCGACGCCGGCCCTGGTTTCGTCATCGGAGCCGAATGCCGGGATCCTCTTTGCCTATCTCGCCCTCATCGCCGCAGCGGCCTATGCGGTGGTGATCTATCGCGGCTGGGGCTGGCTCGCTTATGGCGCGACGATCGGCGGGCTCTTGTGGACGCTGGTGTGGATCCTGGGACCGATGCAGGCGGGCGATCTCCTGATCATTGCCGCCTTCCTTGCCGTGCTGACGGCGGCGGCGATCTGGCTGGCGCTCAGACTGACGCCCGATGAGGCGCCGGTGATCTGGCAGAAGCCGCATCAGCCGCAAGGGCCTGAATTCAACGGCTGGCTCGCCGCCATCGGCAGCGTCGGCCTTGCCGCCTTCGCGTCGCATGTCGCCAATGCGCCGACGGTGAGCGTCTCGCTCGCCGTCCTGGGCGCGGTCGTTCTCGCGTTTTCCGGCCGGCGCTTCGAGCGGTTCGATGGTTTCATCGCGCTGGCGGCGGCTCTCTTGTTCTTCGTTCTCCTCGCTTGGGACCCGGAAGGCATTCTGGGCCAGCTTCTCTACGACATCGACGCCGGCAACATCATCGCGCCGGCCGGTGCCTTGTTCGCGCCCGAGGCCAAGGGCTTCGTGCTCTCGCATCTCTTTGCCGGCGCGCTCATCGCAGGATTGGGCTTTTTCCTGTTGCGCGGCAGCCAGCGACCGCAGGTCTGGGCCGGCATCTCGCTTCTCGGCGCCTTACTCATTCTGGCGGCGGCCTATGCGCGAAGCCGCTTCTTCACCACCGATCTCCTCTGGGCGATCACCGCGGTGGCGGCGGCGGGCATCGCGGTATCGCTCGCCGGTGCCCTGAACAAGCAGCGCGAGGAGCGGCCCTATCGCCTGGCGCTAGGCTTCTATGCGGCGGCGGCGATCGCCGGTGTCAGCTTCGCCTTCGCCTTCGTTTTCCGCGAAGCCTGGCTCACGGTAGCACTCGCGCTGCAGCTTCCCGCCCTCGCCTGGCTGGAGAAGACGCTTGACCTCAAGGAGCTGCGCAAGCTGGCGCTCGCGGTCGCGGCCGTCATCCTGGTGCGCCTGGCGCTCAACCCCTATGTGCTGAGCTACGAGACCAATCACGCGCTGGGGACGCAGTGGATCCTCTATGGCTATGGCATTCCGGCCCTTGCTTTCTTCGCGGCGGGCCGCTTGTTCAAGCAAAGCCTGAACGATCTCACCGTGACGGTGATGGAGAGCGGCGCCTTCGTCTTCGCGCTGCTGCTGGTCGCGCTCGAGATCCGCATCTTCACCGAAGGGCGCATCGCCGCCGAAGAGCTGACGCTGTTCGAACTCTCCCTGCACACGCTCGTATGGCTGGGGGCCGGGTGGTGGCGCTTGCGCAGCTTTGCGGCTGCCGGCCGGGCCATCGACAAATGGTGGGCCGTCATCCTGATCGGCCTCGGCCTTCTGGGTGTCTTCCTCGGGCAGTTCCTGATCCTCAATCCGCTCTTCAGCTATGAGAGCATTGGCGACAGGCCGATCTTCAACGTGCTGCTGGTCGCCTATCTGGCGCCGGCGATCCTGATCGGCCTCATCGCTTATGCGCTGCCGCCGATCGCCAAGATGCCCTATGCCCGCATCGTCTTCTTTGCAGCCGCCCTGGTCCTCGTCCTCACCTGGACCACGCTCGAAACGAAGCGCGCCTTCCAGGGACCGGTGCTCGATCTGTGGGCCAGGAGCGACGCCGAATATTACGCCTATTCGGTCGTGTGGCTCGTTTTCTCGCTGGTGCTGCTCGCCGTCGGGCTGTGGCGCAAGGCGCCCTGGCTCAGGCATGGAGCGCTGGCGATCCTCATCCTCACGGTCTGTAAGGTATTCCTGTCAGACATGGCCGCGCTCGGAGGCCTCTACCGGGTCGCCTCGTTCCTGGGTCTGGGCCTGTTCCTGGTCGGCATCGGCTATGTCTATCAGCGCTATGTCTTCACAGGGACGAAGGCGGAGGACAAGCCGACGTAAGCATCGGGAAGGTCATCGCAGCGACATCAGGGCGCTCATCAGTCGCGCCTCCAGCTCGACCTCGGGGTAGCTATGGATCAGCGACGGGTCGATGCCGGCGTCCTTGAGTTGTTCGTCGCTGAGCGAGCGCAGAATCTTTTTTGCTGCTGGAGAGAGCGACGCCGCGCGGGCATCAGTATCACGCGGCGTCGCCGGGTCCTTCGACGCAAAGCGCCGTTCGGGCAGCCGCGCCCAGGCGCCGATGAAGGGCGGCGGCATTACACAGGCGGCATGGGCCACGGCCTCGGCCCTGAGCCGCTCGGCAAGGGTGTCGATGCCGACATCCGCGGCACTGGTGACGCCGACACGCTCCATGGTCGGCAACAGGCTGCGCAGGGTCTCCGCGACATAGTCATAGGCCACCGATTGCGCGCCGCCCTCGGCGCGGCCGGCCATGATCATCTGCGGGCCTGGGAGTCCCGCCGCGAGGAAGGTGGCGAACAGCTTGTGCCCCATATCCGTCTCGACGTTGATGCGATCGAACGTGTCGTTGATCCAGCGCGTGCATTGAACGAATTGCGGGATTTCGGGAATGCTGCGCGCCGCCGACATCGCCAGTTCCTGGAAGGCAACGATGCCGCCCGGACGAAGATGGTCGCACAGTCGCCTGAGGACCGTTGCCGGATTCGGCAGGTACATCAGGATCAGCCGGCCGATCACGGCATCATAGGATTCCTGCGGCACGAACGTATCGAGCTCGGCCGCGGCAAACCGCACCCGTGAGCTTTGCCCGGCTTCCGCGGCCCGCTGCTCGGCGAGAGCCAAGCCCGCGGCCGATCTGTCGACACCGAGGACCGTGCCGGTGGGGCCGACCAGCTCGCCGGCGATGAGCGACACATCGCCGACGCCGCAGCCGAGATCCAGCACATGCATGCCGGGCTTGAGGCCGGCTCGCTTGAGGACATCTTCGGTCAGGTCACGAATGAACGTGCTTTGCAGCTGGAGGCGCTGGAACTCGCGCTTCGAGTAGCCCAGCGCATAGTCGTCAGAGTTGCCGGTCTTGCCGCCGCTCATTTGCATAGGATCAGGTCCGAGAGGAATTCTCCGCATCACGCTCTCCTTGGTTGTTCAAAGGATGCAGCGTCCGACACTCGTGGATATGCGCTACGCCAAGATTTCAGGAGTCCGGGAATTCAGTTACGAATGAAACACAGGCGCCGGAGACAGGTCATGGTTCCGCAGGCTTCGGCACCATGTCGATATGGGGCGTTACCGGTTTCTTGTCTGAAGGCAC
Organism: Taklimakanibacter deserti; assembly: GCA_003574785.1. The sequence goes on along the minus strand of QORU01000018.1, from coordinate 6,023 downwards.
GTAGTCCGGAACAGCCGTATCGTCCGCCGGCAGGGAGCGGGTAAAGCGATAGAGGGCTCGCAGGTCGTCTTCGGCAAAAGCGCGCAGATTGAACCAAGGCATGGGCGGACGCGTCTCGACGGTGCGGGCATAGCGCACCCACGCTTCTTCATCCATGTTGGCGAGCAGCCGGCGAAGATTGCTGGGATAGGTCGTGCCCCATGGTCCGCTGAAGCCGAGCGGATTCCCGGTGAGCCAGCGTTCTTCGGGAACGTCGCCGGCGCTGGTTTGATAGCCGGGCGTGTGGCAGTCGTTGCAGCCGCCGATCATCGCGAGATAGCGTCCGCGCTCGATCGAGGGGGGCATCGCGGAGCTTTCACTGAAAGTGAGCTTCGTCAATCCGACGGCAAGGCCGAGGCAAAGGGTAGAGCCGGCAACTATCCATCTCTTCATAACAGTATTCATCATCCGCGGGACGATCGAGCATCGCCGTTACCGGATGATTTCATCAACCGGGAGATCGAGTTACGATTGAAACCGTGAGTGTCGGGTGAGGTGCCGGGCCATGCATTCGGCCAACGGTCTGGTCAACAGCGGTTTCTTCAGCACCTCGCGAATCCCGGCGTGCTCCAAACGGCGCGCCGGAATGGCGCGGCCATAGCCGGTCATCAGGACGATCGGCAGATCGGGGCGGAGCCTGTGCAGGGCATCCGCCAGTTCCGTACCGGTCACCTCCGGCATGATTTCGTCCGTCAGCACCAGATCGAAGCGTTGGGGCGCAGCCCGAAATGCCGTCAATGCCGCTTGGCTCTGTTCGAAACCGACCGGCTCATAGCCCAGAGCCGCAAGCATTTCCTCGCCGAGCAGCATGAGAGACTTGTCGTCATCCACAATGAGGACCGTTTCGCCATGGCCGCCGGGCACCGGCGCTTCTTTCGTTTCCTCACCATCTGCATCATCGGCGGCACCTTCCTGCAATGGAAAAAAGACTTCGAAACGGGTGCCTTTGGCGAGCCGGCTCTCCACATGGATGGCGCCGCCATGCTCGCCGACTATCCCGTGGACGGTGGACAGCCCGAGCCCCGTGCCCTTGCCCGCGGGCTTGGTCGTGAAGAACGGTTCGAAGATCCGCTCCATGACGGCCGGGTCGATCCCCTGGCCGGTATCCCTGACGGCGAGCCGCACATGACGACCTGCGGGCAAGCTGCCATGTGACAAAGCGAGATCCTGGCCGCGCTCAACCGTATCGAGGTCTATGTCGAGCACGCCACGGCCGTCCATGGCCTGCACCGCATTGGTGCAGAGGTTCATCACTACTTGCTGCAGCTCGGTCGGATCGCCCACCATGGTGGCATTGTTCGCCGCGAGGTGCATCTTCACCGAAAGCGTCGACGGGAAGGAAGCGCGGATGAGACCGACCGCTTCTGTGACCACAGGCTCGACGCTGATCGGCTTGTGCCGCCGCTCGCGCCGGCGTCCGAAGGCAAGGACTTGCTCGATGACGCCTTGCGCGCGTGCGCCGGCCTTCATGATCTGCCGGATATGGCGCCGCGCGCGCGAGTCCGCCGCCACAACGTCAAGGGCCATTTCGCCATAGCCGCGGATGGCGCCCAGTATATTGTTGAATTCATGCGCCATGCCGCCGGCGAGCGTGCCGATCGCCTCGAGCCGCTGCGACTGATTGAGGCGCGCCTGCAGCGCCTCGCGGGCCGCTTCGTTTCCTTCACGCGCCAAGGCATTGGCGAATATCTCGCCGGCGGTGCGCAGCAATGCGATATCGTCGGCCCGCCAGGCCCTCCTGCTGATGCCATGGAAGGTGAGAAAGCCCAGGGGCTCGCCCGCGACCCTGAGCGGCAGGCAGAGCCAGGAGCGGATGTGGAGGCTATGCAGGGATGTCTTCTCCCGGCTGTCGGGAAGCGTGTCGACGTCGGCGACGAAAATGCAGCCCTGGCGCTCATGGCCCTTGAGCGTCCAGTTGCGTGCCAGCGCCAGGATCGTTGCCGTGGACTCCTGACTATGGGCGGCGCGGAAGCAATTCGTGGAGACTTCGCCGCTACTTTCGTGCAGGACCAGAAGGCAGACGTCGTCGATGCCGGCATGCTCGACCAGTTGCGCCAGTGCCTTGTCGATTTCCGATCCGATCCCCTCGCGCGGCAGATTGATGAACTTCGTGGAGATCGACGCGATCAGCCCCTCGAATTGCAGCCGGTCGCGAAGGATCTGCGCATTGGCGCGCAAGCGGATGAACAGGTGGACGACATAGGCCACCAGCAGCAGCGCCGCGCCGTAGAGGAGCGCCATGAAGAGGTCAGACCTCAGCGCCGCCTGCTCATGCGATTCGAGATAGATGTCCTGCAACGTTCGCGTCAGATCGCTCGTCGGCGCCCCTTGCAGGCGGGCGACGGCATTGTCGACCGCGGGAAGGGTCGAGACGATAAGCCGGCCGTGGGCGATGAGCGAGCCGACATCTCCGGCGGGTGCGCCATGGGCCGACAATCGTCGTTCCAGCCTGTCGAGCGAGGCTTCGACCTCCCGCGTCGACTCCGGCCGCGGCGCATTGATGAAGCGGAACATCGCAGCCGTCAGCACGGCGGCCTCGGCGGTCACATCCGCCGGCTGACCCCCGGCGGAAGCGAACGAGCCGCTCAAGTAGTTGAAGTAGGACAAGGAGTTCTGAAGAAGCGCGTTGTCCGACTTGAACGTTTCGACAAGGGCCTCCTCATCGCGCACGGCTTGTGCGATCTCCGCGACCTTGCGGTCGATCCTCGCTCTCGTCTCGCCAGTCGCCGCATCGCGTGTCGCCGGCAACTCCGCCGTTGCCGAGGTGAGGCCCGCCATCGAGCGCACGAGCGGATCATAGTTGAGCAGGAGGCCGGCCCGCGCGCGCAGCACGTCGCGCTGGAGCGCGGCATTGTTGAGGATGACCGCCTGCAGCGCGTCGGCGCGCTCATGGCGCGGTGTGTCGGTTGCCGTGCCTTGCACCAGGAGATAGGTCAGGACGAGGATGAGCCCCGCGGCAATCGGCGCCATCATGCGAAGCGAGCTCATGGCCGCGGGTCCGGCTGGCTCGACAGCGCTCGACCGCGATATTCTCCGGTCAGCGTCGCCAGGAACGCGACAATGTCGGCGACATCGCGCGCGCCGAGCTCGCGGCCGAGCTGGTTGCGGGCCATGATCCTCACCGCCTCGGAAAGTGAAGTGGTGCGCCCGTCATGGAAATAGGGGGCCGTCAGCATGACATTGCGCAGGCTGGGCACGCGGAAGACGTGGCGGTCGGCGCCGCGGCCGGTCACCGTCATCCGGCCGAGATCGGCCTTGCTGATGCTGGCCTGGCCGACGAACGGGTCGGCGAAGATGCCGAACTTCTGGAACAGGTTGCCGCCGACATTGATGCCCTGATGACACGCCATGCAACCATAGTTCTTGAACAGCTCATAGCCGCGTTTCTCCTCCGCCTTCATGGCTTGGCGATCGCCCTTCAGATAACGGTCGAACGGTGCGTCGGGCGTCACCAGCGACCGCTGAAAGGCGGCCAGCGCGTCGAGCACGTTTTGCCGGTTCGGCAGCTTTCCGTAGACCGCGAAGAAATGTCCCGTATAGGTGCTATTGGTGCTGAGCTTGGTCAAGAGTTCCGGCCAGGTGGTGTTCATCAGTGAAGGATCGAGCAGGGCGGCTTCGTTCTGCGCCTCGAGCGAGCGGAAATTGCCGCGCCAGTTGAACCGGAAGTTCAGCGCGGCATTGAAGACGGTCGGTGTATTGAAGTCGAGCAGGCGTCCGTTCGCAGCGCGCGTTCGGGCCTGGCCGTCGTCACCGCCCTGGTCGAGCCCGTGGCAGGAGGCGCAGGATACGACATCGCCATGCGACAGCCGGACATCATGGAACAGGCTCTCGCCCAGAGCGATCTTCTTCCTGTCGGAGGGCGTGTGCTCCTGGGTGGGCGAGATCGGCTCTTCGCTTGCAAGGGGAGAGGCCACTGCCGTCATGGTCGCCAGCAATGCGAGGATGAGGAGCGAAAGCTTGCCGGGTTCCCGGCCTTGGCGGTTCCAACCGGAGTTTGTCGCCATGGACCAACAAACCGCCAAAATCCGGCACTTTAATGAAATGCGGGCGGCGGGTATTCCTTTCCGGATCGTCAAATGCCTGCCGAACGAAACAATCCGCCATTAACCACCTCGCGCCCGATGATGCGGCATGTGCTTGTCGTCGATGACGACCCGGCCATGCGCGAGATGCTCGCCGAATATCTGGAAGCTGAGAACTTCAAAGTGAGCACGGTCACGGATGGCGAGGCCATGTCGGGCATGCTGCGCGACACGGTGGTGGATATCATCATCCTCGACATGCGATTGGGCAAGGAAGACGGCCTCGACCTCATGCGGCGGCTCGGCAGCCCGCCCCCGGCACCGATCATCGTCATCACCGGCCATCGCCTGGGCGAGGCGGATCGCATACTGGGCCTGGAACTCGGCGCCGATGATTACGTAGCGAAGCCTTTCAGTCCGCGCGAGCTGCTCGCCCGCATCCGCGCCGTGCTGCGCCGTTCGCATGCGCCGCCACCTGCAAACGACAAGACCCGCCATAGCCGCTATCACTTCGCCGGTTGGAAAATGGAGATGCGCACACGCCGCCTGACATCACCAGCCGGTGAGGTGGTGGCGCTGACGGTGGGAGAGTTCAATCTTCTGGCAGCTTTCCTAAGGTCACCCAAGCAAATCCTGACCCGGGAGCAGCTTTTGTCCGCCAGCCACGTGCATGATGAAGAGGTCTTCGACCGCAGCATCGATGTCCAGATCCTGCGCCTGCGCCGCAAGCTGGAAGCGGACCCGCGCGATCCCAAGCTCATCGCGACCGAGCGCGGGGTGGGCTATAGATTTGCCGTCCCTGTCGACGTCCTATAATGCCCCTATCATAGCGATTCGGCGGGGGAGTTCCGAATAGATTCCTGTAATGAAAAAACTTTGCCTTGAAGTTGCGGCTCCAGCTACAACATGGACCCAGTCAGGCAGGAAACACTCTAACATTACGTAAGGAGTTTCACCGATCATGACGCCTTTCGCCATCGCCGGCATCCAGATGCAGCTGGGCCACGGCTCCAATATCGACGCCATGCGCCAGCGCATCGATCTGACGATGCATCTGTTTCCCTGGGTGCAAATGGTGATGTTCTCGGAGCTCGCCTGCTACGGGCCGCTCTTGCAATATGCCCAGCCCCTGCCGGGCGCGGCCGAGGATACATTCCGCGACATTGCCCGCCATCACCGCATCTGGATCATCAACGGTTCCATGTATGAGCGCCGCGAGGGCGGCATTTACAACACGACGTCGGTCATCAATCCCGAAGGCGAGATCGTCGGGCGCTATCGCAAGATGTTCCCGTTCCTGCCCTTGGAGCAGGGGGTCCAGCCCGGCAACGAGTTCCTCACCTTCGATATCGAAGAGGTCGGCAAATTCGGCATCCTCAACTGCTATGACATCTGGTTCCCGGAAACATCGCGCCAGCTCACCGCCATGGGCGTCGATGTCATCCTGCACCCGGTCATGACCCATACGATCGACCGCGATGTCGACATCGCCATCAGCCATGCCACGGCGGCGATGATGCAATGCTACATCTTCGATGTGAACGGCCTGGGTGCCGGCGGCAATGGCCGCTCCTGCGTCTATGATCCGTCCGGCCATGCTCTGTTCATGGGCGACTCGACCGAGCAGATCATCCCCATCGAGATCGACATGGAGCTGGTTCGCCGCTCGCGCGAGCGCGGCATCAGGGGCTTGGGCCAGATGGCCAAGAGCTTCCGCGACCGGCCCGTGGACTTCCCGGTCTATGACCGGGCGCAGTTCGATTCATCCTATCTCGAGTCGCTGGGCGCACTCGCCACACCGCGCCGCGTCGACGCGCCACCGCCGAAGAACGTGCACACACTCCCGGTCCGCCGCAGCTTCGTGAATTAGGGCCTGTTTACAATCAGCGGATAGCGAAGAAAGCGGCGACGAGGCTGATGAACCCGGCAAAGCAAGCATCGGTCTTTTCGTAGCGGGTTGCG
>QORU01000017.1 GCA_003574785.1 Taklimakanibacter deserti | reverse complement strand
CGCGTCCGATACCGCTTGCGCGAGCCGCCACGACGGCGGATGCCCCAGACTTGGACATTATTACCCGGACTGGCCTTATCTTAGCGCCTATGGGGCCTGACCCGGCCATCCAGCAAACAAGCCCATTATGTCCTGGATGGTCGCCTCAAGGGCGACCATAAAACAACGGCCGGACATCCGTCCGGCCGTGTTGCACGCATTCAAGCTGAACTGACGCCCTCAGTTGGGTCCGGAGTCCCCGTCGCCCGCCGGCCGTGATTCCGGGGCTGGCGCGCTCTCGGGAGCGGACGAACCCGTCACCGCGGCGACCGCCGCCTTGGCCGCCCGCTTGACGCTTCTCACCGCACGCCTCACCGGGCCTGCCTTCTTCGCAGCTTTCTTCTTCGCCGCCTTCTTCTTCGCCGGCCGGGCCTTGCGCGCCTTTACGGCTCTCGCCGAGCGGGCTGTCTTCTTGGCGGGCTTCCTTGCCGCCTTCTTCGACGAACGCTTGGCGGCTTTCTTAGCTTTCTTCGCGGCTTTCTTCTTAGCAACACGTCTAGCCATTTGACGCTTCCTTCTGATCAGCTGGGTACGATCATTGTCCCCAACGCTGTTTGTTCATCTGGGTTTCAACGCACGATTCGGTCAAGCACGCATAAGCCAAACATTGCCAGTTATGCGCAGTTCGCGTTATGCTATTTCAGATACAACGAGACAGCGAACTGACGAAGGAGACTCTGCACATGAAATTGAGCGCGCGCAATGTCCTTAAGGGGACTGTCGTCGAAATCAGCACAGGCGCCGTCACCTCGCATGTCCGTCTCGACGTCGGCGGCAACATCGTGACCGCATCGATCACCAATGAAGCCGTCACGGAGCTGGGGGTGAAGAAGGGGATGACGGCCTATGCCGTCATCAAGGCCTCCGATGTCATGGTCGCGGTGGACTGAAGTCATGCGCACCGCGCTTGCGGCGTTGGCTCTCTGTGTTCTGGCAGCCGCGGCGCAGGCCGAGGAGGCCCCCGCCTGCACCCAGTTCAAATGGCCGCTCGCCGCCGAAAGATCATGGTTCGAGGCGGGCAAATTGACCGAGCTGCAGTCGGGCGCGTCGGTCGGCGAGGCGGCCGATGGCGCTTTCGACCTTGCGCTCAAACCGAGCGCTGAGGTGAGTTTTGCGCTGCCGCCGGAAGGCAAGCCCAAGCCCGACAAGCCGTTGGGCGCGGTGCTGGCATTCAGCGTGGTCGCGAAGCCCGGCACCTATCAGGTGACGCTTTCGGACGAGGCCTGGATCGACATCGTCCAGGACGGCGCCTATCGCCCATCGCTCGAATTTTCCGGCGTCCATGGCTGCCCGGGTTTGCGCAAGAGCGTGCGCTTCGTCTTCAAGCAGGGCCCCCTGATTCTGCAGCTTTCCTCCGCGTCGGCGCCTTCGCTGAAGCTCGCCATCCGCCGGCTCCCATCGCCCTAAGCCCGCGCCGTCTATCGACAATCGGAACCCGGCCCTCCAATATGCGACCGATCAATGGAGTGGCGCGCCGGGGCGGGCCGCTTGCCCTAATTTCGAGCGAGACATGCTTCGTGGCCACCTTCCGCTATGGACCTGGCTCAGCCCCCTTGTTGGCTGGCTCCTCATTGCCACGTCCTTCGCCTATACCCTTCCCCTGTTCAATGTGGCGCTGGGCCTTGGCCTGATCGCCTGCGTGCTGGCGGCGGTGCATCATGCCGAGGTCGTCGCCCACCGGGTGGGCGAGCCCTTCGGCACCCTGGTTCTGGCCCTTGCCGTGACGGTGATCGAGGTCGCGCTCATCGTCTCCATGATGCTGACCGGCGGCGAGGTCACGGCGGCGCTGGCGCGCGACACGATCTTCGCCGCCATCATGATCATCCTCAACGGCATGATCGGGCTTTGCCTGCTGGTGGGGGGCTCGCGCCATGGTGAGCAGTCCTTCGGCCACTATGGCGTGAATGCGGCGCTGGCGACGCTGGCGGCCCTGTCGGTGATCACCCTCGTTCTGCCCAACACCACGACGACGACCGAAGGCCCGATGTATTCCACGAGCCAGCTCGCGCTCATCGCCGTCGTGTCCCTTTTCCTTTACGGCGCCTTCGTGCTTGTCCAGACGGTCCGGCACCGCGACTATTTCCTGCCCGCGGGGGCCGCGGCCCATGACGAAGATGCCCATGCGGTACCGCCGAGCGGGCGTGTTGCCGCCGTGAGCGCCGCCTTGCTGCTCGTCTGCCTCGTTGCGGTGGTGCTCCTCGCCAAACTGCTGGCGCCGGCCATCGAGGCGGGCGTCATGTCCGCGGGCGCCCCCAAGGCGGTCGTCGGCATCATCATCGCCGCCATCGTCCTCCTGCCCGAAAGCCTCGCGGCCTTGAAGGCGGCACGCGTCGACCGGCTGCAGACCAGCATCAACCTGGCGCTGGGCTCGGCGCTCGCCTCGATCGGCCTCACCATCCCGGCGGTTGCTGCGGTGTCGCTCGCCACCGGCTGGACCCTGGTGCTCGGCCTCGATTTCAAGGGCATGGTTCTGCTGGGCCTGACGCTCCTCGTCGCCACCCTGTCCTTGGGCACCGGCCGGACGACCATCCTGCAGGGCGCCGTCCATCTGGTGATCTTCGCCGTTTATCTGTTCACGACGATCGTTCCGTGAGACAGAAAGTGCCCAGACCCTCCTGCGCAGAACGGCGGTGGCTCGGGGTGGCGATCGCGGCCATCCGGTTGCTGCTGAGTTGCGTCGTCTTGACCCTCGCAGTCGGCATGGCAAGCGCCCAGGACACTTCCACGCCTTCCAGGCAGCCGCTTCGGGTTGGGGTTTACATCAGCCCTCCTTTCGTCATGAAGGAAGGCGACCGGTTCACCGGCATGGCTATCGAGCCGTGGGAAGCTCTCGCGGCGAAACTCAAGCTTCCCTTCGACTATGAAGAGGTTGCAACAGTAACCGACTTGATCGAGGCAACCTCCAGCGGAAAGCTCGACGTGGCCGTGACCAACCTGTCGATCACGGAGGCACGCATCGAGCGTATCGATTTCACGCACCCCTGGTACGACGCCGGCCTCCGTCTGATGGTCAACGACAATCACGCGACAAGTTTTTCAGACGTGTTCGCGGGGCTGCGCGACGCAGGATTCCTGCGCACTTATGCAATGCTTGCCGGCATCATAGTGGTGGCCACGTTTCTTCTGACCACCTTTGACCGGCGGTTCAACAGCGAATTTCCAAACCGATGGCGCGACGGGCTTGCGGATAATTTTTATCACGTCATGTCAGTCGCCACGTCCGGCAAGGCTCCGGCGCCCCGGCAACACGCTCACCGTCGTCGGCGCGACTTTCGAGCCCGACAAGTATGGTTTCGGGTTGCCGCTCCGAAGTGGCCTGACAAAGCCGCTGACCGTGGCCATCGTCGCGGCACACGAGAAAGTTGCTCTCGAAAACTTGCGGTTGAAGCACTTTAGCGACACGCCTTGAACCAGCGTTTCACTTCCTCGCAATCGGCGGTGTTGCAGTCTGACCGCAACACGTCTGCCATTCCATTACAGAGGTTTTTCCTTAGTCTGGGCCTTTTTTTGATCGGACTTCTGAGACTTGGGGGCGACCTTCGAAGCATGACGCTCGATCAGGATAAAGCTTGTATGTATCTCGGCATTCAAATGCGCGATCTGCCTTAAGCAGAGTGCGCGGGACAAGGCTGATCGACGGTTTTGTCAGCAATACGTGCGTCTGGTCAGAACACTTTCGCAACGTAGCTCTGGACCAGCGACTTGAAGCCGAGGCCGCCATTGTGCTTGGAGGCAGCTAGCTGCAAGTCGCCGCCGGACGAGGCGATGGCGAGGGACAGATGCTTGAGGCCCCAGCGCACATTGGTGCGCGCATCGGTGAGCTGGAAACATTCGCCCGTAAAGCCCATGACACGCGCCGTCTCGCATTTGAGCTGATAGACGCCAAACTCGCCGGCCAGTCCACGGGCATAAGGATCGTAGCCGGACTCGACAATGGCGATGCGCAGCGCAAACCATGTCGGAACACCGTAGGAAGGCGCGAGCTCGCGAATGATGTCGACCACATAGGCGGTGTCGTTCGTTTCATTCGGCTTGATCCGAAACTGGGGCACGGCGATCGGCAAGGGCGCGACGGGCTTGCCTGTCTGGCGCGGGCCGCTGCGCAGCGTCTTGGTCATCGACATCCAGGCTATGCTTGCCATCTTCTGCGCTGCGTCGGCCTTCCTTGGCGCAAAGATGGCCTCCTTTGCGGGGTCGATAGGCGCGGTTTCGATTACAAGGGGCTTGCCTGTCTCACGCGGACCGCTGCGCTGCGTCTTGGTCATCGCCATCCAGGCGATGCTTGCCTTCTTCAGCGCTGCGTCGGGCTCCTTTGGCGCAACAATCGCTTTCTCGGCACGGTTCGGTGACTTGCGGCTCCGAGCTTTGCCGAATTTGGTGGGCCTGATCTTCGTGCCGGATCTGAAGTATTTTTGTCGCGCCTCCCACCGTTGAGCATGCGCAATGGGGTCGTCAACTCTGCTTGCTTCAGCTTCGGGGGACGCAAAAAGGACAGCTCCGACCAGAAGTGCGGCTGGAATTGGCGCGTAGGCAGACCTCACAAGGTGTCCCCCCGTTACTCAACTATCCCCGGCCCACCAGTGTACCAGAGTTGGAACTCACGTCACGAAAAACCGACAGAGTGGGTTACCAGTCGGTGTACCGTGCCGAAATCCGGACCACAATCAAGTTGGACTATGGGCCAACCGCCCGTCACCGTCGCGCGCTGTGAAGGGACCCTGAGCGCACCTTCTACCGGCTGGAGCCGCGTACCTTGAGTCCGCTGTCCTATCGTTGGACGATTCGCCAAACGCCGATGGCGCGCGGGCCAGCGACGAACCCTCAAAAAAGCTTGAGGATTTACGCCGGGAACTGCTTGGGCAGGCCGGCAAGGCTCGGCTGTGCTGGTGCCGCGCCGGCCTCCGTCGTCGCGGCTACCCCTTGCGGCGCTTCGATGCGCGCCAGCATCGCACGGGCAAGCTCGCTGAGCGAGGGATCGCGGGCACCCATCACGAGAACGAGATCGCCCGGCCGTGCTTCCTGCGCGATCCGGCGCACCAGCCATTCGCGTGAGGGTGCGAATTCGGCATTGGCGCCGAGCGCTGAGATTTCCGCCACGATGTCGGCCGACGAGAAATCGCGCGTCGCGGTGCCGCCCACGAAGAAGACTTCGAGCATGAACAAGCGGTCATCCGGCCCGAGCTCGCGCGAGAAGGTCGCCACGAAGTCGCGGCGCAGGAAACGCGTCGGCCCGTAGCCGTGCGGCTGATAGATGGCGAGCACGCGTCCAGCGCGAAGCTTCGCCGTTCTGATCGCGGCGGTAATCTTCTCTGCATTGTGGGCGAAATCATCAATCACTTCGACGCCCTGCGCCTTGCCGACACTCTGGAAGCGCCGCCCGATCCCTGAGAAATTCGCGAGCGGGCCCGCCATATCTTCCAGCGCCACGCCGATCACGCGACAGGCGGCGATCGCAGCAAGCGCATTGGCAACATTGTGCGTGCCGGGCACCGACAGCTCGAAATGCGTGTCCTCCACGCGGAAGCGGCTCGAATCGGGTCCAAGCTCGACATCCTCGCCACGGATCTGGGCGCGTGGGCCGAAGCCGAAACGAAGTGCTCCGCCCGCGAGCTGGTCGAGATTCTCGGCATCGCCCACCACCAGCGCCTCACGCGCGCGGGCGCGCAGCGTGGCGAATATCGCCGCGACCTCCGCCATCTCCTTGTGGTCGCGCTGAAGATTGAGAATCACCCCCAAGGCCGGCGTATAGCGCACAAGCGAGCCGTCGCTCTCGTCGGCCTCGACCACGAGCAGGTCCGATCGACCTGCCCAGGCATTGCCGGGCAGGCCTTGCGCCGACAATTCCGGCAGATCGCCGCCGGTGATCACCGACGGGTCGCGGCCGGCCCCGCTCAGGATGGCGAAGATCATCGCCGTCACCGTCGATTTGCCGCTGGTTCCGGTCACGGCGATCGTGCGATAGGCGGCGACGAAATGCGCGAGCATCTCGGATCGATGAATGACGGGAATACCTAGGGCGCGAGCCGCGACGACGTCGGCGACCTGATTCTCGACGGCCGTCGAGACGACGAGCGCGGCGCAGTCAGGACCAAGCCCGCTCCCGTCCTGCGGCAGGATCTCGATGCCGAGCCGTTCGAACTGGGCGCGCAAGGTGGCGCGCTCGCCGCGGTCGAAGGCGCGGTCGCTGCCGCTCGCCTTGCCGCCGGTCATGGCCTGGAATTGGGCCAGCGCGCTCATGCCGGAGCCGCCTACGCCTGCATAGTGGAAGCGACCTCCGCCCTTCGGGTCAGGGATGCTTGGCGCATCGGGTGCAGCGACGAAGACGAAATCGCCTTGCCGCAGTCGGCCAAATAGCTCGCACACATCCGCATTCGAGAAGCGCACGCAGCCATGCGACGCGGGCCGGCCAAGCAGGCTCTCGTGATTCGTGCCGTGCAGATAGATGTAGCGCTGAAGCGAGTCGCAGCCCGGCCCGCGATTGACGCCCTCCTCGAGCCCCTCGAGGGTAAGAATGCGCGTGAGGATCAGATCGTCCTCCAACGCCTCTCCGCCCCACGTCTCGCCGGTCGGCTCGCGCGAGGCGAACACGGTGCCGGGTGCCGCATCCTCGCCGATCCACGCGCTGACGCGGTGCCAACCCGGCGGCGTGCGAAAGGAACCTTCCTTGCCGCCAATCCCGGCACGGGCGGTGGAGACCGGCCAAGCCCCGGCGGCCTTTCCATCCTCGAGCCAGACGGCGAGCTGGCGTTCGGGGTCGACAACGAGCAGCCGTGCAGGCAGCACGGCCGGAGCGCCTGCGCGCATGAGACCCTGACGCACGAGATCGAGGGCGCGGGCAGTGAGCAACGGGCTGGGCGGATAAGACATGCGCGCACTCTGCCATAAGTGGGTGTGGTGGCAAGCGTGTGATGGGTTGCTGGGTGAGACTTACCTACAAGGCAGCAACATGCGCCGTGCCGATATCACTCTTGGCCAGGGCCACCGACTTGATGACGGCGTGGACTTGGGCGCCGGGCTCGAGGCCGAGCGCATCGACGGAGCGCCGCGTGAGGCGCGCCAGCAGGCGATCCGACCCCGCCTGAAGCTGGACGATTGCACCCGGACCTTCGCCCATTCTCACCTCGGTCACCGTCACCGGCAGGATGTTCAACGCCGAGAGCCCTTCCGGGCGGGCACGCGCGAGGATCACTTCCTGCGCCGGGATGCGCAGGCGCAGTATATCGCCCGGGTGAGCCTCGATCCGCGGCAGCCAGAGCCTGCCAGCCGATACGGCGAGCTCGGTCAGGCCGTCCTCATGGTGAGCGACGACGCGCGCCTCGACTACGGCACCGGCCTCGCGTGGACCGACCATGGGCACGGCATCGGGATCCGACAGGACATCAACCGCGGACCCTGCCCGCAAGACCCGGCCGCCGCGCAGCACCACCATGTTCTGCGCCAGCCTTGCGACCTCGCCCACCGAATGGCTGACATAGAGGATCGGGACCCGCGACTGATCGCGCAGGCGCTCCAGATAAGGCAGGATCTCGGCCTTGCGCGCATCGTCGAGCGCGGCGAGGGGTTCATCCATCAGGAGGATCTTGGGCGCCGTGAGCAGCGCCCGGCCGACCGCCACACGCTGCTTCTCACCTCCCGAAAGTGCCGACGGGCGGCGCGACAGCAGCGGCGCCAGGTCAAGCGCCGCTATGATTTCCTCCAGGCCCGGACCATTGAGGCCCTTCGCCCGTCGCCAAGCATAGCTCAGATTCCCCGCAACGCTCAGATGCGGAAAGAGGCGCGTATCCTGGAACACATAGCCCACGCCGCGCCGCTCTGCCGGCACCCGGCTGCTCTCGTCCTGCCACACTTCGGAGCCCATCAGCACGCGGCCGCGGGCGCGGGTCTCGAGCCCCGCGATCACCCTGAGCAGCGTGCTCTTTCCGGATCCTGATGGGCCGAAGAGCCCGGTCACACCGCTGAGCGCGAATTCCTGCGCGACCTCGAGGGTGAAATCGCCATAGCTCACCCGGATATCGACCAGGAGCGTCATGACGCATCACACATGGATGGGAAATCTTCGATTGACCGTATAGACGAAGAGCAGCACGAGAAAGGAGAAGACCAGGAGGCCCGCCGACAGCACATGGGCGCTCGTATAATTGATGGTCTCCACATGCTCGTAGATGGCGATGGAGATCACCTTGGTCTTGCCCGGGATATTGCCGCCCACCATCAGCACCACGCCGAATTCGCCGATCGTATGGGCGAAGCTCAGGACCGCCGCCGTCAGGAAGCCGCGCGCGGCCATGGGCGCGGCGACGGTGAAGAAGCGATCGAGAGGCCCGGCGCGCAGCACCTGGGCGGCCTCCAGCGGATCTCGCCCCACGGCCTCGAACGCCGCCTGCAGGGGCTGGACCGTGAAGGGCATCGAATAGAAGACGGAAGCGACGACCAACCCTATGAATGAAAAGGTCAGCGTCGTGCCCGTCATCTGCACCCAGAAGCCGCCAATGGTGGATTTCGGGCTGAGCATGACCAGAAGATAGAAGCCCAGCACAGTCGGCGGCAGCACCAGGGGGAGCGCGGTCAGGGCCTCCACCAGAGGCTTCACCCGGCTTCTGGTATGCGCCAGCCACCAGGCGATGGGTGTGCCGAGGACAAGCAATATTGCCGTGGTGATCGCAGCAAGCTGAAGGGTGAGCCAAAGAGGGCCGAGATCAGGCAGGTCCATGCCTTACTCGGTACCATAGCCGAAGGACTGCGCGATAGCCCTTGCCCTTTCGCCCTTGAGATACTCCAGGAAGGCCTTGGCGGCTTCATTGCCCTCGCCCGCCTTCAGCAGGATCGCATCCTGCTTGATCGGCTTGAACATCTCCTGCGGCACGTCGTAACGCGAACCCTTGGGCTTGCTCCCCGGAATGTCCAGGGCCGAAGTGGCGACGAAGCCCATTTCGGCCGCTCCGGTATCGACCAGCGAGAAAGCCTGGCCGATATTCTGGCCCATCACGATCTTGGGCTGGATCGTCTCCCACAATCCCATTGCGGTCAGCGCCTCGCGCGCCGCGACGCCGTAGGGCGCAAGATCGGGATTGGCGATCGCAACGTGAAGCGTGCTCGGGGCGCTCAGGGCCGCCTTGGGGTCCGGCCCGATCCTCTGGGCATCGGCACTCCACAATGACAGCTTGCCCACGGCATAGGTGAACTGGGTGCCGGCCACGGCCTTGCCTTCCTGTTCGAGCTTTGCGGGCGTCTTTGCATCGGCCGAGAGGAGTATGGTGAAGGGCGCCGCCTCGCCGATCTGCGCATAGAGCTTGCCGGTCGAGCCCGTGGTGATCTGCAGTTTGTGTCCGGTCTCTTTGGTGAATTCAGCACCGATGGCTTCGACGGCGCCCGCGAAGTTGGCGGCAACCGCCACAAGGGCCTCATCCGCACGGGCCGCAATAGAGCCGAGCATTGAAAAGCAAGCGAACGCAAGAAGGCGCAAGATAAAAGCGCGAAACATGAGAGTCTCCGATCGATATATCCTATTGGATATTACGACACGGAACCAGGATGGCAAGCGTCATATTTCAACGGATATATCGTAGAGGCTAAGGCACCTGATGGCGGTCAAGGATTGAGCGGCGGCAGCGCGGCGGGACGCAACCTCTCTGTCCTGCGGGCCAGCCACTTGTTGCGCGCCTGCGCGATCCCGGCGAGGAGCTCGCTTGCATCATAGGATCCGGTGGCTGCTGTCGCCGCGAAGAGCCTCGCTTCGAGCCGCTCATATTGCGCCAGCGCGGCGCTATCGCCGCCACGGCTGAGCCACTCTCGCAGCGGCGCCGTCTTGGCGCGGTCCGCCCAGGACTGGAGCGCCGCATAGACGGGAGCGCCCTCGCCGCTCCGGCAGGCCGAGGAGAATTGCCGGAAGGAATAGGCTTCGGACTGCTCGTAGCGCTGCCGGCACGCCTGCCGCCACTGGCGCAGCCCTCGCCACAAGGCTGGCACGAGCCAGGCGAGAAAAGCGAGTGCGGCAAGGCCCGCCGCCCAAGGCAGGAGCCGCAGATAGTCAGGTCGCTTCGGCGCCTCCTCGGTGATCTCGGGCGGCTTGATGGCCGGGGTAAACCCCGCCGTGGCCGCGACCGACACGGTGACCTCGGGCGCCTCAGCCACTTCGTTCTTCTGCGTCGCGGGGTCGTACCAGGATATCTCGATCGCCGGCAGCCGGTAGCTTCCGGCCTTCTCGAATTCATAGGTCACGCGATCGACGCGCGTGCCGCCGATCGACCCTTGTCCCTGATCCATCTTGTCGCTCAGCACCGGATCATGCGGATAGAGACGCACTCCCTCGGGCGCGGTGAACTCGGGCACGGGGATCATCATCGCCTGCATCCCCAAGGCCTCGACTGTGACCGTGCGCACCAGCGTATCGCCTCCCTTGAGGTTTTCGGGGTCGCGGTCGAGCTTTTGCGTGACGGTGATCCGCTGTGCCGTCGCCGGCGTGCCTGGCGGCGCGCCCGCGACCCTGAATTTCTGCGGCGGCAGTGTCACCGAGCCTTCGCTTCCGGGCTGGCCGGGCACCGCCGCATAGATGAAGGTGATTTTCGCCGGCGGCAAAGTGAAATCGCCGCCTGTTTGCGGGGTCACGATATAGGTCCGACGGATGCCGGCATAGCTCTGGCCCTCGATCGTCTCGACCAGATTCTGCGCGCCCGTATCGGGCAAGGTGACGATCGCATTGGGCAGGTCGAAGAGCGGGAATTTCGGCGGCGACAGGAAGAAATTGGGCGCCAGCACGTCGACCTGGACCTGCACCTGCTGGCCGGCGGCGATCGGCGGCTGCGTCAGGATCTCGACTCTCACCAAAGGCTCGGCCGCATGGAGCCCGGCCGAGGCCGTGAGCAGGAAAAGCAGGAAAGCGAGGCTGCGCAAGATCATGGCTTCGCCCCTTGCACCTCGATGGCGAATTTGCGCGCCAGAAGATCGGTCGGCGTGATCTGGATGTTGCGCATCCACATATCGGCCGTCTGCTGGGCGAGATCGACCTTGCCTGCCTTGCCCTTGCTGCCCTTCTCGTCGAACTGGATCTGGTCCGGCTTGAGATTGGGCCCTTCTTCCTGCTCCTGTTCCTGGTTCTTGCGATCGGTGATGAGCTTCCGGACGAGCGCCAGATTGGCTTCCGCCGCGGGCCATCCCGGCCGCAGTTTCAGCGCCTCGGTGAAGCTTGCCGCCGCATCGTCGAGCCGGTCGAGATGTGCCAGCGCATTGCCCTGGTTGTAGGCGCTCTCGGCGGTGCGCACTTGCGCGAAGGAATCGAGCGCCGCGCCGAACTGTCCGGCGCGATAGAGCGCCACGCCGCGCCACATCGGATCCGTGAAATGCTCGGCTGCCCTCGCATAATCGCCCTTCTCGAAAGCGAGCCTCCCCTGCTGGTCGGGCGTCAGCCACAGATCGATGAAGGTCGTTTCCGCGGCCTGGGCCTTGCCGGGCAGCAGCAGGGCGCCGCCCAGTACCGCCGCGAAGACCCATTGCACCGACCAGCCGCGCCGGAACCAGAAGGCGCTCATCAAGGCCAGGGGAATGGTGAGCCACCAGCCGGCATCGCGCCAGCGCGTCTGGCCTTGCGCGAGCTTGGCCTGGAGATGCGTGCGGATGCGCGACACGATCCAGCGCACATCGCTGTCATCGGGCGTGATGGTGGCGACGGCGATGCCGGCATCCCTGCCGAAATCGCGCAATTGCGCGACATCGAGCTTGGCCAGCACGCGCCCGCCGGCATCGCTCAGATACTGTCCCTCGCCGGTCTTCACCGGCCCGCCCTCGGCCGTGCCGACGCCCAGCACCATGATCTCGTTGTTGCCGCTCTGGCGCTTGAAGACGTCGATCGCGGCGGGCTCGATGCCGTCGGTCAGGAACAGGATGGTACCCGGCACGTCTTCGCGGGCAAGTCCCTGCTCAGCGGCCTCCAGCGCCTTGGCGGTATTCTTGCCGGCGACCGGCATGATGCGGGTCTGGAGCGCCGCTACATAGGTGTTGACGAGGCCCGCATCGTCAGTGAGCGGCAGCACCATATGGGCGCTGCCAGCATAGGCAAAGACGGCGGTTCGCGCGCCCGGCCGCTGCTTCAGGATGTCCTGCACCTTGAGCTTCACCCGTTCGAGGCGCGACGGTGTGATGTCGATCGCATCCATGGTCGGCGACAAGTCGATGGCGATCGCCAGGGGCGCCTTGTCCTCGACGAAAGGCGGCTGCTGGCGCTGCCAGGTCGGCCCCGCGGCGGCGACGGCACCGAGGGCAATGACGAGGCCGACGAAATGCACGGGCTGCCAGCGCCCGCTGCCGTGGCGCTCGATGAGCAACCGGTCGAGCAGATGCGGCGCGATGAGGTCCTTCCAGCGGGTGCGGGCATCGCCCCGGCGGGTGATGAGCAAGACGAGCGCCGCCGCGGCAAGGATCGCCAAGAGCCACCATGGCCTGAGGAAATGGAAATCCCCGATCATGACGCGGTCCGCGCCCGCGGGCCCAGGCTCGCGAAGAGCCAGGCCAGGGCATGATAGAGGAGCGCCAGGATCAGGGCGGCGCCCAAAGGATAGTGGAAGAGCTCGATCACCGGGCGCCAGGAGAGCGTCTCCTGATTGGCCGGCGTGATCTCATCGAGCGTCGCATAGATGTCGGCGAGCTGCGCCTGGTCCTCGCCCAGGAAATAGCGACCGCCGGTCGCGCCGGCGACCTTCTGCAGTACCTCCGTGTCGAGCCTGTCCTCGCCCGATGCTTGCGGATCGCCGATGCCCACCGTGTGGACCACGATGTTGTTGCGCTTGGCGATGTCGGCGGCGCGGTCGGGCGGCATGCGGCTCGCCGTGTCGTTGCCGTCGGTCAGGAGGACGAGCACCTTCTCCGGAGCCTTGCTGTCGGCGAACATCTTGATGGCGAGGCCGATCGAATCGCCAAGCGCGGTGCGCGGTCCCGCCATGCCGGGCAGTGCCTCGGCGATCATGGTCTCGACGGTCTGATGGTCGAGGGTAAAGGGAACGAGCGGATAAGGCGCATCGCCGAAAGCGATGAGGCCTATGCGGTCGCCTTGCCGTCGCTTGACGAAGTCGCCCACCACCTGCTTCACCGCCGCCACACGCGTCTCCATCTGCCCTGCGGGATCGCGGAAGTCGCGCGTGTCCATGGACTGCGACAGGTCGAGCGCCAGCAGCAGGTCGCGCTGCGGCTCGGTCTTGGTGACCGGCGGCTCGACATATTGCGGCCGCGCCAGCGCCAGCACGATGAGGAACCAGCACAAGGGCGCCAGCAGCCTTTGCGCCCAGTTGCGGCGCGGAACGATCGAGCCTTCCGTCGGCTTCACTCCGGCGGCTTCCGCGACCTCGTCGAAGAACGGGATGCGCAGCGCCGCGACCGTCTTGCGATAGGCCGGCACCAGCCACCAGACCAGCACCGGCAAGGGCAGCACGGCAAGGAGCCAGGGCTGGTCAAGCTGATACATGATGCCTCTCGATCCAGTGCCGCGCCGCATCGGCGAATTGCCGCGCATCGTTTTCCTCTATGCCGGCGAGCGCAGCATCCGCGTGGTATTCGAGGTCATCGAGAAACCGCGACGCGGGCTCCGCCACAAGACGGCCGCCATCATGCTCAGCGAGGAAAGCGAGCCAGGCCTTGCCGGAGAGCGAAGCCGTGGTAGTGCGCGGCCAACCCTTGAGCGCGACGCGCTTGAGGAGCTCAGCGATGCCGGCGATCGCCTCTGCGCGGGTTTCAGCGGTACCGAGTGTCGCCTCGATCGAACCGAGGTCGGCGAGCGCCTCGCGGCGATAGCGGTTGGCGACATAGCGCTGATGTCGTCGCAGCAGTCCCCAGGCGATGAGCGCCAGAAGGAGGAGCGCCAGCGCCAGCCAGCCCCAGGTCTGCGGCAGCCAGGAGACCGGCTCCGGCACGACGATGTCGTTGAGCTTCTCCAGCGCAAGCCTGGTCAGGGGATCGGGTCCGGGCGGCGCGGTCTCGTCCATCTTCAGCGTCTCCTTTGCCGCCAGGCCAGCTGCCCGAGGGTGCGGCGCAATTGCGGCGCGGTTTCCTCGGCCGCCGAGACGAGCAGCATGGGCAGGCCGAGCTCCTGCTGCCAGGCGAGCAGTTCCTCGCCATGCTGTCGGGCAAAATCGGTGATGCCGGTCCGCACCCTTCCATGCCCCATCGCGAGCTCGGCCTGCAGATTGCCGCCCGAGACGACGATCTCGCCCGATTCCGGCAGGTCCAGCATGAAGGGGTCATAGACGAGCACCGCGATGACGTCGTTGCTGACGGTGAGCCGCAGCAGCAAATCGCGGGTGCGCGGGCCATGGCCTTCGAAATCGCTGATGACGATCACCAGATGGTCGTGATGCGCCACCCTCGCCACCGTCTCGAGCACCTTGTCGAGCTGCGCCGTGCCGCGTTCGATTTCGAGATCGGCGGCAAGCTCGCCATTCTGCCGCGCCAGCGCTGTGGCAAAGCCGATGACGGCGGCCCGGCTTCTATGCGGCACCAGTTCGTCGATGCGGCTGTCATTGAAGATGAAGCCGCCGACCCGGTCGCCCAATGCCATCACGCGCCAGGCGCAGAGCGCTGCCGTCTCCGCCGCACTCACCGATTTCATCATCAGGCGGCTGCCGAAGAACATGTTCATGCGCTGGTCGACGACGATGAGTGCCGGCCGGTCCCTTTCCTCGTCATAGACGCGCACGAAGGGCTTGCCGCTGCGCGCCGTCACCCGCCAGTCGATGCTGCGGATGTCGTCGCCCGGCAGATAGTTGCGCAATTCCTCGAAAGCGAGGCCGCGCCCGCGCATATGGGAAGCATGCCGGCCGGCGAGCAGACGGTTGACCGGCCGCTTGCGCAGGAACCCGAAGTCGCGAGCCTGGGCCTCGAGCGCCACCAGATCCTTGGCCGTGACATGGACACCCTTGTCGGGACCCGCGGCGGCGAGCTGCGGCCGCGCGACACCTTTGGAACGTCCGAGCGCCGACAGCGAATACGCCATGGAACCTCCGTTCAGGCCACCGCCACCAGCTCGACGACGCGGTCGATCACCTGATCGGCGCTCACCCCCGCCGCATGCGCCTCATAGGAGAGGATCAGCCGGTGACGGAACACGTCATGCACCACCGCTTTCACATCGTCGGGGCTGACATAGTCGCGGCCGGTGAGCCAGGCTTTGGAGCGCGCCACCTTGTCGAGGCCGATCGAGCCGCGTGGGCTGACGCCGACCTCGATCCAGAGGCCCAGATCCTTGTCGAGCTTCTTTGCCTCGCGCGTCGCATAGACGAGCGCCACGATATAATTCTCGACCGGCTCGGCGATGGTGATCCGGCCGATCTCCTGGCGCGCGTCGAGCACCGCCTTGGGATCGAGCTTGGCGGGCGCGTCCTTCTTGCCGCCGCTCTGGCCGCCATTCTCCTCGCTGCGCACCAGCCGCATGATCTCAGCTTCCGCCTCGCGCGCCGGATAGTTCACCTGCACATGCATGAGGAAGCGGTCGAGCTGCGCCTCGGGCAAGGCATAGGTGCCCTCCTGCTCGATCGGGTTCTGCGTCGCCATGACCAGGAACAGCTCGGGCAGACCATGGCTCTCGCCGCCCACCGTCACCTGACGTTCCTCCATCGCCTCGAGCAGGGCCGACTGCACCTTGGCGGGCGCGCGATTGATCTCGTCCGCCAGCACCAGATTGGCGAAGACCGGGCCGGGCTGGAACTTGAATTCGCCCTTGCCGCCTTCGCTGTAATAGATCTCCGAGCCGGTAATGTCGGCGGGCAGGAGGTCGGGTGTGAACTGGACGCGCGACAGCTTGGCGTCGAGATTCTTGGCGAGGCTCTTGATCGCCCGCGTCTTGGCGAGGCCCGGCAACCCCTCGACCAGAAGATGTCCGTCGCTCAAGAGGCCGAGCAGCAGGCGTTCGACCATCGCCTCCTGGCCGATGATCGATTGGCTGATGCGCTGGCCCAGCGCCACGATGTCGTCGCGTGCCGTCATTGCCCCTCTCCGCTGGTGAACCATTCGTAATAGGCATTGCCGCTTTGAGCGGCGGCGACCTTGCGCATCTGGATCTGCCAGCCTTGGCGATCGCCGGTATAGGCATAGACGCCGGCCTGATAGAAGGCATCGAGGAGATCGCGCTCGCGGCGCATCTCGGCCTCGAATGCGGCATCGCTACCCGTGACGGGCGGATCATGGCGCAAGGCGAAGAGCTCGATCAAAATGGGCACGAAGGCATCGGGCCGGACCCAGGGCGCATATTCGATGCGCGGCTGGTCGTCGGTGACCGGCAGGGCATTGCCCGCGAAGGTGACGAGGCTCCCGCGGTCGGCGATCCAGGTCGCGAGCAGCGCCGCAGGCGACGTGATGCCGACCTCGCCGAGCGCACCGCGAATGGCGGGGTCCGCAAATCGATTCGAGATCGTCTTCAGATCGAGCGGCATCGGCGCGAAAGAGCCGATCAGCAGCATCTCATGCAGCTCGGTCGTCCACAGCGAGGCATAGGGAAAGACATCGATGAAGCTCTTCACCAATGCCCGCGTGTCATCGCCATTCTGCGTCGGCAGCGGCAACCATTGCGCGACCATGCCTTGGGGTTCGAGCCGCGACGCCGCAAGCCTATAGAAATCGGTCGAATAGAGATTGGCGACGCCCGCCGCCGAGGGCGGCGGCGGCTCCAGCGTGATGAGGTCGTAAGTGTCGGCGCTCTGCAGGAGCTCGCGCCGCCCGTCTCTGAGACGGATATCGATTCGCGGATCGCGATCGGCGCCGTAATTGCCGGTGAAGTGCGAAGCGGCGCGCTTGACGCCTGGCAGCAATTCGGCCGCCACCCGTCGCTCCAGGCTCGCGACATTGAGCAAGGCGCCGGCGGTGATGCCGGTGCCGAGACCGACGACGAGCGCGGATTTTGGCTCGCTCTGATGAATGATGAGCGGCAGGAGCGCCTGGAGCCGCATGTAGCGCAGCGACGGCAGCGAGTCGCCGGTATTGGAGACACCCTGGATGTAGAGCCGGCGGAACGTCCCCTTGCCGCCTTTCTGCTCGACCACCGCCACCGTGGCGCCCCGCCCTTCCTCATAAAAGACGACCTCGCCCTTGCGGGCCGCGGGC
Source organism: Taklimakanibacter deserti (assembly GCA_003574785.1). The sequence continues at coordinate 135,908 of QORU01000017.1, read as the reverse complement.
AAGAGTGTCGCGAGCTTGTCGGTGGGGATAAGGGCCGCCGTCACGCCGATGGCGACAGCGACAGCGAGCGTGCCGGCCATGAGCCGGCGGTTCTTACGTTGCGGCAGGACGGCGATAAGGCCAATGGCGGCGGCGGTGACCGCGAGTATCGCGAGCGTCCGCATCAGGCCGAATTGCGGCACCAGCACAAAGCCGGTCAGCACGGTGCCGGCGATCCCGCCCAGCGTGTTGAGCGCCGCCACCACGCCGACGCCCTGCCCGATATGCCCGTCGGCGACGATGAGGCGCAGCGCCGCCGGAAAAGCAGCGCCGAGGAACAAGGTGGGGAGAAAGATGACAGCCAGGGCGGCGACGGCGAAGCGCGCGCACATGCGGGCGAGATCGTTGCCGGTCAGTGCCCATGCCGTCCTTTCGGCAAGCGTCTGGAGATCGACGAGCCAATCGCCGAGCAGCGCCATCTGAAGAAGCGCCGCGAGCCCGGCAAGCGCGATGAGGAGGCCGAAGACGCCCCAGGGATCGCGCGCGCGATCGGCAAGACGTGCGAACAAAGCGGCGCCCAAAGCGAGGCCTGAGAGATAGGTCGCCAGCACCACCGAGAAGGCAAAGGCGCGTGTGCTCATGAACTGCACGATGGCTTGCGACCAGACGACCTCGTAGCCGAGCGCCACGCCACCCGCGACTGCATAAAGCGCGATGGCGAGCTTCGCATCGCGTGAGAAACGGGCGGCCGCCTTCGCGGTCTCGGGGTGAGACGACGCGATACCGCGATCGGCAAGCACGGCGCCTGCCGCCGCCACGAGCCCGATGGCGGCGGCGGCAAGGCCGGTGCCTTTGATGCCGAGGCTCGGGATGAGCAGGAAGGAGGAGGCGAGCGCCCCGGCAATGGCGCCGAAAGTATTCGCGGCATAGAGCCCGCCGCCCTTGCGGCCGATGGTGGCGGCCGACGCCGTCAAGGCGCGGACCAGCACCGGCAGCGTCCCGCCCATCAGGAAGGCGGGGATGCCGACCAGAACGAAAACCATCAGCCAGGCCAGTGGTCCGGCACTCGTTTCGAGTGCTGCGAACCAGGGAGCCGCCGCCGCCAGCAGCCAGGTTGCGGCAATGCCCAGCAGGGCGACGCCGGTCTCGAGCCCGGCATAGAAGAGGAATGGTCTTGGGGTCCGGTCGGCCGCGCGCCCGAGCACGAGACCGCCCAGTGCAAGTCCGGCAAAGAAGGCGCTGACTCCGACCGTCACTGCGAAGATATCGATGCCGACGACGAGCGAGAGCTGTTTGATCCACAGGATCTGGAAAGTGAGTGCCACGAGGCCGGAGCCGAAGAGCAGCAGCGCCGGCCACAGAGCTCCCAGGCTCGCGGCTCTTGGAATTCCCGCCACGCGATCTCGCTCCACGCTAGTGATCGCGCCTTTCATGCCGGATGGCCCAACGCCACGTTGTCGTCTCGCGCTGCCATGGAGAACCTTCTGTCATGGAGATGAAGGCGCATCGGATTTGCAGCCGATGCGTCCCTCGCGATGCGTTGCCTGCGCTGGCTTTGCTCTATTGTTTCTAGTTCATGGATTTGTTCAACGCCTCCAGCATCTGATCGACGCTGAAGCTCGCCGGCCGCTGACTGGGCGGATAATCCTTGAAGGTCCCAAGGAAAGGCGCGACGCGATACACGCCATACTGGATCAGATAGGCATTCTGGGCCGTCCAATCATAGTACTGATCCGATACGACATCGGCGCGCTCAAAGGGATCCATGCGCAGATTGAAGACCTTCGGGGCGCGCAAGGGGGTGAAGGGATTCGCCCAGACTACGAAGCCGCCCGGAGCACGCTGCTCCGAGAAGACGATTTTAAAGTTATTGTACCGATAGGAAACCAGCTCACCATCGTCATTGAAGTAGTAGAAATCCTGGCGCGCCGATTTCGGCTGCTCACCGGTGAGGTAAGGCAGCTGGTTATAGCCGTCGAGATGGACTTTGGCGTCCTTGTCGCCGAGCTTGGTGCCCTTCATGAGGCGATCCTTGACGTCCTTGTCGCCCGCGGCAGCCAGCAATGTCGGAAACCAGTCGAGACCGGAGATCATCTCGTTGGAGACCTCGCCCGCCTTGATCTTGCCCGGCCAGCGGATCATCGCCGGCACGCGGAAGGCGCCCTCCCAGTTGGTGTTCTTCTCGCTGCGGAACGGCGTCGTCGCGGCATCGGGCCATGACCACTGGTTGGGGCCATTATCCGTGCTGTAGACGACAATCGTATTGTCGGCGATCTTCAGGTCGTCGAGCGCCTTCAGGAGCTTGCCGACATCGCCGTCATGCTCGATCATGCCGTCGGCATATTCGTTGCCCGGCATGCCGCTCTGGCCCCGCATGGATTCGCGCACATGGGTGAAAGCGTGCATGCGCGTCGTGTTCATCCAGGTGAAGAAGGGTTTTCCGGCCTTGACCTGCTTCTCCATGAAGGTGATGGCCGCCGCCGTCGTCTCGTCGTCGATGGTCTCCATCCGCTTCCGGTTCAGCGGTCCCGTGTCCTCGATCTTGCCGTCGGCAGAGCTGTGCAGCACGCCGCGCGGCGCGTTGCTCTTGACGAAAGTCGTGTCGTCCTTGGGATAATAGGGCCGTTCCGGCTCCTCCTCGGCATTGAGGTGATAGAGATTGCCGAAGAATTCGTCGAAGCCGTGATTGGTCGGCAGGTATTCGTCGCGATCACCCAGATGGTTCTTGCCGAACTGCCCGGTCGCATAGCCGAGCGGCTTGAGGGCTTCGGCGATGGTCACATCGCGCGCCTGAAGACCGACCGTGGCACCCGGTATGCCGACCTTGCACAGGCCGGTGCGCAGGCACACTTGTCCGGTGATGAAGGTGGAGCGCCCCGCGGTGCAGCTGTTCTCACCGTAATAGTCGGTGAACATCATGCCTTCCTTGGCGATCCGGTCGATATTGGGAGTCTTGTATCCCACGACACCCATGGAATAGGCGCTGATATTGGTCTGGCCGATATCGTCGCCGAAGATGACGAGGATATTGGGCTTGGCCCCATCCTGGGCCTGGGCCTCAGAGACCGCGACCAGCGACGACGACATCATCATCGACGTCGCCAGCATCGCACCGGCAAACAGCCCGCCGGCGAGGCGATTCAGGAAGGTCGTCTCTTCTGATGACGGGACATTTTCTGTCACGACACCGCATTCAGGCGCTCGCTTTTGCATGATCAGGCCTCCTGGTTGTATGACCGGGCCTCCTGCTCTCCAGCTCCGCCGTTCTGCGCGCAGGTGGCGTTTGTCCGATCATTCCCATCAGGAGCGAAATATTCTAGTTGGACCTAGGGCCAACGGACCTTGAGGGCTAAAGCGGAAAGAAGATCAAAAGAAAACCGGGCCCTGCAGCTCAGGCCCGCTTGGAGCGCCGGCCGGCTGACGGCTGCGCCATGGAGATCTGGCCTAGCACCTTGCCCAACCGCTTCGCCAGGATCTGCGCCGAGTCGGCCTCGATGGCGCGATAGGTGGCGACGACGTTCTGGCCGAGATCGGTGAGCTGGGCGCCGCCGCCATGGGCGCCGCCCGTCACCGCGGCGATGACGGGCTCCTTGAACATGCGGTTCATCTCATCGATGAGGAGCCAGGCGCGCCTGTAGGACATTTCCATCTCGCGCGCCGCCGCCGAGATCGATCCCGTTTCGGCGACCAGCTCGAGAAGGCGCACCTTGCCGGGCCCGATGCGCTGCTCGGGGCCGAATTCGATGCGAAGCGATGCTTTGGGATAGGCCATCATACGCACAAGGTCCGATCCTGATAATTTCCAACACCACCGTTTGGCCCACGATGTCAATAGGCGAAGAGAGGCGCCGTCTGTACGGTGCTGTTCTGGAAGACATCGGTGAACCCGCCGTCATGGCGCTCTGCGGCTTGCCTGGTTGGCTCGGTGCAATATAGTCGGCTATCGCTAAAGGGGGATGATCCAATGGTCGAAGCATTTCGGCGCAATGTTCGGTTCCCGGCACTGTTGCTTTGGCTCACGATGGCGATGCCGGGCGTTGCCTGTGCATCCGGGGATGCAATCTACAACACCAGCCCGTCTCAGCCCCAGAATGTGGGCGACGCCATCGTAGCGGCTGCCGCCTATCACGACTCCGGTGAGTATGAACGAGACATCGCTCTTGTCGCCAAGAAGGCGGCGGACTGGATTGGTGAGCGTGCGCCCTCGGCATCGCGGCCTGCCGTTGTCTTCGATATCGATGAAACGGCCCTCGCCAACTGGGAGATCATCAAGCGGGATAATTTCGGCCGCCCCATCCAGGGTCCTTGCGACCTGGCGCTGGACGGTCCTTGCGGCTGGGCCGCCTGGGACAATTTGGCAAAAGACCCGCCGATCGGCCCGACGCTTGCGATTTTCAAGCAGGCCCTCGCCGCCAAGGCCGATGTTTTCTTCATCACCGGCCGGCCGGAAAATCAACGCCAGGCCACGGAGGAGAACCTCAAATCTGCAGGTTATGTGGGCTACACCAAGCTCTATATGGTTCCGGACAAGGCGCAGTATTCTTCCGCAGTGGACTTCAAGGCTCCGATACGGGCTCAAATAGAAGGCGAAGGGTTCAAGATCATCGCAAATATCGGCGATCAGCCGTCGGACCTCCTGGGCGGATATGCTGAACGGATGTTTCTGCTGCCCAACCCCTTCTATCGCGTGCGCTGATCTGTCCCGCCGCTATTTGGCAGGTGCCGGCGCGCCGCGCTGACGGACCGGCGAGACCGCGCCCGTCGTGAACCGCGCTTTCAACCTCTCGAGAGCCAGGAAGACGACCGGCGTGATGTAGAGGGTGAGAAGCTGAGACATCAGAAGACCGCCGACGATCGCCACACCCAAGGGGCGCCGCAATTCCGATCCCTGGCCAAAGCCGATCGCGATCGGGACTGCCCCCAACAGGGCGGCGAATGTCGTCATCATGATCGGCCGGAAGCGCTTGTGGCAGGCTTCACGGATCGCGTCCAAAGGGGATGCGCCCGCCGCCTGTTGCGCCAGGGCGAAGTCGATCATCATGATCCCGTTCTTCTTGACGATGCCGATCAGCAGCACGATGCCGATGACGGCGATCACGGTAAGATCCATGCCGAGAAGCATCAGCGCGATCAGCGCGCCGATGCCCGCCGAAGGCAGGCCTGCGAGAATGGTCAAAGGATGGACATAGCTCTCATAAAGGATACCGAGGATGATATAGATCACAAGCGCCGCCAGAAGGAGCAGGAGACCCTGCCCGGCGAGGCCGTTGACAAAGGCCTGCGCCGTGCCGGCGAAGTTGGCCGAAACCGAGGCCGGCAGATGCGCGGCGGCCGCTTCCTGGTTGACGATATCGACCGCCTCGCCGAGCGAGATGCCGGGCGCCAGGTTGAAGGCGATGGTGACCGAGGATTGCTGGGCCTGATGATTGACCGACAGCGGTCCAATTTCGCGTCGGGTCGCGGTCACCTGGTCAAGCGGGATTGCCGCCCCGTTGGCCGCCTTGACCGAGATCAGCGAAAGGACATTGGGATCGTCCTGGAGCTCGGGGGCCACTTCCAGGATCACCGGGAAGTCATCGGTAGGCAGATAAAGGGTCGCGACCTGCGCCACGCCGAAGGCGTAATAGAGGGCTGAGCGTATGTCATCGACCCTGACGCCGAGCGCCGCGGCGCGGTCGCGATCGATATCCACGATGAGCTCGGGATCGCTGAGCTCGAGATCGGTGGTGACGTCGCGCAGCTCCGGCCGCTTCTTCAGCCGATCGACCAAAGCGGGCGTTATCCCAATCAATGTATCGAGATCCGCGCTCTGCAATGTGTACTGAATATCGGATTTTGCCGAGCGGCCGCCGATCTGAATATTTTGCACCGTCTGATAATAGGCATCGATGCCGGGAATGGCTGAGGTCTCGCGCCGGAGCCGCCGCGCCACTTCCTCGGCCGACGCATCGCGCTGATCCCTGGGTTTCAAGGCGATGAAGAACCGCGCCGTGTTGGAGGTCGCGACATTGCCGCCGCCCGCCGTCGCTCCCACATAGGCGACCGCCGGATCCTTCCTCATGACGGCGCTCGCTTCTTGCGTTTTTGCCGCCAGCGCGTCGAAACCGATGTCGGGCAGCGCCTCGATCGTGGCGGTCAGGAACCCCGTATCCTCTTTCGGAAAGAAGCCCTTGGGCACGACGATGTAGAGCCATACCGAAGCTGCAAGGGAAGCCAGCATGACGACAAGGGTGATGCCCTGGAAGCGCAGGACGACATCGAGCGAGACACTATACCCCCTCTCCATTCCGCCGAAGACCGCGTCAGAGAGGCGGGGCAGCAAGCTCTTCCTTGCCGCCGGGTCCTCAGGCTTCAGCAACCGTGCGCACAGCATCGGCGTCAACGTCAGTGACACGAAGCCCGACACCAGGATCGCCACCGAGATCGTCAGCGCGAACTCATTGAACAGTCGCCCGACCACGCCGCCCATGAACAATACCGGGATGAACACCGCGACGAGCGAAACGGTCATCGACAGGATGGTGAAGCCGATCTCGCGGGCGCCATCGATCGCGGCCTGGAAAGGCGACTTGCCCATTTCGATGTGGCGCACGATATTTTCCAGCATCACGATGGCGTCGTCGACGACGAAGCCGGTGGCGAGCGTGATGGCGAGCAGCGACATGTTGTCGATCGAGAAGCCGAGCAGCGCCATGACGGCGCTGGTCGCGATCAACGACACCGGCAAGGCCAACACCGGGATGAGGGTGGCGCGCGGCGACTTCAGAAACGCAAAGATCACCAGGATCACCAGGATGGCGGCCAGCATCAAAGTGAACTCGACATCGGCCACGGCGTTGCGGATCGACACCGAACGGTCGCTGTTCACCGCAAGCTGGATCTCGGCCGGCAACTGGCTGCGGTATGAAGCGAGACGGGACTTGACCTGATCGACCACCTCGATCGTGTTGGCATCGGGCTGGCGATAGACGGCGAGCAAGATGGTACGCTCGTCATTCATCCAGCTCGCAGTCTCTTCATTCTCGGCGCCATCACGAATCACCGCGACGTCACCAAGCCGGACGGGCCTGCCGTCTTGCCAGGCGATGACCAGCGAGCCGTAGTCGTCGGCGTTTTTCAATTGCGAAGGCGCATCGATGGTGAGGTTCTGCGCGCGCCCGGCGATGCCGCCCACGGGTATGAATGAGTCGGCCGCCGCCACTGCGCTGCTGATATCCGTGAGGCTCAGATTGCGGCTGGCGGCAAGCCGCGGATCGGCTTCGATCCTGACCGCCCGCTTCTGCTGGCCGAGGACCAGGACTTGCGCAACCCCGAGGATCTGCGAGATCTGCGGCACCAGAATTGTCTCGGCATACTCGTCGACATCGATGAGGGGCAGTGTGGCGGACGACAAAGCAAGCAGCAGGACCGGCTGGTCGGCCGGGTTGACCTTCCTGAACAAGGGCGGCGTGGTCATTTGCGGCGGCAGGCTCCGCGCGGCGATCGACAGCGCCGACTGCACGTCGAGCGCGGCGGCGTCGATATTCCGGCTGAGATCGAATTGCATGATGATGGTGCTCGACCCCTGGATGGAGGTCGACGTCATCGAGCTGATGCCCGGAATGGTCGAGAATTGCTGCTCCAGAGGCTCGGCGACCGAGGAAGCCATCGATTCCGGACTGGCGCCGGGAAGCGACGCGCTCACCTGGATGGTGGGGAAATCGATGCGCGGCAGTGCCGCGACCGGCAATTGCAGGAAGCCGACGATGCCGAGGACGACGAGCGACAGCATGAGCAGCACCGTCATCACCGGCCGCCTGATACAGAGCTCCGAGAGCGACATGGCGCGCCTCACTCCATCGCTTCCTTGACCGACACCAAGGCACCGTTCGAGAGCAGCAACTGCCCGTCGGTGACGACATTGTCGCCCGCATCGAGGCCGCCCGAGACGACCGACAGGCCTTGGGCGCTGCGCGCTACGACGACCGGCTTCAGGCTGGCGCGCAGGCTCGAGTCGACTGTGTAGACATAGCTGCCCTGCTGGTTGGTGCGGATAGCCACATTGGGCACGACGAGGACATCGGGCTGATCGCGGAAGATCACTTCGACATTGACGAGCTCGCCCGGCCACAGCACCGCCGGCGAATTGGCGATGGTCGCCAGCACGGTGACGAGGCCTGTCGCCGCATTGGCGGCATTGTCGATCGCCGTCACCGCGCCTTCACGCTTGTCGTTCCGGCCAGGCACGGTGAGACTGATCCGGGCGGCACCTTGCGCCTTGTCCTCCACGAGATCGGCGACCATCTTCTGCGGAATGCCGACCGCCACATAGATCGGATCGAAGCCGTTGACGGTGACGATCGGGCTGGCGTCGGTGCCCGCGACGATGATCGAACCCGGCCTGACCGGCACCGTCCCGACGCGGCCCGCTATCGGCGCGCGGATGGAATAATATTCGCGCTGGACCTGCAGGCTCTGCAGGGCCGCCTGGTCGGATTGCAGCGCCGCCTTGGCGAGATCGAGGGTCGTCTGCGCATCCGGACCGCGTGCGAGGGGGTCGACCTTCTCGGCCACCAGCTTGTTGATGCGGTCGATATCGCGCTGCGCCTTGTCGATATTGGCCTGGTCCCTGGCGAGAGCGGCCTGGGCCTGCTGGATCTGCGCATCGATGAGGCGCGTATCGAGCTCGACCAGCACGTCGTCCTGCTTCACCTCGGCCCCGTCCACGACGTCGACCTTGGTGACGACGCCGGAGACCTGCGCCGTGACCGGGATCGAGACAATGGGTTGAATGGTCCCGATGGTCATGAAACTGAGCGGCAGCGTCATGCGCTTCACGGGAGCAAGCCGGACCGGGATCGCCGCCTCGGTGTGATCGGGCGTGATCTCGGCCTCCGCCGCCATGTCGCGCGGGTTCCGCTCCATGAACCAATAATAGAAGCCGCCGAGCACCAGCAGCAGGCAGACCAGGAGAGCCAGGCGTTTCATCACATCACCCCGCCGTAAGTGGTGCTACGAAATTTGCCGATATATGCAGGCGACTGCGAGCCGCTCGTCGCCGAAAATCATCCCGCGCCGGAATCTACAGCGATTTCCCTCTGAAAACCATCATTCTCTGCGCGGCGGCGAGTTCCGCATGACGGCGAACTATCATCAGTTCATATACCAGCCATGGCTCACCACGATCGACTGGCCGGTGAGCGCATTGGTCTCGAAGGAAGCAAGCATCAGCGCGATCTCGGCAACGTCCGCGACGGTGGTGAATTGCTGGTCGACCGTGTTGCCGAGCATCACCTTCTTCACCACCTCCTCCTCGGAGATCTTGAGGTCGCGCGCCTGTTCCGGGATCTGCTTCTCGACCAGCGGTGTCCGCACGAAGCCCGGGCAAATCACATTGCTCCTCACCCCATAGGGCCCGCCCTCCTTGGCGAGGACGCGCGCCAGGCCGACTATGCCGTGCTTGGCCGCCACATAGGCCGATTTGAGCGGCGAAGCCTCCTTCGAATGCACCGAGCCCATGAAGATGACGCTGCCGGATTTCTGCTTGTACATATGAGGCAGGCAGGCCTTGGCGGTGAGGAAGGCGCCGTCGAGATGGATGGCGAGGAGCTTCTTCCATTCCTCATAGGGAAAATCCTCGATGCGGTGCACGATCTGGATGCCGGCATTGCCGACCAGGATGTCGACCGTGCCGAATTGCCGGACCACCTCCGCCACGCCGTCATTGACCTCTGATTCGCTCGTCACATCCATGGCGATGCCGATGGCCTTGCCGGGTCCGCGCCGGCTGAGATCGGCGGCCGCATCCTTCGCGGCGTCTTCCTTGAGATCGGCGATGGCGACGATCGCCCCCTCCTCGACAAAGCGTTTAGCGATGGCAAGACCGATGCCGCTGGCAGCACCGGTGACAATGGCGATCTTCTGGGCGAGCTTCACGTGGGCCTCCATGACGGTCAGGGGGATGCGCCGGGTTCTAGACTGAGGCCATGCTGCATTGCAATATAAGCGTGCGTTTCCCTGCCGCTCCGGCAGATCATGCCTACCGGAAGGCGAAAGACTGGGCTAAGGAACGACTTGGGCTCGAACCTTCGAGCCCGCACAAAAACACTGCAGGGAGACTATCTATGAGCACTAAAATCCGCCTGGCGGCCTTGGCCATTACGGCACTAGCAGGCCTTGCCACGGTGGCGACGGCCGGCGAGACCCTCGACCGGGTGATGAACAACAAGGTCATGATGGAGACCACCGACCGCGCCTATCCGCCCTTCTCCTATATCGACGACAAGGGCGAGGTTGTCGGCTTCGACGTCGACGTCGCGCGTGAATTCGCCAAACGGCTCGGCGTCGACATGAAGGTCGAGACGCCATCCTGGGAGATCATCACGGCGGGCAACTGGAAGGGCCGCTGGGACATCTGCGTCTGCTCGATGACGCCGACCAAGGAACGCGCCGAGGTCCTCGATTTCGTGCTGCAATATTATTCGGCGCCGGCGATCGTGGTGGTCAATGCCGACAATAACGACATCAAGGGCGCCGCGGACCTCAACGGCAAGAAAGTGGGCGCGCAGGCCGGCACCACTTATGAGAAATACATCCTGAAGGACCTGGTGATCGACATCCCGGGGGCGGAGAAGGTGACCTATCCCTTCGCCGAGGTGACGCCGGTTCCCTATGATTCCGAGGACACGGCCTTCCAGGACCTGGCGCTGGGCTCAGGCAAGCGCCTCGATGCCATCGTCAGCAACTATCTGACCGCCATCGACCGGGTGAAGAAAGCGCCCGACAAGTTCAAGATCGTCGGCGATCCGGTGTTCGGCGAGCCGATCTGGGTGTCGGTCGACAAGGGCGATCCCGAATGGCAGGCGAAGATCAAGGAGATCTTCAAGCAGATGTCGGATGACGGCACGCTGAAAGCCCTCTCCGAGAAGTGGGTCGGCCGGGACATCACGACCAAGCAGTGAGCAACGCTCCGATAACGGAGGCTGAAGCCAGGGTCGCCCCGGCTTCGGCCTTTCCTCAGAACAGCGATGCCAATTTCAGGCTTCGCGTTTGCGCCGTATGGGGGACGCTGTTCGTCCTCTTCGTCTTCTTCTTCCTGAGCTTCGATCTCAAATTCGACTTCATCGTCGAGAAATTTCCCTATCTCGCCGGATTGACGCTGACCCGCGACGGCTTCATCCAGGGCGCGGCACTGACGTTGTTCGTCTGCTTCTTCGCCATCATCGCCTCGATCATACTGGGCCTCATCTCGGCCCTGGGCCGCTTGTCGAAGAGCGCGGTGTTCTACGGCATATCGACCTTCTACACTTCCTTCTTCCGCGGCACGCCGCTTCTCGTCCAGATCTTCCTCATCTATCTGGGCCTGCCGCAATTGGGCCCGGTGCCCGCCGCCATACCGTCCGGCATCATCGCGTTGTCGCTCAACTACGGCGCTTACTTGAGCGAGATCTTCCGCGCCGGCATCGTCTCGGTGCCCAAGGGCCAGGTGGAAGCGGGCGCCTCGCTGGGCTTGCATCACTGGGTGGTGATGTGGCGCATCGTGCTGCCGCAAGCGATCCGGGTGGCGATCCCGCCGACCGGCTCGCAATTCATCGCCATGCTGAAGGATTCGTCCCTCATCTCGGTCATGGGCGTATGGGAGATCATGTTCCTGGCGCAGTCCTTCGGCCGCACCGCCTATCGCTATATCGAGATGCTGACCACCGCGGCGGTGATCTACTGGATCCTGTCGATCGGCTTCGAGATCATCCAGGCCAGGCTCGAGGCGCATTACGGGAAGGGTTTCAGGGAGCGGCACTGAAACAAGGAAAAAAGGCGGCCGCCAGACACGACCGCCTCTTCAGGATGTCAAAGACCCAGGTGGATGCTTAGGCCGGGCTCCCAATAGGGGCGCGGATACCACCAACCTTCATAGTAATAGCCATAGCCATGGCGCTTGTGGCGGTAGCGATGGCCGTATTTCTCGCTGTAGACCCACTTCTTGTGCCGCATATGCTCTTTCTTCTTGTACTTCTTGTAATCAGCCTGAAGCACATTGTCCGAACTGATCCGCATATCGGCAGGCTGTGGGACAGGCGGCTGAGCCGCGACCGCCGTGACGCCCAATCCGAGGATGGCCGCCACCAGCGAGGCTATTGCAGCTGATTTCATATTTACCTCCATTGCGGCGAGCCAACCCTCGCGAAACGAAGTCGTTCCACCGCGTCAGGCTGGATGTCCAATTTGTAATGGAGCAACAGGCCGACAAAGGGACGTGATTTCTCCCGTCCCTCGAGGTCGTCACATCAGCTTTCTTCCGTTACCAGGCGTATCTCAACCCGGCGTTGCCGCTGATCGCCTCGAAGTCGTCGTTGAACTGATAGCCGCCGCGGATGAAGCCCGACCAGCCGTCGGGTGCGGCGACACTGAAGCCGAGAGACAGGTCGCCATAGGTCTCGCCCGGATCGTCCGACACGCCGGCCGGGTCGCCGAGCGGCGGCGTGAAGATCGTCGCATCATTGTCGCCCGCGAATTCCTGCCACACGCTCGCCGTCACATCGCCGGTATAGACGACGCCAGTCTCAGCAGTCTGCTCATGGCCGAGCCTCAGGCCCAGCCTGCCTCTGACGCTCGTCGCATCGTCGAACTCGACCGAGCCGCCGAAGATGTCGTCGACATCGTCGATCTCGGTATGGACGACGGCCAGTGTCGCCTGCGGCTCGGCGAACCATGTCTCGCCGAACTTGTAGCCCGTGTCGATGCGGCCGCCGATATTGAAGGCATCGGTGTCGGCATCGTTCTCGCTCGGGGCGAGATCGTCGGCATCGATGTCGATGTCGAGGAAGTCGGCCTTGACCAGCGCATCGACATAGAAGGCGCGGTCGAGATAGGTCGCATAGGCGCCGATCGAAGGACCCTTGTAGGTCCACTCAGTATTCGTCGAGTCGAAGTCGAGATCAGAGTGGATGTAGCCGGCGAGCAGGCCGAACAGCAGCACATCGCCCTGCTCATGCAGGTTCTCGGTGCCGAAGTCGAAACCGCCGAAGATGCCATAGACCGACTGATCGCGGTCGGTCACGACATTGTGGTCTTCGTCTTGATCGCGATCGACCCAGGCGCCGACGCCTTTCAGCCAGAAGCCCGGGGTGATGTTGGCGAGAGGCGTCGGCTCGACCGGCTCGGCGAAGTCGGCGACCGGTGTCACTTGCGTCGCCCCGATCAGCGGCCGGAGATCCGCCTGCCTTTGCAGCAAGGTGCCCGCCGTCTGATACCAGATATCCTGCATGCCGGTGATGCCGGCGGCGAACTCGTAGGCGCCCGCACCCAGTCCGGTGGTGTAGAGCTCATGTGTATTGCCGTCGGTCCTCAGATCCCAGGCGAAGAAGCCGGCATTGAGCACTCCGCCCGCTATGTCGAAGTCTTCTTCATCGGCAACGCCATTCTCGACGATGACCGGGATGCCGTCGGTATTGGGTGAGCTGCCGATCGGGTTGGTCAGATTGACGCTGACAAAGGTCTTGCCCGACGTCGTACCCCTGATGTTGATCAGGTCCGACTTGCCGCTCTCCGCTACCACTGGCCCTTCCGGCGCCAGGAAGGCGTCGACCGCCACGCGGCCATTGTTGCCGACATAGGCCGTCGGCCCACCAGGCAGCCCGCCAAGGACAAAGTTGTCGATGTTGTTGCCGCCATCGACGAGCGAGATCCAGCCGCCATTGTTGTTGAAGTTCTCGAGATTCCGGAAGTCCACAGTCTCGGGCGCCCCCGGATTCTCCGCCGTGTGGACCACACCGCCATTGTTGTTGAACACATCGGCACCGAGGCCGTTCGCGCCGAAGTCGGACATGAGCCTGGCTTCGAAGACGCCGCCTTCATTGTTGTCGAACGTGTCGTCCTGATCGGTGAGGTCGACGAGGCCGTACACGGTGCCGGTATTCACGATCTCGGTCGAAGCGCCGCCGGTGACGATCGCCCGCAGGTTCTCGGACGTGATCAATCCCGAATTGACGATGTCGATGTCGCTATTGAAGACGCTGGCCGTCCGCAGTTGCAGGCCGGCCCCCGCGCCGCCGAGGATCGTGTTGGTGTTGTTCACCAGGATCGTGCTGTCGTCGCCGTTGGCATTGGCGACGACAGCGGTTTGAGCTTGAGACGCGTCCACCAGGCCGTTGTTGTTGACCGTGATCGCTTCATGGCCGTTGGCGACGTCGCCGAACTGGCCGCCCTGACCATTAGTGGGCGTCCCATCCGCCGCACCATTGCCGCCTCCGGTGCCGAAGGATCCCGTGGACGCGGTGCCCCTCGTACCGGTTACGCCCAACCCGGTCGTCGTGTCGATCCTGATGGCGTTCGACAGGTCACCGGTTGCGAAGACACTGCCATTGTTGGTGACCGTGACGGTGGCATCACCGCCTTGCGCATCACCGCTATTGCCACCGGAGCCGCCGGTGCCATTGCCGCCTCTGCCGCCCATGCCCGCAACACCGCCGCCGGCACCGCCGGCGCCACCGGCACCGCCATTGCCGGCGTCGGAAGTGGCACCTCCCGCGCCATTGCCACCGATCGCCGTGCCGCCGGTGGCAACCACAAAGATTGTGCTGGTGTTGACGCCGGTCGATGTCAGGCTGCCGCCATTGGTGATATCGACTGTGGCGTTGCCGCCCGTCGCATCGCCGCCATCACCACCGTCACCGCCAAAGGCATCGCCGCCGGCGCCGCCGGTGCCGCCCGAGCCGCCGGCGCCGCCATTATTGCCGCCAGCGCCACCCGCGCCGCCGGTGCCGCCATTGCCGGCCACGGCCGCACCGCCATTACCGCCATTGCCACCGGTGGCGTTGCCGCCGGTCGCCGTGACATTGATGCTGGCTCCCACTGTCGTGAAGGTGCCGTCATTGTTGATCGCGACATCGACGTCGCCGCCGAAGCCGTCACCGCCCTTGCCGCCGTCGCCGCCAATGGCATTGGCGCTGCCGCCCGTGCCGCCCGTGCCGCCGTCGCCGCCAAAGGCTTCCTCCGCGCCGCCCGTATTTCCAACGTTGCCACCGACGCCGCCATCGCCGCCCGCACCGGCGCGACCACCCGTGCCCGCTGCGCCCGCGCCACCATTGCCACCCTTGCCTTCGCCGCCTTTGGCCGAGACGACAATGCTGCTGTTGCTCACGGCCGAGGCCGCGACGTTGATGTCGATCAGACCGGTGCTGCCGCCCGTGCCGGCGCCGCCATCGCCGCCATTGCCGCCGGTGCCATCGGCATTGCCGCCCACGCCACCAAGGCCGCCCGCTCCACCCTGGACGGCGTTCGAGTTGATCAGGTCGCCAATATGGCCGCCGTCACCACCGAAGCCGCCAAAACCAGCTCCGCCACCCGTTCCGGTTCCACCCACGCCACCCGCGCCACCGGTGCCCGCTCCGCCTTCGACGGTGAGGGCGATCGCGCCGAGGATATTGCCGGCGAGGTCCATTGTTATCGCACCCGTGCTGCCGCCGGTGCCGGCGCCGCCGGTGCCACCGGCACCTCCCGTGCCATTGGCATCGCCGCCTTGCCCGCCGGTCCCGCCGAAGCCCGCGGAAATGAACTGCGAATCCGTCAGATCGCCAAAACTGCCACCCATGCCGCCAGTACCGCCTTGGCGCGCGAAGGCACCCTGGCCGAGACCGCCGGTCCCGCCGGCCCCGCCTGTGCCAACCCCACCAAGGGACGAAATGCCGATGCCGGCGCCGATGCCGCCGGCTGCGATCGTGATCGCGCCCGAGGAGCCGCCGGTGCCCGCACCGCCATTGGCCGTGCCGCCAAATCCATTGGCATTGCCGCCCCGGCCGCCGGCGCCGCCCGTGCCGGCACTGCTCAACTCCGAGTCGACCAGGTCGCCAAATGAGCCGCCATCGCCGGCGGTGCCACCGACGCCGGAGCCACCACCCCCGCCAGTGCCATTTCCCGCGGTGTTGCCGGCGCCGCCGATGCCCGAGCCGCCCCTTGTCGCGATCTTGATGCCACTGGCGATCGCGCCGCCGGCCTCGATGGTGATGTCGCCCGACTTGCCGCCCGTACCCGAGCCGCCATGGGCCGACCCGCCCGCTCCATTGGCGTTGCCGCCCTGACCACCATCGGCTCCGGCCGCACCGAAAAAGGAGGCCACGCCCAGGAGATCACCTCCCGTGCCGACACTGCCGCCGGTTCCACCATCACCCCCGTCGACGCCAACGCCCTCGCCGCCGAGACCACCGGCACCGCCCGTGCCCGAACCACCGATAGTCTGGAGCCCAATGGTCCCACCGGTTATGTTGCCGCCGGCCTCGATCGTGATCGCGCCGCTGCTGCCGCCGGTGCCGGCCCCGCCATCGGCGGAACCACCAGAGCCATTGGAGTCGCCACCGCTGCCGCCGCTGCCGCCGGCACCGCCGCTGCTTCCAGCGCCTGCGGAATTGCCGCCATCGCCGCCGTCACCACCGCTCGCGCCGGAGCCGCCAACGCCGCGGCCAGCCGTGTTCCCCAATCCGCCGGCGCCGTTGCCGCCCCTCGAGAGCACCTCGATATTGCCTTCGATGTCCATGCCGGCAGCAATGGTGATCTCACCGCTCCCACCACCGGTGCCGCTGCCGCCATTGGCCGAGCCACCCGTGCTGTCGGCGCTGCCACCATCACCGCCCTCACCGCCGGCGCCCGCTTGATTGTTGGTGCCGCCGCCGGTGACCGATGCGACATCGCCGCCATCGCCGCCATCGCCGCCAGTACCGCCAGTGCCGCCATTGCCCCGACCGCCGACACCACCATTTCCGCCGTTGCCGTGACCTCCCGATGTCGTGAGGTCGGCTGTGATGTCGATGCTGCCGCCGGCATCGATGGCGATATCGCCGCCGGCGCCCCCCGTGCCGCTGCCGCCATTGGCCGTACCGCCCGCGCCATTGGCGTTGCCGCCATCGCCGCCGGCACCGCCGGCGCCCGCTTCATTGTCGTCGCCGCTGTCGACGGAGGCGATATCGCCGCCATGGCCGCCATGGCCGCCGGCGCCGGCCCGATTGGATGAGGCGAAGCTGGCGGTATTGCCGGACCCGCCGGTGCCGTTGCCGCCGCCGAGGATCACGCGCATTTCAGCGTCTATGTTCGCGCCCGCGGCGATCCTGAGCGCACCCGCATCTCCGCCGATGCCGCTGCCGCCATTGGCCGAGCCACCCGTGTTTTGCGAGCTCCCGCCATGACCGCCATTGCCGCCGGCACCGGCTTTATTGCCGCTGCCGCTGCCGATGGAGGCGATATCACTGCCATCACCGCCATTGCCGCCAGTACCGCCGGCGCCACCCCCGACCACACCCGCGACACCACCATTTCCGCCTGTGCCTTCACCGCCGGCCGATATGAATTCGGCGCTGAGGCCTATATTGCCGCCGGCATCGATGGTGATATCGCCGCCATCGCCACCCGCGCCATTGCCGCCATTGGCTGATCCGCTCGTGCCGTTGGCACTGCCGCCATCACCGCCATCACCGCCGGCGCCGCCGGCATTGTTGTCGCCGCTGCCGAGGGACGCAATTTCGCCGCCGGCGCCGCCATTGCCGCCAAGGCCCCCGCCGCCAGTGTCACGACCGCCATCGCCTTGGCCGCCCGTATTGCCGGATCCCCCGGTGCCGTCGCCGCCGACCAGGATTGCGTCGATCCGAGCCTCTATGTCTTCGCCGGCTTTAATGCGGAGGTCGCCCGCATCACCCCCGGTGCCGCTGCCGCCATTGGCGGAACCGCCCGTGCCATCGGCGCTCCCGCCGGTGCCGCCAGTGCCGCCCGCCCCACCTGTGTTGTTGCTACCACTGACGATGGACGCGATGCCGCCGCCAGAGCCGCCTTGACCGCCGTCGCCGCCCGCCCCGCCCAAGCCAAAGCCGCCAACGCCGCCATTGCCGCCGAAGCCATCGCCGCCGGACGATGCCGCAGCGATGACGATGTCGATATTGCCGCCGGCCTCGACGACGATCGCGCCGCCGGCGCCACCGACGCCATTGCCGCCATTGGCTGAGCCGCCCGTGCCATTGGCGCTGCCGCCATCGCCGCCCGTGCCGCCGGCACCGCCTTCATTGTCGCTTCCACTGTCGATGGACACGATCGCGCCGCCAGCGCCGCCATTGCCGCCAGCGCCGCCGGCAGTGCCGAAACCCATATTGCCCGTATTGCCGGACCCGCCGGCGCCGTCGCCGCCAGCCAATATGACGTCGACCACAACGTCTATGTCTTCGCCCGCTTTCAGGCTGAGCCCGCCCGCATCAGCGCCGGTGCCGTTGCCGCCATTGGCCGAGCCGCCCGTGCCATCGCTGCTGCCGCCGTCGCCGCCAATGCCGCCGGCACCGCCTGCATTGCTGCTGCCGCTGGCGATGGATGAGACATCGCCGCCGGCACCGCCTTGACCGCCATTGCCCGCGTTACCGGCGAGGCCCCCACCGGCCAGGCCGCCATTTCCGCCTGTACCATCGCCACCAGCCGATGCGAATGCGACGCTGATATCAATATTGCCGCCGGCATCGATGATGACCACGCCGCCGGCGCCGGCCACGCCATTGCCGCCATTGGCCGAGCCGCCTGTGCCATTGGCGCTGCCGCCATTGCCGCCGCTGCCGCCGGCGCCGCCTGTCGTGCCGGTTGCGCTGTCGACGGACGTGATATCGCCGCCAGCGCCGCCATTGCCACCCTGGCCGCCGGCGAGGCCGCCGCCAAGGCCGCCCGTATTGCCGGACCCGCCGATGCCGTCGCTCCCTGACAACAAGGCTACGACGATGCCGTCTATGTCGTCGCCGGCCGTGATCTTGACTTGCCCCCCATCGCCGCCGGTGCCGCTGCCGCCATTGGCCGAGCCGCCCGTGCCATCGCCACTGCCGGCATTTCCGCCAGCACCACCGGTGCCACCGCTATTGCCGCTGCCGCTTTCGACCGATGCGATATCCCCACCTTCGCCGCCATTGCCGCCATTGCCGCCGAAGCTGCCTGTGCCGTTGCCGCCAATACCACCCGCCCCGCCCCGGCCCTCGCCGCCGGCCGACAGCACGTCTGCCGCGAGACTTATGTTGCCGCCGGCATCGAAGATCATCGCGCTGGCGTCGCCGCCCGTGCCAGTGCCGCCATCGGCCGATCCGCCCGTGCCATCGCCAGTGCCGCCATCGCCGCCATTGCCGCCGGCACCACCTTCATTGTCGTTTCCACTGACGGCGGACGTGATGTCGCCGCCCGCACCGCCATTGCCGCCGGAGCCGCCGCCGACACCCCTGGAGGCAGCCCCGGCCGTATTGCCGGATCCGCCGATGCCGTCACCGCCGGTCGAGAATATCTCGACGCCCGCTAGCATGTCGTCGCCCGCCGTGACGCTGAGCTGGCCCGCATCACCTCCGGTACCGCTGCCGCCATTCGCCGAACCGCCCGTGCCATCGCCGCTGCCGCCAGTGCCGCCGATGCCGCCGGCACCACCGGCATTCCCGTCCCCCGTGATCGGACCGACATCACCGCCCGCACCGCCAATGCCGCCATTGCCGCCGATTTGGCTAGCGCTGGCGCCACCGCCAGTGCCGCCGTTCCCGCCGTTGCCAGCGCCACCGGCCAAGGTGAATAGGGAGTCCATCTCGATGTCATCGCCGGCACCGACGCTGATCGCGCCGCCGTCGCCACCAATGCCCGAGCCGCCATTCGCGTCGCCGCCCGTGAAATCGGTCGTGCCGCCGTTGCCACCGCTGCCGCCGGCGCCCCCAGTATTGTTGTTCCCACCATCGATGGACGCGATATCGCCGCCATCGCCGCCATCGCCGGCAGCGCTGCTGATGCCACCCTCGCCATTGCCGCCAGTGCCGCCATTGCCGCCCGTGCCGGATGCGCCCGTCGACGACAGGTCGACATCGCTCGAGATGATGTCACCGGCGGCGCGGATCTCGATGTCGGCCCCGTCACCGCCTGTGCCCGCGCCGCCACTGGCCGAACCGCCCGTCGCACTGCCGCCGCCGCTGTCGCCGCCGGCACCGCCGGCGCCCGCGCGATTGCCGTTCCCGGTGACAATGCCCAAGTCACCGCCAGCGCCGCCATTGCCGCCCTCAAGTCCCTGGTCTCCGCCCGCGCCGCCGCCGATGTTGCCATTGCCGCCTTGGCCCGCGCCGCCCTCGGATGAGACGATGATGTTGCCGTCTATGTCGGCGCCCGCGGCAACGCCGATCACGGCACCGCTGCCTCCGGTGCCCGACCCGCCTGCGGCGGAACCGCCCGAAGCATTGCTGCTGCCGCCCTGACCGCCGCTGCCGCCGACAATGTTGTTGGTGGCGATATTGCCGAGGTCCCCGCCGGCGCCGCCGGCGCCGCCGGGTGCCGCAGCGCCGGCCAAGCCAGTCCCACCCGTCCCGCCATTGCCGCCGCTGCCGGCACCAGCGGTCGCGGTGAGATTGACCGCGTCGGGATTGACGCCATTGGTGATCTCGCCGGTTGCCGTGATGCTGATCGACCCGGTGTCGCCGCCCGTGCCGGCGCCGCCATTGGCGGCACCGCCCTCGCCAAACGAGTTGCCGCCCTGGCCGCCATTGCCGCCGTTTCCGCCAGGCGCGCCATCGGCGCCCGCGCCGCCGGGTCCCGCGACGGTGCCAAAACCGTCACCGCCGGTACCGCCATTGCCGCCCGTGCCGGCGCCGCTGGTCAGCGTGGCCTCGACGCCATTGGCGATGTTGCCGATTATGTCAACGATGACGCCGTCCACGCCGGCAATGCCGCCCGCGCCGGCGCCGCCATGGGCGCTGCCGCCGAAGCCGCCGGCATTTCCGCCCGGACCGCCCGACGCGCCGGGAACAACCCCGGGAGTCCCCGGGCCACCAAGGGTACCATTGCCCACACCGCCCGCGCCGCCATTACCGCCTCCGCCCACCCCTCCGGTGAGTGGACCGATGACGATCCCGCCCGGGACATCGGCGAAAATAGGTGCTTGCGAGTCGTCCGCGCCAATATTCGTGGCACCATCGTCGTCAGCCCCGAACTGGTCGGCGGCAAGGGCGCCGACAGACGGCAGAACTAACCCTACGATGATCAGGGAGGTAGCCAGGGCCGTGCAGGACAACAGACTGGCACGCCGCCCCTTACCCGAAGCCAGATTGCCCAGGGTCGATGCCTGCCCGTATCCCATTTTGGTCCCCCGCCTTTTGGGAAAATTACGCCGAGTTTATAGGCCTCGAAGGAAGTCTCCAGGGATTCCTCCAAGTAACTCGTGTTTTTTGGCGAGTGTTGCATTTAGGGCACAACACTATTCCCAAACGTCAGTTTCCGCTACCAGGCGTATCTCAATCCGGCATTGCCGCTGATCGCCTCGAAATCGTCGTTGAACTGATAGCCGCCGCGGATGAAGCCCGACCAGCCCTCGGGTGCCGCGACGCTGAAGCCCAATGAGAGGTCGCCATAGGTCTCGCCCGGATCGTCCGAGACGCCGGCCGGATCGCCGAGCGGCGGCGTGAAGATCGTCGCGTCATTGTCGCCCGCGAATTCCTGCCACACGCTCGCCGTCACATCGCCCGTATAGACGACGCCGGTCTCCGCGGTCTGCTCATGGCCGAGCCTGAGGCCGAGCCTGCCTCTGACGCTCGTCGCGTCATCGAACTCGACCGAGCCGCCGAAGATGTCGTCGACATCGTCGATCTCGGTATGGACGACAGCCAGTGTCGCCTGCGGCTCGACGAACCATGTCTCGCCGAACTTGTAGCCCGTGTCGATGCGGCCGCCGATATTGAAGGCATCGGTGTCGGCATCGCTATCGCTCGGGGCGAGATCGTCGGCATCGATGTCGATATCGAGGAAGTCGGCTTTCACCAGCGCATCGACATAGAAGGCACGGTCGAGATAGGTCGCATAGGCGCCGATCGACGGGCCCTTGTAGGTCCATTCCGTGTTGGTCGAGTCGAAGTCGAGATCGGAGTGGATGTAGCCCGCGAGCAGGCCGAACATCAGCACATCGCCTTGCTCATGCAGGTTCTCGGTGCCGAAGTCGAAGCCGCCGAAAATGCCGTAGACCGACTGGTCGCGATCGGTCACGACATCGTTGTCTTCTTGATCGCGCGTAATCCAGCTGCCGACACCTTTCAGCCAGAAGCCGGGCGTGATGTTGGCGACGGGTGTCGGCTCGACCGGCTCGGCGAAGTCGGCGACCGGCGTCACTTGCGTCGCACCGATCAGCGGCCGCAAGTCCGCCTGGCGCTGCAGCAGCGTGCCCGCCGTCTGATACCAGATGTCCTGCATGCCGGTGATGCCGGCGGCGAACTCGTAGGCGCCGACGCCCAATCCGGTGGTGTAGAGCTCATGCACGTCATCGGGTCCGCTCGTCGAATCGAGCCTCAGATCCCATGCGAAGAAGCCGGCATTGAGCACACCACCCGCGATGTCGAAATCTTCCTCGGAGGTGTTGCCGTGGCCGTCCACCTTGATCACCGGTATGCCTTCGGTGTTCGGCGCGCTGCCGATCGGGTTGGTCAGATTGACGAAGACTTTGGTGTTGCCGTCCGTAGTGCCGCCGATATTGAGCAAGTCCGATTTACCGCCATCCGCCGCCGGCGCCAGGAAACCGTCGACCGCGAGGCCGCCGTTGGTGCCGATATAGGTCGTGAACGGCGCCGGGGAAGTCATGATGAAGGAGTCAATATTGTTGCCGCCATCGACTAGCGATATCAGGCCGCCATTGTTGTTGAACTGCTCGAGATCGGCGAAATGCACGGTCTCGGGCGCCAACGGGTCCGCGGCGGTATGCACCACACCGCCATTATTGTTGAAGACGTCGAACCCGCTGCGGAAGTCCGAAACTAACCGCGCTTCGAAGACGCCGCCATTATTGTCGATAGTATCGCCCTGATTGGTGAGGTCGATGAAGCCGAGCACGGTGCCGGTATTCAGGATCTCGGTCGACGCGCCATCGGTATTGATCGCGAACAGATTGTCCGATGTGATCAGTCCCGAATTGACGATGTCGATATCGGTATTGAGGAGGCTCGACGTCTGCAGTTGCAGGCCGGCCCCCGTGCCGCCGAGGATCGTGTTGGTGTTGTTCACCACGATCTTGCTGTTGTCGCCATTGGCATTGGCGACGACGGCGGTTTGAGCCTGCGACGCGTCCACCAGGCCATTGTTGTTGACCGTGATCAAGCCATTGCCGGTCTTGAGCGTGCCGCTGGCGCCGGGGTCTCCGCCCTCCGCCTGCCCCGTGCTGTTGCCATCGCCCGAAGTGCCGGCTGTCGCCGCGCCACCGATGCCGCCATTGCCCGGGCCAGGGCCTGGTAACGGCGCGGCGAACTGGCCGATGCCGGTCGTCGTCTCGATCCTGATGCCATTGGAATTGGCTCCGGTGGCAAAGACGCTGCCATTGTTCGTCACCGTGACGGTCGCGTTGCCGCCCGTGGCGCTGCCGCCGGCCCCGCCGTTGCCGCCGGTGGCATTGCCGCCGGCGCCGTCGGCACCATCTGCTCCATCCTTGACGGCATTGCCGTCATTGCCGCCGGTGCCGCCTTCGCCGCCATCGCCGCCGGTAGCCTCGCCGCCGGCGCCGCCATTGCCGGCCGTGGCATCGCCGCCGAAGGCCTGGACAAAGATTGTGCTGGTGTCGTCGCCGGTCGAGGTGAGCGTGCCGCCATTGCCGATATCGACAGTCGCATTGCCGCCCGTCGCATTCCCGCCTTGACCGCCGGCACCGCCGAAAGCATCGCCGCCGTCGCCACCATCGCCGCCGTCACCGCCGGCACCGACGACCTGGCCGGTGCCACCGTCGCCGCCATCGCCGCCACTTTCGCCAAATCCAGCTTCTGCAGCGCCGCCGCTGCCGCCTGCACCGCCGGTCGCCGCACCGCCACGCGCCGTGACATTGATGCTGGCGCCCGCCGTCGTGACGATGCCATCGGTATTGATCGCTACATTGGCGTGGCCGCCGAAGCCATCGCCGCCAAGGCCGCCGGCGCCGCCCGTCGAATCGACGTCTGTGCCACCGTCGCCGCCATCGCCGCCGTCGCCGCCCACATTGTTGACGCCAGTGGTGACCGTTCCGACATCGCCGCCATCACCGCCATCGCCGCCGGCGCCGCCCGAACCGTCAGTAGCTTCGCCGCCCACGCCGCCATCACCACCGTCGGCGCTGCCGCCCTCGGCGTCGACGAAGATGCCGCCGGTGCTGGTGCTGCCGGCCAGGAGATTGATCCCGACTGTTTCGACACTGCCACCCGTGGCGTGGCCGCCACGGCCGCCGGCGCCGCCTATGCTCGGACCGCTGCCGCCATGGCCGCCATCGCCACCGGCGCCGGCGGAATTGTTGTTGCCAGCGGCGATCGTTCCGACGCTGCCGCCATCGCCGCCGTCGCCACCGACCTGATCGGACTGGCTACCCTCGCCAAGACCGCCATCGCCACCGTTACCGCCGGTGGCACCGCCACCGTCTACGGTAATCGTAACGACATCGACGATATTGCCGGCGAGATCGATCCAGACCGGAGCGGTGCTTCCGCCGGTCGCGTCACCGCCACGACCGCCAATGCCGCCTTGGCCAAGGCTGGCGCCGGCCTCGGCGCCATCGCCGCCGTCACCGGCGCTGTTGCCGTCACCCGAGGTGGTTATATTGCCGATATTGCCGCCGCTGCCGCCATTATAGCCGTCGCCGGAGGCATCGCCATAGCCGGCGCCGCCATTGCCGCCATTGCCGCCCGTCGCCTCACCGCCGGTGATGGCGAGCGTCAGCGTATCGATGTCGCCGGTCACACCGATGGTGACGGCACCGGTGCTGCCGCCCGTTGCATTGCCGCCACGGCCGCCGGTGCCGCCCGTGCCTTTGGCATTGAAGCCATCACCCTCGCTGCCGGCTTTGCCGCCATTGCCGCCGTCACCGGCCTCGTTGTTGTTGCCGCTGACGATGTCGCCGATAGTACCGCCGGCGCCGCCGCCACCCCCGCCGTAGCCATTTCGCCCGGCATAAGCCGACCCGCCATCGCCGCCCGCGCCGCCGGTGGCGGCACCGCCGTAGGATGTGAGATCGAGCCCATTGGTCGGCCCGGCAAGCGTAATGAAGATGGCGCCCGTATCGCCAGCGATGGCGTCGCCACCCCTGCCGCCGACGCCACCTGTCGCCAAGCTGCTGCCGCTATTGCCGCCGGTGCCGCCGGCGCCGGCGCTGTTGCCGTCGCCGGACGTGATTATAGCGCCAATGTCGCCACCGGCGCCGCCATAGCCAGGCTCGCCGGCATCAGCGTCGCCATCGGCATAGCCGCCCTCGTTGCCATCGCCGCCGAAGGCCGACCCGCCGCCCGTGGTGATTGCCAGCGTGCCGGTGATCGCGCCGGTTCCCGTAATGGTGATGGCGCCCGTGCTGCCGCCGATGGCATCGCCGCCACGGCCGCCGGCGCCGCCCTTGACGATCTCGTTGCCGCCATTGCCGCCGGTGCCGCCCGTCCCGGCCTGGTTACTGCTGCCGCTGTCTATGCCGGTGCCGATATCCAGAGAGCCGATGCTGCCGCCATCGCCACCATAGTAGCCGCCATCGCCGGCATCGCTGCCATAGGCGGTA
The DNA here is from genome assembly GCA_003574785.1 of Taklimakanibacter deserti. Next base: position 110,449 of record QORU01000017.1, on the reverse strand, counting down.
TTGCCCGCGCCGCCGAGCCCGCCATTCGCTTGCCCGCCAGAGGACGTGATCTCGATGTCGCCGGCCGTTCCCGCGAAGTTGAACGAGATCGCGCCCGCATGGCCGGCAGTGGCATCGCCGCCGATGCCGCCGGCACCGCCAGTGGCATTGGCATGGCCGCCCTGGCCGGCATTGCCGCCCGCGCCGGCGCTATTGCCGGTATTGCCAGCGCCTGTGCCGATGCTGTCTATGTCGCCGCCGTCACCGCCATAGCCGCCATCACCGCCCGTGCCGCCCTCACCCTCATCGTCACCGCCATAGCCGCCCTCGCCGCCATTGCCGCCGGTCGCATTGCCCCCGGAGGAGTCGATAGTGGTAGATGGGACATCGCCTCCCACCGTGATGGCGATCGGGCCCGTATCGCCGCCATAGCCATCGCCGCCATTGCCGCCGGCGCCACCCGTATTCGCCGCATTGCCGCCGGCACCGGCATTGCCGCCCTGGCCGGCCGAATTTCCGGTGCCGCCATTGCTGATCGCATCGATGCCAAAGCTATTTCCGCCGTCACCGCCGACGCCGCCTTCACCGCCTTCAGCGTCACCGCCCCTGCCGCCATCGCCGCCGACTCCCTCGCCACCCGATGCCGAGATGGTGGCAGCTGAGGTGATGTCGCCCGCCACCGTGACGGTGATCGCGCCGGTATCGCCGCCATAGCCATCCCCGCCATGGGCGCTGCCGCCTGTCGCGCTGGCACTGCCGCCATTGCCGCCCGTGCCGCCGGCACCCGCCGTATTGTTGTCGCCGCCGGTGATCTCGCCGATGCTGCCGCCATTGGCGCCGCTGCGGCCTTCGCCGCCCCTGCCGCCCGTGGCGATACCGCCGCTGCCGCCGGCGCCACCGGTTGCCATGCCGCCATTCGCCGCGACGATCAAACTGCCATCGATGCCGCCACCGGCGTTGATCGTGACCGTGCCGGCGTCGCCGCCTATGGCGTCACCGCCATCCGCGCCGCCGCCCGTGGCATCGACGCTGCCGCCATGGCCGCTATTGCCGCCGACACCCGCCACGTTGCCATTGGTGGCGAGATCACCAAGATCGCCGCCACTGCCATCGGAAAGGCCGTTCCCGCCGGAGCCGCCGATGCCTTCGCCGCCTTCACCGCCCCTTCCGCCGGTCGCCTGACCGCCGGCCGTCGTGACATTGATGTCGCCGGTGACGAGGCTCGCCAGATCGATGGCGATCGCGCCCGTGCTGCCGCCGGCGGCCGATCCGCCATTCGCACTGCCGCCCATGCCGTTGGCCGTGCCGCCATTGCCGCCATCGCCGCCGGCGCGGCCGGTCGAGCTTCCGACGTCGCCGCCATCGCCGCCGTCATTGCCCCGTCCGGCGAAATTGCCTTCGCCATCGCCGCCCTCGCCGCCGATACCGCCGGTTCCACCGCCGCCGGTCGACGTGACGATGATGTCGTTGCCGACGGGACCCGCGACATCGATGCTGATGGCGCCCGTGCTGCCGCCGGTTCCGGAACCGCCATTGGCCGAGCCGCCGGTGCCATTGGCGCTGCTGCCATCGCCGCCGTCACCGCCGATGCCGCCGCTGCCCGACTGAATACCGCTGCCGTTGCCACCTTGGCCGCCAATGCCGCCTTCGCCGCCGAAGCCGCCGAGGCCCTTGCCGCCCTCGCCGCCGTCACTGCCTTTGCCATCACCGCCTGCGGCCGTGATGACCACATTGCCGATGCTGCCATCCGCGGTGATGGTGATCGGACCCGCATCGCCACCGGTGCCGTCGCCACCAGTGGCCGAGCCGCCGGTGCCATTGGCATCGCCGCCCGTGCCGCCGCCGCCGCCATTGCCGCCATGCGCAAACTGGGCCGTGCCGCCACCGCCACCGATACCGCCAGGGTCGCCATCGCCGCCGTCCCCGCCGGTGCCGCTGCCGCCCGTGCCGCCGCCGCCGCCCGTGCCGTCGCCGCCGGTCGAAACGATGCTGATGGCGCCTGTAATATTGCCGGCCGCATCGATCGTGATCGCATCGGTGCTGCCGCCGGTGCCGGCACCGCCCTGGGCCGCGCCGCCGATGCCATTGGCCGAGCCGCCATTGCCGCCCGTGCCGCCGTCGCCACCGCGGTTGTTCGTGCCGGAGCCGACATCGCCAAATCTGCCGCCGGGGCCGCCATTGCCGCCATCACCGCCGGTGCCGCCTTGTCCATCTCCGCCGACACCGCCCGCACCGCCCGTGGCCACACCGCCATTGGCCGTGATGGTGAGGTTGCTGGCCCCGCCGCCGAGATCGATGCTGATCGCCCCCGTGCTGCCGCCCGTCGCCGCACCGCCTGTCCCGCCGGCACCTCCCGTGCCATCGGCGCTGCCGGCATTGCCGCCGGCACCGCCATCGCCGCCGCTGTTATTGCTCCCGGCCGTGATGTCGCCAAGGTCGCCGCCATCGCCGCCATTCCCGCCAGCGCGGCCCGTGCCGCCGGTTCCGTTGCCGCCATTGCCGCCGGTGCCACCGGTCGCGGCACCGCCTTGCGACGTGATCGTGGCCGAACCGATGATGTTGCCGCCGGCCGTGATGCTGACCGTCCCGACATTGCCGCCCGTGCCGGCGCCGCCCGTGCCGCCATCGCCGCCCGTGCCATGGGCATTGCCGCCGGCGCCGCCCGTACCGCCGTCGCCACCGGCCGTGCCGTCTGCCGAGATGGGTCCGGCATTGCCGCCGCCGTCACCGCCATCACCGCCGTTGCCGCCATCGCCGCCCTGGCCGGTGCCGCCATTGCCGCCCATGCCGCCGGTGCCGGCGCCGCCGGTCGCCGTGATGCTGGCGCTGGCGATCGAGCCCGTCGCGGTCACGCTGACCCCCTCGACACTGCCGCCTGTGCCCGCGCCGCCATTGCCGCCATTGCCGCCAGTGCCATTGGCGTGGCCGCCCACACCGCCCGGGCCGCCATTGCCGCCGACGCCTCCGGCCGGGGCTGCGACGCCGCTGCCGCCGGCGCCACCATCGCCAGCGGCGTCAATACCGCTGCCGCCCGTGCCATCGCCGCCATTGCCGCCCTTGCCGCCGGTTCCGGGCTGACCCGTCAATGTGTGAGCAGGGCGGGATTGACGATATTCCCGATGATGTTGACGGTGACCGGATCGTATCCGCCGCCTGTGCCGATCCCACCCTCGCCGCCGGCGCTGCCCGTGCCGCTGGCGCCGCCACCCGTCCCGCCCGGACCGCCCGGCTGTCCAGGATCAGGCAAACCCGGAGCGCCGGGCGCACCCGCCGTGCCGGTCGCAGGGGTGCCATTGCCGCCATCGCCGCCCAGAGCGGAGAGGGGCACAGGGATGACCGGGAAGGGCTCCGCGACGATCGGCGGCACGACGATGTCGGGTTGCTCTACATCGGTGCCGGGAGTTCCCACCGGGCCCGGCCCTTGATCGTCAGCGAAGGCCGGCGAGGCCAGAAGGGAGCCGCTTATGATGAGCGTCGTGGCCAGAGCCGTGCAGGATAAGAGGCTGGCGCGCCGTCCTTTCCCCAAAGCTAAATTGCCCAGGGTCGGTGCCTGCCAGTATCCCATTTTGGTCCCCCGCCTTTTGGGAAAATTACGCTGAGTTTATAGACCCTGAAGGAAGTCTCCAGGGATTCCTCAGAGTAATGGTTGTTTTTCGGTGAATGTTGCATTTTGGGCACAAATATCTTCCCATGCGTAATTTTGTTGAAGAGTTGCCGCGCTTAGTCTGTCGCCACGCGCATCTCGATCCACCCGATGCCCATCGCTGCCCACGGTCCATCGGGAAAACCGGCATAACAAAGGGGCGGGATTTCTCCCGCCCCTCGAGGCCGTCACAATAGTTTCTTCTATGGCCCTCCGCGCCTGGTACGCCCGTTTTCCCCGCTACCAGGCGATGCGGCCGCCGACCTTGCCGGACCAGCTTTCGATGTCTCCGCCGACCTGCGCATCGACCTTGGCGAAGAAGGACAGGCTTTGATCGGCGTTGAACACGTTGAGGCCGCCGCCGACTTCGCCCCAGGTGCTGTCCAGCTCATCGGTGACCGTGACCGATCCGCCGCTGGTCAGATCGACCTCGTTGTCGCCCTCGAACTCATGCCAGACGCTGCCGACCAGGAACGGCTCGAAGATCGCACTGCCCGAGTCCCAGCTTCCGCCGAGGCGCAAGCCGAGCCGTCCGCGCACGCTTTCGCCGTCCTGCGGATCGACATCGGTGTTGAGCAGATCGTAGTCGTCGATCTCGGTGTGCACATAGGCGATGGTGCCCTGCGGCTCGATGAAGAACCCGCCATCCGTGTCGAAGCGGTAGCCGGTGTCGAGGCGGACGCCGAGGGACAAGGCATCGGTGCTCGCATCGCTGTCAGAACCGGCGAAGGTTGTCTCGTAGTCGACGTCGAGGATATTGGCCTTGAACAAGAGGTCCGCGAACCAGCCGCCATAGAGATAGGTGGCATAGGCGCCGAGCGAGCCGCCTTCGAACTTGGCCTCGTCGCCGGTCGAGTCGAAGTCCATCTTCGAGCCGAGATAGCCGCCGAGGATGCCGAGGATGAAGGCGCCATCGGAGGGATCGTCGTCCAGCACGACGTCGAAGCCGCCTTCCGCGCCCCAGAGATCCTGGTCATAGTGGACACCTTCGTCGCGATCAAACTGACCGCCGAAGCCACGGAACCAGAGACCGTAGCGATTGTAGAAGCATTCGGGCGCCACATCGGCGGTCGGCGTGACCTGCGTGCCGCCGACATTGGCCGACATCGCCGCCTCGTCGGCGGGCGCACAGGTGCCGATCTGCCGGCGCAGATCGGCGGTGCGGTCGAGCCACACGCCGCTCGATTCATACCACAGCGTCTGGGCGCCGGTGATGACCGCCGCCAGCTCGTCGGCGCGGTCGTTGGGCGCCGAGACCAGATACCAGTCGACCGAATTCCCCTCGACCCTGAGAATGTCGTAGCTGAAGAAGCCCTTGTCGATCGGGCCATTGGGCAGGAAGAAGGCGCCCTCCGGGCTGTCGCCGTCGACATGGGCGAACAGGATGCCGTCGGGATTGAAGGCGCCGGCCCCCGGATTGATGTCATTGACGATGAGAGCCGTGGCGCCCGTATTGTCGCCCCTGATCTCGAGGAAGTCGGCGGTGTCAGGATCGGCGCCGAGGAAGGCGTCGATGCCGAGCTTGCTGAACTCTCCGCCGGCAAAGACATGGTCACTGCCCTCGGTGACCGTCCTGTCCATGACGAAGTCCTGGCCGAGGGTCTGGTCGATCATGGTCAGCAGGCCGTAATTGGGCCCTGTGCCGACCATGGTTGGGAAACCGTTGTTGAACTGCTGCACGCCGGAGAAGAACACGTCCTCCTCGAGGTCCGCGGTGATCGCGGTGATGATCCGCCCATAGTTCTCGATCGTGTCATCGCCACCCTGGAAGTCGTTCACCACATTGTCGCCGGCGACGATCCAGCTCTCGTCGCTGAAGTTGTTGACCGTGTCGCTGGCGTTCGAACCATTGATGTAGCCGATGATCGTGTTGTAGTTGTCGATGATCCAGTCGTCGTTGTCGTCGTCGCTGTTGATGTCGATGGCGCGGTCGTCGGCCTGCGCGGCCAGAGTGGCGGCCGTGGAGCGGATGGTGGCGTAGTTCGTGATGCTGCTGTCGTCGTCCGCCTCTTCGACGTTGACGACCGCGCTGAGCACCGAGCCCTCGCCGGTAACGACGACGCCGGTATTGTTTGCATCGCCGAAGGTGAGGTTCACGACATTGCCATCGAGCACGCGCACGGCCGATTCCCCGGCGGTGATGTTCGCCCCGATGGCCATGGTGACGTTGCCGGCCCCTGTGCTGGCCAGGATGCCGTCGAGGGCGGCATCGATGGCGCCGCCCGATGCGCCGGTATTCGCCGTCCCGTCGGAAGCGAGCGTGGTGACGTCGATCATCCCGTCGCCCCCAAAGGGGTTGATGGCGATGCCGACGCCGCCGGCGGTCGTGATCGTATCGCCGATATCCAGATTGATGGCTTGGTTGTCCTGGTTATCCGTCAGTATCGCGATGCCAGCCGACAGGGCGCCCGTCTCCTGGTTGTCGATGACGCCCCCGCCACGGGTAACGAGCGTGATCACCGAGTCGTCCGCCAGAATGCGCACGCCGGCACCGAGCGCGGTGCCGCCATCGACCTTGGTGATTCCGCCCGCGATGTCGAGGTCGATAGTGCCGTCGTTGCCCGCGTCGGAGCCGACATGGTTGATCGATATGCCGCTGCCCTCGGCAAAGATGTCACCTGTCGTGCCTACCACTACCCTCGTATTGCCATTGTTGCTTGTCGACGTCTGAACGCCGTCGTCGCCAACCGCGTTTGCCAGCGTGCCGACCTGGCCATTGATTCTGGCGATCATGTTGCCGTCATCGGTGACGAGGTGGAGACCGTCTTCGCCGATATTGGACAGGTTGCCGTTGAGCGTGGCGTCGATCGCGCCATTGCCGTCCCCGGTTTCGAGGTCGAGGCCGTTGTTCCCGATATTGGAGAAGTTGCTGTTTACCGTGGTCGTGATCGCGCCGTCGCTGCTGAACAGATTGAGGCCATGGTCTCCGGCTCCGACGATGTTCGCCCCGGCATTCATGGTGACGTTGATATTGGCGTTTCCATCATTGATGGTGCTGATGTCCACACCATCGTCGCCACCGCCGGCGCCGGCGTCGATCTGCCCCGAGAATGCCGCCGTCACGTTGCCTTCTTCGGTCCTGATCCGGGCACCGTCACCTTCCGCGGTCAGCGTCCCGCCACTGGTGAGACCGATCGTTCCATCCTGTCCAGCCAGGTCTATGGCCGCATCGCCGGCGTCCGTGCCCGTGCTGGAAATATTCGAGAGGCTGTTGACGACGATCGTGGCCGTATTGTCGTTGCCGGTTATCTGTATCTCGAGCCCGTCGTCACCGCCGTCGATGGTGCTGTTGCCTTCCGAGAGAAATGTGACGTTGCCATTGTCTGTCGTGAGCAGAATGGCATCCTGCGCACCGTTGCTGTTGATGTCGACGGCCGAAGCGGGCGTCGGGCCGACCGAGGTGATGATGCTGAAATCGATCGTGTCACCGGCGTCGTCGGTGTCGATGTTGAACGCTTCGCCATTGGCAGCGTCACCGGTGATTGTGAGAACGGCCCCGGGGTCGGCGTTGTTGGGGTTGCCCGGCCCCACGACAACGCTCACAGGATCGCTGCCGTTCAAATCCACGCCAACGGCATCGTCGGTGACGCAGAGCACCGTGTCGGGAGTGCCGCCGGTATTCACCGAGCAGGCGGCCTGGGTCGGCGCCGACCCGAATGCCAGCATCGCCACCCCCATTGCCGCGCCGGCGAGCAACGATTGCCGCAGGTTGATTGTCATGTGTTCCCCTCCAGAACAGTGCGCGCGCCGATTCCCCCATTACTTGGCGTAAGAATACTCTATCTGCCCTGAGGGTAGGCCCGCTAGTCTCAGAGGGACGTCTCCGCGGAATTATTAGGCACTGTTGCAAGCAGGCCACAGTCCTGATGCGGCACTGCAACCGGGCCGTTCAAATCATAGGAATTTACTTCAGGAGAGACAGCCTCGCGGCCATGCCGAATTTCAGGGATTTGCAGGGATTATCAGGGAACTTTTGCAAAAAAACATAGGGCTGAATCATTTCAATAGCTTAGAGCGCGAAGCAGGGAACTTGGCCGCGTTATTCCCTGATAATATGTGCTTTGCAATATTTCCTACATCTCGCATCTAAAGTCTCAAACCCACTTTCTGAACGAATATAGAACAAAAGCGTTGCAAAGGGAAGCGGAATGCCTCTGCTTTTTTACGACGCAGCGTGATGGGCTCCCTCACACGACAAAAGGAGCGGGATTTCTCCCGCCCCTCGAGGCCGTCGCAATAGGGTCGTTTCTTCTTTTTACCAGGCGTATCGCACGCCGGCATTGCCGACGATCGCTTCGTAGTCGTCGGCGAACTGGTAGTTGCCGCGCAGGAAACCCGACCAGCCATCGGGAGCGGCGACGGCGAAGCCCAGCGACACATCGCCCACCGTCTCGCTTGGCGAGTCGGTCACGCCGAAGGATCCGAAGCCGGGCGCGAAGATATCGGCGTCGTTGTCGCCGTTGAACTCCTGCCAGACACTCGCCATCACATCCGATGAGAAGACCGTGCCGCTCGCATCCGTCGAGTCGTAGCCGACCCTCAGGCCGAGCCTGCCGCGCACGCTCGTCTCGTCGTCGAAATCGACCGTGCCGCCGAAGATATCGGTGTCGTCGATGTCGGTGTTCACCACCGCGAAGGTCGCCTGCGGCTCGATGAAGCCGCCGCCACCCCAGCCGAACTTGTAGCCGGCATCGACGCGGGCACCGATGTTCGTCACATCCGTGTCGGCATCGCCCGAAGGCCCGCCGAGATTGTCCGCATCGATATCGACATTGAGGAAGTCGGCCTTGGCCATCAGATCGACGAAGAAGGCATTGTTGAGATAGGTCGCATAGGCGCCGACCGTCGGGCCGTCATACTTCCACTCGGTGTCGGTCTGGTCGAAGTTGAGATCGGAGCTGAGATAGCCGCCGAACAGGCCGAACATCCACACCTCGTCGGCAGTTTCGTTGCCGAAGTCGAAGCCGGCAAGGCCGCCATAGATCGACTGGTCGCGATCGGTCGAGCTCAGGCCATCGCCATCGTCGCGATCGAGCCAGGCGCCGACACCCTTGACCCAGAAGCCGGGTGTTACATTCGCGACAGGCGTCGGCTCCACCGGCTCGCTGTAGTCGGCGACCGGCGTCACCTGAGTGCCTTCGAGCAGCGTCCGCAAGTCAGCCTGGCGCTGCAGCAGAATACCGGTCGTGTGGTACCAGATGTCCTGCGCCGCGGTGATGCCGGCGGCGAACTCATAGGCGCCGGCGCCGATGCCCGACGTATAGAGCTCGTGCTGATCGCTCCCCGCAGGGGTCGTATCGAGCCTGAGATCCCAGGTGAAGAAGCCGGCATTGAACGGCCCGTTCTCAAGGTCGAAGTTGCCTTCGTCGGTGCCACCGTCGGGGTTGACGACCACCACCGGGATACCCTCGAGATTGGCGCCCAGCACGTTGGTGACGTTGATTTTAAGCAACGTCGACCCGCTCGTGCTGCCATTGATGATCAGCCGGTCCGACAAGCCCGTCCCTGGCGCTGCCAGCAAGGCGTCGGCCCGGAGCCTGCCCGTGCCCCCCATGCCGGTGAAGTAGTCGATGCCGCCGACGACCCCGGCCGACGCGCTCAGGGTGAGCGTGTCGCCCTCCTGGCCGTCGACCATCGAGATCAGACCTTCATTGTTGAAGGCCTCGAGCCCGTTGATCTGCACATGCTCGAGGGTGGTCGGATCGGTGGCGCTGAGCACCGTGGCGTTGGTCATGTTGTTGAAGAAGTCGCCATTGACCTGGCCGCGGAAGTCGGAAATCCCCTTGGCTTCGAAGGTGCCGCCCGACTGGTTCTCGTAGTAGTCATCCTGTTCGGTGAAGTCGACGAAGCCCCGCACCACGCCGGCGCTCAAGACCGTGGTATTGGCGCCATCGGTGTTGATCGCCGCACGCGTGAGCAGATTGTCCGAGGTGATCAATCCGGTGGCCGAATTGACGACGTCGATATTGGAGTTGCCGACGAAAGCGAGATCCGTCCTCAGATCGAGGCCGCCCTCGTCGCCGACGAACGTGCCGTGGTTCTCGACATAGACGTTGTCCTGATTGCCCACAGCATTCACGAAGGCACCACGCCCGGTCACGTCCACGATCGCAGAGTTGAAGATATTGACCGTGTTGGTGCCATGGGTGCCGGTGCCGTCCAAGCCATCAGCCGCGGAAGACGCGCCGCCGCTGGGCCGGTCGGTGCCATCTGCGCCGTTGGTGTCGCCGGCACCGCCAGTGCCGCCATTGCCGCCGGTGCCAGCCGTTCCTGAGCCGCCTTCACCGCCGTCGCCGCCGGTGCCGGTGCCGCTCGAGGTCCTGATATGGATGCCGTCGGCATTGGCGCCGCCGGTGGTCAGGATGTTGGCGGTGTTGCGGACATTGACCAGGACGTCGCCGGCAAAGGCGTCGCCGCCCCTGCCGCCGGCCGCGGCATCGCTGTCGCCGCCGAAGCCGCCATTGCCGCCATTGCCGCCCAAGATGAGGCCGCTGCCGCCATCGCCGCCGGTGCCGCCGTCGCCGCCATTGCCGCCGCCGCCATTGCCGCCATTGCCGCCCGTGGCATCGCCGCCATTGGCAATCACCACGATCGCCGCGTTGTTGCCGGTGACCGTCACAGCGGCGTTACTGGTGATATCGACCGTCACATCGCCGCCAAAGGCGTCGCTGACGCTGTCGAACGGGTCGGCGCTCGCGCCGCCGGCCGCGCCGGCGAAGCCATCGCCGGCGTCGCCGCCATTGCCACCATTGCCGCCATTGGCACCTGGGACCTGGCCAGCGCCACTGGATTCGCCCTGGCCGCCATCGCCGCCATCGCCGCCAGTGCCGGTGCCGCCATTGCCGCTATTGCCGCCGAAGGCGTTGCCGCCATTGGCCTGGACCATGATGGCTTCGTTCACCGAATTGATCGCGCCGTCACTAACGACGACGACATCGGCATTGCCGCCCCGGCCAAAACCGCCATTGCCGCCGGAGCCGCCGAGCCCATTGGCGCTGCCGCCCAGGCCGAACGGATCGGAGAGCCCGCCATTGCCGCCATTGCCGCCATTGCCGCCAGTATTGCCGGTGCCGGAACCGACTATGGTCGTGTCGACATCGCCGCCCAGGCCGCCATTGCCGCCATTGCCGGCGGTGCCGCCGGTCCCATTGCCGCCATTGCCGCCATTGCCGCCCGTGCCTATGCCGCCGTCGGCCTCGACGTTGATGCCCCTGCTTGTCGAGTTGATGGTATTGCCGTTGTAGACATCGACATTGGCGTTGCCGCCGGTGCCATCGCCGCCGTCGCCGCCCTCGCCGCCCCGGGCATGAGCCACGCCGCCATTGCCGCCCGTGCCGCCATTGCCGCCGATATTGTTGCTGCCGGTGGTGGTGTCGCCAATAAACGTGAGCCCTATATTGCCAATGGTTCCGCCATTGCCGCCATTGCCGCCATTGCCGGCGGTGCCGCCCTGGGCATTGCCGCCATTGTTGCCGTCGCCGCCCGTGCCATCGCCGCCGCTGGCGATGACGTTGATGCCGCCCGTGACCGTCGTGGCGTTGATTCCGCCCAGCGCGTCTATGCTGAGACTGCTGCTGCCGCCGGTGCCGTCGCCGCCATCGCCGCCATTGCCGCCAAGCGCCGTGGCATCACCGCCGTCGCCGTTGCGGTTGGGGTCGAGGGGGTCAGTGGCATTGCCGCCATTGCCGGCCTTGTTGCCGTCACCATTGACGACCGCAAAAATATCGCCGCCGTCGCCGCCATTGCCGCCGGTGCCGCCGGTGCCGCCGGTCGCATTGCCGCCCAGGCCACCGTCACCACCGATGCCGTCGCCGGCATTCGCCAGCACATCGATGCCCATGCCGCCGACCAGACCGCCCGTCGTGATCTGAACATTTTCGATATTCCCGCCAAAGCCCGCGGCGCCATGGCCGCCATCGCCACCCTCGGCATTGGCGTTACCGGCGCCCCCGGCGATTCCACCAGCACCGGCGATGTTGTTGTCAGCATCACTGTTCGAAATCACACCATTGATTCCGACGATGCCGAAGCCGCCGCCTTCGCCGCCGGCGCCGCCATTGCCGCCGGTGCCACCGGTCGCGTCACCGCCGTCGCCACCATCGCCACCGCCGCCGTTGCCGGCAGCCAGATCGATATCGATGCCCTGGGGGATGCTGCCACCGACATAGAGGTCGACCGTATTGATATTACCGCCCGTGCCGGTGCCGCCATTGCCGCCATTGCCGCCGGTCGCATTGGCGTTGCCGCCGGCGCCGCCCGCGCCGCCCGCGCCGCCAAGATTACCATCGCCATTCGCAAGGGCGCCAAAACCACCACCCTCGCCACCTTCACCGCCGGTGCCGCCCGTGCCGCCCAGCGCATCGCCGCCGTCGCCAGCGTCGCCGCCCGTGCCCACGCCCCCAAAGGCCCGCAGGGTCATGCTGCCGCCGATATTGCCGGCGATGTCGACGAACACATCCGTCACGTCACCGCCCGTGCCGGTGCCGCCATGGCCGCCGGCGCCGCCCAACGCATTGCCGCTGCCGCCGACGCCGCCAAAGCCACCGGCCCCGCCGGCATTGGCATTGGTGATCACACCGAGCATACCGCCGCCGGCACCACCCGTGCCGCCATCGCCGCCGTCACCGCCCGTGGCCGCGCCGCCGACGCCGCCGCTCCTGCCTAGGCCGGACCCGGCAGTGAGGTCCAATCCGACGCTGCTCCCGACATTGCCGTCGACATCGATGTTGACGTAGTCGACGTTCCCACCGATGCCATGGCCGCCATCGCCGCCCTTGCCGCCCGTGGCCGTGGCGCTGCCGCCGGCGCCGCCGGCACCACCAGCGCCGCTGACATTCTGCCCTTCCTCGAGGACGCCCAGGATGTCGCCGCCATCACCGCCCGCGCCGCCGTCACCGCCGCCGCCATCACCGCCGTCATCCTCAATGCCGCCAGTCGCCGCACCGCCGGCGCCACCTATATTGCCCGTGCCGTTACCGGCAATCGCGGCAATAGAAATCGTATCGCCGACATTCCCGCCGACAAAGATGTCCACGTCGAAGACGCTGCCACCCGTGCCGTCGCCGCCTCTGCCGCCCTCGCCGCCCACGGCATTGGCGTTGCCGCCGGCGCCGCCGCCGCCGCCGGCGCCGCCCTTATTGTTGAAGCCATCACTGACGACCTCAATTTCGCCGCCTTCGCCGCCTTCACCGCCCAGGCCGCCCTCACCGCCCGTGGCCGCGCCGCCAGTGCGGCCTTCGCCGCCCAAGGCATGGGCAGGGCCGGGCCCAATAAGACCTCCCGCATCGAAGAATATCCCTCCGGCGACATTGCCGCTCACAACGACATCCAGGCCGTCGATATTCCCGCCAAAGGCGGCACCGCCGGCACCGCCGGCGCCGCCTGTGGCATCGCCCGAACCGCCTTGCCCGCCGAGACCGCCAAGTCCGCTGGTATTGTTATTGCCTACGATGGCCTCGATCGTCCCACCCCGGCCGCCGTCGCCGCCCTCGCCGCCGGTGCCGCCAAAGGCTGCGCCACCCACAGCGCCGTTTCCGCCATTAGCCTGGCCCCCCGCCTCGATGGCCCCGATGCCGGAGGTGAAATTGGTGGCCGAAAGAAAAATCTCGCCGATATCGCCGGCATTGGCAACGCCGCCCGCGCCGCCCGCGCCGCCCGTGCCGTTCGCCGTGCCGCCCGCGCCGCCGGCACCGCCCGTGCCCGCGGTGTTCCCGCTGCCGGGATCGATATCCCCGATGTCGCCGCCGGCGCCACCCGTTCCGCCATTGCCGGCGCCAGCTGTGCCGGTGCCGATGCCGCCGACGCCGCCCAAGCCGCCGGTAGCGGTGCTCGTGACCATGGTGAACGAGCCGCCCGCAATGTCGCCGCCGGCAGTGACGGTGACCGCGCCGATATTACCGCTGTTGCCCGCGCCGCCGGCGCCGCCGGCGCCGCCCACGCCGTTCGTCGCACCGCCGGCACCGCCGACACCGCCCGTGCCGCCGGTGTTGTTATCTCCGACCAAGTCGGTCTCGCCGCCTCCGGGGGTGTTGTCGAAATCTCCCGCAGCGCCGCCATTGCCGCCATTGCCGCCCGCCGTGCCTCCGGTTCCGTTACCGCCCGCACCGCCTTGGCCGCCTGTGCCGAGGCCCGTGGTGGTGCTCCCCGCTGCGATACCGACCAGGCCGTTGATATTGCCGTCGACATCGATGGTGACCGCGCCGATATTGCCGCCATTCCCGGCACCGCCGGTGGCGCCCGCGCCGCCGAAGCCGCTGGCGCCGCCAGGACCGGCGAGATCGTTCTGGCCGCCGGTTCCACCCGCGCCGCCATTGCCCGTGAACGTGCCGTTGACGGCCGAAGACGGAGCATCGCCGCCCTCGCCGCCATTGCCGCCATTGCCGGCGATGGCGCCCGTGCCGTTGCCGCCATTGCCCGGGCCGCCGCCGGTGCCGTTGCCGCCCTGGGTGATGATCGAGACGGCGGAGGTGATGCTGCCGCCGTCGGTCACGGTGATATTGATGTCATCGACAAAGCCGCCGGTACCGGAACCGGCGGCGCCCGCCGAACCGAAGCCGCGGGCATTGCTGCCGTTACCGCCCGTGCCGCCATTGCCCGGGGGCGAGGGAGGTGCATCGGCACCATCCGTGCCATTCCCGCCATTGGTCACCGGGGGCTGGCCCACGCCGTTATTGCCATTGGCGGCCGTGCCCGCGCCATCCGTGACGACGCCGACGCTGGTGATCGGCGCGATGGCGGTATCGCCGCTCACAATTATATCGACAAAGTTGAAGTCGGTCCCATCGCCGTTCACTACCGCGCCTGCCGGCGCTCCCGTTTGATCCGCCGCAAGGGTGGGCGTGATGCCGGCCGCGCCGCCGAGAATGAGAGCGGCCACTGCCGTGCAGGACAGAAGGCCGGCGCGCCTTGTCTGCTGCGGAACCAAAGCGGTGAAAGCCGACGTCTTTAGAACGGTCATTAGATGGGTCCCCCGGCGTAAGAAGTGGAATTACGCAAGGTTTACCCCGACAGAGGGGAACCCGGCTAGGCCGGCGTAAGCGATTCCCGGAATTAATAAAAACTGTTGCAATCGCGCCACAGTCTGGAGCGAAATAGGGGTAAAAAGGCAACAAATTTCCCCTTTTTAATCCGATTACAAGAATATAATTCTAGACTACAGGTGCAACCACTTGCGGGCTGGACGCTGAACCAGGGTGGCCAAGCCCCAATCTTCTTCTAGGTAAAATAGAGTTCCAGCAAGATTCGCGGGGGACGACGATCTGGCCGCTTGCCGCCCCTTCGAGGCCTGCCTTTAGCCTTCGCGAAGCCGAGGCTTCGCCTCGGCGGAGCAAGGTCGGCGGGTACCTCTACCAGGCGTATCTCACCCCGGCATTGCCGATGATCGCCTCATAATCGTCGGCGAACTGGTAGTCGCCGCGCACGAAACCCGACCAGCCGTCAGGCGCCGCGACGCTGAAGCCCAGCGAGATATCGCCCACCGTCTCGCTCGGCGAGTCCGTTGCATCGAGCGAGCCCGGAAGCCCCGGCGCGAAGATCGTGACGTCGTTGTCGCCATTGAACTCCCGCCACACGCTCGCGATCACATCGCCCGAGAACACCGCGCCGCTCTCGCTCGTAGTGTCGAAGCCGAGTCTCAGGCCCAGGCGGCCTTGCACGCTCGTCTCGTCGTCATATTCCACCGTGCCGCCGAAAATGTCGGTGTCGTCGATCTCGGTGTTCACCACCGCCAATGACGCCTGCGGCTCGATGAAGCCGCCATTGCCGAAGCCGAATTTGTAGCCCGTGTCGATCCGGCCGCCGATATTCGTCACATCCGTGTCGGCATCGCCCGATTGCGCCGCCAAGTTGCTCGCATCGATGTCGACATCGAGGAAGTCGGCCTTGACGACCGCATCGACAGAGAAGGCATGGTCGAGATAGGTCGCATAGGCGCCGATCGTCGGGCCTTCATATGTCCATTCGGTGTTGGTCTGATCGAAATCGAGATCGGAGGTCAGATAGCCGCCGAACAGGCCGAACATCCACACTTGCCCGGCACGCTCGGTGCCGAAGTCGAAGCCCGCGAGGCCGCCCCAGATCGTCTGGTCGCGATCGGTCTTGGTCAGATCATCGCCCTCTTCGCGCTCGAGCCAGGCGCCCACACCTTTCACCCAGAAGCCGGGCGTGATGCTGGCGGCGGGCGTCCGCTCCACCGGCTCGGCGAAATCGGCGACCGGCGTCACGGCCGTGCCTTCGAGCAGCGGACGCAAATCCGCCTGGCGCTGCAACAGCGTGCCCGTCGTCTGGCGCCAGATGTCCTGGGCGCCAGTGATGCCGGCAGCGAATTCATAGGCGCCGTTGCCGAGGCCGGCCGTATAGAGCTCATGCTGCTTGGCGATGCCGTCATATCGCAAGTCCCAGGCGAAGAAGCCGGCATTGATCGGCTCGTTCTCGAGATCGAAGTCGCCTTCCGCCGACGTTCCGCCGACCACCGTGACCACCGCAATGCCGTCGCTATTGGCGCCCTGCACATCGACGACATTGACCGCAACACTGGTCGTGCCCTGTGTGATGCCCGTGATCCTGAGCTCGTCCGAAAGGCCCGTTCCCGGCGCCGCCAGCACCGCATCGACTACGAGCCTGCCGCCAACGCCCTCATATATCGTGCCGAATCCAGGACGGCTCATGGTGAGCGTGTCACCCGCAGCGCCGTCCGCCATCGAAATCAAGCCGGCATTCTTGAACCGTTCGAGATTGTCGAAGCGGACAGTCTCGTCACTGGCCGGATCGACGGCGCTCAGCACCGTGGCACCGGTGTCGTTGTGGAAGATGTCCTCACCAATGACGCCCTCGAAACTGAAATCGGACGTGCCTTTGGCTTCGAAGATGCCGCCCGCCTGGTTATGGAACAAGTCGAATTCGCCGGTCAGATCGAGGAAGCCCCGCACCGTGCCGGTATTGGTGATCAAGGTCGAGGAACCTTTGGTGTTGATGGCGAACAGGTTGTCCGCCGTGATCAATCCCGAATTTTCGATCGTGATGCTGCTGTTGAATACGCTCGACGTCCTTAGGTCAACACCACTGCCCGCACCGCCGCCGAGGATGCTTCCGCCATTGTTGTTCACGATGATCGTGCTGTTTGCGCCATTGGCCTGAGCCCTGACACCCGTGCCGCCGACATCGATCAGGTTGCTGTTGTTGACGGTGATCGAGCTCGAGCCGTTTACCCCCTGGAGGCCGTCTTCGCCGGCATTGCCGCCGATGACCGTCCCGTTCTGTCCCCCGACACCGTCGAGACCATCCGCTCCGCCGCCAGCCGTGGCGCCAGTCCCGCCGCCGCCAAGCGCGCCGGCCTGCAGCGCCTGGCTGGTGCTTCCTTGGCCGGGCGTGGCAAGGCCCGATGTCGCCGTGACGTCGATGCCGTTCCCGCTAGCGAAGAGCCGGCCGCTATTGGTGACGGCGACCTCGGCCGAGCCGCCCGTCGCCGAGCCGCCATTGCCGCCATTCGCGCCAAAGGCGCTGCCGCCATTGCCGCCGTTACCGCCGTCGCCATTATTGCCATTGGTCGCTCCGCCCGCGCCGCCGGCACCACCCTCACCGCCAGTGCCGGCCTGAGCCATGCCGCTATCGCCGCCATCGCCGGCGGTGGCCGCCCCGCCGGTCGCGACGATGCGGATCGCGCTTCCGTCGGTGGTGGTGATGTCGCCGCTATTGCTGACATTGACCGAGACCGATCCGCCGGTGGCATCGCCGCCATTGCCGCCAGCGCCGCTCGTGGCGTTGCCGCCATCCCCGCCCTTACCGCCTGTGCCGCCGGAGCCATCGCCATTGCCCCCGGTGCCGCCGGCACCACCCGTGCCGCCGGTGCCGCCCTGGCCTGCAGTGGCCGTCCCGCCATCGCCGCCGGCGCCAGCCGTGGCCGCACCACCGCTTGCCGTGATGTCGATGCTGTTGGCGCCCGCGGTCGAGATATTGCCGCTATTGCCGACGATCACGCTGGCATCGCCGCCTTCCGCATCGCCGCCATTGCCGCCCGCGCCGCCCGAGACGTCGGCACCGCCGCCGCCCATCCCGCCCGTGCCGCCGGTGCCGGCAATATTGCCGCTGCCGCTGTTCACCGTCCCGACATTGCCGCCAGCGCCGCCAGTGCCGCCGCTGCCCGCCTGAACCGTCGTTCCATTGCCGCCAGCACCGCCTTCGCCGCCGGTAGCCGCGCCGCCCGCCGAGGTGATGATGATCGATCCTGAGGTGTTGCCGAGGCGATCGATGACGACACTGCCGGCATTGCCGCCCAAGGCGTCGCCGCCATCGCCGCCGTTGCCGCCATGGCCATCCGAAGCGCCGCCCAGTCCGCCAGGGCCGCCGTTGCCGGCATTGTTGTTGTTGCCCGTGTCGATCGGCCCGACATTACCGCCGGCACCGCCAGCGCCGCCGGCACCGCCTGCTGTCCCCGCGGCATTGCCGCCCTTGCCGCCGATGCCACCATTGGCCTCACCGCCCGTCGACTGGATGAGGATGTCGCCACTGACATTGCCGATGATGCCGGTGAGGTCGATGCTTCCGGAGCTGCCGCCCGTCGCGTCACCGCCCGTGCCGCCGTTGCCGCCTTGCGCATTGGCGCCGCGGCCCGCCACGCCGTCGCCGCCCTGACCGCCGTCATTGTCATCGCCGGCATCCAGCTCTTCGCCCGCATCGACGACCACCGTATCGCCGCCGGCACCGCCCGCACCACCGACCCCCGCCGTGCCACCCAGGCCGACTCCGCCGGCGCCGCCCGAGCCGCCCTTGGCCGCTCCCGCAATCGAGGAGATATCGATATCCCCGCTCACATCGCCGCCGGTGGTGACGATCATGTCGCCCGTGCTGCCGCCCGTGCCATCGCCGCCATCGCCGCCGGTACCGCCCGTACCGTCAGCGAGGCCGCTGCTGCCGGTGCCGCCATCTCCGCCGAGACCACCGTCATTATTGTTGCCGGTTCCGCTCGGCCCGAAACTCTTGCCGCCGCCACCGCCAGTGCCGCCGCTGCCACCCGTGCCGCCGGTGCCATCGCCGCCGGCGCCGCCATTGCCGCCCGTCCCGATCCCGGCTTCGGAATCGATGCTGACGCCGCCGCCGATGCCGCTCGCCGCGACGATGATCCCGCCGACATTGCCGCCCGTGCCGTCGGCGCCATCGCCGCCCTCGCCGCCGGTCCCGATCGCATTGCCGCCGGGCGCCGCCAGACCGCCAGGACCGCCAAGGCCGCTATTGCCGTCGGTGAAAATGCTCACGCTGCCACCGGACCCGCCGGCACCGCCCGTTCCCGCCTCGCCGCCTTGGCCGGCGCCCGCCGCGCCGCCTTTGCCGCCGGTGCCGTTGCCGCCGGTGGCATCGATCGCGACGCCGCTGTTGATCGTGCCGGAGACGTCCACGGTGATCGCGCCGATATGGCCGCCTATGCCGAAGTCGCCATTGCCGCCATTGCCGCCGGTGCCATCGGCATCGCCGCCGCGACCGCCAACACCACCGGAAGGCCCGAAGGCCGCCGGGCCGACATTGTCGCCCGGCGCACCGTCACCGCCATCGCCGGCGGCCTCGGCACCGCTGCCACCCGTGCCGCTGTCGCCGGCACCACCGGCGCCGCCGGTCATCGATTGCCCCGTCACGTCAATAACAGCCGGATTGACGATGTTGCCGTCGATGTCGACGGCGATGGGACCCGTTCCCGACCCCGTTTTCGACCCGCCATTGCCGCCATTGCCACCGGTACCGTTGGCGCTTCCACCCGGACCGCCATCGCCGCCGTCGCCATCGGGAGGAGCGGGCGGACCGGGATTACCGGGCGTCCCTTGCGTGCCGATGGCGGCGAGGCCCTGAGTGCCGTCATTATCGGCGGGGGGAGGAGGAGGCACGACAACGATATTCACGGGTTCGGTGGTGATCGTCGGGAAAATGACAGGGGCGACAACGACCGGAAGACCGTCATCGCCATTGGCTCCGGTCTCATCGCCGGCAAAGGCGGGCGTGGCGAGAACGAAACCGCCGATGACGAGGCTTGAGGCCAGTGCCGTGCAGGAGAGGAGGCGCGAGCGCCGCGCAGTTTCCTGGATCACGCCTTGCAGCGCGGCATGCGTCGAACGTCCCATATTGCCCCCGTCACCCGAAAAATAATCTTCGGTCTAATTGCCCGATATGACAGATGCCAGATGATTCCTTAAAGTAATCAAAATTTTGCGGAACGTGTTGCAGCCGCGCCACAAACCGGTGCCTATTTTTTCGGCACCACGACCAAAGGTGGCCCACGGCGTGCGACTCAGGATTGCATATATCGTTGCGTAATTTTTACCAGGCGTATCTCAAGAATGAAAAAGGAGCGGAATCTCTTCCGCTCCTTGATCGTCACCATGGCTGGAAACGGGCTTATGCCGCTTTCGCCTTCGACTTGCCCGCTTTCAGCGTGAGCCCGTCCTTGCCGGCGCCGACATTGACCGTGTCGCCGTCCGAGACATTGCCGGCGAGGATCTCCTCGGCGAGCGGATCCTGCAGCGACTTCTGGATCACGCGCTTCAGGGGACGCGCGCCATAGGCCGGGTCATAGCCCTTCTCGGCGAGCCAGTCATGCGCCGCCTTGTCGAGATCGATCTTGATCTTGCGCTCGACGAGCAGCTTGGCCAGCCGCCCGAGCTGGATATCGACGATGGCGCCCATATGCTCGCGCTTGAGTCTATGGAAGAGAATGATCTCGTCGAGCCGGTTCAGGAATTCGGGCCGGAAGTGGCTTCTGACCACATTCATCACTTGCTGGCGCACCACATCGACATCCTGGTCCTCGCCCAGGCTCACCAGATATTCCGAGCCCAGATTGGAGGTCATCACGATGAGCGTGTTGCGGAAGTCCACCGTGCGGCCCTGGCCGTCGGTGAGCCTGCCGTCGTCGAGCACCTGGAGGAGCACGTTGAACACATCGGGATGCGCCTTCTCGATCTCGTCGAAGAGGACGACCTGATAGGGCCGGCGCCGCACCGCTTCGGTGAGCGCCCCGCCCTCGTCATAGCCGACATAGCCCGGAGGCGCCCCGATGAGACGGGCGACGGAATGCTTCTCCATGTATTCCGACATGTCGATGCGCACCATCGCATGCTCGTCGTCGAACAGGAACGCGGCCAAGGCCTTGGTGAGCTCGGTCTTGCCGACGCCGGTCGGCCCCAGGAACATGAAGGAGCCGATCGGGCGGTTGGGATCCTGGAGACCGGCGCGGGCGCGGCGGACCGCCGTCGCGACGGCCTTCACCGCCTCGGCCTGGCCGACCACGCGTTTGCCCAAGCCTTCCTCCATCTTGAGCAGCTTGTCGCGCTCGCCTTCCAGCATCTTGTCGACGGGGATGCCGGTCCAGCGCGACACGACCTGCGCCACGTGGTTCTCGGTCACCGCCTCCTCGACCATCGGATTGCCCTTGGCGGCCTCCTCGACCTCCTTGAGCTTCTTCTCGAGGCCCGGGATGGTGGCGTAAGCGAGCTCGCCCGCCTTGGCGAAGTCGCCCTTGCGCTGCGCCTGTTCGAGAAGGGTGCGCGCATCGCCGAGCTCCTTCTTGATCGTCGCCGCGGAAGCGAGCTTCTCCTTCTCCGCCTGCCATTTGCGCGTCAGCGTGGCGGAGCGCTCCTTGAGATCGGCGAGTTCCTTCTCGAGCCGGGCGAGCCGGTCCTTGGAGGCGCGGTCGGTCTCCTTCTTCAAGGCCTCGCGCTCGATCTGCATCTGCATGATGTCGCGGTCGAGGGCGTCGAGCTCCTCGGGCTTGGAATCGACCTGCATGCGCAGGCGCGAAGCCGCCTCGTCCATGAGGTCGATGGCCTTGTCGGGCAGGAAGCGGTCGGTGATGTAGCGGTTGGAGAGCTGGGCCGCAGCCACCAGCGCCGAATCGGTGATCCGGACCTTGTGGTGCTCCTCATATTTCTCCTTGATGCCGCGCAGGATCGAGATCGTGTCCTCGACGGTAGGCTCGCCCACGAAGACCGGCTGGAAGCGCCGCGCCAGCGCCGCGTCCTTCTCGACATGCTTCCTGTATTCATCGAGCGTGGTGGCGCCGACGCAATGCAATTCGCCGCGCGCCAGAGCGGGCTTCAGAAGATTGGACGCATCCATCGCGCCGTCGGCCTTGCCGGCGCCGACGAGCGTGTGCATCTCGTCGATGAAGAGGATGATGCCGCCGGCCGACGCCGTGACTTCCTGGAGCACCGCCTTCAAGCGCTCCTCGAACTCGCCGCGATATTTGGCGCCGGCGATGAGGGCACCCATGTCGAGGGCGAGCAGCTTCTTGTCCTTGAGGCTCTCCGGCACGTCGCCATTGACGATGCGCAGAGCGAGGCCTTCGGCGATGGCGGTCTTGCCCACGCCCGGCTCGCCGATGAGGACGGGATTGTTCTTGGTGCGCCTCGACAGCACCTGGATGGTGCGGCGGATCTCGTCGTCGCGTCCGATCACCGGGTCGAGCTTGCCCGAGCGCGCCGCCTCGGTGAGGTCGCGCGAATATTTCTTGAGCGCGTCATAGGCCTGCTCGGCCGAGGCCGAATCGGCGGTGCGCCCCTTGCGCAGCGCATTGATCGCCTCGTTGAGGCCCTGGGGCGTGACACCCGCATCCTTCAGCGCCTTCTGGGCGTCCGACTTCTCGATCGCCAGCGCCTGCAGCAAACGCTCGGCCGTCACGAAACTGTCGCCGGCCTTCTGGGCGAGCTGATTTGCCGCCTCGAAGACACGCGCCGTCTCGGGCGCCAGATAGACCTGTCCGGCACCGCCGCCCGATACTTTGGGCAGGCGCTTCAGCGCCGCTTCGGTCTCGGCGAGCGCCAGCCGGCTGTTGCCGCCGGCGGCACTGATCAGGCTCGAAGCGAGGCCTTCCTCGTCATCGAGCAAGACTTTCAGAAGATGTTCGGGGCTGAAGCGCTGATGGCCCTCGCGCAAGGCGAGCGCCTGGGCCGACTGGATGAAACCGCGGGCCCGCTCGGTGTATTTCTCGAAATCCATGGCTTACTTCTCCTCCTCGGCACGCCCATGAGAGCCCATCATGGCACTCTCCCGTGACGCCGTCTTTGGCTGAAATCCGGCCGCAACGTCACGGAAGCTGGAACCCTCAAGGAGGCGATCCTGTTCCGGACCATTATCGGCCGCAAGCCAGATATAGGAAAGGTTTTCCGAGGGACAAGGTTGCCGCCCGGCCCAGAAACGGGATCTGCGTAGGTTTCCCCCTCTCCCGTCCGAAGGATGGGAGAGGGTGGCCGAAGGCCGGGTGAGGGCTCTTTTGCGGATCAGTGGCAAGGCGATAAGATTGGAGGCATGGCCATCACTGACCAGAAGCGCCGGGATCAAGCTCGCCGGCTACGCCACAGCCAGACACCCGCCGAAGTGCGACTCTGGTCAGGGCTGCGCGGGCGAAGACTCCAGAACTACAAGTTTATCCGGCAATATTCGATCGGCCCTTTCACCGTTGATTTTCTTTGCCGCGACGCCCGTCTCATCGTCGAGGTCGATGGCGCAACGCATTCGGAAGATCACGAGATTGCCTACGACCAGCGCCGATCAGCCTATCTGAGGGCGCAAGGCTACAGGATTGTCCGTGTCATGAATGACGATGTTTACCGGAAGTTCGACGATGTATGGACATGATCCTTCTCGCATTGGAAGACAAACTTCCGGAGGCGTGAAGGAAGAGCCCTCACCCGCCCTTCGGGCACCCTCTCCCATTGCTTTGCAACGGGAGAGGGGAAAACCTATAGAGTTCTCGCCGCCGCTGAGGCTCACTGCTTCACGAGTCCCCACCCGGCGGTTCTTCGTGCAACCTCCGGGCATATTCTGGTTGGACGCCAGAATTTACCTGTGGAGAGACTGTGTTGCGACCCGATTTTGCTCTATGGAACAAACCCGTAAGCGGGCTTCATTCTTGCGTGAATCAGCATCGTCATGACAGCAGTACAGGAAGCACAGAGTAACCGTGAGGATCGATACTCGCGGCTCGAGCGCCTGCTTTTCCGGCTCGAGGCCCAGCATCAATGCCTGAACTGGGCGTTCCGCGAAATCAAGGACAGGCCGGGCGTCGTCTTCGAGCTTGGGCTCGGCCATGGCCGTACCTATGATCACCTGCGCCGGCATCTGCCGGAACGCGAGATCTTCGTGTTCGACCGGGAAGTCGATTGCTTTCCGGATTGCACGCCCGATGCGGACCATCTCATGCTGGGCAAATTCTCCGATACCTTGCCTCAAGCCCGCGCGCGCTTTGCCGGCCAGGCGATCCTGGTGAATTCCGACGCCGGAACCTATGACGACGGCTACAATCGCGAGGTTGCGGCTCTGGTGAGCGCAAGCCTGCCCGATCTCCTGGCACCCGGCGCCATCGTGCTGTCGGATCTGCCCTTGAACCTGCCGCAGGCGCGGCGGCTGCCGCTGCCCGCAACTGTGCGCAGCGAGCAGTTTTTCATCTACCAATCACCGTAGATAGTCACTCGGCGCGAATCCATCGCGGCGAAGTCTTCAGCTTCGCCGCGATGCGACTGATCAGTCGGCCTGCGGTGCTTCCTCGGACTCAGCGGCCGGTGCGGCTTCGCGGCGCGGCCGTCTTCCGCGGCCCGTGCCACTGGCCGGGCGCTTCAGGAAGGAAGGCTGCGGGCCATCCCATTTCTCATCGACGCCTTTGGCTGCGGCCGCGGGTGCCGCAGGTGCCGGCTCGGCGGCGGGCGCCGGCTTCTCGGCCTCGACCGGAGGCGGCTGCGCTTCCGGCTCCTCGCGCCGCTGATAAGGCTGCTGGTTTTGCGGATTGCCATAGCGGCCCTGTTCCTGGCCCTCGCCGCGGTTGCGGTCCCAGCGCGGACGGAAACGGTCGCGCCGGTCATGGCGGTCGCGCCGCTCGCCCTGCTGGTCGGGGCCGCGATTGCCTTGCTGGTAGTCGCGCCGCCCCTCGCCCGGATCGAAGCTCTCCGGCTGCTCGCCCGTTTCACCAGCGAAACCGGGGCGCTCGCCGATCTCCGGCTGGCCGTCGTCGCCCTCAGGGCTCGCATCCATCTCGTCATCATCGCCATAGTCGTCTTCCGGCCGGCGATATTGCTGCTGCATCTGCTGCTGATAGGCCTGGGCCGCGGCGAGGATGCGCAGATAATGCTCCGCATGCTGATAATAGCTCTCGGCCATCACGATGTCGCCGGAGACTTGGGCGTCGCGGCCGAGCTGGAGATATTTGTCGGCGACCGTCTGCGCCGTGCCGCGCACCTTCACATCGGGTCCGTTGCTCTCATAGACGCGATTGAGCGGGTTTCCGCCGCCACCGCCGCCGCCTCCGCCGCCATTGTGACGACGATTCCGGCCGCGGCCCCGCTTGTTGTGCTGACCTGGTCTCATTTTCCACTCATGCTTTAATTCAGATTCATATTGTCCGCGGTTTACCCACACGCAGAATCACATCATGCCGCTCCGGCATAATTTCTGATCGACGATCGACTCTCAAACGAGCCCTGCCAAATCTGTCCCTGTGGTTTAGGAGGTCTGTCCTGCCTGAGAAACGTATCCTGGCTTGGACCCGCTACATTTCAACCGCGCTAATCTTCATGTGGATGGGACCTCTTGCCCTCTGGGCCCGCCCCGTCACCTGCCGTCTAGCGCTAATCGCAACGGGCAGAACGAAATACCAGAACTAAGGTAGCCCTTCCCCTGGTCATTTCCAACCCCTTTTTTGTCGCGCCTCAAGCATGGCTGAAGCCCAGGCAGCGCACATGCCGGGCAAGGTCCTGCCAGCGCCCCGCCGGCGCGAATCCAGAGGTCTTGAAAATATGTTCTATATCAAGTGCTTGGCCTTCACCGATCTCGACGATGACACGGCCGTCGGGAGCGAGGTGCGGCCCTGCGACCTTAGCGATTTCGCGGTAGGCCTGAAGCCCGTCCGCGCCGGCCACCAGGGCGCTCTCCGGGTCGAAGTTCCGCACCTCGGGCGCAAGGGTTTGGAGAATCGCTTGCGGGATATAGGGCGGGTTGGAGAGGACGAGGTCGAAAGGGCCTTCCGTGCCGGCGAACCAGCTCCCTTCCGCGAAGCGCGCCCGGGCGAGGACGCCGTGGCGGCGGGCATTGTCTTGCGCGACGGCGAGCGCGTCGGCCGAAATATCCGTCATCACCGCCCGGGCTTCTGGGCGCTCGGCGAGGAGCGTCACGCCGATGATGCCGGAGCCGGTGCCCAGATCGATGATGCGGCAGGCGTCTTCCCTGGGCATGAAGGAGAGCGTCGCCTCGATCAGCGTCTCGGTGTCGGGCCGGGGATCGAGCGTCGCGGGCGTGATCCTGAAGGCACGCCCATAGAACTCGCGCTCGCCCAGGATGCGCGCGACCGGCTCCCCCGCGAGGCGGCGCTCCAGGAATTCCCGGAACCGCGCCGCCGCTTCCGGCGCGACGGGCCGCTGCGGATCGGCGATCAGGGTTTCGTGGCCGAGGCCCGCCGCCTGCTGCAGCAGGAGCCTGGCATCGAGCGCCGGCGTCGGATTGCCCTTCGCCGCGAGGGCATTCTTGGCGGCGTCCAACAGGCTCTTTGCCGTTTCCCCTCCCCCTTGCGGGGAGGGGTCAGGGGTGGGGGTCTGGGAAGTGCTGGAAACCAAGCTACGCCGCATCGGCCTCGGCGGCGGCGAGAAGCTCGGCCTGATGCTCCGTCATCAGCGCGCTGACCAGTTCCTCGAGCCCGGGCCCCTCGATCACCTGGTCGAGCTTGTAGAGGGTGAGGTTGATGCGATGGTCGGTGACCCGCCCTTGCGGGAAATTATAGGTGCGGATGCGCTCGGAGCGGTCGCCCGAGCCGATCTGGCCGCGCCTGGTGGCGGAGCGCTCGGCATCGAGGCGCTGTCTTTCGCGCTCATAGAGCCTGGCGCGCAGGATCTTCAGCGCCTTCGCCTTGTTCTTGTGCTGCGACTTCTCGTCCTGCTGGGCGACGACCAGCCCTGAGGGGATATGGGTGATGCGTACCGCGCTGTCGGTGGTGTTGACCGACTGGCCGCCGGGACCGGACGAGCGATAGACGTCGATGCGCAGATCGGCGTCGTTGATCTCGATATCGACCTCTTCCGCCTCGGGCAGCACCGCGACCGTCGCGGCCGAGGTATGGATGCGGCCTTGCGCCTCGGTCTCCGGGACCCTTTGCACCCGGTGCACACCCGATTCGAATTTGAGACGGGCATAGGCCCCGGCCCCGGTGATCGTCGCGATGATCTCCTTGTAGCCGCCGTGATCGCCTTCGCTCGCCGAGATCACCTCGACCCGCCAGCCTTTGACGCTCGCATAGCGCTGATACATGCGGAACAGGTCGCCGACGAAGATCGCGGCCTCATCGCCGCCGGTGCCGGCCCGGACTTCGAGGATGACATTGCGCTCATCGGCCGCGTCCTTGGGCAGGAGCAGGATTTTCAGCTGCTGCTCGAGCTCGCCGATGCGCTTGGCAATTTCGGGCTTCTCGGCCTCGGCCATTTGGGCCATGTCGCGATCACCCGAGGCGATCATCTCGTCCAGCCCGGCGAGATCGGACCTGGCCTTGGCCAGCGCCCGCGCCGCCGTCACCACGGGGCCGAGCTCGGAATATTCCTTCGACAGCCTGACGAAGGTCTCAGCCTGCGCACCTTGGGTGAGTTCCGCCTCGATGACGGCGAAACGCTGCTGGATGCGGTCGAGCTTGGCTTGCGGAATGGCACTCATGCCGCGGGCTTTTAGCGGAAGCGGGATGCTTCCGCCAAGCCCAGCGTGAGGCTTACCCGCGCTTCTCGAGCGTCGGGATGTCGAGCGGCTGGCCGACCAGGATCTGTCCCGGCGTGCCCAGGATGCCGCGCTCCTTGCCGTCGATGATGTAGGAGAGCAGCCCGCCGTCACGCGCGATGACCACCAGGCCCTGGCGGTCGGGCACGCTATAGGTGTCGCCGCCGCGCAGCATCTGCGTCATCACCACATTGCCTTGCGCATCCTCGATGCGCACCCAGACGGGCGCCTTGGCTCTCAACACCAGGCGGGAGCCCGGATCGGCCGGTGGCGTCGCCGCGGCTGGCTTGTCGGCAGCGGGCTTCTTGGACTGGGGCGTCGGCGCCGCCTTCTGCGGCTGCGTTTCGGACCCCTGCTGGAAACCATCCTCGATGAAGGCGCCGATCCCTGAGAGACCATCCTCTTCGCCCGTGGGCTCCTTGCCGGCCGACGGCGTTTCGTCCTCGACCTTGGCCTGCGCACCTTCTTCCGGCATCGGCTCTTCGCTGACCGCGACGTCGGTATCGCTCTGTCCGGTCGTGGCGGTGGGCATCGGATCGCCGGCCTGGTCGAGGGGCTCGTTCTGGGCCGTCTCTTCGCCCGGCTGTATGCCGGGCACCGGCTGCATCACCCAACTCGCGGCGGCGAAGAGCAGGATGGCGGCAAAGCACGAGCCGATGACGCCGCCGGCACCGCCCGGGAAGGACTTGATGCTGAAGCGCGGGAAAGGCGGCATCTTGCCGAATCTGAGGATCTTGGCGCTGGACAAGGGGCCGGGATCCGCCGGATGCGCCTTGCCCTGGTTGCCCTGGGGACGCGGCAGGAAAGCGGCGTAATGGGTGACGAGGGGTTCGGGCTCGAAGCCCATATACTCGCCATAGATGCCGACCATCTCGAGCGCTTCGAGGCGCTGCGGCAGCCGGGTCAGGTCGCCCATTTCGATGGCTTCGACGTGATAAGGATGGATGCCGGTCGCTTCGCAGATCTGATCGAGGCTCAAGCCGCGCTTCTCGCGCTCGCGCTGCAGGTACCAGCCGGCTTCACCGGCGGGATTGAGATCACCGTCCGGCTTCGGGCGGTAGAACGGGGTCGAGTCGAGCGCAGGCTCGCGATCATGATCGGGGACAAGAACATCCATGGAGCACTTCTCCGGACAGCCGGCCTTAACCAGCCGGTAACGCTAATGAGTCCCCTGAACATGCCTCAGAATGGTAAGCAGAAGGCTAACGCCGTCCGTTTTTCGCGATCAAATCAGCCGGATGCCCTGCGACTTGGCAAAAGACGTGAGCGCCAGGCGCAGCGTCTGGTCGCGCTTGTGCAGCAGCGGCTCCATGAAAGCCCATAATTTTGCCCGGTCGGTCGAGAGGATCATGGTCTTGACCGGCCCGATCGCCGCCGGCGCCATGGAGATCGAGGTCAGCCCCAGGCCGATCAGCGCCATGGCCTCGAGCGGACGTCCCGCCATCTCGCCGCATAGATTGACATGGACGCCGTGCTCCGCACCCGCCTCGACGATGGCGCGGATGGTCTTGAGGATGGCGGGCGACAGCGGATCGTAGCGATGCGCGAGCCTTGGATTCTGGCGGTCCGACGCATAGAGGAACTGCAGCAGGTCGTTCGAGCCGATGGAGACGAAATCGAGCTCGGGCAGGAGCTCATCGAGCTGCCAGACGAGGGCCGGCACCTCGATCATGGCGCCGAGCTCGATCGCGACGGGCAGCTTGTGGCCGCGCTCCTTGAGATGCGCCTTCTCCTTCTCGACCATCGTTTTGGCGGTGAGGAATTCTGTGACCTCGGCGATCATCGGGAACATGATGCGCAATTTCTGCCCGGCGCCGGCCTTGAGGAGGGCGCGAAGCTGCAGCCGCAGCAAGGCCGGCCGGTCGAGCGCCATGCGGATGGCGCGCCAACCCATGGCCGGATTGTCCTCCTTCACCTGGCGCAGATAAGGCAGGAGCTTGTCGGCGCCGATATCGAGGGTGCGGAACGTCACCTGACGCTGATTGGCGGCCGCCAAAATGCCGCGGTAATGCCGGACCTGCGCATCGAGGCGCGGGAAATGCTGCGCCATCATGAACTGCAATTCGGTGCGGAACAGGCCGATGCTCTCCGCCCCTGAATCATGCAGATGCGGCAGGTCGACCAGGAGGCCGGCATTGATGCCGAGCTCGATCTTGATCCCGTCCCTGGTCATCGCCGGCGTGTCGCGGAGCGCCTGGAACTGCGCCTGGCGCCTGGCATTGAAGCGCACCTTGTCGGCATAGGCGCGCTCGATGTCGAGCGAGGGACGGACATAGACATCGCCCGAGGTGCCGTCGAGAATGATCGGCGTGCCGGTGTCGACGACATCGATGAGGCCTTCGACCTGGCCGGCGGCGGGGATGCCGAGCGCCCGCGCCACGATCGCCACATGGCTGGTGGTGCCCGCTTCCTCGAGGATGACGCCGCGCAGCTTGGTGCGGTCGTAATCGAGGAGCTCGGCGGGGCCCATGTTGCGCGCCACCACGATGGCGTTCTGCGGAAGGTCGCCGCGCGACGCCGTGGCGATCTGCCCGGTCAGGATGCGCAGGAGCCGGTTGGCGAGATCGTCGAGATCATGCATGCGCTCGCGCAAGTAGGGATCGGGGGTACGCATCATGCGCGCCCGGTTGTCGCTCTGCACGCGCTCGACCGCGGCCTCGGCGGTGAGGCCGGTCTCAACCGTCTCGCGCAGCCGGTTCACCCAGCCCCGGTCATGCGCGAACATGCGGAAGGTCTCGAGCACTTCCGAATATTCGCCGCCCCGCGTCTCGGTGCCATCGACGAGCTCGTCGACATGGGCGCGCAATTGCTCGATGGCGCCGTCGAGCCTGGCCTTCTCCTTGGGGATGTTCTCGGCGATGAGGTTCTCGACCACGACGCGCGGCTCGTGCAGCACGACATGGCCGAGCGCCAGGCCGTCGGCCAGCGCGTCGCCCTTCACATGATGGCTGCGCACATGGGCGATGTCGGCGGCGACGTCGCGCGCCACCTCGGTGAGCTCGCCCGAGGCGATGATCTCGGCCAAGACCATCGCCGTCGTCTGCAGCGCTTCTTCCTCTTCCTCGGTGTAATGGCGGCGGGTGCGGTTCTGCACCACGAGCACGCCGATGACGATGCCGTTGCGCAGGATCGGTACGCCGAGGAAGGAGTTGTAGACTTCCTCACCCGTCTCGGGGAGGTATTTGAAGGCCGGATGCGCCTGCGCATCGGCGAGGTTGAGGAGCTGCGCCTCGCCGGCGATGATGCCGACGAGGCCTTCGCCGACATTCAGTTTCGACAAGTGGACGGCTTCGCGCTTCAAGCCTTCAGTCGAATAGAGCTCGAGCACCTGGCCGGGGCGCATCACATAGATGGAGCACACTTCCGCGACCATGTTGGCCGCGATCAGGACGACGATCTTGTCGAGCCGCTTCTGTGCCGCCTCGGGCTCCGCCATGACCTCGCGGAGCCTCCTGAGGAGAACACGCGGGCCTAGGGCGGATGTGACCATCAGGCGGTGTCCTCACGCGCGCTTCCCGTAAAAATCGCTCGCGCCTTGTATGGCCTGAGCGCTTTTACGATGGCGGCCGGCATGGCCGGTTGCCATTGCCGACAGTGTCTATGGCGCAATGCCATCGTCATTCTTCAGTTCGCCCCTTCGAGCCCATAGGCCGTGTGCAGCGAGCGCACCGCGAGCTCGGTATAGGCTTCATCGATGAGCACGCTGATCTTGATCTCGGAGGTGGCGATCGCCTGGATATTGATGCCCTTCTCGGCCAGCGACTTGAACATCTTGGCGGCGACGCCGGCATGGCTCCGCATGCCGATGCCGATCACCGACACTTTCGCGACGTCGAGCGAATGGCTGAGCTCGTGATAGCCGACCTTGTCCTTCAGCCCTTGCAGGACTTCCAGCGCCTTGCGCAGGTCCTTGCGCGCCACGGTGAAGGTGATGTTCGCGGTCTCACCATCGGCCGAGACATTCTGGACGATCATGTCCACGCTGATGTCGGCTTCGGCCAGCGGCCCGAAGATCGAGGCCGAGACACCCGGCTTGTCCTTCACCCGGCGGATCGAGACCTTGGCTTCATCCTTGGTATAAGCGATCCCGCTTACGACATGCTGTTCCACGATACTGTCCTCATCGCATACGAGTGTTCCGGGCCCCGAACCATCCGGCCGGTTCTGATTGGCGGCATCGGGCGGCTCGAAGCTCGAGCGCACCTGCAAGGGTACCTTGTAAACCATGGCCAACTCAACCGAGCGTGTCTGCAGGACCTTGGCGCCGGCCGAGGCCATTTCCAGCATCTCCTCATAGGAGACGCGATCGAGCTTGCGCGCCCGCGAGTCGATGCGGGGATCGGTCGTGTAAACGCCGTCGACATCGGTATAGATGTCGCAGCGCGCCTCGAGGGCGGCCGCCAAGGCCACGGCCGACGTGTCGGAACCGCCGCGCCCCAGCGTGGTCACGCGCCGGTCGGGGCCGATGCCCTGGAAGCCCGCCACGACGGCGACCTGGCCCTGCTCCATGCGCTTGCGCAATTCGCTGGCCTCGATCGAGACGATGCGGGCGGCGCCATGGACGCCGTCGGTCTTCACCGAGACCTGCCAGCCATGCCAGGACCTTGCCGGTATGCCCATGTCCTGCAGCACGATGGCGAGGAGGCCGGACGTGACCTGCTCGCCCGAGGCGACGATCGCGTCATATTCGCGGGCATCGTGGACGGAGGCCGCTTCCCGGCACCAGGAGACGAGCCTGTCGGTCGTGCCCGCCATGGCCGAGACGACGACGGCGACCTCGTGCCCGGCTTTGACCTCGCGCTCGACATGGCGCGCGACATTGCGGATGCGCTCGACATCGGCAACCGACGTTCCCCCGAATTTCATCACCAAGCGGCCCATGGCCCAAAACCTCTTTCCTCACGCGCCCGGGGCCCCGGACAGGTCCCTGACACGCCCTGTCCTCGAACCTTGATCTGGGGAGGGATGCGGCGCGGCGTAGTCATAGATGAGGGCCCCTCTCTATGCAATAATAGGAAAGGAAATTCTGGAGTTCTGATGACGCCCGCTTTTGAAGCCAAGAGCCTCGACCCGGCCGAGGTCGAGAAATTCTCGAAAATCGCCGCGGAATGGTGGAATCCGACCGGCAAATTCGCGGTCCTGCATGTCTTCAATCCGGTCCGGCTTGCTTACATCAAGGAGCAGGTCACGGCCCGCTTCGCCCGCGATCCGTTTGAGCGGCGGCCCTTCGCGGGCCTCAGATTCCTGGACATCGGCTGCGGCGGCGGGCTCCTGACCGAGCCCATGGCGAGGCTCGGCGCCACGATCACCGGGATCGACCCTTCCGAGAAGAACATCTCGACCGCCCGCGTCCATTCGCAAGAGCAGGACCTCGCCATCGACTATCGCGCCCAGACGGCGGAAGCCCTGGCGGCTGAGGGCGAGACCTTCGATGTGATTCTCAACATGGAGGTGATCGAGCATGTCGCCGATCCCAAGGGCTTCGTCGAGACCTGCGGCGCGCTGCTGAAGCCCAATGGGCTGATCTTTATCGCCACTCTCAACCGGACGCTCAAATCCTTCGGCCTCGCCATCGTCGGTGCCGAATACATATTGGGCTGGCTGCCCAAGGGCACCCATCAATGGGAGAAGTTCATAACGCCCGCGGAGCTCGAAGGCTGGCTTGAGGCAAGCGGCCTCAGGCAGCTCGACCGCACCGGCGTCACCTACAATCCCTTCTCAGGCGAATGGCGGAGAGCCCGCGACATGGATGTGAACTACATGCTGGTGGCGCAGAAGCCGGGGAATTAGCACAGCCCGGCCATGACGAGTTGGGGGGATCAGTTGCCGTCTTCAGGCAGAATCGGCAGAGGATGGATCTCGATGCCCTCTTCGATCAGCGCTTCGGCATCCTGGGTCGTGGTCTCGCCATAGATGCCGCGCTTCTCGGTTTCCTCATAATGGATCTTGCGCGCTTCCTCGGCGAATTTGTCGCCGACATATTCGGCATTCTCTTCGACCGCCTTGCGCAATTCGCGCATCACCTGGACGAGCTTCTGCTGGCGCGGATCGAGGGTCGTGGCCAGCACGGGCTTCGGCGCCGGTTCGCTTCTGCGGTTGCTCTTGACCGGAATGCCCGGCGCCATCAGCTGCTTTTCGACCCTGGTCGATCCGCAATGGATGCAGGAGACGAATCCCTTGCGCGACTGCTCGTCGAAAGCGGCGCTGTTGGAGAACCAGCCATCGAATTCATGGCCTTCTTCACAAATGAGATCGTAACGGATCATGCCCCTTAGGTAGCAACCTCTCCCTGGGCGTTCAAGATCGCCTGTCTTTCATGCCGCAGGACCGGGATTCGCCGCCGTGCTTCAAGCACTTGGCGCCGGTCGATGACCGTCATGAGGACTGCCGGGTCTTGTCCGCCTTCTGCCGTTATGTCGCCTGAGGGAGAAACAGCAAGACTCATGCCAAAGGTCTCGCGGCCACATTCGTGCAATCCGCCTTGCGCCGGCGCCAGCACGAAGCTGCCCGTTTCGATGGCGCGGGCGCGCAAGAGCACATGCCAATGCGCCTCGCCGGTCACTTTCGTGAACGCCGACGGCACCGTCAGGACCTCCGCGCCCGCCTGAGCCAAAGCCTTGTAAAGATGAGGAAATCTTACATCGTAGCAAATGGTGAGGCCGACCGTGGCGAAAGGCAGGGGCACGACCGGCACCGGACGGCCCGCGGCATAAGCGGCCGATTCCCGCAAAATCTGGCCGTTCGGCAGGTCGACGTCGAACAGGTGCACCTTGTCGTAGCGCGCCGCCAAGGTGCCGTCGGGCGCGAAGAGAAGCGAGCGATTGACGAGCTTCCCCTCGGGGCCCTTGAGCGCGAATGAGCCGGCGTTGAGCCAGATGCGCTGATCGCGGGCAAGGTCGGCAAAAGCCGCGACCGAGGCATCTTCCTCTTCCCGCCGCGCCAGCCCCTTCAGCCGGTCGCGATCCGTCTCCAATATGTTGGTCATTTCCGGGGTGAGGACGAATTCAGCGCCCTTGCGGCAGGCTTCCTTGATCAGGAGGGAAGCATCGGCGATGTTGCGCGCCATGTCGCGCCCGGAGCGCAGTTGGATGAGCGCTGCCTTGGTGGTCACGCTTGAGGCGCGCCGGCGAGAAGCGGATCGAGCTTGCCCTGCCGGTCGAGCGCATGGAGCTCGTCGCTGCCCCCGACATGGGTCTCGCCGATGAAGATCTGCGGCACGGTGCGCCGGCCTTGCGCCTTCGTCATCATGCGCTGCCGCTCCTGCGGATCGAAGCTCACATCGATCTCGGAAAATTCTACGTTCTTCCGCTTGAGCAGCGCCTTGGCGGAATGGCAGTAGGGGCAGAAGGGCGTCGTGTAGATGGTGACTTTCGGCATGGCCATCACTTTCGAATCCGCCTCAAATATGAAGGCGCATGGGCTTGTGCACAAGCGCGAAGGTCAGGACGTCGACGCGGGCCGCCCCCGCCCTTTTGAGCGCCTGGGTGCAGGCTTTGAGCGTCGCTCCCGTGGTGCGCACGTCATCGATGAGGACGAAGGACTTGCCCACGACCAGGGGCCGGCTTTCCTCGGGCACGATGAAGGCGCCCTCAACGTTGCGTTGCCGCTCCTCCTGGTCGAGCCCGGTCTGTGAGCGCGTAGCCTTGCGCCGGCTGAGGAGACCGGGACAAAAAAGCTTGCCCGTGCTCTTCGAGATATGGCGGGCGAGGATGGCCGACTGGTTGTAGCGCCGCCGCCAGAGCCTGAAGCGATGCAGCGGCACCGGGATGACACCATCCGCGCCGGCCAGGATGTCGGCGCCGGCCCGGCGCATGAGCCGCGCCATGATGAGGCCCGCCTCATGTCGGTCGCGGTATTTGAGGGCATGGGCAAGGTCGCGCGCTGCATCGTCGAAGAGGAGCGCGGCGCGGGCGCGGTCCCACAGCGGCGGATCGGCGAGCGCCGCAGCGCTCACCGCCCCTTCGCCCTGCTCATAGGGAAAAGGGATGGCGAGCCTTTCGCAAAAGGGCGCCTCGATGAAAGAAAGCTTCGACCAGCAGGCGACGCACAGGCCCGACGCCTCGGCCACCGCGTCACGGCAGGCGAGGCATTGCGGCGGGATGAGCCAGTCGAGCCCCCATCTGCCGATGAGTGTCAGGCCCCCGGAAAGGTGCGTTAAGGTCAAGGCGGCCATGCCCTATTCTAGCATGGAATTGGGCGCCCGCCTGGACTAGGAAACGGGAGGAAGCCCAAGCAACAGGACCCGAGCATGCCGAGTTATCGTTCCCGCACCACCACCCATGGCCGCAACATGGCCGGCGCCCGCGGCCTGTGGCGCGCCACCGGCATGAAGGATTCAGATTTCGGCAAGCCGATCATCGCGGTGGTTAATTCCTTCACCCAGTTCGTGCCGGGCCATGTGCATCTGAAGGACCTGGGCCAGCTCGTGGCGCGCGAGATCGAGGCGGCGGGGGGCGTCGCCAAGGAGTTCAACACCATCGCCGTCGATGACGGCATCGCCATGGGCCATGACGGCATGCTCTATTCGCTGCCGTCACGCGAGCTCATCGCGGACTCGGTCGAATACATGGTGAATGCCCATTGCGCCGACGCCATGGTCTGCATCTCCAATTGCGACAAGATCACGCCCGGCATGCTGATGGCGGCCTTGCGCCTCAATATCCCGGTGGTCTTCGTCTCGGGCGGCCCGATGGAAGCGGGCAAGGTCGTGCTCAAGGGCAAGGAAGTGGCGCTCGATCTCGTCGATGCCATGGTGGCGGCGGCCGACGAGAAGGTGTCGGAACAGGACATGAAGGTCATCGAGCGCTCGGCCTGCCCGACCTGCGGCTCCTGCTCCGGCATGTTCACCGCCAATTCGATGAACTGCCTCACCGAAGCCTTGGGCCTCTCGCTTCCCGGCAACGGCTCGACGCTCGCCACTCATGCCGACCGGCGCCGCCTCTTCGTCGAGGCGGGTCATCTCGTCGTCGACCTGGCGCGGCGTTACTACGAGCAGAATGACGAGAGCGTGTTGCCGCGCAAGATCGCGAGCTTCGCCGCCTTCGAGAACGCCATGACGCTCGACATCGCCATGGGCGGATCGACCAACACCGTGCTGCATCTCCTGGCCGCGGCGCATGAGGCCGAGCTCGATTTCACCATGGCCGACATCGACCGCCTGTCGAGGCGGGTGCCGGTCCTGTGCAAGGTGGCGCCCTCCAAGTCGGATGTGCATATGGAGGACGTCCACCGCGCCGGCGGCATCATGGCGATATTGGGCGAGCTCGACCGCGCCCGTCTCATCGACACGAAGGTCGCCACGGTGCATGCGCAGACGCTCGCAGCCGCGCTCGAGCAGTGGGACATCACGCGCAGCAAGAGCGCCAAGGTCAGTGACTTTTTCCGTGCCGCCCCGGGCGGCGTACCGACGCAAGTCGCCTTCAGCCAGGAGCGCCGCTACGAGACGCTCGATCTCGACCGCGAGGCGGGCGTGATCCGCTCGGCCGAGCATGCCTTCTCCAAGGATGGCGGGCTCGCGGTGCTTTACGGCAATCTCGCGCAAGCGGGCGCCATCGTGAAGACGGCGGGTGTCGATCAATCGATCCTGGTCTTCGCAGGACCGGCGGTCGTGTTCGAGAGCCAGGATTCGGCGGTGAACGGCATCCTCACCGGCAAGGTCAAGGCGGGCGACGTCGTGGTCATCCGCTATGAGGGCCCGCGCGGCGGCCCCGGCATGCAGGAGATGCTCTATCCGACGAGCTATCTCAAATCGAAGGGTCTCGGCAAAGCCTGCGCCCTCATCACCGACGGGCGCTTCTCCGGCGGCACCTCGGGCCTCTCCATCGGCCATGCCTCGCCCGAAGCGGCCGAAGGCGGGCTCATCGGGCTCGTCGAGACGGGCGACCTGATCGAGATCGACATCCCCAGCCGCAAGCTCCATCTCAAGATCGACGACGCCGAGATCGGGCGGCGGCGCAAGGCCATGGAAGCGCGCAAGGAGGCTGCCTGGAAGCCTACGGAAAAGCGCAACCGCAAGGTTTCTACCGCACTGCGCGCCTATGCGGCGATGGCGACCAGCGCCGCCAAGGGAGCCGTGCGCCACATACCCGACTGAGTGTCGAGGCCGTTGCCGATGACGTCAGGCGTTCCACAGATCTTCGATTCGGCGTTGCGGCGCCTGCATTTCGCGCGCGCCCGAAGCACGCGGCCGCCTTTCTATGCCCAGACGCTGGCGGCCGAGATCGAAAGCCGCCTTTGCCTGATCCTGCGCGATTTCAAGACGACGCTCATCTGCGGTCCGGCGGCGGGCGAGATCAGGGACGGTCTCGCCGGGACGCAGCACCTCGGGCGCATGGTGACGGCGGCGCCCGCACCTGGTCCCGGCATCGATGTGGTTTTCGAGGATGAGGCTCAGCCTCTGGCCGGGGCGAGCTTTGATTGCATCTTGAGCCTGTTCAGCCTCAACAGCGTCAATGATGTGCCGGGCGCTCTCGCCCAGTTCCGCCAAGCCTTGCAGCCCGACGGTCTTTTTCTGGCCGCCCTGTTTGCCGGCCGCACGCTCATCGAATTGCGCGAGGCCTGGCTCGCCGCCGAAGCCGAGTTTTGGGGCGGCGCCAGCCTGCGCGTGGCACCCTTTGCCGATATGCGCGACCTGGGCTCGCTCTTGCAGCGCGCCGGCTTCGCTCTGCCCGCCGTCGACATCGACATGACGACGGTCAGATACAAGGATGCGATCTCGCTGATGCGCGAGATCCGAGCGCTCGGGCTTCAGCATGCTTTGTCCGAGCGCTCGCGCCGTCCGGTGACCGCCACATTGCTGGCACGCGCCGCGTCTCTTTACGATGCGCGCTACGCCGACGCCGATGGCCGTGTCAGGGCGACGGTCGAAACCGCCTGGCTCATCGGCTGGGCGCCGCATGAATCGCAGCAGCAGCCCCTGCGTCCGGGCAGCGCCAAAGCGCGCTTGGCCGATGCGCTGAAGACCGAGGAAGTGAAGCTCAAACGCGATTAGATTACTCGCGATTAGACTTGCATGCTATACTGTGCTAAGATGTACACAAAGAGACACAGAATATCGCGATGCCCGCCAGCACTACCATGACAATTCGCGTGAGCCTCGAGGTAAAGGAAAAGCTCGATCGGATCGCAACCGACACTCGACGCAGCAAATCTTTTCTCGCAGGCGAGGCGGTTTCAGCCTATGTGGACCGCGAGCTTGAAATCATCGAAGGCATCAAGCGCGGCCTTGCCGATGTCAAGGCGGGTCGAGTAGTACCCCACGAGCAGGTTATGACCGAGGCCCGCCAGATCATTGCCAATGCGAAAAAGAAGAAGAAAACGGCGCGCGGATGAAGCCGGTCGTTTGGTCGGCTGAAGCCAGGCGGGGATTATCTCGACATCCTCCACTATATTGCCGCCGACAACCCTTTCGCCGCTGAGAGGGTTGTGGATGCAATTGAAAAGGCCGGAAACGACCTCGGCCGTTTCGCAACGGGGCGACCAGGCCGTGTGATGGGTACCTATGAGAAGTCCATCACCCGCTTGCCTTATATCATCGCTCATGCGCTGGCGGTCCATTCCGGGCGCGAATGCATCGTCATCCTGCGCGTGATCCATACCTCTCGGGATTGGCCAGCCGAGGAATGGCCTCGATAGTGTTTTTCCGAGATGCATCCCGGCAACGCTGTAGGAGTCGCTTCAGGCGTCTTCTTGCGGCGGCTACAGTCTCACCAGCTGCTTACCGAAGTTCTCGCCCTTCAACATTCTTACAAACGCAGACGGAACTGACTCAATGCCGTCGAGAATGTCTTCTCGTGTTTGCAGCAGGCCACGTTTGTACCACTCGCTCAACTCCGCCTTGGCTATTGCGTTCTCGGACGCGAAATCGTCCAAGAGAAATCCCTCTATTCTTGCACGCTGGATAAGAATTCGACGCAGATGCCGCAAGCCGATGTCAGGCCGGTCAAAACGATCGGCCAGCGCCACCGTACCGACTACGACGACGCGACCGAAGACGTTCAGGTTCGACATGGCCGCGTCATGCACGGGCCCTGCCGTGTTGTCGATAAATACGTCGACTCCATTGGGGCAACTTTCGGCAACCGCAGCCGCCAAATCACTTGCGGTTCTATGATTGATGCCCGTGCGATAGCCAAGCTCTTTGCACCACGCGATCTTTTCGTCGGTCCCAGCGATCGCAACAGGGTCATATCCCTTGATCCGGGCGATTTGCCCAGCAATCTGGCCAACCGCGCCAGAAGCCGCTGAGATCAGCACCGTTTCCCCCAGCTTAGGCCGAGCTGTCCGCAAGAGCGCAAAGTATGCCGTCAGTCCGGGCATCCCCAAACAACCCAGGGAGGTCTGCACAGGTGCCTGCTCGGGATCCAGAATAATGGCGGTCTTTGCCGGGATGACGGTATGAGTCTGCCAACCGAAACAATCGGACTGAACAATATCACCGGTCCGGAAACCAGGATCTTCGGAGCGGAGAACCTCACCCACCCCACCACCAAGCATTAGATCGCCAACCTTCAATCCAGCAGCATAATTCTTTGCCGGGCTGATCCGCCCGCGCATATATGGATCAACCGATAGCCAAAGCGATTTGACCAGCAACTCACCTGGCCCCGGATTCGGAATCCGACCTTGCTCCAGCACAAAGTCGTCCGGCCTCGGCATCCCTGATGGAAACCGCCGCAGAAACCAGCTTGGGTTTGTTTTCATCCCATCACCTGTCGATAGTGGCTCTTGTTCAAGGCGAAGGTAATCGTGCGGCTGGTCCCGGCGCTATAGCTCATAGGGGAATTCACTATCCGTGTCCGCGG
Organism: Taklimakanibacter deserti; assembly: GCA_003574785.1. The sequence goes on along the minus strand of QORU01000017.1, from coordinate 70,306 downwards.
ACAATTCAGGAGTGGGGCAAAAGAGCTGCCGAGCGGTATACTGCTTCCATGGCAACAGGTGAGGAACCGATGGAAAGCCTAGACGATATGATTTTCCTGGTTGAAGTCGCAGAGAGCGGCAGCTTCACCGAGGCAAGCGCCAGGCTGAGCGTTCCTAAATCGACCATCAGTCAGCGAATCAAGCGGTTGGAGAAGAGGCTCGGCCTGCAATTGCTGAGCCGATCCACGCGTCGCGTCAGCCTTACCAGCAATGGGCAGGTGTTCCTCGAATATTGTCGTCGTGTTCGGGCGGAAGTGAAATCCGCCAGTGTGGCGATGATCAATCTCAAGGAACGGCCTACCGGACTAATACGACTTACCTGCCCGGAAATCACGGCATCCTACTTCATGCCCCGATTCCTGCATGGCTTTACCAAGCAGTTTCCCAACGTCGAAGTGGATCTACTTGCAACCAACGAAAACCTGGACATCATCCGTGAGCGGATCGACTTTGCTTTCAGGGTGGGATCGGTATCGAACAAGGACCTCTTCGTGCGCAAGATATCGCCGATCAAGCGCATTCTTGTGGCTTCTCCAGCGTATTTGAAGCATTCGGGGCCTATGACGCTGCCGGAGCATCTCGCGAAACATAGATGTCTCGTTCATCAGGCGCACGCGGTCTGGTCGTTTTCGATGAAATCGGACATTGCGAAAGTCACGCCGTCAGCCGCCATGCAGAGCAACTCGATCGGCTTCTTGTTGCAGGCGAGCATCGCGGGCAACGGCTTGGCTGTATTACCCGCTTATGTCTGTGCGCCGTACATCTCGACCGGTGCTCTTGCCGAGGCAATGCCGCAGTGGAGAATTCCGGCACACCAAATGATCATGGTTTCGTCCGAGGTAAGGAACTTGTCGAAAGCGCAAGCTGCATTTCGAGGATATGTGGATGCCTATGACTTCACGCCCCTGTCATCTGGCGCAGAAATCTTCCAATAGTTGCCTACAAAGAACCCGCCGGGCGTCGGGCTATTCCATTTCTTCCAGCTCGCGTCCTTTCGTCTCCATGACGAAGCGCCAGACGAAGAAGAAGGAAAGGACGGCCATCCCGGCATAGAGGCCATAAGCGAGGCCGAGGCCGCTGCCGGCCAATATCGGGAAGCTCTGCGACACGACGAAATTGGCGAGCCATTGCGCCGCCGCCGCAATGGCCAGCGCATAGGCGCGAATGCGATTGTTGAACATCTCGCCCAACAGCACCCACACGACAGGTCCCCAGCTCATGCCGAAGAAGACGACATAGAGATTGGCCGCTATGACGGCGATCATGCCGGCATCACCGTTGAGAACGGGGACGATGGAGCCGTCGGCAATCTGACGCGTGGGGGCGGCGCTGAAGATCCATGCCATCAGGCCGAGGGCCAGCGCCATGCCGGTCGAGCCCAAAAGCAGGAGCGGCTTTCGGCCGATCCTGTCGACGAGCGCGATGGCGACGAGCGTCGTGGCGATATTGGTGAGGGACGTCATCACCGTGATCTTGAGCGAGTCCGCCTCGGTGAAACCCACCGCGTGCCACAGCACTGTGGAATAATAGAAAATGACGTTGATGCCGACGAATTGCTGGAAGACCGACAGGAAGATCCCGACCCAAACCACGGGCAAGAGTCCCGCGGCGGGACCTCTGAGGTCTGAGAGAGCTTGCCTCTCCGCTCTCCCGAGCGTCTCGCGTATCGTCTGGATGCGGGCGTCGACGCTGGGCGGCGTGCCGAGAAAACGCCTGATGATGGCCGCCGCACCGTTGAGGTCATTGATCGAGACGAGATAGCGCGGCGACTCCGGGATCAGCCCCGCCATCAGGCCATAGAGTATCGAGGGGATGACTTCGACAAGGAACATCCACCGCCAGGCGTCGAGCCCGAGCCAGAGTGGCTGCGCAGCACCACCCGCCGCATCGGCGAGGAGATAGTTGCACAGCAAGGCGATAAAGATGCCGACGACGATGGCCATTTGCTGTAACGAGCCCATGCGCCCGCGCAAATGGGCTGGTGCCACCTCGGCGATATAGGCCGGAGTGATGACGCTCGCCGCTCCGACCGCCAGGCCGCCGAGGAGCCGGAAGAAGGTGAAGGACCAGATGTCCCAGGCCAAGCCTGCGCCGATCGAGGAGATGAAAAAGGCAAAAGCTGCGGCCCGCATCACGGCAAGACGCCCATAGCGGTCGGCAAGAGGGCCTGCCATCCAAGCGCCGGCGGCGCATCCAAGAAGCACGCTCGCGATCGAAAAACCGAGCATGACGTCGCCTAAACCCGCCCAGGCGCGGATGGCCTCGACGGCGCCATTGACCACTGCGGTGTCATAGCCAAAGAGGAAACCGCCCATGGCGGCGGCGACGGAGACCAGCAACACGCGCCCGGTCCGTCCCGTGTCGTCATTGGCCACTGTAGCCAAAGCCCCGTCGCCCATGCCGTCCCTTGCCCCGCTGGCGGACCTTTTTACAAAGGCAACTTATCCTAGTCGAGCTCGACCAGCAAATTGCCTTGGCGGTCGATCTGCCCTTCCTGCTTGTCGAGCAGCAGGATCGTGGTCGTGGGCAGTTCGAGCACGGCGGGTCCCGTGAGCCTGGCGCCGGCGCCGAAGGCCGCCGCGTCATAGACCGGCACGTGGCGGAAGTCCGCACCGAGATAGATCTTGCGGCGCGACTTCGGTTTGATCTTGTCACGCTGCCGCGGCACCGCCGCCCCGCGGCGCTTGCGGCCGCCGGTATCGCCGATCGCTCTCACCTTCCAGGTGGTGAACTCGACCGTGTCGGCTTCGTCCTTGATGGTGTAGATGCGCTCGTGCTGGGCGTGAAAAGCGGCGACCAGGCCGGCGAGCGCCCCTTTGGCAAGCTTGCCCTCGGGGCTTGCGAACGGCACCTCGATGTCCCAGGACTGGTAGAGATAGCGACCCTGGAAGGCGAATTCGAAGCGCTGCGACTTGGCCGCGATACCCGACCGCTTCAGGAAAGCGGCACCTTTCCGCTTCAGCGACGCGAGCAGCCGGTTGACTTGGGCGAGATCGAAATGGCGGTCGGTGGTGTTCAGCGTTCCCGTCTCCTCCCAGCGCACATCGGAGATGAGCCCGCCATAGGCGCTCAACCCCGCCGCGAAGCGCGGCACCATGAAGCGCTTGATGCCGAGGATGCGCGCCATGTCGCCGATGTGGCAGGCCGTGGCGCCGCCGCCGCTCACCACATAACTGTCGCGCGGATCGATGCCCTCATTGACCGTGATGTCCTCGATCGCGCCGATCATGTTGTGATTGGTCGTGGTGTAGATGGCATAGGCCGCATCGACCACGTCGATACCGAGCTGTTTGGCGATCTTGCCGACCGCCGCCTCGGCCTTGGCGCGATCGAGCTTGATCCGCCCGCCAAGGAAATAATCGGGATCGATGATGCCGAGCACGACATTGGCGTCGGTGACGGTGGGCTCGGTGCCGCCGCGGCCATAGCAGGCGGGTCCCGGCACGGCGCTGGCACTATGCGGGCCGACCTTGAGCAGGCCGCCGGCATCGACCCAGGCGATGGAGCCGCCGCCGGCGCCGACCGAGCGCACGTCGATCTTGGGGATGCCGAGCATTTCGAGGCCGAAGGTCGCTTCGGGCGTCACCACCAGATGGCGGTTGCGCAAGGCCGACACATCGAAGGTCGTGCCGCCCATGTCGACCACGATGACATTGCTCTCGTTGGTCAGATTGATCGCCGCGATGGGGGCGAGCGTCGGTCCCGACATGACGCTGTAGATCGGCCGCTCGATGATCTCCTCCGGCGGCATCATGCCGCCGACACAGTTGGCGATCAGCAATTCGCCGGCATAGCCCGCCCGCTTCAGCGCCCCGGTGAGCTTCTCCACATAGTCGCTGACGATCGGGAAGAGCGATGCATTGACCGCCGTCGAAATGGTCCGGCGATATTCGCGCGGTATCGGATTGAGCTCATGGCTGAGGGTGACGGGGATGCCCGGCAGTTCCTCCTCCAGGATCTCGCGCACCCGCTTCTCATGGGTGGAATTGACGATGGACCACAACAGGCAGACGGCGATCGCCTTTACCCCACAGGCTTCGAGATGGCGCGCCGCGGCGCGAACGTCGTCCTCCGCCAGCTTCTCGATCTCGTTGCCCATCGCATCGATGCGGCCGCGCACCTCGCAGGTCCGGCTCCGATGGATATAGGGCGGCGGGAAGTCGACCTTGATGTTGAAGGCCCGTTTCCGGGGCGATTCGCGCAAGGTGAGGATGTCGGGATGGCCGGCATTGCAGATGAGGCCGGTGGGCGCGACCTTGCCTTCGACCAGCGCGTTGGTCGACACGGTGGTGCCGTGCACGATCATGTCGGTCTTGGCCAGGAACTCGGCCAGCGACAAACCGTGGCTGTCGGCCGCAACGGCGAGGACGTCGATGAACCCCCGCTCGAACTGGCCTGGCGTCGTCGGCGATTTATGGATCTCGAGATCGGCGCCTTGGCGATGGAGCACGAGGTCGGTGAAGGTGCCGCCGATATCGATGCAAGCGACGAACATGGTCATCCTTCCTGTTTTGCGGCCATCGGACGGCTCGCGGCATGGCGTCGGGGCAGCCCGATCTCATAGCTGCCGAGAAGACCCTCAGGCCTGAGGATCAGGATGGCGAGCAGGATGACCGCGAGCGCGATCTCCTGCAAACCGGGGGGTGCTGCGATGGTCACATCGCCGAGCGACACGCCACGCTCGATGGCGCGGAACACTTCCGCCACGAAGGCGATCACGGCCACCCCCAGGCACGCGCCGGTGAGGCTGCGCATGCCGCCCGCGACCAGCATGGTCAGGGTGACGAAGGTGAGGTCGAGATAGAAGCTGTTGGCCGTTATGGTGCCGATGAAATGGCTGAACAGCACGCCGCCCAAGGCCGCCACCATGGCGCTGAGCACGAAGGCGATCAGCCTTTCGCGTTCGAGGTCGATGCCGGTCGCGGCCGCGGCAACCTCGCTCTCGCGCGAGCAGCGTAGCATCAGGCAGTGCCGCGTCATGGCATAGAGGGCGGCGACGACGATGGCGATGGCCGCGCCGCCGAAGGCGACCCACAGGCCGGTGAAGCGCGGCAACCCGACCAGCGCCTGGCGGCCGCCGGTGACCTGCTGCCAGTTCGAGGCGATGACATAGGTGATGACCAGGAGCGCAAAGGTGGCCATGGGAAGTGCTATGCCGCGCAGCCGGCAGAGCGGCCAGCCGATCAGGAGCGCGATGAGGCCGACGGCGACAAGGACGATCGGCAGCGCCACCGGCCATGGCAGCTGCAGCGCCTCGAGCGCTGCCGGCAAGGCGAGCAGAGTGTGCTTGCGTTCGGGCGACAAGGTGAGGATCGCCGACATGTAGCCGCCGATCGCCATGAAGGCGACATGGCCGAAGGAGAACACGCCGGAATTGCCGACGAAGATGTAGAGGCCGACCACGACGATGAGCTTCACCAGCGCCTCGATGACGGTGCGCTGCATGGCGGGCGGGACCTGTGTCGCGACCAGCACGACGGCGAGGAGAATGGCGATCAGGATCGCGGCGGTGTGGAGCGGGCGGAATATCGGATCGTTCATAGCCTACACCCGATCCCTGTCGGCACGGCTCATCAAGAGGCCGTCCGGACGCCAGAAGAGAAACAGGACGAAGATCATGAAGACGAAGGCGTCGCGATAGGGCCTCAGATCCGCCGGCAGGTAGGCCTGCAACGAGACCGAGATGATCCCGACGAGGAAGCCGCCGAGGGCTGCGCCGGCGACCGATCCCATGCCGCCGATGACCGACGACACGAAGGCGATCAGCACCATGTTGACGCCCATCTTGTAGGAAACGGAGCCCGTCTGCGCCACGAGATAGAACGACACCATGCTGGCGAGGATGCCGGAGATCGCAAAGGCGAAGGCGATGACGCGGTTGGCGCGCACGCCGACCGCCCGCGCCATGGTGAAGTCCTCGGCGGCGGCGCGCATCTGGAGGCCGATGCGCGAGAACCGGAAGAAGGCGACGAGGCCCGCCATCAGCACGAGCGTGGTGATGATGGTGACGATCTGGAGGCGCGGCACCCAGAGGCCGAGGAATTCGACACTGGTGCCGAGCTCGGGCAGGAAGGGCACGCCCATGGCGCGCGACCCGAAGATCATGAGCACGACATGCTGCACCAGATAGGAAACGGCGAAGGACGAGATCAGGAGGGTCGCCGGATTGGCCTTGCGCAACGGCCGGAACGCGATGCGCTCCATGCCGAGCGCCAGCACGGCGGTGACGATCAGAACCGCCAGGATCACCACCAGCAGCGGCTGCGCGACCAGGCCATAGAGGGTGAAGCCGCCGGCCATGATCAGTTCGCCATGGGCGAAGTTGATCAGCCGCATGACGCTGAAGATCAGGCCGATGCCGAGCGCCGCCAGCGCATAGACCGCGCCGAGACTGACCGCATCGATCGCGTTCTGAGCGAAGTTCATGCCCGTCCGGCCTCGCGCGAAACACCGAAATAGGCGGCGTCGAACGCCGCCGTGCCGGCAAGCTCGGTGGATTTACCCGACATGGCGATGGCGCCGAAGCTCAGCACATGGGTCCGGTCGGCCGCGGCGAGTGCGCGCGACACGTTCTGCTCGACCACGAGCACGGTCACGCCGGACTGCCTGAGGTCCAGGATCGCCTGATAGACCTGGTTGACGACCAGCGGCGCCAATCCCAGCGACGGCTCGTCCAGCAGCAGAAGCCGGGGACGCGCCAGCATGGCGCGGCCGATGGCCAGCATCTGCTGCTCGCCACCCGACAGCTTGTTGGCACGCTGGCGATAGCGCTCCTTGAGCACCGGGAACATGGCGAGCACACGCTCGGTGTCGGACGCGATCTGGGGCCAATCGCGCCTGACCGTCGCACCGAGCGCCAGGTTTTCCGCGACCGTCAGCGAGCCGAAAATGTGCCGGCCTTCCGGCACCAGCGATACGCCTTCCGACACCAGTATCTCGGCCTGCTTGCTGGCGATATTCTTACCGGCGAATTCGATTGCGCCCGAGCGCGGCTTGATGAGCCCGGCGATGGCGAGCAGCAGGCTCGATTTCCCCGCGCCATTGGGCCCGATGACCGCCACGATCTCGCCTTGCGCGATGTCGAAGGAAACGCCACGCACCGCCGCGATGCTGCCATAGGCGACGTTGAGATCGACGACCTTCAGCACGCCGCCTCCTCGCCGAGATAGGCCCTGCGCACTTGGGCATCGTTCTGGATTTCACCGGCCGTGCCGATAGCGAGGGTGCGGCCGAGCTGCAGCACCTGGATCCGGTCGCACAGCCTGAACACCAGCGACATGCGATGCTCGATGAACAGGATGCCGCAGCCGAGCCGGGCGATGATGCCCTTGATGATGTTGTGGAGCTCGTTGCACTCGACGTCATTGAGGCCGGCTGCCGGCTCGTCCATGAGCAGGAAGCGCGGCCGCATGGCAATGGCGCGCGCAATGCCGGTCAGGCGCACGTCGCCGAAAGGCAACGTGTCGGCCCGGCGGTCGGCCTTCGCCGCAAGCCCGATCTCGGACAGGATCCGGGCCGCCTCGATGCGGGCCTCGCGCCGTCCCAGGCCAATGGCGACGCCGCCCGCTTCGACATTCTCAAGCACGCTCAGCCCGCCGAAAGGCAGCACGCTCTGGAAAGTCCGCACCAGGCCGCGGCGGCTGCGTTCGTGCGGCTTCCAGGCGGCGATGTCGATGCCGCCCAGGCGCACGCTGCCCCGCATGACCGTCTGAAATCCGGTCAGCACGTTGATCAGTGTCGTCTTGCCCGCCCCATTCGGCCCGATGAGCCCCAGGATCTCGCCAGGCTCAAGCGTGAGACTGACATCCTCGATGGCACGCAATCCCTGGAAGTCGACGACGACGCCGTCGACGTCCAGGGATGAGGCGGCGGACCGTGAATATTCGGCGGAAGGCACGTTCATGATGCTGGGCGATCCGAACTGCTGCCGCGCTCTTACTTCGGCATCTCATGGGCCTTGATGACGTCTATCACATTGCCGGGCTTGCCGTCTTTGACCTCGAGGAGAATGAGGTCGCGCTGCATGTTGATATGCGTGTCCTTGGTGAAGGTCGTCGGACCCGCGAGCAGCGGCTCGTCGACGAAGGTCTGCAGCACATCGCGGACCTTGTCGGCCTCGAGCGTGGCGGCCTTCTCGACCGCCTTCGTCCAACCCTGGATGACGCTATAGCCGGTGAGCGCATGCGAGGTGACGGGCCGCGCGCCGAATTTGGTCTGGAACTTCGTCATGAACTCGGCGACTTGCGGCCGGGGATCGTTGCCGAACACCGAGCCATAGGTCACGAGGTAGGCATCGTTGAGATTGGGGACCGCCTCCAGCCAGAAGTCGCCGTCCCAGGATTCCGACAGCAGGAGAGGCTGGTTCACGCCGGCGGCGCGCAACTGGCGCATGGCGCTGGCGCCGCCCGGCGGAAACGAGCTGAGGACGACGAAGTCCGGCTGTTTGGCAAGGCCCTTGATGCGCGTGATCTGGCTGGCGATCTGCGGATCCTCGCCGCCGAACGTATCCTTTCCGGCGAGCCCTTCTGAGCCGGCAAGCTCCTTCCAGCGCCGCTCGAAGAAGTCGGCGAAGCTCGCATCGAAGGCGATGCTGGTGTCGAGAAGTATATAGGCGGACCGCCAGCCCTTGACGTTGTAGGCCCATTCGGCCAGCGCCACGGCCTGGCCCGGCGCGCCGGTTGCCATGGTGAAGGCATTGGGACCGATGCCGGAAGGACCGAATTTGGGATCGCCGGCGCAGGTAGAGAAGGTGATGAGCCCGGCGCCATCGGCAACCGATGCGGCAGCGCTGCCATAATCATAGTCGCAGGTGACGACCACCATCTGGGCGCCCTTGTCGATGACGTCCTGGGCGGCGGTCGAGCCATAGGCGATATCGGACTTGGTGTCCGAATAGATGATCTTGAGCTGGCGCCCGAGGAGCCCACCCTTGGCGTTCAACTCGTCTATGGCGATCTCCATCGCCTTGGCCGGACCTTCGTCATAAGGTGCTATCGCGCCGCTCTTGGCGATGGCGGCGCCGATGACGACCGGCTCCTCTGCCCAAGCGCAGGACAGGCCGGCAACCAGCATGGCTGCCGCCAAGCCGGTTCTGATAAGATGGTGCTTCATATCGTTTCCTCCGTGGTTTTCGTTGGCGGGAATCGGTGCAAGGCCGTTCCCTTTTTTGGTCAGGCAGTCACGACTTGGCCGCGCAGCTTCGCTGTCCGGGTCCGGTCGATCTCGTAGTCGATGCCGTTGGCGGCGAGAGTCAGCGCGACGCCGAAAATATCGACCGCCGCGCCGACGCTGAGCCACTTGCGATTGACGTCCTCGGCGACCCGCTCGGGCGCGCGAAGCCTGGGATCGCCATAGCCGCCGCCGGCGCAGGAACGATAGAGTGCGGCCTCGCCGTCGGCGAAGCTGCCGTTGTAGAAGTCCGGCAAGCGCTCGACCTTGCCGCCGGCATCGCGCCGCCAGGTGCCGCAATGCGCGCCTGCCATGCCGCCGAGCACGCCCTTGGCCGGGAAGGTGCCGCCGTCACCGCAGACATAGAGCGTCATGCTCCCGGTCAGCGACCGGTAGGAACCTTGAACGGCCGGTGCGCCATTCCAGCGGCCGAAGCCCATGCTGTCCTCGCTGATGCGCCGTTCTTCGATCAGGATGGGATAAGTGGCTTCGTCCACTTCGACCGAGTCGGTGACCATGATGCCGTTGCCGACCGAGCACTCATAGGTGAGCCAGCCGTCATGGCCGTGATTGGCGGGACCGCCCGAAAGTGCCAGCATCAGCTGGGTGATATATTCGACTGGCTCCTCGCGCCTCTTGTCGATGCCGGAGACGACGCCGAGCGCGGCGGAGAAATTGCCCCCGCCTTCGGCCATGCCATAGGGCTCGCCGATTTGCGAGAAGGCGCATTGCACCGCATTGGCGAGGCGCTCATTGACGTTGCTCGTGGCGCAGGAGGTGCCCGTCGGATGGCTGGGCCTGCCGACGACGCAACCATCGCGCAAGAGCGGCACGATACGGCTGGAGCTGCCCTCATTATGCGGCACGCCGGCGTCGAGATTGTAATATACGCCGATGCGACAGGAGGCGACCGCGCAGGCCTCGGTGAGATTGAGCCCGCCCGGCACGCAGTCCGGATTGTCGCGCACATCGACGGTGATCAGCCCCTTTTTCGGATCGACCGTGACCTTGGCCTTGATGGGGATGCCCTCATCGGCGACGCCCGTCACCGGGTCGTGCCTGACCTCATAGACATAGGTGCCGGCCGGCAGCTCTCGGATCGAAGCGATCGCCCGGCGCTTGCCATAGTCCATCCATGCCTCGATGAAGTCGCGCACCGTGTCGATGCCATACTGCGCCACCAGCTCCTTGAGGCGGCGCTCGCCCGTCCGGCAGGCGCCGACCTGGGCGCGATAGTCGCCATGCCAGATATTGCTGACGCGAATCTTCTGCAGCCCGATGCGGATCAGGTCTTCCTTGTCCTTGAAGTTCTCCTGGATGCGCACGCACGGGAAATGCACGCCCTCCTGATAAAGGGTCGCCGCGAAGGGCAGATAGGTCGAAGGCTCGGGCGCCCCGATGTCGGCATGGTGCGAGCGCGACAGCGTCCAGAACAGCGGCGTTCCCTCAAAGAAGACCGGCACGCACAGCGTCAGGTCGGCATGATGGGTGACGCCGTAGAAGGGACTGTTGTTGAGGAAGGCATCGCCTTCCTTTACATCGTCGAAGAGCTCGGTGATCGGCTTGGTGGTGAGCTCCAGCGCATTGACATGGATCGGCAGCGCCTCTTCCACCGAAATCAGGCGATGATCATAGGTGAGGATGCCGCAGGACATGTCGCGCGCATTCTTGATGACGCTCGACCGGCTGGCCTTCATCACCGTGTTGGTCATTTCGCGGATGATCGATTCGAAGCGGCTGGACAGCACCGCCAGCAGTGTCGGATCGAACGCGGCCACCTTCTTGGCTCTGCCCGACCGCGCCATCCTCCAGCCCTCCGATGAGATAAACCATCCTGCCGCGCAGCGCCTCTCGAACGGCATCCGCAACCTTGCGAAGAAGACGTTAAAATGAATATGAAGTCAATATCAATTCCATGATAAAAATGATATTGACTTCATATTCATTTTGTGACAGCAATTTGTGCCATCGGGGACATATCCACAGCGGGGAAACATCATGAAGCCTCGGTCATGCAGATTGTTAGCCGGCTTTCTCTTGTTCACGTCACTGTCTGGCTCAGCCGCCTTCGGCGAAGAAACCCTGGTCTATGCCGGCTATGGCGGGACCTACCAGGACGCCGTTCGCAAGGCGGTCCTCGAGCCCCTCGCCAAGGAGATGGGCATCACCATTCGCGAGGAGACGATCTCATCGCTTGCGGATGTGAAGGTCCAGGTCGAGGCGGGAAGCCCGTCGATGGATATCTCCGAGCAGAACGTCAATGATTGCCTGACGGGCTCGCAGCAGAATCTGTGGATGCCGCTCGACTACAGCGTCATCAAGACCGACGGCATAGACCCCTCGGTCGTGAAGAAGGATTGGATTGCCGGCTTGACCAACTGGTCGACCGTCATGGCGTACAACACCAAGAAATTCGGTGACAATCCACCCAAGAGCTGGGCCGATTTCTTCGACGTCAAGAAATTCCCCGGCACGCGCGCGATGTGGAACAACCCCTATCACAACATCGAGATCGCGCTGCTTGCCGACGGCGTCACCGCCGACAAGCTTTATCCGTTGGATCTCGACCGGGCCTTCAAGAAGCTCGCCGAGCTGAAGCCGCATATCACCGTATGGTACACATCGGGCGGCCAGGCGACCCAGCTTCTCACCGACGGCGAGATCGAATTGATGCCGTTCTGGAACGGCCGCGTGTCCAAGGTCATCGAAGACGGGGCTCCGGTCGGCATGACCTTCAATCAGGGCATTCTCGCCTTCGATTGCACGGTCGTCCCGCGCGGGGCCAAGAATCCGGCGCTCGCGATGCGGGTGCTGAACCGGCTGCTGGCCCCCGATCTCCAGGCCGCCATTCCCAAATTCATCCCCTATGGCCCGGTGAACAGCAACGCTTTCGCCAACAATCTCATCAGCCCCGAGCTCGCTGCCCGCTTGCCTTCCTCGCCCGAAAATTTGAAGCTCCAGGTTCTCGTGGACGACGCCTGGTGGGGCGACCTGAAGAACGCCGAGAAGGTGCAGGAGCTGTGGACCAAGCTGGTGCAGGAATAACAGCGTTCCGGGCTGAGCGGCCGGCCTCTCCGTGATGGTCGCCTCCGCCCACTCCCTGCCGATCCGCATCACATCGGTCGCCAAGAGCTATGGCAGTGCCGAAGCTCTGTCCGATGTCAGCCTGGACATTCAGGCCGGCGAATTCCTGACCCTTCTCGGGCCCTCTGGCTCCGGCAAGACGACGCTGCTGATGGCGCTGGCCGGCTTTGTCCCCTTGGATTCCGGCAGCATCCTGTTCGGCGACAGAGACGTCACCTTAGAGCCGCCGCACCGGCGCAATGTCGGCATGGTGTTCCAGAACTACGCGCTGTTCCCGCATATGACGGTTCTGGGCAACGTCGCCTATCCGCTCAAGCTGCGCGGCCTGACCGGCGCCGAAGCCGCCGTGCGCGCCGAGGAAGCTCTGTCGCTGGTCCAGCTCGGGGGCTTCGGTGAACGCCGGATCCACGAGCTGTCCGGCGGCCAGCAGCAGCGGGTGGCCTTGGCCCGCTCGGTTGTGTTCGAGCCCCCGATCCTGCTGATGGACGAGCCCTTATCCGCGCTCGATCGGAAGCTGCGCGAGACCATGCAGGCCGAGATTCGCCGGCTGCACGAGCGCGTCGGCGCCACGACGGTCTATGTGACTCACGACCAACATGAGGCCTTGACGATGTCGGATAGAGTAGCGGTGCTCAAGGGAGGCCGCCTGCAGCAACTCGACCGACCGGATCGTCTCTATGATCATCCCAACAATGTCTTCGTGGCCGACTTCATCGGGCATTCCCATTTGCTGCCCACCGAAGTTAAGGGCGGCCGCGTCTATCTGCGCGGGCATCCGGTCAAGCACAACAAGACACCGGTTCCGAACGGTCCGCTGGTCCTCATGCTGCGGCCGGAGAGAATGGAAATCCTCATCGCCGGGCAAGACCCCGACATGAACGAGCTCAGCGGTGTCGTGCAGCGGCATGCGTTTGTCGGCGATGCCTTGATGCTCACCGTCTGTCTTTTCGGCGAGACCGTCATCACCGTCAAAGTGCCGCGGCTGCGCGGGCTGTTGGACAGCGTCCCCGATCCAGGGCAGCCGATCCGTCTCGGGCTCCATCGCGACGATACGATACTTCTGCCGGCCGAAGGCGATGACCATGGGTGACGAGAGGCTGAACGCGGCAGCGCTCCGGCGGCAATCGCGAAGAGCCTATTGGACGCTCCTGTCGCTCAGCTTCCCGGCCATGGCGCTCGTCTCGGTCATTCTGTTCGTCCCGATCGCCTGGCTGTTCTCGCTCTCCTTCGTCGGCGACGACGGGCAATTGTCGCTCGTCCACTACCAGCGGATGATCGATCAGCCATCCTACCGGACCGTCTTCTCGACCACATTTATTCTGAGCCTGACGGTGACCGCCTGCACCGTCGCCATCGGCTATCCGCTGGCCTATCTGCTCTCGAAGCTGTCGTCCAGGACCGCCAATCTCTGTCTGCTCGCCGTGCTCTTGCCGTTCTGGACGTCGCTTCTGGTCAGGACCTATGCCTGGCTGGTGCTGCTGCAGCGCCGCGGCCTGATCAACACCACGCTGCAGAGCACCGGTCTCATCGATGATCCTTTGCCTTTGGTTCACAACTTCACCGGCGCGGTGATCGGGATGACACACATCATGGTGCCGTTCCTGGTTCTGCCGCTCTATGCCTCGATGCGGGCCATCGATCCTTCGCATATGCGGGCGGCCGCCAATCTCGGCGCTTCGCCCATGCGGGCGTTCTGGGACGTCTTCGTCCCTCTCTCCATGCCCGGCCTGTTCACCGGCATGTCTCTCGTCTTCGTGCTGTGCCTCGGCTTTTACGTGACGCCCGCTTTGCTGGGCGGCGGCCGGGTGATCATGATCGCCATGCGCATCGACATGAACCTCCGTCTCTACAACAGCTGGGGTGCTGCCAGTGCCTTGGGTGTGGTCCTCCTTGTCGCCACGGGACTCGTCCTTTACCTGACCGCGCGCCTGACGCGCTTGAGCTTCGGTTCGGGGGCTTTCAGATGAGATCGTCTTTCCGTTCGGCCGATAGCCCTCGCCCGTGGCTCTGGATCGTCGCGGGCTTGGCCATGATGTTCCTGCTCACCCCGACCTTGCTGATCATTCCGATGTCCTTTTCCAACGCCAACTATCTTGCCTTTCCACCCCCCGGCTGGTCGTTGCGCTGGTATGCCGCCTACTGGGACTCGCTCGAATGGACCGCTGCGACCTGGGTGTCTCTCAGGATCGCCATTACCACGACACTTGTGGCGACGCCGCTGGGCACTCTCGCCGCCTATGGCCTGTGGCTGAGCCGCGGCCGTCTGGCCAACATCCTCTTCGCCGCTCTGGTCGCGCCGTTGGCGATCCCCGTGATCTTCATCGCGATCGGGGTGTTTTACGTCTATGCGCGTTTGGGACTGCTTTACACGACCTTTGGCCTGGTGATCGCCCACACGACCCTGGCACTGCCCTTCGTGGTCTCGCTGGTCGCCTCGGCGCTCAAGAGCTTCGATGCCAATCTCGAAAAGGCGGCCCGGAGTCTCGGCGCACCGCGCTGGCGGGCCTTCATCGACGTCACATTTCCGCAGATCCGGTTCTCGGTCATTTCCGGGGCGCTGCTGGCGTTTCTGACCTCCTTCGACGAGATCATTGTCGCCCTGTTCATTTCGGGAGGCTCGACCGAAACCCTGACGCGCCGGATGTTCACGACGCTGCGCGATCAGATCGATCCGACGATCGCCGCGATTTCCACCATCCTGATCGGCATATCGACCGGCTGCATCCTGCTCGTCCAGATCCTGCGGTCGAAGGACAAGGGCTAGACGGCCGCCGGGACGCTGAACACATCGACCAACGACCGGCCCTTGGCGAGCTCGCTCGTCCATTCTTCTTCCATGCCCAGGCGCTCCTCGGCCCGAGCCAGAAGCGTCTCAGCCTCCTTGGCGGGGATGATCGCCAGGCCGTCATTGTCGCCGAGCACGATATCTCCCGGCCGCGCCGCGATACCGCCGAAGACGATCTCGCCATTGACCGCGCCGCGCTCCTTGCCGAGCGGTCCTTTCGCCGTGTTCCCCAGCGCAAACACCGGGAAATCGTCCCAGCTCGCAATCGTATCGATGTCACGGACGGCACCGTTGATGACGAGCCCGGCGATGCCCTTGCGCCGTGCCGTGCCACAGAGGATTTCGCCGCAATAGGCCGTCTGCAGGCAGCCGCCGGCATCGACGGTCACGATCGTGCCTGGCGCGGCCAGGTCGATCGCATGCAGCACCGGCCCGAAATCGGAGCGCTCGCACCAGGCCGTCACCGCCTGGCCGACGAGGCGTGTGCCGAGGGCAAGAGGCCGCAACGGCCTGATCCGCGGATCGGCGATGACGCGGCCGCCGCTGATGTCCGATATGATGGTCACGGGAATGCGCTTCCATGCGGCGAGCGTTCTTGAGTTCAGAGCTTTATGGCGAGTGGCATGAACGATCGTCGGCATCAGTGCTCTCCTGGACAAAGCGTTAGTGCCATGGCAACCCGGCATATTCCAGCTGCGTGGCGAGCCGGTCGATGAACAGGCGGCAGCGCTCGACCTCCGTGAGCGCGATATATTCGTCCGGCTTGTGCGCCTGCGCGATCGAGCCGGGGCCGCAGACGACCGAGGCCACGCCGGCAACGGTGCTGAATAGCCCCGCTTCCGTACCATAGGCGACCTTCGCGTGATCGTTGCGGCCGGCGAGCTGCTTGACGAAGGTCACGGCGGGATGCTCGGGCTCTGTCGCCAGACCGACGAAAGGAACGATATCCTCCACCACGATGGCGGCCTCGGGTGCCACGGCCTTCATGCGCGGCAGGACGACCGTCTCGGCATATTCGCGGATCTGCTCGATCAACGCCCGCGCATCGACCTCCGGCAACGAGCGGATGTCGAAGCCGAATTCGCAGCGGTCGGGAATGATATTGAGGGCCGTTCCGCCGGAAATGGTGGTCACCGACAGCGTCGAATGCGGAACGTCATAGCCGTGGTCATGCGGTCCCGACTTCGCATGGCCGAGCGACAGGCCCTGGATGTAGCTGATGAGCACCGCGGCATGCTCGATGGCGTTGACGGCCGACGGTGCCAGGCTCGAATGGGCGCTCCTGCCGGTCACGACGACGCGGAACATGCCGCCGCCCTTATGGCCGATGATGACCTGCATGCTCGTCGGCTCGCCCACGATGCATAGAGCCGGCTTGAGCTCCATCGCCGCGATGCGGTCGACGAGGCTCTTGACCCCGGTGCAGCCCAGTTCCTCGTCATAGGAGATCGCGATGTGGATCGGCGCCTTGAGACTGCGTTCCACGAGGTTCGGCACGGCCGCGAGCACGATGCCGATGAAGCCTTTCATGTCGCAGGCGCCGCGCCCATAGAGGCGCCCCTCGGCTTCGCGCATCAGGAACGGATCGCCGGTCCAGGCCTGGCCCGTGACCGGCACGACGTCGCTGTGGCCGGACAGGATGACACCCGCGACATCGGCGGGCCCGATCGTCGCCCAGAGATTGCCCTTGCTGCGCTCCTCGTTCCACAGGATGTCGCTCGCGATGCCGTAGCGCGCCAGATAGGCCTGGACATGGGCGAGCAGCTCGCCATTGGAGTTGCTGGAAACGGTTGGAAAGCCGATCAGGTCGCCGATGAGCGCGATGCACTGCGCCGTCGAGCCTGTCCTCACCGTCATGATCGCGACCCGGCCAACCTGAACACCGGCAGCGGCGGCAAGCCGTCCCTGGCGCGCCAGGCGAGCGCGACACGGTCGCCGATCTCAGCTGTGCTCGCCTCGATATTGGTCAGGAGCCGCGGCCCCTCGTCGAGATCGACGAGAGCGAGAAGATAAGGCGGCGTCAATTCGTCCGACACCGGTATGCGGACCGTGGTCAGAGAATAGATCGTGCCAAAACCTTCGACCTCGACCCAACCCAGCGTTCCGCTCTCGCAAACGAGGCAGAACGGCCGCGGATAGAACTGGCGTGCCCCGCAGGCGGTGCAGCGCTGAACGATGAGCCGCCTTTCGGCGCAGGCTTGCCAGAACGGCTCGGTCGTCGGATCGGCGGCGCCGAGATCCGAGAAGGATGTCTTGTCAGTCACGGGCGAGCACCACGGTCGAGGCCGTCGAGAAGGCGAGGCCGCCGGTGCCGTGCGCCACGGCGATCTCGGCGTCAGGCACTTGCCGGTCCAGGGCTTCGCCGCGCAGCTGGCGCACCGCCTCGACGATGAGCAGGATGCCGAGCGCGCCCGGATGGCAATAGGAGAGACCGCCGCCCGATGTCATGGACGGCAGGCTACCGCCCGGCCTGAGCCGTCCCTCCGCGACGAACGCCCCGGCCTCGCCCTTGCCGCAGAAGCCGAGATCTTCGAGATAGAGCAGCACGGCATGGGTGAAATTGTCATAGGGCTCGAACACATCGATATCGGAAGGTTTGACCCCGGCCATCGCGAAGGCGTCGCGGCCCGAGGCGCGGCCGGGCGTCACGGTCAGGTCCGGGCATTGCGCGACATGCCATTGGACGTGGCTCTCACCGGCCCCCAGCACGCGGATCGGCCGCTTGGCGGCATCGCGCGCCCTCTCCTTGCTCGTCACGACGACGACGCCGCCGCCATCGGTGATGAGGCAGCAATCGAGCTTGCGCAAGGGATCGCACAACATGGGCGACGACATGACGTCGGCAATGGAGAGTGGATCGCGCACCCAAGCCTTCGGGTTGAGCGCCGCCCATTGCCGCGCGGCCACGGCGACCTCAGCCAGATGCTCGAGCGTGGCGCCATACTGGTGCATGTAGCGCGCGGCGCTGAGCGCGTAATGGCCGATGGGAAAGTGGATGCCGTATGGCGTTTCGAACTGCGCCGAGAGCGAGCCGTCGAGCGCCGGCGCGGCCTTCTTGCGGTTGCGGCGGCTGCGCTGGCGCGAGGCATAGCCGATGAGTGCGACTTCGCAACGCCCGGCGGCGATGGCCGCCATGGCATGATGCACGAAGAACTCGAAGGAAGCGCCGCCCATGTCGGAAGACTCGGCATAACGCGGAGCGAGGCCGAGATATTCGCCGAGCTGCACCGATCCCTCTTCGCCCATATAGTTGGTGAAGAGCGCATCGACATCGCGCAAGCCAAGGCCCGCTTCGGCCAGCGCTTCCCGCGCCGCAAGGGCGACCATCGAGAATTCGCTCTGATCGAGGACCTTGCCGAGCGCCGTCTCGGCGACCCCGGCGATATAGACGGGCGAGGTTGTCAGGGCATGCGGCATAAGAACAACGAAACTTTTCCCCTGCCCGCCAAAGGGCACGTGATCACGAGTACCGCGGCGAACCACCGCTGAACGGAGCCCACCGCTTGCATCAGGCTGCGGAATCAGAGATCATTACAATATGAATATGAAGTCAATATCAATTTTTGCACGATTTTCCCGCCCTGCCGCCGCTCGGCAGGATATTGATAAACAGCAATCCGGGTGCAATATCGCCTCGGGAGGGTTTTCCTATGGCGCAGCAGGCCAAGCAAGAACCGAAATCGGCGGCGCAAGCCTATCAAGGCATCAAATACGCCGATCACCTGGCCGGCGGCCTTGAGACGCTCGCCTTTGGGTCCAAGGGCGACCGCACGAAATATCGCCTGAAGATCGCCGCCGCCCGCGCTTTGGAGGAAATCGGCTACCAGGACACCAAGGTCGCGGACATCTGTGCCTATGCCCAGGTCGCGCTCGGCACCTTCTATGTCTATTACCGCGACAAGAACGCGATCGCGATCGAGGTCGTGCTGGAATTCGACGAGTTTCTCTATGAGCAGGCCAAACAGGTCGGCCGCGGCACGACCGAGTTCGATGCGATCCTGAACACCAACCGTGCTTTCGTCGCGGCCTATCGCACCAATCCGGGTCTCTTGCAGTGCCATGTCCAGCTGCAGAGCCAATTACCGGAATTCCGCGAGCTATGGCGGCCGCGGCATCAGAAGTGGATCGAGAACCTGGCGCGCTCGATCGAGCGGCGCGGCAACTACAAGGAAAATCTGCCGGGCTCGCCGCTTGCGGTCGCGCATGCCCTGGAAAGCATGGTCTTCCACTATCTCTATTCGATCATCGTCGGCAAGGATGCCCTGTTCAACGAGGAGGACCCCTCGCACGCCGACGATCTCGCTCTCATGCTCTCGACCCTTTGGTACCGGGCCGTCTATGGCAAGGATCCGCCGGTGCGCTGAACCCTAGGCTTCGTCCTTAGGGAATTGGAGTCGAGATAGCGCCGTGTCGCCAAGGCCAGCCGCGCGATTCCTTCTTCCAGCACGGCGGGCGCGTTGCGGGTGAAATTTACGCGAATGGCCGAGCGCAGCCGCCCGTGAGGATCGAAGACGCTGCCGGGAACGAAGGCAACCTTCTCCGCCACCGCATGCTCGTAGAGCGCGTCCGTATCGATCGCCGGATTGCGGCTGCGCATCCACACGAACATGCCGCCGGGCGGGGTCTCCCATTCGAACCATTGACCGAGCTCCGTGGCCGCGGTCGTGCACAGCGCATCTCGCCGCTCGCGGTATTGGTGCACGACGTGCGGCACATGCGTCTGTTCCAGGCCCGCTTCCAGGAGCTCGAGAGCCACCGCCTGGGTCAGCATCGAGCTCGCCAGGTCCGCCGATTGCTTGGCAAGGACGAGCGCCTGGATCAATTCGGGCGCGGCGACCGCCCAGCCGACGCGCAGTCCGGGGACGATGCTCTTCGACAGGGTTCCGAGATAGATCACCGGCCCCTGATAGGGCTCGGCCTTCTCCATGCGGCCGTGGAGCTCGAGGATGCTGGGTCCCACCGCGCCGTCGAGTTGCAACGGCAGGTAGGGATCGTCCTCGATCAGCCACGTGCCCGCTTCCAGCACCTTTTCGAGCAACGCTTGCCGCGCCGCGGTCGAGACAAGTGCGCCGGTCGGGTTGGAATAGTTGGGCACCGTATAGACGAACTTGGCGGCGCGCAGCACATCCACGGTAGTGACTCCGTTTTGGACCCAGTCGAGAGCCTCATAGGACGGAAGCCGGGGCCGCCAGGCATCGAGTGCCCCGACATAGGTCGGGTATTGCGCGACGACGCGATCACCCGGATCGATGAGTATCTTGCCCAGGAGGTCGAGCCCCTGCATCGCGCCCGCGGTGAGGAGCACATTGTCGGTCGTGACAGCGCAGCCGGTCTGCCGCGCCATCCTCTCGGCGATGTGCTGGCGCAAAGGCAGGAAACCCTCGACCGGACCATAGTCCAGGGCTTTGGCACCCCAGCGCGCCAGCGCCCGTCCCGTGGCATGAGAGATGGCCGCCGCGGGATAGAACTCGGCGGCAGGCAGGCCACCCGCCATGCTGATGAAGTCGGGCCGGACGCCGAAAGACAGGAACTGCCGGGTGATATCGTTGCTGGCGGAGATCCAGCGCGAGAACATCGGACGGGATGTTGAGCGAGAAAGCGCCATCGCCTGCAAGCCTCGTATTGCGTGCTGCATCCTGGCCGCGGTCACGGACTGGGAGCACAAAATTGATATTGACTTCATATTCATTTTGTTTAGGACAGTCAACATTGGCGGGAGATGCAGCTGATGACGACGCGCCGGCTCGAAGGAAGAATTGCGATCGTCACCGGCGCCGGCCGCGGGCTTGGGCGTGCCTATGCCCTGGCTTTGGCCCAGCAGGGCGCAGCCGTCGTCGTCAACGATCTCGGCGCCGATCTCAACGGTGTCGGTCGCGATGCCTCCCCGGCGCAATCGGTCGTCGATGAGATCTTGGGCCAGGGCGGCAAGGCCCTGGCGAGCGGCCACGATGTCGCCGAATGGGCGGAAGCGAAGTCGCTTGTGGAGACGGCCATATCGACCTTTGGCGGTCTCGATATTCTCGTGAACAATGCCGGCATCCTGCGTGACCGGCTCTTCGCCAACATGTCCGAGGCGGAATGGGACACCGTCATCCGCGTCCATCTCAAGGGCCATGCCGCGCCAGCCCGCCACGCCATGGAGTTTTGGCGCAATCAATCCAAGGCCGGCCGGAAGGTCATGGCCTCCATCATTCATACGACGTCGCTCGCCGGCCTCGTCGGCAGTTTCGGCCAGGCGAATTATGCCTCGGCCAAGCTTGCGGTGGTCGGCCTGGCGCGTACGCTGGCCTTGGAGGGTGTCCGCTACGGCGTGCGTTCGAACGCCGTCTCGCCTTCCGCCCGCACCCGCATCGAAACATCGCTGCAGCCGCCGCCGGACGGTGTCTTCGACGTTTTTTCGCCCGACAATGTCGCGCCGTTGATCTGCTGGCTGGCGCTGGCCGACTGTCCGGCGACCGGTCAGGTGTTTCAGGCCTATGGCAACCGCATCGAGATCATCGCGCCAAGCGCCATCGAGGTGGATATTCGCACCGAAGGCCGCTGGCAGCTGGAGGCCGTGGAACAGGCGCTGAACCATCGGCTGCCGAAGCTTCCGCGGCTCGGCGACTTCGTCGAAGGGCTGCCGCAATGAGCGCGAGCGCCGCGACGACCGCAGCCTTCCCGCTCGGCTTTTCGCGGAGCTCCGAGGAGTTTCGCACCAACAGCCACAGGCTGGCGCAGTTCGCGCGCGCGGTGGATGACGAAAACCCAAGGCACCTCGCCGGCGAATTCGCCCCGCCGGTGTTCTCGCACATTCCGGTCATGCAGAGCATGGTCGAGGTGCTGCAGAGGGCGACACCCGATTTCGTCCTGCATGGCGAACATGATTTCTTCTTCCACGCGCCGATCGTGCCGGGTCAGCGCCTGTTCAGCACTTCCGTCTTGGCGGGCATTCGCGGCAACAAAGCCGGGACGGCCTTCATCATCCGATCCGACACCTCGGCCCATGACGGCACGCCGATCTGCACGCAATACAGCACCTGCTTGCGCCGCGGCGAGACGTCGGCGCCGGCGCTGGGAGAATTCCCGCCGTCACGCCCGCTGCCGGCGAAGCAGAATGCCGCGCATTCCCACTATGCGTTGGCCCCCGACCAGACGCGGCGCTACGCCGACGCGGCCAGGGACTACTCGCCCTATACGATCGATCCTGCCGCGGCCGCCAAGGAGGGCTTTCCGGCGCCGATCGTGCATGGCATGTGCACCCTCTCCTTCGCCGCCCGCGCCATCGTCGATATCCATTGCCGCGGGCTGACCCCGCGCCTGCGGCGCCTCGGTTGCCGCTTCGCCCATCCGCTCTTCCTGGTCGCCGGCCAGACGCTCACCATCGAGCACTGGACTGACGTGGACAATCTGATCGGCTTCGAGGCGATCGATCGGGCCGGCAATGTCGTCATCAGGAACGGATATGCCGAGATGTATGAGCATGCCTGACCGGCCGGACGCCTGGGTCAGGCATGAGAATGTCGCGCCGGACTGGTCGGCGGTACCGCAAGCGACGGTGATCGAGCTCCTCCACAAGGGCTGCCGGGAAGACCCGGAGCGCCCCGCCATCATCATCGAGGACGGTCCGGCCCTGACAAGGCGCCAGTTCCTCGATCGCTGCCAGCGCTTCGCCGGATATCTGAGCGCGATCGTAAAGCCGGGCGACCGTGTGGCGGTCATGCTCGACAACCGGCTGGAATTCATGATCGCGCTGTTCGCCGTCATCGCGAACCGCGGCACGCTGGTCTCCGTTCCTCCGACGGCCATGGCCGTGGATGCCGGCCATATCATCGGCGACGCGCAGCCGGTTGCCGCCATTGTCGGAAACCCTCAGCTCACCATCGTCACGGCCGTGCAGGCCGGCGCGCCGTTTCTCCGGCACATCCTCGTGGTCGATGGCGAGGAGCCGGACGGTCTTGCCGCCTATGAGAATGCCGCCGAAGCCCTCGACTTCGCCACGGTCGAATGCGCGCGCGAGGACATCATCACCGTCTACTATACATCGGGCACGACGGGCGCGCCGAAAGGCTGCATGCTGCATCACGGCTGGTGGCTGCGCGTCATCGACATCGACCTTCGCTTGTTCAGGCGCGGCTGGCAGGATCGCCAACTCTGCTGCCTGCCCTTCTATTATGCCGATCCCGCTTTGCAGCTTCTGACGTCGCTCGCCTCGCGCGGCACGCTCATAGCGATGCGCCGCTTCTCGGTATCGCGCTTCTGGGACGTCGTGGCGAAATATGATGCGACCGAGGTGCTCTCCATCGCCTCCATTCCAGCGCTCCTGCTGAAAGGCGAACCGCGGCTGGCCGAGCGCGATCACCGCGTCCGCCTTGCCATCCATGCCGGCCTGCCGAAGGAGCTGCACCAAGATCTGCTGCGTCGCTATGGCTTTCACTGGCACAACCAATATGGCAGCACCGAGGGCGGCCTGATGAGCCGGGTGCCCGACCACCTCGCCGATGAGCTCGTCGGCACCGGCACCATGGGCGTCGAGCCGCCGGGCGTCACCATCCGCCTGGTCGACGACAATGACCGTGATGTCCCTTTGGGCGAGCCCGGCGAATGCCTCATTGGCGGACCCGATCTCTATGCCGGGTATCTCAACCGGCCGGAAGTGACGGAAGAGGCGAATCGCGGCGGCTGGTATCATTCCGGCGACCTCGCGCGCCGCGACGAGCGCGGCCTGCTCTATTTCGTCGGCCGCAAGAAGGAGATCATCCGCCGTTCCGGCGAGAACATCTCCGCCGCCGAGGTCGAGGGCGTCCTGCGCTCGCATGCGAAGGTGGTCGATGCCGCCGTCGTGCCGGTCCCCGATCCGTTGCGCGGCGAGGAGGTCAAGGCCTATGTTCAGCTGAAGCCGGGGGAAAGCCTGCCGCCCGAAGAGATCATCGAATTCTGCAGGGCGAACCTCGCCGGCTTCAAGCTGCCGCGCTTCATTGAATACAGGGAGACCGACTTCGAACGCACACCGTCCATGCGCATCCAGAAGCAGGCTCTGCTCAAGGCAAAGACCGACCTGCGTCAGGGCGCGTGGGACCGCGAAACGGGACAGATCATAGAGTAACGGCACGTGCATGATCGCAGCCGGCGACATCATCGAAGAGTGGGATTTCACCGTCGAACCGGGGAAATTGAGGGAATTCGCGCGCGCCGTGCATGATGTGCACTGGCAAGACAGCGACATCGCCCCGCCGACCTTCCCGGTCGTCGCTTCGGCGAACTTCGTCGAGCGCCTCGTCACCAGCCGGCTGGCGCTCGATCGGTCGCGCACGGTGCATGGTGAGCAGCGCTACGACTATTTCGAACCGTTGAGGGGCGGCGACCGTCTGCGCTGTACCGCCCGCCTGGTCGGCGAGGAGATCAAGACCGGGCGGCGCGGCGGCAGCATGCGCGTCATCACCACCATGGTGGAATTCCGCTCGATCGCAACCGGCAGGCTCGTATGCCGCGAGACCATGACGTCGATCGAGAAGGCGGCGGCCGAACCATGACGCTGCCCTGCCCCGCCCCGATCGTCTATCCGGCGCTGACCCGCACCGACCTCGTGATCTATGCCGGCGCGTCGGGCGACTTCAACCCGCTGCATCACGACCTTGACTACGCGAGGAATGCCGGCCTGCCCGACGTCATGGCGCACGGAATGCTGTCGGCGGGCCTCTTGGCTTCCGCCGTGACGAAATGGTTTGGCGCCGGAAGCGTCGCCAGCTACGCCGTGCGTTTCCTCAAGCCGGTATGGCCGGGCGATGTGCTGGCCGCGCATTGCCGCAAGCTGGAGATGAGCTCGGTGGAGAACGGCAAACCGGTTGCCTGTGCCGAGCTGGAACTTGTCCGCGCGAATGGTGATGTCGTTCTGGCCGGCACGGCACGCCTGACAGAGACCGCCGCCATATCCCATTCATGAAAGGCTCGTGATGTCCAGCAAGCCCCTCATTATACGCCCGGCGGAAGCCCATGACCGGGATGCCTTTCTGGAGATGTGGCGGGATTTCGTATCACTCGCCCCCGATGAGCCCGGCAATCACCAGATGGGTGAAACCAACTGGCGCCGGATCATGGATCCCGATCACGGCCTCGAATGCATCGTCGCCTTGGGCGACGACGGCGCACCGGCCGGCTTTACCCTCTTCCTGCCCTTGGCCTTCACCTGGAGCACTGGCGATGCCTGCTATCTGCAGGACATCTATGTGCGGCCTGAGAGTCGCGGCAGCGGCATCGCCCAGGCCATGATCGAGCATTTGCGGCAACTCGGCCTCAAAGCAGGATGGTTCAAGATCTTCTGGATGACGCAGGCCGACAACATTGCGGCCCAGCGCGTCTACGACAAGGTCGCCAAGCGCATGGACTATCTGCGCTACGACCTCAATGTCTGCGCGCCCTAAATACCCGGCGCTCTAGCTAGAGCGGGATGAGATTAAGCGTGGTCATATCCGGCGTTGGCGAAGTAATTTAAGCATTCCTTTGATGTATGAGGTGGCGAGGATGTGCCAGTGGCCTTTTCCAGAGCATCTATTGTGCGGCGTGCAGCCAATGCTTGAGCTTAGCGCTGGCCGATGGTGCTGGTGCGCCTGTCCAAGGCGCATCCGAAGCAGGTGAGATCGCTGCTGCTCCGGTCCTGGAAGGCGACCGCGCCCGAGAGCCTCGTCAGAGCTTTCGAGAGAAACTGAGGCGTGAACTTCGCACGAGATGGGCCGAAACTCACGATCAGATCTATGATCAATGGCAAATTGCCATAATGCTGGTATGTGTGGTTTCAAAACTCTGCACAGGAATAGGTTGATTGCCGCGCCAATACAGCCATGGTGGGAGAAAGGCCCCGGGATCGTTCGAACGCATGCCTGACCGGTCATCCCTTTCGTCCACCACGTCTTTCAAAGAGCGGCTAGGGGCCCTCAAAAACGTCGGCCCCTTTCTCGCGATGGTGTGGCAGACAAGCCCTGCTCTCACCTTGGCCACTTTTCTGCTCCGGCTCACTCGCGCACTTCTGCCGGTAGCAACGCTCTATGTAGGCAAGCTGATCATCGACGACGTCGTGTTGCTCGTCCAGATGCCCAACAAGCCGCAGACCCTCCAGGATTGGTTTCAGGCCGGGCATTTGAATCGGATCGCTCTGCTCCTGGTCGCGGAATTTGCACTCGCCGTGCTCTCCGACGTGCTCGGCCGGGTTGTCTCCCTGATCGACAGCCTTTTGTCGGAACGCGTGACCAACGCTTCAAGTGTGCGTTTGATGGAGCACGCGGCGACGCTCGATCTCGAGGATTTTGAGGACGCGGAGTTTCAGGATCAGCTGGAGCGGGCCCGACGCCAGAGCAGTGGCCGAATGACGCTCATGGCGCAATTGTTCGGTCAGGCACAGGACGTCGTGACCGTTGCAAGTTTTGCTGCCGGGATGATTCTCTATGCCCCTTGGCTGATTGCTTTCCTGCTCCTGGCGTTGATCCCCGCATTCCTGGGTGAGGCGCATTTTAACGCCCAAAGCTATTCTCTCGATTACAGGCGCACGCCGGAACGGCGCGAGCTGGATTACGTCCGGCAAACCGCCGCAAGCGCCGAGACCGCCAAGGAAGTCAAGATCTTCGGCTTGAATCGGTTTCTCATAGACCGATACCGGCAGCTTTCAGCCGCCTTATATGCCGCCAATCGTCAGATCGCTGTCCGACGAGCCGGGTGGGGAGGCCTCTTCACCGCCATCGGCACTATCGGCTACTACTGCGCTTACGCCTATATTGTCTGGCAAACCCTCACGGGCGCCTTCACGGTCGGCGACCTCACCTTTCTTGCGGGATCCTTCCGGCGGCTGCGCAATCTTCTCGAAGGTCTTTTAGCCGGGTTTTCGATCACCGCCAGCCAGGCGCTCTATCTCAACGACTTGTTCTCTTTCTACGAGATCAGCCCGGAAATCCGCTCACCCGAGAATCCTCGTCCCTTTCCGCGCCCGATCCGCGATGGTTTTGCTTTTGAGGATGTCGGCTTTAGATATCCTGGCGCCAAGCGATGGGCCGTCCGCCATCTCAGCTTTGCTCTGCATGCGGGTGAGGTTGTGGCACTCGTTGGAGAAAACGGCGCCGGCAAGACGACTTTGGTCAAGCTCCTGACACGTCTCTATGATCCGGACGAAGGGCGAATTCTGCTCGATGGCCATGACTTGCGCGACTACGATCTTGACGCACTGCGCAGCAATATGGGCGTGATATTTCAGGACTTCGTCCGCTACAACCTCACGGCCGGCGACAACATAGCGGTTGGCCGTGTCGAAGCGCGCGATGATCATGCCCGTATCGAGCGCGCCGCGGTCCGCAGCGGAGCCGATGAAGTCATCGCCAGGCTTCCCGCAGGCTATGGTCAAATGCTCGGAAAGCGATTCAGGAAAGGGGTCGAGCTTTCCGGCGGCGAATGGCAAAAAATCGCCATCGCCCGAGCCTATATGCGGGAAGCGGAGGTCCTCATCCTTGATGAGCCTACCGCCGCATTGGATGCTCGCTCCGAGTTCGAGGTTTTCAAGCGGTTCAAGGAACTCAGCACAAGCAAGACGGCCATCCTGATTTCCCACAGATTTTCAAGCGTGCGCATGGCCGATCGTATTCTTGTTCTTGCGGACGGAAAGGTTGAGGCGTCCGGCACTCACGAAGAACTGATGTCCCAATCTGGCCGCTATGCAGAGCTTTTCGAATTGCAGGCTGCCGGCTATCGATAACCGCCGCTCGAGTGGCCGAGGCCTTTCGCTGCTTCAGTCGACATGCAGTTGCGCCTGCTTCAGGAGCTTGAGCGCCGCGCCATGCGCTTCCGCGACCCAGGCGGCTATGCCTTTGGGATCGGGCGGGAATTCGAACTCGATTCTTCGACCGTTGCCTTTTTCGAAGATCGCGCCGCGACGGCGAGGCCGGCGACCGTGATCAGGATCATTCCCCCGATCGTCAGCAGATCGGGTCTCTCGGAGAAGAACACATATCCCCAAAAGGCCGCCGAGACGAGATAGGCATAGTCGAAGGTGGCGATGATGGGCGGCGCCGCGATCTGATAGGCGCGCGCCACGCCGGCGAAGTAGGCGGCCGAGAGTCCGCCAAGGAGCGCCATCAAACCCCAGTCTCTCATTCCCATGGGCCTCCAATCGCCGAGCAGGAAGGGGAATGCCGCTTTGGTTTCGGCATCGAGGCCCATGAGGGCGAGCACGGCGATGCCTGCGAGGCCCGCGACGAGAAACGACCCGTGAAGGGCGAGAGCCAGTGTGAGCGGCGCCTCTGCCTGACATTTGCTGCGGGTGAGGATCATTGCCAAGGCATAGAGGAAGGCTGCCAGCAGCGGCAATAGCGTGAACCATGAGAAGGCGTCGGTGCCGGGCTTCAAGATGGCGATGACGCCGAGAAAGCCCAAAAGCACGCCGCCCCATTGGCGCGGGCTGACGGGTTCTCCAATCAGCACGGCGGAAAGGAGCGCAATCCAGATTGGGCCGGTATAGACGGCAACCGCCGCCACCGACAGGCTGAGCACGGGAAGTGCGGCATAATAGGCGAGCCAACAGAGGACCAGGAGCAGGCTGCGCAGCAAGGCCCAATGCGGTGATCGCGGCATGAGGCCGGCGCCCATGGCGATCAGGAGGATGGCCAAGACCGGCATCGCGGCAAGCGAGCGGGCGAAGAAAACCTGCCAAATCGTCAGATTCTCACTGACGAGCTTCACCACCGCGTCGGCGAAAGCCATCGTCAGGACCGACGCCAGGATGAAGCCGATGCCCTGAGCGGTCCGATGCGGTCTCGCCTCTTCCCCCTGCGCCATGACCTGTCCCTCGTGGCGCAAATAGATACTGCAGACCGAGCGGGCTGCCGTGCAAATCCGAACACTGGGGAACAGGAAGCGGCGCCTTGCGGCGTCTCTAATCGGAAACCTCGAGACCGGCTTCGCCCAACCCCTCGATCTCGATCATCACGCTGTCACCGGCATTGAGCCACTTGGTCTCGACGAGGCTGCCAAGAAACACGAATTCGCCGCGCCGCAACCCTTGACCACGCATGCCGCGCGCATTGGCAAGCCAGGCCAGAGCTTCAAAGGGATGACCCATGACGGCCGCTCCGGTTCCTCGGCCCACCTCGCTGCCATTGATGCGCATAAGACCTGTGAGGGCCGAAAGATCCAAGCGCCGCCGGTTCGTCACCGGTGCGCCCAGCACGCAGCCTGCATTGAAGAAATTGTCGGCGATCAGCGTATGGACGCCAAGCGCCCGGTAGTCTTTATAGCGATCATCGACGATCTCGATGCCGGCCATGACGGCGCCGACATGCGCCGCCACCGACTGCCGCGTATGGGCCTCGGGCCGCGGCTCGATGTCCCTGCCGATCTCGACGGCGATCTCGCATTCGACCCCGAGCTTGCGGTAGCCGGCGCGCGAGATGGCCCCGGTGGCGCGGAGCACCGTGGCCGAGAAGACTTCGCCCGCGCAAGGGCTGTCTATGCCGAGAAAGCTCTGCATGACGCGCGTCGTGCAGCCGATCTTGTGTCCGGCGACGACGCCCAGCCGCGTGCCCGTCAGCAAGGCATTCACCGCAGCCTGGAGGGCATAGGCATCCTCCTCCCGCGCCGGTCTCTGATCGGCATGGAGCGTCGTCGGTGAAAGCGAAAGCCGCTGCCGGACCAGGGTCTCTGCTGCGGCTTGGATGGTCATCGTTCAGAGCAGATCGATCAGATGCGGGATCAGCGGCAGATCGGCCGGCGGCATCGGATAGTCGCGCAAGCGATTGGGCCTGACCCATTTGAGCTCCTGGCCTTCGAGCGATCTCACCATGCCCTTCCAACGCCGGCATACATAGAGCGGCATCAGCAAGTGGAACTTCTCATAAGCATGGCTGGCGAAGGTCAGGGGCGCGAGGCAGGCTTCGGTGACGTCGATGTCGAGCTCTTCCTTGAGCTCACGGATGAGGGCCAGCTCCGGCCGCTCGCCCTCCTCGACCTTGCCGCCGGGAAATTCCCACAAGCCCGCCATCGTCTTGCCGTCCGGCCTCTTGGCGATGAGCACCCGTCCGTCGGCGTCGACGAGGGCGACGGCGGCGACCAGAACGAGCGGCAGGGATGCTGCCATCAGCTGCGATAGGAGCCGTTGATGTCGATATAGCGATGGGTGAGGTCGCAGGTCCACACCGTGGCGCGGCCCTTGCCTACCCCGACATCCGTCTTGATGATGATCGAGCGGCCCTTCATATGCGGCATGATCTCTTCTTCGCGGTAGTCGGGCGCCCGCATGCCGTTCTTGGCGAGCGCAACGCCGCCGATCCAGATCTTGAGCTTGTCGCGGATGGCCTTCTCGCCGGATTTGCCGACCGCCATGACGATGCGGCCCCAATTGGCGTCCTCGCCCGCGATGGCGGTCTTGACCAGCGGCGAATTGGCGATGGCGAGGCCGATCCGGCGCGCCGCCTTGTCGTTCTCGGCACCGGTGACCGTGATCTCGATCAGCTTCTCGGCCCCCTCGCCGTCCTTGACCACTTGCAGCGCCAGATCCTTGCACAAATCATCGAGGGCGCGGGCGAAATCCTTGAGGCGCGGATCGGCTTCCGATTTGAGTCCCTTGAGTTGAGGGCCGGCCTTGCCGGTGGCGAACATCAGCAGCGTATCCGATGTCGATGTGTCGCCGTCGACGGTGATGCAGTTGAAGCTCTGCTTGGCACTCTTGCTCAAGAGCTTCTGCAGAAGGCGCGGCGGCAGCGCCGCATCGGTGAAGACGAAAGAGAGCATGGTCGCCATATCGGGCGCGATCATGCCCGAGCCCTTGGCGATGCCGTTGAGGGTGACGGTCACCCCGCCGAGCCGCGCCTTGCGGGTCGCCGCCTTGGGGAAAGTGTCGGTCGTCATGATGGCGCGCGACGCCTCCGCCCAGGCATCCGGCTTGAGGCCGGCGAAGAGCTGAGGCAAGGCATCGACGATGGGCTTGGGATTGAGCGGCTCGCCGATGACGCCGGTCGAGGCCTGGAATATCTCCCCTGGCTTGCACTTGGCCAGAGCCGCGATAGCCTTGGCGACGGCTGTGACCGTTTTCACGCCGGCGCTCCCGGTGAAGGCATTGGCATTGCCGGAATTGACGACGAGCGCCCGGGCGCTGCCGCCCTTGAGCCTCTCGGCGCACCAGTCGACGGGCGCCGAGCGCGACTTCGAGGTGGTGAGGACGCCAGCGACCGAAGTGCCGGGGCTGACGATGGCGAGCAGCACATCGGGGCGGTTCTTGTAGCGTATGCCGGTCTCGCCGACGGCGAAGGAAACGCCCTCAAGCGGCGGCATAACCGGAAATTGCTCCGGCGCCAAAGGCGACCGGACGTTGACAGCCCCCATTCTCTCCTCCCCGACTAGCTAGTCTAGCGCATGATCCGGAAAAGGTCATAGCCGGGCTCGACCCGGCTATCCACCGGATTTCCGATCATGTGCAAAATGAAAAGCTGCAGACGCGGTTACTGCTGCGGCGCCTGCATATCCGATTTGCCGCCGCCCGTTGTCGGCTCCTCGCCGGTCAGGGCTGGGGCATCGGTGCCGTCCGGCTGCTCGCCCTGGGGTGCGGCACTGTCCTTCCTCTGCTGTACCGCTTTCTGGCGCAGCTTGCGCGCCTCCTCGGCAAATCTCACCAGATCGGGATCCTTGAGCTCGACCTTCGACTGGAGCCTCAGCGAAATGATCTTTTCCTGGGTCTTCTTGCGCAGGAGGATGTTGCGGATCGCGGTCTTGACCTGGTCATAGGGCTGGGCGCCGCCCATCTTGCGGTCCTCGAGCTTGATGACGTGCCAGCCGAAATCGGTCTTGACCGGCTGCGACACTTCGCCCGGCTTCAGCGCGAAGGCGGCCTTGGAGAATTCCGGCACCATTTCGGGAGCGGTGAAATAGCCGAGATCGCCGCCATACTCCTTCGAGCCGTCGAGGCTGTATTGTTTGGCTAAATCCTCGAATTTCTCGCCCTTCTCGAGACGGGCGAGGATCTGCTTGGCTTCCTGCTCGCTGGCGACCAGGATATGGCGGGCCCTGATCCGCTCCGTCTGGGCCACCTTGGCCGACTCGGTGTCATAGGCCTTTTTCATTTCCTCTTCGGTGACGGTCGGCACGATCGTCTGGGCGAAATAGGCATCGCGCAGGGCCTTCGCCTGATAGAGAGCGAGGCGGCGCTTATATTCCTCCGAATCGCCGATCCCTTCCTTGACCGCGGCCTGAGCCAGGAGATGGCGCTCGACCAGATATTCGACGATATAGGGGTAGCGCAATTTCGGTGGGATATCCGGCAGCTGGCCGAGGATATCCTCAGCCGCCATCTGCACCTCGGAAGTCTTGATTTCGTGGCCATTTACGACGGCGACGACCTTGTCTTCCTTTGGCTCGGCCGTTTGGGCAAAGGCCGGCGTCAGGAGCATCAAGGATACAGCCGTCAAGGCGGCAAGCTTTATGAATTTCTGAGGTCTTTGCATCGGAATTCCCATATGGGGGTCATGGGGCCTAAGCGGCCTATTTGCCGCGATGGTAGCTCATTGGCGGTCAAATCCGGCAAGAATAAGCCGCGACGAACCCCTTTGATCCCTAAAACTGTTGTCACGCGGGCGGGACAATGGTCGCAATGAAGGGCAACTTCAAGGGGGGATTTGGAACATTTACGCCGTGTGACCTCGTTGCAACGCATTGAAGTCCTCGGGATGACAGCCTACCTGGAAAGGGGCCTGTTTTTAGGAGACAGATTTGAATTTCCCGCTCCCGGGCAATTGCCCGTCAGCGTCAATTTCATTAAAAGGCGGCCCAGACTTGCGCCCTCGCCGGCGTGCCCGTCCCGAAGGAAACACACCATATGCTAGGACTGCGTTCGATCGCGTCGCGGATATTCGGCACCGTCAACGACCGTAAGGTCGGGAAATATGCCGCCAGGGTCGCCGAGATAAACGCCCTGGAAGAGGGTCTCGTCGGCCTCTCGGACGAGGCGCTCAAGGCCCGCACCATCGAATTCCGCGAGCAGCTGGCGAAGGGACGGCCCCTTGACGAGCTCCTCGCCCCCGCTTTCGCCACCGTCCGGGAGGCCGCCAAGCGCACGCTCGGCCAGCGTCATTTCGATGTCCAGTTGATCGGCGGCATGGTCCTGCATGAGGGCCGCATCGCCGAGATGAAGACCGGCGAAGGCAAGACGCTGGTCGCCACCCTTCCCGTCTATCTCAACGCGCTCACCCAGAAGGGCGTGCATGTGGTGACGGTCAATGATTATCTGGCCCAGCGCGACGCCGGCTGGATGGGCCAGATCTATAACTTCTTGGGGCTCAGCGTCGGCTGCATCGTCCACGGCCTGTCTGATGCCGAACGCCGCCAGCAATATCTGAGCGACGTCACCTACGCCACCAACAACGAGCTCGGCTTCGACTATCTGCGCGACAACATGAAGTTCCATCTCGAGGAGATGGTGCAGCGCGGCCACAATTTCGCGATCGTCGACGAGGTCGACTCGATCCTGGTCGACGAGGCGAGAACGCCGCTCATCATCTCAGGGCCCCTCGACGACAAGTCCGAGCTCTACAATTCCGTCGACACCTTCATCCCGCAGCTCGTGCCTGAGGATTTCGAGCTCGACGAGAAGCAGCGCACGGTGACACTGACCGAGCAGGGCAACGAGCATATGGAGCAGCTTCTGGCCGCGGCCGACTTGCTCAAGGGCGAGACGCTCTATGACGCCGAGAACGTGACCATCGTGCACCATGTGCAGCAGGGTCTCAGGGCCCACAAGCTGTTCCAGCGCGACAAGGACTACATCGTCAAGGACAATCAGGTCATCATCATCGACGAGTTCACCGGCCGCATGATGCCGGGCCGGCGCTATTCGGACGGCCTGCACCAGGCGCTCGAGGCCAAGGAGCATGTCGCCATCCAGCCCGAGAACCAGACGCTCGCCTCGATCACCTTCCAGAACTATTTCCGCCTCTACGACAAGCTCGCCGGCATGACCGGCACGGCGGCGACCGAGGCGGAAGAGTTCATGGACATCTACAAGCTCGATGTCATCGAGATCCCGACCAATGTCGCGGTCGGCCGCAAGGACGAGGACGACGAGGTCTACCGCACCGCCAAGGAAAAATACAAAGCCATCATTTCCGTCATCAAGGATGCGCGCGAGCGCAAGCAGCCGGTTCTCGTCGGCACCACTTCGATCGAGAAGTCGGAAGTCCTTGCCGGCATGCTGAAGAGCATGAACGTGCCGCACAACGTGCTCAATGCCCGCTATCACGAGCAGGAAGCCCAGATCATCGCCCAGGCCGGCCAGCCGGGCGCCGTCACCATCGCCACCAACATGGCCGGCCGCGGCACCGATATCAAATTGGGCGGCAATGCCGAGATGCGCATCGCAACCGAGCTCGCCGAGGTCAAGCCCGGCCCCGAGCGCACCCGCCGCGAGGAGGAAATCCGCGCCGAGGTCGAGCGCAACAAGCAGGACGTCATCAATGCCGGCGGCCTCTTCGTCATCGGCACCGAGCGCCATGAGAGCCGGCGCATCGACAACCAGCTGCGCGGCCGCTCGGGCCGCCAGGGCGACCCTGGCCGCTCGCTGTTCTACCTGTCGCTCGACGACGACCTGATGCGTATCTTCGGCTCCGAGCGCATGGATTCGATGCTGCAGAAGCTCGGCCTCAAGGAGGACGAGGCCATCGTCCATCCCTGGATCAACAAGGCTTTGGAGAAGGCGCAGCAGAAGGTCGAGGCGCGCAACTTCGACATCCGCAAGAACCTGCTCAAATTCGACAATGTGATGAACGACCAGCGCAAGGTCATCTTCGAGCAGCGCATCGGCGTCATGCGCGGCGAGGACGTGGCCGAGACCATCGACGACATGCGCCACCAGGTGATCGACGAGCAGGTCCGGACCTTCATCCCGGAGAACGCCTATGCCGAGCAGTGGGATGCGCAAGGCTTGCGCGAGAAGCTGCGCGAGGCCATAGCCCTCGACCTGCCGACCGATGAATGGGCGAAGGAGGAAGGCATTGCGGATGAGGAGATCCGCGAGCGCGTCATCAAGGCGGCCGATGAGTTCTATGCCAGGAAGCGCGAGACCTATACGCCGGAGATCATGATCCAGGTCGAGAAGGCAGTGCTGCTGCAGACCCTCGACCACCTCTGGCGCGAGCATATCGTGACCGTCGAGCATCTGCGCCAGGTCATCCACTTGCGCGGCTACGGCCAGCGCGACCCGCTCAACGAATACAAGACCGAAGGCTTCACCTTGTTCGAGGCCATGATCGCGCGCTTGCGCGAATTGACCACCGGCCAGATCATGCGCGTCGAGCTGACCAGCCAGCCCGCCGACGACCTGCTGCCGGACGAGGACGAGCTCCCGCCTATGGTGGCGCATCACATCGATGCGACCACGGGCCAGGACGATGTCGGCGAGGGACTGGGCCTGATCTTCGGCCAGGAGGCGCCGACGGCGCGCAACAAGGCCCGCGCCGCCGCCGCCCGGGATCCCAAAGATCCTACGACCTGGGGCAAGGTCGGCCGCAACGACGCCTGCCCCTGCGGCTCAGGCAAGAAATACAAGCACTGCCACGGTTCCTTCGTCTGATGAGCGACAAAGCCGGCCTTCCTTTCGCATAGGCCCGGCACGACGCGAGGATGTCCCGGCGATCAGTCGCGTCTTGGCGGATGACGACCTCGGCGGAAGCTGGGAAAACCTGACCGAACCCTTGGCGCAAGCCTATTTCAAGGCATTCGATGCCATCGCCGCGGATACCCGGAATAATCTGGTCGTGGCCGAGGCCACAGACCGCGATATCCTGGCCTGCCTGCAGGTGACCCTCATTCCCGGCCTCAGCCATCAAGGCGCCGACCGCGCGCTCATCGAGGATGTTCGTGTCGACCGCCGCCATCGCGGCCGGAAGATCGGCCGCCGGATGCTGGACTGGGCCGTCAGCGAGGCGCGCCGACGTTCCACGCGCCCCTGCCCGCCGCTTCTATTTGAGGCTAGGCTTC
Source organism: Taklimakanibacter deserti (assembly GCA_003574785.1). The sequence continues at coordinate 34,256 of QORU01000017.1, read as the reverse complement.
AAGGACAACCATTCCGGCATGCGATTGCAACTCACCTAAACCCGCGGATCATCACCTTGGAGCGGCCTCGACGAGTGATCCCGGTTGCAAAACTATTTCAGGGGCGCGAAATCCATTACCGATGAAACACGTTTCGATGCTGGATCAAACCAGAGATTCATGCATCAGGTATTTGCCTTTCGCGGTCCGCGGCATTTCCGAGACCTTGCGGCATATCACCTTGAATCCCGAGCCCATTGACTCCTCGACGATCGCCTGAGCCCGTTCCTGCGACAGCTCGGCTGCCGGATCCTTGTGCACATACTGGAATTCGATTTCGGTCAAGGTGCGCTGCACGAGCTTGAAATGGCGTAGCCCAAATTCGACGAGCGGAACAGGATTGAGCCTCGGCACGATTCTTTCTCCATTGGGCTTCTTGAACAGATTTTTCTCGCGGCCGGCGATGCTCGCGAGCGAAGATGAGGAATGACGGCATTGATGATTCTTGGCGACAATGGCGTAGTCGCCTGTTTCATAACGGATAAGCGGCATGGCGCGATTGAACAAGGCGGTGACGACCACTTTTCCCATCTTGCCGGGGCGGACAGGTCGATCGCTATCGTCGAGAATCTCCAGAATCAGATGACCGTCGGCAGGGTGGTAGGCTCCGCAGCTCGGACATTGCATCGCGATCACCCCGGTTTCCATGGTGGCATACTTGTCGGCGAGCCGGCAGCCCGGCAATGTGCTGATCAGGCCACGCAAATGTTCCGGAATGATCTCAGAAGTCGTGGTTACCAGTTTCAGGGGAAGCCGGACCCCCATGTCCGCGCCATGCTGCAATATGCCCAGGGTCATGGTGGGGTGGGCGTCTAGCCGTGACGCGCCCGTCTCTTTGACGAATTCAAACGCTTCGCGGGTGTCAACCGTATGAAGCATCCATAAACGCCCGCGCTTTTGTGACTTTTCCAAGATTGTTCCCGGCGCATGTTTTGAGGTCGGATTGTCTACTCGCACAGCCCGTAAATGACTTTGATAACCCCAACCCCTGACCAGTCGGGCGAGCTCCGCTTGGGCTATCCGCAGCCATCTCACCGTTTGCCTGAGGGCCATCGGCTCGCCGGTTGATCCGGATGTTAGGTTTGTCATGACCTGTCCCTCCGACGGCGGGACATCGTCGATGTAAAATCGCGCTGTCTCGTCCCTGACGATGGATTTCCGTGTTACAGGAATGTTCTTCAGCGCTACCCGAGCGCCACCGCGCATGCTCTTTGCCCAGGCCAGCTTCCGATAGTACGGTGAGTGGGTGGCGGCGTGAGCGAGCATGCCGGAAAGCGCCTGCTCGATATCCTGCTTGGACATATGTTCCGACAAGACAGGCTCCTAGCCCGGATTTCTCAAACTAAGTAGGCGCATCGGAGCGCCGAATCAGCGAAAGTTGTTGTGCTGCAATAACTTCGAAGGATTCGAGGAGCGCTCCGATGCAGACAGAGTGTATAGCGGATTTGTTTGGATTTGCACGTGTTGAAAGCCGTGAAGTTGTGGCGGCATTCGACGGCGGGACGATCACTTCTGAAGCCGGAGCCGTGCTGCTGGGCGCGACGGACCGGGCGATCAAGCTGATCGGTCGGTTTGCGGGCTGCTTTGGCGATCGGCGCTGCCCGGAGCTGATCGAGCATGAGGTGGCGACGCTGGTCGGCCAGCGAGTGTTCGGGATTGCGTTGGGCTATGAGGATCTCAACGATCACGACGAGTTGCGCCACGATCCGGTGATGGCGATCCTGGCAGGCAAGCTTGCAGCGCGGCGCAAGGGCTGTGCGCCGGTGGCGGGCAAGAGCACGCTCAACCGGCTGGAGCTGAGCCGATGTGTGGCGACGCGCTATCACAAGATCAGCCATGACGGTGCGGCGATCGAGCGGCTTCTGGTGGATGTGTTCCTGGAAGCGCATGTGCGGGCGCCTAAACAGATCATTCTCGATCTCGATGCCACCGACGATCCGCTGCATGGCCATCAGGAAGGTCGCTTCTTCCACGGCTACTATGACTGCTACTGCTATCTGCCGCTCTATGTGTTCTGTGGCCAGCATCTGCTGGCGGCCAAGCTCAGGCGGTCGAATATCGATGCCTCGGCCGGCGCGGTCGCAGAGGTGGCGCGCATTGTCGGGCCCGCGATCTGGGGCAAGGGTGGCCGCAACGACGCCCGCCCATTCGGCTCAGGCAAGAAATACCAGCACTGCCACGGCCCCTACGCCTGAGGCTCTTCCGCGCTAATCCGGCTCCTGCCCAGGATGGCAAGAAGCACGTTTCTGCCCAGTCTCAGCACTGGATAGAGCAGCCGGGACAGCGTTTGTGATCTGAAGATGAGGTAGTTCAGGCGGTTGAATGTTCCGCTCGACGTCGAGATAAGTGCCAGCCGGTGGATGGCCTCGGCGCCGTGATGGTATTCGGTGCCGATACGCAGCACGAAACCTTCGTCGAGATCGAGGCCCCGCCGCTTGATCTCGCGCACTTCGGGGTGGTCCTCACGCGCGTTCAGTATCTGCATGTTCTGATCGAGCTGACGGATGGCGAGAGCTTTGCAGTAGGCCGCGCAGACCGGACACTCCCGGTCATAGACCAGAACGATCTGAGGCGTTTCTTTCATGGCAACTTGACGGAGGGAACATCTGGCATGGTGTTGGAGGGAACCTCTGGTGAGGGGGCGGAAAGGGACTCCGGCAGGCTGGCGGTCGCGATCTCTTCCCTGCCGCAGAACCTATTGACGTAAGTGAAGGTGTGCTCGTTCTGCCAGGTCAGAAACACCATCCCCTTGTTCACCCGCTTCGCTGCTGGAGGTGCTCGAACAAACACTCGTTCGCTATAGACGAACACCAGGTTCCTTCCGATCAGAGTCTGGTTTTCTTCAAGGAAGGCCAGCAGGGCTGACGCGGGCACATTGGCACAGCGAAATGTCCTTCCATAGTTCGTGAAACGGGTAGATTTTTCATATCCCATCATGTTTACCAAGAGGGGTGCGTCCGGCATGTTGGCATCGAACACCCGTGTGCGTTGCCCCAGATTGGGGACGGTGTACATTGCATAGCCACCCATTCGCCATGGATTGATCTGGTCGCTCGCGATCCACCGCATATGGTTTCCGATCCAGGCGATATGGGCGATCAGCAGAGCCCAGACTGCCCATTTGCGGAAGTCGACCTCACCCAACATGATTCAGCACAAAGTCCATCAGGGCGGAGACCCCATAGCGATCGAATGCGAGCAACGCGATGCTGACGACGAGCAGCCATATCGGCATGCCAAAGCGGAAGACGATGCAGAGCAAGGCGATGTTCAGGATCTGAAAATTCATCTCGTCGGCATAGACGCCGGCACCCAGAAGGAAGCCGATCTCTATGGCGAGAAAGAGAAGCGAGTTGAGTCCAAGCAGCAGGAGGATGCCGACGACAAGTTGCCAGGCAAGGATGAACCAGGAGGCCAGTCGATAGACAATGCAGGGATCGGGTGACGCGCTGTCACAGAACAATGAAAACATTCTTTCCGACGTTGTGCCGGTCATGCTGAGATAGGCAATGAAGGAGCCATCCAGATAGGTGCCGGCCAGAAGTTTTTGGCCGAAGGCAGCCACCATCACGATCCCAAGGGTCATCCTCAGATAGTATGCGTAGAGGTCCGACGTCCAAGACTCCTTGAACAGGATGGCCACCGGAATGCACCAAAGGGCAAGATAGGTATGGTTGGCAATCAACTGCCATTCCGGCACGATCGCAATCGCCGCAATCACGATAAAGATTGCCACCGCCAGCCTGGTGGTCGAAGCGAATGCAGCAAGCAAGGAACTGAGCAGAAGGCCTGCGCCAAACACGGCAATGATCGTGTAACCATAGACATCGACCTTGATGGCCTGCCTTGTCCAGGCTGGATATTCCTGGAATGCCACCGACATGATGGCGACCACCAGCGGCGCACGATATCTGGCCCCGCTTTCTTCATATGCCCGGGTGAGCCTTGTGTAGAGATTGTCGGACTCGTGCAGCACTCCCGCCGCCGCGGGGGCGTCTGCTGCGCGGGCAAACCAGCTACGCATGTGTTTGCTTCATCATTTGCGATCAAGGAGCAGCCGGCACTTTCGGCGAGTGTGGTATGACCGTGATTTGATTGTCAAGTTTGCGACCCCCGTATTTCTTCATGCCGCCGTGCCCTGGCATTTCTCGCGTGCTCCTGGGGTGTGCGAACCGAACTGCCGCTCACAATTGAACAACGCCAGGGATGGTTCAGGGCGTTTCATTCATGGCAATCTGGGCAAGGCGGCCCAGGCGGCGGCCTCTGGCAGGCTGACTGAGGCGGTCTCGTCCTTGCCGCAGAACCTGCTCGTGTAGGAGAAGGTTTGCGAGTCCCGCCAGGTTACGACGACCAGGCCTTTTTGTTCCATCTTGGCTGATGGCGGTGAGCGGACAAAACTTCGTTCGAAATAAACGAATACCAGGCTTCTTCCGATCAGATCCTTGTTCTCGTCGAAGAAGGCGCGCAGTGATCTTTCAGGTATGCCGGCGCACCGAAAGGTTCTCCCGCCATTGGTGAAACGCGTGGCCGCTTCGAATTGCAGCATCTTGACAGGAATTCGGATTTCCGGATTAAGCGCATCATATACGCGAATTCTCAAGTTGGGACTGGGGACGGTGTACATGGCGTAGCCCCCTAGCTTCCACGGATTTATCTCCTCGTTGAGAACCCAGCGTATATGATTTGCGATCCAACCGACGTGAAGGACCAGCAGACCGACGACGATCCATTTGACGTCGATCTTACGCCACATAGCTCACAACCGTTCTTACAATGTGCCCGATGCCATAGAGATCGACAATGAGAAGGGCGAGGCTTCCGGCCAGCAGCCAGAGCGGCATGCCGAACCGGAAAACGACGCACAGCAAGGCGATGTTCAGGACCTGGAAGTTCATTTCGTCGGCGAAGACGCCGGCTCCCAACAGGAAGCTGATCTCAACGGCAAGGAAGAGAAGCGCGTTGAGGCCAAGCAGCAGGAGTATGCCGACGGCGAATTGCCAGGCGAGAATGAATATGGATATCCCTTGCTGAAAGATGCAAGGCCCCGGTGACGTGCCGTCGCACAGAAAGGCAAACATGCTCTCCGTCGTCGAGCCATGAGCGCTGAGATAGGCAATGTAGGAGCCGTCGACATAAGTGCCTGCCAGAACTTTCTGGGTGAAAGCCGCGAGCATGATGATGCCGATGGTCATTCTCAGGTATAAGGCATAGAGATCCGACTTCCACCATTCCCTGAACAGGACGGCGACCGGAATGGACCAAAGGGCAAGATAGGAGTGATTGGCAATTACGGTCCAATCCGGCACGATTGCAATCGCCGCGACGACGATGAACAATCCCACGCCCAGCCTGCTGGTTCGGGCGAAGGCCGTCAGTGCGGCGGAAATCACAAGAGCTGCGGCAAACAGGTCGAGGAACGGCCGGCTATCGAAATACAACCTGAGAGGTGACTTTATCCATTGCGGATATTGCTGAAAGGCGACGGACAGAATGGCAATCGCCAAAGGCGCCCGATCCCTCAGACCGCTTTCTTCATAGGTTTTCGAAAGCTTTGAAAGGTAACCAGCCTTTTCCGACACTTCGCCGGAGGGAAAATCGACTATGCGGACGAAGCGACTGCGCAGGTCGAGCTTCAGCATCGATCACAACTCCTCCGCAGGACCTTATCGCGGCATCTCATCCCGAGTCTAGCCCTGCGCTGCACCGCACCACTTAACAGAAAGGGCCCTTGCGGGCCCTTTCGTCCATCTTCATACGTGAGAAACGAGATCACATATCGAAAGGATTGAAGCGCCAGGAGATGACCGCACGGACCGTGTCGCGACCGAAGTCGACCTCGCCCGAATGCCGGTTTTCCTCGTCGACACCCCATTCCGGATCGAAGGCCTTCTCATCCCACTCGATCGAGTCGAGGAAGTCATGGCGATATTCAACCTTCAGAGAGAGATTCTCCGTCAGCATGTGCTCGATGCCGCCGCCGACGGTCCATCCATCGACGCTCTCGTCCTCTTCGAAGAGGGCTGCGTCATCGTCGTCATCATCATTGTAGGCATGGAAGGCCTCGACCTTGCCTTTCGCCCAAGTGTAACCGCCCAAAGCGTAGATGAGCGTGTCTTCGTTGAAGGCAACGCCGGCCCTGCCGCCTACGAACCAGGTATCGTCAATCTCAGCCTTGATCGAGGAGACGGAGCTAAAGTCGTCGTCGTCATCATCCTCATCAAACGTCGACGAGGCATCCGCGTCGTTATTTCCATTGAAGTCATAATTGGCCAGAATGCCGAGGACGATCGGCGAGTTGTCGAACTGGACGTCGAAGCCGATTTCCACTGTCCCGAAGCCATACCAAGCACCGAGATCGTTGCCATCGATGTCAAGGGTGAATTCCGGACCACCGCTTTGGGGCTCGCCCTCGTCGTCGAAGAAATCCTTCTCGAACAACGAATTGGCGTCATAGGTGTTGTACCCCGCACCGCCACCGACGCCAATGTGGAAACCAGTCCAAGTCGGCGCGGCCACCGGTTCCGGTATCACATCAGCCGCTTGGGCGACCGACAGAGCCAGCCCCAAGCTCGCGATCGACACGGCAGACAATAAAACTTTTCGCATCTTAGTCCCCTTCCGTTATTCAACGAGTAACTTGCCGACTCTGGTTTTGATTACTCAAAGTCAATGAAGGCACGTTAAGTCAAATGCGGCGGCCCCGGAAGCGGATTTAGGCAGAAGATAGGCGATTTTCGGGAGGTGTTGCAAAAAAGGCGCAGTTTGGATGCCCCTGGGTAGGAAAGATTCCCTTAGATCAATATTTTTATGCATTGCCAGCCGCTTGAATGCCCAAAATAGTCGCCCCGGCGGCTCAGATATTCACAGCCAAGCCGTCTCGGGCCGCCTCGCAACCGGTCTCCTGGACGCGGCACAGCATATCGGCGCTCATATGGATGAGAATCACCCGGCGGGCGCCGATCTCGGCCAGATGAGACGCTAACGTCTTGAAATCGAGATGGAATTTTATCTTTTCATCGAAAGAGTAGCTTTCGGCGATGAACAGGTCCACGCCTTGCGCCGCTTCTATGAGCTCGTCCACCCATTCAGTGTCGCCGGAATCGCACAGGACCTTGCCTTGCGCCTCGATCCGCAAGGCGAAAGGCGGCGCGCCGCACGCATGCCGCATGAGGAACGGCGTCACGGCGAGGCCGGCCAAGCTAAGCCTTTGCCCAGGCTCCATTTCCACGAAACGCCAGGGGAGAGCGGCGGCACCCGGAAAGCCGTTTTCCATGGCTGTCGCGAGCCTCGACTTGAGGCCGGGCGGCCCGGCAATGACAAGCGGCGCGGTGCGGCGGCTGACGAGCTGCGCATCGAGGAGGAAGAAGGGCAGTCCCCAGAAATGGTCGCCGTGCAGATGGCTGATCAGGATGGCGCGAATGGCGTTGGGATCGATCGCGAATTTCTTGAGCGCGATCAGTGACGTAGCGCCGCAATCGATGAGGAAGGCACCGGTGTCGTCGCTGACATGGAAGCAGGTGTGGAAGCGCCCGCCGCTGCCGAACGCATCGCCGCAGCCGAGGAATCGAACCTCCATTAGCGCGCCTCCCGGCGAAGTGTCTCCACTTCGCCGATAAGGAGCCGCGCCAAATCGATAAGCTGGAGCAAATCCTTGTCGCCAAAGTCTGCAACCCCGGATCGGGTCCGGGGCAGGCCTTTGGCGGGATTTGCTCTAGCCTTCAAAGGTGATCCGCCCATCGCAGATCGTCACGACAGGCTGGAGCTTGTCGATTTCCTGCCGGTTGACCGATTCGATATCGTCCGACAGCACGACGATATCGGCCAGCATGCCGGGCTTGAGGCGGCCTTTGCGGTCTTCCTTGAATTCCGTCCAGGCGCCATCGGCCGTATAGCCCAAGAGCGTCTGGCTGAGCGATTGCCGCTGCTCGGGCAGCCCCTTCTTCCAGGCCCGGCGCGTCACCGCCGCATGGATGCCGCGCAACGGATTGATGTCGGAGACCGGCCAGTCGCTGCCGAAAGCGAGCCTGACCCCCGCCTCGCGCAAGGTCTGCCAGGCATAGGAATAGGCCCAGCGCCGTTCGCCGATGAGGCCGATCGTAGGCTCGAGCGGCAGCCCCATCGTGCCTGGCGGATGCGGCGGCTGCATGGAGGCGACGACGCCGAGCCTGGCGAAGCGCTCGATATCCTGAGGCAGGATCACCTCTATATGTTCGACCCGGTGGCGGCTGTCGCGCCGGCCATTGGCATTGGCCGCCGCCTCATAGCCGTCGAGCACGCGCGCGACGGCGCCATCGCCGATGGCATGCACGGCAATCTGCAGTTGGCGCCGGTCCGCTTCGATCGCGATCTCGTTGAAATGCTCGGCCGAAAACAAGGGATCGCCGTTCTTCACCTCAGGATCGGCATAGCCTTCGGCCATGACGGCGGTGCCCGAATCGATGACCCCGTCCATGAACAGTTTGACGAAGCCCGAGCTCAGGCGCTCGGAGCGGTAGCGCCTATGCATCTCGCTCGCTTTCTCGAGCGCCGAGAGCTTCATGAAGTTCTTCATATGGAACGGGATGCACGCCCGCACCGGCAATCCGCTTTCCCGGTCGATCTCGTCGAGCAGCTCGAGCTGATAGAAATTGCCGTCCATATTGTGGAAGCTGGTGATGCCATGCCTTGCACAGTGGGCGAGGCCGCGTCTGATGATCTCGCGGTCGGCCTGGCGCTCCTCAGGGCTCGGCGCCACCTCCGGCTCCCCGCCCGTCTCGAGGCCGAGCCGCTCGCGTCCCGCACCTCCCAGTGCCCTGACGGGATCGATGGCGCCGCCTTCGCGCAATTCGCCCGTGGCGAGGCCGTCTTCGCCCATCACGATTTCACTGCCGACCCCGACATCGCGTCCCGCGAGGATGCCGGCGCGCTCGAGCGCTGCGCTATTGGCCCAGGCCGTGTGATGATCGGGCGAGAACATCATGAACGGCCGGTCGGGGACAATGCGGTCGAGATGATGGCGCGTGAGCCGCTCTTCCTTCGACAGGATGGTATAGTCAGCGCCCTGCGCGACGATGAGCTTGAGCTCGGGACGCGCCGCCGCATAGGCATTGGCCTTCTCGGCAAGCGCGGCAAAGCCCTTGACCCCGGTCAGATGCAGCTGGTCGAGCTCGGCCGCGCCCGAGAAGATATGCATGTGCGATTCGATGAAGCCCGGAAGCGCGCTTGCCCCTTGCGCATCGATCCTGCGAGTTGCCTTGTGCGCCAGGGCTTGGGCCGCCGCCGCATCGCCGATGAAGATGATCTCGTTGCCGCCGATCGCGATTGAATTACCCCGCGTGCCTTCGCCGTCGAGCGTCTGCACGCGCGCATTGACGATCAGGATATCGGCCTGCTTCACGCCCGCCCCCATGGATGCCAGGTAGGATCTCGGGCGGCGTTCACATAAGCGACGGCGCCCATCATGCCGGCATTCATATGACAGAGATCGGGGCAGTGGAAGGCCCAATCTGGCGCCGTCTCCGCCGTTGCATAGCCCTTAGATCAGGGACTCATGCATCAGAAATTTGCCGCCCGGAGAGAGTGGCATTTCATCGACCTTGATCGATGTGACGTTGAAGCCCGGCCCCATGTGGTGATCGACGAGCCTCTGGCCACGGTCCTGAGGCACTTCGGTCCGATCGGGCGAGGGAATATAAAGCAGGTCGATATCGGTCAAGCTGCGCTGCACGAGCTTGAACTGCCTGAAGCCGGCCTCACTCGCCGATCGCGAGTCGATGTACGGCAATATCCGACGGCCATCCGCCGTCTTGAACAGATTTATCTGGCGGCCCACGATGCGGGCAAGCGTCACGGTGGAGCGCGGACAGCTGTGTTTCGCCAGCAGGGCCAAGTCGCCCATATCGTACCTGACGAGCGGCATGGCGAGATTCAAAAGCGAAGTCACCACCACTCGACCCATTCTTCCTGGCTTGACGGGCGTGTCGTCATCATCCAGCACTTCTACGACCAGCTTTCTGTCCGCCGCATGATATGCGCCACATTGAGCGCACTCCGTTGCGATCAGCAAAGTCTCGGAGGTCGCATATCTGTCGACCAGCTTGCATCCTGGGATTTCTCCGACCATCGCGCGAAGCTCATCTGAGACAAGCTCCGTGACGGTCGTTATCAGTTGCACGGGCAGCTTGATGCCTTTGTCAGCCGAGTGCTGCAGAATTCCCACGCAGAACGCAGGTCGAACATGAAGAACCTGAATGCCGGTGCGCATAATCATGTCCACGGCCTCGATGGCGTCGGCCGTATAAAGGCGGTGAATTGAACCCTCGGGCTTCAGCTTAGTCCTCACCGTTCCCGGCGGATGATCGGCGTCGGGATATTTGATGATCCCTGCAGACGCATAGCGCTCGAAACCCCAACCGGTGAGAAGTCGGGTTCGCTCAACGTCGTTTATCGAGTAGAATCGCGCCGTATGCCTGACCTCGAGAGGGCGACCGGTCGATCCCGACGTGAACTTTGTGATGATCTTTCCTTCGGATTTCGGCACGTCCGGGACATGGAAAAGGCCCGCTTCCTTCCGGACCACCGACGTCGGGGTGATCGGAATATTCCGAAGGGAAACAAGGGCCCCGCGCCGTGCGTTTTTTGCCCAGGCCTGCTCGCGATAATAGGGTGAATGAGCGGCAGTGTAAGCCAGGAGCGACGCCAGCGCCTTGCGCATGTCCGGATTGAGGCCTTGATTCAGCATGGTGCGGATTTTGCCACCGGTGAATGAAGAAAGCAAAGAGGCCGCTATTTGGGAATCAGGCGGCGTTCACATAAGCGGCGGCGCCCATCATGCCGGCATTCATATGATGGAGATTGAGGCAGTGGAAGGTCCAATCTGGCGCCGTCTCCACCGTTGCATCGCCTCAGATGAGGCACTCATGCATCATATATTTTCCGTTTGGCGCCGGCGGCAGATTTTCGACCTTGGTGCATTTGACGTTGAAGCCTGGCCCCATATGCTCCTCGACAAGCTCCTGGGCGCGCGCTGAAGACAATTCCACAGTCCCATGTGGGATATACAGCAGCTCAATTTCCGCCAAACTGTGCTGGATCATCTTGAATTGATGCAGGCCGGCACTCAAGGCCACTTCCGGATCCAGCCATGGCATGACCTTTCGTCCGTCCGGCATCTTGAATACGTTTCTTTCGCGACCCACGATGCGGGTGAGCGACATCGAAGCGCGCGGGCAGGTATCGGCCTCGGCAATGACGGCGTAATCGCCTATCTCGTAGCGAATGAGCGGCATGGCAAGATTGAATAGCGAAGTGACGATGATCCTGCCCATCTTCCCCGCCTTGACAGGCTTGTCGTTGTCATCGAGAACTTCGAGCACCAGCTTGCGATCGGCTGGATGATAGGCGCCACATTGTGCGCACTCCGTTGCGATCAGCAGGGTCTCCACCGCCGAATATCTGTCGACGAGCCGGCAACCCGGCAGTGATCTGACCGTCATACGAAACTGATCGGGAACGAGCTCGGACGTCGTGGTGATCAGCGCCAAGGGCAGCTTTATCCCCCTGTCCGCCGCGTGCTGAAGAATCGCCGCGCACATGGATGGCCGGTTGTGCAGCACCTGCGCGCCCTTCTCCGCTATGAAGTCCACGGCTTCATAGGCATCGCTCGTATAGAGCTGATGGATCGATCCACCTTTCTTGTATTTACTCGTTGTCGACCCTCTCGGATGTTCGACATCCGGATTATTGATCACGACTCCGCACGAGTAACGCTCAAATCCCCAGCCTTCAAGCAGCCGCGTGCGCTCCAGGTCGTTGATCGCGTAGAATTTCGATGTCTGCCTCACCTCCATGGGGTGACCGGTGGACCCTGAGGTGTACTTGCTCATGATTTTGCCTTCGGACGGCGGAACAGCGGAAATGTAGAAGCGGTCCGGCTGCTCCCTGACGAGCGATTTTGCGGTTACCGGGATGTTCTTGAGGGCGACCGATGCCCCTCCCCGCACGCTCTTTGCCCAGGCCTGCCCGCGATAATAGGGCGAATGAGCGGCGGTGTGAGCCAGAAGCGACGCAAGCGCCTTGCGCACGTCGGGATTGAATCTTTGGTCCAGCATGGTGCGGATTTTGTCACCGGCGAACGAAGAAAGCAAAAAGGGCCGCTATTTGGGAATCAGGCGGCGTTCACATAAGCAACGGCGCCCATCATGCCGGCATTCATATGATAGAGATGGTGGCAGTGGAAGGCCCAATTGCCGGGATTGTCGGCGTCGAAGGCGATGGTCACCGCGGCTTGGGGCGGCACCAGCACAGTGTCGCGGAGCGCGCCGGCGATCTTCTGCCCGCCGATGTCGATGACCTGGAAATGGTGGCCATGCAGATGCATCGGATGCGACATTTGGGTCATATTGTGGATCATCACGGCGATGCGCTCGCCGAGCCTGACCCCGAACAGCGTCTCATGCTGCAGCGACGGCTTGCCGTTCAAGCCCCAGACATAGTCGGCGCCGCCGCCGGTCAGCATCAGCATCTCGGTGCGGGTGACGGGCTCGGGCCTGAGACTCTTGCTGGCCCGCATCCTGAGCTCCATGGCGAGATCGACCGCCGGCGTCATTTCGCCTTCGCCCGCGATCTTCGCAATCTTGCCGTCGCCCGTGGCGATGATGATGCCGGTGCGCGCCGTCGTGCCTTCGGGACGAAAGAGAATTGGCCAGGCGCCCTCTTCACGCGGCAGCTCGATGGCGAGATCGATGCGCTGGGCGACGGCGAGGGGGAACAGCTTCTCGCGCAATGGCATGATCGCATTGCCGTCGACCGCGATGAGTTGGGCTTCGAGCTGGCCCGGATCCACCCACATATTGGAGGCCGCCGCGCCGTTGATGATCCTGAGCCTCACCCGGCCGCCCGGCTCGGCGCGCAATATCTCTGGATCATCGAGAGTGCGGTCATTGGCGAGAAAGGCATCGAAACGCACGTCGTTGAGCATGGCGGAAGGTTCACCGCTGGCCATCTTGCTGTGATCCATGCCGCTCATGTCGCCTGAAGCGCCGCCGCTGCCATGCGCGGCGTGATCGCCGCCCCCCGCCTTGAGCTCGGCCAGGATCTCTTGCGGGTCGCGGAAGGTGAAATCATGCAAGAGCACGACATGCTCCTGCACATCGGCGGCGAGATCGGCCTTGTCGCGCAAGATCATCGGAGCGGCGAGGAGCTTCTGCTCCTGGAGCCCGACATGCGAATGCATCCAATGCGTGCCCGGCCGCGGATGGAATTCGTAAGAATAGCTTTCGCCGGGCTTGAGCGGCGGCTGCGAGAGCATGGGCACGCCGTCCTGTTCGCTGGGCGGCGTCTGACCATGCCAATGGACGAGTGTCGGCTCGCTCAAGCGGTTGGCGAGGGTGAGGCGGATATCCTGCCCGGCATCGAAGATGAAGCCGGTCTTGCTTTCGAGGCTGAACACCGTGGCTGCTTTGCCCTTCACCTCGATGACGCGCGTCGTCGCCGTGATCTTGCTCGCCTCTGGTGCGGCACGCGCCGTGCGGGCGAAGGGCGAGAGGGCGGCGGTCGCGGCGAGACCGGTGATAAAATGGCGGCGCGTGAAGTAAGTCATTCAGTCTGATCCCGTTTTTGCGCGCATCCCGGCGAAGTGGAATCACTTCGCCGAAAAGGATTCGCGCCAATTAATATTGGAGCAAATCCTTATCGCCAAAGTCTTCAACTTTGGCGGGATTTGCTCTTGGTTTCGGGCCGGCCTTGAGAGCGTCTAGCCCTCGACGACATAGCGCTTGTCGGCGATTTTCACCGCGGGGATGCGCCTGCCCTTCTCGAACAGGTCATATCCGGCCTTGAGGTCGCGCCAGAAATCAATCCAGCGTGAACGTGAATACCGTATCATGTTGATGTCGGTCATGCGGAACGGAAAGGCATGGACGTCGACATCTTGTTGCCCGTTTCTCAACGCTGCGGAAACCAGCGCATAGATATCGTCGACCGCGGGATCGGTCATCGCATAGCAGCCGACCGAGCTGCAGCCGCCATGCACCATGAGGAACGAGCCGGTGCGTCCATGGGCGCGGTCATAGGCGTTCGGGAAGCCGAGGTTGAATGACAAATGATGCCGGCTGTTGGGATTGAGCTGAGCGAGACTCACGTGATAGAAGCCTTCGGGCGCCTGCCGGTCGCCCTGCTGGAGCTTGGGGCCGAGATGCCCTGAGAACCGGCAGATCGGATAGGACTGGAACAACCGCCATCCCTGATCGCCTTCCATCCACAATTCGAGGGCGGCTTCCTGCTTGAAGATGCGCACATACACCGGTTGCCCCTGGCGCAGGCCCTTGGCCGCGAGCCGTGTCGGCAAGGTCCGGCGCGCTTCAGCGATGCTGTAGTCGTTGTATCTGTCGTAGACGGCGTAGCCCGTCGCCGCGACGGCAACCAGGATCAGGAACAGTGTCAGGATCCGCATGGGCATTTCCGGGAGACTGGCCAGAAATGAGGGCAGCTTTGCGGCGAAGCTTCGCTATGGGGCCAGGAAGCAAAACGCCCGCATCCAGAGATCGGTGCGCGGGTTCTTCCAACGTCGTTTCTTATTCCACGTTTGCCTTTGGTCTGCGGTTGCAGCACAATGTGGCCCGCCACACCACTGGCGGAACTCACCTGTCTTGGATAGCGCCCTCAAACCAGACTTGCCGAAGCTTTTGGCAGCCATGCTCGCCAACGCTGCCGGCTGCTCACCCTACTATCGTGACCAGGCTTGGGCCAAAGGCGTGAGACAAGGGACATCGATCGCCCTGAAGGACATCCCGATAACGCCAAAATCCGTGGTCAGGGCCAGCACCCAGCGCTTCTACAATCCCAATGTCCCGCCGTCGGAAGGACGCATACATACCTATATGACTTCCGGATCGACGGGCCAGCCCATGGAGGTCCGGCACACTGAAAGATCGAACAAGATCAGCGTGTTTGAGAATAACCGGCTGCTTCGGGGTTGGAACATCCCAGAGCATAGGTTCGCGGCAGTCGTTCGCAATCCAACCCTGCGCGATCCACAGGGCACGATCAGAGAGCTACGACAACAATCAGGAACCCTTCTGCGCACCCTGCACAGTGGTGACGTTCAGGAGGCCTTCGACTTCATCACAAGAACGGGCGCATCGCTGCTCTACAGCGGTCCACAGATGGCCCTTGGGATCTTGCAACACGCTTCCACTTCCGGGGTAACTTTGCCGCTGAGGTTGATCGTCACTGTATCAGAGGTCGTGCCGGAACAATTGCGGGCGATCGTCAGCGAGCTTCCGACCTGTCGAATGGTCGACAAATACAGCAGTATCGAGACCGGGATAATCGCCACACAATGTTCGAGCTGCGGCGCCTACCACCCCGCGGACCGGCTCAGTATGGTTGAAATTCTCGATGACGGAGGCCGGCCGGCTCCCGCCGGCAAGCTTGGCCGAGTGATCGTCACGCCGCTCTACAATATGGCCATGCCGCTCGTGCGCTACGAAACCGGAGACTACGCCGTCGTGAGCGCAGGGCCGCCTTGTCCAGAATCAACACTGTCGCTGGACCGCATTGTCGGCCGCGAGAGAAACCTCTTCAAGTTGCCGACCGGTGAGCCCATCATGCCATGGGTCGATCCCAAAAGAGCGCAAATGCTGGGTTTGCAACAGTATAAGCTCATCCAGCGCACCCTGTCGGATATCGAATTTCTCTACATTCCCGTCGACGGCGCTGCCGAGCTGGCCCAACGGCAGGCACAGGACGTCATCGATCGGTGCATGGCGCCCGGCTTCAGGGTCATCCCCATCAAAGTGTCGGAGCTGCCACGCGCTGCCAGCGGCAAATACCTCATGCATGAGTGCCTGGTTGCAGCAACTATGGGGCCATCACCGGCCAAGGCTCAGCAGAGCTAGATTCAAGTATGCGAACGACACTCACTCTCGACGAAGATGTAGCGGCCAAGCTTAAGGCGGAATCGCGCCGTGCCGGCCGGCCTTTCCGCGATGTCGTGAACGAGACACTGCGCCGCGGGCTGGCAAGCCGGCGCATTACAGCCAGGCAGCAGCCCTTCAAGGTAATGGCCCGCGATCTCGGCAATCTCAAGTCAGGGCTTTCCCTGGATAATGTGGCGGAGCTCCTTGACCATGTGGAGGGCCCGCTTTACCGGTGATTCTCGTCGACGCGAGCCCTGCTGCTCTTCGCCTATCATCCGAGAGCGGAGCAGCATGGTAGGAGGCGAGCTGGCTCGAAGCAGTGCTGTCAGGAACTGAGTTCATCCGCTTCGCGTTCATCAGGATTGCCTCAAATCCTGGGGTCCGCCGCGAACGCCAGGCTGTCTAAAGATCCCGTCCGATCGCCAGGAACTTGTCGCGCCGCTGCTGCTTGAGCGCATCGGGCGGCATGGCGCCGAAGGCCCGAAGCGAGCGCGATATCGCCTCATCGGTCGAGGCGAGCACCTGCTCGCGCCCGCGATGGGCGCCGCCCAGAGGCTCGCCGATGATGTCGTCGATGATGCCGAGCTTCTTCAGATCCTGCGCAGTGATGCGCATGGAGCTCGCCGCATCCTTGGCGCGGGTCGAATCGCGCCACAGAATGGTGGCGGCACCTTCCGGCGAGATCACGCTGTAGATCGCGTGCTCCAGCATCAGCACGGCATTCGCGGTGGCGATGGCGATGGCCCCGCCCGACCCGCCCTCGCCGATGATCACCGAGATAAGCGGCACGCCGAGCCCCAGGCAGCAATCGGTCGAGCGTGCGATCGCTTCCGCCTGCCCGCGTTCCTCGGCATCGATGCCGGGATAGGCGCCGGCCGTGTCGATGAAGGTGAGGACCGGGATGCCGAAGCGGTCGGCAGTCTCCATGAGCCGCACCGCCTTGCGGTAGCCTTCCGGCCGCGCCATGCCGAAATTGTGCTTGAGGCGGGTCTGGGTGTCGTGGCCCTTTTCCTGGCCGATGACGCAGACCGCCTCGCCGCGGAAGCGGCCGAGGCCGCCGATGATGGCATTGTCCTCGGCGAATTTGCGGTCGCCCGCCATGGGCGTGTAATCGGTGATGAGGTTCGCAATGTAATCGGCGCTGTGCGGCCGGTCGGGATGGCGCGCGACCTGCGCCTTCTGCCAGGGCGTCAGATTCTGATAGAGATCGGCCAGGCTCTTTGCCGCCTTCTTCTCCAGCGCCTTCACCTCTTCGCTGATCGAGACGGTGGATTCGGGAGCGGCAATGGCCTTGAGCTCCGCGATCTTTCCTTCCAGCTCGGCAAGGGGGGCTTCGAAATCGAGATAGGCGTGCATTGAACCTCGGGATGGGGAAGGTCTCTATATAGGACTGGGCCCCTTTTTATCCCATACCGGTTGATCCAACCTGAACGGGGGAGAGGTTCCCGCCAAATTGCGGCGCAAACTGGCTATCCCTGCCCCGGATGTCAACCGGACTTCGCTAAAGGGTGATGGGTCTCGACCGCGGCCTTCAGCCGGTCGGTCTGGACATGGGTATAGATCTGCGTCGTTGATATATCGGCATGGCCCAGCATCTGCTGGACGGCCCGGAGATCGGCCCCGCCCGCCAGGAGATGGCTGGCAAAAGCGTGCCGGAGCACATGCGGCGAGATCCGGTCAGGCGAAAGCCCCGCTTCGGCGGCCAATGATTTGAGCTCGAGGGCGAAATGCTGGCGGGTCAGATGGCCCTCCTCGCCATGCGAGGGGAAAAGCCAGGGGCTCCCGTCATCGCCGTCTTGCTTCAGGGCATCGAGATAGGCCGAGACCGAGGCGCTCGCCTTATGCGAGACAGGTACCAGCCTCTCGCGCCCGCCTTTGCCCTTGACCATGATGAATGGCGAAGCCTTGGCGAGGGCCTGCTTCCTGAGGCCGACGAGCTCCGACACCCGCAATCCGCTCGCATAAAGGAGCTCGAGCAAGCAATGAAGCCGCAAGGCCTTGACCCGCGCTTTGCCCTTGAGCCGGCCGATTCTCGCCGAAGCTGCCTCGATGAGTCGGGTGACATCGTCTTCCGTCATGACTTTGGGCAAGGGGCGGCGCAACCTGGGCGCATCGACCGCCGTGGCGGGATTTTCCTTAACGATGCCTTCACCATAGAGAAAATTGTGCAGCTGCCGTAGCGCCGAGAGCCGGCGGGCGGCGCTCGATGATTTGAGGCCCTGCTCGGCAAGGCCGGCGAGATAGTTCCTTATATGTTCCGGCTTGGCGGTTGCAAGACCCGAACCCTTGGCATTGAGGAAATCGGCATAGTCCGAAAGATCGCGCTCATAGGCGGCGAGAGTATTCTGCGCCGCGCCGCGCTCGGCGCTCATCATTTCGAGGAATCGCTCGATCAGCCGGCTGTCCCGGCCCTTGTCATTGCTGTCTGATTTTCTCATGCGGCAGCGGCCTGACGATCTGGGTCTGTTCCGGGGGGTAGTTGGCAAGCGCCCACGCCGCCCCATAGACGGCCCCAGCCAAGCACGCGATGATTAATAGAAAGCGAACGGTATCAGGCACGCCACGTCCTTCCTCAACCGGCAGTCCTTTTGCCCGATTGCTCGACCCTCGCCAAGAGATTCGGGCAAGCCACACTCCCAGAAGGGCGACAATATTTGGTGAAAGCTTGTAAAACGGCGAAACAATTCCCCTTGACCATATAATGCGCTAGGCGATGGCGCAGAAACGTTGATGCAAGACCTCGACAGATGGCCCGCCGCTCGCTCAGCAAGGATACGACCACCGTCCGCCAGCGCCTCGATGGCCATGCGATCGTGCTTGTCGGCCTCATGGGGGCCGGCAAGACGACGGTCGGCAGGAGGCTCGCCGAGAAGCTCGGCCTCGCTTTCGTCGATGCCGACCATGAGATCGAGCTCGCCGCCGGCCAGACCATCCCCGAGATCTTCGCCAGGCATGGCGAGGCCTATTTCCGCGACGGCGAGCGTAAGGTGATCGCCCGCTTGCTCGAGAACGGCGCTCAGGTGCTGGCGACCGGCGGTGGCGCCTATATGAATGGTGACACGCGCGAGGCCATTCGCCGCCACGGCATCGCCATCTGGCTCAGGGCCGATTTCGACCTCCTGATGCGCCGGGTGCGCCGGCGCTCCAACCGCCCGCTGCTGCAGAATGCCGATCCCGAAGCGGTGATGCGCAAGCTGATCGAGGAGCGCTACCCCGTCTATGCCGAAGCCGATCTCACCGTCGACAGTCGCGACGTCGCGCATACCTCCATCGTCAACACCATCATCAGGAACCTGGCCCGCTGGCCGGGCTGGGACCGTCTGCACAATGCCCAAAGCTGACCTCGCCGCCGCCAACGCTACTGTCGCCGTCGATCTCGGATCGCGCAGCTATGGCATCACCATTGGCGAAGGCCTGCTCAAGGAGGCGGGACAGCGCCTGCGGCCGCTGTTCAAGCGCCCGCTCACCGCCATCGTCACCGACAGCCATGTCGCCGAGCTTCATCTCGAGCCCTTGCGCCAGAGCCTTGCCGCGGCCGGCATCGAAGCGAAGAGCATCGTGCTTCCGGCGGGCGAAGCGACCAAGAGCTATCGCCATCTCGCCGACACCTGCGACAGCCTTCTCGCCGCCGGCATCGAGCGGCGCGACATGGTCATAGCCCTCGGCGGCGGCGTCATCGGCGATCTCGCCGGCTTCGCGGCGGCCGTCTTGCGCCGCGGCGTCGATTTCATCCAGATCCCGACCACGCTTCTGGCGCAGGTCGATTCATCGGTCGGCGGCAAGACCGGCATCAACTCGCCCCATGGCAAGAACCTGGTCGGCGCCTTCCATCAGCCGCGCGCCGTCCTTATCGACATCGCCTTGCTCGATACGCTCCCCCCGCGCGAGCTCGCGGCAGGCTATGCCGAGGTCGCCAAATATGGCCTCCTCGGCGATGCCGAGTTCTTCGCCTGGCTCGAAGCCAACGCGTCGTCGGTCTTCGCGGGCGATGCGCAGGCGCGCATCAAGGCCATCACCCGGAGCTGCGAGATGAAGGCCCGAATCGTGGCCGAGGACGAGACCGAGACGGGCGTGCGCGCCCTCCTCAATCTCGGCCACACTTTCGGCCATGCGCTCGAGGCCGCGACCGGCTACTCATCGCGCCTCCTCCATGGCGAGGGCGTCGCGATCGGCATGGCGCAGGCCTTCCGCTTCTCGGAAAGGCTGGGCCTCATCGCCAAGGGCCAGGCGGCGCGCATCGAGAAGCATCTGCGCTCGGTAAATCTGCCGACCCGGCTTGCCGATATCGAAGGGGCGCTCCCAGAGCCTCGCAAGCTCATCGAGATCATGCGCCAGGACAAGAAGGCGGTGGCCGGCAAGCTCACTTTCATTCTGGTGCGCGGTGTCGGCGAGGCCTTCATCGCGCGCGATGTCGAGGAGAAGGACGTCCTCGCCTTCCTTGCCGAGGAGCAGGCCTCGAGATGACGGCGCTCATTCGAGGATTGAGGCGGTTCCTCGAAAGGCTAGGGCTCGTCAAGCCGCAGACCGCGCAGGAGGAATTGCGCGGCGCCATCGACCTCCATCACAAGGAGGGCGCCTTCGTCAAGAAGGACCGCGACATGCTGGGCGGCATCCTCGATCTCTCCGAGCTCGAAGTGTTCGACGTCATGGTCCATCGCACCAAGATGACGAGCGTGGATGTGGCGATGAAGCAGGACGAGATCATCAGGGAGGTTCTGAGCAGCGGCCACAGCCGCGTGCCGGCATGGGAGGACCGGCCCGACAACATCATCGGCATCCTGCATATCAAGGACCTGTTCGCTTCCCTTATCGAGAACGGCGGGGATGCCGCGAAGATCGATGTCCAGGCGCTCGTCAATCCGCCCTGGTTCGTGCCCGACACGCGCAGGCTCTCCGATCAGCTTGCCGCTTTCCTCAGGCGCAAGAATCATTTCGCGCTGGTGGTCGACGAATATGGCGAGGTGATGGGCCTCGTCACCCTCGAGGACGTGCTCGAGGAGATCGTCGGCGACATTTCCGACGAGCATGATGCCGAGCGCCCGCGCATCCGCAAGCAGAAGGATGGCTCCGTGCTCATCGACGGCGCTGTGCCGATCCGCGATGTCAATCGCACGCTCGATTGGCATCTGCCCGACGGCGAGGTGACGACGGTGGCGGGGCTCGTGATCCACGAGGCGCGCATGATCCCCGATACCGGCCAGGCCTTCACCTTTCACGGCTTCCGCTTCGAGGTGTTGCGCAAGCGCCGTCATCAGATCACCACCTTGCGGGTAATCCCGGCAGAATAGGCCAACGTCATGCCGCTCTCACCCAAGAACCTCAAGACGCCCCGCAACCTTGTCCTGGTGAACACGCCGGGGCAGCAGGCGGTGGAAGACTTCATAGAGATCCGCAATCGGATTGCGGCGGCAGCGCCGGACATCGCGGTGGCGATCGCAAGCACGCTGCGGCGTGATGATGCGCTGGCGGAGCTGGCCAGCCGCCGGCCGAGCCTGATCGTGTCGCCGACACCCTTGGGCGCGTTCAGGCCGCGGCGCGGGCGCATCTATCAGGGACGCGTCATCCGCAAGGACGAACAGCTGGCGCGTTTGGCGGCCCTCGATATTCCGGTCCCGCGCACGGCGAAGTTTGTTCCAGGACTGTCGCTCGACCCGACTGTCTGGGGTTCACACGTGCTCATCAAACCCACTCGCGCGGGTTCGTCACATGGCGCGGGCTTCCCGATTCTTCCGACTGACAAGGTGGGATTCCATAAGCCGGAAGACAATCCCGAATGGCATCCGGGCGAGACGGCTCCACTGATGGTGCAGCAGTTCATCGAGACGGGCCCGAGCGCCCGCCACTATCGCGTCAACACGCTGTTCGGCCGCGCGCTTTATTGCCTGCTCAACATGGTAACCGACCCGCTGCCGGATTTGTCGTCCATTACGGATGAGGTGCAAAGCAGCGCGATTGCCTCCAATCCCGGCGATGCAAGCAAACGGCTATTCCAGCTGGTTGCCGACAAGGATGTCATCGAGCTCGCCGCGCGCTGCCATGCGGCATTTCCCGATGTGCCGGTCAGCGGCGTTGACATCATCCGCGACAGCAAAACCGGCCAGCTCTATGTTCTGGAGCTCAACTGCATGAGCACGGCCTGGGCCATCTCGTCGAGATGGTTTGCTCCAATGCGAAAGGGCCCTATCACGCGAGAGAAGATGGTCGGGCAGTTCGGAGCGTGGGACGTCGCCGCGGCGGTGCTGATCGAGCGGACCCGCTGGGATGCGGTCTAGCTTGGCGGGCGAGGGTTTCTTGCCTTCAAATAACCGCCTTCCGGTCTATCCTGACGTCAGTCATGAAAGACACGGCGGCATATGACCTGGTGATCGTGGGCGCGAGCTTTGCCGGGCTGGTCTGCGCCCGGGCGGCCGCCATTCGCGGGCTTCGCACCCTCGTCCTCGAGGCCAAGCGCGATCCGGGAGCGCGCATCTCGACCACCGGCATCCTGGTCAAGGAAGCGGCGGAGGAAGTCGACCTGCCGCCCGACCTCACCCGCTGCGTGCACGGCGTCAGGCTCTATTCGCCTGCGCTGCGCTCCGTCGATCTCTTCGCTCCGGGCTATTATTTCCTCACCAGCCGCACCGCCGATCTCCTGCGCTGGCTGGCGCGCGAGGCCGAGACCGCGGGCGCGCGCATCCGCTGCTCGGTCAAGCTCAGCCATGCGGTGCGCCAGGGTGACATGATCTTCCTGCCGCAGCTCGGCCTGAGGACACGCTATCTCGTCGGCGCCGATGGCGCGCGCTCGACCGTCGCCCGCCTCTTCGATCTCGGCCGCAATAGCCGCTTCCTCACCGGCCTCGAAGTGGAATATCCGGAGCTGCCGGAGGCCGATCCCGATTACCTGCATTGCTTCCTCGATTCGCGCCTGGCGCGCGGCTATCTCGCCTGGGTGGCGCCGGCGCCCGGCTTCTTCCAGGTGGGCCTCGCCGCCAGCGAAGGCGCCAAGCCCGATCTTAAAGGCTTCCTCGGCGCCACCGAGCGGCTCTTCGGCTTCTCGAAGCAGAGCGTGAAGGAACGCCGCAGCGGGCGCATTCCCTGCGGCGGTCCGGTCCATCCCTTTGCCGCGCCGCGCGTCCTGCTCATCGGCGATGCCGCGGGCCATGTCTCGCCCTTGACCGGCGGCGGCATCAGGCTCGCTTTCCGCTATGGCCGCAGGGCCGCCCAACTCATCGCCGATCATCTGACCCGTCATGGACCGCCGCCGGAGCTCATTCTCGCAAAAGAGATCCCGGCCATGCGCCAGAAGCTTCTTCTGCGCCGCGTCATGGATGCAGCACCGCCCAACTGGCTCTATGACATGGCGATCGGCACGCCTTTGATGAACTGGTTCGCCCGCAAGGTTTATTTCCACCGCCGGGCCCGGCCGGGCGACAGTCTCGAAGCCTTCGAGCAGCGTGTCAAAAGTAGTATCTGACCCCAGCGATCGATGGCTTGCCTCGCCATTGGTTCGATTGGTACACTCCCCGTGACAAGCCCCGTTCAAGAGGTGCTAAATCGTGGAGGAACCCCGTCATGTGCCGGATATTCGCGGGACAGGATCCTGAACGCTATGCCTTTGAGACACGCTCGGTGCGCATTTCAGGCTACCCGACGAGCGTCAGGCTCGAAGCGCGTTTCTGGCGGATCATCGAAGATATCGCGCATGCCCAGGGCATGACCGTCGGCAAGTTCCTGTCGCAGCTCCATGACGAAGCGCTCGAGATCCATGGCGAGGTGAGCAATTTCGCATCGCTCTTGCGCTGCAGCTGCCTCGTCTATCTCGAACAGGGCCTGAATTCGGCAGAACCGCGCCGCGCCGCCGGCTGATCCCTGCGGCGATGAAATTTTTCGATGTAGTAGGGTGATAATACCCGCATTGCTCCGTTCGTGCCTAGATTGAGCGGGATGAACCGCTTAGGCGTCATGATGAGTGCACTTGCCTTGACGATTGCCGGCGCCGCGCCCTTGGCGGCCGAGGATGGCGCTCAGCTTTTCGTCAAGAACTGCCAGACCTGTCATGTCATTGCCAAAGACGGCGGCGTGCGCACCGGCCCGCCGCTCTGGGGCGTGATGGGCCGCAAGGCCGGCAGCATCGAAGGCTTCAATTATTCCGCTGGACTGAAGACGTCAGGCATCGTGTGGACGGCCGAGACGCTCGATCAGTGGATCACCTTCCCCAAGAAAATGGTGCAGGGCACCACCATGCTCTATCGCCAGACCAGACCTGAGATCCGCAAGGCGATCATCGACTACATCGCAACCCAGAAGGACTGAGAATGGCGAAACCGATCCACATGATGATCCGCGTCATCGACGAAGCGAAGTCGGTCGCCTTCTACGAGAAGGCCTTCGGCCTCGAGGTGAAGGACCGTTTCGGCTTCGACGGCTTCACCCTCGTCTATCTCAAGAATGACGAGAATGATTTCGAGGTCGAGCTGACCGTCAATCACGGGAGGAGCGAGCCCTACACGCACGGCACGGGCTATGGCCATCTCGCGGTTTCGACCGATGATGTCGCACGAGAGCACAAGCGCGCGAGCGATGCGGGACTCGATCCGACGCCGGTCAAGGAGTTTTTTCGCGACGGCAAGCTGCTCGCCAAGTTCTTTTTCCTGCAGGATCCCGACGGCTACAAGATCGAGGTCCTGCAGCGTCATGGCCGGTACACCTGAAAGGCATTACCGGCTTCTTCATGGGAGGAACCTGCAATGAGATTGATCGACAAGCGCATAAAGGTCTCGCGGCGCGACATGCTGCGCGCCGGCGGCGCCGTGGCTGCGGCAGCGACGGTGATGCCCGTCGGCATCGTCAAGGCGGCTGAGCCCGTCGCCTTGTCGCAGGACAGTTTCGCGACCCTCGTCAAGATGGCGCGCGATATCTATCCGCATGACAAGATCGCCGACAAATATTATGCGGTGGTGGTCGAGAGCCTCGACCAGGCCGCCAAGGATGACGCGGCGCTCAAGACCTTGCTCGAGGATGGCGTCGCCCAGTTGGACAAGAAGGCGGCCGGTCTCAAGAATGGCGGCGGCTATGGCGCCACGTCCTCCGAAGACGAGCGCGTCGCGATCCTGAAGGAGATCGAGACCACGCCGTTCTTCCAGAAGGTGCGCGGCACCATGATCACCGGTCTCTACAACAACAAGGAGCTGTGGCCGCATTTCGGCTACGAGGGTGCCTCCGCCGACAAGGGCGGCTACATCAATCGCGGCTTCGGCGACATCGACTGGTTGTGAGGAGGATGGATCATGCCCGCACCTTTTGACCTCAATGATGATTCGGTCGTCGTGGTGATCGGCTCCGGCGCCGGCGGCGGAACGCTTTCCAACGAGCTCGCGCAGAAAGGCGTGAAGGTCGTCTGCCTGGAGGCGGGACCGCGCATCGAGAACCAGGATTTCGTCAATGACGAATGGGCGGCTTTCAGCCAGCTCTCTTGGCTCGACAAGCGCACGACCTCGGGCAGCTGGCGCGTCGCCACCGACTTTCCGGGCCTGCCCGCCTGGATCGTCAAGGCGGTCGGCGGCTCGACGGTCCACTGGGCCGGCGCGTCGCTGCGCTTCCAGGATCATGAATTCAAGGCGAGGACGACCTATGGCGACATAGCCGGCGCCAGTCTGCTCGACTGGCCGCTGACGCTCGCCGAGATGGAGCCCTGGTATGCCAAGGCCGAAGACAAGATGGGCACGACCCGCACCAACAACATTCCGGGCTTGCCCGGCAACAACAACTTCAAGGTGCTGGAGGCGGGCGCGAAGAAGATCGGCTACAAGGAAGTCCATACCGGGCGCATGTCGATCAATTCCGAGCCGCGCAAGGGCCGCGGCTCCTGCCTGCAGATCGGCTTCTGCTTCCAGGGCTGCAAGTCGGGCGCCAAGTGGTCGACGCTCTATACCGAGATTCCCGACGGCGAGGCGACCGGCAATCTCGAAGTGAGGCCGGACGCCCAGGCGCTGACCATCACCCACAACGACCAGGGCAAGGTCGATGGCGTCGTCTATGCCGGCAAGGACGGCAAGCAGATGAAGCAGAAGGCGCGCGTCGTCTGCGTCGCCGGCAACTCGATCGAGAGCCCACGGCTGCTGCTCAACTCGCATTCGGCGAAATTCCCCGACGGGCTTGCTAATTCCTCGGGCCAGGTCGGGCGCAACTACATGCGCCACACCACGGGGTCGGTCTATGCGATCTTCGCCAAGCCGGTGCACATGTATCGCGGCACCACCATGGCCGGCATCGTCCAGGACGAGGCGCGCCATGACACATCGCGCGGCTTCGCCGGCGGCTATGAGCTGGAGACGCTGGCGCTCGGCGTGCCGTTCATGGCGGCCTTCCTCAATCCCGGCGAATGGGGGCGCTCCTTCGCCGAGGCGATGGATGCCTATGACCGCATGGCGGGCTTGTGGATCGTGGGCGAGGACATGCCGCAGGCTAAGAACGCCGTGACGCTGCATGCGAGCGACAAGGACCAGTTCGGCCAGCCCGTGCCCAATGTCAATTTCGACGATCATGCCAATGACACGGCGATGCGCGATCACGCCTTCAAGCAGAGCTCGGCGATCTATGAGGCGGTGGGCGCGGTCAAGACCTTCCACACCCCGCCCTATCCTTCGACGCACAATCTCGGCACCAACCGGATGAGCGAGAACGCGAAGGACGGCGTCGTCAACAAATGGGGTCAGGCGCACGACATCCCCAATCTGTTCGTGTCGGATGGCAGCCAGTTCACGACGGGCGGTGCCGAGAACCCGACGCTCACCATCGTGGCGCTTGCCATCCGCCAGGCCGATCACATCGCAGGAGAGATGGCGAAGGGCAATCTCTAGCCAGTTGACGACAAGGGATTCCTCCCTGACTGGGCGCCGTTGCAAAACGGCGCTCTTTTCATGCCAAAATGGGACAGCGGCCGTCCTCCGCCGATCTTGTCCTTCATACGGAATGATGTAGTCTTTTCGCCGGGGCTCTTGGCTTTTGCCGATGCGGGGTGCTGCACATGGCCGGTAAAGATGCGTCTGCGAAGAACCTGCATGAGAATCCGCTGCTCGCCTTGTTGCTGGCGAGCGGCGCTCAGACGTCGATAAGCCTGCGGGGTTTCATCGGTCCAACCGCCGGCAAGGACAAGGTTCGATTGTTTCCGCGCCTGGACAATCTTTCCGAATGCGTCGAGATTCCGAAGGCCGCGATCATCCACTCGATCAAGGCGCCGGGCTCTTCGCTTGGAGCGGTGATCTTGTGGGTGAAGAAGGATGCGACGATCACCACTCTGCGCCTCAACGAGCCGGAGACTCCCGCTCAAGCCCCTGCCAAGATGGAGGAAGTCCGCAAGGGACGTCTGCGCATGCGTGTGCGGCGGTCGGAAGCAAGTGATCCGATCTGCTTCTCGGTCTGCATGGACTGCATTTCCTGGTGCGACTGCAGCATCTGCAGCTCGCAGCCGCAATGAGGTTCGAGGCGTTCCTCGACCAGCTCGATGCGCTCCATTTTCCGCGGAGCGGCGATGCGGCGCATCCCGATCGGCCTTTGGTGCAGAAGGCGCGGGCTCTTGTCGAGGAAGCCCTGCTCGACGACGAGTTCCTGGCCGACTGCATCGCGCGGGAACTGGACTTGATCGAGAGCGCCGTGCCGCGCCGCGGCCTGGTCCCCTTCTTCACCATGCCGGGCCTGGGTGTCAGGTTTGCGCTGGGCTACTGGGCGCCGGGCCACAGTGCCGGCGCCCACGAGCATACGGCCTGGACCGTGACCGCCGTTTGCCGCAACGAGCTCGAAGTCCTGACCTATGATCGCGCCGAATCCTATCGCACGCGCCAGCTCGTGCCCAAGAACAGGTTCCATGCAGAGGCGGGGCGGGTCGGCTTCATCAGCGAGCCTTGCATTCACGAGCCGAAGAACATGTCGCCCGACTGGTCGCTGTCCTTCCACATGTCGAGTCCCTTGGACGGGAAGCCGCCTGAGGAGAATTACGAGGAACTGCCGATGCTGCGGGCGCGCCGGCGCCGGCGTTTCGCCGGTCTCGGCGATCATCCCTATGCGCGTGTGGTTTCGGCCCGGCAGCGCCACAAATGCGTGCATCTTCTCGCCCGGATCACCGCGTCCATGCAGGCGGCCGAGGGCGCGGCGCTGCGGGAAAGATGCCGCCTCATGGGCACGATGAAGACCCGCAAGTTCCTGGGCGAGGCTCCCGAGCGGTCCCGGCACGTCACGCTGGCGCGCGCCCATCCCGGCCTCGGGCTCAGCCTGCGCGACGACGGCGACATGGTGGCCCTCGATGCTGAGACGCCGCAAGGACTTCGCGAGGAGTTCGCCATCGCCGATTCCGCGCGCGCGGCAATGGCGTTCATCGCCCGCGAAGAGATCTTCGCCGCGGCAGCCATTCCAGGCAGCCTCTCCGATGCGGAGCGCATGGACATCGTCGCGGTGCTGGAGGAGACGGGCCTGTTCAGGAGGATCGGCGCATGAGCGACGTGATGACCGCGGAAGACCGGGCACCAGCCAGGATCTTTGCGGCACTCGACTACGAGGCGCCGTTCCTCATCGAGAAGCTGGTCAAGGATCATATGGTCGACACGCCGGCGGAAGCCGAGGCGTTGTTCGTGGAAGTGAAGCGCTATCTCGTCATCGCCGCCCTCGATCCCGAGAAGAGCTGGCACATGTATTCGTTGCGCATCGACGAGTGCTGGCATCAATTCATCCTGTTCACCAGGCAGTATGTCGAATTCTGCAAGCTGTATTTCGGCCGCTATGTTCCGCATGCGCCGAGCAACTCACCCGACGCCGGTCTCGCCCCCAGGCAACGCACGACCTTCAAGGAATTCAATGCGCGCTATCAGGAGCTCTTCGGGACGCCGTTGTCCGAAATCTGGATCGATGCGCGCCATGTCGCGCTCAATCGCCGCGTTCTCAACGATCACCAGGGGCGGCTGAAGCTGCGCTCGACCGACGGCATGATCGAGCTCCTCGACAAGGACGACGAGCCGGTCGTCGCGGTCAACGATCTGGCGCGCGACGCCCTGGACTTCATCGGACGGACCGGCGCCTTCTATGTGCGCGAGCTGCCGGGCGGCCTCGAGGCCGAGGAAAAAGTCGCTCTTGTGTCGATGCTGGTCGAGTGCCGGATGTTGCGGCTGGCTTCGTGACGGCGATTCAGGCGGCGACTTCTATTTTGGCGCCGAGGCCTGGATGGCGAGCGCATGCACGCGCGACTTGAGCTCTTCCTTGAGCGCGTCATTCACCATGCGATGCGTGTCGACGCGGTTCTTGCCGGTGAAGGCGTCAGACACAATTTTGACGCGGAAATGGCTTTCACCATTAGGATGCGATCCGGCGTGGCCGGCATGCAGATGCGATTCATCGACGACGTCGAGCGTCTGCGGCTGAAAGACGCGCTGAAGCTTGTTCTTGATATGCATGCCTACGGGTCCGAGCGCCATGACTTGCTCCTCGATCAACTGATGCCCATAATTGGTGACGATGAAACTCGATTCCAAATATTTCGACAAGATCAGGGTGAAGCCCGGCGAAGAACGCCTGACGCGCGGCAAGCATCCGAATTGCGAATGGCCGGGCTGCGCCAGGCCCGGCCGTCACAAGGCGCCTAAGGGGCGCAACCAGGAAGGCCAGTTCCATGCCTTCTGCCTGGAGCATGTGCAGCAGTATAACAAGACCTACAATTACTTCGACGGCATGAAGGACGACGCCATCCGCGACTTCCAGAAGGAGGCCGCGACCGGCCATCGCCCGACCTGGAAGCTCGGCCAGAATTCGAGCACCATGAATGCCAAGGGCAGGCGCGCCCGGCCCGGCGACTTCCGCGACCCGTTCAATCTCCTGGGCGAGGACGGCCAGCCGACGGCAGGGGGCAACGCCGCCCGCCCCATTCGCAATGCTGAATTGAAGGCCTTGCATACGCTGGGCCTCGATGAGACGGCCACCAGGGAAAAGGTCCGCAGCCAGTATAAGACCCTGGTGAAAAGGCTTCATCCGGACGCCAATAATGGCAGCCGGGCGAATGAAGACACGCTGAAGGCGGTCATCCAGGCCTATGATTACTTACGCTCGACCGGCTTTTGCTGATCCGGAGCATCCAGATTTAAGCCGCTTTTCACACCTGTGGACCTAGGTCTTAAAGCCGGCCCCCCGAGCAGCCTTGCTCCGGCCCCGTTGACCGTCTAGAACCCTCCGCATTCCGAGTGACGATACAATTGGCTATAAACATGACCGTGACCACCAATGGCGAAGCAGCCCCTCTCCCCGACATGAAGGTGTCGGTGCGGCAGTTGTTCGGCTTCGATTCAAGCCTTGAAGTTCCCGCCTATTCCCGGGCCGGCGAGCATGTGCCCGATCTCGACGAGGATTACCTCTTCAACCGCGAGACCACGCTCGCGATCCTGGCCGGCTTTGCCTATAACCGCCGTGTCATGATCACCGGTTATCATGGCACCGGCAAGTCGACCCATATCGAGCAGGTCGCGGCGCGCCTCAACTGGCCGTGCATCCGCATCAACCTCGACAGCCATATCAGCCGCATCGATCTCATCGGCAAGGATGCGATCGTGCTCAAAGACGGCAAGCAGATCACCGAATTCCGCGAAGGCATCCTGCCGTGGTCCTATCAGCACAATGTGGCGCTGGTCTTCGATGAATATGACGCCGGCCGTCCCGATGTCATGTTCGTCATCCAGCGCATCCTCGAATCCTCAGGAAAACTTACGCTGCTCGACCAATCGCGCGTCATCCGCCCGCATCCCGCTTTCCGGCTGTTCTCGACCGCCAACACCATCGGTCTCGGCGACACGACCGGCCTCTATCACGGCACCCAGCAGATCAACCAGGCGCAGATGGACCGCTGGTCGATCGTCACCGCCTTGAACTACCTGCCGCATGCGCAGGAAGTCGGCATCGTGCTGGCCAAGACCAAGAGCTACGACAACGAGAAGGGCCGCAAGGTGATCGCCAATATGGTGCGCGTCGCGGATCTGACCAGGAACGCCTTCATGCAGGGCGACCTGTCGACGGTCATGAGCCCGCGCACGGTGATGACCTGGGCGCAGAATGCCGAGATCTTCGACGATCTGGGCTTCGCCTTCCGCGTCACCTTCCTCAACAAATGCGATGAGCTCGAGCGCGCCCTGGTCGCAGAATTCTATCAGCGCTGTTTCGGCGAGGAACTTCCCGAATCCCCGGCGCATGTCGCTCTGTCATGAGAGGCTGATGGGCCATGGCCCAGGACCGCGAAGGACCGGCAGGCGAGTTCCGTAATGTCCTCACCCTGGCGATGAAGACCATTGCCGGGGAGCCTGAGCTTTCGGTCAGTTTCGGCGCCGAGACCCCGGCCCTCCAGGGCAAGAAGGTCAAGCTGCCGCAAGTCTCGATCGAGCTCAACCGCCAGGAAGTCGCCATCACCCGCGGCGTCTCCGATTCATTCGCCATGCGTCTCGCCAATCACGACGATCAAGTGCACAACCGCTATCGTCCGGAAGGCAAGAACGCCCGCGCCATGTTCGAGGCGGTCGAGCAGGCGCGCGTCGAAAGCATCGGCTCGCGCGCCATGCCGGGCATGTCCCAGAACATCGCCGCCATGCTGCAGGACCGCTACCAGAAGAAGTTCTCCGGACGGCCTGCGACCAAGAAGGATGCGCCGCTGGAGGAAGCCGTTGCCCTCCTGGTGCGCGAGCGGCTGACCGGCGAGGCGCCGCCCGATGAGGCCAAGGCGCTCGTCGATCTGTGGCGGCCGTGGGTCGAGGAGAAGGCGTCGTCGCATCTCGACCATCTGACCAATGCCATTGCCGACCAGGCGGCCTTCGCGCGCATGTCGCGCGACATCATCGCCGCTCTCGACATGGCGGACGAGCTCGGCGAGGATCCCGACGAGAACGACGACTCGGACGAGAATGAAGAGGCCGAGCCCGATAGCGGCGACCAGCAGGAGACGCCGGAAGGCGAGGAGCAGGAGAGCCAGCAATCGGCCTCGGAGGAGCTGCAGGACAGCGAGGGCGAGACCGATGCCTCGGAGATGGACGCCCAGCAGCTCGATATCGACGACCTGCCGGACGACATGGAGAGCGAGGAGAGCCCGGACGGCGAGGAGCCCTGGCGCCCGCAATTGCCCTTCTCGTCGCTGTCGAATGAGGATTTCTACCGCGTCTACACCAATCAGTTCGACGAGGAGATCGCGGCCGAGGACCTCTGCGATGCGGAAGAGCTTACTCGGCTTAGGAACTATCTCGACAAGCAGCTTTCCAATCTCCAGGGCGTGGTGGCGCGCCTCGCCAACCGCCTGCAGCGCAGGCTGATGGCGCAGCAGAACCGCTCCTGGGATTTCGACCTCGAGGAAGGCCTGCTCGATGCCTCGCGCCTGCCGCGCATCATCATCGATCCCTTGCATGCGCTGTCGTTCAAGGTCGAGCAGGACATGCAGTTCCGCGACACGGTGGTGACGCTGCTGCTCGACAATTCGGGCTCGATGCGCGGGAGGCCGATTACCGTCGCCGCGACCTGCGCCGACATCCTGGCGCGCACCCTCGAGCGCTGCAGCGTCAAGGTCGAGATCCTGGGCTTCACCACCAGGGCCTGGAAGGGCGGCCAGTCGCGCGAGAAATGGCTCGCCGCCGGCAAGCCCGGCAATCCAGGCCGCCTCAATGATCTGCGCCATATCATCTACAAGTCCGCCGACAGCCCGTGGCGGCGGTCGCGCCGCAATCTCGGCCTCATGATGCGCGAGGGCCTGCTCAAGGAGAATATCGACGGCGAGGCGCTGATCTGGGCGCATAACCGCCTCCTCGCCCGCAGCGAGCAGCGCCGCATCCTGATGGTCATCTCGGACGGCGCCCCCGTCGATGATTCGACGCTGTCGGTCAATTCCGGCAACTATCTCGAGAAGCATCTGCGCCAGATCATCACCGACATCGAGAACCGCTCGCCGGTCGAGCTCATCGCCATCGGCATCGGCCATGACGTGACGCGCTATTACAAGCGCGCGGTGACCATCGTCGATGCCGAGGAGCTGGGTGGCGCCATGACCGAGAAGCTCGCCGAGCTCTTCGAGGAGCGGGCGCCGGCGCCGACGCGCAAGCCGCCCGCCAAACCCGCCGTCAAGCGCCGGCTCAATTGATGAAGCGGCTCTGGCTCTGGCTCGCCGTCGTGCTTCTCGCCGCCCTCCCCGCCCGGGCTCAGGAGGAAGCGCTTACCGTCAGGGCCCTGCCGGTGAAGTCCTTCACCCTGTTCTCGCAGCTCGTCACCTTCGGCGGGCTCGAATGGCGGGGCGGCCTCGAGCTGGCGAGCGACGATGAGCGTTTCGGCGGCCTGTCCTCGCTCGAGCTGTCCGAGGACGGCACCCGCCTTCTCGCGGTGAGCGACCGCGGCTTCTGGTTCAAGGCCGACATTCTTTATACCGACGGCCATCTTTCCGGGCTCGACAATGCGGTCATGGCGCCGATCCTCGGGCCCGACGGCAAGCCGAACAAGGGCAAGATCAGGAGCGACGCCGAGGCCCTGGCCGGCTGGCAGCCGGGCAAGATCGACGGCAAGGTGATCGTGGGCTTCGAGAGCCGGACGCGCGCCGGCCTCTTCGATCTCGGCAAGAACGGCTTCAAGGCCAGGTTCAAGGACCTGAAGCTGCCCAAGGCCGCGGTCAACGGTCCGTCCAACAAGGAGCTCGAAGCGATCGGCCGCTTCGCCTCGGGCCCCCTTGCCGGCTCGATCATCGCGATCTCGGAATTGAACAAGGACGAGAATGGCGACATCCGCGCCTTCGTCTGGGGCGGCCGGAAGCCTTTCGAATTCGCGATCAAGCAGTATGAGGACTATGCCATCACCGATCTCGCCATCCTGCCCGATGGCGACATCATCACGGTCGAGCGGAGTTTCAGCGCCACGACGCTGCCCGGCATGGCGATCCGCCGCATCCGGACGGAAGACATCGTTGCCGGCGGGGCAGTGAGCCCGAGCCTCGTCTTCTCGGGCCGCATGCCGATTTACCGCATCGACAACATGGAAGGCATCGCCGTTTCGAAGCTCAATGGCGAGACCCGCATCACCGTCGTCTCCGACAACAATTACCGCCCCGAATTCCAGCGCACCCTCCTCCTGCAATTCGCGCTGAAGGAGTGACGTATCCCCTCTCCCCCTGCGGGGGAGAGGGTTAGGGTGAGGGGGAACCGGCGGAGAAGAAATCGCCGTCATTTCCCCCTCTCCCTCCCAATGCTGCGCATTCGGCCCCTCCCTGTACCCTTCTGGTGTCCTGTGCCGGGGATTAGACTGGCAGGACGGGTCGCTCTGCCGGGAGCCACCAAGCCCTCCGCGTTGCTGCGA
>QORU01000016.1 GCA_003574785.1 Taklimakanibacter deserti | reverse complement strand
TCGCGTCCACTGCGACCGGGATCGCCCGGCTTTCCAGACAGTTCCGGCGCAATGCGCTGCCATTGCGCATCGTTCAACATCAATCGAATCAAGGCTGCCCTCCAGTTTTCAGCCTTGAATCAAATTTCCGATGATTTGGGAATCGTCCCAGCTAATATGATTGTAAACAGGCCTTAGTGCAAGTCGGCATCGAGAGCCGAGGCAAGGTCGAAGAAGCGGCGGCGCACCTCCAAGGCGTACGGGTTCAGGCGTTCAATCGCATCGAAAAGTTCGGGCGGGTCATGGCGTACCATCTCCATAGCCTCATAAAGCAGATCGAAGCTGCGCGTGGTGATCAGATCCGGCAGCGGCTCCATTTTCACGAGCACCTTCGCTATGAGGTGGGTCAAGCCCTGCGAAAGTGCGGCGTCTCGATCATGCGCATCGGGCGTCGTTTCGATCACTTTGAGTCCGAGTGCAATCTGAAGGAAAGCGGCAACGCGCCTGTGACTGTCCCCCCTTATAGGGCAAAGCGCGATCTTGAGGCCGCGCAGGCCATGGCGCGCGCTTTGCGGGCCGAAAAGCGGGTGCGTCGCGACGATGTCGACATGAGGAGGAAGCAGTTCTCGCATGAGTCGCGCAGGTTCGACCTTCACTGATCCAACGTCGAGAACCAGTGCTCCAGGTCTGACGAGCGGTGCGATGACCCTCAGCGTTTCCGACATGCTTGCAACGGGAACGGCGATCACCACAACCTGGCACCCGGCCGTCTCGGCTAGTCCCGCGCTCCCGGCGAAGGCCGGATCGAAAACATGGAGCGTGAAGTGTGGCGAAAGGTGGCGAGCGACCAAACGTCCAAAAGCGCCGAAGCCGATGAGGCCAAGGGACCGGAGACGGCGAGGCCGATGCGACACATCTTGGAGGGTAGGTATTTCTTCGAAGGGAGGCATTCCGAGAACTCCGCTGACAGGCTGCGGAGCCAGAGCTGTCTACCGTCTACCGGGTCACAACCGCTGGCCAAGCAGCGGTTGAAGGACGACAAAGCACCCCGCCGCTAATAGAGCGGCCCGTAATACATTCCGGCAATGAAGAGGTTCTTGGTCATGAGGTGCGGATAGCGAACGGTGCCGTTCGTGTCAAGGACGCCTCTCGCGCGTCTTGAGCACAGGGCGAAGCAACAGGGGAAGGGCTTCCTACATGCCCCGCGGCGCGCCGGCATCGAGCGCGGCGGGACCGCAAATGGGCGCGCGAAATCTCCACCGTGGCCAATTCGCTTCAGCGCGGTGTCCCGGTCGAATTACGAAAATTGCTCTCCGTTCATAGGCATATTTGATTTCCACTGCGCGGCGCAGAGGTTCGTTTACAGGGGCCGCGCCGCCAAAATTGAGATCTATTGTGATTGAGCCGGTGACGTCGGCGTCTTCAGGACTGGCTTATAAGGCGATGAGTTTCGCTCTTCTTCAGCCACCAGCGGGTCTATTTGTCCGCTTTCTTCCACTTGTGGAGCCGGCGCCGCCGGAGGCGCTTGGCTTGTCTGGTGAGTGCCTGGCGCCGAAGAGTCGGCCTTCTCAGAATTGGCGCAGCCGGAAAGTAATGCAGCAACGGCCGCGGTCCCCAGCGCCAGCTTCCAGTCTCCTTGTCTCATGGAGTTATCCGTCCCCTACCGGCCCGCCCCGATAGGCCTTAAACGGGCCTATAGCGCGCTTTGCCCCATCTGTATTCCTGGCCCGTCGATACAAAGGCATAACAAACGGTGCGCATTCCCCGTGGCAGAAAGCGGGTCGGGTTGAGCGTTTGGCAGAGGCCTCCATCGCTTGCCCGCCATACGCCCGTCCCTTCGCCCGCAACAGCAGCCCGATAGCTCAGCGTACCATCGCCATGAAAAGTGACGGAACCTTTGATGCCTTGCAGGAGGAAGGTGAAACTTCGATCCGACAAGGCCTGCGTGGTTTGGACGCCTGTGAGAGTGCCGGCCGGAAGCAAGGCCGCATGAACAGACGTCTCAGCGTCATCCATTTTGGCAGAATGGGAGGCTGAGCAAGCCACCAACCCAGCACAAACCACAGAAACCGTCACCGCTTTGGCGAGGCATTCAATCGTCATCCACGACAAGCCTTTGCCTCCAGATTACGGGGCTCCCTTGGCTGCCATATTTAAGCATCAGAAATGGCGGAGGGGGAGGGATTCGAACCCCCGGAGGGCGTGAACCCTCAACGGTTTTCAAGACCGCCGCAATCGACCGCTCTGCCACCCCTCCAGGGAAGGCCGCGGAGACATAGCACTGCTGGGGCAGGGCGCAAGGGCCATGCATCTTCCCCGAGCAGTTTGATGCGCCGCCTGCGGAACAATCCTGAAACCTCTGTAGTTAAAGGAGAAAATGGAATTAACGGCATTTGCCAATAAGCCGTCCATGCCGCAAAGTCGACACGATGTTGCCATGCCGTCAACCAAAGTGGTGGTCATGGACTTGTGATAAATCAAGGGGATCTACATAGTTCCCCTAAATCGGCACAACGACTGGAGATCGATAATGAAAACCATCAGCTTCGCCGTTCTCGGCCTGCTGGCCACAACCGGCTTTGCCTTCGCGGCTGATCCGTCGGGGACATGGCGTCTGGACAATGGCAAAGTGACCGTGAAAGTCCGCCAGTGCGGCGGCGAGGTCTGCGCCAATATCGTCGGACTCAAGGAGCCGACCTATGCCGACGGCTCGGCGAAGATCGACAAATACAACAAGAACCCGGCCCTGCGTAAGCGCCCGTTGATGGGCCTCGCGGTGTTGAGCGACATGAAGCCGACCGGCGACAACACCTGGGCCGGCAATATCTACAATGCCGATGACGGGCGCACCTACAGCGCCACCATGACGCTCTCGGGCAGCACCATGAAGCTGAAAGGCTGCGTCGCCGGCATCTTCTGCAAGACGAACACCTTCAAGAAATTGAACTGAGTCTCCCTGCGTCCACTGAGAAAGGTGGTCTGCCACCCGAAGCCCCGACAGGGGCGTAGGGTGGCCAGAGTGCTGACACATTTTGTGGCCAGACTCGGTCACCGATCGATGATGAGACCGGGAGTTTGCATATGATGCGCAGGTTGGGTCTTGCTCTGGCGGGCATGAGCATTGTCGCCCTGACGTCTTTGAGCGCCGCCGCCCAGACGCTCGACACCTTGCCGTTCAAGAAGAAGTTGGCGCTCGCCAAAGCGGGCGATGAGGAGGCGCAGTTCGCCGTCGCCGAAGCTCTGGCCGCTGGCAAGGACGTCAAGGTCAACAAGGCGGAAGCGTCGAAATGGTATGGCAAAGCCGCCGACCAGGGCAATGCCGATGCCCAGTTCAAGCTGGCGACGCTGTTCCATGAAGGGGCACCCGGGCTCAAGAAGAATCCGGAGCGCGCGGCCAAGCTCTACGAGGCGGCCGCCAAGCAGGGCCATGCCGAAGCGCAAAACTGGCTCGGCTATTGCTACCAGCACGGCCTCGGCGTCGCGCAAAGCGACAAGGATGCCGTTGAATGGTACCGCAAGGCCGCCGATACCAAGCTCGCCATGGCCGAGAACAATCTCGGCCTGATGTATCTTTCCGGCAAGGGCGTCGAAGAGGATTACGCCAAGGCCTTCGAGCTTTTCCAGCGCTCGGCCAATCAGGGCTATGACTGGGGCATGAACAATCTCGGCGGCCTCTATGAAAAAGGCTGGGGCACCGAGCAGGACATGGCGAAGGCGCTGTTCCTCTATCGCGAGGCAGCCAAGAAAGGCAACGACGCGGCGGAGAAGAGCGCCAAGCGGATCGAGCCGCTGGTCATCAAGACGGAAGCCAATCCGTCGGTCCAGCCGACAGCGGCGGCGCCCGACAAGCCGGCCGTGACCTTGCCGCCCGCGATCAAGGCCGCCCCCGACGGCAGCAGCGGTCCGGCACCGCTCAGCGCCGACAATCCGCTCGACAGCAAGCCTGCGGCAAAGTCCACCGACAGCAGCAGCGGTCCGGCACCGCTCAGCGCCGACAATCCCCTCGACAGCAAGCCTGCGGCAAAGTCCACCGACAGCAGCAGCGGTCCGGCGCCGCTCAGCGCCAACAATCCGCTCGAGGGCAAGCCGAAGCCGCCGCCGGTGCCGGAGAAGAAGGTCAAGTCGGATTCTTCAGGCGGGTAAAGCGCGCCATTCTTCACCAGCGATGGCACCCGACTGACTGTCGGCGCCCCCTCATGATCTGTTAACCACGTCTGTGAACGCCGCCTTTACGGGCGCGACGCCAAAACTTTTCCCATTGCACGCTTGTGCAACGGGCCG
Organism: Taklimakanibacter deserti; assembly: GCA_003574785.1. The sequence goes on along the minus strand of QORU01000016.1, from coordinate 184,153 downwards.
GGGGGCCCGTGAATGGGGAATAGTCCATGCGTCAACTGCTGAAGTATTCAGCCGTCTTCATCGCCATCGGCCTGATCGCGGCTGGGTGCTCGTCGTCGAAGAAGAAGGATCCCTTCGCCGGCATCGGCAGCCCTTATTATTCGAAGGCCGGACCCTTGCCGAAAGGCGGCGGACGCTACCATGTCGGCAAGCCCTATGAAGTCGCCGGCGTCTGGTTCACGCCCAAGGAGCAGCCGGGCTACGACAAGGTCGGCATCGCTTCCTGGTACGGCCCGCAATTCCATCGCCGCATGACGTCGAACGGCGAATGGTTCGACATGAACGAATTGACCGCGGCGCATGCGACCTTGCCGCTGCCGAGCTATGCCAAGGTCACCAATCTCCAGAACGGCCGCAGCGTGGTGGTGCGCGTCAACGATCGCGGTCCCTTCGTCGACACCCGCATCATCGACATGTCGCGCCGCTCGGCCGAGCTTTTGGCCTTCAAGCCGCAAGGCATGGCCAAGGTCCGCGTCCAATATATCGGGCCGGCCCCGCTCAACGACCAGGGTCAGCATCTGGCGGCCATGAACCGCGAATTGCGCAACGGCACGCCCCTCAACCGGATGATGGCGGCGGCCGAGGGGTGGTCGACCGGCGAGACCGAGGTCGCGGCGGTCGACCAGGGTTTCGAGTCTTATCCGACGGTTCAGACCAATATCGCCTCCGCCAGCACCGCTTATGAGACGCCCGACTATTTCGTGCAGGTCGGCTCCTTCGCCGATCCCTACAATGCCGAGCGCGCCCGCGAGGAACTCGCGAATTCGGGTCCGGTCGAGGTCCAGGAGCTCATGGGCTCGCAAGGGCCGCTCTATCGCGTGCGCATCGGGCCGATGAAGAACCAAGGCCAGGCCCAATTGGCATTGCGCCAGGCCGTCGATCTCGGCCATCCCGATGCCCGGCTCATCATGGCGAACGCCGCACTCTAGTCGGCCGTGGATCCGTCACAATTTAGCTTGGCTGATGGGCGTAAATCCTTATCGCCAAAGTCTTCAACTTTGGCGGGATTTGCTCTAGCTTCAGCCCCATGATCATCCATCGCGTTCTTGCCTTCATATTTGCGAGCGTGCTCGCGATCGCCGGCGCTGCCGCGCAGACGGCGCCATTGCCGCCGCCGCTCGACACCACGGTGCCGCGCGCCATCCTGATGGATGCGCGCACCGGTCTCGTGTTCTATGAAAAAAATGCCGATGAGCTGATGGCGCCCGCCAGCACGAGCAAGCTGATGACGGCGCTCCTGGTCTTCGACGCGCTGAAGGACGGCCGGATCACCCTGGATACGGAATTCCTGATCAGCGAGGATGCCTGGCGGCGCGGCGGCGCGCCATCCGGCGGCTCGACCATGTATGCGACGCTCAATTCGCAGGTCAAACTCTCCGACCTCATCCAGGGCGTCATCGTGCAGTCGGCCAATGACGCCTGCATCGCGATCGCCCAGGGGATAGCCGGATCGGAACCGGCTTTCGCCGACCGCATGACGGAGAAGGCACGCGCGCTCGGCCTCACCCAGGCCGTCTTCCGCAACTCCACGGGGCTTCCCGACCCCGAACACAAGATGACCACCCGCGAGCTGGCGCTGCTCGCCCAGCACATCATCAAGACCTATCCCGAATATTACCATTATTACAGCCAGCCCGAATTCACCTGGAACAAGATCTCGCAGAAGAACCGCAATCCGCTTCTCGTCGACTATCAAGGCGCCGACGGCATGAAGACGGGCTACACCAAGGAGGCGGGCTACAATCTCGTCGGCTCGGCGATGCGTGATGGGCGCCGGCTCATTATTGTCGTGTCGGGTGCCGCATCGATCGAGGAGCGCCGCAAGGAGGCGCAGAAAATCCTCGATTGGGGCTTTAGGCAATTCCGTCCCATCGAAGTCTATGGCGCCAATGACCGCGTCGGGCGCGCCCGCGTCTGGGGCGGCGACAGCCGCTGGGTCGATCTGGTGACGCCGCAATCGATCAGGGTGCTGCTGTCTCCGGCCGAGCAGCAGAAGGTCACCGTCGATCTGCATTATACCGGCCCCCTGATGGCGCCGGTGAAGGCTGGTGAGAAAGCCGGCATCATCCAATTCAATCTCGAGGGGCGCACGGTGGCCGAGTTCCCGGTCGAAACCGCGCGCGACGTCACCCCTGTGTCCTCCATGTGGCTCAAGGCCTGGGATAGCCTCATCTATATGGCCCTCGGCGGCTGACGTGACCGGCCGTTTCATTACCTTCGAAGGGGGCGAAGGCACCGGCAAGAGCTCGCATGCCCGCGATCTGGCCGAGACCTTGCGCGCGAAGGGCAGGGGCGTCCTCCTGACCCGCGAGCCGGGCGGATCGCCTGGTGCCGAAGACATCCGCGCCCTCCTGGTCATCGGCGCGGTCGGGCGCTGGTCGGCGACCGCCGAGACGCTGCTCAATTACGCCGCGCGGGAATCGCATCTGCGCGAGACGATCAGGCCGGCGCTCACGCGAGGAGACCTCGTGATCTGTGATCGGTTCATGGATTCGACCCGCGTCTATCAGGGTTTCGCCGGCGGCTGCGACATGGCGCTGATCGAAAGCCTGGAACAGAAGATCGTCGGCGAGACCCGGCCCGATCTCACCTTGATCCTCGACGTCGATCCGGAACTGGGCCTGGCGCGCGCGAAAAAACGCGCCGACGGCGAGGACCGCTTCGAGAAAAAGGGCCTCGCCTTCCATCGCAAGCTGCGCGAGGGCTTTCTCGCCATCGCGGCCCGCGATCCCAAGCGCTGCCGTATCGTCGATTCGAGCCGGCCTTATGAGGAAGTGGCGCAAGATATCTGGCGCCTCGTCCAACCGCTCGCCGGTGCCCTATGAGCGAGGACGCGGAAGATCCGCGCGAAGGCGAGCACCATCCGCGCCGGCGCACCGATCTCGTAGGCCATCAGGCGGCGGAAGAGCTGCTGCTGCGCCAATACACATCCGGGCGGATGCATCACGGCTGGCTCTTTGCCGGGCCGCGCGGCATCGGCAAGGCGACGCTTGCTTTTCGCCTGGCGCGCTTTCTGCTGTCGCATCCCAATCCCCAATCGGCCGCCGGCAGCACGAGCCTCTTCGTTCCCGCCGAAGCGCCCGTTGCGCATCGCATCGCATCGCGCGGCCATGCCGATCTCTTCGTCCTCGAGCGCGCCTATGACGCCAAGGGCGAGCGCCTCAAGAGCGAGATAGCGGTCGATGACGTGCGCCGGGCCTCGGGCTTCTTCGCGCGCACCGCGGGCGAGGGCGGCTGGCGCATCTGCATCGTCGATGCGGCGGAGGATCTCAATACGGAATCGGCGAATGCGCTGCTCAAGATCCTGGAAGAGCCGCCGGCCCATTCGCTGTTCATTCTGGTCAGCCATCAGCCGGGCCGGCTCCTCGCGACGATCCGCTCGCGCTGCCTGAGGCTCGATCTGAGCCCGTTGAGCGAGACCGACACCATCACGGTGCTGGAGGGCATGGCCGAGCAGGGGGCGGAGGACATAAAGCGCGCGGCACAACTCTCGCGCGGCAGTCCGGGTCGGGCTCTCGAGCTCCTGAACTCGGACGGGGCGAAGTATTTCGACCTCTTGCGGCAGTTGATGTCGCGCTCTCAACCTATTGACCTTCCTGCCAAAATATCCATCGCCGACGGCCTGCAAGGGCGCGATATGGGCGAGGACTTCATGATCTTCTCCGAGCTTCTCCTGACCCATGTCGCCGATCTGGCGCGGCGCTCGGCGCTCGCCGGCGGAGGGGCCGCCCTGGCCCGGGCGCATGAGGAAATCGGCAACACCCTTCGCCAGGCCAGCGCGCTCAATCTCGAACGCCGCCAGACCGTGCTCGATATGCTGGGCATATTGGGAGCAAGCAGGGCCTCATAGAAGTCCGCCAGACGATGCGAGCGCCGCTCTATGCCCGGATCCTGAATTCAGCCTGGCATGACCTGCCGGCGGAAATCCGCGCCATGCATGATGTCGAAGGGAGCGCTTTGGCGGAAGGTCGCGCTTCAGTAGAGCGCGGAGGAGGATGGCTGGCGCGCCTGGCGGCTTTCGTCATCGGGTTTCCCGCGGCGAGCACCGATACGAAGGTGAGCCTGCGCTTCGAGGCCGCGGACGGGATCGAGACCTGGACCCGGACTTTTGGAGAGCACAGTTTCCGCAGCCGGCAATTCGCGGGCAGCGGCCGGTCCCAAGGCCTCCTTTGCGAACGCTTCGGCTCCTTGACATTCGCCATGGCGTTGGTGCTCGAGGACGGACGCCTGTCGCTCATCCTGCGGCGCTGGTGTGCCTTCGGCATGCCGATGCCGATGGTCCTGTGCCCGCGCTCGATCGCATATGAGACGGTGGAAGAGGGACGCTTTCATTTTCATGTCGAGATCAGCCATCCCGTGACCGGGCTCATCGTGCGCTATCGAGGCTGGCTCAAGGGCATTCCCTTGGCTGGGCAAATGCCCTAAACCTCGACGCCTCAACGGCGGCGCGGCATTCGCGCCATGTCTCCTAAGGTTAGCCAAGGTCTTGTAGTGAAAGAGAAATTTTACATCACCACCGCCATTTCCTATCCCAATGGCGCGCCCCATATCGGCCACGCCTATGAGGTGCTGGCAACGGACGCGCTTGCCCGCTTCAAGCGGCTCGATGGCTATGACGTGATGTTCCTGACCGGCACCGACGAGCATGGTCAGAAGATCGAGCAGACAGCGCGTAGACAGGGGCGCAGTGCATCCGATTTCGTCGACGAGATGGCAAAACTGTTCAAGGACATGGTGGCGCTGCTCGGCTGCTCCAATGACGATTTCATCCGCACCACGGAAGCGCGCCACAAGCACACGGTCAGCGCATTGTGGAAGCGCCTGGAAGCCGCCGGCGACATCTATCTGTCGAACTATTCCGGCTGGTATTCGGTGCGCGACGAAGCCTTTTACGGCGCCGACGAGATCGAGGACCGCGACGGCCAGAAATTCTCCACCAAGACCGGAACGCCGGTCGAATGGGTGGAGGAGGCGAGCTATTTCTTCAGGCTCTCGGCCTACCAGGAGAAACTCCTCAAGCTCTATGCCGACCAGCCCGATTTCATCGGCCCGGCCGAGCGGCGCAACGAGGTCGTGAGCTTCGTCAAAGGCGGCCTGCAGGATCTTTCGATCTCGCGCACCACCTTCGACTGGGGCATCCCGGTTCCCGGCATCGAGGGTCACATCATGTATGTGTGGCTCGATGCGCTGACCAACTATCTCTCCGCCACCGGCTGGCCGGACAAGAGCCCGCGCAACCATTACTGGCCGGCCGATGTCCATATCATCGGCAAGGACATCGTGCGCTTCCATGCCGTCTACTGGCCGGCCTTCCTGATGTCGGCGGAGCTGGCGCTGCCGAAGCGCGTCTTCGGCCATGGCTTCCTGTTCAACCGCGGCGAGAAGATGTCGAAGTCGGTCGGCAACGTGATCTCGCCGGGCGAGCTCGTCTCGCGCTACGGCGTCGACCAGGTGCGCTATTTCTTCCTGCGCGAAGTGCCCTTCGGCCAGGACGGCAATTACAGCCACGAGGCGATCATCGCGCGCATCAATGCCGATCTCTCCAACGATCTCGGCAACCTGGCGCAGCGCTCTTTGTCGATGATCGGCAAGAATTGCGCCGGCAAGGTGCCGGCTCTGGGCAAGCTTGCGGCCGAGGACGAGGTGATCCTCGCAGCGACGGATGCGCTCCTCGCCGAATGCCGCACGCATCACGACGTCCAGGCCATCAACCGGGCGCTCGATGCGATCTGGAAAGTGGTGGCCGATGCCAACCGCTATTTCGCGAGCCAGGAGCCCTGGGCGCTCAAGAAGACGGACCCTGAGCGCATGGGGACGGTGCTCTATGTGACCGCCGAGATCCTGCGCCAGGTCGGCATATTGGTGCAGCCCTATATGCCGGCATCGGCCGCGAAGCTGCTCGATCTTCTCGCCGTTCCGGAGGACAAACGCGATTTCGCCGCGTTGGGCAAGGTAAGCCGGCTCGCTTCGGGCACGCCGCTGCCGGCGCCGGCCGCGGTCTTCCCGCGCTATGTCGAGGAAGCGGAAGCCACGTCTCAGCCGGCATGAACGTCATCGACAGCCATTGTCATCTCGATTATCCGGGCCTTGCCGAAGATTTGGGCTCTGTGCTGGCGCGCGCCGAAGGGGCAGGGGTCAGGCTCCTGCTCTCGATCGGCACCAGGGTCCGCAAATTCGACCAGGTCCTCGCCCTCGCCGAGCGCCACGACAATGTCTTCTGCACCGTCGGCACCCATCCGCATAATGCCGCCGAGGAGCCCGATGTCACGGCCGCGGAACTGGTCGATCTCGCCCGTCATCCCAAGGTGGTCGGCATCGGCGAAGCAGGCCTCGACTATCACTACGACCACAGCCCGCGCGATCAGCAGGCCGCAAGCTTCCGCGTCCATATCGCCGCCGCGCGCGAGACCGGCCTGCCGCTCGTGATCCACAGCCGCGAAGCGGAAGCCGATACCGCCGCCATATTGGAAGACGAAATGGGGAAGGGGACGTTCAAGCCTCTGCTCCATTGCTTTTCGTCGAAGCCCGAACTGGCGATGCGCGGCCTCAAGCTCGGCGCCTATGTCTCCTTCTCAGGCATACTCACCTACAAGAATGCCGAGGACATCCGCGCGACGGCCAGGCTCGTGCCTATGGACCGTCTCCTGGTTGAAACAGATGCGCCCTATCTTGCCCCCGTTCCCTACCGCGGCAAGACGAACGAGCCGTCTTTCGTCGTGAAGACGCTGGAGAAGCTCGCGGAAGTGAAGGACGTGACGCCGGCCGAAATGGCAGAGGTAACGAGCCGCAATTTCTTCGCCCTGTTCGACAAGGTGCCGAAGCCCGATTGGGCCGCGTAAGGATGGCCGGTACGCTCACCATATTGGGCTCGGGCTCATCGGGCGGCGTGCCGCGCATCGGCAATGCCTGGGGCCTGTGCGATCCCAATGAGCCGAAGAACCGGCGGCGGCGCTGCTCGGTGCTGCTCAGCCTGAAAGGCGAGACGGGCGAGACGCGCGTCCTCATCGATACGTCTCCCGATCTGCGCGACCAGATGCTGGCGACCGGCACGGATATAATCGATGCCGTGCTCTATACCCATGAGCATGCCGACCACACCCACGGCATAGACGAGCTCCGCGCCTTCTATCTGAGGCAGCGGCATCTGATCCCGGTATGGGCCGATGAGAAGACGGCGAGCCTGCTCGTCAGCCGCTTCGGCTATTGCTTCGTCACAGCACCCGGGAGCGACTATCCGCCGATCCTCGCCCTCAACCGGATCATCCCCGGCGAAATGGTCAGGATCGCGGGGAAGGGGGGCGAGATCGCCGCTCTGCCCTTCATCGTCGCCCACGGCAACATCTCCGCTCTCGGCTTCCGCATCGGCGATGTGGCCTATACGCCCGACGTCAACGGCATCCCGGATGAGAGCCTCACCGCGCTCAGCGACCTCGATCTGTGGGTGGTCGACGCGCTGCGGCCGGTGCCGCATCCGAGTCATTTCAGCCTGCCCGAGACGCTCGCCTGGATCGAGCGGCTGAAGCCGAAGCGCGCCGTCCTCACCAACATGCATATCGACCTCGATTACGGGACGCTGAAAGCCGAGCTTCCCCCCTATATCGAGCCTGCATATGACGGTATGATTCTCCCTTTCTGAATAAGGGGAGTCGCCCATGTCCCGCCGGATCGTTTCTCTGATCGCCCTCATGGCTTTCAGCGCCACCCCGCTTTTGGCGCAGACCGCCTGTCCGGACGGCACGCCGCGCGATGCGCAGAGGATTTCGAGTGCGGTCGATCTCTATGCGCGCGAGCCGTTCTCGGCGCGCACCTATCGGGTACTGAAGGGCCTCGGCGATCCGATGATCGATCCCGATTACGGCGGCTATTCCTCCTGGCAGGATGCCGACGCCCTCAAGAAGCTCATTGCCGAGATTTCGCCTGACGCGAAGCAGCCCAATTACTACGGTTATGAATGCCGGCTCGGCTATCCGCGCGAGGTGCTCGAGAAGCGCGTCGCGGATCTCGGCAAGACCAGCCCCTATGTGAAGCAGTGGGTCACCGTGCAACTCGCGGTGTTGGCGGCGTGCGACGGCGAGAAGATCGCCGAGCTGCCGGGCCCGCTTGCCGACCAGCAATCGCCGGTCAAGGAACTGCAGGAAGCCGACCGGGCCTATCAGCAGGCCTCGCTCGTCTTCTATACGGACCGCGCAAAGTCGCTCGATCTCTACAAGGCGATCGGTGCCTCCAATTCGCCGCATAAGGGCGCGGCGCGCTACATGGTGGCCAACATTCTGGCCAATGGAAAGCAGCTCGCCGAAGCGCGCAACGAAGCCAATGCCATCCTCGCCGATCCGGCGCTGGCGAGCGTTCATGGCATCACTCAGGAACTCCTGGGCTATATCGCCAATCTCGAGGATACGGCACCGGGCTGGAGCGGCCTGATCAATGAGACCATCGGCGTGCTCGACAAGCAGGCCTCGGACATCAAGGCTTCGCCCGAGCTTTCCAAAGCCTATGGCAGGGCCCTCTATGACATCGACTTCCTCGGCATCCGCGGCAAGTCCGACGACTGGTGGCTCGACGGCAAGCTGCCGGAAAATCCGACCATCTCCAAAGCCATCGTCGATGCGACGCGCCAGCATCCGATGGCCGCCTGGATGATCGGCGGGCAGACCACGCAGGACTATTATGAGCGCGCCCCCTGGCAGCTCATCGGCCCAAAATGGGAGGCGCGCACCGCATCGCTGGTCGACCGGACGCTGGCGCTGACATCGGGCACGCCGCCTTTGGCCAAGGACGTGTTCGACGCGCTGAAAGCCAAGCCCGACGATGCGACACGGCAGGCTTTGTGGGACAAGGCGCAGGCGGCCGCGAAGGCCGCCAATGACAGCTGCGGCACGGCGCCCGAGACGGCGGCCGCCGGCACGCTCCTCACCCATGCGGTGAGGCTCTCGGCCCTTGCCGGCAAGTTCGACGAAGCCTATGCCGGGCTCGAAGCCTATCCGGTCAAGAACTCCGTCGCCTATGTGCAGAATTCGCTCCTGCCGCTCGGCCAATATCTCCTGGGGCAGGGCATGGTCGAGGAGGCGCGGAAATTCCGCGACCGCCTGCTCACCGACGATCTGTGGGCCTCGCTCGCCCAGGATCCGGGCGGCGGCGCCAACAACCTGGCGCAGATCGCCATGTGGTCGGCGGAAGATCGCGCGCAATGGGACAAGGCGCTCAAGCATTATTCGCTGAAGACGGGTCTGCCGATCCTGAACTTCCTGCCGGCGAAAGATCTCCGCGCCATGGCGAAGAACGAGAGCTTGTTCACGCCGGAAGAGCGCGCGCTCTTCGTGCGCACCGCCTGGACGAGAGTCTTTGCGCGCGGCGGCGTGCCTGAGAAATCCTTCACCGAAGAGCTCCACGCGCTCAATCCGCAGGTCAAGGCAGTGGCGGACAAGGTCGCGGCGGATTATCCCAAGGCCAAGGACGCCAACCGGCGGCTGTTGACCATGTTGCGCACGCCGCGCATGGGCATACTGGTGAACGCGCCCGGCATCTGGGAGCCGATCACCATGACCGGCGGCGGCGACGTCACGACGCTCGATTCCTTCGATCACAATGACAAGAACTGGTGGTGCCCGTTCGAGCCGGACCGCCAGCTCGGCGGCCTGCGCGAGGATTTCGACTCGCTCACCGGCATGCAGCGCGCCCAATGGTCGGCCAAGCAGCTCGAGCCCGTCATGGAAGCCGATGCCGCGGCGACGCTCGGCAAGAAGCGCGAGAGCGTGCTCAAGGCGCATCCGCTGGTCAAAAGCGTCAGTTGGAAAGAAATCAAGGGACTGAGCTCCATGCCGAGCGCGCCCAAGCTGCTCACGAATGCCGCAACCAAATGGGGCAAGGGGGCGGCCAAGGACGATATGGCGGCGGCCGAGGCGCTGGCCCAGGCTATCCGGACGACGCGCTATGGCTGCAACTGGCATGGCGGTCATGGGGCATACTCGAAAGCCGCTTATGAGGTTCTGCATGAGAAGTTCGGCACGACGCCCTGGGCGACGCAGACGCCTTACTGGTTCGATTGCGTGAACTTCTACAACCAGACGAGCACGACCGGCGGCAAATGTCCGAGCCCGTCCTGGCCAAAGCAGGAAATCCCGCGCTGAGTTGATCCACCCTCAAACGCGCGCCGGCTCGATGTCGGCTGCGGCCTATTCGGCAACCTAATCTCCGCCGCCACCGCCGCAGCCGCCGCCATCGCCCCCGCCATCACCCCCGTCGCTACTGTCGCCGAAGCCCGCGGTGCTGCCGTCGACCGATGTGCTTGAAAAGTCGCCGCCGCAGTAGACAACCGCACCAGTGCCCGCCGTAACAGCGCCCGCGCGCAACGCCTCGCATTGCGGGTGATAGCGAAAGCCATTCGGGATGTTCAGCTTGGCATCGAGCGCGAACAGCAGCGGCAGCCGTGTCGGCTGGCGAGGATCGATGTTCTCATACTTGCAGCAGTACCACCACACGCGGCGCAGGCCTTCATTGCCCTGGCGGTTCACGCTCAGCACGACCGCCGGCGTGTGGTGCAGGAACGAGCCGAATGCGCCGCGGCAGAACCGTTTGTACTCACGCGTGTAGAGGATGAACTCGTGCCAGAGATCGTCGGCAACGCGCGACGGCATCGAGACGAAGCGCTTGCCGCTCATCAGATAGGCGATGAAGAACTGGCGCAGCCCGCGCGAAACAAGTGCTGTGTCCTTGCGCGCGAGATCCGGATGGTGCTCGGCAAGCTTCTGCAGCAAGCCCGCCGGCCATTTATAGGTGCGGATGAACTCGGCGCGGCGCAGCCGCAGCCACGAGTTCAAGAGCCAGGCCACCAGCACAAGCGCTATGAAGCCGACGATAAGATATGACGACATCGACATGGGCGCCCCCCAGACCCGTGCCGCCAGCTATGGGCGGTAACCTTTCGCTGCGTCAGACCATATCAGCGATCTGCGAAGCGAAGCAAGCGCGGACGACCACAATCTCGTGCCTTTGGCGTTGGGGAGATGACGACCACAAGCTCGAGGTCGTTGATCCCAACCAACGGCTGCCCGTGAGCCCGCGCCTTTGAACTAGCGCCAGTCGCCGAGGGTTCTGAAATACGCTTCGGCGGTCCGCAAGCAGATGGCTGAGATTCGTGCGCGTTCCGCCTCCCAGTCACTGGCGAAGGCGTCAACGAGGACCTCTGCAGCTCTCGGCGTGCCGATTATGCGGCGCAGGCATTCTTCCCGGCGGGGACCGTCAAAGTGGATCAACGCTACCCGCGCAACATTGTAGGCCCGACTGGCCGAGTTGAGAGGATAGGGCGGCATGGGCCGAAATCTGTGTTCGAGCCTGGCCGTTGGGACAGCAAGAATATCGACCCCCGCGCGCCAAGCTCTCAGGCTGAACTCGACATCTTCCTGGCCAAGCTCCCGAAATACGCCGAACCCGCCCAAATGGTCGAAGCTGGAACGCGCCATCGCCAGGCAACCTCCTGGCGCGATTGGAACAATGCCGAGGTCCTTGCTTTCCGGTTCAACCGGAATCCAACGGATCCTGAGTTGCGCGTCGATCAACCGTGCGCCACAGCCATAGAGCGTGCTGCCGAAGTCGCAGATAGCCGGCACCACAATGGTGCCGGGCCGGGCCGTCAGAATGGCGTCGAGTTCCGCCAGGCATTGACCGTCGAGCCGGCAATGCGCGTCCAGAAAGACCAGCTTGTCGCCCGTCGCGAGACTGCCGCCAATATTGCGTGCCGCGGCTATACCGCTACGCTCGATGCCATGAACCTTGACTCCGCGGGCGCGCCAGTCGTCTTGCCGCAGCAGTGTGCAGCTGTCGTCGGTTCCGCCGTCATCGACGATGATCGTCTCAAGCGGCAGCAGAGAGCCGGAATAGACGGAGCATATCGTTTCAAAGAGAGCCCGGCCCTCGTCCAGGCTCGATATGACGAGAGACAGATCAGGAGATCGCGACTGAGCCGTTCGCATCACCTGCAAGGATATCCCAAATGCAGAGCCAGTTTCGACTGCAGGCTGGTAGCCTCGGGACTTCGGCTCCAGTAGGCCCGACATGGCCAAGCGGTTTCGCCATCTGCAGCGTTCCAGCGATATTCTCTGCGATGAAAGAACCAGGCATGCGCGGCGAGAAGACCGAATTCGCTCATATTGTCGAGGCGCCGGGACAATGCCCAGTCATCTAACGTGACTCGGTGACGCGACCGGCAATGATCTCGCAGACGGGCATAGAGATCTCGCCCATAGATGAAAGGCGGCGGTACGAGCACATCGAAGGGCAACCGCTCGCCATAAAAATCCGAGATGCATCTGCGCCAACCATCGTCCTGCGGCCGACGCGAATGCTCCAGCACGCGTATGACCGGGAGGCCCTCATCAATCATGGTGGTGGGCAGCGGACAGGGCGTCTGGAAAATGCAATCGGAGTCGAGGTGCACGATGAACCGGGCATCGGTGAACAAATCGGCATTCAGCTTGCCAATCTGCTGGCCGATATAGTCGTCGGCATATTCATCGCAGCGAAATATGGCGGTGCGCGCCGAAGCGGGAATCTCGCCACCGCGCAAACGTTGATAACTCGACTCCGGCATCACGATGACGATGCGCCGATATCCTTCGACGAATTTCAGGATCGAGAGAAGCGACAGGCTCAGCCAGCGAAAGTCGCGAAAGTAGGTGCGCACAAAAATGTCGATCGCCGGCGCCATCTTCGCTGACGTCAGCGGCGTATTGCCCCTGGCTCCCCAATGCTCGGGCCAGCCGTCCCGGGCGGCACGCCGCCGGGTGGTGCGGCAGCGATCAAATCGATGAGGCCCGGCAATATCGCTGCGTTGCGGATCGAATCCCACAAATAAGGTGCGATCCCCACGGCCAGGGCAAAATGATAGGAGCTCAACCGGTCGAGTTCCCGGTCGTTCAGATTCAAGGCCAGCAAATCCCCGATCCTGGCCTTTGCAAGACCGAGAGCCTCAAGGATCTTCTGGGGCGGAGCGGAATGCTCGAGATATTCCGCATATTCGGTTGCCGACTGCAGATCGGCGCGGGCAAATCCCGACTGTTCCAGAACCCGCTCGAGCGCGCGTTCACTCTGGCGGATGAGATATCCGGCCGAGGATGCCTTACGGTCCCGCAAGGCCTCCAGAAGCTGCTTGGTGACCGCGCCAGCCAGACCGACGTTGGTCACGTGCTTGCGGTCCATCAAAACGGGCGTCAGATGCGCGCGGCCTTCGCTGGCGACCATGGCGACCGCGACCGCGTCGATCGCTTGCGAACCAATTCCCTTGGGCGGCCATGGCCTCTCGGACGTCGCCAGCGAAAAAATGAGATTGCCTTGTGCGAGAAGAGGTTCCAGGACCTCGAAATAGAGATGTGGATAGCCGTTGCGGCGGCAGAAGGCGGCCAACGCGCTCTTCGTCTCGGCCGGAACCCTGGCAGTGACCCAAATGCGGATCGACTCGTTTATCGGCGCGTGATGGCTCATGCGTGGCCTCCGAGCGGATTGGACGTGGAGCTGGACATCCAGCCAGCGACGGCATAGCGGGTCCCGTCGAGGACGAGAGCGACCTCGTGCATCAGCGAAGACCGAAACAGCACCAGCATTCCGGGTTGCGGGACGATGACCACCCGGCGATCGCGCAGTTTCGGGTCCGTCTCGTAGATGACGAGCGCGCCGCCTTCAAAAGCCGGCAGTTGGGCGGAGGGGTCGCGCCCATTGAGATAGATCAGAAGCGACCAGCGATGCGCCGCCAACCGGGCCGGATCATTCTTGTGATTCGCAACGTCGCGATGGGCGCGGAAGAAGCTTCCTTTCCCATAGGACATGAAATATGGGCCATAGATATAGTCGGCGTCCGAGCCGAATTTGTCCCGGTTGTCGTCGAAATATGCCGCCATCCTGGCCCCGATGGGACGTTTGAACGAGTCCGGAAATTGATGATCGAAGCAAAAGCGCAGCGATTCATCCAGGATCGACTCGCCGGCCCGGACGATCTGAGCAGGCTCGCGCGGCGAGGTCTCCATGGCCTGTATGAGATCGCGGCATTCCTGATGAGACAGGAAGCTGTCCGCTAAAGCTATATTCGGTGTCTTGAACTGAAGAGACATCTTCAGAGCCTCCTAGACACGAGCCGCTCGTGCATCATATCAACCCAACTGCACTTGTTCCACGGGAACCGATCAAGCGACTTGGGTCGATGTCGTCGATCCGATCCAAACGGTTGAATTATTGGGGCCTTATTCGAATTTCTGCCAAATAGAAATATTCCATAATATACATTATGCGAATGAAGATGGTGGGCCGGGCGAGCCTTGCCCTTGCGGTCCAATCCGCCTCTCGGCACCATTCTGCCAATGGCCGAAACGACCTTCTCCGTCCTGGTCTTCGATATGGCGCGCATGGCCGAGTCTAATGGCGAGCGCCGCATCGACGGCTTTCCCACACTTGTCGCCGCTTGCGCTTATGCCGAGGCACGGATGCGTGCCTCGGTCGAGGAATTGCGCGCCGAGAATCAGACCGCGGCCGATCTCATCGCCCTCTGGCATATCTATGGCGAAGACTGCGTCGTGCTGGGCGGCGGCTTCAGCGGCCGGGACAATCTCGAGCGCTACATCGCGACCCCGGCCTCTGCCGCAGAATGCGACTGGCCGGCATTGCTGCTCCGGCCGGAAGTAATCGGTGTCTTCTGCAAAAGGCGCGAAGACTGTGGCGCCCGCCTCCTGGCGCCAGATCGTCGTCTGCGGGCTGCCTATGCCGAGATGCGTCTCATACCAGAGGGCCAACGCTGCGGGGTTGCGGGCGCGGAAAAACAGGCCGCCTATTCCAGTTACCTTCGCCATGCCTTTACTCCCTTGCGGGCTCGGCGCTCATCGCCGATCAAGCGACAGCCACGGCCTCTATTTCCAGGTCGAACTCCATGGGCCAGGACGCCACCGGCACGAAAGTCCGCGCCGGCGGGTTGTCGGGAAAATGCCGCGCATAGACGCGGTTGATCGCATTGTAAAAGCCGGCATTGGCCGCATAGATCCGCACCATCAGGATCTTGTCGGGTGAGGTGCCGGCGGCGGCGAGGCAATGCTTGAGAGCCTTGAGCGATGCCTCGGTCTGGACCTCGATATCGCCTTTCACCAAAGCGCCGGTGGCGATGTCGAGGGGTGGCGTGCCGGAGACGAAGACGAGCCCTGCCCCTCTGGTGACGAGCGACAGCGGCAGGCCGAGCTTGCGCACCGCAGCCGACAGGACCGGAACTTCGACGATATCCTTCACGATGCTTCTCTCCTTCACTTTCCATGCGCGCGCAAATGAAGCGCATGCATCTCTTCGGCGAATTCGGGCACGGGGCCTTCCACCGTGACGCCAGGCGCGATCTCGGAGGCCGGAAACGAACGCACCGGTCCCGGCGCCACGCCGATCTCGGCCAGCCAGGCGCCGAGTTGCTTTGAGGAGACAGCATAGACGATGCGGCCAAGCCTGACCCAGCCATGAGCTGCGGCGCACATCGGGCAGTGCTCGCCCGATGTATAGACCGTGGATCCTGCCCGTTCATCGGCTGTCATATGGTTCGCGGCCCAGCGCGCCAGCTCGAACTCCGGATGGCGCGTCTCATCGCCGCCGGCGACGCGATTGCGGTCTTCGGCGCGGATATTGCCCTTGGCATCGACAAGGACCGAGCCGAAGGGCTCATCGCCTGCCGCCAACGCCTCGCGCGCAAGCTCGACGCAGCGGTGCAAATATTTGTGCTCTGTCTTCTGGATCATGACGGGATCTCCTCACAGATCGCCGTCATACCAGATAAACCGGATCTCCGACATGAATGGTGGACGACCCCGAAACCAGACCATAGATGCCGACATTCTGATCGGCCTCCTTGACGACGGTGCGCAGCACCGTCTTGTCGAAGGCAAATTCCGGCTGGGCGCGCGTAACGGCGCCACAACGCGGTGTGGTACCGGCACAGTCGATCGTCGCATCGCCGAGCTTGAGATGCTTGCCGATCCAATCCTGTTCCACGAGGCCTAACGCGTCCGAGCTTGGTTCGATCAGGAGATTGGGTCGAAAGCGGCGGCGGTCCCAATCGGCGCCTGGATTCAGGCGCTTCAAATGCCTGAGCGTCGCTGTCGTGACCACATGCAAGGGCGTCACCAGGAAAAACATGCCCGGGGTCGAGACATATTCGGCGAAAGCCGGCGGCGCCTGGCTGAAATCCGGCAAGGGCTCGCCCTCCTCGCGTTCGAAGGTCGCCTTCAACTCCTCGAACCAGGTATGGTCGTCGAGCTTGTGCCGGCGGTAGAAATCAAGATCGGAGCCGGGCCTGAGCGCCTCAAGCGTCGAGGCCCGGCCGATCAGCCTGGAAAGCCGGTCGTGGATGCTGGCATCGGTGCTTTCGACAACCGCTCCATCCGGAAGAGTCACTTCGACATGCCGACCTGCCCCGTTGCTGCGATCGCGGGCCTGGCACAGCAGCAGCTGCGGGCGAAACTTGCAGCTCTGGATTTCCTTGCGCGTCACATCGCGCAGCGCCCAGGTACGGTCGCCTCCGACGCCCCGTTCTCCCAACTCGCCCGAAGCGAGACTTTCTCCGGCCATGCCCTTGACCGGATAGCGCCAGATTTCCTTGATATGCCCGACATTGAGCATTGCCGCCCCCCTTCGAATTCATATGCGCAAGGCCGATCGTGCCCGATGCCTGCGCGATCGGCTCACGGTTGCAGCACCCGACAACAACTGCAAGCCGGCAAAAGTAAGGTTTTGTAACCAGACTGATCCGCATCGATCAATTGCAGCAGGGCTTCCCCGTGTTCGAAATCATGCGCGCGATGTCGGCGATGCGCTTGCGCCACCGGACATGAAGAGACGCAAGCCGAGGCCGATCATCACACATCCGGTGAAGCGCTGCTGCCATGCGAGGAGGCGCGGCCAGCGCGTCAACCACCGGCCGACCGTGCCCGATGCCAGCGCGACACCGCTCAAAGCGATCACGCCCGACAACATCTGCAGGCTGCCGAACAGCAAGAGCTGGAGCCACACCGGTCCGACCGCGGGATCGACGAATTGCGGCAGGAAGGCGAACATGAAGAGCAGCGACTTCGGATTGGTGAGGCTGTTGATCGCGCCCTCGCGCACCGCCGACCAGGACGAGGCCTCCGCGACGGCGACGGCAAGCGCGCCGCCGTTGAAGCTGGCGCGGATCAGCTTGACGCCCAGCCAGAGGAGATAGGCAGCGCCCGCCCAGCGCAACACGGTCAGAGCCTCGGGATAGGCCTTGAGGAGAGAGGCGACGCCCAGGATCAGGAGACAGATCTTGATGAAGCCGGCGACGAAGATCATGCCGACAACCGTCAGCAAGGCTGTCTTCCGTCCCTGCCCTATGCCGCGCCCGAGGATGAGCATCATATCGGGACCAGGTGTCACTTCCAGGAAGAACAAGGCGATCAGGAAGGTCAGCAATGTTTCGGCGCCGGGCATGGTCGACTCCCAAGGGGATGGCAGGATTCTGCCGGTCCAATGCCATAGCCATAAGCGGCCGGACTGGCCACCCCTGGCGCCATTCCGTCCTGACGTCGCTGCCAAGCCATTTTCTCATCGCTCTTGCGCGGGCGAGCGCAATCCAGCGGTAGCAAGCCGGTCGCCATGCCGGTAATCTCATCCGATGCATCTCATCTTCCTCTATGGACAGCCGGCATCGGGCAAGCTCACCATCGCGAAAGCCCTTGCCGCGCGCACCGGCCTCGCGCTCTTCCACAATCATCTGGTGGTCGACGCCGTCGGCGCGGTATTTCCCTTCGGCTGCGAAAGTTTCGCACGCTTGCGTGAACGCTTCTGGCTCGACGTCTTCGCCGAAGCGGCGAAGACCGGCCGCTCGCTCATCTTCACCTTCGCGCCCGAGCCCACGGTGGCGCGTGATTTCCCCGAGCGCGCCCGGGCCCTTGTCGAGACCGGCCGAGGAAAGGTGACGTTCGTCGCTCTCACCGTCCCGCCTGCAGAACAGGAGCGCCGTCTCGGCGCACCGGATCGCGCCGCATTCGGCAAGATGCAATCACCCGAGCTCTTGCGCCGGCTCGCGAATGACTTCGCCGCCTGTCTGGCGGCCATGCCGACGCCGGCGCTCACCATCGACACCGCGGCCATGACGCCAGACCAGGCGGCCGAGACAATCGCCGCTCTCCTTCCCGCATAACCCCTCACGAGTGCCAAACGCATGACCAATCCCGCCGATCTCGATCCCCGCCAAGTCGCGACCCTCAGAGCCATCATGGCGGCGCTGCGCATGCCCGGCACCGGCTGCCCCTGGGATCTCGAGCAGAATTTCGCGACCATCGCGCCCTATACGATCGAGGAAGCCTATGAAGTGGCCGATGCCATCGCACGCAACGACAGAAGCGATCTGTGCGAGGAACTGGGCGATCTCTTGCTGCAGGTCGTCTATCACGCCCAGCTCGCCGCCGAGGAGAAGAGTTTTGCCTTCGACGACGTGGTGGAATCCATCTGCCGCAAGATGATCCGGCGCCATCCGCATGTCTTCGGCGACGAGAAAGCGCGCTCGGCCAAGCTCGCCAAAGGCTTCTGGGAAGAGATGAAGGCGCGCGAGAAGAAGGACAACGCGAATGGCTCAGGGCTCCTCGATGGCGTGCCGGTGGCGCTGCCGGCGATGACGCGCGCGGTCAAGTTGCAGGCCAAGGCCGCCAAGGTCGGCTTCGACTGGCCGTCGATCGATTTCGTCTATGACAAGATGAACGAGGAGATCGCCGAGCTTCAGGACGAGACCGTGCCCGAAAAGCAGGCCGCCGAATATGGCGACCTGCTCTTCGCCATGGCCAATCTCGGCCGCCATCTCGGCATCGATCCGGAAAGCGCCGTGCGCACCGCAAATGAGAAATTCCTGCGCCGCTTCCGCCATATCGAGGACGCGCTCGCCAAGCGCGGCTCATCGCCGGAAAAGTCGACGCTCGCCGAGATGGATGCGCTGTGGGACGAAGCCAAGGCGCTTGAACGGCGCTGAACGTTATTCCGCCGCTTGATCGAGCAGGCTCGTATTGCGCAAGCGGTATTTGAAGCGGCTTTGGGCGATCTGCGCCTTGTCGGGGCCGAGGCGCACGGTCAGAACGACGCGGCCGTCCTCGAGCTGCTCGCGGCCCAGCACCTCGCCCTTGTCATAGAGCCAGGCCTGGCCCTGCCCGTCGGCCGGATCGAGGACCGCTTCATAGACATCGAGGTCCTTGCCCAATTTGGCTTCGATCAACTGGCGCAACTCATCGAGGCCCTGGCCGGTCAGGGCCGAGACCAGGACACAGCCTTCCTGCCTCGCGGCCTGCATCCGGCGCATCGCGGCGAGATCGTCAGGCAATTGATCGGCCTTGTTCCAGACGTCGATGATGTGGTCGCGGCGGTTCTCACCGATGCCGAGCTCGCTCAGGATGGCGGAGACGTCGGCCGCCTGGGCATCCGTTTCCGGATGGCTGATGTCGCGCACATGCAGGATCACATCGGCCTCGATCACCTCTTCGAGCGTGGCGCGGAAGGCGGCGATGAGCGGCGTCGGAAGATCGGAAATGAAGCCGACCGTGTCCGAGAGAACGACCTTGCGGCCATGCGGCAGCGAGATCGCGCGCATGGCGGGATCGAGGGTGGCGAAAAGCAGGTCCTTGGCGAGCACGCCCGCCTTGGTCAGCGCGTTGAACAGGGTCGACTTGCCGGCATTGGTATAGCCGACGAGGGCGACGACCGGATAGGGAACGCGCGCCCTGCCCTCGCGATGCAGCCCCCGCGTCTTCACGACGGAAGCGAGCTGCTTTTCGAGCCGCGATATGCGCTCCTGGATGAGCCGCCGGTCGGCTTCGAGCTGGGTCTCGCCGGGACCGCCAAGGAAGCCGAAGCCGCCGCGTTGGCGTTCCAAGTGGGTCCAGGATCTGACCAGCCGGCTCTTCTGGTAGCGCAAATGCGCGAGCTCGACCTGCAAGAGGCCTTCACGCGTGCGGGCGCGCCGCCCAAAAATCTCCAGGATGAGGCCGGTCCGGTCGAGGACCTTGGCATCCCAGGCCTTTTCGAGATTGCGCTGCTGGATCGGGCTCAGCGTCCCATTGACGAGGACGAGATCCGTCTCGCTCTCCCTGACCAGCCCCGCGATCTCATCGACCTTGCCGCTGCCGATCAAGGTAGCGGGGCGGGGTTCGCTCAGCATGACGACAAGCTCGCCGGCGATATCGAGATCGATGGCCAGCGCCAGACCGACGGCTTCCTCGAGGCGCGAGGCCGCCGTCCGATCCGTCAGCGCCGACGCCACCCTCGCCTTGCGTTCCACATGAACGACAACGGCGCGCGTGGCCTCAGGCCCTTCAATCTGAAATCGAACTTCGTGACCGGAAGAATGCTTGCGTCTGCTGGGCGTCACCCGTCCTTGCCTTCCTCGTCGAACAGGCTGATCGGCCCGCCCGGCATGATCGTCGAAATGGCATGCTTATAGACGAGCTGGGACAGGCCGTCTCTTCGCAAAAGCACGCAGAAATTATCGAACCAGGTAATAATACCCTGCAATTTCACCCCATTAACGAGAAACACCGTCACCGGGATCTTCTGCTTGCGGACGTGATTAAGAAAAGTATCCTGCAGATTTTGTGGTTTTTCCTGTGCCATATGGATCGCTTATTCCCTTCTTTTTAGGTCACAGCCAAGGGAATCCAAGCCTAGCACGGTTGCATTAGGTGCAAAACGCCAAAATCGGCAGGGCGCTATGTGTTCACGTCAAGATTGAAAGATGTGCGCTGCGCGCTCGATACGCTCATCCGACAGCGGAGCAGGCAAAAATATCGTCTCCCTTGTCGATTTCGCCTCGGTCCGTTCGTCGTGGCTATGAGAACGCCCCTGATGGGCTTGAAATCAAAGGAGAATACCATGCGCAAGATCGTAGCCAGCGCTTTTGTCAGTCTCGACGGCGTGATGCAGGCCCCTGGCGGACCGGATGAGGATCCCACCGGCGGCTTCAAATATGGCGGCTGGACGGCGCCTTACTGGGACGACGCCTTGAGCGCCGTCATGGACGAACTCCTTTCCGCGCCCTTCGACCTCCTGCTCGGCCGCAAGACCTATGACATCTTTGCCGCCTATTGGCCGCATGTGAAGACCGAAGGCGCCGACGAGCTCACGGGCAAGATCACCAGGCTGTTCAACGGCGCCACCAAATATGTCGCCACGCATTCGCCCGACACGCTCGGCTGGCACAACAGCCAGTCGCTCGGTCGCGATGTGGTCGCGACCTTGCGCGATCTCAAGCAGAAGGACGGCCCTGCCCTCCTCGTCCAGGGCTCGAGCAATTTCGTGCAGACGCTGCTGGCGCATCAGCTGATCGACGAAGTCACGCTCCTCACCTTTCCGGTCGCTCTCGGCAAGGGCAAGCGCTTCTTCGGTGACGGCACGAAGCCCGGCGCTTTAAAGCTGACGAAGTCGACGGTCTCGGGCTCGGGCGTCCTGGTCGCGCGCTATGAACCCGACGGCGACGTCAAGACCGGATCCTTCGCTGCGGACGACCCTTCCGCAGCCGAGATCGAGCGCCGCAACGATCTCACCTGACGAAGTGCCGGCCGGCTATCCGGCCGGTCCGGCAACACCCCTGTGAAAGGATATCGAGATGTCCAGAAGGATCATCGCGACGGATTACATGTCTCTCGACGGCGTCATCCAGGACCCGGTCGGGATGGAAGGATCGGGCCTCGGCGACTGGACCGGGCCGTTCAGCCGCGGCCCGGACGGCGACAAGTTCAAGCATGACGAACTCGCGGAGGCCGATGCGCTGCTCTTCGGCCGCCTGACCTATGACGGCTTCGCCGCCGTCTGGCCCACGGTCGAAGGTGAATTTGCCGAGCGCATGAACAGCCTGCCGAAATATGTCGCATCGCGCAGCCTCAAAAGCGCTGCGTGGAACAACACGACGATCATCGGCCGGGATCTTGTCGGTGAAACGAAGGCGTTGAAGGCGGAACCGGGCCGCGACATGCTGATCTATGGCAGCGCCTCGATCGTGCATGTACTGATGCCGCACCGTCTCGTCGATGAATATCGCCTGATGATCTATCCGATCGTGCTCGGGCGCGGCAAACGCCTGTTTCCGTCGGGCACGCAATCGGTGATGACGCTCGCCGAATGTCGCACCTTCAATGACGGGATCGTGCTGCTGCGATATGTCGTCTAGAGAACGGTTCAGGCCGCAGTCGAGTTGACGCGATTGCGGCCTTGGCGCTTGGCGCTGTAGAGCGCCTCGTCGGCGCGCTTCATGATGGCTTCCATCGTGTCGGACGATCCTTCGACGGCGGCGACGCCGATCGAGACGGTGACCGTCAGCGGGCCGGTCCGGGCGCCGACATTGAAGGGCTTGCCCGATATGTTGCGGCGCATGCGGTCGGCGATCTTGGCGGCCACCTCCGCGTTGGTGCCGGGCAGCACGATGACGAATTCCTCGCCGCCGATGCGGCAGATCATGTCGATATTGCGGATCGACTGCTTGAGGCGGGAGGCGAGCTCCTGCAGCACGCGGTCGCCCACCGCATGGCCGTTCTCGTCATTCACCGTCTTGAAGTGATCGACGTCGAGGGCGAGCAGCGACAGACTCTTGCCGCGATTGATGGCGTGCTCGACCAGCGCCGTGGTCTGGGTTTCCATATAGCGGCGGTTGTAGAGTCCGGTCAGCGGGTCGGTGACGGCGAGCTCCATCGTCGCCTGGACATGCGAGCGCAACTGGTCGGTATATCGGCAGCGCTTGATCTGGGTATTGGCGCGCGCCAGGAGCTCCTGCCTGTCGATGGGCCGGATCAGATAGTCGTTCACGCCCATGTCGAGCGCGCGCAGAAGCCGCTGGTGATCGTCGGGCGCCACGACGATGAGGATCGGCGTCTGGCGGGTGCGCTCGAGCGATTTGAGTTGCGAGCACAGGCGCAGGCCGTCGACATTGTCCATGTCGAGATTGATGATGATGAGCTCGTAGCGGGTTTCCGCCGCATGCATGACGGCGGTCAACGGGTCGTCGACCACCGTCACCTCATGATGGGGAACGAGGGCCGCTTTGGTGCGCTCGCTGGCGGTGGCGCGATTGTCGATGATGAGCACTTTGCCCGGGCGCGATGCCTCGCCGTTTTCCAGGCGGTTGACCAGGCGCACCGCCTCGCCGTTGGGCGAGCGGGCGCGGAGCTCATCGGTGAGCATCTTGAGCCTGACCAGGCTCTTCACCCGGCAGAACAGCGCCATGTCATTGACCGGCTTGGTCAGGAAATCGTCGGCGCCGGCCTCGAGGCCTTTCACACGGTCTTCCGGCTGATCGAGGGCGGTGACCATGACCACCGGAATATGATGGGTCTGCGAGTCGCCCTTGATCTGGCGGCAGACCTCGATGCCGTCGATGCCCGGCATCATCACATCGAGGAGCACGATATCGGGCTTCATGCGCCGGATCGCATCGAGGGCATCAGTGCCGTTCATGGCCGTCACGACGTCGAAATATTCCGCCGAAAGCTTCGCCTCGAGGAGGCGAACATTCGCGAGAATGTCGTCGACGACCAGAACCCTGGCGGTCATTGTGGTCTCTTGAGGAAGCTGTCTACCGTTTTGAGAAAGCTCATAACGGAAATGGGTTTGGAGATATAGGCCTCGCACCCCCCTTCCCGGATTTTTTCCTCATCGCCCTTCATGGCGAAGGCGGTCACGGCGATGACCGGTATCTTGCGCAGCTCGTCGTCTTCCTTGAGCCATTTGGTGACTTCGATGCCGGAAACTTCCGGCAATTGGATGTCCATGATGATCAGGTCGGGCATGTGCTGGCGCGCGATCTCGAGCGCCGACAGGCCGTCGCGCGTCTGCAGCACGCGATAGCCATGCGCCTCCAACAGATCGTTGAAGAGCTTCATATTGAGCTCGTTGTCCTCAACGATCAGAACGGTTTTGGCCTGCGCCGGATTCTTTGCGAGCATGTGCTCGTTTCCCACATGTTTTCCCGGTATCTGTAGCACGGCTGCCACCCCATCGGTGTATCTGTGCGGTTGCCGGAGTTAACCGCAAGCCACCGATTTCCCTGTTCGTTTTGAGAATTGGTGCAACTTTTCTTATGGCGGAATTGTCGCCGAACTCTGTAACTAACAGTTTAACCAATGTGACAGCCGCTAACGTGGTAAATCCTGGCTTAAGACGGAATATGGATTTTGCAGAAACCGCTTAAACTCTCAATTGAAGAAGCCGAGATTATCTCTCTGAAAGCGCTCGCTTTTCTGGCTATTGACGGCGACAGGCTGGGGCGCTTCCTGGCGCTTTCGGGCGTAAGCCCGGCCGATATCCGCGAAGCCGTCCAGAACCCGCGGTTCCTGGCGGGCGTCCTCAATCACTTGTTGCAGGACGAATCGCTTCTTTTGACCTTCACGGCCGATCAGGATCTCGACCCCCGCCTGCCGGCGCTGGCGGCCGAGATCCTCAACCGGTCATCCTAATGATCAGGCCGCCTCGGCGGTCTGGACGGCAAGTGCCCCATGGGCATCGAGCGCCGCCTTGAGACGCGGCCTCTTCCTCACATGCTCAGCCACCTTGGCAATATGCGGATAACGCTCGAGCACTGCCCGCTCCGAGGGGTAGGCCCAGAGCGTCAGCATGAACAGATAGATATCGGCGGCAGAGTAATTGTCGCCCAGGAGGAATGGTCCGTCCTCGGCGAGGCGGTTCTCGAGGATGTCGAAGACGCCGAGGCTATGCTGTCCGCCCTTCCGGCGGATCGCCGCATTCTGCTCCTCGGTCTCGGCAAGCGGCCCGCCGTCGAAGGCGAGATTGATAGAGGGATAGAGATTGACCGCCATGAAGACGAGCAACGAGAGATATTGGGCATGGTCGTCGCTGCCGATCGGCGGCGCCAGGCCCTTGTCGGGATGCGAGTCGGTGAGGAAGGCGACGATCGCCGCCGATTCGGCGATGGCGCGGCCATCCGACAGCCCGAGCGCCGGTATCAACCCCAAGGGACTGATCTCGCGGAATTCCGGCGCGCGCACCTGCTCGGCCGTCAACCACACATTTTGATAAGGAACTTCAAGCTCTTCGAGAACGAGATGGGCGCTGATCGAGCCCCACCGTTTGACGTTGTACAACTTGTACATCGGCTCCTCCTTATCCAGGCGGGAGCAGGACCTCGCGAAAACCGGCCCCCCTCATTTTCGCTCGTCCCACGTCCAGTGAAGCCTATTTATGCCGGCTGCGCAACGTCTCGATGACGTGTTCGCGCATGATCTTCTCGGAAAACCGGTGCATGGCCGGGTCAAGCCCGGCCATGAACTTTTCCGGATCATGCGTTAAAATGGACTCATGGACAGGGAAAGGGTGGGAGCGGGCTTCTGCCGGGATTGCTTCAATCCCGTGAGCGCGGACGATCGCCGCTGCTCCTCCTGCCGCTCGCCGCGGCTGCTGCGCCATCCCGAGCTGCATCACCTCACCACCGCCCATCTCGATTGTGACGCCTTCTATGCGGCGATCGAGAAGCGCGACGATCCGAGCCTGCGCGACAGACCGGTGATCGTCGGCGTCCAGCACAGGGGTGTGGTCTCGACCGCCTGCTATATCGCGCGCATCAGGGGCGTGAGATCGGCGATGCCGATGTTCCAGGCCCTCAAGCTCTGTCCCGACGCCACCGTCATTCCGCCCAACATGGCGAAATATGCCGCGGTCGGACAGCAAGTGCGCGAGCTCATGCTGGCGCTCACGCCCTTGGTCCAGCCGCTGTCGATCGACGAGGCCTTTCTCGATCTTGCCGGCACCGAGCGCCTGCATGGGCGCAGTGCGGCCTATTCGCTGGCGCTGCTCGGACAGGAGATCGAGCGCGAGATCGGCATCACCGTGTCGGTCGGCCTGTCGCACAACAAATTCCTCGCCAAGATGGCCTCCGATCTCGACAAGCCGCGCGGCTTCTCGGTGATCGGCAGGGCCGAGACGCTGGGCTTCCTGGCGGCGAAGCCGGTCAGCGCCATCTGGGGCGTCGGTAAGGCGATGCAGGCGGAGCTGGCCAAGGACGGCATCACCATGATCGCCCAGCTGCAGACGCGCGAGAAGGTCGATCTGATGAAACGCTACGGCACGCTGGGCGCCAGGCTCTATCACCTGTCGCGCGGCGAGGATGCCCGCCATGTGTCGCCCGACGACGACACCAAAAGCATCAGCGCCGAAACCACCTTCGATGAGGATATCAGCGACTACAAGGCGCTCGAGCGCATCCTCTGGCAAATGAGCGAGAAAGTATCGCGCCGCGCCAAGGCTGACCGGCTCGCGGGGTCCACCGTCACGCTCAAGCTCAAGACCGCGGACTTCAAGCTCAGGACCCGTGCCGCCTCCTTCCAGGATGCGACGGTGCTCGCCGACCGCATTTTCTCGGCAGCACAACCCTTGCTCAAGCGCGAAGCCACCGGCACCGCCTTCCGCCTTCTCGGCGTCGGCATTTCGCATCTGCGCGAGATCGATCCCTCCAGTCACGAAGCCACGCTCGACGAGCGCGCCGCGACCCGCGCCAAGGCGGAGCACGCCATCGACCGCCTCAGGGAAAAATTCGGCAGGAGCGCCGTCGAGCGTGGGCTCGTCTTCAACGGCGAGGAAGAGGACGGGGCGTAACAAGATCCCGCGCCCCGACGTATCCTTTTGGCCGGTTCGTTCGTCTACCTATCTTTGACCGCAAAGGAGAGATGGGATGATCCGCGTCATGACGGGGGGCGGTTTGGAACAGAAAGACGGGTTTTCCGCACAGGCGGAAGTGCGCCAGCCATGGCGCATATTCATCGATGAATTGGCGCCGCATCGGCCCCGGCTTCTGCGCTTTTGCTGCGGCCTTGCCGGCAATCTCTGGGACGGCGAGGACTTGCTCCAGGATGCCCTGGTTCGAGTCTTCGCCCAGCTGGGAAAGAGCCACGCGGAAGTCACCGATCCGAAGGCCTATGTCTGCCGGACGGCGACGAACCTGTGGATCGACCAGCACCGCCGCATGAGATTGGAGCTCACTCATGCCGAGGATGAGCCGCAATCCACCGCCGAGACCGATCCGGCGCGCTTGCTCGATATACGCGCCGCATCCGGCCGATTGTTTCTTGGTCTCGCGCCCAAGGAGCGCGCCACCGTCGTCTTGTCGGACGTCATGGATTTTCAGCTCGGCGAGATTGCCAGCATGCTTAAGATGACCGTCGGCGCGGTGAAATCGGCCCTACATCGCGGCCGCAAGAGGTTGCAACTGGGGAAGGCATCGACACCCTTGGCTGCGACGGCTCCACGTGAAGTCGTCGACAAATTCGTTACCGCTTTGACGGCTCGCGATTTCGAGGCCATCAAGGCACTATGTCTCAAAGACGTCACTGTCGACATGGTCGGCGGCAGCAGTTTCGAGGGCTTCGACGACGCCAAGATGACCTTCGAATATGCTCACTTCGTCAAGCTGGAATGGGGCTTTGGCGAAAATCCGAACTGGCGGGTCGCGGAATATCTGGGTGAGCCCATCGTGATCGGCTTTCGCACGTTGAACGGGAGGGAGGGCCTCAATGATATCTGGCGTCTCGAGATGGGCGATGGCGGCCTAGGCCGGCTGCGCCTCTATTGTTTCAGTCCCGACGTCATCGCGATGCTCGCCGCGGAACTCGGCGTCCCCGCCTTGCCCCGCCCCTATCGCAGTCCGGGTTGATCACTTGCAGTCTTGCTGGTCCAGCAATTCGAGCGAGGTCAGCCTGCCCGAGAGCACATAGTCGCCGTAATCGATGGTGAGCGTGCCGGCGACGCCGTTCTCATAGATCGGGAAGCTCATCTGATAGCTCGGCAGCTCCTCGCTCGTCGTCTGCTTCGCGTCATATTCGTAGAAGGTGACCGACAAGGGCCACGACGGCAGCGTCTGCAGAGCCTTGTCGGCGGTCTTGTCGGCTCCCGGCTCCTTGCGCTTGCCGATGAAGGAGATCACCTTGTAGATCTTCGATCCTGACGCGCCGTCAAAGAGGATGCTGACATCGCGCGTCTCGCCGCGTTCGGCGGCTTCCATGATGTGCTTCTGATGCGCCATGGGAAACAGGACGCCGGACGGCAGATCGAACTGCTCCGACTTGGGCTCGTCGATGACGCCCTTGCCGCCCTTGCTGCGGTCAGTGTCCATATCGGCCTTGAGCTTGGTCTCGGTCTCCAGCCGGTTGTTGATGAACTGCTTGTCGTTGAGCTGCAGCGACTGGCCGTCGCCCGATTCCCATGAGGCGACCTGATTGTCGAAAAGCTGGGTCTCGCCTTCGGCGGGCCGCATCTCCATGACACGACGGAAGCTGGTGGACCACCCTTCGCAGGCCGATCCCGTGAGCTCCATCACCATGCGGCCATCGGCGCCGGATACGTTCGATCCTTCCGATGAACGCTCGAGCTTCAGATCATAGACGGCGCGATGCGCCCTGATCGTCACCGTAGCGAAAGCGTTGCTGCCTAATGCCGCAAGGGCAGCAAAGCCCAACAGAAGGCTTGCGCCGCGGGTGATCTGGTGTTTTCTAGTCCGTGTCATTCCGGTCCTCTTCACCCCGTTCTCATAAGCCAAACGGTAGTTCTCAACAATGGCCCCTGCCTTACCGCGCCTCCTCGTCACCCGTCGCCTGCCCAAGGAGGTCGAAACCCGCCTCGCCAAGGCCTACCGGGCTGAGCTCAATGCCGACGACCAGCCGATGAGCGAGGCCGAAATCCTGGACGCGGCGCGGGACAAGGACGCGCTCCTGATCACGCCCATGGACAGGTCCTTCGCCACCGGCATCATCGCCAAGCTGCCGGCTTCGGTGAAGATCGTCGCGACCTTCTCGGTGGGCTATGAGCATGTCGATATTGCGGCGGCGCGAGAGCGGAACATCGCGGTCACCAACACGCCGGACGTGCTCACCAACGCCACCGCCGACATCGCCCTGCTCCTCATCCTGGGGGCGGCGCGCGGCGCCTACTGGGGCGAGCGCATGGTGCGCGAGGACCGCTGGACCTCATGGTCGCCGACGGCGCCGCTCGGTTTCGACGTCTCCGGCAAGCGGCTCGGCATTTTAGGCATGGGCCGCATCGGGCAGGCGGTTGCCAAGCGGGCCCAGGCCTTCGAGATGGAGCTCCACTATCACAACCGCCGGCCAGTGGCGCCCGACCTCGCCTATGGCGCGCGCTACCACGCGGCGCTCGACCAGATGCTGCCTCATTGCGATTTCCTGTCGGTCAACTGCGCTTCTACGCCGGAGACGCGCGGCCTGGTGAACGAGAAGCTGATCGCCAAGCTCCCCGATGGCGCGATCATCGTCAATTCGGCGCGCGGCGACATCATCGACGACGATGCGCTGATCGCAGGGCTGACATCGGGCAAGCTCGCCGCGGCCGGGCTCGACGTGTTCCGCAACGAGCCCCGGATCGATCCGCGCTACCGCAGCCTCGACAATGTGTTCCTGCTGCCGCATCTCGGCAGCGCCACGCGCGACACGCGCATCGCCATGGGCATGCGCGCCGCCGACAATCTCGATGCGTTCTTCGCCGGCAGGAGACCGGCCGACCTTCTGACCTGATCACCCACATAGGAATAGGAGACTTCCACCATGAGCCAGATCGACAAGAAGCTTGCTGAATTGGGCATCACCCTGCCGACGCCGGCGAAACCCGTCGCCAATTATGTCGGCTGGGTCAGGACCGGCAATCTCGTCTATACCGCGGGCCAGGTCACGCTCAAGGACGGCAAGCTCGAATATCAGGGCAAGGTCGGCAAGGATTTTTCCACCGAGGAAGCCGCCAAGGCGGCGCGCCTGTGCGCCATCAATATCGTGTCGCAGCTCAAGGATGCCTGCGGCGGCAATCTCGACAAAGTGAAGCGCATCGTGAAGCTGGTCGGCTTCGTCAACGGCGTGCCGGAATTCACCGAGCATCCGAAGGTCGTCAACGGCGCCTCCGACCTGATGGTCGAGATCTTCGGCGACAAAGGCAAGCATGCGCGCTCGGCCGTGGGCTCGGGCTCGCTGCCGCTCAATGTCGCTGTCGAGGTCGAGGCGATCGCCGAGGTCGAGTAGACCCATGCCCCGCGCCCCCGCCTTGCGCGATCTCGCCTGGCTGACCGCCAGGCCGATCGCGCATCGCGGCTTCCATGATGCCCGGCGCGGCATCATGGAGAACAGCGCTGCCGCCTTCGCGGCCGCGATCGATGCCGATTATGCGATCGAATGCGACCTGCAGCTCTCGCGCGACGGCGAAGCGATGGTCTTCCATGACGAGACGCTCGACCGGCTCATGGAAGGCGAGGGCCTGATCGCCGCTCATTCGGCGGCCGAGCTCAAGGCCCTGCCCTTCAAGGTAGGCTCCGATCGCATCCAGACGCTGGGCGAGCTTCTGGGCCAGGTCCAGGGCCGGGCTCCCCTGGTGATCGAGCTCAAAAGCCCGTGGAACGGCAATGAGGCGTTGGTCCGGCGCACTCTCGAGGTGATCCGTGTCTATCATGGGCCCTTCGCCCTGATGTCCTTCGATCCCAAGGTCATCGAGGCGGTGCGCGCGCAGGCACCCGATGTCGCGCGCGGCATCGTGGCGGACCAGGCGACGCATGAGGATTACGACATCCTGCCCGCGGCGGAGCGGCAGCGGCTGCGCGACCTCGCTCACCTGGCGGAAACCGATCCCGATTTCATCTCCTATCACTGGCGCGACCTGCCCTTCCCGCCGGTCGCCCAGTTTCGCCGGACCGGCCGGCCGGTGATCACCTGGACCATCCGCAGCCGGCAAGATGCCGCCACAGCCATGCGCTATTCGGACCAGGTCACTTTCGAAAGCTATCGCGCCTGAGCCGGCTTCCGCCCATGAGGATCGAGATCGTCCCCAGCATTCTCAAGATCGAGGCGGAAGCCTGGAATGCTTGCGCCAATCCTTCAGGGAATCCGTATAATCCTTTCATTTCCCACGAGTTTTTATCGGCGCTCGAGCGGTCGGGTTCGGCCACTCAAAAGACCGGCTGGCTCGGCCGGCATCTCGTCCTGCGGGATGATGAGGGCACAATTCTCGGCGTCGTGCCGGCCTATCTCAAATCGCACAGCATGGGCGAATATGTCTTCGACCACGCCTGGGCCGATGCTTTCGAGCGCGCCGGGGGACGCTATTATCCCAAGCTGCAAGTGTCCGTCCCGTTCACGCCGGTGACCGGCCCTCGCCTCCTCGCGCCGACGAAAGAGCTCCGCTCGCTCCTGCTCCATGGCCTTCGGCAGCTCACGGCCGAGACAGGCGCCAGCTCCGTCCACATCACCTTCCTGCCGGAAGAGGATTGGCGCGAGCTTGGTCTTCCTCCCTGGCTCAAGCGCACTGACACGCAATTCCATTGGTTCAACCAGGATTACGGCACGTTCGATGATTTCCTGGCGCACCTGTCGTCGCGCAAGCGCAAGAATATCCGCAAAGAACGGCAAACCCTGTGCGAGCTCGGCATCGAGTTCGAGCAGCTCACCGGCAACGCCATCACCGAGGCGCATTGGGACGCCTTCTTCGCCTTCTACATGGATACGGGCTCGCGCAAATGGGGCAGCCCCTATCTGACGCGGCGCTTCTTCAGCCTTATCGGCGAGAGCATGGCGGAGCGTGTTCTCCTGGTCATGGCCCGGCGCGGCCGCAAAACCATCGCCGGGGCTCTCAATTTCATCGGCTCGGACGCGCTCTACGGGCGCAATTGGGGCACTATCGAGCATCATCCCAACCTGCATTTCGAAGCCTGCTACTACCAGGCCATCGATTTCGCCATCGCCCGCAAGCTCAAGCGCGTCGAAGCGGGCGCCCAGGGACCGCACAAACTCGCCCGCGGCTATGTGCCGAAATCCACCCACAGCCTGCATTACCTCGCCCATCCGGGCCTGGCCCGGGCGGTCTCCGACTATCTCGAGCATGAGCGCCGCGCGGTCGCCGAGGACCAGAGTGCCCTTGCCGAGCACGCGCCGTTCAGGAATGCTGTCGAGGACGACTTTTGAACCTTATGGAGCCTCAAATGCCCGCTTATGATCCCAACAATATCCTTGCCAAGATCCTGCGCGGCGAAATCCCGTCCATCAAGGTCTATGAGGATCAGGACACGATTGCCATCATGGATATCATGCCGCAGGCCGACGGCCATGTGCTGGTCATCCCGCGCGCCCCCTCGCGCAACCTGCTCGATGCGGATCCCGCGATCTTCAAGCCGCTCTACGAGACCGTCCAGGTCGTCGCGCGCGCGGTACAGCAGGCCTTCGGCGCGGACGGCGTCCTCATCAAGCAGTATAATGAGGCAGCCGCCGGCCAGACGATCTTCCATCTCCATGTCCATGTCGTGCCGCGCAAGCGGGGCGATACGCTGAGGGCCCATGGCGGCAAGATGGCCGACCAGGCGCTGCTCGCCAAGCATGCGGAGATGATCAAGCAGGCGCTCAATTCGCCGCAAAGCTGACGCCGCCGATATGAGCGAGCGCGCGCTGGGCATGGAAGCCAAGATCACGCGGCGCGACTTTCTGGACGGTGTCCTCCTCACGGCCGGCGCGCTGGCGCTGGACGTGCCGGCTAGGAAGGCCAAGGCGGAAGCCCTTTATCCGCCGGCCCTCACCGGCCTCAGGGGACAGGACGCCGAGTCCTTCCGCGTCCTGCACGCCCTGCGCGATCATGATCTCAAGAGTGTGATCAGCGGAGCGCCGGAACCGACGGGTGAAACCTATGATCTCGTCGTGGTGGGCGGCGGCATCAGCGGACTCGCCGCGGCTTTCCTCTATCGCCAGCAATCGGGCGGCAAAGCGCGGGTGCTCATCCTCGAGGCGTGCGATGATTTCGGCGGCCATGCAAGGCGCACCGAATTCATCGCCCGCAACGGCCGCAAGGTCATCGGCTATGGCGGCTCGGAGTCGCTGCAGTCGCCGAGCTATTTCTCGAGCGCGGTCCAGCGGCTCCTCGCCGACATCGGCGTCGACATCGGCAAGTTCGAAACCGCATACGACCAAGGCTGGGCCGACAAATACAAGCTCGGACCAGCGGTGTTCTTCCACAAGCAATGGTTCGGTGCCGATCGCCTGGTCAAAAAGACCGACAATGCCGCCGACTGGGTGCCGAAGACGCCGCTCAACGACAAGGCCAAGCGGGACCTCATCGAGCTCCTCGACAGTCCGCGCGATTATCTCCGCGGCAAGTCGCGCGAGGACAAGCTCAAGATCCTGTCGGAGGCGACCTATGATGAATTCCTTACCCGCATCTGCGGCTATGATCCGCAACTCGTCGCCTATTTCCAGAACTCGACTGAGGGCTATTTCGGCGTCGGTATCGATGCCGTCTCAGCCCTCGATGCTTGGGGCAACTGGAATCCGGGCTTCGACGGCATGGACCTGGGCTACCTAGCCTACCGGACGATGAGCGCCAGCGCGCGGCGTTTCCTGACCGATCCCGATCCCCATATTTTTCATTTTCCGGACGGCAATGCCGGTCTTGCGCGTGCCCTTGTCAGGGCGTTGATCCCGGCCGCGCTTCCCGGGCGCGGCATGGACAGCCTGGTCGTGACGCCGGTCGACTACGGCAAGCTCGACCAGGCGGGGAATGCGGTGCGGCTGCGCCTCAATGCGCCGGTCATCGGGCTCGATCATGCCGGCCGGGCCGAAGAAGCGAAATCGGTGCGGCTCGCCTATGTCGAAGGCGGCCGGCTCAAGCTGGTCGATGCCGGACATGTGGTGCTCGCCTGCTGGCATCGCGTCATTCCTCACATCTTCCGCGAATTATGGCCCGACCAGGTGGACGCGCTCAATGATCAGCAGAAAGTGCCGCTCGTCCTCGCCAATGTCCTGATCCGCAATTGGCAGGCCTTCACCAGGCTCGGCATCCGCGGCTTCACGGCGCCGTCGGCCGCCTGGCATGGCGCCGCGCTCGATTTTCCCGTCAGCATGGGCACATACAGATTTGCCGAAAATCCCGGCGAACCGGTGCTGCTCAATCTCCTCAAGGTCCCGAAGGCGGCGATCAGGGGTGTTTCGCCGCGCGAGCAGAATCTCGCCGGACGGCGTCTGCTGGCGGAGCTCAGTTTCGCGGAGATGGAATATGAGATTCGCGATCTCCTGGGCCGTGCTCTCGCTGAAGGCGGCTTTGATCCGGCCTTCGACATCGAAGCGATCACCATCAATCGCTGGGCGCATGGCTATGCGCGCGAATATTTGCGGCCCTGGGACATATTCTGGCCGGATGGCCCGCTGCCGATCGAGACGGCGCGCAAGCGCCGCGGCCGCGTCGCCATCGCCAATTCAGATTCAGGCGCCTATGCCTATGCTCATTCGGCCATCGACCAGGCGGCACGCGCGGTGCGCGACCTTTTAGGACATTCCCCCGATCTGCCGGCCTATGCCGATTTCCCCGGGCCGCCGCGCGATATGCTGGGGCTGAAATAGGGTGGATCAGGAGAATTGACACGATGGTGAAGCTGACAGTCACGAAGCGGAAGCAGGTCACATTGCGAGAGGACGTGCTACGTCATCTCGGCGTCAGACCGGGCGATGAGATCGAGCTTGCCATGTTGCCTGACGGTCGGGCGCTTCTAAGAAAAGCGGCTCGGCCGACCGGCACCATTGAAGATTTCATCGGCCGGCTGGCCGGCAAAACAGAGAAGCCGCTCACAATCGAGGACATAAACGAGATTACCGCCGCTGGCTGGGCCGGCCGTTTCCGGCAACGCTAGGCTTGTGCGCGAGACGTTGTCGGCAAATGACGGCATCCCGGTCGACTACTCAGCCGGTGCCCCGGCCTTCCGGAGTCGCGACGAAGCCGGCTTGGTCATGATCGGGCGGAATATTTTTGGATTGATAATCAACGGGTTAAGGACAAAACCTACGGTAGGGCTTTCTCCTCGTCGCGACCGAGACCTGGCACTCGGGCGCCGCGGCGGTATCTGGAAACGGCAGGCGTCCAGTTCATCCCCGAGAACGGGGGCGCCGTCGGGGTACGGCTGCGGACGACCTGACAAAAATTTTTCTGCTTGGGGGTCTTGAAGGCAGGCCAGCCAAAACTAGATCAAATTTCGCCGGGTCGTAGGGGTATTCAGATCCGGTGCGGGCATCGGCGTTAATCCCGATGCGCTGCTCGTACCCATGTTGCTCAATGGAGGATGTGGCTATGCGCAACTACGACTTCTCAACTTTCTCCCGTTCAAGCGTTGGCTTTGAACCTCTCTTCAATCTCATCAACGAAGCCCAAAGATTCAACGAGGAAGGCGGCTTTCCGCCCTACGATATCGTTCGCAAGGACGATTCGACCTACGCAATCCGCCTGGCTCTCGCTGGCTTCTCGGAGGATGAACTGGCCATCACCGCCAAGCAGAACCTCGTGACCGTCTCGGGTCACAAGAAGACCGACGAAAAGCGGCAGTATTTGTACGAAGGCATATCTGCCCGAAGTTTCGAGCGGCAATTCAGCCTGGCTGATCATGTCGAAGTGCGAGGCGCCGCCTATGAAAACGGCATTCTCGAAATCGAACTTCACCAGGATGTTCCAGAAGCGGCGAAGCCACGAAAAATAGCAATAAACGGCGGAGCCTCAGCCAAACTCATCAATTGAGGGAGGGCGGCTATGCGAGGGTTTGTTTCCGCCCGAAGGATACCGTGCGAGCTGAACCTGGACGACATCCTGGAGCCAGCTGACGCATTCTCACATCCGCAAGAGGTCGTTTGCGACCTGGATCTGACGATAAACGAAAAGCGGGCCATCCTGGCGTCCTGGGCCTCTGACGCATGTGCAGTCGAAGCCACCCCGGGCTTGCGAAGATCACCCGCCGGCGCAACGGTTACCTTCGACGACATTATGGATGCGCTCAAGGAGCTGGATGAGAGCGCTCGCAAGGGAATGAAGCGCACGCCGTCTTATCGGCGATTGATGAGACAGAGCGATATTCTTTGATCAACCCAATTGCTGTCCGTAGATCGCCCCCGGTAAGCAGCACAGGAGTCGGGCCAGCCGTCGCTTCTGAGGGCGGCGGGCCTGTTCATTCCAACGTGAAATCATGAAACTCCCCGGTTTGCTACTCACAAAGGCCGCGAAACTAGCGAGCAGCCAAACTGTTCGCCGCGTAGAACTATCCGCCGAGATCGGACGGCTTGAGGGTCGCAGGAGCATTAGCGATGCTGAAAGAGCCGAACTCGAGGAAATTCGGTCCGAGGCTGAAAATTGTGGCCAGGCGCTGATGCGCTTTGCCGGTTATCGGCCTTATAGCGATGCCGACCCGAAGTGTCCTCATTGCTGGATCGTCCGGGGGGAAATCTCTCTTCTTCGACCGGGCGCCAAACCCGAAAGCTATCAGTGTGCCCAGTGCGGGGCAGAGTATCCCTGAACCGATTATGGCGGGGAACAGATGTTCAACACTCTTCTCCGGCTGGTGATCTCGGGTTTTGGCTGTCGACACGAGTGGTTGAAGGATGGTGACCCGCAACGGCAATGGATTGTCTGCAACAAATGCCGTCTCTATGCCTACGTGCCGGACCCCGAGGGTGGGAAGAGGGGTAGCTGTGTTTGCGATGACGGACATCCGGCGCCGCTGATTACTGAGCCTCCGCCAGACTAGCATCGATCTGGCAACTCAAGCTGACAAGCATGTGTCAGCGCCGGGAACTAGCGACGGCCACCATTTATACCTTTGACATGGGTTCACGGCCTAATTTACGGTCGCTGATGGCACGGCCAACTCCCGTCTGCTGGCCTTTGCTGAAACAACAAAGCCCCCGGCGAAAGCTTCGCCAGAGGCTTTTTTCAGAGCTTTCAGTTCAATTCAGCTTTTCTTTCTTCTTCGGTGTCTTGCGCGGCCGGGGCGTGCCCGACTTGCGCTGGGTCAGCGCCTTGCGGTCGGGAGGCTTGGGCAAGGCTTTCTCCTCGTCGCGGCCGAGATACTGGAAGTGCAGTTTGCCTTCGCCGTCCTCGCCCTTCTCAAAGAGCACGCGTACCGTGCCGCCCTTGGCCAGCTTGCCGAACAGGACCTCGTCGGCGAGCGGCTTCTTGACATATTCCTGGATGATGCGCGCCAGCGGACGAGCACCCATCTGCTGGTCGTAGCCCTTCTCGGCCAGCCAGTTCCCCGCTTCCTCGGAGAGCTCGATATTGACCTGGCGCTCGGAGAGCTGCGCCTCGAGCTGGAGGACGAATTTCTCGACGACCTTGCGCACGACTTCGGGCGGCAAGTGGTCGAAGGCGATGGTGGCATCGAGCCGGTTGCGGAACTCGGGCGAGAACATCCGGTTGATCGCTTCCTGGTCGTCGCCTTCGCGCACCGTGCGGGTGAAGCCGAAGGCGGCCTTGGCCAGATCCTGGGCGCCCGCATTGGTGGTCATGATCAGGATCGTGTTGCGGAACTCGACCGTCTTGCCGTTATGGTCGGTGAGCTTGCCGTGATCCATCACCTGCAGGAGGATGTTGAACAGATCGGGATGCGCCTTCTCGATCTCGTCGAGCAGCAGCACGCAATAGGGGTTCTGGTCGACGCCGTCGGTCAGGAGGCCGCCCTGGTCGAAGCCGACATAGCCCGGAGGCGCGCCGATCAGGCGCGAGACCGAATGGCGTTCCATATATTCCGACATGTCGAAGCGTATGAGCTTGACGCCCAGGACGTCGGCGAGGCGCTTGGCAACCTCGGTCTTGCCGACGCCGGTCGGGCCTGAGAACAGGTAGCAGCCGATCGGCTTCTCTGGCTCGCGCAGGCCGGCGCGGGCGAGCTTGATGGCGCCCGCCAGCGCCCCAATGGCCTTGTCCTGGCCGAAGACCATGCGCTTCAATTCCTTGTCGAGCTCGCGCAAGACCGTCGCGTCGTCCTTGGACACGGTCTTCTGTGGGATGCGCGCCATGGTGGCGACGGTTTCCTCGATCTCGGGAACCCCGATCACCGTCTTGCGCTTGTTCTCGGGCAGAAGCATCAGCGAGGCGCCGGTCTCGTCGATGACGTCGATCGCCTTGTCGGGAAGCTTGCGGTCGCTCATGTAGCGCGCCGAGAGCTGCACCGCCGTCTCGATGGCGTCGTCGGTGTAGCGGACCTTGTGGAACTCCTCGAAATAAGGCTTGAGGCCTTTCAGGATCTTCACCGCATCCTCGACCGAGGGCTCGTTCACGTCGATCTTCTGGAAGCGGCGCACCAGCGCCCTGTCCTTCTCGAAATGCTGGCGGTATTCCTTGTAGGTCGTCGAGCCGATGCAGCGCAGGTTGCCGCCGGCGAGCGCCGGCTTCAACAGGTTGGAGGCGTCCATGGCGCCGCCCGAGGTGGCGCCCGCCCCGATCACCGTGTGGATCTCGTCGATGAACATGATGGCGCCCGGCTGGCGCTCGATCTCCTTGATCACCGCCTTGAGACGCTCCTCGAAATCGCCGCGATAGCGCGTGCCGGCAAGGAGTGCGCCCATGTCGAGCTGATAGATGGTGCAATCCTTCAGCACGTCGGGAACTTCATTGTTGACGATACGGCGCGCCAGACCTTCGGCGATCGCCGTCTTGCCGACACCCGGGTCGCCGACGAAGAGCGGATTGTTCTTCTGCCGCCGGCATAGGATCTGAATGGTGCGGTTGACCTCCTGCTCGCGCCCGATCAGGGGATCGACATGGCCTTCGGCCGCCTTCTTGTTGAGGTCGACGCAATAGGCCTCGAGCGCATCGGCTTCGTTCTTCTTCTTGCCTTCGCCGGTCTCGCCCTCGCCGTTCTGCTGGTCCTGCTCGACCCCGCGGGCAGGCCGCGAATCCGAAAGGCCGGCACGCTTGGCGATGCCGTGCGAGATGTAATTGACCGCGTCGTAGCGGGTCATGTCCTGCTCCTGCAGGAAATAGGCGGCGTGGCTCTCGCGCTCGGCGAAGATGGCGACCAGCACGTTGGCGCCGGTCACCTCGTCGCGCCCCGAGGACTGGACATGGATCACGGCGCGCTGGATGACGCGCTGGAAGCCCGCGGTCGGCTTCGATTCCTTGACATTGTCGACGATGAGATTGGCGAGCTCGTTGTCGATATAGCTCTCGAGATTGCGGCGCAAAATATTGATGTCGACGCTGCAGGCGCGCATGACGGCAGCGGCGTCCTTGTCGTCGGTCAAAGCGAGAAGCAGATGCTCCAGCGTCGCATATTCGTGGCTACGCTCATTGGCGATGGCGAGCGCGCGATGGAGAGCCTTCTCTAGACTGCGGGAGAATGTGGGCACCCTCTTGAGCTCCTATTCCTTTTCCATAGTGCATTGTAGCGGATGTTGGTGCTTGCGTGCAAAGTCCATGACCTGCGTGACCTTGGTTTCCGCTATCTCGAATGTGTATACCCCGCACACGCCGACCCCTTTCTGGTGGACATGCAGCATGATGCGGGTGGCCTCGTCCCTGCCCTTATTGAAGAACCGTTCCAGCACGACGATGACGAACTCCATGGGCGTGTAGTCGTCATTCAGAAGCAGGACCTTGTAGAGCGACGGCTTCTTCGTCTTGGGCTGCGTCCTGGTGATGACGCCCGTCTGTCCGTTGTCGTGTTTCGAGTCTCGCTGGGCCATGAGATCAATTATATATGCGCTATGGGGTCAAATGGGAGAGGTTAAAGGCGGCGATTTTGCGTCACGCCTTCAAATCTGACGCATGGCTTGCCGAGAGGAGCCAAAAACAGACCAATTGGCCGCATTTTTCGGCAGCGGACCGTCACAAAAGCGGGCTCCCGAAAAGTTGCAGACTTTTCGGGATAAAGCCTGCGCCTTGAAAAGAAAAACCCGGAGACGAGCGTCCCCGGGCTCAAAAAGCCTAGACTGAAATCCAGACTTACTTTGTCACTTTCGGCGCAACGCCCGAGAGCTTCGTCTCGAAGGGCTTATAAGCTTCCTTGGCGGCGGCGAGATAGAGCTCGCCGAACTTGTTCATCTGGCCGAGGAACGCCTCATAGGCCTCCTTGGCATAGGCCTGCTGGACCTCGAGAGCCTTGTCGAAGGACTTGGCCGAGGACGCCTTCTCGAAGGCTTCAGTGCCGCGCTCGAAGGACTTGCGCGAGAAATCGACGGCTTCGGCCGTGATCGTCTGGAAGCCCTTGCTTAAGGCGGTGGCGGAAGCGACATAGGTGTCGACGCTGTCCTTGCCGAAAGACTGGAAATCTTCGAACGACTTGATCATTGAGGAAATCTCCTGGGGTGAATGGGGTCAGTTACTCAACTTTGATGCAGGGCAATATATGCAGTGCACAATGAGTGTCAAGATTTATTTTGCAGTGCACAATTTTATCCTAGCTGCGAAATTTTGCAGTTTTACAAAATAGTAAGCACGACGGAGCGAAAATCGCCTCCGGCAATCGGCTGCGACCGGACTAGGATTAAAAGCCGAAAGTTGACGGTATGAAAATTCATCCGATTTTCATCGCCGAGTAATGTAAGAATGGGTAAAGGGAGCGGACTCGATCCGCCTCAGGGGAATTGAAGATGCTGTTGACTGCCCTTCGCCGCATGATGGTCAGCCTCGCGCTGGTTCTTGCCGTGAGCGCAGGTGGCATCGATCCGGCGGCGGCCAGGGCCAAGTTCTCAGCCCTCGCGGTTGACGCGAGGACCGGCGACATCCTGTTCTCGAGCGATGCCGACGGACTGCGCCATCCCGCTTCCCTCACCAAGGTGATGACGCTCTATATCCTGTTCCAGGAAATGAAGGCGGGCCGCCTCACCCTCGATAGCCGCATCACGGTCTCGCGCTATGCCGCCGGCCGGCCGCCGACCAAGCTCGGCGTCAAAGCCGGCCAGACGGTCAGCGTCGGAGACGCGATCAAGGCGCTCATCACGCTCTCGGCCAATGACGTGGCGGTGGCGGTGGGCGAGCACATCGAAGGCAGCGAATCCGCTTTCGCCCGGCGCATGACCGAGACGGCGCGGCAGCTCGGCATGTCGCGCACCACGTTCCGCAACGCCTCCGGGCTCCCCGATCCCAAGCAGGTCACGACGGCGCGCGACATGGCCACCCTGAGCCTCAGGGTGCAGCGCGACTTCCCGCAATATTATCCCTATTTCCGCACCAGCTCGTTCCAGTTCGGCAAGCGCACGATCCGCACCCATAACCGGCTGCTCCGCCGTTTCGAAGGCACCGACGGCATCAAGACCGGCTATATCAGGGCGTCCGGCTTCAATCTCACGACCTCGGCCCGGCGCGGCGACAAGCGCATCATCGGCGTCGTCATGGGCGGCCGCACGGGGCGCGCCCGCGACAATTACATGATCGCGATGCTCAACAAGGCGTTCCCCAAATGCACCGGTGGTGCCACGCTCGCTTCCGCCGTCGAAGGCACGAGCCCGCGCCTGACCGAAACGGAAGTGAAGGTCGCCGAGACCGACGAACCCGATCAGGAAGCGATCGCCAAGCGTGTGAAGACGCGGCGCACCGGCAAGGCGCCTGACCAGGCGGCGGAGCCTGAGGGCGATACGGCCGGTTTCGACAATGAGGAACTGGCGGAACAGGCCGAGACCGCCGCCAACCTGCCGGGCACGACATATGCCACGGTGAATGCCGATCAGGCCGACCTTGCCCGCGTCTCCGGCGAGGTCGCCAATCCCGACAGCCAACCGCAGCAACTCGCCTCGGTGGCGCCGGTCGGCGCCTCTCTGCCGGCCGACCTGCCCTTCAAGGTCAAAAAGCCCGGCGACACGTCAGGCGGCCAGGTCATCGTCGCCTCGGTCTCGTCCACCTGGAACATCCAGCTCGGCGCCTATCCGACGAAAGAGGCGGCCCAGGACGCCCTCTACAAGGCGCGTAAAGTGAGTCCCAAGCTCTTCGCCAAGAAGCAGGCCTTCACCGTCGAGGTGAAGAAGGGCGAGGAGACGGTGTTCCGCGCCCGCATGTCAGGCTTCAGCGCCAGCACCGCCAAGCGCGCCTGCAGGACGCTGTCGCGCAAGGGCGTCGACTGCGCGACGCTGGCACCGGAAGGCTAAAGCAGCACGTCCTTCGCCTGGTTGATCTTGGCGGCGAGATAATCCGAGCCGCCGCGGTCGGGATGGAACTCCTTCATCAGCCGGCGATGCGCGGCACGGATGTCATCCGGTGTGGCGCCCTCCTTCAGACCCAGCACGGCCAGAGCCTCGGCCCGGCTCATCTTGCCCGACAATGTGGCCGAGCCATTGCCCGGCCCCGTGTTCCAGGCCTCGCGCCAACCCGCCTTGCTGCGGTCGAGCCAGGCTTCGAGCAAGGGCCGGCTCTGGTCTCTGACGGCGGTGCATTGCTGATGAAGCGCTTTCAACTCGTCATTGCTCAGCGAGGATAGGAGGCGGCCCTTGAGCGGCCCGGCCAGCACGGTTCCCTCCATGCGCCCGGTATCGTGATCGAGTTCCATGGCGAGCAGGCTCGTCGCGACACGCGAGCGCTGGCCGGCCGATTTCCGTTCCCAGGGAAAGCCGCCGGGGAACAGGCCGGATTTTCCGAGCAGCCCCACGCCCAGCACGAAAAGCGGGATGGCGGCGTTGAAGGCGCCGCGCAAAGTGAGGAAGCCGGCTATGGCGATGAGGGCGAAGCCGCCCGCCTTGCGGGCGACGCCCGCGACCTGGGTGGCCGGTGTCGAGACGAACTGGCGCAACAGCCAATAGCCGCCGAAAGCGATCACCAGCGCAATCACGAGATTTAGCATAGGCGATTATCGCAATTGTTCGAGGAGAAGGCGAGCGGTTCCCCCCTTCTCTTTCGAATGGTCGGCCAGCGCCTGGCGCCCGCCCGCGGCATAGACCGCGACCGCGGCCAGGAGCTCGCGCAGCTGCCTTGCGGAGGCGGCATCGAGACGGAAATAGGCGCCGCGCGTCAATCGCGCGATCTCGCGATAGGCCTCGCGGGTCACGCCGTCATTGCCTTCTTGGAACATGAAGAGCGGCACGTTGAGAAGCCCGATCTCGCCCGCCGTCTGGCACAGGCTGTCGACATTCTCCTCCATGGCGTCGCCGACATAGACCGCCGCATTGATCCGGCCTTCGCTTGCGGCGCGGCGGATGTGGCTCAGCACCTTGCCGATCTGGGTGTTGCCGCCCCGGCAGTCGACACCGGTCATCATCCGCGCCAAAGCGGAAGGCTCGCTCGCCCATTTGGAGGCCCGGCACTCGTTGAAGCCGCGGAAATAGACCAGTTGGACGTCGAGGCCGCCGATCCTCTCCGTCTCGAGGAACATCTCGCTCTGGATCTGCAGGGCGTGGTCCCAG
This sequence comes from Taklimakanibacter deserti, assembly GCA_003574785.1. The sequence continues at coordinate 140,999 of QORU01000016.1, read as the reverse complement.
GTCGGCTGCCGGCTCATGGTCGCATCCATGGCGAAGATCAGCCGGCCGCGCTCGCCGGCGCGCTTCTCGGCCGGCGGCATGCGCTTCACCTGCTCGAGAAAGGACGAGACATCCTCCGCGGCCGAAATCTCGGTTTGTGCCGCGCCGGTCTTCACCGGCGCATTGGATTTGGCATTAGCCATATCCGCCGCCCTCCAAAAAGCGACGTTACAGATAGGTAAGCCTAGCACAAATCAAAGGATTATTTTGCGAGAAGGATTCCAGCGAAAAACCTAGGGCTCCCCGCACCCCAGGGCTCTCGCATACGAGACGAGTCGCCTCCGATGTTCCCCCTCTCCCGTTGCGGAGCAATGGGAGAGGGTGGCCGAAGGCCGGGTGAGGGCTCTTTGTCTCAGCGAGGAATGCTCGTTGAGGTCAAAGCACGCTGCGCGAAAGAGCCCTCATCCGCGCTTCGCGCACCTTCTCCCATTGCTTCGCAACGGGAGAAGGGAAATGATGGAGAGGTCTCTCTTTGAACCGGCGAAATACTGGCTAGGTCACTTGGCCGGCGTCGCCACAGCATCGCAGGACACATCCGGGTTCATGTCCGCGAACGCTCCCGACCGGTTCTTCTTCCAGGCCCATACGTGAAGCTCGTAGAAGGGGCCGAGGCCGTAGCGGTTGGGCGCGGTGTGGAAGCTGAACAAATGGCCGTTGAGCTCCGCCGGTCCCTTGGAGGTGATGTATTCGACCCCGATCAGGGTAAGCTTGCCGCCGGCCGACGGCTCGTACATCACCGCTTCGGGATGCGCGAGATCGATGGCATCGTCCTTGAGCATGCTTTCATTGACATAGTGAATGCCCATCGATCCGCCCTCGACGCCGCTGGCGCAAGCGATCGGCTTATAGCCCTCGGCCATAGCGACGGACACGTCCTTGAAGCGGGCATTGGCATTGCGCACCTCTTCCACCAGCGGGTTAGCACTGTTCGCCGCCAAGGCCTGTCCCGTCGTCACGGCCAGCAAGGACGCGAGGACACTGGTCCATCTCAACATCTTCATGTGAAGCTCCATTTCTTTCTGTATTCCGCCCTCTGGTTAGCCCTCCGCGTTGATACGTCAGGCGGCGTGTTGTTATGCCGAGTGCGGGCGTCGATGAATGATCGGACGTCTGCGATGCTTGACTTTCCGTCCGCGATTGCGAGGAAAGATGCGCAGCGAGAAAAGCTCTTTGGATTCAGGCGCAGAGAGCCTTCAGGATGGTGAGTGCCGCGGCCTCGCCCGAGCGGATGGCGCCCTCGAACCAGCCGGCGGAGACTTCCGCGAAATCCGAGGTCGCGAAGGCAATGCGCCCTTCCCTGCCCCAGACCTCCGGATCACCGATCCAGGTCGCGTCCGCCGGCAAGGCGACCCAGGTGCCCTTGGCATAGGGATCGCCCAGCCAATCATGCCAATCCCAGGCGATGAGCTTTGCTTCGGGAAAGAACCGCGCCAGCGACGCCGCGACGGAAGCCCGGTCGTTGGGATCGAGTGTTCCGTCGGCAAGGGCGAAGCCGACGATCAGCGTCGCGCCATCGGCGCTCAGGCGCTCCGAGAAGAGCCAGCGCAGGCCGCCAGGTCCGCCGCTCGCCAGGATGCCGGGGCTGACGCCCACGACTTTGAGCCAGAGTTTCAGTGAGCGGCCGCCATGGCCGACCGCCGCGGCCTCGCGCTTCCTCGCCGAAAGTGCCGGGGTGAACGCCACTGGCCGCAGCGCGTTCAACGGGATGGCGCAAATGGCGGCGCGTGCTTTGACCGTCTTGCCGTTCACGCAGGTGACGCTCACGCCCTTGGCATCCTGGTTCACGGCGCTGACCGGCGCATTCAATTCGAGGCGCGCGCTCGATGATGCAATCATGCGTTCGGCCAGCATGCCGACGCCCGGAACGAGCGTGTGGCGCAGCGCCGTCATCATGCTTTCGGGCGCGCCGTCGCCATAGGCGCAGCTCGACAGGAATTCGCCCGCCGAAATGCGGTCCGGATCGCCATTGCCGGAGATCGTCCACCAGGCGAGCACATGCATGCGGGCCTCGGGGCTCGCAGCGATATGATCGAGATATTGGTTGAGCGTCAGGGGCGCTTTCCACGGCGAGGGCTTCCCGGCCTTGTAGAGGAGCGCATGCTCCTTCACCGCTTGCAGCGCCAAATCTGCTGCCGGCATGCCGCTGCGCAGCGCCTTGCCGTCGTGCCGGCGATGCTCGTCGACCGGATGGGTCGGCCGCAGCGTGATTTGGGTCTTGTCGGCATAGTGGCGGATACGGTCGTGCCAAGGCGCGATCCAGGAGCCGCCGAATTCGAGCTGGTCCTCACGGTCCTTGAAGCGGCGCGTGAAGCCCCGCCCGCCGGTCCGGTCCCGTGCCTCGAGGACGACCGTCGAAAGTCCGTGTTCGGAACAGATGGAAGACGCAGCGGCGCCGGCGAGCCCTGCCCCTATGACGACGACATCGCAATCGAGCTCACTCATGACCCCGCTCGCCGCTACCCATGCTCATCAGCGCGGCATTGCCGCCGGAAGCCGTGGTGTCGATCGAGCAGACACGCTCGGTGGCGAAGCGGTGGAGATAATGCGGTCCGCCCGCCTTGGGGCCGGTGCCGGAGAGTCCCTCGCCGCCGAAGGGCTGGACGCCGACCACCGCGCCGATCTGGTTGCGGTTCACATACATGTTGCCGACCCTTACACGGGCGCGCACCTCATCGACCGTCGTCTCGATACGCGTATGAAGACCAAGGGTAAGTCCGAAGCCGGTCGAATTGATGGCATCGCAGACCTCGCCCAAGCGGTCGCCGGCGAAGCGCACCACATGCAGGATGGGACCGAAGACCTCGCGCTTGAGGAGCGAGATGGACGGGATCTCATAGGCGGCCGGCGAAACGAAGGTCCCCGCCTTGGTCTGCGACGGCAGCTGCATGTCGAGAATGGTTCTGGCTTCCTTCGCCATGCGCGCTTTGTGCTCGTTGAGCATCCGGCGCGCGTCTTCGTCGATCACCGGGCCGACATCGGTCGCGTAATCCAAGGGATCGCCGATGGTGAGCTCGGCCATGGCGCCTTCCAGCATCGGGATGAGCCGGCCGGCGACGTCTTCCTGAACGAACAGAAGGCGTGCTGCCGAGCAGCGCTGGCCGGCGCTGTCGAAAGCCGAAGCGAGCACGTCGCGCACCGCCTGCTCGGGCAAGGCCGACGAATCGACGATCATCGCATTCATGCCGCCGGTCTCGGCGATGAGCGGCAGGATGGCGCCGTCACGGGCGGCGATGGCGCGGTTGATGATGGCCGCCGTCTCGTTCGAGCCGGTGAAGGCGACGCCGGAAAGAGCGGGATGGGCGAGCAGGATCTTGCCGATGCGGGCGCCATCGCCCGGCAGATAATGCAGTACGTCGGGCGGGACGCCCGCCTCATGCAGAAGCTTCACGCCTTCGAAGGCGATGAGCGGCGTCTGCTCGGCCGGCTTGGCGATGACCGCATTGCCGGAAGCGAGGCCCGCCGCGACCTGGCCGGTGAAGATGGCGAGCGGGAAATTCCACGGGCTGATGCAGGCGAAGACGCCGCGGCCATGGAGCGCGATCTCGTTCAATTCGCCGGTCGGCCCTGGAAGACGCTGCGGGGCCTCAAATTCCTTGCGGGCGCGCTCGGCGTAATAGCGCAGGAAGTCGACCGCCTCGCGCAGATCGGCCTGCGCATTGTCGAGCGTCTTGCCGGCTTCGCGAATGAGCAGCGCCATGAAGCGCGCGGTATTCGCTTCATAGAGATCGGCTGCCTTCTCCAAAATAGTGGCGCGCGCGGCGCCGCCTTTCAGATCCCAGGCCGCATTCGCCTTGGCCGCGTCGATGAGAGCCTGGGCGATTGCCTTGTCGTCTGCTTCCACCACCTCGCCGACGGTGACGCTGCGGTCATGCGGCGAGGTGATCGCACGGACCGCGCCGCCCTTGGCCGCTTTTCCGCTGACCAGGGCCTCGGCCTTCACCGGCTTCGCCAGCACCTTACCGATCCCCGCGAGCATGGTTTCGCGCGTCGCGTCGTCCCACATCGCATAGCCTTTGGAGTTGACGCGTGGCGCGAAGATGTCGCGCGGCAAGGGGATGCGCGGATGGGGGATGGAATTGAGGCCCTGAACCTGCTCGACCGGATCGGCGATGATCTCGCCGATCGGCGCCTCGTCGTCGGCCAGCCGGTTGACGAAGGAGGTGTTGGCGCCGTTCTCGAGCAGCCGGCGCACCAGGTAAGCGAGCAGGTCTTCATGGCTGCCGACCGGCGCATAGATGCGGCAGGGCTGGCGCATCCTGGGGATCCGCGCCACTTCCTCATAAAGCGCCTGGCCCATGCCGTGGAGGCGCTGGAATTCATACGAGCGGTCATCGCCCGCCATTACTGCGACGGCGGCGAGCGAATGCGCGTTGTGGGTGGCGAATTGCGGATAGAAGACGTCGCGGCGCGACAGGAGATATTTGGCGCAAGCGAGATAGCTCACATCGGTCGACACCTTGCGGGTGAAGAGCGAATAGTTCTCGAGGCCCGCTTCCTGGGCGCGTTTGATCTCGGTGTCCCAATAGGCGCCCTTGACCAGGCGGACGGGAAGCTTGCGGCCCGTCTGGCTCGCAAGATCGGCGAGCCATTGCAGCACCGGCTTGGCGCGCTTGCCATAGGCCTGGACGGCGAGACCGAGGCCGTTCCAGCCCTTGAGTGCGGGCTCATGCGCGAGCCTGCCGAAGAGCTCGAGCGACAGATCGAGCCGGTTGACCTCTTCCGCATCGATGGTGAGGCCGAGATCGAGCGCCTTGGCCTGGCGGGCGAGATCGATGACGCGCGGCAGAAGCTCCGTCATGGTGCGGGCTTCCTGCTTCTCCTCATAGCGCGGATGGAGTGCGGAGAGCTTCACCGATATCGACGGCTTGCCGAAGATGCCGTCGGCGCCGCCCGAGCCCGCGCGCTGACCCACGACGGCAAGCGCGTTCTCATAGGCCTTGAGATAGCGGCGCGCATCCTCGGCCGTGAAGGCAGCCTCGCCCAGCATGTCGAAGGAGAAACGGTAGTTCTGGGCTTCGAGGGGCTTCGCGATATCGAGCGCCTCCTCGATGGTGCGGCCGAGCACGAACTGCTTGCCCATGATGCGCATCGCGTGCTTCATGGCATTGCGGATGAAAGGCTCGCCCGAACGCGACACGAGGCGCTTGAGATAGCTGCCGGCATCGGTGGTGGTGCCGCGGCCGAGCTCGACGAAGCGGCCGGTAAGCATGAGGCCCCAGGCGGAAGCATTGACGAAGAGCGATTCCGACTGGCCGATATGGCGCTCCCACTGCTTGCCGCCGATCTTGTCGGCGATGAGCTTGTCGGCCGTCTCGCCGTCGGGAATGCGCAACAGTGCCTCGGCAAGGCACATCAGCACCACGCCCTCTTCGGAGGAGAGCGAATATTCCTGCATGAAGGCATCGACCCCGCCTTGCTGCCGGCGCCCGGCGCGCACCGCCGCGACCAGCTGGCGGGCGAGCTCGGCGACCTGCCGCGACTGCTCAGGCGACAATTGGGCATCGGCGTAGAGCGACTTGACGACGGAGGCTTCGTCCGCAAAGAGAAGTTTCGAGATCGGGGCACGGCTGGGAAGGGCTGGAGATATGGTCATGACGCTGGATATGGTTGAAAGGGCGCCACTGGTTAGCACCTCTTTCGCAAATCCGAAATGACTCTGAAGATCGTCCGTAACATTCTAGACCTGCGCCGGGAGACGGCGTCCTGGCGCGCACAGGGGCTCGTCAGCGCCGTCGTGCCGACCATGGGCGCCCTGCATCGGGGCCATCTCACGCTGGTGCAGGAAGGCCTCAAGCGCGCCGACCGGGTCGTCACCACGATTTTCGTCAATCCGAAGCAGTTCGGACCGCAAGAGGATCTCGGGCGCTATCCACGCACCGAAGCCGCGGATGTCGCCCAGCTCGAGGAAGCGGGCGCCCATCTTGTCTTCGCGCCTCAGCCGAACGAAGTCTATCCGCCTGGCTTCGCCACCAGCATCGTCATGGCGGGTCCCGCCAAGGCCGGGCTCGAGGACAAGTTCAGGCCGCATTTCTTCGACGGTGTCGCGACCGTCGTCGCCAAGCTCTTCACCCAGTCGGAAGCCCAATTCGCCATGTTCGGCGAGAAGGATTATCAGCAGCTCCTGGTTGTGAGACGCATGGCGCGCGATCTCGATTTGCCGATCGAGGTCATCGGCGTGCCGACGGTGCGTGAAGAAAGCGGTCTCGCCCTCTCGTCGCGCAACGCCTATCTGAGCAAGGCTGAGCACCACCAGGCGGCGTCCCTCCACCGGATATTGACCCAGGCGGCGGTCAAGATCAAAGCCGGCCAGAAGCCCACGCGGGCCACGGCGGCGGCCAGGCGGGCTCTGACGACGCGCGGCTTCCGGGTCGATTATGTCGCGGCGCGCAATGCCGAAACGCTGGCCTTGCCGCGCGAGGCGGACGAACCGATGAGGCTCCTCGCCGCGGTCTGGCTCGGCACGACGCGGCTCATCGACAATATCGCGGTCTAGGCCTCATCGACACCCGAAATATCCTGGCGTAAGCTGCCGTACGGGGCGTTCGTCTGACCGGAGGTATTCCGGCGTGAAGTCGAGCTCTCTTCAGTCGAAGCCCGGCGGGAAACAGGTGCCCGGGGAGCTGAGCCGCCTGCGCGACGAGGTCGATCAGCTCAGCCAGGAGCTCGCCGAAGCACGCCAGCAGCAGGCAGCGACTGCCGGGGTGCTCAAGGCCATCAGCCGGTCGAATTTCGACCTGCAGGCAGTGTTGAACACGCTGGTCGAATCGGCCGTCCGTCTGTGCGGCGCCAATTTCGGACAGATCTTCAGATGGGATGGCACTTATCTGCGCTGGGCGGCAGGCTACGCCTTCAGTCCGGAATTTCTCGAGACGCAACGTGAGCTGACCTATCGGCCTGGGCGACAGTCGCTCGTCGCCCGCACCGCACTCAATATGAGTGTCACGGTGATCGACGATGCCCTTGCAGATCCGGAATATGCCTACAAGGAGTATGCGAAGATCGGCAATTACCGCACGATGCTCGGCGTTCCGCTGCTGCGCTCGGGCGAGCTCATCGGCGTCCTGGCACTCGTGCATCAGCGCGTCGAGCCCTTCACCGAGAGACAGGTCGAGCTGGTGACGACTTTTGCTGACCAAGCGGTGATCGCCATCGAGAATGCTCGGCTGTTCGCGGACCTTCAGACACGCAATCGCGAGCTTACCGAGGCGCTTGAGCAGCAGACGGCAACGGCCGAAGTCCTGAAGGCGATCAGCCGTTCGAATTTCGACCTGCAGTCGGTGCTGAACACGTTGGCCGAGTCGGCCACTCGCCTGTGCGGCGCCAATCTGGGGGTAATATTCACGTCGGACGGCACTCATTTGCGCTGGGCTGCCGGATATGCCTTGAGCCCGGAGCTCCTCGAGATCCAGCGGGAACGCGTCTACCAGCCTGGGCGGGAATCGCTGATTGCCCGAACCGCACTCAATATGCGCGTCACGGTCATAGACGATGCCCTTGAAGACCCGGATTACGGCTACAAGGACGATGCACGGACCGGCAAATACCGGTCGATGTTGGGCGTGCCCTTGGTGCGCTCGGGCGAGCTTGTCGGAGTCCTGGGGCTCACGCGTCAGGAGGTCGAGCCTTTCACCGACAGACAGATCGACCTGGTAACAACCTTCGCCGACCAGGCGGTGATCGCCATCGAGAATACCCGGTTGTTCGAAGGACTGCAGACGCGCAACCGCGAGCTGACCGAGGCGCTCGAGCAGCAGACCGCGACCGGCGCGATCCTCAGAGCCATCGCCGCCTCGCCAACGGATATTGGGCCGGTTCTCAACGCCGTGACGGAAAGTGCTGCACGGCTCTGCGAGGCGTATGACTCGGCAATCCTGCTCAGTGAGGGCGATGCGCTCGTCGAGAGCGCGCATTACGGACCGATACCCATCGATTTCGCCCGCTGGCCGATTGGACGCGATTGGGTAACGGGACGGGCGTATGTCGACCGCAAGCCCGTCCATGTGCATGATCTCATGCAGGAAACGGAGGAGTATCCCTTGGGTTACCCGACGGCGAAGCGCCATGGGTATCGCGCGATGCTCGCCGTGCCGCTGCTGCGTAAGGACAAGGCCATTGGCGTGCTGATCATGCGCCGCAGGGAAGTGCGTCCGTTTACCCAGAAGCAGATCGACCTTTTCACCCTATTCGCCGATCAGGCGGCGATCGCCATCGAGAATGCCCGGCTGTTCGAAGAGCTGCAGGCACGTAACCGCGAGCTTACGGAGGCGCTGGAGCAGCAAATGGCAACCGGCACGATTCTGCGCGCCATTGCCGCCTCGCCAACGGATGTCGAGCCGGTTCTCAACACCGTGGCCGAAAGCGCGGCAAGACTATGCGAGGCCTACGATGTGGTGATCCTGCTCGCGGAAGGAAACATGCTCATCACACGCGCGCATCATGGTCCGATACCGCTCAATTTCGTCCAATGGCCGATCGATCGCGATTGGGTTACGGGGCGCGCCTATGCCGACCGCAAGCCCATCCACGTGCACGATATCATCGCGGAGAAAGACGAATACCCCACCGGCTATGCAATGGTGCAGCGCGGCGGTGGTCGAACCGTGCTGGCCATACCGCTGCTACGCGAAGACAAGGCCATCGGCGTGATCGCGATGCGCCGTCATGAAGTACGGCCATTCAGCCAGAAGCAGATCGACCTTCTCGTCATGTTCGCCGATCAGGCGGCGATCGCCATCGAAAACACCCGTCTGTTCGAAGAGGTCAAAACGCGCAACCGCGAGCTGACCGAAGCGCTGGAGCAGCAGATGGCGACCGGCACGATCCTGCGCGCCATCGCCGCATCGCCTACGGACGTGCAGCCGGTTCTCAACACCGTTGCGGAAAGTGCGGCACGGCTCTGCGAGGCCTTCGATGCGATGGTCGTCCTGAAAGTCGACGACACACTTTCGCTCAAGGCCCATCATGGATCAATGCCGACGGTTTCGGAAACCTGGCCGGTCGGGCGCGGCTTGGTGAGCGGTCGCGCCGTTGTCGATCGGGTGCCGGTGCATGTCCATGATCTGCTCGAAGCCGCGGATGAGTTTCCCGTAAGCCATGAACTGGTCGCCTCGGAAGGCCAGCGAACGATCCTCGCCGTTCCCTTGCTCCGCAAGAACGAGGCCATCGGAGCGCTCTGCGTGCGCCGCCACGAGGTCCGGCCTTTCAGCCAGAAACAGATCGACCTCCTTGTCCTGTTCGCCGATCAGGCGGCGATCGCGATCGAGAATGCCCGGCTGTTCGAAGAGCTTCAGACGCGCAACCGCGAGCTCATCCAGGCGATCGAACGGCAGACAGCGACGGCCGAAGTGTTGAAAGCGATCAGCCGTGCGGCCTTCGATCTGCCCGCCGTGCTCCGGACACTCGTTGCATCGGCCGCCCGTTTGTGCGGAGCGAGCTATGGCGGCATCATGCTGCGCGAAGGCGACATGCTGCGCGTTCGAGCACTCTACGGGGGAACCGCAGAGGACGAGGCGGACCTGCAAAGTCGCCTCGCGCCGATCGACCGTAGCCGCATTTCCGGTCGTGTCGTCATCTCCGGCCACATCGAACACATTCCCGATATTCTGGCCGATCGCGAATATGAAGCGCCACTCCCGAGCATCTGGAACACCCGCGCCTTGATGGGCGTTCCCTTGCTGAGAGAGGCAACCGTCGAAGGCGTGTTCTTCCTCGGCCGGCCGCAGCCCGGCACCTTCACCCAGTATCAGAGCGACCTCGTCCAGACCTTCGCCGACCAGGCGGTCATCGCCATCGAGAATGTGCGGCTGTTCGAGGAGGTCAAGGCGCGCACCGGTGAGCTCTCGGAATCGCTCCAACAGCAAATCGCGACCGCCGACGTGCTCAAGGCGATCAGCCGGTCGACTTTCGATCTGCAGGCCGTTCTGAACACGCTGGTGGAATCGGCGGCCCGCCTGTGCGCCGCCAATATCGCGCAGATATTCAGGTGGGATGGTACATGCCTGCGCTGGGCCGCCGGACACGCCCTGGGGCCGGATTATCTCGAAATCCAGCGTGAACGCACCTACAAGCTTGGGCGGGATTCGCTCGTCGGCCGGACCGGCCTCGAGAAACGGACCACGATCATTGCCGATGTCCTGGAAGATCCGGAATATGCCTACAAGGATCATGCGAAGATCGGCCAGATCAGAACGCTTCTGGGCGTGCCGCTCCTGCGTTCAGGCGAGCTGATCGGCGTCATCGCGCTCGCCCATCAGCAGGTCGAACCCTTCACCGAAAAGCAGATCGAGCTGGTGACGACTTTCGCCGACCAGGCGGTCATTGCCATAGAGAACGCCAGGCTGTTCGAGGAGGTGCAGGCACGGACGCGCGAGCTCCAGGAAACGCTCGACTATCAAACGGCCATCAGCGAAGTGCTCAATGTCATCAGCAGATCGCCGTCCGACGTGCAGCCGGTGCTCGATGTGATCCTCCAGACTGCGGTACGCCTGTGCGATGCCGATGGCGGCACGATCGCGCGCGAGCGCAATGGACAATTCTTCCGTTCGGGCCAGGTCGGCTTCTCGCCGGAGTTCATGGAGCTGATGAAGCGCGAGCCGGTCGAATTGTCGCGCGGCACCGCTACCGGACGCACGCTCGTGGATGGCAAGGTCGTTCACATACGCGATGCGGCAACCGATCCCGAATATACTTGGACCGAAGCGCTGAAGCTCGGCGAGCTGCACACATTGCTCGGCGTTCCCCTCTTGCGCGACAAGGTCACGATCGGCGTGATCGCGCTCATACGCCGCACGGTGCGGCCGTTCACCGAAAAGCAAATCGAGCTTGTCACCACCTTTGCCGACCAGGCGGTGATCGCGATCGAGAATGCGCGGCTGTTCGAGGAGGTGCAGGCGCGCACTTCCGATCTCGCCCGTTCGGTCGGTGAGCTCAAGGCGCTGGGCGAAGTCAGCCAGTCGGTCAATTCGACGCTCGATCTCAACACCGTCCTCGAGACCATTGTCGCGAAGGCGGTGCAGCTTTCCGGCACCGATGCCGGCGCCATCTATGTCTATAGCCGGCAGGTGGATCGCTTTCGCCTCAAGGCTACCTACGGAATGAGTGCTGAGCTGATCAAGGCGATCTCCGGTCAGGCCCTGAGGTTGAACGACGCTGGCATGGGTGAGGCCGCGCGATCCCGCCGGCCGGTACAAGCGGAAGATTTGTCCGCGAACCTCCCCTCGCCGACCCACAAGATCGTTCTCGACGCCGGTTTCCGCAGTCTTCTCATCGTGCCATTGCTCAGGCCCAACAAGGTCGTCGGCGCACTCGTCGTCCGGCGCCGCGCGCCGGGGCGCTTTTCCGATTCGACCGTGCGCCTCATGGAGACTTTCGCCGCCCAGTCGGTGCTTGCGATCCAGAATGCCCGGCTGTTCAGCGAGATCGAGGAAAAGGGCCATCAGCTCGAGATCGCCAGCCGCCACAAGTCGCAATTCCTTGCCAATATGAGCCACGAATTGCGCACCCCTCTCAACTCGGTTCTGGGCTTCACGGAAATGCTGGCCGACGGCCTCTATGGCGAACTGCCGGAAAAAGCCAAGGCGACGCTTGGGCGGGTGCAGGCCAATGGACGCCACCTTCTCGGCCTGATCAACGATGTGCTCGATCTGTCCAAGATCGAGGCCGGCCAGCTCACTTTGACTCTCGAGGATTATGCCATCGGTCAGATCGTCAAGACGGTCGCCGCCACCACCGAACCCTTGGCGCGCGCCAAGGGCCTGAAGCTCACGGCAACCGTCGCCGATGGGCTCCCTTTGGGGCGCGGCGATGAACGGCGGCTGCATCAGGTTCTCCTCAATTTGGCCGGCAACGCCGTCAAATTCACCGAAACGGGTTCGATCGAGATCGCCGCCGATGCCAGGGACGGGAGCTTCGAGATCCTAGTGCGCGACACCGGCCCCGGCATCGCGCTCGAGCACCAGACGCGCATCTTCGAGGAATTCCAGCAAATCGACGACAGCAATACGCGCCAGAAGGGCGGCACCGGGCTCGGCCTCGCGATTTCCAAGCGCATCGTCGAAATGCACGGCGGATCCATCAGTATCGAGTCCATGCCGGGCGCGGGCTCGACCTTTCGGGTCAAAATTCCGGTCAGGGCCGGTGAAGGGATGGCAGCGGCATGAGCAAACGCATCCTCATGGTCGAGGACACCGAAGACAATCGTCAGATCCTGCGCGACCTCTTCGCTGCCACGGATTATGAGCTCATCGAGGCAGCGGACGGCGCCCAAGGCCTTGCCATGGCGCGGACCCACAAGCCCGACCTCATCCTCATGGACATCCAATTGCCGGTGCTCGATGGATATGAGACCACACGGCGCATCAAGGCCGATCCGGCGCTGCGCGATATTCCGGTCATCGCGGTTACATCCTATGCATTGTCCGGCGATGAGACGAAGGCGCGCGCCGCGGGCTGCGATGCCTACATCACCAAGCCGTTCAGCCCGCGCCTGCTTCTGGCCAAGGTTCGTGAATTCCTGATGTAAAGGCGGCCTCACTTGCGCGATCCTCCCCTCATTCTCGCCGTGGACGATATGCCCGAGAACCTGGAAATCCTGCGGGTCCGACTGGAGGCCAACGGTTATGAGGTGACGACGGCGGCAGATGGCGAGGAGGGTCTCGCGGCAGCGCGCCGTCTCGTCCCCGACCTGATCCTCCTCGACATCATGATGCCGAAGCGCGACGGCATCAGCGTCGTGCGCGAGCTGAAGGCCGATCCGGCTCTGCAGGCGATACCGGTTGTCCTCATCACCGCCAAATCGGACACGCGCGATGTCGTCGAGGGCCTCGATGCGGGCGGCGATGATTTCCTGTCCAAGCCGTTCGAGCATGCAGCCCTCCTCGCCCGCGTGCGCTCGATGCTGCGCCAGAAGCAGTTGCATGACCGGGTCCAGGAAATGGCCGCGAATCTCGCGGTCTGGAACCAGTCTCTCGAGCAGAAAGTCGCAGCCCAAGTCGCGGAAATAGAACGGGTCAACCGGCTGAAACGCTTCCTTCCCGAGCAAGTGGCCAATCTCGTGGTGGCGTCCAGCGCGGCGGATGATCCGCTCAAAAGCCACCGGCGCGAGGTGACCGTGGTGTTCTGCGATCTGCGCGGCTTCACCGCTTTCGCCGAGATCGCCGAGCCCGAGGAAGTGATGGTCGTGCTCGGCGAATACCATGCCTGCCTTGGCGCGCTGATCGATCATCACGAGGGAACCCTCGAAAGGTTCATTGGCGATGGAGCGCTCGTCCTGTTCAACGACCCGCTGCCCTGCCCCGATCATACCGAGCGTGCGGTCCGCATGGCGCTCGCCATGCGCGATGAGGTCGGGTTGCTCGGCCAAAAATGGCAGCGCAACGGCCATTCGCTGGGCTTCGGCATCGGCATAGCGCGCGGCCATGCGACGATCGGAAAGATCGGCTTCGATCGGCGCGCGGACTATGCGGTCATCGGCAGCGTGCCGAACCTTGCCGCCCGTTTATGCGAAGAGGCGAAAGCCGGGCAGATATTGGCGAGCCAGCGCGCCTTTGCTCCGATAGAATCCCATGTCGAGGCCCGCTCGCTCGGCGAATTGACGCTCAAGGGATTCCACCGCCCGATGGCGGCTTTCGATATCACCCGCTGGGTAACCTAAAGCCTCTTCGCCAGGATCAGTCGGCCTTCGCTGTCAAAGCCGAGGCGGTCATAGAAGGCTTTGAGATCGTGCGCCTCCTGGGCGTAGGGCGTCACCGTCACCTGATAGAAGCTGGCGCCGCGGCCTTTGAGGAAATCCTCGATCGCGAGGACAAGCCGCCGTGACAGGCCATGGCCACGCCATTCCGGCAGGACATAGAGATCGCCCATTTCGGCGCCCCAGCCAAATTCAATGCCGAATTCGAGCGATATGGTGGCAACACCAATCGCCTTGCCCAGATTTTCGGCAATGAAGAGGCCGCAATTGTCGAGCCCGGCCATCTCGGCGGTGTGGCGGCGGATCACCTCGTCCGGCGTATCGAAACCTTCCTCGCGGAAGAACCGGATGAGGAGGTCGCAAGCCTGGGTGAGATCGTCGCCGCTGCCGAGCCTGCGGATCAGGACCTCGCTCATAGGAGGCCGAGCTCGATCAGCTCCTTGCGCATCTTGGGCGGAATGTCCTTGCCGCGCTCAGCCCTAGGCAGGTCGCGCGGCGCATCCTCATCCTTGAAATAGCGCCAGCCCTGGAAGGCACGGCGCGGCATCGGCTGGACCGGCACCACCTGGTGCTTGAGCTCGATCCGGCAGCGCTCGATGCCGTCCTTGCCGGTCACCGGCACAAGATCGGCAATGGGGGTGCGGCACAGGACGACGCCGCGGATGACCCAATAGAGCGAGCCCCCGGGCAGGATCTCGTCCTTGCGGCGCGGAAACATGCGCGTCGTGTGGCTGAACTTGTCGCGGCCGGCCTTCGCGTCCTTGAGCCAGCGGTACATGTCGTCGATATCCTCGCTACCGACGGAGAGCTTGATGATATGGAGAGCCATTGGTCACTGTCGTTCTTTGAAACCCGGCATATTATGCTACGATCCGGCCATGCGGACAAACGGCGGCAGCGGCGTTTCCCGCAAATGCTGTGAATAACTGGGAGATTGACCATGAGCGTCGCCAAAGTCATCGAACTCACCAGCGCCTCCTCGAAAAGCATCGAGGATGCCATCGAACAGGGCGTCAAGCGTGCCGACCAGACGCTCGATCAGGTCGAAGGCGTCTGGGTGCAGGACATCAAGGCGACGGTCAAGAACGGCAAGATCGCCGAATGGCGGGTCAATATGAAAGTGACCTTCCTGCTCAAGAACTAGTCCTCACTCGACTTCCTCCCGAGCGATGATCCAGGTTTCCTCACGGGCCGCCTTCTCCCAGGCCTTGAAGGCTGGCGTCGCGAGCACCGCCTCCATATAGGCACGGCTTTCGCCGGACACCTTGATGTCATAGGTGTCGAAACGGGTCACGACCGGCGCGAACATCGCGTCGGCATTGCTGAAGGGCCCGAACAGGAATCTGCCCTTCCGGCCATGGGCCCTGCGGCACTCACGCCAGAGCGCGTCGATGCGCGCAACATCGGTCTTCACCGTCTCGTTCATCGCGACCGCTTTGCGCGGCCGGCGCAGATTCATCGGGCAGGCGCTTCTCAGCGCGGCGAAGCCACAATGCATCTCGTTCGCCACCGAGCGCGCCGCGGCACGGGCGGCCTTGCCTTCCGGCCAGAGTTTCTTTTCCGGAAACATCTCGGCCAGATATTCGAGAATGGCGAGCGATTCCCACACCGTCAGCTTGCCGTGATGCAGCACCGGCACAAAGCCTGCCTCCGAATGCTCGGTGATGTGTTTCTTGGTCTGCGGCTGATCGAGCGGGATGATCGTTTCCTCGAAGGGGATATGCGCCATGGTGAGCGCCATCCAGGGCCTGAGCGACCAGGAGGAGTAATTCTTGTTGCCGATGACGAGATGGAGCTTCGCCATGGATGCCTCTCACTTGCTCTTCTTTTCCGGCAGCTTCTCGACGGCGCCACCCGCTTCCTTCCAGGCCGTGAAACCGCCCGTCATGTTCTTGACGGGCTTCACGCCCATCTTCTGCAAGATCTGCGTCGCGAGCAGCGACCGCCAGCCCGAGGCGCAGTGGATGATGAAGGTCTTGTCTTCGGCGAAGATGGGCTTGTGATAGGGGCTTTCCGGATCGACCCAGAATTCGAGCATGCCGCGCGGCGCATGGAATGATCCCGCAATGCGGCCCTCGCGTTCGAGCTCGCGGATATCGCGGATGTCGACGATGACCACGTCATCGCGCTCGTGAAGGGCAATCGCATCGGCGGCCGCAATGCTCTCGACCTCGGCCTCGGCTTTCGCCATCAGCTCCTTATAGCCGTGGATGATTTTTTGCGGCATGCGCCTTCCCGGAGAAGGCGGCTACAGTCGCGCCAAGTCCGGCGGCGGTCAAGCGCTAAGAAGGCGCAAGAATTTCTCTTTCAAATCTGGCCGATACGCGAAAGCGCCACGACGCTCATGGCCAGAATGGCGATCACATAGAGATAGAAAATCGCCGGAACCTTTGCACGCATACGCAACATGACACTCTCCCAAACCTGCTGACCATTGCGCAAAATCGTTAAACAGACGTGGAAGAGGCCTTAACACGGCATTCACCATGCCGCTGTGCGCATTGTCACATCGAGCGCGGCAGATAGCGCCAGGCGACGAGGCCAACGATCGCGAGCCAGGCGCCCAGGATGTAGAACACGCTGCCCAGCGGGAAAGCGAGCAGCACGAAGGAATAGATGAGCGAGGGCAGAAGATCGGAGAGATCGATATAGCTGCGGTAGACGCCGGTCATTTGCGGGCGCTCATGCGCTCTGACCGAGCGCAGATAGGGAATGCCCCCTACCCCGTCCAAGGCGGAATTTGCGGTCGAGCCGATAAGGAGGCAAATCGCCGCCATCAAGGGCTGGGCGGTCCCGGCATAGCCCGCGCCAATGACCGCAAGGGCGGCGACCGCATAGGAGCCGGCGATCACCTTGCGCACGCCGATGCGCTCGGACATCCGCCCGGCGAGATAGGCCATGATGAGGCCGAGCTGGCTCAACGAGATCAGGAGCCCGCTCGCCTCCTTGCCGAGATTGCCCTCGATCATGAGCAGCGAGCCATAGACGAAGAAGGTCGTCCAGAAGCAGGACCGGCCGAAGGCGATGATCCAGGCGAGCCTGAGACGTGGCTGGCTGACGAAGCGCCCGACATTGGTCCATGGGTTGTGCGGCCTCGAACGGGCGGCGCGGATGATGGGATGGTCGTTGAGGCGCAGATACCAGAAGAACGCCACCACCAGGCAGCAGGCGGCAATACACAAGAGCTGCGGCGCCCAGGGACCGTAGGTCTCATAGAGCCAGACGCCGAGAAAGGGACCGATGGTCCAGGAAGCGGCCGAGAAGGCGAGCCGCAAGGGCTCGGACCTGACCAGATCGACCTTGCGGATGTGGTCGAGAATGTAGAGCGCCAGCGCGATATTGAGCGTCGCCGCGCCGACATTGCGCAAATACATGCCGGCAACCTGTCCCGGCAGCACATCGGTGGCAAAGGCGATCGAGGCCAGGATGAGGCCACCCACGCCGCCCGTATAGATCCAGCGGCGCGGCACATAGCGGAAGACGAGCGGCAGCATCAGGGTCGACGTCAGGACGGCAAGGCTCACGCAAGTGAACAGCACACTGACTTTCTGGCTCGACTGCAGGAGATCATGCGCCTGGACCGAGACGACGGTCGAGATGAGGGCGCGGGCAAAGGATTCGATGGCGAAGAGCGAGGCGAAAGCCACTGCCCCGCGCTTGGGCGGTGCCGTAGTCCAGACGAGCGAAGAGGCTTCGGAAGCCATAGGCGGGAAAACTCGAGATGCGCCTGAAAAAAGCACCGGTAGGGCAGGATTCGCAAGAATTATCCCGGCAGATCATTCATGCGCTTCCATCATGACTGAGCGGGTGAATGGCCCTCACCAAGACGAGGTTCCATTTCATAGCTTCATGCATAAATGTGCGCGCAATTGTTGCAGAAAACCCGGTTCCCCTTTCGGTTGTCCCCCTCTAAACAGCGGCCATGCAGGTTCATTCGGAGAAACAGTCGGTAGCCCTCGTCTCGATGCTCGCCAGCGCCGGCCTCGCCATCGCCAAGCTGGTGGCCGGCCTGTTGACGGGCTCGCTCGGCATCCTGTCGGAAGCGGTCCACAGCTTCACCGACTTCTGCGCCACGGTGATCACTTTCTTCGCCGTGCGCATGGGCGACCAGCCGCCGGACGACCGGCATCACTACGGCCATGCCAAGTTCGAGAGCATGGCGGCGCTGGCCGAGACCGGCTTGTTGCTCGGCACGACGGGCTGGATCGCCTATGAAGCCATCCGTCGGCTTCTCTCCGGCGAGACCCACATCCTCTTTGCCTGGTGGGCGACGGCCATCATCGTCGCCTCGATTGTCATCGATTTCTTCCGGGCCCGCGCTCTGAGCCGGGTCGCCACGGCGACGTCGAGCGAGGCGCTCGCGGCCGATGCGCTCAATTTCACCTCCGACATGTGGAGCTCGCTCGCCGTCCTTGCCGGGCTCGCCGCCGTGTGGCTCGGCTATCCGGCCGCCGATTCGATCGCCGCTTTGATCGTCGCCGCCGTCATGATGGTGGCGGCGGTGCGGCTCGGTGCACGCACCCTCGACACGCTGCTCGATGCGGCACCGGGCGGCGCCACCGAGGACATCCGCAAGATCGTCGAAGGGACGGACGGCGTCCTGTCGCTCGCCCGCCTGCGCATCAGGCCCGCCGGCGCCACACTCTTCACCGGCGTCGTGGTGACGGTGCCGCGCACCATGCCGATCGACGACATGATCGCGCTGCGCCAGAAAATCGCCCGCGACATCAAGATCCGCTACCCCAACGCCGATGTGACGGTCACCACCGATCCGGTGGCGCTCGATGATGAATCCATTTCCGAGCGGGTGCGCCTCATCGCCCAGCGCCAGGGCCTCGCCATTCATCATCTCACCATCCAGCGCGTCGGCATAAGGACGGCCGTCAGCTTCGATCTCGAGGTCGAAGGCTCGATGACGCTCGAGGACGCGCATGAGAAGGCGACGATGCTCGAGGCCGCCATTCGCCGCGAGCTCGGCGAGGATGTCGAGGTCGAAAGCCATATCGAGCCTTTACCCGAAAGGGTCCTGCCCGGCGAAGACCTGCCCGCCCACGACAAGGAGGCGATCGAGACCATGCTGCGCAAGCTCGTCGCCGGCGAAAGCCGCATCAGCGATATCCATAATGTCCGGGTCAGGCGCAACAGCGAGGGGCTCTTCGTGCATTATCATTGCCGCTTCGACCCATCCGAGACGATCGAGACGGTGCATGAGGTCATCGACCGGATCGAGACCGAGCTTCAGCATGAGGAGCCCCGGATCAAGCGGGTGATCGCCCATGCCGAACCCATCGGCCGTGCCCGGCATTGAAAGGGATTGGGCCATGAACATCCTACGCCAGGAAGACTACAAGGTGATGCCGTGGAAGAATGGCGGCGGCGTCACGACCGAGATATGGGTCTCGCCCCCGGGCTCGGGCCTTGCCGGCACGCCGTTCCAATGGCGGGTCAGCATCGCTGATGTCGCGTCGGATGGCCCCTTCTCCAAATTCCCGGGCTACGACCGGCATATCATGTTGCTCGACGGCGCCGGCATGCGGCTCGAAAGCGAGGACAACGGCGCAATCGAGCTTGCTCGCTATCACCCGGCCGCATTCTCAGGCGACTGGGCGGTCACCGGCAAGCTCGCGGACGGTCCGGTGCGCGACTTCAACCTGATGGTGGCGCGCCATTTCGGCCAGGGATCGCTCAGCTGCCAGAGAGTGACAGCGCCTTTGCCTTTGACCGGCGACGGCACGACACGCCTCATCCATGCGATCGACGGCGAACTATCGCTCGCCGGTCATATCATCGGGTCGGGCGAGACGGTGATAGTCACCGGGATGGAGAGCGGGGTCCTGGCCCCTCTCGAGGCGGACGCTCTCATCGCGCTCTGCACCATTCACCAGGGCCAGGGTGTACGCATGTAGCGCAAATAGGGTGTGCGGATGCCGTTTCTTTCATAAAAGCGCTTTAGCTTCCCATCCGTCTCATCGACCATCCAGAAGACCTGGGTCGCGCCCTTTTCATCCGCCTGGCGGTAGACGGCCCTGAGCAATGCCTCGCCCACGCCCTTGCCGCGGGCGCGGTCCAGGACGAAGAGATCCTGCAGGAAGGCGATATCGGAGGCGGTCCAGGCAAAGGGCGTCAAGCTCACCGTGGCGAAGCCGATGGCCTCACCTTGGGGTGTGAAGGCGAGCAGGATCTGAAGACCGCTGTCCGTCGCCAGTGCCCGAGCCCAGGTTCTTTCCGTGACATCGGCGGGGACGGCACCTTTCATGTGGCGCTGCCATTCAAGCCAAAGCCTCAGCCAGGCGTCCTTGTCCTGAGGCCGTGCCGGTGCAACCCGGATGCCGGGCTCGGTCACGCCAGCCATAGCGCCGCGAGCCCCAGGAAAGCGAAGAAGCCGACTACGTCCGTCACCATGGTGACGAAGACGCCCGATGCAATCGCCGGATCGATATCCCAGTAATCGAGCGTCAAGGGCACCAATATGCCGGCGAGTGCTGCGGCGAAGAAGTTGATGATCATGGCCGCACCGATGATGAGCCCGAGCTCGTCGGAGCCGAACCACCAGAAGGCCATGCCGCCGACCAGCAGAGCGAAGATCAATCCGCTCAACAGGCCCGAGGCGCATTCGCGCAAGATGACCTTGAGGGCGTTGAAGGGGCCGAGATCGCGCATGGCGAGCGCTCGCACCGCTACCGTCATGGTCTGGGTGCCGGCATTGCCGCCCATCGAGGCGACGATCGGCATGAGCACGGCCAGCGCCACCATCTGGTGGATGGTGGCATCGAACCAGGAGATCACCCAGGAGGCGAGGAGTGCGGTGAAGAGATTGAGCAGGCGCCAGGAGAAGCGCGATTTCGTCGTTCGCCAGACGCTGTCATTGACCGTCTCCTCGCTGGTGACGCCGCCCAGATGGAGAATGTCCTCTTCCGCCTCCTCCTCGATGACGTCGACGACGTCGTCGACCATCAGCACGCCGACCAGGCGCTTGTCGGCATCGACGACCGCCGCCGACACCAGATTATACTGCTTGAACTTGAAGGCGATGTCGGTCTCCTCGTCGGTGACCGAGAAGACCGTCTGCTCCTTTTCCATGATCGCGGAAATCTTGCGGTCGCGCTTGTTGCGCAGGATCCGGCTGACCGGGACGACGCCGGTCAGGTGGAAGCTCGGATTGACGACATAGATCTCGACGAAGTCTTCCGGCAGCTCCGCTTCGCTGCGCATATAGTCGATGGTCTGGCCGATCGTCCAGAATTCGGGGACGGCCACGAATTCGGTCTGCATCAGGCGGCCGGCGGTGCCCTCGGGATATTCGAGCGCGCGGTTGAGGGCGACCCGGTCCTCACGCGAGATCTTGGCCAGGATCTCTTCCTGCTCCTCCTTGGGAAGATCCTCGATCAGATAGGCGGCGTCATCGGTGTCGAGCTTCTTGATGGCGGAGGCGATGACGTCGGCCGGCAGGGCTTCCATCAGCTGGTCGCGCACCCCCTCATCGAGCTCGGCCAGGGCCTCGCCGTCGAAAGAACGGCCAAGGCCCGTGATCAGGCCTACACGCTCATCGGGCTCGAGCGCCTCGATGAGGTTGGCGAGGTCGGCCGCATGGAGGTTCTTCGCCTCGGCGCGCAGCGCCTCGTTGTCGCCAGAGGTCAAGCCCGCACGGATCGCGGCGATGAATTCCGGGGCGAGCGACCCCCATTCATCGCGAATCTGCTTCACCGTGATGATGATATCCGCCATTTCGCCCGCCGATTGCCTTTTATCCACACTCCGTGGCACAGTTCAGAGGACCCTTTCAAGAGCAAGAGCCATCATGCGCAAAATCGAGGACGCCGAGCGGATCGTCACCAATATCAAGACCACCAGGTTCAAGCCCTATGTGGTGGACGGCAAGGTGCTCACCGACCAGAGCTATCTGCAGCTCGACGAGACTTTCCCGGAAAGTGCCGGATTCTACATCTATCGGATGGAGCCCGGCGCCTCGAGCCAGCCGCATGAGCATACCTGCCATGAGCAGTTCCTGATGATCGAGGGCGAGCTCATCGACAATGACGGCTATGTCTACAAGCCCGGCGATTTCGTGCTGCTCAAGGAGGGCACCCAGCACAATTCCTACACCAAGACCGGCGCCACCATCGCCGTCTTCGTGCGCGAGATCGAGCGCAATCTCTAGGACCGTCCGATCGACCGCCCATGAAAACCGAGACACTGGCGAAGTTCGCCTGCGCCTATTCGGGCATGGTCTGGGGATTGTTCTGGATCCCGATCCGCAGCCTCGATCAGGCCGGGATCGGCGGCCTGTGGGCGACCTTCTTTTTCTACACCCTGCCCTTCGCGCTCTGCCTGCCCATACTGCTCGTCAGGTGGCGGCCGACGGTCGCGGGCGGACTCTGGCTGCAGCTCTTAGGGTTCATGGCGGCCTTGAGCCTGGTGGCTTATTCCGTGTCGATCCTCTACACCGATGTCGTTCGCGCGACGCTCCTCTTCTATCTGACGCCCTTATGGAGCACGCTCCTCGCCCGGATCTTCCTCGGCGAACCGATCACCCTGCTGCGCTGGGTCGCCATGGCGGTGGCGCTCCTCGGCATGCTGGTCATCTTCCGTGCCGATGCCGGCATTCCGCTGCCCGAGCGGCCGGGCGACTGGATCGCGCTCGGCTCGGGCTTCCTGTGGTCGGTCGCCGCGATCCTGCTGCGCGCCGACAAGGAAAGTGCCGCCATCGACCTGGTCGTCCAGAACTTCATCTGGTCGGCGGTGGTCGCGGCGGCGCTCCTCTTGTTCCTCGGGCCCGATCCTTCGACCTCACCGCCCCTTGCCGTCTATCTGGCGCAATTGCCCTGGCTCGTGCCGACTATCCTCATCGTGGTGATGACCGGTGTCTTCGCCTCCATGTGGGGCACGCCCAAGCTCAATCCGGGCCTCGTCGGCCTCCTGTTCATGACCGAGATCAGCGTCGGCGCCATCACCGCGGCCCTCTGGTCGGGCGATCCCTTCGGCTGGCGCGAGGCGATCGGCATCATCCTGATCTCGGTGGCCGGGATGATGGAAAGCCTGTGGGAGCTGTGGCGAAGGCGCGGGGCGGCGGTCCAGCTGCGGTGACCGGCCCCATGCTTGGCAAAGACGGAAACCTTCGCTATGCCGGAAGCTGATGGTTTGATCGCGTTTGCAAGGACGACATGATGGTGCAGGTGAAGAAGGTCGAAGTCCGCGAGGCCATCGTCGATGCGGCGGCGCGGCTGTTCGTCGACAAGGGCTATGTCGGTACCTCGACGAACGAGATCGGACAGCGCGCCGGTGTGGCGCCCTCGGCCATCTATACCTATTTCGATTCCAAGCTGGCGCTGTTCTACGAGGTGTTCAGCCCGTGGCTGAAGACGCGGCTCGAGCAGCTCGACCATGAGATCAAATCGGTGAGCGGCCACCGCGCCAAGGTGCGGCGGATCATCGAGGCGATCTGGCGGGACATTCCCCATGAGCAGAATTTCTTCGCCAACAATCTGATGCAGGCGGTGTCGATGGCGACACCGGCCGACCACTATAGCGGCGAGCTCCTGGAATGGTGCGAGCAGCGCGTGGCCAGAATGCTGAAGGCCGCCGAGCCAAAACCGCTGCACAGTCTCCACCACTATGCCAGCCTCTCGCATGTGCTCTTCATGTCGTTCAACGGCTTTGTCGCCGGCGCCTATCTCGGCGTGCGGGGCGACAAGACGCTGCCCGCGATCGACACGATGACCGATCTCATCATCGGCGCGCCGGCGCCCGGCCTGAAGCCCGTGGACGGCGCGGGAAGCTCCTCCAGCTAGCTCACCAGCCCACAGTCGCGAGTCAGTGAGATGGAAGGCTTTAATCCAGTTAGACAAGTAGAGGAAAAAGTCCTTACTGCTTTGGAGTCACTCGGCTTTGAAAAGGTCAGAGCGAGATCTCAGTTCAAGGCCGTCAAGAAGATCAAGCCCGAATTCGAAGCATACTTCTTCTCAGGTGTAATGAAACGCGGCGGAAAGATTCTGATCCAACCGGTTGTGGGTATGGACTTTCTGCCGCTCCGACGTGCTCTTGAAATACATGAATCGAATCCGACTACACAAGTGTGCCACTGTTACTTGGGACTCCTTGATAGCAGCAACATTTGGACCACAATGGAGCTGACCAAAAACGCATTGGAGGACGATGGAGCAGAAGTAATCAGAGATATTTTGCTCCGATTTGCTTTGCCTGAGTTAGTGTCTCTAAGCTTTGTTGAAAAGATCAAGAGTCTATTTGAAGATGTTGTGCATCATCGGAGCACAAGTCAATTTGCTGTAATCCAAGAGCATCTGAAGCTAGAAGTTTTGGAAAGACTACTTTCAGAAAACTCTTTTGGACGCTTCAACTAAGGCCATCGTTCAGAGGACGAGAGAGAGTCCAGGGTCTCGATGTCGGCCAGCATCGCCATGCTGGCGAAGGAGGCTTCCGCTGCCGTCTTGTTCGCCGAGGCGCAGCAGTCGCGCACCATGGTGACGAAATAGCCCAGATCCGCGGCGTGCCTGACGGTGTGCTCGACCGAATATTGGGTGGCGAGCCCGGCCACAGCTACATGGGTGACGCCCTGCGCTGTGAGGATCTCCTCGAGCCCGGTCCGGTGGAACGCGTTGTTGCAGGCATGAACGAGCGTTACGTCGCCGGGGGCGGGTTCGAACTCTTGCATCGGTGCCGCGCCCCATGAGCCCCGCCTGAGGGCGCCGAGCGTCTCGACGGTGCTGAACAGACGGCAGTTCCGCGGCAGGTCGGCATAGTCGGCCCGAAAGGCGATATGGACGTGGATCACGAGCCAGCCCGCCTGCCGCGCGCTCGCAATGAGAGTCCTTGCGGCATCGAGAAAGCGATCGACACCCCCCGCCGCGCGATCCACCGCGAAGGGGATCTTGCCGTCCGGGTGGCAGATGTCGTTCTGGAAGTGAAGGGCGATCAGTGCCTTGTCCATGATGTCACGCTGTTGCGCTGAAATACCTTATGGCGAAATCGACCCATTCCGGCGCGTCCCAGTCGGGATGCTCGGCGCGGATTTTCGGCGCGAGAGATGCAACGATCGCATCGGCGGTCTTGCCGGCCTTGACCTCGGCGGCGACCCGGGATTTGAGGTCGAGGATATAGCGACGCACGGCGGCCAGGACCTCGGGGCCACCGGGCGAGCCGTGACCTGGAACGACGATCTTCGGCTTCCTGGCTTCGAGTGCCGCCAGAACAGTGGCCCAGTTGGCGGCGTCGAGATCGGCATCATCGGGCGGAAACCAGGGGAAGATCGGGAAGATACGCTCCTCGGCGAGGTCGCCGGCGAAGAGGACGCCCGCATCCGGAACGCTGACCACCTGGTCGCCCCTTGTGTGGGCGAGCCCATAGGTGCTGAGCTCCACACGGCGTCCGCCCAGGTCGATGGTCGTCGATGCGCCGTCATAGACCTCATCGGGCATGACGAGCTCGGTGCCTTCCAGTGCGGCGGCGACGCCCGGACCGAATGTGCGGAACATGCCGAGATAGGCTTGACCCTTGGCGGCGAACTCGTCGCGCTGGGCCGCGTTATAGAGGATGGCGGCCTCGCCCTTGAAGACCTGCGCGCCGAAGCCGTGCTCGGGATGGAAATGGGTGAGCGTCAGGATCAGCCTTTTGCCCTGGGCCAGGCGCCTGGCGACGTCGAGCACCTTGCGGCCGTTCTCAGGCCCCATGCCGGTGTCGACGACGAGCGCCGCCTCCTCTCCCACGACGATTCCGATATTGGGCACCAGGGGCACGCGCCGGTCGCGGATGACGTGGACACCCGGCGCGATCTCGACAAGCGCATGGGGATCGACATTGGGCGGGGGTGGCATCGTATCGGTCATATCTCAAGTCCTCGTCTGCGGTTGGGTTTTTGGAAGCGCGATCTCGCGCCCGCCGGCGATGCCGTTCGGGCGGAAGAGGATGATGATGAGCATCAGCAAGGCGAGAATGGCATCGCCGAAGCCCAAAGGGGCGGCGAGCCTCGTCGCGCCGATGGTGACGCCGACTTCCGCCTGGCGCAGCAGCTCGGCGAGCAGCGTGATCACGATGGCGCCGAGGACCGCGCCGGTCAGGCTGTGCATCCCGCCGATCACCAGCATGGCGATGATGAGGAAAGTGAGATCGAGATAGAAGGTCTCGACCCGGGCGGTTCCGAGGAAATGGACGAGCAGCACGCCTGAGATGCCCGACAGGAAGGCGCTGACGACGAAGGCGAAGAGGCGGTGCGCCACCAGGCGGACGCCCGATGCGGCGGCGGCGACCTCGTCCTCGCGCGATGCCCTGAGCAGCAGCCCTGAGCGCGATTCCTGATGCAGGAAGGCGACGGCGATCGCGATGACGGCCCAGCCCGCGGCGGTCCACAGGCCGACATAGATCGGCAGGCCCATCAGCGAGTTCTGGCCGCCCGTCACCGAGGACCAGTTGCCGATCACGACATAGAAGACGACAAGCACCGCGAAGGTCGCGATGCTGGCGGAAATGCCCGAAAGGCGCATCAGCGGAAAGCCTGTGACCAAGGCGACGATGGCGGCGGCGAGCCCGCCCGCCAGAGCGCCCGCGATCGCCGGCCATTCCGCCCTCACCAGGAAGGCCGGCAGGTCCGGCAGGAACACGCCCTTCGCCGCGGCCGGCATGGTCAGCAGGGCCGAGACGTAAGCGCCGATCGCCATGAAGGCGACGTTGCCGAAAGACAGCACGCCGGAATTACCGACGAAGACATAGAGGCCGACGACGGCGACGAGGTTGATGAGGCCCTGGGTGATGCGCCGCTGCATCACGGCCGGCGCCAGCTCCGCCAAACCCGCAAGCGCCAGCACGATGACGATGAGAGCCACCAGCGGAAACCATCTGCTTTGCATGAGCGAAGCCATCTAGATCCGCTCCCTGAGGCCGCGCGCCGGGATGAGGCCTTGCGGCCGGACCAGCAGGACCACGGCCACCGCGAGGAACAGGAAGGCTTCGCGGAAGACGCGCAGCTCGGGCGGCAGCAAGGCCTGCAGCAGGATGGTGGCGACACCGACCAGGAAGCCGCCGAATGCCGCTCCCGGCAGGCTGCCCAGGCCGCCGATGACGGTGCCGACGAAAGCGATGATGACCAGCTGCAGGCCCATGCGCGGCTGCACCAGCCCGGTCTGCGCCACGAACAGGCAAGCGACCGCGGCGGCCAGCAGTCCGCTGATCGCAAAAGCGGCAGCGATGACCCGGTTGGCGCGCACGCCCAGCACTTCCGCCATGCGGAAGTTCTCGGCCGCCGCACGCATCTCGAGGCCAAGGCGGGTCGATTTCAGGAACCATGTCGTGCCGATGAGCAGCACCAGGCTGACCAGGATGGTGACGAGCTGCAGGAGCTGCAGCCTGATGCCCAACACTTCCACCTGGCCCGCCAAGGCCGGCAGGAAGTCGACGCCCTTGGGCCGCGAGCCGACCAGCATGATCATCACCTTCTCGATGAAGAAGCTCACCGCGAAGGAGGCGATCAGCAACATCGCAGGGTCGGCGCCGCGCAACGGGCGAAAGGCGGTGCGCTCGACGGCGAGCGCCAGCAGTGCCGCGGCGATGATCGCGCCCAGCACGGCGAGCACCGGCGAGGCCGTGAACAGGAGAAGCACGGCATAGCCCGCGATGGTGATCAATTGCGCATGGGCGAAGTTGATGAGCCGCATGACGCCGAAGATGAGGCCTATGCCGAGCGCGGTCAGCGCATAGAGCCCGCCGACGCTGACGGCATCGACCACGACCTGCAGCATCCGCCCGATCATGGGACACCCGGTCCGGCCGACATCGCCACGCCGAAATAGGCGGCATCGAAGCTCTCCTGACGCCGGATCTCGTCAGGCGTTCCCGTCAGCGTGAAGGTCCCCCTGCTCATCACGCAGGCGCGATCGGCGAGCGCGAAGGCGCGGGCGGCGTTCTGCTCGACCACCAGAAGCGCAACGCCTCGGTCGCGGATCTGGCGCAGCAAGGCATAGACCTTGTCGACGATCGCAGGTGCGAGACCGAGCGATGGCTCGTCGAGGATCAGCAAGCGCGGCCGCGAAAGCGTGGCCCTGGCGATCGCCAGCATCTGCTGTTCGCCGCCCGAAAGCTGGCCGGCCGGCTGGTCGCGGCGCTCGCCGAGAATGGGAAAGTCGCCGAACACGGCGTCGATGTCGGATAGGATCTCGCCGTCGCGGCGTATGGTTGCGCCGAGGCGCAGGTTCTCGAGCACGGTGAGGCCGCCGAAGATGTTGCGGCCTTCCGGAACGAGCGCGATGCCGTGGCGCACGACATCCGACAAGGCTTGTCCGCGCGCGGGCATGCCGGCGCGCTCGATCGTTCCGGCGGCAGGCGGCACAATGCCGGCGATGGCCGACACCAGCGACGTCTTGCCCGCGCCATTCGGCCCGATGATCGCGACCGCCTCGCCTTCATGCACCCTGAGATCGACCCCTTGCACAGCAGCGACGCCGCCATAGCGTATGACGAGGCCCTGCACATCGACCAGGCACGCACCGGCGGGTGGATTGACGGGCGCGCTCATGCCGCCGTGCTGCCGAGATAAGCGGTGCGCACGGCCGGGTCGATTCTGATTTCGTCCGGCAATCCTGCGGCGATGGTCCTGCCGCCGCCCAGCACGTGAACGCGATCGCAGAGGCTCATGACCAGCGCCATATTGTGCTCGATGACCAGGATGCCGCAGCCGCAACGGTCGCGGATCGCGATGATCGAGCGCTTCAGCTTCTCGGCCTCGGCACTGGCCAGTCCGGCCGCCGGCTCGTCCAGCAGCAGGAAGCGCGGCTCGAGGGCAAGGGCGCGCGCCAGTCCGACGCGCCGCTCCTCGCCATAGCTCAAGGCGCTCGCCGTCAGAGCGGCACAGTGCTGGAGCTCGAGATCGGCCAGCATCGCAAGGGCCTCCCGCCTCGCTGCAGTACGGCGCATGCCCCGCGCTACCAGGCCGACCTCGACATTCTCGGCGACCGTAAGCCTTGGGAACAACCGCACCGCCTGGAAGGTGCGCACGATGCCGGCTTGCGCGAAGGCCGCCGGCTTGAGCCCGGTCATGTCGCGTCCGGCGAGTCTGACCGAGCCCGCATGCGGGCGCTGGAATCCCGACAGGATGTTGACCAGCGTGGTCTTGCCCGCGCCATTGGGCCCGATGAGGCCCAGGACTTCGCCTGGCGCCACGGCGAGCGACACGTCCTCATTCGCCATCAGGCCGCCGAAGCGGACCGAAACACGCTCGGCCGCGAGGTCCAAGACGCTACCTCCCCTTGAGCCGTGTGCCGCCGGTCAGAATTTCGGGAACTTCTCGACCGAGAAGCGCCCTTCGGCGGCGAATTTGCCGCCCTGGACCCCGATGATCGCCATCGGACGAGTGGTCGCAATATGGAGATCGCTCGTAAAGGTCGTCGGTCCGATCGCCAGCGGCTCCTTGTCGAAGGTGTTGAGCACCGCCGCCACCTTGTCGCCGTCGAGCGAGCCCGCCTTGTTGGCCGCCTTGGCCCAGGCCTGAACGGCGGAATAGCCGCGCAGGCCATAGGAGACGTCGGCCTTCTTACCGTATTTCTTCTCGAAGCGCTCGAAGAAGGCATTCACTTCCGGATCCGGATCGTCGCCATATTTGGAGCCGTAATTCACGACGTAGAAATTGCTCAAGCCCGGCACGCTGCCGATCCAGTAGTCGCCATCCATCGATTCGCCGGTGAGCACGGCGGCCTCGATGCCGGCGGCGCGCATCTGGCGGATCGCGCTTGGCCCACCCGGCGCATAGGAGCAGAGAAAGACGAGGTCGGGCTTTTCGGCGAGCCCCGTGATGCGCGACACCTGTGCCGTGATCGAGGCGTCGCCGTTGAGGAAGGTGTCATCGCCGAGGAGAGCATCGGCGCCGGCGATTTCCTTCCAGCGCTCGGCGAAGCTGCCGCACAGCGACTTGGTGTAGGAGATCGTGTTGTCGAGCAGCACATAGGCTTTCTTCCAGCCCTTTTTGTTGTAGGCCCATTCGGCCATCAAGGCGCCCTGCGCCTGGCCGGCATTGGAGATCGAATAGGCCAAGGGGCCTACGCCCTGGACGCCGAATTTCGGATCGGACGCCGCCGAGAAGGCAATGACGTTCTTCTGCTGGGCGACGAAGGCGCCCGGCGCGCCGAAGTCGAAATCCGACGGGAAGAGGATCGCCTTGGCGCCCTTGGCTATCACATCGATCGCGCCATCGGCGCCGAGCGGCGGCTCCGACTTGTTGTCGAACTCGACGAGCTCGATCGGCTGGCCGAGCACGCCGCCTGCCGCGTTGATGTCATCGACCGCGAGCTTGGCGCCGGCAATGGTGTCGGCATCGATCGGCTGGAACCAGCCGCTGAAGGACATGACCAGTCCGAAGACCGGCTTGTCCTGTGCCCATGCCGAAACTGAAAACAACGATAGCGCGACCATGCCGGCCGCGAGCAGACCCTGCCTTCCCATGCTGAGCTCCCTTTATCCCCAGTGTTTCTTCCTGTTGGACCCGAAAGTGGCGTCTTGGTTTGCCCCGGATCAAAACGGAATGGTATTCACTTTTGGGCGGA
This sequence comes from Taklimakanibacter deserti, assembly GCA_003574785.1. Next base: position 110,735 of record QORU01000016.1, on the reverse strand, counting down.
CTGCAAGTCTGTTTTCGCGCGTAGTCATGTTGTCGGTCGTCCGCCGTTGCACTCTCTTGCTTTGCCGCCATGTCGGGCGCACCATCCCCATCGAGGGGAAAAGGGGTTGGCGGAGATGGCGAATATCTTGCGGGTCGTCGGTGCGGTCGCAATCGCAGTGGCGCTCATTCTCGTAGCTTTGGCGCTGATGCCGCTCGTGACAGGAGAATCGTTTTCGTTCTCCGCGTCGTTCTTTCTGAACCTGGCGGTCGCCGCGATCGTGATCGGCATCCTTGCCCTGGGGTTCGGACAGCTCATCGCCGTCAATCAGCGCGTGGCCGACAACATCGAAGGTCTCGCCGCCTATATCAGGGACCAGGATGAACAAGGCGCGCCCGCAGCCGGCTCTCAGCGTGACATCTTCGCCAATGTCCCCGATTACAGTCCGCGCCGCGATCCTCCGATCGTCAAGGAAGGGACCTACCGCGACCACACCGTCCTCACCCTTGAAGACGGGACTGTGGCGATCCAGACGACCTCGGGCTGGAAGCGGTTTCGCCGGATCCGCGATTTCGATCGTCTGCTGCCGGCCTGAGCGCGGCGTTGAGAGTCCGCACGGCCTCGCTTGATGATGCAGCCGAGATCGGCAGGCTTCTGAAGCGGGCCTTTCCCACATTGATGGCTTCGGCCTACGGTCCGGAAAGCCTGGCCGCGGCCCTGCCGGTCGTGACCAAGGTCAACACCGACTTGCTGAAGTCCGGCACCTACTATGTCGCGGAAGAGGAAGGCTCGGGCTGCATGCTCGGATGCGGCGGCTGGACGCTCGAACGCCCCGGCACGACGGAGATCACACCCGGCCTGGCTCACCTGAGGCATTTCGCGACCGACCCGGCCTTTGCGCGCAAGGGGGTCGGGCGCGCCATCTTTGGTGAATGCGCGCGGGCGGCGGCGAAAGCCGGAGCCAAGATGTTCCAGGCCTATTCGAGCTTCAACGCAGAGCCGTTCTATAAGGGCATCGGATTGGTTCCGGTGGGCTGGATCGAGCTTCCGCTCGCCCCGGACATCTCATTGCCTGCGGTCGTGATGGAAGGACCGATACGGACGGGATGAGGCAAGCGCCCGCAATTTCCTGCCGGCGATTGACGATGGCTTGCCGGTGGCCCATTTACAGCCCGGCTCCTTGGGAGATCGTCTAACGGTAGGACAGCGGACTTTGACTCCGTCAATCTAGGTTCGATTCCTAGTCTCCCAGCCATCCTGCTTCGCGCTGCGCGCTTCGCAGGATTGGCGATCCTCTTCCTACGAAGCAGGATGCCCTCCGAAGCTTTAGCGAAGGAGGGCCTTTCACAGTCTCCAGCGATCCTGCCTCGCGCTGCGCGCTTCGCAGGATTGGCGATTTTCTCCCACGAAGCAGGGTGCCCTCCGACCACCCTTCGCCCCGACGGGCTTCGGGTGCCGAGCCGTGCCCTCCGAAGCCTTTGGCGAAGGAGGGAGCTTTAGCGAAGGAGGGCTGGTTCAGACACTGCCTTAAGTTGCGCTACGCAATAGTGTATTCGATTGACCGACAGACACGCCGAAGCAAACTGTAGCAATCATTGGGTCTGCCGGCAGAAATGAAAAGCCCGCATGGGCTGGCCATGCGGGCCTTCAACTTGTTGTCGATCCGTCAGCAAATTCCGATACACAGTGGCGGCCAGATACGTATGCCTACATAGGACCCGCGATAGTGCCGATGATACCGGCGATAGTGCCTATGCTTATACTTCCTATAATGAACCTGAGCCAGATTGCCGTTGATTGTCGCATCGATCTTTACCGGCGCAGCCTGGGGCATGGCCTGGCTTGGCGCTGGCATAGCAAAAACGACACCTGCCGAAACGGCTGTGGCCACGGCTAATACTTTGATGTTAAACACGATAGATCCTCCTTTTTTCATTGAGGAGTCAGGCGCCCGGCCCACGCCGGCGCATCACCGGATACATGGCGCCTCGACAAAACCAACGTTCGGCGGGAAGGATCGTTCCTAGATCCAGCGGGTCTTGCCTTCTTTCGCTAAAACTCAGATGGCCTGATCAAAGACACATCATTGGACCTAGCGCGTATCCCGGCGAAGTGGAATCACTTCGCCGAAAAGGATTCGCAGCAAATCAATATCCTGGAGCAAATCCTTATCGCCAAAGTCTTCAACTTTGGCGGGATTTGCTCTAGGGGCACTGCCTATCGCAATCAGGGTGCGGACATGCCAAACTGCCCTGGACTTGCCCTAGCGAGGAGGCCCCTTGCCGTGATCAACTTCAGGATATTGGCCATCGCCGCCGCTGTTTTGATCAGCGCTGTTTTTACCGTCCCAACCTCGAGCCAGGCCATGCCACAAACCGGACCGGTGAAGATCGATGCCGCAAGCAACGGCAATCTTGTCCAGGTCCACTACCGGCGCTATTGCCGGGACGGTCGCTGCGAGGCCCGATACCGACGCTACCGCGAGCACCTTCGGTCGTCCTACCCTTGTCCACCCTACTATGGATATTATCTGCCCCGTTACGGCTCTGATCGGCCCTGTAAGAGCACCTATCGGCCGTATTACCGCTCATCTCCTTATTCCGGACATTACAAACGGTGGTGGCTCTTCGACTGACGCTCTGCCGGCATGTGCCCGGGCAATCCGCCTCGCCGCTCGATCCCGCTTGGCAATCGCCGGCCATTGGCGCAACACTGCGGCTTATGGCGACGAAGGCGACGATCACGCGGCCGGGCTTGCGGCGGCATTCGTGAAAAATCGCGTTGATCCCGAAAGAATTGAGACACGAATAACGAGGGGCTCGAAATGCGCAAACTCCTGGCCTTGATGGTGTTGTTCTGCGGCACGGCAGGCGCTGACGCCGCCGAGACGCTGAAATGGTGTTCGGAAGGCGCGCAGTTGTTGCTCTCTCAGGGGGATGACAGCTGGATATTGAGGGTCGAGGGCAAGCCCGATGAACGCCTGACTGACCGGCGTGACATAACCGGTGTCGACTTGATCCTCTACGACGACAGTACCGAACAACGCCAAAACGATCTGGTCTACACGCGGGGCCGAATCTTTCGGCCCTGCAAAGCAAAAACGAGCGCCCCTGAGAAAGGAAGCGAGCGCGAGGCCGAGCTGGAGGCGGCCATCGAAAAAACCCGCGCGGACACTTCGAAGCTCGAAGCGGCCATCGAAAAAGCCCGCGCGGAGACTGCGAAGCTTGAGGCGGCCATCGAAAAAATCCGCGCGGAGACTGCAAAGCAGAAGCAGACATTGCCGAAGCTGCGCCGCGCCATTACGCTCATCCTGCAGGACGTGAAACGCTAGTCCAGGATGAGTTTAGATCCGCCTCACAACCCTCACCCTGAGGTGGCCGCGAAGCGGCCCTCGAAGGGTGGCAAGCGGCAAGATCGTCGTCCCTGGATCATGCTTCGAGGCTCCCCCGGCTCAAGGCCGGGGTCGCGCCTCAGCATGAGGGTGTTTCGGCGGGCCGACTCTTTTTCAAGTCATCACGCACTAACGCCGCGGTGGCGACACCTGCAAACCCAAGGATCTGGTAGCGAGGTTCGAGGATACCCCTAAGCGGCTCCCATCTTCGGCAGGTCGAACTTGTTGGGGATCTCGATATCCACCTCGAGGACCGAGACGGGGTCGCCGCGATCCATCCTGATCTGCACCCTGTCCGGCTCGAGCGAGACATGCTTGGCAACGACGGCGAGGATTTCCTCGCGCAGGACGTTGAGCAAGTCGGGCTGGTTCGACGCCTTGCGTTCGTGGGCGAGCAGGATCTGCAGACGCTCGCGCGCCACCGGCGCCGAACCGCCTCTGCGAAAGAACTTGAACACGTTCATGCGGCCCTCCGTCCGAAGAGTTTGTCGAACAGTCCCCGTTTTTGGGAGGGAACGGTCATCGAGACGCTTTCGCCCTGGAGCCGTCTCGCGGCCTCCATATAGGCGCGGGCGGGCGCGCTCAGCCGGCTGCTGAGGGTGACCGGCGAGCCGACATTGGAGGCGCGCAGCACATCCTGGCTCTCCGGGATGATGCCGAGCAGCGGGGTCGAGAGAATTTCGAGCACATCGTCGATCGAGAGCATCTCGCCTCGCGCCGCGCGCGCCGAGTCATAGCGCGTGATGAGCAGATGCTTGTCGATGCGCTCGCCGCTTTCGGCCCGCATGGTCTTCGAATCGAGCATCCCGATGATGCGGTCGGAATCGCGAACCGACGATACTTCCGGATTGGTGACGATGACGGCGGCATCGGCATAGCGCATCGCCAGGATGGCGCCGCGCTCGATGCCGGCCGGGCTGTCGCAGATCACCCAGTCGAATTTCTCCTTGAGCTCGCCGATGACGCGCCCTACCCCTTCCTCGGTCAGCGCGTCCTTGTCGCGCGTCTGCGAGGCGGGCAGCAGCCACAGGCTCTCGAGCCGCTTGTCGCGAATGAGCGCCTGCGACAGCTTGGCGACGCCCTGGATGACGTTGATCAGGTCGAAGACGACGCGCCGTTCGGCGCCCATGACCAGGTCAAGGTTGCGAAGCCCCACGTCGAAATCGACGACGACGACCGTTTCACCCGTCTGCGCAAGCGCGGCGCCAAGTGACGCCGTCGTGGTGGTCTTTCCCACGCCCCCCTTGCCAGACGTCACGACCAGGACTTTTCCCATTCTAACTCCTCCTAAAAACCCTCAATTCAGCGCCGTGATCATCATCACATTGTCGTTCAGCCAGGCCTGCATCGGCCGGCCGCGGAGGCCGGCGTCGATTTCCTCGGCAGTGCGGTAATAGCCGTTGATCGCCAGGAGCTCGGCTTCGATCTTCTGGCAGAAGATGCGCGCGCGGGCGTTGCCCATATGACCCGCCATGGCGCGGCCGCGCAGCGTCCCGTAAATGTGGATCGACCCGCCGGCCACGACCTCGGCGCCCGATCCGACCGAGCCCAGCACGCTCACATCCCCTTCCGGGAAGATGATCGACTGGCCGGAGCGCACCGGACGATCGATCAGCAACGATGCGACTTGTGGTTTCGGAGCCGGCACCGGTGCCTTCGTCGGCTCGGGCCGCGACAGCGCAATGACCTCATGGCCGTTTACGGGACGGCCGGAAAGGAGCGGCGGCAGATCGGGTCCAAGCTGCGCCGGATCGGCGCTTTCGAGGCCGATGACGCGGATGTCGCGCTCGAGCAGACAGGAGACCAGATGAGCTATGCCCGGCCTGTGCAGCTTCACATTCGCCAGGTCGAGCACGACCGGCCGGCCGCCGAAGAATCCGGGCTGGCGCGCCAGCCAGCCATCCAGCTGCGCGAGCCAGTCGATGAGGGGTTCTTCGGGAGTAAAAACGAACGCCATGTATGATCGCCCAAGAAAGCGCATCGTGCGTTGGTTTGCGATCGGCATGGCGAGTACAATTCCTGCGTCGTTCAGATTTCATTAACCTGTATCGATATGGTTAATGGAGCCTTAACGATCGCGCGTTGTCCTCGCACAAATTTTGAATCGTGCAGCAGAAGCCCAAAGGGCGAAGGTGGGCCTGTTTTCCGCCATCTACGACTCGGCAAGCCAGTGCCGCACTGGCGCATCCACGCCTTCGACCGAGGCTTCGAAGATCGGCGACGACAGCACGGCATGCATATGCAAGATGCCAGTGCCGGCATTGCGGAAGCCATGCTTTCTGTGCGCCGGGATCAACAAGGACTGGCCGGCTTTCAAGACGGCATGCTGGTCGTCGATCCACATGGCGGCCTCGCCCACGAGAACGGTCAGCACCTCCTCCACCGGATGGGAATGAACAGGTGTTCCCTTGGTCGGTGCCACCCATTGCTCGAAGATGCACAGTTGCGTCGCGCCGGTCAGGGCCGAGACCAGCATCCTGGTTTCGACGCCAGGGCGCCATTCTTCGCGCGGCTGAACGTCGGCGGTGACGACCTGCATGGCTACGATCTCCTCATGCCCCCAGGTGGGTGTTATTTCGAGCCCGACGTACGAAGCCGTTCAAAGCCTGCCAATTAATCTATTTAAGGTAGCGTCATCGCATACATGCTATTGACAGTAGTTGCGACATCACATAGAACATACACGGAACATGTGAGTCGCCATAGTCGAGGTTCCTACGAATAAACAGGAACGTGGATAGCGTCCATCTATGCCTATGTGGCGGGAGAACCGTATGCTTGAATCTGAGAGAATCAATTGGAATGCGTCAATGACGAAAGCAACGCCGGACCCGTCAGTTGGACAAAGTTTGCTACAGGCGGTTGGAGATTTGCGGTTTGGCACTATATTGGCCGATCCGCCGTGGCAATTTCAAAACAAGACAGGCAAGGTTGCACCGGAACATCGCCGGCTTAATCGTTACTCGACGATGACGTTGCAGGAGATATGCGACATACCGGTCTCTCAGATTGCGGCACCACGGTCACACCTCTATCTGTGGGTCCCGAACGCCCTATTGCCTGAAGGTTTGGCGGTAATGAAAGCCTGGGGCTTTGCGTATAAGAGCAACATCGTATGGCATAAAGTCCGCAAGGATGGTGGCTCTGACGGGCGCGGCGTTGGTTTCTACTTCCGCAATGTAACGGAACTGCTCTTATTTGGGGTGAAGGGCAAGAACGCCAGAACACTCCGACCAGGTCGCCGACAAGTCAACTTCCTGAAGAACGGCCAAGAGGATCATGATGAGTTGTTCGCTACTCGCAAACGGGAGCATAGCCGAAAGCCGGATGAACAATACCAGATTATAGAAGGTTGCTCTTGGGGGCCTTACTTAGAAATGTTCGCTAGGGGTACCCGGCCAGATTGGGTCGTATGGGGTAATCAGGCAGACGACACCTATCGACCGACCTGGGACACCTACGCCCATCATTCCCAGGCTAATCGGATTCCTGCTGAGTAGCTTCGGCTTCGGCTATCAATTCCTTTATAGCTTCGGCGGGCTCTCCAAAGGTCACGGTGGAGTCGGGCAATCCTACGAGGACAAGCGGACAAGGATTCCCGACGCCGCGCTGGACACGGTCTTCCAACTTTCTCCAATGGGTAGTTGATGCGCCGTATTTATCGGAAACGAACAAGTCAGCCCAAGCCTCACCAAAAACTGCGCCGCGCTTAACCCTGCCTAGGATTGCCGCTACTTGCCGGCTTGTAGGATTCAATCCGACATTCCTCAAATGATCAATGTCACCAAGTTTCCTATCGCCCGCAAAACGCCGCACCAGCGGCCGCATATTATCTTGGAGCGACAGTCCCCGCGTTACGATGATGCCGACCGAGATTGCGCCCTCGGCGTGGAGTCGTTTGAAGTTCTCCAGGTCCCGGTCAAAGAACGGGTCCTTGTTATTCCACTCGATTTCAAGAGCGACAATGCCTTTGTCGAAGCGCTTCACGTGATCGATTTCGTGCGACTGTGATTCCTTCTTCTCGCCGTCCACGATCTTTTCAATCACAAAATTATGCTTTAGCCAGCCGTGTTCGGCCAAGGCTTTTCGCAATCTTTGCGTCCCTTTCGTTTCACCACCTCCTGATCCGACTATTTCCTCAATCGGAATGGTGACGTTAGCCAACACCGCCTCTAGCTGGCCCGATGCATCGGGAAAGTCACCGCTGAGAATGGCTTGCGCGTGGGAGTGAAACTCAACCTGAAAGCCCTTTTTTGTGAGCGCTTCAAACATCGAATCCTCGCCTTAGCTAGCAATCTGCGAAGGGGCGCGTTCGGCTTTTTCAGCCTACACAATGAAGCTAAACAAGCAACTCCGTTACTCGTCTAACCTCCTGAAATGTATTGATTTTACTGCATGGTGCGGCCGAGAGGACTCGAACCTCCACGATGTTACTCGCTAGCACCTCAAGCTAGTGCGTCTACCAATTCCGCCACGGCCGCAAATCATTGGAAGCGGGCGGTGTGTATCAGGCAGATTTGGCGAAATCAACCCCCGTGAACGGGCCCTTTTCTCGAGGTCGCCCGGGGACTATCTAAGGCCCATGCGCCCGCGCTCGAGCCTCGCTTTAGCCCTCAAAACAGGCCTCCCGGCACGCTGGGAAACCTCATCCGGGCTCGTGTCTTACGAGGACGCCTTGGCCCGCATGGAGCGTGAGACGCTGGCCATCGCCAAAAGCGAGGCGCCCGAGCTCGTCTGGCTGCTCGAGCACCCGCCCCTCTATACCGCCGGCACCAGCGCCAAGGACGGCGATCTCGTGGCCCCCGACCGCTTCCCGGTCCATAAAACGGGCCGTGGCGGGCAATATACCTATCATGGCCCCGGCCAGCGGGTCGCCTATGTGATGCTCGACCTGCGCCAGCGCGGCCATGACGTCAGGGCCTTCGTCGCCGGCCTCGAAAGCTGGATCATCGCCACGCTCGCCGCCTTCAATGTCAAAGGCGAGCGCCGCGAGGACCGGGTCGGAGTGTGGGTCAGGCGGCCCGAGAAAGGTCCCGGCATCGAGGACAAGATCGCCGCCATCGGGATCAGGGTGCGCCACGGCGTGAGCTTCCATGGCATCAGCCTCAATGTCGATCCGGACCTCAGCCACTTCTCCGGCATCGTCCCTTGCGGCGTCCGCGACCATGGTGTCACCAGCCTGGTCGATCTCGGTCTCCCGGTCACGATGGAAGATGCCGATCTGGCGCTCCATGGCGCCTATCGCGACATTTTCGGCTGATATTCCCTGCGCCAGTATCTGAAGGGATTCCCCTAAATTATTGATATTGCTTGGTGAGTGTCCCGTTTCGCGGCGTTTTGATCCCGCTTTTCGAGATTTACCCTGTAACTTCCCTGTATTTTCAGGGAGCCACCGACAATGGCCGGCCGGGGCAACCAGCAAGATTTCTCTCAAGCCGTCGGCAATACTGAAAAATCTTTCCAGCCTTCATCGGCGATGGCGGTGGCGACGACATTGTCCACCTTGGCCCCTCTCGGCCCCCGCCAGCATTCGTCCAGCATGCGGACCACCGCGTCCTCTTGGCCCTTGAACACCGCCTCGACTGTGCCGTCGTGCCGGTTGCGCACCCAGCCCGCGAGACCCAACCTTTCCGCCTCGGAGGCCGCCCAGGCGCGATAGCCCACTCCCTGCACCCGCCCGGTGATCTGGGCATGCAGGACCTTGGTCATGCGAATTCCATGATGACCGCATCGACGGCGAGGCTGTCACCCTTCTTGACATGGATCTTCTTGACCAGCGCATCGCGCTCGGCCCGGAGAATATTCTCCATCTTCATCGCTTCGACGATGGCGAGCGGCTCGCCCGCCTTGATCTCCTGGCCCTCGGTGACCGCGATCGAGACCACGAGGCCCGGCATCGGGCACAAGAGCTTCTTCGAGGTGTCCGCCGCCTTCTTCACCGGCATCAGCCGGGCAAGCTCCGCCTCCTTGCCGTTGAACACGAAAGCATCGACGGTGACGCCCTTATGTGACAGGCGATAGCCATTGAGGATGCGGCGCACGAGGACCGAGACGGGCTTGCCGTCGATCTCGCCGCGCCAGATCGGGTTGCCGGGCGTCCATTGACTGCGCACGAAACCGGCCTTGCCATTGTTGAGCGTGACCCCTTTCTCGTCCTCGCTGACAATACTGACGGGCAGCCAGTCATTGCCGAGACGCACCACTCTCTCAGGGCTGAACGTCACTGCCTTGCCGTCGATCTGGCCGCCGATGCGGCGCTTGCGCCGGTTCTCGATATTGTCGACGGTGACGGCGACGGCCGACAGAGTAGCCTTGAGGTCGGGTGTGAGCGCGTTGCTGGCAAAACCTTGCGGGAATTCCTCGGCGATGAAGCCGGTCGAGAGCTGGCCCGACTTCCAGCGCTCATTCTCCATGATCGCGGCGAGGAAGGGGATATTGTGCCCTATCCCCTCGACATAGAATTCATCGAGGGCGGCGCTCATGGCGGCGATGGCGGAAGCGCGGTCGGGCCCATGAGTGCAGAGCTTGGCGATCATCGGGTCGTAATAGATCGAGATCTCGCCGCCCTCGAAGACGCCGGTGTCGTTGCGCACCGTGATCCCGTCCTCAGCACTCTCCTTGGGCGGGCGATATTTGATGAGCCGGCCGGTCGAGGGGAGGAAATTGCGATAGGGATCCTCCGCATAGACGCGCGATTCCACTGCCCAGCCTTTGAGCTTCACGTCCTTCTGGGCGAGCTCGAGCCTCTCGCCCGCTGCAACCCTGATCATCTGCTCGACGAGATCGATGCCGGTGACCAGCTCGGTCACCGGATGCTCGACCTGGAGCCTGGTATTCATCTCGAGGAAATAGAAGGAGCGGTCCTGGCCGGCGACGAATTCGACGGTGCCGGCAGAATCGTAGTTCACCGCCTTGGCGAGCGCCACCGCCTGCTCGCCCATGGCTTTGCGCGTCTTCTCGTCGAGCAGCGGGGACGGCGCTTCTTCGATGACCTTCTGGTTGCGCCGCTGGATCGAGCATTCGCGCTCGCCCAGATAAATGACATTGCCATGCTTGTCGCCCAGGACCTGGATCTCGACATGGCGCGGATTGACGATGAATTTCTCGATGAAGACGCGGTCGTCGCCGAAGGATGATTTCGCTTCCGAGCGCGAGCGCGCGAAGCCGTCCTTCACTTCCGCATCCGATTGCGCGACGCGCATGCCCTTGCCGCCGCCGCCGGCCGAGGCCTTGATCATCACCGGATAGCCGATCTTCTTTGCGATCTTCACCGCCTCGGCTTCGTCCTCGATGACGCCGAGATGGCCCGGAACGGTCGACACCTTGGCCGCGGCGGCCGCCTTCTTGGATTCGATCTTGTCGCCCATGGCATCGATCGCCTGCGGATTGGGACCGATGAAGGTGATGCCGGCCTCGGCCAGAGCCTTGGGGAAAGCCGATCTCTCAGAGAGGAAGCCATAGCCCGGATGGACGGCTTGCGAGCCGGTCTTCCTGCAGGCCTCCACGATCTTCTCGATGACGAGATAGGACTGGGCCGCGGCCGGTGGGCCGATGAGGACCTTCTCATCCGCCATCTCGACATGAAGGGACGCCGCGTCAGCTTCGGAATAGACAGCGACGGTCTTGATGCCCATGCGGCGTGCCGTCTTGATGACCCGGCAGGCTATTTCGCCCCGGTTGGCGATCAGGATCTTCTTGAACATTCATCCTCCCACAGACAGTCGTCATAGCGGCTCGGGACGTGCACGTAAACGCCATGATGCCGGGGCCCATCAAACATGCTAGGTTGGAGTTTCGAGGCTCGGTGTGATAGGTCCCCGGCCATGACGATTAAGCCCATTCATATCATCGGCGGCGGCCTGGCCGGCAGCGAGGCCGCCTGGCAGGCGGCGGAAGCCCAGGTGCCGGTCGTGCTCCATGAAATGCGCCCGGTCCGGATGACCGATGCGCACAAGACCGAGGGCCTTGCCGAGCTCGTCTGCTCCAATTCCTTCCGTTCCGACGATGTCGCCACCAATGCGGTCGGCCTCCTGCATGAGGAGATGCGGCGCGCCTCATCGCTCATCATGCGCATGGGCGATCGCCACAAGGTGCCGGCGGGCGGCGCCCTTGCCGTCGATCGCGACGGCTTCTCGGCCGCCATCACCGAGACGCTCGAGCGCCATCCGCTCATCACCATCGCGCGCGGCGAAGTTGCGGGTCTGCCGCCCGAAGAGTGGGACAATGTCATCATCGCGACCGGGCCGTTGACCTCCCCTGCCCTCGCCGAGGCCATCCAGGCCCTCACCGGCGATGCGGGGCTTGCCTTCTTCGATGCCATAGCCCCCATCGTCCATCGCGACACGATCGACATGGATATCGCTTGGTACCAGTCGCGCTATGACAAGCCGGGTCCCGGCGGCACCGGCAAGGATTACATCAACTGCCCGATGACGCGCGAGCAGTATGAGGTTTTCATCCGTGCGCTGATCGAGGGCGACAAGGCCGATTTCAAGGAATGGGAGAAGTCGACGCCCTATTTCGACGGCTGCCTGCCGATCGAGGTGATGGCCGAGCGCGGCCCCGAAACCTTGCGCCATGGGCCGATGAAGCCGCGCGGCCTCACCAATGCGCATCAGCCGACCGTCAAGCCCTATGCCGTCGTGCAATTGCGCCAGGACAACAAGCTCGGCACGCTCTACAACATCGTCGGCTTCCAGACGAAGCTCAAGCATGGCGAGCAGCTGCGCGTCTTCCGCACCATTCCCGGCCTCGAGACGGCGGACTTCGCCAGGCTCGGCGGCCTCCACCGCAACACCTTCCTCAACAGCCCCAAGGTCCTCGATACGGGCTTGCGGTTGAAAGCTTGCCCGCGCCTGCGCTTCGCCGGTCAGATCACCGGCGTCGAAGGCTATGTGGAAAGTGCCGCCATGGGGCTCATGGCCGGACGCATGGCGGCCGCGGAACGGCTCGAGCGAAGCTTCGTCCCGCCGCCCGCCACCACCGCCCATGGCGCGCTCATCAACCACATCACCGGCGGCCATATCGAGACGACCGACAACAATTCAGGCTCGTTCCAGCCGATGAATGTCAATTTCGGCCTGTTCCCGCCGGTCGAGATCCCGAAAGGGACCGACGGCAAGAAGCCGCGCGGCAAGGACAAGCAGATCGCCCGCAAGCACGCCTACACCTCGCGCGCCTTGCGCGATTTCGACCAGTGGCTCGGCGCCAAGCCGGCTATTGCTGCAGAATGACCCAGAAGCCCATGCTGAGATAGGCCTGCTTGTCGTTGAGCGTGCCTTGCGTCTGGATGATGACGAGCCGTACACCGGGCTCGACGTCGTAGATGATGGGGCGCTGCTGATACATTGGAACCTGCGAGGATTTGGCGAGCTCGGCTTTGATGTGTTCCAGCAGGACCCGCACCGGGATCGACCATTTTCTTTCGCCGATCGTGATCTCCAGTGCCTCTCCCGCACTCTTCGCCCATATGTCGGACTGCAGTGTGACGGAAGTATTCGAATAGACCTGGAAAGGCCCCACGAGCCGGCCCTGCCCGCGGATGTCCTGCGCTACGGGCGTGGCGGCGCCGAAGCTCACTTGATCAGACACAGGTGTCGACTGATCGAGGGTCAGGACCGTGCGGATTTTCGTCATGGCATCCCAGCCCGTCGCGCCGCCGGCGAAGGGATCGTCTTTGCGGCCTTCAAAGAGCGGCTTCACCTTGTCGAGCCCACCCATATAGTTGAGCGCGCCCAAAGTGGCGTCGATCTCGCGCCTGCCTTGATCGCTCAGTTTGGGGATCTGCTCGACGATCTTGCCGTCAGGCGTGAGCAGCTTCTCGCTGGTGAGGAAACCCATGAGACGCCCGAACTGGCTGCCGATCGAGACACTGTTGGCGCCCCAGGGCCCCACCGAGCCCAAGAGAACGAGGAGCGCGAAACTGCCGAGGAGTACCCGCATATCGGCGCGGTTGCGGCGGATCGCCAGATAGAGGGTCACGATGGCGAGCCAGACGGCAACGATCGCGATGCCATAGCGATCCGGCGTCACGCCATAGGTCTGAACGCGCTCCCAGATCGCGATGGCGAGCAGAATGACCGGGACGATGGTGAACCAGAACCAGAAGCGCATGAAGAAGCGCAACAGCCAGGTGCCGGTATCGCGCCAGGGCCAGGCGATGAGCCAGCTCGCGGTGCCGCCCAAAGCGAAGATGGTGACCATGATGCCGATCTGGCCCCGCGGCAGGACGCCATTGAGCAGGATCTTCACGGCATAGGCATGCAGGATCAACGTGTAGATGACGGCGATCGGCACCAGCACGTAATTGACCAGCACCGAGACGCCACGTTCGATGAGCGTGTCGCGGGTATTGGCGAGGGTCACCTCCTCATCGAGCCGCGTTGGCGCCAGCGCCAGGCCATAGAATGGCGCGATAAGCGCGGCCGCGGCCGCCCAGACATGCTCATGCGCTTGCCACGGTATGTCGACATCGAACAGGAAATTGAGGCTTTCGATGATGGCGGAGACGCCGCCGGCGAAGATGAGCCCGACGACGATCGCCAGCAGCACGGCAAGGCCGAGCCTGAGGTTGAACAGCCAGAGCGCCCCTTGTTTGGCATCGGCGCGCAGGAAGCCCGCGATCATCAGGAGCGGCACCAGGCCGGCGAAGAGGAAAAGATGCGAGGTCCTGAGGCCCAGATCCCAATAGGCCAGGATCCCGGCCACGAGGCCCGCTATGCCAGCGAGAACGATCTCGGTGAGCTTCGGCAGGTTCCGGCTCTGGGCGAAGTAATGCGCTGCACCCGCGGCGAGAAAGGCGGCAGCACCTCCCAGATAGACATGATTGCCGGACTGGCCGCCATCGCTCACGACATCGGCGATATCGAGCTGGGCATAGATGAAGACGAGAACGGAAATCAGCGCGGGAGCGGGAAAGCGCGCCAAGGTCTCGGAAAGATCGGGGACAAGGCGGCTCAGGCGGCCGGCAAGACTCATGAAGGCTCCGTGGCGTTAGGCCAACGAGTGTGACAGAGCGATTGTGGCGCTACAATGTCTGGGCGCGGGCGTTGCGGTAGAGCGCCCATTGCCGGCGCCATTGAGCGACATCGGCGATCTCGCTGAGGCTTCGGGCGCCAAGCTTGGCCAGACGCGCCAGATAGAGGCTGGTGAGGCTCGCGGGCAAATATGCGGGGAATGTTTCGGCCGTTATGGCCTTTGCCCTGGCTTCCGTGAGCCTCTTCTCGGCGTGGGCGCGAAGTTCGGCCAGCACTTTCGCGACCGTTTCGGTGTCGCGGCCGGCCAGCAGATGCGCCGGCGACAGGCCGTGGCGCTCGAGCATGTCCTTGGGAATGAAACATTGGCCGCGCGCGCGGGCAAGCGGCAGTGAGCGCAGGAGCCCGGTTATGCCCATGGCGACGCCGGCGAGGCCTGAGACATCGCCGAGCGCCTGCGCGGCGTTCCGGTCGAGGATCAAGGCGGCAAGCTGGATGAGCATGGACGAGGTCTCGCCGAGATAGCCCTCGAGCGCGCCGAGGCTCGGCATCGGATCGTCATAGAGGTCGAACTGGCGGGCCTCGATCATGTTGATGAAGGCCTGTTTCGGGAGATTGGCTTCGGTGATCACAGGGGCGAGCGCCTCGGTGACCGGATGGCCCGCCGGTTCGCCGGCATAGAGGCCTTCGATGGCGTCATGCCACCATTTGAGGCGGATCTCGCCCAGCGTCGCCTCGCTCACCGTCTCACGGATGCGGGCGACCTCGATATTGAAGGCATAGAGCGCCAGGAGACTGGGCCTCAGATGATCCGGCGCGAAGAGCGCGGACAGATAGCGGTCCTTGTCGCCGGCGCGGACGAGGTCGTGGCAGTAATCGAGGCTCATCGGACCGCCTCGACGGCGATCAGAGCGGCCGTGACGTCGCGCTTCTCGGCGAGGAGGATGTTATAGGTGCGCACCGCCGCACCGGTCGTCATGGCTTCGAGCGCGACTTGGGCCTCGGCGAAGGCTTTCCTGAGTTCGGCTGAAGGAAAATGCATCTCGCTCCCCGTCCCGAAGAGCAGGAAGGCCGGGCGCTTGTCGCCTGAGAGGACGGCGGCGAAGTCCTCCTTGGTGACGTCGGAGAACCGGCCGGGACGCCAGGCATGCATGCCATTGGCCAGGATCAGCAGCGAACCCTGGTGCGACATGGCGGCAAAGCGGAAACCGCCATTGCCATAGGAATCGATGGGCGCGCGTTCGGGGAGAAAGCGGTCTCCCTCACCCGGCGGATGAGGGTCGCTCGTCATCAGGGCCGCGCCGCCGCCGTCTTCTTCTCCACTTTGCTGCCGCTCGGCTGGATCTGGATGGCATCGCGGTTGACGCCCAGGATCGCCAGCAGCGACGCAGCCGAGAAGATCGACGAATAGGTGGCGATGATCACGCCCCAGATCATGGCGAGCGTGAAGCCCTTCAGCACCTCGCCGCCGAAGATATAGAGCGCGAAGAGGGCGAGAAGCGTCGTCACCGAGGTCAGCAGCGTTCTCGGCAGCACGCTGTTGATCGAGAAGTCGATCAAGTCGGCGAGCGGCATCTGCTTGTACTTGCGCAGATATTCCCGGACGCGGTCGAACACGACGACGGTGTCGTTGAGCGAATAGCCGACGATGGTCAGCAGCGCCGCGATGATCTGCAAATTGAATTCGAGCCGGATCAGCACGAAGAATCCGATCGACAGCATGATGTCATGCAGAAGCGACATAACCGTCGCAATGGCGAACTGCCATTCGAATCTGAACCAGATATAAATAAGAATTCCAATGATCGCGACGAGCATGGCCACGATACCCTGTTGGGCATACTCACCGGATACTTTGGGACCGACGACATCGATGGACAGATATTCGATCCCGGCGCCCAATACCTGCTTGACCTTGTCTTGAACGGTCCTTTGGACGTCCTCGCCGCCCTCGATCGTCGGCAGGCGGATCAGCACTTCATGCCCCGAGCCGCCGAAATCCTGCAATTCGGCATCGCCGAAGCCGAGACTGTTCACCTTGCTGCGAAGCTCGTCGAGATTGGCAGGCTGCTCGGTGCGGATGACGAAGACTGTGCCGCCCTTGAAATCGACGCCGTAATTGAGGCCGACGAAGACGAAGAGCAGGAGGGAGGCGAGGCAGGCAAGACCGGATGCAAAGTAGCCGTAACGGCTCCAGAACATGAACTTGATCTTGGTGTCGTCCGGTATGAACCGAATGGGCTTGAACATGTGAATATCCGCTTAGAGCGGGACCTCTTTGGGTTTCGTCGTTCGCACCCACCACGAGACGATGAGGCGGGTGAAAGTGAAGGCGGTGAACATGGTGGTGAGGATGCCGATGGCATGGGCGATGGCGAAGCCGCGCACCGGACCCGAGCCGACGCCGAACAGCACCACGGCGGCGATGAAGGAGGTGATGTTCGAGTCGAGCACCGTCGCCAGCGCCGCCCGGAAACCGGTCTCGATCGAGTTGAGCGCGGTGCGCCCGTGACGCCATTCCTCACGGATGCGCTCATAGACCAGCACGTTGGAATCGACCGCGATGCCCATGGTGAGCACGATGCCGGCGATGCCCGGCAAGGTCAGCGTGAAGCCCGCGACCGACATGATGCCGATCAACAGGATGAGGTTCACGATGAGCGCGAAATTGGCGAATATGCCGAACAGGCCATAAGCGATCAGCATGAAGATCATGACCGCGACCAAGGCGATGACCGAGGCGACGGCGCCGGCCCTGATCGAGTCCGATCCGAGGCTCGGCCCCACGGTGCGCTGCTCGACCGGGATCAGCCGCGCCGGCAAGGCGCCCGAGCGCAGCACGATGGCGAGGCTGTTGGCTTCCTCGACCGTGAAATTGCCGGAGATCTGGCCCGAGCCGCCAAGGATCGGCTCGTTGATGCGCGGATAGCTGATGACCTGGTTGTCGAGCACGATGGCGAAGGGCTTGCCGACATTGTCGGTGGTGAGCTTGCCGAAGCGCAGCGCGCCCTTCTGGTTGAAGCGGAAATTGACGATCGGCTCGTTGTTGCGCGAATCGAAACCGGCCTGCGCGTCGTTGAGGTCGGCGCCATCCACGGTCGCCGCACTCGATGTCTGCACCCACAAATTCTGCTGCGGGTTTTCCTTCAACGGATAGGACGCGCAATCCTGGGGCGGATTGTCGGTCGCCGAATTGGGCTGGCTTTCGCAGACGAGCTGGAAGGTGAGCTTCGCCGTCTGGCCGATCATCTTGACGACCTGGTCGGGATCGCCGACGCCCGGCAGCTGGATCACGATGCGGTCCCTGCCCTGGCGCTGGATCGAGGCCTCGGCGATGCCGGTGCCGTTGACGCGGTTCTCGATGATGCGCAGCGACTGCTCCACCGCCCGGCTCACACGCGCTTCGAGGCCGGCCTCGGAGAAGCTGAAAGTGAATTGCTGGCCGGAGCGCTCGAGATTGAAAATATGATTGGCCACGCCGGTACCGAACATGCCGGTGTCGATCGGCTGCGTCAGCCCGCGCAGGACCTCGTTCGCCTTGTCGGCATCGGCGGCCTCGGTGATCTGCACGATGACGCCGTTCGGCGTGCGGTTGAGCTTGTAGCCGATGCGGGCGGTGCGCAGAGCCGCGCGGACATCGCCCATCTGCTGGACGATCAGCGTGTTGACGAGCTCCTTGCGGTCGACCTCCATGAGGACGTTGGAGCCGCCCTGCAAATCGAGGCCGAGCGTCACCGGGCGCAGGATCGTGTACTGGTGCAAGGTGTCCTGCATGTTCTTGGGCAGGATGTTGGGCAGCGCAAAGAGGATGCCGGCGAGCACCGAAAGCAGGATGGCCACGACTTTCCAGCGGGAGAAATAAAGCATCTTAAGGATCTTGCTGCTTTGCCCGGGCATCAGTGCCGGGGCCGGTTGCTATGTAGTGTATTCGCGCCGGCAAAGCGCCCGAGCGCAGAGCGAGCGCCACGCTCCAGGCTTCTTCGGGCGTGAAATCCCCCGAAATCTGACCGGCGCCGCCGAGAACAGGTTCATTGATGTGCGGAGCGCTGACAACGCGCTGGTCGAGAATGATGGCAAGAGACTTGCCGACATGATCGCTCGTCAACTTGCCAAAACGTTCAGCGCCCTTCCGATTGAACTTGAAATTGATCACCGGCTTCTTGCTGGCGGGATCGATACTTGCTTCACCGTCATCGATGTCGTCCCCGCCGACCACAGCGCTCGTCGCCGTCTGAACCCAGAGTTTCTCTTGAGGAGCCTGCTTGAGCGGGTAGGCGACGCAATCCGCCGGCGGGACATCCCCTGCCTCGGCGGGCTGGCTTTCACAAACGGCCTGGAAGGCAAGCGTTCCTTTCCGGCCGATCATCCTGGCGGTCTGCACCGCGTTGGTGTTGTCCGGCAGTTCAATGAGGATGCGGCGGCGGTCCTGGCGCCGAACGGAAGCATCCGTGACGCCCAGGCGATCGAGGCGGTCATGGAGGATCTCTATCGACTGTTCCACGGCTTGATTGATCAGGGCCTCGCCCTCCGTGTCCGAGAGCGTGAAGGTGAATCGCTGCCCTGACCGCGCAAGAGTGAAGATCGGATTGCCGCTTCCATCGCGGTTCGATCGGACAAGGCCGTCCAGTATCTCTCTCGCCTTTTCGACGTCACCGGCTGCCAAAATCTCCGCCGTCAGGCCCTTGGGCGTCGCCTTGACACCGTTGTCGCTGATGCCTGCGTCCCGCAAGGCGGCGCGCACGGCGCCAGCCTGCCGGGCGATCACCGTATCCAGCAAGTCCTCGCCATCAAGCTCCGCCAGGAAACTCTCTGCCGAGACGTGGGATACGGCGAAAGTGGCGCCGGCAAGTCCTGTAGCCAGGATGGCGGTGACTTTCCAGCGGGGGAAATGAAGCATCTGACGCCGATCTTACTTCTTCGCCGCATCGTCCTTGATGGGCTCGCCCTTGGCGCGGACCTCGGCAATGGCGCTGCGCACGATGCGGACCTTCACATTCTCTCCGACTTCCACCAGGAGCTCGCGCTCGTCCACCACTTTCGACACCCGCCCGATGAGGCCGCCCGAGGTCACGATCGTATCGCCGCGGGCAACCTTGCCGATCAATTCCTGATGCTCCTTCTGCCGCTTCTGCTGCGGGCGGATCAGCAGGAACCAGAACACCACCATGATCATCACAAGTGGCAGAATCATGCCGATGAAATCACCGGTGCCGGGCGACCCCGTGGCCTGTGCAAAAGCGGGGGTTATGAACATTTCGGGGCTGTCTCCTCTGGGCGGTTGAGGCGGGTAAATAGGGCCGCCCGATTTGGGTTTAGGGGTATATAGCGCCGAAAACCACCATTGCAACCAAATGTCACCTGCCTGCCGCGGGCCTTCTTGCCCCTGGAACGTCAAGGGTTTATGGACCGGCGCCATGCCAAAAGACCTTTCCCAAGACGAACTTGCGGCCACTTTGAGCCGGATCGCCGCCGCCCTCGAAAGGCTGGCCCCTGCCCCCTTGCCGCCCGCCGACTTGGGCTCGGCCGCGGCCTTCATCTGGAACGCGCCGGCGCGGCGGCTCGAGCCTGTGGCCAAGGTCAACCGGGTCGATATGAGCCTGCTGCGCGGCATCGATCAGACCCGCGACATCCTCATCGACAATACCCGCCGCTTCGCCGCAGGGCTTCCCGCCAACAACGCGCTCCTCTGGGGCGCGCGCGGCATGGGCAAGAGCTCGCTGGTCAAGGCCGCGCACCATCTCGTCAATGAAGAGACGGGAAACCGGCTCAAGCTCGTCGAGATCCATCGCGAGGATATCGAAAGCCTGCCGCAGCTCATGACCCTGATCCGCGCCCGGCGCGACCTTTCCTTCATCGTCTTCTGCGACGA
Source organism: Taklimakanibacter deserti (assembly GCA_003574785.1). The sequence continues at coordinate 90,523 of QORU01000016.1, read as the reverse complement.
TCTCTCCTTCGATGCCAATGACACGTCCTACAAGTCGCTCAAGGCGGCGCTCGAAGGCGGCATCGAGGGCAGGCCTCAGAACATGATCTTCTATGCCACCTCGAACCGCCGGCACCTCCTGCCGCGCGACATGATGGAGAATGAACGCTCGACCGCCATCAACCCGTCAGAGGCGGTGCAGGAGAAGGTCTCGCTCTCCGATCGCTTCGGCCTGTGGCTCGGTTTCCACAATTGCTCGCAGGACGAATTCTTTGAAATGATCGAGGGTTACGCCCGCCACTTCAAACTCGGGATCAAGCCGGAAGAGATGCGCGCCCAGGCCGTCGAATGGGCGACGACGCGCGGCAGCCGCTCGGGCCGCGTCGCCTGGCAGTTCGTCCAGGACCTCGCCGGTAGGCTCGGTGTCAAGATCGAGGGTTAATACATCCCCCTTGCGGAAATCAGCTGGCGAATCTGCTGCGCAAGTATCGGATCTGTCGCCGGTGATGGAGCTTCACGACGCGATATTGCTCGCGGCTGATTGCGGCTTTGATGGCCTCGATTGTCCGCTCCATATCCTGCTTCCGGACGATGTAAGCAAGCTCAGTCGAACTGGCTCTGCGAACCGACTGGTCGTCATTCTGTAAAAAAGCTAGCAGGCGATCCACGCGACGCGCATCCCAGTCAATAGTGTACAGGAAGGCCTCAGCCGCGACACCTGCTTTGCCCGGCGCCCGCGGAAGAAATCTCTTCACCGCTTTGATCGCCGTCGGTGTTTTTATCTCGGCCAAAGCCCAGACCGCTCGATCCTGCACGAGGGGATGTTTGTCCTTCAAGGCGAGGATGGAGGCCGACTCGAACGACGACAGGGCGTGTTCGGCGATGATCTCGAGGGCCTCGACCCTGACAAGCTCACCTCTGTCCACGAGCGCAATTGGAAGGGCGTCGATCAGAACCTTATCAAACCGTTTGCGCAGCTTCTGCAGCGCATCAGAGCGATGAACTTGATGGCGCGCTTTTCTCGCCAGAGAAGCGAGCCGCAGGCGGTCATGCGGCTTCGATGTAGAAAGTGCCTCTATTTCGAGGAAAACATTTGGTTTTTCTCGACTCTGTCTTGCTGCGACCGGCCGTTTCTTCTTGACGGCCTTCCTGTCTTTCTTGCTCGTTGCCATATGGGTGGCCGGTCAACCCAAAGCCTTCTCATGGGCCGTCCATTCCTCGGGGCTTCTGCCGAACTCGACCATGACCCATTTGCGATAGGCCGGACGCTGCTGCAGCGCCTCGAACCAGCGCTGGATGTGGGGCGTGTCGAGTCTCTTTTCCGCGAGATTGAAATAGCGCCAATAGAGCACGCCGAGAACAATATCGCCAAAAGAGAAGCTGTCGCCGGCGAACCATGGAGATGACGACAAAGCCTTGTCGGCGATCGGCAGCATCTTCGCCAGGTTCGCCTCGGAGTCGGCGATCACCTTGTCGTTGCGCTGGGCCCGGGGCAAACGCACCTGGTGCCAGAACATCGCCGAGATCGGCGGCACCGCATTGAGCTGCTGCCATTCCATCCACTGCTCGGCCATGGCCAGCGCCTTCGCGTCTTTCGGACGCAAAGTGCCCTCGCCATAGCGCGCCGCCAGATAGCGCACGATCGCGTTCGATTCGAACATGGTGATGTCGCCGTCCTTGAGGACGGGCACGAGTCCGTTGGGATTCATCTCGAGAAAGCCCGGCTCGCGGTTGCCGCCAAAGCCGCCGCCGACCACCTGACGGTCGAAGGGCAGGCCCAGCTCATCCAGCGCCCAGACCACTTTCTGCACATTGCTCGAACTGCGGCGGCCCCAAACCTCGATCATGAACAACTCCCTGAAAAGCAATAGCCCGGCCGCTAATGTCCCGGTTCGCAAGTTCGCTGAGCATGCCGCACCTCCGAACGAACTTGCGAACCGGGAGGACATTAGCAAACTAAATGATTCTGGCGTGCTCCTGGACGCGAAGCTCCTGTAAGTGCTTGCGGCTTGAGAACAGGAGCTTCGCGTCCAGCACGCCAGTGCCGGGCTATTGTGTCAGTCGGTATGCAGGCGTGTCTAGTTGGCGGCGGTCGAGGCGTTGAGGAAGCGCATCGGATCCATAGCGGTGGCGCCTTTACGCACCTCGAAATGCACTTGCGGGCTCGACACCGAGCCGGTCTGGCCGGCCTTGGAGATGACATCGCCGCGCTTCACCGTGTCGCCACGCTTCACGAACAGGTCCTTGTTGTGCGCATAGGCGGTGACCCAGCCGCCTTCATGGCGGATGAGCACGAGGTTGCCATAGCCTTTGAGCTCGTTGCCGGCATAGGCGACCACACCGGCTTCGGCGGCACGCACGTCCGTTCCCTCCGGAACGGCGATGTTGATGCCTTCATTGCGCAGGCCGCCCGGCTTCGAGCCATAGCCCGAAATCACCCGGCCCTTAACCGGCCAGCGGAAGCTCAGGCTGCCCGCTTCCTGCGCCGGCTGCCCATTGTCGACCACTTGCTGCTGCGGCTGCTCGATTGGCTTCGGCGCGGCGGTGGCCATGTTGTTGGCCGCCGGTTGGTCGACGGCGTCATTGTCGTTGTCGAGGCCGGCCGAGGCGCTTTTGTTCACGGCCGGAGGCGTGTGCTCGGGCTGGTGGCCGGCAACCGCTGGTGCTGTGCCCGAACCGTTCTTCGGGATACGCAACGACTGGCCCTGGCGCAGCGCCTCATTGTTGGAAAGGCCGTTCAGCCTGGCAATGGTGAAGGGATGAACGCCATAGGTGCGACCCAGCGAATAGAGGGTCTCCCCGGCACGGACGGTGTGCATGCCGCCGCCTGAAGCGAGCGTGCTGTCGGGTTTGGCATAGGCCGGCTGCGGCGCCACGGCATTGCCGCGACCCGGAATGACCAGCGTCTGGCCGACACTGACCGAATAGGGTGCGGCGAGGTTGTTGGCGCGCGCCAGTTCGCTGACATTCAGCTGGTTGGCGCGGGCGATCGAATAAAGGGTCATACCGGGCTCGACCCGGACCGTTCCGGACCTGGCCGCCATATTCGGCTGGCTATTGCTGGAAGGCTCGGCCTCAGCCGCCTGCCCGCCTTGCGGCTGATACGTCGGCTGCTTGTAAACCGGCTTGTAGGTCTGCTGGTAATTATAGCCATTGCTGGCGTAGTTCTGCCCCGCCTTGCTGGTGGCGCTGGGGGCCAGCGGCCGGCGCGAGACCGTGTCGCGGTCGTCGGACGAGGCCACGGCCGTATCCCTGTCGCCCGTATCCTCGCCGCCGCGCTGGACCTTCTTGGGTACCGAGGCGGTGTAGAGGGTGTCTTCCGAGGAAGAGGAGGATTCGGTGAAACGGTCCACCGAGCCGGAACAGGCCGAGAGCAGCACAGCAGCCGCAACGCTGATGAGAAGCGACGCTTTCGACGGGATACCGGCGGCGCGCACGGGAGAGGAACGCATACCTACACTCCAAGAACCAACTGACAGGGCAACAATGCCCCGTTTAGGTTAAGGGAGAGTTTATCGCGTCAAATCAAGGACAAGTTTTAGGGAACTTGCGGCTGAAATGCGTTTTTCGGCGGGCGGCGGCCCTCAGATGCAGCCGAGGTCGCGCCTTTCGCTGTGTATCTCGCGGCGCAGCTGACGGGCCTGCCGCAGCTCCTCGTCGACCTCTGGCCCCGGATAGTGCTTGCGACGATATCTGAGCGTCGTGTCGATGTGTTTGATGACCTGGCCTTCTTCGCGCGCCAGGCGCTCGCACTGCCGATAGCTCGGCTCGTCATGGCCATAGCGCCCGGCGCATGCGCTCAAGGCCAAGGCCGCCAAAAGAAGAATTGCTGTTTTATGCATCGGATCCCCTGCTCGACGGCTATTTCGTCATTTGTCGGGCTGGCCGTCAAGGTTTTTAACAGGGCAATTTTTTGTGTTATGCGACAAAACTCTCCGCTAAAGAGCAGCCGTCATCAACATCAACGGAGTGCTTGCATAAAATGACCCTCTGGCCACAACACGCGACCTGGAACGGCCCCATCGTGATGATCGGGTTTGGCTCGATCGGACGGGGCACCCTCCCCCTCATCTTGCGCCATATCGCCTGTGACCGGAGCAAGATCACCATCATCGATCCTGACGAGTACAATCGGCGTATCGCCGACAAGGAAGGCATCGCCTTCATCAAGGAAGGGCTCACCAGGCAGAATTACAAATCCGTGCTGACGCCCCTTGTCACCGCGGGGCCTGGCCAGGCTTTCATCGTCAATCTCTCCGTCGATGTGTCATCCGTCGACATCCAGAAGCTGGCACAGGCGACCGGCTCCCTTTACATCGACACCGTCGTCGAGCCGTGGCCCGGCTTCTACTACAACAGCAAGCTCGATAATTCGGCGCGCACCAATTACGCCATGCGCGAGCACGTCCTCGAGCTCAAGGAGAAGTACAAGGGTGGACATACCTCCGTCTCCTGCTGCGGCGCCAATCCCGGCATGGTGTCGTGGTTCGTCAAGCAGGCGCTACTCGATATCGCCGAGGCCACCAAGGTAAAGGTCAAGGAGCCGAAGACGCGGGAAGACTGGGGCAAGCTCATGAAGCGCCTCGGCATCAAGGGCATCCATATCGCCGAGCGCGACACGCAGCGCGCCAAGAAGCCGAAGCCGCTCGACACCTTCGTCAACACCTGGTCGGTGGAAGGCTTCATCTCCGAGGGCCTGCAGCCGGCCGAGCTCGGCTGGGGCACGAACGAGAAGAAGCTGCCGCCCGGCGGCAGGAAGCACAAGACGGGCTGCGGCGCCGCGATCTATATCACGACCCCGGGCGCCAATACGCGGGTCAGGTCATGGACGCCGACGCCCGGCCCGCAATATGGCTTCCTCGTCACACACAATGAGGCGATCTCGATCGCCGACTATTTTACCGTTCGCGAGGGTCGCAAGGTCACCTACCGGCCGACCTGCCACTATGCCTACCACCCGTCCAACGACGCGGTCCTGTCGCTGCACGAGATGTTCGGCAGCGGCGGCAAGAAGCAGTCGCATATCCACATCCTCGATGAGGATGAGATCGTCGACGGGCGCGACGAATTGGGCGTGCTGCTCTATGGCCACAAGAAGAACGCCTATTGGTATGGCTCGCAACTCACCATCGAGGAGGCGCGCAAGCTTGCGCCCTACCAGAATGCCACCGGCCTCCAGGTGACGAGCGCCGTGCTCGCCGGAATGGTCTGGGCGATCGAGAATCCCAAGGCCGGCGTCGTCGAGACGGACGAGATGGATTTCCGCCGCTGTCTCGACGTGCAATTGCCCTATCTCGGCCAGATGACCGGCGTCTATACCGACTGGACTCCGCTCACCGACCGCCAGACGCTCTTCGCCGAGGAGATCGACAAGCGCGATCCCTGGCAGTTCACCAACATCATCGTGAAGTAAGTGCACTAATTCCCCTCTCCCCCAACGGGGGAGAGGGCCGAAAGACGCAGCGCCTGCGAGTGGATTGTGTGATTCAATGGCCGCCCTCCACCCACGGCACGCCGGCGTGTCGGAAGGCTTCCGCCAGCGCAGGCTCAAGCTCAACGGCTTCCCAGCGGCGTAACGGGTTGAAATGCTCGAAGAGTTGGGGAAGCAAGCGGAGCCCGAACCGGTTCACGTACCGGCTCGCCTTGTAGCCGGTCTTGTGTTGATCGAAGCGGAGGTCGGGGTCGAGTGACGTCTCGCCAACATAGAGACCCCACCGACCCATGCGGCGGGTGTCTTTGAGGAGCACGACATAGAGCGCATGACGCGCACCCCTGGCACCCGTCGTCGTCACGCGCAGCTGCCGTGCCGCGCGCTCGGCCATCGGCATCCAGTCCGGCAAGTAGAGTGCACCAGGCATCGCACCACGATCACACGCTAAACCGTGCTCATACCGTAGCCTATCGGATCATATAAACCTTGCGGATCGTTTCATGCACCCGGCAGGTGCCTTTCCAGTCCTTGGGAAAGAAGGCCGTCGTGTCGGGTGTGATCTCGATGACGTCGCCCGACTCATGCGTATAGGTGCAGCGGCCGAGAAGGAAATGGCAGAACTCGTCCTTGGTGACATGGCAGTTCCAGAAGCCTGGCGTGCAGATCCAGATGCCGGTCTCGCTCTGGCCTTCCGGTCCCTTATGCAGGACGATGCCTGAGGTGTGCGATTGCCCCTCGATCATGGTCGGGATCACACCCCAGTCCTTGAACGGGCCCGGGTAGCGCGCCGGATCGACGATATGGGGCGCTGACGACTGCAGGTTGGTCGGCATCTCTTCTCCTAACTCAGCATATAAACATTGCGCATGGTCTCATGGACCACGCAGATCCCGGTCCAGCCGGCCGGGAACAGCACGGCCGTGCCCGGCACGATCTCGATCGTCTCACCCGATTGATGCGTGTAAGTGGCGCGTCCGGAGACGAAGTAGCACAATTCGTCGCGCGGAATCGAGAGCGGCCAGGTGCCGGGCGTGCATTGCCACAAGCCCGATTCCGGCTGCCCGTTCGGCCCCTTGTGCAAGAGCACGCCGTCGCTCTTGGAATGGCCGGCGATGGGATCGGGCTGATGGCCCCAATCCTTGAGCGGCCCCGCATAGTGCGCGGGATCCGCGATATGAGGGGCGGTGGAGCTAAGGCCCTTGCCCATCACGCGGCCTTCTTGCGGCGCAGGAGCCCGTCGATGACCTTGGCCGCCTTGGCCGGCCCCTTCTTGCTTCGCATGGCCTTCGACGTCTTCTTGAGCTTCGCCTTCATCTTCTTGTCGGTGAGCATCCTCTCGATCCGATCGGCCATGTCGGCATCCGTCCACTCATAGCGGTCGAGCTTGAAGCCGTGGCCCGTCTCCTCAACGCGGGTCGCATTGTCATGGCCGTCCCAGACATAGGGCATGATGATGGCGGGCTTGCCGAAATAGAGGCATTCGGTGAAGGAGTTGTTGCCGCCGTGATGGATGACGGCATCGACTTGCGGGATCACCGAAGGCTGCGGGTACCACGTGGCGATATGCATATTGGGCGGCACATCCGTATATTGATCGATGTAATCGCCGACATTGACCAGCGCCCGGACCGGCAATCTGCCGAGCGTCACGATAAGGCGTTTCAGAAGATCAACATCGCCCGAGCCCAGCGAGCCGAAGCTCACATAGAGTAAAGGCTTGTCATTGTTCTTCTTGAACTTCGGCACCTTGTACGGTACCTCCTTGCGTACGCAGCCTTCGAGATACTGAAACTGCTTGGGCGGCAGCTTGTGGCGGCGCTTGAACTTCACGGCTGTTGGATAGAGCAGCAGATTCATATGCGGGGAGGCTTCGAAGAATTGTCCAAGGGGGTATTTCTCTTCGCCGACGCTCTTCAGAAACTCGGTGAAGTTGTCATGAATGGGCTTGATTACTTCGTTGAAGCGCTTGCGAAAGCGGGCGAAGCCCTCCTTGTCTTTCTCACCTAGGCCGGAGAGATGCGGCGGGATATCCGGATCCTCGATCTCGTTTTCCGAGCATGAGATGATCCTGACCCAGGGCTTGTCGTTATCGCGGGCATAGCGCTTGATCGCCGGAAACAGGATGACATTGTCGACGCAGACGACGTCCGGCTTCACGGTGGCGAGGACGCCGGGCAAATCCTTCTCGGCCCATTTTGCGGTCTCGACGATCATCTCCCAGCAGCCCTTCACGTAATTGTCGATCTGGTCGTAGGGGCTCTTGCGGAAATTGGGGATGTGGCCGTTGATGAAATCGACCCAGAATTTCGCCATCTCCTCGGGCGGCAGAGGCTCCGACAGGTTCACGGCGTGGGCCTCGAAACCATAACCCTTATAGACATCGAGGAAGCCCGGATCGGAGAGGAAGACCACCTTGTGGCCGAGTTTCTCCAATGCCTGGCCGATGCCGACCGAGTTCAGTGCCGGGCCGAAGGCCGCCTCCGGAAACAGCGCGATGACCTTCTTCGGTTTCTTGGCCGCCTTGCGTGCGGCTTTCTTCTTGGCCGGCTTCTTCGCCGCCTTCTTCTTCACTGCCTTCTTTGCCATAAGGTGACCCCTTTCGTCTCTCTCCTAGCAGATTATCACGTGCCCGGCATGCTGGCGCGGTTGAAGCGCTGCGCCAGCAGCACCAGGATGAAGCTCATGAGCAATATGATCGTCGCCATCGCATTGATCTCGGGCGTGACCCCGAAGCGGATCATGGCATAGATCTGCATCGGCAGAGTGGTCGAGCCCTGCCCGGCGCCGGCGGTGAAATAGGCGATGATGAATTCATCGATCGACAAAGTGAAAGCGAGCAAGGCCGCCGCGACCACCGCCGGCCAGATGAGCGGAAAGGTCACATGCCGGAAGGTCGCGAGCGCCGTGGCGCCGAGATCGCGCGAGGCCTCGGTCAGGGACCAGTCGAAGCTCTTGAGCCTGGCGCGCACCACGGCGCAGACGAAAGCGATGTTGAAGACGACATGCGCCAGGATGATGGAATGAAGGCCCAGGGTGAATTTCACCAGCGTGAAGAAGGAAAGCAGCGCGATCGCCAGCACGATATCGGGGATGATCATCGGCATGAAGAGCAGCGCATCGAGCCCGGACGAGGCCTTGCGCCGCTCGACGCCGAGAGCAAGGAGCGTGCCGATCGCCGTCGCGATGAGGGTCGAAGCCACGGCGACGATCAGCGAATTCCTGGCCGCGGCGATGATCTTGGGGCTTTCCAGAAGCCGCCCGTACCACTCGGTCGAAAAGCCGGTCCAGGCGGTTGGCAGGCCCGCCTTGTTGAAGGAAAGCACCATCAGCACGACGATCGGCGTATAGAGAAAGACATAGACGAGAGCGAGATAGGCCTTACGCATGGCTCTTGCCTTCCCCCCGTGCCCGGTTGGCTGCCACCGCCTGGGCAAAGAGCAGCACGAGCATGATGGCGATGAGGATGACCGAGAGTGCCGAGCCGAAGGGCCAGTCGCGGGCGGTGAGGAACTGGTCATAGATGAGATTGCCGACCATTTGCAATTTGCCGCCGCCCAGGAGGTCGGGCGTCACGAAATTGCCGATGGAGAGCACGAAGACGAAGACCGCGCCCGCGGCGACGCCCGGCGCCGTCAGCGGCAGGGTGATGCGCCAGAAGGTGGTGGCCGCCGTGGCGCCCAGATCGCGCGAGGCCTCGGCATAGGACGGATCGAGGCGCTGCAGCGCCGAATAGACCGCGAGGATCACGAAGGGCACGTAATTATAGACGAGGCCCAGGATGACGGCGAATTCATTATAGAGGATCGGCAGCGGCGAATGGATCAGGCCGAGCCATTGCAGGAAATTGTTGGCGAGGCCGGAGGGATTGAGAAGAACGATCCAGGCATAGGTGCGGATGAGGTAATTCGTCCAGAAGGGCAGCATGGCGAGGAACAGGAGCGCCGTCTGGCGCTCGGGCGCCGCCCTGGAGATCGCATAGGCCGCCGGATAGCCGACGAGCAGCGCGAAGAAGGCGGCGAGACCGGCGATGCGCGCCGAATCGAGGAAGATCGAGAGATAGAGCCATTCGCCGGCGCGCACGAAATTGCCGAAGGTCGCGACCGACCAGTCGACGCCGCCATAGATGCCGCGCTCATAGAAGGCGGTGACGAGGATGATGGCGCACGGCACCACCATCAGGATGCCCAGCCACAGAAGGCCGGGAAGCATCAGTAAGAGAGACGCCAGTCTTTGCGGCATGACACCCGTGAAAGCCGAGCGATGCGGTTGGGTCCGCATCGCTCCGCCGGGTTGAACCTTATTTCGCGGAAGTGATTTCGGTGACCACCTTCGAGAAGACTTTCATGCCGTCGCCCAGGTCGCGCAATTGCTCATATTTGAGGAGATCCGCGGGGGCGATCGCCATGTTCGGATACTTCTCCAGCATGGACTTGTCGATCGCCTCCATGCCGGCCTTGTTGGGCGTCTTGTACATGATGTTCTCGACCACCCATTTTCCGGTATCGGCCTTCAAAATATAGTCGAGGAATTTATAGGCGGCGTCTTTGTTCTTCGATCCTTCCACGAGCACCATCGTGTCGACCCAGAGGTCGGAGCCTTCCTTCGGGATCACATATTTGATCTCCGGCTTCTCGGCGATGCCGTAATTGCACCAGCCATCCCAGGCCTGCACCAGAGAGGCTTCGCCCGAGACAAGCTTGGAAAAGAATGTCGTGTCGTCATAAGCGAGAAGCGTCTTCTTCGTTTCGATCAGCAGCGCCTTCACCTGGTCGAGCTTGGCCGGGTCGATCTCGTTGACCGACATGCCGAGTGCCAATTCGCCCGCCGCCATCAACCAGCGATCGGTCGAGAGCATGGTGATCTTGCCCTTGAGGTCATCGGCGGGCTTCAGGAGATCGTTCCAGCTCGTCGGCGCGGCCTTCACCACGTCCGAGCGGTAGCACAGGCCGGTGGTGCCCCAGGCATAGGGGATCGAGAAGCTGTTGCCCGGATCATGCTTGAGCTGGGCCGCTTCCGGATAAAGATTGGCGATATTGGGAATCTTGCCGTGGTCGAGCTTGGCGGCGATGCCGAGCTTGCTCAGGGCCTCGGCGAAGGGCGAGGAGACGAAGAGCACATCATAGCCCTCGCCTTTCGAGGCGACGACCTTGCCCATGATCTCTTCATTGGTCGCATGCACCGCGACCTCGACCTCGATGCCGGTCTCCGCCTTGAATTTCTCCGGCAGGTCCTTCGGCATGTAGCCGTCCCAATTGGAAATCACGAGCTTGTCGGAGGCCTGCGCCAGGCTGGCCGCAAGCAGCATCGTCGCGCCGGCGGCGAGCGCGGCGGACATCCAGTTCATGGTTCTCACTTTTCCCTCCCTTAGGGCTTTTTTGTTAGGACATGACTGTGCCATGCCCGGCTTTCGGCCTGCAAGGGGGGCGTGCCGCTCAATTGCGCTGGGCGGCGAGCAGCGTCTGGTTGATCGTCTCGACCTGGCCCTTGGCCGGCTCGTCGGTCAAGGCCGACACCGGGATCTTCCGGCGCAGCATGTCGTGATAGTCGCGCACACCGGCCTCGAGATCGGACAGGATCATGGTGCTGAAGCCCGAGGACTGCATCGATTCCCAGGACCATTTGATGAGCTGCGCATCCTCGGCACCGGTGACGCGGTCGATGCGGTGGGCGAGATAGCGCGCCACCTTGGCTTCGCGGCTGTCGGCCACAGGCGCGTAATAGGCCATGCGCTGCACCGTCTTGCCCACTTCCACCGGCAATTCCTGATAGAAGCCGATGAGGTCGGGATAGAGCATGATGACCAGATTGGGGAACATGCCGAGATAGACCCAGCGCCCCCTTGCCTCTTCCGGCAGATGCTCCATCACCGGGCGGTGCTTCACATAGTTGCGCACACTCCAGAAGCGCGGCGACACGCCGGTGATGCGACCTTCCGAGCGCGACACGCCGGCCGAAGGCCTGCCATCCTTATATTGCTGGCCATAGAGGTCGTGGAGGGCGGGATGGGCGATCGGCACGTGATAGCCTTCATTGTCGACGTCGCGTACCGCCTTCCAGTTCACTTCGAGGACGTCGCGGGTCTGCGGCGCGTAGGGCCTGATGTCGGTGAGCCTGTAGGCAGAGGCCTCCGCCTCATGCGGTGCCATCAGCTCGGCGACCGAGCCCTGCGGGCCCGGCTTGAAGCGGACGAACACGAAACCGTGCCAGATCTCGTGCTCGACCGGCACCAGGCCATGGGTCACGGGATCGAGCTTGGGGAAGGTCTTGGCCTTCGGCACCGCGCGCAGCGTGCCATCGAGATTATAGGACCAGCCATGGAACGGGCAGACCATGGCGCTCTTGCAGCGCCCGCTCTCGCCCGCCACCACGCGCGAGCCCCGATGCCGGCACACATTGTGGAAAGCGCGCACGACATTGTCCTTGCCGCGCACGATGAGCGCGCGCTCGCCGGCGATGTCGAAGGTCGTCCAGTCGCCTTCCTTGGGGATGTCGCTCACATGGCAGGCGAGCTGCCAGTGGCGGCGGAACAGCTCCTCCTGCTCGATCAGGAAGAGCTCCTTGTTGAAATAGGTCCAGGGCGGAAGGCCCGCGCGCTCATCGTCGGTCAGACGGTTCGGCGTCACGAAATCGATCGCGTTCATTGTGGGCCTCCTTTTCTAATTGAACGTTCAGTCAATATACCCCACGGAAGGAGCTGAAAGCAATAGGAAGAGACTGCTGTGGAAGGTCAGAAAAAGCTGAGCCTTGACGGGCGCTTATGGCCGTGGCACGCATGACGAACGCGGTGTTTCGATGCCCAAAGGCTAGAAACCGAACAGGGAACACGGTGCGGACGACCCAATCGGGGCCAAAACCGTGACTGCCCCCGCAACTGTGAGCGGCGAGGACGTACGCAGAATTGGCCACTGGGCAACCGGGAAGGCCGCGTGCATCCGCCCGAGCCGCAAGTCAGGAGACCTGCCGCGCCAACCGAGGGCCCTGCCCTCACATTATTGTTGAGCACACGGAGGGTGTTACGCTCATGACCACGGATCGGATTTCCACTTCTTCTCTCACCATGTCGCAGCGCGTGGCCGCGGGCCTCAGCGCGATGGCCTTTGGCCTCCTGCTGATTGCCGGCGTCGGGCTTGCCCATGCCGACAAGCTGCACAATGCGGCGCATGACACGCGTCACTCGATCGGCTTCCCCTGCCACTAAGCTAAGCAGGTTTTTCCATGATCGGGCGAGTGATTCTCGCCGCGCTCCTTGCCGGGATCGCGGCCGGCTTGTTCTATGGCGCGGTCCAGCATGTGCGGCTCACGCCATTGATTCTCGAAGCTGAGAAATATGAAAATGCCGGCGACGGTCATACGCATGACCATGCCGCCGCTGCAACGACAACGACCGAACAGGCGCCAGCTCCTGCAGCCGAGCCTGCGGCTGAAGAAGAGGCCTGGGCGCCCCAGGATGGCGCCGAGCGCACCTTCTACACCTTCCTGGCCAGCATCGTCGCCGGCGCCGGCTTCGCCGCCGTGCTGGCCGGCATCAGCCTCCTGTCGGGGGTGAGGATCACGCCACGCAACGGCGTGCTCTGGGGCCTGGCGGGGTTCCTCGCCGTGCACCTGGCGCCCGCAGCGGGCCTGGCACCTGAATTGCCCGGCATGCCGGCCGCCGATCTCGCGGCGCGGCAGATCTGGTGGATCGGCACGATCATCGCGACCGGTGTCGCCATCTGGCTCTTCACCCAGAGAAGCGAGACGTGGGCGAAGGTTTTGGCCGTCATCCTGGTGGCTTTGCCCCATATCATCGGCGCGCCGCAGCCGCCGACCCATGAAAGTGGCGTGCCTGCCGGCCTTTCGGCCGAGTTCGCGGCCAACACGCTGGCCGCGGCGGCCCTGCTCTGGCTTGCCGTTGGCGGCTTTCTCGGTCTCGCCATGGACCGCTTCGTCAAGGAGGCCTGATCATGGCGCTCGAGAAAATCCCTGCCACCGTCATCACCGGCTTCCTCGGCGCCGGCAAGACGACATTGATCCGCCATCTCCTGCAGAACGCCAAGGGACGGCGGATCGCCCTCGTCATCAACGAGTTCGGCGACATCGGCGTCGACGGCGAGATCCTCAAAGGTTGCGGCGACGATGTCTGCCGCGAAGAGGACGTGGTCGAGCTCGCCAATGGCTGCATCTGCTGCACGGTCGCCGATGATTTCATCCCGACCATGCGCAAGCTCCTCGACCGCGATCGGCCGCCCGAGCATATCGTGATTGAGACCTCGGGCCTCGCTCTGCCCCAGCCTTTGGTGCGCGCCTTCAACTGGCCCGAGATCAAGTCGCGTGTGACGGTCGACGGCGTGGTGACCGTCGTCGATGCCAAGGCGCTGGCCGAGGGCCGCTTCGCCGATGACGAGGAGGCGGTGGCGCGCCAGCGTGCCGCCGATCCCAATCTCGATCACGAGAATCCGATCGAGGAGTTGTTCGAGGATCAGCTCAATTGCGCCGACATGATCATCCTCAACAAGACCGACCTGCTTCTCGATCATGAGACCGACAAGCTCGCGGGCGATCTCAAGACGCAGATCCGAAAAGGGACCAAGCTCGTGCCGGCGCAGCATGGCGCGCTCGATGCGGCAGCGCTTCTCGGCATCGCGTCGGCCGCCGAGGACGACATGCATAACCGCCTCTCCCATCACGAGATGGAAGGCGAGGTGCAGCACGACCATGACGATTTCGTCACGTTCTCGATCCCGCTAGGCGCCATCGCCGACCGCGAGAGCCTTATCGACCGCATCCAGGATGTCATCGCCGACCATGACATTTTGCGGCTCAAGGGCTTTGCCGCGATCGACGGTGCGCCGGGGCGGTTGCTGATCCAGGCGGTCGGGCCGCGGCTCAATAGCTATTTCGACCGACCCTGGCGGGCGGACGAGAAGCGTTCGAGCGAGGTCGTCGTCATCGGATTGAAGGGACTGGACCGGGCCGTGGTCGAGTCCCGCCTCAAGGGCTGATGCATCTCCTTGCGACCCAGACGGGCGTCATAGACGGCGCGGCCGAAGCTATCGACCTTGCGCAGGAGCCGGGCGACATCGTCGTGCTCTCCGCCGCCGACAGCGAGCTTGCCGCCTTGGCGCGCGCCTGGGACGCGATCGGCAGCGACGCCGTCTCGCTGCGTCTCGCCAATCTGTTGCAGCTCCAGCACAACCTCTCTGTCGATCTCTATCTCGAAAAGACGCTGAAGCAAGCGAGGCTCATTGTCCTGCGCCTCCTTGGCGGGGCGCAATACTGGGCCTATGGCCTCGGCGAGATCGAAGCCCTGGCGCGCGAGCACGAGATCGCGCTCGCCGTTCTGCCAGGCGATGCCCATCCCGATCCCGAGCTTGCCGCACGCTCGACCTTACCCAAGGCCGATTGCGAAAGGCTCAGGCAATATCTCATTGCCGGCGGCCAGGAGAATGCCGCCGCCTTCCTCAAGCTATGCTTGCATTTCCTGGGGCAAGGTGCTGCGCCCGCCCCGCCGCGGCCGCTCGCCAAGGCCGGTCTCTACTGGCCGGGACAGGCTTGCGAAAGTCTTGAGGAGCTCAGCGCCAACTGGATCACCAATGCGCCGGCCGCGGCGCTGGTCTTCTATCGCTCGGTGCTCGAAGGGGCGCAGACGGCGCCGGTCGATGCGCTGGTCGCGGCACTTCGGCAGCGAAGGATCAATGCCCTGCCCGTCTTCGTCACGAGCCTTAAAGACGCAGCGAGCGCCGCGTTCATCACCGCCACATTCGGTGAAGCGCGTCCGGCCGTCATCCTCAATACGACTTCTTTCGCCGTATCTTCGGGCAGCATCGCCGCCGACACGCCTTTCACACCCTTTGACTGCCCGGTGCTGCAGGTCGTCTTCGCGGGCTCCGGCGAAGCGAGCTGGCAAGAGAGCGCGCAAGGTCTCGGCGCCCGCGATCTCGCGATGAATGTCGTCCTCCCCGAGCTCGACGGCCGCATCTTCTCGTGCGCCGTCTCCTTCAAGGCGGACGATCACTGGGACGAGCGGACGCAATGCCGGATCGTGACCTACCGGCCGGTCCGGGACCGCATCGACTTCGTCGCCGATCTGGCGGCGGCCTGGATCGCCCTGCGTCAGACGCCTCCCGCCGATCGGCGCATCGCCCTCCTCCTCGCCAACTATCCCAACAAGGACGGCCGTATCGGCAACGGCGTGGGCTATGACACGCCGGCGAGCACCATCGCCATCCTGCAGGCACTCGCCGATGCAGGTTATGGCATCGATGACATTCCCGCGGATGGGAATGCGCTCATCGAAAGCCTGCAACGAGGCCGCACCAATGCGCATCGCCATGGAAGCGCGACCAGGCTCGCGCTCGGCGACTATGTCCGGGATTTTGCCGCCTTGCCCGACGATGTCCGGCGCCAGATCATCGAGCGTTGGGGCGCTCCCGAACAGGATCCCTTCTTCGCGAGAGATGCCTTCGAGCTTCCCGTCCTCATTTTCGGCCATGCGGCGGTCGCGATCCAGCCGGCGCGCGGCTACAATATCGATCCCAAGGCCACCTATCACGACCCGGCGCTGGTGCCGCCGCATGGCTATCTCGCCACCTATTTCTGGCTGCGCCATCATTTCAAGGCCCAGGCGATTATCCACAATGGCAAGCACGGCAATCTCGAATGGCTGCCTGGCAAGGCGACGGCGCTGTCCTCCGCCTGCTACCCCGAGATCGCCTTCGGCCCTTTGCCGCATCTCTATCCCTTCATCGTCAACGATCCGGGCGAAGGCACGCAGGCCAAGCGCCGCTCGGGCGCCGTCATCATCGATCACCTGACGCCGCCTCTGACGCGGGCCGAGACCTATGGTCCGCTCAAGGACCTCGAGGCTCTGGTCGATGAGTATTATCTCGCCTCCGGCCTCGATCGCCGCAGGCTCGCTGCACTCAAGCGCGATATCCTCGATCTCACCAGAAGCCAGAGGCTCGATGTCGATGCCGGCTTCACCGGCGATGAGACGAGCGATCTCGTGAAGCTCGACGCCTATCTCTGCGACCTGAAGGAGGCGCAGATCCGCGACGGTCTCCATATATTGGGTTCTTCGCCGCAAGGCCGGCTCGAGACCGATCTTCTGGTGGCGCTCACCCGCGTGCCGCGCGGGCTCGGCGAGGAAAGCGATCAATCGCTGATTCGCGCTCTGGCGCAGGATCTGAGCTTTGCCGATTTCGATCCGCTCACCTGCGACATGAGCGCGCCCTGGATGGGTCCCCGCCCCGATATCCTCGCCGCCTTGAGCGCGGATAGCTGGCGATCGCAAGGCGATACGGTCGAACGTCTCGAGATACTGGCCTCGCGCTGCGTAGAGACACAGGCCGGCATTGGCGCGCAATCGGACAAGGTCATCACCGCGATCGAGACTATCGCCCGTCCGGCCTTGCGCGCCTCGGGCGAACGCGAAATCTCGAGCGTGCTCAAGGGACTCGATGGGCAATTCGTGGTGGCAGGACCTTCGGGCGCCCCGACCCGCGGACGGCTCGATGTCCTCCCCACCGGCCGCAATTTCTATTCCCTCGACAACCGCACGGTGCCGACACCTACTGCCTGGACGCTCGGGCAGAAATCGGCGGAAGACCTCATCGCCCGGCACTTCCAGGATTTCGGACGCTATCCCAAGGCGCTCGGCCTCTCCGCCTGGGGCACGTCCAATATGCGCACCGGCGGCGATGATATCGCGCAGGCGTTGGCGCTCATCGGCGCAAAGCCCGTCTGGGAACCGTCGAGCTGGCGCGTGACCGGCTATGAGGTGATCCCGCTCGCGAAGCTCGGGCGCCCCCGCATCGACGTCACCTTGCGCATCTCGGGCTTCTTCCGCGACGCCTTCCCGGCCCAGATCGAGCTCTTCGACAAGGCGATCCGCGCCGTCGGCCGGCTCGACGAGCCGGAAGGCGACAATCCGATCGCCGCCCGCATGCTGAGCGAAACGAGGACGCTCACCGCGGCCGGGCTTGCCGCCGCCGAAGCCGAACATGCCGCCGGCTACCGCATCTTCGGATCGAAGCCCGGCGCCTATGGGGCGGGTCTCCAGGCGCTGATCGATGAGAGACTGTGGGCCGAACGCGCCGATCTCGCCCGCGCCTATATCACCTGGGGCGCCTATGCCTATGGCGCGCGCGACGCTGGCGCCCATGACGAGCGCGCATTCGGCGAACGTCTCAAGCGCATCGAAGCCGTGGTGCATAACCAGGACAATCGCGAGCACGATCTGCTCGATTCCGACGATTACTATCAGTTCGAAGGCGGGATGAGTGCTGCCGTCGAGGCGATGTCGGGTCAGAGGCCGCGCGTCTATCACAACGACCATTCGCGCCCGGAGCGGCCGGTCATCCGCACGCTCGAGGAAGAGGTAGGCCGCGTCGTGCGCTCGCGCGTCGTCAATCCGAAATGGATCACCGGCGTCAAACGCCATGGCTATAAGGGCGCCTTCGAGATCGCGGCGACGGTCGACTACATGTTCGCCTTCGCGGCGACGACGGGTGCGGTGCAGAGCCATCATTTCGACCTCGCTTATGACGCCTTTCTCGCCGATGAGGAAACGCGCGACTTCATCGCCCGCAACAACCCCTCAGCGCTCGTCGAGATATCGGAGCGGCTCGAGGAAGCGATCGCGCGCGGCCTTTGGACGCCGCGCTCCAACTCGGCCTATGGTCAATTGAAGCTTCTCAAGGAAGGACGTGCCCCATGAGTGAAGACGAAAATGTCCGCCATCACGACAAGATGCAGAAGAAGAAGGCGGCGCGCGACAAGATCATGGCCGGCAAGACGATCGAGAAAGGCCTGATCATCGTCCATACCGGCAAGGGCAAAGGCAAGTCGACCGCGGCCTTCGGCATGGTGTTCCGCTGCATCGGCCACGGTATGAAAGCGGGCGTCGTGCAGTTCGTCAAAGGCGCCTGGGCGACGGGCGAGCGCACGGTGCTGGAGAAATTCCCGGATCTGGTGACGATCAAGGCCATGGGCGAAGGCTTTACCTGGGAAACCCAGGACCGCGAGCGCGACATCGCCCATGCGCGCGCCGGCTGGGAAGAAGCCAAGCGCATGATCGCCGACCCGCAATACGAGCTCGTGCTGCTCGATGAGCTCAATATCGTGCTGCGCTACGACTACCTGCCGACCGAAGAGGTCGTCGAGACCTTGCGCAACAAGCCCGCCGACAAGCATGTGATCGTCACCGGCCGCAACGCCAAGGACGAACTGATCGAAATCGCCGACCTCGTCACCGAGATGGAGCAGATCAAGCATCCCTTCCGCTCGGGGATCAAGGCGCAGAAGGGCATTGAATACTAGCTAGACCGCAGACGCCTCAAGAATGGAAATCGGTCCTCGCGTCGGGATCACCCGTTCAAGCTTTAGCCCCGCGGCGTCTAACAGGCTTGCATACTGAGCTTTCGTCCTCTCCAGGCCACCAGTAACGGCTAGCATGACAACGTCGATTTGCTTGATCTGATCAGGTTCGTCTCCTGACGGCACGAGCGTCTCGGCCACAAGCACCTTCCCGCCTGGCAGCATCGCCTTGCGGCAATTTCGTAGAATTGCCTTGGCACGCTCATCATCCCAGTCGTGGATCACTTTCTTAACGACGTAGACATCGCCGATAGGAACGCTCTCAAAGAAATCACCGGCGACAAATTCAGTGCGCGGCAGGTGGCCGCCTGCACCCTGTTGTGCGGCAGCGACGCCTGAAGGGAGATCAAAGAGCACGCCACTCAGATGGAGATTGCGAACCAGGATTTCGGCGAGAAGCTGACCATGTCCGCCACCGAGGTCGACGACACGCGTGAACGGCCTGAAGTCATAGGCATCGGCAACCGCCTCGTTGCTGCCTTGACTCAAGGCCACCATGGCACGCTGAAACAAAGCAGCCTGCTCGGGATGTTCCGACAGCCAGTCGAATCTTGGACTTCCGAACACCTTGTCAAAAGCCGGCTTGCCGGTGTGAACAGAATGCATGAGCTGCCCGAAGGCAAGGTAGGCTTCGCTGTTGATCATATGGATGAAGTCACGGGGACCGGGGCGATCGGAGCGCAGCACGGTACCCATCTCCGTCAGCTCGAAATGACGGGGCAGCACCTCCCTGAAGACTCCTTCGGCTGCAAGAAGCCGCATCACACGATAAAGCGCGTCGGCATTCGACCGAGTGGCGGCCGCCAATTCAGCTACTGATGACTTGCCGGCGGCCAGAAGATCCGGAATGCCGAGTTCGATAATGACGCGCAGCGCCTGTGACACGGCGAACCCAAATCCAAGCCTCATAACCTGTTGCGTCGGCTTAACCATGGTGTCTCCGAGGGTGTCCACGGATACTTATCAGAATGGACCGAACTTAATCCAGCTATTCCCGCACAACGGGTTCAGCACTGCCAGCCCCCTTTCCGAGCGCAGCGACGCCGGCCGGGAAGAGGCCAAGTGCATGAGCGCGGATTCGCAATGCAAGCTCGTGCTCCTCAACGAGCCCAATATTGTGCTCCATTGTTGTAGGCGATGATTTGAGATAGAACATTCCAACCATCTAGCTCTGGTGCCATCGTGCATAGATTGGTGGCCGCAACATTGTTGAGTGCGTGTTTGGCTGGTGCCCCCGCACTTGCAGCCGACAGAATGGAGAAATTGCCTCCTCCCGTTCTGGCCTTTGCCCAGCAATTTGACAAGGAGTGCCGAGACAACGGCCTCGGGCGGCTGACGGTGAGCGAAAACTACTCTGATGATGGTCGCGGTGAGGCCGATGTCAACGCGGACGGTCAGAAGGATTACTTTGTCTACAAGTGCATGTTCGGGTGCAGTCGGGACCCATTTGCGTTCACAGGAAAATCGAGCCCATGCCCGTGGGGCAGTCTGTTGTTGTCCAAGCCAGAGGGCTACGATCAAGTATTCCTGCCCGGAAGGGTAAGCCGGCTTGCTGCCGGCTTGCCCGTCAAGATTTCGATCAAGCGCCCGAGAGCGCTGCGGGATTTCTGCGAAGATCCGAGCTATGACCCGGAATATGTTTATCAGCTGAAGGAAGGTCGCTTCCAGTTGTTGGGAATGTGCTCACCGAACGCCACAACCGATTGTCTCGCGTCATCCGGACTTTAGAGTCCGGCATTCTGCGTGTTTCGAATAGCGAGGCGAAGCGGCGATCTCGGTGGGAAGCTTGCCCGGATCGATCGTCATGCCGGCTCCAGATAGTCGCCCCAGAGATCGAGATAGAGCTTGTCCTGGGCCGCGGCCTCTTCTCCCCACAGTTCGCGCGCGGTGAAGGCGACCGCATAGAGGTGATGTGGCTGCGGTCCGTCACCCCTGGCATTGCTGTCGGCAAAGCTGAAGACGCCGTGATTGCGTGCAACCGTTCCGGTCTTGCCCCTCGCGTAGCGCGGGAGACGCGTATGACCGGTCGGATGGATATTGCGCGCTTTCACCCGATCGCCGACCGCGAAGCGCGGCACGATTCTTTCCGCCGGCATCCGGGTCGAGGCGCCGCGCTGAATGGCGCTGTCGACCTCGTTGGCCTTGATCGACGCTCCCGCCGGTTTGAATGGCGCTGATGCCGACACGCCGTGCTCCTCCAGAAGGCGGCTGATCGCATGAAGCCAATAGGCGTAATAGGGAAGCCGAAGATAATCGGCGGGCGGGATACGCTCGATCTCGCGGCGCAAATGATCATCGGCATAAGGCACGGTAAAGGGAAGGGCCGAGGCGATGGCGAACATGCGGCGCTCCCAGTCGGCGTGGAAGACCGGCTCGTTCGCTTCGGCGACGACCGGACCGAATCCATCCATGCCGCCCAGGTCATGCATCGAGTTCATGGCCGTGCCGTTCCGATCATGCAGTCGCGCGTCACCAGGGACGCCAGATCTTCTTCACTCATGCCTTCGGTGCCTTGCGGCCGCATCGGCAGGACCATGTAGCGGATCTCGGCGCTCGAGTCCCAGACTCTGATCTCGATCTCGGGATCGATCTTCAGGCCGAACTCGGCCAGGACGCCACGCGGATCTTTCACGACGCGCGAGCGGTAAGGGGCGCTTTTGTACCAGACCGGCGGCAGGCCGAGCACCGGCCATGGATAGCAGGAGCACAAGGTGCAGACGATGACGTTGTGGATGGCCTTCGTATTTTCGACGACCACCATGTTCTCGCCCTGAAGGCCTCCATAGCCAAGCTCAGCGATCGCCGGTGTGGCGTTGTCCAGCAGGCGCTCTCTGAAGGCAGGATCGATCCATGCCCGCGCGACGACGCGTGCGCCATTGCGCGGTCCGATCGATTTTTCATAAGTCTCCACGAACTTGTCGAGCGCCTCACGGTCAAGGAGGCCCTTTTCGATGAGCAATGACTCCAGCGCCTTGACGCGCAAGGCGATCCCGCGCTCCTCGCCGCCGTCATGATGCGGGCCGTCATGATCTTCATGGTCATGAGAGTGAAGTTTCGTCAAACGCTGCCTCCCTATCCTGCAAGGCACTTCAGCCTAGCACTGCCAGCCCTTCCCGGAGCGCAGGGATTTCGCCACATGCGCGACGACGGGATCGAACTCGGCCTTGCGGGCGGCAGGATATTCCAGCCGGACATGATTGGCGATATCGCCGTTGCAGGCCTTGATGATCTTCTCATAGAAGATGCGATCCGCCTTGCTGCCGGAAAAGGCGAACCAGTCCTCCCTGCCGGCCGAGTAGCTCACGTTCCAGCCATCATCCACAGCATAGGAGACGAGACGCTTGGCATAGTCCGTGAAACTCTCTTCATTGACGGTCGCCAGAGCGCCCCAGACCGCGATCGTCGCACCGCCTTCGGGCGAGGTGAAGCTTAAGCCATCATCATTCGCCGGCGGCTCGCCGGCTTTGTAGCCTGCGGGGATATCGGCGGTGGCGCCGAAGCGGTCGTTCACATAGGTCGTCCAATCCGACGCGGCCGCGGTCGTCGCGAGCGCGGCCAGCAAGAGCCACAAGACACACAAAAATCTCGGCATTCAATCCCTTCCGGTCTGGCTCTGCTTGAGGCTGCGGATGATGTTGCTCAGATCCTGCTGCGTCTGCTGCGGAACGCCCGTTGCGGGACGCGCGGCCTGGCGTTTCTGCACCGGCGCGGCCGGCCCGGGCTCGGTCCGCGTCTGTGGCTGCGGGCCGGTGAGGTTTGTCACATAGACGGGCGCCGGCGGCACGGCGCGGATCGGCGCCATGGCGATGTTGAGCGTGTGCGTGTCCTCGCGGCTGGCGGCAAGACCGGCACTGCCGCCCAGCTCGTAATCGCCGACGCGGATGATGGCGAAGCCCGGATCGAGGCCGGCGCCGGCTTCGATGCCAAATTCGATGATGTAGCCGAGCCCGTCGGTCGCTTGAGCGATGCCGGCGGCATCGATCGCCTCGGCCGCGCGGCTGATCCAGGTCTTGAGGCCGAGATTGCCTTTGAGAAGCGGCTCCAGCCCCTGCCCCGGCACATGATGAGCGCATTCCGCCTGGCCGAGGCTCGCAAGCGCGGTCGAGAAAGTCACCGAGGCGACGCTTTGCGCCTTGGCACGGCGGCGCGCATCGGCGCCCAGGCGGAAACTGTCGGTCACATGGATCGGCACCAGGATCTGGGCCGAGGCGCCGCCGCTGCGCGCTTCCGTCACATCGAGAGTGAGCTCGACGCCGGCCGCCCAGTTGCGCAGCCACGGGAAGCGCACGCTATTCTCGCGATAGGCTGTGGCGAGCTCGCATTTCACATTGCGCAGGATGTCGACGACGCCGACGCCCTTTTCATAGGGCAGGCTCGGCACCGAGGCGCAGGCCGCCACCGCCATCAGCCCTCCCAGTGCCCAGAAATTGCGAATCAGCAGGATTGTTTCCTCACGTCATCTCCTCCTATCAGCCCCGTGACGCCTTTGCATCATCGCTGGTCGCGTCGGCGATTGACCGGTCAGGCTCGCCCCGGTAGGTGTGGACGCAAGCAAGACGAGCAGCGTTCCTCCAGGAACTGAAAGCAAGTCCGGTGCGGCTGACCCAAATCGGGGGCCAATGCCGGAGCTGCGGAAAAGCCAAGGCAAGGGAATCCCCATGCCTGGAACCCTGTCCTTTCTTGCAGCGAATAAGAGGCAGGGACCCATGCAGACAAAAACCGGTGTGATGTTGTGCGGCCATGGCAGCCGCGATGAGGATGCTGTGCAGGAATTCGCCGTCCTCGCCCAGCATCTGAAGCAGCGCTTTCCCGGTCAGCCGGTCGAATTCGGCTATCTCGAATTCGCCACCCCCATCATCCGCGACGGTCTCGACAGGCTCCGGGCGGAGGGCGTCGACCAGGTGCTCGCCGTCCCCGGCATGCTCTTCGCCGCCGGCCACGCCAAGAACGACATACCCTCGGTTCTCAACACCTATGCCGTCAAGAACGGCGTCAGGATCGACTACGGCAAGGAGCTCGGCATCGATCCCAAGATGATGCGCGCCGCCGCCGACCGCGTCGAGGAAGCCCTCGCCGGTGCGCCGGGCGACATCGGCCGGCATGAGACCTTGCTGGTCGTCGTCGGGCGGGGTGCATCCGATCCCGACGCCAATTCGAACGTGTCGAAGGTCACCCGGCTCCTGTGGGAAGGTTTCGGCTTCGGCTGGGCCGAGACCGCTTATTCGGGCGTGACCTTCCCGCTGGTCGAGCCGGCGCTCGAGCATGCGGCACGGCTCAACTACCGGCGCATCATTGTCTTCCCGTATTTCCTGTTCACCGGGATACTGGTTCAGCGCATCTATGATGCGACCGACGCGGTGGCCAAGCGCCATCCCGGCATCCAGTTCATCAAGGCGCCCTATCTCAACGACCATCCGGCGGTGATCGACACCTTCGTCGAGCGGATCGAGCAGATCACAACGGGCGAAACCGCGATGAATTGCCAGATGTGCAAGTTCCGCACTCAGGTTTTAGGCTTCGAAGCCGAAGTCGGCGCGCCGCAAGAGAGCCACCATCATCATGTGGAAGGGATCGGCACCGGCAAGGCCCGCGATCATCACCATGATCATGACCACCACCATGACCATAATCACGGCCACGATCACCATCATCACGATCATGACCACCATCATCACCACCACGATCATGACGGGCACGATCACGGGCATCATCATCACCCCTACCCGCATGCCGATCACCCGCTCGGGCCTCGGAGCATGAAAAAGCGGTGAGAGACTATTTGAACGATCCGGCCGAGATCTACCGGCAGTCCTTTGCCGCGATCCGCGCCATGGCCGACCTGTCGGGCTTGCCGGCATCCGTCCATGGCATCGCCGAGCGCGTGATCCATTCCTGCGGCATGACCGATATCGTCGCGGATCTGCGGATCTCGGCCGATCTGCCGGGAGCGATCGCCGAGGCCCTGAAGGACCGGAAACCCATCTTCACCGACAGCGAGATGGTCCGCCACGGTATCATCGCCCGCATGCTGCCGGCGGGCGTCGAGATCGTCTGTACCCTGAATGATGAGAAGGCCCGCGAGCTCGGCCTTGCGCGCAAGATCACAAGGTCGGCGGCGGCGGTTTCCTTGTGGCTGCCGCGTCTCAGAGGCGCCGTGGTCGTCATCGGCAATGCGCCGACGGCGCTGTTCGCGCTGCTCGAGGCGCTCGACGCCGGGGCCGATCGGCCCGCCGCCATTGTCGGCTTCCCGGTCGGCTTCATCGGCGCCAGCGAATCCAAGGATGAGCTGGCGGAAAACCCGCGCGCTGTCCCCTTCGCCACGCTTCTCGGCCGGCGTGGTGGATCGGCCATGGCCTCTTCGGTCGTCAATGCGGTAACGGCGGATATGACCATATGACCAGATGGCTCAGCATCATCGGCATGGGCGAGGACGGCCTCGGCGGCCTCTCGCCGCGTGCCAGCTCCTTGCTCCTCGATGCCGAGGTCATCGTCGGCTCGAACCGCCTCCTGGCGCTCATTGGCGAGACCAAGGCGGAGCGGCATGAATGGCCCCAGCCCTTCAGCGCCGTCATCGACCGCATCAAGCCTCTGCGCGGCCGCCGGACGGTCGTGCTGGCGACCGGCGATCCGCTCAATTACGGCGTCGCCCGCAAGCTCCTGGAGATCGTGCCGTTCGAGGAGATGGAGATCGTCCCTCATCTTTCCTCCTTCAGCCTTGCCGCCGCGCGCATGGGCTGGCCGCTCGGCGATTGCGACATGATCACCTTGCATGGCCGGCCCGCCGCCAATCTCGAAGCTTTCATCCAGCCCGATGTGCGTCTCCTGGCGCTCACCGCCGATGGCTCGACCATCGCCGAGGTTGCCCGCCGCCTTGTCGCGCGCGGCTATGGTCCGAGCGAAATGACCGTGCTCGAGAATATGGGCGGCCCGCGCGAGAACAGCGTACGGTTCCGGGCCGATGATTTTGTCGAGCGCTCTTTCTCCGATCTCAACACGCTCGCCATCTGGTGCCGGCCCAAGTCCGGCGCCGCCTTGCTGCCGCGCGTTCCCGGCCTTCCCGATGAAGCTTTCATCCATGACGGCCAGCTCACCAAGCGCGAGGTGCGCGCCGCGACGCTTGCCGCTTTGGCCCCCTATCCCGATGCGCTCCTGTGGGACGTCGGCGCGGGGTGCGGCTCGATCGCCATCGAATGGATGCGCGCGGCACGGGGCGCGCGGGCCATCGCTTTCGAACAGGATGCGGAACGCCTGCGCATGATCGGCGAGAATGCCGATCGCCTGGGCACACCGCGCCTCAAGGTCATCGCCGGCGAAGCGCCGCCGAGCCTTGCCGGCCAGGAGACGCCCGATGCCGTCTTCATCGGTGGCGGCATGGGGATTCCCGGCGTGTTCGAGGCGGGCTGGGCGGCGCTCAAGTCGCAAGGGCGCATGGTGGCCAATGTCGTTACCCTCGAGGGCGAATTGCATCTGGTCGACCTGCAGGAGAAATATGGCGGCGACCTGGTCCGTCTCGATGTCTCCTATCTCGCGCGCATCGGGCCGCTCAGGGCGCTCAAGCCCCGCATGGCGGTGCTGCAATGGCGAGCGGTCAAGCCATGAGCGGCACATTCTATGGGCTGGGCGTCGGACCCGGCGATCCCGAGCTCATCACGCTCAAGGCCTGGCGCCTCATCTCGCAAGTCCCGGTCATCGCCTATCCGGCGGCGAACGGCAATGACAGCCTGGCACGGAGCATTGCCGCGCCCTTCATCCCGGAAGACGTGATCGAGCTCGCCATCGACGTGCCGATGCGGCGCGAGAGAGCGCCGGCGCAGGAAGCCTATGACGCCGCTGCGCAGGCGATCGCCAGCCACCTCGATCAAGGACGCGACGTCGCCTTTCTCTGCGAGGGCGATCCCTTGTTCTATGGCAGCTTCGCTTATCTCCTGACGCGGCTGGCGCAGAATTATCTGACGCAGGTCGTGCCGGGCATCAGCTCGATCACCGCCTGCGCCGCCGCCATCAACCGGCCGCTCGCGGCGCGCAACGATATATTGAAGGTGCTGCCGGGAACGCTCGACGCTTCGCGCCTCAAGCAGGAGATCATCTCCTCCGATGCGATTGCCATCATGAAGGTCGGCCAGCATTTCGATAAGATCCGCGGCGTGCTGAGCGAGCTGGGCCTCGCCGGCCAGGCGATCATCATCGAAAAGGCGACGCTCGATGACGAGAAAGTCACACGGCTCGCCGATGTGCCGGAGGGCGAGCGGCCCTATTTCTCGACCATCCTCGTCTATAAGGGCGGCGAGTCGTGGTGAAGGCGCCCGCCATTTTCATCCTGGGAAGCTCCGCGTTGCCCCTGGCGCAGAAGCTCAAGGACCTGCTTGAGGCCGAGATCCACGGACCGCGCTGCGTGAGCGGACCGGATCGAGCCTATGAGAAGGCGACAGTGGCGCTGCAAGAGCTTTTCCGCGATGGCCGGCCGATTATTGCGCTCTGCGCCTCCGGCATCGTCATCCGCGCCCTGGCGCCGGTGCTCGACGACAAGCGCCAGGAACCGCCTGTCCTGGCGCTGGCGGAAGACGGCAGCTCCGTCATACCGTTGCTCGGTGGACATCACGGCGCCAATGATCTGGCGCGAAGGATCGCCAAGATCACCGGCGGCCATGCGGCGGTCACGACCGCCAGCGATCTGCGCTTCGGTGCTGCGCTTGATGATCCTCCACCAGGCTGGGTATTGGCCAATCCCGAGGACATGAAGGCTTTTGCCGCGCGTCTCCTGGCCGGTGAAAGCGTCAGGACCAGCGGCCAGATGCCCTGGCTCGATCTCCCGACGTCTGCGGCCGCGGCGCTCGAGATCACCGCGACCCATGAGGATCTGACCGGCTCGCCGTCGCACCTCGTTTATCACCCCAAGGTGCTCACCTTGGGCGTCGGCGGCGAACGCGGCGTCGCGGCGGACGAACTTGTGACCCTCGTGGACGACACCCTCGCCCGGCATCGCCTGTCCCGGAACGCCCTGGCCGCCATCGCCTCTCTCGACCTCAAGGAAGATGAGGCGGCGATCCATGCCCTGGCGCGGCATCTGGGCCTCCCGCTCCGCGTGTTCACGGCGGCCGAGCTCAATGCCGAAGCCTCCAGGCTCAAGACGCCCTCCCCTCTGGTGATGAAGGAAGTAGGCTGTCCGGGCGTCGCCGAAGGGGCCGCCCTGGCGGCGGCGGGGCAGGAAGCCCGCCTGATCGTGCCCAAGACCAAATCGCGACGCGCCACCTGCGCCGTGGCGCTGGCCCCTGCCCCTGTCCTCGAGCCGCGCGGCCGCGCGCAAGGCAGGATCAGCCTCGTCGGACTTGGCCCCGGCGACCATTCCTCGCGCAGCCCGGCGGCGAGCGCGGCCTTGCGCCAGGCGACCGACTGGGTCGGTTACGATCTCTATCTCGATCTCGCCCGGGATCTGAAAGGCGCGCAGCAGGAGCACCGTTTTCCGCTTGGCGCCGAAGAGACGCGGGTGCGCCATGCCATCGCGCTTGCCAAGGAGGGTCGTCAGGTCGCCCTCATCTGCTCGGGCGATCCCGGCATCTATGCCATGGCGGCGCTTGCCTTCGAGCTCATCGATCTGGCGCCTGAGCGCATCGCCGTCGAGGTGCTGCCCGGTATTTCCGCCTTCCAGGCGGCGGCGGCACGCGCCGGCGCCATGATCGGCCATGATTTCTGCTGCATCTCGCTCTCCGATCTACTCACCCCCTGGGAGATCATCGAGAACAGGCTCAAGGCCGCCGCGCAGGGCGATTTCGTCACCGCCTTCTACAATCCGCGTTCGCTCAAACGCCGCGATCAGCTGGAAAAGGCGATCGCCATCCTGAAGTCCTATCGGCCGGAAGACACGCCGGTGATCGTCGCGAGCAATCTCGGCCGCGCCGAAGAGAAGGTGCGCATCGTTCCGCTCAAGGATTTCGATCCGGACGTGGTCGACATGCTGACGCTGGTGATGGTGGGCTCATCGCAGTCGAAATCCTTTCAGCGCGGCGATGGCCGGACCTATGCCTATACGCCGCGCGGCTATGCCAAGAAGAGAAAAGCATGACGGTTCATTTCATCGGCGCCGGGCCAGGCGCGCCCGATCTCATCACGCTGCGCGGCTTGCGGCTCATTCAGAGCTGCCCGGTCTGCCTCTATGCGGGCTCGCTGGTGCCCGAAGAGATCGTCACGGCCGCGCCCGAAGGGGCTCGCGTCATCGACACGGCGCCTCTTCATCTCGACGAAATCATCGCCGAGATCGAAGCCGCGCATCGTACCGGCAAAGACGTCGCGCGCGTGCATTCCGGCGATCCCTCGATCTACGGCGCCATTGCCGAACAGATGCGCCGGCTCGATGCACTCGGCATTCCCTATGATGTGACGCCCGGCGTTCCGGCCTTCGCGGCGACGGCGGCGGCCCTCAAGACCGAGTTCACTTTGCCCGAAATCGCCCAGACGATCATCCTGACCCGCACCGCGATGCAAGCCTCGCCGATGCCGGAAATGGAGCGGCTCGAGGAGCTGGGCCGCGCCAGGGCGACGCTCGTCATCCATCTCTCGGTGCGCAATCTGGGCTATGTGGAGCGCGCCTTGACCCCGTATTACGGGCCCGACTGCCCGGTCGTCGTCGGCTATCGGGTGAGCTGGCCCGACGAGCAGATCATCCATGGCACGCTCGCGACCATCGCCAGGAAGGTTCGCTCGGCCAAGCTCACCCGCACGGCCCTGGTGATCGTGGGGCCTGTGCTCACTGCCCATGATTTTCGCGATTCTGCCCTTTACGACGCCGGCCACGAACATGTCCTGCGCAACCGGAAGACGCCAAAAAGCGCTTGAATCCGGCCTTTTTCGACTGTGAGTTTCCCCACAGACGCTAACCTGCCGTCTCACTAAGCTCTCCTGCATCAAATCGAATCCGGTCGTCCAGAAGCCGGAAAGCAGCACAGGAGAGAGACTATGAATGCTCACGCACATCGTCCGCTCACTCGCCGCCCTTCGAGCCCTAAGCCGCTCGGGAGATTTGCCGCCTGGGTGAACACGAAATGGCGGGCCCGCCGCGCCCGCCGTCTCGAGGAGGAAACCATGGCGTGCCTGAGCGCCATGGACGCCAAGCTTCTCAACGATATCGGTATGGATATCGGCAAGCTCGGCGACCTCGCTGACGAGCCCGCACCGGCGAATCCGGTAACCGCGTTTCCACCATCGCAGCATTCGAACCGGCACAAGCGGTCATAAATCGGGGGCATGGTCATGGGGGCTCAAGTGTCGCAATCGAGGTCGCCGCGCAGCTTTCATCTGCATCGCGGACGCTTTCTCGCCGCTTTCGTGCTTGTTGCGATCCTGCTGGTCGCCGCTCATGCGTTCTTCACGCTCAGCGCCGACAGCATGACGATTGCCGGCCTTCTTCTTTCCCTCCCGCTGGTGCTCATCGCGGCACTCAGCGTGGGGCGCGGGCTCCTAACGCCCTCTCTCAAGGAGCTCGCGTTCTATTTCTTCGCCCTCATGGCCGCCGGCGTGATCTGGCCCGGCGCTCATCTGGCGATCGCCACCTACAAGGACGCGGGGTTCATCGCGCTCGCCGCCTTCATGATCTTCGTCTTCGTGCTCGCCGTCGCGCTTGCCGTGCTGTCGGCCTACCTGCTCGCAGGCCGCGACGACGAGACCTGAGATCTCCCCACCTCTGGATCTTCCTCCGGAGGCAACTCCCCCCATTCCGGTTCCGACGCCCGGGGTGGGGGTTCTTTTTTCGTTGAAGCCGCTTCCCCTCACTCCGCAAGCGTTTCTCCCTTCCCTTCGGTGAGTTTACTCACAGACATGGTTCGCGCCTGGCCATTAAACTTTGCGCCACAGTTCGAGAGTGCCTCCAAATCGAAGCCGATCGCGACAAAGGAGAGAACCATGAACACTCAAGCAGAGCGCCTGGTCAGCCGTGATACTACGCGTCTCTTCGGCTCCACCCGCCTGAGCAAGCTTGCGGCCTGGATGAGGTCGAAGCACGAGGCCTACCGGACGCGCAGACGCGAAATCGAGGCGCTGGAAGCGCTGAAGGCGATGAGCCCTGAGCTCCTGGATGACATAGGAGTCGTCATAGACAGGTCCGGCAAGCCAGTGCCGCAGGCCGCGAATCAGCATCCTTATGTCGTCGCCGCCGAAGTCCTTACGCTGTCGCCCAGATATCACGATCCGTCCTGAAGCCTTCATCGATCCGTGCTCGTCCGAGCATCGGGTGCGGAACGCGAGCCCTCAAGCCCCCACTTCGAAGGGCCTCGCGTTCTTGCCCGCGGCGGCCCGGCCGACCGTTCAAGGATGAGGTAATATCACCATTGCCGCGGCGCGGCTTTGGTGTTCTTAATCATGGTCGACGGCTCCACCGCCTTACCGACATTGGGACATGAGCAAGCAACATTTGGACGCATTGAGGTCGATCGCCTATTTCAAATCCCTGGATGAGGCCGCTTTTGCCGAGGTCGTCAAGCATTGCGCGATCCGCGAATATGGCGCGCAAGAGCTCATCATGGGCCATACGGACCTGACCTTCGATGTTCTGTTTCTGCTCGAGGGGCAGGCGCGGGTCAGCATCTATTCGGCCGACGGGCAGCGTGTCGGCTTCAGGGACGTTGCCGCCGGCACGATCGTCGGCGAGTTGTCGGCCCTCGACAGCCAGCCTCGATCTGCGAGCGTCGAATGCGTCGAGCGTTGCGTCGCGGCGGTGATGCGGCAGCCGCATTTCCACGCCGCTATTGCCAATCATCCGCAGTTCACCATGGCCGTGCTGAAGCACCTGACAGGACAGGTGCGTGTGCTCACGACGCGCATCTTTGAATTCAGCACCATGGCGGTTCGCCAGAGGCTGCGGGCGGAGTTGCTGCGTCTGGCGGAGGCAGCCGCACGAGACAAGGAACAGGCTGTCCTGTCGCCGGCGCCGAAACACGCCGAGTTCGCAGCCCGCATCAGCACGCATCGGGAAGCCGTCAGCCGCGAGTTCGCCTGGCTCGAAGCCCAGGGCTATGTCCTCAAGGACGGCCGGGCCCTGAAGATACCGAGCCTCGAGCGCTTGCGCGATCTGGTCCACGCCGAATGGCAGTAGGACTCTTGGTCATGCATCAAAGAGATCGTTCTGCCGATCGACCCGGCCGTTGCGGATCGGCACCCCTTCATGATTGAGGAGCCAGGTCTTGCGCGGCAGGCCGCCGCCATAGCCGGTGAGCGTCCCGTCCGAGCCGATCACGCGATGGCACGGCACCACGACCGAGATCGGATTGCGGCCATTGGCGAGGCCCACGGCGCGCATCGCATTCTTGTCGCCGAGGCGGGTCGCGAGCTCGCCATAGGAGATGGTCGTGCCGACCGGAATGCGCCGCAGCTCGGCCCAGACGCGTTCCTGGAACGGCGTGCCGCCACCCTTCGCCGGCAAACCGTCGACGGCTGCGACATCGCCCGCATAATAGGCCCGCAGATGATCCGAGAAGCCGCACGGATTGGCAGTCTCCCGCATCACATGTTCGGGGTAGCGGCGTTTGATGTCCTTCATGTAGCGCTCGGGCTGATCGTCGAACTCAAGCCCGATCATCACGTCGTCCTCGACCATCAGGATCATGGGACCGATGGGCGTCTCGACGTGATCGGTCAGAATGGTCGTGCTCATCACGGCACCTCGTCAATCGCATTTGTCTCGACAATAGTCGCCCTGTTGGAGCGGAACCACCCGAAAACGACTAGCTTTCCCGGGCGATTCCTTCCACCAGGGGCACGAACCTCACCGGCAGCAGGCGCTCATGGGCGAGACCCCGCTCGTCGCGGGTGATGCGCACGAGTTCCTGGCTCATCGGCCCCGACTGCAGCGGGATGATCATGATGCCGCCCACGGCCAGCTGATCGCCCAGCGCCTGCGGCACCTCGGCTGCCGCCGCGGTGACGATGATGCGGTCGAAGGGCGCCAGTTTCGGCCAGCCTTTATGGCCATCGCCCACCATTTGCGTGACATTGGAAAGGCCCAGCGCCTTGAAGCGCTCGCCGGCCTCTTTCGCCAGCGTGCGGTAGCGCTCGATCGTATAGACCCGGCGGCAGAGCGGCGAGAGGATGGCGGTCTGGTAGCCCGAGCCAGTGCCGATCTCGAGCACCTTGCAGCGGTCGTTCAATTTCAGCCGGTCGGTCATGAACGCGACCACA
This sequence comes from Taklimakanibacter deserti, assembly GCA_003574785.1. Next base: position 57,594 of record QORU01000016.1, on the reverse strand, counting down.
TAGGGCTGGCTGATCGTCTGGCCGCAGGCGATCGGCAATGCCTGGTCGGCATAGGCCATCGGCTGGAAGGACGGGCCCAAGAACATTTCACGAGGGGTACGCTCTATCGCTTCGAGAATCCTCTGATCGCGAATGCCCTGATTGCGCAGGGACATGATCAGCTCGATCTTGCGATAGTCCTCGGTCACGTTTTCTCCAGCGCCACCCGCAATGGTTCTATGGCTTCGAGCTGTGTCAGGTTCATGTGGAGCGGCGTCACCGAGATGCGCTTCTCGAAAGCAGCCCTGAGATCGGTCCCGGCCGGCGGATTGCCGCGCTCGCGCTGGAAGCCGACCCAATAATAAGGCCGCCCGCGCGTGTCGCGGCGCTCGTCGATGGTGAGGAGATTCTGGTCGCGCTTGCCTTGCCGCGTCACCTCGACACCCACGACCTCGTCCGGCCGGCAATCGGGGAAATTGATGTTGAGCAGCACGCCCGGTCCCAATTCGACGTCGAGAAGCTGCTTGAGCACATTGGCGCCGTGGCGTTCGGCGACGTCGTAAGTGAGCGCATCGCGATTGTGGATGCCGATGACTTGCGACAGCGCGATGGACTTGAAGCCCAGCGTGGTGCCTTCCATGGCCGCGGCGATGGTACCGGAATAGGTCACATCATCGGCGATATTCTGGCCGCGATTGACGCCGGAGAGAACGAGATCGGGAGCGTCGGGCATGATCTTGCGCGCCGCCATGACGACGCAATCGGTCGGCGTGCCGAGGACGGCGAAGCGGCGCTCGCCGACCTTGCGCAGGCGCAAGGGGTCGGCGAGCGACAGCGAGTGCGAGGCGCCCGACTGCTCGGACTCCGGCGCCACGATCCAGATGTCGTCGGAAATCTCGCGCGCGATCTTTTCCAGCGACTCGAGGCCTTCGGCATATATGCCGTCATCATTGGTGAGGAGGATGCGCATTATAGGCCCTTGATCGTCGTCTCGTTGTTCATATAGGGGCGCAGCGCCTCGGGGATCGTGACGCTGCCATCCGGATTCTGATAGTTCTCGAGCACTGCGATGAGGGCGCGGCCGACGGCGACGCCCGAGCCGTTGAGCGTGTGCACGAAGCGTGGCCCCTTGCCTTCCTTGGGCCTGAAGCGCGCATCCATGCGCCGCGCCTGGAAGTCGCCGCAGACGGAACAGGAGGAAATCTCGCGATAGGCGTTCTGGCCCGGCAGCCAGACCTCGATGTCATAGGTCTTGCGGGCCGCGAAGCCCATGTCGCCGGTCGACAGTGTCAGCGTGCGGTAAGGCAGATCGAGCCGCTTCAGCACCTCCTCGGCGCATCTGGTCATCCGCTCATGCTCATCGCCCGACTGCTCAGGCGCCGTGATCGAGACGAGCTCGACCTTGGAGAATTGGTGCTGGCGGATCATGCCGCGGGTGTCGCGCCCCGCTGCACCCGCTTCCGAGCGGAAGCACGGCGTCCAGGCGGTGACGCGGATCGGCAGCGCCCCTTCCTCCAGCACGGATTCGCGCACCAGATTGGTGAGCGAGACTTCCGCCGTCGGGATGAGCCAGCGGCCATCGGTCGTATGGAACTGGTCCTCGGCGAATTTCGGCAGTTGCGCCGTGCCGAACATGGTTTCGTCGCGCACGATCAAGGGCGGATTGACTTCGGTATAGCCATGCTCGCGCGTGTGGAGATCGATCATGAAATTGCCAAGCGCCCGCTCGAGCCGGGCGAGCGCGCCCTTGAGCACGACGAACCGGGCGCCCGAAATCTTCGCCGCCGTCTCGAAATCCATGAGCCCCAGCGCCTCGCCGATCTCGAAATGCTGCTTCGCCATGTTGAGGCCCCGGGGCCTCCCGTGGCGGCGGATCTCGACATTGGCGGTCTCGTCCGGCCCTTCCGGCACGTCATCCGCCGGCAGATTGGGGATCGCCGCGAGCGCATTGTGCAAGGCGGCCTCGGCTGCCTTCAGCGCCTCCTCCTCGGCCGGCATGCCATCCTTGATGCGGGCGACCTCCGCCTTGAGCGCCTCGGCTTTCGCCTTGTCGCCCTTGCCCATGGCCTGGCCGATCTCCTTGGAGGCGGCGTTGCGGCGCTCCTGCAGCGCCTGGAGCCTGGCGATGAGGCTGCGGCGCTCCTCATCGAGGGCGACGAGCGCTGCCGCCTGCGCCGCGAGCCCACGCTTGGCGAGGCCCTCGTCGAAGCCTTGCGGATTGTCGCGGATGAATTTGATGTCGTGCATGTCCGATTCCCGTGTTGCGGGATGCTATAGAGCCCCGGCCGCGGAAGGCAAAGGCTGCATCAATTTTAAGAATTTATTGACAGCCGATCGACTATTCGGCGGCGGCCTCTTTCGCCGCCTGGGCAGCGCGCCGGCTTTCGAGGAATCTCACGGCCTGCACGGAGACCTCATAGAGCGCCATCAGCGGGACTGCCATGGCGATCTGCGAAATGGGATCGGGCGGCGTCAGGACGGCGGCGACAATGAAGACGCCGACGATTGCGAATTTGCGCCCGCTTTTCAGCTGCTCATAGGAAAGAACGCCGATCTGACCGAGAAGGGTCAGGATGACGGGTAGCTGGAAGCACAGGCCAAAGGCCAGGATCAGCATCATCACGAAGTCGAGATAGGAGAGCACGTCCGGCATGAGCTCGACGGCCGACTGGCCGCCGCCGCCCGTGCCTTCGATGAGACTGTAGAAGAACCTGATCGCGACCGGCAGCAGGAAGAAGAAGACGAGACAGGCGCCGAGCACGAAGAAGATCGGCGTGGCGATGAGATAGGGCCGGAAGGCGTTGCGCTCATTGCTGTAGAGGCCCGGCGCCACGAAGCGATAGATCTGGATGGCGATGAGCGGAAAGGTGATGAACAGCGCGCCGAAGAAACCGATCTTCAGCTTGACGAGGAAGAAGCCCAAAAGCTGGGTCTGGATGAGCTTGGCCGATGCGCCCGTCCCCCATTCGAAAGGCAGGATCAGGATGTTGAAGATCTGGGTCGAGAAGGCGAAGCTCAGCACGAAAGCGAGGACGAGGCCGATCACGCAATAGATCAGCCTTTTGCGCAACTCGATCAGATGGTCGAGCAGAGGAGCTTCGGTAGCGTCGATATCAGCCTGGCTCATCAATGCACCACGGGCGGCGCTTCGGGCTTGGCGGCGGGCGCGGGCTCCGCCTTTGCAGCTTCCACGGCAGGCTTGGCTTCAGCCGACGTGGCGCCGTTCTCGCCGAAGTACTTCTTGAAGTCGTCGTCCTGCTTCTTCAGCTCGGTGGTCAGGTCTTTTGCCACCGTCGGTATTGGATTGCTGGCGGAGATCGAGTTGATCTCCTTCTTCACATCCTCGACCGGATTCATGGTCTTGAGATTGCTGATTTCCTTCTTGATCTCGTCGACGCCGGCTTCCCGCATCGCTTGATCGAGATGGCCCTGGAATTCGCGTGCCATGCCGCGCACCTTCTGCATGGTGCGGCCGAACGCGCGGAGCACTTTCGGTAGATCCTTTGGTCCGATGACGATGATGGCCACCAGGGCAATCACCACCAGTTCGGTATAGCCGATGCCGAAATCAAACATTGTGGCTCTCTGGCCCCGTCAGCTCCGGGCCTTAGCCCAAATCAGCTTTTGACCTTGTCGCCGACCTTGGTCTCGGTCGACTGCTCGAGCGACTTCGTCTTGTCGTCAGCTTCGGCATCGGCCGTGTCGTCGGCCATGCCCTTCTTGAAGCTCTTGATGCCCTTGGCCACATCACCCATCAGATCGGAGATCTTGCCGCGGCCGAACAAGAGGACGACCACCAGGATCACCAGCAGCCAGTGCCAAATCGAAAGCGAACCCATTTACTACTCCCTTGAGATCATGAGGACCCACTGGCCCTTGCGTTGCCGGCACTATTGCAGAAAGGGGTGAGCGCCGCAACAAAACTGCCCGCCTGTTAGATGGGGGTGGAACCATCCGCCGTAAAGACCAAAACCTGAGCCGGATCAATGGAAAAGGCGAGGCTCGTGCCCTGCCCCGGCGCCGTGCCCGCCGGCATGCGGATGGCGACCGGCTCTTCCAGGCCCTTGAAGATCACGGTGAGGAGCGTCGCATCGCCAATGAAGCGTTCGGCGAGGACGAAGCCCTCGGGGCCAAGCCCTGCGGGGGCCGCCGAAAAGGCCTGTGGCCGGACCATCACCAGCACCGCCTCGCCCTCGGCACGGCTCTGGGCGGGGAAAGTTCCGAGCGGCGTTTCGGCCTGGCCGTTTCGAATCCGGCCCGTCAACTCGTTCATGTCGCAGAAGAAGCGTGCCGCTTCGGCATCGGCGGGCCGGCGATATATTTCCGTCGGCGTTCCGGCCTGGATCAGGCGGCCGCGGCGCATCAGCAGGATGCGGTCGGCGAGGCCCAGCGCCTCCACCGGATCATGCGTGACCAGCATCGCGGTAGCGCGTGTCTCCTTCAGCAAGGCCAGGGTCTCGGCACGCACACTGTCGCGCAAGCGCTGGTCGAGACCGGAGAACGGCTCGTCCATCAGCATCACTTGCGGGCGCGGTACGATGGCCCGCGCCAGCGCCACCCGCTGCTGCTCGCCGCCCGACAGACGATGCGGATAGTCGCGCTCATAGTCTTCGAGCCCCACCCGCTTCAAGGCATGGCGCGCCTCGTTCAGCGCATCGGCGCGGCGCAGTCCGCGCAAGCCGAAAGCCACATTGTCGATGATGCTCATATGCGGGAAGAGCGCGAAATCCTGGAACATGAGCCCGATATTGCGCTTTTCGGGCGGGACGAAATTCTTGGGCCCCGCCATTTCCAGGTCGTCGATCAGAACGCGACCGGTCTCAGGCCGCTCGATTCCGGCCGCGATCCGCAAAAGGGTCGTCTTGCCGCAGCCCGAGGGGCCGAGCAGGCAGACGATCTCGCCGGGCTTCAGATCGAAGCTGACGCCCCGCACCGCCGGGATCGGGCCGAAACTCAAGCTCACATCCTCGAAGGTCAGCCGCCCGGCGAAGGTCGCCCCTGCCGTGCCGCGCGGACCCCATTCATGTGATTTCACGGTTCCGTTGACGAATTCTGCCGTGTTCATAAGGGGCGATGTACACTACCGCCCGGCCGAGGCCAAGAAGACTGAGCAGCACAGTCAGGAATTGGCCTCGTTGCTGTCCTGCCCCTCCTCGGGCGCAGGCTCTTCCTCTTCCGGCAAATGCATTTCCAAGGGAATCTGCTCATCCCCGTCGAGAGGATCCTCCTCCGGCGTCAATTCGTCGGTCACCCTGGGGATCGGCACATCGAAGCCCGGCGGCATGGTGGCATCGAGCAGGCCGGCGCCGCGCAACTCCTGCATGCCCGGCAGGTCGCCGATCTCGTTCAGACCGAAATGCGACAGGAAGGCGGGCGTCGTGCCATAGGTCACCGGACGGCCCGGCGTGCGGCGACGGCCGCGCATGCGCGCCCAGCCGACTTCCAGCAAGGTGTCGAGGGTGCCCTTGGAAATGGCGACGCCGCGGATTTCCTCGATCTCGGCGCGGGTGACCGGCTGGTGATAGGCGATGATCGCCAGCGTCTCGAGCCCTGCCTTCGACAGGCGCTTCTGCTCGACCGCCTCGCGGCGCAACAGGAAGCTCAGATCGCCCGCGGTGCGCAGCGCCCATTTGCCGCCGACCTGGACCAGGTTGACGCCGCGATTGGCATAATTCGTCTGCAGATCGGCCAGCAAGGACGGCAGGTCAACCCCTTCCGGCAAGGCGGCGCTCAATTGCTCGGCCGACAAGGGCTCGGCCGCGGCGAACAGCAGCGCTTCAACGATGCGCAGGTGATGGCTGCGATCGGCGCGCGGATGCATCGTCACATTGTCGCTCGGCTCTGACATGCTTTCATCCGTCACCGGCTCCTCGGCTTCCGGTGACGTCGCAATTGCCTGTGGCCTAGTCATGACTTCTACTTCCTTCTCACGCGGCGCTGGCGCGCCGGCGCATGTAAATAGGCTCGAAGGCCCGTTCCTGCCTGATCTCGATGACGCCTTCGCGGGCGAGCTCCAGGCTTGCCGTGAAGCTCGAGGCGATCACCGTGGTGCGGCCCTCGGTCGAGCCCATATAATCCGCAAGCCACGTGTCGAGGCTGCCCCAATCGTCCATGCGTCCGACCAGGCGCTCGAGGATATGGCGCGCGTCCTTGATCGACCATGCCTTGATGCGCTTGACCGTATAAGTGTGATGGCGCGACTTCTTCTGCCGCCTCTCGGCATAGGCCTTGAGCAGATCGATGAGATTGTCGGCATATTCGACCCTGGTGTCGAAGACGAGCTTCTCGGGCTCGCCGCGCGCGAAGACATCGCGACCCAAGCGGTTGCGCGACATGAGCTGCGCCGCGGCATCGCGCATCGCCTGCAGCTTCTGCAAGCGGAAGGAAAGCTGTGCCGCCAGATCTTCCGCCGGCATCTCTTCCTCGCCCGGCATCTTGGGCAGGAGAAGACGCGACTTGAGATAGGCAAGCCAGGCCGCCATCACCAGATAGTCGGCGGCGATCTCGAGGCGGCGGGCACGAGCCTGGTCGATGAACGCAAGATACTGCTCGGCCAGCGCCAGGATGGAAATCTGCGACAGATCGATCTTGTGATGGCGGGCGAGCTCGAGCAAGAGATCCATCGGGCCTTCGAAGCCCGACACATCGACGATGAAGGTCTCCTCATCGGCGGGTGGCGTCTCCTGACGCAGCGGTCCCTCGCCGTCCGGCCAAGTCTTTTCTGTGATTTCGTTCGTCATCGTTTTGCAATTCGCTTCAGTCAGCTTGTCGCAGAAAGCGAAAGTGATTCGCCCCCCTCCCGACAGATTATCCCCAGATTCAAAGCTTTACGAGCCGTTCGAAGGGATCGGTCGTCGGGTCTGGACGTTCCATCGGAATTTCGCCACCGCTGCCGATCTGCAGATCCCGGTCCGATCGGGTCAAAACAGACTTCAGTTGCCGCGTACGAGGCAATCGCGTTCGCCCGCAGCGATGAGCGAATTGCAGATTTTCGACGCCGCCGAGCGCGAGGGGAGCGGCCCAACGGCAAGGCGATAACGCGATCCGCCGGCGACGGTGGCCTTGACGACGCGCGGGCTCAGGCCGCTCAGCACATTGCCATGCTTGGCGCGCAGACGATCATATTCGGCCATCGCCTCGGCTTCCGAGCGGAAGGAGGCGAGCTGCGCCACATAGCCGCCACCGCTCGACGGTTTGGCTTGCTGCGGGGCGGGCTGGGGAGCGGGTTGGGGAGCAGGTTCGGGAGCCGGCAGAGGCTCGGGCGCCACGGCAGCGATCTGTTGCGGCGCGGCGTTGTCGGTCGTCTCGGCGCTGGCGCTGTTCGGGTCTGGCGAATTGGTCCAATTGCCGGTGCCACCCTGGGCGCTGGCCCGTTCGGCCGCCTTGCCCGTCAGCTTGCGTTTGGTCGAGCCGAAACCGAAGAAGGATTTTGATTTCTGTTCCACCGCCGCGGTCTCAGGCTGGGGCTGCTGACCGGCATCGGGCACGGCGATCGGGGTCGGGGTGTTAACGTTCTGAATGTCTTGTGCCTGGGTGGTCCCTGTCTGGGCCGGCGGCACAAGAACGAGCGGCTCTACGCCATCATTCTGTCCGGCCCCGGGCTCTTCCGCCGCCACGACTTTCTTGGGCGGTTTCTTCTCGGCCTTCAGCTTCGGCTTGGCCGGTTTTTCCGGCTGGACGGGAAGCGGTTCGGGCTCGTTCACCTGTTCGATCTGCGGCAGCGGCTGCGCGGCAATCTGCTCGGTCGCCTTGGCCAATTGTCCGGGGACCGGGGCGCCGGTATCCGCCGCGCTGTTCGAAACGGGCTGGGAAGCCGAGCTCTTGTTCACGGCTCCCATGGCTGCGCTCTGCTGGTTCGCATCGATCGGCAACGATCCTTGCTCGCCGGGCGGCGGCAGGGGCAACGGCAATGGTTCATTGGCATTGCCATCCGTGCCGCTCGCCGGATTGGGAAGAGGTGCGGCGCCCTGTCCCTCATTGTCGCCCGTCGGTTCGATGGTCTGCGGCTGCTCCTGCGTCGGGACGACCTGGTTGCCGCCGACCTCATCGTCGCCGAGGATGCGGTCATAGATCTGCTTGCGCTGGTCGGCCGCGTTCGGCTGCGCCGCCCCTTGCGTTCCCAGCGTCGAGCCGCCCGACGAAGACTCGGGCGCCGTCTTGGGCGCCGTCTCCGGCGCTTCGATGACCGGCACATTGCCAGTCCCCTGGCCTGGCGCCTTCATGTAGGTCAGGTAGTAATAGATGATCCCGGCAGCCAGAAGGGCGACGGCGGCGAAGGCCAAGAGCCAGGGCCAGGGGCCACGCCGGCGCGGCGCTTCGGCTTCATAACCCTCCTCATAATCGCGATAGGCGCGATTGTAGTCCTGGGCTGAAGCGCGGCGGCGCTGCGGGCGCGGCGGTTCTTCATCCTCGAAGACCTCGTTGACGTCCTCATCGTAAGCCGGCCGGCGCGCGCGTGCCGGCACCGGGGGGCGCCTGCGATAATCGCCAAGCGACGGGCCCTCGTCCTCGCCAAAGGCCGGTTGCGGGGACGGCGGCAGCGTGGGCCCCCGGCGATAGGAGTCGTATTCGCGGTTGGCCGGCTCGCGGCTGGCCGGCCGGCGCGCCAGCGGGTCTTCGCGGAAAGCGGCCGTGTCCGCATAAGGCTTCGACTTTTGTGAGAACCCGCTCGGCGGCGGATCAAGCGAACGATAGTTTCCACCCGGAGGCTGTGGCGGGGGGCTGAAGCGGGGCTGGAAGCCGGTGGCCGGCGGAGCACTGTTCGCCGGCGGCTTGGGCGGCTGCTGGCGGGCTTGCGGCGGCGGCTGCTGCGCGGGCTGCGCCTGGGCACTGCTGCCGCCGAGTGCGGGACGCGGTGGCGTCAAGGGCGGTGGCGGCGTGGCGCTCAGCCCGGGTTTGCTGGAAAAGGTCGGAAACTCCCGTTCGGGCGGTGACGGCGGCACTTGCTCACGCTTGTCCTTCGCCAGTTCCTCCGGCGAAAACGAGAATTTCGGCCGCTCGGCTGGCGGCGCTGCCGTCCGTTGAGGCGGCTGAAGCGGGCGGTCGGCACTGCTGCCGCGGGCTTGCGCGACGCGCTGCTCGGCAAGCTTCTCCGCAGCGTGACGTTCGGCGCGCAAACGGTCACCGAGGCCGGAAGCCCCTTGCGGTATCGGGGCGACCGATCGCGGCGCAGCTCCCGCACCCGCCTGCTGCGCTGGCCGCGGCGGGGTGCGCGGCGCCATCGGCGCGGGCCTGGTCACAGGCTGATGCGCGCGTGTCGCGGCTGATGGGAGTTTCGCCTCCTTCGCGGGCGCCGGGGGCGCCTGCCTAGGAGCTTGCGGCGTCGATTTGAATTCATCGGAAATCTTTGGCAGGTCTTTGCCCGGATTCCCCATGCCCAACCTCTCGCGCCAACGTGCCTTGCCGGGACTGTTCGAAGTATCTTGATCCATCCACCTGTTCCCGCGTCTACATTTCCTCTACGGGCTTCACTCCGAGGATTCCTAGGCCGTTTGCCAGAACATAGCGAATCACGCGCAATAAAGCGAGCCGTGCAAGGCTAGTTTGCATGTCCGAAGCCAAAATAAATCTTAATTGCGGCGACTCTTTGCCCTTGTTCCACAGGCCATGAAAATCGCTAGCGAGATCATATAGATAAAAGGCTATCCTGTGAGGCTCGTGAGCTGTGGCGGCGGCCTCGACCACGCGCGGATACTCGCCAATCCTGCGGATAAGTTGGATTTCGGATTCGTCGGCGAGCCTTGAAAAATCGGGTTCCGACGCATCGGCGGCAAGCTCGCCCGCGTTGCGGAACACCGAGCAGATCCGGGCATGCGCGTATTGGACGTAGAAAACCGGGTTCTCCTTCGACTGTTCGGTGACCTTCTTGAAGTCGAAATCGAGCGGCGCCTCGTTCTTGCGGTAAAGCATCATGAAGCGCACCACGTCGGGCCCGACCTCTTCGACGACATCGCGCAGCGTCACGAATTCGCCGGCGCGCTTCGACATTCTGACCGGCTCGCCGCCGCGGAACAGCTTCACGAGCTGGCACAGGCGCACGATGACCTTCACATCGCGGTTGCCGGCATTGGCGGCGCCGATCGCCTCCAGCCGCTTCACATAGCCCGAGTGATCAGCGCCCAGAACATAGACGAGCTCCTTGAAGTCCCGCATGATCTTGTGGCGCGAATAGGCGATGTCGGAGGCGAAATAGGTGTAGGAGCCGTCCGACTTGATCAGCGGCCGATCGATGTCATCGCCGAATCGGGTGGCACGGAACAGCGTCTGCTCGCGATCTTCCCAATCCTCCGGCAGCTCGCCTTTGGGCGGCGGCAGGCGGCCTTCGTAGATGAGGCCACGGGCGCGCAATTCCTCGACGGTGCGATCGACCTCGCCCGTGTCATGCAGGGACTTCTCGGAAACGAAGATCTCCTGGCGGATATTGAGCGCGGCAAGGTCCTCGCGGATGAGGTCCATCATCATTGTGAGCGCTTTGGCGCGCACGATCGGCAGCCACGCCGCTTCCGGCATGTCGAGCAGCGCCTTGTCGTGGTCATAAGCGAGCGTCTGGCCGACCGGCTTCAGATAGTCGCCGGGATAAAGCCCGGCCGGGATCTCGCCGATGTCCTCGCCGAGCGCTTCGCGATAGCGCAGATAGGCCGAACGCGCGAGCACATCGACCTGGGCGCCGGCGTCATTGACGTAGTATTCGCGCGTCACGGAGAAACCGGCGCGAGCGAGAAGCTCAGCCAGCGCATCGCCGAAGACGGCGCCGCGGCAATGGCCGACATGGAGGGGACCGGTGGGATTGGCGGAGACATATTCGACATTGACCTTCTCGCCTGCTCCCATGGTCGAGCGCCCGTAGTCCGCGCCCAACGCCAAGGCGGAGTCGAGAAGCTTGGGCCAGAAAGAGGCCTTGAGCCTGACATTGAGGAAGCCGGGGCCGGCAATGTCCGTCGACTGAATATCAGGATCGGCGGCGAGCCGCCCGGCGAGCAACTGTGCGATCATCCGAGGCTGCTTGCCGGCGGCCCTGGCCAGCACCATGGCGGCATTGGTGGCGAGATCGCCATGCGCCGAATCGCGCGGCGGCTCGACCGTCACGCGGCTGACGTCGAGTCCCGCGGGCAATTGACCTTCGCGCGACAAAGCTTCGAGCTCGCGGCGGACGACGTGTTGGAAATGGGCGAAGAGGTTCATGTAACTCTGGGATTAGTCGAGGTTTTCTATCCGGCTCTGCCCTACCGGATGGCTCACGGCGCGTCAAACGCCGGAAGCCGATAGTGACGCTTCGTCATTTACGATGAAGGGAAAGAGTTCGCTTCTAAGTGCCTGATTATCGTGACCATTCGAAGGCCACATGATAGCCAAATCACGATAGCGATTCCGGAGGGCAATCATGCGTTTCTTCAATCTGAAATCATCGCTCGCCGCCTTGGCGTTCGGTCTTGGACTCCTGGCGGCAAACACCGCCTTTGCAGCGGAAGCCTATACGGCGACCGATCTCAATGTGCGCACCGGACCTGGTACCCAATATGATCGGATCGGAACGCTGCCCGCCAACAGCGGCGTCGATGTCATCGACTGCCAAAGCGGCTGGTGTCTGGTGCACGGGCGGGGCTTGCACGGCTGGGTGTCGTCCAGCTATCTGGCGCGCGGCGAGGATCCGACGAGCGTCATCGTGCTGCGGCCCGAGATCTATATCGGACCCGGGCATTACTATCGTCCGCCGCATTGGTGTCCGCACAAGCCCTATCGTCCACGCCCGCCGTATCGCCCGCGGCCACCGAAGAAGTGCAAGATCGCGCCGGGCTTCCCCTGCCCGCGGTAAAAGCTTCGATCAATAGGTATTCACCAGCGGCTTCTCGGTCGTCATCAGCCGGCGGATGAATTTGTGCATGTGCCAGTGGATGGCGCATTTGAGCGCATAGATACGCAGGACCGAAGGCTCCGGCCGCGCCCTGAAGAACGACCAGAAGCGCCGGCGGTAGACCCGGCGCAGCGACCGGTCGGGCACCTTGGCGAGGACTCGCAGGAAGAGGCCCAGCGATTCGAGCCAAAGCCGCGCCTGATGCGCGCGATGCGCCCAAGGGTGGCTCACCGCATAATTCTGCCAGGCGCGGTCGATGACGATGCCGCCGTCGCGATAGAGGTCGTCGACCCGGTCGAAATAGGCCGTGGGCTCATAAAGGCCGGCCATCAGCCTCACATAGCCTTCGCTCAAGGCCGCGCGGCTCATATTGACCGGCAGCACATTGGTGCCGTGCGCGGGGTCGTCATTCTCATCGAGCCGTCCTGCCTGCTTGAGCCGGTCATAGAGCGGCGTGCGTGGAATGGCCGACAGCATGCCGACCATCGCGGTCGATATGCGCGCCTCGCGCAGGAACCGCTCCTGCGCCGAAAAGATATTCTCGTCGTCATTGTCGAAGCCTAAGATCATGCCGGCCCATACTTCCATGCCGCGATCCTGGATACGCCGCACCTTGTCGGCGAGACTGCCGCCCTTCCTCAGGTTCTGCAGCTTCTTGGCTTCCTTCAGCGACTCCTCGTTGGGCGTCTCGATGCCGACGAAGACGGCGCCGATATTGGCCTCGACCATGAGCTGCATCAGTTCCTCGTCGTCGGCGAGATCGATCGAGGCTTCGGTGACGAACATCAGGGGATAGCCATGCTGGCGCTGCCAGTCGATCACGCTGGTGAGGATGTCCTTGATCGCCTTCTTGTTGCCGATGAGGTTGTCGTCGACGATGAAGACCAGCGCCAGCTTCTGGGCGCGCAGGGCGTCGAGCTCGGCGATGACTTGCGCCGATGTCTTGAGGCGCGGCCGCCTGCCGAAGATGACGATGATGTCGCAGAATTCGCAGGTGAACGGGCAGCCGCGCGAGAACTGGACCGAGCCGAAGGCATAGCGGTTCATCTTGAGAAGTTCGAGACGCGGCACCGGGACCTTGCTCAGATCGGTCTTCTCGGCCTGCTCATAGCGCTTCTTGACGGTCCCCTGCTCCCAATCCTTCAGGAATTCAGGCCATGTCTCCTCCGCCTCGCCGACGAAGATCACGTCGACAAGATCGCCGAAATAATCCTCCTTGACCGAAACCCATGGGCCGCCGACCACCGTATAGGCCTTGCGCCGCTTGAGCTCGCTCAGGATGTCGCGCATGCGGTGGCGCTGCACGATCATCCCGGTCAGCGCGACGATGTCGGCCCTGGCGCAGCGCTCGAAATCGATCGCCTCGACATTCTCGTCGATCAGCGTGATCCGGTGCGGCTCGGGCGTCAGCGCCGCGAGGAGCGGCAAGGCGGCGACCGGCATGTTGGCGCGCTTGCCGAGCAACGGCAACGCGTGCTCCAGGCCCCAGAAGGAGATCTCGAATTTCGGGTTGATGAGCACGATGTCGGCCATGGATGACCCTCCCGCGCACCTCTCGTAGAGTAATCTAATGGAGATCGGGTCGCCGCGCCACCCCTGAAGGTTTCACCTGAACAGCGGATCGAGATCGAACAGCTTCTTGTGCTGGTCGAGCGCGTAGCGATCGGTCATGCCGGCGATGAAATCGCAGACCTGGCGGGCGAAGCGGCTCCTGTCGTCGGTGAAGGATTCTTCGCGCCAGTCCGAGGGCATGAGCTCGGGCTTCGCCATATAGGCCTCGAAGAGGTCGCTGATGACGCGCTGGGCGCGCTCCATGATGGCGAGTACCCGCTCATGGCGGTACATGCGATGCGAGAGGAAGGCCTGCAGGACGCGATTCTTCTCTTTCATCTGGGCGCTGAAGCTGATCACCGGCATGCGAAGCGCGCGGACCTCCTCGACCGAGGTCGGCTTGAACGCCTTCAACTGCTTGCCGCTCTCGGCGAGCACGTCGTTGACCATGGCCGAGATCAGCCGGCGCACCGTCTCATGGATCATGCGCGGGCGCTCGAGTTTCGGATAGGCTTTCAGCACCTGGGCGAGTGCTGCACCGACCAAGGGGTCGTCACCCAGATCGATCACGTCGAACAGCCCGGCCCTGAGGCCGTCGTCGATGTCATGGGCGTTATAGGCGATATCGTCGGCGATGGCCGCCGCCTGGGCCTCGGCCGAGGCGAAGGAGGCAAGCATCAGGTCATGCGCCTCGGCATAGTCGATGATGGCGGCCGGCAGCCCGGTCTCGCGATAAGGACCGAGCGCATGGCCCTCCCCGTCGATGAGCGGACCATTGTGCTTCACCAGGCCTTCCAGCGTTTCCCAGGTCAGATTGAGGCCGTCGAAGGCGGCGTAGCGGCGTTCGAGCCGGGTCACGATGCGCAGGCTCTGGGCATTGTGGTCGAAGCCGCCATGATCGCGCATCAGCCGGTCGAGCTCGCGCTCGCCGGCATGACCGAAAGGCGTGTGGCCAAGGTCATGCCCCAGAGCCAGGGCTTCCGTCAGGTCCTCGTCCAGCCTGAGGGCGCGGGCGATGGAGCGGGCGATCTGCGCCACCTCGATCGAGTGGGTGAGACGGGTGCGGTAGTGATCGCCCTCGTGATAGACGAAGACCTGGGTCTTGTGCTTGAGCCGGCGGAAGGCCGATGAATGGATGATGCGGTCGCGGTCGCGTTCGAAGGGCGTGCGCGGCGGCGCTTCCGGCTCGGGCGTCAGGCGGCCGCGGCTCTTGGCCGGATCCGAGGCGTAGGGTGCCCGCATGGCTCAGACCCCCGGGTTGACAAGAAGCGCCCGGCGCACGACATATGTGACCATGACGGATACGGTTTCCATAACCTCACGCGCCGCGAGCCGCATCAAGGATATCGTGGCCGCAGAGCCGGGTGCTACCGCCTTGCGGGTTGCGGTCGAGGGCGGCGGCTGTTCCGGTTTCCAGTATGATTTCAAGCTCGACTCCCAACGCGCGGATGACGATCTGGTGATCGAGAGGGACGGCGCCACCGTTCTGATCGATTCCGTCTCGCTCGTCTATATGGGCGGCTCCGAGATCGATTTCGTCGACGACCTTATCGGCCAGAGTTTTAAGGTCAACAATCCGCAGGCGACGATGTCCTGCGGCTGTGGCACCAGCTTCTCGATCTGACTCCCTCCCTCCCTTTTTTCAAAAGAAAGCCCTTCTCTGTTCCGGCCGGCGCCCGCCCGGTCTATGGTCGCGGCGACTTTTGGAGAGACAAGATGAAAAAGCGTGTGATCGGCCGATCGGATCTCAAGGTGGCGCCCCTCGGCCTCGGCGGCAATGTTTTCGGCTGGAGCGCCGACGAGAAAGCTTCCTTCGCCGTCCTCGATGCCTTCGCGGCAAAAGGCTTCAACCTGATCGACACGGCGGATGTCTATTCGGCCTGGAAGCCCGGCAATCAGGGTGGCGAATCGGAAACGATCATCGGCAAGTGGATGAAAGCCCGCGGCAACCGGTCCGCCATCGTGCTGACCACCAAGGTCGGCTCGGAAATGGGTCCCGGCAAGAAAGGCTTGTCGCGCCGCTATATCGAGACCGCGGTCGAGGCCTCGTTGAAGCGCCTGCAGACCGATTACATCGATCTCTATCTGTCCCATTGGGAAGATCCTGCGGTGGACGTCGAAGAGACGCTCGGGGTTTACGCGGACCTGGTCAAGGCCGGCAAAGTGCGGGTGATCGGCAATTCCAACCACTCGGCGGAGACCATGCGCAAGGCGCTCAGCATCAGCGCCAAGCATCACTGGCCGCGCTTCGAGAATCTGCAGACCCATTACAATCTCTATGACCGCTCGGGCTACGAGGCCGAGCTCGAAGCCTTCTGCCGCGCGAACGAGATCGGCGTCACCAGCTATTTCTCGCTGGCTCGCGGATTCCTGTCGGGCAAGTACCGCAGCCCCGCGGACTTTACCAGGAGCGCCGCGCGCGGCGACGAGATGGACAAGTATCTCAACGAGCGCGGCCTGCGCATCCTCGCAGCCCTCGATGCCGTCGCGAAGGCGCGCAATGCCAAGCCGGCCGAGGTCGCCATCGCCTGGCTGATTGGACGGCCGGGGATCGTCGCGCCGATCGCCAGCGCCACCAGCGTCGATCAGCTCCAGGATCTGATCAAGGCGACCGAGCTCGATCTCGGTGCGCAAGACATCGAGCAACTCGATCAGGCGAGCGCATAGGCGTCAGCCTCCTGACAGACCGTGGCCATCATTTGGGCTAGTGAATGTCAGTCGCGGTATCTATAAAGCTTGCCGGAAACGGCGGCGTCCTTCTTTCGTGTGGATGACATGCAGATCGCAACCTGGAATGTGAATAGCGCCAAGGCGCGGCTTGAAACCATCGTCGCCTGGCTCAAGGAGGCCTCGCCCGACGTGGTCGGCTTCCAGGAGCTCAAATGCGAGGACCAGGCCTTCCCGCGCCAGGCTTTCGAGGATTTGGGCTACAATGTCGCCGTCCATGGCCAGAAGACCTATAATGGCGTCGCCATCCTGTCGAAGCGTCCGTTCGACGAGGTCAAGATGCGGCTTCCAGGCGATGACGGCGACGAGCAGGCCCGCTATATCGAAGCGGTCGTCTCCGGCATCCGCTTCGCCTCGATCTACCTGCCGAACGGCAATCCCGTGGCAAGCGAGAAATATGCCTACAAGCTCGCCTGGATGGAGCGGCTCATCGCCCATGCGCGAACCCTGCTCGCGCTCGAGGAGCCCGTCGTCCTCGCCGGCGACTACAATGTCATCCCGAATGCGATCGATGCCAAGAATCCGCAAGTATGGGTGAACGATGCCCTGTTCCTGCCGCCGACCCGGGCGAAATTCCGTGAGCTGATCAATCTCGGTTTCACCGAAGCGGTCAGGACGCTCAATCCGGACCCCGGCATCTACACCTTCTGGGACTATCAGGACATCGCGCGCCGCCGCGACAACGGCATCCGCATCGATCACATGCTGCTGTCGCCGCAAGCCGCCGACCGGCTCAAGTCGACGCGCATCGACAAGCACGTGCGCGCCTGGGAGAAGCCCTCGGACCACGTGCCCGTGGTGGCTGAGTTCATGGCTTAGCCAAACGCCTTCCTATTCCGGCTGCTGGTTCGCCTCGTCGTCGGCCGGATACTGATCCGCCCAGACGGTGGCGCGCGCTTCCGCCTCGAGCCTCTCGGCCTCGCTGGTCTCGGACAGCATCTTGTCGAGGCGGTCGTAGATCTCGGGCCGCTCGCCAGGGCGCGTCGTCGAGCGCGCCAGGAGATACCACATGATGGCGCGGGTGCGGTCGCGCCGCACGATCTCGCCCTTCCAATAGAGATCGCCAAGGGCCGCTTCCGCCGGCGCATAGCGCTTCTTCGCCGCCGCCAGCAGCCAGCGCAGGCCCTGCTCCGGTTGCTTGCGCATGCCCTGGCCCTTCATCGCCATGAGCCCTAAGGCATATTGCGAGGCCGGATGGCCGTAAGTCGCGGCGAGACGGTAGATGCGGCTTGCCCGGTCGAAATTCTGCGGCACGCCTGCCGCCTTGCTGCCGGTGCGATAGTAGTCGGCGACGCGCACCAGCGCATCGACCATGATGCGGAGCCGGTTCTGGTCGCTCTCCTCGGAATCGAAGGCGTCGGCGACGCGCCCATAATAGGAAAAGGCTTTGGCATCGTCGCGCTGGACGCCGCGCCCCAGGCGGTACATGTGGCCCAGATACCAGTCGGCCACGATGTTGTTGTCGTCGGAGGCGCGTTCGAAAAATTTACGCGCCTTGTCGAAGTCGCCGTCCTTGTAGGCGCGCTTCGCCTTCTTGAGGTCGTCCGTCCAGAACGGAATGAAGTCGAGATCGGGCGCCTTGATATCGGGCGCCGCCGGCAGGTAGGAGTAGAAATCGGAGGTCCAGTCGTCGTCCGCGGCGCGCGCGGAATCGGAGAAGCCTGCGAAACAGGCGGCAATGACCGCGACCGTCGCAACTACTCCACGCGCCAACATACTCGCGCGCCGATCATATATCGGCGTAGCAGACACCTTCGTGTGATCCTCCGGGATGGGTCACTGCGCCGCCCACGGCAGGACCAACCTGCTGCGCATATTTCCATAGCGCGCCGGCTTCATAGCCATGCTCGCGCGGCTTCCAGTCCTTTTTACGGCGAGAAAGCTCCGCAACTGTGACATTTGTATCGAGGCTTCCGGCCTCGGCATCGATGGTGATGATGTCGCCATCCTTGAGGAGGCCGATCGGACCGCCGAGTTGCGCCTCGGGCCCGACATGGCCGATGCAGAAGCCGCGCGTCGCGCCGGAAAAGCGGCCATCGGTGATGAGCGCCACCTTGTCGCCCATGCCCTGGCCGTACAGGGCAGCGGTCGTCGCCAGCATCTCGCGCATGCCGGGGCCGCCGCGCGGCCCCTCATAGCGGATGACCAGCACCTCGCCTTCCTTGTATTGCCGGTTCTTCACCGCCTCGAAACAGGCTTCTTCGGTATCGAAACAGCGAGCGGGGCCGGAGAATTTCAGGTTCTTCATGCCCGCCACTTTGACGATCGCGCCTTCGGGGGCGAGATTGCCCTTGAGACCGACGACGCCGCCGGTCGGGGTGATCGGCCGGTCGGCGGGCCGGACCACGTCCTGGTCCGGATTCCACTTCACCTTGGCCATGTTCTCGGCAATCGTAGCACCCGTGACGGTGAGGCAATCGCCGTGCAGAAATCCATGATCGAGCAGCGTCTTCATGAGCAGCGGTATGCCGCCCGCCTCGAACATGTCCTTGGCGACATAGCGGCCACCGGGCTTGAGGTCGGCGATATAGGGCGTGCGCTTGAAAATCGCAGCCACGTCAAAGAGATCGAATTTGATGCCGCATTCATGCGCGATGGCCGGCAAATGCAGGGCGGCATTGGTCGAGCCGCCGGAGGCAGCCACCACGGTCGCCGCATTCTCGAGCGCCTTCAGGGTCACGATATCGCGCGGGCGGATATTGCGGGCGATGAGCTCCATGACCTTCTCGCCCGAGGCGAAGCAGAAGGTGTCGCGGAGCTCGTAAGGCGCCGGCGCCCCGCAGGAATAAGGCAGAGCGAGGCCGATGGCCTCGGCGACCGTCGCCATCGTGTTGGCGGTGAATTGGGCGCCGCAGGAGCCGGCGGAAGGACAGGCGACCTGCTCCAGCTCTTCGAGGTCCTCGGTGCTCATCCGGCCGACCGAATGCATGCCAACCGCCTCGAAGACGTCCTGGATGGTCACCGGCCTGCCCTTGAAGGTGCCCGGCAGGATCGATCCGCCATAGATGAAGACCGAGGGCACATTGAGCCGGACCATGGCCATCATCATGCCCGGCAAAGACTTGTCGCAGCCGGCCAGGCCCACCAGCGCGTCATAGCAATGGCCGCGCATCGTCAGCTCGACCGAGTCGGCAATGCACTCGCGCGAGACGAGGGACGCCTTCATGCCCTGGTGCCCCATGGCGATGCCGTCGGTCACCGTGATGGTGCAGAACTCCCGCGGTGTCCCATTGGCGGCCGCAACCCCCCGTTTCACCGCCTGGGCCTGGCGCATCAGGGCGATGTTGCAGGGAGCCGCCTCGTTCCAGCAGGAGGCCACGCCCACGAAGGGCTGGTGGATCTGGGCCTGTGAAAGGCCCATTGCGTAATAGTAAGAGCGGTGCGGCGCGCGCTCGGGCCCTTCGGTCACATGGCGGCTGGGAAGCCTTGTTTTTGCTATGCTTTTTGCGTCCATTCTCTGTCCGTTCGCTGGCCTTTTGTAAGGGGCCTTGTCCCATTCCGGGGCTGCCGCTTCCCAGTCCGGCAGCTCCCTTCGACAGGGTTATTTGCAAATTTGGGCAGATGGAAGGTTGATTGTGGCAGGCTCTGTGCCGTCCTTAACAAAAGCTCGGCTTGTGACATTTCTGCAACATTCTGTAACCTACACTTTGCGATATCCTGTGAAATGACCCCTAATTGCCCCTAGATTACAACCCTGATTTGCAAGGACGGTGCGATTCTCATGGCTTTTCGGACATTTGGCACGCAAGGGTCAGACGGCGGGACCCCTATCTCCATCGAATATATAGATAAACCGGGCCTGGGGCAGATCGCCCTCCTCAATGCCCTTTTGTTCGTGCTGACGTTGTCGGTCTATCGCTTCTGGGCCAAGACCAACGTCCGGCGGCATATCTGGAGTTGTGTCCATATCAATGGCGAGCCCCTCGAATATACCGGCCGGGGGATCGAATTGTTCCTTGGCTTCCTCATCGTCTTCGGCCTGTTCATTTTGCCGTTGCTCGTGGTTGTCATTGTCCTGCAGCTCACGCCTGGAGCAGAGGTGGCTCTCGTTCTCGTTCAACTCGCCGCTGTGGTTTTCATCCTCGTCTTCTGGGGCATGGCGCTCTACCGGGCCCGCCGGTACCAGCTCTCGCGGACCCTGTGGCGGGGCATAAGGGGAGCGCTCGTCGGCTCATCCTTGAGCTACAGCCTCCTCTATTTCGGGGCAACGCTGCTGCGCGGCATAACGCTTGGCTGGTCGACCCCGGCCATGAACCTCAACCTGCAGGAGCGCATGACGGGCGACATGCGTTTCGGCAGCATGCCGTTCCGGTTCAAGGGACGGGCCGGACCGCTTTATGGTCCTTATGCCGTGTGCTGGGTGATCAGCCTCTTCGCCCTGATCATCCTGGCGGGTATTCTGGGCTTCGCCTTCTATGGGATGTTCAACGAGGTCTTCGCTACCGAGCGCACCGGTACCGACACCAGCCGCGATTTCATGGGCCTCATCATGGTCATCGGCATGCTCATCGGCCTCCTGCTGTTCTGGATCGTCTATTACGTGATCTGGGCCTTCTATGTGGCGCGTGAAATGTCGATCTTCGCCTCCTACACGACGCTCGACCTGGCGCGCTTCCAGCTCGACGCGACGGGCGGCAGCCTCATATGGCTCATCCTCGGCAATATCCTGCTCATGGTCTTCACGCTCGGCATCGCGACGCCTTTCGCCCAGCAGCGGCTGGTGCGCTATTTCTGCAACCGGCTCAGCGTCCTTGGCATAGTGAATGTCAATGAGATCATGCAGTCGCGCGAGGCCGTCGGACGGACCGGTGAGGGACTTGCGGACGCCTTCGACGTGAGCTGGATTTGAGCATGCGTGTCGATGCCCGCTTCTTCGACGGCGAAATCGCCCGCGATCATGCCGTCTCGGCCGAGCTCGCGCCGGAGGGGCTGGCGATCGAGGGCATCGAAGTGTCACGGCGCGTCTGGTCGCTTTCAGGCCTTGTCGCCATATCCCCCATCGAAGCGGGCCGCCCCGCGCGGCTCGGCCATGACGGTGCCCCTGGCGCTCGCCTCGTCATCACCGACCAAGCCTTCGTGCGTGAGCTGGTCGGGCGAGCACCGCATCTTGCCGGCGGACTCAATGTCAGGAAGACCGGCCGTTGGGTGGCGATCATCGGGACTTGCGCCCTTCTCACGGCGGGCATCCTTTATCTGACCCTGTCCTATGCGCCGCAAACGCTCGCCTTCGTCCTGCCCGAGAGCTGGCGCCACACGCTGGGCGACCAGGTCGAGGCGACACTGGCGGGCGGCGCCAAGCTTTGCGCCACGAGCACGAGCAACATGGCCTTGGCGGACCTGGCCAGCAGGGTCGCCCAAGGCGATCCCGAAGCGCCCCTTTTCGAGCTCAAAGTCTATGATATCGACATTGTGAACGCCTTCGCGCTGCCGGGCGACCGCATCGTCCTCACCCGGAAGCTGATCGAGACCGCCGAGGCGCCGGAAGAGGTGGCGGGTGTCCTTGCCCATGAGATGGGCCATGTCTATCACCGCCATGCCGAGGCCCAGATGGTGCGGGCCCTGGGCATCGAGCTCCTGCTCAAGGTCGCCTCCGGCGGTGGTGGCGATATCGGCGGGCTGGCCGGTCTCCTGGCGATCCTGCGCTACTCGCGTGATGCCGAGCGCGAGGCCGACAGTTTCGCGCTGGACCAGCTGAAAAAGGTAGCCATCGATCCCCTCGGGCTGAAGCGGTTCTTCGAACGGATGATGAAGCTCGAAGGCGACCGGGGCTCATCCGGCGGCATCTTCGGCACGGTGAGCGACATGATGTCGACGCATCCTGTAACCCGAGAGCGCATCGATGCCATCAAGCCCTTGCCCCAAGGCACGGCGGCGCGACCCGTGCTTACGGATGCGGACTGGGCCAGCCTGAAGAAGATCTGCGGCTAGTTAGGGCGTGGACTCACAAGCGCGTAGCTGCCAGTTTGTCGATAAGATGGCGGTCTAACATATCAGCCCTGACTGGCAATCAAAGTTTGAGGCTTGCTGGAGGCGAGTTTGTTTCCCTTACCAAAACGAAGGATCCTGTCGACGCACTGGGGCGCATATGTCGCGGAATTTGAGGGTAGCGAGTTGGTGGGGCTGGGTCCATTCGAAGGTGATCCGGCGCCGTCCCCAATCGCACGTTCAATTATCGATACGATGCACAGTCCGGCCCGAATTTTGCGACCGATGGTCAGATCATCCTTTCTCGAGAAAGGACACAAGGCTGGTGGTGAGCTTCGTGGCCGTGACCCGTTCGTCGCGGTCGGTTGGCCGGAAGCAATTGCCTTGGTCGCCAAGGAGCTCGATCGGGTACGCTTCGCCCACGGGAACTCTGCGATCTTCGGAGGCTCATACGGGTGGGCGAGTGCGGGCCGGTTTCACCATGCCCAAAGTCAGGTCCATCGCTTTCTCAATATCATAGGCGGCTATACCCGCTCCGTGAACAGTTACAGTTTTGGCGCGGCGGAAGTCGTTCTTCCTCACGTGATAGGAGACCATCGTGGTTTGTTCACGGAACTGACGACGTGGCAGACCATAGCCAAGCATTCCGAGCTCATCATCGCGTTCGGCGGTCTCTCGAGCAAGAACGCACAAATCAATGCTGGAGGGCTTCGTCGACACGGCCTCACTGAGAATGTAGAGCGTCTGCGGCAGTCGGGGATCGACGTCCTGTCTGTAAGTCCTATCCGCGACGATACGGATCCGGCGAGCAACGTAGCTTGGTTGCCGATCAGGCCGACGACCGATGTTGCCCTCATGCTGGCAATAGCCCACGTCCTGATCGCCGAGGATAGACACGACGTGACGTTTCTGGAACGCTACACCGTTGGCTTTCCGGCCTTCCGCGCTTACGTGATGGGTGAGGGCAACCAACCGGCCAAGACGCCAGAATGGGCTTCGCCAATCTGCGCAGTTCCGGCGGCTGCTATTCGGGATATAGCCCGGCGCATGAGTAGTCGCCGGACGCTCTTGACGATGTCGTGGTCGCTCCAACGGGCCGAACATGGCGAACAGCCCTACTGGATGCTAATCACGCTGGCCGCGATGCTCGGACAAATCGGTTTGCCGGGAGGCGGTTTCGGGTTTGGGTACGGTTCAGTTGACAGCGTCGGGAACGCTGCGCAGAGCTTCAAGTGGCCATCTTTGCCACAGGGGCATAACCCGGTAGAAACATTCATCCCGGTTGCGCGCCTGGCGGATATGCTGCTTTCCCCGGGCGGCGTATGCGACTACAACGGTCAGGAACTGACCTATCCTGATATTCGTCTGATTTATTGGGCTGGCGGCAATCCGTTTCATCATAACCAGGATCTCAATCGGTTGCTAAAAGCATGGCAGCACCCTGAGACTGTCATCGCGCACGAGATGTTCTGGAATGGTCTAGCCCGCCATAGCGACATCGTGTTACCCGTAACACTCCAGGCTGAGCGGAATGATCTCACTTGCTCCCCGCGAGATCGGGCACTGATCGCCTCCCATAAGTTGGTTGAGCCTCCCGGCGAGGTCCGTGACGACCATCGGATTTTCGCAAGCCTGGCGCGCGAATTGAACCTCGAGAGCCGCTTCACGGAGAACCGCAGCGAGGAGGGTTGGCTGCGTCACCTATATGACTCGATACAACGTGAAAATGCCCGATACGACTTGACGCTGCCTGATTTCGACGAATTTTGGCTGAACGGCATCTTATTGCTTCCTGAAGAAGCGAGCTCGCCTCCACTACTTGAGGCATTCAGGTCCGACCCCGCGGTCAATCCGTTGTCCACGCCTTCAGGGCTCATCGAGATCTATTCAGAGCGGATTGCAAGTTTCGGCTACAAGAACTGTCCTGGACACCCTGTTTGGTTGCAGCCGAAAGAGTGGCTGGGAGCGCCCACGGCGAAGCGCACCCTACATCTTCTTTCGAATCAGCCCAAAACGAAGCTTCATAGCCAGCTCGATCACGGGATCAATTCGCGCGAATCCAAGATACAGGGCCGCGAGCCGATACGCATACATCCTTCGGATGCAGCATTGCGCGGCATCTCCGACGGAGCGGTCGTCCGGGTGTTCAACGATCGTGGTGCTTGCCTGGCTGGCGCCCGCCTGTCGACGGAAGTGATGCCAGGTGTTGTGCAGCTTTCGACCGGCGCCTGGTACGATCCACTGGTGCCAGGTTCACCGGGCAGTTTGGACAAGCATGGAAACCCGAATCTGCTGACTCAGGATCGCGGCACGTCCAATTTGGCTCAGGGTTGCAGTGCCAATTCCTGCCTCGTCGAAGTGGAATTGTTCGTCGACGATCTTCCCAGCATTACCTGTTATGGCGCACCCGATATCACTCAATAGTAACGAGCCCTAGTTAGCTGGCGAAGCGGACGAGATGATCCATCTCACCTCGGGGCGAGCGAGGTGACGAACTCGTTCGTCGCCTCTACCGCCGCGGTGAAGCCGCCCGTCGAGAACTCGTTCATGACGAAGAACGCGCCGACCCCACGCGTGGGCGCAAGCGCGACATAGGCGAAGAAACCTTGAAGCCCGCCGCTCTTCTCGAGGATCAGCGGCCGGTCGCCGTCCGGAAAGGTGATGACCCAGCCGAGGCCCATCGCACCCATCGGGCCGCCATCGTCCAGGCCGAGCACGGAGGTGAGCCCGTCGCGGTAAACATAAGCCCCGTGGTTGACGAGCCGTTCCTCGCTATCGGCCGAGGGCGAACGGTCGAGGTGCCAGCGCATCCAACGGAGCATGTCGTTGGCGGTCGTGTAGAGGCCGCCGGAGCATCCGATACTCGCCGGCGATGGCACCGTCGGCATGGGGCTGCCGTCGAAATTATGACCTTGCATGATGCGGGGCTTGGCCTCGTCCGGCGGATTGAGGCTGGTGTCCTTCATGCCGAGCGGGTCGAGCACCCGCTCCCTGAGGACGTCTGCATATGGCTTGCCCGAGATGTCGGCGAGTGCGTAGCCGAGAAGGTCGAACCCGTAGTTGGAATAGAGCGCGGCCGTGCCCGGGGGGAAGAGAAACGGGTCTTTCTTTAGGTCGGCGAGCGCCGCTTTCCTTGTATTGGTCGAGAACGGATCGTCCGGCGGCGCGTCGGGACGCGGCACCTCGCGCGGCAGGCCCGATGTTTGCGTAACAAGATCGAGGAGACGAAGAGCGTGACCGTCCTTCTCCGGCACGCTGGCACCGACCATCCGGTCCTGGAGGCGATCGGTGAGTTCGACCTTGCCGTCGATGACCAGGGACGTGAGCACGCTGCCGCAGAACGCCTTGCTGATCGACCCGATGCGGAAAATGGAGTCGGCATCCGGCTCCTTGCCGCTGCCCTTCGCCGTCTCCCCGAAGCCGGCGAATGCCGTCTCCCCGTTCCGCACCGCGCCGAAGATCAGCCCCGGCACCTTGGCGTTGAGGTAGATGAACACTCCGTTGAACTCGACGGCTTCTTTCAGCAGCTTGTCCTCCGCGTGCGAAATCGATGCGAAGGCACTCAAAGCCGCGGCAAGCCCAAACACAGTGGTAAGCCTCTGGTACAGTTTTTTGGCCATGGCGATCGTCGCTCCCGAAACGACACTGAGTTGAAGGCGCGACGCGAACCAACACCGGCCCGCGATCAGAATAGATTTACGCGAGGGAGGAGCAGGAATGCAACCATCACCTGCCCGCGCCATGCTTAACGATCGAGCGCGCGTTCCTCATAGGCAATGAACTGCTCGATCATCTCGCGCCACAAGGCGACGGCAAGATCGGGCTCGAGCTTCTCCGCCTCAGCCAATTCGCGCACGCGCGCCAAGACCTCTTCGATCCGCTCCGGTATGCGGGCCGGCAGCTTTTCGGCGCGCTTGATCTCGATGACCTGCTCGACGCAACGCTGGCGTTTCGCGAGGAGTGTCACGAGCTCGCTGTCGAGAACATCTATCTGCCGGCGCAGATCGCGGAGCGCGGCAGTGGCTTTTGAAGACGGTTCCTGCATCATGGCCGCAGCTGAGCACCTTGGCCCTTGCCACGCGATGTGTCCTTGCGACGCGGCTCAGGAGTGATGGTCCATGGCCTCAAGCCCTGCAGGCCGCGCGCGGTCTCAACCCGGACAGCACCGCCATCGACATAGAGGGCATGGGCGCCCATGCGCCACACCGAGAAGCGGTCTATGCGCAGCGGCACCGAACGGCAGCGCCCGCGCAAGGGAAAAGCGGCGATGAGGATGTCCGCTTCGCCGCAAGGTATGGTCATGACGAGCTTCTCTTCGGAGAGATAGAGAAGGCGCTGGCCCCTGACCGCGGCGCGGCAGACAGATCCTTCACAGATCCAGCCTGTCCGATGTGCCGCTTGTGTTGGCGTTGCGCCGTCGCCATCGACCCGCAGCCATTGGCTGACCGCAAAGCGGCCGCGGCGCGGCTGCGCCGGGACGAGATCGCCGCTGTCGTTGCGGACCGCGACATTCTTGGCTTCCGGGTCGACATAGATATCGGGTCCGTGGACGAAGGTCGCAGCGAAGAGCGCGATGCCGGCGATCGGAAGAGCGACCAAGCGCACGAACCCTTTGGCCAGGCACAGCACGACACCTGCGAGCGTCAGCAGCAAGGCCGGGGCCAGCGGCAAAGCGGGTATGCGGCCTTGCGCTCCGGGCAGGCTCACGACCCAATCTGATACGGACTGAACCCAAAGGAGGCCCATATCCATCACATGCAAAGGCAGGGTCTCGAGCCCGAAAGGCATGACGAGCACCGATGTCATGCCGGCTGTCATGACAACCGACATCGCCGGCAAAGCCAGAAGATTGGCGATCAGGCCATAAGGGGATAAGCGGCCGAAATGATAGGCCGCAGCGATCGAGGACATACCGCCCGCCGCGAGGCTCGTGAAAGCCGCCGCGCAGAATGCCCGCCAGATAAACGTCGCGGCGCGATGGATCACGCCCTGGTCGTTGCCTTCTCCCCGCGCCAGCCAGCCGCTCCAGACTTCGTAAAAGGCAAGAAGTCCCATGACCGCGAGAAAGGACATTTGCAGGCTGGCCGTGAGAGCGGCTTCGGGAGAGATGATGAGGATGATCAGGGCGGCGATGGCGAGATTGCGCATCGACAATCCTGGGCGGTCGACGAGAATGGCGATGAACATCACAGCCAGCATGATGTAGGAGCGCTGCGTAGCCACCGATGCGCTCGCCATCATCATATAGACGAAGCCCGTCGCGAGGCCTGCGATGGCGGCCCATTTCTTGATCGGATAAAGGGTCGCCAGCGTCGGTGAGAGGGCCAGTAAGGCGCGCACCAGCCAGAAGGTAAAGCCGGCCACCAGGGACATGTGAAGGCCCGAAATGGAGAGGATGTGGGCGAGGCCCGACGCCTGGAGGCTGTCATTCACTTCGCGCGGGATGGTACCCCTTTCACCGGTGATCATCGCCTCGGCGACACCGCTGCGACCGCTGGGCAGCACCGCGCGGATG
Organism: Taklimakanibacter deserti; assembly: GCA_003574785.1. The sequence continues at coordinate 30,046 of QORU01000016.1, read as the reverse complement.
CGCTCGCCGATCGTTTCGCGCAGGGCTTCGAGGCCGGCACGGAAGCGCAAGCGCCATGAGGGATCCGTTCCGGCCATGGCCACTTCGCCATAGAGCCTGCCCGTCGCCCCGATCCCGTCGAACCACAGGCCGCGGCCATAGTCATAGCCGCCCGGCACCACAGGGGTGGGCAGCGGGAAAAGCTGCGCCTTGGCCGTGATCATTTGCCCGGGCCGCAAGGGAGTGGCACCCGTCATGGTGACCCGGGCTCGCGCGGGGATGCGGGTCACGCCCTTGCCGGTGAGCTCGACAATGCGCAGGATCGCCACCGCGCGCTTGGCCCCGCGCCTCTCGAAATCCTCGACGACGCCGGTGAGCAGCGCCTCCCCGGTCGGCGCGCGCAGCATCGGCGCCGACACCCATTCGGTCCTGGCCTTGATGAGGCAGAAGCCGATCAACGCCAATAAAAGGATGCGGGCTGCGGCGCTGCGTTTTGCCTGGGCGCTGAAGACGAGGAGCGCCAGGATCGCTGCGATCACCGCAAAAGCCAAGGGCGGCGGCTCGCGCGGCAGAGCGAAATAGATGGCAATGCCGGCCATCAGCCAGACGGGCGACCAGAGGAAGAAGTTTCCGCGTTGGGCGGCAAGGATGGCCCGCGCCTTGTCGCGCCACGGGGCTCGTTCCGTGCCCTCCTCAGCGACCGTGCCCTGAACCCAGTCCGCCACGCCACCGCCCCTTTGACCGGCTTTCCCCTTGTGCTAAGCCCGGCCCAATCCCTGACCCATCATTGCCAAGAAAGGCGGCCATGTCATCGTCCGTCGTTACCCGTTTTGCCCCCTCGCCCACCGGCTTCCTGCATATTGGCGGCGGCCGGACCGCTCTGTTCAACTGGGCCTATGCCAAGGCCCAAGGCGGCAAGATGCTGTTGCGCATAGAAGATACCGACCGGGAACGCTCGACGCCGGAAGCCGTCGAGGCCATTCTCGACGGGCTGACCTGGCTCGGCCTCGATTGGGACGGCGAGGCGGTGTCGCAATTTGCCCGGGCCTCGCGTCACCGCGAGGTGGCCGAGATCCTGCTCGCCAAAGGCCACGCCTATCGCTGCTATTGCACGCCCGAGGAACTGCAGAAGATGCGGGAGAAGGCCGAGGCCGAGAAGCGCCCGGTGCGCTACGACGGCACCTGGCGCGACCGCGATCCCGCTTTGGCGCCTGCCGGCGTGAAGCCCGCGATCCGTTTCAGGGCGCCGCAGGAGGGCGAAACCGTCGTCAACGACCATGTGATGGGCCGCGTCGTGTTCCAGAACAAGGAACTCGACGATCTCATCATCCTGCGCTCCGACGGCAATCCGACCTACAACCTCTCCGTCGTCGTCGATGATCACGACATGGGCGTCACCCATATCATCCGCGGGGTCGATCACCTGACCAACGCGGCCCGCCAGATCCAGATCTACAGGGCAATGGGCTGGGCGGTGCCGGAAATGGCGCACCTGCCGCTGATCCACGGGCCGGACGGCGCCAAATTGTCGAAACGCCACGGCGCCCTCGGCGTCGAGGCCTATCGCGCCATGGGCTATCTGCCGGCAGCGCTGCGCAATTACCTGGCGCGCCTCGGCTGGAGCCATGGCGATGACGAGATCTTCTCGACCGATGAGATGATCTCATGGTTCGGCTTCGACGGCCTCGGCAAGTCGCCGTCGCGCTTCGACTTCGTCAAGCTCGAGAATCTGAACGGCCATTATATGCGCTCGACGCCCGACCATGAGCTGGTCCAGGCCTTCCTCGGCTTCCTGCCGCATGTCGCGGGTGGCCCTGAGCTCCTGGCGCGGATCGATGCGCCGATGCGCGCCAAGCTCACGCGCGCCATGCCTGGCCTCAAGGAGCGCGCGAAGACTCTTCTCGATTTGATGAAGAGCTCGCACTTCCTGTTCGCGTCGCGCCCGCTCGTCCTCGATGAGAAGGCCAGGCAGATCATGGCCGATGGCGGCGTCGCGGCGCTGCAAGCGCTTCTGCCGGTTCTGAGCGGCGCAGAGTGGAACGCCCAAAGCCTTGAAGCGGCGGTGAAAAGTCATGCGGAGGCGACCGGCACCAAGCTCGGCAAGTTGGCGCAACCGTTGCGCGCGGTGCTCACCGGCACAAGCACGTCTCCTGGTATCTTCGATGTCCTCGATGTGCTGGGCCGGGAAGAGTCATTAAACCGTATTGAGGATGGCCTTAAGTTAAGTTGACCGTCATGCTGCAGTGCAATAAACTTGCCTGAAATCAGCGGAAAATGGCAGGACCACAACCATGACAAACGCAGCCGCCAAGAAACCCACCGAAGTGGCGCAGGAAGAGACCGCCACCCTCACCCTCAACAACAAGTCTTACGATCTGCCGGTGAAGAAGGGCACGCTCGGCCCCGATGTCGTGGATATCGGCCATCTCTATCGCGATGCCGGCATCTTCACTTACGATCCGGGTTTCACTTCGACGGCGGCGTGCGAATCCGACATCACCTTCATCGACGGCGATGAAGGCGTGCTGCTCTATCGCGGCTATCCGATCGATCAGCTGGCCGAGCATGGCGATTTCCTGGAGACCTGCTACCTGCTCTATTACGGCGACCTGCCGACGCCCGCCCAGCGGCGTGAATTCGAGCATGCGATCACCATGCATACGATGATCCATGAGCAGATGACCCGCTTCTATCAAGGGTTTAGGCGCGACGCGCATCCGATGGCGGTCATGGTCGGCGTGGTCGGCGCGATGTCGGCCTTCTATCACGACTCGACCGACATCAACGATCCCAAGCAGCGCGAGATCGCGTCGAGGCGCATGATCGCGAAGCTGCCGACAATCGCCGCCATGGCCTACAAGTACCATATCGGCCAGCCGTTCGTTTATCCCAAGAACGACCTGTCCTATGCAGCGAACTTCCTGCGCATGTGCTTCGCGGTGCCGTGCGAGGAATACAAGGTCAATCCGATCCTGGCGCGCGCCATGGACCGCATCTTCATCCTGCATGCCGATCATGAGCAGAATGCCTCGACCTCGACGGTCAGGCTCGCGGGCTCCTCCGGCGCCAACCCCTTCGCCTGTATCGCGGCCGGCATTGCCTGCCTGTGGGGTCCGGCGCATGGCGGCGCCAACGAGGCCGCCCTCAAGATGCTGGAAGAGATCGGCGATCCCAACAATATCCCCTCCTTCATCACCAAGGTGAAGGACAAGAATTCGCATATCCGGCTGATGGGCTTCGGCCATCGGGTCTACAAGAACTACGATCCGCGCGCCAAGATCATGCAGAAGACGGCGCATGAGGTCCTGGGCGAGCTCGGCATCAAGGACGATCCCCTGCTCGATGTGGCGCGCGAGCTCGAGCGGGTCGCTCTCAATGACGGCTACTTCATCGAGCGCAAGCTCTATCCCAATGTCGATTTCTATTCGGGCATCATCCTCAGGGCCCTGGGCTTCCCGATGAGCATGTTCACCGTGCTGTTCGCGGTGGCGCGCACGGTGGGCTGGATCGCCCAATGGAAGGAGATGATCGAGGATCCCTCGCAGCGCATCGGCCGCCCGCGCCAGCTCTATACCGGGGCCGTGCAGCGCGATTATGTGCAGATGAGCAAGCGCGGGAAGTAGCGCCAACATATCTTATTGATTTGTGGCGCAAAACCTCATCGGCGAAAACTTCGCTGGGACGCGCTTAACGTGTAAGGGGTTCCCAGGCGGCCATTGCCCCCTCCACCGCCGCCAGCAAGGCGGCGCGCGGCACGCCATCGCCGGCGCGGAAGCCGAGGCCCTGGATGACGGTCGTGTAAAATGCGGCAATGCGATCGAGATCGAGGTCTGAAGAGAGCTCGCCCCTTTCGACCGCCCGCGCCAGCCTGTGCCTGATGACCTTGGGCGCACGCTGTCTGATTGCCTGCAGATAGGTCTGCGCACCCCGGTTGGCGGGCGCGCAATTCACGGCACCGAGGACCAGCAGGCAGCCATGCGGCTTGTCCGGCTGCGAGAAGGACTCGACCGTCAGCCGCAGCATCGCTTCGACGGTGGCGCGCACCGGCTTGTCCTCCCGCAGCAGGATCTGCACGGGGGCGTCGCCAATGGTCGTGGCATAGAGATTGGCCGCCTCGCGGAACAGCTTCTCCTTCGAGCCGAAGGCGTTGTAGAAGCTCGGCGGGGTGATCCCGCCCATGGCAGCCTGCAGGTCCTCGAGCGTCGTGCCCTCATAGCCCTGTGCCCAAAAGACCTCCATGGCGCGATGAAGCGCCTCTTCGCGATCGAACCGGGCGGGCCTGCCTTTTCTTGCCATCGGACCCCTTTCTGTAGCTCGGACTACAAAATACTTGCCGCCTGGCCGCGATCTCAACGGCTGACCTGCTGCGCTCTGCCGGTTGAGAGGTTTTTCCGTAACTCACACTACAAAATAAATCCCAATCGCCAGCAAGCGGGATTCTGTTTCTGTGCACAGGTAAGTGCCCGCTTGTGGATCTCAACGGGCGGACTTGCTGCGCTCTTCCCGTCGGAGGGATTTTCTGTAGCTCAGACTATGAAATATTCGTGGATCGCCGGAGGGCAGGTTCTTTATTGTATTTCAGACTACAATATTAGACGGCGGAGATAACGAACTCATGTCATTCGACTTTGTTGACCGTCGACAACACGGTCAGACCTCCGGCGCACTGGTTTTCTGGCTTAAGCGGGCAGTCGCTGGACGCAGCTATTGCCCACGCTCATTCATGAGCATGGCGCCGATTTCGGCTTCGGCCACCTTCTTGCCGTCGACGATAGCCTCAGCGGCATAACGCCAGACGGGTGGCCGGCGCTGGATGAGTCTGACCGGAAAACGCACCGTGTCGCCCGGCACCACCGGCTTGCGGAAGCGGGCCTTGTCGATCGACATGAAGAAAACCAGCTTGCCGGCATGCTCATCGCCGAGCTGGTGAAGAACGAGCGCTCCTGCCGTCTGCGCCATGCATTCGATGAGAAGCACACCCGGCATGACCGGCCGGCCGGGGAAATGGCCCTGGAAGAACGGCTCGTTCATGGTGACATTCTTGATACCGACCCCGGATTCCTCGCCGTCCAGCTCGACCAGCCTGTCGATCAGCAGGAATGGATAGCGATGCGGCAGAAGCTGCATGATCCGCGCTATGTCGGCGCTTGCGAGCGTTCTGGGTTCCGCGGTGTCAGCCATGCCGTATATCCTCAAACGACAACGGACGGCATGAAACCGCCGTCCGTTGAAACATGTATCGCTTTGCCGACACGCCGTCTAGCACACGGCTTCACGGCATCCCCGGCAGGGCCCTAGAAACGAGTGCCGACGGAGAAGCGGAACAGCTCTTCCTCGTCATAATCGGTCTTGATCAAGGGATAAGCGACATCGACGCGCAGCGGACCGAAAGGCGACTGCCAGATGATGCCGGCGCCGACCGAGAGGCGGAAGGCCATGGTATCGAAGACTTCGCATTCATCGCTATCGCCGCCGGGCTCGCATATGCTTCCGGGTTGCGCTTTCATCGTTTCCTCAGGCGCTCCGAAGACCGTGCCGAAATCGGAGAAGACCGCGCCTTCGAGTCCGAACTCTTCCGGAAGGCCCAACGGGAAGGTCGTCTCCACCGTGCCGATGGCATAGGTATAGCCGCCAATGGCGTCGGTATCACCATTGGTATTGCTCATGCGCGGGCCGACACCGCCGCGCTTGAAGCCGCGGAATGTATCGGATCCCTTGAAGAAGCGGTCCTGGATCGGAATGTCGTCGCTGGTCAGGGGCTCCATATGGCCGGCATTGGCTTCGAGCTTCAGAATGACGCCGTCGAAGAACAACGGCATGAAATAATAGGCCGAGCTATCGAGGCTGGCATAGTAGACATCACCGCCAAGGCCGGCGATTTCGAGCGTGCTCTTGCCGCGGAAGCCCTTGGTCGGCCTGCTCGGACTGTCGAGATCGTCATAGACATAGCCGGTGGCGATGGAGGACTTCCAGGTGACGCCCTCGGAGTCGAGGATAGCCGGCGACACATTATTGCGCTCGTCCTCGTCGACAGTGACGTCGCGGCGGGAGAGCGTGTATTTGAAGCTCAAGGCCTGCCATTCATCGAGACGGAAGCCGGTGCGCAGCGCGCCGCCATAGCGCGTGCTGTTGTATCGCGCCGTATCGGTATCGCTCGAGCGCGTGGCGAAGAGGTCGAAGCCCGCCGCCAGGGGCATGTCGAGGAAATAGGGCTCGGTGAAGCCGAAATCGAGCGACTGCCGGTCCCAGCTCAATTGCGTGTCGAGCCTGACATTCTGGCCGCGGCCAAGGAGGTTGCGCTCCGTGATACTGATGCCGCCGATGACGCCGTCCGAGGTCGAGTAGCCCGCCGTCAGGTTGAGCGAGCCGGTCGATTTCTCGACCACCTCGACGATCAGGACCACCCGGTCGGGTGCCGAGCCCGGCTCTTCGCGCATGTCGATCTTCTCGAAGAAGTCGAGACCGGTCAGGCGGCGGCGGCCGCGCTCGACCAGCACGCGGTTATAGGCATCGCCCTCGTAGAGGCGCAATTCACGGCGGATTACCTCATCGAGCGTGCGGGTGTTGCCGATGATGTCGATGCGCTCGATATAGGTCCGCGGGCCCTCGGTGATGTTGTAGGTGATGTCGAGCTTGCGGTTGGGCTCGTCCTTCTTGATGTCGGGTTCAACCTTGGCGAAAGCATAGCCAGCCTTGCCCGCTTCGATCGTGATGTTCTCGACCGACTTGTCGACCTTGGTCGCGTCATAGTCCTCGCCCGGGGTAAGCCTCACCGCATTGCGCAAGGCCTCTTCATCGAGATTGGTGTCGCCTTTGTTGATGGCGACACTGTTCACCGTGTAGAGCGGACCTTCTTCGACGGTGAAGGTGATGTAGAAGCTCTCGCCGTCCGGCGCCAGCTCGGCGTCGGCGGAAATGACGCGGAAGTCGGCAAAGCCGTTCTTCAGATAATAGCGGCGCAGCAATTCCTTATCGTAATTGAGCCGGTCGGGATCGTAGCGGTCGGCGGTGGACAGGAACTTCCACCAGGCCGTCTCGGCCGTGGTGATCTGTCCTCTGAGGTCGCTGTCGCTGAAGGCTTCGTTGCCGACGAAAGTGATGCTCTTGACCTTGGTCTCGGCCCCTTCGGTGATCTCATAGATGAGATCGACCCGGTTCTGCGGCAGGCGAATGATCTTGGGCTCGACGCGGGCCGAATAGAAACCGGCGCGGCGGTAGACGGCGATGATGCGCTGGACGTCACTCTGCACCTTAGCGCGAGTGAACATCGTGCGTTCCTTGAGCTCGACTTCCTTTTCGAGATCCTTGTCCTTGACCTCGCTGTTGCCCTCGAAGTTCACCCGGTTGATCATCGGGTTCTCTTCGACCGTTACAACAAGATTGTTGCCGCGGCGGAAGATGCGGACATCGGAGAAGAGTCCAGTCTGGAACAAGGTCTTCAGCGATTCGTCGATCTTCTCGGAATCGAACGCATCGCCCGCACCAATCTGCATGTAGGAAAGGACTGTTTCCGTCTCGATGCGCTGATTGCCCTCGACAATCACGCGCGCAACGGTTTGAGCTTGAGCGGCGGTTGCGAATTCCTGGGGTGCTACGACCGGGAGCGCAAACGACAACAGAGACGCAAAAACTGCGACGATGACTGACTGATAACGCATTCCCTAGTATTCAATCCCCTGCTAAGCGCCCGTTCGCTCAAGAATCCCCTCGCCCGGGTGCCGTTTTACGCTGTTTCATAGCGAATGCAAATGAACTTTTTTTGCCTTATTTCAATAAGCTAGGTTTCCAAGCACGGCGCGCATCAGATCGTTCATATTGCCCACGAGCATGATGAAAATCACCACCACAAAACCGATCCTGAAGCTCCATTCCTGAGCCTGCGGCCCCAGCGGTTTGCGGCGGATGGCTTCGATTGCATAGAAGACCAGATGGCCGCCATCGAGCATTGGAATAGGAAAGAGGTTAATTAATCCAATACTCACGGACAGCAGGCCGATCATGCCGATATAGGGGAAAATTCCGCTCGATGCGGCATCGCCCGAGAGCTTGGCCATGGTGCCGACGCCGCCGAGCTGAGCCAGCGTATCCTGGCCGACGATCAGGCGGCCGACATATTTGATCGTCAGCTCCACGATGCGGCTGATCTCATTGGCCGACAATTGCATGGCGCGCATCAGCGAAACGTCATGGAAATTAGACGGATCCTGGCTCGCCGCCGCGCCGATTTTGCCGATGGTGAACTTGCCATAGAATTCGCGGTCGATGACTTCCGCAGCCGGGGTGATCGTCAAGGCAACCGGTTCGCCGGAGCGATCGATATCAAAGACCAGGCTCTTTCCGGGGCTGTCGCGGACAACAAGCACTATATCGTTGAAAGCCTGTACTTTCTTGCCATCGACCTTGAGCACGAGGTCGTTCGGCTTGAGGCCGGCCTGCTCCGCCGGCGAGCCGGCAATGACCTCGCCGATCCTGGGGCCGGGCACCTGATCACCCAAGAGGAAGAAAGCGGCGGCAAAGAGGACGAAGGCGAGAATGAAATTCGCGACCGGCCCCGCAAGAACGACAAGAGCGCGCTGCCAGATGGGTTTGCCGTGGAACTCATCCGGCTGCGCCGGCGTATTGGCATCGGGCAGGCTCGTAACATTGAGATCACCGGCGAATTTCACATAGCCGCCGACCGGCAGCCAGCCGATCTTCCATCTCGTGCCATGGCGATCGTTCCAGCCCCAGATCTCGCGCCCGAAGCCGATGGAGAACACATCCACCTTCATCCCGCACAGGCGCGCGACTTTGAAGTGGCCGTATTCATGAATGAAAACAATGACGGTGAGAGCGACCAGGAGGGCGGCGATATAGCCGCTATAGGCGAGGATGGTTGCCGGAAAGATTGCGAGAAAGTCCATACTGATTTCCCTGTGTCAATTCCGGTCTAACTCACCGGCCGGATTTGTTTTTCGCAAAGCCCGTGCCAGTCAAGCCGTCGGTCTGCACATTCGTTAACCACGAAAGCCCGCCATTGCGACAACATTTCGGCACTCTAGGGTTACTGGACAAAAAGTTCGTTACCGTTGCCAAAAAGTCGCGCTGCGACGACAATAACGGCGAGGAACAGCGCGGCCGCGACGAGGCCATCGACACGGTCGAGAACGCCGCCATGGCCGGGGATGAGCCGGCCCGAATCCTTGATACCGTAATGGCGTTTCAAAGCGGATTCAAACAGATCGCCCATTTGCTCGACGACGGCCAGCACGCCGCCGAGAACGGCCAGAATGACAATATTCGCCGAACCGGCCGCGTAGCCTACGCCAATTCCTGCCGCCACCCCGCCCGCGACCGCTCCCCAAAGCCCGGCCCATGTTTTTTTGGGCGATATAAGGGGCGCAAGTTTGGGGCCGCCGATCAAGCGTCCGGCAAAATAGGCGCAGATGTCGGCAGCCCAGACCACCGCGAACAGCCACATGATGGTGAGCATGCCGGCATGCGATTCGCCTCTCAGGATCACGAAGGCCATCGCCGGCAGCCCGACATAGGGCACACCCGCCAGTACCCAAAGGCGCAGCTTGCGCTTCTGCGCCGCCGCCAATGCCGCGCTCACGGCGGCGATCACCGCGATGACGAGAAGGCCTGCCGGCCAGTCGAGCGAGAGCGGAAGGAACGCTCCGCATAGCCCGGCGGCAGCGTGCAGGGCGAACTGCGAAGAGCTGCGGTCATGTACGATGTTGGTCCACTCATGCGCCATCATCACCGCGAGAAGCGCCACCAGAAGGTGAAACCAGGTATCGCCCAGCCAGACATCGAGCAGCACGGCCGGAATCAGTATGGCGGATGAAAGCGTGCGTATCCCGAGATCCCGCCAGTTGGCGCTGCGCACCTGATCGGGGATTTCGGCCATTTCAGGCAGATTGCGCCGTCAATCCGCCGAAGCGCCGCTCGCGCGTCAGATACTCGGCAATGGCGCGCTGCATCGTTTCGCGATTGAAATCAGGCCAATATTCGTCGACGAAGACGAACTCGGTATAGGCGCATTGCCACAAGAGGTAGTTCGACAGACGCTGCTCGCCGCTGGTGCGGATGAGAAGGTCGGGATCGGGGATGCCCTCCGTCGCCAAATGGCTGCCGAGAAGCTCGGGCGTGATGGTTTCAGGCGCGATGCGGCCTTCCTTCACCGCCAAAGCGAGGTCGCGCGCGGCTTTGGCGATCTCCTGCCTGGAGCCATAGTTGAAGGCGACGACGAGCGTCAGCCCGGTATTGGCCCTGGTGCGCTCTTCGGTTTCCGCGATCAGCGTCACGATATCGGGGGCTAACCCAGAGCGCTCGCCGATGATGCGGATGCGCACATTCTCGCGGTGCAATTCGGCGACGTCCTGGCGGACGAAATGGCGCATGAGGTCGAGCAGGAAGGAGACTTCGGCGGGCGGCCGGGACCAGTTCTCGGAGCTGAAGCTGAAGATGGTGAGATATTTTATGCCCATCTCGCCGGCAGCCCTGACCGCCCGGCGCAATGCCTCGACGCCCTTGCGATGGCCGGCGGAACGCGGCAGCCCCCGTGCATGCGCCCAACGGCCATTGCCATCCATAATGATGGCGACATGCCGCGGCATGGCGGCACTGCCGGCGTGATTATTCATCGAATGGCCCCTCATGGGCTAGGTCGTGACGCCGCTCAGACCTGCATGATCTCGCCTTCTTTGACCTTGAGCGCGGCATCGATTTCCTTGATCGTATCATCGGTCATTTTCTGCACTTCGTCCGACTTGTCGCGATGCTCATCCTCGCCCATGTGATGGCCCTTTTCGAGCGATTTGAGCTGGTCCATGCCGTCGCGACGGACATTGCGCACCGCGACGCGGGCCTTCTCGGCATATTGATGCGCAACCTTGACGAGTTCCTTGCGGCGATCCTGGGTGAGATCGGGCATGCGCAGGCGGATGACCTGGCCCTCGGTCTGCGGATTGAGGCCCAGATTGGACGCCCGGATCGCCTTTTCGACCGCGATCACAAGTCCCCTGTCCCACACCTGGATCGACAGCATGCGAGGTTCCGGGACCGTCACGGTGGCGACCTGGTTGAGCGGCATCGATGCCCCATAGGCATCGACATGGATAGGATCGACAAGGCTCACGGCGGCGCGTCCGGTCCTGAGGCCGCCGAAATCGTGCTTCAACGCCTCGACCGCGCCGTGCATGCGCCGTTTGAGTTCCTTCGCATCGAATGGGGTTGGTTGTGCCATGGCGTTCAGTCTTTCGTCACAATCGTAAATTTGCCCGATCCTTGAAGGACCTCGAGCACCGCGCCGGGCGTGCGGATCGAGAACACAACTACCGGAATCCCATTATCCCGCGCAAGCGCGATGGCAGCCGGGTCCATGATGCGCAGATCGCGCGCCAGTATATCGTTGAACGTGATGTGATCGAAGCGCTTGGCGGACGGATCGACCTTGGGATCGGCGGAATAGACGCCATCGACGCTGGTGCCCTTGAACAGCGCATCGCAGCCCATTTCGGCCGCCCTGAGGGCCGCTCCCGTATCGGTGGTGAAGAACGGAAGGCCGGTTCCCGCCGCGCAAATGACCACCCTGCCCGCTTCGAGATGATGGACCGCCTTGGCGCGCGCATAGGTCTCGCACACGGTCGGCATGGCGATCGCCGAGAGGACGCGGGCATCGATGCCTTTTCCTTGCAGCGCCCCTTGCATGGCGAGCGCGTTCATGACCGTCGCCAAAATGCCCATATGGTCGGCGCTGACCCGGTCCATGCCCTTGGCGGCCTGGGCCATGCCCCGGAAGATATTGCCGCCGCCAATGACCAGGCTGAGCTGGACGCCAGTCTTGAGGGCGTCGGCGATTTCGGAAGCCACCCGGTCCACTGTGCCAAGATCGATGCCGAAAGGCTGCGTCCCCATTAGGACCTCGCCGGAAACTTTCAGGAGGACGCGCTTGAAGGCAAGTTTGGCCATGTTCACCCGAGGGAAAAATGGAAGGATTGGAGGCAGATAGCATATTTTTGCGCCGGCGGCTGCGATTCGTAAGCTCTGCCGGTAGCGAGGTCAAATGCTGTTCAAATCAACCACAGTCGAGGGCATTCGCAAGGGGCGCATCACCCTCGCTTTCCGGCACTGGCCCAAAGCCCGCGTGAAGGCCGGCGGCGAGATCCGCACCTCTCTCGGCGTGATCGGCATTGTCGGCGTCGATTCCGTCGCCATGACCGCCATTTCCGAGACAGACGCCCGCAAGGCCGGCTATGCGACGCGCGCGGCCCTGCTCGCGGACATCAGGCGGTTCGGCAACGGCCAAGTCTACCGGATCCAATTGTGCTTCGCCGGAAACGATCCGCGCGCAAGCCTGCGCGAGAAGCTTCCGGCCAAGGATGACAAAACGGAAATTTCACGGCGGCTGGCACGGCTCGACAAAGCGAGCCCGAACGGACCATGGACAAAAACCGTTCTGGCGCTGATCGCCGATCATCCTGCGATCCGCGCCGCGGATCTTGCGGCGCAGCTCGGCTGGGAAACGGCATATTTCAAGATAAGGGTGCGCAAGCTCAAGGAGCTCGGCCTGACCGAAAGCTTGGAGGTCGGCTATCGGTTGTCGCCGCGCGGCGCCGCCTATGTGAATGCGGCGCCGCGGGCGTAAGGGATCAGGCGCCGGCGGCCTTGGCCACTTCGGCGGCGAAGTCGTCTTCCTTCTTCTCGATGCCTTCGCCGAGCTGCATGCGCACATAGGCGGTGATCTTCACCGGAGCGCCCACCTTGTTGCCGGCTTCGGCCAGGACCTGGCTCACCGACTTGGCGCCGTCATGGACATAGGCCTGCTCGAGGAGGCAGTTCTCCTTGGCATAGGACTTGAGACCGCTCTCCATGATCTTCTCGAGCACCTTTTCGGGCTTGCCGGCATTCTTCTCGGCGAGAATGGCCTTCTCGCGCTCGATCGTCTCCTTCGGCACGCCGGCGAGATCGAGAGCGACCGGATTGGTCGCCGCGACATGCATCGCCAGCATCTTGCCGAGCTGGGCGAGCTCTTCCTTCTTGCCGGTCGATTCGAGCGCCACGATCACGCCGATCTTGCCGAGGCCGGGCGCGATCTGGTTATGCACATAGCTGCCGATGACGCCGTCCTTAACGCCGACCGCGGCGGTGCGGCGCACCCCCATATTCTCGCCGATCGATGCGACCATCTCGGCCACATACTCGGCGACCGCGTGCTTGGAGCCTGGATAATGGGCGACCTTCAGCTTCTCGGTATTGCCGCCGGCTTTGAGGGCGAGCTTGGCGATCTCGGCGACCATCGCCTGGAACTTGTCGTTCCTGGCAACGAAGTCGGTCTCCGAATTGACCTCGACCAGGGCGCCGGTATTGCCGTCGACCGCAAGCCCGACCAGCCCTTCGGCGGCGACGCGCGTCGATTTCTTCGCCGCCTTGGCGAGGCCTTTGGCCCGGAGCCAATCGACGGCGGCGTCCATGTCGCCATTGGTGGCGGCGAGCGCTGCCTTGCAGTCCATCATGCCTACGCCGGTCTTCTCGCGCAGGTCCTTCACCATTGCTGCGGTGATTTCAGCCATGTTTTTCCTCGTGGGGTAAGAGAGTCCGCCTAAGCGGCGGACTCGGGGTCTCGATAGCGATCAGGCGTTGGCTGCTTCCGGCAGCTCTTCGCCTTGCGGATTCTCGGATTCGCCGATGTCGCGGCCTTGGCCGCGCTGGCCCTGCGAAATGCCTTCGATGCAGGCGCGGCTGACGAGGTCGCAATAGAGCGTGATGGCGCGGCCGGCATCGTCATTGCCCGGGATCGGATAGGTGACGCCCGCCGGATCGCAATTGGTGTCCAGGATGGCGACGACCGGGATGCCGAGACGGTTGGCTTCCTTGATCGCCAGCTGCTCCTTGTTCGTGTCGATGACGAAGATGATGTCGGGCGTGCCGCCCATGTCCTTGATGCCGCCCAGCGCCTGCTCGAGCTTGTCCTTTTCGCGCGTCAGCGTCAGGAGCTCGCGCTTGGTGAGGCCCAAACCTTCCTTCGACACCGTCTCCTCGAGCTGGCGCAAGCGCTTGATCGAGTTGGAGATCGTCTTCCAGTTGGTCAGCGTGCCGCCGAGCCAGCGCGAATTGATGTAATACTGGGCCGACTTCTTCGCCGCATCCGCAATGCCGTCCTGGGCGGCGCGCTTGGTGCCGACGAACAGCACGCGACCGCCGCGGGCGATCGTATCGCTGATGGCGAGGAGCGCCTGGTGCAGCAGCGGCACGGTATGGGCGAGGTCGATGATATGAATGCCGTTGCGCGAACCATAGATGTAGGGCTTCATCTTGGGGTTCCAACGGTGGGTCTGGTGACCGAAGTGCACGCCCGCTTCCAACAGCTGGCGCATAGTGAATTCTGGCAGAGCCATGCCTAATGTCCTTTTCCGGTTGATCCGCCGCGGATGATGTGACCGGAAGATCCGGCACCGGAGGGAGGAAGCGCTATGTGGGGAGCCGAAGCTCCCATGCGTCTCATCCCGCATCCGCGTGTGAGTTAACGCCGGGGCTTATAGGCAAGGCTTGCCATAAACACAAGCCCCAGCCCTAATTACCCCTTTGGCCCCTTGGCCAACCTCCGGTTTTTTGCGTAGTCTTGATGGGACAGGCATCCTGCTTCGCGCTGACGCGCTTCGCAGGACTGGAAAAGAACCCTCCGAAGCTTTAGCGAAGGAGGGCTTACAAGCCTGACGGAGGGGAAATATGGCAACACGCGTCGCCACGCGGGGCAAGCGGCAGAAGCTCACAAGTCTTTCAGATATCTACAAATTTTTCCGGCATAACCAGACGCCGATCTATTTCCTCTCGCCCACGCCCTACAATCTTTTGGGCCTCGGGCGCTGGATCAACAACTTCGAATACATCAATTTCTTCGACAGTTTCGACGGCACCCACCCCAAGATCACGGTGCCGCGCGAGCATGGGCCGCATGAATTCCGCTCGATCGAGGATGTGAACAACTACCTCCTGCGCCACAAGGAGGTGCGCGCCCGGATCGCCGAGCGCGGCAAGGGCCTCCTCATCCTGGTGATGCTCGATGAGGAGACCGAGAAGCTCGCCAAGGAGCTTGGCCTAAAGATCGCACTGCCCCCCGTCAAACTGCGCAAGCATATCGATTCCAAGATCGTCACCACCCAGCTCGGCAATGAGGCGGGCATCAAGAGCGCACCCAATACTCTCGGTAAAGCAAAGACTTATGCTGAGCTCCTGAAGCTCGCTCAGAAGGCGAAGCTGGGCACCGATTTGGTCGTCCAGACGCCCTATGGCGATTCCGGCCGCACCACCTTCTTCATCAAGACCGAGGCCGACTGGAAGAAGAACGAGGACAAGCTCATCGGCGAGCA
Organism: Taklimakanibacter deserti; assembly: GCA_003574785.1. Next base: position 14,714 of record QORU01000016.1, on the reverse strand, counting down.
GCTCAAGGTCATGCGGAGGATCAACCATCTGCCCGGCACCGTCGAGGCGGTCGCGACCCGGCATGGAACCCTGGTCGGTCCCCTGCAGACCGACATCACCGGCTTTGCCGAGGTCACCCCTTATAAGGGCGGATGGTGCGGCAACGATGTCTTCGTCGGCAGCCTCGACAAGGAGCGCAAGGCCGTCATCCGCATGGCGCAGAAGCTCGGCGACCGGCTCTACAAGGCGGGCTACAAGGGTGCCTTCTGCATGGACTTCCTCATCGATACCGACACCCGCGAAGTCTATCTGGGCGAGATCAATCCGCGTGTCTCGGGCGCCTCGCCGCTCACCAACCTCATCACATCGACCTATGGCGGCTGCCCGATCTATCTCTTCCACATGCTCGAATTCATGGATGTCGATTGGGAGATCGATCTCGCCAAACTGCAGGCGCGCTGGACCGAATATGACAATTGGAGCCAGCTCATCCTCAAATACCCGGTCGATCGCGTCGAGATGATCACCAAGGCGCCGGCTTCCGGCATCTGGCAGATGAACAAGGACGGCGACATTTCGCTGGTGCGCAAGTCGATCGACTGGTTCCTCGTCTCGGGCGAGAACGAAGCCTTCTATCTGCGCGTCTATACCGCCGGCGATTACCGCTATCACGGCGCCGACATGGGCATATTGGTGTCGCGCGGGCGCATGCAGACCGACGACCGCAAGCTCAAGGACCGCGCCAAGGACTGGGTCACGGCGATCTACAAGCATTTCGACGCCATCCCGCTCGAAGGGCCCTCGGCGCCGGTCCCGCCGGCGAAGGACAGCGTCAACAAGATGTTCTGAGCGACGGGAGGTCGCCATGGCCATCCAGCTTTATTCCTGGCCGCGCAGTTCCGGCACGCGCGTATCATGGGCGCTCGAGGAGCTTGGCGCGCCTTATGAGTATGTGGCCCTTGACGCCGGCAAAGGCGAGAACCGCTCGGCGCGTTATCTGGCGCTCAATCCCATGGGCAAGGTGCCGGCGCTGGTCGATGACGGGCGCAGCTTCTTCGAGACGGGTGCCATCCTGCTGCATCTGGGCGACAACTACGGCGTGGCGCGTGGTCTGTGGCCCGCGGCCGGCAGCCAGGAGCACGCCGATGCCGTGTCCTGGACCGTCTGGGCCGTGGTCGAGCTCACCGGCCACATGATGCAATATGCCTATCACGGGCTCGATACGCCGGTGTCCTACGACGCCAAGGACCGCAGCGGCGCGGCGGGCGACTACAGCCGGTCGCAATTCACGCGCTGCCTCGATGCGCTGGAAACGCGGCTGGACGGACGCGACCATCTGCTCGGCGACTTCACGCTGGTCGATGTCGCCTCGGCCAGCGGGCTCGTCTTCGGCACGCGCCTCGGCATCTCGCTCGAGAGCCACCCGCGCGTGGCCGCCTGGAAAGAGCGCTGCGCCGCACGGCCGGCCCTGCAGCGCGCGCGCTGAGCACCAGGCCTCAGTGCACCGCCGCATACATGATCGTCTCCTGGGTCGCCTCGAGCGGCGAGATCTCCTCCACGATGCGGCCCTGGCGGCAGACGAGGATGCGGTCGGAGAGATTCATGATCTCGGGCAGATAGGATGAGATCACCACCACCGCGAGGCCGTCATCGGCCAGGCGGTTGATGAGCTGGTGGATCTCGGCGATGGCGCCGACATCGACGCCCCGCGTCGGCTCATCGAAGATGATGAGCCGCGGCTCCTGGATCAGGCTCTTGCCGATCACCACCTTCTGCTGATTGCCGCCCGACAGCTCGACCGCAAGGGCATTGTCGTTGATCGCCTTGACATTGAGCTTCTTCGACCATGCGGCCGAGAGCGCCCGCATCTCCTTGAAGCTGACCACCCTCGATTTCTCGAGGCCGGCGGCGAGGAGGCCCGAATAGAAATTTTCCGCGATCGACATGGTCTCGAAGAAGCCTTCGAGCTTCCTGTCCTCGGTCACATAGATGATGCGGTCGCGCACCGCTTCGGTCGGCACATTGTACCTGACCTTGCGGCCATCGAGCTCGATGTCGCCGCCGCGCAGGAAATCGCGCTTATAGATGCCGGAGACGATCTTGAAGGTCTCGGTGCGGCCCGAGCCGATGAGGCCGAAGACGCCGGTGATCTGGCCCTCGAAGATCGAGAAGGAATTGTTGCGCACCGTGTTGCCCATGGAAATATCCTGGACCGAAAGCACCTTGGCGCCGCGCTTCCTGATGTTCTCAGGCCCGCGCCTGACATTGTAGATCTCGTTGGAGAGCGCGCGGCCCACCATGGCGCGCACCACCTTCTCGCGGTTGAAGTCTGATGCCGGGCCAGAGGCCACGAGCTCGCCGTCACGCAGGATGGTGATGCGGTCGGCCTCCGCCAAAGCCTCCTCCAGGGCATGGGTGATGAAGATGATCGACACGCCGCCGCGCTTCAGCCGCTTCATCAGGGCGAAGAAATGACGCTTCTCCTCGGGCGTCAATGTGGCGGTCGGCTCATCGAAGATGATGACCTCGGCCTTGTGATGGACGGCGCGGGCGATCTCGACCATCTGGCGCTTGGCGGCGCCGAGAGAGGCGACGAGGGCCGCCGGATCGACGGTGAAGTTGAGCGACTGCAGGAACTGCTGGGCCGAGATGTAGATGCCGCGCAAGCGGTTGAGGAACTTCTCCTCGCCCAGATAGATGTTCTGGGCGACCGTCATGGAGGGAACGAGGCTCGTTTCCTGGAACACCATGGCGATGCCGTCCTGGAGCGCCTGATGCGGCGAGGCGAACCGGACTTCCCTGCCCCGGTAGATCATGGTGCCCGACGTCGCCTCGACGACGCCCGCCATGATCTTGGTCAAGGTCGACTTGCCGGCCCCGTTCTCACCCAGAAGCGCGTGGATCTCGCCCTTCTCCAGAGCGAAGTCGATATCCTTCACCGCCGGAATGCCGCGATAGGCCTTGGTCACCTTGCGCATCTCGATGATCGGCGCCATCAGTGCTCTCCGCCGGACGGCGCCACGCGCAAGACGGCGTTGCCGCCTTTGGCGGCGGCAACGATGCCGTCGCGAAAGGCAATGGCGCTCGTCACGCCATGGCGCGCGCCATTGGCGCGGCTGTGGAAGCTCATGACGGGCTGCAAATCCTCGTCAAGACAGACGACCAGCCCATAGGATCTGGTCGGCGACCAGGGCTTGTGAATGCCCATCACGCGCACCCCGCCGTTCTGCAAGGGCTCGAGAAAGCTGCGGCTCGGCGCCAGCGAAGGGGCGATCCAGAACCGGTCTTCGATCTCGCGCATCATGTCGGCGCGGTAGTCGTCTTCCATGAGCACGAATTCGATGAGCCGGTTCCTGGGCGCAAACAGGCTCATGACATATCCGCCCGGCCGCGGCGAAAGGCGGGCCGGATAGCCCGGCAGCTTGGTGAGCAGAGGCTCGGGCGGACCACCCGCCAGGGGAATGGCGACAAGACGGTGCTGCCAGCTTTCGCTCACCAGCACTCTCCCGTTAGTCTCGTCGACGGCAACGCCATAAGGAAAAGCGAGCTTGTCGGCGAGGCAGCGCCGCTCGCCGCTTGCCGGATCGACGCGCCACAAGGAGCCTTGCGCCCGCTTGCTCATCAGGTCGGCCTTCCAGCCGGACGGCGGCACGGCATCGGAACCGTTGCAGACATAGAGCGCCCCGTCGTCGCCGAAAGCGAGCGCCACCGGGCAATTGAAGCCGTCGAGCTCGGCGATCTTGCCGCTGAGGAGATGGATGCCGCCGGTTTCGAGGCCTGCCGCCACCGCTCCATCGCGGCTCACGGCGAGCGCCGTGATCGGCGCGGGCGCCGCCCCGACCACCTTGCCGTCGGCAAGGGAGCGCACTTCCTTGCCCGTGGTGAAGGCGATCCGGCCTTTGCTCTCGATCAGGTTGTCGGGCGCCTCGGCCTTCGCGATCACCTCGGCATCATCGAGAAGCGTGTTGGGCTTGAGCGCGCCGTCAAGCGGCGGGATGGTGACCGCCCGGCCGCGAAACATGTCGAGAAGCGGATCGAGCAGCGTCATCTGGCGCCCCAATAGGAGGAAGGCCCGGTCCATTGCGGATCGGCGCCCGGTATCGGATAGCGGCCCACCCGGTTGTTGAGGATGCCGCCGACATAGAGATAGCCCTTATGCTCGCGCATCGACGTCACCATGGGATGGCTCTCTCCGGTCATGTCGCCCAGGGTCTCGATGATCCGGCCATCGCTTGCGAATTTCACGACGCCGCCGGTATTGATGTTGGGAAACAGCCATTCGTCCTGCGGCAGCCGGCGGGTCATGCGCTTGCGAAACCCCGGATGGCGCAGCGCCAGATCGAAGCTCGGCGTGCGCATGCCGAGCCAGGCCATCCAGTAGTTCCCGTCGGAGGCGCGATTGATGTTGTCGGGATAGCCCGGCATGTCCTTGATGACGCATTCGGCGGTGCCCGCTTTTGGACCTTCGATCCAATAGCGGTGCACCCGGCAAGCCCAGCTCTCGGCGAAGAACACCGACTTGCCGTCATGGGCGAGGCACACGCCATTGGCATAGCGGTAATTGTCGAGCAGCGTCTTGGTCTCGCCGGTCCTGGGATCGAAGACCAGGAGGCGCCCGGTGGGCCGCCCCTCGATCGAGTCGATCGCCCAGTCATGGGCGTCATAGCGCGTGGTCGAATCGGTGAAGTAGATGCGGCCGTCCGGGCCGACATCGAGATCGTTGGGGTCGCGCAGGCGCGCGTCGTCGACGACCGATGTGTAGGAGCGGTTGGTTTCCGCCGAGAGCTGCTTCACCTCGCCCGATTTCGAAATGGCATAGAGGCCCATGGCGCCGACGCAGGAGAGCAGCGTTCCCTCGCGATCGAAAGCGAGCCCCAGCGGGAAGCCGCCGGTATGGGCGAAGACTTCCGAGCGCTTGTAGTCGGGCGCGAAGAAGCGGACGATCTCGCCATGGCGAGTGCCGCAATAGAGGTGATCGTCCCGGTCGAGGATTACGTCCTCGGGGCCTTCGAGCTCGCCGAGCCCGATATATTGGGTCTTGGAGATGCGGTTGTTGAGGGCATAGGGCGAGCCCGAGTCGGGCAGCGCCGACTGGGTTTCCCCCATCTTGTGATAGATCGGCGCCACATAGACTTCGTTCAGCACCTTGTGGCGGTTCTTGAGCCAGCGGATGTCGAGCGTCACGGCCGCCGCCAGCATCAGGCCGAGCACCATCTGGTTCGTGCCCGTGCCGTAGCCGAGGCGGATCAGCCCGTTGTTCATGACGAGCACGATGATGGCGCCCATGATGCCCTTGGCGACCGAGCCCCGGCCGCCGCCCAGGCTGTTGCCGCCGACGACCGCGGCGGTGATGGCGAGGATCTCGAGATTGAGGCCGGTGCCGGGACCGGCGCCGCTCAGCCGGCAGGCGATGAGGAAGCCCGCTACCCCTGAGCACAGGCCCGAGATCACATAGGACATGAACACGGTCTCGCGCACCCGGATGCCCGAATTATGGGCCGAGCGCCTGGACCCGCCGACCGCCAGAATGTGCCAGCCGGGCCGCGAGCGGGTCAGCGCCACATGGGCGATGATGGCGATGACCACTGCCGTGATGACGCTGATCGAAACGCCCAGGACCTTGCCGTCGCCGATGAAGTCCCAGATGTCGGAGGTGATGTCCGACTGCTGCACCTGGGCCGCGAAATTGATGATCAGGATGTCATAGAGGGCGCGGCCGATGACGAGTGTGACGAGCGTCGTCAGGAAAGCGCGCAGCCGCAGATAGCCGATGAGATAGCCGTTGATCGCGCCGAAGGCCATGCCGGTCAGGACGGCGGCGAGCAAGGCGACCCAGACCGGGAGTCCTAAGATGAAGAGGCTCGACACCGAGGCGAAAGCGGCGAGCGCGAAGATCGAGCTCACCGACAGATCGATGCCGCCCGCCAGCATGACGACGGTGAGGCCGGTGACGACGATCGAGAACTCGCCGAGCTGGCGGGTCGATTCGAGCAGCGAATTCGGCTTGAAGAAGCCGGGGATCGCCATGCCGAAACCCACCACCGTCACCACCATGGCGAGGAAGGGAATGGCGTTGTCGGCCCAGCGCTTGCTCAGGATCTCGCCGATCAGGTGATCCGGAATCAGGTTGTAGCGCCAGCGCTGCAGCTCTTCTCGCGAACTCATTCAGGGTGCATCTTGAGGATAGGATCATTGCGTTTACCCTCGCCCCCTACGGGGGAGAGGGAGGGGCCCAATGCGGAGCATTGGGAGGGTGAGGGGGAACAGATGTCGATCTCTCTTTCCATATCCCGGAGATTTCGACGACCGTTCCCCTCACCCTAGCCCTCTCCCCCGCAGGGGGAGAGGGGATTTCGATCTACTTCCCGGCCTGCAGGGCCTTCACGTCCCAGCAGGTGTCGGGCTTGATATCGTCCTTCGTATAGGCGCGCTCCAGCGTATAGATGTAGGTCGTCGAGGTGCCGGGCGCCTGCCCCGACTGCAGCATGTATTTGATGAGCGCGTTCATGTCGCCCGACTGCTTGTGCAGTTCGGTGGTGACGACGGCGGTGTACTCGCCCGATGCGAGCTTGTCGCAATCGGCCGTCTTCTCGCCGCCGCCGGTGGTGACGAGCGCGATCTTGCCCTGCTTGCCGGCTTCGCGGATCGCCGCCGCGGTGCCCACCGCATCGCCGTCCCAGAAGTCGATGATCGCGCAGATGTCCGGATTCTGCTGCAGCATGGTGGTGGTGACGTTGCGCGCCGTCGTCGCATCCCAGTTCGAATCGGGCTTGGCCACGACCTTGAAATCCGGATATTTGGCGAGCACCTTCATGATGCCGGCATATTGATAGAGGCTCGATGAGTTCACCTGGTCGCCCTGGACGAGGCCGATCTGCTTGGAGGAATTCTCGCCGCACGCCTTTACCGCCGCTTCCGCCTCGAGCTGCCCGAGCCGGTCCCAATCCGAGCCGATGAAGGCATCGGCCGCGAAATTCGCCGGATTGTCGATCAGGATGACATAGATGCCCTTCCCTTGCGCCTTCTTGAGCAGCTTGCTGTAGGAGTTCAGATCGGGCGAATGGACCACCAGCACATCGGGATGAGGCTCGGCATTGATGAGATCGGTGATCGCCTGGGCGCCGGCTTCGATCGACCAGTTGGGATCACGGGTTTCGAAAGTGCCGCCCCAGCCCTCGACCTCGCGCTTGAGATAGGCGGCCCAGCCCTGCGCCAGGTCGAAGCCCATCGCCATGGGAACGAGCGCCACGCGCTTGCCGTTGAGTGCTTTTGAAAAAGCGGCGGGACCCGGATCCTCCTCTGCCGAGGCGGTTCCGGCAAAAGCGAGCAACGCCACGCCCGCGGCTGCCGCGTAGAATCTTCTCCAGTTCATTGACGTCTCCTATCGATCAGATGTCGCCCTGCTGGGCCGTTTGTTCATCGCGGGGATTGAGCAGGCTGTCGACGATGATGGCGATGAGCAGGATCGTCGCTTTGAAGAGGTTCTGATAGATGTTCGGAATATCGATGATGGTCATGGCGTTGAGCATGATGCCGATGAGCAAGGCGCCGACGATCACATTGCGCACGCCGCCCTTGCCGCCCGACAGCCCGATGCCGCCGATGACGACGACGAGGATGATGTCGTAGAGCAGCGTCGAATTGACCACGCGGGTGTTGATGCTGTGCAGGCTCGCCGCGGTGAGAAGTCCCGCCGCCAGCGCGATCAGGGCTGAGATCACATAGCGCAGCATGATCATCGGCCGCACCGGAATGCCGAGATTGCGCGCCGCCTGGAAATTGTCGCCCATGAAATAGACGAAGCGTCCCCATTTGGTGTAGCGCAGGAACAGATAGGCGATGAAGGCTGCGCCGGCGAAGACGAAGACCTCGGCCGGAATGGCGAAGAAACGGCCCGAGCCCAAGGTTTCGAGCCAGTGGCCGGGCGGGACCGGCACGGCGTCCTGGGTGATGAGCTGCGAGCGCACATAGCCGAAGACGAAGGCGCCGCTCGCCAAGGTTGCGAAAATCGCCGGCACGTCGGCATAGGCGATGAGAAACCCGTTGGCCATGCCGATCGCCAGCACGCCCGCGACGGTGACGAGAAGCGCCGCACCCTCCGACCAGCCGTCATTCAGGAGTTGCAGATACCAGGCGGCCGACATGGCCATGATGGCGACCACCGCGAGATCGATGCCCCGGCCGATGATGACTACGGCCATGCCGAGCGCCAGGATGCCCAGCACCGAGACGCTGCGGATGATCGAGATGAGATTGTTGGGCGCGAGGAAGCCCGGAAGCAGCGCAGCCGAGACCGCGAACAGAAGCACGGCAAGCGCCAGGACGATGCGTTCCTGGCTCCACGCCTGATGTCCGAGCAACCGCGAAAACAAGCCCACGCTTCCCCGTTTCCCTGCCACGCCGTCCTGCGCTTTGAGCGCGAATTCCGGCTGGAGCCCTCACCCGTTTCTATTCGGCAGCATGATGTCACAGCGCATCGAGCCTCGGTAGTAGCCACGATGCCATGAGCCATTGAGAAAAAATACTAGGAATATCGTCTTGGCAAAGCCTCGTTCTCGGGGGCGGGAGTGAGCGGATCGCCGGGGGTGTTAACAAAAGGTTCAAAGCGGGCCCGATTCTTCCGGCAAATCATAATCATTTAGTCACGGCCAACCGGTAGTCTCCATCGGCTCGGGGGAACGGCAGATAATGACTCTTCGCGGACTTCTCGCGCGTTTCGGGCGCAAGGGGACATTGGAATTCTGGATCGCGCTGATGGCGGGCGCCTCTCTCTTCGCCACCATCGCGGTCGTGTTCTATGCGCTGAACCATCTTGCCGGCGAGGTCGATCGCACTGACCGCGCGCTGACCCAGCAGACCGCCCAGGCGGCGATCAAGTCCTTCCTCACGAAGCTGCATGACGGGCACCAGGACTATGCGCGCTGGGACGACGCGGTGACCAGCCTCTATGGCACGCCCGACCCCGATTTCGTCAGGAGCAGCTATGCCGATTCGACCGCGACCGGGATCATCTTCGACACCGCCTTCCTGATCGACGAAAACGGCCGCGACCTGTTCGCCCTGCGCGATGGCCGTTCGATCACGATTTCCTCCAAGGATTATCTCGGTCCGGCGCTCGAGCACATTCTCGAACGCAGCGACGGCCCGCGCGGCCAATATGCCTTCGCCAGCGGCTATTTCAGGACGCCGGACGGCATCGCGGCGGTCGTCGCCGGTCCCGTCGTGCCGTTCTCCTATGGGATGGATGTTCCGCCCGGCCAGAAGCGGATGCTGGTGATCGCCAAGCATCTTACGGCGGCGGCGATCCGGCGCCTCGGGGACGAGTTCGTCATCTCGGGCTTCAGCCTGGCCGGCAATGACTCACCCGCCGAGCAAAGCCTGGTGCTCAGCGATCCGAGCAATGTCCCGATCGGCCGCCTCGTCTGGTCGGTCAGGACAGGGGGATCGGACGTGCTGGCGACGATCAGTCCGGCGGTCAGTACCATGCTGGCCCTGCTGTCCGTCATCCTGATGGGCGTCGTCTTCGTCGCCTGGGCCAATCTCAGGGCCACGATGCAAAGCCAGAAGGAGGCCGAGCACGCGGCCTCGCATGATTTCCTCACCGGCCTGCCGAACCGCGCCTCGCTGCTGGCGACACCGCTCGGCGACGGCGCGGCATTGCGGATGCAGAACGACGTCTGCGTGGTGTTCCTCGATCTCGACGGCTTCAAGAACGTGAACGACACGCATGGGCATTTCATCGGCGACAGGGCGCTTCTCGGCTGTGCCGCGGGCTTCAGCCATATCAGCGCCGGCAAGGGACTGCTTGCCCGCGTCGGCGGCGACGAATTCGCCTTCCTCACCAGGGGCTCCGAAGCCCAGCGTGTCGCCAGCAAGGTGGCCGAGCAGTTCATCGAATTCCTCAAGGAGCCGATCAAGACCTTGACCGGCGATCTGAGACTCGGCACCAGTGTCGGCATCGCGTCCGGCTGCTCGCTTGATACGACCATCCATGAGCTTCTGCGCCGCTCGGACATCGCCATGTATGAGGCCAAGAAGCTCGGCGGCAACCGCGTCGCCTATTACGATGCCAATATCGACGCCAAGATGCAGGAGCGCGCGACTCTCACCCATCATTTGCGCGAGGCGCTGGCCAAGGGCGAGATCACCCTTGCCTATCAGCTCATCGTCGATGCGGCGACACATGAGCCCAAAGGCGTCGAGGCGCTGGCGCGCTGGACGATGTTCAACGGCCGGGTGATCGGGCCCGACATCTTCATTTCGCTCGCCGAGGAAGGCGGCCTCATCGACAAGCTCGGAAGCTATGTGCTGCGCCGCGCCTGCCTCGATGCGCTGGCCTGGCCGTCCCACTATTTGTCGGTCAACGTCTCGCCGGTGCAGTTCCGGGACCCCTATTTCGAGGAAATCGTCGGCCGGGTCCTGGCGGAAACCGGTTTCCCCGCGCATCGGCTCGAGCTCGAGATCACCGAGCGCCATCTGATGGCGGAGCCCGACATCGCGCTCGCCGCCATGCGGCGGCTGAAGGAGCGCGGCGTCACGATCGCGCTCGATGACTTCGGCACCGGCTATTCGAGCATCGGCTATCTGCGCTCGTTCCCCTTCGACCGGCTCAAGCTCGACCGCTCGATCTGCGCCGACATCACCAGCAATGCCAATGTCCAGCAGCTCGTCCAGGGCACCATCGCCATCGCCCGCTCGATGGGCTTGAAAGTGACGGCGGAAGGCATTGAGGACGAGTTCCAAGCCAAGTTCTTGAGGCTCGCCGGCTGCGAGCTCCTGCAGGGCTTCCATTTCAACCGGCCGATGCCGGCGAGCGAGATTGCGCCGAGACTCTCCGGAAAATCCGATGATGCTGAAGCGCTATTCGACCGCATCACGTTCGTAGGCGATGAGCGCATGAGCGAAGAGAGCGTCACGTAGGCCGCATCGCTGTGCTGGCTTATTCGCCTTGGGCTTTCCTTATTGCCGCAGCCAGCGCCCGCACACCCATGCGAATGACCGATTCCGAGCTGCGGCCATAGCCCAGGAGCAAGGTCGGCGGACCCGCCACCTCGCCCACGCAGTGATCCGACAGGAATTCCAAGGCGATGCCGCGGCTTGAGGTTTCGCGGCGAATGGCCGCCTCGTCATAGAATGAAGGCAGCCTGACGGTCGCATGCAGGCCCGCCGCGATGCCACCGACCTTGGCTTCCGGCAGGTCTTCGGCCAGGGCCGCGATCAGCGCGTCGCGGCGCAGCCGATAGAGGCCGCGCATGCGGCGCAAATGGCGATCGAACTCGCCGCCCGAGATGAATTCCGCCAGAGCATGCTGGTCGATGCGCGGCGGCCCATAATCGCTCAGGCGCTGCTCATGCTGCACGATCGGGAGCAGCCGGTTGGGAACGACCAGCCAGCCGAGACGCAAGGCCGGCGCCAGCGTCTTGCTGACGGTGCCCGCATAGACGATGCGGTCGGGATCGAGCCCCTGCAAGGCGCCGGTCGGCATGCGGTCATAGCGATACTCGGCATCATAATCGTCCTCGATCGCATAAGCGTCGCGCTCATTGAGCCAGGAGAGCAGCGCCACACGCCTGTCGCCCGACATGACGACAGCGGTGGGAAACTGATGCGCCGGCGTCACCATCACCGCATCGGCGGCGCTCGCCGCGAGATCGGCGATCCTGAGACCGAGCTCATCGACGCGAATGGGCAGGACGGCGAGGCCTGAGCGCCGCACCGGCTCCCAGTCCGTATAGCTTGGATCCTCGACGGCGAGCCTGCGCGCACCGGCCTCGTGCAAAGCACGGCAGGCGAGGCTGCGGCCCTGCTCGAAGCCGCTCGTCACCACGATCTGATCGGGATCGGCCACGACGCCGCGCACGCGGCCCAGATAGTCGGCGAGCGCCTGCCGGAGCACGGCACTGCCGTGCCGGTCGCGATAGCCAAGATCATCGCTCGGCATACGGGTGAGCGCCGCGCGATAGGCCTTGAGCCAGCGTTCGCGCGGGAAGGCCGAGAGATCGGGGAAAGCCGGGAGAAAGTCATAGCGCGGCGGCGGCATCATTGATTGCGGTGCTGCGGGCTTCGCCACCTTGGCGGTGACGCAGGTCGAAACGCGCGGACGGGCGCCTTGCCTGAGCGAGAGATAGCCTTCCGCGGCCAATTGCGCATAGGCCTCGACCACCAGCGGGCGTGAGACGGCAAGCTGGCGCGCGAGGTCGCGGGTCGAGGGGATGAGGGAGCCGGCCTTGAGCTTGCCGAGGCGGATCGCGCAGCGGAGCCCCTCCTCGATCTGGGCAGAAAGGCTGCGCGTCCCGTCTCGGGACAAAGAGATCAGCAGATCGAGAGCAGAACTGGTCAATAGATTGCCTTAGAAACTGGATATGTCCGCTTATCCAGTTTGGCATTAGCCTTAAACCTGTTCAATGGCCGTCGGGGGCCGAGGAGGTGTGAGATGAACATCCTCACCGTCAACCTGCTGCTCAGCACATTGGTGTTCTGGCTCGCCGCCCGTTTCTATCTGTTCCCGCTTCTGCCCAAGCTCACGCCGCGCGCCGTGCTGATGCCCATCCTTCTGTTGCACGCGATGCGCCATCTGGGCCTCATGTTCCTGGCCGAAGGTGCGACCTATCCCGGCATTCCCGCCCAATTTGCCTATCCGGCGGCCTTCGGCGATCTGCTGGCGGCGGTGCTGGCGCTGATCGCCTTCCTGGCGCTGGCGTGGAACCTGCGCGCCAGCCGGTTCCTGGTCTGGATCTTCAACCTGGAAGGCAGCATCGATCTCATCGCTGCCATCGCCCTCGCCACGATCTATGGCGCACCCGCTTTCATGGGGCCGGCCTATTGGATACCCGCTTTCTGGGTCCCGGCACTCCTCGTCACGCATGCCGTCACTTTCGTTGTCCTTCTGAAACACTGGCCCTCTGAACCCACCCGCAATCACCCCTGAAACAGGAGAGGCCATGTCCTCGCTTTCGGATTGCCGCGCCCCTTGCGACGCCGTGACTCCAGTTTCCTTCCTCGGGAACCCTGCTCTCTTGGCCACATTCGCTGCGACCTTCGGCGGCATGAGCGGCTTCTATCTCTTGTTTTCCGTCGTGCCGCTTTATGCCGTGACGAACGGCGCCAGCGAGATCGGCGCCGGCCTGGTTACCGGCCTGCTGATGCTCTCGACCGTCGGCGTCGAGCTCATGATGCCGCGGCTGACCCGCGCGATTGGCTACCGGCGTCTCATCGCCATGGGCCTTTTCCTCCTTGGCGCGCCTGCTTTGCTCCTGCCTTTCACCACCAGCATGGCGGCGATCCTGGCCATCAGCCTGTTACGCGGCATGGGGCTTGCCATCATCGTCACGGCCGGCCCGCCGCTGGTGGCCGCCCTCGTCCCGGTCGAGCGCCGGGCCGAAGCTCTTGGCCTCTATGGCGCCGTCTCGAACATGTCGGCCATCCTGGCCCTGCCGCTCGGGGTTTGGCTCGCCAACAGCCTCGGCTTTGCGCCGGTCTTCATCGCCGGCGCTGCTATGGCGCTCGGCGGGATTGCCGCGACCTCAATGTTCCCGGCACGGACCGACGCTATACAGGCCTCGCTTGGAATTTTGGCGGGCCTGCGGTCTTCGGCGCTCCTGCGGCCGGCACTCATCTTCCTCACCGTCGCCATGGCGGCCGGCATCATCACGACTTTCCTGCCGATCGTATCTGGTGAAGGTGCGGGCCAGTTCGCCGCCTTGGCCCTCCTCGCGCAAGCGGTCACGGCAACGGCCGCGCGCTGGCTTGCCGGCCGCTTCGGCGATCGCCATGGATCGCAGCGGCTCGTCATCCCCTCGCTCATCGCCTCAGGGATCGGTGTCGCCACGCTGGCGCTCACCGATCAGCCCGTGCTGATCATGATCGGCATGCTGGCCTTTGGCGCAGGCTTTGGGGGCTTACAGAATGCCAGCCTCTCCGTCATGTTCGTGCGCGTGTCGAGATCGGGCCATGACACCGCGAGCGCCGTATGGAACCTCGCTTACGATGCGGGCTATGGCGTCGGCGCCGTCGCCTTCGGCGTGCTCGCCGTCACCACGGGCTATCCGGCAGCCTTCGCCGTGACTGCCGGCGTCATCCTCATCGCCCTCGTGCCGGCCTGGCGCGATCGGCAAGGCTAGGACGTATCCATTGAAGTCGGTCAGGTCATAACGGCTCATGCCGATGCTGAATCAGAAATCGGCGCGATATGAAAGCCACCATTGGTGAAATGTCCAGTTGCGGCCGCTCGCCTTCAGATTAAGGTGACACATCGCAGATTTTGAAAGGCACCTAATGGAACGGCTTGGGCGTGATGCACCACTTCCCGAAGAAATGCAGGGCCGGTGGATAGACGTGAAAGACCCGACTTCGGAGTTGATTGTTCAAGACGGCGAAGTCACCTGCTTTGGAAAAGCGGTCGCCTACGATTATAAGCTGATAGATAAAGAAGATGGCGCGCTGTGCGTTAGCTTAAAAATAGACGATCAAGCCAACGAGGACACCTTCCAGCGCGCCAACGTCACAGAATTGGTCATCACGCCGGAAGGCGATTTCCACGCCTACAATGTCAAGTTTGCAAGCCAGTTCAAGCCGGCCGAAAGTTATCCAAACAACGGCTAGACACCAACTCAAGATCCTCAATTTATGGATTCACGAGCTAGGGCCTGTTTACAATCAGGGGATTCCCAAATCAGCAGAAAATTGATTCAAGGCTGAAAAATGGAGATCAGCCTTGAATCGATTAATGTTGAGC
>QORU01000015.1 GCA_003574785.1 Taklimakanibacter deserti | reverse complement strand
TGCCACGCGCTACGAAAAGACCGACAGATGCTTTGCTGGCTTCATCAATATCGTCGCAGCCTTCCTCGCATCCAGTGATTGTAAACAAGCCTTAGTGGCTTGAAAAGAAAAGAATTTTGGCTGGTCAGGGCTTCTGGTAGCCCAGCGACTGCATGAGGCTGTTCAGGCTCGCATCGGCCGCCGCCATCGCATCGGCAGACGACTTCTTGCCGGTCCAGGCCGCGAACAGCTCGTCATAGATGATCCTCTGCATCTCGACATATTCGGCGAAGTCGGAGGTCAGCGGCACCACGGTCTCAGCCTGCTTCACCGGTGCCAGGAACGGATAGCGCTCGAGCCATTTCTGGTCGTCATAGACGAATTTGCGATAGGCCCCGGGCGCGCCGTTTTCGAGCATGAGGTTCTGGCCCTCGTCGCTGGTGAGGAAGGCGATGAACTCATAGGCCTCGACCGGCTGCTTCGCTTTCGAGCTGATCGCGGCCTGGAAGCCGCCCAGATAATCGTGCCGCGGTCCTTCCAGCGTGTGGCGCGGCGGCAGAGCATATTTCACCTTGCCCGCGACCTTGCTCGCTTGCGGATTCTCGACATCGGAGAAGGTCATGTACCAGTTGATGAACATGGCGCCATTGCCTTGCATGAAGGCGTTGGTCGATTCGGCATAGCCCATCTCATTGGCGCCAGGCGCCACGAAGGGCTTGATCTCGAGCCAGAGATCGAGCGCTTTCTGGCCGTTGCCGTTCTGAAGCAGCATGGACTTGAAGGATTTGTCCCAGACGAATTGGTTCGATTCAGGCGGCATCGCGAGGCTCGCGAGACGGACGGTCCATTCCGAATAGCCGGCATCCTGCTCGCCCGGCATGGTCACGACGCCATAGACGCCGGCCTCCGACTGATTGAGCTTCTCCGCATAGGCCTTGAACTCGGCCCAGGTCTTGGGCGCATCCGCAAGGCCCGCCGCGGCGAAAAGATCGGCGCGATAGGCCATCACTTCGATGAAGAAGTCGATCGGCGCGGCATAAAGCTGGCCGTCATGGCGGTCATAGGCATCGACGATGCCAGGCAGGAAGCCCGCCCAATCGACCTTCTGCTTCGCCTTGGCTTCCAGAGGATCGAAGGGCTGAACCCATTTGTTCTTCACGAACAACGGCAGCCAGATGCAGTCGAGCACCATGATGTCATATTCATCGGACCCCGACGTGCCGAGCAGCACTTCTTTGTTATAGGCCTCGGAATAGGGATATTGATCGATGGTGACGGCGATGCCGGTCCGCTCGGTGAAGAGCTTCGCCGCCGCTTTCATCGCATTCGAATAAGGCTCGCCCGTCGCGATGATGCGGATCTCGGTCTGGGCGAAGGACGGCTTCGCCATTCCCGCCAGCATGGTGGCGCCCAGCAGGACGGAAGCCCGGCGTCGAGTCAGAGGCCCGAAAGTCATGTTTCCTCTCCCTGTCTTGTCTTTATGGGCCTATGCAACATCAAATGCTCATTAATGTCAATAATAGTGATCGTTAGTGATTGTTTTCTGGCAAACTGTGATCTACTTTAACTCATATGCACCCCTCCCCTCGCAATCCCTCTCGCCGCCGCTCTGAAATCCGCCGCCTCCTGCTGACCCGGGAGGCCATGTCGGTGGAAGACCTCTCCCAGGCCCTGTCGGCCTCGCCCGCCACCATCCGGCGCGACCTCGCCGCCCTCGAGCAATCGGAGGGAATCCAGCGCACCCATGGCGGGGCGGTGGTCCCGGGGGTCAGGCCGGCGGAGCAGGATTTCGCTTTTCGCGAGAGCCAGGATGTCGCCGAGAAACGCGCCATTGCCGAAGCCGCGGTCAGCCTCATCGCCCCCGGCAGCACGGTGTTCATGAATGACGGCTCGACGATCATGGGCGTCGCCAAGGCCATTGTCGCCACCGGCCTCGACGTCTTCGTCGCAACGCCCGCCGTCAATGTGGCGACCAAGCTTGCGGAAAACCCCAAGGCGACCGTCTGCCTGCTCGGCGGCTTCGTCCGTCACACATCGCTCGCCACCACCGGACCTTTCACCGAGACCATGGCGGCGCAGATCAATGCCGACATGGCTTTCATCTCATCCGACGGCCTCAGCGCCGAAGGCGGCCTCACCTTCACCCATGCCGCCGATGCGGCACTCGCCAAATGCATGGTGGCGCATGCGGCGCGCGTCATCGCCGTCACCGTCACGCCGAAGATCGGCCGCAACGAGCGCATCACCGCGGTGCCCGCCGCCCAAATCCATGAGATCATCACCGGCTGCACCGATGAAGCAAAACTGCGCCCGTTGAAGTCCGCCGGCGTGACGATACGCAACGTCGCGCCGTGAACCCTCGCCGCAATCGACCCAACCTCCTTGGCATGGCCTTCGTCGGGCCGGGCTTTCTCTATATCCTGCTGATCGTCATCTATCCCCTGGGCTTCTCCTTGTGGGCGAGCTTCACCAATATGCGGCTCACCAGCCCGATCGCGCGCTTCGTCGGTCTCGACACCTACGCGCAGGCGCTCGGCAATGACATCTTCCGGGAATCGCTCATCGTCACCGGGCTTTTCCTGGTCACGGTCGTGGCTCTCGAATTCATCCTCGGCTTCGCTCTGGCATTCTCCTTCAGCCGGATGCGCCGCACCCATCCGGCCATGCGCGCCTTGCTGCTCTTGCCGGTCATGGCGACGCCCGTCAGCGTGGGACTGATCTGGAAGCTGATGCTGAACAGCGACTTCGGCATCATCACCAGCTGGGGCGAGCTTCTGGGTTTCGGGCGCGTCCTGTGGCTGTCGGACCCCGTGCTCGCCTTCATGTCCATCGTCATCATGGATGTGTGGCAATGGACGCCCTTCATGTTCCTCATCCTCCTGGCCGGACTTGAAGGATTGCCGCGAGAACCTCTCGAATCGGCCGCCGTCGATGGCGCCTCGCCGCTGCAGAGCCTCATCCATGTGACGCTGCCGCTCATGAAGCGGATCATCATGATCGCCGTCGTCTTCCGTCTGATGTTCGCCATCGCGACTTTCGACACGGTCTATGTGCTGACCAAGGGCGGGCCGGCCCGGGCGACCGACCTCGTCACGCTGTTCATCCAGCGCGAGGGCTTCGTCAATCTCAACATCGCCTTCGCTTCGGCGGTCTCCTTCCTGGTCCTCATAGCCGTGCTCATCGCCACCACGCTTCTGTTCAAGCGCGAGCTCAGCGATGCCAAATAGATCCGGTCCATCGGCATCCGCTTTCCTGCATGTGGCGGCCAACGGCCTCGTCGTCTCGATGTTCCTGTTCCCGCTCGCCTGGATGGGGCTCGGCGCCTTCAAGAGCGACGGCGATCTCCTGTCGCCGTCACCCGTCTGGCTGTTCGCGCCGACGCTCGATCACTGGCGCTTCATCTTCGCCAATTGGGCGGTTGGACAGCACCTCCTCAACAGCATCATCATCAGCGTGGCGACGACAGCGGCGACGCTGGCGCTCGGCTTTCCCGCGGCCTACGGCCTCTCGCGCTTCCCCCTCTGGCGCAAGGATGCGGTGCTCTTCGACATATTGAGCCTCAAGATGATCCCGCCCATCGCCGCGGCGGTTCCGCTCTTCCTGTTCGCCAAGCAGACCGGCATCTACAACACCTATCTGGTGCTCATTCTCTTCAACACCGCCTTCCAGCTGCCCTTCACCATCCTCGTCCTCAAATCCTTCATCGACGAGATCCCGCGCGAGATCGACGAAGCGGCCACGATCGACGGCTGCTCGCCGCTCGGCGCGATGTGGCGGGCGATCCTGCCGCTGGCTCTGCCCGGGCTCATCTGCTGCGCGCTGTTCGTCTTCATCTTCACCTGGAACGAGTTCCTGCTTGCCAATGTCATGGTGGCGGGCGATTTGCGCCCGCTGCCGCCGATCGTCGGCCTGGCCCTCACCCATCGCGGCATCCTCTGGGGCCCGGCTTTGGCGCTGGGCCTTGTGGTGCTCCTACCGGTCCTCGCTCTCTCCTTCTCACTGTCGCGCTATATGGCGCGCGGCCTCACTTTCGGGGCGGTCAAAGGATGACGGCTTCATCCCGAATCGCAGCGCTCCCCTTCTGGAAGGGCCGGCCGGTGCTCACGCCGATCGAAAGCGGCCGAACCAATCGCAACTACCGGGTGGAAGATAGGGGCCGCTGCTACTTCGCCCGCAGCGGCGAGGACATTCCGCATCTCGGCATCTTGCGCTCAGCCGAGCGGCGCTCGGCCGAACTCGCCGCCCATGCGGGGCTGGCACCCAGGATCCGCTATGCCGAGGACGGCGTCCTTATCACCGATTTCATCAGCGGCACCACGCTCGATCAGGCCGCGGCAGGCTCATCCGACATGCGCGCGCGGATCGCCCGGCATCTCCATGCGCTGCATGGCATTCCCGCCGCAGACGACCTGCCGCTGTTCTGCCCGGTGACGATCTCGCTCTTCTATCTCGCCAGTCTCGATGATGTGTCCCTGCCATTCGCTCGCGCCAGGCTGCGCCGATGCCTCGAAGACCTGCCCCGCGCCCAGGCGCGCTGCCTCGTCCATGGCGATCTCATTCCTGAGAATTTCATCGTGACGCCCACGGGCAAGCTGCAGCTGATCGACTGGGAATATGCCGGCAATGGCGAGCCCGAGATCGATATCGCGCTCATCGCCAGCAACTTCGACCTCACCGGCGGTGAGCTTGGCGATTTCATTTCCGCCTATGGTCATGCCGATCGGGCGGCGGTCAGCCGGTACAGGATCGCCGCCGCCATCCGCGAGGCCCTGTGGTGTCTCGTGCAGCTGCGGCATGGCGAGGCCGGCGCCGACCTCGAGGACTATGCGCGCAAATGCATCGCCAGGGCCGCAACGGTGCTCGAATGAGCGATCACTACGACATCGCCATCATCGGTGCCGGCGTCGTCGGCGCCGCCATCGCTTTCGAGCTTGCCCACCATGAGCTCCGTGTCGCGCTCCTCGAAGCGCGGCCCGATCCCGGCGATGAGGCCAGCAAGGGCAATTCGGCGCTGATGTGCACCGGCGTCGACACCCCGGCCAATACGCTCGAGCGCCAGCTGGTGCGCCGCGGCTATGAACGCTACATGCGCGAGGCGCCGCAACTGGGGCTGCCCATCCGCAAGGTCGGCAGCATCGTGCTGGCCTGGGACGGCGAGCAGACGGCGACTCTCGAACGCGAGCTGACCAGCGCGGCCAGCGACGGCTTCGACACCGTCGAGATGCTGGAGGCGCGCGACATCTATCGCCGCTGGCCGAATTTCGGTCCAGGGATCGTCAGCGGCCTGTGGATTCCCGGTGAGGCGATCGTCGATCCTTTCTCGACCCCCTATGCCTATGTCCGCTACGCCGTCGCGAATGGCGTCGATTTCCGTTCGAACTGGCCCGTCGCATCGGCCGAGCGCAAAAGCGCGCAGTGGACGCTGAGCGGTCCGCAAGGGCAGATCGAGAGCGGGCTCGTGATCAATGCCGGCGGCATCCGGGCGGACCATGTCGACGGGCTTGCCGGCTTCCATGACTTCGTCGTCAAGCCGCGGCGCGGGCAATATATCGTGCTCGACAAGTCGGCGCGGGCGATCCATGACGTCATCGCCATGCCGGCGCCGACACCCGAGACGCGCGGCATCCTGATCAGCCCGACCATTTTCGGCAATGTCCTTGTCGGCCCGACGGCGGAAGATGTCGATGATGTGGATGACCGTTCGGTCACGCAAGTAGGACTGTCCCAGTTGCGCCATGCCATGGTGAGGATGGTGCCGGCCCTGGCGCGGGAGCCGGTCACGACAGTGTTCGCCGGCATGCGGCCTGCGACCGACAAAAGCACCTATCAGATCATCCCGCGCGTTGAAGAGGGATGGATCACGGTTGCCGGCATCCGTTCGACCGGGCTGTCGGCGGCGCTCGGCATTGCCGAATATGTTGTGGGTCTCATCCCCTCAGGCATGATGCGCGCCAAAGCGAAGGCGGCGCTGCACCCGATATCCGTCCCCGATCTTTCCGAAACATCGCGGAGGCCCTGGCAGGACGAAGCGCTCGTCGCGACGGCGCCGGCTTATGGCGAAATCGTCTGTCATTGCGAGAGGATCAGCCTGGGCGAGGTCCAGGCTGCCCTCGCCGCACCGGTGCCGCCGCGTTCGCTCAAATGCCTGAAGCGCCGGACCCGCGTGATGTTCGGCCGCTGCCAGGGTTTCTATTGCGGCGCCAGGATGCAGAAACTGTTCGATGCGGCGTCGCATGGATAGCGGGCCTCAATTGGTGATCGTCGGTGCCGGGCCCGCCGGCCTTGCCGCGGCACACGCCGCCGCCCTTCAAGGTGTGCAGGATGTGCTCGTCATCGATCGTGACGATGCGCCGGGAGGATTGCCGCGCTTCTGCGACCATCCGGGCTTCGGCCTGGAGTATGTGAACTGGCCCTATCGCGGACCGGCCTTCGCCCGCCGGCTGATGCGCGATCTCGCCGGAACGAATGTGGCGGTCGAGTGCGCGACGACACTGATCTCGGTGCGCGAGGGTCCGGCAATCGAGATCGTCGGACCGCGATTGGGCAACCGGACACTGAGACCCAAGGCGCTGGTGCTGGCGACGGGAATTCGTGAGTCGAACCGCGGCAACCTGATGATCCCGGGTGCCCGGCCCGAGCAGGGCATCCTCACCACCGGCCAGCTCCAACAGCTGGTGGCGCGGAAGGTCGCGTTGCCCGATCATATCAGGCGCCTCGCCGTCATCGGCACCGAGCATGTCGCCTTCTCGGCGCTCATGACGGCACGGCATGGCGGCTTCAGGGTCAGCCATATGATCGGCGCGGAAGACTCTATCCGGTCGATCGCCCCGGCGCGCTGGATGGCGCGGGCCTTCGGTGCCGATCTCATCCTGGGCGCCCGGTTGCGGGAGATCATCGCCCGCAATGACCAGGTGACGGCGATCAGATGCGAGACGGCGGAAGGTCTGATCGATCTGGCCTGTGACGGCGTCGTTCTCACCGGCGGATGGATTCCGGAAATCGCAGCGCTCTCGGGCTCAGGCATCGCCGTCGACCCCAAGACGCGGGGCCCGGTGATCGACCAGGCGATGCGCACAAGCCTCCCCGGCATATTCGCCGCCGGCAACATGCTGCGCCCGGTCGAATCGAGCGGCTGGGCGGCAGTCGAAGGATACAGGGCGGGACATCTCGCGGCGCGCTTCATCCAGGGACGCCTTGAACCGCGGCAAAGTGCTGCCTGTCTCACCGCCGGCGATGGCATCGACTATGTCGTGCCGCAGAGATGGGATCCGGCCTTGGCGACAGATCGCGGGGTACCCGCTCTCAAGCCGAGCATCAGAGTGAGCCGCGACATCGGCCGGGCGCGGCTATGCCTGAGCCAGGACGCCGTCACGGCGTGGACGGGATCACCGCGGCGATTGCGGCCACATCGACGCATCAAGCTCGATCTCGAAGGCATCATGAACGGCAGAGAGGGAGACTGGCAGCTTAGCGTGATGCCGCGCTAGGCTTCCTTCAAAAGAAGCTCCGCCCCCTTCTCACCGACCATGATCGAGGGCGCATTGGTGTTGCCCGAGGTGATGGTGGGGAAGATCGAGGCGTCGATCACGCGCAAGGCCTCGATGCCATGCACCCGCAGCCGTGGATCGACGACCGCCGATGCGGGATCAGGTCCCATCCGGCATGAGCCGACGGGATGGAAGACCGAATAGGCGCGCTCGCGAATGTCGGTTGCGAAGTCCGCAGCGCTCTCGGCCTGTTTCCCGGGCTTGAGTTCCGTCTCGATCACTTGGGCAAAGCTCGGCGCATCGCCCAGCTGGCGCAGGAAGCGCGCCCCCGCGACCATGGTCGCGAGGTCTTCGGGCTCGGATAGATAATTGGGATGAATAGCCGGATGGGCCCGCCAGTCGGATGATCTGATTTCCAAGTGACCGGCGCTCTTCGGCTTGCAGGGCGAGATGCTGGTGCAAAAGCCCGGAAACGGATCGGGGCTCATCAAAGCCCGCGTCTTGGGCGGCGCCTTCTCATAGGTCAGAGGCGAGAAATAGAGCTGGATGTCGGGCGCCGTGCGCAAGGGATGCGAACGGTAATAGCCGCCGCCTTGATTGAGACTCATCGACAGAGGCCCCGTGCGCGTCAATAAATACTGGAGACCGACGCGCAGCTTCCCATGCCACGGCCGCAACACATCGTTCAGGCTCGGCGCACGGCTTCGATAGGTGAAGTCATAGCAGAGGTGGTCCTGGAGATGACGCCCGACGGCATCATTCTCAGACACCACGTCGATGCCGTGGCGCTTGAGCAGCGGCGCCGGGCCGATGCCCGACAATTGCAGCAGATGCGGCGAGCCGATGGCACCGGCGCTCAAGATGACCTCGCGCTGCGCGCGCGCTTCGTGCATCGTTCCGCGCTGCTGATAGGCGACGCCAACTGCCTTTTTTCCCTCGAAGATGATCCGCGTGGCCTGAGCGTTGGTGATGATCTCGAGATTGGCGCGCCGCTTGCGCAAATAGGCGGAGGCTGCGGATTCGCGAAAGCCGTTGCGCGTCGTGATCTGGTAAAGCCCCACCCCTTCGATCGTCTCGCCATTGAGATCGGGATTGAAGGCAAGACCCGCTTCCTGCGCGGCCTTGATGAACAAGCGGCTCAAAGAATGG
Organism: Taklimakanibacter deserti; assembly: GCA_003574785.1. Next base: position 184,265 of record QORU01000015.1, on the reverse strand, counting down.
GCATGACGATCGATGGTGGTGACATGGAGCGGGCCACCGCTGCCATGCCACTCGCTCGGCCCCAGATCATGGTCCTCGAGCTTGCGATAGGTCTGGAGCACGTCCCGCCAGCCCCAGCCTGGATTGCCCATGGCCTCCCATTCATCGAAGTCGGATTTCTGGCCGCGCGAATAGACCATGGCATTGATGGAGCTCGATCCGCCCAGCACCTTGCCGCGCGGCCAATAGCTGATGCGTCCGGCGAAGCCCTCGACCGGCTCCGTCTCATACATCCAGTTGACGCGCGGCTCATAGAAAGTGCGGCCATAGCCGATCGGCATCCTGATCCAAAAATTGCGGTCGGATGGGCCTGCTTCCAGCAGCAGCACGCGATGGTGGCCGGATTCACTCAACCGTGCCGCAACGGCCGAACCGGCCGAGCCTGCGCCGACGACGATATAATCCCATTCAATTGTCATGATAGTCCAATGCCGGAGTGGCAATTGTGTGCGCCGCGCAGAGAGTCTATGTCAGAACGATATTATGGGGAAGACGGCATGATCATCCAGAAACTCGAGACCTTCACCAATGAATATGTCGGCTTCGTCCGCGTCACGACGGATACGGGCGATCAGGGCTGGGGCCAGGTCTCGACCTACAATGCCGACATCACCTGCGAAATCTTCCATCGCCAGGTCGCCCGCCATGCGCTGGGCACAGATGCCATCGATTTCGCCCCAACGCTCGCGCGCATCAATGAAAAGGAACACAAATTCCCCGGCTCCTATTTGCGCCGCGCCACCACCGGGCTCGACACCGCGCTCTTCGACCTGCGCGGCAAGCTCGACGGCAAGCCGGTCGTCTCGCTCATCGGCGGCATGCCGGGAAAGCTTCGCGCCTATGCCTCATCGATGAAGCGCGACATCCTGCCTGAGGACGAAGCGCGCCGCTTCCTCGAGCTCAAGGACAATAACGGCTTCACCGCCTTCAAATGGCGCGTCGGTGCGGAATGCGGCCGCGATCAGGACGAGTGGCCCGGCCGCACCGAGGCCATCGTGCCTTTGGTCGCGAGAGCGCTCGGCGATGGCATCGACAAGCTCGTCGATGCCAATTCCTGCTACTCGCCCAAGCGCGCCATCGAGGTCGGGCGGATGCTCGAAGGTGAAGGAATCGGCCACTATGAGGAGCCTTGTCCCTATTGGGAGTTCAACCAGACGAAGCAGGTGACGGACGCGCTTGATCTCGATGTGACGGGCGGCGAGCAGGATTGCGAATTCACCGCCTGGGAGCGGATGATCGGGATGAAGGCGGTCGACATCATCCAGCCCGATATCATGTATCTGGGCGGCATCACGCGCTCGCTCCATGTCGCGCGCCTCGGCGCCGAGGCCGGCCTTCCCTGCACGCCGCACAGCGCCAATCTCTCGCTCGTCACTATGTGCACGATGCATTTCCTCAAGGCGATCCCGAACGCGGGCAAATATCTCGAGCTCTCGATCGAAGGCCTCGATTATTATCCCTGGCAGGACGGCCTCTTCGTCGAGGATCCCTACAAGGTCGTGGACGGCCATGTCGAGATCACCGACCGGCCGGGCTGGGGCGTGGAGATCAATCCACAATGGCTCGAGCAGGCGCAGTACAAGGTGAGCGAGTCCAGCTGACCAGTGCGACCTCCACGGTCGCCGAGTCCCCTTCTATTTCACTTCGAAGACCGGCGTGAAGGAGGCGGGCGCCAGGCTGTTGGCGATATCGATTCCGGCCAGGCTTGCCTGATCGACGATCTCGATCCGCGGCCCGACATGACGGACGGAAAGCTTGCCTTCGAGGGCGCGTACCGCCTGATCGAGCGCGATCTTGCCCTGCATCACGGGCGAATCGGTGGGGGCGGCGATCACCTTGCCGCGTTTGATGGCGCGATAGGTGCTGTGGGTGAAATAGTCGGCGAGGATGCCGATGCGCTCCGACAAACCCTTGGCCCTGAACAGGCTGACCGCGGCATCGGCGGTGACCGCACTGCCGATGATGTAGTCGATGTCGGGATATTCCTCGATGACTTCCTCGAGCAGCAGGAGCTGGGCTTCGAAGCCGGTATCGCCCCATTTCACCGCGACGATATCGGCAGCGCTCTTCTCGATCGCCGGACGGAAGCCCTGTTCGACAAAATCCACCCACCCGGCACCGCGCGGCCCCGGAAACCAAGCCACTTTCACCGGCTTCTGTCCCTTGGGGTGAAGCTTGGCGAAGTAATCGCCTATGGCCTTGCCCATGGCGACCCAGGAGACGCCGGACTTCGCCGTGATGCCCGCATCGTTGACGTCATTGACCGCGGCGATGACCGGCATGCGCTTTGCGAGCTCGGTGATGAGCGGAGTCAAGCCGTCAAAAGAGACGGTTCCGACGATGAGCGCGTCGGCCGTCGCCGCACATTGGCGGACCTGCGATTTCTGCCGCTCGATATTGGGATAGCCGCCCGCCTCGACGACGCGAAGCCGCACATTGAGACGGCGGGCCTGCTCCACCATGCCGTAATTGACCGACAGCCAATAGGAATCCTTGAGATGCGGATAGGAGGCGCAGATGCGCCAGGGCCTGGTTGCGACCTCGAGTGGCGCATAGGCGAGGGCCTGCGCCTCTCCCCCATAGTCGAAAGACGGATTCCATCTGTCGACCGGCCATGACTCCTGGGCGGCTGCGGACGGCATTGCGGCCGCCAGCACCAGCCCTGCCGCAAAGAGAGTTCCCTTCATCCGCCTGTTCCAATCGTGTCTCGCCCATGTATCATGACCGGCGCAAGCATCTGGTGGAGCGGCAATGCTGTCAAGATTGGGCATCGGCGCGAAGCTATTCCTGGCCTTCCTGGGAATCACCGCTTTGTCGCTGTCCTCCGGCATCGCCGGCTGGCTGATCCTGCGCGAAATCTCCGGCGCGCAAACGCTGGTGAACAGCCAGGCACTGCCGGCCGTGGCCTCGGCACAGCGCACCGCGGAAACCACCGCGCGGCTCGTCGCCTCGGCTCCGGCGCTGACGGCGGTCCGCGATGAAACCTCCCGGGCGGCGCAGGAGCGGGAACTCTCCGCCCTCGCCGTGGAGATCCGCAAATCGGTCAGCGACGCCGGCCTCACCTCGCTCGACAGCGCCACGGTCGGCAAGCTCTCGGCAACCGTCGATGCGCTGGTGGCCAATCTCGCGGCCCAGAACCGGCTGGTCAAGGAAAGGCTGCATCTGCAGGACACCTTTGCCCAACGCGCCGAGCGCACCATCCGGGCCGCGACATCGATCGTCGATCTGTCGGAAACCCTAGTATCCAACTCGTCGGCCGGCGCCTCAGCGGTCATATCGAGCCTCTACGGCCTGATCGATGACGGGGAGCGGCGCGAAGCGGCCTATCAGGCGCTCGACCGTCTCATCGAGCAGGACATCTATTTGCTCGACCGGATGTGGGAGCTGCGCTTGCGCAGCTCGCAGATCGGGCTCCTCGCCAATCAGCTGACGCGGACGATCGACCGCGGCGAAGTGGCCGAGATAGCCCGAGGCTTTGAGGATCATCTTCGGGTCGTCCGCCGCCGTGTCGCCAGCATCGACGACCCAGTGCGACGCGACCAGGCATCCGCCTTCCTCGAGATATTGCAGGCCGCCTCGGGCAATGCGCCGGTCGGCGCCAGCCTGTTCGGCGAACGCCTGCGCTTGATCACGATCGCCGACGAGCTTGAAAGCGTGGCTGCGGCCAACCAGAACCTGTCGGCCGAGGTCAGCCAGGTGGCGCAAGGCATGCTGCGTAGCTCCGAGAGCTTCGCCCGCACGATATCGACGCAGGCGCAGAACGCCCTCGATGCCGGCTTCTACATCCTCCTCGTCACGTCGCTCGTCGCTGTGGCGATTTCCGGACTGATCGTCTGGTTCTATGTCGAGCGCGGCATCGTGCGTCGGCTGGCGGCGCTGTCCAACGCGATGCAGCGCCTGACCGACGGCGATCTTTCGGTTGCGGTGGCGGCGGAAGGGACGAAAGAGCTCAAGGCGCTGTCCTCGGCGGTGGTCGCCTTTCGCGACGAATCGCAGAAACGCCGCGCACTGGAGATCGAGCGCGAACGCACCAATGAGGAGCTGCGCCGCCACCGCGAGGAACTGCAGGGCCTGGTCGATCAGCGGACCGGCGAGCTGCGGCTGGAAGTGGCCCGCCACGCCCAGGCGCGTGAGCAGGCCGAAATGGCCAGCCAGGCAAAGTCGGCGTTCCTCGCCACCGTGAGCCACGAGATCCGCACACCGATGACCGGCATGCTCGGCATGCTGCGCATCCTGAAGGAAGACGATCTCACCCCGGCGCAGCGCGAGCATGTGACGGTCGCCAGCAATTCGGGCGAAACACTGCTCGGCATCCTCAACAGCATTCTCGATTATTCGAAGATCGAATCGGGCAAGGTCACGATCGATCCCGTGGTCTTCGATCTCGCCGACCTTCTGCGCGGCATCGTCGATCTCATGCGGCCGTCGGCGCGCGAGAAGAATCTCAGGCTGTCCCTGACGATCGAAAGACGTCTCGCCGCGGCCTATACCGGCGATGCCGGCAAGCTCAGGCAGATCGTGTTCAACCTGGTGAGCAACGCCATCAAATTCACCGAGCGCGGCGGCGTCACGGTGAAGGCCGCCGTGATCGGCCGGGAGCAGTCCCGGCACGCCCTTCGGATCACGGTGAAGGATACCGGCATCGGCATCGAGCCCGGCCAGCAGGGGCACATATTCGACTCCTTCACCCAGACCGATGCCTCGATCACGCGCCGCTATGGCGGAACCGGTCTCGGCCTTGCGATCTCACGCGGCTTCGCCCGCGCCATGGGCGGCACGCTCACCGTCGAGTCGAGCCTCGGCCGCGGCAGCGTCTTCACCCTCGACATCGAGATGCCGCGGGCTTCGGCCAGGCGGCCATTGCCCACCTTGCCGCGGCCCTGTGCCAGCGGCGACAGCCCCTGCCTGAGAATCCTGGTGGTCGAAGACGATGCCGCGACACGTCTCGTCGCTTCGCAGTTCCTGGCCAGGCTCGGCCATGAGGTTGTCACCGTGTGCGACGGCTATGCGGCCATCGCGCAATTTGGCAAGGACAGACCGGACCTAGTGCTCATGGATATCAGCATGCCCGATATGGACGGCATGGCGACCGCGCGGGAGCTGCGCGCCGCTTCCGGCACGGCGAGGGTTCCGATCATCGCCATGTCGGCGCATGTGTTCAAGGAAGAGGTCGACCGCTATCTCGCCTCCGGCATGGATGCCTATGTGGCCAAGCCGCTGACGATCGAAACGCTCGCTCGCGCGATCGCCTCGGTAACGGTGGACACGGCCGTGGACCGGGCGCAATTGGATGCCGATTTGAGCCTGATCGGGAAAGCGGCGGTCAGCCGCATATTCGCGATCGTCGAGGAAACATTGCCGCCGCGCTTCACCGCGATGCATGAAGCTCTGCAGGCCAGGGATTTCAGGAAGTTGAAGGACCTCGCCCACGCGACCTACAGCACCGCCGCCTCGGCGGGCTTCACCGAACTCTGCCAAGAGGCCCGTGCGCTCGAGATCTCGACGCGGACCGGCAACCGCCTCAAGGCCGCCCGGCACCTGCGCCAATGCGAGGAGTCCTATCGGGAAGCGATGGACAATGTGGGGAGCCTCGCCCTCTAACCTTTGAGAGAAGCGGCGAAGAGATAACCTTCGCCATGCGACGTGACGATGATGCGCGGATGGCGCGAATCGTCGCCGAGCTTCTGGCGCAGCCGGCGCACAACGACATCGACCGTGCGGTCGGCGGGATCCCAATCGCGATGGGCGATCTCGTGCAGCAAACGGTCACGCGACAGAACCTTGCCGGGATTGGCGGAAAGGAGCGCCAGCGCCCTGAACTCGGCGCGGGTGAGATCGGTGAACTCGCCCGAGTTGTCGCGCAAGGTGCGGCTGCCCAGGTCGAGCGTCCAGCCGAGAAACTTCCTCACCATGCCGATCTCGGCCGCGACGCCGCTGCGGCGGACCCGGCGCAGGAGATTCTTGACCCGCGCCAGGAGCTCGCGCTGGTCGAAGGGCTTGGTGACATAGTCATCAGCGCCGAGCTCGAGGCCGACGATGCGGTCGACCGTGTCGGTCCGCCCGGTCACCAGGATGATGCCGGCTTCCGACCGTTCGCGCTGCTCGCGGGTCAACTGCAAGCCGTCCTCGCCCGGCAATTGAATGTCGATCATCAGAAGATCGGCCGGCCGCTCGGCCAGTATCTCGCGCATAGAATCGCCGTCTTCCGCCTCGCTGACCCGATAGCCGACGGCGGCGAAATAGGCGGCGAGCTTCGCCCGGGTAACCGGATCGTCTTCGACGATGACGATATGAGCGGCAGATGGCTTCATGACTTTCTCGATTTTAACAACTTTTCACAAAATCTTCCATCACTTTCACCAAGCTCCACCAACGCATTAACAAGGGAACGGTAGCCTTCTCCCATCGGCTCACACGAGAACACGCGGGCGAGGCGTGAGCGATGAAAGTCTCCCCGCACCGGGAGAGGAAATATGACAATGATCAAGACGTTCACGAAGACCGGCCTGCTCGGCGCGACAGCATTGGCGGTCCTTGCGACCACGGCCATGGCGGAAGATTCCGCCGATCCGATCAAGATCGTAACCAACAACTGGACGAGCCAGCTCGTGCTTTCCAATGTCGTCGGCCAGATCCTGCAGGCGCAAGGCAATAATGTCGAATACAAGTCCTCCGACACGCAGCTGCAATATACGGCACTGGCGGCGGGCGACATGGATTTCCAGGTCGAGGTCTGGGAAGGCTCGCAAGCCGAATCCTTCGAGAAGGCGCTCGCCAACGGCGCCGTCGACCTAGGCGCTCATGAAGCGGTGACGCGTGAGGACTGGTGGTATCCGACCTATATGAATGAGATGTGCCCGGGCTTGCCCGACTGGAAGGCGCTCGATGCCTGCGCCGGCAAGCTCGCCACCGCCGAGACCGGCAGCAAGGGCAGGTTCGTCGGACCGCCCGCCGACTGGGGCAAGCACTATTCCGAGCGCATCCAGGCGCTGAAGATGAACTTCCAGGAAGTGCCGGTCGGGCAGGCAGCGACATTGTGGGCCGAGCTTCAGGCCGCCTATGACCGCAAGGAGCCGATCGTGCTCTTCAACTGGACGCCGAATTTCATCGAGGCGAAATTCGAAGGCCAGTTCGTCGAATTCCCGACTTACGAAGCGGCATGCCTCAGCGATCCCAAATGGGGCGTGAACCCGGACGCCGTCTATGATTGCGGCGCGCCCGCCAAGGGCTATCTCAAGAAGGCAGGATCGAAGCAACTCGCCGAGAAGTGGCCCAAGGCCGCTGCCATCCTCAAGAAGGTGAATTTCACCAATCCGCAGATCGCGGCCGCAGCCGCCATGGTCGATGTCGAGGGCATGACGCCGGAAGATGCGGCGAAGAAGTGGGTCACCGAGAACGAGGCCGTCTGGAAGGCCTGGCTGCAATAAGCGGCGATGATCCGGATCCCGGCGGACGCGGACACGAGCCTGCGTCCGCCTCTCTCCCTTTTGGAAGCGAGCGGATGACAGGGCGCGCGAAAATCTCTTGCCGGAATCTGTGGAAGGTCTTCGGCCCGGATCCGGCAGGCTTCATGGCGCGGCACGGCCAGGCGCCCCAGGATGAGCACTTCCGCGACGAGCATTACATCGGCGCGGTGCGCGACGTTTCCTTCGACGTCTATCCGGGAGAGATCCTGATCGTCATGGGGCTTTCGGGCTCGGGCAAATCGACACTGATACGTGCCCTCACCCGCCTCAATGATCCGACCACAGGCCAGATCCTGCTTGATGGCGCCGACCTCCTCAAGGCGACACCCACCGAGCTCATCGAGCTGCGCCGCCACAAGATGGGCATGGTTTTCCAGCATTTCGGCCTCCTGCCGCACCGCAGCGTCCTCTCCAATGTCGCTTTTCCGCTGGAGGTGCGAGGCACCGGGCGCGAGGAGCGCGAGAAGCGGGCCCGCGAGGTGATCAAGCTCGTCGGTCTCGAAGGCCGCGAGGATCACTTCCCGCGTGAACTGTCGGGCGGCCAGCAGCAGCGGGTCGGCATTGCCCGCTCGCTCGCGGTCGAGCCCGATATCTGGTTTCTCGACGAGCCATTCTCGGCGCTCGACCCGTTGATCCGCCGCGAAATGCAGGACGAGTTCCTCAGGCTGCAGAAGCTTCTCAAGAAGACCATCGTCTTCATCACGCATGATTTCGACGAGGCGATCCGGCTCGGTGACCGCATCGGGATCATGAAGGACGGGCGCCTAGTGCAACTCGCGACGCCCGAAGCCATGGTGTCTCATCCGGCCGACGACTATGTCCGTGAGTTCACCCGCACCGCGCCGCGCGACCGTATCCTCACCGTGGGTGCGGTGGCCTCGCCCAAGAAAGTGCCGATCAATGGCGTGAACGTGATGGCTTCCGCCAAGATCGGCGATGCGGCGGCGCTGGTCCTGTCCTCCGACAAGACCATCGCCGTCATCGACGATGCGGGACAGCCGGTCGGCGCCATCAATCGCGAGATGATGATCGCCGCCCTCTATCCCGGCGGCGCCAAATGATCGCGTCGGCCGCGCGCATCGGCACCGGCATTGCGCGGACCCCACGGCTCACCGCGCCGATCGCAATCGCGGTCGTCCTTCTTTTGGCCGTTCTCGCACAACTCGTGCCGTGGCTCGACAAATGGCCCGATACGCTCATCCTGCCGGTGCGCGGCTGGGTCACCGAATTCTTTGCCTGGTTCGCCGCAACGGCGAAGCCGGTGACCCGCATCATCGCCTGGTGCCTGGCGCAGCCGCTCAATCTCGTCGAGGCCCTGCTTTATCGCGGCATACCGGCCTGGAAACTGCCGCCCTTGCCCTGGCCCGTGATCGTCGGCGCCGCCGCCATTCTCGGTCATTGGATCGGCGGGCGGCCGCTCGCCCTGCTCTGCGGTCTCGCCAGCTTCTATCTTGCCATCTTCGGCCTGTGGCCCGATGCGATGCAGACGCTCGCCATCGTCATCGTGACGGTGCCGCTCGCGGTCATCATGGGCCTTCTGCTCGGCATCTGGGCGACGCGCAACGCCCGCGTCGAGCGCGTCCTCAACGCGATCTTCGACGTGATGCAGGCCACGCCGCATATGGCCTATCTCGGGCCGGTCGTGATCCTGTTCGGCTTCGGCCAGGTGCCGGCCATGCTGGCGACGCTGATCTTCGCCCTGCCGCCGATGGCTCGATGCACCATCCTCGGCATCCGCACTGTCCCCAAGGAGATCATCGAGGCCGGCCAGATGTCGGGCTGCACACCCTTGCAGCTCCTATGGAAGGTCGAGTTGCCCGCGGCGGAGCGGACCTTGCTGCTCGGCCTCAACCAGGCCGTAATGCAGACGCTTGCCATGGCGGTCATCGCCTCGCTGGTCGGCGCCTCGGGGCTTGGGCAAAAGCTCCTGTTCTCGCTGCAGCAGCTGCAGATCGGCAAGGCAGTGGAGCAAGGGGTCGCGATCACGCTCATCGCCATTGTGCTCGACCGCATGACTCAGGCCTATATGCGCCGGCTGCCCGAGCGGGTGGCCCCGCATACGCCCTGGCTCAGGCGCCATCGTCACCTTGCGATTTTCTGCGCGGTACTGGTGGCTTCGATCGTGCTGGCGCAGGTCCTGCCGGCGCTGGCCGTCCTGCCCAGGGAAATGACGCTCTCCTATGGCGGGCCCATCAATGACGGCGTGCGCTGGATATCGCGCAATCTCTTTCCCTATGTGAAGCCGGTGCGCGACGGCATCACCATCTGGATGCTTCTGCCCTTGCGCGATTTCTATCTCTGGCTGCCCTGGCCCGTGGTGATCGGCGCGCCGGCGCTGGTCGGCTATTTTTTCGGCGGCTGGCGCCTGGCATTGCTGCCCATCTTCCTCCTCGGCTTCCTGATGATCACCGGCTTCTGGACGCCGCTGATGCTGACACTTTATCTGGTCACGAGCACCACAGTCCTGTGCGTCCTGATCGGCATACCGCTCGGCATCTGGGCGGCGCGGCGACCCTTCGCGGCGCGGGTCATCAATACGATCTGCGACACGCTGCAGACCTTTCCAAGCTTCATCTATCTGATTCCGGTGATCATGCTGTTCCAGACGAGCGATCTCTCCAATGTGATCGCCATGCTGGCCTATGCGACGGTGCCCGCCATACGCTTCACCTATCTGGGGCTCATGCGCGTGCCGACGACGACGCTCGAAGCGGTGACCGCCGCGGGCGCCACCGGCTGGCAGCGGCTGCGCAAGGTCGAGTTGCCCATGGCATTCCCCGAGATCCTGCTCGGCATCAACCAGACCATCATGATGGCGCTGGCCATGGTGGCGATCACCGCGCTCATCGGCTCGCGCGACCTCGGCCAGGAAATCTACAAGGCGTTGCCCGGCGCCGATACCGGCAGAGGCCTGCTCGCCGGGCTCGGCATAGCCTTCATCGGCATCATTGCCGAGAGGCTGATCGGCGCCTGGGCCCAGCGCCGCAAGCGCGAACTGGGCATGGGCTAGACCAGGCCGACTATTTGTTATCGTGCGTTCCTTCAGGTACACTGGTTCTGTCGCCCGTGCAGCCGTCAGAAGGAGGCCAGCGATGGCAATCATTCTCGAGCCCCCACAGAGTGCGTTCGAAGCGGAACATCGCGGATTCTTTCAACCGGAAACCGAATCGCATGTCGGAGTGGTCGTACAAGGCAGCGTCAAAACCACCGGCAGTCTCAAGGGAAACGAAGACGACAACGTTGTCGAGACCTATGATGTGCGCCTTTTGGTTGGTCCTTTCTGGGAAGATGTCAGAAACGTTGTCCCCAAAGTCACTATCGACGGGTTCGACAGTACCAGTCCGGATGAGGACGACTTCATGCAATGGGAAGTCAGCGAACTCAGCTGGGACACCGTCGGCGAACAGGGGCCAAACCAGAATGAGCTGCGGATACGGCTCAAATTCCGGATAGACGTCGAGGGCGAGCATGCGCAGGTTGTCCGCCTTGGCTACTACCTTCTTGCGAGCGGCAGAAAACTGGGGGTGGGCGGACTCAACCAGCCGGGTCCCGTCAAGAGTCAGGGATGAGCGGGGCCTTGCAACGCGGGTCGGGCGTATGAGATGCCCCTTCCCGCTGTAACGTCAGCGCAGGGACGGCGATTTCCTGATTTTGGCTACCCAGCAGGCCCGGCACTGCGGTGCCCACATTTCGTGATCACGCAGCTAGCGCTTCCGCAGCCGTGTCGCCGTCTTCGACAAGGGCCGGGCCATCGAGGAGGGCACGCCGAAAGAGATATTCACCGCCGCCCGTGTCGCCCGCACCCGCGACTTCCTCAGCCATCCCGGCTGGCATGGTGAAAGCAGCACGCAACCCCCCACATTCAACAGAGAGGCAATATGAAAGAGCACGCCATCGAAAGAGCGGAAGTCTTCGTCGTCGGACCCGATGTCGAGCGCTACACCTGGGCCGACGGTATGAGCGGGCAGTATATGGCCAATATCGTCCTGCGCCTCACCGCGGCGAGCGGGCTCGAAGGCATTGCCGGCGCGGCGATGATCACGCCTCATGGTTTCGACCGCGCCACCGGCGAGACGCTGCGCCATATCCTGCCCGACATCATCGGCCGGCATCCAGGTGAAAGAGAAAGCCTGTGGCTCAAATTGCGCAATCTCGGCACGCCTATGGTGCCGCAGGCCCATTCGCTCATCGATATCGCTCTGTGGGACATGGCGGCGCGGCATGCGCGATTGCCGCTCTACCAGCTGCTCGGCGGCGCCCGCGACAAGGTCCTGAGCTATGCCTCGACCCCGCTCCTCGCCGACAACCAGGCCTATATCGACTATGTCGGCGAGAGACGGCGCGAGGGGTTCAAAGCCGTCAAATTCCACTGCTGGTGCGTGCCGGAGCGCGACCTGCCCATGTGCGAGGCGGTGGCGAAACATTTCCACGGCCAGGATCTCGCTCTGATGCTCGACGTCGAGCAGCGTTACGACCGCATCGGCGCCGTCAAGGTCGCGCGCCGCTTGAGCGAGCTCGGCTTTAGGTGGTTCGAGGCCCCCTTGCTCGACACCGACATCGAGGGCTATTGCGAGCTGCGGCGCCGAAGCACGGTGCCGGTGATCGCCGCCGGCAATACCTGGCTCGATCTGCAGGCCCTGGCGCAGGCGGCGAAGGCCGGCGCCTGGAGCGCGCTTCGGGTCGATGCGACGATCTGCGGCGGCATCACGCCGCTGCGCAAGGTGATGGGGCTGGCCGAGGCGCTCGGCATGGATGTCGAGATCCAATGCTGGGGCTATACGCTGACCCAGGCGGCCAATCTGCATATGATGCTCGCTTATGCGAACTGCACCTATTTCGAGCAGCCCGTTCCCTACCCCGCCTTCGAATATGGCGCGCAAGACGTCATCCGCACCGACGCCCAGGGCTATGTCCATGCGCCGCCGGGCCAAGGCCTCGGCATCGGCATCGATTGGAAGGCGATCGAGGCCGCGGCCATCCTGAGGTTCGAAGTCCGCAGGCCTTGACGCAAAAAACCTCGGATGCAATACTTTCCGGCGAGCAAGGATGCTCGGTCTGCGGTTCACACCACAGACATGTGGTGATCGACTATTCCAGACAGATAGTGTGGCGATGAAGCCCCGGGAGTTTGAGCCCGCGGGCTTTTTGTTTTTTAAGCCGACCGGAAGGAAAGCGCATGAAAGGCAGGCACAGGCTCGGTCTTCTTTTCTCGATCACCGGACCCTATGCCACGATCGGCCAGGCGATGCTGAACGGTGCCTTGCTCGCCATCGATGAAGTCAATGCCGGCGATGCCTTCCCCTTCACGCTCGAACCCAGCATCGCCGATCCGGGCGGCGCCTTGAGCGCCTATGCACGGCTCGCCAAGTCGATGCTCATCGATGAGGGCCTCGTCCATGTCATCGGCTGCTACACCTCGTCCAGCCGCAAGGAAGTGCTGCCCTATTTCGAGAAATATGACGGGCTGCTCTGGTATCCCTCGCATTATGAAGGCTTCGAGAGCAGCGAGAATGTCGTCTATACCGGCGCCTCGCCCAACCAGCACATCGTGCCGCTCGCCGATTTCCTGCTCAAGCGCTACGGCAACAAGGCCTATTTCGTCGGCTCGAACTACATCTGGGCCTGGGAAAACAACAAGATCATGCGCGAGGCGGTGCTGGCTTCGGGCGGCAGCGTGCTGGCCGAGCGCTATGTGCCGGTGGGCGACGTCGATCACGATTCGATCGTCCGGCAGATCCTCGATTGCCGCCCGCATTTCATCTTCAACACGCTGATCGGCGATTCGGCCTATGCCTTCTTCCGCGCGCTGAGAAGGGCGGCGAAACGCGCACGTCTCGACCAGCCGCGCGACATGCCGGTCGCGAGCTGCAGCCTGTCCGAGCCCGAGCTCGCCGAAATAGGACCGGAGGCCGCGGACGGCCATATCAGCTCATCGGTCTATTTCGAAAGCATCGACACGGAGGCCAACGCCTCCTTCGCGCGCGCCTATCGCCGCCGCTTCCCCGGTCAGCGCGCGACATCGGCCGATGCCGAGGCCTCCTATAATGCGGTCCATCTGCTCGCCCGCGCCCTCAAGGCGGCCGGCGGCGAGGACATGCCGGCCGTGCGCTCGGTCCTCTCGCATGTCGAGTTCGACGCGCCGCAGGGCCCGGTGCGCATCGACAGCGACAACCGGCACAGCTATCTGACGCCGCGCATCGGCGTTTCCAATAGCAAAGGCGGCTTCGACATCATTTTCGCGGCAAGCCAGCCGATCAAGCCCGATCCCTATCTGATCTGGGACGATGTCCGCCACGAGCGGGTGCCGCGCCCGGCCCATCTGAGGATCGTCAAATGACGCGGCCGGTCCAGAATTTCCGCGGCTGCAGCGCTCTCCTGGTGATGGCCGAGGACCGCAATGCGCAATCGCTGAAGGTCACACTCGGCAAGCTCGGCATCATACCCACTCATTTCGACCCGCAAGGCTCGCCCGCCGACCTCAAATCCAGCCTGGCAGCGGCCGATATGGCCTTCATCGACACCGACATGCTCGATGCGCAATTCGTGTCCGCAATCGCGGGGCTGGCCTTGCCGGTCGTCGCGGTCATCGGCATCGAATCGCCGAGCCGGCTGCAGCGCGCCTTCGACATCGAGCCTTCGGCGGTGCTGATGAAGCCGGTGCGCTCGAACGGCGTCTATACGGCGCTCTATTTCGCCTTCAACGAACGCCAGCGGCGCCAGCAGCTGCTCGGCAAACTGTCGACGATCCAGGAGCGCCAGGGCGCACGGCGTATCGTCGTGAAGGCCATTCTTCAGCTCATGCAGGGCTTAGGACTCAACGATGAGGAAGCCTATCGGCATCTCCGCAAGGAAAGCATGAGCAAGCGCATTCCAGTCGAGGAGCTCGCGGCGCAGATCCTGAGCACGAGCGTGGATAAGAAGACCAGAGCATGATGGGAAACAGGAAAGGGACAGACATGGCTGACAAGAAATTGGACGACACAATTCTCCCCGTGGAGACCACAGCTGACGGTGAAATTCTGGCCGACCGGCGCACCGTCGTCAAAGGCATCGTCGCGGCAGGCGTCGGCGCGGCGGTGGCGCTGCCGACCTATCTCCGGGATTTCGGCGGACCGGCGAGTGCCTTCGCGCAGTCGGGCGATCCGGTTAAGCTCGGTTTCATCGAGGATGAATCGGGCAATCTCGCCGTCTACGGCCTGCAGAAAGTCCATGCCGCGCAGCTCGCGGTCAAGGAGATCAACGAGGGCAAGACCCTCAAGGGCGCGCCCAATATCGGCGCCGGCTTCCTGGGCGTCGAAGGCCAAGTGGCCAAGAAGCCCCCGATCATCAGCAAGGAAGGCACCAAGCTCGACGTGGTCGATGCCGGCGGCGACAAGTCGGTGACCGACCTCGTCTATGACGAGGATGACGACATCCTGATCGATTCGGGTGAGAAGGGCATATTGGGGCGCGAATTGCAGCTCCTCAAGGCCGACGGGCAGAGCAACAACGCGGTGTGGCAGCAGCTCGCCCGCAAGCTCATCCAGGAAGACAAGGTCGATGTGCTGGTCGCGGGTTTCGCCTCGGCCGAGCGCGAGGCGATCCGTCCGATCGTCGATCAGGCGAAGCAGCTCTATTTCTACACCAACCAATACGAAGGCGGCGTCGCCGACGCCAATACCTTCTGCACGGGCCCGGTCTGCGAGCAGCAGGTCATCCCGACGGTTCAGTACATGGTCGAGAAATTCGGGCCGAAATGCTACACCATCGCGGCCGACTATAATTTCGGCCAGCTGACGGCCGCCTGGACCAAGGCCTACATCCCACTGGTCGGCGGCGAGATCATCGGCGAGGAGTTCATCCCGCTCTCGGTGTCGGAATTCAGCCAGGTCATCGCCCGCATCCAGCAGGCGAAGCCCGACTGGGTGATGACGCTGCTCGTCGGCCAGAACCACCACAATTACTATCCGCAAGCCGCGGCCGCGGGCCTCAAATTCCCCATGGCCTCGACCGTGAACATGGCGCAGGGCTACGAGCACAAACGCTTCGCGCCGCCTTCGCTCGCCAATATGCACAATGCCATCCAGTATCAGATGGAAGTGCCGACGGCGCGCAACCGCGCCTTCGTCAAGCGCTGGATGGAGATGTTTCCGGACGACCAGTATATCGGCGAGATGGCGCAGAACACCTATTTCACCGTCCATCTCTATGCCAAGGCGGCACGCCTTGCCGGCACGACCGAGCAGGAGAAGGTCAGGCGCTGTCTGGAGCTCGGCTGGAATATCGAGGCGCCGGAGGGCAGCGTGTTCCTCGAGCCCGGCACGCATCATTGCGCCCATCCCATCCGCCTCGCTTATTGCGACGAGAACCACAATGTGAGCTTCGTGCGCGACTGGCCGATGATCCAGGCCTGGTGGCTGCAGCGGCTCGGCGTCAACCTGGTCCGCACGCCGGAATTCAAGCAATACACGCCGGACGAAGATCCCTATTTCAAGATGTTCGGAAAGGCCTAAGCTCTTGAAAGCGGAGCTCCTTCGGGAGCTCCGGCCGCTCCTCGTCACTTAAGGCCTTACGCGTCCATGGATCTTGTCGGTCTGATCGCCAGCATCTTCTACCAGCTCGGCACGAATGCGGCCTTTCTCCTACTGTGCGCGTTGGGCCTCATCGTCATCCTCGGCATGATGAACATCATCAACCTCGCCCATGGCGAGCTCATGATGATGGGCGCCTATGTCGCCTCCTTCGTCTATCAATATGGCGTGCCCTTCTGGCTCGCCGCCATCATCAGCTTCTTCGTCGTCGGCGTCTTCGGCGCGCTCCTCGAGCTTACCATCATCAAGCGCTTCTATGGCCGCGAGCTCGGCGCGCTCGTCGTCACCTGGGGCATCAGCCTCATCCTGTCGCAGGGCTTCCTCCTGCTGTTCGGGCCCTTCATGCCGCCGATCCAGATCCCGGGCGGCAATTTCGCCCTCGGGCAATATTCCTTCTCGCTCTATTGGATCGCCATGTTCATCGTGGCGATGCTGCTGATCGTCGCCCTGTGGTGGCTCTATAACCGCACCGAGATCGGGCTTCAGGCCCGCGCCACCATGCAGAACGCCACCATGGCGCGCGCCCTTGGCGTCGATACGAACCGCATCTACACGCTGACCTTCAGCCTGGGCGCGGCACTTGCCGGCCTGTCCGGCGCGCTCCTCGCGCCCACCACGTCGATCATGCCCTTCATGGGCCAGCAATTCGTGGCACCCGCCTTCATCACGGTGGTGGTCGGCGGCGCCACCAATGTCATCGCCGGGGCGCTCGGCTCAAGCGCGCTGCTGTCTGTCGTCAAGACGCCGATCGGTTTCTATTTCGGCGCGTTCCTCGGCACCGTCGCTTTGCTGCTGGCGGCTCTCATCTTCATCCGCCTCCTGCCCGACGGCATCTCGGCGGCGATCCAGCGCCGGCTCGATCTCCGGCACAGGATGCGCTGAGCATGGAGAGAATCCTACGCCTCCTCAACGGCTCGGAAGATATCGGGCGGGGCCTGCCCTACTGGGCGATCTTCGCCGCCGTGCTGGCGCTGTTCATCGCGGTGCCGCTCTATCTCTCGGAATTCGCCGCCTATAATGTCTCCTTCTATCTGCTCAACATTCCCATGGCGCTGGGCCTGTGCATCCTCTGGGGCTATTGCGGGACCTTGAGCTTCGGCCAGGTCGCCTATTTCGGCGTCGCGGGCTACGCCTATGGCATCATCGCCGGCAACCTGATCAACCATCCCCTGGGCACGCTCATCGGCAGCATCGGCGGCATCATCGCCGCGATGGTGCTCGCCGGCATCTTCGGCTATTTCGTCTTCTTCGCGCGGGTCCAGACCTGGATCGTGCCGATCCTCACCTTGGTTCTGACCCTGCTGCTCGAGACCTTCCTCGGCCAGACCGCCGGCTATCAATGGCGCGTCGGCACGGTGCAGCTCGGCGGCTATAACGGCATGACGGGGATCCCGAGCTTCCAGCTCGGCTCCTATGTCTTCTCGGGCTATGCCTTCTTCTACTTCGTGCTCGCCATCGTGACGGTGAGCTATCTCCTCTGCCGCGCCTTGGTCAATTCATCCTTCGG
Source organism: Taklimakanibacter deserti (assembly GCA_003574785.1). The sequence goes on along the minus strand of QORU01000015.1, from coordinate 166,683 downwards.
CAAGGTGCTGCTGGCGATCCGCGAAGATGCGCTCCGGACCGAGACGCTGGGCTACGACATAAGAGTGCGGCAGTGGATCGCCTTCGTGCTGGCGGCAGCCCTCGCGGGCCTCTCCGGCCTTCTCTATGTGCAGTGGGGCAATTACATCACGCCGAGCCAGGTGGGCCTCCTCGCCGCGGCGCTGCCGGTCATCTGGGTGGCGGTCGGCGGACGCGAGAAGCTCCTTGCCGCGGTGATCGGCACCTATGCGCTCAACTGGATCAACTACAAGCTCTCGTCCTCCGGCAATCAATACGCGCTGGTGATCACCGGCACGCTGCTCGTCGCGGTGATGCTGTTCTTCCCGCGCGGCCTTGTCGTCTCGCTCTTCGATCTCGTCGCCAGGATACCGGCGAAGCGGAGGGCGCATGGCGAATAGCGCTTCCCTCATCGTCGAGAATCTCAACAAGCGCTTCGGCGGCGTGGTGGCGACCGACAACGTCTCCTTCGCCCTCGATCCCGGCAGCATCCAGTGCATCATCGGCCCCAATGGCGCCGGAAAATCGACCTTCTTCTCGCTCCTCGCCGGTATCCAGAAGCCGGACAGCGGACGCATCGTCTTCAACGACATCGACATCACCCGCATGCTACCGGCCGCGCGCGTGAAGCGAGGCCTGGGGCTCACCTTCCAGACCAACCGCGTGTTCCATGATCTGAGCGTCAGGCAGAACCTGCAGATCGCCAAGGCGGCCGGCGCGGACAACGGCAACAAGGTCAAGGACGACCGCTATCTCCTGGCGCTCGAGCGCTTCGGTCTCGACGCCGGCGATCACACACGCGCACGCAACATCCCGCATCATCAGCGCCAGTGGCTCGAGATCGTCATGGTGCTCGCCTGCGGCCCCGATCTCCTGCTGCTCGACGAGCCGACCGCCGGCATGTCGCCGCAAGAGACCGGCAGCACCGCGCGGACCTTGCGCGAGCTCAACCAGACCGGGCTCACCCTCGTCGTCGTCGAGCATGACATGGCCTTCGTGCGCGACATCGCCCAGCGCGTCACCGTGCTGCATCAGGGCCGCATCTTCGCCGACGGCCCGCTCGAGGAGGTGACCCGCCGCCAGGATGTGCGCGACATCTATCTGGGGAGGAAATGACCGTGGCGGCCCTCCTCACAGCCAAGGCCCTACGCGCCGGCTACGGCGCCGGCGACGTGCTGCAGGGCATCGACATCGAGATCGCGACCGGCGAGATCGTGGCGGTGCTCGGCCGCAATGGCGTGGGCAAGAGCACGCTGATGAAATCGCTCATCGGCATATTGCCCCTGCGCAGCGGCGCGATCGATTATGGCGGCCGCAACCTGGCGAAGGAGAGCGCCGACAGCCGGGCGCGGCAGGGCATCGGCTATGTGCCGCAGGGACGCGAGATCTTCCCGCATATGACGGTGGAAGAGAATCTGCGCATGGGCCGCCTGATCCGGCGCGACCGCGACAAGGCGGAGGCCGTGCGTGCCGATGTCTATGGCTATTTCCCGTTCCTCAGCGAGCGGGGCGCGCAACGCGCCGGGACATTGTCGGGCGGCCAGCAGGAGATGCTCGCCATCGCGCGAGCGCTCAATGGCGATCCGGCCCTGCTTCTTCTCGATGAGCCGAGCGACGGTGTCCAGCCCTCGATCGTCCAGGAGATCGGCGATTTCCTGGTGAAGCTCGTGGCCGAGCGCGCCATCGCCGTCCTCATCGTCGAGCAGAATATCGACCTCATCCAGAGCGTCGCCGGCCGCGCTTTCGTGATGGACAAGGGCCGCTTCGTCGCCGAGCTCGACAGGGCGAAGATCCAGGACACGCAGACGCTCAGTCACCACCTTTCAATTTGAGACATTCGATCAGGAGGCAAAGATGGGTAATTGGCTGCAACAGAGCTACATGGCACGCAAGGGTGTCGCCCGCGGCAAGGCCGGCAAGACGCATGAGCTCACCGTCGCGAAGCAGGGCAAATATCACTATGTCTATGGGCCCTACGCCGAGCCCGTGCTCGCGATCGAGCCGGGCGATATCGTGGTGGCCGAAACGCAGGATGCCTTCGAAGGCGCCATCAGACACGAAAGCGACAAGCCGACCGATGTCCTGCATATGCCTTTCCTCAACCCCCAATGCGGCCCGATCGCGGTCAAGGGTGCGGAGAAAGGCGACGTGCTCTGCGTCCATATCCATTCGATCAAGCCGCGCGGCCCGCAGCCCGTCGGCACGACGGCACTCATCCCGGAATTCGGCGGCCTGGTCGCGACCAACAACACCGCCCTTCTCAACCCGCCTCTGCCTCAGAAGGTGAAGAAGATGGAAGTGACCGAGAAGGGCATCAAGTTCAATTCCAAGATCACGCTGCCTTATGAGCCCTTCATCGGCACGCTCGGCGTCAGCCCCGAGATCGAGGCGGTGACGTCGCTGCAGCCCGATTACTGGGGCGGCAATATGGACCTGCCCGATGTCTGCCCGGGGGCGGTGGTCTATTTCCCGGTGCATCACAAGGATGCGTATCTCTATCTCGGCGACTGCCATGGCACGCAAGGCGACGGCGAGCTCTGCGGTGTGGCGGTCGAGATCCCCTCGACCACGACGGTCCAGGTCGATCTGATCAAGAAATGGCAGATCGCGTGGCCCCGACTCGAGAATGAGAAATTCATCATGACGATCGGCAGCACCAGGCCCATGGAGGACGCGGCCCGCATCGCCTATCGCGAGCTCATCCACTGGATGGTGAGCGATTACGGCTTCGACCAGTATGAGGCCTATTTCCTCCTCACCCAGGCGGGCCGCGTGCGCCTCGGCAACATGGTCGATCCCAAATACACGCTGGGGGCCTCCATCCTGAAGAGCTATATCGGGTAGAAGGTCGCCGAATTTCGCCCGTTGCAAGACCCCCATCCGGCGCTGCGCGCCACCTTCCCCCGCTTCGCGGGAGAAGGAGGGATGACGAAACTGGCGCGATTACCGCGGGGTAATTGCGGCGGGGAGAAAGCGCCAGCATCGTGCCGTTCGAGGAGAGAATTCTCGAATGGACGACATGCTGCTCGGACCCCTGGCTCTGTTCGCTTTGGCCATGTGCCTGACACCGGGGCCCAATGTGGTGATGATCACGGCGTCCGCGGCCAATTTCGGCTTCCGCCGCGCCATACCGCATATGCTGGGCATCACCATCGGGTTCGCCTTGCTGATCATGGCGTCGGGCCTGGGCCTTGCCGGCCTGCTCAAGGCCGAACCGCGCTTGCATCTCCTGCTCAAATATGCGGGCGCCGCCTATCTGCTCTACCTCGCCTGGCGCATTACCCAGGCCGGCACCGCCTCGCCAGGCTCGGCGCGCGCCAAGCCCATCGGCTTCATCGAGGCAACGCTCTTCCAATGGATCAATCCCAAGGGCTGGGTGACCGCGATCGGCGCGCTTGCCGCCTATTCCAGCATCGGCGGCAATGCGCTGCAGGAGACCATCGTCATCGCCAGCGTGCTCGCGGCGGCCTGCCTGCTGTCGGTCGTGCTGTGGGCGGGATTCGGCGTGGCGATCGGGCGCTTCTTGAGTCATCCGCTGATGCGCCGGAGCTTCAACGGGGCGATGGCCGGCCTGTTGGTGATCTCCCTCATCCCGGTCTTCTGGTGACAGGGCTCGCGCATGCTATATAGGCCGGATGACCGCCGCCATCCGCATCCTCATCGTCGATGACGAGCCGCAGATTCAGCGCTTCCTCAAGCTCGGGCTCGAGGCCGGCGGCTTTGCCGTGAGCGCCGCCGCGACGGCCGCCGAGGCGATCAAGGCGATCGCCCAGTCGGCGCCCGATCTGGTGCTGCTCGATCTGGGCCTTCCCGATCTCGACGGCAAGGACGTCATCCGCCAGACGCGCGCCTTTTCGCAAGTGCCGATCATCATCGTCTCGGCGCGCGACCGCGAGTCGGAGAAGATCGAAGCGCTGGATCTCGGCGCCGACGATTATGTCAACAAGCCTTTCGGCATCGGCGAGCTTCTGGCGCGCATCCGCACGGCTTTGCGCCACCACAATCCCGCCGGCAAATCCCTGCCCGTCCTCGATCACAACGGGATCACGCTCGATGTGCCGAACCATCGCGTGACCAAGAACGGAACCGTGCTGAAGCTGACGCCGAAGGAGTTCGACCTCCTGGCGCTTCTCATGCGCAATGCCGGACGCGTCCTCACCCACCGCCAGATTCTCACCGCCATCTGGGGTCCGGCCCATGCCGAGGACATGCAATACTTACGCGTGCTGGTCGGCCAGTTGCGCGGCAAGCTCGAAGACGACCACGCCAATCCGCGCCTCATCCAGACCGAGCCCGGCATCGGCTATCGGATCGCGGTGGAGGATAGCTCTCACACGCAATCTCCCTCAGTCCGTCATCCCGGCGAAAGCCGGGATCCATAAATTCTCTTCGCGCGAGCAGCGCCGCCCGCATTGCGCCTATTCAGGGGATCCCGGCTTTCGCCGGGATGACGGAAGTGGGGAGCAATGACGTCAAATGCGATAGATGCGTTTCGCCGTCCCGGAAAAAATCTTCTCCTGCACATCCGCGGGATGATCGGCGAGCGCCACGCGATGCGCCTGAATGAGCTCGCCATAGCTCGACCACAATTTCTCGATCGGGAAATTCGAGCCGAAGAGGCAGCGCTCGGCCCCGAACAGCGCGAGCGTCTCGCGCGCAATGTCGCCGATGAGCGTCGCATCGACCCTATGGATGAAGGTGCCCAGCCCTGAAAGCTTCGAGACGATATTGGGCTCATCCGCGAGCCTCTTCATCCCGGCGCGCCAGGCCGCCCAGCCCTCCGCCGACAGATCCTCCAGCATGCCGGCGTGCTGGAGAATGAAAGTCATCGCCGGGAATTCTCGGGCAAGCTCGGCCGCATCCGCCATCTGGCCGGCGAAGACCTGGAGATCGAAGCTCAGGCCATAGCCGGAGAGATGAGCCAGGTTGCGCCGGAAGCGCGGCTCCGTCATCAGGTCGGGCTTCGCCGCGAAGCGATATTGCGGATTCTCATGCCAATGGAGCTGCATCCTGACGCCGCGCAGCAAGGGATAGCGCGCCAAGCGATCGAGTGCGGGCCGGACGTCCTCCACCGTGAGATCGACATAGCCGACAATGCCGTGGGGCCAGCCGGTCTCATCGGCGGTCTTCTGCACCCAGGCCACTTCCTTCTCGAAATCCTCCTTGGCCCAGTTGGCCTGGACATAGACCGATTGCGCGACGCCCAAACCCGCAATGTCGGCGAGATATTCGCCGATCGGATAGTCGCGCCGGATCGGCTCATAGGGGCCGAAGATGCGCGGCAGCATCGGGCCCACGAGCCAGGGCAGATCCTGCTGGCGCCAGATATGATGATGGGCGTCGACGATCCCAGTCATGAAGGTGAGCCTATGCGCAAAGTGTGGTCGACAAGGCTCGAAAGCGAGCCGCCATTGCCGAGCTGATCGAGGAATTTGAGAATGTCTTTCAGCGCCCGCGTCTCGGGCCGGAAGCGCGGATCGGCGGCGAGCGGCGTCAGCCAGGCGAGATACCAGGCCCGGCGCCTGATGCGCGCGACCGCCTCGCGCATCGGCTTCGGATCGCCGCGCTCGAGCCCATCGGAGAGGACCAGCACGACGGCGCCGCGCAGCAAGGACGCGTAACGCGGATCGGCCATGAAGGCGGAAAGCGCCGGCCCGATACGCGTGCCGCCATCCCAGTCATCGACTATCGCCGCGGCACTTTCGAGCGCACGCGCCGGATCGCGGTGCTTGAGCGCCCGCGTGATACGGGTCAGGCGCGTGCCGAAGGCAAAGCTCTCCACCTTGTCCGCCATCTGGGTCAGCGCATGGGCATAGCGCAAATAATCGGCGGTGTGCGCTTTCATCGATCCCGATATGTCGATCAGGAGGACGATCGGCCGCTGCAGGGACTTGCGCTTTCCGCGCATCAACCGGATGACATCGCCGTCATGCTCGACCACACGCCGCATCGAGCGGCGCAGATCGAGCGCGTCGCCCTTCTTGTCCGGAATTTTGCGGAAGCCGAGTCGTCGCGGCAGGGCGCCGGGCCCCTCCTTCTCCAGCCGGCCGACCGCCTGATCATCCGGCCCGGCATCGAACTGCCGGATGCCCAATATCTCTTGCGCCGTCGCCGCCTTGCCGGAGCGATTGGCGCCTTCGATCTCGGGCGGTTCCCGGCGCTGCTCGCCCTTGTCCTTCACGGCTGCGTCTTCTTCCGGCAGGCTCTTCGCCGCCGAGGCGACGGCGGCCACTTCGAAGAAGAAGGCATGGAAGAGTGCCTCGAACTCGGCGTGCCGGTCGGCGGGCGGCGCCAAGGTCGCATGCGCCGCGTGGCGGATGCTTTCGATCGACTTCGGTCCGAGCAGGCGCACGGCGCCCAGGAACATCACCACCTGCTCATGGGCGAGCGGAAAGCCGTGCGCACGCAAAGCCTGAGTGAAATCCACGAGGACCGTGACGGCGCGCGGCAGCTTCATGAGGCGCAGGCCTTGGCGAGAAGCGTGTCGAGTTCACCCCGCACCAGATTCAAATCTTCCTCGTCCTTGATCGCGACGCCGATCGCGCGGCGGAAGGCCTCGGGCCAGCGCCCGCTGCCGCTTTCGAGGAGGGTCGCCGCATGGGCCCATTCGATCGCTTCCGATATTCCGGGTGCCTTGGCGAGCGGCAGGCGGCGCAGGCCATTGACGGCGGCGACGACCGCTTGCGCCGTCTTCTCCGCCACATCGGGCGCCCGCATCATGATGATGCGCGCTTCCCGCTCGGGCTCGGGATAGGCGATCCAGTTATAGACGCAGCGCCGCCGCAAGGCCTCGTGCAATTCGCGCGTGCGGTTGGAGGTGAGGATCACGGCGGGCGGCGTCCTTGCCTTCAGCGTGCCGCGCTCGGGGATCGAGATCTGGAAATCGGACAGGAATTCGAGCAGGAAGGCTTCGAACTCATGATCGGCGCGGTCGATCTCATCGATGAGCAGCAAGGTCTCGGCCGGGCTTTTAAGCGCCCTAAGCAAGGGCCGCTCGATCAGGAACTCGTCCGCATAGAGATCCGTGTCCTGGTCGCGGCGCAGGCTCAAAAGCTGGCGGGCATAATTCCATTCATAAAGCGCGTGGCCCGCATCGATGCCTTCATAACATTGCAGCCGCACCAGATTGCGGCCGAGCGCCGCGGCGAGCGCCTTGGCGGCCTCGGTCTTGCCGACGCCCGGCATGCCTTCGAGCAGCAAGGGCTTGCCGAGCTCGAGCGCGAGATAGGCCGCGATGCTTAAGCTCTCGCCGGCGAGATAACTCTCACGCTCGAGGCGCTGAGCCAGAACTTCGGGCGATGGGGCTCTGTCGTCAGACAAAGACTTTCTCTTCGACCAGGAAATGGAAACGGCTGGCGCAATGGGACGCCGCATCGCCGCCCGCGGCCTTGCCGGCATCCGTCGCCATCGCCGCGAGCCGCGCCTCGGCATCGTCGAACCACATCTCGCTCACCGCATCGTAAGGATTGTCGGGATTTTCCTCCCTGGCGACATTCATGCGATAGCCGCGCAAACCGGGAAGCTTCTGCGCCAGCTTCGGGTGCTCGGCCTGCGCCCAGTTGCGGAACTGGTCGAAGCTCAGATCGGGATGGCGCTTCATCAGGGACATGACTTTCAGCATTCAGTTCTCCTCTCGATAGGATCAGGCATTCAAGGCTTGAATGCCGCGCAGAACCTTTTCGGGCGTGATCGGGAGCGAATCGACACGCACGCCCACCGCATCGAAGATCGCATTGGCAATGGCCGGGATCGGCGAATTGGCCGTCATCTCGCCCACGCCCTTGGCGCCGAAGGGACCGTCCGGCGCGGGGCGCTCGATGATGACATTCTCGAAGCGCGGCAGGTCGCCAGGCCCCGGCATCAGATACTGGTTGAAATCCACAGGACCATGCGAGCGGTCGGGATAATAGGGCTCGGTCGTCTCATAGAGCGCATGCGACAGGCCCATCCAGGCGCCGCCGATGATCTGCTGCTCGACCATACGCGGATTGAGCGCGCGGCCAACCTCATAGGCGCTCTTCAGTTCCAGCACCGTGACCTCGCCCGTCTCGGTGTCGACCTCGACCTCCGCCACGGTGCAAGCATGGGCATAGCTGGTGGCGGGCGTCATCGTGCCGGTCTCGGGCTCGGGGTATGAGCGCGGCTGCAGGAAGATGCCGCGGCCCGAGATCGTCTTGCCATGCTTGAAATGCGCCGCGAGCGCCGTGTTGAGCACCGAGATCGATTTCTGCGGGCTGCCCTTCACCTGGATGTTGCCTGAGCCGTCGGTCTCGAGATCGCCCGAATCGACCTCGAGCTCTTCCGCCGCCACTTCCAGCATCACCGCTTTCGCCTCCTTGGATGCCATGATGATGGCATTGCCGATGCGATGGGTGCCGCGCGAGGCGAAAGTGCCCATGCAATGGGGACCGGTATCGGTGTCGGCCGTGTCGATGATGACATTGTCGGTCGGCACGCCCAGCGTCTCGGCGCAGATCTGCGCCATCACCGTCTTCAGGCCCTGGCCCAGATCGACGCTCGACAGCGTCGCGATGAAGCTTCCGGTCGTCGTCGCATGGACGAGCGCCTGGGAGGGATCGCCGCCCAGATTCATGCCGGTCGGATAATTGACGGAAGCCATGCCGCGGCCGCGTTTCTTCGCCATGTCACGCCTCCCGCTTTTCCGACGACATCGCCTTGTAGCGATCGCCGATCGGCCAGTGCGCCAGATCGGCCGCCGCCTTGACGCATTCGACGAGCGCCGCACCCTCCACTTCCTTCCGATGCGCCTTCATGTCGCCGTCGCGATAGGCATTGAGGATGCGGAATTCCATCGGATCCATGCCGATGAGGCGGGCGAGCTTGTCCATCTGCACTTCGAGCGCGAAATCGCCAATGGTGACGCCGAAGCCGCGCATGGCGCTCGACGGCGTGCGGTTGGTATAGACGCAATGGCAGTCGACCCAGACATGGGGGATCGTATAAGGCCCCGGCATATGGGCCGCCGCCTTGGTCGTGCCATAGGGCGAATGGCGCGAATAAGCGCCGGCATCGACATAGAGTCTCACTTTCCGCGCCAGGATGCGGCCATCTTTCATGACGCCGTCCTTGATATAGATGCGCTCGGCAGCACGCGGCGACGAGACCTGCATTTCCTCCTCGCGCGTATATTCATATTTGACCGGACGCCTCGTCAGCATGGCGCTCAAGAAGGCGATCGGCTCGGTGATGACGTCGACTTTGCCGCCGAAGCCACCACCGACCGTGCCCCCGATCAGGCGCAATTTGTGGAAGGGCGAATTCAGGATCAGCGCCGAGTTGTCGAGGGTGAAATAGAGCGCCTGGGTGTTGGAATAGCAGGCATAGCGCTCGTTCTGGTCGGGCACGACGATGCAGCCCGTGGTCTCGGTCGGCGCATGCTCGATGGGCGAGGACTGGTACAATTCCTCGATGACGTGATCGGACTTGGCAAAGCCTTCATCGACATTGCCGAAGCGCACGCGCCGGCAGTGATGGCCTTCATAAGTGAACCAGTTGCGGCCATGATATTCGTTGACCAGCGGGGCGCCTGGCTTCAGCGCCTCCTCGACATCGAAGACCGCCGGCAGTTCCTCGTAAACGACCTTGACCTTGGCCACGCCTGCAAGTGCTGCCTGCTCGCTTTCGGCGAGGACGGCGGCGATCTGCTCGCCCTTGTAGCGCACCTTGTCGAAAGCGAGCACCGGCTCGTCATTGGGCTCGACCTGGATCAGGCACAGGATCGTGTAGATGTTCTGCGGCACGTCCTTGGCGGTCAGGATGCGCACCACGCCCGGCACTTTCAGCGCCTTCGACACGTCGATCGACTTGATGCGGGCGTGATGATGGGGGCTCCGCACCATCTTGAGATGAAGAAGCCCCGGGAAGGTGCGGTCGGCATAATATTGCGTCTTGCCGGTCACATGGCCCAGCACATCGGAACGCTGGCGCGTCACCCCGACCTCGGTCAGGTCCTCCCGGCGCGCGTCGCTGAAATATTCCTTGCGATATTCCATGGGTGCTCCTCACGCGCTCTTCTTCTTGCCGCGCAATTGCTCGGCCGCCGCCAGCACGGCGGCGATGATCGGCTCATAGCCGGTGCAGCGGCAGATATTGCCCGAGATCGCGTCGACGACGTCCGCGCGGCTGGGATTTGGTTTGCGATCGAGCAGTGTCTTGGCGGCGAGGATCATGCCGGGCGTGCAGAAGCCGCATTGGGCAGCAAAGCCTTCCATGAAAGCCTGCTGCAAAGGATGGAGCGCACCATCGCTTGTAAGGCCTTCCAGCGTCGTGACCTCTTTTCCCGTGCAGCGCTCGGCCAACGTCAGGCAGGAAAGGCGCGGCTCGCCGTCGATGATCACGGTGCAGGCGCCGCAGGTGCCCTGATGGCAGCCGGCCTTGGTGCTGTAGAGACCGAGCTTGCTCCGCAACGTCGACAATAATGTCGATCCCCCCTCGATGAATTCGTTCTGCTCCTGGCCGTTGAGCGTGAATTGAACGGCGACCTTGGTCATGCGGCCTCTCCCAGCAGGCGCTTCAGATGAACGGGGGCGATCTCACGCCGATACCAGGCCGTGGCATAGGCATCATCGGCCGGTGCTGTGCCTTCGGCGACGGCTTTCGCCGCCGCTTCGATCGACGTCTTGTCGAGCGCCTTGCCTTCGAGCGCCAATTCGGCTTTGCGGGCTCGCACCGCATGCGGCGCCATGGCGCCAAGCGCGATGCGCGCGCTTTTGATCTTGCCGGCTTTGCGGGGCGTGAACGTCGCAATAGTGACGACCGATGCGCTCACCGGCTTGCGGCGGACAATCTTGGTGTAGCGAAAGTCCTTGGCATCGGGCAAAGCGAAGGAGACCCCGGTCACGAACGCGCGGACGAGCTTCTTGCGCTGCGCAAGGAATGTCTCGAGCGGAAGCTTCCGTGCAGCCTTGCCGTCATGAAGAGCGACTTCGGCATCGAGCGCCAAGAGCGCCACCGCCATGTCGCCATAGGGGGCCGGGGCGAAGAGATTGCCGCCGATCGTCGCCATGGCCCTGACCGCCGGGCCGCCAATGGAATTGGCGACGGGATGGAGGAATTTGAGGCGGCGGTCGCGGGCGATGCTCGCCATGGTGACAAGCGCGCCGAGCGTCACTTTCTTGCCCTTCACCTCGATCCGGTCGAGGCCGAGCCCATCCACGATGATGAGGGGATTACCGATACTATCGCCGTAATTGAGACCGGCGACGGCAAGCGTGCCGCCGGCAATGACGGTTCCGCCTTTGGCCTGCAATCCCGGGACGGCGCGCGGCTGCCTGGCCGCCAAGAGTGTCGCGGACATCTAACCTCCCATTTTTGTTGGCGCGTGATCTGATCGGAAAACCGGTGGATGGCCGGGTCAAGCCCGGCCACAAGCTTTTCCGGATCACGCGCTGGGCCAGTTGGCGCTTTCCAAGACGCGTCCGGCCCGTTATTGTGCGCAAAGCCTATTCTATCGATTATCAATAATCAATCCCGTTATGCTCGACCCCGCAAAAGAATCCGCCTCTTCGCTCAGCGACCGCATCCGCAAGACCCTCATCGAGCGGATCGCCACCGGCCATTATCAAAGCGGCGAGCGCCTCATCGAGATGAAGCTCGCCGAGGAATTCGGCACCAGCCAGTTGCCCATTCGCGAAGCCTTGCGCGATCTCGAAATGGCGGGCCTCGTCACCAGCAAGCCCCGGCGCGGCTCCTTCGTAAAACCTTTCGCCGCGAGCGCGCAGCGCGAAATCTATCTGGTGCGCGGCGCGCTCGAAGAGGCGGCGGCTCGTCTCGCCACGGCGGGCCTCGCACACGATGTCACCATCCTGCAAAGCGAGGTCGACGGCATGCGTGCCGCGGCGCGGGCCCATGACATCGAGCGGATGATCGCGCATAGCGTCCAGTTCCACCGCATCATCGTCGCTGCGGCGGGCAATGAGCTATTGCTCAAATTATGGGACTCGCTCCATCTCGAGATCCATACGCGCGTGACCTTGTCGGAGCCCGGCATCGATTTCATGAAGGCGGCGGAAAGCCATCAGCCGATTGTCGATGCCATCAAGGCGGGCGACGTCGAGCGCGCCTGCCGCCTGTCGCGCGAGCACCAGGCCTATTTCGAGCACCGGTTGAATGTGTGAGCCTGACGCATGACTCGGAACGCGCTCGGAAACTCAGCTCAGACGACTGCGGCTGCGGCTCAAATGATCGAGCGCCACCGCGAGCAGCAGCACGATGCCCCGCGCCGTGTCCTGGAAGAAGGGGGCGACATTCATCAGGCTCATGCCGTTATTGAGGCTCCCCATCAGCAGTGCACCGACCAGGGCGCCAAGGATGCGGCCGCGGCCGCCGGATAGCGCGGTGCCGCCGATGATCGCGGCGGCAATGGCGTCAAGCTCGAGGAACAGGCCGGCACTGCCGGCCACCGCTCCACCGACGCGAGCGGTGAGCGCGATGCCGGTTATCCCATAAGCGAGGCCGGCGATGACGAAATTCCAGAAGATGACCTTCTTGATGTCGATGCCGGCGAGCCTTGCGGCTTCCGGATTGCCGCCAATGGCATAGAGCTGCGCGCCGTAGCGGGTGCGGCGCATCACCAGCTCGGCAGCCAAGGCGCAGACGGCCACGAGGAGAACGAGATAGGGAATACCCTGCCAGGATACGACAAAGAGCGTCGCCAGCACCGCGATCGCGACGGGGACCGCGGTTCTGGCAAAGACGGATTGCGGATGAGCGACGACGCCCAGCCTATAAGCGCGGCGGATTTCGAGCCAGCGAGCGATGAGGAAGACGAGCGCTGTGACAATCACCAGGATGATCGACGGAACGACCGGCAGAAAGGCCGTCGCAAAACGGGTGAGCGGCCGCGGCAAGGATGCGATTGTGGCACCATTGGTGACGATCATGGAGAAGCCGCGGAAATAAAGCATGCCCGCCAGTGTCACGATGAAGGAGGAAACACCGATCCTGGTGACCCAGAAGCCTTGCCAGGCTCCCATCAGGATGCCGGCCGCGAGGCCTGCAGCCACGGCCAGCAATGGCGAGTAGCCATATTGCCCGGCGATCATGGCCAGGACGACGCCCACCAGGGCGACCGCCGACCCGACCGAGAGATCGAAATTGCGCGTCACGATCAGCATCACGGCGCTGATCGCGGCCAGGCTCACGATCGATGTTTGCAGGGCAAGGAGAACCAGGTTGCGGGGGGTGAGGAAAATGCCGCCGGTTGCGAAATAGAAGAACAGCCAGATCGCAACGAGAATGAGCAGCAGCATGGATTCCCGCAAGCTGGAGAGCGGTAGCGATGCCAGCCAGCGCGCTGGTGTCGCCGGCTCGTCCGGCTTTGTCTTCGACACGGCAAGCCCTTGATCAGACACCGGCGGCCATCCCGAGAATCCTCTCTTCGGTCAATTCGCTTCGCTCGATTTCGCCGACGACCGCTCCCGCCCGGAGCACGATCACCCGGTCGCAGATATCGACAAGTTCCTCGGCATCGGTCGATGCAATGAGGATGGCGCGGCCTTCGGCAGCGAGCCCAGCCCATACACGCTTGATCTCGCCGCGCGCCCCGATATCGACACCACGTGTCGGGTCGACCAGGATGAGAATGCGTGAATCAGCGGCAAGCCAGCGCGCCACTTGCACCTTTTGCTGATTGCCGCCGGACAGGGTCCGCAGCTCGGTCGCGATCGATCGCGTTTTGATATCGAGCCCGGCGACGAGGCTTCCGGTCCTTTGCCGGGCCCATCCGTCGTCGATGACGCCATAGGGTGATATCCGCGCAAGACTGGCCAGCATCGTATTGTCATGGACGGAATGGTCCGGCATCAGGCAATCACGGCGGTCCTGCGCCATGAAGCCAATGCCGAGGCCGACCGCTGCCGTGGGATCGTCAATGGTCACTTGGGCGCCTTCGATGGCAACCGAACCGCCGCGCTTTCCCGGCCAAGCGCCGTAAAGAGCGAGGGCCGCCTCGACGCAGCCCGATCCCACCAGGCCGAACAATCCGAGGATCTCGCCCTGCGCGAGCGTGAAGGAAATGCCGGCGACACGCTCGCGATCGCCCCTGTCGACATCATAGACGCGCAGATCATCGACGGCGAAGACGGCATGGCGATCGGCGACCCTCTCCCTCTCGACCTGCGTCACCGCGCGGCCGACCATGTCGGCGATCACCATCGAGCGCGTCGCGTCACGCGTTGCATAGAAGGCGCTGATGCGGCCGTCGCGCATGACGACGATGCGATCCGAGACGGCGAATACTTCGGCAAGCCGGTGGCTGACGAAAATGATGGCCACACCGCGCTCCGCCAGAAGCCGCATGCGGTCGAACAATCTCTGAGCTTCGCCTTCCGTCAAAGCGGCGGTCGGTTCATCGAGAATGAGCAGATCGACCTGCTTCGACAGAGCGCGCGCGATCAAAGCCAATTGCTGGGTGGCGAGATCCAGCATCTTCATCGGCTGCCCCGGATCGATATCGAGCCCGAAGTCGCGCAACGCCTTCTTCGCCTTTGCCAAGCGCAAAGGCTGATCGAGCAGTCCCCATCTGACAGGCTCGGCATTCAGGAAAAGATTTTCGGCCACGGAAAGCTCGGGCGCGACGTTGATTTCCTGGGCGACGAGGGCGACACCTGCTGCCTCGGCTTCGGCGATACTTGCGGGAGAATAGGACCTTCCGGCAAGCGTGATGCTGCCCGAATAGCTGCCGGCCGGATGCAGACCGGCGAAGATCTGGATGAGGGTGGACTTGCCGGCGCCGTTCTGGCCGAGAAGGGCTAAGATCTCGCCCGGCTCGATGACGAGACTGACATCATCGACCGCGACGACGCCGGGAAATCGCTTCGTCAAATGTTCGGCGGTGAGCGCAGCGCGGCGGGAGTCATCACCTCGGGCGTGATGATCTTCCCGCTGCTGCTGCGCGCCCATTGGCCTGATGCCCCGCTCGTCAATTGCATGTCGGCATCTTGTCGGGGACGTTCTTGTAGACTTCCTTGACGTCGAGCCAGTGCTGGTGCTTGCAGACGAACTCCGGCATTTCCTTCTGGCTGACGAGATAGATCGGCGTCTTCACCCAGGGAATGTCGGCCGCCTTGTTGTTGATCTTGTCCGTAGCGCCAATGTCTTCGCATTTCGCCATGGCGATCGCCGCCTTGGCGCCGGCAACGGCCATCTCATCAGGCGCCGGCCATACACTGCCGAACATCCGCCCCTCGACGATCGCTTGCGCGGCGGCGAGCTCCATATCCTGCCCGGTGACGGGAATGGATCCGGCCGCCAGGCCCGCGCCGTCAATGGCCTGAAGGACGCCAACCGACATGCCGTCATAGGACACGAGGAAGGCGTTGATCGAATTGTCGTTCTGAGTCAGCGCATTTTCGGCATGGGCCTGTGCGGCTTCGGTCTTCCAGCCGGAAGAGAACTGATCGAGGACGATCTTGATATCGCCCTTGGCGACCAGCGGGTCGACCACCATGTGATAGCCTTCCTGCATCTGGGTCGAGCCGGTCTGGCCGGGATCGCCGCCGATCAAGGCATAGTTGCCTTTGGGCACAGCGCCGATGACGGCGCGGGCGGCGGATGCGCCACCTTCACGCGGATCACGACCGATAAAGGCGGTCTGATTGGCGCCGAGGATCAAATCGTCATAAGAGGCTATGGGGATTCCGGCCTCGTTGGCCTTTTCGGCAATCGCGGCCGCGACGTTGAAATCCACCGGCTGGATGACGATCGCATCGACGCCTTGAGTGATGACGTTTTCCGCCTGAGCGACCTGCTTGGCCGCATCGTGATCGGCCGACTGGACGAGAACCTGATAGCCGCCGGCTTCGGCGGTCTTCACGAAGAACGGCACGTCGGCATTGAGATACCGGAAGGCCTTCTGATGCTTGAGCATGAAGGCGATCTTGCCGGTCGTTCCGGGCTTGCAGTCTCCCGCAGCTTTTGCCGGAGCCGTGACGGTCAGCACCCCGGTCAAGGCCACAGGCACGAGCCACGCCATTCGCATATTCACCATGACATCCTCCCATGATTTGCAGTGGCCGCTTATGATCTCGGCTCACTTTATGGTAACGCTAACTATCAATAACATGATAGTCAATGGGATAACCGGTTGATTACTTGCGCTTTCCGTATCTATTGGTTTGATTTAATGTTAGAATAACACTCACTCATGTTAACGTAACATCGAGGAGAGCTGTGTGCCTGTAACCCTTCGCGACGTCGCTCAGAGAGCCGGCGTATCGGCAATGACGGTGTCGCGCGTAGTCAATGGCAGCGGAAGCGTCGACGCCGAAACCCAGCGCCGCGTCGAGGAGGCCATCCTGGCCCTCGACTACATACCGAACCGATTGGCCCGCAGCCTGGTCTCGCAACAGACGAGAACCATCGGCCTCATCGTGCCCGATGTCGTGAACCCGTTCTTCGCGCCGGTCGTGCGCGGCGCCGAGACGACCGCGCGCAAGGCCGGCTATCGCGTTCTCCTGTGCAACAGCGAGGGCGATCTCAGACTGGAACGAGAATATATCGAAGACCTCGTGGCCCATCGCGTGGAAGGCCTGCTGCTCGCACCCGCAAGCGATCGCTCCCGCGTCGCCTTGCTTCCTCTGCTCAAAGGCCGCTTCCCTCTGGTCCTGCTCGACCGCTCGCTACCCGATACGGATTGCGATCATGTCATAAGCGACAGCGTCGCCGGAGCCCGGCGTCTCGTCGAGCATCTCATCGCGGTCGGTCACCGCCGCATCGCTCATTTCACCGAATCGGATGATGTGTCCACGGGCCGCGATCGGCTCGAAGGCTACCGCCAGGCCCTCGAGGCCGCGCATATTCCCGTCTCCGAGGATCTGATCTTCCGCACCACCACCGATCGCATCGGCGGCTATCGCGCCGCGCAACTGATGCTTCACCTCGATCCCTTGCCGACGGCGATCTTCACCGTGAACAACATGACGGCCCTCGGCACGATGCAGGCGTTGCGCGAACGCGGCCTGAAGGTGCCCGAAGATATCGGGCTCGTCTGCTTCGACGATGTCGAGCACCTTGCCATACTCTCGCCATTCCTCACCGTCGTGGACCAGCCGGGCGAGACATTCGGCACCCTGGGCGCCCAGCTTTTGTTCGAGCGTATTTCGGGCAAGGCCGGCAACCGCAGCCGCCGCATCGTTCTGCAAGCCGATCTGATCGTTCGGCAATCATGCTGCGCCAATAACGGCGTTCCGGCGCGATGAGCGGAGATCGGCCGGTACATTCAGTCCCGACCGATCTCAGCACCTCACCTCCCGGTCGCTGGACCGATGACCGCCGCGACCTCCGTCACCTTGCTGATCGGAAACCCGCCCCGGCTGGCGTGACGGCGGATGACCTCGATGTTCTCCGCTTCATGCACGCAATACATCTTGTCGCCGTCGACGTAGCTCGTGATCCATTTGTAGGGCGCGCCCAGCCTGGCGACGACTTCGTTGGACTTGGCTGAAATCTCCTTGAGCTCCTGCGCCGTCAGCTTGTCGGCGCCCGGGATATCTCGTTCGATGAAGTACGTTGGCATCGTGGAATTCCTTTTGTTACAGTGTCTTGCGAAGCTAGCCGGCCGGTGTGGGAGCGACTGCGCAGAGCGGCCGGCCGGCGCCGCAGACGCCGTCAAACGCTTCATCACATGCTCCT
The DNA here is from genome assembly GCA_003574785.1 of Taklimakanibacter deserti. The sequence continues at coordinate 149,014 of QORU01000015.1, read as the reverse complement.
GCCGCAGCACCATGACGGATGGGAAAGGCCAAGCGCGTGAAGACAAAGATCAAGCTCCTGGGCGAGCCCGCCATCCTGCATGACGGAGGCTCTCATCCGCCGGTGCGCGGCCATCAGGCCTGGGCGCTTCTCGCCCGCGTGCTCCTGGCGCGCGCGCCGCTCGATCGCCGGACCCTGGCGTTGGAACTGTTTCCCGAGGCCGCCGATCCGCTCGGCGCCTTGCGCTGGTGCCTGGCGTCCTTGCGCAAGGCGCTCGATTGCCCGCAATGCCTCGGCGGCGATCCGATCGTCCATGATTTTCCGGGCCATATCGATGTCGATCTCTGGCATCTCGATGACGGTGATCTCGATGTCGAGGCAGCCGGTCCCTTGCTCGGCGGAATGGAGCCGCGCTCGAGCCCTGAATTCTCGACCTGGCTGCTGGTCGAGCGTGAGCGCATTGCCGGCCTCCTCGAGGCGAGACTGCGGCAGGAAACCATCCGCGCCATGGCCGTCGCCGATCATGACCACGCCGTCAGGCTCGCCGAATTGGGCGTGCGGCAAGCCCCGTTCAATGAGGGCGGCCATATTCTCCTGGTGAAGAGCCTGGTCGAGGCGGGCCGGCATGAGGCAGCGCTCGCCCATGTCGAAGCGACCGAGAAACTGTTCCTGGCCGAGCTCGGCGAGAAGCCGTCGCCCGCCTTGCGCAGCGTCGCGCGGCGCACGGTTTCTTCACCGCCCGGCGGCATTGCACCCGGCACCTTCGTTCAATCCCTGATGCAATCCGGTCTCGCCGCTTTGGCGGCCGGTGCTGCGGATGCCGGGATCGACTGCCTGCGGCGCGCCGTCAACGAGGCCGAGAAAATCAAGGATGGGCCCCTGCTCACCAAGGCGACATTCGAATTGGGCACCGCCCTGGTTCATGCCATAAGGGGCTATGATGATGAGGGCGCCATCCTGTTGCGCCAGAGCGCCGAGCTGGCACAGCGATCAGGCACAGCCCAGATGGCCGCAGCGAGCTTCCGTGAGCTCGGCTATGTCGAGGCGCTCGCCGGCCGCCGCCCGGCGGCCGCGGCCTATCTCGCCAAGGCCGCCGAGCTTGCAGATGATCCAGACAATCTCGCCGGCATCCACGCCGTCATCGGATTCAATCTGATCGATTGGGGCCGGATCGCGGAAGGCCTCGACCACTATATGCAGTCCCTCGACCACGCCCGCTCGGTCAACAACCGCCGGCGCGAGATCTGGACACTGGGCCTCGGCGCCCGGGGCTTGATCGCCGCCGATCGTCTCGCCGAGGCCGACGCCTGGCTCGTAGAATGCCTGAGGCTCGTGGACGAGCAGCGCTGGATCGCCTTCCGTCCGTGGCCCGCCGTCCTGCAGAGTGAAGTGCGCCTACGCCAGCAGGGGGCGCCTGAAGCCCTGCGGCCAAGGCTCGAAGAGGCCTTCGCCCTCAGTTGCCAGTTGGGCGATCCGTGCTGGGAAGCCGCCGCGGCGCGCGGCCTGGCGCACAGCTATGAAGCCGAGAACCAGCTCGCCCGCGCCATGGACTGGCTCGGCGAAGCGCGGCGGCGATGCTTCAGGGAAACCGACGGCTATGCGGCACTCCAGGTCGAGATCCTTTCGGACATGGCCGAGATCAGCCTGAAGCAAGGCCAGAAGGGATCGGCGGATGCCATCGCGCGGCAATGGGTAGCCATGGCAGCGCGGACCCATATGGACGGCCATGTGGCCCGCGCCGCGCAATTCATTCGCGGGTGCTCCGCTTGAACTCCGGTGGACGGCCGTGGCGAACCAGCCGCTCGACGTCGCCGCGTGAAATGCCGATATCCTTCAGCATGTAATTGTCGGCCGCGGACAAACGCCGCACGGCTCGCCGCGTCTCGACAAAATTCCGCCAGCGCTGCAGCAGAGTCAGGAATCCAAACCAACGCCGGCGGCTTTTCAGCTCACCGCCCTGAGAATGAACGAGCATGGCTTTCGATCCTTCCATCCTTGCGATGATCTCTCATTGCCGCGCGAGCGTTGGACGGAACGTGGATGAAGGATGAGGCGCTCAGCAGGCCGTCACACGGGGTCAGCTCATCAGCTTGAGCTGGCGGATCGGCCGGCCGGGCGACACGGCCTGCGCCGCCGCGACGATGCCATTCGCATCGATGCTGTAATGCCGGTAGAGATCGGCGATGGTGCCGGTCTGGCCGAAATGCTCGACGCCCAATGAGCGGGTGCGGTGGCCCGAGACGGCGCCGAGCCAGGCGAGCGTCGCCGGATGACCGTCCAACACCGTCACCAGCGCGCAATGCGACGGCACTTCCGCCAAGAGGCGCTCGACATGGCTCTTGGCATGGACGAGACCATGCTCGCGCGCCCTTTGCGCCGCGGTCCAGCCGGCATTGAGCCGGTCGGCCGAGGTGACGGCGAGCAGACCGATATCGCGCCGGTCTTCCGCCATGAGGCCCACCGCCTCGATCGCTTCCGGCGCCAGACATCCCGTATAAGCGACGACAACCTGAGCATTGGGGCCGGGCCTGCGCATCCAATAGCCGCCATTGACGATGGCGTCCGCGAGCTCAGGGCTCATCTGGCGCGTCGGCTGCTCCACCGGCCGCGTCGACAGGCGCAAATAGATCGAGCCGCCGACCGCATCGCGCAGCCACGTCGTCTCGTCGATCTTGGCCTCGCCCGAGCGCTGGATGTAATCGAAAGCGAAGCGCAAAATGACGGCAAGCTCGTCGACGAAAGCCGGCTCGAAGCTCGCGAGACCGTCCTGCGCCATGCCGATGAGCGGCGTGGCGATCGATTGATGCGCCCCGCCTTCCGGCGCCAGCGTCACGCCCGACGGCGTCGCCGCCAGGATGAAGCGGGCATCCTGATAGCAGGCATAGTTCAAGGCATCGAGGCCGCGCTCGATGAAAGGATCATAAATCGTGCCGACCGGGATCAGCCTTTCGCCGAAGAGCGAATGCGACAGCCCGAGCGCGGAGAGCATGATGAAAAGATTCATCTCGGCGATGCCGAGCTCGAAATGCTGACCTTCGGGCGAGAATTCCCAGGTGAAGGTCGAGGCGATGCGCTCCTTCTTGAAGATGTCCGCCATCTCATGGCGCGCGAACAGCCCGCGCCGGTTGACCCAGGCGCCGAGATTGGTCGAGACCGTGACATCGGGCGAAGTGGTGACGATGCGACGCGCCAGATCGCTCTCGCTCTTGCCGATCTCGTTCATCAGGAGACCGAAGCCCGCTTGCGTCGAGGTGACGGCCGGCTGCGCCGCGGCGATCTCCGCCGGCACATCGATCTTTTTTGCCTGGAAACGGCGGCGGCCCTTCTGATTGAAGGGCGCGGTCTTGATGAAATCCGTGAGCGCGGCGGCGGGGCTGCGCAAGCCTTCGAAAGCCTCCCATTCATGACCGGACCTGACATTCATGGCTTCGCGAAAGGCTTCCGTCTGCGCCGCCGTCATCAGCCCGGCATGATTGTCCTTGTGGCCGGCAAGCGGCAGGCCAAAACCCTTGATCGTATAGGCGATGAAGCAGACCGGCCGGTCATGAACTTGCGCCGCCTCGAAGGCCTTGAGCAAGGACGGCAGGTCATGGCCGCCGAGATTGGTCATGAGCCGCGCCAGCTCAGTATCGGAGCGGCGCTCGATCAGCTTCGAGACTTGGCCCTGATCGCCGATGTCGTCGTGAAGCCGCTTGCGCCAGGCGCTACCTCCCTGGAAGGTGAGCGCCGAATAAAGCTGGTTGGGACAATTGTCGATCCAGTCGCGCAGGCGCTCACCGCCCGGCTCGGCAAAGGCTTCCTCCAGAAGCGATCCATATTTCAGGATGACGACATCCCAGCCGAAATTGCGGAAGATCGATTCGAAGCGCTGCCACAGGCCTTCGCGCACCACCGCATCGAGGCTCTGCCGGTTGTAGTCGACGACCCACCAGCAATTGCGCAAGCCATGCTTCCAGCCTTCGAGGAGTGCTTCGAAGATATTGCCTTCATCCATCTCGGCATCGCCGATGAGCGCCACCATGCGGCCTTCGGGACGATCCTTGCCCCACCCCCTCGCCCGCACATAATCCTGGACGAGCGAAGCGAAGAGCGTCTGCGCGACGCCGAGTCCCACCGAGCCGGTCGAGAAATCGACATCGTCCACATCCTTGGTGCGCGAGGGATAGGATTGGGCACCGCCAAATCCGCGAAAATTCTCAAGCTTCCCACGCGATTGGTTGCCGAAGAGATATTGGATGGCATGGAAGATCGGGCTCGCATGCGGCTTGACCGCGACACGGTCCTGAGGCCTGAGCACCGCGAAATAGAGCGCCGTCATGATGGTCGCGAGCGAGGCGGAGGAGGCCTGATGGCCGCCCACTTTCAGCCCGTCGCTCTTTTCGCGCAGATGATTGGCATTGTGGATCGTCCAGGTCGCGAGCCACAGGACCTTGCGTTCGAGATCGGCGAGAAGGGGAAGGCGGGAATCGGTCATCGTCAGCTCCTGGATCACGATCACTTCCAGACGGATCACCCTGAAGTGATCGTGATCGGAATTTTTGTTTGGCGCGTGATCGGACGGAAAACCGGGGCCACTTTTCCTGATCACGCGCTGAGATATCGGCAAGCTAACAAACCTGATAGGCTTATTCTTGCCAATTTCAGCTTGCTAGACAAGCGATATTAGCGATAATCACCAATTCTTGCTCCTTATTCGGCAAATCCGATCAATGGCCACATTGGACGACATCGATCTCAAGATCGTGCGGGCGCTGCAGATGGACGGGCGCATGACCGTCCAGGAGCTCTCCGAGAAGGTCGGGCTCTCCGCCTCGCCTTGCGCCAGGCGGGTGCGCAATCTGGAGAAGGCCCGCATCATCAAGGGCTATGCCGCCGTGATCGATCCCGCCAAGGTCGGCCTGCCGATCAGCGTCTTCGCCTCGATCAAGCTCGAGCGCCAGCGCGAGGAAGAGCTCGACCGCTTCGCGCAAGCGATCGCGCGCTGGCCGGAGGTTGTCGACTGCTTCCTGATGACCGGGCAGCGCGACTATCTGATGCGCATCGTGGTCAGCGATCTCGAAGCCTATGAGCGTTTCCTGAAGGAGAAGCTCACCCGCCTCGACGGCGTCGCCTCGATCGAATCGAGCTTCGCGCTGGGCGAGGTCAAGCGCTCGCATGCGCTGCCGGTGAAGTAACGGCATAGGCCGCAGAAGCAGATGGCGCTGTCCCTTGGGTTCAGGCGAGGGCGAAGATGTCATAGGTGACAAAATGGTCGTCGTCCGTCTCACCTCTGCCGATGTTCTTCCCGATACAGATCAAATCGTTCAACCATCCGTATTTTGGAGAACTGGTTTCAAATACCGGATTTGTCATGAAGTAGAGCCCATTAATTGCCGGCATATCGCTTGGAGGATGCTTCTGCCTGATCTGCTCGGCCGTCGCTATTCTTCCGCCATAGCTTACGAAAATCCACGATTGGTCATCCGCCAAGATCGATAGCCTGACATCAAGCCGCTTCGTCCCGCTCGGCATTATCCGCAACCAGTCTGCGGTTGGCGGAGTTATTTTACCTTGAACATATGGACCTCTCACCCAGCCTCCTGACCTGAGATTGTATACCTTCAGGTCATTCGAAATCTGCTGCGGCGCCTCGAGCGGCGCGTGGAGCGTCATCAGATAATATGTGCTGATGCTTGCGGTTGGTTTCATCTGCAGATCACTCCACCTGAGTCAATCTCGTTGACCACGCAAATCAATCACCTGGTGTGCCGAATATTCATCGCCAGCAACAGGCTTTTGACATTCTTGATCGGTGCTTCGAGCAGCAGAAGCCCTGCGACGACTATGGCGACGCCCACCCATTGAAGGACAGCGAGGCGCTCACCGAACAAGGCCATAGCGAGAAAAATGGCAAATACCGGCTCGATCACGGTGATCAGTGTGGCCCGAACCATTCCGATGTGCGGTATGGTTGCCAGGAACAGGGCGAGGCCAAGGCAGAATGCCGTCCCTGTGCCAAGAAGGCCGAGCCACCCGATTCCTGTCGCTGGTAATGTCATTGGCTCGATCATCGGACCTGCGATGCTTACCAACAGGAGCGCGATCATCGAGGTGTAGAAGTTCACGATGAGCGTGCCGCCCTCGCCGACAGCATCACCGTTGGCGACAACCAGGCCGGCAGCCCCACAAGCGCCAAGAAAGGCGAATGCCAAACCGGCGATATTGAGTCTGCCGAAGCTTATCGACAAGGCGAGTGCGAGTCCCAGAAGGATGAAGCAGCAGCAAGCGAATCGGAATCGGCTAATCACATAAGTGCCTCTCACATGTCCAATCCAGGCGATGAGAATCGGATGGAGATAGAGAATTAGTATCACCAGCGAAAGATCGATCAAGGTAATGGCCGTCAGGATGCCGAGGCTCATCGCCGCTGTTGCAACGCCGCCAATCAAGCAGAGGCGCAATACCCGGGTGGACGTGAGAATGCGATGGCGCCCGGCAACCAGCAGAATGGCGAGCAATATCACCGTGACGAAAAAGCGGCAGACGAGAACGAATGGCACAGAAGCTCCCGCCTCATAGGCGATCTTGGAGAAATTGGGTACGGCGGCAATGAAAATGCTCGATACGAGCACCATCGCAATTGCCACGGCTTGGGATGCACCCGTTCTGCCCTGACCCGACCCCTGGTGAGGATGCACGAATCTCCTCCCCTTGCCCGCCGCTGGAAGCTTCCCCCTCCTCTCCTCCCAAGTCAACCGCGGGTGGGCGGAGGCTCGTTTCAGCGATCACCGCTACACGCCGACCGGGCGGCATCCCCAACACGGCGGCCATCCGGAAGCAAAGCCAACGATTGGCAAGACCACCGGATCGTTTAAATTGCCGCGTCGAGGGGTTAGCTGAGGTGACTTGGCCTATGTCGCGTGATTGCCTGATGCGTATCGTGGTGAACGATCTCGAAGCCTATGAGCGCTTCCTGAAGGAGAAGCTGACGCGCCTCGACGGCGTCGCCTCAATCGAATCGAGCTTCGCGCTGGGCGAGGTCAAGCGCTCGCATGCGCTGCCGGTGAAGTAAGCGTCAGACCATGGCCAAGCGGCTGCCGCCCCTCAATCCCTTGCGCGCTTTCGAAGCGGCGGCGCGGCATCTCTCCATGTCGCGTGCCGCGGCTGAGCTCAATGTCACCCATGGCGCCGTCAGTCACCAGGTGAGAGCGCTCGAGCGGACATTGAAGACGGCGTTGTTCATTCGCGACGGCAATGCATTGAAGCTGTCGCCGCAAGGCGAGGCTCTGCTGCCGCGGGTGACGGCCGCCTTCACCTCGATCACCGACGCCGTGGCCGAGCTCACCCAGCCCGTTGCCGAAGGCGACCTCGCCATCGCCTGCCTGCCGTCGCTCATGACCTTCTGGCTTTTGCCGCGCCTGAACCGCTTCGCGCAGCGCCATCCGGGCGTCAGGCTGAAGCTCATCGCCACCAACGACAAGAGGAGGGTCAGGTCACAGGACGCGGATGTGTGGATCACCTATGGCGTCGAAGCCTGGCCCAACCGGGACTGGAAATTGTGGTTCGAGCCTTCGCTCTTCCCGGTCTGCAGCCCGGCCTTGATCAACACGCGGCCGATCCGAACCACTGACGACCTGCGCGGCCATACGCTTCTCCACGCCGACGGCGGGCGTGAATGGAACACCTGGCTCAATGCCGCAGGCCTGCCGGAGCTCACCATCGGGTCGCGGCATCAGATGTCCGATGCCAATCTCGCGACGCTCGCGGCGATCTATGGTCATGGCATCGCGCTGTGCGACAGTCTCACCGGTGTCGATCTCCTCGCCGAAGGCCGGCTCGTCGTTCCCATCGATCTCAAGATCTCAGCACCTGAAGCCTTCTACGTCGTCTATCGGCGCGAGCTCGGCCGGTCGCCGCTGATGCGCACCTTCATCGACTGGCTGTTCGCCGAGACGCATGCGCATCGGCCGCTGCCCGATTTCAGCACGCTCAAGTCGCAAGCTCCGCGCCAGCCGCGAAAACGGCAGGTGTGAAAAAATCTCACATCCACGGCGTTGTTAATCTCGTTTGCCAAGCCCGCGCGCGATCTGAACAATCAGAGCCTGATGCAAGGAGAGCGGGCGATGGCGCAAAACGCGGCACACGGCACGGAAAACAATCGCGGCCTGACCCGGCGCCGCCTGCTTGGCGCCGGCGCCGCGGCGATCGGTCTTGCGGCAAGCGGCGGATCCCTGCGCGCCGAGGAGCCGAAGCGCGGCGGCTTGTTGCGATTGGGCCTCGGCGGCGCCAGCACCACCGACAGCATGGATCCGACGACGACGCAGAATTCGCTTGGCGCCAATCTCAACCAGCAGATCTACAGCTGCCTCGCCGACATCGACGACAAGACCGAGCTCCTCCCTGGTCTCGCCGAACGCTGGAGCGCCAATGCGGCGCTCGATCAATGGCAATTCGATCTGCGCAAGGGCGTCGAGTTCCACAATGGCAAGGCGCTCACCGTCCAGGATGTGATCTATTCCCTCGGCCGGCACATCGCAGCCGACTCGAAATCCGGCGCCAAGGCGCTGCTCGCCGGCATCAAGCGCCTTACCCATGACGGCGCCAACACGCTCAAGATCGAGCTTAAGAGCGGCGATGCCGGCTTTCCCTTTGTCCTCGCCGACTATCATCTGGGCATCGTGCCGGACGGCTTCGTGGACTGGAGCAAACCCATCGGCACCGGCCCCTTCGCCATGAAACGCTACGATGCCGGCGTCAAGTCCTATGCCGAGCGCAACGAGACCTATTTCCGCGACAGCCATCCGCATGTCGATGCCGTCGAGGTCACCGCGATCAATGACTGGACCGCGCGGCTCAACGCGCTGCAGGCCGGCGATGTCGACATCGTCAACCGCGTCGACAGCCGCTCCGCCCAACGCTTGCAAGGGTCGGGCGGATCCAAGGTCATCTCCTCGCCCGGACGCACCCATTATTGCTTCGTCATGAATACGACCGTGGCGCCCTATTTGGACGTCAATGTCCGCCTCGCCCTCAAGCATGCGATCGACCGGCAAGCGATCCTCAAGCTGGTGCTGGCGGGCTATGGCAGCATCGGCAACGACCATTCGATCCCCGAGAGTGATCCCCTGTTCGAAAAGCTGCCGCAGCATGACTATGATCCCGACAAGGCCAGACATTATCTCGGCAAGGCCGGGCTTTCCAATCTCGCGATCGATCTCTCCGCTGCTGATGGCGCCTTTGCCGGCGCCGTCGACATGGCGCTCCTGTTCCAGCAATCGGCGCAAGCGGCAGGGATCACCGTCAATGTCGTGAAGGAGCCGGATGACGGCTATTGGGAAAACATCTGGATGAAGAAGCCCTTCTATATGAGCTGGTTCGGCGGGCGACCCACCGCCGATCTCATGCTGTCGCTCGGCTATCGAAGCGATTCGCCCTGGAACGACACTTTCTGGAAGAACGCCGAATTCGACCAGTTGCTGCTCAAGGCGCGCGCCACCGCCGATGCGGCGCAGCGCAAGGCCATGTATGGCACCATGCAGAAGATGATCTGGGAAACCGGCGGCTATCTCATTCCGGTCTTTGCCGACAATATCGATGCCCATGGCGGCAAGGTCAGGGGCTTCCGGCCCAATCCGAACAGCGATCAGATGGGCGGTCACTGCGCCGAGCAAGTGTGGGTCGAGAGCTGATCCCCTACCCCAACCATCCATTCGAGACGAGCTTCGCATGAGCACCAGCGACCCGCTAGGAAATCCGATCATTTGCGACATGACCTTGCCGTGGTCCGCCGAGCACATGGTCGACAAGGACATCACCTTGCCGCGCTTCAAGAAGGCCGGCGTGGATTTTGTCTCCCTGACGGTCAACCTGCGTGAAAGCCCGCTCAGCGCCACGGTCCGGCATATTGCCCGGGTGAAGGCGCATATCGCCGAGCGCGCGGAGAGCTTGAGTTTCGTGACCACGGCCGATGAGATCATCGCCGCCAAGAGCGAGGGCAAGCTCGCCGTCGGATTCCACTTCCAGGGCGCCGATCCCTTCGAGGGCTCGGTCGAGCTGGTCGAGCTCTTTGCCGGGCTCGGCATCCGCCATGTGCTGCTTGCCTATAATCAGAAGAACCTGGTCGGCGACGGCTGCGTCGAGCGCACCGATGCAGGCTTGAGCCGCTTCGGCGTGAGGCTCATCGAAGCGATGAACAGATCGGCGATCATCGTCGATGGCTCGCATACTGGCTATCGCACCACGATGGAGGCGATGGAGGTCTCGACCCGGCCCTTTATCTTCTCCCATTCCAACACCTTCGCCCTCGTTCCGCATTACCGCAACATCAAGGACGACCAGATCCGCGCCTGCGCCCGAACGGGCGGCCTCATCGGGGTGAATGGCGTGAACGAGTTCCTGGGCGATATGGAAGCCGGCACCGAAGCGATGTTCCGGCATGTCGATCATATCGCGGGCCTCGTCGGGCCGGAGCATATCGGCATCGGGCTCGATTATGTGAAGGACTATGACGCCATCTGGCAGTGGATGCAGGACAATCCCGATCTCTGGCCGGACAATGACGGTGCGGCGCCCATCTATCCCGCCCATGCGCAGCCCGAGCAGATCCGCGAACTCGGGGCTCGCCTGCTGGGCGCCGGTTACTCACGGGCCGATGTGCACGGCATATTGGGCGGCAATTATCTGCGCGTGCTCCGCCGGCATGAGCGAGCGCGCGCCGTCACTTCCACTGCTTCTCCTCATTGATCCAGTGCGATCCCGGCAGCGCTCCCTTCTTGATGAAGGCGCTGACGACATTGCCCAGCATGCGCGAGACATTATTGTCGAAATTGTTGACCGGCAGCGCCTGTCCGAAGGCGATCGATCCGCCGCAGAAGACGGCGCCGTCATTGGGCGCGGTGAAGAAGGTGATATCGCCGCGAATGCGATAGTCCTGCGTTCCGGCGAGGCCTGGATAGGGATAGAGGATCTCCTCGATCGACAGGAGATAATTGTCGCTGTGGCCGCCGGACGAGGCCAGTATCTTGGTGTGCGGCGGCGTCCCCAGTTGCAGGTCGTAGCGGTCGAGCTCGAGCCCGGCAGCACCCCCATAGGCAAGCCCCGAATCGCCGATGACCTCGCCCTCTATCCCCTTCATGATCCAGGATACCTGGCGATGATAGCTGTCCGGCATGCGGCGATAGGGCCGGCTCGTCTCGAAGCCTTCGGCGATGAAGCCGATGCCGACCAGCTTCTGCGGCGGGCGCCCGAGATTCTTCCACAGGCCGCTCTTCTGGCCGGTCGTCGCCAGATAATGCTCGCCGGGCCTGGCGCTCCAGGCGCGCATGCCGGAATCGAGCTTGCGCACTTCCATGATCCACGGCTCATCGTCGCGGAAGGCCACGTTCCAGTAATAGCCGTTGCCGCCCATATAGATGTAGCGCCCGCCTTGGGCGACATAGTCCTCGGTCGCATCGAGCATCGCTTCCGAATAATATTCGGGATGGGTGCCTGAGATCACGCAAGCATAGGGCTCGAGCGCACCTAAGCCTTCCTGGTGCAGATCCTCATCGGTCAGGACCTCATAGTCGTATTTCATATGCTCGAGCCAGGCGATGATCGACAGATCGGCGGGAAACTGCCAGGTGACGCCCATGCTCGACATGCGGTGCTTCGGCCGCATATTGAGGATCGGCCGGCGATAGGAGCTGAAGCAGACGCCATTGCCGTCGGCCCAGGCATCGTAGGTGGAGAGACCGAACTCCCAGTTCTTGTACATCTCGATGTCGATCTCCGAGACGATGGGCGGCTGGCCGGTCATCGGCTGGATGATCTCAGCATCGAAGCTCAGATGCTCATTGGCGTAAGCGAGATAGCTCGCAGTCGGGATCAGCAGGGCGATGGGCGCCTTCGGCTCCTTGGCGCGCACGAAGAAGACGACATATTCCTCGCCAAGCCCGGTGCCGCCATTGGCCCTGAGCCTCACCGCGTAAGCACCGCTCTTCAGATTGTCGGGAAGAATGAAGGTCTTCGTCACCTCCCAATTGCAGTCGATCATCGCATCATAATGGAATTCGATGCCGCCATATTCCTCGGGCGCCAGGCGGAAGCAGTCATTGCGGCCGCTCCAGTTCCAGCCTGTCTGGGCGCGCACCGGACGGTTATAGCCGCGGGCGTCGAGCCCATGCGGACCGACATCGATGACGTCATCGCCGATGCCGCGATCGCTATAGCCTTTTGTCGTGTCCCAATAAGCGACGAGCCCTATGGCGGGCGGTGTGCCGCCCGACTGGATGACTGCGAGCTCTTCGCGCGTCAGAGCGCGCTCATAAAGGCCCGGCCGGTCGATCTTGCCGCAGAAAGTCTGTGAGACGAAGTCGCCGCGCTTCTTGTGCCAGTCGCGCGAGCCCGCGATGAGGAACGGCGTGTCGGGCAGATGCTTCTGGCGGAAGCGGAAGGTCTCCGAGACGTGCGAGCGATAATCGAGCGGCGCCACCCGCCCGAGCAGGCTGTTGTAGCGGTTGGCGACGCTTTCCTGATGGATCGTCGCCTTGCCGGTCCTCGCGTCGAGCGTCGCCGCCACGAAATACCACATCTTCTTCTGCAGCGGCAGCTCGGCCTTGAGGTAGTCGACCTCCTTGCCGTCGCCGACCCAGAATTCGAGATGACCCTGCTGGTTGATGCCGAGGCAATAGCCCACATTCTCGTCATTGTTCCAGCGCCCGATGATGCATTGGCGCAAGCCGGCCTGCGGCAGGCCCGGATAGACGAAGGCGAAGAGGGTGATGCTGCCGGTCAAAGCGAGCAGCCCCTTCGGATCGGCGACCTCGAGATAGGAGCCGACTTGCGTATATTGTTTCTTCACCGGCCAGGTGCCGTTCGCCGTGCAGGCGATCTCCTCCTCGATGAAGCCCGGACCGTCGGGATGCTCGTCGCCATGGATGAGCCTGACCAGCATCGCCTCGGCCTTGTTGGTGCCGTCGGCATTGACATGGATGGAGATCGCCTCGCCCGGCCTGACCGAGATTTTGTCCGCGTAACCGAATAACTTAACCTGTGCCATATTCGAAACTACCTATGATCACGATTCGAGCAGGTCCTGGACGCGGCGCATGAAGATGCCGTGATAGGCTTCTTCTTGAGAGCCATAGACCTTGTCCTCGACGATCCGCGGTGCCACGCCGCGCTGGCCGGACAGAGCGACGATGCGATAGGCCTTGAACGCCTCGACCACGGTGATGGCGTATTTGTCGATCTGCGGCTGGCGGCGGAAATAGAGCAGCAGCCGCTCGAGCGGCTCGCTGTGCTGGCCCAAGGGGCTCTTGCGGTGCTCCTCGATGACTTCCGGGCTCACCAGCGTCTTCAGATAGTCGCGCTGCATCTTGTCGTAGCGGCGCCAATAGACGAGATCCTTGTCCTCGGTCTCGGTCGATTCCTCAGGCAGCATTTCGCCTCCCTTCTCCGCCCGGGTGGAGCGGCGTTCGCTTTTCTTCTTGTCGCGCCAGGCGCGGAACTGTTCCTTGATGCCGAACAAGCCGCCGCGCAGGAACAGGACGACCAGCGCCATGATCAGTCCGATCATGATCAGGCGAACCGGTCCCCAGCTGATCAACACCTTGTCGAGGAAGACGACGATGGCGGTGCCGACGACGGCGCCTTCGGCGCGGCCGATGCCGCCGATCACCAGCATGGCAAGCCCCAGGAGCACCGTGTCGAACGAGAAGATGGAGAAGCCGACACCGCGATAATGGCTGGCATAGAAGCCGCCGATGAAGCCCAGCGCGATCGACGAGACGATGAACACCTGGATGCGGGCCTGGCGGTAATTCACGCCGGTCGCCTCGGCGAAGGCCTCGCGCTTCTCGGGCGCCATGCGCAGCACGCGGCCGAGGCGCCTCCCATTCACGAAGCGGTAGAGCAGCAATGCCAGCAGCATCACGGCGAAACAGGCATAATAGCCGAGCAATGACTGGTTCATCGGTGCCCAGTCCGCCGGTATATAAGTGTCGGCGCCATAGAGGCCGCCGGTCGATGAGCCGAACTGCTTCGACTGTAAGGCATAGACGCGGCAGAGTTCATTGAGCCCCAAGGTGAGCAGTGCGTAATAGAAGCCGTCAAGCCGCGTCGCCGGAATGGCGATGATCGTCCCGCAGACAAGGCCTATGGCTGCGCCGAGCAGCGGCAATGACCACCAGGGGAAGCCGAAGGTGATCGAGAGCCATGTGGTGCCGAAGGCGGCCACCCCCACCACCGCGAAAGTGGCGAGCGAATAGATTTGGGCGGTGCCGATGATCAGCATCCAGCACAGATTGATCGCGGCATAGATGCCGAAGAAGGCGCCGGCGACCAGAAGGGTGTTGAGCATCGAGGCCGGCACGAAGAAGGGCGCTACGATGAGCGCCAGGAGGCCCAAGACCCACCAGATCGGCCGCTTGTCGACGATCGTCTTCTCGGCCCGCATGGTCTTTGGATTGTATTCGCCGCTAATATGGAGGACACGCCGGCGCGTCGGCCAGTAGCGCAGCTTGCCCCACAGGCGCCCGCCATGGCCGGCCCATTTGTGGTAATAGCGCAGGCGTCCGACCGGCAGCAGCGGCACGCGCGATTGACGGGTCTTGTCCCAGATCTCCTGGGGCATGCGATGCCGCCCCGCCGGGATCTCTTCCTCGGCCCCCTTGACGTCGCCCCAGACATAGAGCGGATTGCGCCAGCTATAGGTCATCGCTCACGCCTCCCGCGCTTTGTCGAGAATGCCGGCGATGCCGCGCGGCCTGATCAGAAGGATGACGATGATCAACAGGAACTGGGTGATGAGGACATATTGCCCGCCAAGCGTGACGCTGGTCAGCGCCTCGTTGAAGCCCAGGAGCAAGGCCGCGATCACGGCACCCCTGACGCTGCCTAGCCCGCCGCAGAGCGCGATCGAGACGCCCTTGATCATCGGCGTCAGGCCATTGAACGGCGCTATATAATAAGTCTGCGACAAGAGCACGGCGGCAAGCCCGGCGAGGCCGCCGGTGATCGCCATGACATAGAAGCCGGTGCGACGCACGCCGATGCCGACGATCGAGGCGGCATGCGGGTTCATCATCATGGCGCGGATCTCGAGGCCGCGCCGGCTCGAGCGCATCCAGTGCAGGACCACGACCAGGATGAGGATCGAGGTCAGCACATTGCCGATCTTGTCGGCGGTGAATACGATGTCGAACAGCTTGAGCTTGCCGGTGCCGAAAATCTCCGGGAGATTCTTCGACCGCGGCCCGAACCACCACATCAGCGACTGGGTGCCGACCAGGCTGATGGCGAGCGTCGCGATGAGGCCGCGCACGGTGAAATTGGGCTTGTCATGGATCGGGATGAAGGCGATGGCGCAGACGAGGAGGCCGCCCAGGACGCCGGTCAATATGCCGCCCAGCAGCACCACGGGACCGACGGTGAAGGCGGGCAAGAGCGGCACCAGATACTGCGCGGTGAGCCAGGCGCCATAGCCCGCGAGCGCGAAAATGAAGCCGTAAGCCAGATTGATCAGGCCGAGGCTCGACCAGGTGATGGAGATGCCGATGGCGAGCGTGCCATAGATGCAGGCCAGCACGATGGCGTTGGAGATGACGAAAGCCCAATCCATCAATGCACCTCGCGCTTGGCATTGAGCATCAAAGCGGCGGATGCCTCGCCTTTGAGCTTGCCGACATGCATGCCGATGACCCGGTCGACGCGGCCTTCGAGCAAGGCGACATTCTGCTCGGCGATCACCATGGCGCTGTCACCGAGCTCGACGCTCATCAGGGCATCGAGAACGCCCTTGCCGATCTTGGGCGCCAGTCCGAGCGAAGGCTCATCGACCAGGAACAGCGAGGCTTCCGCCATCAGCCCGCGGCCGATCGACACCATGCGGCGCTCGCCGCCCGACAGCCTGCCGACCGGGATCGCCATCAGCTTCACCAGGGGCGGAAAGATCGCGAGGATGCGCTTCTTGCGTTCCGCCCGCTCGCGCCACGCCCGGGCTGTGAAGGCGCCGCTGTCGAGATGCTCCTCGACGGTGAGCCCATGGAAGATCTCATCGCCTTGCGGGATGAGGGCCAGTCCATGGTGGACGACTTCATGGGTGTAGCGGCCGGGGCCCTGGCTCCGCGTGCGGCCGACCTCGACGCCGTTGAGCTTGATCGAGCCGCGCTGCCAGCCGGTCAGGCCGGCAATGGCATAGAACAACGTCGTCTTGCCATGGCCGTTGAGACCGACGAGCCCCACGCGCTCGCCCGAATGAACGATGAAATCGAGGTCGTGGATCACCCGCATCGGGCCATAGCCTGCCGACAGGCCCTTCACATTGAGGACTTCGCGGCGCGGGCTCATTGCAGCGCCCCTTCATCGACATTCTCGAAATAGGCGGCGTGCACTTTGGGATCGTTCAGGATGTCGGCGAGCGCGCCCTCGGAGATGACCTCGCCCGCATCCATGACCATCACACGGTCGGCGATGGTCTCGAGCAGCTCGATGCGGTGCTCGACGATGACGATGGCGATATCCATCTCCTTCGACAGGAGGCGGATCAGGTGATCGATCTCATCGACCTCGGAATTGATGAGGCCCGCCGCGGGCTCGTCCATCAGCAGCAATTGCGGGCGGCGCATCAGCAGGCAGGCGAGTAGCAGCTTGCGCCGGTTCAAGGTCTCGAGCCGTGATGTCGGCTCGCTCGGATCGACATCGAGCGACACCAGCTCGGCGCCATATTCGGCATCGAAGCGGGTGAGATAGGGCGCATAGGCCTGGCGCGCCGCCTTGAAGGTCTCGGCCACCGTCAGCTCGTCGGGAACGACCGGCGTCTGATAGGTCCGTCCTATCCCCAAACGCGCGCGGCGATAGAGCGGCAGATGCGTGACGTCCTGTCCCTGGAAAGTGACCCGGCCGGATTTGGGCATCAGGCGCCCGGACAAGACCTCGAACAGGCTCGTCTTGCCGGCGCCGTTCGGGCCGATGATGCCGAGCACCTCGCCGATGCCGACATTGAGGTTGATATCGCGCAGGATCTCGCGCCCGCCGAGATCGAGCGAGATCGACTCACAGGCGAAAAGCTCACCCATCGGGCGCGACGACGGCGTCGCGCCCTTCCGTTGATGCGAATTCATCCCCACCACGGAGCCGGCTGCAGCTTCGATTCGGAGATCTCGTTCGGGAAGATGATCTTGTGCTCGGTGTTCTGCACCTGCACATAAAGCTGGCTCATGCCCTTCTCGAGCTCGCTCGCCGAGATCGGGTAGCCGTTGTCGGGGAAGTGCGCGGCTTCCTGGAGCTCGTTCTTCATGTCCATGTAGCCGCACACGCCACGATAGGGATGATCGCGGATCCAGTCGCACACGGCCTTGAAGTTGTCGGGGTCGCCGACGCCTTCCCAGGCGAGCTTCAGATACTGGACGATGTCATAGCCGTTGCCGGTATAGACGAGGCCCATGATGCCGGGGAAACGCTTCTTGTATTTCTCGCGGAAGGCGCGGCCCTTCTCATCGGCATAGACGCCGAGCACCGTCGACCAGCAGAAGCCGTTCGCCGTATCGCCGGCGAGGGTGAGGAATTCCGGCTGCGAGGGACCATATTGCATATAGACGAGCGAATCCTTCACCGGATCGGCGATGAACTGCTTGCAGAAGGCGGCATATTCGGCGGCGACCCAGTGATCGACCATGATCGCCGCGGCATCGACCTCCTTCATCTTCTGGATGACCGGCGCCCAGTCCTGGACCGGGAACTGGATGTCGGTAACCTCGGCGACCTCGAACTTGCCGCGTTTCTTGATCGCCTCCTGGGCCGCCTTGGAGATGGTCTGGCAGTAGGCGACCTGCTCCTGGATGATGTGCACCTTGCGGTTCTTCGGCTTCCACACGCCCTGCGCTTCCTCATGCTCGAGCCACAGCGGATAGGTGTACCCATAGTGGACTTCGGAAGGATCGGTCTGGAAGATGTGGGCGTATTTCTCAGGGTTGGATTTGAACGCCTCGGTCGCGGCGCGCTGGGTGTTGCCCTGCACATAGGGGCATTTGTATTTCGCCGATTCATCCATCGCCGGGATGGGCACGAACAGGAAGGCATTGGAGATCGCATGAACCTTGGCGTCGATGCAGGCGGCGATCGCCTGCTGGCAGCTTTCCGGGGAAAGCTTGTCGACGTCGGTGACGAAGAGCTTCAGTTCGCGCCCGAGAATGCCGCCCGCTTCGTTGATCTCTTCCATCGCCAGAGTGGTGCCGTTGAGGTGATCGAGATCGTCGGCGACGCCCGCGGCGGCGGTCTGCGATGTCGGCAGGCCGAGGACGATGGGATCGGCGGCGAGCGCGTGGCGACGTGATACGAAGGGCATCGCCACTGCCGTACCGGCAAGGGCGCCGGCGCTCCGAATCACGGTCCGCCGATTGATCTTCCTGATCATGAGCTTTCCTCCAGTTGTTTCGTTGACACCTCGCCGCTTGCTGCGGCGATGGACCCTCTTTGAGAGGACAAAACATCTAGACATTTTCTCAATCAAACGTCAAGCGCTCTGATTAGACATTTTGTCTATTTGCGATACAGAATTTCGAATAATACCCTCTATTTCAATGGATTATACAGTGCGCACGAAATATCCTGTCTAATTCTTCTAGCTAAAACATCTAATCACTGCTAGGAAACATGCTAGCGCCACTAGGAAGACACCATGACGTGCTTCCCGACCGGAGATCTGTCATCCAGGGTTATGCACCGCGCTCCGCGGCGCACTTTCGAGGAACGGCCTTGCGTGATACCAGCAGGCATTTCGAGCGTTCCGACGACGACAACCGAGACTCCGAACCGGGCTCGGCCGCAGCGCCTGGCAACCTCGAACAAACGGCGATGAACCGGAAGATGGGATGCCTAGAATGAAGATACTGATTGCCGACGATCATTGGGTGGTGCGTGAAGCGCTCAAGCAGGTCATGAAGCGCGTGCATCAGTCCCTCGAGCCGCTGGAAGCGGAAAATTTCGAAGACGCTCTCGCCCTCCTGCGTCAGCATTCCGACATCGATCTCATGCTGATCGACCTGATCATGCCGGGCTTCGACCAGTTCGACGGCTTGAAGCGCCTGCGCACCGAATTCCCCGATATTCCGGTGGTCATCATCTCGGTGCATGAGGACCTCGACTATGTGCTGCGTTCGATCAGCCACGGTGTCATCGGCTATATTCCCAAATCCTCCGGCGGCGAGGAGATCGAGCGCGCGATCGAGCGCGTGCTGGCGGGCGAAGTGTCCTTCCCGCGCCGTATCCTGGAGCAGTCCGCCGCACCGGCGCGCGCCGCCGCCGAGACCGCGGCGCCCGCGGCGAAGGCCGACAAGGGCATCGACCTCCTGACCAATCGCGAGCATGACGTGCTCGATCTTCTCGGCCGCGGCTATTCGGTGGCGCGGATCGCCAGTGCGCTGACGCTCAGCAGCCATACGGTGCGCGTCCATATCGGCAATCTCATGAAGAAGCTCGGCTTCAAGGACCGCTCGGCCGCTATCCATTATGCGGTGAGCCTCGCCAATGAGGCGAAGAGGCAGAAGAACAATTGAACAAACGCGAAGCGCCACAGAGCTCCAGAGCCCCGCCCGCGCCTTCGGCGCCCCGCCAGGATACCGTCTTTGCCGGGCTCGATGCGGTCGCCTCGGGCATCGCCGTCTGGGACGCGGCGCAGAAGCTTCGCTATTGCAACCGGCATTTCCGCGAATCCTTCCACCATGCGATCGCCGAGATCGCGCAAGGCCTCTCCTATCCGTACTATCTCGAGCTCGTCGCGCGCTCGAACGAACTGGTGCTCGCCGATCCGGCGGGCTGGATCGCCGAGCAGGAAAGCCGGTTCGGCAGCGACGGCCTGGAAGAGCAGCCGCTCGCCGATGGGCGCATCTATCAGATCCAGCGCCGGGCGACCGAAGACGGCGGCATGGTCACCACCGTCTATGACATCTCGCTCCTGAAACGCGGCGAGAAGGCGCTGGTACGCGCCAAGGAGCTGGCGGAAACGGCCGATCAGACCAAGTCGCGCTTCCTGCGCGCCGCCAATCACGATCTGCGGCAGCCGCTCGCGACGCTCAAGATCCTCATCTACAACTGCATGTCGGAGCCCGACGAGGAGCACCGCAACGACCTGTTCCACGCCATGGATATCGCCGTCAGCATCATGGAAGATCTGCTCGGTGCGCTGTTGCAGATCGGCCAGCTCGATGCCGGCAAGATCGTGCCCAGGGTCACCACCTTCCAGCTGGCGCAGATCTTCCAGAGGCTCGACATCCAGTTCCGCCATCAGGCCCAGGAAAAGGGCCTCAAGCTGCGCATCGTCGACAGCCGCAGCTCCATCACCAGCGACAAGGCGCTGCTCGAGCGCATCCTGAGCAATCTCGTCGCCAATGCGGTGCGCTATACCGACGTCGGCAGGATCCTGATCGGCTGCCGGCATAGCGGCGGGAAGCTCAGGATCGAGGTGCGCGATACCGGCCGCGGCATCGGGCCTCAATATCTCGAGCGCATATTCGACGAGTTCTACCAGGTCGCCGACGGCAAGCGCGATAAGAAACGCGGCCTCGGCCTCGGCCTCAATATCGTCAAGCGCATCGCTGGCCTGCTCGATCATCCGATCAGCGTACGCTCGACCCAGGGCAAGGGATCGCTCTTCGCCATCGAGGTGCCGGCCGGCAATGTCTGGCACAGCGATATCGGCGAGCCCGAGATCAGCGAAAGCATCGGCGGCGAGTTCGCGGGCGTCTCGGTGCTCCTCATCGAGGACGACGAAGCCTTGCGCATCGCCACCACCGAGCTCCTCGAGCGCTGGGGCATCGTGGTCCATGCCATCCAGGAGGAAGCCCAGGCGCGCGAGCTGTTCGAGCGATCGGCCTTCGACCCCAAGCTCATCATCGCCGATTACAGCCTGCGCGAGCAGCACGGCACCGAGGTGGTGCGCAGCATCTGCGCGCTGCTCGGGCGCGAGATACCGAGCATCATCGTTACCGCCGATACCGACCCGCTGCTCATCCAAAGGCTCAAGGGCGAAGGCTTCCCGGTGCTCATCAAGCCGGTGAACCCGCCGCGGCTGCGCGTCCTCATGCACAATCTTCTTTATGAACCACAGGCCGCACCCGTGGTGAGGAGCTGAGATGACGACGCAAGGGGACGCCATACCGGTCGGCAGCCTGGTTCCCCTGACCGGCCCTTCGGCGGCGGATGGCGCCGAATTCCGCAATGGCGTGATCCTGGCGAGCGAAGAGATCAACCGGCGCGGCGGCATATTGGGCCGGCCGCTCAAGCCCGTCTTCATCGACACCTGCCGGCAAAGCGCCGAAGAAGTGGTCGCCGGCGCCAACCGGCTGATCGATGAGCACAAGGTGCATGCCATCATCAACGGCTACAATATCGGGCCGCAGAACTCGGAATATGAGCCGATCGCCGATGCCGGCATCATCTATATCCACAACAACACGCTGCTGCAGCATCACGACACCATCCGCAGCAATCCGGAGCGCTATTTCGGCTGCTTCATGGCCGATCCCGCCGATTACTGGTACGGACAGGGCTTCATCAAATTCATCTCCTGGCTGCGCGACAGCGCGCAATGGAAGCCGGAGAACAACCGCATCGCCATCATCTCGGGCTCGAAGCCCTACAGCATCGTCATCGCCAATGCGATGGCGAGCGCGGCGCGACAATTCGGCTGGGAAGTGGCGTTCGGGCCGAAGATCATCACCACGCCGACCACCAGCTGGCGTCCGGTGCTGGCGGAAGCGCGCCAGACCAATCCCGCCGTCCTCGCCAACACGCATTTCTATTCCGGAGACCTGGCGCAATTCCAGCTCCAGTTCATGGAAGACCCGTTCAACTCCATCGTCTATCTGCAATATGGCGCGATGCATCAGTCCTTCGTCGACCAGGCGGGCGAGAAGGCGAAAGGCATCATCGTCAGCACGGTCATCGGCCTGTTGCGGGACGAGATGGGGCAAGCCTTCGCCAAGCGCTATGTCGAGCGTTTCGGGCCGGGCTCGACGCCGCAGGTCGGCTGCCAATCCTACAGCTCGGTGCATCATTATGCGGTCGCGGCATCGCTCGCCGGCGGCACCGCTGGGCCGGGCGAATTCGAACAGAACCGCGAGCTCGCCCGCTATCTGAAAGAGTCCGTCTATCGCAGCGTCGCCGGCATCATCCGCTACCATCCGGAATGGCAGTCGGCCATCCCCTATCCCGACTATGTGCGCGATCCCTCGCTCGGCATGCCGCATCTCTTCTATCAGATCCAGGATCACGAGAAGGAACAGGCGCTGATCGCGCCCGAGCCCTACAATACCGAACGTTTCGCGCTGCCGCCCTGGATCAGATAGATCCCCCATCGCCTTCCAGAGGCAGGCAGCCCAGGAACAGATCGCGGGCGCGCTCGATATGGCTGCGCATCAGGTCGCGGGCCGCCTCGGCCTCACGCCGCTCGATGAGGGTGAGGATCGCCGAATGCTCGCCATTGATGAAGGCCAGCCGTTCCACCGGATTGGGCAGGCTCATCGAGCGCGCGATATAGATCTTGAAGCCGATGAAGTCCTGCACCTTGTCGAGCGCCTCGACGATGAAGGAATTCTCCGACGCGACGGCGATGGCGCGATGGAAGTCGAAGGACTTGCCGATGCGGTATTCGCCGCGCTGAACGTCACGCTCGACCTCATCGATATTGCGGCGGATGGCCTCGAGCGCCAAACGGTCGGCGCGCTTCGCTGCGAGATAGGCCGCCTCCTGCTCGACCAGGACGCGGAATTCGAAGCATTTCTGGAAATCGCCGATGCTGACATGGCCGGAACGCGCGCCATTGCTGCGCTCATACTCATAAAGCACGATGCTGCCCGAGCCTTGCACCGAGCGGATGAGACCGTTGTCGCGCAATCTCGCCAGAGCGTTGCGCACCACCGGTCGCGAGACGGCGAATTCCTCGGTGAGCTCGCGTTCCGTCGGCAGGCGTGCATAACGGCCATACTGGCCCGAATAGATGCGATCGAGCAGCGTCTTGTAGACGATGTCGCTGCGCCGCCGTCCCTGCAGAGTGTCCGCCGTGAGCGTTGTCATCAAAAGTCCCCACTGAACAAATTTGTAATTACAAATCTCACAAAAACACGAGATTGTCGATTCTTTTCTTGACGAACTGTACCAATATGTAATTTATCACTCCAGAAAAATTACAAATATGTGGTTCCGCATAAAGGGAGTGATCCATGCGAAAGGGACTTCTGGCATTACTGGCCGCTGCGGCTTTGGCCGCCACGGCAAGCGTAAGCGACGCCAAGACATTGCGCGTCTCGGCACCCGCCCCCATCAACGACATCGATCCGCACGGCTCGAATTCGGTCGTGCGCGATACGATCATGGCGGGACGCCAGGTCTATGACTCGCTCATCGAGTTCAAGGACGGCGAGCCGCAAGGCCGCCTCGCCACCCAGTGGCAACAGGTCGATGCCAAGACCTGGCGCTTCACCTTGCGCGACGGCGTCACTTTCCATGACGGCACCACGCTCGACTCCGCCGATGTCAAAGCCTCGCTCGAGAGGCTCGCCAAGGCGAAAGGCGGCCTCGCCCGTTTGTGGACGCAGCTCGATACGGTCGAGACGCCGGATGCCAAGACCGTGGTCGTCAAGCTCAAGGAATCGGTCGGTCCCTTCCTCAGGAATGTGGCGCTGCTGCAGATCGCGCCCTCCGAGGCCATCGCCGCGACGAAGGGCGAATATGGCGCAAGCGTCAGGCTGCCGGGTTCGGGCGCCTTCGTGATCGAGAGCTTCGAGCCCGGCCAGTCGCTCACTCTCAAGGCCAATCCCACTTATTGGGGTGGCGCGCCCAAGATCGACGGCATCCGCTTCCAGACGATCCCCGAGCTCACCGGCCGGGTAACGGCATTGCTCAATGACGAGATCGATGTGACCTGGGGCGTGCCCGACGACCAGATCCCGGCGCTCCAGTCGAACAGCGACGTCACGGTCAACATCGTTCCCTCGGTCGTCTACTACTACAACTGGTTCAACGGCAGCCGCGGACCGTTCAAGGACGCCCGCGTCCGGCGGGCGCTGTGGCATGCCGTCGATGTCAAGCAAGTGGTCGCGGATCTCCTGCCCCTGACCGGCTCGCTCGGCAAGGCGCCGATCGCCGAAACCGTCTTCGGCTATGCGCCGCAGCAGCCCTATTCCTATGATCCCGAGCTCGCCAAGAAGCTTCTCGCCGAAGCGGGCTATCCGCAAGGCTTCACCGCCGAGCTCAAATATTCGCAGAATTTCGGCGCATCGGTCGACCAGATGGCGCTGGCCTTCGTCTCCTACTGGGACAAGATCGGCGTCAAGGTGACGCCGATGCAGCAGGAGCATGCGGTGTGGACCGCGGCATTGCGCGATCTCAACTGGGACATGGTGCTCGCCACCAACCCGTCCTACACCGAGGATGCCGATTACACGATCGGCCGGCTCTATCTCTCGGAGAACAATGAGAACGGCTATGCCAATCCCGAGCTCGACAAGATCCTCCTGGAGGCCCGGCGCGAATCCGACCAGAGCAAGCGCAAGGAACTTTATGCCAAAGCCATCCAGATCATCTGGAACGACGCGGTCGGGATCTTCCCCTCGGAAGCCAAGGCCGTCTATGTCTATCGCTCGACCGTCTCCGGCATACAGCTGGCGCCCACCATGGCGCCGCGCTTCCGCGATGTCGAGATCAAGTAGACCCGCCTGATCGCCTGGAAAGATGACGAGTCCGGCAGCCATGATGCCCCGATATGACATTGAAGCTGCCGGTCTTTCCATTTCCGCGCGCCGCGACGACGGCGAGGCACTGCCCCTGGTGCGCGCCATATCCTTCAGCCTGCCGGAGGCTGAGATCACCGCCCTCATCGGCGAATCGGGCAGCGGCAAGAGCCTGACCGCCACCGCTCTCCTCGGGTTAACCGACGCTGAGCAATATATCGTGTCCTTCGACCGGCTCAGGATACTGGACCAGGATCTCAAGAGCATCGACGATCCGAGCTTCGCCCGATTGCGCGGCACCCGCATCGGCTATGTCACGCAGGATCCCGGCCGGGCGCTCGATCCGACGATGCCGGTCGGCGACCAGATCGCCGAGCTCTTCGTCCTGCATCAGGGCATGGACTGGACCGCGGCGCGGCGCGAGGCGGTCCGCGCCCTCGATCAGGTGCGCATCGCCTCCGCCGCGACGCGTGCCCAGGACTATCCGCATTCCTTCTCGGGCGGCATGAAGCAGCGCATCGTGATCGCCGGCGCCATCGCGCTCAAGCCGCGCATCCTGATCGCCGATGAGCCGACCAGCGCACTCGACGTGACGGTGCAAGCCGGCATCCTGGCTTTGCTCGATGAATTGCGCCGCCATATGGAGATGAGCGTTCTCCTCATCACCCATGACCTCGGCATCGTCTATCAGCTCGCCGACCAGGTCCTGGTGATGAACAAGGGCGAGATCGTCGAGCGCGGCGATGCCGAGACGATCTGCAAGGCGCCCGGGCACGCCTATACGCGCAACCTCGTCAGCGCCGTTCCCGATCTCGATGCCGCAAGTGTGAGCCCCCATGGCTGACGCCCTGCTCGACATCGATCGGCTCGATGTGACCTATCAGATCCACGATGCGGCGGGACGCACGGTGCGCCGTCTCAAAGCCCTCGCCAACATATCGCTCGCGCTCTCGCGCGGCGAGGCCATTGGCGTGGTGGGCGAATCGGGCAGCGGGAAATCCACCCTGGCGCGCGCCATCGTCGGCCTGGTCAGCCCGTCCTCCGGCCATATCCGCATCGACGGCCGCGACCTGCCGCGCCGGCGAGGCGCTGCCGCCCGCCATGGTATACAGATGATCTTCCAGGATCACACCTCGACACTGAACCCGTTCCAGACGGTCGGGCGCATCCTCGATGAGGTCCTGGCGCTGTGGCGGCCGCAAGCGGAAAGAGACGAGAGGCGGGCGCAGGCGCTCGGCCTTCTCGACAAGGTCGGCCTCGGCGCGGATGCGCTGGAGCGCTATCCGCACGCCTTTTCCGGCGGGCAGCGGCAGCGGATATCGATCGCCCGGGCGCTCGCCACTACGCCCCGGCTTCTCATCTGCGATGAGCCCACTTCCGCGCTCGATGTCTCGATCCAGGCGCAGATCCTCGATCTCTTCGCCGCCCTCAAGGCGGAAGGCTATGCGCTGCTCTTCATCTCGCACAATCTCGCGGTGGTGAACCGCATCGCCGAGCGCATCATCGTCATGCAGGGCGGGCGCATCGTGGAGCAGGGCGCCACCTCCGCCACCATCGCCGCGCCCGTTCATCCCTATACGCGGCAGCTCATCGCTTCGGCGCCGCGCCTCAGCGACCGCGGCGCGCTCTTGCGCAGCGTCGCCGCCCTTCCCGATCATCCGAAAAAAACAGGAGCAACCTGATGATTTCCAATGAGCGCTGTTTCGACAAGTTCGAACCGTTGCCGCGCATCATCTATCATGCCGATTTCGACACGGGCTATAACGGTTTTACCGAGACGATCGGCAATTACGAAGGCACGCTCGACGAGATCATCCCCGAAATGGCCGATTTCCGGCCGCCGCAGCTCAGCAACCGGCCGATGTGGGACACCGGCACCGCCGGATCGCTCGATGGGACCTATGCGCTGAAGCTCGCCACGCGCCCGCGCAAAGGCAGCGTCGCGGTATGCACCAAGCGGCTGACCTGGACGAAGCTCTGCCGCATCCGCATGGAGACCTGGTTCGGCTACAAATCGGAAGCAAGCGAGCTCCGCCTGTCGGAAACCGATGTGCGCGGCTTCGGCTTCCTGCTCGACCTGCAGGACGACCGCCTGCGCATGCTGCCCCGGGTGCGCTACCTCAATGCCCGCAACGGCGAGAAGATCGGCAAATGGCAGGTCAAGGTCGAGAAACCGGCGAAGCGCGACATCGGCACGCGCGGTGAGACCGTGTCGATCAACCACTATGCCGATGAAGGCTATGCCGACATCCCCAACGGCCGGCACGAAATGTGCGGCAACGAGCTCGCCAGCAAGATGAACTGGCACTATCTGGCGGTGACCTTCAACCTCGAGACCATGCGCTTCGAGACGGTGCGCTGCAACGACATCGTCATGGACGCCAGCATGCTGGCGCCCTTCGAGATCGCGATCATGCCCAATCTGCGCGGCCTTCTGAACACGATCTTCTTCGTCGAAACCGACGTCGACAAACGTGCCTTTCTCTATTTCGACAGCATTCTTTATTCGACGGAGGGTTGACATGCGGGAGAGCTATACGGCGGCGGTCGAGCGCAATGTCGTCCTGACCCCGGATTTTGCCAGCGAGCCCTATGAGGCGGCCTGGGCGGACGAGGCCATCTTCTTCATCCGCGTCCTCGACCCCAAGCCTCGCGGCAAGCTCAGATTCATGGCCGAGATATCGCCCGACGGCATGCGCTGGTGCCCTGAAGGAACGGTCTGTGAGCTCAGCGATGGCGAGATGCTCGGCTTCCTCAGGCTCAAGCATTTCGGCGGCTGGCTCAGGATCCGCCGCCTCGACCGCATAAAAGCCACGCCCAAGGTGATCGTCTATCTCAACCTCAAATAACGGACCATGTGGAGCTATCTCGCCCATCGCCTGTTCCAGGCCCTGGTCACGACCGTGGTCACCGCCATCGCCGTGTTCATCATGGTGCGCATCGCACCGGGCGATCCGATCGAGGTCCTGCTCGGCGACATGGCGAGTGCGGAGGAGATCGCGCGCGGGCGCGAGGCCTATGGGCTCGACCAGCCGATCCTTGTGCAGCTCGGCATCTATCTCATGAAGGCGGCGACGCTCGATTTCGGCCGGTCGATCACGCAAGGGATACCGGTGCATGAACTGGTCCTGTCGCGCGTCGGCCCGTCGGTGCTGCTCGGCATCGTGACCATCCTCCTCACCATCATCATCGCGATCCCGCTCGGCATACTATGCGCGCTCTACCGCGACAGGCCGGTCGACAAAGTGACGAGCGGCGGCGCCTTCGTGGCGCTGTCGCTGCCCGACTTCTGGCTCGGCATCGTGCTGATCTTGATCTTCGCGCGTCAATTGCACTGGCTGCCGAGCTCGGGCGGAAGCGGCCTCGCCTTGATCCTGCCGGTCGTGACGCTGGCGCTGCCCCTCGCCGCGGTCAATCTGCGGCTCATGCGCAATGAAACGATCGGCGTGCTCAAGGCGCCCTATGTCACGCTGGCGCGCGCCCGCGGCCTCAAGCTCTCCGACATATTGAAGCGCCATGTGCTGCGCAATGCCGTCATCCCGGTGCTCACCATTGGCGGCGTCCAGTTCGGCCACCTGCTGGGGGGTGCTGCGGTGATCGAAAGCGTCTTCGGCTGGCCGGGCGTCGGCCAGCTGCTGATCCGCTCGATCGCGACACGCGACTATCCGGTAGTCCAGGGCTGCATCATCCTGATGACCGTCATGGTCGTCGTGGTCAACCTGCTGGTCGATCTCGCCTATCGCTTCATCGATCCGCGTTTCCGGTCCGGCTGATGACAGGGTCCTCCTCCTCACTCTGGCGCAAGCCGCCTCTGGGCGTGATCATACTCATCGCCATGATCCTGCTCGCCGTGATCGGACCCTTTGTCGTCGCGTTCAATCCCGCTTCGGTCGATACGTCGAGCCGGCTGCTCGCGCCCTTCTCCTACAACCGCAACGGCACGTTCTTCCTGCTCGGCACCGACCAGCTCGGCCGCGGCATGCTGGAGCAGATCCTCCATGGCGCGCGCATATCGCTTCTGATCGGCGTCGCCGCGGCCCTCCTCGCCGGCCTCGTCGGCACCCTGGTCGGCGTCACCGCCGGCTGGCTCGGCGGCAGATCGGAAGCCTTCATCATGCGGGTGGCGGATGTGCAGCTCTCCTTTCCCTCCATATTGATCGCCGTCTTCCTGGCGGCCTTCGTGCCGCCGAGCATCCTTGCCGTCATCGCGGTTCTGGCGATCACGCGCTGGGCGCAGATCGCGAGGCTCGCCCGCGCCGTCACCGTCAAGGCCCGCCAGCAGAGCTATGTGGAAGCGGCCCTCACCCTCGGCTTCCCGGTGCCCAAGGTCATCTGGTCCTGCATCCTGCCCAATCTGGTGGCGCCGCTCATCATCGTGCTCACCGCCGAACTGAGCCTGATCATCCTGGCGGAATCGGCGCTCGGCTATCTGGGCCTCGGCACGCCGCCGACCGTGCCGAGCTGGGGGCGGATCATCGCCAATGGCAAGAATTATCTCGACAATGCCTGGTGGATTTCAACCTTGCCAGGTCTCGGTATAGGCTTTGTCGTCATCGCCATCGGCCTCACCGGCGACTGGATGCGCCGCGTCCTCGCCCGCGGGGGCTTCGAGGTCAATTGAAGGAGAGATCATGGCCGAGCATATATTCACCGAGGACACGCGCCGCAAGCTTCTCACCGTCTCGACCGCGACGCTGACCACGATCATGTTCAAGCGCGGCTTCCGCAACTGCTTCATCGGCGGCATCCATCCGCTCAACCCGGAGCATGCCCGCATGGTGGGACCCGCCTACACGCTGCGCTACATTCCGGCGCGCGAGGACCTCGATCAGCTCAAGGTGTTCGAGGACCGCGCGCACCCCCAGCGCAAGGGCGTCGAGGAATGCCCGCCGGGCCATGTCATGGTGATCGACAGCCGCAAGGACCGCGCCGCCGCCTCGGCCGGCGACATATTGGTGACGCGATTGTGGAAGCGCGCCGCCGCCGGCATAGTGACCGATGGCGGCTTCCGCGATTCCGCCGACATCGCCAAGCTGCCCTTTCCGGCCTTCCATGCCGGGCCCTCGGCGCCGACCAATCTCATCCGCCATCATGCCGTCGATCTCAATGTGCCGATCGGCTGCGGCGATGTGGCGGTCTATCCGGGCGACATTATTGTTTCCGACACGGATGGCGCCGTGGTGATCCCGCGCGCGCTGGCCGACCATGTGGCCGATGAGGCGGTGGAGCAGACGCTGTTCGAGACTTTCGTGCAGGAACGGGTGATGGCGGGGGACGGCATCTTCGGCCTCTATCCACCGTCGCCCGAAGCCCGCCAGACCTTCAGGATCTGGCGGGAAGGAAGAGGAGAAGCCTGATGGAACAGCGTAAGAAGCTTGCCGAATTGCGCAGCCGGCGCTGGTTCGGGGTCGACGACCTCAGAGCCTTCGGCCATCGCTCGCGGGCCCGGCAAATGGGCTATGACGCGGTCGACTGGGACCGGCCGATCATCGGCATCATCAACACCTGGTCCGACATCAACCAGTGCCATGCGCATTTCCCCGACCGGGTGCAATGGGTCAAGCGCGGCATCATGCAGGCTGGCGGCATGCCGATCGAATTGCCGGCGCTGAGCCTGAGCGAGCCCTTCGTCAAGCCGACGACCATGCTCTACCGCAACCTGCTGGCGATCGAATGCGAGGAGCTGATCCGCAGCCATCCCATCGACGGCGTCGTGCTGATGGGCGGCTGCGACAAGACCACGCCCGCGCTCATCATGGGCGCGACCTCGGCCGGATTGCCTGCGATCTTCGTGCCGGCGGGACCGATGCTGCGCGGCTATTTCCGCGGCCAGGTGCTGGGCTCGGGCTCCGACAACTGGAAATACTGGGACGAGCGCCGCGCCGGCAAGATCAGCGACGAGGAATGGTCCGGCATGGAAGGCGGCATCGCCCGCTCCTACGGCCATTGCATGACCATGGGCACCGCCAGCACCATGACCGCCTTTGCCGAGGCGCTGGGCATGACCTTGCCGGGGGCGAGCTCCATTCCGGCCGCCGATTCATCGCATCAGCGCATGGCGGCCGCCTCGGGCCGGCGCGCCGTCGAGATGGTGTGGGAAGACCTGACGCCCGACAAGATCCTGACGCGCGAGGCCTTCGACCATGCGACCATGGTGCAGATGGCGATCGGTGGATCGACCAATGCCATCATCCATGCCATCGCCATGGCAGGCCGCGCCGGCATCGCCTATGGGCTCGACGAGTTCGACGCCATGTCGCGGCGCATACCGGTGATCGCCAATATCAGGCCGTCGGGCTCGACCTATCTGATGGAGGACTTCTTCTATGCCGGCGGCTTGCGCGCCATCCTGCGCCGGCTCATTCCCCATTTCCACGAGAACGCCATCACGGTCACCGGGCGGCCGATCATCGAAACCGCGGCGGATGCCGGCATATATAATGAGGACGTGATCCGCCCGCTCGACCGGCCGATCTATGCGGAAGGGGCGACCGCGGTGCTGCGCGGCAATCTGGCGCCCAATGGCTGCGTCATGAAGCCCGCGGCGGCGGAAGCGCGCCTTCACAAGCACAAAGGGCCGGCGCTCGCATTCGAGAGCTATGCCGAGATGAAGGCGGCGATCGAGCGTGACGATCTCGATGTCACGCCCGACCATGTGCTGGTTCTGAAGAATGCCGGACCGCTCGGCGGACCCGGCATGCCCGAATGGGGCATGCTGCCGATCCCCAAGAAGCTCATCAACGCAGGCGTCCGCGACATGCTGCGCATATCGGACGCCCGCATGTCGGGCACGAGCTATGGCGCCTGCGTCCTCCATGTCTCGCCTGAAGCCTATATTGGCGGGCCCCTGGCGCTGGTTAAGACCGGCGACATCATCGCGGTCGATGTCGCGCGCCGGAGCATCGATCTCGAAGTGCCGGAAGAGACGCTCGCCGAGCGCCGCTCGGCCTGGCAGGCACCGCCTGCCCGCTATGAGCGGGGCTTCGGCTGGCTTGCCGCGCGCCATATGACGCAAGCGCATCGAGGCTGCGACTTCGATTTCCTGGAAACCCGCTTCGGCGCCGCCATTGGCGAGCCCGCGATCTATTGATGAGTGCCGAGGCCCGTCGAATAGGATCGGATCGTCTCGTCGAAGCCGCGCGGTTGCTTCTCGCCAAGGCCGGAGCCGACGGCGACATCGCGCTCGAAGTCGCTCGAAACCTGGTCGATGCCGAAGCGAGCGGTCATGCCTCGCATGGCCTGAGGCTGGTCGCACTCTATGTGGAGCGCCTCGTGACGGGTCAGATGTCGGGCACGGCGCGCCCGCGGATCACTACGGTCGACGGGCCGATCATGCGGATCAATGGGGGCGCCGCCTTCGGCCAGGTGGTCGGCGCCTTCGCGGCGCGGCACGGCATCGGCCATGCCAAGCAGCACGGCATCGCGGCCGTCATGGTGAGCAATAGCGGCCATTTCGGGCGCAACGGCCGATGGCCGGAACTCGCGGCCGAGCAGGGTGTCGCCTCGCTCCATTTCATCAATGCGCCCGGCGCGCCGTCGAGCGTCGCCCCGCCGGGCGGGCGTGAGGCGCGGCTCACCTCCAATCCCATCGCGCTCGGCGCCCCACGCCGCGATGGCGCGCCCGTCATCGTCGATTTCGCCACCGGCGATTTCTCCGTCAATGCGGTCAAGCTCGCGCAGGAGCGGGGCGAAAAGCTGCCGCGCGCCTCGGTCCTCGCCAAGGACGGCACGCTCACCGACGATCCGGCCGTCTTTCTCGCCTCCCGCGCCATGCTGCCCTTTGGCGGCTTCAAGGGTTTTGGCCTCGCCGTCTTTGTCGAGATCCTGGCCGGCGCGCTGACCGGTGGCCGCTGCCACACGGGTGATGGGGAGGCGGATCCCTCGAACAACATGCTGTCGCTCTATCTCGATGTCGCCCGCCTGGCGGGCATCGAGGCCTATGAGCGGGAGGTCGAGGCCTTCCTCGACTGGCTCGGCCGGGCCCCGGGGGAAATGCAGGCCGTCATCCCCGGAACCAGAAGCCGGGTGGCCTGGGAAGAGGCCCGGCAATCGGGCCTTGCGGTCCATCCGGCCTTGCGCCAGCTGCTCCTGGCGACGGCCGGGAAGCTCTCCGTAACGGACGAGATCACGGCCCTTTTCGAGCCCGGCTGAGGCCTCGAGGCCACCCGCCACCTTGGCAAGGCCATCGGATCATGTAAACTGCCGCCACGTCGAGAGGGTGCCGAAAGAGGGTTCCATGTCTTTGAGCCGTAGGGATTTTCTGGCCGGGATGGCGGCAGCGGGCGCTGCCGGCCTGACCGCCTCCGAAGCCCATGCCTATTCCACCAAGTTCAGCAAGGCGGCGATGACCTATTTCACCGGCATCGCAACGGATAACGGGTACCAATACCGGGCGACCAATTTTAAGAAGATCAAGTCGCAATGGCGCCGGCAACTCGTCAAATACAAGAGCACCGAGCCGATCGGTAGCGTCGTGGTCGATGCGCAGAACCACTACCTCTACGTCGTATTCGAGAATCAGACCGCCTTGCGCTATGGCGTGGGCGTCGGGCGCGACGGTTTCCGCTGGTATGGCCGCGCCCGCATCGACCGCAAGGCGCTGTGGCCGCGCTGGGTGCCGCCGCCTGAAATGCGCGCGCGCACCCCCAATCTTCCGGAATATGTCGATGGCGGGATCGACAACCCCTTGGGCC
Source organism: Taklimakanibacter deserti (assembly GCA_003574785.1). The sequence goes on along the minus strand of QORU01000015.1, from coordinate 115,656 downwards.
CGCGCGCCCTGTATCTCTACCGCAAGGGCATCGATCTCGGCTATCGCCTGCATGGCACGATGGAGCCGTGGTCGATCGGCAACAATGTTTCTTCGGGCTGCATCCGCATGTTCTCCGAAGATGTGATCGACCTCTATCAGCGCTGCCCGATCGGCACCCGGGTGCTGGTCCTCAGGACTCTGGGCGCCCCGGTGATCGATGAACGGGCACCGATCGATACCGAGCCGCCGGCGTGAGGAGAGGAATGGGACTATGACAGGCAGGAGAAGCTGGCAACACGCGGCGGCTCTCACCCTCCTCGTGCTGCTGGCGGGTTGCAACAGTGCCAAAAACGCCACGGACAGCGGCAGCGGCCTGACCGCCGCCGACAATGTCACCAATGCGCCGATCGCGGGCGGCGTCAATGTCACGCCCGGCAGCGAAGAGGATTTCATGGTCAGCGTCGGGCGGCGCACTTTCTTCAAGCAAAGCTCGGCCGAGCTCGACGATGTGGCGCGCGCGACGCTCGACAAGCAGGCGCAATGGCTCAACCAGTATCCGCAATGGAAGGTGAAGCTGCAGGGCTCGGCCGACGATCCGGGCTCGCCGCAGGCCCAGACGGCGCTGTCGCAGAAGCGGGCCGACGCGGTGCGCAACTATCTCGCCTCGCAAGGCATCGAATCCGGCCGCATGCTCGCCAAAGGCTATGGCCGTGAGCGCATCGGCGAGGACTGCCCGGAGATCGAATGCAAATCGCAGAACCGGCGCGTCATCACCAATCTGCAAGAGGCTCCCGAGTTCTGATCACGCCAAACCGATGCGCTCGGCCGCTTGCCGGAACAGCGCCTCGGTATCGGCGGGAAAGTGGAACGTCGTCCGAAAATCCTCGAAGCCATAGTTGGGCAGGGTCTGGCGAATGGTTGCCACGAGCCGGCGTCCCTCCTCGACCCGTCCCGTCAGCGCGAGGCAGTGCGCGGCAATCGCCGTGATCGTCGGATGGGCGTTGGGCCGCGCCGCACCTTTCAGCGCCCAGACCGCCGCTTCCTCGAACTCGCCGAGGCGCACATGGGCGAGGGCCCGCGAGCTCAGCATGGCGAACAGCAAGGGATCGAACGGGCTCAAGCGGCGGGAATGGTCGGATGAGCCGATCGCCATGCGCGGATCGCCCGACTGCGCCTGCACGAAAGACAGCGCGTAATGACCGAGCGCAAAGCTCGGGCTCAGATCGACGGTCCGCTCCAAAGCGGCGAGCGAATCGGCCTCGCGCCGGTTGAGCCACAGGGCCCGGCCCAGCGCCCAGTGGACGGAAGGATCATGCTCATCGATGATGAGCCCCTGATCCGCGGTCGCCAAGGCAAGCCGGCTGTCCTCCGCGCGGTCGGCCCAGCGCTGGAAGGCGCTCTGCCAGTGGGTGAAGGAGAGGCCGGCATAGGCCCGGGAAAAAGTCGGGTCGAGCCTGATCGCCGTGGTGAAGAACTGCCGGGCCTGATCGTTCTCCGCCTTGGTGAAGCGATACATGTGCCAGAGGCCGCGATGATAGGCTTCCCAGGCATTGAGCGAATTGGGGGCTTTCAGAACCGCGCGGTTGCGCTCCGCCGTCTCGATCTCACCCGCGATGGCGGAAACGATCTCGTTGCCGATCTCGTCGATGAGCAGCAAGGCGTCCGCGAGCCGGTAGTCGAATTTTTCCGCCCAAACGATGCGCTGGCCGCGCGCCTCCGCCAGCTCGACCGCGACGGCAAGGCGATCTCCGTGCTCCCGCAAGGTGCCGCTCGCGACATAGTCGACATCGAGCTTGTGCGCGGCTTCGGCCGACGCGACGCCGCGCTCGGCCAAGGCAAAGACCGAGCCTTGCGCGATGACGGAAAAGGCCCGGAGCTTCGCCAGCCGGGTGATGATGTCATGGGTGAGGCCATGGGCCAATCCGCCGCCCGGCCTCGTCATGCCCGTCTCCTCGATGAAGGGCATCACCGCCAAAGCGACGCGATGGGATCGGGTCGCCTCCGCCGCGACCGGATCGGGCGATTGCGCAGCCGAGACGCGGACCGCCGCTCGCTCTTCCTTCAACGCCTGCCAGGCCATGCGGATCGGCGTGAAATCGAGCTCCTCGGCCGCGAAGCGTTTCGCCGACGCGGCCAGATGCTCGTCGCATTCAGCGCGGCGGCCGCGCTCGGCGAGCGCCGAGAGCAAGGCCAGATGCGGCTGCCGGTCGAAGGGGGCGAGTTCGATCCATTTCTCCAGATAGGGAAAGATCTCGTCGCTCGTCGCCGGCAGGAGCCCAACCAGATGCTGCAGCACCGCGACATTGGCGGCGCGGAACCGGCGGCGCTGGGCGATGAGCCAGGCCTGGAAGGAGGGGCTGCGGTCGATGTCGAGACGCTCGAGGAACTCGCCGGCGAACAAGCGTTCGAGCGCCGTGAGCCGCTCGAGCGGCAAGAGCGCCAGCCCTTCATCGAGGGCGGCTGCGATCTCCGCGGCATCGACATGGCAATCGCTGAGATCGAGCGAGACCTGGTCGTCATGGGCCTTGAGCCGCGGATGATCGGCGTCGTCGACAAGCCCCCTGATCTTGCTCAGGCACCAGCGCAGCTCGCCGCGCGGATCGTTCGGCACCTCCCATAAAAGCTCGCAGAGATGACGGCGTCCCGGCGCCCCGGGGCCGAGGGCGAGATAAGCGAGAAGGGCGCGCGCCTTGCGCGAGGCCGGCAGCTTCAGCGCGACGCCGTCGCGATGAATGGCGAGAGGCCCCATCAGCTTGAGGTGAAGGCCGGGCGTGGGGCTCAGCCTGTCCGGTATGGCGGGACCGTCATGCGTTTCCATGGCGATTCCCACGCTGGCTCCCACGGCGATCCTCTAGCGATGAGAAGAAGAAGGCAGACATATCGTGGAGCATATCATGGCAGGCATCATCCCCCAATCCGGCACGGCCTCCCGCCAAGCGTGGCGCGCACAATTCGTGAGGCCTTTGTGAATATCGCCGTCGAGCCCGTCGAGGAGACCCTCGACCCCGGCAACTGGGCCGATATCGAGGCCCTGTCGCACCGGATGGTCGATGATGCGATCGCCTATCTGCGCGATCTGCGCGATCGCCCGGTATGGCAAGAAATGCCGGAAGAGGTGAAGACCTTCTTCACCACACCGTTGCCGCGCTCGCCCATGGCGCTCGGCGACGTCTACCGCCAGGTGAGCGAGAAGGTGATGCCCTATCCCATGGGTAATATCCATCCGCGCTTCTGGTCCTGGTATATGGGGGCTGGCAATTTCGCCGGCGCGATGGGCGAATTCCTCGCCGCCATCCAGGGCTCCAATCTGGGCGGCGGCAATCACGCCGCAGCCCTCATGGACCAGCAGGTCGTCGACTGGTGCAAGGAGCTCCTGGGCTTTCCTTCATCCGCCAGCGGCACGCTGACCTCGGGTGGGTCGATGGCGAATTTCATCGGCCTCAACGTGGCGCGCAATGTCAAAGCCGGCATCGATGTCCGGGAGCTGGGCGTCGCGGCCATCAAGAAACCGTTGCGCTTCTATGCCTCCGACCAGATGCACAGCTGCCATCGCAAGGCGGTCGAGGCGCTGGGGCTCGGCAACCAGTCGCTGCGCCGCATCGCCACCGATGCCGATTTCAGGATCGATGTTTCGGCGCTGCGGCGGGCCATTGCCGAAGATCGCGCCCAGGGCCTCGCTCCCGCCTGCATCATCGCCACGGCCGGCACCGTCAATACCGGCGCCATCGACGACCTCCCGGCGCTCGCCGATCTGGCGGAGGAGGAGGGACTATGGTTCCATATCGATGGCTGCATCGGCGCGCTAATCGCCTTAGCACCCAAGAACGCGCATCGCGTCGCGGGGTTGGAGCGGGCGGATTCGCTCGCTTTCGATCCGCATAAATGGCTGCATACGCCGTTCGAAGCGGGTTGCGTTCTCATCCGCGATGCAGAGGCGCATCGCCGGACCTTCACCGTGACGCCGGAATTTCTCGAAGGCAGGCCACGCGGTCTCGCCTCGGGCCACTGGCTGCATGATTACGGCCTGCAGACCTCGCGCGCCTTCCGCGCGCTCAAGATCTGGATGGCGTTCAAGGAGCATGGCGTCAATAAATTCGCCCGCCTCATCGACCAGAATATCGCGCAGGCGAAATATCTGAGCGACCTTATCCGGCGCGAGCCGTGCCTCGAGCTCGCCGCCCCCACCAGCATCAACATCGTCTGCTTCCGCTACCGCCCGGGCGATCTCGATGCGGCGGCGCTCAAAGCCCTCAATATCGAGATCATGCTCAGACTCCAGGAGCAAGGGATCGCGGCCATTTCCGACACCACGATCCGTGGCACCCATGCCTTGCGGGTAGCGATCAACAATCACCGCACAAGGCGCCGCGATCTCGACCTTCTCGTGGCCGAGACCTTGCGCCTCGGCGCTGAGATCAGGCCTGCGGATCAGATCCAGCGCCGGGTGGCGCGCTTATAGGCTTCATAGCGCTCGCCGAATTTGTGCTGCAATGCGGCTTCCTCGAAAGGGATGTACCAGCAATCGGCGGTCACGGCGAAGGCGACCGGTCCGAGAAACGGAAAGAGTGTTCCGAGCAGGACCGCAAGCCCTAAGAGGAAGAGGGTGAGGCCCAGATACATCGGATTGCGGGTCCATTTGAAGAGCCCGTCTGTCACCAGAAGGGTCGGCTCGTTGAAGGTCTTGATATTCGTGCCCACCTTGTCGAATCTACGCGCGCCGATGAGAGCGAGCGCGGGTCCGGCCACGAGAAGCGCAAGGCCGAGCCAGTTGTAAGGCGCGGGCACGATAACGGGACCGGGCAAGACGATCCGCGCCCCACACATCACGATGGTGATGATCGCGACCAGAACGGGCGGCAGCAGTTTCTTCATGAGAGCCCCCCTTGCTCGGTTGGGGAATCGGCGAAGACCAGGCGATGAAGCAGGTGGTCGAGGGCGGCCTGCGATCGCACGCGATCGGCGCCGGCGAGGATTTGATCGGCGGTTTCATGGATGACTGCCGAGATCAGCACGCCGGTCGGCTCGGGGTCGAGCTTCGCATAGGCGCCGGCCGCCATGCCGGCCTTGACGATCTGGGCGAGGCGCGCCGCCAGACGCTTATGCGGCGGCTCGGGGCGGTTGCGGGTGAAGGCCGAGTGGAACAAGGCTTCATGCAATCCACCCGAGGCGGTGATGAAATCGATCAGGAGCGCGGCCAGCGCCGGCAGGACCTTGCGCCAATCCGTGGCGGGGCCGAAGGCGAGGATCGGGGCCGCAGCGGCTTCCAGCTCGGCGATCTTGCGGGCGCGGATGGCCTCGAGGAGATCATCCCAGGTGGCGAAGTAGGTGTAGAACGTCCCCTTGGCGGCGCGCGCTTCGGCGACGACATCCTCCACGCGCACCGCGGTGCCACGCCGCTTCAGGAGTTTCTCCGCCGCCACGAGGATCTCCAGGCGGCGGGCATCGGGTTTCAAGCGCCGGCGCATCATCGACCTTATTGACTATCAGTCAGTAATTAATGACTAGCGGTCAATAAGTCAAGTCGGCTCTTTCAGCTATGATAGAAAGTTTACCAAATTGACAGCATGACAGAAAACTGACAGAGTTCATGCAACCAGAAAAAAGGAGAGAGGAAGCGGCATGCGGGAATCGGTGCGCCAGCGGCTGACCGCATGCCTCGAGGACGCGACCAAGGCCGAGCGCACGCTCGCCAGCTACATGCTGGCCAATCTCAAAAGCCTCCCCTTCGAAACGGCGGCGACCCTTGCCGAGAAAGTGGGCCTGAGCGAGCCGTCGGTCGGGCGTTTCTGCCGCTCCATCGGCTATGAGCATTTCAAGGGCCTGAAAGCCGACCTCAAGGCCGATATCGGCGACGGCCCGTGGCTCATCGGCGACAGGCTCAAGGACTATCGCGAGCGCAGCCGGCGTGGCAATGACGAATTGGCGCGCGGCCTCGAAATGGAGATCGCCGCTCTCGTCAATAATTACGAGATGGCGCGCAGCAAGGAATGGAAGCGCGCCGCCAGGCGCCTCGCTCATATTCCCACCCTCTATGTCGCGGGCTTCCAGACCGAGCGCGGCCTGGCGCAATACATGGTCAATCAGCTGCATTATCTGCGCCCGGGCGTGCATCTCGCCGATCTCGCCGGCGGCAATTTCTCCGATGTGCTCTTGGGCGAGCCGCGGCGGACCAATCTTGTCATCATCGAGGCGCGGCGCTATTCGCGGCTCGCCCGCCTCCTTGCCATCGATGCCCGCGCCCAAGGCATCGCTACGACGCTGATCACCGACAAGTTCTGCGACTGGGCGCATGACGTGGTCGACGAGGTTTTCGCGGTCGAGACCGATATCAACCAGTTCTGGGATTCGACGCCGCAATTCGCGAGCCTCATCGCGCTCATGATCAACAGCATCTTCAACGAACTCGGCCCCGACATCGAAGGGCGCATGAACAAGGTGGCAGCCCTCTACAGCCGCTTCACCGGCCGTGTCGGCGACCCGGGCAAGCCCGATTCGTGAAGCGGGCGCTCTCGCATCCAACCATAACAAAGGAAGACGGAGGAACTCATGAAACACCAGCTACGCAGGGCCTTTCTCATAGCCGGCACGGCGCTCTTGACCCTCGTCGGGGCAAGCGGCCTCGCCGCGGCGCAAGAGGCGATCTTCGTCATGCCGACCAACGAGGTCGGCGCCACCACCTACAATCCGGTCAAGACCACGTTGACCAACCGCGCGACCGAGCTCATCTATGACACGCTCGTCGTCCAGGACGTCGATCTCACCTTCCATCCGCATCTGGCCGATAGCTGGGAAGAGGCGCCGGACGGGATGCAGTGGATCTTCCATCTGCACAAGGGCGTTACTTTCCACAATGGCGAGCCCTTCAACGCCGCCGCCATCGCCGCCTGGATCCCGAGCTTCGCCGGCACCGACAACGCCTATATGGTCGCGGCCATCGACAAGGTGGAAGTCGTCGACGACCACACCGTCAAATTCGTGATGAAGCATCCCGAGCCCAATCTCCTGTTCAACTTCTCCCAGGTCTTCATGGGTGTTCCCGCACCCAAGGCCTATAAGGAGCTCGGCGACAATTTCGGCATCACCCAGGCGATCGGCACCGGTCCGTTCAAGCTCGAGAGCTTCGCCATCGGCCAGGAGACCGTGCTCACGCGCAATGACGACTACAAATGGGGCTCGGAGCTTTCCGACAACAAGGGCCCGGCCAAGATCGCCAAGATCACCTTCCGCGAGATCCCGGAAGATTCGACCGCCTTCCTCGAGCTCAAATCGGGCGGCGTCGACTTCCTCTATTCGGTGCCGACCGACTATCTGCCGCAGCTCAAGGCCGAGCCCAATGTCGGCGTCATCACCAGGCCCGGCACCGATGTCGCCTATATGCCGATCAATGTGACGTCGGAACCCTTCACCGACATCAAGGTGCGCGAGGCGACGGCCTTCGCCATCAACCAGAAGGAGATACTCGCCAGCATCTATGGCGGTATCGGGCTCGAGGCGCATAATTTCCTCATCAGCGCGCTGCCGGAATCGAAGGTCGATCCCAAATTCGAGATCAGCTACAACCCGGACAGATCGGCGAAGGTGTTCGACGAGGCCGGCTGGAAGCTCGGCGCCAACGGCATCCGCGAGAAGGACGGCAAGCCGCTCAAGGTCAAGCTGTGGACCCAGAGCGATACCGAGTTCAAGCGCCTGACCGAGGCGGTGCAGGCGCAATTGAAGGCGGTCGGCATGGATGCCGAGATCACCGTCTTCGATTCATCCGCCATCCGCGACCAGTACAAGAAGAACGAGCATCAGCTCGCGGTGCGCTCCTATAATTGGAGCAATGCCGACATCCTCGACTGGTTCTTCTCGGGCCAGCGCCTCGGCTATCCCAATATCTCCATGTGGAACGACCCCAAGGGCGAGGAGCTCAACAAGAAGGCGCTGACGGGCTCCAAGACGTCGGCCGAGCGCGTCGCCAACTTCAAGGCCTATCATGAATATGTGCTGTCGCAGTTTCCCTTCGTGCCGATCTATCAGCCGATGCTCAACGTCGCCTACAACAAGGACCGTCTCAAGGTCACCGACAAGATGCTGAGCAAGGGCGTCACCACCTCTTCGGTGCTCGATCTCGAGCTCGTCCAGTAGTCTCCACGACGTCAAGGGAGAAGGCCGGGATGCTGAGCTATGCGGTAAGACGCCTGCTGCTCCTCATTCCGGTCTTCTTCGCCGTTTCCGGCATCATCTTTCTCATCATCCATCTGGTGCCGGGCGATCCGATCGACAATCTGCTGCGGGTCGGCTCGACGCCCGAGCAGAAGGCCGAGATCACCCAGCGCTACGGCCTCGACCGGCCGCTCATCGAGCAATATCTCATCTGGCTGGGCAATCTCATGCGCGGCGATCTCGGCACCGCCATCGTCATGCGCCGCCCGGTCGCCGACCTCATCGCCCAGAACCTGCCCTATAGCCTGAGCCTCGGGGCCTCGGCCCTCCTGTTCTCGACCGTGCTCGGCATAGCGGCGGGCGTCGTCGCCGCCTGGCGCAAGGACAGCACTGTCGACCGCGGCGTCATGACCGGCATCCTGTTCGGCTCGACCTTGCCGAGCTTCTGGCTGGGGCTGATGCTGATCCTGTTCTTCGCCGTCTGGCTGCGCTGGTTCCCGGTATCGGGGGCGCGCTCCTGGCAGAGCCTGGTGCTGCCCATCCTCACCGTCGGCCTCGGCGGCACGGCGCTCGTGGCGCGCGTGACCCGCATCGCCATGCTCGAGACCGCGCAGAAGGACTTCGTGCTGCTGCTCCATGCCAAGGGCCTCGCCGCCTCCACCATCCAATTGCGCCACGTGCTGCGCCATGCGCTGCTGCCGGTCGTCACCATCCTCGGCCTGCGCATCGGCTGGATCCTCGGCGGCGCGGTGACGGTCGAATATGTCTTCGCCAGGCCCGGCCTCGGCACCTTGCTGATCAAAGGGCTCGCCCAGCATGATTATCCTGTGGTGCAGGCCTGCCTCCTGATGCTCGCCATCGCGGTGATGCTCGGCACGCTCATCGGCGATCTCGTCCAGGCGGCGATGGATCCGCGCATCAGGAGCGCGCTCGCATGACGATGCCCGTGACCGAAACCGGCACCAGCCCGTGGCAGGCCTTCCGGCGCAGCGTCGCCGGCAAGATCTTCCTGACATCCAAAGGCGGCATCGCCGGGTGCTATCTCATCGCCATCATCCTGCTGGCGCTCCTCGCCCCCTGGATCACACCCTATCCCTATGACGTACAGAACCTGTCCATCGCGGCCCGGCCGCCCGATCTCGCACATCCGCTCGGCACCGATGAATTCGGCCGCGACGTGCTGTCGCGCATCATCTATGGCGCGCGCACCTCGCTGTCGGTCAGCATCACCGCCATCGCCGTCTCGGTCTTCGTCGGCATGTGCCTCGGCGCCGCGGCTGCCTATTTTGGCGGCCTTATCGATCGCATCATCACGGCGGCGGTCGACCTCACCTGGTCGTTCCCGGAAATCCTGATCGCGCTCATCCTCGTCGCCATCATCGGCCCCGGCCTCAACAGCACGATGTTTGCCATCGGCATCGCCTACCTCGCCCAGTTCACGCGCCTGACCCGCGCCGAAATCCTGGCGCTCAAGAGCGAGACCTACATCGAGGCGACGATCGGCCTCGGCGCCAGCCACAGCCATATCATCTTCCGCCATCTTTTGCCCAATGCCATGGCGCCGGTCATCATCTGCGGCATGCTGGCGACGGGCGATGCCATCATCCTCGAAGCGACGCTCGGCTTCTTCGGCCTCGGCGCGCAGCCGCCGGTGCCAAGCTGGGGCGCCATGATGTCGAGCGGCACGGCGCAGATCTTCAAGGCGCCGTGGATCATCATCTTCCCCGGCTGCGCCGTCGCCGTGACGGTGATCGCCATCAACCTGTTCGGCGACGCCCTGATCCGGGCGCTCGACATCCGCTCCAAGCTCAGGGACGGCTGATCATGGCGCTGCTCGAGGTCAACGACCTGTCGATCGCCATTTCGGGCCTGAAGCCGCTCGACGGCATCAGCTTCGCGGTCGACAAAAGCGAGATCTTGGGGTTGGTCGGCGAATCGGGCTCCGGCAAGTCGCTCACCGCGCTTTCGGTCATGGGACTCCTGCCCTTGATCGGCGGGCGGATCCAACGCGGCTCGATCCGCTTCGACGGAACGGAGCTGACGCGCCTCGCCGAGCCGCAATACCGCAAGCTGCGCGGCCGCCGCATCGCCTTCATCACCCAGAATCCGATGACCTCGCTCGATCCCGTCATGCGCGTCGGCGCCCAGATCGACCAGGTGTCGCGGCTCCATCTCGGCCTCGACGCGGAGGCCGCGCGGGCGCGCAGCATCGCGCTCATGGAGCGCTTGCGCATCCCAGAAGCCGCGATGCTCCATCATCACTATCCGCATCAATTGTCGGGCGGCATGAAGCAGCGCATCGTCATCGCCATGGCGCTCGCCGCCGATCCCGATCTCATCATCGCCGATGAACCGACGACGGCGCTCGACGTCACCATCCAGGCGCAGATCGTCGGGCTTCTCGGCGAATTGGTGCGCGACCGCGGCCTCGCCCTCATCCTCATCACCCATGACATGAGCGTCGTGGCGCAGAGCTGCGACCGGGTGAGCGTGCTCTATGCCGGGCGGGTGGCCGAAAGCAATGACGTGCGGAGCATCTTCGCCACGCCGCGCCATCCCTATACGCAAGCCCTCATCGGCTGCATCCCACGCGACGGCATGCCGGCGGGAAGCCTCGCCGGCATTCCCGGGACCGTGCCGAGCGTCGGACATTACCCTTCCGGCTGCCGGTTTCATCCGCGCTGCGCCCGCAAGGAAGCGACCTGTGCCACGACCGTACCGTCGCTCGACGGATCGCCTAAGGGCGGCGCCGTCGCCTGCCATTTCAGCGATGCCGGAGCCGCCCATGGCTGACAAGATGCCAGCGCTTGTCGAGCTTCGCGAGCTCGACAAAGTCTTCGAGAGCCGCAAGGGCCTGTTCGGCGGCAGCCGCAAGATGACGGCGGTGAGCCAGGTAACGCTCGACATACCGCGCGGACAGGTGACGGGCGTGGTCGGCGAATCGGGCTGCGGCAAGTCGACTTTGGCGCGCCTCGCTCTGCGCCTCCTGGAGGCGACGAGCGGACGCGTCGTCTTCGACGGCGTCGATCTCAGAGGCCTGTCGCATCAGGAAATGCGGCGCCAGCGCCGGCGCATGCAAATGGTCTTCCAGGACCCCTATTCCTCGATCGATCCGCGCTACCGCGTCGCCGATGCCTTGCTCGAGCCGTTCAAGGTGCAAGGCCTGAAGCTCAGCGCCGGCGCGGCGCGTAGCAAGGTCGAAGCGCTGCTCGCCATGGTGGGTCTCGACCGCAAGCTCGGCGAAAGCCATCCGCATCAATTGTCGGGCGGCCAGCGCCAGCGTGTCGGTATCGCCCGAGCGCTGGCGCTCGAGCCCGACTTCCTGGTGCTCGATGAACCCACCGCCTCGCTCGACGTCTCGATCCAGGCGCAGATCATCACTTTGCTCGAAAGGCTGAAGCGCGAACTCGGCCTCACCTATCTCTTCATCTCGCATGATCTGGGGCTGGTGCGTTATTTCTGCGACCGCATCGTCGTCATGTATCTCGGCCGCATCGTCGAGATCCTTCCTCATCCCAAGGCGAGACCCCGCCATCCTTATACGCAGACCCTGCTCGACAGCACCTTCGCGCCCGATCCGACAAGGCGGCGTGAGATTGGCCAGCTCTCGGGCGAGATCCCGAGCCCCTTCGACCTGCCGCCGGGCTGCGCCTTCGCGGCGCGCTGCACCTATGCCGATGCCCGCTGCCGCAGCGAACGGCCGCGTCTCGAGACCTCCGCCGACGACCATGAAACGGCCTGCTTCAACCCCAACCTCTCACCTCAAAATCGGGAAACGCCATGACCTTCACCGTCCTTTCCGCCGAGTTCATGCATGAGACCAACACCTTCAACAGGAACCTCACCGACTATGACGCTTTCATGGAGCGCTTCGGCTATTTCGGCGCGGACGCGATCCGCGAGCTCGGCGACGCCAATACTGGGCTCGCCGGCTTCTGCGACGCGGAACGCAAATATGGCTGGAAGCATATCCATGTGCTGAGCACGGCGGCCGAGCCCGCAGGCTATGTGACGCGCGATGCCTTCGACCGGCTGGGCGGCGCCATCGTCGCTGCCGCCGCCAAGCACAAGGACAGTCTCGACGGCATCGCTCTGGCGCTGCATGGCGCCATGGTGACCGATTTCTGCGAAGACGGCGAAGGCGAGCTGCTCGAGCGGCTGCGCCAGGTGGTGGGGCCCGATCTTCCAATCGCCATCACGCTCGATCCCCATGCCAATGTCACGCCCAAGATGTGCGCGCTCGCCAATATCATCGTCTCCTACAAGACCTATCCGCATATCGACATGCGCGAACGCGCCCGCCAGGCGGGCGACATTCTCGAGCGCACGATGAAGGGCGAGATCCGGCCGCGCACCTTGCGCGCGCATCGCCCGATGCTGGACGAAGCCAATAGCGGGCGCACCGATGTCGGCCCGATGATCGAGCGCATGGCGAAGGCCGTCGCCTATGAGAAAGAGCCGGGCGTGTTCGCCGTCAGCATCAATGCCGGCTTCGGCAATGCCGACATCTGGGACGTCGGACCGACCGTGCTCGTCACTTACGAGGGCAATGAGGTACCACACCGCGCTTTCGCCGAGGGCCTCGCCGACGACATCTGGGAGAAGCGCTTCGAGGTCATCAACAGCTTCATGACGGTGGAGGAAGCCGCCGCCGTTGCCAAAACCTACAAGCGCCAGAATGGTCCGATCATCATCGCCGATTATGCCGACAATCCGGGCGGTGGCGGTTATGGCGATTCGACTAATTTGCTGAAGGCCATGCTCGATGCCGGCATCGCGGACGCCGCCTATGGCCCGATGGTCGATCCCGAAGCCGCGCGGCAATTGCACAAGCACAAGGTGGGCGAGCGCGTCAGGCTGAGCCTCGGCGGCAAGACCGATCCGCGCTTCGGCGGCGCACCGCTCGATGTCGAGGGCGAGCTGAAGCTGGTCAGCGACGGATCCTATGTCGGTGACGGGCCCATGGTCGGCAAATTGCGGCTGAGCTTCGGGCCGACGGCGGTGCTGAAAGTCGGCGGCATCGACATATTGGTGGTGACGGAGCCGGCCCAGATGCTGGACCTGCAGCAGTTCCGCGCCTTCGGCATCGATCCGGCGGCGAAGACGGTGGTGGCGCTCAAATCCATGCAGCATTTCCGCGCCGCCTTCGAGCCCATCGCCGGCAAGGTGATCGTCTGCGACAGCGGCGCTTTGTGCACGACCTATCTGGAGCGATTGCCTTACCGCAATGTGCCGCGGCCGATCTTTCCGCTCGACCGCGATATGCGGCTATAGTTCGAGCCTGGAGTCCTATTAAGATATTTACGTATTGACATGAGACGATAATCTCATTATGACCTTTGGTAAAGGCAATAATGAGGAACCCGATGCTGACCCCTGCGGAAATGGACCGTAAGCTCGACGAGCATTTCGGCTTCGAAGCCCGTGACGACGTGGAAGGCGTGCTCGCGACGCTCGCTTGCGACGCCGTGCATGATGTCGTCGGCTGGCCCAGCGGCCCTTCCTATGGCCGCGCCGAGGCCCGCGTCTTCTATGAGCGGCTCTTCGCCGATCTCTCCGAAAGCCGTGTCGACAGCCTGAGGCGGCTTTATGGCGAGAATTTCCTGGTCGATGAATCGCTCTGGCACGGCAGGGCGCATGGCAGGCCGTTCGGACTGGAAGGCCGCGACCGGCCGCTCGAATTCCGGCTGCTTCACGTCATCGAATTCACCAATACCGGTGAGATCGGCCATGAGAATGTGTGGATCGATTTCGCCGCCATCATGCGGCAGTTGCCGCAGGAGTGACGCACATGGATGGCGAAGGTGCCGGCCGCGCCAATCAGCGGCGGCGGACCCGCAAGGATCTGCTGCAGGCCGCGGCGCGCCTCATGAAGCACGGGCAAAATCCAAGCCTCGAAGAAATCGCCGATGAAGCCATGGTGTCGCGCGCCACGGCCTATCGCTATTTCCCGGGCGTCGAGGCGCTGCTCGTCGAGGCTTCCCTCGACCTCGCCGTGCCGGATGCCGACGCGCTCTTCCGCAACGACTCCTCCAGCGATCCGGTCGAGCGGCTCAATCTCGTCGATACCACGCTTCACGACATGATCCTCGCCAATGAGCCTTCGCTCAGGATGATGCTGGTGCATTCGCTGCAGCGGGTCGTCAAGGGCGGCGGGGACAGCGACATCCCGCCACGCCAGAACCGCCGCAGCCCCTTGATCGAGGCGGCACTCAAGCCCGAACGGAACGAGTTCGATCCCGCCGCCCTCAAGCTTCTGCACAAGGCGCTGGCGCTCATCATCGGAACCGAGGGGATCGTGGTCTTCAAGGACGTCCTGCAGACGAGCGACACGGAAGCGCGCAAGGTCAAGCAATGGGCCATCCGCGCGCTGGTGGACGCCGCGCGAAAGCCGCGGCGAAGGACCTGAGCCAATCATCTGAACGGAGCGATCATGCGAAAATCTTTGCTTGCCCTTGCGAGCCTGCTGGCCCTTGCCGACGCGGCATCCGCGGCCGACGACACGCTGCGCCGCGGCGAGTATCTCGCCACCATCATGGATTGCGGCGGTTGCCACACGACGGGCGTGTTTCTCGGCAAGCCCGATCCCGAACGCTATCTCGCGGGCTCCGAAGTGGGTTTCCAGATTCCAGGCCTCGGTATCTTCTACCCGCCCAATCTGACACCCGATCGCGAGACGGGGCTGGGCAACTGGAGCGCCGACGATATCGTCAAAGCGGTGCGCACCGGTGAACGCCCCGATGGGCGCATCCTGGCGCCGGTGATGCCTTATGGCCACTATGGCAAGCTGACCGATGCGGATGCCTATGCGCTTGCTGCTTATCTCAAGAGCCTGAAGCCTATCCATCATCAGGTCCCGGCCATTGCCGGCCATGCGGAAAAGCCGTCGGCGCCTTATCTGACGGTCATCATGCCCGACTAGCCGGCCTGGCCCGCATCAATTGGCGGCCGCCGGCACCGATTTGAGATAGGCGATGATGGCCTTGCGCTGAGCCTCATTGGGCACGCCGACCACCATCGTCGTGCCGGAGACTGCCTTGCGCGGATTGGCGAGGAAACCGTCGAGCGTCTGCTCGTCCCAGGTGATCTCGGCGCCTTGCAGTGCGCGGGAATAGCGCGCCCCTTCGACACTGCCGGCCTTTCTGCCGATGAGGCCATCGAGATGCGGCCCGGCCTTGTTCTGCCCGGCTTCAAGCGCGTGACAGGCAGCACAGCGCTGGCGGAACAGGCGCTCCCCATCGCCCGCCTGTTGCGCCGACGCCACGAAAGGCGCGCCGATGCCGATGACAAACATGACAGCGAAGGTCATGGCCGGTCTCAATCTCATTCAACAATCTCCCTGATCAAACAACAAAAAATCTGTCATGCGAAGCAGGTCCGCATGCGCAAGGCCGTCCGGACATGTAGGTAGGCGGCGCCGGCGTCGGACTCAGGGCGCGGTCTTCGGAAAATTGTATCAAGCTGTGTCAGCCGGCCCATCGGCGACAAGCGGAGACAAATTGAGCGCCCGTGGCCAAGTTTCTGCGACAGGTCGTCCTTAGCCTCGAGAGTTCATTGCGGCGCGGCAGCGCCCAGTTCCGGCTTGGCACCCCATCATCTCAGGAGACCCCGAATGGCCCGACTGACAATCAATGGCACTACTCGTGATATCGATGTCGATCCCGACACGCCGCTGCTCTGGGTCCTGCGCGAGCAGGCCGGGCTTACCGGCACGAAATATGGCTGCGGCATCGCGCAATGCGGTTCCTGCACGGTACATATAGATGGTGTCGCGACACGCGCTTGCGCGACACCTGTCAGCGCGGTTGTGCCGGAGCAGAAGATCGTGACCATCGAAGGGCTCTCGCCCGACGGATCGCATCCGGTGCAGAAGGCCTGGGCCACGCTCGATGTCCCACAATGCGGCTATTGCCAGGCCGGCATGATCATGGCGGCCGCCTCGCTCATCGCCCAGAACCCCAATCCCAGCGATGCCGATATCGATGCCGAGATGACCAATATCTGCAGATGCGGCACCTATAACCGCGTGCGCGCCGCGATCAAGCTCGCCGCATCCCAAAACACCACAACGACCAACGGCTGAGGAGGCGCACAGATGAACATGATTCCAAATCTTTCGCGGCGCAATTTCATCGCGGGCTCCATCGCCGCCACGGGCGGGCTCATGCTGGGCTTTCATGTGCCGCTGCCGAAGGCCGCGCTCGCCGCTACCGGCATGTCTCCCGAGATCAATGCCTGGGTGGTCATCAAGCCCGACGACACGGTGGTCATCCGTATCGCGCGCTCGGAGATGGGCCAGGGAACGCTGACCGGCCTTGCCCAGCTCGTCGCCGAAGAGCTCGAATGCGACTGGTCGAAGGTCACCACCGAATATCCGACGCCTGGCGCCAATCTGGCGCGTGACCGCATCTGGGGCAGCTTCTCGACCGGCGGCAGCCGCGGCATCCGCGAATCGCAGGAATATGTGCGCAAGGGCGGCGCCACCGCGCGCGCCATGCTGATCCAGGCCGCCGCGGCCGAATGGAATGTGCCGGCCACGGAATGCTCGGTGAGCAAGGGCGTCATCGCGCATCAAGCCAGCGGTCGCAGCACCACCTATGGCAAGGTCGCGGAAGAAGCGGCCAAGGTGACGCCGCCCGCCGATGTTCCGCTCAAGGATCCGAAAGACTGGACCATCGCCGGCAAGCCGCTGCCCCGGCTCGACACCGCCGACAAGCTCACCGGCAAGCAGGTCTATGGCATCGATCTCAAGCAGCCCAACATGCTGAATGCCGCGATCAAGGCCTGTCCGGTCTTCGGCGGGAAGGTCAAGAGCTTCGAGGCGAATGCCGTCGCCAACATGCCGGGCGTGCGCAAGGTCGTGCAGGTCGGCGACACCGCCGTCGCCGTCGTCGCCGACACATGGTGGCGCGCCAAGACGGCGCTCGACGCCTTGCCGATCGTCTGGGACGAAGGCCCGAACAAGGATCTCACCAGCACCAAGATCGCCGAGATGCTGGCCGAAGGACTGGAGGCCAAGGAAGCTTTCGTCGGCAATGAGAATGGCGATGTGCTGAAGGCACTCGCGGGGCCGGGCAGGAAGGTGACGGCCACCTATGCCTTCCCCTATCAGAACCACGCCACCATGGAGCCGATGAATGCAACGGCGGTGTGGTCGCCGGAGCGCTGCGAAGTGTGGGTGCCGACGCAGAATGGCGAAGGCAGCCTCGCGGCGGCCGCCGAAGCGGCGGGTCTGCCGCCGCAGCAATGCGACGTCCACAAGATCCATCTGGGCGGCGGCTTCGGCCGGCGCGGCGCCTTCCAGGATTATGTGCGCCAGGCCGTGCTGATCGCCAAGGAGATGCCGGGCACACCCGTCAAGCTCATCTGGTCGCGCGAGGAGGACATGCTGCATGGCGCCTATCATCCGACGACGCAATGCAAGCTCACCGGCGTTCTCGATGACCAAGGCAACCTGACCGCCTTGCACATGCGCCTGTCGGGCCAGTCGATCCTCGCTTCGGTCCGGCCCGACGGCATGCAGAACGGCAAGGACCCGGTCGTCTTCCAGGGCCTCAACCCGAAAGGCCCCGAGAACGAATTCGGCTATTCGGTCGACAATCTTCTCATCGACCATGCGATGCGCAATCCGCCGGTGCCGCCGGGCTTCTGGCGGGGCGTCAATCTCAACCAGAATGCCATCTATGTCGAATGCTTCATGGACGAGCTTGCCCATGCGGCAGGCCAGGATCCGCTCGCCTTCCGGCGCAAGCTCATGGCGCAGCATCCCAAGCACCTCGCCGTGCTGGACGCGGTCGCCGAGCGCATCGGCTGGACCAACCCGCCGCCGCAGGGCGTGCATCGGGGCCTCGCCCAGATCATGGGCTTCGGCAGCTATGTCGCGGCGGCCGCCGAGGTCTCGGTCGACAATGGCCAGCTCAAGATCCACCGCATCGTGGCGGCGACCGATCCCGGCCACATCGTCAATCCGGCGCAGATCGAAAGGCAGGTCGAAGGCTCCTTCGTCTATGGCCTCTCCGCCTGCCTCTATGGCGAATGCATCGTCAATGGTGGGCGCATGGAGCAGGAGAACTTCGACACTTATGAAGTCATGCGCATGGCCGAGATGCCGCAAGTCGAGACGATCATCATACCCTCGGGCGGCTTCTGGGGCGGGGTGGGCGAGCCTACCATCGCGGTCGCGGCGCCCGCGGTGCTCAATGCCGTCTTCGCCGCCACCGGCAAGCGCATCCGCATTTTGCCGTTGAAGAACCACAACCTCGCCTGATGCGCTCATCCTCGCCATATCGCAGCGGCGCAAGATCCCCCGTCGAGCCGATCGCGCTCGTTCTTCTTGCGCTGCTTGCGGGTCCGGGACAGGCGGCAGCTCAGACCTCCGCTGCCGCCTGTTCCGGCTGTCATGCACCGACGATGGAAGGCGCCGTGCCCAATCTCGCAGGAAGGCCGGCGCAGGACATCGTCGCGGCAATGGCGGCTTTCCGCAGCGGCGAGCGCGAGGCGACGGTGATGGACCGCATCGCAAAGGGGTATTCCGATGAAGAGATACGCGCCATCGCGGACTGGTATGCGCAAAGCGGCGCCAAACCGTAGGACGATCCTGAAGGGTGGTGCCGCCGGGCTCGTGGCCCTCGCCGCACCGCCCGTGCTCGGGCAGGCGCCTCAGCGCATCGTCGTCATCGGCGGCGGCTTTGCCGGCGCCACGTGCGCACGCTGGCTCAAGCAGGAAGCGGGCAAATTCGCCGTCACCTTGATCGAGCCGAACAACCGCTTCGCCGCTTGCCCCTTCAGCAACGCCGTCATCGCCGGACTGCGCCCGATCGAGGCGCAATATTTCAGCTACGACGGCGTGAAGAAATCCGGCGTCGAGATCGCCGAGCAGATCGTCGTCGCGATCGATTGGGACGCAAGCCAGGTGCGGCTCGCCGACGGCCGGAGCCTCGACTATCAGCGCATCGTGCTCGCGCCCGGCATCGATCTCAGATTCGACGCGCTGCCGGGCTATGACCAGCCGGCGGCCGAGATCATGCCGCATGCCTGGAAGGCCGGCGCGCAGACCGTTCTCCTGCGCCAGCAGCTCGAGGCGATGGCGGATGGCGGCGTGGTCGTCATGTCGGCACCGGCCAATCCCTTCCGCTGCCCGCCCGGTCCCTATGAGCGGGCGAGCCTCATCGCGCATTACCTGAAAGCCCGGAAACCACGCTCCAAGCTCATCCTGCTCGACGCCAAGGATACCTTCTCCAAGCAGAAATTGTTCCAGGCGGCGTGGCAAGACCTCTATCCGGGCCTCATCGAATGGGTGCCGCTGTCGCAAGGGGGCCGCGTCACGGAAGTCGATCCCGCCAGCAAGACGCTCATCACCGAATTCGGCAGTCACCGCGCCGATGTCGCCAATGTCATCCCGCCGCAGCGCGCTGGCGCCATCGCCGTCTCGGCCGGCGTCGCCGACCAGACCGGCTGGTGCCCCATCGATCCCTTAACCTTCGAATCGAAGCTCAGACCCGATGTCCATGTGATCGGCGATGCCGCCATTGCCGGCGCCATGCCCAAATCCGCTTTCGCCGCCAATGCCCAGGCCAAGGTCGCGGCCCAGATGATCGCGGGCCTCATGCGCGGCGAGGAAGTGCATGAGGTGAAGCTCATCAATACTTGCTACAGCCTGGTGGCCCCGGATTACGGCATCTCGGTCGCGGGTGTGTACAGTCCCAAGGATGGTCTCCTGACCGAGATCAAAGGGGCGGGCGGCGTGAGTCCGCTCGAAGCCAAGCCCGCACAGCGCGCCGTCGAGGCTGCCTATGCCGAGGCCTGGTTCCAGACGATCACCGGGGAAGTCTTCGGGTGAGGTTCTTCATCATGATGCCGGTCGTCATGAGCCTCTTGCCCTATACCGTCGCGGGTGACGCCATTCCTCTGCCGCTCACCGGCCAGCGCGGCGATGCCGCGCGCGGACAAAGCCTGGTGATGAGTCGGCAAGCGAGTCTTTGCCTGCTCTGCCATCAGGGTCCGTTTCCGGAACCCCATGCCCAGGGCACGCTGGCGCCGGATCTGCGCGGTGTGGGCGGCCGGCTCTCGGAAGGGCAGATCCGC
Organism: Taklimakanibacter deserti; assembly: GCA_003574785.1. Next base: position 95,446 of record QORU01000015.1, on the reverse strand, counting down.
TTGCGTATCGTCGACATGAAGCGGCTCAATCCTTCGACCATCATGCCAGCCTATTATCGCATCGCCGATCATGCACGGGTCGGCGAAGCCTGGCGCGGCAAGCCGGTGCTCGAGGCGCAGGCAATCGAGGACATTGTCGCCTTCCTCACTACCCTCAAGGAGTGAGACATGGCGCGTCCCTCGCTGCAAGAAGCGGTTCAGGAATTCGCGGGCTCCGCCGACATAAGGAGCGGCCGCGTCCATCTCGACATCCCGCCTCTGGTCGAGAACGGCAATGCCGTCGGCGTCACGGTGACGGTGGAAAGCCCGATGACGGCGAGCGACCATGTGCGGCGCATCGCCCTCTTCAATGAGAAGAACCCGCAATCGGGCGTCGCCATCTTCCATCTCGGCCCCCGCTCGGGACAGGCCAAGGTGTCGACCCGCATCCGCCTCGCCGCGTCGCAGACGGTCAAGGCGGTGGCCGAGCTCAGCGACGGCAGCTTCTGGTCGGGCGAGGCCAAGGTGATCGTGACGCTCGCCGCCTGCGTCGAGGATCTCCTGTGACGCGCGCCCTCATCAACGTGCCGAAGCAAGCGCACACCGGCGAGATCATCGAGATCAAGGCGATGATCGCCCATGTGATGGAGACGGGCTATCGCCGCGATGCGGGTGGTGCGGCGATCGAGCGGAACATCATCAACCGCTTCACCTGCTTCTATGACGGGGCGGAGATCTTCGCCGCCGAGCTGTTCCCGGCGATATCCGCCAATCCGTTCATCGCTTTCAGCACCATCGCGACCAAGAGCGGCACCATCGCTTTCGCCTGGACCGACGACAAGGGCAACACCGAGACCGCCACCGCCGAGATCAAGGTGGTGTGATGGCATGGCGGCTCCCGCTCCTCGCCGCGGCCGCTCTGATTTTATCCGGCGGAGTCTTGCAGGCCGGCGAGAAGAAATCGGGCTTCGACTTCATGGCGCCCGAGACGCAAGCCATGCAGGAAGACGATCTGAGCAATCCTGGCATGCTCTCGATCGCCGAGGGCGAGGCGCTGTGGCAAGCCCGTGACAACCCGGCGGGCACCGCCTGTGCGCAATGCCATGGCGAGGCACGGCAAAGCATGCGGGGTGCGGCGATCCGCTATCCGCAAGTCGACAAGCAAGGCGGCCGGCTGATCGACCTGCAGGAGCGGATCAATCTCTGCCGGCAGGAGAAGCAGTCGGCGGCGCCCTTCGCCTATGAAAGCCCGGAGCTCCTGGCGCTCACCGCCTATGTGGCGCATCAATCGCGGGGTCAGGTGATCGCGCCTTCCCAGGATGCGAAACTCGACAGGCATCGGCAGAACGGCCAGGCGCTGTTCGAGCGCCGACTGGGCCAGCTCGGCCTGTCCTGCGCCGCCTGCCATGATGCCGCCCCTGGCCAGCGCCTCGGCGGCAGCGTCATCCCGCAGGCGCATCCGACCGCCTATCCGCTCTACCGGCTCGAATGGCAGGCGCTCGGATCGCTGCAAAGGCGGTTGCGCAATTGCCTGATCGGCATGCGCGCCGAGCCCTTCCCTTATGGCGCCCAGGAAATGATCGAGCTCGAAGCCTATCTCATGTCGCGCGCCAAGGGGCTCAAGATCGAGACGCCGGGGGTGAGGCCGTAAGAACACCCTCGCCCCCAACGGGGGAGAGGGAGGGACCCGTCGCGCAGCGACGGGAGGGTGAGGGGGAACAGACGGCAAAGCTTGTTGCGCTTGAGCAGATTATTTCCGCCGGTTCCCCCTCACCCTAGCCCTCTCCCCCGTTGGGGGAGAGGGGATCAAGCCGCGGCCGCAAGCCTTGTGCGCGCGTCGATCGCCGGCAAGGTGATGATGGCGCGCAAGCCGCCTGGGCGATTGACCAGCTTAATGTCGCCGCCATGATTGCGCACGATGCTGCGCGCGATGGAGAGGCCCAAGCCCACGCCACCCGTCTCGCGATTGCGCGAATCCTCGAGCCGATAGAAGGGCACGAAGACCTGCTCGGCAAGCTCGGGCGGAATGCCGGGCCCGTCATCCTCGATCACGATGTCGATCGAGTCCTCGCCCTTGGTGATCGAGACGCGCGCGCGCTGACCGTAGCGCACCGCATTCTCGATCAGATTGCGGATGGCGCGCCTCAGCGCATCGGCGCGGCAGCGATATTTGATCTTGAAGCCGTTGTTGAACGTGACGTCATGGCCCATATCGGCGAGATCGTCGGAGAGCGACTGCACCAAGGCCGAGAGATCGATCGAGCGCGTCTCCTCGGCGGCCGATTCCTCGCGCGCGAAAGTGAGCGTCGCCTCGGTCATCTTCTGCATCTCGTCGATCGTCGCCAGCATCTTCTCGCGGATTTCGGCGTCGCCGACGAATTCGGTGCGCAGTCTGAGCGAGGTGATCGGCGTGCGCAGATCATGGCCGATCGCCGCCAGCATGCGGGTGCGGTCGGCCACAAAGCGCTGCAAGCGCTGCTGCATGCGGTTGAAGGCCTGCGCGGTGTAACGCATGTCCTGAGGACCCGTCTCGGGCAGCGGCGTCGTCGCCTCGCCGCGGCCCAGCGCCTCGGCCGCCACCGCCAAGCGGCGCATCGGGCGTGTGATGGCGCGTGCGGCGAGGATGGTGATGATCGACAGGGTCAGCGCCGTGACCGCGAAGGACAAAGCGGAGGAGCTCCAGAAACCGCCCATCGCCGGCTTGGCAAAAGCGGTGTTGAGCCATGTGCCGCGATTGAGCTCGACGGCAAGGCCTACGCCATAATAATCATCGAGCCTGATGAATTTCGCCGGACGAGGCGAATGCCAGTCTTCCGGTGACAGGTTGGTCCAGCCGGTACCGATGACCGCGCTGGCGCCGATCTTGTCATGCTGAAGATCCTTCTTGATCGCGCGGGCCATGAAAGCGGCCGACTCCGAAGATGTGAAAGGCTCCGTCAGCCGCGCCCATGCCGCCTGGCGCCAGGTTTCGGGATCGGCGGGAGGCGGCTCCGCTGTCACCCAATAACGCGTGTTCAGCGTGTTATTGGCCTGAGTGATCTGATCCTCGATCGCAGGCGATGTCGTCTCGAGCAGCCGCGCCACCGCTTCCGCGCGGCTCAGGAACTCGCCCTTATAGGCTTCGCGCACCGCATTGCCGCGCTCGTCACGCGAGATGAGGAAGCTGATCGCCTGCGACAAGAGGAGAGCGAAGAGCATGAGGCAGATGAACTGCGTGGCGATGCTGCGGTCCCAGATGCGCATCAGACCTGCTCCACGCCGGCGGCGAAGCAATAGCCGCCGCCCCAATGGGTCTTGATGAGCGCCGGCGACTTGGGATCGAGCTCGATCTTCTTGCGCAGGCGCGACACCTGGTTATCGATGCTGCGGTCGAACAGCTCGGCGGTGCGCCCGACGGTGAGGTCGAGAAGCTGGTCGCGCGTCAGCACCAGCCCGGCATGATCGAGGAAGGCGCAGAGCAAACGGTACTCGGCGGTCGAGAGCGGCACCGCCACGCCGTCGTGCCCTAAGAGCTCGCGGCGCCCGACATCGAGCCGCCAGCGGTCGAACCTCACTTGCTGCGCCTTGCTGCGCCCTTTCTGCGGCGGCAGGCTGGTGACGCGCCGCAGCACCGCCTTGATGCGGGCCAGGAGCTCGCGCGGATTGAACGGCTTGCCGAGATAGTCGTCGGCGCCGAGCTCGAGGCCGATGATGCGGTCGGTCTCGTCCGTCATGGCGGTGAGGAGGATGACCGGCACCTCGGTGGTCGAACGCACATAGCGGCAGAGCGACAGGCCGTCCTCGCCCGGCATCATGACGTCGAGGACGATGAGGTCGAAGGCGCTGCGGTCGAGAAGCCGCCGCAAGTTCGTCGCATTCTCTGCCGTCGAGACGCGATAGCCGTGCTTGGTGAGATATTTGCCCACCAGGTCACGAATGTCGCGGTGATCGTCGACGACCGCGATATGGGGTGCCGAGTCCATGCCCTGATCCCTACACCTCAATAACGGCAAGTAAAGGTGTGCCCCTGGGAAAAGTGTATCAAATTATGGCGAGAGGCGGGCCCTGTGACAGATCGCGGAAAATGCGGCTTTTTCCGCCCAATTTCCGCGACCCCCGCCACCCATATTGCACCCATCGAGCGAACAGGACCGGACAATCATCCATGTACCAGTATCATTTCAATGGCAGCCTGCACGAGGCCCAAGGACGAGCCGCCGACATGAAGCTCAAGGAGCCGCGATCCCTGCCGCAGGTCACGACCGCCGTCACCTTGTTCGCCGATATCGTCGGCTATACCCAGCATTGCGAAAGCCTCGATCCCGAGGAGGCCTTCCTGCTGCTTGCCGATTTCTATCGGCGCACCAGCCAGGCGACCACGCTGCACGATGCCGCCATCGTCGATCATTTCGGCGACGAGGTGCTCGCGGTGTGGAAGGGCAAGGCGCCGCTCGCGGTGCAGGCCTTCCGGGCGCTGCGCTGCGGCTTCGCCATCCTCGTCGAGATGGAGCGCTGGAATGCCTGGCGCGCCAAGAGCAATCTCCCGGCGGTGAAAGCCGGGATCGGCATCCATGCGGGGCCGGTCCTGCTCGGGCGGCCTTATGCCGATGAGTGCCATCAGCCCAGCGTGTTCGGCGACACGGTGAATATCGCGAGCCGCCTCGAGCGCCAGACCCGTCGTCTCGGCACCGACATCGTCATATCGGAAGAGCTTTACCGCCTCGTCGCGCAAGTTGCGGGCGATACCGCCCTTCTCGATTATTTTCCCTCCGCGCTCTCGGTCACCCTCTCGGGCCGCGCGCGGCCGCTCGCGGTCAGGCCCGCCATATTCCACCCGTGGTCCATGAAGGAGAGCGCCTGATGACTCCCTGGCATGCAGCAATGAACGATGAGCGCTATGCGGTTGCGCAGGAAGTCCTGGCGCGGCTCGGCGACAGGTGGAGCGTGTGCGTCATTCATATGATCGAAGGCGAGCCCATCCGGTTCACCGATCTCATGCGCCGGATCAGCGCAACGCGCCCGATCTCGGCCAGAGTGCTGACGCGGACATTGAAGCAACTCGAGCGCGACGGCCTCATTGCGCGTAAGGTCTTTCCCGTCGTCCCGCCACGCGTGGAGTACCGGCTCACCGGGCTTGGCCAGCGCTTCCTCGAACTCGCCGACAGGATCCTCGATTGGACAATGGCGCAGGGTCCTGATTTCGCGGCGGCGCGCCAAGGCATCGGCTCCGCGACTCCTCAGCCCTTCCCGTCCGCGGCCTGATCGCAGGCCGTGGCGAAGAACTCGCGAATGACACCGCGCTCGCGGTTGCGCGGCAAGGTGACGAGATATTCGCCTGCCGACACATCGGCGCCCTTGAGGCGAATACCCTTAACGCGCGCATCCTGGCCGATCTCGCGGTTGAGCACGATGCCGATGCCGAGGCCCGCCGCCACCGCTTCCTTCACCGCCTCGCGGCTGCCGAGGACGAGACGGGTCGAGATCGGAACCGCAAGCTTCGACATGGCGCGCTCGAAGATCTGGCGCGTCATCGATCCCGTCTCGCGCAGGATGAAGGGCTGGCCTGCGAGACCCTTGGCCGTGACCTGATCGACTTGCCACCAGGGATGGCCCTGATGCACCAGGATCATCACCTCCTGGTCGACCAGTCTCTCGCAGACGAAATCATCATCGGGCTCGAGCAGCGTGACGATCGCCACATCGACGGCATGCTGCGCCACGAGATCGAGGAGGCTGCTCGAATTGCCGAGCCGGACATTGAGCGTCACGCCCGGATAGCTCTGAGAGAACCGCTCGAAGATCGGCATGGCGACATAGGGCGCGCAGAGGCCGATCGACAGATGACCGAGGCGCAGATCGCGCGTCTTGCTGATGCGGCTTCCCAGATCCTCGAGCGCCAGGACCACCTCGCGCACCCGCGGCAGGAGATCATAGGCGCTCGCCGTCAGCTCGATGCGCGTGCCGGTGCGCGTGAACAGGCTCGTCCCGACGCTCTCCTCCAGCGCCTTGATGTTTTGCGTGATCGCCGACTGGGTCACCCCCAGGGCCTGGGCCGCCGCCATGAAGGTGCGATGAGTGGCGACCGCGTTGAAGGCGCGCAACTGAGCGAAATTCATGCGATTTCCATAGGCTAGCCCATAAGCTTTACTTCATACGACTGTCACGGATTTAAGCAACACTAATATTACAGGAATGCTTCATCGCGGGAGAGTCACATGACAGCCACATCCAAATCCGGCCTCGCGGCCTTGGCCCTGATCGCCGGCTTGAGCGCCGGCACCGCGCTCGCCGGCGAGATCGTCGTCTATAATGCGTCCGACAGCGTCAATTCGGCCATCGTCGCCGCCTTCGAGAAGAAGCATCCCGACATCAAGGTCAAATTCGTTTCGGGCTCGACCGGTCCGATCACCGAGCGGGCCATCGCCGAGAAGGCCAAGCCCCAGGCCGACGTCGTCTATCTCATCAACAATGTGGCGCTCGAGCAACTGAAGCAGGCGGGCGTGTTCGAGCCATATGAGCCGAAAGAGTCGAAGATCACCGCCGACTTCCGCGATCCGGACGGCTTCTACAACAAGTATTTCGCCACCACCATGTGCATGGTGGTGAACAAGGACCGTCTCGCCCAGAAGAACCTGCCGCAGCCTTCGACCTGGGAAGACCTGATCAAGCCCATCTATGCCAAGGAGATATCGCTGCCCTCGCCTCTGAAGTCGGGCACCGGCGGCGCCATTCTTACCACCTTCGTCGACGCCTTCGGCTGGCCCTTCGTCGAAAACCTCAATGAGAACGTCTATCAATATTCGGATGGCGGCTCGGGTGGGGCGCAGCTCGCAGGCCAAGGCGAGGTATCGATCGGGCTCACTTTCGACACCACCTGCTTCGAGACGAAATCCTCCGGCAAGCCGGTCGAGATCGTCTATGGCCGCATCACGCCCAATGTCTCGGAAGGCGGCGGGCTCGTCGCCGGCGGTCCCAATCCGGACGAGGCCAAGATCTTCCTCGACTTCATGGCGAGCGAGGACGCGGCGCAAGTCCTGGGCAAAGTCGTCGGCGCCACCGCGGTACCGGGCCACGGGCTCGTCGATCTCAAGGAGATCACGCTGTGGAAGATGAAGCGGCCGGTCGACATCGCCGAATTCCGCAAGGAATTCGCCAGCCGCATCCTCAAGCAGTAGCAGCAAGGCGGAAGTCCATGCTCGCCGCCGAGCCGCATCTTGCGATACTGGGCGTCGCCAAGAGCTTTGGCGGGCCCAATGTCGTGGACGATGTCTCGCTGCAGCTGACCCGCGGCGAATTCGTGACGCTGCTCGGCGATTCAGGCTGCGGCAAGACCACGCTGCTGCGCATCGTCGCGGGCTTCACCGCGCCCGACAAGGGCCGCGTCCTGCTCAAAAGCGCCGATGTGACGAATGCCCCTCCGGCCGGGCGGCGCATGGGCTTCGTCTTCCAGTCCTATGCACTGTTCCCGACCAAGACCGTCAGGCAGAATATCGGCTTCGCGCTTACCATGGCGGCGAAGCCGCGCGCCGAAACCGAGAAGCGGGTGCACGACCTCGCCTCGATGTTCGAGATTCAGGCCCTGATCGAGCGCTATCCGCATGAATTGTCGGGCGGCCAGCAGCAGCGCGTGGCGCTGGCCCGGGCGCTCGCTTCCGATCCCGAAGTGCTGTTGCTCGATGAGCCGATGTCGGCGCTCGATGCCCGCATCAGGGTGAGATTGCGCGCGGAGATCCGCAACCTGGTCGAGAGGCTCGGCATCACGACGCTCTATGTGACGCATGACCAGGAAGAAGCTTTGGCGCTCTCCGACCGCGTCGCCATCCTGCGCCAGGGGCGCATCGAGCAGATCGGCACGCCTGCAGACGTCTATCACCGGCCGCGGACGAAATTCGTGGCGCAATTCATCGGCGCCTCCAATCTGGTCAAGGGCCGCGCCGCCCAAAGCGGCATCGACGCCCAAGGCGAGATCTGGCCGATCGCGCCCGAGCCTGCCGTGTGGCCGGGAAGCGATGTCACCGCGCTCTACCGACCCGAGCATCTCGAGGTGAGCACCGACGGACAGGACGGTCTCGCCGGACGGATCGCAAGCGTGACCTTCCTCGGCTCCTTCGTGCGTCTCGATATCGCCATGGCGTCGGGACGGCATGTCATTGCCGACCGGCCGTCGCTCGAAATGCTGGACGGCTTCGCCGTCGGCATGCCGGTCACGGTCAGGCCGGATCCGCGCCATGCCGTGATCCTGCGCGACGAATTCGTCTAATGTCCTCGCGGAATCTGCCGAAGATCCTCGTCACGCTCGCCGTCCTTGCCGGGCTTGCGCTCTTCATCGCCTATCCGATCGGCGCCATCCTTGCCGAAAGCTTCGTCATTCGCGGGCCCATGCCGCTGCCGCGCCTCGAGGCCGTCACCGAAGCGGCGCTCCAGTCGCTCGGCGCCGACGAGCGCGCAAAACTCGTCACGCAGTGGCGCGACGCCGCGAGCCCAAATGAGCGCGTCGATGCGATGGCCGCCGCCTTCACCCTCGAAGGACTGTCGGTGCCCTGGGACCGCAAGGCGCTCTATACCACGCAGGCCACCGATCTCGACAAGGCGCTGGCCCGACTCCCGGCGGCGGTCAGGGAAAGGGTCACCGGCAACTATCCGATCGCGCATATCATGCTGCATAAGCGTACCGCCCTTGCCTTCAAAGTCAGGGACCGGATCGGCGAGGCGCGTTTCGATGAATTGCGCAACGGCCGCGACGACCGCATCGGGTTCGACAACTACCTCGCGATTTTCCGCGATCATTATCTGCGCCAGGCCAGCCTCAACAGCCTGATGCTCGCCACGGCCTCCACTCTGCTCACCGTGACGCTCGGTCTCTTCCTCGCTTATGCCATCAATGGCGGCGGCGTGCGCTCGCCCGCCGTGACCCGCGCGATCCTGCTGACGCCTCTGGTCGCGCCGCCGGTCCTCATCGCCACCGCGATCATCATGCTGTTCGGGCGGCGCGGTCTCATCACCCACACTTTCCTCGACCAGACGCTGGGATTGATCGATGCCGAAGCGACCAATGCCTATGGGTTTGCCGGCGCGGTGGTGGCGCAAGCTCTGTCCTTCCTGCCGGCAACGCTCATCATTTTCGACAATGTGATGCGGCGGCAGAGCGGGCGCGTCGATGAGGCCGCGGCGAGCCTCGGCGCCGGGCACGCCGCGGTCTTCGCCCATGTCACCTTGCCGCTCGCCTGGCCCGCGATGAAGCGCGCCATCGCGCTCGCCTTCATCATGAGCCTCACCGATTTCGCCAATCCGGTGCTGCTCTGGCGCGACACGCCGGTGCTCGCCGAGGTCGTCTATCAGCAGATCACGGCCTATCAGAACATGCCGCTCGCCGCGGCCTTGTGCTGCTGGCTCATTTTGCCCTCGCTCCTGCTCTATATCCTCCTCGAACGGATCGGCTCCCGCAAAGCCTATTCGACGGGCGAGGCCGGCAGCGTCAGCGAATTGCCGATGCCGCGCGCCTGGCGCTGGATGCTCCGGTCATTGGCGGGATCGGTTTCGGCGCTGGTGCTCATCATCTATGCGACCATGGCACTCGGCGCCGTCACCCGGGTCTGGGGCGTCGATTGGAGTTTTACGCTCGGCTATTTCACCAATGAAGGTGTCGATGTCGGGCTCGCGGGCTCGGGCTATGGCAGCTCCGATCGCGGCCTCTCCACCATCTGGACAAGCCTCTATATCGCCGGCATCGCCGCGCCCATCGGCGGGCTCTTCGGCATCATCGTCGCTTATGTCGTCGAAAGGGTGAGGCCGCCCGGCGCCAATCTCATCGTCTCCTTGAGCCTGTTGCCGGCGATCCTTCCCGGCATCATCTTCGGCATCGGTTATATCGTCGCCTTCAACGTTCCTTTCGGCTTCTCGTCGCTGTCGCTCTCCGGCACCGCCGCCATCCTCATCATCAACATCCTGTTCTCCAATCTCTTCGTCGGCGTGCTGGCGGGACGCGCCGCGCTGCAGCGCCTCAATGTCGCGGTCGATGAGGCGGCGGAAAGCCTGGGGGCCGGACTCATGCGGCGCTTCTTCCATGTCACTTTGCCGATGCTGCGCCCGGCGCTGCTGCTCGGCACGCTCTATGTGTTCGTCGACGGGCTGACCACTCTGTCCTCGGTGATCTTCCTCGTCTCCGGCGACTACAAGCTCGCTTCCGTCACCATCTTCAATCACGCGACGTCGGGCGATTTCGGCTATGCGGGCGCCAAGAGCGTGATCCTGCTCGTTCTGGCGCTCGCCGCCATGGCGCTCATCTGGCTCATCGACCAGCCGCCGGGACGCGTGCGCAAGATCACCCTGTCCGGGCTGCTGCCGACACGGATCGCAAAACCGAGCCTCGCACCATGACAAAAGATCTCATCAGTCGGGATGCCGCCGCCTTCTTCCATCAGGAGGGCTCATCGCCATGCCCCTTCGCTCTGCACAAAGCGCAAGGCGTGTGGCTTGAGGATGTGGAGGGGCGCCGCTTCATCGACCTCCATGGCAACACCGCCCATCATCTGGGCTACGGCCATCCACGCCTCATCGCCGCGCTCAAGCAGCAGCTCGACGAGCTGCCCTTCTCGCCGCGCCGCTTCACCAATGAACCGGCGGTGATGCTGGCCGAGAAGCTCCTCGGCCATTGGCCGGGCGCTCCCGCAAAGGTGCTGTTCGCGACCGGCGGGTCGGATGCGATCGAGATCGCGCTCAAGCTCGCCCGCGTCGCCACGGGGCGGCCGGGAACGCTCTCCTTCGAAGGCTCCTATCACGGCCATGGCTTTGGCGCCTTCGGGCTGTCGCGATCCGCTCCCGATGCGAGGCTCGGCCCATTCCTCTCCGGGCGCCATCATGTCCCGGGATACTGGCAAGGTGCCGAACAGGCGCTCGCCGCGATGAAGGCGGTCTTCGACCGCTCGGCCAAGGACATCGGCGCCGTCATCGCCGAGCCGATCCGATCCAATTGCCATGTGCCGCCGGATTGGTTCTGGCCCGAGGTGCGCCTTCTATGCGATGCGCATGGCACGCTGCTGATCTTCGACGAGATACCTTCCGGTCTCGGCAAGACCGGGCGCTTCTTCGCCTTCGAGCATATGGGCGTCGTCCCCGATGCCGTCGTCCTCGGCAAGGCGCTGGGCGGCGGCGTGGTGCCGATTGCCGCCGTCATCGCCGATGCGCGGCTCGATGTGGCGCCCGAACTCGATCTCGGCCACTACACCCATGAGAAGAATCCGCTGACCGCCCGCGCGGCGCTGACCATGATCGAGATCATCGAGGACGACCGGCTCGACCAGCGCGCCGCCGAACTGGGCCGGCGCGTGATGTTCGCCCTGGCCGAAATGGCCGCCCGCACTCCTTTCATCGCCGGCGCCCGCGGCAAGGGCCTGCTGCTCGCGCTGGACTTCGCACCGCAGCTGTGCGGAAGGGAGCCGGGTCCCGATTTCACCGGCGACCTGGTCGAGGCCTTCTGGCGGGAAGGCCTCTCGACGACCGACAAGGGACCGGCCAGCGTCGGCTTCTCGCCACCCCTCATCATCTCCGATGACGAGATCACCGAAGCGCTGACGCGCGTCGAAAGGGTCGCTAGGAGCTTTGCCGGCGCGGTCAGTCGCGACGGTCGCCGTGCCGCGCGAGGAAAGCTGCAACAGGTCTAGCCACGCGCTCCGGCGCCTCGAGCAGGATCGCATGGCGCAGGCCGTCAAGGATCACCAGCTCCGACTGCGGGAGCTCGCCGGCAATGAACTCATTGAGGCGCGGCGGACAGCCGCCGTCGAACTCGCCCGTCAGCACCAGCGACGGGCAGGCGACCTCCTTGAGCCAGGGCGCCATCTCCGTCTCGGCATAGATATGAAAGACATTGAGGAACACCTGGGCGTCGGTGTCGATGACTTGCTTCAGGCGGTTGGCGATGACATCCGGCCGCCTCTCGCCGAATTCGGGCGTGAACCAGCGGTCCTTCAGCGTCTCGAGCACCGGCGCGATGCCCTTCGCTTCCATCGCCGCGACGACGGCCTTCACCTTGGCGCTGTCCTCTTGCGTGCGCCCGGCCGCGGTGCTGAGCAGGCCCAGCGTTTCGACATGCTCAGGGTAGCGGCGCGCATAAGCGGGACCGATCATGCCGCCCAGCGAATGGCCGATGAAATGGGCGCGCGCGATGCCGAGCTCGGCGCGCAAGGCTTCGAGGTCATCCACCAGATCGTCGAGGCTGAAAGGCACGGGCGTCATCGGCGATCGGCCATGGCCGCGCAAATCGTAAGAGATGCAGCGGAACTGGCCGCGCAGCTCCTTGACGAGGCCGTCCCAGGAATGGCGCGAGGCGCCGATCCCATGGATCATGAACAAGGGCGGGCCTTCGCCCTCGACCGAGAAGGCCGATCTGACCGGATTTGTCATGGATTACCTATTTGTCGGGATATTTGTCCGACATCAGCTGGCCGGCGCCGCCCCAGTCCTGCTTGTCGACATCGAAGATCACGATCTGCACGCTTTCCGGCGTGCCGCCGCAGGTACGCAGGAAGGCCGAGGTCAGCTCCTTCACCAATTCGCGCTTCTGATCGACACTGCGGCCTTTGAACATTTCAACTCTGATGACGGGCATGGATGATCCTTATGCTGCGCGCGTGGTTGCGCTCTTCGGTATATGCGGCATGACATCTTCGGCAAAGCGCTGCATCGCTTCCAATGCCTCGCTCTGCGTGTGGCCGATATTCACGTTCATGATAAAATCGTCAATGCCGAGCTCGGCATATTGCGCGACCCGGTCGACCATTTCGGAGGCCGTGCAGATGATCAGGTTGCGCGACAATTCCTCGATCGTCTGCTTCTGCGGCAAGAGTCTGATGGCGCCATTGTCGACGATGCCGGGCCCGGTGAACACATTGTTGAAGCGGCCGTAATAGTCGTAAGCGAGGCTCAGCTTGCGCTCGGCATCGGCCTCGTCCTTCGCCACCAGGCAGACCCGCGACAGAGCGAGGCGCAAATGCTCGCCCGCCTTGCCGAGCTCGGCCTTGCCGCGATGGAAGGCCCCGACCTGCGCTTTCATCTTCTCGAATGTCGCATCGAGCGGCGTCGTCTGGATATGGAAGCCGCGCTTCACCGAGGCATAGATGCCTTCCGGCACCAGGGCCGCGACCATCAATTGCGGCATGGGCTTGGTGACCGGTCGCGGCATCACGGTGATCGGTTCGAATTTATAGTACTTGCCGTCCCAGGAAACCTCCTCGCGGGTGAAAAGCGCGATCAGGAGGTCGAGCGATTCATCGAATTTCTCGCGCGAGATCTCGATCGGCACATCCATGCGCGCCATCTCATAGGCGAAGGCGCCGCGGCCGACGCCGAGGATGAGCCGGCCTTCACACAATATGTCGGCCTGGATCGCCTGGCCGGCAAAGATGCGCATGTCGTGCAAGGGCAGCACCGACACGGAGGTCACGACCTCGATCCGTTTCGTCACCGACGCGACCTTGACCGCCATCTGCAAGGGATCGGGCACGAGAAGGATATTGATCAGATGATGCTCGGGGATGGTGACACCGCGATAGCCCAGGCGCTCGCTCGCAATCGCCTGCTCGATCATGTCGGCATAGAGCCGGTCGCCGCCATAGGCCTTGTCGGGATAATAAGAAGAGAGGAAGTGATTGAATTGCAAAACTATGGCCTCGATCTTTTTCAGATGAAATGTTGCTGCGGGCTTGCGAGATCGGCCCATCGGCCGAAGGCGCCACTGCGATAGAGAAGCGCGTCCTCGGCGGCGTAGCCTGGAATATCGAGCACCTTGCCGATGACGATGTTGTGCGTGCTCGCCGCATAAGAGGTGACGAGCGCGCATTCGAGCGTCAGCACCGCATCGATGAGAATGGGAGCGCCCGATGATCCGTCGCGCCAGGCGCCGGTGCAGAATTTTTCCTCGCCCGCCGCCTCGCCTTCGAGGCCGGCGAAGATACGCGCCAAGGGAAGCTGGCCGGTATTGAGCAGATTGATCGAGAAGCGCCGGCACTGCCCGATGGTGCGCGTGGTCATAGCGCGCTGATTGAGACAGACCAGCACTTGCGGCGGATCGGCGGAGAGCGAGCAGATCGCGGTCGCCGTCATGCCGGCCCGATAGGGCCTGGCGCCTGCGGCCACGATCGCGACGCCGGCGGGAAAGCGGCGCATCGCCAATCGGAAATCCTGGGAAGTGCATGCCATGCCCGGCACTATCCTTGGCCGGGATAATCCTGTAAATCAAATTATATTGGCTAGAAAGTTCGGATAAATCGAATTATGAACCTCGCCCATGTGCAAACCTTCGTCGTGGCGGTCGAAACCGGCAATCTCAACAAGACCGCACTCAAGCTCAATGTCACCCAGTCGACAGTGACGGCGCGCATCGATGCGCTCGAAAACCTGATCGGACAAAAGCTCCTGCGCCGCAACAAATCGGGTACCGAACTGACGCCCGCCGGCGCCAAGTTCCTGCGCCACGCCGAGGTCATGGTGCAGGTGTGGAAACAGGCGCGCTATGAGACGTCGCTGCCGCGCGGCTTCGAGGATGTCTGCGCCATCGGCTGCGATCCCGCTCTATGGACGGGCATCGGCGAATTATGGGTCGGCAGCTTGCGCGGCGAGCGCGGCACGATCGCCATCAGCGTGGCGGAAGGAGCAGGCGACATCGCGCGCTCCTGGCAAATGAACGCCATGGTCGACGTCGTCTTCTCCTACACGCCGCCGAGCGGCGCCTTTGCCGTCGATGTCCTGTGCGAGGATGTCTTCATGGAGGTCGCCACCGTCAAGCGCGGGCTGATGCGCTGGGATCCGGATTATGTCTTCGTCGATCTGGGCGAGGATTTCCGCCGCAAGCATGCGGAGGCCTATCCGGTGGAGGAGACCGCCATCGTCACCTTCACCTCGAGCGCCCATGCGCTCGATCACATCCTCACTTGCGGCGGATCGGCCTATCTGCCCTATCGGGTGGCAAAGCCGCATCTCGAAGCGGCGCGGCTCCATGAAGTGGAAGGGGCGCCGCGCTTCACGCGCACCGTCTATCTCGCGCGCAACACCGCGCGCACCGATAGCTGGCCGTGGTTCGAAAGTTTTTCCGCAAGCTTCAAGCGGAAACTCGCCGACGCGATGCGCGTCTGATTTTCACAGCACCACATAGGAAGCGGCCGGGCGTCCGCGCAACAGATCGGCCAGGATCTCGAGGCCCTTCTGCAATTCGGTACGCGACGGCGTGGCGCCGCCCAGGCTGACGCGAATGGCATGGCGCGAAGGGCCATGGCCGACGGCAAAGGCTTCCGCCGGCGTCACGGCAGCGCCCTGCGCGCGCAACTGCGCGACGAAGCTCTCGGCCCGCCAGGCTTCCGGGAGATCGAGCCAGAGATGGAGGCCGGTGGGCAGCGAGCGGAAGGACTGGCCGGCGAGAATCTCGCCCGCCAGCGCCTGGCGCTTGCGCAACTCATCGCGCTGCACCTGGGCGAGACGATCGGCGGTGCCGTCCTCGATCCAGCGATAGGCGATCTCGGCCGAGAGCGAGGCCGCCATCCAGGTGGTGGCGCCGAGGCCCGGGATCAGATCGCGCGCGCGGCCCGGCGGTGTCGCGATATAGCCGATGCGCAGGCCCGGGCAGACGATCTTCGACAGGCTCGTCGCATAGTAGGAATGCTCCGGCGCGAAGCTCGAGATCGACGGCAATGCGGTCTCGATGAAGCCGCCATAGACATCGTCCTCGATCAAAATGACATCGTGCTTGACCGCGATCTCGGCGATCGCCTGGCGCCGCTCCACCGGCATCACCGCAAGAGTCGGGCTCTGGTGGTTGGGACAGCAGATCAAGGCGCGCAGCGGTCCGCCGCGGCAGGCCGCGTCGAAGGCCTCGGGGATCAGGCCATGCTCGTCGATGGGCAATCCCTTCAGCGTCAGATGACGGTTGGCGGCGAGGAATTTGATGCCGGGATCGGTCAGCTCTTCGGCCGCCATGATCTCGCCCGGCTCCAGCAAGGCGGCGAGAATGACCGACACCGCCTGCTGACCGCCATTCACGATGACGATGTCGTCCTGCGTGGCCTCGGCGCCGCGCTTCTCGAGCCAGGCGGACGCGGCGTGGCGATGCTCCGGCATGCCGATCCAGTCGCGATGATAGGGCATGAGCAGCGGCAGGCGCTCGCTATCGGCAATATCGCGCAAGGTGGAGGCGAGCGCTTTCTCCTGCACCGGAAGCTGCACCGGGCAGTTGAAAGTGAGATCGATGAGATCGCTTTGGGCGCGGTTGGGCTCGAGGCGCGAAAGGTCGGAGGGCCTCGAGGTGACGAAGGTGCCGCGCCCGACTTCGCCGCCGATCAGATGGCGGCGTGCCGCCAGCGCATAGGCCTTGCTGACGGTCGAGACCGACAGCTGGAGATGCCAGGCGAGCTCGCGATGGGTGGGCAATCTTTCGCCCGGCCGCAAGCGCCCTGAGGCGATGTCGTCCGCCATCGCATCCGCCAGGGCGACATAGATGCGCCCCGGCCTTGTCTTGTAGTCAGGAACCCACACAATTGACCCCGATCTTCGTCCTGAGAGGCATACAAGCTAGCGGGCACGCCACTCAATGTCCAGAACTCCAAGTAAATCAGTGATAAAGCGTCGCAGTACAATATAATAATTGACCTGCTTGTCCTGCTCTTTATTTTCGAATTGAACGCCTCGCCTGTGGATAAGTACATGGCAAGGGGCGCAACAACCACGAACAGGGAGTGGATCGAATGCCTCAGTCCTCACAAGCGCGCCTCGCCAGGAAGCTCGCCCGGAAAGCATTGCCTTTCGCCGTCATGGCGCTCTTCGCCGTCCCCGCTTCGGCTGAAGACACCATCACCATCTCGTCCTGGGGTGGCAACTATCAGGAAGCGATGTCGAAGGCGATCTGGCAGCCGACCGCCAAGGAGCTCGGCATCACCATCCTCGAAGATTCGACCAACGGCCTCGCCGATGTGCGCGCCCAGGTGACCGCCAACAGCGTCCTGTGGGACATTACCGAGCTCACCATCGACGGCTGCGCGCAGGGACAGACCGAAGGCCTGTTCGAAAATCTCGATTACGCCGTCATCAGCAAGGACGGCTTCGATCCGGCGGTGGTGCAGCCGACCTATATCGGCTTCAACTACTATTCCAATGTGATCGGCTGGAGCATTGAGAAATTCGGCGATGCCGGTCCGCAGAGCTGGGCCGATTTCTGGGATGTCGAGAAATTCCCCGGCCGGCGCTCGCTGCGCAACGATCCGGCGGAAGTGCTGGAAGCAGCCCTCCTCGCCGATGGCGTGGCGCCCGACAAGCTCTATCCGCTCGATCTCGACCGCGCCTTCAAGAGCCTCGAAAAAATCAAGCCGCACATTTCAGTGTGGTGGTCGTCGGGCGCGCAGGCAGCCCAGCTCGTCGCCGATGGCGAGGTCGACATGATCGGCGCCTGGAACGGCCGCATCAGCGCCGCGATCGGCGCTGGCGCCAAATACAAATTCACCTTCAACCAGGGGCTCCTCATCGCCGACTGCCTGGCGATCCCCAAGGGCGTGAAGAACAAGGACTTGGCGATGAAGGCTTTGGCGAAGGCCGTCTCGGCCGAGATCCTCGCCAATATCCCGCAATATATCGACTATGGTCCGGCCAATCTCAAATCCTACGAGACCGGCAAGATCCCGCCCGAGCTCGCCAAGACGCTCAACACCGCGCCCGAGAACGCCGCCAAGCAGGCGATCGTGCGCGGCGACTGGTGGGGCGAGAATGGCGCTAAGGCCCGCGACCGTTGGGCCAAGTTCATCAATCAATAGATGCTACGGCGAGGGGAAGGAGTGATGCGCGAGCATCACTCCTCACATTTTTAGATGACCAGCCAGGCAACCTCATCCGGCGCGAGCGTTCCGATCACCATCCGGAAGCTGGTCAAGACCTATGGCCCCTATCGGGCGCTCGATGCGATCGATCTCGACATAGCGGGCGGCGAGTTCCTGACGCTGCTCGGTCCCTCGGGCTCCGGCAAATCGACATTGCTGATGGCCATTGCCGGCTTCCTGCGCCCCGATTCCGGCCTCATCCAATTCGGCGCGGCCGACGTGACGCGGCTCGAGCCGCATAGACGCAATATCGGCGTCGTCTTCCAGAACTACGCCCTCTTCCCGCATATGAGCGTCGCCGGCAATGTCGCCTATCCCCTGAAGCTGCGCGGCATCGGTAGGCCTGAGATCGACAAGCGCGTCGCCTGGGCGCTCGCTCTGGTGAAGCTCGACGGTTTTGGCGAGCGCAGCATCGATCAGCTCTCGGGCGGCCAGCGCCAGCGCGTGGCGCTCGCCCGTGCCATCGTCTTCG
Source organism: Taklimakanibacter deserti (assembly GCA_003574785.1). Next base: position 77,167 of record QORU01000015.1, on the reverse strand, counting down.
AGCCCTCGGTGCTCCTGATGGACGAGCCGCTCTCGGCCCTCGACAAGAAATTGCGCGAGCATATGCAGATCGAGATCCGCCGCCTGCATGAGACGCTGCGCGTCACCACGATCTATGTCACCCATGACCAGCGCGAGGCGCTGACCATGTCCGACCGCATCGCCGTCATCAATCACGGCCGCTTTGCCCAGATCGGCGAGCCGAAGGCGCTCTATGAGCGGCCGGCGAGCAAGTTCGTCGCCGAATTCATCGGCGATGCGACCTTGCTGGCGCTCGATGAGGGTGCGAAACAACCGACCTTCCGCGGCCGTCCGGTCAAGACCAAGGACAAGGTCAATGGCGCTCTTTCCCATGTCGTGCTGCGGCCGGAAAAGCTGCGGCTCGTCGATAAGAAGAACACGGCAGCCTGGAACCGCTTCGCCGGCACCGTCGATGACATCGTCTATCAGGGCGAGAGCGTGCTGCTCTCGATCCGGCTCGAAGGCGGCGAGACGCTGTTCCTGCGCCAGGGCACCGACCAGCAAAGCCTGCAGAACCTGCCGGCGCGCTATGCAGCGGTGGAGGTCGGCCTCCATGCCGATGACACGCTGCTCGTCCCCGAAGAGCACCCTTGATGACACCGCATGCGGCAGATGTGCTCGAAGGCGATGCGCGGCGCGAGCGCCTGAGGCTCCTGTCGCTCTCCGCCCCGGCATCACTGCTCGTTCTCATCATCCTGCTGCTGCCGGTCGGCTGGCTGTTCTTCCTGTCCTTCGTCGACAAGGATGGCTTCACCACCGCCAATTACATGCGGCTCGTCCAGAACGAAGCCTATTTCGAGATCTTCAAGGTCACTTTCCTCTCGAGTTTCCTCGTCACCCTCATCACGGCGGTGCTGGGCTATCCGCTCGCCTATCTCCTGTCGCAATTGCCGAGGCGCCTCGCGATCATCGGCCTCACCGTCGTGCTCCTTCCCTTCTGGACGTCGCTCCTGGTGCGCACCTATGCCTGGCTCGTCCTCCTGCAGCGCAAAGGCCTGGTCAACTCCACCTTGATGTCGCTCGGCATCATCGATGAGCCCCTGAGCCTTGTCTATAATATGTCGGGCGTCGTGATCGGCATGGTCCATATCATGCTGCCCTTCATGGTGCTGCCGCTCTATGCCACCATGCGCTCGATCGATCCGATGCTGCTCAGGGCGGCGATCAGCCTCGGCGCGCCGCGCTCGCGCGCCTTCCTCACCGTCTTCGCGCCCCTATCGCTGCCGGGCCTCATCGCCGGCAGCCTCCTCGTCTTCATCTATTGCCTCGGCTTCTACATCACGCCGCAGATCCTGGGCGGCGGACGGATCAATCTCGTCTCGATGAAGATCCTCGAGAACGCCACCATCTATTCCGACTGGGGCGCGGCTTCGGCCTTGGGCGTGGTGCTGCTCGTAGCGACCCTTCTCCTCTTCAAGGCCATCCAGATGCTGGTGCCGGTCGATCGCCTGATGGGCAAGGCGTCATGATGGATTTCGACAGCGACCCGACCGTCAACCATTGGCGCCGCTTGTGGCTCTATCTCTATTGCCTCTTCGTCGCGATCTTCCTTTTGGCGCCGATCATCGTCGTCATCCCGATGTCCTTCTCACCCTCGGAGTTCCTCGAATTCCCGCCGAGCGCGCTGTCGCTGCGCTGGTATCAGAGCCTGGCCAAAAGCCCCGAATGGATTGGTGCCGCCATCATATCGCTCAAGGCCGCGGTGCTGACCGTCCTCGTCGCCACGCCGCTCGGCATCGCCGCCTCCTATGGCCTGCAATATTCGCACTTCGCCTTCACCCGGCTGATCCGCGCAGGCCTGATCATCCCGCTCATCGTGCCGGTGATCATCATCGCCATCGGCGTGTTCTACCTCTATGCCAGGCTCAATCTGGTGAACACGCTTCTGGGCCTCGTCCTCGCCCATAGCGTGCTTGCCATTCCCTTCGTGATGGTGGTGATCAGCGCCGGGCTCCAGCGCTTCGACGCCAATCAGGAATTGGTGGCGCGCTCGCTCGGCGCCTCGCGGCTCAAGGCTTTCATGACCGTTACCTTGCCGCAGATCAAGCCCTCCGTCATGTCGGCGGCGCTCTTCGCCTTCATCACCTCCTTCGACGAGGTGGTGGTGGCGCTGTTCGTCTCGCGCGGACCGTCCTCGACCCTGACCCGCAAGATGTTCACTTCCTTGCGCGACCAGGTGAGCCCCGCCATCGCCGCCATCTCCACTCTCCTGATTCTCACGACCTTCGTCCTCGCTCTGGTCGCGCTGCTTTCGGCGCGCGGCGGCAAGACGGCCCGCTCCCACTGACAATCTTCCCTTCAACGAGGCAACCATGCAGCCGAGATCAGCCGCCTTTTCCGTCGATGAGCACAGACAAAGATTTGCCCGCTTGCGCGAGACGGTGCGCGAGGCCAAGCTCGACGGCTGCCTGATGGTGGCGCCCGAGAACATCTATCACGCCGGCGGCTATGAGACCTGGGTCGGCGTCAACAGCCCGCAATTCATGATCTTCACCAAGGACGAGGACGAGCCCACGCTCATCCTGCGCAATGTCGATCTGGCTTTGGCGCAAGAGACGACCTGGATCAGGGATATCCGCACCTATCACCTCCATACCGACAGTGTCCCTGGGCTGGTGGAGAAGGTGCTGAAGGAGAAAGGGCTTGGCAAAGGAAGGCTCGGCATCGAATTCCAGTCCTATGCCTTGCCGCATGCCATGGCGCTCAGTCTCGAGGAAGCGCTGCCGAGCTTCTCCTTCACCGATTGCACCGATCTTTTCGGCGATCTCCGGCTCATCAAATCGCCGGCCGAGATCGCCATGATGCGCCAAGCAGGCGCCTTCGCCAAGATCGGGCTCGAGGCCGCTGCGCGCACGCTCAAAGCCGGCATGACCGAGATCGCGCTCGCCGCCGAGATCGAAGCCGCCATGCGCCGCGCCGGCAGCGACTATTGGGCGATCCCGACCGAGCTTGCCAGTGGCTGGCGCTCGGCCGGCGGCCATGCAGCACCACGGTCCAAGATCATCGAGCCCGCTGACCTCGTCCATGTCGAATTCGCCGGCGTCAGCAACCGCTATCACGCGACGGCGCTGCAGACGCTGGCGGCCGGCGAGCCGTCAGGGCGCGCACGCGAGCTCTATGACATCGCCTTGCAATCGCTGCGGGCCGGCCTCAAGGCGACGAAGCCCGGAGCGCCCGTCGATGCCATCGAAGAGGCCTCGCTCGAGCCTTTGCGCAAGGCCGGCCTCGAACATGCCGCCATGATGCGCTTCGGCTATGGGCTCGGCATCGCCTATCCGCCGATCTGGCTCGAGACCCTGCAGATCAGCCGCGGCTTCGATCGCCGCCTCGCGCCTGGCATGGTCTTCGTTCTGCATTCCTGCCTGGAACTGCCGGATGAAGAGATCGGCATCGTCCAGGGCGGCACTTACCTCTTGAACGACGACAGCCTCGAAATGCTGGCCGGCGCCGGCGATATCGATCTCGTCTCGGCCTGACATCATGCCGGTCCTGCTCGATCCCGTCCCCTCCGACGCGAAGCTGCCGGCCAAGGCTGATGTGGTGATCATTGGCGGCGGCATCATTGGCGTGTGCACGGCTTACGAGCTCGCCGATAAGGGCATCCCGGTGCTGCTCTGCGAGAAGGGCCGCATCGGGGCTGAGCAGTCGAGCCGCAATTGGGGCTGGTGCCGCACCATGGGGCGGGACTTGCGCGAAATGCCGCTCGCGCAAGCGAGCCTCAAACTGTGGCGCGACATGGATGCCCGCATCGGGGCCGAGACCGGCTTCCGCCAGACCGGCACTCTTTATATATGTCCGGACGACAAGACGCTGGCGAAGCGCGAGGCCTGGCTCGACCGCGCGAAGGCCTATGGCGTGTCCTCGCGCATCCTGCGGGCTCCGCAAGTGAACGAGACACTTCAGGGATCGGTCGCGCAATGGAGCGGCGCCTTGTTCACGCCCGATGACGGTGTCGCCGAACCCAGCCTGGCGGCCCCCGCCATCGCGCTCGCGGCGCGGCGCAAGGGTGCCCGGATTTTCACGGATTGCGCGGTGCGCTCGGTCGAATTGAGCGCCGGCCGCGTTTCAGGCGTGGTGACCGAGAAGGGAACGGTCGCCTGCACCACCGTGGTGCTGGCGGGCGGCGTATGGTCGAGCCTCTTCTGCCGCAGCCTGGGCTTGCGTCTGCCGCAGCTCAAAGTGTTGGCCTCGGTGCTGCGCACGGCGCCGACCGATCAAGGTCCCGGTCCCGCCGCCTGGGGCCCTGGTCTTTCGCTGCGCAAAAGGCGCGATGGCGGTTATACGGTCTCGCATGGCAGCGTCATCGCCGATATCGTGCCCGACAGTTTCAGATTCTTCCGCGAATTCCTGCCGCTCCTCAAAATGGAATGGAGCGGCATCTCGCTGCACGCCGGGCGCAGCTTTTTCGATGAAGCGGTCTATGGCCGATACTGGACGAGAGATGGCCCATCGCCTTTCGAGCGCGTGCGTGAGCTCGATCCTCTGCCATCGCAACATGATCTGGCGCGGGCGCGGCAGAATCTCGAAAAGACATTCCCGGTTTTCAAGACCGTCAGGACGGAAGCTTCCTGGGGCGGCATGATCGATGCGACGCCCGACATCTTGCCGGTGATCTCGCGCGTCGAGAGCGTGCCGGGCCTCATCCTCTCGACCGGCTATTCGGGCCACGGCTTCGGCATCGGTCCCGGCGCCGGCAGCCTCACCGCGCAACTGGTGACAGGCGAAAGCCCGATCGCCGATCCCGCACCCTTCCGCTTCGCACGCTTCACCGACGGCAGCTCGATCCGGCCGGAGACCGGGCTTTAGCTCGGCGTTACGGTCTCGGGCTCGGTGTGCACAGTTCGACGAGCACACCGTTCATGTCCTGCAGGTAACCTACGCGCTGGCCCCACGGCTTGGCCTCGGGCGATTTCACGACCGAAGCACCCGCCTCGATCGCATGTTCCCAATCGCGGTCGAGATCATGCGAGACCAGCGCGATCTGGGCGCCGATGGGCGGCCTGCCGGGACGGCTGCAGGTCACGTCAACTCCGCCCAACAGATCGGCGCCCCTGAGAAAAGCCTCACCGACGAAACACAGGAGCGTGTCGCCGGTGGCAAGCTCGGCATAGCCTTGCGACGGATGCAGATAGCGCAGCCCGAAACCGAAGGCTCGCCGGTAAAACTCTACTGTCGCCGGGACATCCTCAACGAAGAAGCCCGAATATCTGAAGGTGAGTTGCATTTCATCGCTCCAATCCGCTGCCAGGCAGGGAATTAGAGCCGATCAGGCCTGGGATGTATTGATGAAATCGGACTCGCGCCATTGCCGCCAGCGCGCGGGACTCGGCATCCTCAGCAAGGAAAATTCGCGCGTCATATGGGCCTGATCGGCATAGCCGGCATCTGCAGCGGTCGCGGCCAAAGTCTCGTGGCCGGCGTCGAGGAGCGTGATCGCTCGGCGGAGGCGGGCGATGCGCGCCACTGTCTTCGGGCCCATGCCGAGATCGGCAATCATCTCGCGGTGAAGATGGCGGGTCGAGCAGCCCAGGGCCGTCGCAACGGCATCGACGGAGATCCTGCCCCGCGGCCGCGATATGATATCCACTGCACGCCGGGCAATCCTGTTGCCGGTGAGACCGCGCCGCCTGAAGAGATCAACCAAAGAGCGGGTAAAGTCACCCTGCGAGGATGCTGCAACCAGGCAACCCATATCCTCGAGCGCCAGGCGTGATCCACATGCATCTCTTGCGGCGAGCTTGAAAAGCTCAGGCGCCACGCCCGGCCGCAAGCGCGCACCCATATAGCGAGCCTTGGGCGCAATGGTGATTTCTTCCAGATGCAGCCTGGGCCCGCGCATGAAAACCTGGCCATCCATCCGGCAAATGATCTCAGTGGCGAGATCAGGAAGGATATAATCGGTCAGCGCCTTGCCCCCGGCCCCCGCCTCGAATGTCCAGAGCGACTCGACAAAGCTTCGTATTTCCGGTGGCGGAGCATATCGGCGGAAGAAAACCTGTGCCTCTTGGCCATCCGCACCACGGCAAATCGGATGATCGACATCCATCGCCTTTAGAGAATCCGGATCGTGACCGCGCTTTCCTTGGCGATCTTCAGCGGATTGCGCAAAGGCAGGCCGAAATCGGCGCAATCGATCTCGAACACATCGCCCTCCTCGGGCTTGATGCCGTCGGCGAAGGACAGCGTCGCCGTGCCGAACATATGGACATGGACATCGCCCGGCTGGCGGAAGAGATCATATTTGAAGTGATGATGCTCGAGATTGGCGAAGGTGTGCGACATGTTCGCCTCGCCCGACAGGAAGGGCTTTTCCCAGATCACCTTGCCCTGGCGCTTGATGCGCGATGCGCCTCTGATGTCGGCGGGGGGTGCGCCGACCCTGATCTCCGGGCCGAAGCTCGCGGGTCTCAGCTTCGAATGGGCCAGATAGAGATAGTTGATGCGCTCGGTCACATGGTCGGAGAATTCGTTCGACAGAGCGAAGCCGACGCGGAAGGGCGTGCCGTTCTTGGTGATCACATAGATGCCGGCGACCTCGGGCTCCTCGCCGCCATCGAGCGCGAAAGCGGGCGACAGCAGCGGTGCGCCGGGCGCCGTCGCGGTCGCGCCATTGCCCTTGTAGAACCATTCCGGCTGGACGCCCACCTCGCCCGGCCTGGGCTTGCCGCCTTCGAGCCCCATGCGGAAGATCTTCATGGAGTCGGTCAGCGTCTCCTTGTCCTTCTCGGCGAGGTTCTTGTGCATGGCATCGCGGGTCGCCGCCGAGCCCAGATGGGTGAGGCCGGTGCCGGTCAGGTACAGATTGGCGGCATTGCGATGGTTGATCGGCGCCAGCACCTTGCCGTCGGCATAAGCACGTTCGAGATCAATCTCTTCGCCGAGTCCCTGCTTCTTCACCTTGTCGGCGAGAGAGGCGCCCGTCTCCGCCGCCGCCAGCGCCAGGTCATAGACGCTGGTCGCGCCCTTCACGATGCGCCCGGCGGCACCCGCTTCGCGCACGACCACGCCTGTACCGCCCTTGTAAACCACTTGTGACAACAGCATGCGACGCTCCCTTCCGATTTTTCGAATTATTGTCATACAATTTCCCGGGATGGCAAGTCTGCCTGTTTTTTAGGCGGGCCTTACCTTGCGGCGCGTATTAGTCTTTTGTCGAATAGAGCGGTCTTGGCTTGCAGCGGCGGCGCCGCATTCGTATCGTTCCGCTTCGCGCTCATTACAACAATCAACACCATGAGCGCGGAATGGGAGGATCGCCGCAGCATGGCGGAAGTCGAGATTCGTGACGCGCGCAAGGCCTATGGCAGCGCCCAGGTCCTGCATGGGGTGAGTGTCGACATCGCCGATGGCGAATTCGTGGTGCTGGTGGGACCATCGGGCTGCGGCAAGTCCACGCTGCTCCGCATGATCGCCGGGCTCGAAAGCATCACCGGCGGCGAGATCGCCATCGGCAAGCGGGTGGTGAACAACGTCCCGCCCAAGGAACGCGACATCGCCATGGTGTTCCAGAATTATGCGCTCTATCCGCATATGACGGTCGCCGAGAATATGGGCTTCTCGCTGCGGCTCAAGAACGCGCCCAAGGACGAGATCGCGCAGAAGGTGCGCAGGGCCGCCGACATATTGGGCCTCGCCCCCTATCTCGAACGCTATCCGCGCCAGCTTTCCGGCGGCCAGCGCCAGCGTGTCGCCATGGGCCGCGCCATCGTGCGCGACCCGCAAGTCTTCCTGTTCGACGAGCCGCTCTCCAATCTCGACGCCAAATTGCGCGTCGCGATGCGGGCGGAAGTCAAGCAATTGCATCAGCGCCTCAAGACGACGACGATCTACGTCACTCACGACCAGATCGAGGCCATGACCATGGCCGACAAGATCGTGGTGATGAACGAGGGCGAGGTCGAGCAGATCGGGGCGCCGCTCGAGCTCTATGACCGACCGCGCAACCGCTTCGTGGCGGGCTTCATCGGCTCGCCGGCGATGAATTTCATCTCTGGCCGCCTCGCCGGAGCAGCTTTCGAAGCCGACGGCGGCATCAGGCTGCCGGTCGACGTCAAGGCGCCGGCGGGCCCCGCGGTGGCGCTCGGCGTCAGGCCTGAGCACTTGGTGCTGGCGCCCGACGGCATCAAGGCGGAAGTCATCGTCGTCGAGCCGACGGGCTCGGAAGTGCAGGTCAATGCGCGCGCCGCCAATGGCGATGAGATCGTCGCGGTGTTCCGCGAGCGGCACTCATTCTCGCCCGGCGAGACCATTTCGCTGAAACCCCAGGCGGGCGCCATGCATCTCTTCGACGGCGAGACCGGGCTTCGGATTTCGTGACATGAAGGCAATGTGGAACAGGAGGAAATGATGGGATTCACGCGGCGCGATTTGCTCAAGACGACGGCCGGCGCTTCGGCCGGACTGTTCATGCCTGCGGTCCTCGGCTCTAGGGCCCAGGCCCAGGATCTCTCCTTCAAGCCGGAGGAAGGGGCGAGCCTGCGCCTGCTGCGCTGGTCGCCCTTCGTCAAGAGCGAAGAGGAGCAGTGGCTCGCCAATACCAAGAAATTCACCGAGGCGACCGGCGTCGAGGTGCGCGTCGACAAGGAGAGCTGGGAGGACATCCGTCCCAAGGCCGCGGTCGCCGCCAATGTCGGATCGGGTCCCGACCTGATGTGGGTCTGGTTCGACGATCCGCATCAATATCCCGACAAGCTGCTCGATGTGAGCGATCTCGCCAACTATCTGGGCAACAAATATGGCGGCTGGTATGACGGCCCCAAGAGCTATGCGACGCGCGACGGCGTTTTCGTCGGCCTGCCGCTCGCCACCATCGGCAATGCCATCGTCTATCGCGAGAGCTGGGTGAAGGAAGCGGGCTTCGCCGAATTCCCCAAGACCACGGATGAATTCCTGAAACTCTGCCAAGCCATGCAGAAGACCGGCCATCCGGTCGGCTTCACCCATGGCCATGGCGTCGGCGACGGCAACAACTATGCGCATTGGCTCTTGTGGAGCCATGGCGGCAAGATGGTCGACGAGAAGGGCACCGTCGCCATCAACAGCCCGGAGACGCTGAAGGCCATCGAATATGCGATGGAGCTCTACAAGACCTTCATCCCCGGCACCGAAGGCTGGCTCGATGTGAACAACAACCGCGCCTTCCTCGCCGGCGAATTGTCGGTCATCGCCAACGGCATCTCGGCCTATTATTCGGCCAAGAACGATCCGAAGCTCGCCGAGATCGCCAAGGACATCCGCACCACCAACCTGCCGATCGGACCGGTCGGCAAGCCGGTCGAACTGTTCCAGGTGACGAGCGCCGTCATCTTCAAATACACGAAATATCCCAATGCGGCGAAAGCCTATCTGCAATTCATGTTCGAAGAGGCGCGGATGAATGACTGGATCACCAAGTCGAGCGGCTATTGCTGCCAGACGCTCAAGGCCTATGCCAGCAATCCGGTATGGACGGCGGATCCGGCGAACGCACCCTATGCCAAGGCGTCGGAGACCTTGCGCAACAACGGCTATGCCGGGCCCTTGGGCTATGCCTCGGCCGGCGTGATGGCGGATTACGTGCTGGTCGACATGTTCGCCGAAGCCGTCACCGGCCAGCAGACGCCGCAAGCCGCCATGGAACGCGCCGAGAAGCGGGCCAATCGCTACTATCGCGTGTGACGACATCCCCTCTCCCCCAACGGGGGAGAGGGTTAGGGTGAGGGGGAACCGGCGGAGCGGTTTCTATGAAATGCGAGGAAGCTTCCCCGTCCGTTCCCCCTCACCTTCCCGTTGCTACGCAATGGGCCCCTCCCTCTCCCCCGTTGGGGGCGAGGGTAAGGCGCCTCGGCTGAGGAGTGTTTGAAAGAATAATGGCCGATACGACAGCCATAGGATCCCCCCAATCGACATCCCTCCTGGGCCGGCTCGAAAACAGCCGCCTGGCGCTGGGTCTCCTCTTTCTCTTGCCGGCGGCGACGCTGCTTTTGCTCTTCCTCACCTATCCCTTGGGCCTTGGCGTCTGGCTCGGCTTCACCGACGAGCGCGTCGGCCGGCCCGGCATCTATATCGGTCTCGAAAATTACGAGTTCCTGTGGAACGACACGGTCTTCTGGCTCGCGGTCTTCAACACGCTGCTCTACACCGTCGTCGCCTCGGTTCTCAAATTCGCTTTGGGCCTGTGGCTGGCGCTGCTCCTCAACGAGAAGCTCCCCTTCAAGGCCTTCCTGCGCGCCATCGTGCTCCTGCCCTGGGTGGTGCCGACGGTCCTCTCGGCCATCGCCTTCTGGTGGATCTATGACGCGCAATTCTCGATCCTCTCCTATGTGCTGCAGAAATTCGGGCTGATCACGGGGCCGATCAACTTCCTCGGCGATCCGACCAATGCGCGCGCCTCGGTCATCGCCGCCAATATCTGGCGCGGCATCCCTTTCATCGCCATCACGCTGCTCGCCGGCCTCCAGACCATCTCGCCCTCGCTCTATGAGGCGGCGACCCTCGACGGCGCCACCTCCTGGCAGCGCTTCCGCTTCGTGACCTTCCCGTTGCTCACGCCCATCATCGCCATCGTGATGACCTTCTCGGTGCTCTTCACCTTCACCGATTTCCAGCTCATCTATGTGCTGACCCGCGGCGGGCCGGTGAATGCCACGCATCTGATGGCGACATTGAGCTTCCAGCGCGGCATTTCCGGCGGCAATCTCGGCGAAGGCGCGGCGATCGCCGTCGCCATGATCCCCTTCCTGCTTGCCGCCATCCTGTTCAGCTATTTCGGATTGCAGCGGCGGCGCTGGCAGCAAGGCGGGAAAGACTGATGGCCGACGTCACGCGATCAGCGAACCTCGCCGGCGATGAAGGCGGCATGAATTATCTCGAGCGCCTGCCGTGGCGCCTCGTCACCATCTACCTGCCGCTTGCCATCTTCGTCTTCGTGCTGCTGTTCCCGTTCTATTGGATGGCGATCACCGCCTTCAAGCCGAATGAGGAACTGACCGACTACAAGAATTTCAGCCCCTTCTGGGTGGTCAGGCCGACCTTCGACCATATCCGATATCTTTTGTTCGAGACGTCCTATCCGGGCTGGCTTCTCAACACGGTGCTGATCTCGGTCGCCGCGACCTTCCTGTCGCTCATCGCCTCGATCTTCGCCGCCTATTCCATCGAGCGCCTGCGCTTCCAGGGCGCGCGCACGGTCGGGCTTGCGATCTTCCTCGCTTATCTCGTGCCGCCCTCGATCCTGTTCATCCCGCTTGCGGTGATGGTGTTCAAGCTCGGCCTCTATGACACACCTTTCGCGCTGATCCTGACCTATCCGACCTTCCTCATCCCCTTCTGCACCTGGCTGCTGATGGGCTATTTCCGCTCCATCCCTTATGAGCTCGAGGAATGCGCGCTGATCGACGGCGCGACGCGCTGGCAGATCCTGACCAAGATCGTGCTGCCGCTCGCCGTGCCGGGACTGATCTCGGCCGGCATCTTCGCCTTCACGCTCTCGTGGAACGAATTCATCTATGCCCTCACCTTCATCCAGTCGTCGGAGAACAAGACCGTGCCGGTCGGCGTCCTGACCGAGCTGGTGCGCAGCGACGTCTATGAATGGGGCGCGCTCATGGCGGGCGCGCTCATCGGCTCATTGCCGGTGGTCATCCTCTATTCCTTCTTCGTCGAGCATTATGTGTCGTCGATGACCGGGGCGGTGAAGGAGTAGATGACACCCTCGCCCCCAACGGGGGAGAGGGAGGGGCCCCAATGCGAAGCATTGGGAGGGTGAGGGGGAACGGGCGGTGAAGTTCCTTGAATATCGGAGAAACTTATCCGCCGGTTCCCCCTCACCCTAACCCTCTCCCCCGCAGGGGGAGAGGGGATTATGCCATCGCGGCCTTGAGCTTGCGGCCGCGGGCAAATTGCAAGGCGGCGATGCCGCCTGCGACCAGAAGCGCTATCGCCGCCGGAATCACGCGCGACGGCCGGTCCGCCGGCTCGAGCACGGCCGTGATCTCATAGCCAACCTCGAGGCCGATGCGCTTGGCATAGGAGCCGAAGGCGACATCCGAGATCGTGACCGCATCGCCCAAGGGCGACACGCCGAGACCCTGGGCGCGCAGCCGCAGGCGCGGCTCCTGCGGATGGCCCAGCGGCAGGCTGACCGTCTTGCGCACATCCTCGCCTTCGAGAGAGAGGCCCTGGACGATGAAGACGATGCGCTCGTGCTCGGGCGCCTCACCGACCTTCTGCAGGAAGGTTGCAGCCGGCACCTCGACCGAAGACGGATAGAAACGGTCGAGAACCCAGCCCGGGCGGAAGAGCACGAAGCAGCAGATGAGCAGCACGGCCGATTCCCACAACCGGCTTTTGGTGACGAACCAGTTCATGGTGGCGGCGGCGAAGAGCAGGATCGCCACGGTCGAGACCAGGATCACCCAGATCAGATGCGCCCAGCCCCCGATGTCGATCAGCAGGATCTCCGGATTGAAGATGAAGACGAAGGGGAGGATCGCGGTGCGCAGCGAATAGAGGGCGCCCTGGAGGCCGGTGGCGATCGGATCCTCCTTGGAGATCGCTGCCGCTGCGAAGGCGGCCAAGCCCACGGGTGGCGTGATGTCGGCCATGATGCCGAAATAGAAGACGAAGAGATGGACGGCGATCAGCGGGATGGCGAGGCCCGCTTGCGCGCCGAGCTCGACCACCACCGGCGCCATCAGCGTCGCCACCAATATGTAATTGGCCGTGGTCGGTATGCCCATGCCGAGCACCAGCGAGACGAGCGCGATCAGCACCAGCATGGCGATGACATTGCCGCCGGAGATGAATTCGACGAACTCCGTCATCATGAAGCCGAGGCCGGTCAAGGTGATGGTGCCGACGACGATGCCGGCGGTCGCGGTCGCGATCGCGATGCCGATCATGTTGCGGGCGCCGCTGGCGAGACCGTCGATGAGGTCGTCGCTCGCGGCGCTCCAGGCGGGCGAAATCGCCTGCCGGCGGAACCAGGCCAGCATGGGCCTTCGCGTCACCACGATGGCGATGATCGAGACGGTGGCCCAGAAGGCCGAAAGGCCGGGCGACATCTGCTCGACCGTCAGGCACCACAGCAGCACGACGAGCGGGACGAGGAAATCGAGGCCGGTGCGGGTCACATCCCATGCGCGCGGCAGCTTGATGATCGGCGCGTTGGGATCGTCGAGCTCGAGATCGGGAAAGCGCGCCGCATACCAGACCGTCCACACATAAAGCGCGATGCCGGCAATGCCCAATATCCAGGGCGCGTTGGCGCCGAAGATCGTCTTGGCCGCCTGGATGCCGTAATAGAGCAGGCAAAGCACGGCGATCGTGCCGGCAAGGCCGAGGCCTGAGCGCAGAGCCCGCGTCCTGCGGTCGACCTTCTCGCGCGGGATCGGCCGCGAGCCGAGCTTCACCGCCTCGAGATGAACGATATAGAGCAGCGATACATAGGACAGGATCGCCGGCAAGGCCGCGTGCTTGATGATCTCGGAATAGGGAATGCCGACATATTCGACCATCAGGAAGGCGGCCGCCCCCATGACCGGCGGCATGATCTGGCCGTTGATCGAGGACGAGGCCTCGATGGCGCCGGCCTTCACGCCGGAAAGGCCGGTGCGCTTCATCAAGGGGATGGTGAAGATGCCGCCCGAGACGACATTCGACACCGAGGAGCCGGAGACGACGCCATTGAGGGCCGATGAGATGACCGCCACCTTGGCCGGCCCGCCGCGCAAATGGCCGAGAAGGGCTATCGAGATCTGCATCATCCAGTTGCCGGCGCCCGCCTTGTCGAGCAGCGTGCCGAACAGCACGAAGAGGAAGACGAAGCTCGTCGAGACGCCGAGCGCTATGCCGAAGACGCCCTCGGTGACGAGCCATTGATGGGTGAGGAAGCGGCTGAGCGAGGCGCCCTTGTGCTGGAGCACGGCGGGCATATAGGGGCCGGCGAAAGTGAACAGGATGAAGGCGATCGCCACGATCACCATGGGAAGCCCGAGCGAGCGGCGCGTCGCCTCGAGCAGCAGGATGATGCCGACGCCGGCGGTCACGAGATCGAGCGTGGTCGGCTGGCCCGGCCGCATCGCGAGCTGGTCGTAAAAGAGAAAGAGATAACCGCCGGCAAAAGCGCCGGCGAGCGCCAGGACCCAGTCGCCCACCGGGATATGCCGGCGCGAGGAGGAGCTGAAGGCCGGATAGGCGGTGAAAGCGAGGAAGAGCGCGAAGGCCAGATGGATCGAGCGCGCTTCGGTGTCGTTGAGGACGCCGAAGCCCAGCATGAAGGGCAAGGGGGAAGCATACCAGAGCTGGAACAGTGACCAGGCGATCGCCACCCACAGGAGGAGCTTGCCGGCCAAGCCCTTGGGCTTGCGCCCGCCCGTATCGGCTTCCGCGACAAGCTGCTCGAGATCGACTTGCGTCGTGGCCGCCTCGGCTTTGACCTGCATCATTCCCTCCCCGGAAATCTCAGCCCCGAAAGGGCCGCCAGCATTTTCGCCTCGCGGCCTCGTCTCTAATGCCCGCCATCCTCCACAATCGTCATCCCGGCGAAAGCCGGGATCCATTGAATAAGTTCACGCGGGCAATGTTGATCGCGTGGAAAGAATTTAGGGGATCCCGGCTTGCGCCGGAGGGCGGAGAATCCACATGCAACAAGAGTGGCTTACTTCAGCCAGCCTTTCTCCTTGTAGTATTTCTCAGCACCGGGATGCAGCGGCGCCGACAGGCCGTTCTTGATCATGTTCTCAGGCTCGAGACCGGCGAAGGCCGGATGCAGCTTCTTGAACTCGTCGAAATTCTCGAAGGTCGATTTCACCAGCTGATAGACGACTTCGTCCGGCGCCTTGGCGGAAGTGACGAGAGTCGCGGTGACGCCGAAGGTCTCGGTCGGATCGGGATTGGCATTGTACATGCCGCCCGGGATCGTCGCCTTGGCATAATAGACATTGTCGGCGACGAGCTTGTCGATGACGGGTCCGGTGAGCGAGACGAGCTTGGCGCCGCAGGTCGTCGTCGGGTCCTGGATATTGGCGGAAGGGTGACCCACGCCATAGAAGAAGCCGTCGATCTTGCCATCGCACAAAGCCGGCCCGTGCTCGTCGGCCTTGAGCTCGGAGGCGAGCGAGAAATCGCCGAGCGTCCAGCCCATGGCGGCAAGCAACCGTTCCATCGAAGAGCGGGTGCCTGAGCCCGGATTGCCGACATTGAAGCGCTTGCCTTTCAGGTCGTCGAATTTGGTGACGCCCGCATCAGCACGCACCAGGACCGTGAAAGGCTCGGGGTGGATGGCGAAGACGGCACGCAATTCGGGGAAGGCCTTGCCGTCATAGTCGCCCTTGCCGTTCAGCGCATTGAACTGCACGTCCGACTGCGACATGCCGAAATCGAGCTCGCCTTCCTTGATGGTGTTGATGTTGAAGGCCGAGCCGCCGGTCGATTCGACCGAGCAGCGGATGCCATGCGTCTTTCTGTCCTTGTTGAGCAAACGGCAGATGGCGCCGCCCGCGGCATAATAGACGCCGGTCACGCCGCCGGTGCCAATGGTGATGAAGCGCTGGTCCTGTGCGGCCGCCGGGCCTGCGGCCAGGAGCGCAATCATGCCAAGACTGGCGAGAACACTGAAACCTCTACTCATCTCACTTCCTCCTTGCTAACCGGTTGCCCTATCAATACGGGCAGCCTCTCCGTTTATTTCACGCCACGTGACGGGTTGCGGCCGTCGCGACGGCCGCATCGACGGCATCGCCCAGGCGCTCGACGATGGTGTCGATGGATCGGGCATCGATGATGAAAGGCGGCGCCAGCAGCACATGATCGCCCAGCACACCGTCGATCGTGCCGCCCATCGGATAGACGATGAGCCCACGCGCAAAGGCCTCGCGCTTCACCGCGGCATTGAGCTTGAGCTCGAGCGCAAAGGGCGTCTTGCCGGCGCGATCGGCGACGAGCTCGAGACCCATGAACAGGCCACGTCCCCTGATGTCGCCGATATGGTGATGATTGCCGAAACGCTCGCGCAGGCGCCGCTCGAGATGCCGGCCCATGGTCTTCACATTGTCGAGAAGCCGGTCGCGGCGGATGACGTCCTGAACGGCCAGCGCCGCGGCGGCCGCCATCGGATGACCCATATAAGTATGGCCATGCTGGAAGAGGCCCGAGCCCTTGGCGAAAGCCTCGAAGATGCGCGCGCTCAGGAGAACCGCGCCGATCGGCTGATAACCGCCGCCCAACCCTTTCGCCATGGCGAGGAGGTCGGGTGCGATGCCCTCCTGCATGCAGGCATGGAGCGTGCCGGTGCGGCCCATGCCGCACATCACCTCATCGAGGATCAAGAGCACGCCATGGCGATCGCAAATGGCTCGGATATGCTTGAAATATTCGCCGACCGGCGGCACGGCGCCCGCCGTCGCGCCGACGACGGTCTCGGCAATGAAGGCCATGACCGTCGAGGGCCCGAGCTCTTCAATCTTCCGCTCGAGCGCTTGAGCGGCGCGCAAGCCATAAGCCTCATCGCTCTCGCTCAGGTTTTGATAGCGATAGGCGTAGCAGGGATTGATATGATGCGTCTCGATCAGGAGCGGCGAGAACTGGGTCCTGCGCCATTCGTTGCCGCCCGCCGCGAGCGCGCCCAGCGTGTTGCCGTGATAGCTCTGGCGCCTGGCGATGATATGGCGGCGCTTCGTCTCACCTTTCTCGACGAAATATTGCCGCGCCATCTTCAAGGCCGCTTCGATCGCTTCGGAACCGCCGCTCACCAAATAGACATGATCGAGCCCCGCCGGCGCCTCTTCGACCAACCGATCGGCGAGACGCTCGGCGACGTCGGTGGTGAAGAAGGCGGTGTGAGCGTAAGCGATCTTCTCCATCTGGGCCTGCATCGCGGCCAACACATCCTTGTGGCCGTGGCCAAGGCAGGAGACCGCGGCGCCGCCCGAGGCGTCGATATAACGGCGCCCGGCATCGTCGATGATCTCGATGCCCAGGCCCCTGACGGCCGCGGGCAGTGTCTCGCGGATCCGCCGATGCAGGATATGGGTCATGGTGCTGGCCTTGCCGGACGCGGCTTCAGATGCACATCGAGAGCGATGAGCTGGCGCTCCATCTGGCGCACCGTGTTCAATGCCGCATGGCCGCCGCGTCCCGCCACCAGAGCGGTCAATATCTCCGCCATGACGAAAGCCGGCGACATGGTGTGGAAGAAGGACGGGCTCTCCGTCGGAACGAGAATGGCCGATTTCGCGAGCTGGGCCAGCGGCGCCACCGGACTGTCGGTGATGGCGATCACCGTCACGCCGAGGGATGCCGCATATTGGGCGATCTCGACCGTCGCCTTGGTATAGGGCGCGATGCTCACGACCAGGAGCACGTCCTCTTTCGTGGCGTCGCGCAACTGATCGGCGCCGACGCCCGCGATCGCATCGAGGAAGACGCTGCGGTCGCCGAAGAAGGACAAGATATAATGTGCGTGCCAGGCGACCGAATGGCTGGAGCGCAGACCTAAGCAATAGATCCGGCGCGCCTCGACCAGATGATCGGCGACGGTGACCAGCCGGTCGAGCGCGCCGGGCTCGGCCAGGCGCGCAAGCTGGGCTGACAATATCGCGATCATCTCGGCCGCCAGCGCCTTGTCGCCGCGCAGTTTCTGGCTTTCGAGCTGGGCGCCCGCCTTGTTGGCGAAATCAAGCGCGCCGCCACGCAAGGCGTCCGCATAGGTGCTGCGGATCGCATCATAACCGGAAAGACCCAGGCTTTTGGCGAAGCGCGTCATCGTCGCCGGACGGACGCCAGCCTTGCGTGCCTGCTCGCGCATCGAGAGCAGCGCCACGTCGCGCGGATGATCGAGAACATAGCGCGCCGCCACCTGAAGCTGGGCGGATAGGCCGTCAAACTGGGCGACGACGCGCTCTGAAAGAAGCCCCGGATCCATGAGGCAGGATAGCGCCGTCCGAGGTATGATGCAACAAGTGTTTCACATATCTTAATTCATGATACACTTGGATCATGAACGAAAAAATATCAGGAAATCCAAGCCCTTCCCTGCCACTGGTCTCGATTGCCGTTGCGCCCAATGGCGGCAGGCGCGGCAAATCCGACCACCCGGCATTACCCTTGAGCCTGGCCGAGCTTTCCGATTGCGCCGCCCGGTGCCTCGCCGCGGGCGCCGCGATGCTTCATCTCCACGTCCGCGACGCGCAAGGCCGCCATCTTCTCGATGGGACTGCCTATCGCGAGGCCATCGGCGAAATCAGGGCCCGGACCCGGGACCGGCTGGTGATCCAGATCACCACGGAAGCGCTCGGCCTCTATAAGCCGGCAGAGCAGATGGCCGTCACCAAGGCGGCGCGTCCCGAAGCCGTGTCGCTGGCTTTGCGCGAATTCGTTCCGGATGCTGCCGCCGAAGCCGCCTTCGCCGCGTTTCTCCTGTGGCTGAAACGCGAGCATGTCATGCCGCAGATCATCCTCTATTCGCCGGAAGAGGCCGTACATCTTGCGCGATTGCGTGAGCGCGGCATCCTTCCGTGGAGGGATGTGCCGGTGCTTTATGTGCTCGGCCGCTATGTGAGGGACCAGCTCTCGAAGCCTGAAGACCTGCTCGCCTTTCTGGCGCCGGACATTCCCCGCTTCGGGCACTGGACCACATGCGCCTTCGGCCGGCATGAAGCGGCCGCGGTAAGCCTCGGCGCTCTCCTCGGCGGCCATGCGCGCGTCGGCTTCGAGAACAATCTTCATCTCCCCGATGGCTCCCGCGCCGAGAGCAATGCCGATCTCGTGCGCGCGGTCGCGGACATCCTTAGGTCCAGCGGCGTCAAGCTTCTGAGCGCCGAGGCGTTGAGAGAATCCTGGGCGAAGCTTTCCTAGCTACCCTCGCCCCGCGAGAGCGGGAGAGGGTATAAGCGTCGCATCTTTTCTCGCCTGTATTCGAGTGGCATGATCCAGGCCTCAGGAAACCCGTGGAGCCTTCATGCGCTGGATGGTTGTTCTTGCAAGCCTGGCGCTGGCTCTGCTCAATGAAGCGGCTGCGGCCGATCCCCTGGAGCGCGGCCTCGCCGTGTCCGATCCGCTCGTCATGCGCCATCTCGAATCGCATGGCTTTCGCATCGACTGCCTCATCCCCCATGTGTCGAGCCCGGATGAATGCACGCACGGCAGTACCTCGGATGCGATCGGCAATCCCTTCCTCCATCCGCCGCTGAAGCAGGTCGCAGGCACGATCAAAGAGCGCATCCTCGAAGCCCAGGCGGACTCGCTCGAAGCGCGTGGCGTCGCCAATGACTACGGCTTCCCGGTCAATTTCTTCGACGACCCGCGCGCCACTTTGGCGCTGGTCGGCGTCGTCAACCGGCTCGACCGCAGCTTCCGCCCGCCCCGGATCAAATCGGCCAAGCGCGAGGATTTCTGCGGCGAGGTGCGCTTCATCTACCGCTTCGGCTATGTCGAGGCGCGCTCGGGTGCCCAATATGCCTCAAGGCTGCCTTTGACCCTCAATGTCGTCATGCGCGCGAAGACCAGGGAGAACCTGCTCTCTTGCGCCCAGATCGCGCAAAGCTGGGATCGTTTCGGGTCCGTTCAGCCGCTGAGCTTCGTCGCCGATGCCGATACCGCCGCGACCGTCGCGACCTCCCTGGTCGCGGGGCCTTTGGCTCAAATTTCTCGGGCCAATTTCGACCGCATCGAGCTCAACATGCAGATCATGCGCATCCCGGCGGCGGAAAAGAAGGATTTCGGCACCCATGCCGAGTATCTGCTCATGGTCTTCAATTTCGATTCGGACACGAAACAGTTCGTCGAAACGAAGCTCGAGAACCAGATCGACCGCTATCTGGGTGTCTGTCGCACGACCGACAAACTGTGCCGGGCCCTTATCCTGCAGAACCCGCGCTTCAAGCAGAGGCTCGCCAAGCTCAAGCAGTTCCTGTTCAGCGACCGCGGTCTCTATGACCTCGATCAGGGCACGCTCATCATCCCGTCGCAATACTTAAGCTTCTCCGGCGTCTCGGTGGCGCCGGGCGGCGAGAGCCGCTTCCGCAACGGACCGATCAATCCCTTCCTCGGCTCCACGAGCCAATGTGCCGGCAAGGCCAGGAGCTCGTTCATCTGTCCGGACGAGCTCGATCAGGCGCTCGCGGCGCTCGACAAGATTGCGGGCCGCGCCGGCCTCATCAAGTCGCCGCGCGGCCTCATCGCCCGCCTCAATGATATGAGCTGCACCGGCTGCCACCAGACGCGCGCCATTGCCGGCTTCCATTTCACCGGCGCCGACACCGCCGGCAATATGCGGGCCAATGAGATCCTGGTGCCGGGATCGGCGCATTTCTTTTCCGACCTGCCGCGAAGACGCGCCATCATGGCCGAGATCGGCAAAGGCACGAGCCTCCACGCAATCGATTTTTCGCGCGGCTTCGCGGCGCGGCCGCAGATGCGCTTCCGCGGCGATCTCGCGGACACGGCCCTCTTCGACGGCTGGGGTGCGCCTTGCGACACGCTGGCCGGCACGGCGAATGCCGATGCGAGCTTCGCCCCGTGGTCCTGCGCCAAGGGACTCGTCTGCCGACCCTTCATGAAATCGCCGATCAATCCGGAACGAGGCTTGTGCGTTTCCGCCTCCGGCGTCGAGATCGGCGATATTCTCGAAGAAGGATCCGTCACCTGGGCTGAAGGCCAGATCGCCAGGGATGTCTATCGGCGCGACTTCCCGCCCTACAGCCGCAATGGCGCGCAGGCCGATCCCTATGATTCAACGCCGATGAGCACCAAGCTCTCGCCCTATTTGCGCAAGCGCCTCGGCGATCTCAACATCGCCAATGCCGCGACCTATCTGGGCGCGCAGCAGCAATTCTGGGCGCAGGACAAATCCGGCGGCTTTCCGGGCGGCATGGTCAGGGTGAAATGCTGCCGCAGCCTGCCGGGCTCGGCGACCTGCGGCAAGGTCGCGGCGACCGGCTTCAACGACTGTCTCGATGATTTGCGGCAACCGCTGCCGGTGTGCTTCAACAAATATGTGACCTATGCGGGCTTGCGGGCCTGCGATTCAGCCCATCCCTGCCGCGAGGACTATATCTGCGTGCGAGGGGCGCTCGAGCGCGGCGAGTCGGTTCGGACCTTGCGGGCCATCACGCTCAATGACGCCAAGGGTCAGCAGGCGCCCGATTCCTGCGGCGCGCCGGATGCGAGCTGGTACGGCAAGATCGCGCAAGGCACCTGCATCCCGCCTTATTTCGTCCTGCAATTCCGCGCCGACAAGCACAACCGGCTGCCGCGCGCGAGTGAAGACTACTTGCGTTGACGCTTGGCGAAGAGCGAGCGCAGCTTGTCGGCATGATGCGGGTCCTCGCTGGAGCAGATGCCGAGGACCAGGGCATCCTTCTTGCTCACCGACAGGAAAGCATGGCCCATGGTGCTGTCGATATAGACGCCTTCGCCCGCCTTGATGCGAGTCGGCTCGTAATGATCGGTGTGGACCATGATCTCGCCTTCGAGCACATAGATGAACTCCTCGCCTGAATGCCGTATCAGCGGACCGAACTTCTCGATGGTGCGGGTCTTGATGCGGGTGAGGATGGGGATCATCCGCTTGTTGGAGAGATCGGGCGACAGGTAGATATATTCGTAGTTCGGCGTGAGCTGCAGCAGTCCGTCCTTGCGCCGCGCGATCGAGCGCCGTGCCGTGGGCCTGACCGGCGGCGGCGCCACCAGCTCCGCCAGGGTGAGCTTGAGGCCTTCGGCGACCTGCAGCATCTTGTCATAGGTGAGCGACATCTTGTTGCGCTCGACCTTGGACAGAGTGGCGACGGACACGCCGGTCCTGCGGCTCACATCCTTCAACGTCCAGTTATGGCGCTTGCGCAACTCGAGCAGTCTTTCGCCCAGCAAGGGCCGCCTGCCGTTGCGCTTCGCGTTTCCTGCAACTTTGCTCGCCATTTTCGTATAGGAAAATTACTTGACTGATAGGAAAACCACATGCGAATGTCCCCTGGCATAAATCCAATCATCCGTCAGTGGCAAGGAATTTCGTCGGTGGAGTATGAGGTCGCCGTGATCGGAGCAGGGATTGCCGGCGCTTCCGCCGCTGCCGCAATCGCCAAGACGCGATCCACCATCCTCATCGAGCGCGAGACGCAGCCCGGCTACCATGCGAGTGGCCGCTCGGCGGCGCTGTTCACCGAGACCTATGGCAATGCCGCGATCCGCGCCTTGACGATCGCGAGCCGGCCCTTCCTCGCGAGCCCGCCCGTAGGCTTCGCCCAGGCTCCGATACTCGCCGAGCGCGGCGCGATGTTCGTGGGCGGCGAAGCGGAGCGCGATCTGCTCGAGGAAATCCATCAAACCGCCCATCGCCTTGTCCCTTCGGTCAGGCGGGTGACGGCAGACGATGTCTTGGCCAAGGTTCCGGCCTTCCGGCGCGACAAAGTGGCGGGCGGCGTCTTCGAGCCGGACGCCATGGACATCGACACCAACGGCCTGCTGCACGGGTTTCTTCGGCAGTTGCGCGGCGAGGGCGGCAGGCTCGTCACCGACAGCGATGTGATGGCCCTCACCCGCAAGCCCTCCGGCTGGCACATCGAGACGCGCGCCGGGGCCATCACCGCCCAGATCATCGTCAATGCGGCGGGCGCCTGGGCCGACGACGTCGCGCACCTCGCGGGTGCGGCGCCGCGCGGCCTTGCGCCCAAAAGGCGTACCGCATTCCTGTTCCAGCCGCCGTCCGCCTATGACATCGCGAAGTGGCCGCTGTCGATCGGCGCCCGCGAGGATTTCTATTTCAAGCCCGACGCCGGAAATCTCCTGGTGTCGCCCGCCGACGAGACGCCGAGCACCGCCACCGATGCGCAAGCCGAGGAGATCGACATCGCCATCGCCGCCGACCGGGTGATGGCCATGACCCATTTCGATATCCGTCACATCAGCCACAGTTGGGCGGGCCTGCGCACTTTCGCAACCGACAAGACGCCGGTCATCGGCTTCGATTCCGCGGTACCCGATTTCTTCTGGCTCGCCGGGCAAGGCGGCTACGGGTTTCAGACATCGCCGGCGCTTGCCGGGCTTGCCGCCGATCTGGTGGCCGGACGGCCGTTCCCGGCGCGATTGCGCGATCTCGGTCTGACGCTCGATATGCTGAGTCCGGCCCGCTTCGGCGAACCGCAGCGGCCGGCTGCGTAAGGGGGCATGACAAGCCTACCCGTGAACAACGAAAAGCAAGGGAGACGCACATGAAAGCAAAGTATCTGGTATTCGGCGCCGCCATGCTCGGCCTGATCGCCGGCATGCATCAGGCCTCGGCGGCCGACGTCAAGCGCGGCGGAACGCTCACCGTCGCCAGGCCCGACGAGCCCTTGACGCTCGATCCCTTCACGCCGTCGGACAACGGCTCGATCTACAACATCACGCAGATCTGCGAGTCGCTGATCTCCGCCGATGCCTCGGGCACGGGTCTCGAGCCCGGCCTCGCGGAATCCTGGAAGATGGCCGATGACGGCCTGTCGATCGAGCTCAAATTGCGCCCCGGTGTCAAATTCAGCAACGGCAACCCGCTCACCGCCGAGGATGTGATCTTCTCCTTGAAGAAGGTCGCCGATCCGAAGGCCTCCTATGGCTTCGCCTTCGATCCGGTGAAGGCGATCGACAAGATCGACGATGCGACGGTGAAGCTCAGCTTCAAGCAGCCCTATGCGGCGCTCGAATCGGCCTTATCGCTGTTCGCGGCCTCGATCGTGTCGAAGGCCGACTACGAGAAGGACCCGACCGCCTTCGGCTCGAAGCCCGTCTGCACCGGGCCGTTCCAGGTCGAAAGCTATGAGCGCGGGACGCAAGTGGTGATGGTCCCCAATCCGCATTATTGGCGCATGGGCGCCGACGGCAAGCCTCTGCCCTATGTCGACAAGGCGATCCTCAAATATGTGCCGGAAAGCAATTCGCGCGTGCTCGGTCTGCAGAACGGCGATTTCGACGCCATTCTCGCCGTGCCGCTCAACCAGGCGGAAGCGGTGAAGGCGATGCCGGACACGACGCTCGAAGTCTCGCCCTCCTTCCGGCTCGACTATGTCTATCTCAACCACGCCAAGAAGCCCTTCGACGACAAGCGCATCAGGCTGGCGCTCAACTATGCCGCCAATCGCGACGCGATCATGAAGGCCGTCTATTTCGGCTATGGCGAGGTCCCCAACTCCTATATGCCCAAGGTCAGCTTCTGGTCCGACAAGGTCGAGAAGCTTCCCTATGACATCGAGAAGGCGAAGGCGCTGGTGCAGGAGGCGGGCTATGACGGCACGCCGATCCAGCTCATGGTCGATACCGGCAATGCGCCGTTCCGCACCGTGGCGACGATCCTGCAGCAGGGCTGGTCGCAGGCCGGGCTCAAGGTCGAGATCGTCGAGTTCGACGTCGGCACCGCCTTCAGCATGACACAGAAGGGCGAATACCAGGCCTATGTCAGCTACATCACCTCCGACATCAATGACGATGACGAGCTGGCGAGCATCCAGGCCGACGGCACCGGTGCCACCGCGGCCTTCTTCTCGAACTACAAGAACGAGGAAGTGACGAAGCTCCTCGCCGAAGCGCGCCAGACCTCCGACAAGGCGAAGCGCGCCGAGCTCTACGGCAAGGTGCAGGGCATCGTGTATAATGACGGCTACAGCGTGCCGCTCAACTTCCTGCCCTATGTCAATGGCCATAAGAACCACGTCCAGAACTGGAAGAACATCGCGGTCGGCTGGTGGTGGCTGCGCGATGTGTGGCTCAACAAGTAACGGATGACGATCCAGGAGGCGCCCGCTTCGCGGCGGGCGCCTGATCCGGAGCAGCAATGCTGGTTCTCAGATATTGCCTGGCGCGGCTGATACACGCCATTCCCGTCATGCTCGGCGTGACGGTCTTCGTGTTCCTCACCATCCATCTCGTGCCGGGCGATCCGATCCGCATCATGATGCATGGCCGGATCGACGATGCGCAAGTCGCCGAGATCTATCGCCAGCTCGGCATGGACCGCCCGCTCATCGTGCAATATCTCGACTTCCTGCGCCATGCGGTGATGGGCGATCTCGGCACCAGCCTGATCCAGAAGGCGCCGGTTACCGCGCTGGTGCTCGAAAAGCTGTGGCCGACGCTGATGCTGCTCGGCCTCTCCACCATCTTCTCGATCCTCATCGCCGTGCCGCTGGTGCTCGTCGCCGCCTTCTACCGTAATCGCTGGCCGGACCATGTCATCCGCCTCGGCAGCATCTTCGGCTTCGCCATGCCCTCATACTGGATCGGGCTGCTGCTCATGCTGTGCTTCGGCCTGTGGCTCGGCTGGTTCCCGATCTCGGGGCTCGGCAGCACGCCGCTCGAGAAGCTGCATCATCTCACCATGCCGGCTCTGACCATATCGCTGTTCTTGAGCCCCATCCTCATCCAGTCCATGCGTTCCTCGATGCTCGACGTGCTGACCTCCGAATATATCGAGGTGGCGCGCGCCAAGGGCCTGTCGGAATGGCGCATCCTCACCAAGCATGTGCTGCGCAATGCGCTGATCCCGGTGATCACCGTGCTCGCCGTCAATATCAGCTGGCTGCTGAGCGGTGCCGTCATCGTCGAATATGTCTTCGGCCTGCCGGGACTGGGCTCGCTCCTCGTGCGCTCGGTCGGCTATCGCGACTATCCGCTGATCCAGGGCCTCTCCTTCGTCTTCGCCGTCTTGGTCGTCATCGTCAATCTCATCGCCGATCTGAGCTATATGCTGGTCGACCGGCGCGTGCTGAAGGCTTGAGCCATGAGCGAGACCGCCTACCATCCGCAAGCATCGCTCAGCCAAAGGTTTTTCCGCGAGATCGCCTCCTGGAGCCCGTCGCTCAAGATCGGCAGCGCCCTCATGGCGCTGATCGTGCTCGCCGCAATCTTCGCGCCCTGGATCGCACCCTTCGATCCCTATGAGCAGGATTTCAACGCCATATTGATGCCGCCGGGCTTCCCGCATCTCTTCGGCACCGACAGCCTCGGACGCGACATCTTCTCGCGCGTGCTCTATGGCGCCCGCATCGATCTCGTCATCGGCGTCGTCACCACCTATGTGCCGATGACCTATGGCGTCGTGCTCGGCGCCTATGCCGGCTATGTCGGCGGACGCTTCGATGCCATCCTCATGCGCATCATCGACGTGGCGATGGCCTTTCCCTTCCTGGTGCTGATCATCGTGATCCTGGCGATCCTCGGGCCCGGCGTGCAGAACATCTACATCTCGATCTTCATCCTGGCCTGGACCATGTATGCGCGCCTGGCGCGCGCCGAGATGCTGGTCGAGCGCACCAAGGACTACATCACCGCGGCCGAAGTGCTGGGCTTCCCGCGCTCTCGCATCATCTTCCGCCACGGGCTCCCCAATGTGATCAACTCGTCGATCGTCTTCTCGGCGTCGGATTTCGTGCTCAACATCCTCCTGGTCTCTGGCTTGAGCTTCCTCGGCCTCGGCATCCAGCCGCCGCTGCCCGAATGGGGATCGATGATCGCCGAAGGCCGAGATTTCATGCGCCAGGCCTGGTGGATCGCCACTCTGCCCGGCCTCGCCATTGTCGTCACCGGCATCGCGCTCGCCTTGATCGGCGACGGGCTGGCGCAAAGGCTCGGCGAACGCCACCACACCATGGTCTGAACCGATGACATCCGCTTCACCCTTGCTTTCGGTTTCCGGCCTCACCGTCGAGTTCAAGACGAAACGCGGCACCGTCATCGCCAACAATGCGCTGTCGCTCACCGTCGATGCAGGGGCGACGCTCGGCATCGTCGGCGAATCGGGCAGCGGCAAATCGGTGCTGTGCCGGGCACTGCTCGGCCTGCTGCCGTCGCCGCCGGCCACTGTCCGCGCCCGGGAAATCCGCTTCGCCGGACGCGATCTCGCTGCCGCCTCGGCGCAGGATCTGCGCCAGGTGCGCGGCCAGGACATCGCCATGGTGTTCCAGAACCCGATGAGCAGCCTCAATCCGGTCTGGCCGATCGGCGATCAGATCGCCGAAGGCTTGCGTGTCCACAAAGGCTTCAGCCGGGCGCAGTCGCGCAAGGCGGCCATCGCCGTCCTCAAGCGGGTCGGCATTGCGAGCCCCGAGATCAGGGTCGATGATTATCCTTATCAGTGGTCGGGCGGCATGATGCAGCGCGCCGTCATCGCCATGGCCATGGTGAGCGAGCCCAAATTGCTGCTCGCCGATGAGCCGACGACGGCACTCGACGTCACCATCCAGGACCAGATCCTGTCTCTCCTGATGGAGCTGCAGCGCCAGACGGGCATGGCGATCATCCTCGTCTCGCATGACATGAGCGTCATCTCGGAAACCTGCGACCACGTCGCCGTCATGTATGCGGGCCACATCGTCGAGACCGGGCGCACCGCCGATATCTTCCGAAGGCCGGCGCATCCCTATACGCATGGGCTCTTGCGCTCGATCCCGCATGTGCATGGCAAGGCCGCGCGACTCGCCTCGATCCCGGGCCAGCCGCCCGATCTCGCAAGGCTCGGCCTCGGCTGTCCCTTCGCCGAGCGCTGCGCCGTCGCCAGTGCCGAATGCCGCGAGCGCCCCATCGCCTTGGCCTCCGTCCAGGGCAATCACCAGACAGCCTGCTTCTTTCCCGAACGGGTCGAGGAGCTCGACCGGAAGCGCGCCTCATGAGCCCGATCCCGACACTCAAGGTCGACGATGTCGTCGTCGAATTCGCCAAGCCGCGCAGCCTCACCGATGTCGTGACCGGGGCGCGGCCGCGGGCGGTGCGCGCCGTCGATGGCGTCTCCTTCGCCATCCATGCGGGCGAGACGCTGGGGCTCGTCGGCGAATCGGGCAGCGGCAAATCGACCATCGGCCGGGCCATTCTCGGGCTCAACCGGCCGGTGCGCGGAACGATCAGCTTCGAAGGCGAGCCCATCGTCCAACGCGACAAGCTCAGGCGGCGCCTGCAGATGGTGTTCCAGGATCCCTATTCCTCGCTCAATCCGCGCCTCACCATCGGCACCGCCATTGCCGAAGTGCTCTCCTTCCACAATATCGTCGCCAAGGCCGAGGTGCCGCAGGAGGTGCGGCGCCTCTTGTCGCTCGTCGGCCTGCCCGGCGCCATGGCCGAGCGCCGGCCGCGCGAATTGTCGGGCGGCCAGCGCCAGCGCGCCGGGCTGGCGCGGGCGCTCGCGGTCAGGCCGGTGTTCCTGGTTCTCGACGAGCCGGTCGCAGCCCTCGATGTCTCCATCCAGGCGCAGATCCTCAATCTCCTCTCCGACCTGCGCCAGGAGCTCGGCCTCACCATGCTGTTCATCGCCCATGAGCTCGGCGTCGTGCGCCACATGTCCGACCATATCGCGGTCATGTATCTCGGCCAGATCATGGAGACGGGGCCGGCCAAGGCGATCTTCGACGATCCGCGGCACCCTTACACGCGGGCGCTGTTGAGCGCGGTGCCGAAGATGGAGCTCACCAAGCGCCAGCGCCAGCCCGTCACCCAGGGCGACATACCGAGCCCGCTCAATATTCCGACCGGCTGCCGGTTCAGGACGCGCTGCGCCATGGCGCAGGAAATCTGCAAGACCGAGCCGCCGCAGATGACGGTCGGCGAAGGCCACATGTCACGCTGTCATTTTACTTTTCAGGGAAGGAGAGAGCCATGAGCGAACTCGACAAGAAAATCCAGACCATCCTCGATGATCATGTGAAGCGCGGCGTCGTCGGCCTGTCGCTGGCGGTCGGGCGGCCGGGCAAGGACATCGCTCTCTATCAGAGCGGGCTCGCCGACAAGTTCAAGAAGACGCCGCTGCGCGGCGACCATCTGTTCCGCATCGCGAGCTGCACCAAGAGCTTCATCGCCACCGGTCTCCATCTCCTGGTCGAGGACGGCAAGGTGGATCTCGACGAGCCGATCACCCGCTGGTTCCCCAAGATCCCCAAGGGCGACAAGATGCCGGTGCGCATCCTGCTCAATCACAGGAGCGGCCTCCCTGATTTCGAGACCGCGATGCCGATGATCTCGGACAAGGTGTGGACGGGCCAGGAGGTCGTCGATTTCGCCTTCAAGCACGGCGTCCAGAAGGAGCCGTGGCACGGCATGGAATATTCCAACACCGGCTATGTATTGTCGGGCCTCATCATCGCGCATGAGACCGGCAAGCCCTATTCCGATCATCTGCGCCGGCGCATCTTCACGCCGCTCGGCATGAACGACACCTGGGTCGGAACCGACGAGAAATTCCCCAAGGCGCGCGAGGCGCGCGGCTACATGCACAATGACGATGACGACAAGCCGCAATGGGATGTGAGCGGTGCGGGCGCTCCGGTCGAGGGCGTGTGGGATTCGACCGAATGGTTCCCCTTGTCGGGCGCCAATGCGGCGGGCGACATGGTCTCGACGCCGCGCGACGTGGTGACCTTCCTCAATGCTCTGTTCGACGGACGCATTCTCGGGCGCAAGCAGCTCGCCGAGATGAAGGACAATATCAAGCCGGCGCAGTTCCCAGGATCGAACACCGTCGCCAATGGCCATGGCGTGCTGGTCATGCGCTATGGCGATATCGACGTCAAAGGCCATCTCGGCCAGATCCCGGGCCATACCAGCATCATGGGCCGCGACGAGAAGACCGGCACCACCATCATGCTCATCCAGAATTCCGGCGCCGGGGATTTCGAATCCTTCTATCTCAAGGGCATCAACGAGCCCGCCGGCAAGATCTTCCACGCCGTGCGCGATCACGGCTGAAAATCCGGCCCGTTCAAGCCATCACCGGCCTATCCCGTGAGCGCCGTCCCGAGAGGGGCGGCGCCTGCTTGACTCTGTGCCGAAAGCAGGCTGTAGTTGTGGATACACAAATACAAATATCCAGCGAGGAAACGTGTCCCAGGTCGTTTCACCTGCGCCGGCGACCGCCGAGCAGGAAGCCTATCTGCATTTGCATTCCGCCATCCGCTTCGGCCGCTACCGCGCCGGCGACCGGCTGATCCCGGAAGAGATCGCGATCGAGCTCGGCATGAGCCGCATGCCGGTCAGGGAAGCCTTCCAGCGCCTCGCTGCGGACGGCCTCGTGACCATCAGGCCCAATCGCGGCTGCATCGTCGCCGGCCTGTCGCTCGACGAGATCTACGAGACCTTCGAGATCCGCTCGGTGCTCGAAGGTCTCGCCGTGCGCCTGGCGATGCCCCGGATCGGCGGCGAGGTTTTGGGCGAGCTCGAGCGCATCCTTGGCAGGATGGAGGAGAGCGGCTTGAGCGGCAGCGGCGACTGGGTGGCGCGGCATCAGGAATTCCACAGCCAGATCGTCACGCTCAGCGGCCGGCCGAAGCTCATCCGCCAGATCGTGCAATTGCATGTGGTGATCGAGCCCTATTTGCGCATCTGGTTCGATTATGCCGCGAAGCCGCTCAGCGCCGAGCAGGAGCACCGCATCGTCATCGACGCCTTGCGCAGCGGCGATGCCGATCATGCCGAGACGGTGATGCGTAACCATATTCTCGGCACGGCGCCGATGCTGGCCGAGTTCGCCAGCAAGAAGAAGTACTGACAAGGCGAAAAGCCGCGGCAACAGGGAGGACATGATGAGGATACTATCGACGGCGTGCCTGGGCTTAGGGCTCGCGATGGCGGCGCTGTCGCCCGCCGCCGCGCAAGAGAAGATCACCATCGCGACGGAAGGCGCCTATGCGCCGTGGAACTTCACCACCGCCGACGGCAAGCCCGACGGCATGGAGGTCGAGCTCGCGCAGAATCTCTGCGGGCGCATGAAGATCGAATGCACGGTGGTGACCCAGGACTGGGACGGCCTCATCCCGGCTTTGACCGTCGGCAAGTTCGACGTGATCATGGCCAGCATGTACATCACCGACAAGCGGCTCGAAGTCATCGACTTCACACAGCCCTATGCCGTCGATCCGGCGGGCTTCGCCGTCGCCAAGGACAGCCCGCTCGCCGGGCTTGCCGCCGAGAAAATTTCGCTCGCCGACGAAGCCAAGGCCAAGGCGGCGATCGAGAAGATGAAGCCCATGCTCAAAGGCAAGGTGATCGGCGCGCAGGCCGCGACCGTCAATCTCGAATTCGTGAAAACCTATTTCGGCGACACGGTCGAGGTCCGCGAATACAAGACCACCGAGCAGCATGATCTCGATCTCGCCGCCGGGCGCATCGACGGTATCTTCGCGCAGCAGACGGCGCTCGCCGCGACAATGGCCAAGCCCGAATACGCCAATTATGCCGTCGCCGGTCCGGGCTTCTATGCCGGCCTCTTCGGCCGCGGCACGGGAGCGGGCCTGCGCAAGGAAGACAAGGCCCTCAAGGACAAGCTCAACAAGGCGATCGACGAGGCCATTGCCGATGGCACGATCAAGACGCTGTCGCTCAAATGGCTGAAAGCGGATGTGACGCCGGCGAAGTAAGGTTTTGAGGCGTGGATGGATTAGGGCTGCTCGGCTTCGGCGGTGAGGGCTGGGCTCTGGCGCTGCTCAAGGCCGCCGCGGTCACGCTTGCCCTCTCGGTCGCGGGCTTCGCGCTGGGCGCTCTTTTAGGCGCTCTCGCGGCGGCGGCGCGATTGAGCGGCAGGCTCTTCCTCAGCCTCATCGCCGATGCCTATGCGACGGTGTTCAGGGGCGTTCCCGATCTCCTCACCATCTATTTCCTCTATTTCGGCGGCAGCCTGGCGCTCACCGCTGTGGGCCACTGGTTCGGCGCGCAAGGCTTTCTCGGGCTGCCGGCCTTCGCCACCGGGACGGTGGCGCTCGGCATCATCTCAGGCGCCTATCAGGCGGAAGCCTATCGCGGCGCCTATCTCGCCGTCGAAAAAGGCCAGTTCGATTCAGCCCAGGCCTTCGGCATGACGAGACTCCTGATGCTCCGGCGCATCGTCGCACCGCAGCTCTTGCGTCATGCCCTTCCCGGGCTCGGCAATGTCTGGCAATTGGTGCTCAAGGACTCGGCCCTGATCTCGGTCATCGGGCTCATCGAATTGATGCGTCAGGCGCAGATCGGCGCCGGATCGACGCGCCAGCCCTTCATTTTCTATATCGCCGCCGCCCTCCTCTATTTCGCCATCGCCTCCGCAACCGGGGTTTTCTTTGGGAAGGCCGAGCGCCTGACCGCGCGCGGCTTCAGGAGCGGCTGATGGATGTGAGCTTCTTCGCCGAGATCATTCCCAAGCTGCTGGCCGGCCTGCCATTGACCTTGCAGCTTGCCGGTTTCTCGATCCTCTATGGTGCCATTCTGGCTTTCCTCCTCGCTCTGGCGCGGCGCCTTGAAATGCCGGTCATCGACTGGCCTATCCGGAGCTTCGTCGCCCTCTTCCGCGGCACGCCGCTCCTCGTCCAGATCTTCCTCATCTATTATGGCCTCGGCCAGTTCCGCCCCTCCCTGCAGGCGTTGGGCCTGTGGGGACTGTTCCGCGAGCCCTATTGGTGCGCCATCCTGGCGCTCACCCTCAATACCGCGGCCTATGGCAGCGAGATCATCCGCGGCGGGCTGGGATCGGTGCCGAAGGGCCAGGTGGAAGCGGCGCAAGCGGCCGGCATGTCGCCCTTCCTGGTGCTGCGACGGATCATCATGCCGGTGGCGCTGCGCCAGGCGCTGCCGGCCTACGGCAATGAGATCATCCTGATGGTCAAGGGCACCTCGCTCGCCTCGATCATCACGCTGATGGAGATCACCGGCATCGCCCATGGCATCATCTCGCAAACCTATCGCGCCATCGAGGTCTTCGCCTGCGCCGGCGCCATCTATCTGGCGCTCAATTTCCTGATCACCCGCATCCTCGGCCTTATCGAATATCGGTTGTCGGCGCATCTCAGGCCGGCAGCGGCGTGAGGCTATGAGCTACATCTCCTTGGCGAACTCGGCGACGAGCCATTGCTCCAGGGCCCGCGCCGCGGCCGGCTGCTCGGCTTCGGGTGGGGCCACGAGGTAATAGGGGAAGGCCGCCGGCACTGTCTGCTCAAACAGCCTGACCAGCCGCCGCTCGGCCAGATCGTCGCGAACCGTCGCCAGGTCGCCCATGGCGATGCCATAGCCGGCGCGCGCCGCCTCGAGCGACAAATGCGCGCCGTCGAAATACACATTGCGCGCGGGCTTGAGACCGGCAAGCCCCGCTGCGGCAAGCCAGCGTGACCATGCCTCGTCCGTATATTCATGAAGCAGCGTGTGGCTGGCGATATCCTGCGGCCGCCGGAGCGCCGGTTTGCGCTGGCGCAGCGCCGGGCTGCAGACCGGGAAGAATTCCGCATGCGCCAGGCGCACCACGCGCCGTCCGGGATGCTCGGCGCTGCCATAGGCGATGGCGAGATCCGACTGATCGGCGATCTTCGGATGGCGCCAATATTCGGTCACGACATGGACGGCGACATTGGCATGCAGCGACAGGAACCGGCCGAGACGCGGGACGAGCCAGTTGGCGGCGAGGCCCGGCACGCAGGAGAGCGTGATCTCGCCTTCGATCTCGCCATTCTGGATGGCGCTCGCCACGCGCGTCAACCGCTCGAAGGACTCATGGACGGCGGCCAGCAGCTGCTCGCCGGCCTGGGTGAGCTCGATCGGCCGCCGCCTCCGGTCGAAGAGCGGCGCCTTGAGCTCCGTCTCGAGACTGCGGATCTGATGCGAGACGGCGCCGTGGGTCACCGCCAGCTCATCGGCGGCGCGCAGCAGGTTGCGGTGGCGCGCCGCCGCCTCGAAGGCGCGCAGCGCGGTCAGCGGCAAACGGCTTCGCTTGATCTGGCGGGACATGATCGCGATTGCCCTATTGTGAATTTATTTCATATTAGGGCAGAACAATTCTCCATTTGCAACCGAAACCAATAATGGGAGCATCGCCAATAATAATTCAACTCAACATATGCGGGGAGAAAATACATGGATGGAGCGAGCGGCGCGATTGCCTGGGGCGTCACCGCCCAGACCGGCGAACTGACCGACGTCCTGCTCGGCAAGCCCGATCATTTCCGCTGGGTGCCGCTCAATTCCATATCGGCGGTGACCTTCGCCAATCAGGATCAGATGGGCTATCGCTTCGACAAGCAGAAAGCGATGCGCCAGCATCGCGAGATGGTGGATGCCTATGAGAAGGCCGGCATACGCTGTCACTTCGCCGACGCCGACGAGGGCCTGCCGTCGAGCGTGTTCACGCGCGATTCGAGCTTCATGACGCCGTGGGGCGCCGTCATCGCCTCCATTCAGACGCCGCCGCGGCGGCGCGATTATGCCGTGGCTTCCGAATTCTACCGCAAGGCGGGGATCCCGATCTGGAAATGGGTGACCGCCGGGCATTTCGAAGGCGGCGATTTCGTCATCCTCAAGCCCGGCGTGGCGCTGCTCGGCTGGTCGGGCGACCGCTCGAGCAAGGAAGGCGCCGAACAGGTCCAGAGCTGGCTCAAGGAAAAGGGCTGGGAGGTTCTCATCGCGCCGATACCGCCGCAATTCGTGCATATGGATGCGGTCGTCGTCATGCTCGAACAGGGCCTGGCGCTGGTCTGCGAGGATGCGCTGCAGCCCTATGCGCTCGACTATATGAAGAAGCGGCACAAGATCGAGGTCATCACGGTCGCCTATGCCGACTGCGTGAAGCTCGGCGGCAATGTCGTCAGCCTCGGCAAGAAGCGCGTCCTGTCGATGAGCCACAATGTGAATGTGAACCGCGATCTCAAGGCCGCCGGATTCGAGGTGGTCGCCGTCGACTACGACATGTTCGCGCAAGGCGGCGGCGGGGTTCACTGCTCCTGCCACGAATTGCGCCGCCTTCCGGAATAGGGCGCGCACCAAAGCTGCACAGCATAAAAGACCGGCTCAGCCGGCATCACAAGCGCATGGGAAACAACTGGGGAGAGAACAATGACCCGTTTCATCGCGGCCAATCGCCGGCAATTCCTGGCCGGCCTGTCGGCCGCCGCCGCGGCGAGCCTTCTGCCTGAAGCGCCGGCTCTGGCGCAGACACCGCGCAAGGGCGGCAAGTTCCGCTATGCGATCGTCGGCGCATCGACCTCCGATGCCTTCGATCCTTCGACCTTTGCCGATATCGCGCCCGGCATGATGAGCTGGCAGAGCCGCAGCAATCTCGTCGAGCTCGGCCCCGACCTCAAGCTCAAGCCGGAGCTGGCCGAAAGCTTCGAGGGAACCGAGGGTGCGCGCAAATGGGTCTTCCGGTTGCGCAAGGGCGTCGAGTTCCACAACGGCAAGAGCCTCACCGTCGAGGACGTCATCTATTCGCTCAAGCTCCACACCCGCCCCGATTCCAAATCCTCGATCAAGCCGACGCTCGACGGCATCGCCGAGATGAAGGCCGACGGCAAGGACGTGCTGGTGATCACGCTCAAGGAGCCCAATGCCGACTTCCCCTTCGCGCTCGCCGACTATCACGCCCAGATCGTTCCCGACGGCACCACCAATTTCAATGACGGCATCGGCACCGGCCCCTATGTGATGAAGAGCTTCGATCCGGGTGTGCGCTGCACCGGCACGCGCTTCGGCAATTACTGGAAGGAGGGGCACGGCAATTTCGACGAGGTCGAATGTTTCGCCATCGCCGACAGCACGGCGCGGATGAACGGCCTCGTCACCGGCGATCTCGACGCGGTGATGTTCGTCGACACCAAGACGCTGAACATGATCGAGCGCGCGCCCGGCCTCAAGGTCATCAAGGTGCAGAGCGGCAGCCATATGACGCTGCCGATGCTGTCCACGACGGCGCCCTTCGACAATAACGACGTGCGCCTGGCGCTCAAATTCGCCATCGACCGGCAGGAGTTGGTCGACAAGCTGCTGCGCGGCAATGCGGTGATCGGCAACGACCATCCGATCGCGCCCGGCACGCCCTATTTCGCCGCCGACCTGCCGCAGCGCGGCTTCGACCCGGAGAAATCGCGCTTCCACTTGAAGAAAGCGGGGCTCGACAAGCTTACCGTGCCGCTCAGCGCCTCCAATGTCATTCTCGACATCGGCTCGGATGCAGCCTCGCTCTACCGCGAAAGCGCCGCCAAGGCCGGCATCGACATCCAGGTGGTGCAGGAACCGGCCGACGGCTACTGGTCCAATGTGTGGCAGAAGAAGCCCTTCTGCGAGAGCTATTTCGGCGCGCGCCCCACGCCTGACGCGATCTTCTCGCTCGCCTATGGCACCAATGCGCCGTGGAACGAGACCTTCTGGTCCAACAGCCGCTTCGACGAGCTGATGAAACAGGGCCGTGCCCAGCTCGACGAGACCAAGCGCAAGGAGATCTATGGCGAGATGCAGCGCATCCTGCATGACGAGGGCGGCACCATCGTGCCCTTCTTCCCGGCAATGATCGATGCGACATCGGACAAGATCGCCACCGGCACCGTCGCCGGCAACCTCAACATGGACGGCGGCCGCGCGGCAGACCGCTGGTGGTTCGCGTAAAGCACGCGGGATACAGGGAGCAATGCCCTCACCCTGAGGTGCGAGCGCAGCGAGCCTCGAAGGGTGTGTTGCAACAGGCTCACTTTATCCTGAAGGACGCTTCGAGGCCCGGCTGCGCCGGGCACCTCAGCGTGAGGACGTTGAATCATCCCAGCTCCGCGCCAAAGCCAGCCGCTACCAGCGACTCGCTGCGGATCGCCTCCATCACCTCGCGGTGGAGCGCCTGGAATTCCGGGCTCGCGGTCATCATGTAGCGCCGGGGCCGCTCCAGGGTGATCGGCACCACGAGCTTGATGCGCCCCGGCCGGTTGGTCATCACCGCCACCCGGTCGGAGAGATAGACCGCCTCTTCGACATCGTGGGTGATGAAGAGCACGGTAAGCCGGTGCTTTTCCCAGATGCCGGTCAGAAGCTCCTGCATGTGATGGCGGGTCAGGGCATCGAGCGCGCCGAAAGGCTCGTCCATCAGCAGCATCTTCGGGCGATAGGCAAGGGCGCGGGCAATGGCGACACGCTGCTTCATGCCGCCCGACAATTCGGCCGGATAGGCCTTCTCGAAACCGTCGAGCCCGACCAGATGCATGTGGTCGCGGGCGATCGCGGCAGCCTCCTTCGAGGATTTCCCCGATGCCTTGAGAGCGAATTCGACATTCGCCTGCGCCGTGAGCCAGGGCAGCAAGGTGTAGCTCTGGAAGACGACGCCGCGATCGAGGCCGGGGCCTTCGATATCGGCGCCATCCATCCGGATCGTGCCTTCGCTCGCGGTCTCGAGCCCTGCCGCGATCGAAAGCAAAGTGGACTTGCCGCAACCCGACGTGCCGACCAGGGCCACGAACTCATTGTCGCCGATATCGAGATCGACGCCCCTCAGCGCCACGGTCTCGCCGCGGTCGGTGACGAAGGTCTTGCTCAAGTTCCGAATGGAAAGTTTCGCCTCCGCCATCACCTGACCTCGAGATAGCGGAACAGCCGGCGGCCCAGATATTTCATCGCCTGGTCGGTCAAGAGGCCCAAAAGCCCAAGAATGAGGAGATAGCCGAAGATGAGATCGGTCTGGAAGAAGCGCTGCGCGGTGGTGATGCGATAACCCAAGCCCGACGTGGCGGCGACGAGCTCGGCGACCACGAGCCAGGTCCAGGCCCAGCCGAGGCTGATGCGCATCGAATCCCAGATCGCCGGCATGGCGGACGGGAGCACGATGCCCTTGAGGATGCGCCATTCCGGCATTTCCAGCGTGCGGCCGAGATTGATGAAGTCGCGCGGCACCCCCTTCACATTGTCCATCACCAGGAGCACCTGCTGGAAGAAGGTGCCGATGAAGATGATGAGGAATTTCTGCGCATCGCCGGTGCCGGTCCACAGGATGGTGAGCGGCACGAAGGCGACGACCGGCATATAGCGGATGAAATCGACGAAAGGCTCGATCGCCGCCTCCCAGCCGCGATAGCTGCCGATGAGAATGCCGATCGGCAGAGCGATGGCGGTCGAGATGAGGAAGCCCAGCGTGATGCGATAGATGCTGATGCCCATATCGGCGAGGAGCTGGCCCGATGCCCAGAGCTCGCCGAGCCGCGCCACGACCTGGCCGGGCGACGGCAAAAAGAGCGGCCGCACCAATCCTGCGGCGGTGCTGGCGAACCACAGGATGCCGAGCACGGCGAAGACCGCGGCAGCGATGCCGAGGAACTCCACCGTCCTGATGCGTCCGCCGAGAGTGAACAAGCGGCCGAAGCCGCTTGCCTTACTTGGTCGCGGCATCCACGAACCTTGGATCGATGGCGCTCGAAAGATCGACATCCTTCTGCAGGATGCCGGCGGTGCGCGCCGCCTTGTGCACCTCGGGGATGACCTTGCCGGTGAAATTCGCCATCTCGGTCTTGTTCTCGGCCAGCGAATAAAAAACGACGCCGTCGAAAGCCGTGGCGAGCTCTTCCGGCTTCGCCCCCACTGCCGCCGAGATGATGGCGCGGCCGCCCGCCGTATCCTTGCGGTAATCTGCCAAAGCCGCATCCCAGGCCTTGAGCAGAGCGACGATCTGGCCCGGCTTCTCGGCCAGGAACTCGTCGCGCACCACGAAGACGTCGGAGATCAGTCCCGGATTCTCGCCGGCGCTGTAGATCATCTTCACCTTGGGATTCTGCTGCATGGCGAGCGTCAGATAGGGCTCATAAGTGACGGCGACCGGCACCTTGCCGGCGATCAGCGCCGAGCCCGCATCGGAGGCCGGCATCGGCACCTTCTCGATATCGGCGATCGTCATGCCGTTCTGGCTCAGCGCATAGTTCAAGAGAATGTCGCTGGTCGTGCCTTCCTCATAGGCGACCTGCTTGCCCTTGAGCCCCTTGATGTCGGTGACCGAGCCGTCCGAGACGATCGCATCCGCGGTTTTCGAGA
Source organism: Taklimakanibacter deserti (assembly GCA_003574785.1). Next base: position 38,438 of record QORU01000015.1, on the reverse strand, counting down.
CATCGAGCAGGGCCACGATCTTGAGCGGCAGGCCGGCAGCGATGAAATTCATCGCCGTATGGGTGGCGATGTTGCCGCAATTGAGCTGGCCCGCGGCGAGCGCCGCATTGATGTCGGCATCGGTGTTGAAATTGATGACCTCGACGCTTTCGAGGCCTTGCGCCTTGAACAGGTCCTTCTTGGCGGCGATGTGCCATTGGCCGTAGCCGAGCCAGGGCTCGATGCCCATTTTTACGGCACCTGCCTCGGGCTTGGACGGAATGTCCTGGGCATGCGCGGCGCGCAGGCCGGCGCCGGCGAAGGCGGCGACTGCCCCCGCCTTGATGATGTCGCGACGATTGAGAAATGAGACCATGGACGTACCCTCTCCTGTTGTTTTTCCGATCGATCTGCGCGCGGGATCAAACGACAAACCTCAGCGGGCGTCAATGTCATACCCTCGCCCCCGACGCGGGAGAGAGGATTATTTCTTGAGAATCTCCTCCCGCAATTCCGAGACGGCATTGGCATGGCCGTCGAAGCCTTCATAGGTCGCGAGAACTTTCGCGTTCTTCGCCAGCTCCGGATAGGCCTTCCCCGTCACATAGGCGATCGAGGTGCGCTTCATGAAATCGAAGACCGAGACGGGCGAGGCGGTCCTGGCCCAGCCCGATGTCGGCAGGACGTGATTGGGCCCGAGCACGAAATTGCCGAGTGTCGTCGGCGTGTGCTCGCCCAAAAGGATCTCGCCCGCATGATCGAGGCGGCCGAGATATTGGAAAGGCTCCTTGGCCAAGACCTCGAGATGCTCGGGCGCATAGTCATTGACGAAGGCGATCGCCTCGTCCTCATCGCGCGCCAGCACGATGCCGCCGATCGGACCCCCAAGCACGGTCGATGAGAAGCCCGAACGCTGGGCGCTCATCTTCTCCCAATAAAGCGGGATCGCCGCCCGCGCCTCCTCGGCGACACGCCGGCTCCAGGTCACGAGATAGACGGAGCTGTCGGGCCCATGCTCGCTCTCGATCAGGAGATCGAGGGCGGCAAGCCGGCCGTCGATCGTATCGTCGGCGAACACGATCAGTTCGCTGGGCCCGGCGGGCGTGCCGGTGTCGATCACATGGCTCACCTGCCGCTTGGCCGCCGCCACCCACGGACTGCCGGGACCGATCACCTTTGCCACTTTCGGTATTGTCTCCGTGCCATAGGCGACCGCGGCAATGGCTTGCGCGCCGCCCGCCTTGAACACGCCGCCGACACCCGCCATGCGCGCCGCCACCAAAGTCGCATCGTCGATCTTCCCGTCGGGGCCGGGCGGCGTCACGATGATCAGGTCCTTGACGCCCGCGACCTTGGCCGGGATCGAGGTCATCAGCGCTACGGAGGGAAATGCCCCTTTTCCGCGTGGGACATAGCAGGCGGCGGACGGGATGGCGCGCATGCGGTCGCCGGCAAAAGCGCCGGGCCGCATTTCGGAGAGCCACATCTCTTCCGGCTTCTGGTCCTCATGGAATTTGCGGATCTGGACGGCGGCATAGTCCATCGCCGCCTTGACCTCGGAAGCGAGCGTCTTCTCGGCGCGGGCGAAATCCGCTTCCGTCGCGGCGATCTCGGAGGCTTCGACCTGCGCCTTGTCGAAATCACGCGCGAAGCGGGCCAGCGCCTCATCGCCCTCCCGGCGCACCGCATCGATGATCGCCTTGACCTTCTCCTCATAGGACGAGAGATCGGCCTCGGTGCGCTGGAGCAGCTTCCGGCGCTCGGCCGGCGACAGCTTCGAAAGCTCGTGAAAGTTGACGGTTCGGGTCATGGGAAATCCAAGAATGGAGCGTGGCACACGCCTGTCACATAGCGCGGAGCATCGCAGCAAGGAAGAGACAGCGGAGCGGCGCCGATCCTGGGTTTCCCGCGGGAGGCCCTTACCTGACGAGGGTGCAGGCCGTTGGCCCGAACCACACGACGTCCTCCTTCTTCACCCCATAGAGATGATTACCGATGAAGGGCTCGATCGCCCAGGCCCCGGTCATCGGAGTCTCGTTCCACTCGTCTATATAGCCGGCATCGTAGGATGAATGGGCGCTCAGCGAGTGGCCGATATTCGACAGGCGATCCAGCAAAAGATAGGGCGTCTGCTGCAGCCGCGCCTTGAAGACGGCGAAGAGATCGCAGGCCCGCATGCCGGGCCGCACCGAAGCAAGGACAGCTTCGTGAATCGCTTCCACCGTTTCCAGGGCCTTTCGCTGGGCGACATTGTCGCCTCGCTGGAATGTTCGCGTGCAATCGCCCCACCAGCCGTCCTTGGTGATCGGATGAATGTCGATGATGCCGAGGTCCAGGTTCCACAGCTGGCGAGTGCTTGGCCGATCGGTCGGAAAGCAGCTGAGCGTTCCGATCCCGAAGCCGATCGTGGTCGGCGTCCATAGGGCCGTGCCGCCGAATTCACGCACATACCGGTCAGCGCGATCGCGCACCTCTATTTCGGTTTCGCCGGGACGCGCATCTGCCGCGATGGCCTCCGCGATCCTTATCGCCAATCTCTGCGCCTCGATGAGGCCGGCCGGTGGTGCGTCTTTGCTGATGTCTGCTGCCATATCTGTGCCCCTCAATTCCTCGAAATTGTTCTCTGCGCGCCGAGCGCACGGATGGCTCGGACGAAGTGGAGAGTGTGATCCCTGTCCACGTCACCGGTGTCGACATGACTGTCCTTGAGATAGCTGCCGACGATGACCGCATTGGCGTTCGCGAGATCTCTCGCGGCGCTTTCCGGTGTGACACCAGCCCCGATCACGATGGGAAATTCGGGCCCGAGAATGGCGCGGAACTGCGCTGTCTTGTCGGAAGGCGTCTGAAGCCCGGTGCCCTCGCCGGTGACGACAACGGCATCGCAGCGCGACTTTCCGATGACAAGATCCTCGGTCAGCGGTCGGCCCGACAGATAAGGCTGATACTTGAAGCGCACCCCGCCAAGCACGAAGGCATCCGACCTGGCCCTTTCCTGGTTCAGCCAGTCACCGAACTCGACATCCGCTTCTATCGTAAGATGACCGGAGACGGAGTCGAGCTGTATGAAGCGCGCCCCGAAGGCATTCGCGACCTCGAAGGCCCGCTTGTCGTCCTTGAGAATGTTGACGCCGAAAACCACTTCCGGAGCCTTGTCCTTCAGCCATTGGCACATAGCGACGACATCATCGGTGGAACCGAAATAATTCTCCACGATCACCGCGTCGATGCCGCTGCTCCACAGGATCTCCGTTTCCCGGCGCGCGATGTCGAGCTTCTCAGGCGACGATCCGCCCTTGAGATGCAGCATGGCGAATATGGGGATGGGATTGGTGAAGGCCGAAAGAAAGTCGTTCGCGGTCATGCGGGGCTACCCTGTTTGTTGTCGGTCAGCGTTGCGACGCCCGAGGCATGTCGGGGATGAGGGCGGCGACGTCGTTGAGCCCATAGGCGGTGTCGCTGAGCCCGAGATCCTTCGCCAATTGGGCGAGCTCGGGCCGGCGGATGCTGGCTTGCCTGAGAAGCCCGTCGCTGGAGAACAGGCTGGAACAGGTCCCGTCAGCGACGATCCGGCAGTTTGCCATCGCGATCACCCGCGTGAAGGCCTGGGCCACGAAGCGCATGTCATGGGTTATGGTGACGACCGAAATACCCTCGGCCTCCAGTTGGTCGATCATGCCGATCAGCCGGCGCTGTCCCGGACGGTCCAATCCGGCCGTGGGCTCGTCGAGCACGATATATTTGCATTCGCCGACGAGGATGGCGGCGATCGCCACGAATTTCCGAATGACCAGCGGCAGGTCATTGGGGTTGCCGTCGAAAAATGCCTCGATACCGGCCAGCCGCGCCGCGCGCGCTACCCGCTCGTCGCGCTTCGCATCGTCCCATTTGCGATAGCGGGGCATGTACTCCATTTCCGCCCGCACGGTACTGGCGAAGATCTGGTCGTCCGGATTTTGGAACACATAGCCGACCGTTTCGGCGATGCTGGCGGTCGAGCGGTCCGCCGTCGCCACGCCATCGACCATGACGGTGCCGCTGGTCGGCTTGAGCAGCCCGTTCATCAGCTTGACCGTGGTCGTCTTGCCCGCGCCGTTCTGACCGACAATGGCCAGCCGCTCGCCGGCATTGACGGTGAAGCTGACGTCGTCCACGGCGAGCGAGCCGTTGGGGTAAGCGAAGGAGACATGTGAGAAGGTGATGGGCATGCCGCTCAGCCGGACAATCGCGGTGAAATGGCGTCAAAGGCCTGCGCCCGGGTGATGGGCAAGGTGGGAAGGGCCTTGGCGGTGCCTTTGAGCGCCAAGGCCAGATCCGTCACTTCCGGGCGGGGAACGTCCGCCACGTCCATGATCTCGGAGGTGAGAATGTCTCCGGTCGGGCCCTCGGCCAACACTTTGCCGTCCTTCATGACGATGATCCGGTCGGCATGCTGCGCCATCAGATCGATCTTATGCTCGACGAGGACGATCGACTTGCCCTGCTTGCGCAAGTCGCCGATGATGCCGAACACCGCATCGGAAGCCTCGGGGTCGAGCTGGGACGTCGGCTCATCGATGACGATGAAGTCCGCTTCCATGGCGACGATCGCCGCGAACGCGACTTTCTGGCGCTGACCGCCGGACAGCTCGTTCGGATTCTTCTTTATGAGGGACTGGAGTTCCAGCCGCTCGACCACGCCCAGCACGCGTGTGATCATCTCCTCGCGCGGCACGCCGATATTCTCCAGGCCGAAGGCGATCTCCTCGAAGATGGTGTCCTTGATGCCGCTGATCTGGGTGAACGGATTCTCGAATACGCAACCGATGGCGCGGGCGAGGTGCGCAGGATCCCAATCCAGGAGATTGCGTCCTCTGATCTCGACCTTGCCCGTCAAGGTGCCTGGGTGGAACAGGGGAATGAGGCCGCGGATGAGGCTGCAGAGGGTGGTCTTGCCGCTCGCATTGGTGCCGATGACGCCATAGAGGAGGCCTTCCTCCAGCTGCAGCGAGACGTCGCGCAAGGCAGGCTGCTCGGAATAGGCATAGGTGAAGCTGACGTCGTTCATCGACACTAGAGCCATGACAGATAGGCTCCCATGATCGAGACGACCGTACCCGCCACAGCGACGAGCAAAAGCCCGAACTCCCACGGACGCGGACCGCGCAGCGATATGAGGCGCGTATGCGGCGTCTTGGAGCTGAAAGCGCGGGCATCGAGAGCGACCGCTCTTTCTTCCGTCTGGTTCATCGCGGCCAGGAAGGCCGGCGCAATGATCGGGAAGAACGCCTTGCTGCGCGTCAGGATCGAACCTTCCGTCTCGATCCCGCGTGATTTCTGCGCGTCCATGACGACCCGGACATTCTTTCCGAGATCGGTGATCGCCTGGAACGAGGCCAGCAGGACATAGGTTGCGCGCGGCGTCAGGCCCTGCTGCTCGAGCGCCAGCATCAGGTATTTTGCCGGTATCAGTGCGGCATAGAGCGTCAGCGCCCCGCACAGGACCATCACGACAAGAGCGAAGCGGGCGCCGCTCTGCACGCCTTCCCAGGTCGGAGACAAGGGGCCGAATTCGAACAACACGAGATCGCCCGGCTCGAATGCCGCCCTGAGGACGAACAGGATCAGCCCGACCGCCAGGAACAGCTTCAGATAGCCCGGGATGAAGGGGCGGCCGACGCCGGCCAACAGCGAGATCGCCACGAATGCCGCGCACATCGCGAGCGGCGCGATCAGCCCTTCTATCCAGATGGGGATGATCGCGAGGCAGCCGAGCACCAGGAAGGCGATGAGGGGGTTGATATCCCGAACCCAATTTCCCTGGCTTACCGGGCGTCGAAAAGCTTCGACGAACTCCCGGTCGATCTCGGCACGCTCCTTCGTGGCGTCTTGCTGCATGGCTCACGCCGTCGGCTTTTGGGCGGCCGTCGTCGCTGAGCGTTTGTCGAGATAGATATAGCCCAATGGCAGCTTGGCGAAGAGCCGCTTCGGCATGCCCTTCAGGATCGCATAGACGACGAGAACCGTCGGGACCTTGTCGAGCACATCCATGGGCACTTGCGCCAGGAAGTTCGCCGTATTGATGTCGAACCCGGCCGCGGTCAAGGCTCCGACCACCAGCGCGCCGCCACCGACGGCGAGGCCGCCGAACACCCATATCGTGAGCAGAGCGCCCAGCACGCCGCCGATGAAGGCAAAGGGAATGGCGCTCAGCAGCGTCAGCGTCAGGCTGGTGAACACGCCCCGCTTGGCGAGCCACCCCGCCAGCAATCCGAACATGATGCTGAGGATGCCGAACACCATGGTGGGCGGCGACGTGATCGAATTGAGGACGTTCGAGACGGCTCCCACCAGCGCGCCGGGCAGGCCGCCGCATGTGGCGCCGACCAGGATCGTTCCGATGCTGTCGAGATAGACCGGCAGCTTCAGCAACAGCGCGAACTGGCCGCCCACGAAGTTGATGGCGATGCCGATGGGAATCATGAATATCGTCAGGCGCCCATAGCCCTGCATGGTCTTCGACAAAGTATTATCCTGTGACATGGTCTTCCTTTCCTCCCTGGTTTGATCTTGGTTGTTGGTCGTTCATACGAGCACCGCCGTGTTCCTTCATGAAGGCCCGCACCGCCTTATCGGTCGTCATTCCGCCGCGGGCGCCGACCTTGCCGACGGAAAGTGCCGCCGCCGCATTGGCGAATTCGGCGGCAGCCACGAGATCTGCCGATTGCGAATAGGCATAGAGAAATGAGCTCGAGAACGTGTCTCCGGCACCGGTCACGTCGACGACGTCGACCTTGTAGCCGGGAATGCTCCTGATGCCCTTCGCCGTATGGAGATCGCAGCCGTCGCTGTCCTTGGTCACGACGATCGCGGTCGCGCCGGCCTCGAGAAGCGCATCTATATCATTGCCGACCTGGGTGAAGCGCCGCTTGCCGAGGGAATTCATGAACAGGATGTCGCAATATTCGATCAAGCCGGAGGGATGGTTTTCCAGGTTGTAAACATCCACATCCATCACGATCTTGGTGCCGCGCCGGCGCAATGCCGACAGTACGCCCGGCGCCGTCAGGTCCCGCATCCGGAACGGCCGCGCGTCGGTCAAGGTGGTGAAGAGGAATTCCGCGCCGGCCATGTGCTCGAACATCGCGGGCGTGATCTCGGACCTGGTGATGCCCAGCTTCGGAATGATGACGATGTGCTGATTGCCGGAAATGAGAATGATGCATTTGGAATCGGGAACCGCATCGTCGAAGATGACGTGATCGGTGTTGAGTCCGGCAGCGCGCAATTGACCGAGCAGCTTCTGGGTCAAGGGGCCCGAATTCAATTGCGAGATGAAGGAAGTCGCCATCCCGTAATGAGCGAAAATCGAGGCGGCGTTCGCGACCATGCCGCCGAACTGGGGCTCCAGCGCCTTGACGATGATCTTGTCGCCGGGGGCCGGAAAGAACGGCGCGGCGTAATACTCGTCCTCCGCCACGTCGCCGAAGAACACCGAATATTTCGACATGCTATCTCGCCTCCCGGCGCGGAGCGGTGCTGGTCGATTCGCGAATGACCAGCTCGACGGGAAGCACCACCTGTTCGCCGCTGAGCGGCTTACGATCATCAAGGGAGTCGATGAGGGCCGCCGTCGCCGCAGCACCCAGGCCCAGAACATTCTGGCGTATCGTGGTGAGGGGAGGGTAGCTGTAGGCGCCGGCCGAGACGTCGTCGAATCCCACGACCGAGACACTGCGTGGTACGTCTATTCCCGCCTTGCGCAGCTGATTGATGGCGCCGATCGCCATGAAATCGTTGAGCGCGAAGATCGCGGTGATCTCGCCGGTGCGCATCGCCTCGATATAGGGGATCACGGCGGCGCGGCCGCCTTGTTCGGTGAGATCCGATTTGACGATCGGAAAATCGCCACCGCCGCCGGCGCGCCATGCCGCGCGAAAGCCGCCGACACGGCGGATGCTCGTTGCGCCATTGCCCTGTATGTCGAGCAGCAAGGCGGAGCGGTGACCGAGATCGAGCAGATGACGGGCGACCAGCTTGGCGCCATTTTCGCTGTCCGAGACAACCGAGGTGAAGTCGGTGCCCACGATCTCTTCGTCCACGAATACCAACGGCACGTCGCCGAGCAGGCGGTGGAGCTCGCTATTCGTGGGCGGCGCGCCCGCCGAGTAGATGATGCCGTCCACCGCGCGCGACTTGATCATCTGGAGATATTGCATCTCTCTTTCGTGATCGAAGCCGGTGGTGCACAGGATCACATTGTAGCCGCGCTCCACCGCCGCCGCCTCGACGCCCTTGGCGAGCTCGGCGAAATAGCTGTTGCCGATATCCGGCACCACGATTGCCAGGATCCGCGTGGTCCCGCGCGCCAGGTTCTGCGCGGTGCGGCTGGGCTGGTAGCCAAGGCGATCCATCGCTTCCCTGACGCGCCTTACGATGTCAGGGCTCACCTTCCGCTTGCCGCTGAGCGCGTGCGAAACGGTCGTCGGGCTGACCCCCGCTGCAGCAGCCACATCCGCTATTGAGACAACAGACATATCTCAACCCAAAGTTACCAAAGCGCTTTGCCAAAGCGCTTTGCAGTCTATTCAGATGTCTGTGACAAGCGCAAGGACAATTTTGGGTGTTGATTCGGAGCTTTCTCACCCGGCGCTTGACGCCGGCGCATCGCGGTCATTCGAATCCGGATGGGAGCTTCGGCTCGCAAAGGGTATGGCCGGGCTTAAACCGGCCAGATCAGGTTCGAACAAAGATAAAGCGTGATGGCTTTTTCTAAGTCGCCATCACGCTTTAGCGGGCGTGAGGGGAAAACGCCCGGGCTGGCCGCCCTGGGGAGGAGGAGCGGCCATAATGCTGGTCAGCTCCAGGCCTTCGCTTTGGCCGGGGCGGATGTTCCTGCCATCCACATGGGCGTGGGCCCGTTCTTGTGGATTGTCGATTCGCCGCGCTGATCCGCTGCGCTGATGAAGGGGGCGCGGGAAGCCACCGGAAGCACCGTGAGCATGCAAAATGCAAGGAAAAGAGCGCAGCTGTGAAGCTTGAGGGACCGGGTCATCTTAATATAACCGCTCATAGCCGGAGGGATCGGTTGTCATGGCCAGCCCAACCATCATCGCGCCGGACAAGAACGTCGCAGCGATGAGCCCGATGAGAACTGAATGAAAGAACCGCACGTTGGTCATCAAGACCTCCCTATAGCCAATTCCTTCTTGGAATTTTGGCGATAGGTATAGCGCCGGCCCGCAATCGCTCAATGATACGCAGGGAAAGCGGCGACCTCGAAAGTGCGGGGCACGCCTATGCTTAGGTATAGGACTGATTGTATGGGGTCTTGGCCGCGGCCGCCGGCATGAACCGGCGGTCCATCAGTCGGCGCTGCGGCGCCCGAGCGCGCTATCGAGGCAGCCGATCAGATGCTCTTCATTGAAAGGCTTGCTCAGAAAGCCCACCGCGCCGGCCTCCATTGCGGTTGCCCGGACCCGATCTTCGGGAAAAGCGGTGACGAATATCATGGGCAGATCGTGGCCTTCCTCGATCAGGCGCCTCTGCATCTCGACCCCGCTCAAACCCGGCATCTGAACGTCAGCAATGACGCAGGACGTATCGTATCGGCGCTCCGAGTTGAGGAATTCCTCAGCCGATTCGAATGTCGCGGCGGTGTAACCGAGTGACCTCACAAGGCCTTTCGTGGCTTCGCGTACGGATTCATCATCATCGACAATCGAAATCACGACAGGCTCCGGCAAGATTGATTATCCTTTTTGAAGGCGTGGTCGCAGGTCGACCCCGTGACTGCCTCACATTTGAGCAATTGGCGGCGCGAGTGAAACTATACATAGGTATAAATCACTGTGCTTTGGCACGGCGCACCCCGAGGACGCCCGCCATTTTCACCAGATCGGCGAATGAGCGAGCGCCCATCTTGCGCATGACGTTGCCGCGATGGAACTTCACCGTAATCTCGCTGACGCCGATTTCCGCCGCGATTTGCTTGTTCATGAGTCCCGCCGTCACCAGCGCCATGACCTCTTGCTCGCGAGAGGTGAGCGTTTCGAAATTGGCCCTGAGGTCGGTCGTCGTCTTCTCGCTCTCGCGGCGTTGGCGATCCTTCGCAAATGCAAGCTGGACGGCGTCCAGCATATCCTGATCGCGAAACGGCTTGGTGAGGAATTCGACCGCCCCCGCCTTCATCGCCTTGACCGTCATCGGAATATCGCCATGCCCCGTTATGAATATGATGGGAATGTGCATATTGGCTTTCGCCAGTTCGGTCTGAAAATCGAGCCCGCTCAATCCTGGCAATCTGACGTCGAGCACGAGGCAACTGGGGGCGGTCGATGGTTCCGTGCTCAGGAACTCCGCGGTCGATGCGAACAGCTCGACTCTCAGGCCGATGGACCGAAACAGGCTGCTGAGCGCCTCGCGCACCGACGGGTCATCGTCGATGACGAACACGACCGGTTGTGTTTCCGATGTTTTCTTGTTCATCCCTCGCCAACCATATAACCAGGCATCGCGACGTGAAACGCCGTTCCGCATGGATTTGCGGGCGTCACCCATAGCCGGCCGCCATGCGACTCGACAATGGACTTGCAGATCGCCAATCCCATCCCCATCCCGCTCGCCTTCGTCGTATAGAAGGGCTCGAAAATCTGGTTGATGTCCTTGGGGTCGATGCCCGTGCCCGAATCGGTCACCGTTATGACGACCCCATCGGCATCGTGGACGGCGGACGACACCTGCAACAGGCGCTCGCGATCCGTGACCCCAGCCATTGCCTCGGCCCCGTTGATGATCAAATTGAGCAGGACCTGCTGCAGCTGCACGCGGTCGGCAAGCACCTCGGGGACCCCCTCACGCAACTCGGTGCGCAGCGTCACCTGATGAGCCTGAAGACTGTCCTGAGCGAGGATCAGGACTTCGCGCGTCAGGTCGTTGACATTGAAACGGGTTCGTTCGGCAAGATCCTTTTTGAACATCGCGCGTATGCTGCCGATCACCTTGCTCGCGCGATGGCCGTTGTCGATGATGCGCTTCAGCGCGGCGCGGGCCTCATCGAGATTGGGCTCCTGGTTTGCCAGCCAGCGCAACGCCGCGTTGCTGTTCGTCACGACGGCGGCCAGCGGCTGATTGACCTCATGGGCGATCGAGGCGGTCATCGCCCCGATGGTCATCAGCTTGCTGGTGCGCGCCAGTTCCGTCTGCTCGGCCTTCTCCCGCTCACGCGTCGCGGAAAGCTCGGACAACATGTCGTTGAACGCAACCGCCACCTGTCCGATTTCGTCCTTGCCGTCATAGTTGACGCGCAGGCGATAGTCCTTGGTTTCGCGCACGTTTGTCGCCACCGCCTCGAGCCGCCTGAGCGGCGTCACGATATAGCGAAGGGTCAGATACGCGACCAGAAGGCTGAGCGCTGCCAGCACACCCGTCGCTCCGACACCGCCGCGCAGCCTGGCCAGCAGCCCGTCGATACGCTGCCGCAGAATACGATCGAGCTCGCCTTGAACGGCCGTCCACGCGGCGGTTGCGCTGCTCGTGGCCCTTGCAAAGCTCTGGTCGAGAAGATCTGAGGCCGGGTCGGCTGGGCTGTCGTTCATGCCGGCTTTCAAGTCATCGAGATAGGAACGTGAAGCGGCGATGGCGGTATAGAGCGCGCCCTCGGTCGCCTTCTTCACGCTGTCGCCGTTGTTCCCTCGAAACGCCGCTTTGAGATCCTCTGCCGTGTCGTCCAGGAGCGACTGCAGGACGCCTTCCAGCACCTGAAAGCGGACCCTGTGTTCCTCGACCGAGGTGCCTGATGGAACGGAGCGGCTAAACAGAGCCTGCATCCGGGCCAGCTGGGCAAGCCATGCCGGCAGCTTGGTGGTGACGATCGTCTGAAGATAGTAGCTGTCGATATCGGGATCGAGCGTCAGGTTGGAATCGTCGGCGGCGCGCACGATCAGGCTTCGCGCCTTGGCGAGCACGTTTTGCACGGGATCATTGCCATTGGCGCTTTCAGCCATGGTCAGCGGCAGATCACGCAAGGCCTTGACAAGCGCCTGCTCGAGCTCGGCAGTCTCCAGTCCGACGGCACTCCCGGCCCGCCCCGAGGTAAGCACACGGATGAGCTCGTCGGTGCGAATGAGGGCAACCGTCCCCCGCTCCCCCTGCTGGGCAAGGACAACCTCGTAGGTCGGGCGCAGAGCGGCAATGTACTGACTGCCGATGAGCTCCTTTCGCGCGAATTGAATAGCTATCTGCTTCTCCGTAACGAGACTGTAGGTCGTTACGGCGAGCGAAAGGATGAAAAGGCCGCACAAAAGCAGAAGCTTTGTGCTGGTGCTAAGATCGCGGAACATTCCCCGTTCCCCATCCGGCGCAACGGCCTGTTCGCAGGTCCGACACGCCGGATACAACATCTGACATGGGTTCGCCCGACTGACAATATTGCATTGCATGGCGGCCCGGAGGGCCGGGTTTACAGGGCGGCGAGCGTGCCGCCATCGACCGGCAGGCACACGCCCGTCACATAGCGCGACGCATCGGAGCACAGGAACACGCTGGCGCCGATAAGGTCGTCAAGCTCGCCGAAGCGGCCCATGGGGATCTTGCCGAGCATGGAGGCCTGCCAGTCCTCGCTCTGATAGAAAACCTCGGTCAAATCGGTGCGGAAATAGCCGGGCGCCAGGGCATTGACCCTGATGCCGATCTGGGCCCATTCCGCGGCCAGCGTCCGCGTGGCGCCGAGGAGCCCCGATTTGGACGAGCCATAGGGGGCGGCCGTCGGCACGCCGCGCTCGGAGGTGAGCGAGCAGATATTGAGGATGACGCCGCCTTTCTTCATGAGCCGGGCGGCCGATTGCGCGGTGAAGAAGGCGCCCTTGAGATTGGTGTCGACGATGCGGTTCCAGAGCGACTCCTCGATATCGAGCGAGGGCGCCACTTGCTCGATGCCGGCATTGTTGATGAGGATGTCGAGCCCGCCCAGAGTGACGGCGGCTTCCGCCACACCGGCGCGGATGCTGGCGATCTGGGTGACGTCCATGGCAATGGGCATCGCCTTGCGGCCGAGCTCGCGAATGGCGGCGACGGTGCCGTCGAGGGATTCGAGCCGCCTGGCGGCGACAGCCATGTCGGCGCCGGCGGCCGCCAGGCCTTCGGCCAGAGCGCGGCCGATGCCGCGGCTGGCGCCCGTGACCAGTGCCCGCTTCCCCCCGAGCGAGAATAGCCTGTCGATCATCCCCCGATGTTGCAGGCTTTCATGCGCGCCTGGCAAGAGGCATGACGGCCGTCACCTCTCGGGCGCGGCCGCCTTGCCCGTTGCGGCAAAGACCAAAGCGGCGCCGAGAAGCGTCGCGATGGCGGAAAAGCCGACCGCACCGGTGGCACCGGCGTTATCGACGAGCACGCCGCCCAATATGGCACCCGAGGCGATGGCGACCTGGAAGGTCGCGACCAGGAGACCGCCCGCACTTTCCGCTTCATCGGGTGCCGCGCGTATGATCCAGCTCTGGAATCCGACGGGCAGCAGACCGAAAGCAAAGCCCCAGAAGGCCACCGCGGCCGCGGCAATCCCTTGCGCCGATCCGAAGAGGATGAGGACAAGGGCCATGAGGCTGATGAAAAGAATGCCCAGCACCATATTGGCCTTGAGGCTCCTCTCGACCAGGAAAGCGCCGGCGAAATTGCCGAAGAAGCCGCCAATGCCATAAGCGAGCAGCGTCAGCGCGATCGCCTCGATCGACAGATGCGGCACCTGCTCGAGGAACGGACGCACATAGGTGAAGCCGGCGAAATGGCCGGAGATGGCGAGCAGCACGGTCAGCACCGCAACGCTGAGGCTCGGCCGTTTCAAGAGATCGAAGAGCGTGCGCAGATTGGCGGCGCCGAGAGCCGGCAGCTTCGGCAAAGTGAGCATCTGCACCAGTAGCGCGAGAAGCCCGACGCCGGCAGCGGTGAAGAAAGCCGTGCGCCATCCCCAGAGCTCGCCGATATAGGCGCCGACCGGTGCCGCGGTGACGGTGGCGACCGAAACGCCGGTCATCATGAGGGACATGCCGCGCGGCACCAGGCGCATCGGCACGAGGCGCATCACCATCGCCGCCGACATCGACCAGAAGCCGCCCAGCGCCACGCCCAGCATGATGCGGGCGATGAGCAGCATGGCGAGGCCGCTCGCCGTCGCGGCGATGATATTGGAGACGATGAGGAGGACGGAGAAGGCCCACAGCACGGTTCGGCGGTCGATGCCGCGGGTGAGGATCGCCATCAAGGGTGCCGCGATCGCGCCCACGATCGCCGTTGCCGTCACCGCCTGGCCGGCAGAGCCGTCGCTGATGGCGAGATCCTTCGCCATGGGCGTGAGCAGGCTCGCCGGCAGGAACTCGGCGGTGACCAGGCCGAAGACGCCGAGCGACAAGGAGACGACGGCGGGCCACACCGGCGAGAATTCGTCGGACGCTGACGTAGCGACCTGTTCCATGGTCGCGGCACAAGAAGCGGAATCGGACATATGCAATCTCCAACATGCAGAGATGCTGGAGATAGTTGTGCCCCCTTGGGGCTTCTATGATAGAAACGCCATAATGCTTGACCGATCGTCCAAACGAATTCTGCGCAGCGCGAGCGATCCTTTGAGCGACATGCTGCGCGGCTTGCGGCTCGACGGCGTCGATTACGGCCGCTGCGAGCTCAAGGCGCCCTGGGCCATCCTGATGCCGGCGCAGGAAGCGGCGCGCTTCCATTTCATCGGCCGCAACGGCTGCTGGCTTCTCACACCCGACAAGGAGTGGATCGCGATCAAACCGGGCGATGCGGCCCTCTTGCCGCGCGGCGCCGAGCATCAGCTCGCCAGCGCCCCCGGCGTCGAGCCGATGCCGCTCGCCCATTACGAGATCGCACCGGTCTCCGGTAACATCTTCGATGTGAAGGGCGGCGGCGAGGGCGAGAGCACGCTCCTTTTCTGCGGCAGCCTCACTTTCAATGTCGACCGCGCGCATCCCCTGCTCAAGGCCATGCCCGAGCTCATGCGGTCCTGCGAACTCGCCTTGAGCGAGCCCGCCATTCCTCATCTCCTCGAGGCGATGGCCTGCGAGGTGACGATGAACCGCATCGGCTCGAGCGGCATCCTGGCACGGCTCGCCGATGTGCTGGCCGCCGGCATCATCAGGGCCTGGGTCGAGCGGGCCTGCGGCGATGCCACGGGCTGGATCGCCGCGGCGCGCAATCCCGAGGTCGGGCGCGTCCTCGCCCAGATCCATCTCGATCCGAGCCGCGACTGGTCGGTCGAGGCGCTGGCCAGGCTGATGGGCGCCTCGCGCTCGGGCTTCGCCGAACGCTTCACCGAGATCGTCGGCGAGACGCCGGCGCGCTATGTGGCGCAGGTCCGCATGCACCAGGCGCGGCAATGGCTGATGCGCGACCGCATGCGCATCTCGGTCGTCGCCCGCAAGCTCGGCTATGAATCGGAAGCGTCCTTCAGCCGCGCCTTCAAGCGCGTGATCGGCACCGCCCCCAGCAATCTGCGCGCGAACGGGTGAGCACTTCCTTACCCTCGCCCCGCAAAAGCGGGGGAGAGGGCTGACTCGCATCTGCACAAACATGAGGCAGGGACACCGCCCACTTTTACCGTCTGGACTCACCCGTGGATGCCGGTATTGTATGACAAACACTGGATAAATTCAGGCCATATGGGAGGACATCACATGAGACTTGGTTGGTTGCTGGCCGGCGTTTCGGCCTTGTGTGCTTTTGCGACGCCGGCCGTGGCGCAGGACAAGCCCTTTGAAGGGGTGACGGTCAATGTCATCACCCAGACCGGCGCCATCCAGGAGCCGCTGCAGCGGCGCGCCCCCGACTTCGAGAAGCTGACCGGCGCCAAGATCAATGTCGTCGCCGTGCCCTTCTCCGATCTCTATCAGAAGATCCTCACCGACTGGTCGAGCGGCACCAATTCGGTCGACGCCGCGGTCTTCGCGCCGCAATGGATGGTCGACTATATCGCCGGTGGTTTTCTCGAGGACCTCACCCCACGCGTCGATGCCGACAAGGACATCAAGCAGGATGACGTGGGTGCGTTCTTCCGCGACTTCTCCGAGAAGTACAACGGCAAGACCTATATGATTACCCTCGATGGGGACTTCCACATGATGTATTACCGGAAGGACGTCCTGGAAGAAGCCGGCCAGAAAGTGCCGACGACCTGGGACGAGTATCTCGCGGTCGCCAAGGCCACCCATGGCAAGGACATGAATGGCGACGGCACGCCCGATTTCGGCTCCTGCATCGCCAAGAAGCGCAATGCCCAGAGCTACTGGTTCGTCTCGGACGTGGTCGGCTCGATGACCCAGTCCAAGGGCACGAGCCAGGGCACCTTCTTCAACACCAAGGACATGACGCCGCTCGTCGACAACGAGGCCTTCCGCAAGGCGCTCGACTTCCTCAAGGACTCGACCCAATACGGGCCGCCGGACGAGCTCAATCTCGACGTCTCGGATACCCGTCCGCTCTTCGCTTCGGGACGCTGCGCCCTCAATCTCGACTGGGGCGATGTCGGCACCATCTCGATCGATCCCAAGCAGTCCAAGGTCATGGGCAAATGGGGTGCGGCGATCATGCCGGGCGCCAAGGAAGTGCTCAACTGGGATTCAGGCAAGCTCGAGGCCTGCTCGGCCGAGACCTGCCCGCATGCCATCGACGGCGTCAATCATGCGCCCTTCGCGGCCTTCGGCGGCTGGGGCGGCGGCATCAACGCCAAGGCGAGCGACAAGGTCAAGGACGCGGCCTATGCCTATTTCTCCTTTATGACGCAGCCGGCGCAGTCGAACTCCGACGTGACCATCGGCGGCACCGGCTTCAACCCCTATCGCACTTCGCAGCTCTCCTATAGCGACCTGTGGAAGAATGCCGGCATGAGCGAGGACGAGGCCAAGGTCTATCTCGGCGCCATCAATCAGAGCATGAGCAGCCCGAACATGATCCTCGATCTGCGCATCCCGCAGAACCAGAAATACCAGCAAGTGGTGCTCGACGAGGCGGTGTCGCGCTTCCTCGCGGGCGAGATCGACAAGGAGGCGACGGTGAAAGCGGTCGTCGACGGCTGGAACGAGCTCAATGACGAGATCGGCAAGGACCAGCAGCTCGAATTCTACAAGGCGACGATTGGCGCGAAGTAGGGGACGCCTGATCCGGCGCGGCTGCTTCGAGAGCCGCGCCGGATTATCATCGCCATGCCGTCATTCCGGCGAAAGAACGTCAACCCGGCGAAAGCCGGGGCCCCCTGAATAAGAGCAAGCGGGCGGCATTGCGCCCCTTGAAAGAATTCAATGGATCCCGGCTTTCGCCGGGACGACGGGAGGACGGAGAAAGAATTGAGAAGGGCTTTTGACCGCGACCGCTGATCACGCCACCTCCCCCCGCGGCTTCGCGGAATGGCTCGACCGCAATTGCGGACCGGTGATGGTGCTGCCGGCGGTAATCGTCATCCTCGCTTTCGCGCTCTTCCCGCTCATCATCTCCGCCTACCTCGCGCTGTCGCGCTTCGCTCTGGCACCCGGCGGCTTCACCTTGCGCTTCATCGGGCTGGCCAATTTCAGAAAACTCCTCTTCGGCTCGCAGCAATATCATCTGCTCGGTGCTTTCGGACGGTTGAGTGTCTTCCAGTGGCTGCTCGTCCTTCTCATCGCGGGCCTCCTGCTCTATCTGCTCTATCGCTATTTCACGTCGGGCCAGCCGACGATCGGCGGCACGCTCGGCCGGCTGATCGCGGCTGCGACCGCCATGGGTCTCGCCCTCGTCGTGATCCTCACCACGGCGCAAGGCGGCGTGCCAGGGACGGTCGTCAACACGCTGCTCTATGTCGTCGTCGGCGTCGCCATCCAATTCGCGCTGGGCCTCGGTCTCGCCCTCCTCTGCGGCCAGCCGATCCGCGGGCGCAATTTCTTCCGCGTCCTGTTCTTCATCCCGCTGATGGTGACGCCGGTCGGCATCGCCTACACCTTCCGCATGCTGGCCGACATGCAGAAAGGGCCTTTCGCGCCCTTAACCCAGGCCTTCGGCATCACCGAATGGTCATGGGCGACGGAAGCCTGGTCGGCGCGACTCATGGTGCTGGTCGGCGACACCTGGCAATGGACGCCCTTCATGTTCATCGTGCTCCTGGCCGCGGTCGAGAACCAGCCGCGCGACCAGGTCGAGGCGGCGAAGCTCGACGGCGCCAACGGCTTCCAGATCTTTCGCGACATCACCTGGCCCGCCATCGCGCCCATCGCCGCGACCGTCGTGCTCATCCGCCTCATCGAAGCCTTCAAGATCATCGATTTGCCGAATGTCTTGACCGGCGGCGGCCCGGGGCTTGCCACCGAATCCCTGACGCTCCATTCCTTCATCGCCTGGCGCACCCAGGATCTCGGCGGCTCGGCCGCCGTCGGCTATATGCTGCTCTTCATCTCGACCGTCTTCTGCGTGTCCTTCTTCAATTTCGTCGTGCGCCCGGCGCGGAGGCATGAAGCATGAGCGCTGCACCCGAAAGGAGCCTCGCCCAGCGCCTGTTCGAGCCCGCTGCAATCGACAAGCAGTCGCCTGTCGCCTTCGTCATCACCTATGCGCTGCTCTTTCTCTGGGCGCTCGTCGTGCTGGTGCCGCTCTATTGGGTGCTGATCACCTCCTTCAAGGGCGTAGGCGAGGTCGACAACGGGCCGTTCTATATTCCCTTCATCGATTTCCAGCCCTCGCTCGCCGCCTGGGACTTCATGCTGCTGCAGAACTATACGCTCGGTCCCTATCTCAATTCGGTCGTCGTGGCGCTCATGAGCACCATCCTCAGCGTTCTGATCGGCGCGCTCGCGGCTTACGCGCTGGTGCGCATCCGCTTCCAGGTAAAACTTCTGGGCGTCGCCCTCTTCATCCTGCTCCTCATCGCCGTCATCGTCGCGGTGGCGGGCTTGGGCGTCCAATGGCCGAGCGCCGCGATGGTGGCGCTCGCCCTCTTCGTCATCGCCCTCGTCACTTTGGTCAACCGCACGCAAGCCGCCGTCGGCAACAATGACGTCGAATTCTGGATCATCTCCAACCGCATCATGCCGCCGATCGTCGCGGTGCTGCCGATCTATGTGATGTTCCAGCAGCTCCGCCTCCTCGACACGCAAGCAGCGCTGATCGCCACCTATACCGCGGTCAACCTTCCGATCGTCGTGTGGCTGACGCGTGATTTCTTCGCCGCCATCCCGCGCGATCTCGAGGAGAGTGCGGAGATCGACGGCGCCTCGAAGCTGCGGGTCTTCGCCACCATCGCGCTGCCTTTGGTGCGCTCGGGCCTCGTCGCCACCTTCCTCCTGGTGCTGATCCTCGCCTGGAACGAATATCTGCTCGCTCTCTTCCTTTCCAACGCCAAGGCGCAGACCATGCCGGTCCTGGTCTCGGCGCAGAACACGACGCGGGGTCCGCAATGGTGGAACATGTCGGTGCTGATCGTGGTCATGATCGCGCCCGTCATCGCGATCGCGAGCGTGCTGCAGAAACACATTGCGCGCGGGCTCCTGGTCGGCGCGGTGAAAGGGTGAGCGGGATGTTTATGGCTCTCTTCTCAATCCCCTCTCCCCCCACGGGGGAGAGGGCTAGGGTGACGGGGAACCGGCGGCACGACACAATCCGGATAATTGCGGCCCGTTCCCCCTCACCCTCCCATTGCTGCGCAATGGGCCCCTCCCTCTCCCCCGTTGGGGGCGAGGGTGTTCTACGAAAGCCGTTCGCATGAAGGTCACGCTTGCACAGATATATAAGTCTTTCGGACCGGTCGAGGTGGTGAAGGGCCTCGACCTTACCATTGCCGACGGCGAGTTCCTGGTGCTGCTCGGGCCTTCGGGCTGCGGCAAGACGACGGCCTTGCGCATGGTGGCGGGACTCGAATCGGTGACATCGGGACGCATCCTCATCGGCGAGCGCGACGTCACCCAGGTGCTGCCCAAATACCGCGACGTCGCCATGGTGTTCCAGTCCTATGCGCTCTATCCGCATATGACGGTGGCGGAGAATATCGGCTATCCGCTCAAGATGCGCAAAGTGGCGCCCAGGGCGCGCGATGCCGCGATCACGAGTGCCGCCACGAAAGTGCACCTTGAGGAATTCCTCGGACGCTATCCGCGCCAGCTCTCGGGCGGCCAGCGCCAGCGCGTGGCGCTCGCCCGCGCCATGGTCAGACGGCCGTCGGTCTTTCTCATGGACGAGCCGCTCTCCAATCTCGACGCCAAATTGCGCGGCGCCATGCGCTCCGAGCTGAAGCGCCTCCAGGCCGAGCTCGGCGTCACCACCATCTATGTGACCCATGACCAGGTGGAGGCGATGACGCTCGCCCATCGCGTCGCCATCATGAACAAGGGCGTGGTGCAGCAGATCGCCGAGCCCCGGCGCATCTATGACGATCCCGCCAATCTCTTCGTCGCGGGCTTCATCGGCTCGCCGCCGATGAATTTCCTCGAGGGCGAGCTCGCCAATGGGCAATTCACCTGGCCGGAAGGAAGATTCGCGACCGGCATCGCGCAATCGCAGCAGAAGGTCACCGCGGGCCTGCGCCCTGAGGACTGCCGGGTGACGGCGCCCGACAAAGGCAAGATCAAGGCGCGCGTCTATGCGCTCGAGCTCATCGGCGACCATACGCTGATCTCGGCCCAGATCGGCGAGCGGACGATCACGGTCAAGGCCGACAAGTCGGCGCAATATCAGATGGATGAGCCGATCGGCATCGATTTCGCCGATCCGGCCGTATTCCTGTTCGAGACGGCATCCGGCGCGCGGATCAGAGGGAAATAGGCCTTAAGCTTAAGACAATGTAATCGCCTTCGCCCTTGTTTCGCCGTTTCCGCTGCTTTCTAGTGAGGCTTCCCCGGCGAAAGGATCCCCCATGTTCGTTTCCTTCTTTCCGCAGCCCAGGCTGTTCTTCTGGTCGGTGCTCGTCTGGACCTTGCTCGCGGTCGCGGTCTGGTACCGCTTCGGCAGCGCGCTCGGCCTCATGCTCGGCGTCCTGCCCACGACGCCTGATGCGGTGGATCCGGCCACCATCAATGTGTTCTGGTCTCGCGGCTTCATCTGGTTCTACATCTATTATGTCGTCGTGATCGGGATCTTTGCCGCCTTCTGGCTGATCTACGCGCCGCATCCCTGGGCGCGCTGGTCGATCCTGGGTTCAGCCCTCATCATTTTCGTTGTCTATTTCCAGGTGCAAGTGAGCGTTGCCATCAACAAATGGTATGGCCCGTTCTTCGACCTGATCCAGGCCGGCCTTGCCAAGACGGCGCCGGTGACGCCCGTACAATATTTTGAAGGGCTCTGGGGCTTCCTCAAGCTGGCCTTCGTCTATGTGGTAATCGGGACTCTGACGCATTTTTTCGCCAGTCATTATATCTTCAGGTGGCGCACCGCCATGAACGACTATTATGTCTCTCATTGGCCGACGCTGCGGAGGATCGAAGGTGCGGCGCAGCGCGTTCAGGACGACACGATGCGCTTCTCCCAGACCATGGAAAGCCTGGGTGTGAACCTGATCGACAGCGTCATGACACTCATCGCCTTCCTTCCAATACTCGCGCAGTATTCCACCCTCGTCACGGAGCTCCCGGTCGTCGGAGCCGTGCCGAATGCGCTGGTGATTGCCGCCGTTCTGTGGTCGGTTTTTGGCACGACCTTTCTGGCGTTTCTCGGCATCAAGCTGCCGGGGCTCTATTTCCGCAATCAGCGGGTCGAGGCTGCCTATCGTAAGGAGCTCGTCTTCGGCGAGGATCATGCCGAGCGCGCCCAGCCGCCGACACTTGCCGAATTGTTCCGGGCGGTCAGAGCCAATTACTTCCGCCTCTACCTGCACTACTGCTATTTCAATGTCGGTCGTATCCTCTATCTGCAGACTGACAATATCTTCGGCTACTTTGTTCTGATCCCCTCGATTGTCGCCGGCAAGCTCACGCTCGGGCCGATGCAGCAGATCCTCAACGTCTTCTCGCAGGTGAGCCAGTCCTTCCAGTATCTCGTCAGAGCCTGGACGACCATCGTCGAATTGCAGTCGATCTATAAGCGCCTGCGCACTTTCGAGGCGGCGATCGGTGGTGAGGAACTCGCTCCGATCGAGCATGAGGTGCCGCAGCCGCAGGCGCCCTAGAGTGGCAGGGCGGGACTGTGTTACGAAGAAGAGGCCGGTAAGCTTCCTGGGGAAGGAAATGTCGGTCGCGGATGAGGTCTTTCGCTTTGGCCGGTTCACGCTCGATCTGCGCAAGGGCACGATCGAGCAGGACGACGAGCCCTTATTTCTCAGGCCCAAGGCCTATGCGTGCCTCACCCATCTCGCCCGCAATATGGGCCGTGTCGTCCCCAAGGGCGAGCTTCTCGAAACCGTCTGGCCCGGCGTCTATGTCACCGAGGATTCGCTTACCCAGTCGATCCGGGAGATCCGCAAGGTGCTGGGCGATGAGCTGGTGCGCACGGTGTCGAAGCGCGGCTACATGCTGGCAGCCGGGACCGGACCGCAAGCCCTGCCCGAGATCGGCAACCAGCCGATCGTCGCGGTGCTGCGCTTCCGCAATGAAGGCGGCGATCCTGCCAATGAGGCGATCGTCGACGGCCTCGCCGAGGACATCATCAACGGCCTCGCCCGCTTCGGCACGCTGACCGTGCTGGCGCGCAATACCAGCTTCTCCTTCGCCTCGCACGCCGCCGCCGAATGGGGCGAAATCCGTTCGCGCATCGGCGCCGACTTCCTTGTCGAAGGCTCGGTCCGGCGACAGGAGGATCGGGTGCTGGCCGCCGTCAATCTCATCGACGCCAAGGTCGGCAGCCAGCTCTGGGGCGAGCGCTACCAGGCGGAAGGCGAAGGCTTCTTCGCCATCGAACGCGACATCGTCGAGGCGATCATCGGCCGGCTCGTCCACCGGGTCACCGCCACCGGGCTGAAGCGCTCGTCGCGCAAGCCGATCACCAGCCTCGCCACCTACGAGCTGGTGCTGAAAGGCGTGACCCTCTTGCGCGACCCGGCCCAGGCGGACCTCGAGGGCGCCGAAGCCTTGTTCAACGCGGCGATCGCCCGCGATCCGGCCTATGGCCTCGCTTATACTTATCTGGCGCTGGCGCGCTCGCTCAATGCCGAATTCTATCCGGTCGAGCCCGAGATCCTGGCCCAGGCCCGCGATTTCGCCGACAAGGGCGCGCAACTGGCGCCCGACCAGGCCACCTCCCGACGCATCCAATCGCTGGTCCGCGCCTTCATGCGCCAGCATGAGGCGGCCGAACATTATCTGCGCATCGCGCTCGAGCTCAATCCCTTCGACGCCGATTGCATCGAGCAGATGGGCTATCTCCTGGTGATGCGCGGCAAGCCTGTCGACGGCCTGGCGTGGCTGGCGCGTGCCCAGCGCATCGATCCGCTGCAGCCTTACTGGTTTGAGTTCGACCGTTCTCTGGCGCTCTATCTCATTGGCGATTATCGCGCCGCTGCGGAAACCCTCGAGCAATCGACCAAGCAGACACCCTGGATCAGGACCAGGCTCGCCGCCTGCTATGCGCAACTCGGCGAGATCGACGAAGCGCGGCGGCAGATCGCGCTCATCGACGACATGGGCGGGAAATTCTCGGCCCGCGCCTATATGAAGATCATCCCCTTCGAGAGTCCCGCCGATGCGGCGCATTTCGAGGAAGGCGTCCTGCTGGCGCTGGGGGAGAAGAGCTGATGCCGGAATACCCTCGCCCCCTACGGGGGAGAGGGAGGGGCCCAATGCGCAGCATTGGGAGGGTGAGGGGGAACCGACAGTGAAGTGTTTCCATTCTGAGACAACATTGCCCGCCGGCTCTCCCTCACCCTAACCCTCTCCCCCGAAGGGGGAGAGGGGATTGAGTCACTTCACATAGACGACGACATAGCGGCCATTATAGGCCTGGTAGTAGGTGCCGCCGCAACGCCACACCGTTGTGCCGTTCACTGTGACGCGCGCGCAAGCCGCCGGCAGGGACGCGACATAGATGGCCGAGCGGGTGATGACCCGGCGCGTCGTGCGCCGCGCGACGCCAGCGCCGCTGAGCGGCGTCAGAGGCCGCCCGATCCGTGCCTCGGCGGGGCTCGTGAAGCCCGGCAATAGCGGCAAGGCCGCGAGATCGGCCAGGATCAGTACCAGGCCTAGGCCCAGGGCGAAGGGCAAACGATTTTTAGCAGAGGCAGACATGGGTTTCTCCTAAGACTGAGTTTAAGGTTCAGGCGATTGCCGGCAGGCCGGCGGGGCTGGGCGCCGCGGATGAAGCGGCATCCGTCATCCGATGGACATCGGAAGGCTTGATGCGGAACCAGGCGACATAGAGTGTGGGCAGGAAGACCAGCGTCAGCACGGTGGCCGAGACCAGACCGCCCATCACCGCATAGGCCATCGGGCCCCAGAAGACGGTGGGCGCGATCGGGATCATGCCGAGGATCGCCGCCGCGGCGGTGAGCAGTATGGGCCGCAGCCGATGCTCGGTGGCGCTGATCACCGCCAACCACGGCTCCTCGCCTTCGGCGATATGCTGGTCGATCTGGGTGATCAAGATCACCGAATTGCGGATCACCATGCCGATCAGCGACATGACGCCGAGGATAGCGACGAAGCCCATGGGCGAGCCCGAGACGAGGAGCGCTCCGGCGACCCCGATCAGCGCCAAGGGCGCCGTCATGAACACCAGCAGCAGGCGCTGGAAGCTCATGAGCTGCACCATCAGCAGCGTGAACATGAGGAACAGCACCAGCGGGAAGACGGCGAAGATGCTCTTCTGCGCCTTGGCGCTGTCCTCCATGACGCCGCCAAGCTCGACGCTGTAGCCCGCGGGCAGCTTGGCGCGGAATCGGGCGATGGCAGGCTCGAGCTCCTTGACCACCGAGGCGGCCGCGACGCCCGTTGCCACATCGGCCTGGACCGTGATGGTGGGCAGCCTGCCGCGGCGCCAGATCAAGGGCTGCTCGATGCCATAGGAAAGCTCAGCCACCTGGTCGAGCGGCACGCGCTGCCCATTGGACAGACTGAGCGACAGCGACCTCAGCGTATCGATATCGGCGCGCTCTTCCTTGACCGCGCGGGCGACGACATCGATGAGATAGGTCTCGTCCCTGAGCTGCGTGATCTTGGCGCCCGACAGCACGGCATTGATATTGTCGGCGAGCTGCTGCGAGGAGAGGCCCAATGCGCGCGCCCGGTCCTGGTCGACCTCGACCCGGATCGCCTTGGCCGATTCGTTCCAGTCATAGTTGATGTTGCGCACCTTGGCGTTGGCGCCCAGCACCTGCGCGAAATCCTGCGCGATCTGCCTGGTCTTCTCAGGCTCGCGGCCGCTCACCCGGAATTTCAGCGGCCAGCCGACGGGCGGGCCCATTTCGAGCGGCGTCACGCGCGCCATTACGTCATCGAAGCCGGTGGCCAGCGCCTTTTCGAGCCGGTCGATGACGGCGGCCCTCACCGCATGGCCCTTGGTCACGACCACGCCCTGCGCGAAGAAGTCGTTCTCGAGCTGCGCATCGAGCGGCAGATAGAAGCGGATGGCGCCGCGGCCGATATAGAAGCTCCAGCGCTCGATATCGGGATCGGCGGCAAGCAGCTTCTCGACCCGGTCCACCGCCTCTCGCGTCGCCGAGATCGAGGCGGTGCGCGGCAGAGTGAGATCGACCATGACTTCCGGCCGGTCCGACTTCGGGAAAAATTCCTGCGGCACGAAGCCCACGGCGACGACCGAGAGCGCGAAGAGGCCGGCGCTCGCCGAAAGCACCGTCCACTTGGCGCGCATCGCCTTGTCGAGGAGCCTTGAGAACCTGCCCTGTCCGCGGTGATGTGCCTTGTACTTGAGCTTCGCGGGCAGGATGGCGACGCCGGTCAAGGGCGTGAACAGCACGGCCACGACCCAGGAGACCACGAGGGCGATGCCGACGACGGCGAAGAGCGAGAAGCAATATTCGCCGGCCCCGCTCTTGGCGAATCCCACCGGCACGAAGCCCGCAATGGTCACCAAGGTGCCGGTGAGCATCGGGAAGGCGGTCGATGTATAGGCGAAGGTTGCCGCCTTGACCCTGTCGAAGCCCTCCTCCATCTTGGAGATCATCATCTCGACCGCGATCATGGCGTCATCGACCAGGAGGCCGAGCGCGATGATGAGCGCGCCGAGCGAGATGCGCTGCAGCGAGATGCCGAAATAGTCCATCGCCACGAAGGTGATGGCGAGCACCAGCGGGATAGCGACGGCGACGACGATGCCGGGCCTAAAGCCCAAGGCCAGGAAGCTCACCACCAGCACGATGGCGATTGCCTCAGCGAGGCTCTTGGTGAACTCGCCGACCGATTCCTCGACGACCTGCGACTGGTCGGCGACGAGATCGAGATCGACGCCAAGGGGCAGGTCGGCCTTAAGCTCCGCGACCTTTTCCTTGACATGCTCGCCCAGCGCCAGGGCATCGCCGCCCTTTGTCATCGAGATCGCAAGCCCGATCGCGGGCTCGCCCTTGAAGCGGAACATCGGCTGCGGCGGGTCGGCATAGGTGCGCTTCACCTCGGCGATGTCGCCCAGGCGGAAATACCGGCCATTGGCGTAGAAATTGATCGCACGCAGGCTGTCCTCGGACTTGAACTCGCCCGAGACGCGGATGGCGATGCGCTCAGGCCCAGAATCGACCGCGCCCGACGGCGCGAGCGCGTTCTGCGCCTGCAGCACCTGCGACAAGGACGAGACATCGAGGCCGAGCGCCGCCACCTTGCGGGTCGAGAATTCGAGATAGATCTTCTCATCCTGCTGGCCGATGAGTTCGACCTTGGCGACATCGGGGACGTGCAGGAATTCGGCTCTAAGATCGCTCGCCAGGTCCTTGAGCTCGCGATGGGTGAGGCCGTCGGACGAGAGAGCATAGATCAGCGAGAAGGTGTCGCCGAACTCGTCATTGAAGAACGGCCCCTGGACGCCGGACGGCAAGGTCGACTTGATGTCCTCGACCTTCTTGCGCACCTGGTACCACAGCGGCTCGACATCGGCGCCCTTGACCGTGTCCTTGAGATTGACGAAGACGACGGATTCGCCAGGCTTGGTGTAGCTCTTGACGTAATCGAGATCAGGCAGTTCCTCGAGCTTCTTCTCGATACGGTCGGTGACCTGCTTCACCGTATCGCCGGTAGTGGCGCCCGGCCACGTCGTCTTGATCACCATCGACTTGATGGTGAAGGCCGGATCTTCCTCGCGCCCCAGGCGCGCATAGGCGAAGGCACCGGCGACGGCCGCCGCGATCATCAGATAGACGACGACGCTCTTGTGGCGCAAAGCCCAGTCAGAGAGGTTGAAAGACAGCATGACGATATCCTCTAGGGATCGGCGCATGCCGGTCCGCTCGACGAATTCAGTGGTGAGTTAGGCTGCTCTAGGCGGCGGAAGAGAGACTTTGTTTCCCGCTTCCGCCATTCACGTGGCGCGGCTTGATACCGAGCCTGGCGACATAGCTCGCGAAGGCTTGCGCATCCTGCGTCTCGGTGACGAGGCCGACATGCCCGTCGGGCCTGACGAGATAGGCTGCATCACGCACGAGCCCGGCTTTGCCGGCCGCCGCAGTCCACTCGAAGCGGTGGAGCGCAAGACCTGCTTTGGCGACGTTCGCGGCAAGGGCCGGTTGCGCCTCGCCATAGACATGCACTTGCCAGTCGAGCGACGACAGGGCTGCGAAATTGTCGCCCTGCTCATGGTCGACCCAGGGCAGGCGGTCGCCGCCTTCGACCTTGCCGGCCTTGCCCTGGCTCAGGGCGCTGCCGCGGTAGTTGATGCGCGTCTGCGAGATCAGCCCGAAGAAGAAGCGCGAGCCGAGTTTCGTCTGAAGCAGGCGCGCCAGGATGTTCGGCATCACGAAGCGCCGCCACACGTCGGAGAGCCAGGAGCGGCCGCTCACCAGGCGAAAGGCCTGGTCGGTACCCTTGATCAGCGAATGAGCGAAGGCAATGCGCTCCGGCTCATAGCTGTCGAGCAGCTCAGGCTTGGCCCGGCCCTGCAGCACCGCGGCGAGCTTCCAAGCGAGGTTCACCGCATCGCCCATGCCCGTATTCATACCCTGGCCGCCGGCCGGGCTGTGGATATGGCCGGCATCGCCGGCGATGAAGGCTCTACCACTGCGGAAATGATCGGCGACGCGATGATGCACGCGGTAGGAGGAGAACCAGTTGAGCGTCTCGACCTTAACGCCGCTCTCGCGCTCGACATCCGCGCGGATCATCTCGAAAGTGAGATTGGGCTCGGCCTCGACGCGCTTCGGCACAACGCCGATCAGGCGGATCGACCCGGACTGCCTGACCGGCATGATGAGCGCGAAGCCATAGTCGCCGAGCACAATGTCGATGCCCTCATGCGTGATATTGCCGTGGCCTTTGACGTCGGCGACATAGAAGGACTGTTCATAAGTCCCACCCGGAAATCCGAGCTTCATGCCATGACGTACGGCGCTGCGGGCGCCGTCGCAGCCTACGAGATAATCCACCCGGGCGAAGCTCGTTACGTCTTCCTTGCGCAACTTGGCGGTGATGCCCTGGCCGTCATCTTCGAAATCGACGAGTTCGGTATGCCGCTCCACCGTGACGCCCGCTTCCTGCAGATGGCCGAGGAGGACGCGCTCATGAATATCCTGGGGCAGCGCGAAGGCGAAAGAATAGCGGGTCACGCCTGCGCCGAATTCGCTCAAGGCAATCTCGGCCGCGATGCCCTTGGGCCTGCGCATGGTGAGCTGCTTGATCTTGACGCCCGCCGACAGCACGTCCTGGACGATGCCGATCTGGCGATGGAATTCGAGCGTGCGCGCCTGCACGGCGAGCGCCCGCGACGTGTCGCCGGGGCCCGAACCCTTGTCGATGATGCGGATGTCCACGCCGAGCCGCTTGAGCCACAGGCCCAAAGTGAGGCCGGTAGGCCCCGCGCCGACGATAAGCACTTGCGTGTTGAGGGCGTTCATCTCACTTCTCCTGCAATCTAACCTTCTGGTTTTCGCGCAGACGGTTGACCCCGGCGGTGACCACGATATCACCTTGGGCGAGGCCGTCACTGACGATGATACGGTCGGTCTCGTAGCGCGCCACGGTGACGGGCTTGAGCCTGACCTCGGATCCCTTCTCAACGACCCACACGGCGGGGGCGCCGGCGCGGTCGAAGAGCGCGCTCCCGGGCAGGACCATGACGGGCTTGGTCATGCGCTCGACGCGGCCTGAAACCGAGGCGCCGAAGCGCATCTCATCGCCGGCGTCCATGAGCGCCACCTTGACCTTGTAAGTCCGTGTCGTGTCGTCGGCGACGGGTGCGATCTCGCGCACCGTGCCCGTCACGGCAACGTTGGGGTTGCTCAACAGCGACACGGTGATCTTGGGTGTCTCGCCCGGTTCCGGCGGATGCGCGAAGGCCGATTCGGCGATCGAGAACACCGCATCCTTCTCGGATGGGTCGGCGATACGCAGGATCATTTGCCCCACATTGACGATTTGCCCGGGCTCGGCCATGACTTCCGTCACCACGCCGGAAAAATCGGCGCGCAATTCGGTGTAGCGCAACTGGTCCTCGGCCATGGCATAGGCCACCTTGGCGGAATCGAGCTTGGCCTCGGCCGAGCGCAGGTTCTTCACCGCCAGCTGGTGATTGGCGCGGGTCGTAAAACCCTTCACGATCAAAGCGCTGCTGCGCGCTTCGGCGGCTTCGGCTTCGACGAAGACGGCTTCCGCGGCGGCGCGGTCGGCCTTGGCGCTGAGCAGGCGGTTGCGATAGTCCTGATCCTCGATGCGGGCGAGAAGGGCTCCCTTCTCCACCGTGGCGCCGACATCGACCAGGCGCTCGACGAGCTTTCCCGAAACACGGAAGCCGAAATCGCTCTCCTGCCTCGGGCGGATCTCGCCAATGGCGCTGTAGCTTTCGCCGATGAGCTCGGCCCGGACCGTCGTCGTGCGGACGAGGTGCAGTTCGGCCTGGGGCTCTGGGGCGATGTCGCGGGCCTCGCTCTCAGGCCAGCCGAGCACCGCAAGGAAAGCCGCGCCCGCCAGCAAGGGAACTGCCGCCACCAGCGGGTGGTTCGATAGCAAGCTATTGAAATTCTTCAGCATTCTTGCCTCCTCGTAATATTCGCGAAAACCCTCCGAGGGGCTCGGCCGGCATGATTTCGGGAGGGCTCATGCCGGCCGAGGGACGCCTTGGGGGAGGCGAAGGGTTGGTGGGGAGAACCAACGGGGCCCTTATGACGCAAAGGGCGCTTCCGAATCCCGGCCGAATTCTGAAAATTTTCTGATGCTTTTGGGGAACAGACGATTCACCAGCTCCATCACCCCGGCGAAAGCCGTTGTCTGATTCACATATCGGGCCGGATTGCCGCCTTCCCCTCGCCCCCGCTTTAGCGGGGAGAGGGAGGGGCCCATTGCGAAGCAATGGGAGGGTGAGGGGCTTAGTGGGGAAGTGGACTCGATTCCTTCATCAAGGAGGCAAAATAGTCCTGCGACGCCCATTGCCCCTCCCACCGCTCTCGCCTTCGCGAAGCCGAGATTTCACTTCGGTAGAGCAAGGAGACTTCGCTTCGGCGGAGCAAGGTCGCGGCGGGCCCCTACCCTCTCCCCGCTGCGCTTCGCTTGCAGGGCGAGGGTAAAAGGCTTGCCTGCGAGATGTGTCCACGTGATAGCAGCTTTCGCCGGGATGACGATATCGGAACGACCGAGCGAGAACGTCGCCGCTACTGCAGGTCCCGCCATTTGGCCGGCGGCTGGCCGAATTCGCGCTTGAAGGCGCGGTTGAAGGCTTCCTCTGCCTCATAGCCGACCTTGGCCGCGACCTGCGCCACCGGCTGGCGCCGGTCGAGCAGCAACTGCTTGGCGAGCGCCAGGCGCGACAAGGTCAGGTATTTCATCGGCGGCAGGCCGACGGCATCGGTGAAGCGCGCGACGAAGGCCGAGCGCGACAGGCCGGCCTTGGCGGCGATCTCATCGACCGTCCAGTCATGCGCGAGATCGGCATTGAGTGCCGCGATGGCGCGCCCGACATATTGATCGCTCAACCCCTTGAGCCAGCTCCGCTCGCTTTCCGGCAGGCCCATGGCATAGGCGCGGACCGCCTCGGCGAAGAGCAATTCCGACAAGCGGCCCATCACCGGCGATGCGGCGACGGCGCCATGATGCAAGCCCTCCGCGGCATAGCGCACCGAAGATTCGATCCAGTCGCGCGACACGGCCTCGCGGATATTGACCTTGAGCAGCGGCGGCAGGGACTGGATGAGCGGATTGCGCTGCTCCTCGGTCGCGAGGAAGCCGCAAATGATATGACAGAGCTCGCCCTGGCCGCCATGGACGATGCGCGCCAGGCCGCCCTCGGGCGCGAGTTCGATCAGATGATGCGAGTTGATCGGCTCGCCATCGACGCCGCTCCCCATGACATGGGCATCATTGCGCGGCAGGAGCACAAGTTCTCCGCTATTGACCACAACGCGCTCGCCATCGCCGATCCCGACATAGGTCCGGCCGGTAACGACATAATGCAAGGTGATGATCTCGGCCGGCGATTTGAGGAATGGCGTGATGTCCTGAGGCGTAACCTTGGACGCGACACACCAGGGGGCGGTGAAACGCGCATCGAGGAATATGCCGCCCTTCAGCCGCAAAGTGCGAAAGATATCGGAAAGTGTGTCCTCCAACGCACGTGCTCCATATCCGGCTGATCGGTCAATTGATCCGGCGGCACAGTCATTAAGCCCCGGCAGAACTTCGAGTAGAACCACCCTCGCGAGACGGGGCGCTGATGAAGCGGTCCCGCATGGGTGGGTTATTACCCTAGGTTACTACTCAGATACAGCACAGCGAATGGAGATTGCAATGAGCAAAGCTTCCCCCGGGAGCTTGACCGCTCACCTGTCGGATTTTGTCTTGAATGCCAAGGCTTTGTGGGCTTTCGCACGGCACCGCAAGGCCCGGTGCGATACAAGCCGGCTCGGTCGGTTCAATGACTTCATGCTGAAGGATATCGGCCTGACGCGCGCCGACATCCTCTCGGCCGCCCATGGAAAGGTGTACCGCCGTGATTGACATGCCCATGTGTTGCACCCCCGTAGCACCCATCGTCTTCCTGCATGGCACGGCGGCGAGCCCGCGCCAGTGGCGCGAGCTCATCAGCCATCTGCCGCATCAGTTCGAGATCTTCACCCTCGATCTGCCGGACTATGGCGTGCATGAGATTCGCTCCGCGCCGCGAAGCCTTTCACAGGAAGCCCAGACGCTCGTCCACCGGTTGCGCGGTTTGGGCCAGCCTTTCCACCTCGTCGGCCACTCCTATGGCGGGGCGCTGGCGCTCCGGATCGCGATCGAATGGCCGAGCCTCGTCCGCAGCCTGACGATGTTCGAGCCGGCGATGTTCCATCTGCTGCGCGACGGCCATCCGATCGAGCGCCAGATGCATGCCGACATCGCGAGCGTCGAGCAGCGCTTGCGTGAAGCCGATGCGGCAGGCGCGCCCGAGGTGGGTGTCGCGCATTTCATCGACTTCTGGAATGGCCCGGGCACTTTTGCCGCCTATGCGCCGGAGACCCGCCAGAAGGTGACGGCGAAGCTGCCGATGATCCTGGCGAACTTCGCCGCGCTCGACCTCGAGACCTGGCCCTTGGCCGATTGCGCCCGCGTGTCCTCACCGACGCTCGGCGTCTTCGGCGAGCACTCACCACTTCTCGTCCAGCATCTGATGCGGCTCGTCGCCGGCGCAATGGGAGCTGCGAAAGTGCTGCAAGTGAGCGCCGCCGGCCATATGCTGCCCGTAACCCATACCGCGGCGGCGGCAAAAATGCTCAACACGCATATTCTCGCCGCCGAAGCCCATGCCGCGCGCCCCAAACCGCGCGTGGCCTGAACCTCATCACACTCTTTCATTATATGGAGACGACAATGACTTCTTCGAAGCATGCCGCCACGCTCGCCTTGCACGCGGGTCCGCGCAGCGATTCCGCAACCGGCGCGGTGGCGGTGCCGATCTACCAGACGACATCCTTCCAGTTCCGCGACACCGAGCACGCCGCCAATCTCTTCGCGCTCAAGGAAGTGGCGCATATCTATAGCCGCATCACCAACCCGACCAACGAGGCGCTCGAGCTCAGGCTCACGGCGCTCGAGGGCGGCGCCATGGCGATGACGGTGAGCTCGGGGCAAGCGGCGAGCGCGCTCGCCATCCAGAATATCTGCCATGCCGGCGACAATATCGTGAGCTCGACCGATCTCTATGGCGGCTCGTGGAACCTCTTCGCCCATACGTTCCAGACCATGGGCATCGAGGTGCGCTTCGTCGATCCCACCGATCCGGAAGCCTTCCGCCGCGCCAGCGACGCCCGCACCCGCGCCTACTATGCCGAGACCTTGCCCAACCCCAAGCTCGCGGTCTTCCCGATCGCGGAAGTGGCGCGCATCGGCCGGAGCCTCGGCATCCCGCTCATCATGGACAATACCGCGGCCCCGATCATCTGCCGGCCCTTCGACCATGGCGCGGCGATCGTCGTCTATTCGACCACGAAATATATCGGCGGCCACGGCACCTCGATCGGCGGCGTCATCATCGATGGCGGCAATTTTGACTGGGAAGCCCATGCCGAGCGCTTCCCGATGCTCAACCAGCCCGATCCCAGCTATCACGGCCTCGTCTGGACCGAGGTGGTGAAGCCCTTGGGTCCGATCGCCTATCTGATCAAGGCCCGCACGACGGTGCAGCGTGACATCGGCGCCTGCATGAGCCCGTTCAGCGCCTTCCAGTTCATCCAGGGGCTGGAGACACTCGCCTTGCGCATGCGCGAGCATTGCCGCAATGCGCAAAGCGTGGCCGAATATCTCTCGCGCCACGACGCGGTGACGCGCGTCATCTATCCCGGCATGCACAAGTCGAAGGAAATCGACCGGCGCGCCAGTGTCTATCTGAACGGCGGACGCGGCGGCCTCGTCGGCTTCGAGCTGGCGGGCGGCATGGCGGCGGGACGGCGCTTCATCGATGCGCTGAAGCTTTTCTACCATGTCGCCAATATCGGCGATGCGCGCTCGCTCGCCATCCATCCGGCCTCGACCACGCATTCGCAGCTCTCGGAAGACGAGCAGCGCGCCACCGGCGTCACGCCCGGCTATGTGCGGCTCTCGGTCGGCATCGAGCATATCGACGACATCATCGCCGATCTCGACCAGGCGCTGGAGCAAGCCGACGGGCTCTCCCGCGCGGCCTAGAGCGGGCGGATTACTATCGCTCAATTATCCCCCTCTCCCGTCCGCAAGGATGGGAGAGGGGGCCCGACCTTGCTCCGCCGAAGCGAAGCAACCTTGCTGCGCCGAAACGAAACTCCGGCTTCGCGAAGGCGAGAGGGCGGATGAGGGCTCTTTCTTCAACACCAAAGAGCCCTCATCCGGCCTATCGGCCACCTTCTCCCACGCTTCGCGCGTGAGAAGGGGAACGATGGAAGCGGTCGTTACTGACGTATCACTGCCCGCCGATATCGTAGCACGGATTGCGGTTGCTCGGCGTCGGCTCGCACATGTCGCTCTTCTGATTCATGAAATTCTTGTTCACGCCGACATCGCGCGTCGGCGTCACGATTGTGGCACCTTCGCTGCTGCCCGTCTTCACGACGTCGTCCGCGACTCTCAAGCCTTCCCGGCGCTCATACTGGATGCGCACCACGTCGCCCTGGCGGTAGCGCGACAGCATCACACGGTTGGGCACATAATAGGTGGCGCCGTTGGACAATTGCAAAGTGCCCGTCCTGGTGTTGACGGCGCTCACCGTGCCGCTGCTGCTCGCGGCAAGCGCGGCGCCAGCCAGCAATGGAAGAATGAGGAGAGTGGAAAAGATCAGCTTACGCATGGCGATGTTCCTTGTCTGGAATCTGAAACAAGCAAGACCTCTATGTGTTCATCTGGTGATGCTCACCTTTCCAGACAAGCGCGCATTTGCTGCATGGGCTATTGAGCGCCATTCATAAATGGACAAGGAGGATAGTATTGCCGCCGGGTTAGAGTTCCGAACTCTGTTTAGGCGCGTAATCGGACGGAAAACCGATGCCCAATTTTCCTGATCACGTGTTCAAGCGAACAATTCGCGGTCCAGCTTGCGGATGGGATCGTCCCAGTCGCGCTGCCACCACGGCTTCTCGGCGGACGTCTTGGGCGGCAGCTTGAGCGTGATCACCTTCTTGCTCTCGCTTTTGCCCTTCGACTTCTTCGCATCTTCCTGCAGCGAGCGGAAGCGATAGTGATCATAGATGCGCAAGGCCTCGATCATGTAGCTCGTGGCCACGGTGCGGTCCCTGATGCAGAGGAGATTCTCGCCATTGTTGAGATCGGCATCCTCGGAGAAATTATAGGAGCCCAAATAGACGCGGGCATCGGCGGTGTCGAAATCGATCACCAGGAACTTGTGATGCATGCGCGTGCCGCGATGCTGGCCGCCCGAGCCCGAGAGACCCGTGGGCTCGGTGCGGAAGGGTGCGGGCACATTGCCGGTGAGCGCCGAAGCGCGTACCACGCGGCGCTTGTTGTCGGGGCTCAGCACCGTGACGCCGAGATTGCCGGCCTTCACTTGCGCATCGGCGATGCCGAGCGCATGCACCGTCTTGCTCCTGATGGCGCGGCCCAAGGCCGGGCCGATCGGCCCCTTGGTCATTTGGCCTAAGAAGGCGAGCGAGAAGAAGACGCAGGTCTTCGCCTTGTCGATATCCTCGCCAATGCCCTTGAGCAGGCCCTCCTCCTTGGCATGGGGCGAGAAGCCGACTTTCGCGTCAATATCCGTCAGCTCGAGATCCTGCCAGTCCTTCGCCGCCGCATCTGAGCGGAAGTCGCCCGCATCGCCGGCGTTGAAATAGGCGTCGAAGACATCGAAATAATGATCCGCTGCCTTTTCGCTCGTCACCACCACGGCATTGTTCGACTGCACATAGAAACCGCGCCAGGTGAAATTGGTCGAGCCATAGACGACCTTGTGGAGGCCGGCACCCGAGACGGCGATCGATTTGTGATGCTGGAGATTGGCCATGTGCTGGCGCTTGACGTTTTGGGCGCCGGCGCTCGCCTTGAGCTTCTTGGCGACGATGCTCTCGGGCGAATCCTCGGCGTGGTGGCCGCCGCCGGTGCCCTTCGAATCGTCAATGATGATCTTGAGGCGGGGCCCGAGCTTGACCAGCCTGTCGAGAAGCTCCGGCAAGTTGAAATCATAGGCGATGATGCGCACTTGCGCATTGGAGGCGACCGCCTCGTCCAGCACCTCGTGGAGCACCTGGCGCGCCTCGAAGCCCATCCATTCATGCGCCGCCTTCGCCCCCTTATGCGTCGCCTTGAAGGCGAGACCTTCTTTCGCCTTGTCGGGCAGGAGCGTCGAGAGTTTGCCGTCAGCTGCGAATTTGTCGGCGAAGGATTGCGAGGACACATAGCCCCTCGTGAAAGCGACATTGAGATGGCCGGGGATGGTGTCGCGCCTGAGGCGCACATCGGCGGTCTGCGCCTCACCCTTGCCGAGCACGCCTTCGCTGTTCATGAACATCGGCGTCACGCGATAGCGGAAGTCGCCCGGCTTCTCGGAATGGCGCGGGAAATGCACCCAGCGGAATTTCTGGAACGGCGCCTTGGTCGAGGGAATGCTGGGATCGGAGAATTTCACCCGCTCGCCCGGAAAGCCGATGCGGTTCTTGAGCGGCCAGAAGCGGTCGGAGCCGGGCTCGCGATATTCGATGGCGAAGCCGACGAAGTCGCGCGGCGGCTTGCCGTTCCGCCAGTTCATCGCCAGCAGCACCATGCCGTCGCCGCGATGGATCTTCAGCGTAAAGGGCGCATTGGCATTGCTGCCCGTCACTTGAAAGGACGTGCTCATGGAAGCCTCCCTCGGAACGCCCTCTCGAAAGCGCGCCGGCACGGCAGAGCAGATAAGCGCCCCCGGGCCGGCGCACTGGCCGGGCATCAAATTAAAGTTGGATGACAGTATGATAACAGGAACTGTGCGGCACAGGCTGTGGGAAATGTCACACGGAA
Organism: Taklimakanibacter deserti; assembly: GCA_003574785.1. The sequence goes on along the minus strand of QORU01000015.1, from coordinate 1,497 downwards.
CCCCCTCGCCCCCAGCGGGGGAGAGGGGATTATCCCACCCTCACCCACTGGCCTTTGGCGGCCGAGCGGGCGAAAGCGTGGATCACCTTCTCGATCTCGAGCCCTTGCGCGAAAGTGACGGAGGCCGAGGGCCGGCCCGTCACCCCATAGAGCAGCTCGGCGAGCTCGATCACCTTGAGCTCGTTGAAGCCGAGCCCATGGCCGGGCGCCGGACACAAGCGGCCGTAATCGGCATGATGCGGCGCCGACAGGATGCGGCGGAAGCCGCGGCGCTCCGGCGGCCCTTCGGCCAGATAGAGATTGAGCTCGTTCATCCGCTCATTGTCGAGCCACAGCATGCCCTTCGAGCCATGCACCTCGACCTTGAGACCGTTCTTGCGTCCATGCGCCACGCGGCTCGAGGTCATGACACCGCGCGCGCCCGAGGCGAAACGCAGGAGCGCATGGGCGATGTCGTCATTCTCGACCTTGGCGCGCTCATGCCCGCCCGGCACCGGCCGCTCCTCATGCACCACATCGACCATCGCGGTCAGGCTGGCGATCGGGCCCATCAATTCCTGCGCCAGCGAGATGAGGTGAACCGTGAGATCACCCAACGTCCCCAGCCCCGCCTCCCGCGCTTTGAGCCGCCAGGACCAGGCGAGGTCGGGATCGGCCATATAGTCTTCATCCACACTGCCCCTGAAATCGAAGGCCTCGCCGATCGCCCCTTCTTCGATGAGCCGCTTGGCATATTGCAGCGCCGGATTGCGCAAATAGCCATAGCCCAAGGCCGTCGCCTGGCCGTTCGCCTTTGCCGCGGCTTGCGTCATCGCCTCGGCATCGGCCAGCGTCAGCGCCATCGGCTTCTCGCACCAGACATGCTTGCCCGCATCGAGTGCGGCCACCGCCATCTCGCGATGGAGGCCGTTGGGCGAGGTGATCGAGACGAGCGCGATCTCAGAGTTGGCCAGAAGATCGCGCCAGTCCGTCGTCGCCCGGGCAAAACCCCATTCCTCCGCTCGCTTGCGTGTATGGCCCTGATCGACATCGCAGAGCGCGACGCGGTCGATGACCGGCACGTCGCCGAACACCGCCTTCACCGCGCCATAGGCCATGGCATGGCACTTGCCCATGAATCCGGTCCCGATCAGGCCGACGCCGATACGCTCCATGCTCATGCTCCGCTCTTGGTCTCTCCCTCCGCCACGCGAAGCGTGGGGAGGGTGGCGTGCGTCAGCACGACGGGTGGGGTGTCTCCGCAAGGAAGATCTCTCAAGCAAGGTGTTTCGTTCAGGCCAATCGTTGAAGACTTCCCAGCGGAGAGACCCCACCCGGCGCTTCGCGCCACCCTTGTATCTGGAAGCTGTCGTCGAATCCTGTTCAAGGATCGACGTAGCGAGGGGCCTGGCGGCCGCCAGGCCCCTCGCTCGGCGATGTCGCCCGTCCACCCTCCGGCTACAACCGTCGGGGAGCTTGGGATCTTCGCTGTTCTCACGCACAACCGAACAGTCGCTG
>QORU01000014.1 GCA_003574785.1 Taklimakanibacter deserti | reverse complement strand
GCTCAACATTAATCGATTCAAGGCTGATCTCCATTTTTCAGCCTTGAATCAATTTTCTGCTGATTTGGGAATCCCCTGATTGTAAACAGGCCCTAGTGAGCCTCGAAGAGCCGATCAAGCGTCAAACAGGTTCACCTGTCACACCCAGTCCTCGAAGGGGAAATTGTCGAGCCGCTTCGTCCCCGTGTCGGTGACGACGACCTGGATCTCGAGCTTCACCGTCTCGCCCGAGCGCTTCGAGCCGGTGCAGCTTTCGACGCACAGGCACATGCCGGGCTCGAACACGCCGTCATAGCCCTTGCCCCGGTCCATATCGACATGCGTCGGGACTGAAGGATATTCATCACACAGGCCGACGCCATGCAGCGCCACGCCATAGCGGTTCTCGTGATATTCCTCAGGGATGCGCAGCGACTTCTCGTTGAACTCGCGGAAGCTCATGCCGGGCTTGATGATCGACCAGTTGTGCATGATCTGCTCGAGCGCGAAGGCATAGATCTCCTTCTGGGTCGGCTTCGGCTTGACGAGACCGATGGTCCAGGAGCGCGAGAGGTCGGCGCAATAGCCGTAAGGGCCGATGAGATCGGTGTCGAAGGAGAGCATGTCACCTTCCTTGCCGACATGGGCGGAGCACTCCTTGAACCAGGGGAAGGTGCGCTCGCCGATGGCCAGGAGCCGCGTCTCGATCCATTCGCCGCCATTGCGGATGTTCTCGTAATGGAGCTCGGCCCAGATCTCGTTCTCGGACTTGCCGGCAATCGAATTCTCGCGCATACGCCACATGCCGGCCTCGGTGACCTTGATCGTCCAGTCCATCATCTCGAGCTCGTCCGGCGACTTGATCATGCGCGCCGTTTCGGTCAGCTCCTGGCCCTCGACCAGGGTGATGCCGCGCTCGCGCAAGAGATCGACGCCCAGAGGCTCCATCTTGTCGACGGCAAGCCGCATATTGCCGCCGCCATGCTGGCGCACGAGGCCTGCGATCTCGTCCGCCCACTTCCTGGCGCTTGCCTCGAGATTGGGGCCGCTCGAGAAATAGAACCAGCCGATGCACGGGCGCACCTCGTCCACCATGGGCAGGCCTTCGGCCAGATGCATGGCCTGCGCATATTCGAAGCAGATCGTCGGGCCATCGGCGCAGATCAGCGCATAGCGCGAGGCATTATGCATGGTCCAGATCTGCATGTCGGAGCAGTCGGTCGCATAGCGGATATTGAGCGGGTCGTAGACGAGCAACGCCGCGCAATCATGCTCGATGAGCTTCTGCTTGATGCGGCCATGGCGATAGGCCCTGACGCGGGCGAGCGTCTCGGGCCTGATCGGATCCTTCAGCGGCTTGCTGCCGGCGTCGAAATTGAGATAAGCGGGCTTGCGCGGATCGCTGAAGACTTTCACATCCATTTTCTTTTTCTCAGCTCAGATTTTGCCAGACGAACAAGGCGGTGAAGAGATCGAGATGAGCGCCGCCGCCATTCTTGTAGAGCGTGATGTCCTCAGGTTTGCGGTTCACGTCATACCCATCGCGGCAGAGCTCGAATAGATCGGCTTCGATATCTTGGCGTCGAATGATGCCGCGCCGCAAGGGGTCAGCCAGATCACCAGGCTGATCGATGGCGAACCAGCGGCTGTCGACAAAGAGGCGGGCTCGCTTCACCGCCTCATCGTCGGCCTCGCGCATCTCGGGCGTGAAGGCGCCGACGAGGTCGAGATGGGCGCCGGGCTTGAGCCAGGCCCCCTTGACCACGGGAGACGTCGCCGCGGTGGCGCAGCTCACGATGTCGGCTTCCCGCACCGCCGTCTCCAGATCATCGGCGACCTCGGCCTTGAGCCTCGCGGCCAGTTTCTCGGCCTTGGCGCGGTCGCGGTTCCAGATCAGGACCCGATCGATCGTGGGCCTCAGAGCCCGATGCGCATCGATGAGATAGGGCGAAAGCGCCCCGGCCCCGACCATGACCAGGCTGCGGGAATCGGGCTTCGACAGGAGCCGCGACCCCAAAGCGGAATCGGCCGCCGTCTTGCGGTAGGTGAGTGCCGTCCCGTCGAGGACGGCCAGCGGCTCGCCGTTCCTGCCGTCGAACAGCGGATAGAGCGCCTGCACCGACGGCAACTCCCGATTGCCGGGAAATACGGTGACGACCTTGGTGCCCATGGCGATGCCGGGTTGCCAGGCGGGCAGGTTGAAATAGGTCTCGCGCTCGCCCCTCCGCTCGGCATGGAGCTCGGAACGGTCAACCTTGGGCTCAGGCCCCTGATGCGCCTTAAAAAGCGCATCGCAGAGCTTCGTCCAAACGCAGATGCGATGGACGTCGTCAGAGGGTATGAAACGCATCAGGAGATTCCGGGCCCGGTTATTTCGCGCAGGAGCTTCTTATAGATCGCCTCGGCATAGGCGGAATAGTCGTCCGCCGGGATGACGAAATTGCCCTGGCCGCCGACGACATTCTCCTCGAAATATTTGTCGAGCGTCGGCCATTCGTTGAGGATGGTCAGCGCATTGATGGTGATGCCCATCTTCACCACCTTGTTGCGCGACAGCGCCACCGGCGGGCCGATATTGTTGCGCCCGTCCGAGGATATGTCGATTACCCGGCGCGGCGAGGCGGGCGCGTCGTTGAACAGGCTCGCGGCATATTCGATCGCCATCGAGATCGAGGTGCCGCCTTCGGCGAGGCGGCGCGGAATTTCCATGAGCGCCGCTCCCAGGCGGTCGGCATCCTTGTCGGTGGCGATGATCGTCCAGGGCACGATCACCATCTGATTGGCTTCGTCCGACCATTGCATGGCGACGACGGCGATGCGGCCGTTCGGCCCCTTGGCGATCGCTTCCTTGACTTCGGGATGCATGAAGGCCTGGCCCAGGCCCTGCATCTGCAGGCGGAACTCGTTGGCATCGACGCTGAAGGAACAGTCGATGGCGAGGACGAGGGTCATGTCGACCTCGCCCGTCTGGGCAACGAGCGGAGCACGGTCGGAAGCACTTGCCAAAGTGAGACCGAACAGCAGGCAGAGAAAGGCCAGCACACCTCGCTTGGGCATGGAACCTCGATTCGCGGCCAATGCCTTATACGCAATCTTATGGCTTCGGTGACCTGTAGGTAAAGCTGCAAAGCGCAGACAGAGTTTCGCCGCTGACAAGGTCGGATTTATGGCCGTGACGTCGCGATTGTCGCCTTGCGCCCCCGGCAAACTGGCGTAGATTGCCGGTTCCCGTCCGGACACGCAAAAAAGAGAGAAAAATGATGAGACTGCCGCGCCTCGTTTTGTCGAGCCTTGCTTTCGCGACCCTTCCCACCGCCGCTTTTGCCCATACGGGTGTCGGCGACACGAGCGGTTTCGTCCATGGCTTCATGCATCCGGTCGGCGGGCTCGATCACGTCCTCGCCATGGTGGCGGTCGGCCTCCTGGCGGCGCGCCTCGGCGGCCGGGCCTTGTGGCTGGTTCCCCTCTCTTTCGTCACCATGATGATCCTGGGCGGCGTGGCCGGCGCCAGCGGCTACGGCATGCCCTTCGTCGAATTGGGCATTTCAGGGTCGATCCTGGTGCTGGGCTTCGTCATCGCCCTCGGCCGCCAGCTTCCGACCGGCCTCGCCATGGCGCTGGTCGGTTTCTTCGGCATTTTCCATGGCCATGCCCATGGCACCGAAATGCCGGTCGATGCCCAGGGCTTCGCCTATGGGGCGGGCTTCGTGCTGGCCACCGCCCTCCTCCATGCGGCAGGCTTGGCGCTCGGCCTCGGCGCCGACCGTCTGGCGGGCGCCTGGAGCGCCAAGGCCAGCCGGGTTGCCGGGGGCGCCATGGCCGCGGCCGGCGCCGGCATCATGGCCGGCATTTTCTAGCCGGGCTTGACGTTCGGCCCTCAAAGTCCGACATCTGGAGCGTTATGAATACTCCGATATCGCGCCCCATTTCCGCTGGCCCCGCCCTGGTCGACCCCTTCGGCCGACATGTGACCTATTTGCGGGTCTCGGTGACGGACCGCTGCGACTTCCGTTGCGTCTACTGCATGGCGGAAGACATGACCTTCCTGCCCAAGAAGGACCTCCTGACGCTCGAGGAACTCGAGCGGGTCTCGGAGGCCTTCATCGCGCGCGGCGTGCGCAAGATCAGGCTCACCGGCGGCGAGCCCCTGGTGCGGCGCAATGTCATGTCGCTGATCGAAAGTCTGGGCCGGCATGTGAAATCGGGCGGGCTCGACGAGCTCACCCTCACCACCAATGGCAGCCAACTCGCCCGCTTTGCGGCACAGCTCCATGACCATGGGGTGCGGCGCATCAATGTCTCGGTCGACACGCTGGACGAGCAGAAGTTCCGCACCATCACCCGCTGGGGCGACCTTAAGAAGGTGAAAGAAGGCATCGCCGCCGCCCAGAAGGCCGGGCTTGCCATCAAGATCAATGCGGTGGCGCTCAAGGGCGTCAATGACGACGAGATCCCAGAGATGATCCGCTGGGCGCATGGCGAGAGCATGGACCTGACGCTCATCGAGACCATGCCCTTGGGCGACATCGACGGCGACCGCACTGAGCAATATCTGCCGCTGTCGGTGCTGCGTGCCGGTCTCATGGACCAGTTCACGCTGGAAGACATCCCCTACAAGACCGGCGGCCCTGCCCGCTATATGCAGGTCAAGGAGACGGGCGGACGTCTGGGCTTCATCACGCCCCTCACCCATAATTTCTGCGAGAGCTGCAACCGCGTGCGCCTCACTTGCACCGGCACGCTCTTCATGTGCCTCGGCCAGGAAGACGCCGCCGACCTCCGCGCACCTTTACGCGCCTCGGAAGGCAACGAGCTTCTCGATGCGGCGATCGACGAAGCGATCTCGCGCAAGCCCAAGGGTCATGACTTCATCATCGACCGGCGCCACAACAAGCCGGCGCTGTCGCGCCATATGAGCGTCACTGGCGGGTAGACAAGGCTCTGAGCCGATCGCTCGCGGCTCCGCAAATACAGGGAAGATTCAGGGTAAATCCTGAAAAATGAGAGCCCGGACGCCTGCAAATTTCAAGGATTGCTCTGAGCCGTGATGCGCTCTTGATACTCCCGCTCGCGCTCCGGCCATGTGCTCTTGATGAAGGCGATGATCGCCGCGATCTCGGCATCGCTCACCACCTTGGCAAAGGCCGGCATATCGCTTTCATAGTCCTCTCCCGCATAGGGCTTGAGCCCGTTCTTGGTGATGCCGACCAGGACATGGTCCGGGTGATGCCATGTATGGCCGGACGCATCATGCGGCGGCGCCGGAAGCCGGCCACTCGGCAAACGTGTCTGCCAGTCGGGTTGGCCTTCGAGATTCCGGCCGTGGCAGCGGGCGCAATGGATGGAATAGAGGGACCGCCCGAGGGCGATCCCTTTTTCGTCAACCACCTTGCCCACGGCAGTCAAGCCAAGGGCGACGAACCCCATGACGAGGGTGGCCATTGTCAGCGCGCATAGACGCATCAATCCGCAGCTTTGCCGAAGGGCCGCCACGATTTTCCGCCGTCATGGCTTTCAAGAACGTCATTCGTCTGGGTCGTCAAAGCGAGGTGCTGCTCGTTTGTGCCGTCGATCGCCAGATGAAGCGGGATGGCTTCGCCAAAATCGTTCGAGAGCACCTCCCATTCGCCGGCGCTATCCTCGACGGTTTTCATCAGGCCCTTGCCGAGCACGAAGGCAAAGACGGACTTGCCTGGACCGGCTTTGACCGTGCTCACCACCGCACCGTCGAAGGCCAGCGGCACCCAGGACGCGCCCGAATCTTCCGACTTGTGAAGTCCGCTGCGGGTCGCCGCATAGAGATGCCCGGTCTTTGCGGATGACGCCGCGAGCGCGATGAGATCGGCCGGCGGATTGCCGGCGATCGCCCAGGTCGCGCCCCCGTCGCGGCTGACCTGGATCTGTCCATAGGCGCCATAGATCGTCCGTGGATCGACGAGGCTCACATCCATCTGGTGGAAGTCGACCGGACCGTCGACGCCCGGGGAAAGCTGCTTCCAGTTGGCGCCGCCATCGATGGATCGCAGAAAGCCCGAATTACCGCCGGCGGCCGGATGTCCGCTGGCATAATAGCTCATCGCCTGGAGGGGGTCCGGCGAGAAGCCCATGAAATCCTGGACCGGCGAAACCCTAATCGCCGTTCCATCCTTGTCCACGGCATAGACGCCGTGATGCGAGGCCAGCAGCAATATCGCCGAGCCTGAGCGGACAAAGGCGATGCCATGATAGTGCGTGTGCTGTGCAAGCTCGGCGAGCGTTTCCGCTCTAGCGGTCCCGACAATGCTTGCGCAGGCGACAGCGGCTGCGATCAAAAACTTGAATGGCATGAGGAGAACTCCTGAAGATTTCAGTGAATGTGATCTTTGCCGCCGCAACCGTCGGACAGGTCCCACACCCTGGCGAGCTTCGGGCCATCGAAACCATGGTCGCGGACGAGCAGCTTGCCGAGACCCCCATAGACATGCCAGCGCCAGCACTGGCAGCAGCACGGTCCCTTCTCCGATGCGATGGTCATCGCCTGATCATAGGCCTCCTGCTGCTTGGGCTTGAGCGCGATGCCATAGGCCCCGAGAAGGCGCTTCGCGAGTCCCGCTTCGATGTCATAGGGATCGGGTGGAATCTCGGCGATGGCCGCATGAGTCTTGAGGCCCGCGATCTGCTCGCGATAGCGATGCAGGTCCATCGGGCCACAGCATGAGCCCTGGAGGCGGGCGTTATCCGAGAGCGACGGAATCGAGTCGAGGAATGCCTGCGAACAGTTCGAGTTGCCGTTCTCTTTGAGAAACTCGAATCGCATCGAAAGCGGTTCTGCGACAACGCTGGTGGGAATGCCGAAGAGGGGGATGGACAGACAAAAGCGCAGCATGTCGCGACGCGTCGTGATTGCGGGAGTGAAGTCAGTCATGCTGACGTCTCCTTGAAAAGCCGATTGAAAGAGGGATGAGCTGCCGGTCGTGAAGCTGGCGGCCGCTCGGCTCCGCCCCGTGGCGGATATGTATCCGGCCAAGCTTACCCGGGAGAGACCGGCGGCGCCGTATGCCACTCGGCTGGATGCCTTGCTGTGCCGAGGATGTAGCGGACTGGCTCGGTCACGAAGACGTGAATATAGTCCACTTCACTTGCCATCATCTGGCAACTCACTTGCGTACAAGCCGCCAAGGCCATGTCGGCCTTGGGACACATCTCGCAATCCATGGTATGCGACGGGGAAGCGGCGACAGGGCCTTCCGCCATCGATCCAACCACCTGCGTCACGGCTGAAAACGGCGAGACGATCGCCAGAACCATGGCGAGCACTGCCACGGCCACGAAGATGTGAACTGAACGCATGCTACGCTTGGACATGTTGTTCCTGTCGATCCGACCTTGGCAATTCCGGACGGCGCGGACAAGTGCAATTTTCGTCGCTTGCGCGACCTTGACGATCATGGCGGATGAGCTTCAAACTGCGCGCACCATGACAGAGCGATTTGGCGCATTTTTGCGAGTATTGGGATTGGCCATTCTGCTCCTTTTCCTTGCCGTGCCGCTTTCCTGGACCTCGCTGACGGCCAGTCATGCCGCCGGCCTCGCCATGAGCATCGATCTCGAGCCCTGTTCCGGACAAGACAAATCGATCGCGGGCGAACAGTGCTGCTTCGTCTGCCCGCCTGTCCTATTTGCACTCCCTGAACGCGGCGGCGAGCCGAGCCCGCTTATTTCCGCCACCTCCCTGCCCGCGCCTGAACGGGCGCAAGGCACCGATCCCGAGCCTTTGCGACGGCCGCCGCGCAGCTAGCTCTCGATCGACCTTTTCGGAACCTAATCCCAGAAATCACATTGCCGCTCAGGCGTGCAATCTCAAGGAGTCTTGTCATGACCCTCAAGCTCATGAAGCTGATCGCCATCTCCTGTCTCATTGTCGGCGCAAGCGCCGTCACCGCCCAGGACACCGGCTATCGGAATGAAATGGAGATGGCCCACAAGAAGATGATGGAAGACATGATGGCGATGAAATCCACCGGCGATCCCGACAAGGATTTCGTCATGATGATGATCCCGCATCACCAGGGCGCCATCGACATGGCGGAGGTGGAGCTCAAATACGGCAGGGACCCGGCGCTGAAGAAGATGGCACAGAAGATCATCGACGCCCAGCAAAAGGAAATCGACGAATTCAAGAAATGGGAAGGCGCGCATCACTAGCTGCTCGCCGGTCACCGGCCTCACGCGCGAGCGTGGGGCCGATCCCATCATTCTCTGTTTTCCGCCAGGAATTGATCCATGACCCACGACCACCAGCATGCCAAGCACCACGGTCATCCCTATCTGCGTCTCGTCGCGATGTTGGTCCTCTCCTTCATCGCCATGTACGTCCTGATGTACGCCATGGTCGACAAGCTTGAAGATGCGCGCGCGAACTGGAATCAGGCCTATATGGCGGCCTTGATGACCGCGCCGATGATCGTGATCGAGCTCCTGCTCATGAGCGCCATGTACAAAAGACGTGGGCTCAACCTCGCGATCATCGGTTTGAGCGTGCTCCTGCTGACGCTCGCCTGGTTCGCGATCCGCAACCAATGGGGTATATCGGACCGGCAGTTCCTCCTCTCCATGATCCCGCATCATTCGGGTGCCATTCTCATGTGCCGGGAAGCGTCCTTGACGGACATCGAGATCAAGAACCTCTGCAACACGATCATGGTCGGCCAGCAGGCCGAGATCGACCAGATGAACGCCAAACTGGGCTCGGCAAACTAGGTCCCCGCAATATCGGGCGGGCTGATTGCATTCCGCCCCTTCATGCTATATCCTATGGGGGAGGATAGGATATAATCAATGAGCGAGAAGGCCGTACACCGATCCCACCCGGCGATCATCAAGCGCCTCAAGCGCGCCGAAGGTCACCTGCGCAGCATCGTGGAGATGATGGAAGAGGCACGCCCCTGCCTCGAGCTCGCGCAACAGCTTTCGGCGGTCGAGAGCGCGATCCGGCAAGCGAAGAAGACCCTGATCGAGGATCACCTCGATCATTGCCTGGAGGAGACCGTCGGCCCCCTCCCCCGGGAGCGCCGCAAGTCGATCGACGAGTTCAAGGCGATCGCTAAATATCTGTGAGCCGTGATGCCGTCATTCGCCGAACTCCTCCAGCAAAGCTCGGCGCATGCCTGGCTGTTCATACCGAGCGCCATACTGCTCGGCGTCCTGCACGGCCTGGAGCCGGGCCATTCGAAGACGATGATGGCCGCCTTCATCGTCGCCATCAGGGGCACTGTCGGTCAGTCCGTCCTGCTTGGCCTCGCCGCCACCGTCTCCCATACGATTGTCGTCTGGGGAATTGCCCTTGCCGGCATGTATGTCTGGCAAGGATTGGATGCCGAGGCCGTCGAACCCTATTTCCAGATGGCCTCCGCCGTCGTGATCGTCGGCATCGCCCTCTGGATGATGTGGCGCATCTGGAAAGACCAGGCGCATGACCGTCATCGCCATGACCATCACCACGGGCATCCGCATGATCACCATCACGCGCATGGCCACAATGAGGAAGAGGCGCTCCAGAACATCACCGGGGAAAGCGCGCATGAGCTGGCGCATGCCCAGGATATCGAGCGCAGGTTCTCCAACAGCACCGTGACGACCGGCCAGATCGTGATGTTCGGCTTGACCGGCGGCCTCATCCCTTGCCCGGCGGCGATAACCGTCCTGCTGCTATGCCTGCAGCTGAAGGCCTTCGCGCTCGGCAGCGTGCTGGTCCTCTGCTTCTCGATCGGCCTCGCCATCACCCTCGTCGCGGTCGGCGCCGCCGCCGCGCTGAGCGTCGGCCATGCCTCGCGGCGATGGACATGGTTTGCGACGATGGCCCAGCGCGCGCCCTATCTCTCCAGCCTCCTGATGATCCTGGTCGGCCTCTATATGGGCCTCCATGGCTGGTCGTCCCTGGCGTGATGTTCTGATCGCTATTTCGATAATACTAGAAACATCGATTGACTGCCTGTCCAAGAGGCGTTACATCTGCAGCCATGAAACTCGACGACGCCGCCACCCAGCTCGAGGCTTTGGGCAATCCGACCCGCCTCACCATCTACCGCACCCTCGTGCGCGTGGGGGAAAGCGGCCTGCCGGTCGGGCAATTGCAGGCGCGGCTCGGCGTCGCCGCCTCGACGCTCTCGCATCACTTGCAGAAGCTGATGCAGGTCGACCTCGTCACCCAGGAGCGGCAATCGACGACGCTCATCTGCCGGGCGAACTATCCGGTCATGCAGGCGCTCGTCGGCTTCCTCACCGAGGAATGCTGCTTCGAGGAAAAGGAGAAATCCTGCCGGCCCACCGCCGCCTAGTTTTTTTTTGCCTTTGTACTTCGAAGTTTCTAGAAATTTGGAGATTGATGTCGCCATGAGCCAGCCTCTCCCCATCGCCATCATCGGCGCCGGCCCCATTGGTCTTGCCGCCGCGGCCCATCTGAGCGCGCGCGGCGAACGGTTCCGCCTGTTCGAGAAGGCTCCGGTCGTCGCCGCAAACTTGCGCGATTGGGGCCATGTGCGGCTGTTCTCGGTGTGGGAGCAATGTATGGACGAGGCGGCTGTGGCCCTCCTCGAGCGCAATGGCTGGATGTCGCCGCCCTTGAACCGGCTGCCGCTCGGGCGTGACCTGGTCCAAGACTATCTCGAGCCCCTGGCGGCGACGCCGGAGCTCGCCCCCTTCATCGAAACCAATACCAGCGTGATCCACATTTCGCGCCAGGGCCTCGACCGCATGACCACGCGCGAGCGTGACGCCCGGCCCTTCGCCCTCACGATCCGCGATGCGGCCGGCAATGTGAGCGAGGTTCTCGCCCGCGCCGTCATCGACACGTCGGGCACCTGGCAGACTCCCAATCCCTTGGGCGCCCATGGCTGGCCGATCGAGGGCGAGGCGGAATTCGCCGACCGGATCGCCTATGGCATTCCCGATATTTCGGGCGCCGCCCGCGAGAACTATGCGGGCCTCCGCACCCTCGTCCTCGGCAGCGGCCATTCCGCCGCCAATGCGCTCATCGATCTCGCCAATGTCGCCGAAGAGGAACCCGCGACCACCATGACCTGGGCGGTGCGCGGCAACTCGCTCGCCAAGATCTTCGGCGGCGGTGCGGCAGATCAGCTTCCTGCCCGCGGCGCGCTCGGCGAAAGGCTGCGCGGCCTCGTCGAGGAGAAGCGGCTGGCAATCGAAATGACCTTTGCCGCGCAGCGGCTGCGGATGAACGGCAATGGCGTCCTGGTCGACGGCCTGACGCCTGAGGGCAAGCGCACCATCGGTCCCTTCGACCGCATCGTCGCGGCGACCGGCCAGCGTCCGGACTTCGCCTTCGCGCGCGAAATCCAGCTCGATCTCGATCCGGTCGTCGAAAGCAGCCGCACGCTCGGTCCTCTGATCGATCCCAATCTTCATTCCTGCGGAACGGTGCCGCCGCATGGCTGGCGCGAGCTCAGCCACACCGAGCCGCAATTCTTCGTCGCCGGCATCAAGAGCTATGGCCGGGCGCCGACCTTCCTGCTGCTGACCGGCTATGAGCAGGTGCGCTCGATCGCCGCCCATCTCGCGGGCGATGAAGCGGCAGCCAATGACGTGCGCCTCGTCCTGCCCGAAACCGGTGTCTGCAATGCAACGCTGGAGGATGTGGCTCCGGGCGGCCTGTGCTGCGAAGGTGCTGCGCCGGAAGCGCAGGAGCCCTGCTGCGCAAGACCGGCCGAGGCGCAGGTGACGGCCTGCTGCGGCGAAAAATCGAAGAGCGCCTGCTGCTGAACCATGGTCGATGACTCGGTTCCCGCGCCTCATCGCGCCGCGTCTGGCGATCGCTGGTCCCTCGCCGTCACCGTCATCGGCCTCGGCATCACTCAGATTCTGGGCTATGGCACGCTCTATTACGCTTTCGCCGTTCTCGAGCCGCAGATCAGCCGCGACTTCGGCTGGCCGTCCTCATGGTCCTTCGGCTGCCTGTCGCTCGCTCTGCTGATGGGCGGGCTCGCCGGCCCCTGGGCCGGTCGCTTCATCGACGAGCGCGGCGCCCGACTGGTGATGGCGCTCGGATCGGTCGCCTCAGCCGCAGCCCTCGTCCTTCTCTCCTTGTCCCAGAATCTCGTCACCTTCGCGCTCGCTCTCATCATCGTCGAGGTCACCTCGGTTCTCGTCCTCTATGACGCGGCCTTCGCCGGCCTCTCCCAGGTCGCCGGCAGCAAGGCGGCGCGGCGCGCCATCACCCAGATGACGCTTCTCGGCGGATTCGCCTCGACCTTCTTCTGGCCGCTCACCCATTATCTCAACGAGCAGATGGACTGGCGCTCCGTCTACCTGATCTTCGCGCTCATCCATCTCGGCCTCTGTCTTCCCCTTCACCTCGTCGTGCTCGGCAAGGCGCGGCCACCCGCCGCCGATGAGACGGCAAGGCGGGAAGACCCGAAAGCCGACGATCCGGTCCTCGAACCGGCCCAGGGTTTTCGCGCCATGCTATGGCTCATCGCCTATTTCTGCCTGACCGGCTTCGTCTATTCGTCCTTCAACATCCACTGGGTGTCGGCGCTTCAGCAGGCAGGCTTCACGGCAGCGGTCGCGGTGGGCGTCGGCGTGCTCATGGGCCCGTCGCAAGTAGCGATCCGTTTCCTCGACATGGTCTTCGGCGGGAACCTCCATCCTTTGACGACGGGCGCGATCTCCTCCGTCTTTCTCGTGGTCGCGCTCGCCGCCTTGCTGGCATCAGGCGTCGGCGTTGTCGGCGCCGTCGTCTTCGCCATCCTCTTCGGCCTGAGCCAGGGCCTGTCCTCGATCGTCAGAGGCACGATCCCCCTCGTCCTCTTTGGCCGCACGGGCTATGGCGCGCGCCTCGGCCGCATATCGGCGATCAGCGTCGCGGTGAAATCCTGCGCGCCTTTCGTCTTCGCTCTTCTGATCGCGAATGCCGGACCCGCTTTCGCTTTCAGCGCCATGGCGGCGCTCGCTGCCTTGTCGCTCATCACCCTCCATTTCATCCCACGCCCGAGACTCCCATGCTGATCGACACGAGCCTGCCCAACATCGTCCATGACGTTTTCATCAAGCCCGACGCTCAAAAGCTCGAACGCGAAGCGACGGGCTCGCGTCCCCGCATCCTGCTTCTCTATGGATCGTTGCGCGCCCGCTCCTACAGCCGGTTCCTGACAGAGGAAGCAGCCCGCTTGCTCGATAGCTTCGGCGCCGAGACCCGGATATTCGATCCCTCGGGCCTGCCGCTGCCCGATGATGCGCCGGCCGATCATCCGAAGGTGCGCGAGCTTCGCAGCCTCACCCAATGGTCCGAGGGCCAGGTCTGGTGCTCGCCGGAGCGCCATGGTTCCATGACCGGCATCATGAAGGCGCAGATCGACTGGATCCCCTTGTCCGTGGGCGCGGTCCGTCCGACCCAGGGCAAGACACTGGCCGTGATGCAGGTGAGCGGCGGATCGCAGTCCTTCAATGCGGTGAACCAGTTGCGCGTGCTCGGCCGGTGGATGCGCATGATCACCATCCCCAACCAGTCTTCCGTCGCCAAGGCCTATGAACAATTCGACGACAGCGGGCGAATGAAGCCTTCCCCCTATTACGATCGCGTGGTGGATGTCATGGAAGAGCTCGTGAAGTTCACCTTGCTGACGCGGGGTGTCTTTGACTATCTGACCGATCGCTACAGCGAAAGAAAGGAAGAGGCCGAGAAGGCGCGCGCGCTGGGCCGGCACCTCAAGGCGATGTGAGCGTGACTCGACCCGAACCGCGACCAGCCCTTGTCATATGCACCCTCGGCGTCTTTCAAATCCTCGCCTGGGGTTCGTCATTCTATCTGCTGGGCGTTCTCGCTCCCGCCATCACGGCCGATACCGGCTGGCCGCCGGCCTTGGTCGTCTCAGGCCTGTCCCTCGCTTTGCTGGCGGCGGGCATCGTATCGCCCAAGGTGGGCCGCACCATTCAACAACATGGCGGCCGGCCGGTGCTTGCGACCAGCTCGGTCCTGCTCGCCGGCGGACTGATTGCCGTCGGCCTCGCCACCACACCGTGGATATATCTCATCGCCTGGCTCCTGATAGGCCTCGGCATGGGCACGGGACTTTATGATCCGGCCTTCGCGACCTTGGGCCGGCAATATGGTCAGTCGGCACGCCGCATGATCACCGCCGTGACGCTCTTCGGCGGTTTTGCCAGCACCATCTGCTGGCCGATCTCGGCGTTTCTCCTGGAGAAGGCCGGCTGGCGGTCGACCTGTTTCGCCTATGCCGCGGCGCATCTGAGCATCGGGCTTCCCGCCTATTGGTTCCTGATGCCGAAGTCGGTGCCGTCGCTGGCGGGGATCGCGAATTCATCCGAAGCAGCCTCTCGCGAGCTTCCGGCGGACAGGCAGACCGTGGCCTTCTGGCTGCTCGGCACCATCCTCACCGTCGGCGCTGCTATCCTCTCGCTCGTCGCCATGCATCTCCTGGTCCTGCTGCAGGAGCGGGGCCTGGGCCTTGGCATGGCGGTGGCGCTCGGCGCGCTGGTCGGCCCCTCGCAGGTCGCCGCCCGAGTGGTCGAACTGCTCGCGGGCCGGCGGTTTCATCCCGTATGGACGATGCTCGTCGGCGTCGTTCTCCTGGCGCTGGGCATCACCCTGCTGTGGCTGGAATTCCCGATCATCGCCCTGGCCCTCATCGCCTATGGCGCGGGCAATGGCATCAGCTCCATCGTGCGCGGCACTGTTCCGCTGGCTCTGTTCGGACCCGGCAATTATGCCATCCTCATGGGCCGTCTCGGCCTGCCGATCCTGCTTGCCATGGCCGCGGCGCCGATCCTCGGCACTGTCCTGATCGATGCCGGGGGCGCAGCGCTGGCCTTTGCCGTGCTCGCAGGCATGTCGCTTGCGAATATTCTGCTCGTCGCCGCCTTGATCCGTTGGTCGCTTCGCTAGATTTGGGCCTGGAGCCACTGGCGGAAAGCCTTCATGGCCTGGGTCTCGGCGCGTGATTTCAGCCGTGTCAGCCAATAGCTGCCGATATCGGCGGTGATCGCGAAAGGTTGGACGATCCTTCCGGCCGCGATGTCGGAAACGAACATGGCGACCGGTACGAGGGCCACGCCCACGCCCCGCGCCGCCGCCTCCACCAGCGTCAATGACGAATCGAACATCCAGCCGCGCAGATTGGGCGGTGCTATCCCTGCCGCCTTGAACCACAGCGGCCATTCATCGATCCGGTAGGATCGCAACAGCTCGACATGGGCAAGATCCGCGGGCTTGCGCAGGCGCTCGCGCAGCGTCGGCGCGCATACGGGAGACAAGGGTGCTGCCATCAGATGCAGGGCGTCCATTCCCTGCCAGGCGCCGTCGCCGAAGCGGATGAAGAAATCGAGCCCGTCAAGCAGGACGTCGGAACGGTTGTTGTTCGTCTTGAGGCGCAGATCCACATGCGGGTGCTGCGCCTTGAACGCGGCGAGGCGCGGCATGAGCCAGCCGATCGCGAAAGTGCCGACCACGCCGACGGTCAGTATTTCGCGGAAATTGCCTTCCTCGAACTGGCTCAAACTGGCGCTCATCCGGCGGAAGGCGTCCGTGAGCACCGGCAGCAAGGCCTGTCCCTCATCGGTGAGCGTGATGCCGCGCGCCAAGCGCTTGAACAAGGTCACGCCGAGGGCCGCTTCGAGCGCGTTCACCTGATGGCTGATGGCCGTCTGCGTGACGCGGAGCTCGAGGCCGGCGCGGGTGAAGCTCAAATGCCGCGCCGAGGCCTCGAAGGCGCGCAGGGCGTTGAGCGGGAGCTGTGAGATTTCCATTGTCGGTCAAGACCAAGTTTAGCTCATGTCTGAACCGAGAATTGATCGTTTGTCTAGGGCAACGCTTATCTTCATAGTTCACTTCCGAGAGATGCCGCTGACCCAACGATAGGGGTCGATGACATCGCTTTTCTCCGACACCCATTCTGAAATGGAAGGCAGGAATGACGATAATGTTGTCCCGTCGGCAAGCCCTTGCCGGCAGTTTATCCACGATCCCGGCGCTTGCCGCATTCGGCGCGGGCGCACAGGCTGAAACCTCGCAAGATGCCGCGGCGAAGCTCGCGGCCCTCGAAGGCCGGCATGCCGGCCGCCTCTGCGTCAGCATTCTCGATCTGGCGAGCGGCAAGCGTGTCGAGCACCGCGCCCATGAGCGCATCCTGATGTGCAGCACCTTCAAGGCACTGGCCGCGGCCCTCGTCCTCTCTCGCGTCGATAAAGGAGAAGAGAAGCTCGACCGGCGCATCACCTTCGCGAAGAAGGACATCCTGCCGGCGTCATCCGTCACGCAGGCGCATGTCGGCGAGCCCGGCATGACCATGGCGGAGCTTTGCGAAGCGACCGTGACCCGCAGCGACAACACGGCCGGAAATCTGATCCTCGCCAGCTTCGGGGGTCCTGCGGGGCTGACCGAATTTTTCCGCAAGCTTGGCGATGATGTGTCGCGTCTCGATCGCATCGAGACCGAGCTCAACTATCATGACGGGCCGGACGATGTTCGCGACACGACGACGGCCAACGCGATGCTGGAGAATCTGCGCAAGCTCCTTTTCACCGATTTCCTCTCGGGTCCCTCGCGTTCGCAACTGGCGGCATGGCTGATCGCCACCAAGACGGGCGACAGCCGCCTGCGCGCCGGCGTCCCCAAGACCTGGCTCGTCGGCGACAAGACCGGCACCAATGGCGACAAATACGGAAACGCCAATGACATCGCCGTCCTGTGGCCGCCCGACCGGTCGCCGCTCATCGTCACGGCCTATTGCGAGATCCCGGCCATACCGGCGGATGAACGCAACGCCGTCATTGCCGAGATCGGCCGGATCGCCGCACAGATCTGAGGAGCTCAATCAGCGCGGCTCGACCACTTCGCCATCTTCCTTGACGAAGCGGCCGATGGCGGGATTGGGCAGGATGTCGAGTACGGCTTCCGACGGCCGGCAGAGCCTGACACCTTTTTCGGTGACGACGATCGGACGGTTGATGAGGATCGGATGCGCCAGCATGAAATCGATCAATTCGTCATCCGTCCATTTCGGATCGTCGAGCCCGAGCTCATGATAGGGCGTGCCCTTCTCGCGCAGCAATGCGCGCACAGGGATATCCATCGCGCCGATCAGCTCGACCAGCTTCTCGCGGCTCGGCGGGTCTTTCAGATATTCGATGATCTTCGGTTCCTCGCCGCTCTGGCGGATCATCGCCAAAGTGTTGCGCGAGGTGCCGCAGGCGGGATTGTGATAGATCGTGACGGTCATGGGCGGACCTTACGAGCGGAGGGGACGGCTTCGCTTTCCGGACGCAGCAGCCACGCCATCAACAGGAAACCGACGACGGCGCCGACCAGTTCGGCCACGATGAAGCCTGGCAAGTCGCCCGGACGAATCCCGGCGAAAGTGTTGGTCAGCGACCGGGCAATCGCCACCGCCGGATTGGCGAAAGAGGTTGAGGCTGTGAACCAGTAAGCGGCGGTAATATAGAGGCCGACGAGCCACGGCACCGACGCGCTGGCGAACCTGATGCCACCGAGGATGGTGGCGATCAGTCCGAAGGCGGCGACGGCTTCGGCGAACCATTGTGCCCCGCCGGTCCGCGTGGTCAGCGAGGCTTCGACGAGAGGAAGCCCGAACATCAGATGCGCCGCGATCGTGCCGGCAATGCCGCCGGCGATCTGGACGATCGTATAGAGCGCCGCCGTGCTCCAGTCGATGTCACGTCTCAGGGCGAAGACGAGCGAGACGGCGGGATTGAAATGCGCGCCCGAAATCGGCCCCAGGATCGTGATCAGCACCACCAGGATGGCGCCCGTCGGCAGCGTATTGCCGAGAAGAGCGAGGGCCGTGTCCGCCGTCAGCTTGTCGGCCATGATGCCGGAGCCTACGACGGTTGCGACCAGGAGACCCGTGCCGAGAGCTTCGGCCGTCAAGCGACGGGAAAGATCAAATCCGTTCATTTACTGCCTTCCGCATCGACGGGTGCTTTGTCCTTGCCAATACTGATCAGGTGCTGCTGCAGGCTCAGCCTGTCAAGGGAGGACATCGGCAGGTTGACGAAGGCGCTGATCCGGTTGCGCAACATGCGATAGGCTTCGGCGAAAGCAAGCCGTTTTTCGGCTTCATTGCCTTCGACCGCCGCTGGATCCTCCATGCCCCAATGCGCCGTCATGGGCTGGCCGGGCCAGACCGGGCAGGCCTCATTGGCCGCCTCGTCGCAGAGGGTGAAGACGAAATCCAGACTCGGAGCTCCCTCCACCGCGAACTCGTCCCAGTCCTTGGAACGGAGATTTTTCGTCGGATGATTGAGCTTCTTGAGAAGATCGAGCGTATAGGGATGAACGAATCCCTTGGGCGTGCTGCCCGCGCTGTAGGCCTTGAACTTGCCTATGCCTTCCCGGTTCAGAATGACCTCGCCCATGATCGATCGCGCGGAATTGCCGGTGCACAGAAACAGCACGTTGAATTGACGGTCACGCATGACGCTTCTCCTTCGGCGCACAACACGGGGTGAGGCCTGAAATCAACGGCGCGCAGATTTCGGGATGGCCGCCACAACAATCCTTCGCCAGATATGTCAAAGCCTGGCTCAGGGTCGCGAGACTGGCGCGATAGATGATGCTGCGGCTTCTTCGTTCCCCCCAGGCGAGCTCCGCCCGCGTCAAGATCGCCAGGTGATTGGACAAGGTGTTGTGAGGGATGCCGAGCGTCTGCGAGATTTCCCCTGCCGCGAGGCCCTCGGGCTCGGCTGCCACCAGCAGGCGAAACACCTCAAGGCGCGTCGCCTGCGCGAGACAGCCCAAAACATCCACAACCCTGATCTTGTCCATATGTCCAGATATGCCGACATATATTACAGTTTTGTGACATCCACGCGCGATCGGGCGCGGCGTTCGTCCTCTCTGTCGATCTCATGAGCCTGTTCGCGCGTGATGCCGAGATCATCGAGCAGATGATCCTCGAGTTTGGACAGAGGCTGACTTCTGCGGCGATTGCCCCGACCATGCAATGTGCGCCGGAGCGCCGACATGATTGATCCGAGCAGACCATCTCTCACGGCAGCAAGGCCCAGGCCGCGTCAAAACCATAGCCGATGGCCAGTGAACCGACCGTGGCCAAAACAACAAACAGCGCGATCGTCGCCGGCCTCAGCACCGCCACGACGGCCATGACACCCCAGATGCTGACCGCACCGCCGGACACAAGAAACGCCATCGCTGCGCCGGGCGACATTCCCGCATCGAGCAATCCGCGAACCAAAGGCAGCGCCGCATAGCCATCGAGATACATCGGTACGCCGACCATGACGGCGAGCGGTATCGCATAGGCCGACTCTTTGCCGACATAGGT
Organism: Taklimakanibacter deserti; assembly: GCA_003574785.1. The sequence continues at coordinate 186,382 of QORU01000014.1, read as the reverse complement.
CGCCAGGAGGTCCGGCGGCAGCAGGTCGCGCAGCAGGTGTTCTGCGGAGAAGGCGAGACCGAGACAGAGGCCGATCAGCCTGGTCATTGCCAGGAGCTCGCCACGGAAGACCTGCATGCGGGCAGGCTCCCGCCAAATCTGGAAGGAGAAACGCGCCGGCAGGCAGGAGCAGTATTCAGCGCTGCGGGAAGAGCGCAGCGGATGCTCGACCGCACTTGTCCCGGTCAACGCCGCCGTGCCTGCCCCTGCAAACAGGCCAAGGGCAAAGGCCGCGATCGTCTTTCCAATCGCGAAAGCAGGGCCCAGCACCGCCCAAGTGACGGCGAACATCGCAGGGTCGGTAATGGGGGACGAAAGCCAAAATGCCATGATGGGCGCCAGGGGCACACCGGCTGCCAGGAATCCGGTCATCAATGGAAGCACGGTGACGCCGCAAACCGGTGTGACCGTGCCGATGGCCGACGCGACCACGATGGTCGAGACCGGCCGGCCGGCAAACCACTTCGCCGACACGGCGCCGGCTCCGCTCGCGGCGACCCAGGCGGAAAGGACGATGCCGATCGCGATCGTCGGCGCCACGTCCCAGAAATTGACCAGCACGAAGCGCAGCGTCGCATAGGTCTGTTCGGGCCAGGTCAGGCCAAGAACGACGGCGCCCATTGCAGCCACCGACCAGAGCACCGGCTTGTTCAATGCGGGAAGGGCAATATTCATTGCAATCAGCCTAAGAGCCCTCTTCCCATTTGAAAAACAAATAGTATAAATACTAGATATGAGAAAAAACGATATGTTCTTGCCTCAGTTCGACAGCGACCTTTTACGCAGCTTTCTGGCCGTCGCCGAAGCCAGCAGCGTGAGCGGTGGTGCCGCCCGGTTGTTCAGAACGCAGTCCGCCGTCAGTCTCCAGGTCCAAAAGCTCGAGCAAATCGCGGCACAACAGCTGTTCACGCGTCACGGGCGCGGCGTATCGCTGACCCCGCAAGGCGAACAGCTCCTGCCCTTTGCGCGGCAGGTCGTCGAAACGCTCCACCAGGCCCTCATCGCCGTGCGCGGCCCAAGCGACAGGAGCGAGATTCGATTTGGGATGCCCGAAGAATACAGCGACACCCTGCTGCCTTCGATTCTGGCCGGCTTCACGCAAGAACAACCCGGCGTGCGTGTCCTCATGCGCTGCGGCTCCAGCGTCGAGTTCCCGCGTGCGCTTGCGGCGGGCGAACTGGATATCGCCCTTCACGCCCCCGAGATCGTCAGCGCTGACGATGTCGTCGTTCGTCGCGAGAGTGCCCTTTGGGCTGGATCGGCCTTCCATGAGGTCGAGAACCGCCGCCCCTTGCCTGTCGCTCTGTTCGATAGAGCTTGCTGGTGGCGCGAGCGCTGTCTCGATCTGCTTCAGAAAGCCGGCGTCGACTACGAAATCGTCTGCACCTGTGAGAGCGTCGCCGGCATCCGGGCGGCGATCTCGTCCGGCATCGCCGTCGGCGTCTTGCCGCATAGCGCGTTCACCGATCGGATCAGGCGCCTGTCGAAGACCGACCTCCCCCAGCTCGGTGAAACGACCCTTGTCCTGACGCGCTCATCAGCCGCGCCGGCTCGCCTTGCCGACAGCCTGTCGGCTATTTTCTTGAAGGCGTTTCGAATGCTGGAAACACCAGCCTAGCCGTTGTGCGATGCAAAATCCGGCACGAGCGGGTTGTCGCATTCGGGTGGAGTTGGAACCGGGCCCACCACGGCCTATCATCTTGTCATGCGCTATCCGTCGAGCCCCATCGCCAGACGAACGAGGGCATACAAGGCCAGACTTTCGCGGCGTATGTTCATGGCCGGTCCTGCCGCCCTCATCGGCGCGATGGCGACACGAACGCATGCCGCCGAGCAAAGCCTCAATTTCGGTCTGACGCCCGTCTTCCTGACCAACGATCTCGAGCTGCTGACGAAGCTCAAGTCCTATCTCGAGCGCAGCACCGGCTATGCGGTCCAGCTCGTGCAAAGACGGACCTATGAGGAAATCACCTCCCTGCTCCTGTCTGGCCAGCTGCATGCCGCATGGATTTGCGGCTATCCCTTCGTGCAGTATCGCGACCGGCTGTCGCTCGTTGCCGTGCCGGTGTGGAACGGGAAGCCGCTCTATCGGTCCTATCTGATCATTCCCAAGGACCGGGATGTGACGACCGTCGAGCAATTGAAGGGCGATCTCCACGCCTTTTCCGACCCGAACAGCAATTCGGGCTATCTGGTGACCGCCGCGTTGCTCGCCCGCCAGAAGCTGCGGCCGGAGCAGTTCTTCCGGCAGACCTTCTTCACCTACGGGCACCGGAATGTCGTTCGGGCCGTCGCCGCCGGACTGGCGCAAAGCGGCAGCGTCGATGGCTATGTCTGGGAAGTGATGTCCGCCATCGAGCCTGATCTCACGAGCCGGACCAAAATCCTTCGCGAATCGGAACTGCTCGGCTTTCCGCCGATCGCCTGCACCAGCATCGAGCGGCAGAAGGACAGCGTCGTCGCCGTCAATCGAGCGCTGGTGGACATGGCGTATGATCCGGAAGGCCGCGACATCTTGCGCCTGCTGCGGCTCGACGGCTTCAGCAATCAAGAGTCGCGTCTCTTCGATACGATCGCGGAAGAAATGACCCTGGTGCGGAGTCTCGGAGCATGACCGGCGGCCAGCTCAGGGCGATCGTGAACCCCCTGCAATGGCCGATCACGGTCAAGGTCCCGATGTTCGTCGTGCTGCTGATGGTCATCATCAGCGCCGTCCTCACCAATCGTGTCCTTGCCAGGCTCGCGGAGACACAGGAACGGCATCTCGGGCAACTCGCCTCGGCCTATCTCGACGGTCTCTCGGCGTCCCTCATCCCTTCGGTCGTTCGCGAAGACATCTGGGAAGTGTTCGACATCCTCGACCGCTCGCGCGAGCGCTATCGCGGCCTCAATGTGGAATGGACGGTGGTGACGAACGGGAACAATCGCGTTCTCGCGGCGAGCGATCCCGTCCGCTTCCCCTCGGACAGGCCACTCGGGCAAGACATGCTGTCCTGGTTTCCCGGTGCGGGAGTCGAGCTCGCGGAGCAATTGACGACCGCCTATCTCGCACGGCCCCTGACCTATCAGGATCGCGAAATAGGCCACATATACGCCGTTGCCGACATTCGTCCGCTCCTTGAGGAACGATCCGAGGTTTTCGCGACCCTCGTCCTCACCAACGTGCTTCTCACCGTGGTGCTCGCAGCCATTGGCTATTACGGCGTGCGCCGCATGGTTCAGCCGGTCAGGATCCTTTCCGTGCATCTCGACCGCAGCACCCAGGGGCCGCTCGAATCCATCCCCGAAACGGCCGTCGGCTCCCATGGCGGTGAATTCCGCCGGCTCTTCACACGCTACAATGCGCTGGCGCGCGCCGTGAACGAAAGAGAAGAGCTGACGGCGAAGCTCGCTGAAGAGGAGAAGCTCGCGAGCCTCGGGCGGCTGGCTTCCGGTCTCGCGCACGAGATCAATAATCCCTTGGGGGGCATGTTCAACGCGCTCGATTCGCTGCGCCGCCATGGCGATCGCGAAGGCGTCCGCGCCACCTCCACGCGGCTTCTCGAGCAGGGATTGGCGGGCATTCGCGACCTGGTGCGATCGACATTGGCCGTTTACCGCGACGACGGTCGCGCCCGCAACCTCACGCCCGGCGATATCAACGATCTGCGGCTGCTGATAGAACCCGAGATCAAGCGCAAACGCCTGGACGTCCGCTGGGCCAATGAAGTTGCGGCGTCCACGCCATTGCCGGCGGCGCCGATACGCGATGCCATCCTCAATATCCTGCTGAACGCGTGTGAGGCCTGTCCCGAAGGCGGGACGATTTCGCTCATGGCGCGCACCGACGGAAAGGCTGCGCTCTTCGAGGTTGCAGATAGCGGTCCGGGGCTGCCGCGTCATCTGAAGGAATATCTGGAGCGCCCGGACGCCGGCTCGCCCCCGCTCGGCCGCCGATCGGGCCTCGGTCTCTGGATGGTCAAGCGCCTCTGCCAGGAACGGGCCGGCAGGGTCTATGCATTGGACAGCGATCATGGCGGCACCCTCATCAGGCTGGTGATGCCGTTTGCGGATGAGGAGCTGAAGCATGTCGCTTGAAGGCCGCATCATCGGGCTTGTCGAGGATGATCCGATCATGGGGGAATCGCTGGTCCAGAGCCTGTCGCTGGAAGGCTGCCACGTCGACTGGTGGACGACCGGCAACGAGGCGCTCCGCGGTTTGCGCGCCAGCAGCCCCGATCTCGTCGTCTGCGACATATGCCTGCCGGATACGAATGGCGAAGCTCTCTACCGGCAACTGGCGGCAACGTCCCTCGTCCCGCCTTTCCTGTTCGTGACCGCCTTCGGCAATATCGATCAGGCGGTATCGTTGATGCGGGCCGGCGCCGGCGACTATGTGACCAAGCCTTTTGAGATGAGCGGGTTCATCGAGCGCGCGCAGTCGCTCATCCAGCGCCATCCGATTGGCCGGAAGGAGGATGCCCTCGGCATCTCGGCCGCCATGCGGGACGTCGAGACGGCGATCCGGCGGATAGCCAATCTGACGAGCCCGCTGCTCATCACGGGGGAAACCGGCAGTGGAAAGGAAGTTTGCGCGCGGTTCCTGCATGGTACCTCGGCGCGTTCGAAAGAGCCGTTCATCGCCGTGAACTGCGCCGCCATCCCTTCGGATCGCATGGACGTCGAGCTGTTCGGCAGCAAAGGCTCGGGCGGGCAAGGTTTTCATCGTGGCTTTGCCGAGCGGGCGCGCGGCGGCATTCTCTTTCTCGACGAGGTCTGCGAGCTGCCCTTGGGCCTCCAGGCCAAGCTGCTGCATCTCGTCGAGGCGCGCGAATTCCACCGCCTCGGCGGCGAGCAGCTTGTCCAGTTCCACGGCCGCATCATTTGCGCCACCAACGCCAATCTGAGAGAGGCCGTGGAGCTCGAGAGATTCCGGCGGGATCTTTATTACCGGATCAATGGCATTCGCATCGAGGTTCCGCCGCTCAGGCAGCGCGCGGAAGACATCCCTTGGCTGCTCGACCTGTTCTTCGAGCGTTTCAAGGGCGACGGGCAGAGCCATCTGCGCGGCATCAGCACGATGGTCCATGAAATGGCGCATGAGCATGCCTGGCCCGGCAATGTGCGCGAATTGCGCAACCGGATGGAACGCGCCGCCGCCATGGCCATGGGCGACTGGATCATGCCGGCCGACATGTTTCCCGACTTCGAATCCGGCTTGCATCCGATGCTGGCCGCCTTCTCCACTCTGGCCGAGGTCCGCGAATCCGCCGAGCGCCGGCAGATCGAGCGCGCGCTCAAGCAGACCGATGGACAGATCATCGAGGCGGCGAAGCTCCTCGACATTTCCCGCACCACGCTGTGGGAGAAGATGCGACGGCTCTATATCTCCGGCTACAACGAGTAACGGTTCGGAAATCCCGACCTTCGGCACTGCGTCATGTTCGGATTTCCGAACATCGCTTTTGCCAAAGGGTTGATTTTGCGGCTGTCGTGTTCTTGTGCACTGCAAAAAGGCCGCGCCGTCCCTGACGCGTAGCATCCCACAATCGCACAACTCGTGTGCAGTGGGAGGTCGTCATCATGAAGCGATGTGACAAGCTTGCGGAAGTCGGACGTCGTCGATTCCTGTCGGGGGCATTTGCGGTGGCTGCGGCTGTCCCCGCGGCGTCTGTCTTTCCAGAGAAGGCAAAAGCCGCGGTTCCTGGCGCGAGAGTAAACTACCCGTCTAACCGGCTTGCCAATATTTCTGAACTCAAACCGGATGAAGCATTGCAAGTGAATTATCCGGACGAGGACGCGCCTGGTGTTCTCCTCAAGCTCGGCAAGCGCGTGGAAGGTGGTGCCGGACCCGACGGCGACGTCGTCGGTTTTTCGACCATCTGCCCGCACAAGGGCTTCCCGCTCAACTATAACGCCGAAAATCACACAATGAATTGTCCCGGCCACTATTCAGTCTTCGATTGCGAGGCTGGAGGCCAGGAAGTGTGGGGCCAGGCGACACAGAACCTGCCGCAATACATGCTGCGCGTCGATGGCAAGGGCGACATCTATGCGGAAGGCATCGATGAACTCCTCTACGGCCGTCTGTCCAATGTGCTCTGAGGGAGGAAGCCATGGTATTCAAAAGTAATATAGGTCGTCTGCCCATCATTCCCGCAGACGCCAAAAAGTTCAACGTGACCTGTCATTACTGCATCGTGGGCTGCGGCTATCACGCCTACACTTGGCCCGTGAACAAGCAGGGCGGTACAGCGCCAGGCGAAAACATCTTCGGCGTCGACCTGTCGAAACAGCAAGAGCCGGATACGGTCGCATGGTACTCGCCGTCCATGTACAATATCGTCAAGCAGGACGGGAAGGACGTGCATCTCGTCATCAAGCCCGACAAGGATTGCGTGGTGAATAGTGGGTTGGGCTCGGTGCGTGGCGCCCGCATGGCCGAGAATCGTCGTTCCGACATCACGGGGACGCAACAGCAGCGTCTCACAGGGCCAATGATCTGGCGCTACGGCACTTGGCAGCCGACGAGTTGGAATGACGCGCTCGATCTCGTGGCAAGAGTCACCGCACGCGTCATCGACAAGGATAATGAGAACGATCTCTTCGTCTCGATGTTCGATCATGGCGGTTCGGCCGGGGGCTATGAGAACACCTGGGGCACCGGCAAGCTTTATTTCGGTTCGATGAAGGTGAAGAATTGCCGTATTCACAACCGGCCGGCCTACAACTCCGAAGTCCATTCGACCCGCGACATGGGCGTTGGCGAACTTAACTACTGCTACGAGGACTATGAGTTGACCGATACGATCTTCCTGATCGGCGCCAACTCGCTCGAGACTCAAACCAATCTCTTCCTCAATCACATGGTTCCGGGCATTCGGAAAGGGGCCAAGGTCATCATCGTCGATCCAAGGCGGACGGTCACGGTCAATGCCTGCGAGGTGGAAGCTGGCAAGGACAACGTCCTCTACCTGCAAATTACTTCCGGTACCGATCTCGCCTTGTTCAACACGCTCTTCACTTACATCACCGACCAGGGCTGGATCGACAAGGACTTCATCGCCAACTCGACCTTCCCGGGCGACGTGGCGCAGCCTCAGGATGAAGCACACCCCGCGGCGCTCGGTGGCTTCGAAGCCGCGCGTGCCGGGTGCAAGATGTCGCTTGCCGACGGCGCTAAGATCTGCGGTGTTTCCGAAGCGGATATTGTGAAAGCCGCCGAGTGGATCGCCAAACCAAAGGATGACGGTTCGCGCCGCAAGTGCGTGACAGCCTATGAAAAAGGCATCATCTGGGGCAACGACAATTACCGCACCATCGGGGCGCTTGTGAACATCGCGCTCGCCACCGGCAATGTCGGCCGCGAGGGAGGCGGTGTGTGCCGACTTGGCGGCCATCAGGAGGGGTACATGCGGCCGTCTGATGCCCATGTGGGTCGTCCGGCCCCCTACATCGATCAGTTGCTGATCGCTGGCGAAGGCAAGGTGCACCATGTCTGGGCCAACGACCACTACAAGACGACGCTGAACGCCAGTGTGTTCAAGCGGGAGTACAACCGCCGCACCAATATGGTGAAGGAAGCGATGGATGCGCGCCCCGGAGCCACCCGCGAGGAGTTGGTCGAAGCCATCGTTGCAGCGATCGAGGCCGGTGGTCTCTTCTCGGTGAACATCGACATCGTTCACAGCCAGATCGGCCAGGCGGCTCATGTGATCCTGCCGGCGGTAGAATCGGGCGAGATGAATTTGACTTCCATGAATGGCGAGCGGCGCATGCGGCTGGTTGAGAAATACATGGATGGCCCCGGTTCGGCCAAGCCTGACTGCCTGATCGCTGCCGGCATCGCCCAGCACCTCGAAGCTGTTCTGCGCGAGCAAGGCCGCAATGAGTACGCAGACCAGTTCAAAGGCTTCGACTGGAAGACCGAGGAAGACGCCTTCATGGATGGCTACTATGCCAACACCGGCAAGATCGTCACCTATGAGCGACTGCGGGCGATGGGCACAAACGGCGTTCAGGAGCCGGTCGTCGACTTCAAGGATGGCAAGCTGATCGGGACGAAGCGTCTCTATGCGGACGGCAAGTTCGACCGGCACGGCCGCGATGACAAAAAGGCGTTATTCCTTGCTGGAGCTTGGCGCGGGCTTCAAGCGCCGGGCAAGGCCTCGCAGCGGGACAGCTATGCTTTTCTCATCAACAACGGTCGGTCCAACATCAACTGGCAGAACTGGTTCCTCGACAGGGACAACGACTTTGTCTCGGACCGCTTCCCCTATCCCTACATTCAGATCAATCCTGAGGACATGAAAGATCTGGGGCTCAAGGCGGGCGATCTGGTCGAGGTCTACAACGACGTCGGTGCGACCCAGGCCATGGTCTATCCCGAGCCCACGGCCCGGCGAAAGGAGACGTTCATGCTCTTCGGCGCCGAAAGCGGGGCACAGGGCAACGTCGTCAATGCCGGAGTCAACGAACTGATCCTGCCGAACTACAAGCAGACTTGGGCGAACATCCGGAAGATCTCGGATGCGCCTGCCTCGGTGGCGAACCTGTCGTTCAAGTCCTGGAATTACGCCGCCTCATAGCGATGTTAGCGGTGCGGCCTGGCAGTCTATGCCGGGCTGCATTCTGATTTGTGGTTTGCCGGGGTCGCCCTGATATGAATCTGATCTCCCAGCCCTTTGTTGCGGCCGGTGCTGCGCCGATGATCGATTCGTTCGGCCGCACCATTACCTATTTGCGCGTTTCGGTGACCGATCGCTGCGACTTCCGCTGTGTGTACTGCATGGCGGAAGACATGACCTTCCTGCCCAAGAAAGAGCTTCTTTCGATCGAGGAGCTTGAAAGAATTTGCGAGGCGTTCATCGCGCGCGGCGTGCGCAAGATCAGGCTCACCGGCGGCGAGCCCCTGGTGCGGCGCAATGTCATGTCGCTGATCGAAAGTCTGGGCCGGCATGTGAAATCGGGCGGGCTCGACGAGCTCACCCTCACCACCAATGGCAGCCAACTCGCCCGCTTTGCCGGCGAGCTCCACGATTATGGCGTGCGGCGCATCAATGTCTCGGTCGACACGCTGGACGAGCAGAAGTTCCGCACCATCACCCGCTGGGGCGACCTTAAGAAGGTGAAAGAAGGCATTGCCGCCGCCCGGAAGGCCGGGCTTGCCATCAAGATCAATGTGGTGGCGCTCAAGGGCGTCAATGACGACGAGATCCCGGAGATGATCCGCTGGGCGCATGGCGAAGGCATGGACCTGACGCTCATCGAGACCATGCCCTTGGGCGACATCGACGGCGACCGCACCGAGCAATATCTGCCGCTGTCGGTGCTGCGTGCCGGCCTCATGGACCAGTTCACGCTCGAAGACATCCCCTACAAGACCGGCGGGCCGGCGCGCTATATGCAGGTCAAGGAGACGGGCGGACGTCTGGGCTTCATCACGCCCCTCACCCATAATTTCTGCGAGAGCTGCAACCGCGTGCGCCTCACTTGCACCGGCACGCTCTTCATGTGCCTCGGCCAGGAAGACGCCGCCGACCTGCGGGCGCCGTTGCGGGCCTCGGAAGGTAACGAGCTTCTCGATGCGGCGATCGACGAAGCGATCTCGCGCAAGCCCAAGGGCCACGATTTCATCATCGACCGGCGCCACAACAAGCCGGCGCTGTCGCGCCATATGAGCGTCACCGGCGGCTGACCCGTTCACTGGCAGCCTTGAATGTGTCCGGTCATGACCGAACAGCAGAATGCCTCTTGACATCGTGGGCCAAAGCGTAGTTTGGAAAATATCAGAATCGAGAACCGTATGCCCGGAGTTCATGGCCGGCCTTGATCCGACCGCAGCTGCTGCCAGGCACATTGTTTTTTACTTGCCGCACTTGCAAAGGTCCGCGAGCCGGACTTGGTGCTTTTCTGCCGCTCCTGCTTTTCCCGGTGGCCAAAGGACCGGTACTTCCCGTCCCAGAAGGAACTGTCACGTGACGAGTACGCCCTGCCAAAGCGCAGCATTCGACCGCATCGTCGTGTCATGGGCGGCGAAGATCGCCGAGTTCTTCGCCGTCATCGTCGAAACCATCCTGACGATTGCCGAAAATGTCCACGACACCTTGCATGAGCTAAGCACTTCTTGCTGGAGGGCCGGACCGCGGCTCCCGGCGCTGCGGCCGGTGCTGTCTCGCCCGATGATGCCGAAGCTTGGGTTCCTGCTGCCTTCGGCAAGTGTGCGCCATAGCTTCGCGCGCGAGCGTTCGCCCGAACTCAATGACGCCGTCAGATGTGTGCTCACTGCTGCTATCGGGGCAGCGCTCGCGCGGATCACCGGCAACCGCAGGATCGATCTCGATGTCTCCCTGGTCTCTCTGTCCGCATGGATGCGCGAAACCCGCCAAGTCGCTGCAATTGGTGATGCCGAGGAAGAGCTCATGATCTCTAAGATACTGAGGCAAAGGATATTGAAAGGATATTGGAAGCGAGAGGCATGCATGTCCCCACGTAAACAGCCGGTGCGGTTTTGCGCCCGTTCGTGAATCCCTTCCAGCAATGGACCACTAACCGTGGGCGATCGCCTCGATGACCGGGCATTTCGGCACCTTGCCGCCGGTGCATTGTGCGATGGTCGACGACAGCAGCTGATCGAGCCGTTGCAGGTCGCGGATCTTCCCGCGGATCACCGCCAGGTGATTCTCGGCAAGGGTCTTCACTTCGTCGCATGATGTCAGCTCGCCTGAGGACAGCGACAGGAGCGTGCGCACTTCGCGCTGCGAGAAGCCTATTTCCCGCGCCCGCCGGACGAAATTCAGCCGGGCGAGATCGGCGGCGGAAAACAGCCGATGACCGCCGGTTGTCCGCTCGGGCGGGGTCAAAAGCCCGATGCGCTCGAAATACCTGATCGTCTCGACGCGGACGCCCGAAAGCGCCGCCAGCTCGCCGATCGTATGAGACTCGCCGTGCGGCTTTGTGCTGTTTCGACTCATGGGGGGCCCCTTGAATCAGTTGCCCCGGCGGAATGCATGGTATCACTCTGATGAGCCTTGCAAAGCCCCCAAACGCCTCGCTCGCCTTATTGGCGGAAAGCCGGTTGGAGGGCTTCGCCTCTCCGAAATCCCGGCGCATCGAAGACCACGCGCCCGCCGGCGATCGTGGTGCGCACCGCCGGCAGCTCGCCTGATGGCGCGGATACGATGACGATATCGGCGCGCTTGCCGATGTCGAGGCTGCCGCGGTCATAGAGGCCGCAGGCTTGCGCCGGATTGAGCGACACCAGGGACCAGGCCTCGTCAAGGCCGAGATCGCCAATTGCCGCCAGCCGGAAGGCCGCATGCAGGAGGGCTGGATAGTAATAGTCCGAGGCCAGGATGGTGCAGCGGCCGGCAAGGACGGCCGACGTCGCATCGAGGGCGCCATTATGGCTGCCGCCGCGCACGACATTCGGCGCGCCGAGCACGATCGGATCGCCCGCTTCCGTGGCGCTCGCAATCGCTTCCTCGGTCATCGGGAACTCGGCGATGCCCGCCCCGAGGCCGCGATAGAAGCCGCGCTCTTCCGCCGTCATATCGTCATGCGAGAGCATGGCCACGCCATTGCTCCTGGCGATCAGCGCCATGCGGCCGATCGCCTCTTTCACGGCATGGCCGCGGCCTGCCGCCTCCTCGAGCAGTTGTCCATACTCCTCGGCCGTCACCGCCGCCCGGTCGGCGGACGTCTTGATCTTCGCAAGCTTCCGCGTGCCGTTGAGGCTCGGTGTCGTGTGATCGTTGAAGGCGAGAAGCGGCTTGCGCCTCCGCTCCAGCCAGTCCGCGACGGTTTCCATCTCCCGATGCGCGAAGGTCTCCCAGCGGATATGGAGGCGGTGATCGCAGGCGAGACGGCCATCCAAGGCATCGAGCGTGGCGACGATCTCCTCGGCGCTGGCGAGGCCGCGCAAGCCCGGCTCCCACGACACGGTTATGCCGTGATAGGCGGTGGTGATCCCATTGGCGGCGAGTTGGCGATCCGTCTCCATGAAAGCGACGTCGAGCGGAAAGCGCGCTTGCGGACGCGGCAGGATCTGGCGCTCGAAGGCATCGCCATGAATGTCGACGATGCCGGGAAGGATGACGGCGCCCTCGGCGTCGATCACCGCGGCATCGTCCCGTGGCACGACCGACGCAATGTCGGCGATTTCGCCGGCCTCGATCCTGATCTCCGCTTCGACAAGGCCGAGGGCCGGGCGAAGGACTTTTCCACCACGAATCACGAATGCTGTCATGCCGGTCAACCCGATGAGAAGCGCCGGTTTTGTCCAGTTTGATGACAGCTGCATGACCGCCCTTACACATATCTGTCATGTCGCGATGATCAGCTTTCAAAGGAACGACTCAATGCCGTGAGACACCGCAGGGGAACAACGATGAAAAGATATTGGCTGTCATTCCTGATCCTGGCCTTTGCCGCATTGGCCACTCTGCCCGCCGCGGCGGCCGACAAGATCAGGCTCGCCATCACCGATGTCGACGGGCTCGAAACCCTGCAGCGCGATTTCGGCGCCTTCCGCGACGTGCTGGCGAAAGAGTCGGGCCTCGAGGTCGAGTTCTTCCCGGTCTCCGGTCGCACCGCCGCCGTCGAGGCGATGGCCGCCGACCAGGTCGACTTCGTGCTCACCGGACCGGCGGAATATGTCGTGTTCAACGCCCGCCTCAAGGCGCAGCCGGTGGTGAGCTGGGTAAGGCCCGACTACTATCCGCAAGTCGTCAGCCTCGAAACGGCGAAGATCACGTCGGCCGCCGATCTCAAGGGCAAGAAGATCTCCTTCGGCGAGATCGGCTCGACCTCGCAGCATCTGGGCCCCGCGACCATTCTCGCCGAAGAGGGCCTCGTTTATTCGACCGACTATGAGCCCGTGTTCCTCAAGGTGAATGCCGCCGTCGAAGCGATGATCGCCGGCGACATCGCCGCCATCGGCATGAACCGGACGCATCTCGAGCGCATCACCAAGAACTTCCCGACGCAGAAATTCTATGTCATCCGCAAGGGACCGGAGCTGCCCAACGACGTCCTGCTCGCCAGCGACAAAGTGAAGCCCGAAACCATCGAGATCGTGCGCAAGACATTCGCCGAGAAGGGTCCGGCTCTGCTCGCGGCGATAACCTCGGCCGAAGAGAATGCCAAATATCTCGGCGGCTCCTTCGTTGCCGATGTCACCGACGCCAATTACGATGTCGTCCGCAAGATGTACACGAATGTCGGCATCACGGAATTCACCCAGTTCATCGGGAATTGAGCCGCCATGCACGGGCGCGCGCATGAAGTCGAACATCCTGGCCCGGTCCTGAAGCTCACACGACTGTGCAAGGATTTCGGCCCGCGGCGCATCCTGAGCGACATCTCGCTCGAAATCGCTGAAGGATCGGCCGTTGCGCTCATCGGCGCCAACGGTGCGGGCAAGTCCACCTTGCTCAGGAGCCTGGTGCGTCTCGTCGAGCCCAAGAGCGGCGAGATCGAGCTTTTGGGCCGGGACGTCATGGCGCTCGCCGCAGGTGACCTCGCGCGCCTGCGCTCGCGTGTCGGCTTCGTGTTCCAGCGCCATAACCTGGTGCCCCGCCTGTCGGCGCTGAGCAATGTGCTGCACGGCGTCCAGGCGCGAAGCAAGGGACCGCGTGGCTGGCTGCAATGCCTCGCACGGCAGGCAGACCGCGAGGAAGCGCTCGACTGCCTGGCGGCGGTTGGGCTCGAGAATGTCGCGCTGCAGCGCGTGGACAGCCTGTCCGGCGGGCAGTCGCAAAGGGTGGCGGTCGCGCGCATGCTGATGCAGCGGCCCGAGCTCGTCCTGGCGGACGAGCCCGATGCGAGCCTCGACCCGCAATCGGGCGAGGAGATCATGCGGCTCCTCTACCGGCTGACCCGGGAGAAGCGGCTCACCCTCATCGTGAGCTCGCACCGCCTCGAACATGCCCGCCACTTCTCCGATCGGATCATCGGCCTCGCCCAAGGACGCATGACGCTCGACCAGGCCTCGGCGGCAGCGAGCCCGCAGAATCTGCGCTCGTTCTTCATCGACCAGGCCGCATGACGACGGGTGGATCGCGCGCGGTCCGGCGCTTCGCCCTTCCGGGGGTAACCGGCGTGCTGCTCTGGACGCTCATCATCGCCATGATCGTCTGGTCCTTCGCCGAGACCGCCCCCTCGCTCGACCGGCTGATGCGCGGCGCCAACCGTCTGTTCGCGCCCGACGGCATGCTGGCGCGCATGTTTCCACCCGACCTCGGCCGTCTTCCGCAAGTGGGGCGATCGCTCCTCGAGACCTTCCAGATGGCGATCACGGGAACGGTGCTGGGCATCGTGCTGAGCTTCCCTCTGGCCATCTTCGCCGCCGAAGGCCTGTCGCCCAACGCATTCTTGCGCGGCCTCGCCCGTGCCGTCGTCGCGGTGTTCCGCACCGTGCCCGATCTCGTCTGGGCCATCATCTTCATCATCACGGTCGGCCTCGGTCCTGCCGCTGGCGTGCTCGCGATCATGGTCGATACGATGGGCTTTGCCGGGCGTTTCTTCGCCGAAGCCATGGAAGAGACCGATAAGGGGCCGCGCGAGGCGCTCTCCGCCATCGGCGCGACGCGGCCCGGTCTCATCTTCTCGGCCGTCGTCCCACAGGCCTTGCCGGCCTTCACCGCCACCACGCTGTTCTGCCTCGAAAAGGCCGTCCGCAATTCGGTCGTCCTCGGCCTCGTCGGCGCGGGCGGCATCGGCATCGAACTCAAGACCGCCTTCGACCTCTTCGACTATGACCAGGCGCTGACCGTGATCATCGCCATCTTCGCTCTGGTCATCGCCGTCGAACAGCTCAGCGGCTGGATCAGGCGCAAGATCATCTGAGAGGGAAACATGGACCGCACCGATACCGCTCATCATGCCTGGGACAGGCGCTGGCAAAGCCCGGAAGGCCGGCAGGATTGGCTCAAACCCGAGGCCGATGTGGAGGAGTGCGCCAGTGCCGCTTATGCGCGGGGTGGGACGCGCGCCCTCGATCTCGGCTGCGGCGTCGGCCGGCATGCCCTCCTCCTCGCCGAGATCGGCTGGCAAACCCATGCGCTCGACGGCAGCGCCAGCGGCATCGCCCATCTCGAGCGGGAAGCCGAGGCGCGGCGCCTTGCCATCGCCGCCCAGACCGGACTGATGACCGACCTGCCCTTTCAGGCCTCGACCTTCGATTATGTGCTGGCTTTCAATGTGATCTATCACGGCGACAGGGCCATCGTCGAAAAGACCTTGAGCGAGATCCGGCGCGTGCTCAAGCCCGGCGCCATCTTCCAGTGCACCATGCTGTCGAAGCGCAACCAGAATTACGGCAAGGGCCGCGAGGTGGCACCCGACAGCTATGTCATCGACGACATCGATGACAAGGATCATCCGCATTTCTACTGCAGCGCGGCAGGGGCCCTCGACCTGCTCCAGGGATTCGAAATCATGGCGATCGAGGACCGGCTGCACCGCAAGCCCGGCTCCTGGCACTGGCACATCATCGCCGAAAGACTGCCATAGGCTTCCAGCGTGCATCCCGGCGAAGTGGAATCACTTCGCCGACAAACATTCGCGGCATGACGCAGCAAACGCACCAAGCCGCTATGGCGGCTCACCGTCCAGAGCGTTCAGTATGCTCTCCATATCGGAGAGGTTGTCGGTCTGAGCTGTCTCAAGCTTGTTGAGGATGCGCTCCGCTGCTGCCGGGTCTTTGCCCATGGCAACAAGAGCCGCAATGATAGCCTTTTGGGCTTCCACATGGGCTTTGCTTTGGCTGGCCAGCCCTTTGGCCGCCGCAAGGTTTTCAAGGAGTGCCGTCTTTTCCATGAACTGGCCTAGCACGGCCTTGGTCAGCGCCGCTTAACATAGGACATGTTCCATGGCTGACACCCATGTGGGCGCCAAAGTCTTCAACCCCGGATCGAGTCCGGGGCAGGCTCCAGGCAGGGTTTCGACGCGAGGTCCTTTCCTGCCATCCGATTCTGGTCTAGGCAGGCCTACGGCGCCTCCATGTCCCTTACAACGGTTCTCCCTGCTTCTCCCGCCCTTAGGGCGGGCCTCGTCATGATCCTGGCCATGGCCAGCTTCACCGCCGGCGACACCATGACCAAGCTCATGGCAGGCGAAGTGCCGGTGGGCCAGATCATCTTCTTCCGCGGCGTGGTGGCGACAGCCATCACCGCCCTCCTCGCCCGCAAGGCCCTGGCCCGGGCCATGCTCGTCTTCCAGAAGGGCGTGCTGGTGAGGAGCCTCAGCGACGTGGCGGGCACGATATTATTCATCACCGCCCTGATGCATATACCGATCGCCAATCTCAACGCGGTCATGCAGGCCGTGCCCCTTCTGGTCATCGCCTTCGCCGCCTTGTTCCTGGGCGAGACAGTCGGCTGGCGCCGCGTCCTCGCCATCCTCTTGGGCCTCGCCGGCGTGCTGTTCGTCGTCAAGCCCTCGCCCGCGAGCTTCACCGTCTATGACGCGCTGTCGCTTGGCCTCATCATGGCGATCGCGCTGCGCGACATCTTCACCCGCCGGCTCAATTTCGATGTCCCGACCATGATCATCGTCTTCGCCAATGCGGCCTTCGTGATGCTGAGCGGACTCCTGCTCTATCCGTTCGAGACATGGGTCACGCTCAGCTCCCGGCATCTCCTCCTCATTTTTTGCGGCGGTATCCTTCTCAGCATCGGCTATGTCTGCATGGTGTTGACGATCCGCATGGGCGACATCTCCCAAACCGCCATCTACCGCTATTCGGTGGTGCTCTTCGGTCTCCTCTCCGGCACGCTGGTTTTCGGCGAGTTCCCCGACCGGTGGGCGCTCCTCGGCATCGCGCTCATCGTCGTCTCCGGCATCTATGCGCTCTTGCGCGAGATGCGTGCCGCGCGCGAGAATCAGCTGTAGCGCCAGAAGGCGATACCGGTGAGCGTGACGCTCCAGACGAGAATGCCCCATCTGACCCAGTTCTGCGGCACACTGCGGACGAATTTGATCATGACATAGCCGCCGATGAAGGCGCCCAGCATCATGATGAGCGACGGCAGCCAGCGGATGACGCCGGCATGGGCGAAGAGGGCTATGCCGATGAGCGTGATCAAGGTGATGGTGGCATTGCGGATGGCATTGGCCTCATGCAGGTCGTCATGGCCGAACATGGCATAGAGGGCGAGAAGCACGACGCCCATGCCGAGACCGAAATAGCCGCCATAGACATAGACGATGAATTCGAGAAGGAAGGACAGCCAGATCCAGCTTCTGCCGTCAAAACCATGCTTGTGCTCGAGCCAGCGCTTGATCGTGGGCGCCAGCGCGAAGGCGACGGTCGAAAAGGTGAGCAGCCAGGGGATCGCCGAGCGGAAGGAGGCCTCGCCCAACCCCAGAAGGGCAAGGGAGCCGCAGGTTCCGCCAATGGCGGCGAGAGCCAGTCGTGGTCTCAACCTCAGATTGGGACGGCGTAACTCGTAACGGTAGCCGAAGAGGCTCGCGACATTGGCCGGCAGGAGGGCCACGAAATTCGAGGCATTGGCCTCGATTTCCGACATGCCGGCGGCAACCAGGAGCGGAAAGGTCATGAAACCGGCGCCACCGGCCACGACGTTGATGCAGCCGGCCAGAACGCCGCCGGCGAACAAAAGCGCTATCTCGTCCCAGCCCATGCTACCCGGGTCGCCCCTGAATTCCCTCAACTTTCTGCCAAAATGAAAGTTTGTGGAGAAGGAAACAAGCCATGCTCCGGGGGCGTAATAGGAATGTGGCGCAGGAAATAGTTTCCGCTAGAGTAGAGGCGGGAACCAATGGGGCGAATCCGTCCAAAACAGAGAGGCAACTCATGCGCAGCCAGCTGATGGCCGTAGCGACTGCAAGTCCACCTTTCGAATTGCGCACCGAGGATGTCATCGGTGAGGCGACCAGGATCTTCTCCGGCCGGCATCAGGATTTCGAGCGCCTCATGCCGGTTTTCGCCAATACCGGCATCAGGAAGCGGCAATCGGTAAGGCCTTATAGCTGGTTCCGCCAGGAACAGGGCTGGCCCGAGCGCACGGCCGCCTATATCGAGGGCGCCACCGATCTCTTCCGCAAGGCCGCCAAGGCGGCGCTCGAGCAGACCGATATCGATCCGGGCGAGATCGACACGATCGTGACCGTGAGCTCGACCGGCATCGCTACCCCCTCGATCGAGGCGCGGGTCATGCATGAATTGGGTTTCCCCCGGACCGTGAGCCGCATCCCGGTCTTCGGCCTTGGCTGTGCCGGCGGCGCCACCGGGCTTTCGCTCGCCGCGCGCCTCGCCCAGGCGCCGGCCTCGAATGTGCTCCTGGTGGTTATCGAATTGTGCACCCTGGCCTTCCGCCCGGACGAGATGACCAAGTCGAACATCATCGCGACCGCCCTTTTCGGCGATGGTGCCGCGGCTTGCGTCCTCTCCGGCAAGGCGAAGGACGGTCTCGGCGCCATCGAGTTCTCGGGCGAGCACAGCTGGCCCGACACGCTCGACATCATGGGCTGGCGCATGGACCCGCAAGGTTTCGGCGCCATCTTCTCGCAGCGCATCCCCGATTTCGTGACCCAGGAACTGCGTGGTGCTGCCGACACCTTCCTTGGCCGCAACGGCCTCGACGTCGAGGACATCGACCAGTTCGTCTTCCATCCGGGCGGCGCCAAGGTGATCGCGGCCCTCGAACAGGCTTTCCATCTCGACCAGGGAACGCTCGAGCTCGAGCGCCAGGTGCTCGCCGATCACGGCAACATGTCGGCGCCGACCTTGCTCTTCGTCCTCAATGAAGCGCTGAAGAAGCCCTTCACCGGCCGGCGCTTCCTGAGCGCCTTGGGCCCCGGCTTCACCTCGAGCTTCGCCACGATGGTCTGCTAATGCCTGATCATCGAGCGAGCAAGCCATCTCCGATCTTCCCCCCTCTCCCGTTGCGAAGCAATGGGAGAGGGTGCCCGAAGGGCGGGTGAGGGCTCTTTGTCTGTACAAGGAATACCCGTTGAAATCTGAGTGCATTGCGCGAAAGAGCCCTCATCCGGCCTTCGGCCACCTTCTCCCACGCTGCGCGCGGGAGAAGGGAAGTGAAGTGAGGCGCCTTACCTTTAGAGTTTCCTCCTGATGTGGCTCAATTTCACTATCCTCTCGCTCGTCACGCTGCAGCGCCTGGTCGAGCTCTATATCGCGCGGCGCAATACCCATCGCCTCCTCGCGCGCGGCGGCTATGAGGCGGGCAGCGGCCATTACTGGCTGATCGTCGTCCTCCACGCCGCCTGGATCATCGGCCTGTGGATCTATGCGCGCGACAATGAGGTGAACTGGACCTGGCTCTTCGTCTATCTGGCGATCGAAGCCCTGCGCGGCTGGGTGGTGGCGGCGCTCGGCGATCGCTGGACGACGCGCATCATCGTCATGCCGGGCGAGCCCCTCGTCGCCCGGGGCCCCTATCGCTATCTGCGCCATCCCAATTACATCGTCGTGGCGCTCGAGATCTTCGTGCTGCCCATGGTCTTCGGCATGTTGTGGTATGCGATCGGCTTCTCGATCGCCAATGCCGCCATCCTCTATTGGCGCATCCGCATCGAGGAAGAGACCTTCAAGGAAGCAACGCCGCCAGCGGAAAAGACCGAGCAGAGCTGACGTTTTAACCCTCTCCCCGCGGCGCTCTCGCCTTCGCGAAGCCGAGATTTCGCTTCGATGGAGCAAGGTGCTTCGCTTCGATGGAGCAAGGTGCTTCGCTTCGGCGGAGCAAGGTCGCTTGCGGGGAGAGGGTGGTAAGTCAAAACGGCCGCCTTGCCCGCATCGCCTGGGTGAGCGTGCCTTCGTCGAGATAGTCGAGCTCGCCGCCGACCGGCACGCCATGGGCGAGCCTCGATGTGGCGACGTTCAGATCCTTCAATCGGTCGATGATATAATGCGCCGTCGTCTGGCCCTCGACGGTCGCATTGACGGCGAGCACCACTTCCTTGACGCCTTCATGCCCTGCCCGCTCGACGAGCCGGGCAATGGAGAGATCCTCAGGGCGCACCCCCTCGACGGCCGAGAGCGTTCCGCCCAGCACATGATAGAGCCCGCTCCAGGCGCCCGCCCGCTCCAGCGCCCACAGGTCGCCCACTTCCTCGACGACGCAGATCACGGTTCGGTCGCGGCGCGGATCGCGGCACAGAGTGCAAGGATCGCTGGTGTCGACATTGCCGCATTCGGAGCAGACGGTGACCTTGTCCAGCGCTTCCTCGAGCGCCGAGGTCAAGGGCACCAGGAGCTTCTCGCGGTTCTTGATGAGATGGAGGGCGGCGCGGCGGGCCGAGCGCGGCCCGAGCCCCGGCAGCTTGGCCAGGACCTGGATGAGCCGCTCGATCTCGGGGCCGGTGGTGCGCCGCATATGGATCCCTGGGTCAGAACGGCAGCTGGAATCCGGGCGGCAAGGGCAACCCGCCGGTGATCGATTTCATCTCCTCGGCCAAAAGCTGCTCGAGCCTGCCCTTGGCGTCGGCATGGGCGGCGACGATCAGGTCCTCGAGGATCTCCTTCTCCTCCGCCTTGAGCAGGCTCTGGTCGATCTCGGTCCCGGTCAGCGTGCCCTTGCCGTTGAGCGTCACCTTCACCAGACCGCCGCCCGATTGCCCGGTGACCGTCATCTGGCCGAGCTTCGCCTGCATGTCCTGCATGCGGGCCTGCATCTCCTGCACCTGCTTCATCATGGCGCCAAGATTCTTCATCTCTCGTCTCAATCCTTCTCAGCTGCTGGGTCATCGGCCAGGGGTGCGGCCGCATCAAAATCGCGCACATCGACGATCTCGGCGCCGGGGAAGCGCTTGAGGATCGCCTGCACATCGGGATGCTCGCGGGTCTCGCGGAAGATCGTGTCGCGCTGGTCCTTGTTCTGCTGGGCGAGCGGCTTCTCGCCGCCGTCCTTCGTCACCAGCACCATCCAGCGCATCTGCGTCCAGGCTTCGAGCTTGCGCGCGAGCTCGCCCGGGAGACCAGGCGGTGCGGAAGCCTCGAGCGCCACCTCGATCTGGCCGGGGCTCACCCTTATGGGCCGCATCAGCGTCTCGACCTGGTTCTTGAGCTTGATGTCGCGCTTCTCGCCGATATAGGCCACGACGTCGCGCAAATGAGCGAAGGGACGGGTCTCTCGGGGGCGCTCCGCCGGCTGGCGCTCTTGCGGCTCTGACGCCACTGCGAGCTGGCCATCCTCGACAGTGGGTGGCGGGATGTCCCGCTCGGGCCGCGGCGACGGGCGCTCGTCGCGCGAGGGCGGCGCCGTCTCGCGTGCGAGCCGCACCAGGTCCTCACCCGTTGGCAGGCTTGCCGCGTAACTCAGGCGAATGAGCACCATCTCGGCCGCCATCAGTTGATCGGAATGGAGCTCGATCTCCTTCAGGCCTTTCAGCAGCATCTGCCAGGCGCGGGTCAGATGCGGCATGGAAATCTTCTCGGCATGCTCGCGCCCGCGCACCCGCTCGGCCTCGCTGCGCGAGGCATCGGCCGCGGCACTGGGCGCCACCTTGAGGCGCGTCACCCAATGGACGAAATCGGCGAGGTCGCTCAGCATCGTGTGCGGGTCGCCGCCCGCCTCATGCTGCGCTTCGATCTCCTTGATCG
Organism: Taklimakanibacter deserti; assembly: GCA_003574785.1. The sequence goes on along the minus strand of QORU01000014.1, from coordinate 164,781 downwards.
CGGCCGCGGCGTCGCCCCGCATCACCGCATCGAACAAATCGATGACCCGCGCCCGGTCGATGAGGCCCAGCATGGCGCCGACCTCGGCCGCCTTCACTTCTTCGCTGCCATAGGCGATCGCCTGGTCGAGGAGCGACAGGCCGTCGCGGGCCGAGCCCTCGGCGGCACGGGCGATCATGCGCAAGGCCTCGTCCTCGATCGCCACCTTCTCGGCTTTGGCGACCTTGGCGAAGAGCTGCATCAGCACTTGCGTCTCCATGCGCCGCAAGTCGAAGCGCTGGCAGCGCGACAGGATGGTGACCGGCACTTTGCGGATTTCGGTGGTGGCGAAGATGAATTTCACATGCGGCGGCGGCTCTTCCAGCGTCTTCAAGAGCGCGTTGAAGGCGTTCTTCGACAGCATGTGCACTTCGTCGATGATATAGACCTTGTAGCGCGCCTGGACCGGGGCATAGCGCACGCCCTCGATGATCTCGCGCACGTCATCGACGCCGGTATTGGAAGCGGCGTCCATCTCGATCACGTCGATATGGCGGGATTCGAGGATGGCTTCGCAGTCGGGCGTCACTTCCGGCATGTCGATCGAGGGACCGCCCGGGTAATTGAGGGCGCGGGCGATGAGGCGGGCGGTCGTCGTCTTGCCCACCCCCCTGACCCCGGTCAGCATATAGGCCTGGGCGATGCGGCCGGTGGCGAAGGCGTTGGACAAGGTGCGCACGACCGCTTCCTGGCCGATCAGGTCGGCAAAGGTCTGGGGGCGGTATTTGCGGGCGAGAACGCGATAACCGTGGGCGCTCGCGCCGCTTGTCTCTTCGGTCACTGGCGAGCCTGCCGGTTATGGTTAGGCGGGAGGCTGGACGGGCAACCCGTACCAAACTCGTTAGGGCTGCTTCCTTCCGGACCTGACCCGGTTGGCGAGCGACACGTCCGCCGCCAACCTCCCGCCGCCTATATCGGGCCTTGACCGGCAAAAGGCAAGTCGGTTGGACCCAGAGGCTCAGATAGCCGTTGACTCCCCATCGCACCGCCTCGCTGCCCCAGGGTAAGCGCGGTGTCCATGTGCTCATAAAGGAGGAAAAAACATGAAACTCTCATTCTTAGGCTCATTCTTAGGAATGTGTCTCGCCGGAGCGGCGACAGCCCTGCTTTACACCGGCGCAAGCGCTCAGTTTTCGGGCGCATCCGCGCAGGAAGGCTGCATCGTCACATTGGTGCAATTCCATGAGAAACGGTGTCCGGAAGGCGTCACCCTTGAAACCACCGCTGCTCCCGAAGCCAGCGCGCCTGAAGCCAGCGCGCCGGAGGCCGTCGAACCGGCGGTCACGCCGACCGCCGCCGCACCCGAAGACTGCATCAAGACCGATATACTCCTTCATGAGAAGCGCTGCCCGCCCGGGGTCTGATCGCTCGATAGGCTGAACCGACCTGCAGCCCTTTCCGGCAACGGAGAGGGTTCCTTCGCTCTTGCCTTGACCGCGCCTTTGGGCTGTCATGATGACGCCACGGCAAGGATGGCCAATAGCCGCTCCTCTGATGGCGGATCGGTCCATGACGGCAAGACCCAAGATCCCGGCCCTCCTCTGCGCAGCCCTGCTGTGGTTCGGCCTCGCCTTTTCGCTCGCGCTGGCCGAGGAGGCGCCGCGGCTGAACGGCGTCGCCCTGGTAATCGGGCAATCGGGGTATCGCCATCTGCCACCGCTCGCCAATACCGGTAATGATGCGCGCGCTTTGACCCAACTTCTGACCGGTCTCGGTTTCGAGGCGAGGACTGTGGCCGACCGGGATGCGGTGAAACTGAAGCGCGATCTCGAGCGCTTCGCCGAGGATGCCGAAGGTGCCGACGTCGCGCTCATCTATTATTCCGGCCATGGCATCGAGGCTGGCGGCGAGAACTACCTGCTCCCCGTCGATGCCGATCTTGCAGCACTCGAGGATGCCGGCGAGCGCCTGGCCCCCTTGTCGGCGACGATCGAGAAGATCAGGCAGAGCGTGCCGGTCACCATCCTCCTCATCGATGCCTGCCGCACCAATCCGTTCCCGCCGGGCACGCTGGTCAAGACGGAAGCTGCCTCGCCGGGCGTGCCCATCGGCGCGACCGGCCTCGGCGCGCCCAAGGGCGCCGTGCCGGTTGAAGCGACAGCCGCGACGGATACGCTTGGCATCGTCATCGGCTATGCCGCCGAGCCCGGCCATGCGGCGCTCGACGGCGCGGAAGGGGCCAACAGCCCCTATGCCGCGGCCCTCATCCGCCACCTCTCGGCGATGAAGGGGGCCGAATTCGGCACCGTCATGCGCATGGTGACGGAAGAGGTCTATCTCAAGACGCAAGGCCGGCAGCGGCCCTGGGTGAATGAGAGCCTGAGGCGACTCCTCTATTTCGGCGCAACGCCTGAGGAACCCAAAGGCGAAGAAGCGCTGATCACCGGCGAGCGCCGCCAGCTGCTGCTCACCATCGCCGCCTTGCCCGATGCCGGCCGGCTGCAGGTCGAGACCATCGCCAAGGACGGCGGTGTGCCGCTCGATGCGCTCTATGGCGTGCTCAGGGCTCTCGGCGAGAAGCAGATGCCGCAAGATCCGGAAGCTTTGGAGAAGCTCCTGCGCGATCAGGCCCATAAGCTCAAGACGATGATGGCGGAGCGCAAGGCACTCGAAGCCGATGACCCCGAGATCACCCGTCTCGCCGCCGCGGCGGACCGCGCCATTGCCGAAGGCGCCATCGCGACGGCAAGGCAGTTCCTCGACCAGGCGGTGACTCGCGTCGCCGCCACGCAAGGCGCCGTCGACCGGGCGGAAGCGAAGCTCAAGGCAAAGCGCCTCGCCGATGCCGCCGTCTATGCGCGGCGCGCCAGTGCAGGTGGCCTTGCTTTCGATTATTTCGCAGCCTCCCAGGACTATGAAGCCGCATTCGACTTGGCCCAGAAATGGGATGTCGACAAGGCCTGGGAGTACAAGATGAACGCCGCCTCGATGCTGCAACATCAGGGCTATGAAACAGGCGACAAACAAACCCTGCAAAAGTCGATCGAGGTCTATCGACAAGCCTTCGCGCTCACAAGCCGCGCTGGCGATCCGCAGGGCCAGTGGGCGGCAACACAATATGATCTCGGCAACGCGCTGCTGGAGCTCGCCATCCTCGAGGACAGCGCGACAAGATATGAAGAGGCTGCTCAGGCCTTTCGCGCGACGCTTTCCGTGTACGATCACAAAACGAAGCCGCAAGACTGGGCGGCCGTGCAACACGGCCTCGGCACCGTGCTGCATACGCTGGGCAGGAAAGAGCAAGGGACCGCCAAGTTGCACCAGGCGGTTGCCGCCTATCGCGCGGCGTTGACGGAGCGCACCCGTGAAGGTTTCCCCGAAGGCTGGGGACAGACCATGCAAAATCTGGGTGGAGCGCTCTATGCGATCGGGACGCGCGAGAACAGCGAAGTCTTCCTGAACGAGGCGGCAGCCGCCTTGCGGGCGGCACTCGAGGTGCGCCGATCCGACCTCGCCCCGATTGATTGGGCTGTCACCCAATATAATCTCGGGCTGGTGCTCAAGTCCCTGGGCAAGCTCAAGAGCGATCCCGCTCTGTTCGATGACGCGGCCTCCGTGTTCCGTTCGGCGCTCGATGCAACCCCGCAGACACGATTCCCCGTATATTGGACCAAGATCGACAAGGCGCTGCGCGAGGCGTCGCGACTTTCCGACGACGCGAGGCGGAAGCAGGCAGCCTCTCGCAATGCGCTCAGCGGGGATTTGCGCGCGCGTGACCCCGATGCCTGGGCGAGTGCAAAATATAAAGTCGGGACCGGCCTTCTTGCGCTTGGCGGGAATGACCTGACAGCGGAAAGGCTCGAAGAAGCCATCGCCGCCTTCCACGTCGTGCTGGAGATCCGTTCGCGCGAAACCGATCCAGAGGGCTGGGCCGAGGCGCAATACAATCTGGGCCGCGCGCTTTACAAGCTCGGCCGGCGTGAGAGCGGAACGGCCCGTCTGGAAGAAGCCGTCAAGGCTTTCCGAGAGTCCCTCAGCGTGCAGCGGCAGGAATCGACCACGCTGGCCTGGGCCAAGACCCAGGACGAGCTTGGTCGGGTGTTGCAGATCATCGGCTACCGGAAGAACAGCACCGCCGATCTCGAGGAAGCCATAAGGAGCACGCAGAGCGCCATCGAAGGCTTCCAGATCGCCGGTACGCCGGTGGACCTCCAGGGGGCCGAGCGTCAGCTCGGGCTTACCCGCTCCTTGCTCGATCTCGCCCGTAAACCCTGAAATCAGGGCATCCAAGCCCCCGCATTGACCCCTTCCCGGCCATCGCCTATCTCAAGCACCATGGCCAAACGCGAGATCATCGTCCTGCCCGATCCCTTGCTCCGGACCGTGTCGAAACCGGTGAAAACGGTCGATTCGGCGACCCGCAAGCTCATGGATGACATGCTGGAGACCATGTATGACGCCCCTGGAATCGGCCTCGCGGCCGTCCAGATCGGCGAGCCCAAGCGCCTGGTCGTGATCGACATCTCCAAGGAGGGCGAGGAAAAGCAGCCCTTGTTCCTCGTCAACCCCGAGATCACCTGGTCGAGCCCGGAGGAGTCGGACTACGAAGAAGGCTGCCTGTCGATCCCGGAATTCTTCGACATGGTGACGCGTCCCAAGGAGATCAAAGTGCGCTATCTCGACCGCCAGGGCGAGCCTAAGGAGCAGCATTGCGCGGGCGTCCTCGCCACCTGCGTCCAGCACGAGATCGACCATCTCAACGGCGTCCTGTTCATCGACTATATCTCCAAGCTGAAGCGCGACCGGGTGGTCAAGAAATTCGTCAAGGCGCAGAAGCTTCAGCGCAGCGAGACCTGACGCTTGCGCCTCATCTTCATGGGCACGCCCGATTTCGCCGTGCCCACGCTGGCCGCCCTCATCGAGGCGGGCCATGAGATCGCGGCCGTCTATTCGCAGCCGCCAAGGCCCGCGGGCCGCGGCATGGCCGAGCGGCTGACACCCGTCCATCATTATGCCCTGACCCACAATCTCGAAGTCCACACGCCGCTGAGCCTGAAATCAGCAGAAGAGCAGAAGGCTTTCGCGGGTCTCGCGGCCGATGCCGCCATCGTCGTCGCCTATGGGCTCATTCTGCCGAAGCCCATTCTCGATGCGCCGCGCAAAGGCTGCTTCAATGTCCATGCCTCGCTGCTGCCGCGCTGGCGCGGAGCTGCCCCCATCCAGCGCGCCATCATGGCCGGCGATGCGGAGACCGGCATTACCATCATGCGCATGGCGGAAGGCCTCGATACGGGACCGATCTGCCTTCAGGGCCGCGGGCCCATCCTGCCGTCGACGACAGCGGGCCAGTTGCATGACAGCCTCATGCATATGGGAGCTGCACTCATGGTCGAGGCGCTGAAGAAGCTCAAGCGCGGCGGTCTCGACTGCTCAGCCCAGCCCGATCAAGGCGTCACCTATGCCCAGAAGATCGACAAGGCCGAAAGCGAGATCGACTTCGCGCGGCCCGCCATCGCGGTGCGCAACCATATTCATGCTCTGTCGCCCTTCCCCGGCGCCTGGTTCCTGCTCGCCCAGGAGGGCCGTACCTTCCGCATCAAGGTGCATCGGTGCGAAGTGGTGGAAGGCCAAGGCGAGCCCGGCGAGGTGATCGACGGCGAGCTCACCATCGCGTGCGGCGATCAGGCGGTGCGGTTCCTCAGCCTGCAACGGGAAGGCAAGAGCGCCATGGGCGTCAAGGAATTCCTGCGCGGCTTCTCGGTGCCCAAGGGTGTCGTGGTCGGATAGCAGAATCCTGTTGCAATCGCGGGCCAAGCCGTGGGATTTGGGAAATACCAGTGTGAGAATTGCGTCTGTGGGCTAGCGCCGCCCGGAACGGTGAATTCCCTGCTCGGAAGTCTAACCCCTTGATATCACTAAAGCCGGGCAATTTTTTCGAAAATTCCCTGATAATCCCTGATAATCCCTGATATTCGGCCGTCCGAAATCGCCCCGCTTGAGCCGTCGCGTCCTGCTGTTTCTACTCCACCGCATTGGCGGCGACACTGCCCACGGGCACATCGACCTTGACCTGGCCGGCTTTCTCGAAAGTCAAGGTGAGCGAAATATGCTGGCCCTTCTTGAGCGGTGCCTTCAGTCCCATCAGCATCACATGCAGCTTGGTCGGGCTGAGCGTCACCGTCTCCTTGGGCGCGATCGCAAGCGCTTCGAGGTGACGCATGCTCACCACGCCGTTCTCCTCGACATTCTCATGCAGCATCGCCGACTGCGCGGCGTCGGTCGCGACACTGGTGAGCGTATCGGCGGCAGCACCCTCGTTGCGGATGGTGAAATAGACCGCGCCCGCTTTCGCCGCCGGTGTGGCGGAGGCACGCGCAAAGGCGCCCGACACCATGACTTCGCCGGCATGCGCCGCCACCACGACGGCGACGACGGCCGCCACGGTAAGGCCGGTGGCGATGGCAAGCTCGAGGATGATGCGACGCATGTGCATGTGGTGCGCGTCGATATGGGCATGATTATGAAGGGAAACCAGCGGCTAAGGGTCGCGGCGATCTCGGCGCTTTGATTCGGAATGGCTCGCAACGCGGCGCGTAGTCACTCCCGCCCCAGAGCTCGGTCTTCCGCCGTCGCCGGTATCCACCATTCGCGTCCGCGCGGCGTTTCGACATAGTCGGGCCATGGGAAATCGAGCGGCGGCGCATAGTCGCACCACGGCTTCACGTCATCGCCCGCCGCGGCGAGACGGTCGGCAAACTCCGCCTTGGCTCGCGCCAGCGCCGGTCCGTCGGTCATGAGATCGAGCATCGTCCCGGCAATCGTGCGGGCGGCGGTCGCAACCGTCGGATCGATGGTCGCAGGGATGCCGCCCAGCGCGTTCATCACCCAGTCGGGATAGGCGAAGCCCTGGGGCGCCTTCAGCGTGGCGCGGCCGACATAGAAGCGCACCGAGGGCGCATGCCAGGTCATGTCGGTATAGTCGTCGGACGTATAATGCGTCTGCCAGGAGGGAATGGTGGCGCGCACCTTTCGCTCGGCCTCTTGCGGCGAGATGAGCTCTTCGATCTCGGGAATGAAGGGACGCGCCATCGGCTCGAGCTCGAGCTCCTTCTGGATCGCCTGCGCCACCTCGATGGCCTCGGCGCCGAAGCGCGGCGGGCCAGCACGCTCGAAATTGCGGTAGGTGATCTCGGCCAGCGCATGATTGGCGAGGCCGGGGCGCGATTTCGACACCCAATGCCGGCGCCAGCGGCAATGCGCGGCGAGCGCCGCGCTCTCGGCATTGCGGTCGAGCACGGCGTAGATGCTGTCGAGCATCGCGCGGTCGGGCGTGCGTGCTGCGAACATGATCTGCGCCATCTGGGCGGCAAGATTGTCGGCCGTCGCCTGGCCGCTGGCGAGAATGGTTTCGTTCAGCGTCCAGGTGCCGGTATGCGGCAGCATGTGGTCGCGCATCATCTTGGAGAGCGTGTACATGGCGACGACCGCGTCATTGGCGCCAGGGGCCCGCGCCGAGGTGTGGGCGGCGGGGATCGGTCCCTTGGCCGCATGCTTGAGCCAGGTCTCAGGAGCATCGCACAGGAACTCGTAGATCGCCGCATAATAGGGCCCGCAATGCGTATCCCACCGGCAGGTATTGCAATAGGGCAGCATGTAGAAAGGATGGAAGGAGATGATGGCATCGAGCCCGTCATAATAGCCCTTGGCCGCGTGAATAGGCTTCGAGCCCCTCACCTTCTCGGCGGGCTCGCCCATGAAACGGATGGTGCCCTCGATGCCGTGCGTCTCCATGGCCGCTTTCGCCGCCAAGGCGCCGACGAGCGCGCCCATGCCCAGGGCCGAATGCGGATCGGTATGGCCGCCGGCGAAGCGCGACAATCCCTTGCGCGGCGCGCGATAGGGTAAGGCTGCCTGGCAGTTGCCGGGCACCGCGTCATATTCGGCATAGGCCATGATCCGAGGGCCCTTGCCGTTCGACCAGGTCGCCGAGAAAGCCGTCGGCATGCCGCCCGAGCCCGCCTCGACGGTAAAGCCTTCCGCCCGCAAGCGCGCCACATACCATTCGGCCGAGCGATATTCGCGCCAAGCGGTTTCGGCGAGCGCCCAGATATGGGCGTTCCATTGCGACCAGTCGCCATGACGCTTGTCGACAAAATCAAAGGCGGTGTCATGTGCAGGTGAGAGCATATCGTGTTCCGTTCAACGCAAGGCTTCGGCGAGTTTCCTGATCGATCCGTCGATCACGGCTTCATCGAAGCCGGCATAGCCGAGAACCAATCCCTGCCGGAAGGGCTCGCCGGCGAAATAGTCGGAAAGTGCCGGCGCCAGCAATCCGACGCTGCCTGCGCGTTTCGATGCGTCGCGGTCGCTCATGCCGTTCTTCAGGCTGCAGATCAGATGCATGCCGGCCGGTTCCGGCGTCGTCGCCAGCACATCATCGGCATGGCGCGCGATCGCCTCGCGCAGCGCCAGCTGGCGTCTGGTGTAGAGCCGGCGCATGCGCCTTATGTGGACGGCATAGTGGCCGTGGCGCATGAACTCGGCGAGCACCGGCTGCAGGAAGAGCGAGACGCGGGCACCCCTCTCGCGCATCACAGCGGAGAGGCCCGGCAGGAGATCATGCGGGACCACGAGATAGCCGATGCGCAGGCCCGGCAGCATGGTCTTGGAGAAGGAGCCGAGCGAGATCACCACGCCCGCGTCGTCGACGCCCATCAGCGCCGGCAGCGGCTTGCCGTGATAGCGATACTCGCTGTCGTAATCGTCCTCGATGATCCAGCTGCGGCGCGCGCGCGCCCAGTCGAGCAGCGCCAGGCGGCGGGCGAGCGGCATGGTCATGCCGAGGGGATAGTGGCGGGCGGGCGTCACCACCGCGGCGCGTGCGTCCTTGGGTCCCTTGGCGATGTCGAGGCCGCCCTCATCGACCGGGATCGAGACGGTCTTGAGACCGAGCTCGGAGAAGGTGCGGCGGATCAGGACATAGCCCGGCTCCTCGATCAGGACCTTGTCGCCGCGCTTCAGGATGCTCTGGGCCAGAAGCTCGAGCCCCTCGCCGGCCCCGCTGGTGATCACCACTTGCTCCGGCGCGCAGCGCATGCCGCGAAAGGCGCGCAAGTGGTCCGCGATCGCCAGGCGCAACGGCGCCCAGCCCAAGGGATCGGGTGAGGCCAGGAGCTCGCGGATCGGGTTGCGCCAGGTCTTGAGCATGAGCTTGGCCCATTGCTCGTGCGGGAAGAGCGCCAGCTCCGGCGCTGCCGGCTGGAAAGGCCTGACCTCGTCGGGGCGCGGCAGCCCCGTCTCGGCCAAGGGCGCGACCTGCTCCGCCGCCCGCAGGACGTGGTCCGGCAAATCGGGCGCCACGAAGACGCCGGAGCCATGCCGGCCTTCGGCATAGCCCTCGGCAATGAGCTCATCCACGGCGGCGACGACGGTCGCGCGCGACACGCCGAGCTCCTCGGCATAGAGGCGGCTCGACGGCAGGCGGGCACCTGGGGCGATGGCCTGGGCCAGGATGAGGCGTTTCAGCTCGCTGGCGAGCTGGCGGTGCAGCGGCTCGCGGTCGACCCGGTCGAGACTGATGCCGGCGAGCGCCGCCTCGCCGAAAGTGGACTGTCCCTCTCTGTGTGATGTGGCTCTTTTCATCAGTCCACTTCTGCCACAAGCATCGGGCGCTGAACAGAGGCCTCAAGATCGGATAGGATCCGCGCATGCTCACCGACGACATGAAATCGCTCATCACGACCTACCCTCTGGGCTTCGTCGCCAGCGTCAACCAGGACGGGACGCCCAATCTCTCGCCCAAAGGCACCTTCGTCGTGCTCAACGACCGGCAGCTCGCCTTCGGCCATATCCGCTCGCCCAAAACCATGGGCAATATCGCCGAGCGTCCGACGGTCGAGATCAATTTCCTCGACGTGCTGGCGCGCAAGGCGGTCAGGGTACGCGGCCGCGCTCACATGTTCGCCAGGAGTGCCCCCGAATTCGCGCCCCTCTTCGCCGTCTTCAGCAGCTGGAAGGGCTACACCGACATCATGAAGGCCGTGGTGCGTGTCGATATCGAAACGGCGAGCCTCATTTTGTCGCCGGCCTACGACATCGGCCATACGGAAGCCCAATTGCGTGAGCAGTACAGAGCGAAATTCACCTCGCTCTGAGAGTCTCGCATGCGGAAATGGCTGCGCGGCGCGCTTGTCGCCGTTGCCGGGCTTGCCGGCTTTGTCTTCATGGCCAATACGAATCTCCTGACGGGCCTGCGAAGCGGCAAGCCGACGCTTCTCGCCCATCGCGGCATGGCGCAGCGTTTCGATTCGGCCGGGCTTCAGAACGACACCTGCACGGCGACGCGGATATTCCCGCCGCGGCACGAATTCCTCGAGAATACCATCGCCTCGATGAAGGCCGCCTTCGATGCTGGCGCCGACATCGTCGAATTCGACGTCCATCCGACGACCGACGGCCAGTTCGCGGTCTTCCACGATTGGACGCTCGATTGCCGCACCAACGGCAAAGGCGTCACGCGCGAGCACAGCATGACGGAACTCAAGGCGCTCGATATCGGCTATGGCTATACCGCCGATGGCGGCAAGACCTATCCGTTCCGCGGCAAGGGCTTGGGCCTTATGCCGACGCTCACCGAGGTTCTCGGCACGTTTCCCACGCAGCGCTTCATCATCAATGTGAAGAGCAACGATCCTGACGAAGGCAGAAAGCTCGCCGAGACACTCACAACTTTGACGCCGGAAAGACGCAAGGCGCTCATCGTCTATGGCGGGCATAGGCCGCTGACCGAAGTGAAGCAACGCCTGCCCGACATCACGATCCTGTCGCGCCAGACTCTGCAAGACTGCGTCTTTCGCTATTGGTCCTATGGCTGGACGGGGTTGCTACCCGCCGCCTGCCGCGACACGGCGCTTCTCGTACCGGTCAACATCGCGCCATGGTTGTGGGGCTGGCCCGACCGCTTCCTCGACCGCATGGAAGAAGCCGGCACGCAGGTCTTCCTTCTCGGCCCCTATCATGGCGGCGAATTCTCCACCGGCATTGATTCGACCGAAGAGCTCAAGCGCCTGCCATCGAATTATTCCGGCGGCATCTGGACGAATGAGATCGCAGCCATTGCCGAAGAGCTGCACGCGCAGGGCCGGCACTGACTCGCTATTTCGTGATCAGCAGGGCGAAAGGCTCTTCCAGCGCCCGGGTCACGAAGCCCCGGTATTTGCCATAGGCCTGGTGGCCCTTCTCGATCCGCCCGAAGGCCGGATCGCCACCGATGGTCTTGACCGGCACATAGACGATGGGAGTCGAGACCGGCATCAGGCTCATGCCGCGGCCGGACTGCAAGGTCGTGAGGATGCCGAACATCTCGCCGGCGATCGTCGGGCGCGAAATGATGATGAAGCGATACTGCCCGGACTTGTTGGTGATGAGATAGATGTAGCCCGACTGATGCGGGATCGACACGCTGCCGTTCTGGGTGAAGGCGGCATCGACGCGCTCGCTCTCGCGGAAGACGAGATGTGATCTCTCGTCATGCCAGGCGATCGAGGTGCGGTAGGCATAGATCGAATCGGGATTGGAGAAGGACGGCCTCACCGTCACATAGTCGTCCTCGATCCAGGACACCGCGCGCCTGGCATAGGAGCCGAGTTCTTCCGGCGCGATGCCGGCGTGGCGTGCGGCGGCGGCCTGCTTGGCGGATGACGGCTTCCTGAGGGTGAGACCGAGCGCCGCCTCGAGGCGCACGATGCTCGCCAAGGTGAAGGGGCGCTGGCCGGACAACGCCTTTTCCAAGGTCGAGAGGCTGATCTTCGCCTGGTCGGCGAGATACTGGCGGGTGATGCGCCGCCGCGCCAACGCCTCGCGCACGATGTCCGCCACGGCGTCGTTGTCTTCAACCGAGAGGGTCTGGTCGGTCATGGAGGGATCAACTCTGAAACAGCATGGCTATGAGAAGGTGAGGATCCAGGCCGTACAAAACCGTACATTTCCACATCGCCCTGTCTAAAACAAGGCAAGGACCGCTCCATAGCGGCAACCGGCGGCCAAAGAATGGCGGATTGCCCGCTCGCGACGCATGGGCAGGCAATCCCACATGATGAAGCCACGGCCTCCCGATTGCGGACAGGCCGTTATGGAGCGGAATCCCATGTACCGAATATTGCTCACACTGCTGGGCGTCATCGCCATGACGCTCAGTGCCTCCGCCGGCTTTGTATCCCCATCGCAAATGGGCACCGGCGCCCTGCTGCTCAAAACCAACGAGCCCGGGAAGTATGTCGAAGCGCCCCGGGTCGCCACCGACTTCGACATCACCATAACCGGGCCCATCGCCCGCACCCGCTTGACCCAGCACTTCAGGAATCCGACCAATGGCTGGATCGAGGGGACCTATGTATTCCCCCTACCCGAGAATGCCGCCGTCGACACGCTGAAGATGGTGATCGGCGAGCGCATCATCATGGGCGACATCAAGGAGCGCCGGGAAGCCAAGCAGATCTATGAGGAGGCGAAGGCCAAGGGCCAGAAGGTCGCCCTCCTCGACCAGGAGCGTCCCAATATCTTCACCAACCAAGTGGCCAATATCGGCCCCAACGAGACCATCGTCATCCAGATCGAATATCAGGAAGCAATCCGCCAGTCGGGCGGGTTGTTCGCGCTGCGCGTCCCGACCGTGGTGGCGCCGCGCTATGTGCCGGACCCCAGGATCGTCGTCTCCGAGAACGCGCAATTCTATACCGTCAAGGACAGCGTGCTCGATCGCGACAGGATTATGCCCCCGGTGCTCGACCCGCGTAAATCCGCGCCGGTCAATCCGCTGACGCTCACCGTCCATCTCAATCCCGGCTTCGCGCTGGGCGACGTGCAGAGCTCCTTCCATGATGTCACGGCCGAGGCGCTGGCGAATGGCGCGAAACGCATCGCCCTGTCGAACCCCGAATTCGCGGACCGCGATTTCGAGCTCACCTGGAAACCCTTGCCGGGTGCCGAGCCGCAGATCGGCCTCTTTGCCGAGAGCATCAATGGCAGCGACTATGCCCTGGCCTATGTGACGCCGCAGGTGCAGCCCGCGACCGAGAAGCGCCAGCCGCGCGATGTCGTCTTCGTCATCGACAATTCAGGATCGATGGGCGGGCCCTCCATGTCGCAGGCCAAGGCGAGCCTCATCTATGCACTCGACCGCCTCGATCCCATGGACCGCTTCAATGTCGTGCGCTTCGACGACACGATGGACATCCTGTTCCCGGACACGGTCGAGGCGAGCCGCGACAATGTGCAGACCGCCAAGAGCTTCGTTGGACGGCTCGAGGCCTCGGGCGGCACCGAGATGATCCCACCTCTGCGCGCCGCCTTGCGCGACGCGCGGCCGGACGATCGGACGACGCTGCGCCAGGTCGTCTTCATCACCGACGGCGCCATCGCCAACGAACAGGAGATGTTCGACGTGCTGTCGATGATGCGCGGGCGGTCACGCGTCTTCATGGTCGGCATCGGCTCGGCGCCGAATTCCTTCCTCATGACGCGCGCCGCCGAGCTCGGCCGCGGCGCCTATGCCATGATCGGCGAAGGCGGCCAGGTCGAGGACCGCATGCGCGAGCTCTTCGCCAAGCTCGAAAATCCGGCGGTGACCAATCTCAAAGCCGAGTTCGACCAGGCTCAGGCGGAAGTGACGCCATCGCCGCTGCCCGATGTCTATCAGGGCGAGCCGGTGATGGTCCTGATGAAAATGCCGGACCGCAAAGGCATGCTCAAGCTCAGGGCCGAGGTTGCGGGGCGTGACTGGACGCTGGCACTGCCGCTCGACAAAGCGGAGAAAGGCGAAGGAATCGCCAAGCTGTGGGCCAGGCGCAAGATCGATGACGCCGAAGTGGCGCAGACCATGGGCACGATCACGCCTGAGGAAGCCGACAAGCGCATCCTCGCTCTGGCACTCGAGCATCATCTGGTCAGCCGCGTCTCGAGCCTCGTCGCGGTCGACAAGACCCCGGCGCGCCAACCCGGCGAGAAGCTGACCCGCGCCGAGATCCCGCTCAATCTCCCGGCCGGCTGGGACTATGACAAGGTCTTCGGCACGGAGCAGAGCGCGCCCCCGGTGCTCGAACGCGACGCCAAGCTCGATGTCACGCTGATCGCCATGACCAAGAACCCGGTCAGCGCGCAGAAGGATGCGATCAAGACCGTCGATCTGCCGCCGACGGCGACGCCGTCCGAGCTCCTGATGCTCCTCGGTGCGCTGTTCACGCTCCTCGCGCTCATCTTCGCGTTGTTCGCCCGGCGTGCGAGGCTCGCATGACAGCGGAGCTCGACACGCTTCCCGCCTTCTGGATGCGGCGCTCGCGCCGCGCCCGGATGGGATTCCGGAAGTTCCAGGTGCAGACACAGGCCTCTTCTCCCCCGGAGGAGAGGCCGAAGCCGGCGAGTGTGTGGCTCCTGATGGCTTTCCTCAGCGCCGCCTTGGGCCTTGCCTTCCTCGGCGAAGGCCTGTGGATCAAGGCGAAGGCGGAGCTCGCGCAAATCCTGCTCGAACGCGCCTTCACCCAAAGCGTCGTCACAGGCAAGCCGGTCAAGCCCTGGCGCTGGGCCGACACCTGGCCCGTCGCACGCATCCGTGTGCCGCGCCTTGCCGCGTCATCGATCGTGCTTGCCGGCGGCAGCGGGCAAGCGCTTGCTTTCGGTCCCGGCCATCTCGATCAGACGGCTGAGCCGGGCGAGCGCGGCACGTCCGTCTTCGCCGCGCATCGTGACACGCATTTCCGCTTCCTCGGCGATCTCAAGCCCGGCGATGAAATCAAGGTCACCCGCAGTGACGGCCTCACCTTCACCTATGAGATGACGGCTGCGGAAATCGTGCGCTGGGACCGTTCGAATATCGACGCTCAGGCCGGCGGATACAATCTGGCGCTCGCCACCTGCTGGCCGCTCGATGGCACATTCAGAGGGCCATTACGCTACGTCGTCCATGCGCGGTTGAAGCCATCCGGCCTATAGACTATCTGTTGCCGCTTGATGTGCCGATCGAGCGTTGCAAAAATGAACGAGAAATTTCCGAGCCCGGCCGGTTTTCTTGAATATGCCGCCGCATGATCCTGCCGGTCACACCAGGGGAGAGGCGCGTCCTCGTTATCCTGCGCGCCGGCGACCAGTCGCTGCATCCGCGATGGTTCCTGAACGGACGCGCCGAAAGCCGCAATTGGGATCTGCATATCAGCTATTTCGGCGGGCTCACCCGGCCTTATCGCATCCGCAGCTCCGATATCACTTTGTCCTTCGAGAAGGGCACCAAGTCGATCGGTACCATGGCCTGTCTCGAGAAGCTCAGCCAAAGGATCGATGACTATGACTGGATATGGCTGCCGGATGACGATCTCGCGGCCGACCTGCCGACACTCAACCGCTTTTTCGAGATCGTCGCGAAATTTGGGCTTGACCTCGCGCAGCCGGCGCTTGGTGCTGGATCTTATGCCTCCCACAGGATCACACTTCAGCGGCCGCATATGAAGCTCAGATACACGACCTTCGTCGAGATCATGGCGGCCTGCTTCTCGCGGGAAGCGTTGCGGGTCTGCGCTCCCTATTTCGGCGCCACCGTCACATCATGGGGACCCGACATACTGTTTCCGAAGCTGTTGGGCTATCCGCAACGCTCGATCGCCATCGTCGATGCAACGCCGGTCATTCACACGCGCCCTTCCGGGCGTGGCCCCAATATCCGCCTGGCGCGGGAATTGGGTTTCGACCCCAATGAAGAAGCGGAGGACTTCAAGCGCCGGCACCAAGTGGAGCACCGTCTGGAGACCTGGGGAGGCCTCGATCTCGACGGAAACCATGTCGACGACGTCGCGGATATCGATCGCCATATCGTGACAGCGCAGTCGTTTGCGTCAGCCTCTTCTCATGGATAGACTGCTTCACCGAGCCAACATGGATGAGTGCCTATGAAACTCCTCGTCTTTCAGCATCTCGCCTGCGAGCATCCCGCCGTCTTCCGCAGCTTCCTCACGGAGGATGGCATCTCATGGGACAAGGTCGAGCTCGATGAGGGTGAAGCCATCCCTCCGCTCGAGTCCTACGACATGCTGTGGGTCATGGGCGGGCCCATGGATGTGTGGGAGGTCGAGGAACACCCTTGGCTCATCCCCGAGAAGCGCGCCATCCGCCGCTGGGTGCGCGACCTGAAGCGGCCGTTCCTCGGCGTATGCCTTGGGCATCAGCTCCTCGCCGATGCGCTCAATGGCACCTGCGGGCCGCAGCGCCCGCCCGAGGTCGGCATTCTCGATATCGAGCTCACCAAGGAAGGGCAGAACGATCCGGTCTTCGCTGGCCTTCCCCACCGGATGAAAGCCCTGCAGTGGCATGGCGTGAAAGTGGCGCAGGCGCCCGATGATGCGGTGGTGTTGGCGCGCTCGGATGTCTGCGCCATACAGGCGATGCGCATCGGCCGGCATGCCTATTCGATGCAGTATCACGTCGAGCTCGAGGCCAATACCATACCCGATTGGGGCAAGGTGCCGGCCTATGAGGCCGCCCTCGCCAAGGTGCGGGGCCCCAACGCGCTGCAGGCCCTGGCGAAGGAAGCCGAGCCCTTGATGCCCGGCTTCATCGCCAATGCAAGGCGGCTCTATCGCAACTTCATGGCGGTCACGGCGCCGGCCGCGGCGAAGTGAGATCGAGCAGCCGCAGCAGGTCGTAAGCGAGGCCGCCCCGTCGGATTCTGCGTCTGGAAAGAGATTTGTGCAGGGCTCGATTGCTGCGTCTATAGATGGCTATCGATGTCCATCCTCTGGTGCAAGACGCGGACTACATCGATGCCGGTATCTGAGAGTTTATAAAAGACGAGATGCGATCCAACAGAATATTTGAAGTACCCCTCGCGAATGCTGACTGTTCGGCCCCGCTTCGTGCCAGCTGCCAATCCCTCGAAGGCCGACACTATGGCAGCATGATAGCTATCGGCTTGTTCCAACGACCATCGCTGGAAGGTGTAGAGCCAAATATTTTCAAGATCCGCTTCGGCTAGCGGTGAGAGTTTGTAAACACGGCCCTTAACGGCCATGCTTCGCCCGCATCTTTTTCAGAAAGGCTCCGCTGTCAAAAGCACGCGGAGGCCCAGACTCCTCCCCAGCGATGAGGGCGTCCTGCAACGCTTTAACCTTGGCTTCATGCTCTTCGAGCAGACGAAGACCTGCACGCACCACGTCACTGGCCGAACCATAGCGGCCCGTCTGTACTTGGGCGTCGATGAATTCGGCGAAATGGTCACCAAGAGAAATCGATGTGTTTTTTGACATCGGGGCCTCCAATCGCTGATACCAATATATGCTACTTTTAGGTATTTTTCAAATTCCTGCCGGACCGCGCCTAGCGTCCGGACTCAAGTCTGGATGCCGTACGGGGGCGAAGTGATCAGGCCCAGCCGATGAGCCCGAGCAGCCACAGCAGGCCATAAGCGAGGCCGCCCGCCGCCGGGAAGGTCAGCAGCCACGCCCAGACGATGCGCTCGATCACCGTCCATTTGAGCGCCCGCGACGACTTGGCGAAGCCGACACCCATGATGGCGGTCGATATGCTGTGGGTGGTCGATACCGGCATGCCGAAATGCGCGGCAATCGTCAGGATCGTCGCCGAGCTCGTCTCGGCGGCAAAGCCGTGGATCGGATGCAGCCGCACCATCTTGTGGCCGAGCGTCTTGATGATGCGCCAGCCGCCGGCAGCGGTGCCGGCCGCCATCACCAGAGCGCAGGCGACGATGATCCAGGCATCTATGTCTTCACCGCCGCCATCCGGGCGCAGGAACTCGGCCCAGGCCGGCAGGCCATCGAGGGCACCCGAGCTCTCAGCACCGAACAGCGCCAGGGCAATGATGCCCATGGTCTTCTGTGCGTCATTGCGGCCGTGGGCGAGGCCCATATAGGTCGCGGACGCGAGCTGCGCCTTGCCGAAAATGGCGTTGACCCAGAGCGGGCGCGCCAGGCGGCCCAAGGCTCCGCCGGCTCGAGCCATGCCGGAGATGATCGCCCACAAAAAGACCATCATGAAGACGCCGAGCGTGAAGCCCGCCACCGGCGAGGACACCATGGGAAGCAAGACTTTCCACAACAGGCCCTCGTTCTTGGTCCAGTCGCCGACCGTTTCGGACCAGATCAGGGCGCCCCAGTTATTGTCGGCCGCGGCAAGGGCGGCACCGCACAGTCCGCCGATCAAAGCGTGCGAGGAAGACGACGGCAGGCCACGCCACCAGGTGATCAGGTTCCACACCGTCCCGCCGAGCAGTGCACACAGGATCACCTGGAGTGTGACATCGACGACGCCCGTATCCACCAGGCCCGACGCTATGGTCTTGGCCACCGCCGTGCCCCAGAAGGCGCCGATCAGGTTGGTGCTTGCCGCGAGCGCGATCGCTTGGCCCGGCGACAGCACCCTGGTGGCCACCACGGTGGCGATGGAATTGGCCGTGTCGTGAAAGCCGTTGATGAACTCGAAGGTAAGCGCCACGAGCACGACGATCAGGACAAGGAGCAGCATGGGCTAGCTGTTCTTCAGGGCGACCTGGTAGACCACGGCGCCGGCGTCGCGGCACCGGTCGATCGCCTTTTCCAGGATCTCGAAGAATTCCTTGAGCAGGAACATGCGGACGGCGTCCAGATCGCCGGCATAGAACTCGCGGTACAATTCGAGCAGCAGGCGGTCGGCCTCGGTCTCGATGGCATGGAGCTGATCCTCGAGCGATTTGATCGTCTCGAGCCGGAGCCGCGGCAGCTCGCGCACCATGTCGAGGACGATGCCCGTCGCCTTCACCAGCATGGCGGCGCGCGGGGCGAAATCGACGCCTTCGAGCTTGGGGGCGGCGAAAGCGTAACGGTCGGCGAAGCGCTCGGCCTGCTTGGATATCTTGTAGAGCGCCACCCGCAATTCCTCGATGTCCTCGCGCTCGATCGGGGTGATGAAGCTGTCGACCAGCGCCTGGCTGATCTTGCCCGTCGCCTCTCTCTGGCGCTGCCGCGCGAGCTTGATCGCCTCGAGCCCGGTCGCTTCCGCCTTCGGGCTCAAGATCTCGTGCAGCGCCTCGGCACTCTCATGCGCCGCAACCGCGGCGTCCTCCAGCAAAGCGTAGAACTGCTTGCCCGAGCCGAAGATCGTCTGAAGAGAAAACATGACCAGCCCTTGTCAGGGAGCCTCCATCACCACCCGTGAGGGATGGAGAATCCCTGACCAGGAGCCGTAGCATTCACCGCCCGACCGCGTCCAGCACCCGGACCCAGCTGCGGATGCCTTTGTGGAAGCTCGAGAGGTTGTATTTCTCGTTCGGGCTGTGCAGCGCATCGTCATTGAGGCCGAAGCCGATCAGCACGCTGTCCATGCCGAGAACGTCCTTGAAATAGCGCACGATCGGGATCGAGCCGCCGGAACCGACGAGCGCCGTCTCGCGGCCGAACTCGTCCTTCAGAGCCTTGGCGCTCTTGCGGATCAAGGGCGAGGTCTCGGCAATCTCGCTCGCCGGGCTTCCCGAGCCATAGGATGCGAACTCGATTCGGCAGTCCTTCGGCACTTCCGCCTTGGCGAAAGCGCGGAAGGCCTTCAGGATCTTTTCCGGCTTCTGCTTGCCGACCAACCGGAAGGTGAGCTTGGCATGGGCCTGGGACGGGATCACGGTCTTGGTGCCGGCACCCGTATAGCCGCCCCATATGCCGTTCACCTCGGCGGTCGGACGGGCCCAGATCTGTTCCAGCACGCCCTTGCCCTTCTCACCCGCGGGGACCGAGAGACCGACCTCCTTCAGGAACTTCCTGTCGGAGAATTTGAGCTTCTGCCACTGCTGCTTGATCTCCTTGGGGACTTCGCCGACGCCTTCATAGAAGCCCGGAATGGTGACCTTGCCGTTCTTGTCGTGGAGCTTCGACAGGAGCTTGGAGAGGATGCGGATCGGATTGGCGGCGGGCCCGCCATAGGCGCCGGAATGGAGGTCGATGCGCGGCCCCGAGATGGTGATCTCGTCCTTGACCATGCCCCTGAGCCGCGTGGTGATCGCCGGCGTCTTCGCGTCCCACATGCTGGTGTCGCAGACGAAGGCGGCATCGCAAGTGAGCTCCGCCTTGTTCTCCTTGAGGAAGGGGACGAGGCTCGGCGAACCCGATTCCTCCTCGCCCTCGATCAGGATCGTGGCCTTGATCGGCAGCGTACCGGTCGCCTCGATCCAGGCCCGCATCGCCTCGACGAAGGTCATGAGCTGCCCCTTGTCGTCGGCGGTGCCGCGGCCATAGAGGCGCACGACGCCATCCTTGCCGGTGCGCTTCTCAGGTTCGAAGGGCGGTGTCGTCCATTTGTCGAGTGGATCGGGCGGCTGCACGTCATAGTGCCCATAGAACAGGAAATGCGGGACCTTGCCCTGGGCCGCCTTGGGCTCGAAATGCGCCACAACCATCGGGTGGCCGGGCGTGTCGCGCAAAGAGGCGGAAAAGCCCAGCCTTGTGAGATCGGCGACAATGCGCTCGGCGGTGCGCCGGCAATCGGCCTTGTAGGCGGGGTCGGTCGAGATCGAGGGAATGCGGACGAGATCGAACAGCCGGTCGAGGCTCTGCTCCAGTCCCTTGTCGGCCACATCGAGAACACGGCTTACATCGGTCATGACGTCATGGACTCCTGCTGATGGGCAAGCCCGCCGATGAGGCGGGCCCAGCTTCTGATGCCTTTGTGAAAGCTCTTGAGATTGTATTTCTCGTTGGGGCTGTGGACGCTGTCATCCTCGAGGCCGAAGCCGACCAGGAGACTGTCGACCTTGAGCAGCGACTTGAAGGTGCCGACGACCGGGATCGAGGCGCCATCCGCCATGAGCACCGGATCCCGGCCCCATTCCTGCTTGAGGGCGCCCTCGGCGAGCCGCACCCAGGGGCTCGATTCAGTAACGGTGACCGCCATCGCATCGCCCCCGTGCGACTTGAAACGGGCCTTGCAGTCGGCCGGCAGCCGCTCCTTGACGAATTGGCGCAGGCCCTTCCGAATCTGCGCCGGCGTCTGGCGCCCGACCAGGCGGAAAGTGAGCTTGGCCATCGCCTCGGCGGGCACCACCGTCTTGGAGCCGGTCCCGGTATAGCCGGCATAGATGCCGTTGATCTCGGCGGTGGGCCGGCTCCAGAGCTGCTCATATACGGCATAGGCCTTCTCGCCCGCCGGGATCGCCAGCCCCACATCCCCTAGATATTTCTTCGCCGGGAAGTTGAGTGATTTCCATTGCCGGCGGGTCGACAACGGCACCGGGTCGACGCCATCATAGAAACCCTTGAGCCTGACCCGGCCATTGCGGTCATGCAACTCGCCCAGGATCTTCGTCAGCACACGGATGGGGTTGCGGGCGGGCCCGCCATAATAGCCCGAATGCAGGTCCTTGGAGGGGCCGGAAATGGCGACCTCCTCGGCGATGCAGCCGCGCAACCTGGTGGTGATGGCCGGGGTCTTCGCGTTCCACATGCCGGTGTCGCAAATGAGCACCACATCGGGTTTGAGCTTGTCCCGGTTCCTCGCGACATAGCGGTCGAGATGGCTCGCATCACCTTCCTCATCGCCTTCGATCAGGACGGTGAGGCGGAAAGGCAGGCTGCCTCTGGCCCTGAGCCACGCCCGGCTGGCCTCCAGGAAGGTCATGAGTTGGCCCTTGTCGTCACAGGCACCGCGGGCAAAGATGCGTTCCTCACCATCCGCACCCTTGCGCAGTTGGGGCTCGAAAGGCGGGCTTTCCCACAAGTCCAGCGGGTCGGGTGGCTGAACATCGTAATGGCCGTAGAACAGGATGTGGGGCGCATGGGACGGCAGGCCCTTAGGCGCATATTCAGCCACGACCACCGGCTGGCCGGTGGTCTCGTCCATGCGCGCGGTGAAGCCCATTTCCGTAAGCAGCCGCTTCAGCCATGCCGCCGCGTCACGGCAGGCGCCATGGAAGGCGGGATCCGTGCCGACGCTCGGAAATCGCAGCAATTCGAACAGGCGCGCGACGCTTTCGTCCAGGGCGCCATCGATGCCCTGCAAAACATCGTCAAGACTTTTCATTTACAAAACCTGAAAGAGTTCCCCGGTGTGGTCGATGCAGTCTCTCATGTGCCATAATCATTCGGCAAGGGCCCCAGGATGACGCAAGCGGCAGCCACTTTTTCGCTCCCGCGCGACAGCCTGCAGGCGCATGAGATCAGCCAGCGGCTGACGCGTTTCCAGCGCCGCGGCTACCAGCGCTACCTCATTGTCAGGCAGAATGTCGACCTTAATTTCTTCTGGACCAGGCGCTGGTTCTTCATCGCCATGCTGGTCGGCTTCCTCTTGATCGTCGCGCCGACGCCCGACGGCCTCACCGATGAAGGCCAGATCGTGCTCGCCATGTCGGTGGTTGCGACCATCCTGTTCGTCACCGAGGCGGTGCCGCTGCCCACAGTGCCGCTGCTCATCATCATAGGCCAGGTCGTGCTCCTCAAGGTCGACCCCACGAAAGTGGCACAGAGCCTGATGACCGATTCGGTGCTGTTCATCATGGGTTCGCTGATGCTCGCGGTCGCCATCGTGAAACAGCGCCTCGACCGGCGCATCGCCTGGTCGATCGTGCAGATGACCGGCACCAACGTCTATTGGATCAGCTTCGGGATTACCGCCGTGTGCGGCACGCTCGCCGCCTTCATCGGCGAGCATACCGTCGCCGCGATGATGCTGCCGGTCGGCGTGACACTCATCACGCTGACCTCGCAAGACCCCAAGAAGGTACACAATCTCGCGGCCGTCATTCTGTTCTCGATCTCCTATGGCTGCTCGATCGCCGGCGTCGCCACCCCCTCCGGCGGGGCGCGCAACGCCATCATCATCTCCTATTGGAAGGACCTGTTCTACGATCCCCTGGACGCGGAGAGCCGCCGCTATCTCATGGATTACCTCACCTGGGCGGTCTATGCCTTCCCGATGTTCCTGATCCGCCTGCCGATCGTGGCGGCGATCCTGGTCTTTACCTTCAAGCCCGAAACCACCGACATGTCGCGCGCGGTGTCGAAACTCAGGACCCAGGTCATCATGGACGGGCCGCTCAAGCCGTCGGGCTGGCTCACCATCTTCATCTTCGTCCTGACCATCCTGGGCTGGATCTTCCTGTCGCAGCATCTGGGCCTCGGCGTCATTGCCCTGATCGGCGTCGCCGCCTTCCTGGTCTTCGGCCTGGTACGCTGGGAGGACATCAATTCGGGCGTCAACTGGGGTGTGGTGCTCCTCTATGCGGCGGCGATATCGCTCGGCGTCGAGATGACCGAAACCGGGGCGGCGGCCTGGGTCGCGTCGAGCTTCCTGTCGCTCCTCGACAATATCGGCGCCGGCTCAGGCCTCGGCTTCAATGCCGCCATCTCGCTCCTCACCATTGCCGTCTCCAATACGATGACGGCCGGCGCCGCGGTCGCGGTCCTGGCGCCGATCCTGCTCAACACCGCCTATGCCGCGCACCAGGATCCGCTCATCGCCGGCTTCGTCACCGCGATCTCGTCCGCCTTCGGCTACCTGACGCCGGCGGCGCAGCCCGCCTTCACCATCATCTATGCGTCGGGCTATCTGAAGGGCCGCGACTTCTTCAAGGTCGGCATGCGCATGATGATCGTGTCGGTGATCATCCTCTTGGCCCTCGCCAGCCTTTATTGGCCCTTCATCGCGAGCTAGACTCCGAATCGCAGAAGAGGAGTGACCCCGCGAGTGCTGGAGAACCTGTTCAAGCGCACCAAGCTCAGCGACCGGCAGGAACGCGCGGTGCAAAAGACGCTGCACAATCTGCGCCAGCAGCGCCGCAACCGTTTCCGCATCCTCGCCTGCATCGACGGCTCGGAGGAATCCTTCATCACCGTCCAGTTCGCCGCCCGCCTCGCGATCAATGACGAATGCGACATCATCGTGCTCTATGTGCGCCCGATCGACCAGGCGCTGTGGTCGGGAGGCCTGCAACTGCGGATCGCCCGCCAGAACATGATGGATTCGGGCTTCGAGCTGCCCGGCGTGCGCGACCTGAAGCGTTCCCTCGCCATCCTCAAGGAAGAGGGCATCGACGTCGAAAGCTGGTCCAATGAGGCGAGCCACCAGGATGCCTGGGGCGACCCCGCCGGCGACACCAAGGTGGAATATCGCAGCGACAAGGGCAGGAGCGTCGTGCTCAAGCTCAAGACCGCGCCCGATGCCGCCAACGGCATCCTCGATCAATATGAGCTCGGCCCCTACAATCTGATGATCCTGGGACAGCCGTCGCGCTGGCGCAGCGAATTCAAGGCCTGGTTCGGCACCGGCGTCGTCCAGGAAGTGGTGACGCATGCGCCCTGCTCGGTGCTGGTGGCGCGGCCCAGCCTCGACAAGGAAGGTTTCTTCATCTGCACCGACGGCTCATCGCGCTCGATGCAGGCGGTGCGCCGGGCCGCCGTCCTCGCCCATATGAGCGGCGCCTCGATCACGCTGTTCTCGGTGGCGCCGGACGAAGCGGCGAGGCCCGCGGCGGAAGAAGCCGTCGCCAATGCCAAGGCGCTGCTCAAGGCGATGAAGATCACCGTCTCCGACACCCGCACCGCCATCGGCGATACGGCCGAGGAGATCATCGAGACCGGCTCGAGCTACCGCTTCATCGTGGTGACGGATGAGGGCCGCTCGCGGCTGCAGCGCATCTTCAAGGGTTCGACCGCGAGCCAGGTCGTGCACAACGCCAGGACCAGCGTCCTCGACGTGCGCTAAGCTTGCCCGGGCGACATGGCGTCGAGATATTCCTCGAGATGCTCGAGATTCTCGAACCGCATCCAGCCGTCATCGGTCTCCGCTTCGACGGTGCCATCGGAAAGGACCCGCGCCGGGCGCCCTCTGATCAGGCGCTCCTCGACGACGAAGAGCTGAGTGTCCTCGCCCTCTTCGGCGGTCTCGATGACGTCGCCCGCTTCGGCCACGACCTCGGTCGTCTCGGCTACTTCCACCGTCTCGGCGGCTGGCTCGGCCACGGTCTCGACGGCCGGCGGAGGTGACAGCGGCGGAGGTGACAGCGGCGGCGGTTCCGGTTGGCGCGGGCTCAACACCTCTTCGAGCCGCTCCTTGGCCTTGTCGATCGCCGAGATCGTCTCCTTGCTCTCGGCTACCACGCGGCTCGTCTCGGCCTTCGATTCCCTGAGCAGGGCATCGAGTTTGCTGGTGGGCGACGGCGGCGGCTCGACGGGCGGTGTGGGAACCGGGAAAGGCGGCGGCGCGATGGTGGCGGTCGAGAAATCCGACACGACGGCGGGCGATGTCACCGGCGCCATCTGGCCGCTGTCCTGGCCGGCCACCAGCCAGTCGCGCAATCCACGCGTGGCGGCAGTGGTCTTGTCCAAGGCGCCAATGACGCCGCCGAGGCCAATAAGGCCCAAGCCGCCGACCAGCGCCACCGCGGCAACTTCGGGGGTCAGCCCCAGAACCTGCATCTGGCCTGGTGAAACATAGATGAGGGCACCGATCACCGCGCCCGCTGCGGCGACGATGATGCCCAGAATGATCATCAGTTTCGACATGACAGACCCCTTCCCCGACTGCACGATTCGCCGATTAAAGCGAACATATGGTAAATCTTGCGTTACCGGCCTGTAAGATCAAGCATTTACGGCCGTTTCCCCCTAATCTTCGATCACGATCCGAGGCGACTTCCGGACACCTCCAGCTTCGACCGCGGACCACACCTCAGCGGCGATCTTCCTGAAAATCGCCGCATGCGCCCCCTCCGGCAGAGACGCTACAATGGGCTCGCCAGCATCGGAGCGGGCGCGGACCTCCATGTCAAGCGGCACCTCGCCCAGGAACGGGACGCCCAGGCGCCGGGCTTCCTCGCGCGCCCCGCCATGGCCGAATATCTCATGACGCTCGCCGCATTTGCCACAGATGAAATAGCTCATATTCTCGATGATGCCGAGAACCGGCACGCTCACCTTGCGAAACATGTTGAGTCCCTTGCGGGCATCGAGCAACGCCAGATCCTGCGGCGTCGAGACGATCACGGCGCCCGAGAGCGGCGTCTGCTGCGCCAGCGTCAGCTGCGCATCGCCGGTGCCCGGCGGCATGTCGACGATCATGATGTCGATCTCGCCCCAGGTCACATCGCGCAGCATCTGCATGAGAGCCGACATCACCATCGGGCCCCGCCAGATCATCGGCGTGTCCTCGGGAACGAGGAAGCCCATCGACATGACCTTGAGCCCATACGCTTCCATGGGCTGCATGAGCTTGCCTTCGGCATCGGCGGCTCTGGGCTTGCCCGTGATGCCGAGCAGCCGCGGCATGGAAGGCCCATAGACATCGGCATCGAGCACCGCCACGCGCAACCCGTTGGCCTTGAGTGCCAGCGCGAGATTGACCGCCATGGTCGACTTGCCGACACCGCCCTTGCCGGACGCCACCGCAACGATATGGCGCAGGCCCGGGATGCCGCTCTTGAGATTGGCCGTCTTGGGCGGCGCCTGCTTGCGCTCGGCGGTCAGCGCCACCATCACCTTCTCGACACCCGGCATGCTCGCGACGATACGCTCGGCCTCGCGGCGCACGGGCTCCACCGCAGCCGTGTTTCCCTGATCGGCGGTGATCGCGAACATCACCCGGTTGTTGGCGATCACGATGTCGCTGATGAGCCCTGCCGAGACGATGTCCCGTGCAGAGCCCGGGAGCTTGAGCTTGCCGAGGGCGGCCAATATCTGTTCACGTGTGATCTTTTCCATGGGTCTCGCTTACTGCATGAACGGCAAAGGTCAAATGCTAAGTCGGCCCGTCCTATGCGCCGGGAAGAGGTCTCGCATCTCCTTGCGCAGCACCGGAAGCAGCTCGTCCGCAAACCACGGATTCTTCTTGAGCCAGGCATTGTTGCGCCAGGACGGATGCGGCAGCGCCAGAACCTTGGGATGCAATGCCAAACTCTTGCGCCAGTTCCTCACCGTCTCGGTCAAATCCGCTCCGGCGAGCTCGCCCAGATGCCAGTGCTGGGCCGGCCGGCCGAGACAGATGACGAAGCGCACGGCGTTCAAATGCGACAGGAGCTTCGCCCGCCAGGCCGGCGCGCATTCAGGGCGCGGCGGCAGATCGGCGCCCTTCGCGTTCTGGCCGGGAAAGCAGAACCCCATGGGCACGATGGCAACGTGGCGTTCATCATAAAACAGGGTTTCATCGATGCCGAGCCACTGCCTGAGCCTGACGCCGGAGGGATCGGTGAAGGGCCGGCCCGAGGCGTGGACGCGCGTTCCCGGCGCCTGCCCGACGATGAGGAGCTTCGCTGTTGAACTCACTTGGAAAACCGGCCGCGGCTCATGCGGCAAGGGTCGTCCTTTCGGGGCCTCCAGGCAGATGCGGCAGGCCTTTATTCTGGCGCTCAGGCGTTTCAGAGTTTCCGGCATGGTTAATACATAAGAGCATTTTTAGTGTTTTCGCGAACAGGGCTTTAAACCGCTTTTCCTATCCTCGCCATGGGACGACTAATGGGTGAATTGAGCGAACCGTCATGCTCACAACGGATGCCACGACAGTTCCTGCCGCCGGTGCAATTTCGCCCGCGGCTGCGGCCAATGGGGTAGTCATCGGCGACAGCGAGACCATTCCCTGGGAACGCGACCTCTTGACCATGTTCGTCAAGAACCAGTTGAAAGTCGTCTACGCTCTGCCCCTCTTCGCCGCCCTCTTCGCGCTCATGACGCTCCAATGGGCACCGTGGCAGCAATCGCTTGCATGGTTCGTCGCGGCCGTCGGCTGCCAAGCCATCCAGGTCTATCTCTGCCGGCAATATCTCCAGCTCTGCCATCAGCAGCACAAGAGCAAGCCGAAAAAGTCACAGTTCCACGATTGGCTCGGCATGATGACGGCATCCGAGTTCTTCATCGCCGCCTGCTGGTCTTCGCCATTGTTCCTTCTATGGGACAACGCCAGCGACCTGCAGCATATCTATATCGTGGCGAGTCTCATGGCCATCGTCGCGGTGCGCATCATGATCTCCGCCAACTTCATGCCGATCATCGTCGCCGGCACCGGCCTCATCACTTTGGCCCTGGCGCTGCGCTGCACCGCCGAACAGAGCTATCTCTATTCGGGCCTGGGCGCCCTCGCCATCGGCTGCCAGATCTTCTTCGCGCTCGTCGCCCGCAAGCTGCAGGAAACGGCGCGCGACATGTTCATCTTCAAGGCGCAGAAGGACGAGCTCTTCTCCCAGCTCGTCGTCGAGCGCGACAAGGCCGAGAGTGCCAGGGCCGAAGCCGAGCGCGAAAGGCTTCGCGCCGAAGAAGCGAGCAAGGCCAAGTCGCAATTTCTCGCCACCATGAGCCATGAGCTCAGGACTCCGCTCAACGCCATCCTGGGCTTCTCCGAGATCATCAGCCGCGAGATGTTCGGCCGCCACGAGATCTCGGCCTACAAGACCTATGCCAACGACATCCACAATTCGGGTAGCTATCTGCTCAGCCTCGTCAACGACATCCTCGATCTCACCCGCATCGAGGCGGGACGGCGCGACATGCGCGAAGAGCCTCTCGCCATCGCCGACTCGCTCGAGGATGTGCGGAACTTCGTCGCCTTCAAGCTCAGGGAAAAGTCGCAAGATCTCGTCTTCGATATTCCGGCGAACCTGCCCAAGGTCCTGGTCGATCACCGCTCGGTGCGGCAAATCTGGATCAATCTCCTGTCGAATGCCGCGAAATTCTCCCCCGTGGGCGGCGAGATCCTGGTCATGGCAAGCCAGCGCGAAGGCGGCGAGATCGCCGTCAGCTTCATCGACAATGGTCCCGGCATGCCGGAAGAGGAGATCGAGCTCGCCATGCAGGCCTTCGCCCGCGGATCGCTCGCGGTGAAGAAGGCGGTCGACGGCGCCGGCCTCGGCCTGCCGATCGTCAAAGGCCTCATCAACATGCATGGCGGTTCGTTCGAATTGCGCAGCAAGCCCGGTCACGGCACCGAGGCGACGGTGGTCTTCCCCTTCGCGCGCGTGCTCAGCGGGCCCAGGGCCGAGGTCATCGCCGAGGCCGCGACCTCGCCCAGCCAGCGCAAGCTCATCGCCATCACGAGCTGACGCGCTTCATTTCTTGCGCATGATCTTATCGGAAAACCGGGAGATGGCCGGGTCAAGCCCAGCCACAAGCTTTTCCGGATCATGCTTTGTCACTCACGCCGGCGCTCTCGAAGGTCGCCATGCCGTTATGGAGATCGGCCGCGGCCTTGACGATGGCGGCGGCGAGGGCTGCTCCCGAAGCCTCGCCCAGCCGCATGCCGAGATCGAGCAAGGGCTCCTGTCCGAGCTTCTCGAGAAGAAGGCGGTGCGCCGGCTCGGCAGAGCGGTGCGCGGCAAGGCAGTGATCGAGGGCGCGGGGGGCCAAAGCGTGCAGGGTCGCCGCCGCGGCACTCGCCACATAGCCGTCGATCAGCACTGGCACCTTGGCATGACGGGCGGCCAGGATCGCCCCTGCCATGGCGGCGAGCTCGCGGCCGCCGAGACGGCGCAGCACTTCGAGCGGGTCCTTGAGATGCGCTTTGTGGAAGGCGACGGCGCGGCCCACCGCATCGGCCTTGCGCCTGAGGCCCTCGGCGTCGACACCCGTCCCGGGCCCCACCCAGTCGGCCGGATCGCCGCCATAGAGCCCATGGCAAATGGCGGCGGCGATGGTCGTATTGCCGATGCCCATCTCGCCGATGCAGAGAAGATCGGCGCCGCCGGCGACCGCCTCCATGCCGTAGGCCATGGTCGCGGCGCATTCGGCCTCTTCCATGGCGGCGGCCTCGGTGATGTCTTTGGTCGGCGTTTCGAGCGCCAGCTCGAAGACCTTGAGGCCGAGGTCGAAGCTCTTGCAGATCTGGTTCACCGCGGCGCCGCCGGCCTGGAAATTGGCCACCATCTGGCGGGTGACGGCCTGGGGATAGGCGGCAACCCCTTGGTTCACCACCCCATGATTGCCGGCGAAGACGGCGACGACCGGACGCTCGACCCGGGGGGCATGGCGGCCCTGCCAACGCGCCAGCCATTCGGCGATATGCTCGAGCCGCCCTAGTGACCCTGGCGGCTTGGTCAACCGGCTGTCGCGAGCCCGGACGGCTGCCGCCGCTTCCTCATCGGGGGGCGGCAGGTCCGCGATGAGGCGGCGGATATCGTCAAAGGGCAGGCCGGTCGTCGCAGTCATCTTTTTTCCTGTATGGGGTTGTCGGGAAGGTTGCCCAGTCCATAGCCGCCGCATAATGACTACGCCATGGCCTCCCTGAATTCCGGAAACGACATGGCGAAGAGCTGGACCGCCGATCTCGCGGCGAGCTTCGGCTTCCTGACCCGGCTGCCGATACCGGGAGGAGTGCCTTCAGCCCCCTTGGCTGAGGCGATGCGGGCCTTCCCCGTTGCCGGGGCCGTCATCGGGGCGGCTTCGGGGCTCGTGCTGGCGGGCCTCGCTTCGACCGGCCTGCCGGGCCTTGCCGCCGCCGGCCTCACCCTTGCCGCCTTGGCGGTCCTGACCGGCGGCCTGCATGAGGACGGCCTCGCCGATACGGCCGACGGCTTCGGCGGCGGCCAAGACCGCGACGGCAAGCTCGCCATCATGCGCGACAGCCATATCGGCGCCTATGGGGTCATGGCCCTGGTTCTCGGGCTCCTCGTCAAGGCGGCCTGCCTCGGCGCGCTGGCTGAGGGACCGGCAACGGCGGTCGTAGCCCTCCTCGCCGCCACTGGCGCCCTCTCGCGCGCCTTGATCGTCTGGCTGATGGCCTCGACGCCCCCTGCCCGCAGCGACGGTCTGGCGCACGGGGCGGGCCAGCCCTCGGATTTCACGTCCAGGAAAGCTCTCCTGTTGGGCGGCATCATCGCCGCCCTCCTCATCCTCGCCACTTGGGGACTCGGTCCGGCGCTGGTGATCCTGGGGGCCGGCGCGCTGGTGGCCGGGCTCACCCGCTTCCTGGCGATGCGCCAGATCGGCGGCCATACCGGGGACATATGCGGCGCGCTGCAATTCCTGGTCGAGACGGCGATGATCGCCGCTGCCGCAAGCTTTTCTTAACCAAGAAACCGACGAGCCTTTCGCCTTTACCGCTCCTTGATCACAGGCTGTGAAAGACTTCTCCGTCCATTGGGTCGGGATGTTTCAGGATGATGATCTGGATTGCGAGCTTCGTACTGGTGGCCGCCCTGCTGATCGCCACGCGCCTGATCAGCCGGGTCAGCATCGCCCTGCCCGTGCTTGCCATGATCGTCATGGCAGCAGCTGTCAGCCTGCACCAGGAAGCCCGCCCGATCGCGGGCCTCAAGCCTTCCCTCGATGCGCCCTCCCTCTACAGCGCCACCGAGCTCAAGGCGGACAGCAACGGGCATTATTTCGCCAAGGCCGATATCAATGGCACGACCATTGCCGTCATGGTCGATACCGGAGCATCAGGCGTGGCGCTTTCCTATGAGGATGCCGAAAAAGTGGGCCTGAGGCCGCACGGCCTCGATTATGACACGCCGATCAACACGGCCAATGGTATCGTCAAGGCGGCCCGGGTGAAGCTGCGCCGCGTCGATGTCGACAATGTCCGGGTGCGTGATGTCGAGGGTGTGGTGCTGCCCGAAGGAGCGCTCAGGGGATCGCTTCTCGGCATGAGCTTCCTGAGCCGCCTGTCGAGTTTCCGGATCGAAAACGGCGTCCTTTATCTGAAGGATTAGGGCTGAAAAGCATTGCGGCGCATGGCGTTTTCCAGCACAACGATGCCGTTTCCATGCCTGCTGCACCCCCAGACAAGCCTATCCTGCCGAACATGAATGCGCTCACGTCGCAAGAAATCGAAACACCCTGCATCAAGGTCTGCGTGATCGATCCGGACACCGGATTTTGCGTGGGCTGCGGCCGGACGCGGGGCGAAATCGGCAGCTGGCTCGGCCTGACGCCGGCCGAAAGGCGCGAGATCATATCGGCTTTGCCGGAACGGGTCTCGACCCTCACACTGCGCAAGCGCCGCAAAGGCGGCCGGCGCGGCCGGCTCGGCCTTTGACAATACCAATCCGGGTCAAAATCATATGCCCGGCAGCCTTAAATAGTATCAAGTTGCACTGTTCAAAAATTTCCTTATCTTAACGCGGTCGCAGCCTAGGGAGGCTGTCGAGGAGTGGAGGACGAATATGCCGGTTGGCACGGTTAAATGGTTCAACACCACCAAGGGCTTCGGCTTTATCCAGCCGGAGAGTGGGGGGGCTGACGTATTTGTACATATTTCGGCAGTGCAGCGCTCGGGTTTGACCGGGCTCAATGAGGGCCAGAAGATTTCCTTCGAGCTGCAACAGGATCCCAAGCGGGGCAAAAGCTCCGCCGTCAATCTCAAGCCGCTTTAAGTACCGATCGAACTGATGGGCAAAGTCTCGCACTTTGCCCGATCATTCTAGGCATGCCCAAGAGGCGCCTAATCACAATGCGAGACAGCAATCCAACCCGAAAGCCTGGCTTCTGCGGCAATGATGGCCTGCGTCTCATAGCAATCGGCTTTCCTGCCGCCGGGTGCCGCCAGCACCGCCTCGGGCGGGCGTGATCCCTGGACCGGAACGAAGATCGCCTCGGCCTCGCCCGGCCGGGCTGAACGGCTTTGCGCCGGCAGGAAGGATGAAACGGTGGCCTCGACTGCCGAACAATCATAGCGCCCGCGCGATCCCATCAGACGGATGATCTCGCCCGCATCGCCCGAAAACACATCGATGATGCGCAGATCGACATCCTCGTCGCGGCCGCGGTCGAAGCAGGCGCGGAAGCGCGGCGCATAAGCGAGGACGCGCTCCGACCAATGGGGCTTGCGGCCCAACAATTCCGCCAGGGTCGCGAGTTCTTTCCAGGTCAATTGAATCTGGCAAGCCAGGAGTCCGCCCGCCTCGCCCTGCTCGATCATCGGGCTCTGGCTCAGCGCCTTGCATTCGGCAGTGCGCCAGGTTCTGAACGCCTCCTCGGCGGAAGACGCCTCGCTGGCGGCATCGGGAGCGGTGGGCGTCTGGATGTTGACGGCGGCGAGCGATGTCTCGAAGGCGCGCGCCGCAATCGCATAGACGGTGTCGGCCGCCGCGAACAGGCCCTCATAGCAGGCGCTCGCGGGTTCACCGCGCGCGGTGCAGGCTTTCACGGCACTCACCGGCAGATGCGGGCCGGCGAACAGCCGCTTCAGGAGGTCGAGCACGGCGATGCGCTGCTCGAGGCGCCGACGGTAGCAGAAAGCGGCATTGGCGGCGGCGGCGCAATCATCGATCGCCGCCTCCCATTCGGTATTCGCCGCTTCGAGCTCGCTGCGGAAAGCCTGATGCATCGGCGCTTCGGCGATGAGATCGGCGCGCGCGTCGAGATCGTCCTTCAAGGCGCGCAATTGCGCATCGGTGCAGATCATGCTGGTCGGCGGATCGCAGCCTATCTCCGCCGCCGAAGGCTGCGAAGCGAGCCCGCCCAGCAGGAGTGCCGCGGCGAAGAGCTGTTTCATCTAGAACTGGATCGCGAGGTTGGCTTCGCCGGCATAGGTATCGGTCTCATCGAGAAGGAGGCCCGATGTCTCGCCCGTGAGCGCCAGCTGAACGTTGCTGGCGAGATTGAGATTGAGCCCGAGCTGCAGGCGCACGTCCTCCTGCTCGCCGTATGAATTGTCGTCCACGGCGCCATCGGTGTCGGTGTCATTGATGAACGTGTAGTCGAAGTAGGCGCCGACCCATGGCTCGACCGACATCGTATCCGTCAGCGCAATAGTGTGGCCGAGCACCGCTCCGGGCGAGAGAACGCCGGTTTCGAACCGTTGCTCCGGGGTCAGGCCGTCGGAATATTCATCCTGCCATTCCTTGGACCAGGCGAGGGTGAGCGAGGGGGAAAGACGCGTGGTGCCGAAATACCAGTAGCCGGTGAAGGCGCCGGAAAGCTGAACCCGGTCCGAATCGGTGTCGCCGTCGCTGGCGCCGCCGAGCTCGGTCTCGATCGCCGCATAGGTGGCCATGCCGCTGAAGATGATGTTGGGCGTGACCGTGATGCCGATATAGGCACCGCCGCCATAGCCTTCCGTCTTCTGCTCGATCGGAGAAACGCCTTGGGTTTCGAGGCGTGAATCCTCATAGGTGCCCAGGACGCCCAGGACGACATTGCTCATCAGCCGGTAGTCGATGCCGGCCATGACATTGGTGAGCGGGCCCTTGCTGTGGTCGACCTCGCTCTTGCCCTTGATCCAGCTGTATTTGCCGTCGACCCAGGCGTTCCACCGCCTCTGCTCCGTCACCATCGTGGCGGGAATGTCGGCCACGGGCTCGACGACGATGGCGCCGTTTCCCGCCAGGCGTGCGGCAATCTCCTCAGGGCTGTCCAAAGCGAGACCGGCGGGTTCGACCTCCTCGTCACTGCCCCCGGCCAGCCTTCCCGCAACCACTCTGCGCACCGCATCGGAAACAGCGATCAGCGCATGATAGTCGATGATGGGCTTTAGGCAGCCGCCCACTTCGGTCCGCGAGGGCTCGTTCACTCCGGATATGCTCTCACAATCCTCAGGCGCCGCCTGCGCCCATGCCGAGCCAGCGAGTGCGGGCGCCGCAAAGAGCGAAAGCCCGAGAAAAGCACCGCGGGAAAAGCGCCGTTTCATGCCGCTGGCCCAGTCAATCAGCCGTCTTGGATCCATTAACACCAAATCCGGGCCGTGTGGCAAGTAAGCGCGACCCTTAAGATCATTCCGCCGCTTGCAACCGGTTCACCTGCTCCGCCACGGCGGCGAGCGCTACGTCCAGGAGATCGGCGCCGGCGCCCGGGCGATGGGAATTCTCGGAAATGATCCGGCGCCAGGCGCGGCCGCCCGGCTCGCCGTGGAACAGCCCCAGCATGTGCCGGGTGATGCGCGCAAGCCCGGGCGCCTTTTCGAGCTCGGACGCGATATAGGGTTTCATGCGCGCAACAACATCGGCGCGGCTCAGGACGGCGGGGGCGTCGCCGAAAATGAGACGATCGACGTCGCAGAGGATCCAGGGCGTGTGATAGGCGGCGCGGCCCAGCATCACGCCGTCGACATGAGCGAGATGCGTGCTCGCTTCGGCGAGCGAGCCGATGCCGCCATTGACGACGACGGTGAGCTCGGGATGGGCCTCTTTGATGCGATAGACGCGCTCATAATTGAGCGGCGGGATCTCGCGGTTCTCCTTGGGCGAGAGGCCCTCGAGCCAGGCCTTGCGGGCATGGATGATGAAGGTCGAGCATCCTGTCTCAGCCACCTTGCGGATGAAGCGGTCGAGATCCTCATCCTCGTCCTGGTCGTCGATGCCGATGCGGCATTTGACCGTGACCGGGACGGCGACGGCACTGCGCATCGCCGCGACCCCTTCGGCGACGAGATCGGGCTCGGCCATGAGGCAGGCGCCGAAGCGGCCTTCCTGCACGCGGTCCGACGGGCAGCCGACATTGAGATTGATCTCCGCGTAGCCGAAATCCTCGCCCCAGCGGGCGGCCTCGGCAAGGAGCTTCGGATCGCTGCCGCCGATCTGCAAGGCGACGGGCTGCTCTCGGGGGTCGAAGCCGATCAGGCGCTCGCGGTCGCCATGACGGATCGCCTGCACCGTCACCATCTCCGTATAAAGCAGAGCGCGCTTCGTCATCTGGCGATGGAAGAACCGGCAATGCCGGTCGCTCCAGTCCATCATGGGGGCCACGGAAAACCGGTGCCCGGGAAGCGGCGTCTTCGCTTCCATCTCAATTCTTCCTAACATGCAAAGCGTTTTAACCCGCCTGCTCCATCCTCTCAATTGGAAAAGGCGGAATTGGCGGGAAGGCTGATCTATGGTCACAACAATTGTTGCTCCAATCCGCAACTGGATTGGCACTTATGGCAGAATGAGCATTTCGCCGTTACCCGACACTATTCTACTTTGATCCAAGGCCATCCGCGCAAAATTACAATCAGAAACAAGCCCGATCTTCTGCGACTACATACGTAGCGCAAACAACGACTGCGGCTTCTTTGATTCCCCGGACTGTTATCGAAATCCACAATACGAAAGCCAGTCAACATAGGATCTTTTGCGCTTCTGCGGATTCCGTCGCAAGTCGCCATTTATCGCCGAAAGCTTTGCACGATTTAGAACCGCGGATGGCGATGGTTGCTGCCTCATGACGCCTGTAACCATCAGGTTGCCCGCGTCGACGATGCAAAGGAAAGCGATGTCTAGATTTCCCAAAGTTTAGGCCATTACGAATGCTTATTGCACCGTTCACAAACATTCATTTGCCGCATGGTGGGAAAAGAAATAGATTCGGAAATGTCAATCTAATACAGAATGAGACGTACGAACGATGAGTGCTGCTAACGCTGAACATCTCGCTCGAGAGTTTTTCAGAAGGGTCTGGACTCCTCCCCACGATCTTACGGCGATCGACGAACTGATGGCGCCCGACTATCGAATTACCACCGCCGGCAAAGTCGTCGAAGGCCGGGACGCGTTCAAGGCATGGGTTGCCGATATGCAGAGGCTTGTGAGCGACGCAACGAATGAGCACCTTGAGCTCATCACCAACGCTACGGGAACCCGCGTAGTTTCGCGCTGGATCACGCGGGGATACAACAACGGCATGTTCGGCTTGTCGGCTAATCACCGACCTATCGCGTTCACCGGTATCGCAATCTGGCGGGTTGAAAAGGAGCGCCTGGCTGAATGCTGGGTCGAGCGCAGCGCACTCGAACTCTTCAATCACCTCCGCGAGCAGGACGGCGATTGATCGGGGAAGTGGTACTCGGCGTTGACGGCTTGAGTAGACCTTGCGAGCCACAGTCTTGAACATCGTCCAAGGCGGAAAGCTTGGGCACGGCGAAATTAAGAAACGCCCTGACTTTTGGTGTCATCAAACGTGCCGTCGGAAACACGAATTGCACAGGGAGCGGAGGTGGTTCATACGCTTCGAGCAACCGCACAAGCCGGCCCGCCGCGACATGCTCTGTCACCTGGTAGGACAAAGTCGCCAAGAGTCCTTTTCCCTCGACGGCCGCGGCAATCGCCGCCTCTGCCTGGTCAACATGAAAACGACCAACAAGCGGCTGTGTGATGATCACATCGCGATCTTGAAGTTGGACCTCGGGTCGAGTCCGCCCGCGCGAAAAGATGACAAAATGGTGATCGGCGAGATCGTCGGGAGCTATGGGTCGCCCCCTCCGTTCGAGGTAAGAAGGACTTCCAACCAGAACCATGCGCACGCTTCCGACTTTTCGCCGTATGTATGAGGAAACATCGAGATCGCCAATACGCAGAGCCAGATCGAACCCATCCTCCACGAGATCGACGATACGGTCGGCAAGAGAAAGCTCGGCAGTTACTTCAGGAAAGTCATCAAGGAATTTCATCAGTAATGGCGCAACGTGGCGCCTGCCAAAGACAAGTGGCGCTGAAATCCGCAAGCAACCGCGCGGAACCAGAGCCTCGCCGGACGCCTCTGCTTCAGCGTGACGAAGATCGCATAGCAACCTCCTGACATTCTCGGCCAGGCGTGAGCCCGCATCTGTCAATCCGAGACTACGCGTCGTCCGCTCGACCAGCCTAACGCCCAGACGGGTCTCCAGGTCACGCAGGATTCGTGTAACCGCAGGCGCCGATCGGCGTGTCCGCCGCGCGGCTCCGATCAGACTACCCAAGTCAGCGATCGCTGCAAAAACCTCGAGTTCCTCCAATCGACCCATCATTTCTTGCTATCCATCCTACGTGGCCGCGGTTAAAAGCTCTCGACCAAGGACGCCAAATTCGCGCAGCACTGCCTCACGGTGCTGGTCGATCTCGGGCGCCGCAGTTCGCGTCGGCGGATCGACGACACCATCGAACTTGATTGGATTGCCGACCACTCGTATCGGCCCCATCCGCGAGTCATCGACGGTTACCAGCATGTTACGCGCGCTGATCTGCGGATGGTCGAGCACGGCGTCGATCCGGTTGATCGGCCCTGCCGGGATTCCCGCCTTGTCGAGCCGTTCCAGCCACCGGGATACCGGATGGCGGCCCAGCACAGCCTCCATGGTACATTGCAATTCCGCCACATGCTGACATCGCAGTGCATTGGTCGCAAACCGCGGGTCGCCGGATAGGTGGCTGACTTCCATTACATCGCACAATTTGACGAAAAGGTCGTCATTGCCGGCCGCGATGATGAGCTGTCCGTCACCAGCGCGAAATGACTGGAACGGAGCGATCGAGGAATGGCGGGAACCGAGCGCATGGGGAATCTCAGAGGTCGTTAGATAGCGAACTACGGCGTTTTCAAGCAGAGCGACTTGGCAGTCGAACATCGCCACATCGATACGCGCGCCCTCACCCGTTCGTGCCCGACGGTAGAGCGCCGCATTGATGGCGATAGCCGTATAAAGCCCGGCGCCAAGGTCACCAATAGAGACACCGACCCGCGCCGGCTCGCCATTCGGATGGCCCGTGACGCTCATCATACCGCTCAGGCCCTGAACGACCATGTCATAGGCGGGTCGCGGGGAGTGCGGTCCGGTCTGACCAAAGCCGGACGCACTGGCATAGACGATTGCCGGATTGAGATCGCGGATGCGTTCGACCCCGAAACCCAGTTTTTCCATTGTGCCGGGGCGGAAATTCTCTACCAGCACATCGACTTTGCCTATCAGCAAAGCAAGCACGGCGGCGTCCGCCGGGTCCTTGAGATCAAGCGCAATCGATTCCTTTCCGCGATTGATCGATGTGAAGTAGGCCGACTTGCCCTTGACAAAAGGACCATAGGCCCGGGCGTCATCGCCCGTTCCCGGCTGCTCCACCTTGATCACGCGCGCGCCGAGCTCAGCCAGAAGCATCGTGCAGTATGGGCCGGCCAGGACGCGCGAGAGATCGAGGACGGTGACGCCGCGCAGAGGTGGTGAAACGCTGGTTTGCATCGAGGCCACCTAGTAGATTCCGGGCATCGGCACGTAGTTCGGCAGGTCCTTGATTCGATCCATCCAGCGCATCACCGATTTATACCGATCCAGGGCGACGCCACCTTCAGGCACCAGCCCGAGATAAGGATAGCAGGCGATGTCGGCGACCGTCGGATGCCCCATCTCCAGCCAGTCACGCTGCGAGAGATGCTCATCCATGATGCCGAGAACTCGATTGGACAGGTCTCGCGCCTTGTCTATGTCGAGCTTGTAGCCGAACTTGACGTAGGCGCGTGCGGCGCTTGCGCCATTCTGTATTTCATTGGCGGCGGTCGAGAGCCATTGGCCTACTCGCGCCAGCGCGACGGGCTCTGTCGGAAGCCATTTCTCCGAGCCGTATTTTCTCGCGAGGTAGAGCAAGATGGCCTGGGAATCGCGCAGCACGACGTCGCCATCTTCGAGGACCGGAATCTCGCCCAGCGGATTGAGCTTCAGGAAGGCTGTAGATTTGTGCTGCCCTCCGGCAAAGTCAATCGGAACGATCTGGTGTTTGAGGCCCAGAAGCGACAGCAGGAGCCGAACCTTGTAGGCGTTCCCTGAAACCTCGACATCATGAAGTCGTATCATCGTCTTTTCCTTTCATTGCATCCGCGTTTTCAACAAAGCTTCTCCGATCCAGAGACCATGCGGTCCCGGCTGGATAGCGTTTGCTGGGGGTTGAGGTGACTACCGGCTCCAGCCGGATCCAGGATCGATTGACTTCAGAGCGTCCTCCAATCTCCGCTCGCCTCAAACGCGGCGGCTGCGGCATAGAGGGTTGGCTCGTCGTAGTTCCTGGCGGTTAGCATCATGCCGACCGGCAGACCGTCGCTCATGCCGCACGGTGCCGAAATCGATGGATGACCTGTCAAGTTGAATGGCGCCGTGTTGGGCAGAAGCTCGAGGGCACGCTGTACATACAATGCAAGTGAAGCATCGGGCGGCGGGATCGGCGTCGCCTTCATCGGAACCGTAGGCATGAGCAGGAGGTCGTGTTCGGCCAGCACGGCGTCGTAAGCGTCGCGCAGCACGCGCGCAAGATTCTGCGCCTTGGCGTAGTAATGGCCGCGATAGTGGGTGAGCGAATACTCCGCCACCAGCATGGAAAGCTTCAGGCTGTCGGAAAGATCATCGGCACGGCTCTTCCAGCCCGAATGGGCATTGAGGAGAGCGGTGGAATACAACCCCTTCCAGTTGAAGCCCATGCTGTTGCCATGCATCATCTGCATCTGCAGCCCTTCAAGAGCCACGGGTATCCAGATCGAAGTGCCCAAAGTGTGCATGGTAATGGAAACTTCGCTCACGGTCGCGCCCATCTTCGCGAAGCGCTTCGCCGCCTCGCGCACCTTGGCGTCGACATCGGCTTCGCTGCTTGGCAGGCCGAACCCTTCCTTAACGACGGCGATGCGAAGCCCCTTGACTCCACGGCCAAGCGCTTCGGTGTAAGGTTTGATCTCCGGCGCATATTGGCGGGGATCGAGTCCGTCCTCACCCGCCATGGCCTCGAGCATCAAGGCATTGTCGGCAACTGTCGCCGTCATCGGGCCGATATGATCGATGGT
The DNA here is from genome assembly GCA_003574785.1 of Taklimakanibacter deserti. The sequence continues at coordinate 124,384 of QORU01000014.1, read as the reverse complement.
GGACTCGATCGGCATCACCCCGGTGTAGGGAACCAGGCCGTGGGTTGGCTTCAGGCCGTAAATCCCCGAGAAGGCGGCCGGGATGCGAATAGAACCTCCCTGGTCTCCGCCGATGGCCATATCGACCTCGCCGGCTGCGACCAATGCAGCGCTCCCTGACGACGAGCCGCCTGTTGAATAGCCCATGCGCAACGGGTTATGGACCGGGCCCGCCGCACTGGTATGACTGGCGCCGGACAGGCAGAAATACTCGCAATGCGCCTTGCCGAGTATGGTGGCTCCGGCGTCGAGGAGACGCGGCACCACTGTAGCGTCGAGATCAGGAACGAAACCCTCGAGCGTCGAGGCGCCCACCATCATCGGTACGCCGGCGAGCGAAACATTGTCCTTCAACGCCACTGTCTTTCCGGTGAGCTTGCCGCCGGGAGTCCCCTCGATCCGCGTCTTGACGTACCAAGCATTATATCTATTCTCCTCGCCCACCGGACGATAGCCCGGCGAGCGCGGATACTTTACGCGCGGGACATTGTCGGGCATGGCATCGACAACGTCATAAGCAGCGAAACTCGAATGCATCAGCGTCATGAATTCGTCGATGCGCGCCGGTTCCATGTGCATGCCAAGCCTTCTTGCGATGTCTGCGATCTGTCCGTGCGTTGGCCTCTTGACCGTCATGTGAGCACTCTCCTTTACCCCCTGGCCACTGGCACCACTATGCGTTCATGCTGACGAGTTGGGCAACGGCGTTTGGATCCCGCAGCTCGGCCTTCCCCAGCTGCCTCGTAAATCGACCCTTCCGGATCACGAGGACCCTGTCGGACACTGCCGAGATGAAGTCCAATTGCTGCTCCACCACGACGACAGCGACGCCGCGATCCCGGCTGATCACGACGAGCGACTCGGCGATTTCCTCCACGATCGAGGGCTGAACACCTTCCGTTGGCTCGTCGAGGAGAAGCAACGAAGGATGGCCGCACAGGCATCTGGCGAGTGCCAGCAGCTGCTGCTCGCCGCCGGAAAGACGGCCTCCTGCCCGCTCGAGCAGCGTCTTCAGGCGAGGAAAATAGGTCAGCACCTCCTCAACGCTGTCCGCCCGCGCGCGCGGCGACGACAACTCACCCATGCGCAGGTTTTCCAGGACCGTCAGGTCCGGGAAGATCTCCCTGCCCTGGGGCACGAGTCTCAACCCCAGCCGGGCCCGCCGATGCACCGGCAGGGTCGTGATGTCCTGGCCATCGAAGACGACCGATCCACCCACGGCGCGAACGAAGCCCATCAGCGACCTGAGAAACGTCGTCTTCCCCATGCCGTTGTGGCCCAGTATGCCGAGCCGTTCACCTTTGCCGAGCGACAGGCTGAGATCGGTCAGGACGGGTATGTCGCCGTATCCAGCGCACAATCCAAGCACCTTCAGCATCATGCCACAGCCCTTTTGCCCAGATAGACGTCGCGCACGCGCTGGTCACGCATCACCTCATCGGCAGAACCCTCAACAAGTACGCTGCCGCGATTGAAGACCGTTACCGTCCGGGCGATCATCCTGATGAACTGCATGTCATGCTCGACAACGATCAATGATTTCGTCCGGTTGACAGTGCGGATGATTTCCGCGGTACGGGCAATCTCGTCATGCGTCATGCCAGCCGCGGGTTCATCGAGCAGAATCAGCTCCGGCTCGGCGGCCAGCACGGTGCCGATCTCCACCCACTGCCGCTGACCGTGTGACAGTTCGCCAACGAGCCGCGACGATCGGCCGGAAAAGCCGATTAGGTCGAGCATCTCGGCGACGATCTCCTTGGCGCGCCGGTCCGGATTGAGACGGCGGGCCGCCAGCCAAAGATTTTCCCCGACAGTCAGGCCGTTGAAGACGCTCGGCGTCTGAGTCTTGATGCCAATACCGCGCCGCGCAATCTGATGCGGCAGCGCCGATGCGATCGGGCGCCCGCGGAAGAGGATCGCGCCCGCGCTCGGCTGCAGCTGACCCGTCAGCATCTTGAAGAACGTGCTCTTGCCGGCGCCATTCGGGCCGATAAGGCAGCGCAGCTCGCCTTCGGCCAGAGTGAAATCAACACTGTCCACGGCGACGACGCCGCCGAACCGCCTCGAGACACAACGCGCATCAAGCAACGGTACTTGTGTCATCGCCGGCCCTCCCGCGGCATCGCGTGACCACGCATGCGAGTGGCAAGCGAAAACGGCAGCTTCCGCATGAGTCCGGCGAATACCGGGAGCACACCAAGCGGCAGCAGCAGCACCGATACAAGCAGAACAATTCCGAGCACCAGGTTCACATTGACGGTCTGCTGTGTGCCAAGATTCGTGACGACATACTGCATGGCGATGCAACCCAAGACCGGACCAGCCAGTGTTCCGCGGCCACCGACAATGATCCAGACGATGATCTGCGCCGACATCCCCAAACCGAAGACCGTGGGGCTGACGAACGCTCCCCAGGCGGTATAGAGAGCCCCGCCGAGACCGGCGACGGCGCCCCCGATTACAAAGACGAGCAACTTGTAGAAACGCGTGTCATAGCCGAGCAGGGCGGCCCTCCCCTCGTTCTCGCGCGTCGCGACCACGACACGCCCGACATGCGTGCGCAAGAAATAGCGCATCCCGAAGAAGATCGCCGCCAGGCAGCCGGCCGAGAGATACCAGTTGCCGGTCACATCGAGCGGCATGTCAGGAAAAAGCGGAATGTTGATGCCAGGCACCGCAGGTATGCCGTTGAAGCCACCCAGGGGTGCGAGACCGATGCGATACCGGTCACCTGCGGTGCTGTTCATGACATTGTACAGGATGAGCGTGACCGTGAGGGTGATAACGCCGACATAGACATCGCTGACCCGCCCGTAGAACATCAGATAACCGAGCAGGGCCGCAAACGCCGCAGGCAGAATGAGGGCAAGGACCAATGGCAGCGTGCTATCGCCGATGTTGATCACGGCTACGGCATAAGCATAGCCGCCAATGCCGAAGAAAGCGGCCTGGCCGAAGGACAGGATCCCTCCGAAGCCCCAGATGAAGCCAAGGCTGAGCGACAGGATCGCCAGGCACACAAAGGCGGTGAGCTGGAGCAGGCTGAACATATCCAGCAGAGCCGGCAATGCCGCTACCGCCGCGACCGCGATCGCTGCGAATGAAATGTCCCTGATAGCGGGTGTCCTGTCCATGGTCACCGAGCACCTCGCAGAGATTTGCCGGTAATGCCGGCGGGCATAAGCCGGATGAGCACGATGGCAGCAAGAAAAAGCGCAACCTCACCGAATACCGGCGTGCTGAGGTAGGTCGCGGTCTGATTGATGAAGCCAAAGAGAATGGCGGCAGCACCGGTGCCGGTGAGGATCGCTGGACCGCCGCCGACGACCGTTATGAATGCCTTGGCGATAAACGCCGCCCCGATCGTTGGCCCGACCCCCGTCACAGGAGCGAGGAGACCACCGGAAAGCCCGGTGATAGCCGCACCAATGCCAAATGTGATCATGTAGGTTCGTGGCGGGCTGGCGCCCAGGGCGGCAGCCATATTGGCGTTTTGCATCATGGCGCGCGCCACCAGGCCGAACCGGGTGCAGCGCAGCAGCAGATAGAGCCCGATCAGCATCGCGCCCGCCATCGCCGCCAGGAACAGCGTATATAGGCTCGACGTGTAGGCGCCGACGGTAAAACCGCCGAGCGGGGTCGGCACGCCTTTGATGTTGTTGCCGAAGACCGTGGTGACCAGCCCGGAGATCAAGAGGCTCAACCCCCAAGTCGCCAGCATCGTGTCGATTAGTCGCCCGTAGAGGAAGCGCATGACGGTACGCTCGACCAGGATGCCTATTGCACCGACGACGAGCGGCGAGATGAGCAACATGGCGATCCATATGTTCACGCCAGCATTGGTTGCCACGACGGTTGCATAGGCCCCAAGCATAAGGAACTCGCCATGCGCCAGGTTGATGATGCGCATCATTCCATAGATCACGGCGAGGCCGAGGCTGATCAAAATGAGGGACGTTATGCCCCCTAGAATGTCGACTGCGATGATGATGGCGTAGTCCATCGTGGTCTCCCGCCAGCCTTCAAAGGCCGATCACGTACTGCTGGTTGTCGTTCGGATTCTTGACCAAGTCACAGACGGCCGCCGTATCGGAGGGTGATTGGTTTTCATAGCGCTCCGCAACCACCCAGCGCTTTTCCTGAACTTCCGCCAGATAGGCGTTGCGCGTCGTGTGGTGGGTCTGCTTGTCCACCACGACCTTGCCACTTGGCCCATCAAAGGCAATTCCGGTCTCGAGCGCCTCGATGACTTTCTCACGTTCGACCGTGCCGGCCTGTTTCACGGCCATGGCCCAGAGATGCATGGCTTCATAGGTGGCTGCGCCGATCTCGCTTATATAGGGAATGTCGTCACCGAACTTCGCCTTCAGGGCGCTGACAAATGCCGCGTTGCGCGGCGTGTCGAGCTCTTCGAAATAGCCATAGGAGCCGAGCAGGCCGTTGCTCTCATGGGCTTCCAGGGTCTTGGGCTCGTTGACGAGGCCGAACGTGGTCGAGGCAATCGGAATACGCCCGTTCATGCCGGCCGCCGCCCATTGGCGATAGAAACCCACATGATTCGCACCAACAAGAGCCGAAAGGACGATGTCGGGCTTTCGCTCCTGGATCTTCGAGATCGTCGGTCCGAAATTGGTGACGTCGAGTGGGAAGAACTCGGTAGTCAGAATTTCTCCGCCGCTGTCCTGGCAATACTTGGCCATCCATTTCGCGGTGATCTGACCGTAATTGTAGTCGGCCGCGATAATGTAGGCCTTACCGCCGCCAGCCCGCTTGAGGGCGCTCGGCACCAGCTTCTGCACCGTCTGCCCCGGCGTGGTTCCGGTGCAGAATGTATTGCGGTCACACACCCCACCTTCATACAGCGTATTGTAGAAATAAAGGGTCCGATACCTGTCAAAGACAGGACGAACCGCTTCGCGCGAAGCGGACGTGATGCCGCCATGGACGACCGCGACCTTATCGCTGAGGGCCAGCTGCTGCGCGTATTGCGAATAGAGCTGGATCGAGGATTGGGTGTCGTAGTGCACAAGCTTGAGAGGCCGACCCAGCAACCCGCCCGCCGCGTTCAACTCGTCGATCGCGATGGTGAGCGCAGCTACGCCCTGTTGCCCTGAGCTCGCGATCGGCCCCGAATAATCATGCAGGCTTCCCACAAGTATGGACTGCTCTTCTGCAAAGGACGAACGTCCGAGAAATCCGCGTGACAGAGCGATGCCGCCCGTAACCCGAGCCGTGGCGCTCAGAAAATTGCGACGTGTAAAGATCATTTTCATTCTCCCAGTTCACCAGATTATCTGCTCTTCTACTCGCTGCAGTTCATCTCCGAGCATGGCTTTGAGCAAGGGACGAAAAACGCAAACCCCAATGCAAAATTCCACAAGACGGAACGAGATCGATCCAAGGCGATGAATTCTTGCGCGCGACGGCAGGCACGCCGAGCGCGAAGCGCGACCCCCATGCCTCTGAAGGAGTACGAATTGGACGCCTGCCGCCACTATCCGTTGGCCGGCCAGCGGGTCATTTCGCGCGACGTCCGCCGCGCTTCGCTGACCACCGCCAGGACGCGCCTCGCCGCCTCCAAGATCTGCGTCCCTGGACCGAAAATGAGCGAGACACCGGCCTTGTAAAGTTCATCGTAGTCCTTGGGCGGTATGACGCCGCCGCACACGACAACGATATCCTTCCCGTCGAGATCCTTTAGCGCCGCAATCAGCTGCGGCACCAGAGTCCGGTGACCGGCCGCATGACTGGACACACCGATCACGTGAACGGCATTGTCCACGGCTCGTCGCGCGGCTTCCACCGGCGTCAGAAACAAAGGCCCGACCTCAATATCGAAGCCAAAATCGGCGAAGGTCGAGGCAATGACCTTGGCGCCGCGATCGTGACCGTCCTGGCCGAGCTTAACCACCAGCATCTTCGGCCGGCGCCCTTCCTCGAAGGTGAAGGAACGTATGTCCTCTTCGACCTCGCGAAAGGCGGCCGCATCGCCGAAGGCCGCGCGGTAGACTCCGGCAACCGATCTAATCACGGCCTTATGCCGTGTGAATGCGTTCTCGAGAGCTGCCGAAATCTCGCCGACCGTCGCACGGGCGCGAACCGCATCAACGGCAAGGCCGAGCAGATTACCGCGGCCGCTGGCAGCGGCCTCACTCAGACGGGTGAGGCATTCGTCTACCCGAGCCTGATCACGCGAAGCCTTCAGCGCGATCAGTCGTTCGACCTGCCTTTGCCGCACCACGGCATTGTCGATATCGAGGACAGCGATGGGTTCTTGGTGCTCGAGCCGGTACTTGTTGACCCCGATAACGGCAATCGCTCCCTTATCGATCAGCGCCTGGCGTCTGGCTGCCGCTTCCTCGATTCGCAGTTTCGGAATGCCCGCTTCGATCGCCTTTGTCATGCCTCCGGCTTTCACGACCTCGGCGATGAGCTTTCTCGCCGATCGGACGAGCTGATCCGTAAGGCTTTCCACATAGTAGGAGCCGGCAAGCGGATCGACGGTGCGTGTTACGCCGGTCTCCTCGGCCAGGATGAGTTGGGTGTTGCGCGCGATATGGGCCGAGAACTGCGTCGGCAACGCCAACGCTTCATCGAAGGCATTGGTGTGGAGCGATTGCGTGCCGCCAAGCACGGCCGCCATGGCCTCGAAAGCGGTGCGCACGATGTTGTTGTAAGGATCCTGCTCGGTCAGGCTGACACCTGAGGTCTGGCAATGGGTCCGCAGCGCGAGGCTCTCCGGTCTCGCGGGCCCGAAAGGCCGGATGAGCTCCGCCCACAGCAGTCGAGCGGCACGCAGCTTCGCGATCTCGGTGAAGAAATCCATGCCAATGGCAAAGAAGAAAGACAGCCGTCCGGCAAAATCGTCAATGGCGAGGCCTCGCGACAAGGCCAGCTTCACATATTCGAGGCCGTCCGCGAGCGTGTAGGCCAGCTCCTGCACCGCGGTCGCGCCGGCTTCCTGCATATGATAGCCGGATATGGAGATTGCGTTGAACCGCGGCATATTCGCAGCGGTGAACTCGATGATGTCGGCAACGATCCGCATCGAAGGTTCGGGCGGATAGATATAGGTGTTGCGCACCATGAACTCTTTGAGAATGTCGTTCTGGATGGTGCCCGACAGTTTTTGCGCCGGCACTCCTTGCTCTTCGGCGGCGACGATGAAGCTCGCAAGCACCGGCAGCACCGCACCGTTCATGGTCATGCTGACGCTGATCCGGTCGAGAGGAATTCCTGCAAACAGGATGGTCATGTCCTCGACGGAATCGATCGCTACCCCGGCTTTGCCAACATCGCCAACTACATGCGGATGGTCGCTGTCATAGCCACGATGGGTGGCGAGATCGAATGCCACCGACAGGCCAGCCTGGCCGGCAGCGAGGGCCTTCCGATAGAAAGCGTTTGACTCCTCCGCGGTACTGAAGCCGGCATATTGCCGGACCGTCCATGGCCGGTTGGTGTACATGGTGGCGCGTGGACCGCGGACAAATGGCGGCAGGCCCGGAAGTGTATCGATATGGTCGATGTCGCTCAGATCATCCGCCGTGTAGAGGGGCTTGATCTGCAATCCGTCGACTGTCTCGCGCATCAGAGCGGCGAACGGATCGGCTCCTTTCAGTTCGGCGCGGGCTCGCGCCAGCCAGCCATCGAGACCACTATCACTCATTCGAGTCGGGACCCTTCAAAATAAGGCAGCAAGCCGGTTCGAGGATGGCAATTGACGTATTCGAATCGCTGCCCGCCTTCCGGCAGGACATACACTTCATGCCAGGTCCGCAATTCGCGCTTCTCGCCATAGGCCTTCATCATCTCGATCGCATGCCGCCAGATGGCGAGGTGAGTCCGGTGCGACGCGGACCATTCCTCGAGATGGGCGAGCGACAGGAAATAGGCATGATTGAACGACTCGTCGCGTTCTCGACCGCCCGCCTCGACGCAGCGGCTCAGCCGCATGCTCAGGCAACCCGTTTCTTCGGGATATTGGCCGAGATGCGCTGTGCCCTTTTCCAGCAGCGGCCGCATTTTGACCAGATAGTCCGTGCGCTGCTCACCCCCGCACTTGGCCCAGTATTGTCCCGATCTGATTACCGTGAGATTTTTCGGCACATGAACCAGCCAGCGGGTGCCCGCGCTGTGGCGCTTTACCGGCTGCGGAAAGGCCATCGCTGTCGCAAGGCTATCCACGGCGCTCGCCGGAATCCGGTCGCGCATCGCGCCGAAATAGCCGCTATTCCGGGTAAGCGTGAAAGTGGACGGAGGGCAGCGGGCAATGCCGACCTTGTAATCTGGATAAGCGTAGAGCGTTTCCATCCGTTCGATCGGGACGCGGAGCACTTCGCGCCACAGGCCGATAGTTCCGGCAAGCCGGATCGGGTCGTTCCACCAGGCGTGCAATTGTGAGTCCGCCTCCCAGCGCTCATGGCGCAGAGGATCAAGCCAGTAGGCGACAAAGACGAAATTGTACTGGCCGGCGGCATCGACGAAAAAGCCCTGCTCTACCGATGCAGGCCCGCAGTCGCTGGCAAACGCCGCCAGCATCACTTGCTTGAAATCGGCCTGCTCGACCGCCTCCTTCGTCGGCGCCTGAGCTCCGTAGTAGGCGGTGATCGCCAGATCCACACTCCGCTCCCAGCGGATCGAATACCGCTTGACCGGAGGCTCGAACGAAGCTGGTCGCCGCTCGCGGATGATGCGCAGTTCCTCGTAGTCGATCATCGGACCCGTCCTGCTGTTAATCGACGATCACTCCACGCGGCTGTCCTCGGGCACGAGCGCCGGCGCGCCGGACACGGCGTCCGAATGGCCCTGCGCTCCATTCGTCTTTCCATTCACTGTAGGGGCGACGGTGGAGGCCTTCGGCGTCGTCAGGAAAGCGGGGGGCTTGTCGTCCTCGAAGAGAACCGGATGGTTGGAGGTTCGATCGACGGTTAGCTTGAACACGTCGAAACGATTGTAGTAACCGACGACATCGTGGAGACGCTTTGGCTCGACACAGCGGGCGATATCGACATCGGCATAAGCAAGCCCTTCCTCGGCCGACAGCGTCGGGCTGATCACGACGCCGGTCGGGTCGATGATCATTGAGACCGCCTTGGGACTCGCTTCCAGCAGCGCCAGCGCCTCATTCCCCAGCCGTTCCACCGCTTTCCTCGCGGTCCGGTCGTAAGGGGCAGAGGCTACGATGTTGAAGACTTTTGCCTCGAAGGAATGGGCACCGGCCCGAATGCGGATGGCGTTCTCCAGGTCGTAGTTGCCATCTTCCTCCAGAGGCCGGGTCGGATAAACCGACGGATAGGTCGAGATGTGGACCTGCTCGCCTTGCGCCATGAGCGTGTAGCGGGCGAGCGGGTTGGTGTTCTCGCCGCAGATCAACGCACCCAGGCGGCCGAGCCTGGTATCGACGACGCGTAAGCCTGCACCATCGCCACTCGCCCAAACAAGCTTTTCATAGAAGGTCGGGACCAGCTTGCGATGATGATTGAGGATCGTCCCATCTTCTCCGATGAGGACATTCGCGTTCCACAGGCAGCCGACGCTCGCTTTCGTGGCCTCGGTGAAGCCTATCGAAACGAAGACGCCGCATTTGCGTGCGGCGGAGCGAATGCGGTCGAGCTCCGGCCCATCGATTTCGATGGCCGCCGCGGCAAGCTCCTTGAAATGGTCGTGCGTGCGGATCGGTGCCACGACACCTGACCAGATCGGAAATCCGGGAATGAAGCCTTCCGGGAAGACGATCAGGCTGGCACCATGGGCGGCTGCTTCGGAGATCGTCGCGCACGCCTTTAGGACGCTGCGGTCGGTGTCATGGAAAATCGGAGCAACATGGGCCGCTGCGACCTTATAGCTTGGATATGAGATCATTCGCGTGCAACTCCTGCATGGTTTTCCGAAGGTCCTGTCGTCTTCGCCCGACATAAACTGCATCCAAGGACGGCGCTTCTTGAACACCCCAAATATGCAACGCCCCTTGCAGCTTCGTTCGCAGCGCCGGCGCGCCAGCGTCAAGCGTCGAGTATCAATTGGGACTGCCCGGCGAGACCGGAAGGCGCCGGGCGTGCGCAGCACAGCAGCGCCGTGCCCGGTACGGGAGAAATGGCCGGTGCCTGGACATATTTCACGGTGCCAGACAAAACCCGGACCGCACAGGTGCCGCAGGCGCCACGTCGGCAGCCGGAGTCCAGGGGCACATCCCGGTCGATGCCAAAATCGAGCAAGTTGCTGCTTGCTGCATTCCAGGCGACGCGCAGCCCATGACGGGCAAATACGACCTCGGTATCTCCTGCCCCGGTCTCTTCGGACTCGGACACCGCCTCTCCGCCGCGTCGCAATGACGAGGGACCGAATGCCTCGGCATGGATGCGATCATCGCCGATTCCCAGTGCACGAAAGCCGTCGTAGAGATCCTGCATGAAGCCCGGAGGGCCACAGAGATATATTTCGCGGTCCGGACCGGGAAGGAGCGGATACAGTGTCTCAGCCGTCAGCCGGCCGGTTTGATGGAAGCGCTGTGCCGCTGCCGCGCCCGAGCGCGCCCGGCTCAGTGTGAAATGGAGCTGAAGCTTACCGCCGGCACTGCGTGCCGAGTCCTCGAGTTGGGTGCGAAACGGCTGCTCCGTGGCATCGGGGGTTGCGTGGGCAAACAAGGTCGGGCGCATTTGTCCGGTCCGTTTTCCTTCCGCCAGCAGATAGCCCAGCATCGAGATCATCGGCGTAATGCCAATACCGGCCGAGATGAAGGCGCAGGGCCTGTCAAGATACGGGTCGAGGTAAAAATCGCCGTGTGGGTCAAGCGCTTCCAAGACATCCCCAACCTTAAGCTGGTCGTGGATTTGCCGCGACAGATTATGGCCTCGCTTGATCGACAGGCGCAGCTGATCGGCGAACGGCGAGGCGGAAATGGTGTAGACGCCGTTGAGCGGTCGGGCCCTGCCCGCCGGTGTCCACCTGATCGGGAGGAACTGTCCTGGCTTGAAGGCTGGCCGCGGCCTACCGTCATGGGGCGCAAGGTAGATCGAGCGGACAAGCGGAGTTTCGCTCACGACAGATTCCACGCGATAGGATCGGTAGATCTCCCTGCCCCCCGTCTCCTCGAGCACTTGTTTCGTCTCGGGCCAGGACCCTGTCAGGTGGATGGAGGGTGCGCTCTCCTGGAAGGCCCAGCGAAAAGGCAGCATTCCTTTCAGCCGCCAGCCATGCGAGATGCTGACCCGCCATAGCCTCTCGGCGCCACGCCAGGCTCTCAGTTCGGCACCATCCCAGACGATCTGTACCGTACCGGCAAGATAAATCAGGTCGCCGGTCGAGAAGTCGGGAAATAAGAGGCCCGCTTTCGGGTTGATCAGGAAGTTACCAAGCGTATTGAAGAAGGCGTTCCCCTTGAAATCGGGGATTACGAGGTCATTCCCATCGACGCCTACAAAGCCCGGCTTGCCACCGCGGTGCGACATGTCGGCGCCGTGGACCGCTGGATCGCCTGGAAGGCCGCTGACAGACGCTACGAAGAATGTATCTGCTCTCGCGACAGCGGCGCGCATGCTGTCGTCGAGGCCAGGAAACCGCTGAACGACTGCGGGCCTGGACTGCGCCGATATATTGAAAGGACTGCATATTCTCGTCTGAATGTATTGCGGACAGTTGCCAAAGCTCTGATCGACCTGGATCATGAAACCGACCCTGGACATTTCTATGATCCGTCCATTCATGCGATTGCGCCGACGCGTTGCCAGATCGAGTCCGAGCACGCCAACGGCGCTGCCAACACGAAGGGCGGCTGCTGCGGGGTCCTCCGGTACAAACTGCGCACCGATATGCAGCAGCCGCGGATCAGGACTGGAAATGAAGCCCGGAGATCTGTGCAGCATGGTCGCGATGGGCCACCCATCTGCATCAACCGCGCTGAGGAAAACATAGGACAGGAGCGAGAAGAAGCTGCGGTGCTGGTCGGGCATGAAGTCGCGGATCGAGCGTTGCCCTTGCGCTTCGCTATAGTCGCGGCTGCCAATCCGCCGTTGCATTTCCTGCTCGCCCCGATGGAAAGGCGATGGCCGGGCATTCAGCTTCTGTTCCATGGCTCGCTCCTCACTCTCGAAAGTCTGACCAGCCAAACATATCGATTCCACTGCCAGCCATAAGTCGAGAAGAAGCGAATTCACTCTTTCATTTTTTGGAAGAACGCAGCGCGCAGCAAAGGGCTCCTGCCCGGACTAGCCTCCCAAATCGGGGGCCCTGTTGCCTCCGGCGCTCGCCCGGTCCAGATTTCCTGCAACGAACAGGGAGGAAGCGATGTCCGGCTTCGACTGGAACGATCTTTCATACTTTCTCGAATTGGCCCGGCAGGGCAGGCTGATGCCTGCGGCCAAGCGCCTTCGCGTCGACCATACGACGGTGAGCCGCCGCATTGCGGAACTGGAGAAATCGCTCGACTGCAAGCTTTTCGATCGCAACAATTCCGGCTTCGCTCTCTCGGATGCCGGTCAGCGCCTGCTAAGCTATGCCGAATCGATCGAAGCCAATGTGCTGGCGATCGCGCAGAATGTCAGCAGCAAGCCGGCGCAGATTTCCGGATCGGTACGTCTCGGCACGATGGAAGGCATTGCCAGCATGTTCCTGGCCGAGCATTTCCATGAGTTCCATCAGCGCCATCCCGCCGTGCTGGTCGAACTCCTCACCGAACGCCACGTCGCCAACCTGCCCAAGCGCGAGTCCGACATCTTGTTGTCGTTCATACGTCCCAACAGTCCTCGTCTGGTGGTGAAGAAGATCGGTGAGTTCGCGCTGCGGCTCTACGCATCCGCCGGCTATCTCGAGCGCCGCGGCACGCCGGCCAGTGCCAGCGATCTCGTGAACCACGTCTTCATCGACTATATCGAGGATATCGTGATCGTCCGCGAGACTCACTGGCTGCTCGATGTCATCAAGGATCCGACTGTCGTTTTCCGTACATCATCCATGCTTGCCCAGCAGCATGCGGCGGCGAACGGTGTAGGCATCGTCCTATTGCCGGCATTTTCGGGTTCCCTTGACAAGCGCCTTGTATCCGTCCTGCCCGATCAGGCTTCGCCCAAGCGAGACCTCTGGCTCTGCGTCCATGAGGATCTGGAATATATTGCCCGTATCAAGGCGGTCATGAAGTTCGTCGCCGAGCTGGTCGAGCGGCGGCAGGCATTCCTGATGGGCAACTCCTGATTCAGGCTGAGAGACACGGGACTGCACTTCGGCGCAACACCGGTTGCATCAATCCCAGTAGGTCCTCGGCTGCCGCCGTCCTAGATTCGCCAACAGTGATGACTGCAAAGGTCAGGCCGCATGAACCCCCGTCCGCCGCTAAGGCCACAAGGCATCGTCCGTCGGGTTCCACTCCTGCCGCATCAGATGTCGGACCCCATAACACCCGCAGGCGATCTCTTCGTCCTGGCGCATTGCGGCATTCCCGATATCAACGACACCACATGGTCGCTGACAATTGATGGCCTTGTCCGCAAGCCGCTCCGACTTACCCTGCACGACCTGAAGCAACTGCCGCCGAAGCAGGTGGAAGCGGTCCATCAATGTGCAGGCAATCCCCTGGAGCCGCATATTCCGGCGCGACGGGTCGCCAATGTAATCTGGCGCGGCGTCGATCTGCGCGACGTGCTCGCCCATTGCCAACCCAACGATGCAGCTTCATTTCTCTGGTCTTATGGCGCGGACTACGGCGACTTCGCGGGATTTCCTTGCGATTTCTATCTGAAGGACTTGCCGATGGACCGGGTTATACGGGGTGATGTGCTCCTCGCCTATGAGGTGAATGGGGCCCCAATTCCCCGCGAGAATGGCTTCCCGCTCAGGCTGGTCGTTCCCGGCTTTTACGGCACGAATTCGGTCAAATGGCTCTACCGGCTCACCTTGAGCGACCGGAGGGCCGACGCGCCCTTCACAACACATTTCTACAACGACCAGATCCTCGATGCCGGCGAAGGCGGTCACGATCAGAGACGCCCCGTCTGGGGCATAGCTCCGGAATCGCTCATCGTCGCGCCGGCACCGGGAACAACAGTGAAGCTCGGCCAAGCAATCTGCATCTGGGGCTGGGCCTGGTCGGAGCACCCGCTGGAGACGGTGGAGCTCAGCTTCGACCAGGGCCGCTCCTGGACGGGCGCCGCGCTGTATCGGCGAGCCGATTGGGCATGGCATAGGTTCAACCTGGATTGGACGCCCATTGAACCGGGTCGAAAAGCGATCCTAGCCCGCGCGACGGACGCAACGGGAACAGTTCAACCCATGCACGGATATCGCAATGCCGTCCACAGCGTCGAAGTCTGTGTCGATGGGTAAGTTGTGAATGATTGGCGCCGTCCCGTCCCGCCCCGCGCTGCGCTTCGCAGTCAGCCAGCCCGTCCAACACGCTCGACCTCGGCGTCGATGGCATCCCATACAATCGCCTCCAACCGAGCATCGTTGAGCCGGTTGATTTCCTGAATGCCAGTGGGACACGTCACGTTGATCTCGATCAGATAGCCGCCAATCACATCAATTCCGGCCAGGAGCAGTCCGCGATCGACCAGGATCGGGCCGATCACCGCGCAGATTTCCTTATCGCGGCTGGTCAAGTCGGATTTGACGGGCCGTCCCCCGGCATGGAAATTTGCGCGGGTTTCATGCTCGGCCGGTTGTCTCAGGACTGCGCCGATCGGCTTGCCATTGACCAGGATGATCCGCTTGTCCCCGGTACGCACATCCGCAATGTATTTCTGGATCACGAGCGGTTCGCGGCCGCGCGCGGCGTGCAATTCCAATATGGCCGGTAAATTCCGATCATCCGGCTCCAGGTGCACGACTCCAAAGCCACCAAACCCATAGAGCGGCTTGATGACAACCGCGCCGTGCTGTTGACGGAATGTGGCAATTTCCTCGACAGTCGATGAAATCAATGTCGGCGGCACCAAGTCCCGGAATTGTGTCACCATGAGCTTTTCCGGTGAGTTGCGGATTTGAGTAGGGTTATTGACGACCACGGTTGTCGGCGGCAGGCGCTCGAGCAGGTACGTCGCGGTGATATAGGCCAGGTCGAAAGGAGGATCCTGACGTACCAATACGACCTGGCATCGATCCAGCGACAGACGCTCGCTCGGGCCGAGGCGAAAATGATCTCCCTTTACTGGACGCAGCTCAAGCCGCTGCGATTGAGCGACGACCTTGCCGTCGGCCAAGCTGAGCGAATTCGGATTGAAGTAATAAAGCGTATAGCCGCGAGAAAGGGCTTCCAGGCCGAGCATGAGAGTTGAATCGGTATCGAAGTTGATCGATCCAACGGGGTCCATCTGAATGGCAACTGTCAGTCCCACGCTCCTCAGGCCCTCGGAAATTGCTTTCACATCGGCAATGGGGAAATTTCATTCCCACCGAGCACAACTTCGCTCACTGTCGGGAACGTATGAAATGCCTAAAACCGTTCGATTTCATAAATGGGCGGCATGATCGGAGTCGCTCACCCTTTCTCAGAGTCGCAGGCCTCCGATCGTATAACCGCCGTCCACCGTGATTTCCTGGCCGGTCACGAAGGCGGCATCGTCCGACAGAAGCCAGGCGACCGTGCCCGCCACATCCTCGGGCGTACCATTGCGGCGCAATGCGGTATGCGCGGCAAGACGGGCGGCCAATTCCGGGCTCAGTGCCGCATCGGCCATTGGCGTGAGGATAATGCCAGGATTGATAGCATTCACCCGAATCTTGCGAGGCCCCTGCTCCACCGCCAAGGTGCGCATCATGGCCAGTAACGCCCCCTTTGTGCCGGCATAGGCACCGGCCCCTGGCATCACGGCATTTGCAGTCCACGAGGCATTGATGAGGATTGCGCCCCCTTCCAGAACGGGCAGGCTGTGTTTGATTGTCAAAAAGGTGCCACGCAGGTTCGTGGCGATCAGAGAATCGAAATCCTCCACTTCGGCATCGGCGAGTGACTTGAACTCTCCCAATGCACCGGCATTGGCAAAGAGCGCATGCAAATGCCCGAAATGTGCGACGGCTTCCGCCATGGCGCGGGAAACCGCGCTCTCCTGCGAGATGTCACAGGCAATTGAGATGGCCGAGCCGCCGGCGGCCCTGATGTCCGATACCAGTTGATCGAGCGGATATTGCCGTCGCCCTACCAGGACGAGTTTCGCCTCCTCTTCAGCCAAGCGCAGGGCGGCGGCCCGTCCAATCCCGGTGCCGGCACCGGTGATGAGAACCGTTTTCCCCGTAAATCGTGATCGCGCCATGCCGCACTCCTTCTCAAGGCGGCAGCTACTGTAATCAATGGCATTTCCATGATAATGGGGGAGATATATGGATCTTTCTAAAGAAACTCTATTGAATGAACCTCTTCCGCTCCATGCAGGTCTTTGTTTCGACGGCACAGGCGCGTTCAATGAGCGCCGCTGCCAGCAAACTTGGCATCTCGCCAGCCATGGTCGGACAGCACATAGCCGCATTGGAGGAGCGGTTAGGCACGCGTTTGCTGAACCGGACGACGCGTCGGCAGAGCCTGACGGATTTCGGATCGAGCTATTTCGAGCAATGCCGCGACATATTGGACCGCGTGGCCGTCGCTGAACAGGAAGCGCAAGTTTCGCAAATCGACGCGAGAGGCCAGTTGCGAATCACCGCACCGATGACGTTTGGGACCGAGGTTCTGGTTCCGGCTTTGGGCCGCTATCGTGAACTCGCCCCTAAGGTAAAGCTAGACATCATTCTGACCGATCGCAACGTAGACCTGATCGAAGAAGGAATTGATGTCGCCTTTCGAATCGGAACGCTGCCCGACAACCGCCTGATCGCGCGCCGACTTGCTCCCTATGGAATGATGATCTGCGCGGCCCCGGAATATCTGGCGCGCAACGGCGCAGTGGACCATCCGACTGGGCTCTCGCATCACGAGATCGTTGCTTTTACACCCGCCGCGAGGTCGCCCTGGAAGCTGTCGAGAGGCAATGAGACGGTGGAAGTCACACCTCTCCAGATCACCAGCGTCAACAGCGGCCAGGCCGTAAGAGCCGCAGCCCTTGCCGGACTGGGCGTTGTCATGCAGCCGGTTGTTCTACTCGCCCCGGATGTCCAGTCAGGCAAGCTTGTACAGCTCTTGCCCGACTGGAGCCTGCGCCAACGTCGCATGTCATTACTTTACTATCGCGATCAGCGCATGACTCCCCGCCTGCGCAGTTTCATCTCTTTTGCCATGGCCGAATTTGGGGGGCCACCAGATGATCAGATTTCCGAACGCAATGAGATGTCTACTGGTAACCTGTAACAGGCGCGTATCATGTGTCCGCGGACTCGGCGTGTGGCCTCGGTCAATTCGTGAGGCTCGAGTGGAGGCAGCTATGGTTCAGCTGCGCCCCGTCATCCATTGATCGAGATCGGTGAGGTTCCGGCTCACGATTACCTTCTCCCCATCAAGCTGTTCCAGCGCGCCGCCTAGTCGATTAACCCAAATCGTCGGATATCCGAACCACGAGGCACCTGCAGCATCCCATCCGGCAAAAGCCACAAAGGCGATTTGCTCCTTTGGGAGGCGGAAGGCTTCAACACCAAGCCGATAAGCGTTCGGATCCGGCTTAAATGACCTGATAGCATCGGTGCTCAGCACGTGATCGAAAACATTCGTCAGATCTGAATTCACCAGCCCGGCTTCAAGCATACTGGCAGTCATGTTCGACAACAAACCAATGCGGTATCCTCTCGCCTTGAGGGCCTTCAGCGCTGCCGCTGAATCGGGCCAAGCCTTGAGGTTCAGGAAGGCGCCCCGCAACAGCTTGAGCGCATCTTTGCTTGCCACATCTCCGGTTTGCGCAGCAGCAAATATGTGGGCGTCGTCGACAATGGACAGGAAGTCCTTGTAGTGCGCGCCGAGCGCACGCAACCACTGATACTCGAAAAGGCGGGATTGAAAGATGCTGACGAACGCGTCCCCTGCTTGTGGATGCAATTGTTTGGCCAAGACAAGAGCCGGGCGCGGATCAAGGATGGCAAGACCGTCAAACGCAACCGCTCTGATCGGCTGCTCCGGAGTTGCAGCGGCTCCGCTGCCTGCTGCAACAGCCGCGGCCATCATCGCTAACATGTTTCTGCGAGTGTGGAACATCCCAATATGACCTCTTAATAACTTATGCAGCACATACGCTTTGGCAACAGCAGATGTTACAGCGGCCATAGGTGTTCTTGGACCGAGCAATTCGGATACCGATCACCGTGGAGATTGGGGACCGCGATTTCTGGCTAGAAACGCAAGGTAGCCCACTGATCACGGTTGAGTTATCGAGTCGAGTTCACGACCTTACCTTGAGAAAAATCACTTGTAGACTTTGCTTGATTTCTCGTCCGGCAGTCCCAACTCGCGGCGACAGACCCGCCTGATTGTCGGATTGGCGCTTCGCTGCGTGTCTGCTCGTTGCCTTCATAGCAAGCTCTGCGTGACATTGGAGTTGGTCACTTTGAGAAGATCACTCCGCTTCACGTAGTGCACTGTCTGTTACTGCACACGCTGCGCACACGACGATCTCTAACTCATTGATTTCTTTTGATTGTCGTGCCCATCCATCATGGGGGCCACGGAAAACCGGTGCCCGGGAAGCGGCGTCTTCGCTTCCGTTTCAATTGTTCCTAACATGCGGAGCGTTTTAGCCTGCCTGCCTTACCCTCTCAATTGGAAAAGGCGGGCAAATGCGGGTACGTCATCGTTCAGGCCGCCGTTTCGATATCGACGCCAGCGATCAACGAACCCGCCGAAGCGCCCGCTATGCGTCCGAAGACAGCGCCTGATGTCAGGCCAGTCCCGCCCGGATAGTTGAAATAGAAAATGCCCCCAACCAGCTCGCCCGCCGCAAAGAGACCAAGTATGGGTTTGCCGCCGACGTCGAGAACCCGCGCATGGCTGTCGATCGACAAGCCGCCGAAAGTGAAAGTGATCCCACAGGTGACGGCATAGGCTTCGTATGGTGGTGTATCGAGCCGATTGGCCCAGTTCGACTTGGGAACATCCAATTCTCTGGCGGCGCGTCCATCTTTCACGTTGGGATTGAACGGGGTCGCTGTATCGACGGCATCATTATAGGCGCGGATCTCCCGAAGAGCTTGCTCCTGATCGACGTCGCCAAGCTTACGAACCAGTTCCTCAATTGTGTCAGCAGTCACTTTCGTCACCTGCTTGATCCGATATTCATCGCGCAGGAGATGCGTCACCTTGCTGTCGAATATCTGCCAGGCGAATTGCTCGGGCTGCTCGAGGATGACGCGGCCATATTTGGCGTAGGTATAGTTGCGAAAATCGGCACCCTCATCGACGAAGCGGCGGCCGCGCGCATTGATCATGATGCCGAACGGGTAGCTGTGCTTCTGAAAATTGTCCCCAACGGCAAGATCGCCATAATCGGGCGCGTTGCGCTCCCAGCCTACCGCATGGCAGCCTGACCAGTTGCCACACGCCGCCGCACCGATGTCGAGCGCCATGCGCAAGCCATCGCCCTGGTTGAATCGCGTGCCGCGCACCTTGGCGAGATCCCAGCCCGGCCCCAGATAGCGCGTGCGCCATTCGGGATTGGCCTCAAATCCACCGGAGGCGAGCACCACGGCTTTTGCCGCTATGGTCACCACTCTGCCCATGGCGCGGACAACAACGCCGGTTACCGAGTCACCGGTGCGCAACAACCGCTCCGCGCGACAATCATAGAGGATCTCGATCCCGGCCAGCCGGCAGGCTTGAGTCAAGGCAGAGACCAGACCCGGACCGCCACCCCAGGCTTCGACCGTCAATCCGCCCCAGAACTTGAACCTGCCATCGACTTTGAAGGCCTGGCGGCCGTAGATCGGCGCGAAACGAACACCCTTCTCACGCATCCACAACAAGGTTGGAAAGCTGCGACTCACCACCAGGTCGGAAAGCTCAAGACTCGTACGGTACTGCGTCACCCGCGCCATATCATCGTAGAAGTCGCCGGCACTGTAGCTACCGAAGTCCGTGCGGTCCTTCTCCGCTTGCGAAAGATCCGGCATCAGCTGGGAGAGATCATCGACGCCGTTATAGACGACCCGCATTGCTCCGGCGGTGAACCGTGTGTTGCCGCCGCTTTCGGCTTCCGGCGCGCTTTCGAGCATTATGACATGGGCGCCCTTCTCGCGCGCGGCAAGGGCGGCACAAAGAGCGGCGTTGCCGGCTCCGACGACAACAATGTCAGTATCGCGATCGTTCATGCTTCCTCCGGCTATTTCGTCCTGAACCGCAGCTTGCCACTGGCAGATATGACACCACGACCGTGGATCTTGACCGAGCTGCCGTGAATGTCGGCCTGAATGATGCTGGGGCGACCCATGGCAGTGCCTTGCTCTATCCTGATTTTCCCAGGACGTGCGAGACCATGAGAAACGAGGTGATAGGCCAACGGACCCGCTGCCGTGCCCGTGGCTGGATCCTCGAGGATGCCAATCGTCGGATTGAAGAACCGCGCATAGGCGGTTGTGTCCGCCAGCCGGGTGTCCAGGCTGAACACATAGCAGCCCTCACCGGCCACGCTCTGGAGCACCGAGAGCAGGGCTTTCGTGTCCGGCTTGATGCGATCGACTGTCTCGCGATCTCTGATCGGCACCAATAAATGCTCCGCCCCGGTCGAGACAACCTGGGCCGGGACCTTCGCCTGAACAATATCCTCTGCGGCGAGACCCAGTGCGGCTGCCAGGGCTTCGACATTCTCGAGCCGCTTGTGTGCGACAGCGGCTTCCTGGTCCATGATGATGTTCTCGGGCTTTCCGCCGGCTGCCGATATCGACAGTGGCAGAACGCGATCGCCGATCTCCTGATGGAAACCTGTCCCGCCCTCTGAGAGCGTCAACCTGCCCGACTCCGCCAGCCACCACCATGCGCCAAGCGTGTTGTGTCCGCCGGCGCCGAACACCTCAACTCCCTCTGTCGAGAAGGAGCGCAACCGCCAATCTGCACCTGGCCGCGTGGGTGGAAGCACGAAGGTGGTTTCCGACTGGTTGAATTCCCGCGCGATGCGCCGGAAGACTTCCAGGGGCAAGTCCGCTCCGCCATCAACAACCGAAAGCGGATTGCCCGTCAGCGGTTCGACCGCAAAAACATCGACGAGATAGAAAGGAAGCGTTCCATCCTTGGTCATGTTCAACCTTTCACCAAGCCCGCCCGATACGCAGCCCCCTCAATCCATTTCGATCACGAGATTGAATGAGGCATCGATCCGGGCCTGCGCATCGGGCCCAATGACGCAAGTCGACTCGCGCTCTTCGACGAGAGCCGGACCGGCGAAGGCTGTCCCGGGGGGAAGCAAATAGCGATCATAGACCGCGCAGTCTTTCCATCCTTCCCCCTCGAATAGCACTTTTCGCGTCTCACGGCGTGCGGCGGTGAGGCTCGCCTTCGTTTGCTTGTGGCCCTCGCTGATGTCGATGTCGATGCTTGGCGCCGTGCAGGACAGGCGCCAATTCACTGCTTCGATCGGATTGTTCTCGAGCGCGCGGCCAAACTGCATCCGGTAACTTTCGAAGAAGTTGGCCCGGATGACGTCGAGATCGGCATCAGAGAGAACGAGTGACGGCAGGTCGAGCGAGATCTCAAAACCTTGCCCCGTATGCCGCATCTCAGCCGTCGGCCGGAAGGAGATGGTCTCAGGCTCGGCGCCAGCCTCGGTGAGGAGCCGCAGACCCTCGGCCTTCATTTCCGCAAAGTGAGCGTTGACCACCGCCCAGTCGACACGGTCGAGCCGAGCCACATGCGAGCGCACCATATCGGTCGCGGGCGGGGCCACCAGGAAGCCAAGGGCTGAGGCGACGCCGGCACCAAGCGGCACGACGATCTTCTTCACTTTGAGAAGCCTCGCAAGATTGAAGGCATGGACCGGCCCAGCTCCGCCAAAAGCAATGAGCGTATATTCGCGCGGGTCCTTGCCCTTCTCGGCCAGATGCATGCGGGTTGCTGCCGCCATCATCTCATCGACGATACGCTGGACGCCGAGCGCCGATTCCTCTTCGCCAATGCCGATCGCCGCCGAGATCTTCCCGGCGAAGGCCTTGCGCACGCGAGCGACGTCGAGTGAAAGCTCGCCCCCCAGGAAATAGTCGGGATCAAGCCGGCCGAGCACCAGATCCGCATCGGTGACCGTGGGCTGCTCGCCGCCTCTGCCATAGCAGACGGGACCTGGCACCGAGCCGGCGCTGCGCGGCCCGACTTTCAGGAGCCGCGAGGCTGGATCGATGCGGGCAAGGCTGCCGCCACCCGCGCCGATCTCGATCATGTCGACGACCGAGACCTTGAGCGGCATGCCGGAGCCCTTCTGGAAACGGCGCACGCGGCCAGCCTCGAAGTCAAATTTGTGATCGGGCCTCCCGTCCTCGACGAGACAGATCTTAGCGGTCGTGCCGCCCATGTCGAAGGAGATCACCCTGTCGATGCCCGCGGTCTTCGCGATGAATGACGCCGCCATCGCCCCCGCCGCCGGACCCGACTCGATCAGCCGGATCGGAAAGTCCCTAGCGTCGCGCGGTGTCGTGATGCCGCCGCTCGACAGCATGATATAGAGCCGGCCGGCAAAGCCCAGCGACTCGAGCTTGGCTTCGAGCTTGTCGATATAGCGATGCATCAAGGGCTGCACATAAGCATTGGCGCAGGCGGTCGTCGTCCGCTCGAATTCGCGGATCTCGGGCGCCACTTCCGATGACAGGCTGAGCGGCAGCGAGGGGTAGAGATTGCGCACGATCTCGGCCGCGCGCCGCTCATGCGCCGGCGAGCCATAGGAGTGCATGAAGGAAATGGCGAGCGCCTCGGCGCCTCCCTCTTCGACCAGCCGGCGCGAGGCATCGGCAACCGCATGCTCGTCGAGCTTGACCAGGACTGCGCCGTCGACGCTCACCCGCTCTGCCACTTCGAGCCGGCGCGAGCGCGGCACGATCACTGGTGGGCGCTCGAGGAACAGATCATAGAGGTCATAACGCGTCTCGCGGCCGATCTCGATCGTATCGCGGAAGCCTTGCGTCGTGATCAAGCCGACCGTTGCTCCGGTCCGCTCGATGATCGTGTTCGTCACCAGGGTCGTGCCATGCACCACGCTGTGCAGGTCGGCGGGCATGAGGCCCGCCTCACCCAGGACGCGGGTAATACCGCTGACAATGGCGACGCTCGGATCTTCCGGCGTGGTGAGGAGCTTGCCGGTGAGTGCCAGCTTGCGCACCGGATCATGCAGCACGAGGTCGGTGAAAGTGCCCCCGACATCAACGCCAATGCGCGTGGAACGTACTTCTTTGGCCATATTCGTCACTCCATCCCGTAAAGCTGGCGTGCCGCTGCTTGCGATATGTAGCCATCGGCGATGTCCGCCCGCACCGCATCGCGGTCACGCGTCTTCGGATCGCCATAGCCGCCTCCCCCGGCATAATGGAGCAGAACACGACGGCCGGACTGAACGATGCTGCGCGACTTGGGATGAGGTTTCGTGCCGTCCTCGAAGACGATCAGCGAGGGCGCACCGGCAAGACCGCCCAGCATCCCGGAGGCAGGATGGTCGTGCCGGTCGGAGAGCAGCGAGAGCCGGGCGGCGCCCGGTGTGCGCAATTCGATCTCGACCTCCTGGCCGAGCCCGCCGCGGTACTTCCCGGCGCCGCCGCTGTCGGTCAGGAACTGCTTCTTCCATACGAGCAGGGGCGCCACGCTTTCATAGGCCTCGATGCTGCCCGCGCCGACATTGGTGGGGAAAGCCGTCGTCGAGAGACCATCCTTCACCGGTGTCGCGCCCATGCCGCCGCTCGCGAACAGCACTTGCGAGAAGGGCGACCCGTCGCGGCGCACGCCGCTGAACAACGCGCGCATGGTCGGCGCACCACCACTCTCGGCGATCACTTTGTCGGGCAATACATCGGCCAGTGCCTGATAGATGACGCCCGCCAGCAGATGTCCGGTGAGCTGGCGGGCGCTGCAGGGCGCCGGAAAGACCGGGTTGAGGATCGAGCGTTCGGGTGCGGCCACCGTGATCGCCTGATACGATCCTTCATTGCGCGGCGACAGCGGATCGAGCGCGCATTTGATCGGATAGACGGAATAGGCATGCGTGTATTTCATCACGCAATTGATGCCGCGATTGAGCTGCGGCGAGGTGCCCGCATAGTCGATATGCATGCGTTCGCCGGCGACCGTCACGGCACAAACGATGCGGGTGATGTTGTCATCGAAGCCATCTGCTTCCAGTGTCGCGCGATAGATGCCGTCGGGCACCACGGCAATGGCGCGCCGCATCGCGGTGTCCGCGCGCTCATGCAGGATCGCTGCAAGCGCCTGAAGGTCAGGGAGCTTCGTGTCTTTCAGGAACTCGACCACACGCCGCGCCGCCACGTCATTGGCGACGACTTGGGCGCCGAGATCACCGAACACCTGGTCGGGCACGCGAACATTGCCGAGAAGCACATCAAGCAGCGTCTCGTTCCATTCGCCGGCGCGCAGCAACCGGCTCGGCAGGATGCGGATCCCTTCCTCGAAGATCTCGTGGCAATCGGCCGACCACAGCGCGCCGCCGACATCCGGGGAATGCGCGATCGATCCGGCGAAGCCGACGAGCCGCCCGTCATGGAAGATCGGCGAGACGACGGTGAAATCAGGCAAATGGCCGGTCGCCAGCCACGGATCGTTGGTGATGGCGGCATCGCCAGGGCGCCATGTCTCGATCGGATATTTTTCGAGGAACGCCTTGGTGGTGCGCGGGAGGATGCAAGAGAAGGACGCGATGCCGCCGGTGTTCTCGCAGATGCTGTCGCCATTGCGGTCCATGATGACGGTTGCGTAGTCGTTCGACTCGCGCACGATGGTGGAGAAGGCCGTCCGGACCAGACTGGTCGCGGCCTCGTCAGCGATCGAGATCAGCCGGCTCCAGTAGATCTCGAGCGAGATCGGGTCGAAGGTTTTGGTCGGGCTGTCGAGCATCGCAAATCTCCGGGAAGGCTCTGATGCTCCCGAGAGTGCTTCACCCCATTGATATTGTACAATACATGTTACGACCGCTATGATATGTTCTGCATATGGAACTTCGTCATTTCCGTTATTTCGTGGCCGTCGCCGAGGAACTGCATTTCCGCCGCGCGGCGGAGCGCCTGAATATTTCGCAGCCGCCGCTCAGCCAGCAGATAAGGCTTCTCGAACTGGAGCTCGGCACCGAACTCTTCGAGCGCACCAACAAGCGCGTCGCGCTGACCCAGGCCGGCCGCTTGTTCCTGCCCGAGGCGCGCGCTGCGATCGCGCAGGCAGAGCACGCGGCCGAAGTTGCGCGGAAAGCCGAGCTCGGCGAATTGGGCGAATTGCGCATCGGCTTTTTCCCTTCGGCACCGCTGCTTCCGGAAATCGCCAAGGCGATCCGGACCTATCGCGAGAAGAACAGCGGGGTCAGCCTCATCCTCAACGAGCTCGAAAGCCGCGAGCAGATCATCGCTCTTGCCGAGGAGCGCGCCGACATCGCCGTGGTGCGCAGCATCACCGCCCCGATCCTGCCGGCGGGCATTGTCTCGCGGCTGATCACCGAGGAGCCTCTGGTCGTGGCACTGCGCGCCGATCACGCGCTCGGCAAGCGCCGCGTCATCTCGATCGAGCAATTAGCGGACGAGCCCTTCGTCTTCTATGGCGACAAAATGGGCGTCGTGCTGCCGCAGATCGTGCTCGAACTGTGCCGCAGTGCCGGCTATGAGCCGCGCGTCAGCCAGCTTGCCAATGCCAATACGACGATGCTCGGCCTGGTCGCGGCGGGCGTCGGGATTGCCATCATTCCGCGCGCGCTGGCCCACCTTGCGCATAAGGATGTCGCGATCCGCCCCCTCAAGCAGCCGAAGGCAACGATTGCCGCCTGGGTCTTGTGGGATTCGCGCCGGCAATCGCCGCTGGTCGAGAAATTTCTCCGGCTGATCTAGCCCAGCGAGGGCTGTCGCTTGTGCCAGTCGGTGACGCGTTGATAGGCGTGAGCCGCCGTGAGCACGCCCGCTTCGGCAAAATGCCGACCGATGAGCTGGAAGCTCGCCGGCAAGCCGCTGGCGGTGAAGCCCGCCGGAATGCTGGCCGCGGGCAGTCCCAGATAATTCATCGCGCGCGTGAAGTCCATGATGTCGCTGGCGCCGGTTCCGGCCTCGCCTTCCTTATCCTCAGCGATCGAAGGAACGGGAACCGGAATGCAGGGCAGAAGCAGCAGATCCGCTTTGGCGAAAGCCCGCTCGACGAAGCGTCTCGCGATCTTGCCGCGCAGCGTCAATGCCTCAGCGTAGCGTGTCGCGGGCAAATGCAGGCCGGTCTGCAGCCGGCTCAGCACATGAGGCGAGAAGTCCTCGGGCCGCTCGGCCACTTCGCGCCGGTGCTGGGTCGAAGCCTCGACCACCAGCACGGTGCGGTTCAGCACATTGACAGGCTCGAACGCGTCGATGTCGGCCTCGACGATCCGTGCCCCCAGATCTCTGAAGACCGCCTGGCTGCGCTCAAGGATGGCCAGAATCTCGGCATCGACACGCGCGAGCAAGGATTGAGGAAGGACACCGATGATTGGCGCTTTCCATGGCCGCCTGATCGCCGCCGAATAATTCACATGCGGCGCATGCAGTGTCACCGGATCGGACACATCCGGTCCGGCAATGACATCGAGCAGCAGCGCGCAATCGGCCGCACTGTGCGCCATCGGGCTGATGCAATCGAGCGATGAGGCCAGCGGCAGGACCCGATCCTTGGCAATGAGGGAATAAGTCGGCTTGATGGTGGTGATGCCGCAGGCGCCGGCCGGCGCGCGGGCCGATCCGCCGGTATCAGAGCCCAGTGATGCCGGCACAAGTCTTCCGCCGACCGCGGCGGCCGAGCCGCTCGATGATCCGCCGGTGATGAAGTCCGTGTTCCATGGGTTGCGGCAATAGCCCAGATGCGCGTTGTAGCCGGTCGGGCTGAGGCAGAGCTCCGACATATGCAGGCTGCCGAGATTGATCGCCCCCGCCTGCTCCAGCTTGCTGATGGCGCTGGCCGTGCCTATCGCGCGGTAATTGGCTCTCACTTTCGAGCCCGCCGCCACGATGCGGCCCGCAACATCGAACGCATCCTTGTGCGCCATCGGCACACCGTGCAAGGGGCCGCGGCTCGCCCCGCGGGCGCGATCCTTGTCGGCCCTTTCGGCCGCCTCCATCGCCTCATCGCGATATGTCGCGACAGTGCAGTTCAACTTGCGCCCAGTCGTTTCGAGGGCGTCAAGGCTAGTTTGCGTCGCGTCCCGCGCGCTCACATCGCCGGCCGCGAGCAAAGCCGCCAGGTCACAGAGCTCGAGCTCAAGCATTTGCCTCGGCCTCCGCCTTTTGCGCCGCTTCGATCAGCAGCTTGGTGAAATCGGAAGCCGAGAGGTCCGGCTCCATCTCTTGCGCCGCCAATTCCCGCACGAGATCATTGGTCTGACGCGCCAAAAGAGCGGTGGCTGGTGACAGCCAGTCGGTTCTGCCCAAACCTTGCAGTCCGGGCATGCCGTCGTCAGCTTGATCAGGCTTCATGCTGTTCTTATCCCTGCAATACGGCATTGAGGAACGCGCGTGTGCGCTCGCTGTCGGGCCGGGTGAATACTTTCTCAGGCTTGCCTGCCTCGGCGATGCGCCCGTTCTCGAAAAACAACACGCGATCGGCGATCTCGCGGGCAAAGCCCATCTGGTGGGTCACCATGATCATCGTCAGATCATGCTCGTGGGCCAGCATTCTGAGGACATTGAGCACCTCACCGACAAGCTCAGGATCAAGCGCTGATGTTACCTCGTCGAACAGCATGATGCGTGGCCGGAGCGCCAGCGCGCGTGCGATTGCGACACGTTGCTGCTGCCCGCCCGAGAGCCGGCCCGGATATTCGTGATGCTTGTCCTTGAGCCCGACAAGCGCCAGGAGCTCCTCCGCCCGCGCTTTGGCTTCCTTGGCAGGGAGGCCGAGCACGGAGCAGACCGGGTTCATGACATTCTTCAGCACCGTCCAGTGGGGGAAGAGGTTGAACTGCTGGAAGACCATGCCGACCTTAGAGCGCATCTTGCGCAGATGCGCTTCATTGGCCGGCACCAGCCTGTCGCCCTTTTTCATATGCCAGAGCGGCTCGCCATCGATCTCGATCTCCCCGCCATTGATGCGCTCAAGCGTCATGATCGTGCGCAGCACGGTCGACTTGCCCGAACCGCTCGGACCGATCAGCGCTACCTTCTCGCCTTGCGCCACTTCCATATTGAGGCCATCGAGAACGGTCAGCGGACCGAAGCTCTTGTGCACATCGGTAAGTTTGACGATCGGACTCATCGCGCGAGCCTCCCTTCAAGAATTCGCACGCCGGCGGAGGCAATCAGGCTCATGGCCAGGAAGATCAACCCGACGAGCGTCATGGGCTCGACATAGAGGAATCTCTCCGAAGCGATGATGTTGGCCGTTTGCATCAGTTCGATCACGGTTATCGATGCAAGGATCGGCGTATCCTTGAACATCACGATCATATAGTTGGTGAGGACAGGCACCATTGGCGGCAAGGCCTGCGGCAGGATGATCTCCGCCATGGCCCTTGGCTTGGAGTAGTTGAGCGCCACCGCCGCCTCCCACTGTCCCTTGGGCACCGATTCGAGCCCGGCGCGGTAAACCTCGGCGATATAGCAACTGTAGTGAATGCCAAGCGCGATCACGCCCGTCGTGAAGGGGGGCAGCGTGATGCCGAAATCCGGCAGCACGAAGAACAGGAAATAGATCTGAATCAGGAGCGGCGTCGAACGGATGAACTGGGCCACCGCCCAGATCGGCCAGGAAATCAGCCGCAGATGCGACCGCAAGGCAAGAGCCAGGATCAAGCCGCCGATCAGCGCGACGAACATCGCGAGGAATGTCGCTTCGACCGTGATGATCGAGGCCTTGAGGAGAAGCGGCAGAATCGCGCGCGCATATTCGATATCGAAGGGCATTAGCGCAGCCCTCCCCTGTCGAGCCCCGTGCTCGCCCACCTCTCGAGAAGCCGGAAGAATCCGGTGATCACGAGCGCCATCAGGAAATAGCTGATCAGAACCACGGTGAAGGGCTCCATCGTGCGCATCGTCGTCTGCTGCAAGGTCAAGGCCTGGAACGAAAGGTCATGCACGGTGATGAGCGAGACGAGAGCCGTCACCTTGAGGAGCTCGATCATCAGATTGCCGAAAGGCGGCAGCATGAGCGGGATCGCCTGCGGGACGACAATCAACCATAGTGTCTGGAGTCTCGAATAGTTGAGCGCGCAGGCCGCTTCGCGTTGCCCCCTGGGCACGGCAGCAACGGCCCCACGCACGATCTCGGCGCCATAGGCGCCGCTGCACAGGCCGAGCGCCAGAATGGCCGTCGTGATCGGCTCGAGATGGATATCGAAGAAGGGCAGCACGAAAAACATCCAGAAGAGCTGGACCAGGAGCGCCACGCCGCGGAACACCTCGATGTAGATGAGCGCTATCCAGCGCACGATGGCGAACCGGGAAAGCCGTGCGAGGCCTGCCGCGAAGGCCAGCACGAAAGCGAGCGCTCCTGCCGCCAGCGTTATCTCGATGGTGTTGAGCGCGCCTTCCAGCAGCACCCAGCGCGCCTCGTAGATCAGCGACATCAAACGACCCTTCGACCTGTGCCTGCGGGCGCCGTGCCGGCAACGGAACAGCGCACCGCCAGCACTCACCCGTTACTCAGCACACGCCTTCTCGGTCGTCATGCCGGGCTGGACCATATCATCCTTGGTCAGGGCATACTTGTCCATGAGCGCGGCATATTCCGGCGTATCGCGGAAGGCGACAAGCCGCTTGTTGATCTCGGCAAGCAGGTCCTGGTCGTCGAGCCGGACCGCGAAGCTCCCAATGCCGTATCTGGGCTTGCCGTCGACGACCGGCTGCTCGAAGGGATGCGCCCTCTCCACGCTGTCGTCCTTAAGATTGCGCAGTTGCGTCTCGAGGACGATCGCCACGTTGACAAAGGCGTCGGCACGGCCGGCCTTCACCGCAGCATAGCCGCTGAGCTCGTCCGGAATGGTGACGATCTGCTCGTCCTTGACGCCCAGCGCCTTGGCGTTGTCGCGCAAGCCGGTGCCACCTGCGGTATTGGCTAGCTTGAGCGAGGGGTCCTTGGCGATATCGGCATAGCTGTGGAGCTTCTTCGGATTGCCCTTCGCCACGGCAATGGCGTCACCCAAGACATAGAGCGGCTCGGCGAAGGCCACCTGCTTGCAGCGGTCGGGACGAATATAGATCGCTGACGTCACCAGGTCGAAACGCTTGGCGACGAGGCCCGGAATGAGGCCACCGAAATTGGTGAGCCCGCCATCGAGATCCTTTATGCCCATATCGGTGAAGACATGGCGCAGCACTTCGATATCGAAGCCGGTGAGCTCACCATCGGGCGTCGCATAGGAGAACGGCGTTTCGTTGGCGAAGCCCACGCGAATGGTGCCGCTCGCTTTCGCCTTTTCGAGCGTGTCTCCGGCATGCGCCGCGATCGTCATCATGGCGAGAGCAGATGCAAGCGATAGTGCGGCGGCCGCCAGATGGCGGGCCGTCAATCTTTTTACTGTGTTCAACATCGGTCTTCCTCCCTTGTTATTCGGTGCAGGCTTTTTCGGTGGTCATGCCGGGCTTGACCGCTTCGTCCTTGGTCAGCGCGTATTTGTCCATCAGCGCGGCGAATTCAGGCGTGTCGCGGAAGGCAACAAGCCGCTGGTTGATCTCAGCGAGGAGATCCTGGTCGTCGAGGCGAACCGCATAGCTCGCGAGGCCGCGGGGCTTGCCGTCGCCAAAATCCGGTTGCGCGAAAGGATGGGCCCGTTCGAGGCTGTCGTCGTTCAGATGACGCAGCTGTGTCTCGAGAATGATGGCGACATTGACATAAGCATCGGCGCGCCCGGCCTTGACCGCCGCATAGCCGCTCGTATCGTCGGGGATGGTGACGATCTGCTCGTCCTTGACTCCCATGGCCTTGGCATTGTCGCGCAAGCCCGTACCGCCTGCCGTATTGGCCAGCTTCAGTGACGGATCCTTGGCAATGTCGGCATAGCTGTGCAGCTTTTTGGGATTGCCCTTGGGCACCGCGATCGCGTCACCCACGACATAAAGCGGTTCGACAAAGGCCACCTGCTTGCAGCGGTTGGGCCGGATATAGATCGCGGGGATGATGTCGAAGCGCTTGGCGGCGAGACCGGGAATGAGACCGCCGAAATTGGTGAGTCCGCCTTCCAGGTTCTTGATGCCCATATCCGCGAGGACGTGCCTCAGCACTTCGATGTCGAAACCGGTGAGCTCGCCATCGGGTGTGGCATAGGCGAGCGGCGCCTCATTGGCGAAGCCGACACGCAGCGTGCCGCTCGCTTTCGCCTTGGCGAGCGTGTCACCGGCCTCAGCGTCGATTGCCGCGGCGGACAGTAGTGACAGCGCCGAAATGGCCGCCACTGCGAGGTGCCGAGTTGTACGTCGTGCTGCTGCCTTCAGCATTGATGTCTCTCCCCGTTGTTGCTGGCACCTGTTTCGGCGCTCGTTAACCTGGCGAATAATTGACAACAATTTTGTCATCTTTGTCAAGACAGTTATCGCATCCTCATTCTATTGTTCACTTAAGCTACTGTTTAACATATACAATATTAAACTACAAATTTTATCCAACGGACCAGCCATGCGAAACTGCGATTCAAAATATTGTTGACAAAAATGCTGACCGCATTCTACGAAAGAGGGAAAGCACAGCATCCAAGGGACGACAGAAGACGATGCCGAGAGACCGCGCCATTGCTCACCGCGTAGCGAGCCTTCGCCCTTCCGCAACGGTCGAGATGACGGAGAAAGTCCGTGCCGCGAAGGCCGCCGGCCGCCGCATCCTTTCGCTGGCAAGCGGCGACCCCAACATCCCGACCGATCCGCGCATCATCGAGGCGGCGCATGCGGCACTCAAAGCCGGTGACACCCGCTACGGCCCCGTGCTCGGCGATCCGAGGCTGCGCGCCGCGCTCGCCGCGCATGAGCAACGTCGCTCCGGCGCGCAATATGAAGAAGCCGACATCATCATCACGCCCGGCGGCAAATTCGCCCTGCTCACGGCTCTCATGGGTATTGTCGAACCCGGTGCCGAGGTGCTGGTGCCCGAACCCGGCTGGGTGAGCTATGGTCCGTGCGTCGAGCTCTGCGCCGGCAAGCCGGTGCTCCTGCCCATGCTCGATCGCATCGGCCTTCCGGCCCTCGAAGCCGCCATCACCGAGCGCACGGTCGCGGTCATCGTCAACTCCCCCGTCAATCCAACTGGCCGCGTCATCACCCAGAAAGAGATCGACGGCCTTGTCGATCTCGCCGAACGCCACAAACTGTGGATCGTCTTCGACCAGGTCTATTCGGATCTCGTCCACGACACTTCCTTTCCGACCCCGCAAGGGACAGCAAAGGGCCGCGCCTTCACCTTCGTCGTCGACAGCTTCTCCAAGACCTTCGGCATGACGGGCTGGCGGCTCGGCTATCTCGCGGTGCCGCCGGGCCTGTCGAAGCCTATCAGCCGTTTCATTCAGCATTCGATCTATTGCGTGCCCGGTGCGGTCCAGGCGGCCGGCCTCAAGGCTCTGCAAATCTACGACGAGGTCCTGCCCGGCTACCGGGAGATGTTTCGGCGCCGTCAGCGCGACGCGGCGGCCCGGCTCGATGCCGTTCCCGGCATCAAATGCGCAGCACCGAACGCCTCTTTCTACCTCTTCCCTTCTGTCGCGGCCGACGACCGCGCGCTGGCTGCACGCTGGCTCGACCAACATGATGTGGCAACCGTCCCCGGCTCCGCTTTCGGCGGCACAGGGTCAGGCCACTTGCGCCTGACCGTGACCGCGTCGGACAAGGAGATCGATGAGGCGCTCTCTCGCATCGCGGCAGCGGGCGTAGCGTGAGGCGGCCATGAGCAGCGGCCTCACCGAAATCCCCTGCACCTTGATGCGCGGCGGCACCTCCAAGGGCCCGTTCTTCCTCGCCCAGGATCTGCCATCCGATATCGCGACGCGCGACCGCGTCCTCCTGGCGGCGCTCGGCTCACCGGACACGCGGCAAATCGATGGTGTCGGTGGTGCTGATCCCTTGACCAGCAAGGTCGGGATCGTCTCGCGCTCATCGCGCAGCGATGTCGATCTCGAATTCCTCTTCGCGCAAGTGAGCGTCGACAAGGCGCAAGTCGATACCACGCCCAATTGCGGCAACATGCTCGCCGCGGTCGTTCCCTTCGCGATCGAGCGTGGCTTGATCGCAGCGCGTGACGGCTCGACGACGGTTCGCGTATTGACTCTCAATACCGGTACTATTGCCGACATCACCGTCGAGACACCGGCCGGTGCGCTCACTTATGTCGGCAACACCCGTATAGATGGCGTTCCTGGAACGCATGCGCCGATCTCGATCGCCTTCCGTGACACCGCAGGCTCGGTCTGCGGCAAGCTGCTGCCGACTGGCAATACGCTCGATGTCATCGATGACGTGCCATGCACGCTGATCGACAATGGCATGCCGGTCGTCATATTGCCGGCCGAGCGGCTCGGCATCACGGGCCATGAGACACGCGATGCGCTCAATGCCCATGGCGACCTCAAGACCACGCTCGAGCGCATCCGCCTCAAGGCTGGCATGCTGATGGGCCTCGGCGATGTCGCAGCGAAACCCATTCCCAAGATGACCTTGATCTCACCGCCGCGTGCCGGCGGTGTGGTCAATACACGCACCTTCATCCCGCATGTATGCCATGCGAGCATTGGCGTGCTCGGTGCGGTGACCGTGGCCACCGCCTGCGTGCTGAAGCGCTCGGTGGCCCAAGGCATTGCCGCAGCATCCTCCTCCGGCCCGATGTCGATCGAGCATCCAAGTGGGGAATTCACGGTCGATCTCGACATGAGCGAAGGACCTGAAGGACCACAAATCATCAAGGCCGCACTCATCAGGACGGCGCGCCGGCTGTTTTCGGGCTCGGTCGCCGTGCCGCGCTCGCTCTGGGCGGGTGCTGATCAGTTGAAAAGAACTATGAAGGGAGAAGCCGCATGACGGCCAAAACAGGATTGATTGTCAGCGCGCATTCCGCCGACTTCGTGTGGCGTGCCGGTGGCGCCATCGCGCTCCACGCTGCGCGAGGCTATCATGTGCGTGTCGTCTGCCTGTCATTCGGCGAGCGCGGTGAATCCGCCAAGCTCTGGCGCGAAAAGGACATGACGGAGGAAATCGTCAAGCGCGAGCGGCGCAAGGAGGCTCTGGCTGCCGCGCAAATCCTCGGCTGCGAGGTGGTGTTCCTCGACCGCGGCGACTATCCGCTCACCTCCGACAAGGAGCTGCTCTTCACGCTGGTCGATCACTTCCGCG
Organism: Taklimakanibacter deserti; assembly: GCA_003574785.1. The sequence continues at coordinate 90,013 of QORU01000014.1, read as the reverse complement.
AGCTCATGCCGAGCTTCGTGCTCTCGCATTCGCTCGCCGATCCTTATAATTTCGACCATCCGTTGGCGACGCATCTGGCCCAGGAAGCCCGGATCATCGCCCAAGCCCACGGCCATAAGCCCGGAGGCAGCGTCCTCGGCGCGCCGCCGGTCTATCTCTTCGAGCCGCACCAGCCCGAGCAATGCGAGTGGCGGCCGGAAGTGTTCCTCGATATCGGCCCGGTCTGGGACAAGAAGCGCAAGGCCTTCGAATGCATGGCCGCGCAAGAACACCTCTGGGAATACTATACCCGCACGGCGCTGCAGCGCGGCAACCAGGCGGCGCGCAATACCGGCCGGAAGGTCATCTATGGCGAAGCCTATCAGCGCGTATTCCCCGATCTCGTGGAGCACTTCTGATGAAGCCCGTCGCGATAAGAAATATCCCGCGCGCCGATGCCCATGTCATTGCGCGCCTTGGCGCCGCCGGCGTCTCCACGGCTCATGAAGCCCAGGGACGCACCGGACTCGCCAAACCCTATCTGCGACCTGCCTGGCCCGGCGGAACGGCTTTCGGCAGCGCCGTCACCGTTCTGGCGCGGCCGGGCGACAACTGGATGATCCATGTCGCGGTCGAGCTTTGCAAGGAAGGCGATGTGCTGGTTGTCGGGCTCAGCTCCGACAATGCCGACGGCATGTTCGGCGAGTTGCTGGCGACATCGCTCATGGCGCGCGGCGTGCGCGGGCTCATCATCGATGCCGGCTGCCGCGATGTCTTCGCGCTCAAGGAGATCGGCTTCCCCGTCTGGTGCCGCGCCGTCAGCGCGCAAGGCACCGTCAAGGCCTCGCTCGGCGCCGTCAATGTGCCCGTGGTGGTCGCCGGCGTCTTGGTGGATCCCGGTGACGTCGTCATCGCCGACGATGATGGCGTGGTGTTCGTGCCGCGCCTGACGGCGAGCGACATCGCCGAAAAATGCGACGCGCGGCTTGCCAAGGAAAGCTCGGTCCGCGCCCGGCTCGCCAAGGGCGAGCTCGGACTCGATATCTATGGCATGCGCGATGCGCTTGCCAAAGCGGGCCTCGTCTATCTCGACGATGCGAACGCGCTTGAAGGCCCTAATAGGAAGGACGCATAATGCCTTACTGGTACGAGACCGTCATCGAGGTCTTCAAGCGCAACGAGATCCGCCTTGTCACCTATGTGCCCGACAAGGTGCTGGCGCCGCTTATCAAGGCCATCGAGGCGGATGATTATTTCACGAGTTTCATCCCGGCGCGCGAAGAGGAGGCGCTGGGCATCGTCTGCGGCGGCTGGATGGGCGGCATGCGCGGCATCGTGCTCATGCAGACCAGCGGCTTTGCCACGCTCGCCAATGTTCTGGCCTCGCTCGCCGTGCCCTATCAGATCCCGCTTCTCATGATGATCTCGGAACGCGGCACGCTTGGCGAGTTCAATCTCGGCCAGGCCATGGTCTGCCGCACCATGCGGCCGCTCCTTTCTTCGCTCGGCATCGAAACCTACACGCTGTCGCGGCGCGACGAGCTCGACTTCATGGTCGACCGAACGATCAGTCAGGCGCTCGCCACGCATGCCCCGGCGGCCCTCATCCTTTCACCCTTGCTCACCCACGCCAGACGTCAGGAGGCCTGACGATGACCGTCCATGCCGCAATAGCCGAGCCGCGACTGAGCCGCTTCGATCTCACCTGCAGGCTCGTGTCCCGGCTGAAGAATGACGAGGCCGTCGTCGGCGGCATCGGCAACAGCAATTTCGATCTCTGGGCCGCAGGCCCTCGCCCGCAGAATTTCTATATGCTCGGCAGCATGGGGCTCGCCTTCCCCATCGCTCTCGGCCTGGCTTTGGCGCAACCCAATCGCCGCATCGTCGCCATCGAGGGCGACGGTTCATTGCTCATGCAACTCGGCTGTCTCGCGACGATTGCGGAACGCTCACCATCCAACCTGACCCTGCTCGTCATGGATAACGGAACCTATCAGATCACGGGCGGACAGAAGACTGCGACGCATCACGGCGCCGATCTTGTTACGATCGCTCGCGGCTGCGGGATCGCCGACAGCAACTGGGCGGCGGATACGGAAGAATTCGAAGACCTGTTGGGCACCGCGCTTGCCGGCGATCGCCCGCATGTGATCGCCGCGAAAATCGACGGGGCTTCTGGTCGCGAGACCACGGATCGCGATCCGGCCTGGATCCGCGACAGCTTCATGCGCGGCCTTGGCACGCGAAACTAGGAGCGGGCATCCATGTCTCAGGCGGCGGAGCTGCGCTCGTTCATTGGCGGTGGCTTCGTGCCGGGCGGCCAAAGATTCGAGGTCAAAGACAAGTATCTCGGGACCCGGCTCGCGGAAGTGAACACGGCGAGCGACGCTAACGTCGAGCTTGCCCTATCTACCGCCGAGCGCGCCTTTCGCACCGATGTCCCGGCCCCCGCGCGCCGCTTCGAGATCCTGTCGACTGCTTCCCGACTACTCAGCGAGCGCCGCAATGCTTTCGCCGCGATGCTGACGGCCGAGGCCGGTTTCACGCTCGCAGACGCCGCCAACGAGGTCGATCGCGCCGTGCTGACTCTCAGCCTCTGCGCGGACGAGGCTCGCCGCATCGCGGGTGAGATGGTCCCGCTCGCCGCCTCGCCGCGCCAGGAGAACCGCGTCGCCTTCACCATCCGCATCGCCATTGGCGTCGTTTGCGCGATCACGCCGTTCAACTCGCCCTTGAATGTCGTGCTGCACAAGATCGGACCGGCCCTGGCGGCGGGCAATGCCGTGATCCTGAAGCCATCGGGCTTGACACCCCTCACTGCGCAAATGATCGCGGAGCTTTTGATCGAAGCTGGCCTGCCGGCGGGGCTGATCTCGGTGCTGCATGACAGCAAGGGAGAGGCGGCACGCGCACTGCTCGCCGATCAGCGTGTCGGCTTTTATACCTTCACCGGCAGTACCCGCGTCGGCAGGCTGATCCAGAATGCCGCCGGCCTGCGCCGCACTCAACTCGAGCTCGGCAGCATCGCCAGCACCATCGTCTGCGCCGACGCCGATCTCGAACGCGCACTGCCCAAGATCGCCAACGCCGGCTTCCGCAAGGCAGGACAGGTGTGCACATCCGTGCAACGCCTCTATGTCCAGAGCAAACGCTTCGAGCAGGTACGTGACAGTCTTGTCGATCTTGCCCGGCACATGCCCGCGGGCGATCCGCGTGACAGCGCAACGCGCATCGGCCCCATGATCTCCGATGAGGCCGCAAGTCGCGTCGAAGGCATGTTGCGCGAAGCCGAAACATCCGGTGCCGGGATCTGCTGTGGCGGCGTCCGAACCGGACCGGTGCTCTCCCCGACAATCCTGACGAATGTAAAGGCGGGGCTGCGGGTACTGGATGAGGAGATCTTCGGCCCGGTGCTGTCGATCCTTCCGTTCGAGTCGCTCGATGAGGCCATCGCTTCCGCCAACGCCACCCCATTCGGTCTTTCCGTCGGGTTGTTCACGCAAGATCTCTCCACCGCCCTTCCCTCCGCCATGAAGCTCCGCTTCGGCTCGGTTCATATCAACGAGACCTCAAGTGCGCGGGCCGATGCGATGCCTTTTGGCGGGGTCAAGGACAGCGGCTTCGGGCATGAGGGCCCGAAATATGCCGTCCGGGAATACACCGAAGAGCGCCTCGTCACGCTCACGGCGTGACGAATTTGCTCACATCAACCCTTGACTGATGGCAATATTGTTGACAATATAGATGTCATAATAGTTATCAAAAAAGCTACGTTGGGTTGAGGTGTTTTATGACGCCCACCAGCGCATTCAAGGGGAGAGAACATGCGTCGAGCCTTATTGCGCATGAGAACCGCTTTTGTCGGTCTGATGCTTGTCAGCGGATTCTCGGGTGGCGCTTTCGCCGAGACGACCCTCGAAAAGATCAAGGCACAAGGCAGCATCCGAATGGGCTTCACCAATGAAGCGCCCTTCGCCTATGCGACGCCGGACGGCCAATTGACCGGTGTCGTCATCGATGTCCTGCATCAGATCTTCGACAAGATGGGCGTCAAGGAATTCGACGGCGGTCTCACCACCTTCGGCGGCCTCATTCCTGGCCTGAAAGCCAAGCGCTTCGACCTCGTCACCTCATCCATCTACATAAAGCCTGACCGCTGCGCCCAGGTCGCCTTCGCCGAACCGCTCTATATTCTGGGAGACGGCATTGTCGTGACGGCAGGCAATCCGAAGAAGATCCACAGCTATGCCGACATCGCAAAAGATCCGACGATCAAGCTCGCTTATACGGTCGGCGGCACCGGTATTACCGACAACGCCAAGGCGATGGGCGTGAAGGACGAGCAGCTTGTCGCGGTCACCGACGACCCTGGCGGCTATGCCGCGGTCCAGGCGGGCCGCGCCGATGGTTTCGCCAATCCGGCGACCATCCTCGAAGGCCAGCTCAAGGCACTCGGTGATTCCGGCCTCGAGCGCGCTTCGCCCTTCGAGCAGCCCTCCGAGAACGGCAAACCGCGCTATGGTTTCGCGAGCTTCGCGGTGCGGCTTGAAGATCAGGACCTGCTTGCCGAGATCAACAAGCATCTGGCGGAGCTGCGGACCCGGCCGGAATTCATGGCGATCATGGAGAAGTATGGCTTCACCAAAGACGATATGATTCCAGCGGGTGTGACGACCACGAAAATTTGCGCGGGCTAGCCTGAGAAACCGGCAGACGGAAGGAACATATATGTCAGAACTAGGTTTGATTCCGGCGCGGCACGGCAAAGCGGTATTGCTGCGCAGAGGCGAGACGATCGAAGTCATCAATACACATGGCCATCAGGCGGTCGATACCTGGGCCTTCAACGCCAGCGATGTGAGCGAGATGATGTCGATGGAGCACACCCGTTCCGTCAACAGCCGCGTCTATGTCAATGAAGGCGACACCCTCTCCAGCAATCTGCGCCGCCCGATGCTCACGATCGTCAACGATACCACTCCCGGCCGGCACGATGCTCTTCTCTGTGCCTGCAACCAGTCCGTCTATACCGAGCTCGGCGCCAAGGAATACCACCGGAACTGCCAGGACAATCTCGCCGAGGCCTTGCAGGAGTTCGACGTCACGCCACCGACGACGCCGAGCCCGCTCAACCTGTTCTTCAACGTGACGGTCGGCCCGAAAGGCGAGGTCCTTCGCCAGCCGCCGGTCACCAAGCCGGGCGATCTGGTCGCGCTCCGCGCTGAGATGGACTTGTTCGTCGTGTTCTCGAGCTGTCCGCAAGATATCACGCCCGTCAACGGCCCGGCGCGCACGCCGCGCGATGCTCACTACAGGATCATTTCCGACCGCCAGAGATGACGCTCTCCTACCGATTCGCAACTGATTGAACAGGGACTTCGAAGGAGATACCCGCAATGAGCGAATTCGAGCACAAGCTCAAGATAGCGACACGCCTTGCCGGCAAGAGCAAGGTCTCACGCCGCGACTTCGTCCAACTCGCCCTGGCGGCAGGCTTCACGGCCGCCGCCGGCAATGCGATGTTCATCAAAGCGGTGCGCGCCGAACCAAAGAAGGGCGGCTCAGCCCGCTTCGGCCTCGCGCACGGCGCCACCACCGACACACTCGATCCAGTGGGTTACCCCGACACTTTCACCCAATGTGCCTTCTGGGGTGGATTGTCGAACAGCCTCACCGAAATCGACGCCAAGGGCGATATCGTTGCCGATCTCGCCGAATCCTTCGAGCCTTCCGATGGCGCCAGGAAATGGGTATTCAGGCTGCGCAAGGGCGTGACTTTCCACCATGGCAAGACGGTCACACCGGATGATGTCGTGGCTTCATTCCGCCATCATATGGGGCCTCAATCCAAATCAGCCGCCAAGTCGCTGCTCGAGCCGATCACCGACATCAAGGCGGATGGTCCGGAGAATGTGATTTTCACGCTCAAGGACGGCAGCGCCGACTTCCCCTATCTGGTAAGCGACTATCACATCCCGATCATGCCGACCAACGACGGCAAGTCAGACTGGCAGTCCGGCATTCGCACCGGCCCCTTTACACTGGAGAAATTCGAGCCGGGCCTGTCCGCACGACTCAAGCGCAACCCGAACTACCACAAATCGAACCAGCCCTATCTCGATGAGGTCGAGTTCATCGCCATCACCGATGTGACGGCGCGCACCAATGCGTTGACCACGGGCGCGGTGGACTGGATCGGTCGCGCCGATCTAAAAACGCTTGACCTCTTGAAGCGCAATCCTGACGTCGAGCTCCTCGAGCTTTCGGGGTATGGCCATTATGTTCTGCCGATGAACACGACGGTGGCGCCTTTCGACAACAACGATGTGCGCATGGCCATGAAATACGCGATCGACCGTGACGAGATCCAGAAGAAGATTTTCCGCGGCCATGCGACGGTCGGCAACGACAATCCGATACCCAAGTCGGTCAAATATGCGATCGACCCCGAGCCCAGGCACAAATACGATCCCGACAGGGTCAAATTCCATCTGAAGAGGGCAGGCCTTGACAGCCTGAAGGTCGATCTCTCCGCCGCCGATGTGATCTTTGCAGGCGCCGTCGATGCGGCCATCCTCATCAAGGAGACGGCGGCCAGATGCGGTATCGACATCAATGTCGTGCGCGAGGCGGATGATGCCTATTGGGACAATATCTGGATGAAGAAGTCCTGGTGCGTGGCGTCGTGGAGCGGCCGCCCGACCGCCGACTGGATGTTCTCGACCGTCTATGCCGCCGATGCGGCTTGGAACGAGACCTTCTGGAAGAACAAGCGCTTCAATGAGCTACTCCTGCAAGGCCGCGCCGAGCTGGATGAAGCCAAGCGTGCGGCCATTTACGCCGAGATGCAGCAGCTCGTGCATGATGATGGCGGTGTCATCGTCCTCGTCTTCAACAACTTCGTGACCGCCAATTCAAGGAAGCTTGCCCATGGCGATGTCGCCGCCAATTGGGAGAATGACGGTCTGAAGATCGCCGAGCGCTGGTGGCTGGCATGATTGATGGGGCCGCCTTGATGCGGCCCACGATCACCGCTCACTAAAGGGGTTCTGGCGCACGGTGAGATTGATGCCGAGCGTGTCGGCGGTGTCGAAATAGGTGAAGCCCCAACCGTCTTCATGCCGTCCCTTCTGCTGCACCTCAAGGCCGAGTTCCTTGCCTTTGGCCTCGGCTGCATCCACGTCATCGACGAGAAAACCGATGCTAAACACCCCTTCCCCGCGAATCTCAAGGAAGGTCTTGTGCCGGCTCGGCCGGTCATCCTTGGGCGACATGAATTGCAGATCGACGCCGTCGATGCGGCAGAACTTGTAGTGGATCGAGGCCAGCGTCTCGGCGTCATTGCCCTCGAGGAGCGTGTAGTTACCCGGGTGATCGTAGTCGGTGAGCTCGATGCCGATGGCGCGCAGGAAGGATTCGACCTTCGCCATGTCGCGGACGATGACATGGACGTGGTGGACACGGCTGAAGGGATAGTTCGCGGGCATTGCGGGCTCTCCTTTGTTCGGTGAAGATCAGCTTTCAGTGGCGCAAGTGATCGGCGCCTTGCCGAGCCGCTCGCAGCCGGTGTCGGTAACGAGGAAGGTTTCGCCGGGAATCCCGCTCACACCTTTGTCGGTGATGGCGAGGAACATAAAGAACACCATGCCCGGCTCGGCGATCACCGGATTGTCGCGATAGAGCATTGGCCAGTCCATCCAGTTCGGCGAGAAGGTGGTGCCGAGACTGTAGCCGCAAGCATTCAGGTTGTTCTCGATGAAGCCGGCCTTCTCGAGCGTCCGGATATAGACGTTGAAGACATTGCCGACCGGATCGCCAGGGCGTAGCGCATTGGAGCTCGCCTCCAGTGCAGCCATGGCATGCTTGTGGATCTCGAGCTGCCGCGCATTCGCCTTGCCAATGGTCACCACGCGCATCAGGCAGGAGTGATAGTGCCGATAGACGCCGGCAAATTCGAGCGTGAGTTGCTCGCCGGCGGCGACATGGCGCCTGCCGGACGTGTAGCGGCCGAGATGCGACCCGGGGCCCGACTGGATGATGAATTCGTTTCCGGAATAGTCGCCATCGCCTTTGAACACGGCGCCCTGCATGGCGGCAAGAATGTCGCCTTCGAATGCGCCGGGCTTCGCCAGCCGCAGACCCTCGGCCAAAGCAGCATCCGCCAGTTCCGCAGCCTTGCGCACATAGGCGATCTCGGCCGGCCGCTTCACGACACGTTGACGCGTGATCAGGAGCGAAGCGTCCACCAGCCGACAGAAGCCTTCGAGGGCTGCGGCAAGCGCCTGGCCATTCTGCGCCGTGAGCCCGTAGGCCTCCCATTCGACGCCGAGACGGTGCCCCGCGCAGCCATGCTCGGCCAGTATCGTCTTGAGCTCGGCAGCGGGATTGGCGTCCGGTCGATCCGCCCATATGCGGATGTCTTCTATATTTGACGTGTAGCGGGCGGCGCGTGCATCGGGTGCGCGTGTCAGGAGCGTCGTGCGCCCATCGGCCCCAAGATACAGACACTGGAAGAAGACATAGCCGAAGGTGTCGTAGCCGGTCAGGTAATACATGCTTTCCTGGCGGAACATCAGCAGACCATCGAGGCCGTCCCGCGCCATCCGGGCGATCGTCTCCGCTTTGCGGGCGGCGAATTCCTGGTCCGTGAAATGCAGTGGCATCGGGCGTCTCCCACCTCGGATACCTTCGCTTATAACTGTTATCAATTTTGTCAACAAAATAGTATAGAGCCAGCTCTGTTAATGAGTTTTGCGCAATATTCTCCACAAGTTAATCAATTGACATTGTCGCCCAAATTGATGACAATCGTGCGAATCAAACACTGAGCTCGATCGGCATGACCCACCGTCTCTGCATCATCGGCTTCGGCGAAGCCGGAGCGATTTTCGGTGCTGCGCTCACCAGCCACGTGCCTGTCCGCAGCTACGACATTCTTCAGGGGACGCCTGCTTTCACGAAGAAGGCGGCGCAGTTCACAGGCAGTGGGATCGAATTCGCGGTGTCGGCTGCTGAAGCCGCGCAAGGTGCGCAAATCGTTCTGTCTCTGGTCACCGCAGCCGCATCGCTCGATGTTGCGAGAGAAGCCGCAACCTATCTCAAGCCCGGACAGATTTTCCTCGACTTCAACTCGGTCTCGCCCGGCACCAAGAAGGCAAGCGCCGCTGTGATCGAGCGATCAGGAGCCGCCTATGTCGATGGCGCGATCATGGCGCCCGTGCCGTCACGCGCGCTCGCCGTTCCAATCCTGCTGGCCGGCAGCCATGCTGCCTCCGTTGTCAACGGGCTCTGCGGCTATGGCATGAATCTCGAAGTCGTCGCGGACCAGGTCGGCATTGCCGCCGCGACCAAGATGTGCCGGAGCATCATCATCAAGGGTATCGAGGCCCTGTGCTCGGAAGCTTTTCTCGCGGCGCGCGCGCATGGCGTCGAGAGTCGCGTATTGGCTTCACTGAACGATACGTTTCCGGGAACCGACTGGAATAAGTATGCGGGCCATCAAGTGGGGCGCTCGCTGGTGCACGGGCGCAGACGCGCCGCCGAGATGCGCGAAGTCGCGACCACGGTCAGGGAAGCAGGGCTCGAGCCGCTCATGGCCATGGCGACAGCGCTTCGTCAGGATTGGGCCGCCGACCTTTCTGACGGCAGTCCCGCCCTGAAAAAGAGACACGATGACGAGTGGCTTGAAACGCTCGACCTGATCCTGGCAGCGGGCGCAGGCGATCACGTTCGTGCAACCGGCACGTAACGAGAGCACGGGGACAAGCGGAAAGGAACGAGGGACGTGGCACGCAGCAAGGAAAAGAGCGATCCGACAGCGGTCTTGCGCAAGGCGATCGAGACTGGTCATTTCATGCCGAGCCAGCGGCTGGTCGAGGCGGATCTGGCAGCGTGGCTCGGCACCAATCGGTCGAATGTCAGGCTGGCGCTGGGCAAGCTCGAGCAGGAAGGCCTGGTCGTCTCCGAGCCCAATCGCGGGGCCCGCGTCCGGGTCATCAGTGAGCAAGAGGCGCTGGAAATCCTGCAAGTGCGCGCCTCGCTCGAATCGCTGATCGCCCGGCAGGCGGCCGCCAAGGCAAATGCCGCCGACCGCAAGCGGCTGCGCGACATTCTCGAAACCATGCGGGAAGCGATCGACAAGGAAGATTTCACCACCTATTCCGGCCAGAATGGCGCCTTGCATGCAGAGATCCGTAAGATCTCCGGGCATCAGACGGCGAGCCGGTTGCTCGCGACGCTGAACTCGCAGATCGTGCGCTTCCAGTTCCGCACCATCCTGTTTCCGGGCCGCATCCACCAGTCCATCCGCGAGCATACCGAGATCGTCGAGGCGATCTGCGCCGGTGATCAGGACCGTGCCGACAAAGCGATGCGCAGTCACCTGGCGAATGTAACCGAAACGCTCGAACGCAGCCTGGCGGCTCTCGCGCGGCACGCGGTCTGAAGCTCCACGGATTCACATGAAGATCTACGGCGATATGATCTCGCCCTACGTCCGGATATGTTTCGTGGCTGCACATGAAGCCGGGCTGGGCGGCGAGCTGGAGCTCATTGCGACCGACGTCAAAGTGGCGACCGAGAATGAGGAGCTTGCCGCTCTTTCTCCGATCGCCCAGATACCCGTCCTGGTTACACCGGACGGAGCCGTGCTTCACGATTCCCGCGTCATTGTCGACCACCTCAACCAGGCGTGCGATCAGAAACTGCTCGCCCGTGGTGGGGACGAACGTCACCGCACCTTGACGCTGCAGGCCATCGGAATCGGGATTGCCGATGCGGCCGTCGCATATCGCAATGAAATCGCACAGCGGCCTGAGCGCTTGCATTGGCACACCTGGCTCGACCGCCAGAAGCTCAGGGTGGAGCGTGCGCTCGATGCACTCGAAGCTCGCTGGCAGCGCGAGCTCTGCCAAGTGAATGTTGGCTCGATCACTGTCGCCGTCGCACTTGCCTATCTGGACTTCCGCTTCGATGCATGGTCATGGCGAAACGGCCGGCCATCGTTGACCACCTTTCACCAACGATTCAACACACGATCGTCGATGCAGGCGACCGTCCTCCCCGGGCTTGATACGACTATATATCTGCGTCACCAGCCGTGAGCAAAAAGGATGGGTGTTTATGGCCTCAGCAATTGTCGTTCCAATCCACAATTGGAGTTATGGCTCAGCCCGCAACATTTATCAGAATCTTCAGATGATCGTTGCCGGCCTCTGTCAACGTCTCGAATCCTTCTGTGACGGCTTGCTCCAGGCTCACGCGTCCGGTGATGATCCGCTCCGCCGGAAATCTGCCGCTCGCGATCATGGCAACCAGGCGCGGCCCGAGCGTAATGTCATTGCCCCAGCAGCCGACGAGCCTCAGCCCCTTCTCGCACAGCTTGAACATGTCGACCTCGGGTTTCTCGACAAAGAGGCCGACTTGCGCAATCGTTCCGGTGCGCTTCGTCACCCTGATGCACAGGTCGAGTGCCGCAGGATGGCCAGCGCATTCGATGGCGGCATCGACGCCGACGCCCGATTCCGTCTCGGCTTCGATTCTTTGGACCAGATCGTCGGTCGATCCGCCATGAAGCGACAAGCCTTCGAAATCCGCGAGCCGCGCGCGGCGACCGTCATTCGGCTCATAGACGAAGATCCTCGAGGCGCCGGCCGCGCGCGCTGCAAGCGCGGTCAGTGCGCCGATGGGACCGGCGCCGGTGATCAGCACGGTGCTTCCCGCTACGATACCGGCATTGTCGATGGCATTCACCGCCACGGCCGAAGGCTCGAGCACGGCGCCCTGCTCGTCGCTCACATTGTCCGGAAGCCTGACGACATTCTGCTCCGGCACCAGGGCGTATTCACCCATGCCGCCCCAATGCCAGGTGAGGCCCACGAGGCCCGTCGCCGCGCTGAACTGGCCCAGATTGCGGCGCGCATAGTAGTCCCCGGCCTTCATCAGATGCGGGAGGATCGCCACGCGATCACCCGGCCTGACCGTCGTTACCGTCTTTCCGACATCCGTGACCACGGCCGAGAATTCATGGCCCAGGATGATGGGGATCCTGGCACCGGTCACGGGATGGGGCTCAATTGGCAGGATGATCGGCCCGGCGACATATTCATGCAGATCAGTCCCACAGATGCCGCAATGCGAGATCTTCAGGATCACTTCATCGCCGACCGGCTTGGGTGGCGGAGGAACGTCTTCGAGCCTCAGGTCACGAGCCTTGTGGAAACGCAGCGCTTTCATCACGGAAACCTCACCGTCATCCTTATCTGAATCCCCGATACCATAGCTTTGTCGGGCCTATGAAGGCTTCCGGTGATTGGGAAAGGCCGCCGGGCGATTGCTGGGATGGCACGGCATCGTGCGCGGGGCATAGGGAGCCTCCGCACCCAACTCCTCCGCGGCGTGCCATATCCAGCGCGGATTCCACATGGCCCCGCGCGCAAGGCACACGAAATCGGCCTTGCCGCCGGCGAGAATATCCTCAGCCTGGCGCGCCGACGTGATGAGACCGACCGCGACGGTTGGAATCTGCGCCTCTTTGCGGATCGCCTCGGAAAACGGCACCTGATAGCCGAGCGCGAGCGGTATCTTCTGCGCCGGATGGAGCGCACCGCTCGAGGCGTCTATGTAATCGCAACCCAGCGCCTTCAGCTCCTTGGCGAGCACGATCGAGTCTTCGACCGACCAGCCGTTCTCGAGCCAGTCCGACGCCGAGAGGCGCACGCCCATGGGCTTGTCCTCGGGCCAGGCCGCACGGGCCGCGGCGAACAGCTCTAGGCCAAAGCGCAAGCGGTTCTCGAGGCTGCCGCCATACCCGTCCTTACGCTTGTTCGACAGCGGCGACAGGAACTGATGCACCAGATAGCCGTGGCCGAAATGGAGCTCGACCAGATCATAGCCGATGCGCTCGGCGCGCCGCACGGCGCTCACGAAGTCGGCTTTCACCTGCTCGATATCCGCCTCCGTCATCGCGCGCGGCACATGCCAACCTTCATCATAGGAAATGGCCGACGGCGCCACCGTTTCCCACGCCCCCTGCTCGCCGGACAGCGGCTTTCCGCCGAGAGCCGGCGGCAAGGTGGAGCCCTTGCGTCCGGCATGCCCGAGCTGAAGGCCGTGCTTGGCGACACCATATTGCCGGCAGAAGTCGATGACACGCTTCATCGCCGCCTCGTTGGCGTCGCTGCACATAGCCGCGCATTTGAGCGTGATGCGACCCTGCAGATTGACATGGGTCGATTCCGTCATGACCAGCGCGCCGGTTCCGCCGAGGGAGAACTGGCCGAGCTGCAGAATGTGCCAGTCATTCGCCGAGCCTTCGTTTGAATTGTATTGGCACATGGGCGATACGATCGCCCGGTTCGCGAGCGTCAGGCCGCGCAAAGTGATCGGGGTGAAAAGAGTGCTTGTCATCCAGTGCTTCCAGTCTTTCTGCGGTCGGTGGAGGCTTGCCCGACAAAGCGCTGACACGAGAAATCGTCCGCCTGCCGACAAAGCGGGCGCCAGCCGTCGGTGCAGGTCAATCCTCCCAAGATGCGCGAAAATGGCAGAAGGGAGCCGCGAGAACACGCGGCAACATTCTCAAAATGGAAATCGAACCCGCAGCCTCGTCGGAACGGCAATTCAGCTCAGTCGTGAATGGCGACAAGGGCACAGCACAAAGCCCAAAAAACCGCATATTCGTTTCCGCCGATATTCCACAACCATTTCCCGTGCGACACGCGATAAATGGCGCCTGCTACAATGCACAAATGGACAGTCGCGACGACAGCGGCCCATGGACTAAAAAGCCCGAAAACGAGAAGAACCGTCAGAATCGCTTCAACGACACCGGCCGTATACATCCAGAATTTGGGTGGTTTGAATCCGGCCGTCTGAAAGAACCCCAACGCCGCGGGCTCAAAGAGCTTTCCTGCAACATGCGGGATGAAAAACAGACCACACAGAATTCGCAGCACGTCCACTGTATCGTGAACGTTAAGCACTTCGCTGAGAATGCCCATCACTCGACCCCGGTCTGTTGACGCGCTCTGGCAAAATCTCGCTTCCATTGCATTCGAGTTCACGACTGTGTTTCATCGCAGAAGGATGCCCCATATTCCGGACATGACGGCGCGACGGTATTCTCAAAATGAATATACTCTCACGTGACGGGCTCCATGATCTTGCATCAAGATAATCCGGCAAGTGAAGAACATCGATAACAGGCCAGCGACCCCCTTTAGTGGCTGAGAAGCATGCTGCGCCAAATTTGACGGACGTCGACAGGGCTGAGCGAGATCGAGCAATCCGAGAATACGCGAGGTCCTCGAACCAATCATGGGAGGAACCTTATGAACATGAAATCGCTTCTAGGCTTGGCTGGCGCTATCGCCATACTCACGGGGGCGTCCTGGACGCGGGCCGCTGAGGTGAGCGTCGCCGAATTCACCAGTCTCGATAATGAGTACTGGTCGAATTTCGACAAAGGTGCGCGCCAGGCTGCCGAGGCGCTTGGCCTCGAATACCGCGTCCTTACAAATGGCGGTGACGCTTCCAAGCAGATCGGCAACTACGAAGCACAGATTACGGCTGGTGCAAAGATGTTCTTCGGCAATGCCCAGGACGTCGGCAATGTCAAGCAGATGGCCGAGAAGGTAAAGGCTGCCGGCGGCACCTATGTCGGTATCTGGGACGCGCTGCCGTGGTTTCACCCCATAGACAATGGCGCCGACAACTATGCCTACGCCACCTTCTTTGCGCCCGACGGCGAGGATAACGCCTATGTCATCGCCAAGGCTCTGTTCGAGAAGATGGGCAAGAAGGGCAATCTCGTCCACATCACCGGCTATCCAGGTTCTTCGGCGGAGATTTCTCGCACGCTGGGCGTCGACAAGGCGCTGAAGGAATACCCGGAGATCAAATTGATTGCCCGTCAGCCCGGGAATTGGAACCAGATCGACTCGCGAAAGGTCATGGAAGACCTGATCGTCGCAAACCCGCAGATCGACGGCGTATTCGGCCAGAACGATTCGGTCGGAGTCGGCGCCATGCAGGCGCTCGAGGACGCCGGACTGAAGGACATTCCGGTTGTTGGTCTCGACGGCAACGCCGAGACCATGGACCTGATCAAGGAGGGTCGCTTCTTCGCCACCATGAGCTTCACCCCGGCCTGGCAGGCGGGTTTCTCGCTGGTCCGCGCCTATGACGTTGCCCATGGATGGAAGCCGGGCGCCTGCGAGCGCATGATGTACATGGGCGCGACGCTGATAACGGCCGAGAATGTCGAGGCTTATACAAAGTTTCTGGAAGGCGACAAGCTTCCGTTCGACTGGAAGAAGATGTCGCGGACGCTCAATCCAGACAACTGGGATCCGCAGAATCACGTATGGCCGATCGATGCCGCCCAAATGTGGCGTACTGCTGAGAAGCCCGCCGGCTATGAGCTGCCCAAGGAATATACAGCGGAGTTTGGCGCAGGCTGCGTCGACAAGCTCAAAGCAGACTATGAGTCGCACTATAAGTCACGGATCCCGGAGTGACGGTGGAGATGGCGGGCCATTGGCTTGGCCTGCCATCCTTCGACCTTCATGAAACGCTGTGAATTCCATCCCTTGACGGCAACCAGCCCAACTCGCGCGGCGCTAGACATGACGCGACTGCGACACCTCGCTCCGTTGCTGGTGCTCGCGCTGCTCGCCGTCGTCTTCGGTGTGCTGAACCCGGCTTTTGTCACGCCTGAGAACGCTCGCAATATTCTCTTCCAAGCCTCGGTTCTGCTGGTGGCCTCCTGTGGGGCCACCTTCGTGATCCTGATGGGCTCGATCGACTTGTCGGTAGGTGCGGTCGCCACGCTGGCGGGAGTTGTGGCGGCCTTGCTGGTGCCGAGCCTCGGTTATGGCTCAATCTTCGTCGCAACGCTCGTCGGGTTCGCCATTGGCACAATCAACGGCCTCCTTTATGTCTATTTGCGAATTCCCTCGATATTGGTGACACTTGGGGTGGGAACGTCGCTTACCGGCGTCATCCTCTTCCTCTCCGATGGCGGTTCAATCCCCATCCGCGACGCCCGATACATCGCCGTCACACAGTATGAATTCATAGCCTATTTGCCCATGATCGTCGTCTTTGCCATCCTTGTGTACGCTCTCTGCGTTCTGATCGGCGAGCGGACACGCTTCGGCCGAATGACACTGGCGATCGGCAGCGACGAGGAGACCGCCAAGCTCGTCGGTGTCTCCGTCGACTATGTAAAGGTTCAGGCCTTCGCGCTCTCCGGGGCCCTCTGCGGCCTCTGCGGCGCGCTCCTGGCTTCGCGGCTCGGCACGGCCACGGGCACGATGGGTGACTTCCTGATGCTGGAAACCATTACGGCCGTCGTCGTCGGGGGCACGGCGATCGCCGGTGGCATTGGCGGCGTCGCGCGCACTCTGCTCGGTGTTCTGGTCGTTGCGATGCTTTCGAATGGTATGAACATTCTTGCAGTGCATCCCTATCTCCAGACTATTATCAAAGGTTGTGTCATCCTCCTGGCCGTCATCGCGACGAGCCGCTCTCTTTCGGCGAGGAACCTCTCGTGAGCGATGGCCGCAAGCCAATCTTTCAAATGCGTGCCGCCGCCAAGAGATTTGCCGGCGTCACAGTGATCGAAGGCGTCGACCTCGATATCTTCGCGAATGAGATTGTCGGCATCGCCGGCGAGAATGGTGCCGGCAAGTCGACCACATTGAAGATGATCGCCGGCATCTACGGCCCGAGCGAGGGATCGATGGCTCTCTTCGGGCGCGCCTTTGCTCCCGAACGATATACCGACGCGGTGCGCGCTGGCGTCTCCATGGTATTCCAGGAGCAGGCGCTCGTGCCACACTTGCGCGTCTATGAGAATTTCTTTCTCTCACATGAGAGCAGGTTTTCACGTGCCGGTGGTCTCGTCGACGCAGGCCGCATGATTGATCTGTCGGAACGACATCTCCGAAAGCTTGGGCTCGGCCACATCGATCCGCGCAAGGTGACTGCAAGCTACGAATTCCACGACCGGCAAATGATCGAAATCGCCAAGGCCTTCGTGCTGGCGGACTTTTTCGAGGTCGAGCATCCGATCGTGCTGCTCGACGAACCTACGGCTGCCATCGGCGACAAGGAGGTGGCCGTCCTGTTCGGGAGCATCCGGCGCTTCCGCGATCGCGCGTCTTTCGTCCTCATCACGCATCGCCTTTCCGAATACATGACACTCTGCGACCGCCTCTATGTCATGAAGGACGGCCGCATGGTCGCCGAGATGGCCAGGGGAGAGTTCTCCACGCCGCGCATCCATCAGGCTATGGTCGGCCGCGAACGCGATGAGGAATACTATAAGGAAAAACGCCAGCGGACAGTCGCAGACTCCGACGAAATCGCGCTCTCTGTCGATGACCTTTCCGGCGGTCATGTCAAAAGCGTCTCGTTTGCGCTGAGACAGGGTGAAATTCTCGGCGTCGGAGGGCTCGTCGGTTGCGGCAAGGAAGAGGTGGCGCGCGCGGTCGTAGGGTTCGAGCCTTTCCCGACTGGCGGTACCGTCAGTATCAGAGGGAACAGACTGCCGGTCCGCAATCGCGGAAAATCCTGCGTCGCCGCAAATGTCGGATTCGTGCCGAAGGAGCGCAAGATCGAAGGTATCATTCCTTACCTCTCCGTCGCGGCCAATATGTCCCTCGCTGCGCTCAACAAGGTAACTGTTCTGCCGGGCTTCATCTCCGCCGTACGCGAATCACGACTAGCGCGGGACTACATCAAGCTCATGCATATTCGCGCCACCGGTCCCGGCCAGCTTTGCCAGTATCTTTCCGGCGGAAACCAACAGAAGGTCGTCATGGCCAAATGGCTGGCCAAGAGCGTGAATGTCTTGGTGCTTGATAATCCGACGCGCGGGGTGGATGTCGGCGCCAAGGAGGAGATCTATGCGTTGATGCGCGATCTCACGGCGAGGGGCGTCGCGATCCTGCTCGTCACCGATGACTTGCTCGAGCTG
The DNA here is from genome assembly GCA_003574785.1 of Taklimakanibacter deserti. The sequence goes on along the minus strand of QORU01000014.1, from coordinate 72,054 downwards.
ATCGGCCTGTCCAACCGTATCCTCATAATGCGAGATGGCGAGGTCGTCACTGAGCGGCCGGCGCCACCGGAAGCAAAGCCGACCGAGCAGGAGCTCGTCGGCTTTATGATCTGAGGAGGCCGTCATGGGCGCGATCGGCGCATTCTACCAAACCCACCGAACAACACTGGGAGTCCTCATACCGCTTGCCTTCCTCATTCTCCTCATAGCGGTGTTCACATCGTTCAACGAGCGTTTCCTCTCCTGGGTGAACGTGTTCAATTTGATGCGCCAGTCCTCGATCCTGTTGCTCGTCGCCACAGGAACGACGTTTGTCATCCTCATGGGCGCGATCGACCTTTCTGTCGGCTCGATTGTGACGGTGGTGGCAATTACGGCAGCTCTTTTATTGAGAGAAGCAGGCATGAACGCTATCGAGGTTGTGGCGATTGGCGCAGCCATCGGCGCGGTCTGTGGTGCCATCAACGGCGCACTCGTCGTTTACACACGAGTCCCCTCCTTCGTCGCGACCTTATCCACCATGATCGTGTTCGGCGGCATCTCGACCTGGGTCGCGGGTGGAGCGAACGTTACGTTCCGCAACGCCGAAATGACCTGGCTTGCTTCCGGCAAGCTCATTTGGCAGATCCCCAACTCAGGCCTCTGGGCGCTGGTCATCTTCGCGACCGCGGCTTTCGTCGGTGCCCGCTCTACATTTGGCCGGGCGCTCTACGCCATCGGTGCCGGCGGGACCGCCGCCAGGCTGTCCGGAATCGATGTATCGCGCATCCAGATGATTGCCTTCATCGTGTCGGGCATCCTCTGCGGCCTGGCGGGCCTGCTGCTTGTCGCCCGCACGTCGACAGGAACCGCACGCATGGGCGATGATCTGCTCCTGGAAGCGATCGCGGCAGTCGTGATGGGAGGAACGGCTCTGTCCGGCGGTGCCGGGGGCGTCCATCGAACGATTCTCGGCGTCCTCGTCATCAGCGTGTTGAAGAATGGAATGAACGTCGCCGGCGTCCATCCTTATGCCCAGATCGGCATCACCGGCTTGATCGTGATCATCGCCGTAACGCTGACGCTCGATCGTTCGCGGCTCGCGTCGGTAAAATGACAAGGTACCTCACCGCAGGACTCCCATTCTGAACATAATGACAGCGGACGGCGACACTGCGCCTGTTACCCTAGACACCGCTACGTGACGGAAAGGGGGCGTTTTGCCGTCGCGTGAATAGCCGAGAATTTGGGCATCCCGACAGGAGGTGGGAATGAGAACTGCAAAGACTCTCAAAGTTTTGGCATTGCTCTCGAGCATGTTGATGGCCGTATCGTACGCTTCGGCGGATGAGAATAAAGACGGATACAAAGGAAAGCCTCGCACGCTTCTATGGGCAAGCCGTGATCTCGAATATGTCGACACATCGAAATACAAGAAGGACGGCCCTTTCGTCATTGGCTTTTCGAATGCCTCGATCTCCAATATCTGGCGCGTCGGCCTCCTGCATTCCATCGAGAAAGCCGCGGCCGACAATAAGGACAAGATCAAACAACTCATCATTACCGACGCTAATGACGACCCTGCCAAGCAGGTATCCGACGTGCAGGACCTGTTGCAGCGCCAGGTGGATCTTCTGATCGTATCTCCAGCCACAGCGCAGGCTCTCGATCCCATCGTCTCGCAGGCGATGGACCAAGGCGTGCCCGTTGTCCTGGTGGACCGTCGTGTATCCGGCGATAACTACGTCTCCTTCGTTACCGCTTCGGATCAGGCGCTCGGCCGCACCATGGCGCAATGGATGGCCGAGCGGATGGGCGGAAAAGGCAACATCATCATGATCGGAGGCATTGCCGGCGCCAGTCCTGCCGAGCTTCGCATCGCCGCAGCCAAGCAGGTCTTTGCCGAGTTCCCGGATATCAGGATCCTCGACGTGCAATATTCCGACTGGAGTCCTGCAAAGGGCAAGCAGGTCATGGCCGCGATGATCCAGAAATATGGTGATCAGATCAACGGGGTATGGAACGACTCGGGGCTGCAGGGCTCAGGCGCCCTCGAGGCATTTGTCGAGGCAGGTTGGGCCGATGGCAAGATTCCGCCGATCACATGCGCCGATCTGAATGGCTGTGTGAAGCTCGCCGTGCAGCACAAGGTACCGGTCATGAGCTTCGACTATCCGCCGGCAATGGGCGGCGTGTCTGTAGCTGTCGCACTGAAGGTGCTCGCCGGAACGCCGGTACCCAAGCAGTATGAGGTGAACGCGGATATCGCGGTTTCCAAAGGTGATGAAACCGCTTCGGTGAAGGCTGACCGTTGGGTGGAGGATTACGCACGGCTTGACCGGCCGAACGACTTGATTCTCTCAACCGGACTCGGGCCGGACTACGATCCCTCGACCTTCAGCGTGGACTATCCCAAGTGACAGGTGCGGGCCTGGCTTCGTCAGGCCCGCACCTAGGCAATCCTTGGGTGATGGCATTCATCAGGTCGGCAATTCGGCTTTCTCCGCTTCCGTCCCGGCACCACCCGGCGGCAGGAAGCTCGCGGCGAAAGCGAGGCAGCGCACCGGGCCGCCAACCGGCGCAATCGAGTGCACTTCGTTCGCTGGAATATGGATGAGGTCGCCCGGCGTCACTTCACGCTTGTCGGCGCCAATCTGCATGAGAGCCTTGCCTTTGAGCACATAGTAGAATTCATGCGTATCGTGACGGTGCGGCTCGAGATGCGAGCCTGCCGCAATCTCGAACTCTGCGACATATTCGAGGTAAGAGCCATCGGTTTCGGTACGCATCGCCTCTTTCGGGATCATAAAATAAGTATGGCACGTGCCGCCATGCTCGATGGTCGGCTCAACCTTGGCATTCATGACATTCATGGTGTTTATCCTCTCTGTGACCGTCACTGCGCGAGATAGCCGCCGTCGACAACCAGCTCGCTGCCGGTCACGAAGGAGGAATCGTCGCTGGCGAGGAAAAGACAAACATTGGCGACCTCGCGCGGGGTGCCCATGCGCCCCATCGGCGTCGCCGCGATGATGCCGGCATTCATCTCGTCCGATTGGGCTTCGACCAGCGGCGTGCGGATCAGTCCCGGATGGACCGAATTCACCCTGATGTTCTCCGCCGCATAGCTGACGGCGGCGTTTTTGGTGAGGTTGCGCACCCCACCCTTGCCGGCGCTGTAGGCGGCAGCACCGCCGACGCCAACATTGCCCCAGATCGAGGAGAAATTCACGATCGAGCCCTTGCCGGCCTTGCGCATGGCGGGGATGGCCGCCTTCATGCCGATGAATGTCCCGGTCAGGTTGACTGAAACCACAGTGGTGAAATCGTCAAGCTCGGTGTCGAGCACCTGGCCGTAGGCGCGCACGATACCGGCATTATTGATGAGAATATCGAGCTTGCCATGCTTCGCCACGATCGTATCGACGGCGCTTGCCCAGCCCTTCGCGCTGGTCACGTCGAGCGTGACCGGCGTGATCCGCTGTGCGGCGGCGACGGGCTTGACGTCGCCCGCATAGACGGTGGCACCCTCCTCTGCGAAAAGTTCCGCCACCGCGCGGCCGATTCCCTGTGCGGCGCCCGTCACGAGCGCGATCTTGCCGTCAAGTTTGCCCATCCTTTTTTCCTTCCTCCTCGAGCCGGTCGCAGGACCTTCAAACACAGTTATGCGGGTACCGAAAGATCAAATTTATCCAGAATGAGCAATGGGGTGGCCCCCTCGCCCGTCGCAAATCGATGTCCAAATTGAGAATCTTTTGAGGCGATTTGACCATGCGACTTTGGCATGGTCCGCGACAAGCGGGGAACGGACGTCACCAAATGGCATCAAAAACGAAAGTTGTTTCAACCGAGCATTTGGCCAATGACGATATCGGCCAGGATGTCCGCCTGGAAATCTTCCGTCTGCAGGTCGAAATCCGCGACTGCGAAAAGCGCGCCAACGACCTCTTCTTCCAAAATCTGATCAAGGGCACCAGCCATCTCTCGCTCGGGCAGGAAGCGGTCGCGGCGGGCGTGGCGACGGCCATGCAGCCCGGCGACAAGTCGTTTTGCACCTATCGCGGGCATGCTCACACATTGGCGCGCGGCGTCTCCATGGAAAAGGTTCTCGGCGAGCTCATGCTGCGCGACAACGGACTGATGCGCGGCAAGGGCGGCTCGATGCATCTGACATCGGCCGAACATGGCGTGATGGGCTCCTATGCCATCATCGGCGCGCATTTGCCCATCGCCTGCGGTGCGGCCTGGCGCGCGCAATATCTCGGCGACAAGGACGTGTCGGTCTGCTTCTTCGGCGACGGTACCACCAATATCGGCGCCTTCCATGAAGCGCTCAATTTCGCCGCGGTCTGGAAGCTGCCGGTTGTCTTCATCTGCGAAAACAACCTCTACATGGAATATACGCCGATCGGCGAGGTGACCGCCGTCGAGCATCCGGCGGCCGATCGGGCCTCGGCCTATGGGCTCGAGCGTATCATCATCGACGGCAACGATGCCGATGCGGTCCATCGCACGGCACTCCAGGCCTTCGCCAAGGCACGCTCCGGCGGAGGACCCTCGCTGATCGAGTGCCTCACCTACCGCCATTCCGGTCATTCGCGCGCCGATCCGGCGAAATACCGTCCGCCCGGTGAGCTGGAGAGATGGCTGGAGAAGGACCCCATCAAGCTCTACCGCAAGCGCCTCCTCGAGTTCGGAATAAGCCAGGAGCAGATCGCCGCCATCGAAGCCGAGAGCAAGCGCAAAGTGGACGCCGCGACCGAGGCCTGCAAGGCGGCTCCCCCGGCGCCAGTCGACCAGCTCACCGCCGATGTCTATGCCGATGGAGGCTGGTCGTGGCGGAACTGACCTATCGCGACGCAGTCACACGTGCCATCGCACAGGAAATGGAGCGCGACACGAAAGTCGTGTTCCTTGGCGAGGATGTGGCCAAGGCCGGCGGCGTGTTCAAGGCGACGGTCGGTCTTTACGAACAGTTCGGGGGCTTGCGCGTGCGCGATACGCCGATCTCCGAACAGGCGATCCTGGGCGCCGCGATGGGGGCCGCGATGACCGGTCTCCGGCCGATCGCCGAGATCATGTTCTCCGACTTCGCCGCCGTGTGCTTCGACTTCATCGCCAACGAATTCCCCAAGCTGCGCTACATGACCGCCGGCCAGCTCGGCTGCCCGCTCGTCGTGCGGACCGGCAATGGCGGCGGCGCGCGCTTCGGTGCGCAGCACTCGCAGTCGATCGAGAACTGGACGATGATGATCCCCGGCCTCAAGGTCGTGGCGCCCTCCTCGCCGGTCGATGTCATCGGCCTCATGGCGGCCGCCGTGCGCGACGACAATCCGGTGATCTTTCACGAGCACAAGTCGCTCTATGCGGTGAAAGGCGAGGTTCCGGAGGGCGAGATCGTCGACACGCTCGGAACGGCGAAGATCCTGCGGCCGGGCAAGGATGCCACCATCGTGGCGCTGGCCCTCATGGTGCCGCGAGCGCTCGAGGCCGCGCAGACGCTCGCCGCCGAGCATGGCATCGACTGCGAGGTCATCGATGTGCGCTCGCTCGTGCCGCTCGACACCAATACGATCCTGAGCTCGGTCGCCAAGACCGGCCGGCTGTTCACCGTCGAGGAGAATCCACGTCTGTGCGGCTGGGGCGCCGAGATCGCCTCGATCGTGGCCGATGAAGCCTTCTGGGACCTCGACGGGCCGATCGTGCGCATCACCACGCCACATATTCCGCTGCCGGCCGCCGACCACCTCGAGGACCTGGCGCTGCCCAACGCACCGCGCATCGTCGAGCGCATCGCGCGCGTCATGAACGGATCGGCAAGATGAGCATCGACGTCCTGATGCCGCAGCTCGGCGAGACCGTTGCCGAAGGCAAGATCGTGGCCTGGCTCAAGTCGGAGGGCGACGAGGTCAGGGAAGGCGACAATCTGTTCGAGATCGAAACCGACAAGGTCACCATGGAGGTGCAAGCGATCGCCGCCGGCAAGCTGGGGCAAATCCGCGTCAAGGCCGGCGAGGTCGCCAAGGTCGGCGCCATCGTGGCGGTGATCGGCGCCGACGGCGGAAAGACTGCCGTCGAATCACCGAAAGCCGCCCCTGCCCTTCCCCCCGCAAGGCATGAGCCCGCGGCGATGCGGTCCCCCTTCGAAGAGGTTTCGACCCCTCAGGAAATCTACGGGAGGGCGAAGGGGCCGCAAGGTGTGCGCATCACCCCCCTGGCCCGCCGGCTGATCGCCCAGAACGGGCTTGATGTCGAAGCGATCGCCATGACCGTTTCCAATGCCGGACGCGCCAAGATTTCGCAAAGCGACGTGCGCACGGCATTGGCTGCGGCTCCAGTGGCGGCCTCGCCTGCCTTGCCGTCGCCCGGCGGCGTCTTCCAGCTCAATACCATTCGCAAGCGCACCGGCGAGCGCCTTCAGAAGAACTGGCAGACCATCCCGCATGTCTTCCAGGCCATCGAGGTCGATTTCACCGGCGTCGAAACCGCTCGCTCCAAGGCCAAGGAAAAGTTCAAGGCCGCGACTGGATTTTCCCTGACCTATCTGCCCTTCATCGCGCGCGCCGCCTGCATCGCATTGCGGAAATTCCCGCAGATCAATGCCCAGCTCACCAGCGACTCGCTGACCTTGGCGTCGCAGATCAATCTCGGCATCGCCGTCGACCTGTCGCATAACGGGCTTGTCGTCCCCGTGGTGCGCAATGCCGATGACCTTACGCTCCCCGGTCTCGCCAAGGCCATCGGCCGGCAAGTCGACAAGGCCCGCGGCGGCAAATTGACGAGCGATGATTTTGCCGACGGCACCTATTCGCTGTCCAACAACGGCGCTTTCGGCACCGCCTTCACGGCCCCGATCATCAATGCGCCGCAAGTCGCCATCCTGTCGAGCGATGCGATCCGGCTCCGCCCGGCGGTGGTGGAGACACCGCAGGGCGCCTTCGTCGCGCCGCGGCTCACCGGCATGGTCGGCCAGAGCTTCGATCACCGTGCCTTCGACGGCGCCTATTCGGCGGCGTTCCTGTCACACCTCAAAACCATCATCGAGGAGCGCGATTGGGCGGCCGAGCTCGCCTGATCCGTTCGCAGCATATGAAACGAAGGCGGAGGAGCCCCAGTCTATGAAATACAACAGCCCTCATTCCACGGCGTCCTGGGGACAAATGGCGAAGGACTGGGAGCAAGGCGTCAATTACAGCCGGCTCTCCAAGGACCGCCTCGCCCGCGCCCAGAAGGCGATCAGGCATGCCGGCCTCGGCGCCGTGCTGTGCTTCAACTTCGACAATATCCGCTATGTGACCGCCACCCATATCGGCGAATGGGCGCGCGACAAGTTCATCCGCTATGCGCTGTGCCCGGTCGAAGGATCGCCCTTCCTGTGGGACCCGGCACCGCCGGCCAAGCGCGTGTCTTCGCCCTGGATCGCCGACAATGTCGCGGCACCGCTCACCACCATGCAGGGCGCCATCCCGCCGCACATGAACGTGCAGCGCGATTTCGCCCGGCAGATCAAGAAGGCGCTGGTCCATTACGGCATCGAGAAGGAGCCGCTCGGCATCGACCTGATGGAGCTCGGCATGCTGCGGGCCCTGGAAAAGGAAGGCATCGAGGTCGTCGACGGGCAGCAGGCGCTGCTCGACGCGCGCGAGATCAAGACCACGGACGAGATCGAGCTCTTGAAGATGGCGGCGGCCATGGTCGATGCAACCTATGTCGATATCGCCCGCGCCATCCGTCCCGGCACCAAGGAAAACGAGCTGGTGGCGATCGCCAATGACCGCCTGTTCCGCATGGGCTCGGAGCGCGTCGAATGCGTGAATTCCGTATCGGGCCAGCGCGGCCGGCCGCATTCGCACACCTTCTCCGACCGTATGATCCAGCCGGGAGACATGATCTTCCTCGACATCATGCATTCCTACAACGGCTACCGCACCTGCTACTACCGCACTTTCATCTGCGGCGAGCCCAATAATGCGCAGATCGATGCCTATGAGACCGCCTCCAAATGGCTCAGCGCCTCGATCGACATGATCCGTCCGGGCATAACCCCCGATGAGGTCGCGGCGGTATGGCCCGATGCCCAGGAATTTGGTTACCGCGACGAGGCGGAAGCCTTCTTGCTGCAATACGGCCATGGCGTTGGCCTGTCGCTGTGGGAGCGCCCGATCTTCTCCAAGCGCTTCCGGGGACAGAACACGCCTCTGCAGGAGGGCATGGTGTTCGCGCTCGAGACGTGGAAGGGCGCCGAAGACGGAAGCGGTGCGGCCCGCATCGAGGAGGAAGTCGTGGTGACCAAGAATGGCTGCGAGATCATCACCAACTTCCCTTCCGACCGCCTGCTGTCCTGCGGCCTGCCGGGCTGCGCGGTGTTCTAAGCCGTCAGGGCCTCGTACTGAAGCAGCGACCGGCGCGACAGGTCGGCAACCTCCTCCGCCGACTTGGTCGCCAGGCTGGCGGAGAACACTTCCGGCCCGATCTGCATGAGCCCGCCTCTCTCATCGAGCGTGTCGAGGATGGCGGAGATCGCGAAGTCACCCTCCCCCGGCCACAGCCGCTCGAAACATTCCAGTTCCAGCGTGACGCCCGGCCGCAGCGGGACATGGCCGTCGCAGAGCTGGACGCAGTGGACAGGTTGCCCGGAATTTGCCGCAACGTCTCGAGCGAGGGATTGCTGCGGGTGAAATGCGTGCAATCGAAGACGAATCCACCATTCTTCGCGCCCGAGGCCTTCAGGATCTTCCACCCCTGTTCGAGGCTGACAACGCCCCACATCGGGATGCATTCGAGGTCGCAGGTCACGCCATGCTCAGCGGCCTGGCGACAGATCTCGGCATAGAAGCCAGTAATCTGCTCGTTCGTGTAGCGGCTCGCCGGGAAGGTCGCGTTCAAGCTCATATACCTGCAGCCAAGCTCGTCGCAAAGATCGAAGAACACCTTGGGCGAGATGTCGTGCGCGCGGGCATAGTCGGCGCCGAAGTTGGTCGGACGCCAATCAGGCACCCATGGGCACAGCGGGTCGAGACGTCCGATCTCGATGCCGCCATCGGCGGCAATCGATTTCATGTCGGCGATCGACAGCCCCTCGGCGACAAGCTTCAGCACCTCCTGGGGCTGGATCGTCATTTGCCGCAGGCCGGCGAGGCGCGTCGCCTTGACCTTGTCGGCAAAGGGCAGATGCAGCACGTTGGAGAACGGCATGGCAAAAACGAGGTCGGAACGAAGGTTGGGCATGTGAGGGCTCCGGTCGGTGTGAGAGGCACATAAGGAGATGGAAGCTCAGCTGTCGCGGATGGGGAGGCGGCCGCCGAATCCGATGAGGCCCAGAACGAGCGCCAGGATCAGAATGATGCCGGTCGCCAGATACTGGTAGTAAGAGCTCACGCCGAGCAGGATCAGCGCGTTGTTGACCATCGCGAACAAAAGTGCTGCCGCCGCCGTGCCGAGCAAAGTGCCGCGTCCGCCGGCAAGGGCGGTGCCGCCGACCACCACGGCGGCGATGGCGTTGAGATTGTAGTTCGTGGCCTGGGTGGCGATCGCCGAGGCGAGATAGCCGGTCAACAGAATGCCGGCGAGGCCGGTCAGGACGCCGGACATCACGAACAACAGCAGATAGACGCGCCGGAGATCAATGCCGCTGACATGGGCGGCGCGGAGGTTGCTGCCCGCGGCGCGGATCCAACGGCCAATATGCAGGTGGCGCAGGAACAGGTGACAGAGCAGGAAAACCACCAGCATGATGACGAAACTGTAGGGGATGACGTCAAAAAGGCGCCCGCCGGCGAGATCCATCACGAATGCGTTGGACACATAGACCGACGTGCCGTTGGAGATGATGTAGGCGATGGAGGTGAAGGCGAACAGCGTACCGAGGGTCGCCACGAAAGGCACGACACGGCCGCGTGTCACGATCAGCCCGTTGACAAGGCCACATAGAGCGCCGGCGAGGACCGACACCAGCACCATCACCGGTCCCGGCATGTCGCCGAAATAGATGAGCGCCACCAAGGGGGCGAGCCCCATGATCGCCGTCACCGAGAGGTCGAAGGCACCTGCCATGATGAGGATGGTCATCCCAGCGGCGCCTATTCCGAGGATGGCGGCGTCGTTCAGCACCGCAGCGATATTGCCGCGGCCGTAGAAATTCGGGTTGGCCCAGGCCATGTAAGCGAGGATCAAAGCGATCAGTATCCATACGCCGCGCCGCTCGCGCTCGAAGCGCGCCATGAGCCAGGCCACGAAGGCGCCTTGTGCCCGCTCGCCTTTGGGCTTGGCTGCGGTATGCGCACTCTCGGCTCCGGCCATGATCCCGTCCTCCCCTAAAGCGCCAGCATGCCCTTGCGGCCTGTCTCACGACGCAGACCATCGACGATGAGGGCCACGATCAGGATGCCGCCGAATACAAGGTCCTCCCACAAGGGCGAGACATTGGCGATGTTCAGACCCGACTTGATCGCCGACAGCAGCAAGGCCGCACACAGAGTGCCGAACAGATTGCCGCGACCGCCCGAGAGGCTGGTGCCGCCCACGACCACCACGGCGATAGCCGTCAACTCGGCGCCGACGCCGATGGTGGAGTTGACGTTCTGGAGCTGGGCCGCGGTCATCAGTCCGGACAGCGCGGCGCATAGCCCGACCAGCACGAAGGCGCCGGTCGTCACAAGGCGGACATTGATGCCGGCGCCGACAGCCGATTTGAGATCGCCCCCGATCGCCGCGACATGGCGGCCAAAGGGCGTGCGGTAAAAGATCAGCCATGTCGCGGCGAACACGATGAGCGCAATGACGACGGCGCCTGGAATGACGCCGAACATGTTGCCGACGACGATTCGGTTCAGTAAGGGCGTGTGGATGGATACGGTCTGGCCGTCCGTTATCAAAAGCTCGATGCCGAAGATCATGGACAGCGTTGCCAGTGTCGCCACGAATGACGGGATCTTCAGCAGTGTGATCAACAGGCCGTTGAGCAATCCCAGAAGGCCGCCGGCAGCAAGCCCGGCAAGCACCACCAGCGGCATGGCGACGCCGCGCACCAGGAGCTCCGCCGCGACAATCGCGGCGAACCCCATGACCGAGCCGACCGACAGATCGAGCGCCCGCATCGAGATGATCAGCGTCATGCCAAGACCGGTGACGGCGAGGATGGCGGCGCGCACGACGATATTCTGGATATTGATGAAGGTCAGGAAATGCGGGCTGACCAGCGAGAAGACGACCAGCACGGCCACCAGGGCGATCACCGCCGCGGCGGAATCGGCGCCAAGCCATTTCTTCAGCGTCGCCTGCATCAGCCTGCCATCATTTCGAGAATCGTCTGTTCCGCGGCTTGCGCGGCCGGCAGTTGCCCGACAATGCGGCCGCCACGCAGCACCTGGATGCGATCGCTGAGGCGGATGAGCTCGCCGATCTCGGAGGAGCTGACGATGACGGCGATGCCCTGCGCGGCGAAGGCATCGATCGCAGCATATATCTCCTCCTTGGCGCCGACATCCACGCCGCGCGTCGGTTCCGAGAGGATCAGCACGGAGGGCTTCGACAGCGCCGCACGGGCAAACAATGCCTTCTGCTGATTGCCGCCGCTCAGCGCGGTGATCGGCGCCGTGGCGCCGGGACAGCGGATGCCCAGGCGCTCGCGCATGGCCGAGAAAGCCGAGCGCTCTATTCCGCCTCTGATCACGTTGAGGCCGGATGCCTTGCTCTTTGCTGGCTCGGCGACGAAATTCAGGATGACATTCTCGCGCACATCGAGATCGGCGAACACGCCGTCGAGCTTGCGGTCCTCAGGCAGCAAGAATGTGCCTTGCGAAAGCGAGTGCCTGGGCTCGGCGAGAACGGCTGGAGCTCCGCGCAACCTGATCTCGCCGGCATCGATGCTGCGCAGCCCATAGATGGCCTCGCAGAGTTCCGAACGGCCCGAGCCGATCACACCCGCAAGCCCCACCACTTCCCCGGCAGCGACCGTCAGATCGATCTCCTTGAGCAGTCCGCCGGACGAGATGCCTCGGAGCTCGATGGCCGGCTCAGAGGCGGCATGGGACATGCGCGGCGCTCGGTCTCTTTCCGCTCCTTCCAGTAGCGAGCTTTTGGGCCCGAGCATGGCCCGGATCACGGCGCGAACATCGGTATTGCCGATCCCCTCGGTAAAGATCCGATTTCCATCCCGCACCACGGTGACGCGATCCGCTATCTCGAAAACCTCCCATAAACGATGGGAGACGTAGAGAATGGCGACGCCCGCCGTCTTCAGCCTCCGAACGATCTTGAATAGCCGTTCCGTATCGGAAAGATTGAGGGCCGATGTCGGTTCGTCCATGATCAGCACGCGGAAATCGCCGATGACCGCCTTGGCGATCTCGACGAGCTGCTGATCGGCAACACCTATCGTCGATACGATCTGATCCGGATCGATATCGAGACCCAGTTCGCGCAGGACCGCGCGGACCTTGCGGCCGGCATCGCCCCAGCGGATCAAGCCATATGCCGTCGGCTCGGCGCCGAGGAAAACGTTCTCCACCACGCTCATGGTCGGGACGAGCTCGAGCTCCTGAGCGATGACCGACACGCCGGACCGGCGCGCCGCCAGCGGATTGCGAAAACCGACCGGAACGCCGTTGAGCGATATCTCTCCCGAATCCGGCTGCAGACGCCCGGACAGCATGTTGATGATCGTGCTCTTGCCGGCGCCGTTCTCGCCAAGAAGCGCATGAACCTCCCCGGGATGAAGCCCCAGATCGACGCCATGGAGCACCTCTACGCCGCCGAAGCTTTTGCGCAGGGCCGACGCCGCCAGGGTCGACGGCGCCGGGCGAGCCTTCGTCATCATTTGAGGTTCTTCTTGAACTCCTCGAGGGTCTCGGGCGTCACGAGCTTCACGGGAACGTTCAGCGTCTTGGTGGCGGCGTCGGTGAACTTCGGCGTCTCGCCGTTGAGATAGGCCCAGGCCATGTCCACGGCGGAAACGCCTTGCTGATAGGGATCCTGCGCCACGTCGGCGGCGAGCTTGCCCTTGGCCAGCAACTCGAGCGCGATCGGGTCGCCGTTGAAGCCGACAAGCACCGGGTTGGTGAGCTGGTTCTTGTCGCCACCCGCCTGGTCGATGGCCTGGGAAGCGCCGGCGGCCATCGAATCATTCAGGCAGTAGATCGCCGCGATATTCGGATTGGCGGCCAGGATCGCCTGCGCCGCGGCAAAGCCACCTTCCAGCGTCTGCTTGCCCGAAATGTCGGAAACAACCTTGATGTTCGGGTTCTTGCCGATCGTATCGGTAAAACCCTTGGTGCGCGGCACATTCACCGACGTCGTGGGGTTGAGCGATATGATCGCGACCTCCTGAACGCCTTCCTTGCCTTTGAGTGCGTTCTGGATGAATTCCGCCGCCAGCACGCCGCCGGCATAGTTGTCGGAGAGAATGAAGCCGTCATAGTCGCCGGAGGCGCCGACGTCACCGACGATGACCGGTATCTTCTCGCGATGCGCGGCCGCGATGGTGGCGGCAAGAGCGCTCGGCTCATGCGGCGAGATGATGAGCGCGCTGATGCCATTGTTGATGAGCGCGATGCTTCCCGAAGTCTGCTTCTGGGCGGACGCCTGGCTGTCCTGCGTCAGCAGATCGGTGAAGCTGTATTTCTTCATCTGCTCCTTGATGCCGCGCAAATAGCCTTGCCAATAAGGATCCTGCGCGGACTGAATCGAATAGCCGATCGTCAGCGGATCTTTCTTGGCGAAATCGGCGGCCTGGCCGGCACCGATTGGCAATAGCGCAAAGCTCATCGCCAGAGCGGCGAGCGCCGACTTCGTCAAATTCGGACGCAATAGTGCTGTAATTTGTTTCATCTTGGGGTTCCTCCTCGAGCCACTTGGTGGCGTTGTCGTTATGTGGAGCTTGCAGCCGCCCCTTAAGGAACCAGCCGCCTTTGCTCCCGGTGGCTCCGGCGACGGACCATCTGATGCCGCCGCTCTCGCCTGTGCCTAGGCTATCCATGCCGCTCCGAGCGGCTCAACATGGAAGACTCTCATTCTGGGAGGTTTGCGGCGGACGGGAATTGTCAGCCTGCCACGGTCGTCTCTTATAGGCTGACCGTCCGGCCGTCCTCGGCCGAGGATCTGACGATCGCCTCGAAGATGCGGATATTGTCCACAAGCTCGGCGCTGGAAAAACGATAGCGCTTCTCCCCGGCGACGGCGGCGGCCCAGGACTCGAAATTGGCCGTCACCGTATCGGTCGGATGATAGACGGTCACCTGCCGCGGCGCCTGCGTGCCGGTGCACTGCGTCACGACGGTCGGCTTGCCCTGATCGACATTGCCTTCCGTCATGACTTCCACCCAGCCCTTGTCGCCAAAGACGGTAACCCGGCCATAATAGGGCACGCATGACAGCAAGGTGATCGTGGCGCGCGCACCGGACTTGAACTTCAGCGCCGCGGTGACGAAGTCGCTGGCCGGCGGCGCGAAAGTGAGGCTCGCGGTCTCAGCCCGCACCTCGCACGGCTCGCCGAAAAGTGCCACACAGAGATCGGTCTGATGGATCCCGGTCGCGGTCATCATGCCGGCCGGCGCGTGCTTGGGATCGAGGCGCCAGTTGCTGCGATCGATGTTCTTGAACAGATCATGGCTGATATTGGCTTCGTAAAGCAGCAGCGTGCCGAGGGCGCCTTCACCGACAAGCTCCTGCACCAGCTCGAAACATTCTTCATAACGGCGCTCATGCCCAATGCCGAGGACCTTGCCTGCCCTTTCGCAGGCATCGACGATCCGCCGCGCCCCAGCCGCCGTCATGGCCAGCGGCTTCTCGCAGAACAACTCCTTGCCGGCCGCCAGCACCGCCAGACATTGCTCTTCATGCAGCTGGTGCGGCGTAGCGAGGATGACGCCGTCAATATCGGGATCAGCCAGCACCGACGCCAGATCAGGCGCGTGGCGGATATTGAGTGAAGAGAGGAAATCCAGCGCACTCGCGGACGGCAAGGGGTCGACACCGTAGCGAGTGTCGAAGCGCGGACTCTTCTCGAGACATGAAATGATCTGCTTGCCCCACCAGCCGAGGCCCGCCACGGCCACTCTCATGGCACGCTCCTTCCCTCTTGCGAACGCCGGTCAGCCATTCTTCCTGATGAAGGCCGTGATGGTGACCTTGTCCCAGACGCCCTCTGTGCTGAAAGGATCGGCGCCGTTGAAGCGCTGCACGCCGTCGCGCTTATCGGCCTCGACGACAAGCAGGCTGCCCTTGGTGGTCACACCATCATCCTCCACCAGCGGCCCGGACATGACGATCCGAACGCCATAATCGGAAGCTGTCTTGAGGTGAGCGAGATGCGGCTCCTGATGGATCTTGCGCAATTCAAGGCCACGGGAACAATCAAGTGCGTGAATGGCGAACAACATGACGGTCTCCTCCCCTGGCCCGGTGCAAGACGATAAGGTCAGCTCGGCTGCGGCATGGACAAAACTTTTTTCATTATGAGAATAGGCTGGGATCACAGGTGCAAGGAGTATCGACATTATGCCGCAATGGCGGTTTCATGGCGGATTGCGAGGGGGTTCGATGCGTTTCGCAATGTTCTTCGAGGGCGGCAAACGCCGTCTTGGTGTGGTTGATGACGGCAAGCGCATCGCTTCGCTCGGCTCCATAGGCGCCGATCTCGATTCCCTGTTCGATCCGGCGGGACTGGCCAGTGCAAAGGAAGCTTCGGCCAATCTGCGGGCCTCCGACTGGCGAGCGCTCTCGGAGGTGACCTTAGCGCTGCCCCTCGCCCGTCCCGGCAAGGTAGTATGCCTAGGCCTCAACTATCGCGCGCATGCGGCGGAAGGCGGCTTCACCGTCCCCGATTATCCAGCACTGTTCCTGCGCGTGCCGACATCGCTCGTCGCGGCCGGCGCGCCAATCCGCCTTCCCCCTGTCTCGGAGCAGCTGGATTATGAGGCGGAACTGCTCGTCATCATCGGCAAGGCCGGTCGCGCCATTCCCGGGGCGCGGGCGCTCGATCATGTCTTCGGCTACACCTGCTTCAATGACGCTTCGGTACGCGACTATCAGCGCAAGACGCATCAATGGACGCCGGGCAAGAACTTCGACGCGACTGGTGCGGTGGGTCCGGTGGTCGTGACCGCCGACGAGCTGCCATCCGGTGCATCGGGCCTGCGCATTGCCTGCCGCCTCAACGGCCGGACGCTCCAGGACGCCAATACCAGCGACATGATCTTTCCCGTCGCCAAGGCAATAGCGACCATCTCCGAATTCATGACACTGGAACCGGGCGACATGATCGCCATGGGCACGCCGCAGGGCGTGGGCCATGCCCGCAAGCCGCCTTTGTGGATGAAGGCCGGCGACACGGTTGAAGTCGAGATCGAGAAGATCGGCATCCTGCGCAACCCGGTTGAAGCAGAAAGCGCGCTATAGTCGATCTCATAAGGAGAAAGCGGCAGGGAGGACTGCACCATGCGCGACATCACCACGGAAAACATCACCCGGGCGGTGCAAGAGTCATGGGCGAATGCGGATGATCCCCGCCTGAAGGAGGTGCTGCAGCGCCTCGCGCATCACCTGCATGCCTTCATCCGCGACGTGCGGCCGAGCCATGACGAGTGGCTGGCCGCGGTCGATTTTTTGTGGCGCTGCGGGCAGATCAGCGACGACAAGCGCAACGAGTTCGCGCTTCTCTCCGATGTCATGGGGGCGACCTCGCTGGTCGATCTGATGAACGATACGCCTGAGGCGACCGTGGGCAGCGTGCTGGGTCCCTTCTATACCGACGACAGCCCGACCGTTCCGTTCGGCGCTGACCTGGTCGGAGACAATGAGGGCGACGCCATCCTCCTCACCGGTGTCGTACGTGACACCGCCGGACGGCCGATCCCCGGCGCCGTTGTCGATATGTGGCAGACCAATAGCAAGGGCGTCTATGCCACGCAGGATCCGACGCAGGCCGATGACAATCTCCGCTGCAAGCAGTTGTGCGATGCCGAAGGACGTTATGCCTTCACCACCGTCGAACCGGGCCCTTACACGATACCGACGGATGGCCCGGTCGGAAAACTGGTGACACACATGCGCCGCTCGCCGTGGCGGCCGGCCCATTATCATTTCATCGTCAAAGCCGAGGGCCACCAACCCATCGTGACGGAGATATTCTTCCCCCACGATCCTTATCTCGGCAGCGACGCCGTGTTCGGTGTACGCGCACCGCTGGTCAGGGACATAAGCCCGGTCGCGAACAGTGCCGGACCGCCGGTCGCCACGCAAAGACGGCCGCTTCATCGCATCGACTTTGATTTCACCCTCATGCCGGTCGCTTCCTGACCGGCATCGCTTCGATCCAGGACCGGGACGCCATGACCGAACGCATACTCATCAAGAATGCCATCGTGCTGACGATGGACGCCAGGCTCGGGGCCTTCCAGGACGCAGACGTTCTGGTGGAGGGTGAGAGGATCGCCGCCGTTGGGCCGAACCTCACCGCCGAGGGCGCCGAGACAGTTGCGGGGCGCGGCCGGATCGTCATCCCGGGCATCGTCAATGGCCATATGCACACCTGGCAGACGGGCTTGCGCGGCCTCTGCTCCAACATGACCCTGCTCGAATATTTCCGCTGGGTGCATCGGGGGCTCGCCACCGCCTTCCGACCTGAAGACATATATATAGCCACTCTTGCCGGCGCGCTCGGTCAGATCAACGCGGGTGCCACGACGCTCGGCGACTGGTGCCACAATAACCCGACCCCAACCCATACCGACGCGGCCGTCGATGGACTTGCGGAGAGCGGCATCCGCGCCGTCTTCCTGCACGGCTCTCCGAAGCCCGATCCCAAGCCGGGCGAGCCGCATTTCTCGGAGGTCCCGCATCCGCGCCATGAGATCGAGCGCCTGCTCAAATCACGCTTAGCCAGTCGCGATCAACTCGTGACGCTGGGCATGGCCATCCTCGGCCCGCACTACTCGACGATGGATGTGGCGCGCACCGACTTCAGGCTCGCCCGCGAATTCGGGCTGATCGCCTCGATGCACCAGGGCGGCGGTGAAGCCAAGACGCCGGGCGGCTGGGAACGGCTGGAAGCGGAAGGCCTCGTCGGCCAAGGCATCAACATCGTGCATGGCAACAATCTGAGCGATGAGCAGATCAGGCGCTTCGTCGATGCCGGTGTCTCCTTCACCGTGGCGCCTGAGAACGAGATGGTACAAGGGCATGGCTGGCCAGTCACCGGGCGGGTGCTCGCGGCCGGCGGGCAGCCGACCTTCGGGGTCGACATCGAGTCGCTGGTCTCGGCCGACATGTTTGCTGTCGCGCGCATGGCTCTCGCCTGCCAGCGCGCGCTGGACAATGCCAGCCATCGCGCATCGCATGGCGGCATTCCCGACAACTGCACGGTGAATACGAAGGACGCCTTGCGCTGGATCACCATCGAAACGGCCCGCATGCTCGGCATTGACGACAAGGTCGGTTCGCTGACGCCCGGCAAGCAGGCCGACATCACGGTCATCGACGCCACGGGCTGGAACATGTGGCCGGTGCACGACCCCTATTCCACCGTGATCATGCAGGCGGGCGTCGGCAATGTGGAGCATGTGCTCATCGCCGGGAAATTCCGCAAGCGCGCCGGCAAGCTGCTCTGGCCGGATGCCCAGCGCGTCAAGCGCGATCTCGAGGCCTCGGGCCACCGCATCGTCGCCAAGCTCGGCATCCCGACGCAGATGGTCGCCTAGCCTCTCATCACGGGATCAGCTTCTCCGCCCGCAATTGCGCGAACAGGTTGGTGAACGACTTCTCGCTCGACTGGAAGACGTGGAAGCCAGCCTCGCGGCTCTTCGTCATATCGGTCATGATCTCGATCGGACGGCCGAGGTCCAGATCGGTGTGCCAGGGCGAAGCGAGACGGTCGAGATCGGCTTCCTTGAGACCGTGCTTCTTGACCATCTTAGCCCAGATCGCCGGGGCATCGGCCATTTGAGCCTCCAGCGGATGGATCTCGCCATCCCAGCCGACCCATTCCACGTCGAACCATTTGGCGATGCGCGGCCACAGCCAGCTCCAGCGGAAATAGTCACCATTGACGACGTTGAAAGCCTCGTTCTGCGCCGCCACCGTATTCGCCGCCCAGACCAGATGCTTGGCGAGCACGCGTGCGTCGGTCACATCACAGATGCCATTCCACTGCCCCTCCGAACCCGGCCAGCGAAACTTGCGGCCCGCCTCCTTGCAGATCGAAGCATAGACGGCGAGCGTCGAGCCCATGTTCATGGCGTTGCCGATCGCCTTGCCGATAACGGTGTGCGGACGCTGGATCGTCCAGGTGAAGCCGTCGCGCTTGGCGGCCGCATAGACCTCGTCCTCCTGCGCATAGTAGAAATTCGGCAGGTCGAGACGCGACTGCTCCTCGCGCAGCGGCGTCACCGGCCGGAAGCCGCCGGTGACATAGGCGTCGAACGGCCCGAGATAGTGCTTGAGACCGGTCACAAGGTCGATATGACGTACGCACTTCTTCGGCGACAGGGCGGTCAGCACGTTGCGCACCATGGCGCTATTGACCTCTATGTTCTCCGCCTCCGTGGGGCGGCGCGTCCAGGTCGCGAAGAATACATGGGTCGGGGATACATCTTTGAGGGCCGCCTGGACACTCCCGGCGTCAAGCAGATTGGCGGCGACGGGAATGACGCCGGCGACGGCCGTGTCATTGGTCGGATTGCGCGACAGGCCGTAGACCTTCCACCCGTTCGCGAGCAGCTCGCGGGCGGTGTTGTTGCCGATTATGCCGCTGACGCCCACGACAAGCGCGATGCCCTGCATGTTATTCTCCTCTTTTCCTTCTCTGCTTTCCTGATGGCACCCGGAGAATAGGACCAGCGGTGCCGTCAACAATGCCGATATTGCCCAGTTTGATAAGTTCTGGCCGGAGGGCGACGGGCGACATTCTGTTCAAATTGACAATTTTGCCAGTTGCGTCGCCGTGGACGGCACCGAAATATGCAGCCGCAACGAAGGATAGCGGGGCATATCGCCGGTGCACGTCATGCGGACGGCATCCTGATTCCTCTGGTATCCACTGAGCGAGCTGACCTGAGCCGGAGGAAAACGATCAGATGCCGAACACGCCGGAATTGCTGGCCGCCTATTGGACCATCTCCGGAGACCGAGAGCCGATGGGGCCGACCGAGATCAGCCCCTATACGTTGCGCGAGCGTGTCGAGGTTGCCGCAGCGGCGGGCTATGTCGGCATCGGGCTCGTGGTGCAGGACATCATTGCCAACAAGGAGAAGTTGAGCCTCAAGGGCATGAAGCGGATCTTCGACGACAACGGCATCAAGCATATCGAGGTCGAATTCCTGGGCGACTGGTTCGAGACCGGCGACAAGCGTGCAAAGTCGGACAGGATCCGCAAGGAGCTTCTCGAAGCGGCAGCCGAGCTCGGGGCGCGTGACATCAAGGGCTCCGGCCAGATGTATGGCCAGACGATCGACATTCCGCATTATGCCAGAGAACTGGCGCAGTGGTGCGACGAAGCAAAGGCGGTGGGCTCGGACATAGCCATCGAGGTATTGCCATTCACCAATATCAGTGACCTCAAGACGTCCCGGCAGATCCTCGACCTCGCCGGCAGGGCGAATGGCGGGCTGTGCATCGACATCTGGCACATGGCGCGCGGCAACATCCCCTACAGCGAGGTCGCTGAATTCCCCGCCAAATACATCAAGTCGGTCGAGCTCAACGATGCGCTTGCCGAGGTCAAGGAGTCGCTCTGGATCGACACGATCCGCGAGCGCGTCTATCCGGGCGAAGGCGTATTCGACGTGCCTGCCTTCATCCGCGCGATCAGGGCGACTGGCTGGGACGGGTTCTGGTCGGTCGAAATCCTGAGTGAGAAATACCGCGTCATGCCGCTGAAGGATCAGGCAAAGCGTTCCTTCGACACGACGATGGAAATGTTTGAAAGAGCCGGCTGAAGCCGCAGATCGGGAGGACGAAATGAAAACCAATCTCGCCGGAAAGACCATTCTCATCACCGGAGCGGCGAGCGGCATTGGCCGCTCCATCGCGCTTGCCTTCGCCGATGAAGGCGCCCATGTCGGCCTGGTCGATATCGACAAAGCAGGCACCGAGACGCTGGCCGGCGAAATCGAAGCCAAGGGAGTGAAGGCCGGCGTCGGTCTTGGCGACCTGAGCACGGCTGATGGCGTCACGGGCTCGATCGGACAGGCGCTCAAGCCGTTCGGCGGCACGCTCGACGTTCTGGTCAACAATGTCGGCTCGGGTGCCGTGCGCAGCTTTGATCAACTCACCGACGCGGAATGGGAGAAAACCCTGCAGCTCAACTTCATGAGCTATGTCCGGGCGACCCGGGTCGCCCTCCCGGTGCTCAGGCAGAAAGGCGGCGTCATCATCAACAACGCTTCCGATCTCGCCCGCCAGCCCGAGCCGGTCCCGGTCGATTATGGCGTTTCCAAATCGGCCGTGCTGGCGCTGACCAAGAGCCTGGCCCGCGCCGAGGCGCCGAAGATCCGCGTCAATGCCGTGGCGCCGGGTCCGATCTGGACGCCCTTCTGGTCCAAGCCCGGCGGCTTCGCCGAGACAATGGGCAAATTCCACAAGCGCCCGCCGAAGGAAGCGGTCGAGTACGAGATGAGCTTGCGTCAACTTCCGCTGGCGCGCCTCGGCGAGCCGGAGGAAGTGGCCAATGTCGTGGTGTTCCTCGCCTCCGACCTCGCCTCTTTCGTGACCTCGGCCGTGTGGGGCGTCGACGGCGGCTCGATCCGCGGCATCGTTTGATTCCTGCCGCGCTTTCTCATTTTGATCATCTTGCGCGTTGAACCGGTGGCGCATGCCATCAACACTCCTCCCAGGCCGACACTGAGAATGTCGTGGCCAATAATGGGAGGTTAGCATGATGAAACAATCGCGGGTGAAGTCCCGTCGCGTTGCGCTCACCGCGGCGATCTCGGGTGCCGCGCTGGCGCTCGTCGCCTCGGTTCTGCCGGCTGCCGCGCAGCAGAAACTCGGCTATTCCGCACCGTTCCTGACCGATCCGTTCCAGGCCATCATGGCCAATCAGACCCTTGCCGCCGTCAAGGACGCCGGACTCGAGGCGATGCCGCCCACCAATGCCAATGGCGATGCCGCCAAGCAGTCTACCGACGTGCGCAATCTGATCTCGGCCGGCGCCAATGTCCTGATCATCAACCCGACCGACAGCCAGGCGATCGCGCCGGTGCTGGACTTTGCAGCGGAAAAAGGCGTGCCGGCGGTACTGATCGATATTGCACCGGCCAAGGGCAAGACGGCGATGATCGTGCGCGCCGACAACAAGGGCATCGGCGCCAAGGCTTGCGAGGCCGTGGGCAAGGCGATCGGCGGCGAAGGCAAGGTGCTGTCGCTGATGGGCGACCAGGCCACAACCAACGGCCGTGATCGCACGACCGGCTTCAACGACTGCATGAAGGAGAAATTCCCGAAGGTCGAGATCATCGAACGCCCGACCAACTGGAAAGCCGACAAGGCGACCTCGGCGGCGCAGACCGTCGTGACCACGACGCCGGACCTCAAGGCCATCTACATGCAGAGCGATTCCGTGATGCTGGCCGGTGTGCTCAATGTGCTCAAGAGCGCCGACAAGCTGACCAAGGTCGGCGAGCCGAATCACATCTTCCTCGCCTCGGTCGATGGCACGCCCTATGCGATGGAACAGATCCGCGACGGTTACCTGGATGTCGCCGTCGCCCAGCCGCTCGATCTCTATGCCAAATACGGCGCCTTTTACGCCAAGGCGGCTCTTGAGGGAAAAAGCTTCAAGGCCGGTCCGACCGACCACAACAGCGAGATCGTGCCGGTCGGCGACAATCTCATGGACTATCTCCCGGCCGCCGTGGTGACCAAGGAGAATGCCAGCGATCCGACGCTCTGGGGCAATCAGGCCGGGAAGTAAGCGAACCGTGATTGGGGCGCCTTGCGGCGGCGCCCCGGTCTGCCATATCCTGCAACAGGGGTGAGCATGGCTGCCGTCGACACTGCATCCGTGCACGATCAAACGACCGGTTTCGCCGCCGAAGCCCACGGCATCGTCAAGCGCTTCGGTCCCATTGAAGTGCTGCGCGATGTCGCCATCGAGATTCCCGTCGGCGACGCGCGTGCCCTTGTCGGGCGCAATGGCGCCGGCAAGTCGACGCTGGTCAGCCTCCTCACTGGCATCTACGGCGCAAATGCCGGCGAGATCAGGCTTGCCGGACAACCCTCGCCCTCGCTCGGCGACCGGCGAGCCTGGCGCGAGCGTGTCGCCTGCGTCTACCAGCGCTGGATGATGATCCCCCATCTCACCGTCGGCGAGAATCTGTTCCTCAACAACCAGCCGCGCGGAGCGCTGGGCCTCGTCGACTGGCGGCGCCTGCGCGAAAGGTCGATGGCGGCGCTGAAGGAGTGGGACCTCGACGTCTCCCCGGACCTGGACGCCTGGCGGCTCACCGTCGAGCAGCGGCAGATCGTCGAGATCGCCCGTGCCCTCTTGCAAGGCAGCCGCTTCATCATTCTCGACGAGCCGACAGCCGAATTGGAACGCAAGGAGGTCAACCGGCTCTTCGACCGCATTCGCGGCCTGCAGGCAAGCGGCGTGACCTTCCTCTACATCTCGCATCATCTCGAGGAAATCTACGAGATCTGCCGGACCGTGACGGTGATGCGCGACGGACGCGTGGTGGCCGATGCCCGACTCAAGGAATTCCCGAAAGACCGGCTGGTCGCCGCCATGGTGGGCGACGCAGTGATGATGAAACGGGAGAGGCGGCCCGCCGCCGTCACGCCGGACGCCGTGCCGGGTCTCGCCCTGAAAGCGCTCACCCTCGCCAATGGCTTCGACGCGGTCGATCTCGAGGTCGCCGCGGGCGAGTGCGTCGGTCTTGCCGGTCTCGCGGGTTCCGGCAAAGACAAGGTCGCCGAGGCGGTTGCCGGACTCATCAAGCCCGACGCCGGGACGATCTCGATCGGCGGCCGACCGGCGCCTGCGGGAGACGTCGAGGCGATGCGCGCCGCGGGCATCGGCTATGTCGCGCGTGACCGGCATGTGCGCGGCCTCTTCCCGCTGCTGTCGGTCGGCGACAACCTCACGGCCACCGTCATGCACCAGTTCGGCAAGGCCGGCTTCGTCTCCCCGGCCCGGCAAGAAGCGACGGTGCGGCGTCAGATCGCTACCATGGGCATCGTCGCCGCCTCAGGCGAGCAGCCGATCCGCGAGCTCAGCGGGGGCAATCAACAGAAGGCGATGGTCGGCCGGGCGCTGGCATCGAACCCCAAGGTCCTGGTGCTGACCGCGCCGACGCAAGGCGTCGACATCGCGTCCAAGGCGGCGCTCTACGACATCATCGAAAAGGCGAAGGCGGGCGGCATGGCCGTTCTGGTCGTTTCCGACGATCTCGATGAACTGGTTGTCTGCGACCGGGTCGAGGTGATTTTCCGCGGCCGCATCACGCGATCCTTCCCGCGCGGCTGGAAGGATCATGACATGGTTGCCGCAATTGAAGGGCTTTACTGAAATGACCAGCACCGCATCCCGGACCGAAACAGCGGCGCCGGCCGGCCCCAATCTCTTCGCCCGGATGAAACTGCGCGACCTGGTGCTGGTTCCCGTTATTGTCCTGGTGTTGATCGTCGGCAGCTTCGTATCGCCGTCCTTCCTGATGCCGGAGAACCTGCTCAATGTCTTGCAGCAATCATCCGAGCTGTCGATCCTGGTGATCGCGCAGTCGCTGATCCTGATCTGCGGCAAGTTCGACCTGTCGCTGGAATCGACCGTCGGGATCGCGCCGATGGTCGCGGCCTGGCTGATGATCTCGGATACCTATATCGGCGGGTCCGGCATCGGCATCAGCGGCTATGCCGGCATTGCGGTGCTGTTCGCCGTCGGCCTCATCGTCGGCACGATCAATGGCCTCCTGGTGGTGAAGCTGAGACTCAATGCCTTCATCACAACACTCGCCATGCTCATCCTGTTGCGCGGCATCACGCTCGGCATCACCAATGGCCAGACGCTGTTCGATCTGCCGGAGGAGTTCCTCTATCTGGGCAATGCGAAGTGGTTCGGTATTCCCGCCTCGATCTGGATCGCGGGCCTCCTCTTTCTCTTTTTTGGCCTGATGATGCGCTACCACCGCATCGGCCGCGCCATCTATGCGATCGGCGGAAATCCAGTGGCCGCCCGCGTGGCAGGCATCCCGGTCGAGCGCATCACCATCGGCGTCTTCATCGCCGGAAGCCTGCTTGCCGCCCTTGCCGGCCTGCTGCTCACCGGCCGCATCGCTTCGGTCATGTCCGGCCAGGGGCAGAATATGATCTTCTACGTGTTCGCCGCCGCGGTGATCGGCGGCATCAGCCTGAATGGCGGCCAGGGCCGCATGATCGGCGCGCTGACCGGCGTGTTGCTGCTGGGGCTGCTGCAAAACGTGCTGACGCTCTCCTCGGTCGCCGCTTTCTGGATCGACGCCTGCTACGGCGCAATCATCCTGCTGGCGCTGATCATCACCCGGTTGAGCGGCGAAGCGCCGCGCGAATGACTTAGGCGGGTGGCCAGTTAGTCACCCCGATACAGCAAGAGGATCAGACATGTCCCGGAAACCGACTTTCACCCTTACCCTGCCCTCGACCGTCGTAGTTACCGGCGCTTCGTCGGGTCTCGGCGGCGAACTGTGCAAGCTGCTGCTCGATGCCGGTGTCGAGACCTTGGGCGTCGACCGCGCCCCGGCGTCTGAGGATCTGCGGCAGGACAACCGCTACATGCATGTCACCGGCGGTGTTTCCGATAATTCGACCTGGACGCAGGTGAACGCGCTGCTCGACAAGTCCGGCACAGGATCGCTCGGCCTCGTCACCGCCGCCGCGATCCTCGACACGGTCGGATCGATCCTCGAGACGAGCAAGGACGTGCTGGTGCGCACCCTCGATGTCAATGTCGTGGGCACGGCCATGGCGATCAAGGCGCTCTTACCACGCATGATTGCCAATGGCGGCGGACAGATCGTGGCGGTCGGCTCGGTGTCGGGCTCCTTCGGCGAGCAGCAGCTCGCCGCCTATACCGCTTCGAAGGCAGCGGTACGCGGTCTTGCCAGGACCATCGCCATGGACCATGCCCGCCAGGGCATCCGCGTCAATGTGCTCTCACCCGGGCCCATGATGGTGGGCCTGTTCAAGCGCCACATGGAATCGGCGGTCGACAGCCGGAAGTTCGAGGCCACCCGGGCAAATCGTCAGCCGGCCGGCAGGATCCTCGATCCGAAGCATGTTGCGCAGGCGGCGATGTTCCTCCTTTCCGAGGAATCGGCCGCGTTCATCGGCGAGGACCTGATGGCCGACGGTGGCCTGAGCACCAGTTTCGATTTCCGCACCGGCGCCGAAGGCGCGTCGATCTGAACAGAAGAGCCGGCCCCAGGGTCAGCTCGCCTCCTCCACCCCCGCCAGCTCGGCAATCTCCTTGACAAGCACGAAGATGTCACGCTCGCCCTTGCCATGCAGATAGGCTGCCTCATATTGCTGGCGCACCTGCGAGGCGAGCGGCAGCGGTACATGCATCTGGCGCCCCACAGAGAGCGCTATGTCGAGATCCTTCATCATCTGTGACACTTCGAAGGCGGGATCGTACTTGCCTTCGAGGATCGTCGCTCTCTTATATTCGAGCAGCGGTGTCGCGACCGCGCTCTTGGAATAGACCTCGAGCGCATCCGCCAGGGAAACCCCGCCTTTGCGCGTGAAGGCGAGCGCTTCGGCCAGCAGCGGCGACATGGCGGCAAGCGTCGAATTGACCGCCAGCTTCATGAAGCGGGCCTGCTCGCTCTCCCCCAACCAGAGACGCACTTTGGTGAAGGTCTCGAACAAAGGGACCATCCGCTCGAAGCCATCGCGAGGGCCCGAAACCATGGTGGTGAGAGCGCCGGCAGCCGCCGTCGCGGTCGAGCCGGAGACCGGCGCGCGCAGATAGGTGACGCCTTTGGCCGCCAACAGCCTCGCCACCTCGGCAGATGCCTCCGGCGAGACCGTGCTCGTATCGATATAGGTCTGACCGCGGCCCAGATGCGAAGCCAGCGCGCCCTCGGCGGCAACCGTCTCGTGCAAGGCGGCATCGTCGGGAATGGACGAGATCACGACCTCGCATGCGCCGGCGAGCTCCGCCATCGACATGGCGACCGTGTAGCCTGCCGCCGTCGCCTTCCCGGCGCTTGCGCCATTGCGGGCAAAGGCGATGATCGCATGTCCGCCTCCCGCCACCCGCTTGGACATCGGCATGCCCATCTTGCCCAAACCGATCCAACCGATCTTCATCTCATACTCCTTGACTTGAGCTTGGCGGCGCGCTCGTCACTTGGTGAGCCGGCGCGAGGCTTCCTCCAGCATCCTGGCCGCCTCCCGCGCCTTGAAGGTGCGCTGACCGACCCGATCCAGCAATTCGACGATTTCGCGCAGTTCCGCTCCGGTTATGCCCTGCGTGATGAAGACGATGCGCGTACGGTGGTCCTTGTCGGGCCATCGTTCCAGCCAGGTCATGGTATGCAGCAGATGCTGGGCGCCCTGGATGACGGCGGGCTTGCCGGTCTCGTCGGCGATATTGACCAGCCCTTTTACGCGCAGCAAGCCCGTACCGAGATTTTGCGTGATGCCGTCCAAAAGAAACTGCAGCTCCTCGCGCGACAGCGGCTTCTCGCGCAGCAGCACGAAGCTTTCGATGCCCTTGCCGCGCAGGTGATAATGCGCCGTGTGACCATCATGATCCTGGTCGTGGTCATGGTCATGATGATGATCATGCCCGTGGTGTTCTTCGGCTTCCTGGCGGGCAAGATGCTGCGTGAGCCTGAGCCAGGGTCTTGGATCCGCCTTCGGATCCGCCGCGTCGAAGCCGGGCGTGGTCAAGAGGCTCGCCACGATCTTCGGCGACAGATCGATCGACATGACCTCGGCCACCGGGTTGAGGTCGGCGATATCGGCACGCACCGCCGCTTCCAAGCCCACTTCGCCAGGCAGATCGAGCTTGGTGAGCACGACCTTGTCGGCGAAGGCCACTTGGCGCAGCGCCTCGTCGTGGCGCTCGGCGGTCTCCTTCCAGTTCACCGCGTCAACCAGCGTGATCACCGTGGCCACGCGATAGAGGCCGTCCAGGGTCGGTTCCGACAGGAATGCCTGGAGGACTGGGCCGGGTTCGGCAAGGCCTGAGCTCTCGATGACGACATGATCGAAGGACGGTATCCGGCCGGCGGCGCGGTCATGATAGAGACCGTTCAGCGTGCCGATGAGATCGCCGCGCACCGTGCAGCACAGGCAGCCATTCTCCAGCACCATGACCTGGTCGCTGCTGGCGGTGACGAGCTGATGATCGAGTCCGACCTCGCCGAACTCGTTGACGACCACGACAGTCCTTGCCATTTCCGGCGCGCGCAATGCCGCGTTGATCATGGTGGTCTTGCCGCTGCCGAGGAACCCCGTGACCAGTGTCACAGGAATGCGGATCGGTGCGCGGCCTGAGGATTTTGCTGGTGCAGCCGTCATCATCGGCTTCCTTCTCTGAACCGTTTCCGGCGGGTGCCGGTCTCTCGGGCCGAGCGCCCAATCACATAATCAGAACGGGACGGCGGATCAATCGCCGGTCAACCCGTCCCAAGCGGAAGCCAAAACCCACGCCGCCCGGCAGTCCGTTGTCGTACAGCATCAGTCCTCCGAGCCCCCTGAGGAATGCCAAAGACACACCCGGATTGCATGGGCCAATTTTTTCAAAATGAACAACAAAACCGGCATCATTGGCCACCCTGCTCCCGGGTGGAGGCCACGTCCGAAAGATTCTCAAAATGAGAATTCCTGGTGGCGCGCGGCTGGCCGACTTTGGTAGCATGCCGTCAGAAAATGGGAGAAACCGGCGCCAAAGATCCCCGCCGCCGACTTCGACGTCCCGATCGCCAAAGGCGAAGAGACATGTCGATGCAAGTGGGCCGCTGACGCTTCGTCATGCGAACGTCATCGGCCGCACGGTTGGCGAGTGGAGCGCGGCGCATATCTGGGCGTGCATTCGCGCGCAACTATCGGTACGTCAAGCGTGCTGAATGCCGCTACGGTCCCCTCCCCGCGAGATTGTCGAGCATGAACCACGGGGTCAGCGCACCGTGCTTCCGAGGAACTGCGACCATCACGGTCACCTTACGGCTGGTTTGACCGAAACAGACAGGGCCGTCGCCCGCGGCGCGGCGCATGGCATCGCCTTGTTCGCCGGGCTCCCCGATTTTCGTTTTTCGATGCCCCGGATGGAACTGGTAGCCCACTCTTGGCGACCCGCATCACCGACGGGGCGGCTCTTTGATCGATGGAGGCGAGGATGATAGTTTTTCCTGCGGAGGTCGATGCCTTGGACCGCATGACGGACTATGAACTGCTCCGGATCATCAACTTCCTTGAACGGATTCGCACGCCCTATGACGAAAAGATCGGCGGCGCCGATCCGGATCCGGTCTGGAACATCGTCCTCTATCTGATGAAAAGCCATCTGCGCGGCGACGTCGTCACGATGTCGTCGCTCGCCTCGGTCTCGCAGATTCCTTTCGCCAGCGCGATGCGTCGCATCCATCGCCTCATCGAGGACGGCGAGATCGAGCAACATTGCCGCAATCCCAACGGCAAATCCTTCTATCTGGTCCCAAGCCGGAAGCTGAAGTCGACCTTCATCTCCTATGCGATGAAGGTGAAGGTGCTGCTGGCCGAAACCTTCGGGCTCGGTAAAGGCAGTGCCAATGCCGGCGAATATTATTTCGGCGGCTCCTACATGACCGATCAGATCATTCCGCCGCTCAAGATCATCGAGAGCCGGCTGACGCCGGCGCAGGACCTGCGCTTCCTGCTCCATGACGACAACTATTTCGACTCCATGCGGAACATGTGGTCGGATTTCCGTTCAAAGCTGTCCTCGCGCAAGAATTTCACGCTGCGTGCACTGCCGCAGCTTTACGAGGAGCTGTTCAGCAACGCCCGGCGCAAGGAAAGCGAATACGACGTCATCTGCATCAATATCCCCTGGCTCGGCGAAGCGGTGAAGAACCGCATGGTCCAGCCGTTGAACAGCTATCTTGCCGAAAGCAACATGAACCCCCTCGACTTCCATCCCAATATCTGGTCGACGGGAGGGTGGGACAGCAAGCAGTATGGCGTGCCGATCTACAGCACCATCGAGACGCTCGCGATCCGCAAGGACCTTTTCGAAGCCCACGAGCTGCATGCGCCCACCACCTTCGAAAAGGTGCTCGATGCGGCGCGCCAGCTGCACCAGCCCAAACACGGCATGCAGGGCATCGTCTGGAACGCGGCCAAGGGCATGCCGATGGCGCATTCCTTCATGTTCTTCATGGGCTGCTGCGGCCAGCCGGTTCTCAACGTGCCGATGTCGCGCGTCGCCTTCGACTACAGCCATATGGCCGGTGACATGTACCGTCCAAAGGTCTTGAGCGAAGCCGGGTTCAAGACACTCGACTATATGCGCAGGCTGCTCGCCTTTTCGCCTCCGGATATCCTGATCATGGACTGGAACAGGGCGTTGGACTGCTTCCTGCTCGGTCATGCGGCGATGATCTACTGTTGGACCATGCGCGCCGCGCGTTTCGAATATGACATCCGCTCGGTCGTGAAGCGGAAGACCGAGTACCTTCCCTACCCGCACGGGCCCGGCGGCCAGATGGTCAGCCCCATCGGCGGCTTCCTGCTGGCGATCCCGGCTGGCCTGCCGCCTGAACGCTCCAAGCTCGCCTTCGAGGCGATTTCCTGGATGGCATCGCCGGCCGCCATGAAAGAGCATGTCAAGAACGGCATTCCGGTAGCCCCCCGCTTCAGCGTCACCGCCGATCCCGAAGCCAACGCCACGACCGCCATCGTGCGCTTCGTCGATCGCCTCGCCAAGCAGAACAAGCTGCATACCTGGCAGCGGCCGCCAATTCCCGAATATGCCCAGATCGAGCATATCATCGGCGAGGAGATCTTCGCCGCGCTCAATGGCGAGCTGACCGACCGCGAAGCGCTGGAGCGCTGCCAGAACCACATCGACAGCATCATGCGAGCGGCCGGCCATTACTGACAATGGCCGGCATGCTTGACGTGTCCTCTCGCGTGTCTCGCAAACTCTCATTCTGAAAAATTTTCCGATTTGATCCGGACCTTCATGCTGCGACTGTCTGACGAGCGCCGGTAAGGGCGCTCCAGTCGAAGTCGACCGGATAGAAGTATCGAGCCTGCAGATCAGGTACTGCATTTGGCTATGCAGAGGCAGTTCGCCGATCAGTCTCATAGGGAGGAAAAGCATGAAATCCGTAACCCGTCGCCTCGCACTCGCTTTCGCCGGCGCCGCAGGCGTTGCCGCGCTGGCGATGCCGGTCCTGGCGCAGAGCAAGTTCTATGAAGGCGCCCCGCGCACCTATCTCTACAATCCCGATACCGAGGTCTGCTTCAAGGACACATCGCAATATAAAAAAGACGGCCCCTACGTTATCGGATTCTCCAATGCCGGCCTCGGCGACTCCTGGCGCGTGGTGATGCTCCATTCGCTTCAGAAGGCCGCCGCCGAGCACAAGGGCAAGATCAGCAAGCTGATCATCACGGATGCCGGACATGACGACGCCAAGCAGGTCGCCGACATCCAGGACCTGATCTCGCGTGGCGTCGATCTGCTCATCGTCAGCGCCAACACGCAGCAGGCGCTCGACCCGGCGGTGCAGCAGGCGATGGCCCAGGGCATACCGGTCGTGATGATGGACCGCCGCGTCGCCTCGGACGACTTCGTCACCTTCGTGACCGCTTCCGATGCCATGATGGGCCGCCTCTTCGCCCAGTGGATCGCCGAGAAGCTCAACGGCAAAGGCAATGTCATCATGCTGGCCGGCCAGGCGGGCTCGAGCCCGTCGGAGAACCGCGAGAAGCCGGCGCGTGAAGTATTCGCCCAGTATCCCGGCATCAAGGTGCTCGAGACCGTCTATTCCGACTGGTCGCCGGTCAAGGGCAAGCAGGTGATGCAGGCGATGATCGCCAAATACGGTAAGGAGATCAACGCGGTCTGGTCGGCGCATGGATTGCAGACTCCCGGTTCTATCGAGGCTTTCATCGAGGCCGGCTACAAGGACGGCGAAATCCCGCCGCACACGACAGCGGACGTCAACGGCCCCCTCCAAATGGCCATCCAGCACAAGGTGCCGATGCTCGAAGTCGGCTACCCGCCGGCCATGGGCGGCGTCTCGGTCAATGTCGCCCTGCAGGTCCTTGCCGGTGCGCCGGTGCCCTGCATCTACACGATCAATTCGCAGATCGCGGTCTCGGAAGGCGATGAGACGCCGTCGATCCAGACTTCGCTGCGTCTGACCGACATGGTGGTTCCAAACGGCCCTGCGGACATGTTGATCACCGGCGGCATGGGCGCGGATTACGATCCGAAGACCTTCAAGGTCGATTATCCGCAATAGGCCGGCCGGCTCTTGCGACCAGGGTGCCGAGAGCACAAGTCCCGGCACCCGTCATTACAGGATCACGGCATGCTGAAGCTGACGGGCATTTCCAAAGGCTTTACCGGCGTCCAGGCGTTGTCATCGATCAATTTCGACGTGCGCGCCGGGGAAATCCACGCGCTCATCGGCGAGAACGGCGCCGGCAAGTCGACGACGATCAAGATCATCGCCGGCGCCTTCAAGCCGGATGCCGGCCAGGTCGAGTTCGACGGCAAGGAAGTCCACTGGTCGCGCCCGGCCGATGCCAAGGCCGCCGGCATCCATGTCGTCTATCAGGAATTCGTCCTGTTTCCGCATCTGACCGTTGCTGAGAACATCTTTCTCGGCCATGAGCGGCGGGGTGCCTTCGGCCTGATCGATCATGCCAGGACCCGCAAGGATGCCGCCGCCTTGCTGCACAAGCTCGGTGTCGACATCGATCCGGACAAGCTCGTTTCCGAGCTCACGGTCGCCGACCAGCAGATGGTCGAGATATCGAAGGCCCTGGTCCACAAGGTCAAGCTGCTCATCCTCGACGAGCCGACAGCGGTGATCTCCGGCCGCGAGGCCGATCTCCTCTTCGCGCGGCTTTCCGCGCTGAAGGCCGAGGGCGTCGCCATCGTCTATGTCTCGCACCGCCTCGAGGAGATCTTCCAGATCGCCGACCGGGTGACCGTTTTCAAGGACGGCCAGCATGTGATCACCGCCGATATCGGCGGCGTCAACCGCAATCGCCTGATCTCCTATATGGTGGGCCGCGACTTGCGCGACATCTTCCCGGTCAAGCGCAAGGCTCCCCCATCCGACAAAATTGCCCTCAAGGCCCAGAATATCAGCGTGAATGGCCGGGTCCGCAACGCCGGCATCGAGCTTCGGGCTGGCGAGATCACCGCCCTTGCCGGCATGGTCGGCGCCGGGCGCACCGAGCTTGCCATGGGAATCTTCGGCGGCCTGCCGATCTCGTCGGGAAGCATCATGATCGAGGGTGAGCGCATGGACCGCATGACGCCAGCGCTTGCCATCAAGAAAGGCGTTGGCTTCGTCACTGAGGATCGCAAGAGACAGGGACTCGCGATGCAGCTCGACGTGGCCGCCAACATTTCAGCGGCCGATCTGTCGGCGGTGACCAGCCGAGGGCTGATCGACCGGCAGCGCGAGAACGACATCGCGCGCCAGGAGATCGACACCTATCGCATCGCCTGCCGCGGTCCTGCGACGCCGGTGGCGACCATGTCGGGCGGCAACCAGCAGAAGGTCGTCGTCGCGCGCTGGGCCCGCACCGGCGGCAAGGTGCTGATCCTGGACGAGCCGACCCGCGGCGTCGATGTCGGCGCCAAGACCGAGATCTACCGCATCATGCGGGCTCTCGCCGACAAGGGCATCGCCATCCTGATGATCAGCTCGGAGCTGCCTGAAGTCGTCGGCATGGCCGACAGGGTCGTCGTGATGCGCGAAGGCCTGATCAGCGGCGAACTGGAAGGGGCTGCCATTACCGAGGAAGCGATCCTGAGCCTGGCGACGCAGCATCCGACGCAGGAGGTGAAATGAGCACGCTCGTCTCGGCGGGCATGGCCCGCAGCATCCGCAAGAATCAGGGCGTCTTCATCGTCATCGCGCTGCTCGTCGCGCTGCTGGTGTTCGGCGCCGTGATATCGGACCGCTTCCGCACGACCAACAACGTGCTCAACATTCTCGAGCAGTCGACCGGGCTGGCGCTGGTCAGCCTCGGCCAGACGCTGACCATACTGACCGGCGGCATCGATCTGTCGGTCGGCTCGACGATCAGCCTCCTCAGCACCCTGACCTCGGGCCTCATCAACGGCGATGCCTCGATGATCGCACCGGTGATCTTCGGCATCCTGCTGCTCGGGCTCGTCATTGGCCTCATCAATGGCCTGCTGATCATCTGGCTCAAGGTCCATCCGCTGATCGTCACCCTCGGCACCGGCACGGTGCTGCAGGGCCTGGTGCTGCTCTATTCTCTGGGTCCAGCCGGCAAGGTGCCGAAGGGCTTCACATTCCTCGCCTATGGCAAATTCCTCGGGATCCCGCTCGGCGCGATCTTCGTCGTGGCCATTTTCGCGCTGGTCGGACTCTTCATCACCTACTTCCGGCTCGGACGCTACATTTACGCGGTCGGCGACGACGACGCGGGTGCGCGCCTGATGGGGCTTCCGCGGGCGAAGGTGATCCTCACCGTCTATGGGTTTTGCGGGTTCTGCTGCGCGCTGACGGCGATCTATCTCACCGCCCGTTTCGGCGTCGGCCAGCCCTATACCGGGCTCAATTACACCCTCACCTCGATCACCCCGGTCGTTGTCGGCGGCACGCTGCTCTCCGGCGGCAAGGGCGGCGTGCTCGGCACGCTGCTCGGTGTCTACCTGATCTCGCTGCTCAACAATGTGCTCAACTTCATGGACATATCGACCCATTACCAGCTGATCGCCCAGGGCCTCATCGTGATTGCCGCGGTGTCGATCTATGTCGAAAAGAGGAAGCGGATCTGATGGTCGACCTGTCGCACGCCAAGAGCGCGGAATTGACCGGCCCGGCGGCGGGAATCGTCGGCCGGCTGGCGCCCTATGCGCTGCCGATCTTCCTCGTCCTGCTGATCGTCGTTGCCGGCATCATCTCGCCGGCCTTCCTGTCGGCGAACAACATTTCCAACATGCTGCTGCAGGCAGCACCCCTCGGCATCGTCGTCATCGGCCAGGCTTTCGTCATCATCCTGCGCGGTCTCGACCTCTCGGTCTCCTCGGTGATGGCGACGGCGGCGGTCATCGCCACCGGCTTCTCGGGCCAGAATGCCGATGTCGCACCGATCCTGCTGATCGCCGTCGGAATCGGCGTCGTGACCGGGCTCGTCAACGGCCTCCTGGTGACCAAGCGCAGCGTGTCGCCGTTCCTGGCGACGCTGGCGACCATGATCGTGCTGCAGGGCATCCGCTTCGCCTACACGCAAGGCGCGCCCTCGGGCAATGTCCCCCCGTTCTTCCGCACGCTGGGTTCGGCAACCTGGAACGGCATCCCCTACAATCTGATGCTGCTCGTCGTTCTGGGCGTGATCTTCTGGATACTTCTGGCGAAGTCACGGTTCGGCCGGGAGGTCTATATCACCGGCGGCAATCCGACGACCGCCCGGCTGCTCGGCATCAATGCCGACCGGGTGACGATCATCGGCTACATCATCTCGGGCGGGCTGGCGGCCATCGCGGGCCTCGTGCTGTCGGGCTATGTCGGCATTGTCGACAACTGGGTCGGACGTGGCTTCGAGCTCGACTCGATCGTCGCAGCGGTGATGGGCGGCATTTCGCTGGCCGGCGGGCGTGGCGGCATCGTCGGCGGGCTGTTCGGCGCGGCGGTGCTCATCGTCGTGTTCAATGCGGTGCTGCTTTTCGGCCTTCCGGTGCAATTCCAGATCATCATCAAGGGCA
Source organism: Taklimakanibacter deserti (assembly GCA_003574785.1). The sequence goes on along the minus strand of QORU01000014.1, from coordinate 36,188 downwards.
TCGTCATCGTGGCGGCCGCGGCCTTCTATGTCCGGCGCACGCAATAGCGGCATAAGGGAAAGTGAGTGACCCATGGGTAGGCTAGAGGACAAGGTTGCGATCGTCACCGGCGGCTCGCGTGGCATCGGCGGCGCGACCGCGCGCCGCTTCATCGAGGAAGGCGCCAGGGTCGCCATTTTCGACGTGCTGGTCGCTGATGGTGAAAAGCTTGCCAGGGAACTCTCGGCCGACGGCTCCCGGGCGATCTTCCTCAAGGTCGACATCACCAGCGAAGCCGAGGTCGAAGCCGCGGTCGCCAAGGTCGTGAAGAAATGGGGCACGGTCGACGTGCTGGTGAACAATGCCGCCATTCCCGGCGCCAATAAATTCGCGCATGAGTGCAGCGCCGACGACTGGGACAAGGTCTTCGCCATCAATGTCAAGGGCTCGTTCCTGTGCACCAAATATGCGGTGCGCCCGATGATGGCGCAAAAGTCGGGGTCGATCGTCAATTTCTCGTCGATCTACGCGCTGATCGGCAATGACGACATCCCGCCCTATCACGCCACCAAGGGCGCCGTGCTGGCGATGACCAAGACGGACGCCCTGTGCTATGCGCCGCATGGCATAAGGGTGAATGCCGTGCATCCGGGCTCGACCATGACCGAATTGTTCCTCAAGGCGGCGGATACCTATCCGAAGGGCCGGCAGGCCTATCTCGACATGATGAAGGAGAAGCACCCGCTGCGTCTCGGCGAACCGGTGGATGTGGCGAACTGCGTGCTCTTTCTCGCCTCCGAGGAAGCGCGCTTCGTCACCGGCGCCAGTCTGGTGATGGACGGCGGCTATACGGCGCAGTGAGCGGGAGCGGGAAGATGAAGGCGGTCAGGTTTCACGGCAAGAAGGACATAAGGGTCGAGGACGTGGCGGCGCCGACGGCGCGCCTTGGACCCAATGATGTCCTCATCCGGCCGAAAGTGAGCGGCATCTGCGGCACCGACCTGCATGAATATCTCGCCGGACCGATCGTCACGCCGGCAACGCCGCATGCCTATACCGGGGCGATCAACCCGCAGATCCTCGGCCACGAGTTCAGTGCCGTGGTGGAGGACACGGGCTCCGCGGTCACCAATGTCAGGCCGGGCGATCGCGTGTCGATCCAGCCGCTGATCTCGCCGCGCAACGATTATTATGGCCGGCGCGGCCTCTACCATCTCAGCCCGAAGATGGCTTGCATCGGACTCTCCTGGCAATGGGGCGGCATGGGGGAGAAGGCGATCGTCAACGACTATAATGTCGTGAAGGTCCCGGATGGCGTGTCCGACAGGCAGGCGGCGATGATCGAGCCGGCGGCGGTCGCCATCTACGGTACCGACCGTGGCGGCGTGACTTCGGGTTCGACCGTGCTCGTCTCCGGCGCCGGTCCGATCGGGGCGCTGACCGTGCTCGCCGCCAAGGCAGCGGGTGCCGCGACGATCTTCGTCAGCGAGCCCAATCCGAACCGACTTGCGAAGGCGGCCGAGATCGTTCCCGGCATCATACCGATCGATCCGGCCAAAGACGATCTCGAGACCATCATCAGGGACAATACGGAAGAAGGCGTCGGTGTCGACGTGGCGCTCGAATGCGTCGGGCTCGAGGCCAGCCTGAACGCTTGCGCCAAGGCGGTGCGCCGGCAAGGCAAGGTCGTCCAGACGGGCCTTCACATGAAGCTTGCGAGCATCGACGCCATGCTGTGGGCGCTGAAAGACATCACCGTCGAGGCGACATGGTGCTATCCGGTGCAGATCTGGCCGCGCATCATCCGCATGGTGGAGGCCGGCCTCCTGCCGCTTGAAAAGGTGATCACCGCCGAGATCGCCGCCGAGGATGTCGTCGACAAGGGTTTCGAGGCGCTGCTCGACAAAGCCGGCAAGCATCTGAAGATCCTGGTGGCCGTCTGAAGGGCGCCATGCAGATTCCTCAATTCCAGCTCGTGAAGGAGACATGATGACGAAGGACGCATTCTCGAATTACTCCCTTGCCGGAAAGACGGCGGTCATCACCGGCGCCGCCGGGGGTATCGGCGCCGCCATCACCGAGCGGCTTGGCAGCCTCGGCGCCACCATCGTGCTCGCCGATGCCGTGGACCGGGTTGCCGACGCGGCCAAGGAATGGGCCGACAAGGGCTTGAAGACCAAAGGGGTCAAGCTCGACGTCACCGATTCCAAGGCGGTCGAGAAAGCGGCCCAGCGCCTCAATGAGGAGTTCGGCGCCATCGACATCCTCGTGGCCAATGCCGGCATCGCCTATGAGAGCAATACCCAGGATCATTCCGATGACGACTGGCACCGGGTCATGAAGATCAACCTCGACGGGGTCTTCTTCTGCCTGCGCTCCTTCGGCAAGCGCATGGTGGAGCGCCAGCGCGGCGCGATCGTCGCCATCTCCTCGATCGCCGGCGTCAAGGCGGTGCGCCCGGAGCTTCATGCAGGATATGACGTATCGAAAGCCGGCGTGGCCCATCTCTGCCGCGTGGTGGGCGTCGAATGGGCGCCGTTCAACGTTCGCGTCAACGCCGTCGGCCCCGGCTACACCGAGACCGAGATGCTGAGGAAAGTTGGCATGGCGCAGCCTGCCGTGATGAAGGTGTGGCTCGATGACATCCCGACCCGGCGGCTGCTGCAGCCCTCGGAGATCGCCGCCACCATCGGCTTCCTGGTCTCCGACGCGGCCAGCGGCATCACCGGCCAGATCGTCATGACCGATCACGGCTATTCGACCGCCTAACCAACATAACCCTTGGAGAATGCGTAAGTGAGTATTGGATCTGGACCCGTCAGGGTCGCGATGGTGGGCCTCGGCTGGTGGGGACGCAAGATGGTCACCGTGCTGAAGGCGGCGGAGGCGCATCTCGACGTGGTGGTGGCGGTAGAGCCGGATCCGGCGGCGCGGGCATTCTGCGCCGAACATGATCTTGCACTCACCACCAGCTACGCGGAGGCGCTTGCGCGCGCCGATGTCGAGGCGGTGGTGCTGGCCACACCCCATTCACTGCACGAGGAGCAGATCGAGAAGGCGGTCGCTGCGGGCAAGCATGTGTTCTGCGAGAAGCCGCTCGCCATGACCAGGGCCGGCGCCGAAAGAGCCGTCGCATCATGCAGGAAAGCCGGGCTCACCCTCGGCATGGGTCATGAGCGACGCTTCGAGCCGCCGGTCGCTCAAATGCTCGAAGCCGCCGCCGGCGGCAAGCTTGGCCGCATCCTTCAGGTCGAGGCGAATTTCAGCCACGACAAGTTCCTCGCTCTCGACAAATCGAACTGGCGCCTCAACGCCAAGCAGGCGCCCGCCGCCGGCATGACCGCCACCGGCATCCACCTCACCGATCTGTCGGTGAAACTGCTGGGCCCCGCGCAAGACGTGCGCGTGGCGTGCGAGAATCTCGCTTCGGAATTTCCGCAAGGCGATACATTGTCGGCCCATATCCGCTTCAAGGATGGCGGCACGGCCTATGTGTCGGCGACATTGGTGACGCCGTTCGTGTCGCGCTTCGCGGCCTTCGGCACCAAGGGCTGGATCGAGATCCGCGACAAGGCCCATGTCGAGGCGCCGGACGGCTGGGTCGTCACCAGTGCCTGGACCGGCACGCCGATCACGGTGCGCGAGGTCCCCCCGGCCGAGCCCGTGCGCGACAATCTCGTGGCCTTCGCCAAGGCCGTCCGTGGCGGCGACAGCTATCCGATATCCGGCGACGACATGATCAACAATATCGCCCTCCTGGAAGCTATCGTGGCCTCGGCCAGGACGGGCCAGGTGGTATCCGTCGCCTGAATGAAAGCAAGGAAAGGATGTGAGGATGCGCGCGCTCATTTTCGAAACCCCCGACAAGCCCATCATCGTCGACAAGCCCATGCCGGAGATCGCCGATACCGAGGTCCTGGTGAAGACCAGGGCCGTGGGCATATGCCATTCGGACTATGAGCTGCTCGCCGGGCGCTACATCATCCCCATCTCCTATCCGGTGACCCCTGGTCATGAGTGGGCGGGCGAGATCGTCGAGGTTGGCCGGCAGGTACGGGACTACAGGGTCGGCGACCGCGTGGTCGGCGAATGCGTGGTCCGCACGCCCGAGCGCCTGCATCATTTCGGCTTCTCGATGGACGGCGCCGATCGCGAATATTTCGGGGTCAATCCGGAATGGCTGCACAAGCTGCCGGAAGGCATCGACGACAAGCGCGCCTCCCTCATCGAGCCTTTCACCTGCGGCTTCTATGCGGTGCTGCGGTCGGGCGGCACCAATGCCAGCGAGACCGTGGTGGTCTCGGGTGGCGGCACGATCGGTCTCGTTTCGGCGGCCGCGGCCATCGGCATGGGCGCCCGTGTCATCGTCGTCGATCCGTTGAAGTCGCGCCGCGACGTCGCGCTGAAGCTCGGCGCGGCCGAGGTGGTTGACGCGTCCGAGGATCCAATCTCGAGGGTCAAGGAGCTTACCCAAGGCAATGGCGCCGACCTCGTCATCGAGGCCTCGGGGCACGACGCCTCGCTTGCCAATGTCTTTGAATTCGCGCGGCAGGACGGGCGCGTCTCCATGGTCGGTATCAATATCGGTAGGAAGATCCCGGTCGAGCTCGGCAAGATCCAGATGAGGAACCTGGTGGTGAAGGGATGCATCGGCTCGCCCGGTGTATGGCCGGCCGCCATCCGGTTCCTCGAGCGCACCGGTATCGACCTATCGCCGATCCAGACCCACAGTTTCGCGCTCGAGAATGCGGTCGAGGCCTTCGAGCTCGGCAAGGATGCGAAGAAGGCGATCAAGATCACCCTCACCAGCGGCGGCAACTGAGACATCAACGGACCACAATGGAGGAATGCTGATGGCCAAGCAGCTGACCGTTATCGCCCATCTGGTGGCGAAGCCGGGCAAGATTGAAGACACCAGGACGTTCCTGCTGTCGCTGATCACCAAGACGCGCGCCGAGCCGGGCTGCGTCGACTATGACCTGCATCAGGACGATGCCAATCCGGCCGAGTTCACCTTCTATGAGAACTGGACGAGCCGGGCGGAGTGGGACAAGCATATGGAGATGCCCTATCTCAAGGAGTTTGCAGCCCGGAAGAGCGAGCTCTTCGCGGTGGAGCCGCATATTCGCCTGATGACGATGATCTCCAAGCGGGCCTGATCCGCACCGCTGCTTCTCTCAATATGACAATAGTCGGTTTTGCATCGATCGCCCGAGGATGTCGAAATGTCGGTTCGATGTTGAATGGAGATGATCATGGAGCTTGCAGGAAAGACAGCCGTCGTAACAGGTGCCGGCCGCGGCATCGGGACGGGTATTGCCACCGTACTCGCCATGCATGGCGCCGATCTGGTGCTCACCGACCGCGAGACCACAGGTGCGGAGGAAGCGGCGGAGAAGATCCGCAAGTCCGGCCGCAAGGTGTTGGTCCTTCAGCACGATGTCACCTCCTGGCCGTCAAGCCAGGCCGTCGCCGAGACGGCGCTGGAGCAGTTCGGCAAGGTCGATATTCTCGTCACCAATGCCGGCGTGTCGAAGAGCGTGCCTTTTGCGGAGCTGACTGCCGAAGAATGGGACCGCGTCAATGATGTCAACGCCAAGGGCGTCTTCCTGTCCTGTCGCGCCTTCGTGCCGCATATGATCGAGCGCAAATACGGCAAGATCGTCAATATCTCCTCGATGGTCGGCAAGGAGGCCATTCCCTACTTTGCCCATTATTGCGCGTCGAAATTCGCGGTGATCGGCCTGACCGAATCGATGGCCAAGGAGCTCGCACCGCACAACATCAACGTCAATGCCGTTTGCCCTGGCGTGGTGCGCACACCTTTGTGGGACCCGCTGCTGCAGCAGCTCTCGGTCAACAAGAATATTTCGCAGGACCAAGCGTGGGCGGAATTCGTCGACGGCATTCCGTTCAGGCGCCCGCAATCGCCCGAGGACATCGGCGAGGCGGTGGCGTTCCTCGCCTCCGACCGGGCCCGCAACATCACGGCCAGCGCGGCCAATGTCTCCGGCGGCCAAATGATCTGGTGAGCCGACCGCTGAGTGCTAGGTTTGTGCGAGACGTGTGATGTGCATGTACGGATGAGTGCCGTGCCCGATAGCCGATGTCTTCACGCATAGCGTCTACGGCATCGTCACCGGCGCGGGTGTTATAGGTCTCGCCGTCGCGAGAGTCGTGGCGCGCGACCGATCGTCAATTTTGCTCGAGACAGAGAGCCCAGGCCTCACTTCGAGCCTGGCATGTCTGCCGCTTAGCGGCTGTGGTGTGAGGACCAAGCCGCCCAGCCGCGCTCAAAGCCGGTGCAAGTAGGCCGAGCGTGTCCAAGCTCGGCCGGCAGTTGGCCCCTCGACCTAACCCTTTGTTTTAATGCACTTATCCTCAGCATTTTGCCATGCAAGCTCGGTCTTCCAAAAAATTGGCAGGCCGATGAGGTATCGGTCAATTTTCTATTTTTTAAATGACCTGGTTAGAAATTCGACAATTCTAAAGGATTTTTGATTCCTGTCGATTTCGTTTCGAATTTATGCCAGAAGTGATATCAAACGTCGTTCCGGGGGGCTGACAACACATCTCGATTGCCAGTGTAATTCGTCAAACGGGAGATAGAAAGTTGGTACGCATTGGCAAAACAGGCCTTACGCTCGGCAGCTCAGCCTATGAGGCAATCCGGTTCGACATCATCGAAGGAAACGTTCAGCCTGGATCAAAGCTGCAATTTGATGCGCTTAGAGAGCGTTACGGCATTGGGATCAGTCCCATCCGCGAAGCCCTTAGCCGGTTGCAGTCCGAAAGATGGGTCGACCGTGAGGAACAAAGGGGCTACCGCGTCGCTGAAGTGAGCAAGGACGAGTTGCTCGAACTGGTAAAGACGCGGATTCTCATCGAAGGCCTCGCCGTGAGAGAGGCCTTGATCCGCAGCGACGCAAAGGCCGAGGAAGATTTGGTCCTGGCATTTCACCGTCTGAGCAAGGCTCACCGTCTCGATTCCACCGGCGGACGCAACCCTGAATGGGAGAAATTGCACCGGCAATTTCACCTTGCGCTTGTCTCTGGCTGCGAAATGAAATGGATCAAACAGTTCTGCCATCAGTTGTTTGACGTCGCCGAGCGCTATCGGCTGTTGTCGGTTGCTGCAAATCCCGAACGGCGGGAACTTGAAGAACACCGCGCCATACTTGACGCCTACATCGAAGGCGACGCCGACAAAGTGCGGGAATGCCTGCAAAATCACTATCAAACCACCGTCAACTATGTCCTCCAACACAAGGCTGAACTCACTGCGTCAGTGGTGAAGAACGAGTCCGCGGAAACTTGACAGGTCAATCCGACGTCAAAGAGATTGGACCAACTTCTGGAGGTTTTCGAAGCCCGGCCTTAACCGGCCCTTTTCGATCTGATGCGCAAGATCGGTGATGGCTTCGTTGACAGGCGCGGATCTGCCGAGGCGCTTGGCCGTTTTCGCCACGAGACCATTGAGATCGTCGACCTCGCTGTGACGTCCCTTCACCCAGTCCTGCAAGACAGTCGTCTTGGTGCTTGGCAGAGTAAATCCCGACAGGAGGGTGTCAAGAAGAGTATCGACCAAACGGTTGGTCTGGTGGATGTTGTCCGGCTTCAAGCCAAAGATTGGAAGGGCGGGATGCCCGATCGCCTCGCCCACATCAAGCGCCTCTTGCCCGGCATGCACCATGAGTGCCCGCATTTCCGGAATTGCGGCCGCCTCGTGAATCGACAAGCCAAGTATCGCCGTGGAGACGAGTGTCGTCGCGTTGCTCACAAGCTTCATCCATTTCGTCGCCTGAATGTTGTCAACAACATCAACCGCGCCGGAGCAACGGAGCAGTTCGGCCACCTCGTTCTCACGTCCCCTAGCGCCCGAACTCAGGCTTCCGACGGCAAACCAGGAGCGCTCATGAGGCGAATCCCGGGTAACAATCCCTGGACTCATCATTGCCGAGGAAATCTCGAGGACACTCCCCATCGTACGGTCCGGACCAACGACCTCGGCAATCGTGTCGGCCGTCATTCCGTTCTGAACACCGACAAGCAGTCCGTCCGCTTTCAGATGGGGTTCAATCAGATGGGCCCCCCAACGCGCGTCATACGCCTTGAGAACCATGAGGACGATGTCAAACGGCTCCGTGAGGGTGCACACATCGCACAGATTGTAGGCCCTGACGGGAGTGACCACAGTCCGGCCGGGCATTTCCACACGCACGCCATTCTTCCGCATGGCCGCCACGTTCTCGGGCCATTGGTCTATCAGCGTCACATCATGACCCGCATTCGTCAGATCTGCGCCGATCGAGGCACCATTCGCGCCTGTCCCCAACACCGCAATTCGCTTTGTCATGTCTGGCTCACAATTTCCATGGTCACTCGGGCACAAGGATCACGCGACGCGTCGATTGCCATCCGCGATGTACAGGGCGGACGCGGCGATAACGATAATGCCTTTCAGGATCATCTGGACCTGCACCGGCAAACCGAGAAGGATGACCGCATTGAACATGACAATGAGGATGAAAACACCCAATAGAGCCCCGAGGACGTTGCCGCGGCCACCACTGATGGCAACTCCACCCATGACAGCTGCAACAATAGAGTCGAGGTCATACCCCTTTCCCGTCCATTGATCGACTTGGCCGACGTATCCAACAAGGCACAAGCCGGCAATAGCGGCGACCATCGAGCTAATCACATAGCAGCTGATGATGACGGCATCCGTCCGGATCCCCACAAGCATCGCTCCGCGCGGATTGCCGCCAACAAGATAGATCTTCCTACCGAAGCGAGTGAAATGAAGCACAAAACCAAGTAGCAAGGTCAGTGCGATCAGGATCAGCAGGTTCACGGGCAGGCCGAGGAACCGGCCTTGGCCAATCACAGCAAATCCATTGGGCAACGTGCTTCCGCTCGAGCCTTCCGTGTAGAGGAAGCGAATTCCCTGCAAAACAATAGTTGTCGCGAGAGTCGCCAGGAATGGTGAAACGCCACGCTTTGCGACGAGAACGCCGTTAGCGAGACCGACGACCAGTCCCAGCGTCAGAGCGGCCGCAAAAATGACCGGCATCATTGAGTTGTCAGTTGCGGCGAAACTGGTTGCAAGCACCGCCGATGTTGCCATGACAGACGCAACCGACAAATCGAGGCCGCGAACGAGAAGGCAGAAGACCTGACCGACGACTACCATCCCCAACGGCGCTGCCTGCGTGAGTATATTCAGAAGATTCTCCGGCTTGAGGAAGGCCGGTGACAGTATGGATACCACCGCGATATTGAGCGCCAGAAATGCCGCCAGACCGTAGTCACGCAGCAGCGACTTCATCGACAACGATCGGCGTTGGAATGCATCAGACGAGCGTTCCTGACCATTCATGTCTTCTTGCCTCGCTCAGTGTTGATCGCAACCGCCGTAATGATGATCAGACCCTGGATGATCCACTGATAGAAGGTTGAAACATCAAGGAAGTTCAGCAGATTATTCAACAGAGAGATCAAATAGACTCCCAGCAATGTTCCAAGCACGCCGCCGCGGCCGCCAGCCAGAATGGTTCCGCCGACAACTACTGGCGTGATGGATGCGAGTTCAAACCCCTCGCCACGCCAGGGATCGCCTCCTCCCATCCGGCTTACTAGATAGACGCCGGTGAATGCCGCCAATGCTCCAGACAGGCTGTAAGTGATGGCAAGCGTCCGGGCGACTGAAATACCGAGCAGGTGTGCACCGCGTGGGTCGCCTCCGACTGCGAAAATCGCGTTTCCAGTCCTCGTCAGGTGAAGAAAGATTGCAGCCAGCACAAACAGACCCAGCATCAAAAGACCGCCAATGGACACCCCAAGCACCCGTCCATAGGCGAGAGCCTGAAATTCCGGGGTCACCTTGCCCGCGGGCGCTAGTGAATACAGCAGTGTAACGCCCTGCAGTATTGAAGCCATTCCCAGCGTCACAATCAGCGGATGGATCCTGAGGTAATGGGTCAAAAGCCCATTGATGTAGCCGATGGCTGCACCCAATGCGATCACGCCGATCACGACAGGCAAGACGCGCTGCGGCTCACCGTTGATCAGACCGGATGTGAGATTGGAAGTCAGGGAGATCATCGCGCCAACCGACAGGTCGATACCGCCGGTCAGCACGACGAGGGTTTGACCCAGACTCACAATGCCTAGGCTCGTGGCTTGCTGAAAGACATTGAAGAAGTTCCTCGAGGTCGCGAAGCGGTCACTCAATGCGGTGCCCGTCACAAGAAGAAGAAGCAGGAGCGTCACTACGACCATGAGTGATAGCGGCACGCGTCTGATCCACCAGCTCCATGAGCGGGATTGAGTGACTGCGGTCTCTGTGGTCACGCGGCAGCCTCATGGATTGTGTCACTGCGATTTGAAGCAACAGCCAATTCCAAGACGTGCTCCTCGGTGATCTGGTCCCCTTCCAATTCTCCGGTCTTGCGGCCCTCGGAGATGACAACCACCCGGTCACAAAGCCCGATGATTTCCGGGAGTTCTGAACTGATGACAAGAATCGCCATGCCGCGGTCCGCGAGCTGCCGGATGATCTTGTAAATCTCAATCTTGGCGCCGATGTCGACGCCTCTGGTGGGTTCGTCCAGGATAAGCGCGGTGCCGCTCGATGTTACCCAGCGGCCCAGCAAAACCTTCTGCTGATTGCCTCCAGAGAGATTTGCCACGGCGGCGCCCGCGCCTGTCGCCGCGATGGCATAGGTCGAAATCTGCTCTTCCGCCAACTTCGCCTCAGCCGTCTTGCTTAGGCGCAGCGCGGTCCCGATTTTGCTTAGAATCGGCGCGGAAATGTTGACTGCAATGTTCAACAGCATAAAAAGGCCTTCTTCCTTGCGGTTCTCCGTAAGAAAGCCAATTCCATGGTCTATTGAATGCCGTGGGGAAACTCTCGTCAGAGTGACACCACCTTGCACCACGCGACCGCGATCGAGCGGCAAGCTGCCGAAAATGGCATGGGCAATTTCTGTCCGACCCGAGCCAACCATGCCGGCAAGACCGACAATTTCACCTTTCCACACTTGGAGGCTCACGCCTTTGACCCTGGATCCGGACCAGATGTCATATGCTGCGAGCACCGGCTCGCCAACCGGCTTGGCCTTTGCCTTGGACGGAAAAACATCCGCCAACGGCCTGCCTATCATCATTGAAACGAGCTTGCTTGGGCTCAATCTATTCACTGGCAAGGTGCCGATGAGTTTGCCGTCCTTGAGGACGGTTGCCGAATCCGCGATCGTGAACACTTCATCGAGGCGATGTGAAATGAACACTATCGCAACGCCGCGCCTCTTGAGCTTGGCGATCAACCCAAACAGTATTTCAACTTCGTGTCCTCCGAGGACGGCCGTAGGCTCGTCGAAGATAATGAGCTTTGCGTTTGAATTGAGCGCCCGTGCGATTTCGACCATCTGCTGGCTTGCGACGGTCAGATCCTTCACTTTCTCATCGGGATCGATCGTAGAGCCAAGCTCGTTCAGGATTTTCCTTGCGCGGCGGCGCATTTCCCTCCGATCGATCAGTCCGATTCTGGTCTTTGGCTGATCATTGACGAAGATATTCTGCGCGACACTCATCTCAGGGAACTGAATCAACTCTTGATAGATGACGTGAACGCCGGCCGCTTTCGCCGCATGTGGCGAATCCCAATTGGCGCTATGCCCGTCAAACGACAACTCCCCCTCATCAGCGCGATAGGCACCGGCAATGATCTTGATCAGAGTGGACTTCCCGGCGCCATTTTCGCCTACGAGAGCCCGCACCTCGCCCTCCATAACCTCAAAATCCACGTGATCGAGAGAGCGAACGCCAGGAAAGCTCTTTGATACTCCGGTGGCAGTTACGATGGCACGCATCATCCAGGGGCCGGTGCGCTAAAAGGCGTTGAGACGATCGCCGGGACACCGAGGGAGCGACGGTGTCCCCGACGGTCAGTTGCGGCTTACTTCGGGTAGTCGGCCGAGAATGTCTGAGGATCGTAGTCCGGCCCCAAACCCGACGACAGGATCAAGTCGTTCGGCTTGTCCATTCGGACATAATCCTCGGCCCAGCGATCGGCCTTGATCGAAGCCGTCTCGTCACCCTTCGATACGACGACATCAGAGTTCACGAAGTAGAGTTTCGGAACGGCCGCTCCCGACAGCACCTGCAATGCCAGCTCGACGGCAGCGCCGCCCATTGCTGGGGGATAGTCGAAATTCAGCACGGGCACCTTGTTTTCGAGCGCGATCTTCAGGCAACCATTGAGATCGGCGCAAGTCACGGGCGGGATTTCGCCGGGCTTGTATCCGGCCGCCACAAATGCCTCCAGCGAGCCGCCGCCCTGGACACCCGAGTCGTTCCAGATTCCGTTGATGTCCTTTCCAAACTTCTGGATCATCGCCGATACGATCGACTTCGCTTTTGCCGGACTCCAATCCGTATATTGCAGGTCCAGTATCTTGATGCCGGGGTACTGGGCGAAGATCGACTTTGCCGCCGCGATGCGAAGTTCCGCCGGACTAGCGCCCGCTTGGCCTGGCAGCATGATGACATTGCCTTTTCCATTCAGCTTTTCGACCAGCCATTGCGCAAAGAGACGGCCGGTCACTTCATCCGATGCCGTGACGAAGCTTACGAAGTTTTCTGACGTCACGCGGCGATCGACCATGATGACGGGAACGCCGTCATTCATGGCCTGGGTCACGATGGGGTCAAGCGCATCGGCCTTGGAGGCGCTGATCAACAAGATGTCAACACCACGTTGCAATAAGTCTTCAACGTCCGAAACCTGTTTCGAAGGATTGTTGTTGGCGTCCGTGATGATCAGCTGCTTGATCTTGTCTTTATGCTTGGCCGCCGCTGCCTGAATGGCGTGCAGCTGCGCAAGCCGCCACGTGTTGTCCACGGATGCGTTTGAAAAGCCGATGACGTACGGCCCTTCCTTCTGGTATTTAGACGTGTCGCTATACTGCAGCTGGACAGGCGACCACAGTTCCGTGCGGGGGGCGCCCGTGTATCCGTTTCTCTGTTCCTGGGCTTCCGCCGTCGAGATCGCGAACATCCCGGCCACCGCCAGCGTTGCTGACAAAAGAGAGCGTCTGAGCATTCCGTTGTTCCTCCCTATGTAACTTTCAAAATGGCGCGATGACCGGAGCATCGCGGCGAGAGATGAGTTGAAGAGGCGCATCAGGCTTGTGTGGAGACGGCTGAACAAGCGTCTCAACTCGGTTCAGTGCGCTTCGGCCGCAATTCCCTTTGCCTCCTCAACGGCGTTGCCGCGTGGCCAGCAAAAAACTGGCGGACGCTCACTCTCCTGCACAGCCCAACGAGGGCACTGTCCCAAGTCGGAGCTTGAGCTTGGTTCCAAATTATTCGCTCTGTCAAGATATTTTCGATATTAATCCATAAATCTTATTATTTTCGTTTTGAGAATATAACTGCGACTAGGATTCCATCACGTCGACTGGCCTGAATTGTGTAAGCGAAAAGGCTCAGATCAGGCTGAAGCGCCACCGAGGTCCGAAAAACAAAGCGGTTTTCAAGTAGTCCGATGCGCCGACGAGAGCGCCGGGGCGATGCCAACTAAAGGTGGGTTTTCTTGAGATCAGCGGTTGTCGACACGCTTGAGAAAAGGGTGGATTGAAATGCGACTCCACAAGCCGGCCTTGAAAAACGGATCATTACGGTTGAGCGTTTCGACCTCTGTCACACTTGCGGCCTCCACAAGAAAGCAGCTGCCGACCGGTGTTTCATTGTCTTCCGCCAGCAGCGGACCTGAAATCACGACCTTGACCGGCGATGCTGCGATATAGGTCTTGTGGGCTTCGAGGTGATCGCGCCGTGTGGCGGCAGCCCCGGGCTTGTCGATGCAGTGTATGATGAAATGCATGCTTAAAACCCCTCATTCACAAGAATCTACATCCGAGATTTTAATTTGCGAAGAAGAAGTTTCGATAATTTAATTGACATCATCATATTTTGGAAAGAAATTCATCCTTTCGAATGGCTGTGTGCAACGTCCTCGATTGATCTCAGCCTGTGGGTGAACACGAAATACGGACCTCATCAATGAGCTGGGATAAAGGCCGCAGTCCCCGGATTGCATTTCTAGGAACCGGAGCCCAGGGCGCTTCCATTGCGGCCGACTTTGCGTTGGCAGGCCTGAACGTCACCTTTATCGATCAATGGCCCGACCACATCGAAGCCATTCGCCAGAAGGGCATTACCGTCAATTTGCCCGCCCGAACGATCAACGTTGCCGTTCCTGCCTTCCATCTCTGCCAGGTAGCTGAAATTAAAGAACCATTCGATGTCGTCTTTCTTGTCGTGAAAGCATACGACACGCGCTGGGCGTGCGAGCTGATCAAGCCGGTTCTTGCTGCGGACGGTTTGATCGTTGGCCTTCAAAACGGCATGACGCATGAAGACATTGCGGAAATTGTGGGCCGTGAACGCACGATTGCCGCCGTCATCGAAATCGCGTCCAACATGTGGGTTCCCGGCGTGACAAACCGTCAGAATGACCATGATGAGTCATGGTTTGCCCTCGGTGCGCTTGATCCCAAGATGCAAGGCCGCGTGGAATCCGTTGCCACCCTGCTTCGGAACGCGGGGCGCGTGGAAGTTATGGAGGACATCCGCTCTGCGAAGTGGATGAAACTCGTCGTCAATGCTGCGGAACTCATTCCATCCGCGATCGTCAACCTGCCGCTCGGTGACGCCGCCCGCCTCCCCGAAATGCTGGGGGTCATGCGGGCAGCGGGTTACGAAGCCATGCAAGCAGCGCTCGATGACGGGGCAAAGATTATTCCGATCATCGGGCTGCCGCCAGTGACCACCAATCACCCAGATCGCTATGTCGATCAGATCTTCGAGGAGGTGCTCAAGACCTTTTCGAGGCCAGACACGCTCACCACGTCACTCCAGGATTGGCGCAAGGGACGGCGTGCGGAAGTCCAGGAAGTCAATGGCTGGGTCGTCGACATGCTTCGCAGTCACGGCCGGTCCGCGCCCATCAACGAGCGCGTCGTGGAACTCGCCCTTGAAATTGAGAGCGGCAAACGCGAAGCCCACGTTGACAATTCAAAACTCCTGATTGAGACCTTACGGGAGTTCGTCGAGCACCGTGATGGCCACCAGGAACTTGGGAAGCTCCAGAATTGAGTTGCGGTGGCAACTCAGCCCCCTGTGAGCGAAACCCTTATGCGGGCCCAGGAGGCCCTTGAATTGGCAATCCAGAGGCAAGCCTTGGTGAATTATGCGGCGGGAAATCTGGTTCGATTGTCTGTTAAAACAGGTTCAGTCGACAAGGTGAACGAGGCGTTGGATGCCCTCGTCGACTCTACCGAAGCGCCGCGCAAGGGAGACTGCGTGTTGGATACCGACTGGTGTGATGAGGCAGAGGCGCTTGGCGCCGATAGGGAGATGATATCCTGGATCAGGTCGGTCGCCGAGACACAAATGGAGCACACGCGCAGGCTTGCGCCCAAATCGCAAGCCAAAACATGAGATTTGGGAATATCAGATCGGGTGATGTGTGCCCCGGCGATTGCTGCCGGACTCTGTAGCTGCTGTTGCTACTTTACTTCCAAGCGCGGACAGCACGGGGACAATGTCATCGAGCGTAGTGCAAGGATGGCATCCGAGCTTCTGAAGATCCGCCGTGACATCGACCGGAAGACCTGAATTCGAATCATCCGGAACCTGGTTGAGGCGGCCGCCGACGACAATCGGAATTTTGAGATTGCGCGACGCGAGCTGGTCCATCACTTCGCGGCAGAAGCGCAGCGCCACTCCATTATAGGTGCTGATGGCGATGAAATCGGCGCCACTCTCGACGGCCTTGGCGACCAACCTATCGGCATCGACCGAGACGCCGCCATCCACCAGCGCGATATCGAGACCGGAAAGCGCCTTCTCGACCAGATATTTGCCATGCTCATGCACGTCACTGGTGGCGACACAGGCTTTGAGCCCCTTGGGCAGTACCGGTGCCAGGCCGGGCTTGGTCGCGACGATCCATCGTTTCGCTGTTTCGTCAAGCTCGCGCGCCCATTCGGCGAGGACCAGGGGCTTCCTCTGGCCGCCATCGCGCGCCACGCCACCGGGACCGAATAGGTCCTCGAGCCGCTTCGGTCCCATGCGGCGGATCGCCAGCAGTAGCTGGGCCGCATCGGTCGTATCGACGCCGAGATCGCCGAGTCCTTTAAGGACATTCCCGGCGAAACGGCGCCCGTTCCGCACCAGTTCATCCGCCATAGCCTCGACTTTCGGCCACTCGACCAGCGTCTCATGGAAAGGCGCATGTTCCCTGAGCCTTGACGCGAAAGTCTGGGCGTCGATGATCTCGTCGATATCGGGAATGCGGCTGTTCTCGGTCACTGGCACCGGATTGACGGCATGCCCCGTCGGCCAGCGCCGCAGCGCCATGATGTCGGCAAGGAGGTAGTTGGCGAGGCTGGCATAATTGCCGGCAGGCGAGGACTGATAGCTCACCGTATTGCCGAAGATCATCGTGCCTGGCGTGTCGGTAACCTGATGGAGGGCCGAATGAAAAGCCATGCGCGACAGCGGATCGGAGAAATGATGGCCATAGCAATGGCCGAGCCTGGCGCCCGCCAGTTCCTCGATGATGTACTTTTCGACGATCACCATGCCGAGGCTGCAGCACATGTCGAGGAAAAGCCCGGCAAAGCCGTCATCGAGATTGGAATGGACGAGGATTTCGGCATCCTGCGCCGCGATGAGGCCCAGCGCCTTCACCGTCGCGACCGTCGTCGCCACCTCATCGTCCCAATGCGGCAGGCGGAAGGTGAAATACTGGCCGAGATTGCCGATCGAGGTTGCGCCTGCGCGCAAGGCGGCTTGCGTGTTCTCGAGCGCGCCCGGCAGCCCGATCATGAAGTCGCCGAAATGCGCCGCCGCCGGCGACGCTTCGGTGATGCGCACGAAGTCTTCAGGGCCGGTGAGCACGATGCCCGTGCCACGCGGCGCCGATTTGCGCATAGCCTCAGGATAGCCCATCGACCAGTCAAGCGTGATGCCGAAGCGGTCGACGGTGACCCCGGCAGCGGCGCATTTCTCATGCACCTCGGCAATGGCGCCGAGGGTACGCTCGACATTGCGGAAGCCGATATGTGCATGCTGGGTGACACGCCGCTCCATGGCCGCGGCGCGCTTGCCGGCTGCTTCGGATGGATAGCCGGTCTCGCGCATGTAACGGCTGGCGCCGAGACGGCAGCTTTGGGCCAGATCGCGGCCCGCCGCGAGAAGCTCCCGGCCGGACGGCAACGATGGGGCGATGAGGTTTATCCGCGTCATTTCAGTCATCTCTTCAGAAATTCGTCGAGAAGGCGAGCGAAGATGTCCGGCTTCGTAGCAGGATAGAAATGTCCACCCTGCACGCGCACGAGCCGTGCTCCTTCTATGGCCTCGGCAATCTCGACACTGTGCTGCATTGGAATCATCAGATCGTCTTCGGCAGCGATCACCAGTACAGGCACCTTGATCTTGCCAAGCTCGGCAAATCTGTCGAAATCGAGCAGCATGCGGATGCGCGCTTCCATCACCGGCAAGGGCGTCAGCCTTTCGGCCGCTGAGGCCACCGCAGCCTCGAGGCTTTCTCCGTGAGCCGCGATCCATTCCGGCGTATAGCCCAGCACATGAGTGAGCGTCTGGTATTCAGCAACCATACCCTCACGCAACAGGCTCGAGCGCACGCCAAACAACATGCGCATGCGGGCATCGGGCCTGGCCCAGCTTCCACTGATGGTGCAGGAGAGGCTTCTATCCGGCGCATCGAGGGCAAGGCTCTGCACGATGGCGCCGCCCGTCGAATGTCCCACGAGATGCGCTCGCTCGATCTTTTCCTGGTCGAGAATGCCGACGATGTCCTCGGAGATGACGCTGATCCGATATTCTCCTTCCGGCCGGTCGCTGCGGCCGGCGCCACGGTGATCGAGCGTGATCACGCGGTAGCGGTCTGTCAGAAGCGCCACGACACCGTTCCAAAAGCGTCCATCGCCACCCAGCCCCGGCATCAGCATGACAGGCGGCCCGGAACCTTCGGCTTCATAATGGATGCGGCATCCGTCCTTAGCCACGTGGATGCTCATGCCGCCCTCGCCATGACCTGGCGATGATCCTCGAGCAGGCGGATGACGCTGAAGGCCGTGATCAGCGAGGTCTTGGGATTTTCGGGATCGGGCGCATTGTCGAATTCCATATGCGCGCTGCCGAGACGACTCTCGACATCGATCTCATGGCAATTGCCGGAAACTGCCGGGTCGGCGATCACGCGCACTTGCACGGGCGCAGGCGATGCCGCGAGCGCCACGGTGAGCGCGGCATTGAGATTGCGCGGATAGAGCTTCGCCCCCTCGGACGGCGATCCCTCGAACAACGCCACCGGTTGCGACAGGCTGTCAGGGTCGTGCCCGCACGCCGCGAGCTCGGCGCGCCAGGCGGCAACGGGCTTGCGCGAAGAGTAGCGGATTCGAGCATCGGGCATGAGCGCCGCGATGCGCACATAATCGAGCCCGGCAACCGCACCGCCTGCAATTGTGAGCGCCACTCTTGCATTCTTGGCGCAGTGGATGAGTCTCGAAAACAACGCGCCATCGGCCAAGGCGCCCGTCGAGCAGATGATGACCGGAATGCCGTTGTTGAGGATCGGCTCCATCAACTCCACGACGGCTTGCTGACCCGCCGCCTCCACGACGATATCGGGCCGATGCGCCAGAAGTGCTGCGAGACCGTCCACGGCTGAAATCTTGATGCCGTCCGGAAGACGCTTGCCCCGGCGCATCAGCAATGTCACGGAATCCTCAGGCCGATGGCCGAGGTGGGCCAGCACCTGCTTGCCGATGGCGCCCGCTCCGATCAGTCCGACATGCATGCTGGATCAGGGCTGGCGCTGGTCTTGCGGCTGTGCGGCGAAGACGGTGCGCCGCTCGATCTCCAGCACATCGGCGGGGCGCGGGAAATTCACCGGCACCTTGTCGCCGGCCTGGCGCGGGCGCCCGATCTCGCGGAAGAAATCTTCAAGTCCATTGGGAATGATAAGCCACACCCATTTGAGATTGCCCTCGCCTTCATTGATGAACATATGCCGGTTGTTCTTGCCGAGGAACAGCGCGGTGCCGGGCAGCATCGGGAATTCCTCGCCCTCGACCACCGCCCGCCCCTTGCCCTCGAGGACGAAGATGGCCTCTTCATTGCGGTCATGGCTGTGCTCGCGCACATAGCCGCCGGGCGCCACCGTCTGGGTTCCCATGGCGAAAGGATGCTCCATGTTGACCAGATGCGGCGCCAATTGCACATCGATATGGCCATTGGCGGGAACCGGCTGCCAGTAGCTTTGCGTCTTTTCCGGTCCGTTCACCAGCACCGCTCCCTTGGCGACAGGCTTGCTCGCGACAGACATGATTTCCTCCTGTTATCAGCGACCTGCGGTCAATTTCATCTCACAGGTTAGCACGCTCATAAGTGCATACACAATAGTAGACACTTGTGGCGACTTGCTTCATACTCGCTATCGTACAGGCAAAGGCCTGTGAGGATCGGTTGAGGCCAATGAACATCTCACAACAGGCCTGCGATGTCCTGATCATCGGCTCCGGATCTGCCGCACTCTCGGCTGCGCTGCGGGCCGCCAGATCCGGGCTCGATGTCCTCATTGCCGAAAAGACCGGACTGCTTGGCGGCACCAGCGCCATGTCGGGCGCGGGCGTCTGGATACCGGCCAATCATGTCGCCAAGGCTGCCGGCATCGCCGACAGCCGCGAGGACGCGCTCACCTATTTGCGCGCCGCCTCTCCTGAAGGCTGGGCGCAGGACGAAGACCCGCTGTGGCAGGCTTTCGTCGAGGCGGCGCCGCGCATGCTTGAATTCATCGAGCGCGAAAGCCCCCTCTCCTTCGCGCTGGTCAATGAGCCTGATCCGATCGCCGAGAAGCCGGGCGGCAAGATAAGGGGCCGTATGGTTTCGCCGAAGCCCATGAGCCGCCGCATCCTTGGCTCCTTCACGCGCAAGATCCGGTCTTCGACTCTGGTACATATCTTCACCTATCAAGAGATGGTCGATCTCGATCCCTATCATCATCCGATCAGAGCCGGCCTTCGTGTCCTTCATAAGCTTGCCTGGCGCTGGCTCACAAATAGCGGCGGCCAGGGAACCGCGCTGATGACGGGCCTCATCCGCGGCTGCATGGATGCTGGTTGCCGCTTCCTGCTCGAGTGCCGCGCGCTGCACCTGACGACGAATGAGATCGGCAATGTCAGTGGTGCGGTCTTCGCCCGCAACGGAGAAGAGCTTCGGGTCACGGCGCACCGCGGCGTGGTGCTGGCGACGGGCGGCTTCGAATGGGATCCCGAACTGCGCCAGAAACACTTTCCGGGTCCGCTCGACCGGTTGGGCAGCCCTTCCACCAATACCGGCGATGGCCAGCGCATGGCGGCCGCCATTGGCGCGAAGCTCGATCGCATGGATCAGGCCAATGTCTATCCCAGCCTGCCGACCAGGTATGAAGGCAAGCCATATGGCCTGCCGATGACCTTCCAGGCAGAGCCGCATTCCATCGTGGTCAACCGCCATGGCCGGCGCTTCGTCAGCGAGAGCGATTTCAATATAGGCGAAGCGCTCGACCGTCGTGATCCCACGACCGGCGAGCCCATCCATCTTCCGGCCTGGATCGTCGCCGACAAGCGCTTCCTGTCGCGTTCTCTGCCTTTCCGCTGGTATGCCGCTTACGACAAGTCCTGGATCGTGAAGGCCGACACACTGGCAGACCTCGCCGCAAAGATCGGCCTTCCGGCAGAGGCCATCGCCGACACGGTCGCGCGCTACAACGACCACTGCGACAAGGGCCGCGACACGGATTTCCATCGCGGCGAGTCGGGCTGGGAAGACTACAAGACTCATGGCCCGGCCAATCGGCTGGGCCGCATCGACACCGGCCCTTTCATCGCCATGTCGCTCAACCGCTCGATCCTCGGCACCAAGGGTGGTGCGCGCACCAATGCCAAGGGCCAGGTGCTCAGGGAAGACGGCAGCATCATTGGCGGGCTTTATGCGGCGGGCCTCGCCATGGCCAATCCGATCGGCACCCGCGCTCTCGGCGCCGGGACGACACTCGGTCCCAATCTCACCTGGGGCTTCATCTGCGCCGAGACAATCATGAAGCAGAATGCCGGCTGACGAAGGACTTGCCCGAATGAAGAATGCCCCCTCGATCGAAGAGCATGTCGAGATGTACCGCAAGATGATCGTCGTGCGCCGGCTCGAAGAAGGTCTTGGCCGCCTGCACAAGGAAGGCAAGACGCGCGGCCCCATTCACCGCTGCGACGGCCAGGAGGCGGTCGGGGTGGCGGCCGCCGCGGTGCTGCGCGAGGGCGACAAGCTCACCAGCACCCATCGCGGCCACGCGCACTACATCGGCAAGGGCCTCGACGTCTATCCGGTGATCGCCGAGATCTTCGGCCGCGCCACGGGTTCCTGCGGCGGCCGTGCCGGCCACATGCTGATCGCCGATGCCGCGAAAGGCCTCATCGGCGGCAATGCCATTGTCGGCGCCGGCATCCCGGCGGCCACCGGCATGGCGCTCTCGATGCAGGTTCTGGGCAAGAAGGATGTCGCCATGTGCATCTTCGGCGATGGCGCCGCCCAGACCGGCATCTGCCATGAGGCGATGAACATGGCCGCCCTCTGGAAGCTCCCCGTCGTCTTCGTGCTCGAGCACAATCAGTTCGGCCTGACGGTGCCCTCATCCGTCCAGTCTTCGGTCGCCGATCTCTCGCTGCGCGCTCAGGGCTACGACATGCCGGCCGAGATCGTGGACGGGAATGATGCCGTTGCCGTCTATCGCGCTGTCGCTTCCATGGTGGATCGGGCGCGGCAAGGTCGGGGCCCGGGCCTGATCGAGGCCAAGACCTATCGCTGGGAAGGCTTCTCGACTTCCGACATGGGTGGTTACCAGACGCCCGAAGAAATCGCCGCCTGGAAAGCGCGCGATCCCATTCGTATCGCCTATGAAGCATTGAAGAATGAAGTAGGCGCGGCCGCTCTCGATGAGATCGAGCGCCGCGCCACCTCGGAAGTGGAGGAAGCCTTCACCAGGGCGCTGGCGGATCCCTTCCCGGCCTTCACCGTGCCTGCCCCCTATGCCGCCTATGCGGGAGCGCAGTGACATGGCGATGATGCGTTATGCCGAAGCCCTGAATGCCGCCTTGCGCGAGGAGATGCAGGCGGATCCGAGCGTCTTTCTCTTCGGCGAGGATATCGGCCGCTATGGCGGCGTGTTCAAGGTGACGAAGGGCCTGATGGAGGAGTTCGGCGAAACGCGCGTGCGCGACACACCGATTTCCGAGCAGGCGATGACGGCGATGGCGGTGACGGCGGCGATGACCGGCACGCGGCCGGTGCTCGAGATCATGTATGCCGATTTCGTGCCCCTGTCGCTTGACGCGCTGATCAACCAGGCCTCGATCTATGAATATATCTGGAACGGCCAGGTGCGCATGCCCTTCGTGCTGCGCACCCAGGGCGGCGGCGGCGCCGGCGCCGGCGCGCAGCATTCGAAATCGCTCGATTCCATGCTGGCCCATGTGCCGGGCATCAAGGTGGTGGCGCCAGTGACGCCGGCCGATGCGAAGGGCATGCTCAAATCCGCCATCCGCGACAGCCAGCCGGTGGTCTTCCTTGAGCACAAACTCCTCTACAACACGCGTGGCGATGTGCCGGATGATCCTGATGTCACCGTGCCGCTCGGCAAGGCGGTGACCCGCCGCCAGGGCCGCGATGTCTCGATCTTCGCCACGTCGCGCATGGTGCTCGAAAGCCTGAAGGCGGCGGAAGCCTTGGAGAAGGACGGCATCTCGGCCGAGGTCATCGATCTGCGCTCCCTCCGCCCGCTCGATGTCGATGCCATCGCTTCATCGATCGCCAAAACCAACCATGCCGTGGTCGTCAATGAGGGCTGGAACTTCTGCGGCTATGCGGCGGAACTGTCGGCTACCATCATGGACCGTTGCTTCGATGATCTCGATGCCCCGGTGGCGCGCGTGACCTTGCCCGACATGCCGGTTCCCTATAGCGAGCCTCTGGAAATGGCGGTGCTGCCCGATGCCGGCAAAATCCGCGAAGCCGTGCTGCGGACGGTGAAGTGATGACGCAAGCGCTACGCCATCCGATCGTCATCGGCAGCGCCGGCGGCGAATATATGGAATCCGTCGTAGTGGTGGACTGGGCGATAGAGCCCGGCGACCCGGTCAAGACCGGCCAGACCATCGTTACCGTCGAAACCGCCAAGGCCGCGACCGAGATCGCCGCCACGCAGGATGGCTTCCTGGCCGAGATCCTCCATGCCGCCGGAAGCGAAGTGCCGGTCGGATCGGTGCTGGGCTATGTGAGCGACCGGCCCGAGGCAGCCGCACCGTCGAGAGCCACAGCGGACGAGCCGGCCCCTGCTCCCATCGAGCATGTCGTTGCTTCTTCACCGCGGGCCGCGCGACCGATCGTCAGCCCGCTCGCCCGCCGCCTCGCGGCCGAAGCCGGCCTCGATCTGTCGCAACTGAAAGGCAGCGGCCCGAATGGCCGAATCAAGAAGCGCGATATCGAGAAGCTTGCGAGACCCGCCATCTTGCCGGCCAGCGATAGTGCGCTTCCCATCGTCTTCCTGCATGGCTTCGCCGCCGACCGCAATATCTGGCGCTGGGTGATACCGCTTTTGCGCCTGCGCAACCGCGTGATCACGCCGGATCTGCCGCGCCATGGCGGCGCGCTCGAGACTCCGGCGAGAAGCATCAGCGATCTCGCCGCCGCCGTCGCCACTTCCCTCGAAGGCCAGGGGATCAGCGATGCACATGTCGTCGGCCATTCGCTGGGCGGTGCGGCGGCACTCGCTCTGACGGGCTTTGGCGCCTTGCGGATCCACTCTTTATGTCTGCTCGCGCCAGCGGGCCTTGGCCCCGAGATCAATGGTGGATTCCTCGGCGGCATTGCCGGGGCGCAAACGCCGGAGAGCCTCGCCCCCTGGCTCGAGGCGATGGTTGGCGATCCCAAGGTCCTGCCTGCCAATTTCGCGCAAGCCGTTCTCCGGCAGAGGCGCCAGGATAATTCGGCTGAAGCGCAGTTGCGGCTTTCCGCCGATATTTTTCCGAATGGCACGCAGCAGCAGGACCTCGCCGCCAATCTGAAGGCTCTACGCATCCCCGCCAAGATCATCTGGGGCAAGAAGGACCGGATCATCCCCATGGCGCATGCGTTCAAGGCGCCGGGTACGACTGCCCTTCATCTTCTCGACGAGACGGGCCACGTGCCCCATCTCGAATGTCCCGACATCGTCGCGCGTCTCATCGACGAGCTCATTCTCGCCACCGGCCGATAGCCACAAATTCAGGAGCACGAAATGATCTTCGATCACCGCATCTACACCGCCCGCCCCAATCGTATGGGGCATTTCCTCAAGCTCTATGAGGAAATGGGCTTGCCCATGCAGCGCCACTATCTGGGCGAGCCCTTCGGCTTCTTTCAGACCCACATTGGCGAGCAGTCGCGTATCGTGCATCTGTGGAAATATGACAGCCTCGCCGACCGCGAGGCGCGCCGCGACACGATGGAGGCCGATCCCGAATGGCAGGCTTACAGGCGCAAGGTCATCGAGACGGATCATCTCCTCGACATGCGCAACCAGATCCTGAAGCCCGTCACTTTCTTCAATCCGAACAAGTGAAGCAGGCGGCATGAAACTCGACTTCGAATCGGGCGGCGAGCGCTGGAGCATCAGCTGCGAGGAGGCGAAAGCGCCGCGGACGCTGGCCTGTCTCGCCTCTTGTCTGCCCTTACCGCTGCAGCTCCACACGCCGAAGATCGCCGGCAATCACATCTACTGGCATGCACCCTTCGTCACCGAAGTGGAGAGCGGCATGGATGTCGTGCGTACCCCGCCGGGCGCCTTCATCTATTGGCCGGTCCGCCAGTTTCTCGAAATCACCTTCGCCCCGCTGCAGGCCGAGACCGCGACCGTGACGGTGCTGGGCCAGCTCGACGGACCCGTCGACGGCATCGCCCGGCTGGCGGCCAGATTGCGCGAGGATCAGGGACGGCAAATCTTTACGGGTAAGCTCTCGTTCGCCGGCGCTGCTTCTTCGCCCGCTCCATCGCCGAAGACCTTGCTCATTCCCAACGACCTTCACGCGGCGCGGCTCAAGCTTTGGGCGGCCTGTCCGGAGGATGTGAAGAAGCTGACCCAGTCGCGCGGGATCATGCATCCGGCGGGGCCGGTGCTGATGGCCGAATCGGAAGCCCGCATCCTGCATGAGAATCTGTGGTGGATCCGCGAACGCCGCGCCGGTGGCGAAGTCATAGCACTTCGCTATGCGGCGGCTCTCGCCTTGAACCGCGCGGCGACCCGCTTGCGCGATTTCTGCCATCTGACCTCATCGTCGAAAATCCTGTTCGATCTGGAGACGGCGATCGACTCTGATCCCGCTCTGTTCGAGCCTCTGCTCGACGAAGCCATTCTGTGCAGCGGACGTCTTGCCGCCTGGATCGACCTGCAGATTCCGTGGAACGCAATCAATGAGAAGTTCCGCGCGGTCCTGGCAGCACATCCAGCACCCGCCATGGCGGCTGTGGCAACATGACGGCCGCAACTGATATCACCCGCCGCCCGGTCGGCGTCGTGGGCTTCGGCATCATCGGCCAGCGTTGGGCGGCGGCTTTCATCCATGCCGGGCTCACCGTCAGGGCCTATGATCCGGATGAGGGACAGTGGCAGCGCTTCGCGGAGGTGCAGCCGGCCCTTCTTGCCGATCTCGACGCTCTGCACGGCCCCGCTTCGCGCAACGGCACCATGATCTTCTCGACCAATATGGCCGAAGCCCTGGCCGGAACGGGTTTCATTCAAGAGAACGGCCCCGAACGGCTCGAGCTCAAGCAGGAGCTGCTGCGCGAGATCGAGCGCCATGTCGCGGATGATTGTATCATTGCCTCGTCGTCTTCGGCGCTCTCGGTCTCGGAGATGCAGAGCCGTTGCGTCAGGCCCGAGCGCGTCGTTCTCGGCCATCCCTTCAACCCCGCGCATCTGATGCCACTGGTCGAGATCGTCGGAGGCGCGAAAACACAGGCCCAAACCGTTGCGGTTGCGCGCGCTTTCTATGACTCCATAGGCAAGAAGCCGGTCGTC
Organism: Taklimakanibacter deserti; assembly: GCA_003574785.1. The sequence goes on along the minus strand of QORU01000014.1, from coordinate 10,024 downwards.
CTCAATCGCGAGATCACGGGACACCTGGCTTTGCGGCTGATGGGAGCGATGTGGCGCGAGGCTATTGCCCTCGCCCGTGACGGCGTCGCCAGCATCGCCGATATCGACCGCGCCTTCATGTATGGGCCGGGACCGAAATGGACCTTGCAGGGCTCCTTCATTTCCAATCATCTCAATGCCGAAGGCATCGAAGCGTTCTTCCGGAAGTATGGCGGGACCTATCAGGACATCTGGGACGACCTTGGCGTCGCGAACTTGAACGATGAGACCGCTGCGGCTGTCGCGGCATCGATGCAGAGCGCCGTCAAGGGGCGCAGCCATGCGCAATTGCGCGCCGAGCGTGACGAGGGCCTCATCGACATCCTCAAAGCACTGAACCGTCACGGTGCTCTTTAAGAGAACGGAGTTGGCCCCATGGCATTGCAACCCTATCGTTCGGCATTGGTCACGGGTGGATCGAAAGGCATTGGCGCAGCCATCTGCCGCAAGCTAAGAGAGCGCGATCTGACGGTCTATGCCGTAGCCCGCAATCGCGAAGCGCTCCAAGATCTCGCGCGCTCGATCGGCATCATCCCTGTCGTCGCCGATGTGCGCGACACGGCTGCCCTCGTTGCGAGTCTCAAGGGCGCCGAGATCGACATACTGGTCAACAATGCCGGTGGTCTCGCCACCGTGCGCCCATTGCATCTGCAGACGGCGGCTGAGATCCGCGACACGATCGATCTCAACCTCACCGCGCCCTTGCAGCTCGTCCAGGCGCTGCTGCCCGGCATGATCGGGCGCAAGCGCGGGCATGTCTTCAATATCACCAGCACGGCGGGCCATGCCGTCTTTCCGGGCACCGTCACCTATGGCGCCGCCAAAGCGGGCCTTGCCCACGCCGGCAGCATTCTGCGCTACGATCTCGCCGGCTCGAATGTGCGGATCACCGAGGTAAGCCCTGGCCGGGTCGAGACCGAATTCTATTTGCAGGCCTTTGGCGGCGACCGGCAGGGCCTGAAGCAGAAGATGTACACCGAGCAGCGCGCCCTGACGCCCGATGACGTCGCAGCCGTTATCGCTGCGGCACTCGCCATGCCCCAACATGCCGACCTCGCGCGCATCAGTGTCGAGCCCACCGACCAGGCGACCGGCGGACACATCTATGGCACTTTCCATCCCGAGTGACCGCGGATTCAGGTCTCAGCTTTGGCGCAAGCGCGCCAGCACGGCGTCCGAGGCTTCCGACCATGCCGCCGACACATTGCGGCGCTCCAGTGTCTTGAGGCCGAGCTCGGTGATGCCGCCCGGCGTGGCGAGCTGGCGGAGGATCGTCTCCATGTCGCCTTCCGCCTCATCGGCCATGCGTCCTGCGGCCACGAAGGTCCGCGCCATCAACTGCCGCGCGGTTTCGGCCTCCACGCCATGGCACTCGATCCATGCCGCACTTTGCCGGATCAGATCCTGCACCCAGCCATATATTGCCGCACTCACCGTCGCCGTCTCGAATTCTTCCTCGCTGCGCAACACGATGACGGGACCCAATGGATCGATCAGCGGCCGTGCCGCGGCGATGTCCGGGAAGATCGTCGTCGGACTCGCCCCCAATTCGCAAGCCGTGATGGGCATGGCCCGCACGATCCGCGCTGGTGGCGCCGCCTCCCGCAATTTCCCGATCGTGACGCCGGCGCAGGCGGAGACGATTGTATGGCGCTGGGTCCAGGGCAGGCCGGCCAGGGCTGAAACTGCGTCCTTGGGCCGGACCGCCAGGAGCACCAACGGGCAGCCTTCCACCAGCTCCCGATTGCCGGCCGCGACCGGAATGCCATGCCGAGCAGCGAGTTGCGGTGCCTGCCCGCGGGGCGAAAGCAGGAGGTCTGTAGGCTTCATGCCACTATCGAGTAGACGAACAATGATGGAGCGTGCCAGATGGCCTACGCCGAGAATGCCGACAGTCATCGCCTGGGTCCTTGCGCTCGCCCGGTTGACAAGCAGAATTTGAGAGGTTCGAGGAGATGCAGAAGCCCAAACGGACGCCGACGGCCCGCCGATCCGCCGATAGCGGCGAGCGCGCCTATAAGGCGATCCGCAAGCAGCTGGTCGAGTTCAAGCTGAAGCCCGACCAGCGCATCAACGAGATGGCGCTGGCCAAATCGCTCGGCGTCTCGCGCACACCGATCCGCGAAGCGCTGAACCGGCTGGCGAGCGAGGGCTTCATTGCTTTGACCCCCAATCGCGGCTTCTTTTTCAAGGCCCTCGATATCGACGCCCTGCTCGATCTCTATGAGCTGCGCGCCATCATCGAATGCGCCGCCTTCACGTTGATGTGCGAGAGGGCCTCCGACGCCGAGCGCGACCGATTGCAGTCCTTCTGGGACGACGCCAAGGTGGGTTACCGGGAACGCGATCCCGATGACATCCTGGTGCTCGATGAAGCCTTTCACCTGCTGATCGCCGAGCTCTCCGGCAATCCGGAGATCGTCAACCAGCTCGAGGCCATCAATGCCCGCATCCGTTTCATCAGGCGCATCCAGATCCAGCATGTTTCGCATGATTTCGACATGGTGAACGCCCATACGCAGATCGTCGCGGCCGCGATGAACCGCGACGCCGCCGCCGGTACCGCGGTGCTCAGGGCCCATCTCGAGATGACGGTTTCGGCCGCTCAGCGGGCCCTGAAAGACGCCCTGCTCAACGTCTATATGGAGAAGACAGACGCCTCCCCCCGCCGCCGGGGAGCTATCCGGTCCCGCTGATCTCATCTTTCTACATTTTTGTCTTCAGTGCTGTCTACACTTTTCTTGACGTCTCCTCCGTTGTCTGTTGTGATGGATTCAAGGCTCGCAGACGGCAAGCCGACGTCGGCCGGACAAGGTTTTTTTCGCAATCCTTGGAAATCGCGAAACCGCGCGCCCGGAACAAAGGACAACTGGAGGAACACGATGAGGAAATTCGCCGCAACCCTTCTCGCCACGGTCTTCATGGCGGGCTCCGCCTGGTCGGAGGAGATCACTATCGGCCTGTCCGGTCCGCTCTCGGGACCGCAAGCCTATTTCGGCTCGACCTGGCACAACGGCTTCAAGCTCTATGTCGACAAGCTCAATGCGGCGGGCGGCGTCAATGGCGTGACCGTCAACTACAACCAGCAGGACGACAAGGCGGACCCCCGCGAAGGCACGCTCGTCGCGCAGAAATTCTGCGACGACGACACGGTCGTCATTGCGCTCGTCAACTTCAACAGCGGCGTCGCCCAGTCGACCTTGCCGATCTATGACGAATGCACGCTGCCCAACATGACCTTCGGCTCCAACCCCTCGCTGACCCAGCAGGGCTATAAATACATGGTGCGCCCGGTTGCCAATGATCTGGCCGGCGCCCTGCTCCCGGCCGAATATGCCGTGAAGAAACTCGGCCTCAAGACCGCCGTGGTCATCAATGACAAGCAGGTCTTCGGCCAGGGCATTTCCGAGATCTTTACCAAGAATTTCGAAGCCGCCGGCGGCAAGGTGCTCTCGACCGTTTCGGTGACGCCGACCGATGTCGACTTCACCGCGGTTCTGGCCCAGGTCAAGACACAGAATCCCGATGCCATCTATCTGGGCGCCGTCATGCCGCAGCTCGCCCTGTTCGCTCGCCAGATGAAGGAGCAAGGTGTCGGCGCCAGGCTTTTCGTTCCGGACGGCGGCTACACGCCCGACCTCATCAGCCAGGCAGGCGAAGCGAATGCCCAGAAGGTCGTCGTCGCGATCCAGGTGCCACCCATGGATGCAAGCCCCGCCATCGAGGACTTCGCCAAGCAATACAAGGAGAAATATGGCGAAGAGCCCGGCGCCTACTCGATCTATGGCTTTGTCCAGGGCCAGATCCTCGAACAGGTGCTGAAGACGACCAAGGGCCTGACGCGCGAGGACCTCAATACCGCGCTGCATGGCGTCAAGGTCTCGACTGCGGTCGGCGATCTCGAATTCGACGAGACGGGCGAGCTCAAGAAAGCGCCGTCCTATCTCTATGAGGTCGACGGCAAGACCTTCAAGCTGATCGGCTCGTATTGAGGAACCCGGACCGCATTTGCATGCGTTCCGGCCAGCGTGTACGCCAGTCCGGCGAGGTACCGGACTGGCGGGACCGCAATGGAACATTCAGTCACGCAGGTCATAGGTCATGTGGGGTACGATCGTACAGCAAACCTTCAATGCCCTGACGATCGGGGCAATCTACGCGCTGATCGCGCTCGGCTATACGATGGTCTATGGCGTGCTGCGCATGATCAATTTCGCCCATGGCGAGATGTTCATGCTCGGCGCCTACGCCGCCTTCGTCCTGCTGGCGCTCATGGTACCCGACATCGGGGCGGCGGGTGCACTTGCTTTGACGGCTGCCTTCTTCGGTGCGGTGCTCGCGGTCGGCTTCATCGGCGTCGGCATCGAGCGGTTGGCCTACAAGCCTTTGCGTCATTCGACCAGGCTTGCGCCGATGCTGAGCTCGCTTGGCGTCTCGCTCTTCCTGGTGACCGGCGTCCAGATCGCCGCAGGCCCGCAGCCGCGGATGTTTCCCGGCATCTTCCCGCACCAGCGCTATGAGATTTTCGGCGGAACGATCACCAGCACGCAGATCGGCATCCTGGTCGCGGCCGTCATCTTGATGCTGGGCCTCCATTTCTTCGTCAACCGCAGCCGTCTCGGCATCATTGTGCGCGCCGTTTCCGAAAGCCGTCCCACCGCGCAATTGCTCGGCATCAGCGTGAACGGCGCCATCAGCCTGATCTTCTTCTTAGGCCCCCTGCTCGGGGCCGCGGGCGGCATCCTCTATGCGAGCTATTATGGCATCATGACGCCGACCATGGGTGCGGTCGTCGGGATGAAGGCCTTCACCGCGGCCATCCTCGGCGGCATCGGCTCGATCCCCGGCGCCGTGCTCGGCGCCTTCATCCTGGCTTTCGTCGAAGTCATCGGCACCGCCCTCTTGCCGATCGTGAGCCACGGCGCGCTCGGCACCGAATATCGCGACGTCTTCGCTTTCGTCATCCTCATCCTCGTCCTTCTCTTCCGCCCGGCCGGCCTTTTGGGCGAGGCCGTCTCGGAAGAGAGCATGGTCTATAAGAGGGAGTTCTGATGACCTCGACCGCCTTAACCGCGACGACCGCGCGCGCGCCGCGCTGGCTCGCCTTCCTCCTGATCGCGGTTGCGGTGGCGCTGATCGTGGCGACGCCTTTCCTGCCCAATTACTATATCCGCGTCGTCAACAGCCTTCTGATCTATATCCTGCTCGGCATCGGCCTCAATATCGTCGTCGGCTATGCCGGGCTCCTCGATCTGGGCTTCGTCGCCTTCTATGCGGTCGGCGCCTATACTTATGCGCTGCTCGCCAGCAATCAGATCGGCGTTCATCTGCCGCTCCTCGCCATCCTGCCCATCGCCGCTCTGATCGGCGCCACGACCGGCATATTGCTGGGGCTCCCGGTCTTGCGGTTGCGCGGCGACTATCTCGCCATCGTGACGCTGGGCTTCGGCGAGATCATTCGCATCGTCATCAACAACATGGACCGGCTGACCAACGGCCCCAAGGGCATTCCGGCCCTCGACCGCGTCGATGTGCTCGGCATATCCGTGGCGCGGCCGGCCGGGATCTTCTGGCTCCTCGTCGTCACCTGCATCCTTGCGGGCCTCGCCGCCTGGCGCCTTCAGACATCGATCCTCGGCAAGGCCTGGGCGGCCATTCGCGAGGATCAGGATGCAGCGGCGGGTGTCGGCGTCAACACCACCAATGCCAAGCTCGCGGCCTTCGCCATCAGCGCCACCATCGGCTCGATCGCCGGCGTCATCTTCGCCGCCTCGCAGCGCTTCGTGAGCCCGGAAAGCTTCACCCTTCAGGAATCGATCCTGATCGTGCTTCTCATCGTCATTGGCGGCATCGGCAATATTCTCGGCATCATCGCCGGCGCCGCCATTCTCATTCTCCTGCCCGAGATCCTGCGTGAATTCGCCGAATGGCGCATTCTGTTTCTCGGCCTTCTGATGGTCGTCCTCATCATCATCCGTCCGGGTGGCATCGTGCCGCGCAGCCTGGGACCGGATGTCCTGTTCAGATCGCTGTTTCGCCGATGAACCTGGTATTCGAGAATCTGCGCAAGCAATATGGCAACAACGTCGCCATCGATGACGTGTCGGCGGTGTTCGAGCCGGGGCTGATTCACGGCATCATTGGCCCCAATGGCGCGGGCAAATCCACGCTCATCAACATGACGGCCGGCTCCTATACGCTGACATCGGGGCGCATCCGGTTAGGCGACATGCAAATCAGCGGCCTCAAGAAATACCAGATCGCCAAGAGCGGCATCGCCCGCACCTATCAGAATATCCGGCTCTTCGACCAGATGACGGCGCTCGAAAATCTCGAAGTCTGCTATTACGCCGATGACGCGGCGCTGGCCTGGAAGGAGGTCCTGTGGCCGCCTTATGCGCAAGCCCGCGGCGCCGAGCGCCGCGAGCACTGCCGCAGAGCGCTGATGAAATTCGACCTTCTGCCCTGGACCGATGAGCATGCCGGCAGCCTTCCCTATGGCCGCCAGCGCATGCTGGAGATTGCGCGCGCTCTGGTGCGCGATCCGAAAGTCCTGCTGCTCGATGAGCCGGCTGCCGGCCTCAACCACGCCGAGACCGCCGAGCTCACCGCGAGACTCTCGGCGCTGCGCGCGCCCGACCGCATCATGGTCATCGTGGAGCATGACATGGATCTGGTCATGGCGCTCTGCGACCGGATCCTAGTCATGCATCACGGCAAGCTCCTGTTCCAGGGAACGCCGGCCGAAGTGCAAAGCAACACCGAGGTACAACAAGCCTATCTGGGTACGTCCAATGACATCGACGAGATCAAATCCGCTGCTCAGGATCGAAGGACTAAGCTCGGGCTACGGCCACGCCAACGTTCTGGCTGACATCGATCTCACGGTCCACAGCCAAGAGATCGTCGTCATTCTGGGCCCCAATGGCGCCGGCAAGACGACTCTGCTCAATTCCATCTCGGGCGTCGCCAACATCACCAAGGGCCGGATCAGCTTCGACGGCCGAGACATCACCGGCGCCCGCCCCGAGACCGTGGTGCGCTCGGGCCTGACCCATTGTCCGGAAGGGCGCCAGATCTTCCAGCGCCTCACTGTCGAAGAAAACCTCATCGCCGCCCATATCGGGCGCGGGCCGAAGAGCTTCGAAGCCTTGCGTGAAGAGGTCTTCGCCCTCTTTCCGATCCTGAAGGAACGCCGCAACAGCATGGCGAGCCGCATGTCGGGTGGCCAGCAGCAGATGCTGGCGATCGCCCGCGCCTTGATGGCGGAGCCTAGTCTCCTGATGCTCGATGAGCCCTCTCTTGGCCTCGCCCCCAAGCTCGTGCACCAGATCTTCCGTATCATCCTTGATCTGTCGCAGACCGGCATCTCGATCCTTCTCGTCGAGCAGAATGTGCAACTGGCGCTCGAATGCGGCGACTATGCCTATCTGCTCTCGACCGGCCGCTGCAAGCTCGATGGCGATGCGCGCGAGATCGCCTCCCACAGCGCCATGGGCGAGCTCTATCTCGGATCGGCTACAGAAGACCATTTGCATGTTTGAGATCGACTGGAAGACACCGCATCTGTGGCGCAAGAATGCCGGACAGCCTGAGACGCGCTATCCCGCATTGACCGGCGAAGCGAGCGTCGATGTGGTCGTTGTGGGTGGTGGTTTCACCGGTCTTTCCGCCGCCATCGCCGCAGCGGGCACCGGGCTCAAGGTGATGCTGCTCGAAGGCAACGAGATCGGAAGCGCTGCTTCCGGGCGCAACAACGGTCTCGTGATCTCGCATCATTCGAAGGCGTCTCCTTCCGAAATCGAGGCCGCCTTCGGGCCGATTTATGGCTCGAGATTCAATTCTCTCGTTGCCGAGGCCGCACCGGCCGCTTTCGCACGCATGCGCCAATACGGCATCGATTGCGACCAGGTGCAGAATGGCTGGATCCAGCCCGCCCATTCCAAGCAGGCGCTTCTGCGGGTGCGCAAGTTCTATGAGGAATGGATGGCCTTCGGCCAGAAGGCGACGTGGCTCGAGGCGGCGGACATCCTGGATCAGGTCGGCAGCCGCTATCCGGGCGGCTGGATTCTCTATAACAGCGGGCATGTCAATCCTTACGCCGCGGTTTGTGGCTTCGCATCGGCCGCGGCAAGACTGGGCGTAAATGTCCGTGAGACATCTCGCGTCACAGCGATTACGCGCGACGGAGGGCGCTGGCGCCTTGCGACCGCGCAAGGCAGCGTGACCGCCGATCAGGTCGTCGTGGCCACCAATGCGCTCACCGGGAAGTTCTGGCCGCAGCTCAACCGGGCCATGGTCCCGATCCAGGTCTTCCAGGGCGCCACTGCGCCCATCCCGCCGGAGCTGCGCAGCAAGATCCTGAGGAACAATCCGGCCGTCTCCGACACGCGCCGCGACATTCGCGCCTTCCACTACGACCGCAATTTTCGCATCGCGACGGGCGGCACGCACATGGTGTGGCTTGATGCCCATGAGCGCGGGCTCGCGAGCTTGCGCCGTCGCCTTGCCGACGCCTTCCCTGAGCTCGGACGGAATCCGCAGGTCGAGGAATATTGGGAAGGTGTGCTCGCCGTTGTTCCCGACCGCAAGCCGCGCCTGATGCGGCTCGCGCCCGGCATACTGTTCGGAGGCATCTATTCGGGGCGCGGCGTTGCGCTTTCAATCTCCCTTGGCGAGAAAATGGGACTGTGGGCCGCCGGGAAACTTGACGATGCCGCAATGCCAATGCCTGTTACAAATCTTCGCTTGGTGCCCTGTCATCCACTCGCCGTTCAGGTCGCCCGTCGAATCCATGTCGTGCACAGAATGCAAGATCGAATCTGCTAGGCATAAGGAGCGCCTGGCCGAGCTTCAGTGCTGGTTCTTGGACGCCGCCAGCGCCGCGCAGATGTCAGCCGCGCATCGACTTATCATAGCTCGATGAACAGCAGGGGTCTTGCGCGGACAAAAAGGCGTTCACTCCTCTTCAGGCAAAGCGCTGTCTCTTACTGCACACGCAGCGCACACGAATCCATCTAACATATTGAATTACTTGGATTATTACTCCGATCCCTCATCGGGCAAACCGAGAAGCTGTGCCCCGGAAACAGCGTCTTCACCTCAATCTCATTTCTTCTTCGCATCCAGAGTATTTGGCCCGCCTTTTCCTTCCGTCACAATGGAAAAAGGCGCCAAGAGACGCACAGGGCCCCGCCGGAAAATGAGTGCCCCAGTGCGGGTGAGTTCACAACTCGGTCCAGATTCAACTCTGATTTCCACTGTTGTTCAAACGGCGTGGTGAGAAACGGCTGCGCGTCAACGGCAGGACAAACCCTGCGCACCGAATCAATCTGGAGACCACCCATGAACGTTCACGTGAAACCGCCGAACTCGCCACTAAACGGGGTCGGCAGGCTGAAAAAGACACTGATTCTCTCTTTATTATGCCTGTTTGCAGCGAACAGTTCCTTCGCCGGCGACGGCGAATCTTCCGGCAGCCGCCTGTTCACGAAATGGCAAAAGAATCAGATATCGATTTCCAACGACAACGGCGGCTACATTGTTGAGTATGCGTTGCGCAAGGCGTCAATCAATAGATCCAGTTCGAAAGTAAGATTCAGCGGCCGTTGCGCTTCGGCCTGCACCATGTTTCTGGGCCTGCCTCACCATAAGATGTGTATCGCGCCCGGCGCCTCCTTCCAGTTCCACATGCCGCGGGCAGGCTCGGTCGGCGCGACACGTCAGGCAAAACGCTTTCTCTACCGCAATTATCCTGGCTGGGTGCGCTCCTGGATCGCCTCGCGCGGCGGCCTGTCCAGTACAATGATCACGATGAACCATAACTACGCCAGCAAGTTCATCAGAGCCTGCTGACGGGAAAGGCCATGCATGGTGCGTTGACCCTCAACTAGGGCCTGTTTACAATCAGCGGATAGCGAAGAAAGCGGCGACGAGGCTGATGAACCCGGCAAAGCAAGCATCGGTCTTTTCGTAGCGGGTTGCG
>QORU01000013.1 GCA_003574785.1 Taklimakanibacter deserti | reverse complement strand
CTCTGTGCACCTCCACCAAACAGAAGGAGTAAAATGTGGGAAAAAGTGACCTTGACAAAAAGCCCCATACAAGGTGGCCGAAGGCCGGATGAGGGCTCTTTCGCGCAACGAAGAAGGATTTCAAATACATTTGCTTTGCAGACAAAGAGCCCTCACCCGCCCTTCGGGCACCCTCTCCCATTGCTCCGCAACGGGAGAGGGGGAAAATTGGAGACGGTCTCTCACTTTCAGCCTTGGCTGGTCGTTCTTCTCAACCGCGGGCCCTGACGGCCGCGGTATAGATGTCGTACAGCTTGTCATATTGCGGCACGATATCGAACTCGACCGCGGCCGCAAGCCGCTCGTCCAGCGTGTCGAACTGCATGGCGCTGAGCTGTTCCTTGCTGAACTTGGCCAGCACCTCGGGCTGCGCCATCTGCGCCACCGGCTGAAGGTTGCCGTTGCCGGAGGCGACGATGTAGCTTTCATCGGGTCCGACCATCCATTCGAGGAAGTCCAGCGCTTTAGGATGGAGATCGGGATTGTTGATGGCCGAATTGAGCTCGATCCAGTTGATGCCGCCCTTGCCGTCGGCCGGTCCCTTGGGCGGCGAGATGGCATAGAGATTATTGTTGCCCTCGGCGCGGGCGGAAGCGATCGAATAGGTGCCGCCGCAGAAATAGGAGTCGATCTCGCCGTTCAGCATCGCCAGATTGAGCTGCACGAAATCGGTGGTGACCGTCTTGGCCTGCTTCAGGATGCGGTTGGCGGTTTCGGTGAATTTGGCGACCTCGGCATCGCCCTTGTCCTTATAGGGATGGATGCCGGCGATCATGCACAGATCCATGACGTTCCAGTCCTCATAGGCGAGTATGCCGAATTTGAAGTCGGCATTGTTATAGAGATCCCAGCCTTCGTTCTTAGCCGTCTCGACCGAGACCTTGTCGGTATTGACGACGAAATCGAAGGTCTCCAGGCGTTGGATGACGCCCAAGAGCGCATCCCCCTCCCGGCTCATCGCCCACTTATAGGGCGGTTTGAACTTCGGGATCATCTTGTTGTAGAGCGGCTCGAAGCGATCGCGCGGCAGATCGCGGATCAGCTTCTCGGGCCACATATAGTTCTGGGCCCAGGGATTGTTCACATTGATGAAGTCCCAGTTCTTGGTCTCGCCCGCCCGCAGGCGGTTAAGCGATTGCGGGTCGGAAATATGGATCTCGGTCTTGAGCTTGCTGCCCGTGTCCTTGGTCCACAATTCGGCGAGCCTGGGATCGGCATAGGCGTCCCAGCATAGGAGATTGAGGGTGCGCTCCTGGGCCCTAAGCTCATGGCTTGCGCCGCTCGCCAGCAACGCGCCGGCGCCGCCCAGATAGGCGAGAAGCCTCCGGCGCGTGAGCTCGAATCCCTTCTGCCCGGCAAAGCGGACCGGATTGCGGGCCGCCATTCTCAACAGTGTCTTTTCCTTGTCCATTGTAGTCCCTCCCTCAGGTTTCTTGTTTCGGTGGTTAGACGTTGAACTCCACATTCTCCGGCCATTCCGGCAGCGTCATGCCGCCATCGACGACGATGGACTGGCCGGTGATGTAGCGGGCATTCTCGCCAGAAAGAAACTCGACCGCGGCGGCGACGTCATCGGGTGCCGCGAGCCGGCCCAGCGGGATGAGCGCCTTCATCTTGGCCTCGTTCTTGGCTCCGAGGCCCTTGAGCACCGGTTCTGTACCGACCACGCCCGGTTCCACGGCGTTGATGGTGATGCCTTCCTTGGCGAATTCGAGCGCCATGGAGCGCATCATGCCGTTCATCGCCGCCTTGGAGGCACCATAGATCGCGAGCCCCGAGGCGCCGGTCTTGTTGCCGGTGATGGAGGAAGTGAGCACGATCGCCGCGCGTTTCGACTTGCGCAGGCCGGGCAGCAGAGCGCGAATGGCGAAATAGCAGGAGCGGGCATTGAGGCCGTGGACCAGGTCCCAGTCGTCGGGCGAGGATTCGGCCACGGTGACGGTCGGATAGATGCCGGCATTGTAAGCAAGCACGTCGATCGCCCCGTCCTTGGCGAAGCCCGGGGCAAGCGCTGCCACATGCTCGAGATCGAGGATGTCGGCGGTACAGCATTCGAGTGCTGCATCACCATTCACGATCCTGGCGAGATTGCCGAGCTCGGCTTCGTTCCGGTCGACGACGATGAGACGGCCACCGCGTTTCGCGAGCCGCTGGACAATCGCCCTCCCGATACCGGTCGCCCCGCCAAAAACCACTTGCGTCAGCAAACTGTGCTCCTGGGAAATCGCAGAAAGTTTCGCATATCGCACGTTAGTTCGCAATACGGCAAATCTGGATTTGCCAAGTCGACATAATGTCTGGAAGATCGCCAGGCGAGTCAATCATCAGAGGTCGAGCATGAGCGTGCGGATCGGCATCATCGGAACGGGCGTCATGGGCGCCGATCACGCCCGCTCGCTCGGCAAACATGTTCCGGGCGCCATCCTCAAGGCCGTCTATGACGCCGATGCGACGCGCGCCAGGATTGTCGCCGAAGAGACGGGGGCCGAGACCGTTGCCGCGAGCCCTGCTGAGCTCATTGCGGACCAGACCATCGATGCGGTGCTCATCGCCGCGCCCGACGGCACGCATCAGGAGCTGGTGCTTTCCTGCCTCGCCGCGCGGAAGCCGGTTCTGTGCGAGAAGCCGCTGGCGCCGACGCCGGGCGAGTGTCTCGATGTCATCGCGGCGGAGCAGAAGCTCGGCAAGCGCCTCGTCCAGGTCGGCTATATGCGGCGTTTCGATCCTTCCTATGTGGACATGAAAGCGGCCCGCCGATCGGGCCAGCTCGGCCAAGCGCTCATGTTCCATTGCTTTCACCGGAATGTCTCGGCGCCCGCCTGGTTCGACGCCGGCATGGCCGTCACCAACTCCGCCGTGCATGAATTCGACATCGCCCGCTGGCTCCTCGATGACGAGCTCACGAGCGTCGAGACCTTCGTGCCGGGCACATCGCAAGTCGCCGCGGGTTCGCCGGTCTTCCTGGTGCTTTCGACCGCCGCCGGCCTCCTGGTCACCATCGAGGTCTTCAACAATGCAGGCTATGGCTATGATGTCAGGGGCGAGCTTGTCTGCGAGAAGGGCACCGTCTCCTTGCGCCAGCCGGCTTCGATCGAAGCGAATGCCGCCCTCGCCCGCACGATCGCCTATCCCGCCGACTGGCGGCCGCGTTTCGCCGACGCTTATCGCCTGCAGCTCCAGGCCTGGGTGCAGTCACTTCATGCCGGAACGGCGCATGGCGCCAATGCCTGGGACGGCTATGCCGCGAGCGCCGTCGCCGAGGCCGGCGTCAGATCGCTGGCGGAAGGCCGGCAGATTAGGATCGAGCTCGCCGAAAGGCCGGCGCTCTACTCGTTCTCGAAATCGCCGAATATGTCCTGAAGCCTGGTCAGCTCGTCGACGCGGCGGCTGACCTTGTCGCCGAGCACGACGATGATGTTGCTGATGAGGAGATCGAAGACGGCGACCATCATCGCCGCCCCGTCCCAGAGGGGTCCGCGTGCGCCCGGCAGGATGATCGCGATGTCGCTCGCTTCCTCGGACCAGGTGCAGAACTCGTCCGTCACCAGGATGACCTTGACGCCGGCCTTGCGCGCCTCGATGCCGAGCGGCCGCGCCTTGCTGGCAAAGCGGCGCACATCCATCAGGAACAGGCAGCGGCCGTTGGCGGCCTGGTCCAGGATCTCGGCATAGGTGCCGTTGACACCGTCGACGAACTGGACGGCGGGGCGCGCATAGGAAAGCTGGCTGGCGAAATACTGCGCCACGCCGCGCACATTCTGATAGGCCGCGACATAGACTTCGCGCGCTCCGATCAGCGCCTTGATCGCGGCCTGCCAGTTGGCGGAGGTCGTCAGATCGTAGATCCGTTCGAGATCCCCGATCTGCTGCTTGACGAGCGAGGCCAGGAGCTTGCCTTCGCGGACATCGCGCTGCAGCGGCTCGACCCCGCCCTTGACTTCCCAGGCGGGGTTCTGCGAGCCGCGGCGCAATTCATGCTTGAGCTCATCGAGGCCGTCATAGCCCAGGCGCCGCAAATAGCGCCCGACGGTCATCGGGCTCACTTCGACGCGTGCCGCGATCGATTTCGCCGTCTCGAACGGCAGATCGACGAGATTGCGCTCGAGATAATTGGCGATCCGGATGTCGGATTTCGTCTGTCGGAATTTCTGGCTTCGCAGCCGCGCAAGCACACTGGTCACGACCGGATCCCGCCGCTCTTGGAATGGGGCCGCCGGGAACATACCGTCCCGGCGGCGCGGTTTCGCTCAAGCTTCATTCTGCCGTCTTGATCTTGGTCCAGACGCGATCGATCTGGCGGATGTCGGCGCCGAGATCCCGGAAGATCTGCAGCTTTTCCATCACATCCGGCGGCGGATTGATGGCCGTGTTGTTCTTGATGCGGTCGGGCGTCAGCGAACGCGCCGGGACATTGGCCGTGCCGTTGGTCTGCTGCTCGACATTGAGGGCCGCGACTTCCGGACGCGTGTAGAACTGCATGAACTTGATCGCATTCTCCTTGTTGGGCGCCGTCTTCAGGATGCAGATATCCTCCTGATACATGGTCGCCCCTTCTTCCGGGATGATGTAGTTCAGGTTCGCCTCGTCGCCGAAGACGTCGATCATGGCACCGACGAAGAAATGCGCCGCGGCGACATCGCCGGATTTCACCATCGGCCGCGACTCGTAGGTGAAGGCCGCGACATAGGGCTTCATGTCGATGATGGTCTGCGCCGCCTGCGACAGATCTTCGGCATTGGTCGAGTTGACCGATTTGCCGTTGAGGATGAGGCCGACGCCCACGACCTCGCGCATGTCGTCGAGCAGCGTGAATTTGAGGCCTTTCGCCTTCAGTGTCTCGATGAGATCCTTCCAGCCGGTTATGTCTTTGCCGAGCACCTTGCGGTTGTACATGAGGCCGACGGTTCCCCAGGCATAGGGCAGGCAATACTCGCCTTTCGGGTCGGACGTGGCGCGCAGGAAGGCCGGATCGATGTTCTTGAAGCCTTCATACTGGTTGATGTCGGTCTTCTCGAGCAGATCGAGCTTGGCCATGATGTCCTGCATGTGCACGGACGGGAAAACGATGTCGTATCCCGTGGCACCCGCCTGCACCTTGGCAAGCATCTCTTCATTGGAGGCATAGGTCGTGAGATTGACCTTGATGCCCGTCTCGCCCTCGAACTTCTTCAACACCTCGGGATTGATGTATTCGCCCCAGTTGTAGATGTTGAGGACCTGCTGGGCCGCGGCGCTGGCCGGCTGCCAGATCAGCAGCGCGAGCCCCATGAGGCACATCCCGATCGCGGATAGCATGCGCGCCGGCGATGGGACACGGCGCCTCGAAGCTTGTGGTGATTTCATCTTTCTCTCCCTGGTCGATGCGCGCCGCCGGTCAGGCCGAGGGGGCGGCGCGTTCTTCTCAGTCAGCGCTTACGCATTGACTTTTGCACGCCTATGATATCAAGATAACAAAATTTCACAAGTGTGATCACAATAACATTTTAGGGGCGGAGACCGGGAATGCCGGAAAGCATCGTCAGGCTGGAAGGCGCGCGCAAAACCTTCCCCTTGCCGGAAGGCGGCGCAGTGACGGCTTTGGGCGGCATAGACCTCGAGGTCGGCAAGAACGAGTTCCTGACCCTTCTCGGTCCGTCGGGCTGCGGCAAGACCACGCTGCTCCACGCCATCAGCGGCTTCGTCGAGCTCGATTCGGGCCGTATCCATGTCGACGGGCAGGATGTGACGGACTGGCCGCCGCACAAGCGCCCGGTCAACACCGTGTTTCAGAACTACGCCTTGTTTCCGCATATGTCGGTGGCCGAGAATGTCGGCTATGCGCTGTCCATCGCCGGCACGGCCAAGGAAGAGCGCACGAAGCGCGTCGACTCGGCGCTCGGCATGGTCGGCCTCAAAGGCCTGGGCAACCGCCTGCCCCGCCAGCTCTCCGGCGGCCAGCAGCAGCGCGTCGCCTTGGCGCGCGCGATCATCGCGAGACCCAAGCTCCTGCTTCTCGATGAGCCGCTGTCCGCCCTCGACAAGAACCTGCGCGCCGCCATGCGCATCGAGCTCAAGAACCTCCAGCACGAGCTCGGCATCTCCTTCGTCTTCGTGACCCACGATCAGGAAGAGGCGCTGACGATGTCGAACCGCATTGCGGTGCTCAATGGCGGCGTCGTCCAGCAGATCGACACGCCGGACAAGATCTATAACAAGCCCGTCAACACTTTCGTCGCGAGCTTCATCGGCGCCAGCAACCTGTTCGAGGGGCGCCTGGAAAGCTCGGCCACCGGAGCCAAAGTGGTGACGGCGGAAGGCGACGCCATACACTGTGCCGCGACAGGAAAGACTGGCCCGGTCACGGCCCTGATCCGCCCGGAACAATTCTCGCTCGCCACCGCCAGTCCGGCCAGAGAGGCGAGCCTCGATGTCGAGATCGACCAGGTCGTCTTCGTCGGCTCCGTCTTCGAGCTCTATTGCCACTCGGCCTCGGGACGGAAGATCATCGCAACCGTGCCGGCGAGCGAGGCGGCGGCGGTCAATAGGGCGAGCCACGAGAAGAAGGCGCGCCTCGGCTACGATCCGGCCGCCGTCCATCTCATCACCGCCAAGGACGCCGAGCCATGACAAGGGTCGGACGGCGGATCGCCGAGCTGTCTGTCCTTCTCGGACCGGTCACGCTTTTCCTCGCCGTCTTCTTTCTGGGCCCGCTCATCATCATGATGATCTACAGCTGGCTGGCGCCCGGCCTCTATGGCGGTGTCGAATGGCAGTTCTATCCGCATAATTTCGGACGCATCCTCGGCTTCGCCGATCCGGCCTTCGAGGAATTCGACCCCGTCTATCTGTCGATCTTCTTCCGTTCGCTGAAAATCGCGCTGATCACGACCTTCTGCACCTTGCTCGTCTGCTATCCGGCAGCCTTCCAGATCGCCCAGCTGCCCGACCGCTGGAAGGCCTTCTGCCTGTTCCTGATCACGCTCCCCTTCTTCACCAGCCTGATCGTGCGCCTGTTCATCTGGGTCCTCATCCTGCGCCCGACCGGCCTCATCAACGGCCTCTTCATGTGGACCGGCCTCATCAGCAAGCCCTTCGAGCTCATCTATACCGACGGCGCGATCATCATCGGCATGGTCTATATCTTCATTCCCTTCATGTTCATGCCGATCTATGCCAGCGTCGAGAAGCTCGACTGGTCGCTGGTGCGCGCTTCGCAGGATCTGGGCGCCAACGGGTTCAAGACCTTCCTCAGGATCATCCTGCCGCTCACCATGCCCGGCATCATCGGCGGCATGATCATCGTCTTCATCCCGGCACTGGGCAATTTCATCGTGCCGGCGGTGCTCGGCGGCGCCAAGGTCCTGATGATGGGCAATCTGATCGAGCAGCAGTTCCTCTATGCCCGCAATTGGCCGTTCGGCGCCGCCCTCGCCATGCTGGTGATGACGGCGGTGCTGGTGCTCTTGTGGTTCTATGTCAGATACGAAATGCGCCGCGACGACGATGCCGCAGTGACGCGCTGAAGCGAGGGCACCATGCGGCTGGCCAGGAAAGTAGGTAATGCGGCGCTCGCCTTCTACACGGTGCTGTTCTTCGTCTTCATCTACCTGCCGCTGGCCCTGATCGTCGTCTATTCGTTCAACGCCGATCCGATCAACATGATGAACTGGTCGGGCTTCACGGTCGAATGGTACTTGAAGATCCTGGGCTTCAGGACGACGATCTCGGAAACCGCGCTCTATCTCGAATCGACGCCACAGCTCATCCAGGCGGTCAAGAACAGCCTGACGATCGCGGCCGCGACGACGGTGATTGCGACGGTCATCGGCACCTCGACCGCGCTCGCCATGTACCGCTTCAATTTCCTCGGCAAGCAGTTCTATCGTGTGCTGCTGTTCGCGCCGATGCTGATGCCCGATATCGTGCTCGGCATCGCGCTCCTGATCTTCTTCGTCGGCGGCGGCATCCAGCTCGGCCTCAAGACTATCATCATCGGCCAATGCACCTTCCTCATCTCCTATGTCTTCATCGTCGTGTCGGCGCGGCTTGCCGGCATGGACCGCACGCTCGAGAACGCCTCGGCCGATCTCGGCGCCAATGAATGGACGACCTTCCTGAGAGTGGTCCTGCCGCAGCTGACGCCCGGCATATTGGGCGGCGCCCTCCTCGCCTTCATCATCTCGATGGACGACCTCGTCATCACCTATTTCGTCGCCGGCGCCGAAACCCAGACCTTGCCGATCTTCATCTTCGGCATGCTGCGGCGTGGGATAAAGCCCGAGATCAACGCCATCGCCGTCATGATGCTGGTCTTCTCCTTCATCATCGCCTCGCTTGGCCTCTATCTGCGCAGCCGGCGGCGATGAGGTGCACCCCGATCACCGGTAAAGTTCCCTGACCCGGGCCACGGCCACGGCCATGTCCGGCCGATCTTCGCGCACCCCGGCGACAGGCGGCGGCGTACCGAACCAACTCAACCGGCCTTGGGCGGCGAGCTTGGAAAAAAGACGGTGCCGGTCGGCCGTCGCTTCAATGAGACCGGAGCCGAAGAGCCAGGCCGCCGAACGAGAAAAGGCTGAATTGCGCCGCATCGCCTGGCCATGCAGCCACTCGCACAGCCTGAACGTCACCGTCCTGCGCTGCGGCAATTCATAGACATGGACCGTCTTTCCGGCCGAGAGGGCATCAGCGACCATGGAGACGCTATCGCTGGTGACGACGATCTCATCGGCCAGACGGATCATATCCCAATAGGGATTATCGGGAGCTTCACGATAGGCCAGAGCCTGATGCGGCGGCCGCAAGCAGCGGACAAAGGTCTCCTCCACGGCAAGCGCGGTGCGCGGACTTGGAACGATCACCACGGTAGCACTTCTTTGCTCGGCATAGGCGGATAGCTCTCGGCACATGGTCTCGGCGACCGCATCATCGATCCAATCGGGCGTGCTGCTGGCGCCGATGAGAAGGGCGATCACCGGCGGCGCGATCTTCAAGGTCGATGGCGCGACCGGCCGGTCACATGACGTCTTGAGGACAAGCGGAAGGTCGAGCTCGACGACATTCGGCGCCGGCGGCAGACGATATTGCGCCGTGGTCAGGATGAGGTCATAGCCCGTCACGGCACCCGGCGGGCGGCCGATCACCACGATCTTCGTCCGGTTGCCGGACAATTGCCGCAGCTGCCTGGCGACCCTTACGCACAGTGCCTCGGCGCACAGGATGATCTCCGGCCATGGCGGCGCGAGCCGATCCGATGCGGCACGATCGAGAAGCCAGGGGGCCAGAAAAGTGAGCTCAGGCGAGCGGAATTGAATCCGCTTGGCCACCCACGGCCATTCCAGCGCCTGCGCCAGCGCCAGCATCTGCTTGTAGTCGCCAATGCGCCGATGCCACAGGATCCAGAGTGTCGGCGAAATCCGCGGCCGGACGTCAACCGCCTTCAAGCCCGGCGCGCGGCTGTCGACACGCTGCTCAAGAGCCGAGCGCGGCATTGCGGCCCGGACGCAGCGACACGGCATGTCGTGGCCTGTTGCTCATGACGACGGTCTCGGTCACCTCGACCACGTCGATATAGTTCGCGAGAAGCCCGGAAAGGACATTGTCCCATCTATATTCAGCCGACCGCTGCAGGGCATGGGCGCCCATCTTGAAGCGCAGCTCCTGTGACGCGACCAGAGCGGCGATCCTGTCGGCGAAGAGGGCTTCGTCTCTGGCGTTGACCAGGAAACCCGTCGTCCCTTCGATCACCAGGCTGCGGCTGCCGCTCGCATCGGCGCAAACCACCGGCAAGCCGCTCGCCATCGCTTCCAGTGTGACATTGCCGAAAGTCTCGCTCTCGCTCGGAAAGACGAAGACATCGGATGACGCATAGGTGCGGGCAAGCACGTCGCCGTTGAGAAAACCGGTGAATATGCAGTCCGGCAGGGCCCGGCGCATGGCTTCTTCTTCCGGCCCATTGCCGACGATCATCGGCCGACAACGCATGCCCCGCCGCCTCAGATCATCGAAGAGCCGGATCAGCACAGCGGTGTTTTTCTCCTTCACCAGCCGGCCGACATAGCTGACGACGATATCGTCATCGGCCACGCCGAGCGAGCGCCGCCAGGCCAGGCACCGGCGATTCGGATTGAACAGTTCGGTGTCCACGCCGCGCGACCATACTCGCATGTTCTGCGCTATCCCCTCCTCCTTGAGAATCGAAAGCATCGATTCGGAAGGCGGATAGATCTGGCGGCATTTGCCGTAGAAATACCTGAGATATTTCTTGCCGAGGCTTTCGAGCGCGGCGAGCCCGTAATACTTCAAATAGGCATCATAGCGGGTGTGATAGGAGGCGACGACAGGCACCTGCCAGCGTTCAGCCAGGCACAAGGCCCTGTAGCCCAGGACATCCGGCACCGCGATATGAAACAGGGTCGGCCGGAAATCTTCCAGGCGACGACAAACAGTGGATGGCAGCCCCAGGGACAGACGATATTCGGGACGCGAGGGAATGGGGAAGGAAGGCACCGACAGCAGCTCGCCGACAGGCTCGAAGGCCGGCGCAGGTCCGGTCGGGGCCACGACCAGCACCGCGATTCCGCGCCGCTGCAAATAGCCGACGAGACGGTTCAAGGTCAGAGAGACGCCATCCTTGATGTAATTGTAGTTGCCGGTGAACAACGCCACACGCAGCTTTCCGCAAATCTCGGCGGGTAGGCGATCGGCCGGTGCGTCGATCCGATGTGCCTGCGAAAACTTCGCCTCGGTCAATCCCATGCGGGTCACTCCGTCGCCAACGGGTCGTCAGCCGGTAGAAGCTTCGAGTCGCCTCACCCGTTGTTCATGAGACTCATTGTCCGCTCTTTCTTTAAAGGCGCATGACATTTGTCTGACGGGCGACAGAAAGATGTGCGCTAGGCTCCCACGGTCGCCGTTTCGACCAGGCGCGGCACGCGCGCGACGACGTCGAGCGCGTCATGACGGATGAAGTTTCGTTTCATCGCATCGCGGATCGTCGCTTCCTCGACCAATCCTTTCGCCAGGCACTCCTGCAGCAGAGTGAAGAAGAATTCCTCCTGCCGCCGGTCAGGATGCCTGGCATAACGGCCGAGCAGACCGTGATCGCCGAACATCTGGCGCCGCAGGCGCATGATCCAACCGATGACGGGCACGAACTCGGTCGGCGTGTAATCGACGGGCAGGCCGGTTTTCCAGGGCTGGGTGCGCCGCCTGGTATTGTGCAGCATCTTGGTCTTGGGCGTCAGCCGGTCGAAATCGTTCCACTCGTCCTCGAAGGAGCCGATCGTGTCGCGCGGCTCGAGCAGCAGGGAAATCCAGTCGTGATAGTCGCGCTTTCCCTCGAACAGCTCATCGAAATCGCGTTTGACATTCCAGTGCGCAAGCTTCGCGCAGTCGAGCAGCATAACACTGGTCGCGAAGGCGCCGTTCTTGAATTTCGACCCGCGGCACAGGATGGCCTTGCCCTTCATATCGCGGCCGAGCAGTTCCCAGACATCGGCCACGGCGAAAACATCCGGGTCGACCACCAGGGCGCGGCCGCGATAGCCCATCAACTCGGGCGGAAGGAAGCGCACCAAGGTGAAGGATTGCAGATCGTCATTGCGCCAGACGCGCTCGACGCCATGCCGGCGGTAGGATTGCCCTTCCCTGGCGTGGAAGAACCCATGGTCCTCCTGACGGATGATCGTCACATCGAACTTGTCGGCGTGTTTCGAGGCGCGCTTCATCGAATAGGCCGAAACGATCGCGCCAATCGACTGCTTGTCATTGGTCTGGATGAAGATTCGCGCTCTGTCGTGAGGCTGCTGCATGGATCCCCGCGGATTCAAAATCGGCCAACGCCAACTGACGCAGCAAAATGCAAATCTTTAATGACAGAAGAAGCGGCATTTTGCCGTGCGCGTGGAGATGGCGCCTGAGATAGGAATCCGGCTCATGGCGATGGCCGCACCGCGCACCTGGATTCTCGCAAGCCCGCATGCGGGCGACAACACCCAGCTCTTTGCTTTGGCCGACGCCTTGGGGTGGCCTTATGAGACCAAGAGGCTGATCTATCGCCCGTCGGAAAGGCTCTTGCGGTTCCTCGGCCAAGCGACGCTCGCCGCCTTGAGCAAGGAAAGCCCGGACAAGATCATGGCGCCCTTCCCCGATCTCATCATTGCCGCGGGACGCGCCAGCGAGGCCATCGCATCGTGGATTCGCAAATTCGGCAACCATGACGCCCGCCTCGTCTTTATCGGCACGCCTTGGGGCGATCTCGCCGGATTCGATCTGGTCATCGCCACGCCGCAATATGCCTTGGCGCGGCGCGCCAATGTGCTAATGAGTTCGCTTCCACTCCATCGCATCCATGCCGAGGCCCTGGCCGCTGCAGCCGAGTCCTGGCGGCCTCGCCTGCAGCATCTGCCTCGGCTATTGACCGCTGTGCTGGTCGGCGGCAGCAGCGGGCCTTATGTGTTCGATCAAGCCTCAGCCGAGCGGCTGGGCCGGGACGTCAGTCGACTGGCCCACGAGCGCGGCGGCGGCCTCCTGGTCTCGACCAGCGCGCGCACTGGCCTCAAGGCATCGCAGGCCCTTGCGGCGGCGATCAGCGTTCCCAGCTATCATTATGACTGGGCCAGCGGTGGAAGCGACAATCCCTACCTCGCTTTCCTGGCTTTGGCCGAGCGCATCGTCGTGACGGCCGACAGCATCTCGATGATCTCCGAGGCATCGGCCACTGGAAAGCCCGTGCTGCTCTTCGACATCGAGACAGGCAGGCAATCGATGCGCGCCGAAGCGAGCGAGGCGGGCGTCCTTCCAGCACCTCATTGGCGCGGACGAACCCCGGGGGCCACGGCGTTCCGGCTCGCCATGCGCTTTGGTCCGCCGCGCTGGTCGAGAGACCTGCGCATCGTGCATCGCAATGTCGTGTCGGCCGGCCGGGCAAGCTGGCTCGGCGATGACTCTATCGCGAAGCCGCCCGCCCCTCCTCCGACTGACCTACGGCATGCCGTGGCGCGCGTGCAAGCTTTGTTCAAACCGTGAGGACAGCATGGACGTTCCGCCGCTGCAGCACGAAGCGTCGCGCCCGCTGGCGAAGCCGTCCGTCAGCGGCCTCACCGCCAGTGCTGCGCTGCTGCGGGGCAAGCTGTGGAAGAGCACTCTCGCTCGGGCCGAGCAGTTTGCCTATGATGTTTCGGGCCTTCCCATGGCGCTCGCGCCGGCGTCCCGGCAGGGGTCCGAGGCGGCTGCCTATCTCCACGCCACATATAAAGAGTATTTCTGGCGTCTTCCGGCGGGACCGGGCAAGGCTCTCCTGGCGGCTGTCACATGGCCATTCGCGCTCGCTTTCACGATCGTCCAGAACACGGCGCGCAATGGCGCGGTCATCCGCAGGCGAACCGGCAAAAGGGCCGTGTCACAGGCCCTCGGCCAGCTCCATTGCGCCTGGTCCTATGCCATCGCGCCGCCTTGGTATTACATGTTCGAGCTTTTCGATGATGACCGAAGAGCACGGGCTCCGCTCTATCTGACGGCTCATGAGACGATTGCCGCCGCCTATGAGCTGCTCGAGCCCATGGCCAATACCGACTTCCTGGCGGACAAAGTGTGGTTTGCCGATTATTGCAAAACAACGGGACTTATCGCCGTTCCGGTGCTTTTCCATGCCGCGCGCGGCAAGATCTGCTTTCCGCAGGGCGACGGCGAAGCGCTTCCCGACAGTGATCTGTTCGTGAAGCCGCGGCAGGGCAATGGCGGTCATCATTCCGAAAGATGGGATTTCGTCGGTGACGGCCGCTATCGCAACAGCAAGGGCGAAGCGCTCCGTCGCCCCGACCTGCTGCGATGGATCGCCCAGCAGTCGCTCGGGCAGGATTTTGTCGTGCAGCCGCGGCTCGTCAATCATCCACTCCTCAAGGACATCAGCAATGACGCGCTCGCCACCGTGCGCGTGCTGACTTGCCGCGATGAAAAGGGGGGATTCGAGGCGACGAACGCCGCCTTCCGGATGGCCATCGGGGCGAATTCCGTGGTCGACAATTTCCATCAGGGTGGGCTCGCCGCCCCTGTCGATCTCGCAACCGGCCGCATCGGACTCGCCTCCGACATGGGGGTCAGGCCGCATGTTGGTTGGCGCGACACCCATCCGGTGACTGGTATTGCCTTCATCGGGCGCACTCTGCCTTTCTGGGCAGATGTCCTCGAGCTCGCCCGCCGCGCGCATGCCGCGTTTCCGCAGCGCACCGCGATCGGCTGGGACGTCGCCATGCTGGAAGACGGTCCCTGCATCATCGAGGGCAACGGTAAGCCCGATCTCGATATCCACCAGCGAGTCGAACGGCGGCCTCTCGGCGATCAGCGCATCGCCGAGCTGCTGGCCTTCAATTTGCGCAAGCGTCTGACCCAACCCGGTGTCATCTTCACGACCGGTGCATGACGCCGTTCGCCCCTTTGCCGGGCAGGTTCAGCCATCGCCTCTCCGTCACCAAAGCCTGCGGCCATTCATAAGGAGAGCGGAACGGATCGCGCTTGGCCGTAAAGCACGCCGTCCAGAAGCGCCAGGCCGTGAACAGCGCCATGACGGCGAAGGGCAGCCATATGCTGAGCCACGGCGAAGTGCCGTTGCCACTGGTGGCAGCGGCGCCTTGCTCGATGAAATGATTGTAGATGAACAAGAGGATGATGGCGCCGCCGATATTCGAGGCGCGATGAACCCGGCTGCGGGCCAAGGCGAAGGGGATCGCCAGCAAGGGCAGCAGCGGGATCGTCAGCATCTTGACGAGGCGGTTGTGGAGCTCGGCCGTCATCGCATTGACCGAGGAATCGGGCGGTGGGCTGGCCTGACGCGCGAACAGCTCGGGTAGGGTCAACTCGCGCTCATCGAGGCCACGCGCGCGAAAGGCCTTGTCGCTGACGCCGCCAATCGGCGTATCGACCGTGGTGAAGTCGCTGTTCTCCGGCGCCTTAAGCGGTCCGGCCACCAGGTTCGGGACCGGCGCGATCTTCAACGTCGAGCCGTGCTCGAGGCGAAGCGTCGGGCGGCCCTGACCTTCCGCATCGTGAATTTGCCCCGCTTGAGCGGTGATCGTCGTGACGCCCTTCTGCGGACCGCGATCCTCATAGATGAAGACATGCTGCGCCCGCTTGTTGGCCCGGTCGAGCCCGTCAAGGATGAAGGTGCGGTTGTCGGCCCGCATGAACACGCCTTCTTCGGCGAGGTAATAGACTTCGACATTTTGGACGGCATAGGCCAACGCCCGGTAGGCATAACGCCCATGCGGCTGCAACCAGCCCATGACCACAACCGCCGCCGCCAGCGAGACGATGGACAGGAGGGCAACCGGCACTGATAGGCGATGCAGGCCTATACCCGCTGCCTGCAGCGCATCGATCTCATTGTCCTGGGACATGCGGCTGAAGCCCAAAAGGACGCCCAGGAACAGGGCCATCGGGATCGCGAGCCCGATATAATAGGGAGAGAGATAAGCGAGCATCTGGAACAGGACGCCCAGCACGTTGTCCTTGCCGATCGTTCGGTCGAGAAGGCCCATGACGCGGTCGGCCAGAAGGAAGATGAGCCCTATGCCGAAGGTGGTTGCCAACGGGACGAGAACCTTGCCGGCAATATAACGATCGATCGTGAAGCGGCGCATTGCTGACTTCCCCGCGCAAGCCTCGTGTCCTCTAGAGACCGGCAATGACGGTGACGTGACAGCAGCATAGCGCATGGCGGCTGCCCGTTTCATTAAATCGACATAAGGAGAGGCGAAATGCCTGGCCGGTCCTTCGATCTACCAGGTAAAATCGCCGACATGCTGCCGTCGACCGCCACATTCCGCACCGGATTGCGCATTGCCGCTGCGTCCGCGGGCCGCATCCTCCCGGAACACCAGAATATCGCGTTCGAGCGGTGGCTGCGCGGCTATGAAGAAGCAAAGAAACTCGAACGGGCTGATGCCGTCATCGTCTCATTCGGTAAAAGCGGTCGCACCTGGCTCAGGGTCATGCTGACACGATATTTCACGCAGAAACATGGCCTGTCGTCACCGGTGATGATGGAATTCGACGAATTGAACCGGCGCCATTCCGCCATTCCCATTCTGTTTTTCACGCATGACAATTATTTGCACGACTATACCGGCACGGACGTGAAGTTCGACAATTACGGCCGCAGCAAGGTTGTGCTGCTCGTCCGCGATCCGCGCGATACGGCCATTTCCCAATATTTCCAATGGAAACATCGCATCCGCCGGCGCAAGAAGATCATCAATGCCTATCCGCTCGACGATCTCGGAGTCTATGACTTCATCGCCGGCGAGGCCGCCGGCATCCCGAAGATCATCCGTTTCATGAATGCCTGGGCCCGTGATCTCGACCGGTTCGCTGAGCTCAGCCTCTTGCGATATGAGGATTTGCGCGCCGACAATCACCGCGAGTTCGGCCGGCTGCTGGGCTTCCTCGGCCAATCGCCGGGGGAGCCTGAGATCGAGGACGCCGTCGCTTATGCCTCGATCGAGAACATGCGCAACCTGGAGCGCCAGAACTCGGGCAAGCTCGGCTTCAACATACGCCTCAAGCCCGCCGATGCGAATGACCCCTCGAGCTTCAAGGTCCGCCGTGGGAAAGTCGGCGGCTGGCGGGATTACCTGACGCCCGAAGAGGCGGAGAACATCGATCGCATGGTGCAAGCCGAGCTTTCCCCGGTCTTTCGCTATGGGGAAAATCAATAGGCCAGCACGTCGCATTTCGCCGGATAAGGCCCGCCTGGCGCATCGATCTCGAAACGCCCCGTCTCGATCCAGCCCTTGTCGATACCGCCTTCGCTGGAGATGAAACCGAGGGCCTCGGGCTTGCCGTTGAAGGGCCCCCAATGCCCCGATGTGGTCTGGCCTACCGTCTTTCCATCGCGCAAAATGCCTTCGTTGCCGTAGAGCGGGACTTCGGCCGACGCCATCGACACCCTGACGAGTTTTGTCTTCGTCGTCTCCCGGGCCGGAGCCTGATCATCAAGGTCGCGCGGCCAGGCCGGAACCCCTGCTCTGACCCGCAAGGCTTCGAGCGCGTAGTGGCCGCCCGGAATGAGCTTCCCTGAGCGGTCGAGGCTTTCGGCCACGTGGCCCGCGAATTCCGTCGATGTCACGACGAGCCAGGCGTCGATGCCATAGTGATCGCAGCGCAAGACGCGGCAAGGCGCATAGCCGATATGGAGATCACCCTCTTCAGCCGCGCCGATGATCTTCGCGCTGTCCGGCCCGATCAGGAGTAACACCGCGAGACCGGGCGTCACCTCCGTTACCGAGACATTACGTCCCGGCTGAACCCGCTTGCCGATCCAATGCAAATGCCGGCGTTCCGCCCCCGGCTCCGAGAGGATGAGGTAATGCCACTGCCCCATAGGTGCGATCGTCACTGCGGCTTCGATCGTGCCTTTGGACGTCGGCCAGATCGCCCGGCTCAATCCTGCTTTCGGCGCTTGCGATGACAGATCGGCGAGAGCAGCAGCGCTGTCCGGTCCCGACAAATCGATCTTCGCCAGGCCTGAAAGATCGAACAGGACTGCCGCATCGAGCGCGCGGCGGCATTCCTCGCTCGCCCAGCCTTCCCAGTTCTGATGACCATAGCTCAATTGCACTTCCACCTCGGCACCTGCCGGCGCATAGACGAGCGGCACTTCCCAGCCGGCCTTCTCGCCCATGACCGCCCGCTTCTCGATATGCCAATGATGCAGCGGCGAACGCCTCGCGCCGCGTGCCGATGAATATTCGCGATTGGGCCAGCCGACGGCATAAAGCACGCCCAGCGCCTCGACGGTACGGTCGTGGCGGAAGCTGCGGCTGATCTGGAAGGCGGGAGCGCGCGCCACATCGTAGGCCGAGAGACCCGGCGGCCTTTCGCGCGTGGCGATCCACTCCGCCATCGCCTTGCCGACGCCGCCGCCCGTCATCACGCCGACCGTGTTCATGCCGCAGGCGACGAACAGGTTCTTCACCTCGGGCGTCTCGCCCAGCAGGGCATTGCCGTCCGGGGTGAAACTTTCCGGACCGTTGAAGAAGATCTTGATCTCGGCTTTCTCGAGCAGCGGAAAGCGTTCCACCGCCGCGGTGAAGATCGGCTCGAAATGATCGAGATCCTCAGGCAGAGCGTCGAAGCAGAAGGATTCGGGGATGCGATCGAGCGCCCAGGGCTTGGCGCGGGGCTCGAGGCATCCGAACAGCAGCTTGCCGGTGTCTTCTTTATAATAGGTGCTCTCGTCCGGCACACGGATGAAAGGGATGTTGCGCTGGAGATCGGCGATAGGCTGGGTGACGGCATAGAAATGCTCGGCCGCCTGCAGCGGCAGGGCGACGCCATGGCCTTGCGCGAATTCGCGGCCCCACATGCCGCCGGCAATCACCACCGCATCGGCGCGGATGAATCCTTCCTTGGTGAACACGCCGGTCACCGCGCCGTTCTCGATCAAAAGTTTGTCGACCGGCATGTCCTCGCGAATGGTGGCGCCCTTCATCTTGGCGCCGCGCGCCAAGGCCTGAGTGGTGTCGACGGGGTTGGTGCGGCCATCGGTCGGAATATAGAGACCGGCCAACGCATCGTCGGTTTTGACATGCGGGCAAAGTCTTTGCACATCGGCGATCGAGACCATCTCGGCCTCGGCGCCATAGGCGCGCGCAAGCGCCATCACCCGCTGCATTTCCATGAAGCGCTCCGGGTTGAGCGCCAGCATGATGGAGCCCGATTTCTTGTAGCCGGTCGCCATGCCGGTCTCGGCCTCGAGCGAGCGATAGAGCTCGACGCTGTATTTCGCGAGCTCGGTCAGGATGCGGCTGCCGCGGAACTCGGCGACGCTGCCGACCGAATGCCAGGTCGTGCCGCAGCAGAGCTGCCGGCGCTCGAGCAGAAGCGTGTCGCTTATGCCGCGCTTGGCCAGATGATAGGCAATGGAGCAGCCGATGATGCCTCCGCCGATCACGATCACATCGACTTTATCCGGCATCATGCTTTCCTTGTCTCATTGAGCGCCCGCCATACCGCCTCGGGCATCGCCGGCATGTCGATGCGGTCATGACCGATGGCATCGGCAATGGCGTTCATGATCGCCGCCGGCGCGCCGATGCAGCCGATCTCGCCCGCACCTTTCATGCCGAGAATATTGTTGTCGGTGGGCAGATCCGCTTCGCCCAGGGTGAACATCGGCATGTCGTCGGCGCGCGGCAGACCGTAATCCATGAGGCTGCCGGTCAGAAGCTGGCCGGTCGCCGGGTCATAGAGAACCCGCTCGGTCAATGCCTGGCCTACGCCCTGCGCGATACCGCCATGGATCTGGCCCGCGACGACCTCCGGGTTGAGCCTTTTCCCCACGTCATCGACACCTGAGAACCGCGCGATCGTCACGCCGCCGGTGTCCGGATCGATCTCGACCTCGCAAATATAAGCGCCATTGGGGATGGTGAGGATATTGCCGTCGAGGGCCGCCTCGCCGCAGCACGGCGCCTTGGATTGGGCTGCGAGCGTACTGGCCAGATCGAACAGGCCGATCACGCGGTCGGTGCCCGTCACCCTGAACTCGCCCTGGCCATAGTCGAGATCGAGCGCATTGACCTCGAGCTCATCGGCCGCATGCTGCTTCGCTTGCTCGAGAAGCCGGTCCATCGCCCTGATCATGGTGACGCCGCCCACTTGCAGCGACGACGACCCGGCCGTCGGCCCGCCGCTGTCGGCCAAAGCGCTGTCGCCCTGCACGATCTTCACGCGATCGAAGGGAAGCCCGAGCTTCTGCGACATCAATTGTGCAAAGGTCGTCTCATGACTCTGGCCCGATGACTGCAGGCCCGTCTCCACAATCACCAGACCGGCGGGATCGAGGCGGACCCGCGAAATCTCCTGCGACGTGACGCCCGTCGTATGGATATAGAGGCCGATGCCGCGCCCGCGCCGCAGGCCTTTCTTCGCGCTCGCCTTGCGGCGCCTGTCGAAGCCTGCCCAGTCGGCGAGTTCGAGCGCGCTCGCCAGCACCTCAGGGAAATCGCCGCTGTCATAGATGACGCCATTGGCGGCCTTGTAGGGCATTTCCGGCGGCGTGATGAGATTGAGACGGCGGATCTCGATCGGCCCCAGGCCGGTTTCGCGTCCGGCGCGATCCATCAATCGTTCCAGCAGGTAAATCGATTCCGGCTTGCCGGAGCCGCGATAGGCATCGGTCGGCGCCGTGTTGGTATAGACGCCGCGCGACAGGAGATGCAGCGCCGGTATGCGATAGGGCCCGCAAGAGGTCGCGGCAAATCCGCCGGTATGGGTCGAAGGGCTCAAGGCCGAGGCATAAGCGCCGAGATTGGCAAAGGTCTTGATGCGCAAGCCCAGTATTCGGCCCTGTTTATCGAGGGCGAGCGACCCGCGGCTCACATGATCGCGCCCCGCGATATCGGCGAGATGACAGTCGAGCCGCGATGATATCCAGCGCACCGGCCGGCCGAGCTCCTTCGCCGCGAAGAGAAGCGCCGTCTGCTCCGGGCTGTTCACCAGCTTGGAGCCGAAGCTGCCGCCGACGTCGTTGGTGATGACCCGCAGCTTTTCAAGGCTCACGCCCAAGGTCGGAACAACGAGCCGGCGGATGAGATGGACCCCTTGCGAGGGCGTGTAGAGCGTATAGGTCCCGCTTGCAGCATCATAATCGGCCAGCGCGCCGCGCGGCTCGAGCGGACTGATCAGCACGCGGCCATTGACGACCTCTATATCGACAATTCGAGCTGCCCCGGTAAAGGCTGTTTCCGTCGCCTTGGCATCGCCTTTCTCCCAGAGGAAAGCCCGCTCCTCACTCTGCTTGACATCGAGAACGGGCGCGCGCTCCTCGCAATCGGCGAAGACCAGGCCCGCGGCCTGCGCCGCCGCCTCGTCCGTCTCGGCAATGACGATGGCGATCGGGTCTCCGACAAAGCGAACAGCATCCACGGCGAGCGCATGCCGGACCGGCGTATGGAACGGCTTGCCGTCGACGCTTTCGATCGGCCGGACGCAGGGAAGCGGTGAAAGCCCCGCGGCAACGAGATCCGTTCCGGTGAAGGCAGCGAGCACGCCCTTCACCTTCAGGGCCTCGCTGACATCGACCGATTTCAGGCCGGCACTGGCATAAGGCGATCGCGCGAAGGCGGCATGGACCTCGCCTTCGAGATGGATGTCGGCAATGTATCGGCCCGCTCCGGTGATGAAGCGGAGGTCCTCCGTCCGTCCCGTCTTTGCCGGGCGTGACACAGATCGGCGGGTGGGTGCGCCTACATCCGCTTTCATCGCAAGTCCACTCAATGCAGGAAGGAGGCTCCGACAACGTCGATCGTCGCACCCGTCGAATAGCTGGCCTTGCCGCTGGCGCAGAAGATCACGACATTGGCGACATCCTCGGGCGTGCCGAAGGCGCCGACCGGAATCTCGCGCAGCATCTCATCGGCGCCATAGATGGTGAGCATGTCGTCGGCCTGGCGGCTGTTGATGACGCCGGCGCAGACCAGGAAGGTCGAGATCTTGTCCTTGGCATAGAAGCGCGCGATGCCGCGCAGGAGCGAGTTCATGCCGCCCTTGGAGGCGCCGTCATGGAAGAAATCCGGCCGGTCGCCACGCACCGCGATGCGCGCCGTGATGCCGATGATGATGCCGCCGCCGACTTGCTTATAGTGCTTGACCGCCATGCGGGAGAGATGCGCCGTCGACACCAGGTTGGTGCGCAGCGCATGGATCCAATGCTCGTCCCATTCCTCGCTTCCCGCATCCATGCTGACCGGCTGGCGGATCGCGGCATTGTTGACCAGGACGTCGATGCGGCCTTTCCAGTCGACCGCCGTCTGCCACAAGCGATCGAGGTCGCGCCATTTCGCCATGTCGGCCTGGACCGGCAGGCAGCGGTCGCGGCCGATCTCGTCGGCGATCTTCTCGGCGCTCGCCTTGCTGCCGAGATAATTGAGCACGACGGATGCACCTTGCGCCGCGAGGCCGCGGACGATGCCCTCGCCGATGCCGCGCGAGCCGCCGGTCACCAGGATGGTCTTGCCCGTCAGGTCGGTGAAGTTTTTCATTTTTGTCCTCCCTTGGCCTCGGCCGGCGGCTGCTTCAATTCGCCCGAATGCCAGAGCACCGCTTCCTTCGACATGGCCTCGACGAGCAACTGGCCGAGCTTCTTTGATATGGGACCCGGCACGCCCTTGCCGATCGGCCGGCCGGAGATCTCGGTCACCGGCACGGCGAGCTCGAGCGTCGAACAGATGAACACCTCATCGGCCGCGGCCAGGGTGAAGGAATCGAACAGCATTTCTTTCACCTCGAAGCCTACCCGCCGGCCGATCTCGATCAAGGCGGCGCGGGTTATGCCCGGCAAGAGGTCGCGATCGGTTGGTGGCGTCATGATGGTGTTGTTGACGGCGGCGAAGACATTGTAGGCAATGCCCTCGGTGACGAAGCCCTCCTGGTCGGTGGCGATGCCGATATCGGCATGAGCGGCGGTCACATCGATCGCACCCAGCACGCTGTTGAGATAGTTGCAATGCTTGGTGCCGGAGGGCAGCGCGGCCGAAGGGATGCGCGGGCGCGACAGCATGAGCGCCTTGAGACCCGTCTCCATCTTCTCGGCGATCAGGCCCTTGTAATAATCCTTGAAGCCCGGAATGGGGATGATCGTCACATTGGGCTCAGGCTTGCGCAGCAGGCGGCGTTCCCATTTGATCGACGATATGCCTTCGCCGCGGCTGATCTGGATGCGCAGATAGCCGTCGAGCATCTGGTTCTCGGCAATGGTGCGATCGATCAGATCCAGCCATTCCCCGTCGCCATGCGGATTGTCGATGCGCAGATAAGCCAGACCCCGCTTCATCCGCTCGAGATGCGGCCAGAAGCGAAAGGGGGCCCGGTCCCAGACCGCGATCCCCTCGAAGATGCCGTCTCCATAGAGAAAGCAGCGGTCGAACACTGAGACCTTCGCCTCGCTGTCATCCATGAATTGGCCGTTCAAATAGACTTTTGTCACATCCGCTCCCGCGTCATGGATCGCCGATCTCAATCCACAGATTGCCGTTCTCGCTCTTCGTCACCGACGTGCCGGGATAGAGCACGACCGTCGTCAGATTCTGGTCGATCAAAGCCGGCCCCTCGACCGGGCGGCCGATTTCAAGCGCTGCTGCCTGATGGACGGGGAGATCGGCGACGCCGTCCAATTCCCGCAAATAGACCTTGCGTGTCTCGCGGCCGACCTTCTCCGATGAGGGAGTGTCATCGTCGTTCTGCCAGCTCTTGGGCAGCCTGCCGATCGCCATGGCCGACCATTCGGTGAATTCCACCGGATCGCCGCTGCGGACGAAATAGACCTTCTCATGGAGCTGATGGAAGGCTTCGAGCACCTGTACCAGCGCCATCTCATCGGCGATCTCGCCCTCAGGCAGCGCCAGCGACAATTGCCAGACCTGGCCGCGATAGCGCGCCTCGACCGAGAACTCGATCCTCCGGTCGGCGGCCGGCACGCGCATGCGCTCGAGATAGTCTTCAGCCTCCTTCGCCAAGACTGCGAGCGTTGCATTCACGCCGGCGAAGTCGAAGCGGGCGCTGGTCGCGGCGAAGCTCCTCGAGAAGCTTGACTTGATGTCGCTCGCCAGGATGCCGAAGGCCGAAAGGACGCCCGCGACCGGAGACACGACGACATGCTTGATGCCCAATTCGCGCGCCATCGGCACGGCGTGGAGGCCGGCTGCGGCGCCGCCGACCATCATGGTATATTCGCGTGGATCAATGCCCTGGCGAATGGTGATCTCCTCGATCGCCGCCACCATATTCTGCTCGACGGTGAGGCCGATGAGGCTCGCCGCCTCCAGCACGTCGATGCCGAGGGGCTTGGCGATGTGCGCCTCGATCACCGCTTTCGCCTTGTCGAGCGACAGGGTCATCGTGCCGCCGGCGAATTTGTCGGGGCTGAGGAAGCCGCGCACCAGATTGGAGTCGGTAACGGTCGGCAGGGTGCCGCCGCGGCCATAGCAGGCGGGACCCGGATAGGAGCCGCTGCTCTCCGGCCCGACATGGACGAAGCCGCCGGCATCCACCCGGGCGATGCTGCCGCCCCCGGCGCCGATGGTCTTGACCTCGACCGAAGGCACGCCGAACACATGGCCTGCGATCACGCCTTCGCGATGCATCGGTATGGTCCAGTCCGAGACGATGCTGATATCGAAGCTCGTGCCGCCCATATCGACGACGATGATATTGCCGTTGTCTCGGGCCTCACGCCTGAGCACTTGGTTGGCCGCCTCGGGTGCGGCTGAAGGTCCGGAAAGGCATAGGCTGATCGGACGCGCCACGACTTCGCGCGCCGCGGTCTGGCCGCCGCTCGAAGTCACGAAAGTGAGAAGACCCTTGAGCCCGGCGGCCCGGAGCTCGTTCTCCAATTCGTTGATGGCGCGACCGGCCAGCGGCTTCAAGGACGCATCGATCGCGGTTGCCGAGGTGCGGCGATATTCCCTGAGAGTCGGGCTCGTCCTGTGGCTCAGACTATAGGGAATGCCCGGGCAGATCTGCTCGATGAGGCGCGCGAGCTTGATCTCATGTTCCGGATTGGCGATCGACCACAGCAGCGAGACGGCGATAGCCTCGACGCCCCAGCTTTTCACCTCTTCGAGCGCTCGGGCGGCTTGAGCGACGGAGAGCGGAATCTCGATCCCGCCTTCGCTGTTGATGCGCTCCTCGATGCCTATGGTCAGGCGGCGCGGAATATAGGGCGGCGGATAGTCGATGGCGATATTATAGGTGTCCTGCTTGCCGCCTTCGCGAATGAGAAGCGTGTCGCGGAAGCCTTGCGTGCACAGGAGGGCGGTCCGGGCATATTTGCCTTCGAGAATGGCATTGGTGGCGACCGTCGTGCCGCAAGCGAGCTTGCTGCAGGCGCCGAGCAATTCCTCGCGCGTCCGGCCGAGATTGTCGGCGATGAGCGAAAGCCCTTGCAGGATGCCGCCGCTGATCTGGCCAGGCGTCGTCGGCGCCTTGAACGAGCGCACGCGTCCGGCCGCATCCTGGAGCACGAGATCGGTGAACGTGCCCCCGACATCGACAGCGATCTGATAGGTCATGACGCCACCCGCCGGTCTTTGAGCTCCTGCCGGCGCTCGAGCGTGGCCGGCTGATCGACTTCCCCGTCTTTCAGGATCACTCCGAAGACATCGCGCGCGCGTTCCGCCGAGATGACACCTTCCCGGACATCGCGGCGGACAAGATCGGCTGCGCGTCGCAGCGGATCGCCGAAGCCGCCGCCGCCGCAGCCTTGTGACAGCAGCCGCTCGCCGGATGCGATCACCGTGTCGACGGAGATCGGCAATTCCTCGACCACGCCATCCGTTCCCATCCTGGCAATGCGCATGGATGCTGCGGCAAGGCCGCCCGCCGCCCCTTGCGGCGGGTTCTGCCGTGAGGCCGAATTGACGATGAAGCGGACGGGATTCTGGCGCGCTTTTATCGAGCAGTCGGCACCGGGAGCGCCCTGCCACTCGCCGGCTCCGCCTGAATCCTGCCGGATTTCCAGCTTCTCGATGAGGATCGGCTGTTGCTGCTCCACCACCTCGACGCTGGACTGCCAGAGAATGCCTTGCGAGCAGCCGCTGCCATAGGTCAGCCAGCCGTCATGGCCATGCATGGCGGGCCCACCCCAGTAGCCCATGATGACCTGATTGACGAAAGGCTGGCTGGTGCGATGGTCGAGACCGCTGATCACGGCGCAAGAGCCCGGCATGCCGATCGTGCCATAGGCGGTGCCGAGATCGGGCCTCAAGTCGGCGAACATCGATTGGATATGCGGGACAAGCGCGTGGCAGAGATTGGTGGTCGCCGCCGATGTCGCGGCCGGGAATTTCGGCCGGCCGATGGCCGAGCCGTCGCGGAGCAGCAATTGCACCCGCTTGAAGGAGCCGGTGCAGCGCGGCACGTCGGGACCCAGGATATTGAGCACCGCGGTCATGCAGGCGGCCGTCACCGTGCTTTCGGTGAGATTGATGCCGAGCGGCAGATTGTCGACATTACCGGTGAGGTCGACCGTCACCGTCGCGTCCTCGGGATCGACGGTAAGCGTGGCGCGAATGGGGATGCCGTCCGGCAGGCCTTTATATTCGGAATCGTAGAGCATCTCCTTGCTCACCGTTCCCGCCGGCAGCTTGCGAATGGCGTCGACCGCCATGCGCTCGGCATATTTCTGGAATTCCTCGAGGAAGGCCTCGATCTTGGGCGAGCCATATTTCCCGCACAGCTCGACCAGTCGGTTCTCGCCGGTTCTGACCGCCGCCAGGACCGCGAGATAGTCGCCATAGAACTGGTCCGGCACTCTTATATTGGCGCGGCAGATATCGATGACTTCCGGAACGTCCGCGTAATCCTTCTGGATGCGCACGCAAGGCAGGATCAATCCTTCCTCATAGACGTCCTTCGCGGTCGGGCTGTAGGTCGTCGGCGTCGGGAAGCCCATGTCGCCCAGATGCGCGCGGGCGATGACATAGAACACGATGCGGCCTTCGAAGAAGACCGGCGCACAGACGGTGAAATCGGCGCAATGGGTGTTGCCGAGATAGCCGCTATTGTTGACGAAGCAGTCGCCGGGGCGGATGTCCTTGCCGAATTTCGCCGCCACCGCCTTGGGGATGAGATCGATGGCGCCGACATGCACGGGCAGGCCTTGCGCCAGGCTGATCGAGCGGAACTGGTGATCGGTGAGGCTGCAGGAGAAATCCATCGCGGTGTTGAGCACGCCCGACCGGCCCGACTTGAAC
Source organism: Taklimakanibacter deserti (assembly GCA_003574785.1). Next base: position 206,532 of record QORU01000013.1, on the reverse strand, counting down.
AGCGCATTGATCATCTCGCGGATGATCGCCTCGAACCGACGCCGGATCACGACCATGGTGAAGAGATCGATGGGCGCGGCTTCGATTTCGGGAGCAGTTTTACGAAGCAATCGCTTCCTCCGCAGTGGTTCTTGTTGGAGGGAGCCTCGCAGCGCCCATGATCATTGCCAGCGGATTCTTACGGCCGGCGCATACGAGCGTCGACTAATATCTTTTGATCAGCCCTATCAAACGTGATGATAAACCATGCATTTATTGCAAGGATTTGAGCGCCGCCTCGATATAGCCGACGAACAGCTGGGCCGGCGCCGACAGGGTCTTCTGGCCCGGGAAAGCGGCGATGAGGGTGCGGTGGATCTCGGGCTCGACCAGATGGAAGCTCTTCAATTCACCGCGCTCCACGGCGCTTTTGACGGCGGCGGCCGGCAGTATGGAGTTCCAGCCGGCATCGCGGATGAGGCCGAACACGACGGCAAGTGAATCGACCTCCATCGTGGCGGTGAGCTTCAGTCCGGCGCGCTCCAGCTCATTGTCGATCAGGATGCGGGTGAGATTCTGGGAAGACGGCAGAACCAGTCGCAGATCCTGGATATCGGCGCATTTGACCTCAGGACCGGAGATCGTGCTGTTGAGATTGGTGACCAGCAGCAGTTCCTCGGTTACCAGCCGCTGATAGCGCAAGCGCCGTTCTTCCTCGAACTCGCTCAGGACCGCGACGTCGAGCTTGCCCTCGACCAGCCATTCGACCAGATGCGCGCTGTAGCCCTCATGCACGGTGAGCTGCACATCCGGGTTCTGGGTACAGAATTCGGTGAGCACGGCCGGCAGGATGCCCAGCGCCACCGAAGGCGGTACCCCGACTGAGAGATTGCCGATCAGGCGCCCGGAAATGTTGCGCAGCTCCTCCTTCACCGCTTCGAGGCGCTTCAATATGTCGACACACAAGGGATAGAGCCGTGCCGCCGCGGCGTTGGGGATGACACCCTGGGCCGAGCGTTCGAAGAGGACCGTGCCGTTGTCGACCTCGAGCCGGCGGATCTGCATGCTGACGGCGGGCTGCACCACATGCAGCCGGCGGGCCGCCTTGGTGATGCTCCTCTCTTCATAGAGAGCGACGAAATATTGGATTTGCCGAAAGTCCATCTTGTTTACCGTGACGTGACGGCGCGGCGTCTCCGCTCCGTCCCTCCGCCACTTACCCTCCCCTATTATTCATGATGGCCGCCATCATCAGACTTTATTGGATTTCCATTTGCAAATCATCAAAGTAGTTCGCGCTCTCATCACTATCGGTGCCTTGAATGGGCGATCGGATTTCAGCGGGTAGCAGACCCATTCGAGTGCTCATGGCCAAGGTCGGCCTTGACGGCCACGATGTGGGCGCGCGCGTCGTTGCGCGCGGATTGCTCGAGTCAGGAATGGAAGTCATCTATACCGGGATCAGGCGCACGCCGCAGCAGATCGTCCGCACCGCCGTCGACGAGGATGTCGATGTCGTCGGCGTCAGCATCCTCTCCGGCGCCCATGACGTCCTCCTGCCGCGCCTCAGGCAGCTCCTCGACCAGGCCGGCGCGCAGTCGATCATCCTCATCGCCGGCGGTGTGATCCCGCAAGAGGACATACCCGAGCTCACCCGCCAGGGCGTGGCCCGCGTCTTCCTTTCCGGCACCTCGATCGCCGAGATCGCCCAAGCGATCAAAGGCCTGGTGGCGCAGAAGGACGCGGTTTCGTGAGCATCGACGCTCCCGTGCAGAACGCTTTTCGGCATTTCGCCGGACGCACCGCCTTGATCGACGGTGGCCGGCGCTGGACCTTTGCCGAGCTTGAGCACCTCGTGAATTCGATCGCCGGCGGATTGAGCCAGGCGCTGCGGCCCGGCAGTCGGGTCGGCCTTTTCATGAAGAACCGCGCCGAATATCTCGTCCTGCAACTGGCGCTCGAGCGTGCCGGCCTGGTGCGTGTCCCGCTCAACGCGCTCTATACGGCGCATGAGGTGGAGAAGATCGTCGAGGATTGCGAGGCGGCGGCGGTCTTCTGCGATGCTGCGTGCGAAGCGAAGCTTAAAGGTCTCGATCAGAGCGGGCTCTGGCAATGCAATGTGGAAGGCTCCGCGACGGGCGGGCGCGATTGGAAAGCCCTGACTCAAGCACCGGCACAAGCGTCTTCGGGCCTCGACGACCTCGATGCGCTGGGCTCGATCAACTACACGTCGGGCTCATCGGGCCAACCCAAGGGCGTCATGCTGACGCACCGCAATTGGCGCTCGGTCACCAAGAACATGCTCATCGACCGCGATATCCGCGGCAGCGACCGGCTCGCCCATATAGGTCCCCTCACCCATGCAAGCGGCACCTATTTCACGCCATTCCTGTTGCGCGGCGCCACCAACATCATCGTGAACGGCAACTGGCAGCAGCTCCTTGCCACCATCGAGCAGGAGAAAGTGACGGCCTTCAGCTGCGTTCCGACGGTCCTGACCCGCATCCTCAATTCGCCCGATATCGAGCGTCACGACACGACGAGCCTGCGCTGGATCGGCTATGGCGCGGAAGCGATCCAGCCGACGACCCTCGACAAGGCGGTCAAGCGCTGGGGGGCCATTCTCACCCATAATTACGGGCTGACCGAGGCGATGATGACCTGCACGCGGCTCGGTGCCGATGATCATTTCGAGCAGCGGCCGGATGGCAGCTCCATGCTGCGCCATGGCTGCATCGGCTCGCCCTATACATTCGTCGACATCGTGCTGCGTGCGCCCGACGGCACGCCGGTCAGGAGTGGTGAGACCGGCGAGATCACCATCCGGGCCGAGCATGTCATGCAAGGCTATTGGAAGCGGCCCAAGGAAACGGCGGAGGTGCTGAAAGACGGCTGGCTGTGGTCGGGCGATCTCGCCAGGATCGGCGGCGACGGCCTCATCTATCTCGTCGGCCGCAGCAAGGAGATGCTGATCAGCGGCGGCTTCAACATCTATCCGCGTGAGATCGAGACCTGCCTGTCGGGCTGTCCGGGCATCGAGGAAGCGGCCGTCATCGGCATGCCCGACCGGGAATTCGGCGAGATCGCCGTCGCCTTCGTGGTCGCAAGCTCGGGCCACACCGCGACGGCCTCGGCCTGCGAAGCCCATTGCAAGCCGATCCTGGGTTTCCGCACGCCGAAACGCTGGCATTTCCTGGCCGCCCTGCCGCGCACCGGCAACGGCAAGGTCGACAAGACCGCGCTCAAGAACCAGCTCAGCCATGAGGCGATAGGCTCGTGATCAACGACACTGATGTCTATATCGGCGCCGTCGCTCGCACAGCCTTCGGCCGGTTCGGCGGAAAGCTCAAGGACATCGCCGGACCCGAGCTCGGCGCATTGGCGATCGACGAGACGATCAGCCGCTCGGGCGTCGACGCTCAAGCCATCGAGGCCGTCTATGCCGGCGTCGGCATGATCGGGAGCGCCGTGCTGACCCCTGCCCGCCGGGCGGTCCTGCGGTCACGCAAGCTCAAGGACTCCACGCCCTCACTGACGGTCGACCGCGCCTGCTGTTCAGGGCTGACGGCGATCAGCCTCGGTTGGAAGGATATCCGCCTCGGCCTTGCCGATGCCGTCCTGTGCGGCGGCTTCGAAAACCTGAGCCAGACGCCGTTCCTGTGGCCGCGCCAGCGCGGTGCCAAGCCGGGCGCGGTCGATATCAACGATCCGCTCTTGCTGCGTGCCGAGTTCCTCGACAAGGCGATCGCCGCCTATACTGGCGAGGAAGCGATGCGCCTCGGCATCACGCGCGCCGATCAGGATCAGTGGGCGCTCAAGAGCCACGAGAAATATTTCAAGGCCCAGGCGCAGGACTATTTCGATTTCGAATGCTTCCCGCTCATCAGCAATGATGCGCCTTTCGAGGCCGATGAATCGCCGCGCAGCGACACATCGCTTGCCAAGCTCGCGAGCCTCAAGCCCGTCTATGGCAGCCCCACGGTCACGCCCGGCAATGCGCCGGGCTTGAGCGACGGTGCCGCTTTCGTTCTCCTGCTGTCCGGGCGCTTCGCTCGCGCCCATGGCGTGACGCCGCTGGCTCGGATCATCGGTTACACCCAGGTCGCCTCGGGGCCGACCACGGGAAGCTATACGCCCGGGATCGCCATCGCCGAGCTTCTGCGGCGGACGAATGTCGGGCTCGACGACATCAGGCAGTTCGAGATCAACGAAGCCTTCGCCGCGACGCCGCTCGCCAGCACCTTGCATCTCGCCCTTGGCGATCGCGGCAAAGTGGAGAAGCTGCGCGAGCACACGAACCCCTATGGTGGCGCGGTGGCCATCGGCCATCCGCTCGGCGCCAGCGGCGCACGCCTCGCCATGACCATTGCCAACGGGCTCAGGCGGAATGGCGGCGGCATCGGCGCCGCGGCCATTTGCGGCGGCTATGGCCAGGGCGACGCGCTGCTGCTCGCGGTCGAATAGGTGGCGCCGTGAAGCCCTCCATCCGGCATCATCTGGCGCAGGCGCTCTCGGCAGTCGAGAACCGCAGCGGCAACTGGCGCCAGGTGCTGGCCGAAAGCTATGGCAGTCCGCGTGAGCTTTTCATCATCGGCATCACCGGCCCGCCGGGCGCCGGCAAATCGACGCTCATCGATGCGCTTGCGGCGCATTGGGCGGCAAACGGCCTGACGGTCGGGGTCCTCGCCATCGATCCCTCGAGCCCCTTTTCGGGCGGCGCCATCCTCGGCGATCGCCTGCGCATGCGCCAGTCGGAAGACCTCGACAATGTCTTCATCCGCAGCATGTCGGCACGCGGCCATGGCGGCGGGCTCAATGCCTCAGCGCTCGATCTGTGCATGGTGATGGCTCATCACGGCTGCTCGCATGTGCTCCTCGAGGCCGTCGGCTCCGGCCAAAGCGAGGTCGACATCGGCTTCGTCGCCGACTGCACGCTGGTCGTCGCCGTGCCGGGTCTCGGCGATTCGGTCCAGGCGGCAAAAGCCGGCCTCATGGAGATCGGCGATCTCTATGTCGTCAACAAGAGCGACCTGCCGCAGGCGCGATCAGTGCAGCAGGATCTCGCCGCCATGCTGGCGGTCTCCTTCCACGGCAGGCCCGGGCCCAATGATCCGCGTACGGCAAAGGGCGTTCCCGCGCGGGCGGTGGGCGCCATGCCGCAAGCGCTGAGCGAGCGCTATGGCGGTCCCGAAGGCGCCCAAGCCTATTGGCATCCGCCCGTTCTGGCCGCCGCGGTCGAGCGCCCCGATCTCATCGCCGGGATCGCCCAGACAATCGACAGCTTTGCTCACTGGCTCAAAGCCACTGACCGTTTTCATAAGCGCCGGGCACGCGCGCTCGCCAATCATGTCCTCGATATTGCCCGCAACCGCTTGTTCAGTGAATGGACCCGCAACTTCGAGCAGAGCCTGGGAAAGCCCCTGGAAGAATGGACCTGCGCGCAACTGGCCGATGGCGTGAAGGATCCCTATCGGCTCGCCGACATGATGATGGATGGGAGCAGCCTATGAAGGGCCGAGCCGCGAAGCCACAGACGCACGCCGATCGCTTCGGCACCTCTCTTGCTCAAGCGCATGAGCGCTGGCGCCGCGAAGCCTATGATCCGGCGATCACCGAAGCCGGCGAATATCGCAGCTTCAAGACCGACAACGGGATCGAGATCGAACCCCTCTATTCGCCCGCGTCCCTCGATGAGATCGGCTTCGACTATCTCGAGGATGTCGGCTTTCCCGGCGAATATCCGTTCACCCGCGGCGACAGCGCCGCCATGTACCGCGCCGAGCCTTTCGTGGTCTCGGCCTATACGGGCTATGGCGAGGCGGGCGACTGCAATCTGCGCCTCAAAAAGCTGATCGGGCTCGGCGTCGAGCAGATCCTGATGGCCTTCGATCTGCCGACCCAATGCGGCTATGATTCGGACGACGTCATGGCGACCGGCGAAGTCGGTCGTGTCGGCGTCTCGATCGACAGCCTCGCCGACATGGAGCTGCTCTTCGCCGGCATCCCGCTCGACAGCATCAAGCGCGTCGGCACGCTTGGCAATTCGATCGGGCCCATCGTCCTCGCCCTCTTCGCCGCCCTCGGCGAGAAGCAAGGCCTGTCGAACCACCAATTCACCGTCAACCTGCAGAATGATCCGCTCAAGGAATATCTCGCCCGCGGCACGCAGATCATCCCGGCGGCGCCGGCCGCGAAGCTCGCGGTCGATCCGGTCGAATGGTGCGCCGAGCATGCGCCCAACTGGTCGCCGATCACGGTCTGCTACAATCACCTCAATGCCGGGGGCGCCGGCTCCACCTGGGGCGCGGCGCTGGCGCTCGCCAATGCCGTCCATTATCTCGATCTCCTGGTCGAGAGAGGCTGCCCGATCGACAGCGTGGCTCCCCTCTTCCACATGTTCCCGGACGAGCGGCATGATTTCTTCATCTCCGTCGCCAACCTGCGCGCGTTGCGCCGGGTCTGGGCGCGCCTCCTCAGTGAACGCTATGGTGCCAGCGCGCCTGCGGCGCTCGCGCTCAAGACCACCGTCTATGGCCATGGCCAGGAGACCCTGCAGGAGCCCCTGAACAACATCGCGCGCATCGCCTTCGGCACGCTCGCCTATGCGCTGGGCGGCGCTTCTTACGTCTATATCGCCTCCTATGACGAGGCGGTGGGGACGCCGACCGAGGAAACCGTCAAGGTCGCGGTCAGGACTCAGCAGATCATCGCTCATGAGCATGGCTTCACCGATACGATCGACCCCTTGGGCGGCTCCTATTTCGTGGAAAGCCTGACCAAGACGATCGCCGAGCAGATCTGGGTCGACCTGCATGAGCTTCTCGAGCGCGGCGGCGCCATCGCCACCATGGCGAACGGTTTTAGCCGCGAGATCATGAATCGCGGCGCCATGAGCCGGCAGCGCCGGATCGATTCCGGCGAGCGTCCTTGGGTAACGGTGAACAAATGGCCATCCGTTCCGCAAGTGCCCAACACCGCCTTCCGGATGGATACATCGACCGCGAGCCGGCAGCACCAGCGGACCCAGGCGCTGCGCCAAGCCCGTGACAATGCCGCCGTGCGGCAGGCGCTGGCGCGGGTCGAGGCGACTTGCGCCAATGGCGGCAATCTCGTCCCGCCGGTCATCGAAGCGGTCAAGGCCTATGCGACCGTCGGCGAGATCGTGCAGATCTGGCGCCGGCATTTCGGCGAATTCCACCCGTCCGCGTCCTTCTGATTGCAGATGAAGATGCGGGCCTCATCACCTTTCATGATGCGCCATATCAGCAATCCTAAATTGCCATTTGAGCGGTCAGGCCGTCTTATGTTTTCGCATGCAAATCCGCCTGTCGATGAGGTTTTCGCCAGGCTTTCAGGACTGAAGCGTGGATGAGCGCAATCGATCTCGACAAGATATCCAAATTCTACGGATCGGTTCGCGCCGTCGATGACATTTCGCTCTCGCTCAAGGCCGGTGAGCTGACCGCCGTCCTGGGGCCCAGCGGATCGGGCAAGTCGACCATCCTCTCGATGATCGCCGGCATCGACACGCCGACCGCGGGCACGATCTCCATTGGCGGTGTCGACATGACCCATGCGGCGCCCGGCGAGCGCAATGTCGGCCTGGTGTTCCAGAGCTATGCGCTCTTCCCCAATCTCTCCGTCTTCGAGAATGTCGCCTTCCCTTTGCGCGTGCGGCGCCTGCCTGCGGCGGAAGTGACGCGCCGCGTCGAGGAGGTCCTGGCACTCGTTCACCTCTCGGAATTCAAGTCGCGCAAGCCGAGCCAGTTGTCGGGCGGCCAGCAGCAGCGGGTCGCCATCGCCCGCGCCATCGTGTTCAAGCCCTCGGTCCTCTTGCTCGATGAGCCGCTCGCGGCCCTCGACCGGAAGCTGCGCGAAGACGTGCGCCTGGAATTGCGCCGCCTGCAGCGCTCGCTCGGCATCACCACGGTGCTCGTGACCCACGACCAGGACGAAGCCATGACCATGGCCGACCAGATCGTGGTCATTGCCGACGGCAAGGTCCAGCAGGTCGACGCGCCGCTCAAGATCTATCAGCAGCCGGTCAACCGCTTCGTCGCGGGCTTCCTCGGCATCGCCAATGTCTTTACCGGCGTCTTCGCCGCCAATGGCAAGGAGCACAAGATCACACTGCCGAACGGCGAGCAGATCGCCTGCACGCAGCGCCCGCGAAGCGCCGGCAAGGACGGCGAAGTCTGCGGCATCCTTCGCCCCGAGCAGATCGTGGTGCGCGAGCCGAGCGGCCAGGCGCGGATGAAGGCGCGCATCGAGGATGTTTTGTTCTTCGGCGAGTCGGTTCGCTACATCCTCGTTTCCGAAGGCGGCCACCCGATGGTGGCGCAGGCCTCCAATCCCAAGACGACCTTCAGGCCGGGTGTCACGGTCTCGCTCGAATGGTCGCCGGACGACATCTGGATCCTGCCCAGCAGCCAAACCACCCACTGAACAACAAGATCCGGCGGATCAAGCCGGGGAGCGAAACGCCAATGAAAGGGAGACTAAAATGACGAAACCTGCATTACTCCAAGCGAGCCTGCTCAGCCTTGCCGCCGTGCTTGCCTTCAGCGGTCAGGTCACGGCCGAACCCGCCAAGACCTTGCGCATCCTCACCGCCGGCGGCGAATGGACGGATGCCGTCACCAAATGCGTCGACGGCCCCTTCGAGAAGAAATACGGCATCAAGGTCGAGCTCGACACGCCGGCAGGCTATGCCAAGCTCGCCGGCCTCGCGCAATCGGGCAATGTCAATGTGGCACTCATGGACCTCGAGACCAGCGAGCTCGAGCGCGCCAATGCGAACGGCCTTCTCGACAATATCGATTGGGACAAGGTCAAGCCCTTCGAGATGTTCCCCGATGCCAAGAAGCCCTATGGCTTCGCCAGCACCTATTTCTCGACCATCATGGCCTGGCGTCCGGACGCGAAAGCGCCATCGAACTGGGTCGAGTTCTTCGACACCCAGAACTTCCCCGGCAAGCGCGCCTTGCCTGACTATCCGGGCTATGTCCTGGCCTTCGCCGCCATCGCCGATGGCGTCGACCCGACCAAGGTCTTCCCGCTCGACCTCGACCGCGCCTTCAAGACGCTGGAGCGTGTCAAGGGCGACGTGATCTGGTGGACCGCCGGCGGACAGTCGGCGCAGCTGCTTCAGGACAATGAGGCGCAATATTCGATCGGCTGGTCGGGGCGGATCGTCACCAAGAACGACCTCAAGCATTCCTTCAACCAGGGCATGCTCGACACATCATGGTGGGGCATGCCGAAGGGCGCCGATCCCGCCATGCAGGAAGCAGCCCTCCTCTATCTGCATGAATATTCCGATCCCAAGCAGCAGGCCTGCATCGCGCAATATATCAGCTATACGGGCCCCAGCCCCGAGCTCGATCCGCTCCTGCCGCAGGACAAGCTCGATCAGTTCCCGAACTTCAAGAAGAACCGCGACGTGCAGTATGTGACCGACGGCAAATGGTGGTACGACAATGCCGCCGAAGTCGAGAAGCGCTGGCAGGAGTTCAAGCTGGCGCAATGAGGCATGAGCCCCAGGCCGCCGCCGGCCTGGGGCGGTCTCGCGGCGCGGCGCCAGTCCATGTCGACAGCAGCAGCCCATAATCCTTCTTTGTGGCGTGGCCGGCTGGCCACGAGCATCCTGCTTGTTCTTCCTCTTGCGCTGGTGATCGGGCTCGCCTTCGACCTGCCGCTCTTGATGACGGCGCTGTGGAGCATCACCGACTTCAAGAGCGGAAGCCTGACGCCCGAATATTACCAGGACTTCTTCGGCAGGCCGATCTATCTCTCGGTCGTGTGGCGCACGCTCGAGATCGCTTTCGCCGTGTCGTGCTGCTGCGCCCTCATCGGCTATCCGCTCAGCTACTGGATGACGACCCTGTCGCCACGCGGCCAGAAGATCAGCCTCATCATCATCGTCATGTCCTTCTGGGTCAGCGTCCTGGTGCGCACCTATGCCTGGATCGTGATCCTCGGCAATGCCGGCCTCGTCAACCGGGCGCTGCAACATCTGGGGCTCACCGAACGGCCGGTCCAATTCCTCTATGGCGAGCTCGGCGTGTGCATAGGCATGGTCAATGTGCTCCTGCCCTTCCTGCTGCTGCCGCTCTATGCCGCCATGCTGCAGATCGATCCGCGCCTCAGGCAGATCGCCCTCACCATGGGCGCCACATCGGGGCAGTTCTTCTGGCGGGTGTTCTTCCCGCTCACCGTGCCGGCGCTCGCGGCAACCTTCATCCTGGTCTTCATCCTGAGCCTCGGCTTCTACATCACGCCCGCCATTCTCGGCGGCGGCAAGGTGCCGATGATCGCCAACATGCTCGACATGCTGATCAACCAGTTTCCGCATTGGAGCCTGGCGGCGGCCATGTCCTGCGTGATGCTGGTGCTGACCCTGAGTCTGTTCGCGCTCTATCAGTCGCTGCGCGGAAAGGTTGCGGCATGACCGTGGCGCTCGACAGGATCGGGGCTCAGGCGGCCCAGGGCAGCGCTCACCGGCGCCATTCCCGCATCAACCGCATCGCCCTTGCCGCGAGCGCGGTCCTCACCTTGCTTTTTCTCGCTCTGCCGATCCTCATCGTCGTGCCGATGTCGTTCTCGAGTGCCGGAACCTTGCAATTCCCGCCGCCGGGCTTCTCGCTGCGCTGGTATCAGTCCTTCTTCGGCGATCCGCAATGGGTCGAGTCGGCGCTCAATTCGCTGGCGATCGGTGCCATTGCCAGCACCGTCTCGCTCGTCTTCGGGACCTGCGCCGCCTATGCGCTGGTGCGCGGATCCTTCATGTCGCGCAAGGCGCTGGAAGCGAATTTCATGGCGCCCATGGTGCTGCCGCCGGTCATCATCGCCGTCTCTCTTTATATATTCTACGCCAAGCTCGGCATATTGGGCTCCTATTTCGGGATCATCACCGCCCATGTGGTGCTGACCGTTCCCTATGTCGTCCTCCTGATGTCGCTCGCCATCCGCGCTTTTGACGTCAGGATCGAGCAGATCGCCATGACGCTCGGCGCGTCGCGGCTCGAGATGATGGTGCGGATACTCTTGCCCAATATCCTGCCGAACGCTGCGGCAGCCTGGCTCTTCGCCTTCGTCATCAGCTTCGATGAGGTCGTCGTCACGCTGTTCGTGTCGGGCAGCCACCTCACCGTCCCCAAGCGCATGTTCAACCAGCTGGTGCTGCAGATCAATCCGACCATCACCGCCATCGCCACCATCCTCATCTTCCTGAGCCTTCTTTCCGTCGCTCTCGCTCTGTGGCTGACGCGCGGCACCGGCATCGTCGCCAAGAGGCGCAGTTAATCCCCGTCATTTCAATAGTTTAGCCTGCATCCCTGACAAACTGATTCAAGCGGAACTTTTCCGGCGAATTCTGCGTTGGAGCTGCGAGACAACCCGTTTGCGGGCGGCGGGGAGGATGTCATCATGGCGCGGATCGTAAGCTTCATCGCGACGGCGCTGGCGTGGCTCGTCATCAGCTTCGCGCCGGCCCAGGCGAAAGTCACCATCTCGATCTCCTGCAGCTCGCTGGGCGTCGAGCTCGAGCTTTGCCAGGAAGGCGCCAATGAATGGGCCAAGCAAACCGGCAATGCGGTGAAGCTCGTCGCCACCCCGCCCGATGCTCAGGAACGGCTCGCCCTCTATCAGCAGCTCCTCGCCGCGGGCTCCGCCGATATCGACGTCTTCCAGATCGATGTCGTATGGCCGGGAACGCTCGCCACCCACTTCATCGATCTCAAGCAATATATCCCGGCCGAAGAGCTGAAAGACCATTTCACCACGCTCCTCACCAATGACACGGTCGACGGCAAGCTGGTGGCGGCACCCTTCTTCGTCGATGCGGGCCTTCTCTATTATCGCAAGGACCTGCTCGACAAGCATGGGCTGAAGCCGCCGCGCGACTGGGCCGAACTCACGCAGACGGCCAAAGCCGTCCTCGACGCCGAACGCAGCAGCAACGGCAAGCTGCAAGGCTTCGTCTGGCAGGGCCGCGCCTATGAGGGGCTCACCTGCAACAGCATCGAATGGGTGGCGAGCTTCGGCGGCGGCAGCATCGTCGAAACCGACGGCAAGATCTCCATCAACAACCCGCAGGCTGCTGCCGCCATCACCCTTGCCAAGGGCTGGATCGGCACGATCTCGCCCGAAGGCGTTCTCAACTATGCCGAGGAGGATGCCCGCGGCGTCTTCCAGTCCGGCAACGCGGTCTTCATGCGCAACTGGCCCTATGCCTGGGCGCTGGCTAATGCGCCGGACAGTCCGGTCAAGGGCAAGGTCGGCATCGCGCTCCTGCCGCAAGGCTCAGGGTCAGGAGCCCGCCATGCGGCGGCCTTGGGCGGCCAGGACCTCGCGGTCTCCAAATATTCGGCCAATCCCAAGGAGGCTGCCGACCTGGTGCGCTATCTCACTAGTGCCGAGGAGCAGAAGCGCCGGGCCATCAAGGGATCGTTCAATCCGACGCGCAAGAGCCTCTATGGCGACCAGGAGCTGCTTTCGGCCTTGCCCTTCCTCAAAGACTTCGAGGCCGTGCTCGAAAGCGCGGTCGCCAGGCCCTCGACCGTGACCGGCGCCAAATATAACCGCGTGTCGAGCGAATATGTGCGCGCCGTCCACAACACCCTCACCGGCAAAGGCACGGCCGAGGAGAATCTGGCGAATCTCGAGAAAGCACTGGAACGGGTGAGCCGCGGCGGGCGGTGGTAGGCCCAGATGGCGGCACGCGACGCGGCCCAACCGCGCAGCTCCGCCATAAGGCCGGCCAGGGTCCAACGCTCTCCCTTTGCGCGCCGGACCGCACTGAAGCCATGGCTCTTTCTCGCCCCCTTGCTGGCGAGCCTCCTGATCGTCGCCGCCTGGCCGTTGCTGCGGACAATCCTGTTCAGCCTCACCGATGCCAATTTGAGCGATCTTACCGCCTGGAAGTTCATCGGCATCGCCAACTATCTCTATCTCTTCGAGGACCCGCTGTGGTGGCGCGCCGTCGGCAACACCTTGCTCTTCACCTTGCTCTCCGTCGGCCTCGAGACCATCCTCGGCCTCATCATCGCGCTCACCCTCGATGCCCACCTCAAAGGCCGCGGCCTGCTCAGGGCGGCCATTCTCATTCCCTGGGCCATCCCGACCGTCGTCTCGGCCAAGATGTGGGCCTGGATGCTGCATGATCAATATGGCGTCGTGAATGCCATGCTGCTCGCTTTCGGGCTGATCGACCGGCCCTATGCCTGGCTTGCCGATCCTTCGCTCACCATGGCCGCCGTGGTCATGGTCGATGTGTGGAAATCGACGCCCTTCATGGCGCTCCTCATCCTCGCAGGCCTGCAGGCCCTGCCGCAGAGCATATATGAAGCGGCGCGCGTCGACGGCATCCACCCGGTCAAGGTGTTCTTCCACATCACCTTGCCGCTCATCCGTCCGGCTCTGCTCGTCGCCGTCATTTTCAGGGGACTCGACGCTCTGCGCGTATTCGACGTCATCTATGTGCTGACCGGCAACAACGAGAATACGGCGACGATGTCGGTCTATGCCCGCCAGCAGCTCGTCGACTTCCAGGACGTCGGCTTCGGCTCGGCCGCGGCGACGGCGCTCTTCCTCATCGTCGCCATCATGACCGCGATCGTCGTGACCCTTGGCCGGGTCAATGTCAGCGCCAGCGGAGGCGACCGATGAAATTGCGCAGGCTCGCCGGAACAATCGGATTTTACGGGCTCATGGCGCTCATCGTCTTCTATGCCGTCTTCCCCTTCTACTGGGCTATCGTCTCCTCGCTGAAAAGCGGCAGCGCCATATTCCGCGTCGAGCTCATCCCGTCCACGGCGAGCCTCGAAAACTACCGGGCCTTGTTCGTCGAGCAGCCCTTCGCCCGCAATATCCTGAATTCGCTCATCGTCGCCTCGGTCGCGACGCTCGTCTCGCTCACCCTTGCCTCGCTCGCGGCCTATGCGCTCGGCCGCATGAAGTTCCGCGGCCGATCGAGCGTGCTCTTCGCGGTATTGAGCATATCGATGTTCCCGCAGATCGCCGTGCTCTCGGGCCTCTTCGAGCTCATCCGCAGCTTCGGCCTCTATAACAGCCTCATGGGCCTCGTCTTCTCCTATCTCATCCTGCTCTTGCCTTTCGCCACCTGGGTATTGACCACCTTCATGCGCGAGCTGCCGCGCGAGCTCGAAGAAATGGCGGCGCTCGATGGGGCCTCTGCCCTTCGCACGCTGACCGAGATCTTCCTGCCCCTGATGGCGCCGGCGCTGGCCGCTTCCGGCCTCCTCGCCTTCATCCTGGCCTGGAACGAGTTCCTGTTCGCCCTCACCTTCACGCTCTCGAACGAGCAGCGCACGGTCCCCGTCGCCATCGCCCTCATCACCGGCGCCAGCGCCTATGAGCTGCCCTGGGGCCGGATCATGGCGGCTTCCGTGATCGTCACCGTGCCCCTGATCTTGCTGGTGCTGATCCTGCAACGCCACATCGTATCGGGGCTGGTCGCCGGCGCGGTCAAAGGATAGGTTGCGGGACTGGCCGCAGGCATTTCAATTGGCTATGAGACCTCATGAGCCAAATCCCCGACTATAACGCACCGCTGGAGACGAGCCTTACCAGCTTCGATCTCATCAACACGCCCATGCTCAACAAGGGCACGGCATTCCCCGATGCGGAGCGGGACGCCTTTCACCTGCACGGGCTGCTGCCGCCGCATATCGGCTCGCTCGACCAGCAGGTTGCCCGCCGGCTCAAGATCCTGCGCGGCTTCCACACGGATTTCGAGCGCTATGCCTTCCTGCGGGAACTGCAGGATTCGAACGAGACATTGTTCTATGCCCTCACCGTGCGCAATCTCGAGGAGATATTGCCGCTGGTCTATACGCCAACCGTCGGCGAGGGCTGCCAGCGCTTCAGCGAGATCTGGCGCAAGCCGCGCGGCCTTTTCCTGAGCTTTCCGAACAAGCACCGCATCCGCGAAATACTGTCCAACCCGCATCTTGATCCCGTCCGCATCATCGTCGTCAGCGACGGCGAGCGCATCCTGGGGCTCGGCGATCAGGGGGCGGGCGGCATGGGCATACCGATCGGGAAGCTCGCCCTCTATACCGCTTGCGCCGGCATCCATCCCGACGAGGCCCTGCCGATCCTCCTCGATGTCGGCACGAACAATGAAGAGCGGCTCCACGACCCGCTCTATATCGGCTGGCGGCATGAACGGATCAGGGGCGACGACTATGACGGCTTCATCGAGGAATTCGTCACCGCGGTAACCGAGCGCTGGCCCGACGTGCTGCTGCAATGGGAGGATTTCGCCGGCGCCAATGCCGGGCGTCTGTTGACGCGCTATCGCGACCGCCTGTGCAGCTTCAACGACGACATCCAGGGAACGGCCGCCATCGCCGCAGGCACGCTGATTGCCGCGGTCAATGTCACAGGGCTTCCCTTGGCAGAGCAGCGCATCGCCGTGCTGGGCGCGGGCTCGGCCGGCTGCGGGATTTCCGCACTCCTGTTGCAGGCGATGATCGATGCCGGTGCCAGTCCAATGGAGGCCCGCCGACGCTTCTTCCTCGTCGACCGCGACGGTCTCCTCACCGACGGCATGCCCGGCGTCACGCCGGCGCAGCTGCCCTTCCTGCAGGCAGAGGAGGCGGTAAGCGGCTGGACGCTCGAGGCGCCCGGCCGGATCGGCCTCTACGATGTCGTCGCCAACGCATCGCCCAGCGTTCTGATCGGCGTGTCGGGCCAAGCCGGCGCGTTCACCGAGCCCGTCATCCGCAAGATGGCCAAAGGGGTCGAGCGGCCGGTCATCTTCCCGCTGTCCAATCCGACATCGCGCAGCGAGGCGACGCCGGAACAGCTCATGGCTTGGAGCGAGGGCCGTGCCCTGATCGGCACCGGCAGCCCCTTCCCACCGCTCCAGCAAGACGGCAAGGCCATGCGCGTCACCCAGACCAACAACTCCTATATCTTCCCCGGCGTCGGTCTCGGCGTCCTTGCCGCCAATGCCCAGCGCGTCACCGACGCCATGTTCATGGCCGCCGGAAAAGCCGTCGCCTCGGTATCGCCGACGATCGGCGACAGACATGCCTGCCTTCTGCCGCCCGTCACCGAATTGCGCAAGGTGTCGATGATCGTAGCGCAAGCCGTTGCGCGCCAGGCGCAGGCCGATGGCGTCGCCGAGGCTTGCGTTGACTCGGAACTCGAGGCCCGCATCGCCGCCCGCATGTGGGAACCGCTCTACCGGCCCTATTATAAGAAGAGCTGAGGCAGGTAAAAATTGCGTGATTTTTGAATCATTTATGTGACGCATCTCGCAAAATGATTCAGGCGCGCTCCCGGTGCCTTCATCCACAAGATTGTGTGCCCCCCCAGCCGCGTGAGTGTCGCAACAGCCGCTCAGGATTGTGTGAAAACTCACTGCCTGGAGGGAACTCCGATGCTACCGTCACCTGGCACTTAGAGAACGATCGCAGCATGGGGGAAGACAACATGCGTAGATGTCGTGCAAAGGGAGAATCGCAGGGACGCAACAACAAGCCCGTGACGCGTTGCGGCGGGATCCTTGTTGTCCGCTTCAGCCATGCATAGGACGGCAAGCATCGATCTCCGTTGGGCGCCCGAA
This sequence comes from Taklimakanibacter deserti, assembly GCA_003574785.1. The sequence goes on along the minus strand of QORU01000013.1, from coordinate 189,956 downwards.
TTTGGGGCGGTAAATCACCAAAGCATGCCTGTTCCTTCCGAGGAGCCGGACGAAGGTCTCATGACCGCTCACACCGTGGCCAAGCTGGCAGCGCCGCGGGCCCCCCAGATCCTGCGCCGGGCACGTGTTCTCAAGAAGATCGAACAGTCCCTGCGCTCCGGCATTTGCTGGCTCGCCGCTCCCGCAGGCTACGGCAAGACGACGGCGTTCGTCGATTATCTGCGCAGCACGACCGCAAGACATGTGTGGTTCAGGGTCGATGACGGCGACCAGGATGTCGCGCGCTTCTTCCAATATCTGGCGCTTTCACTGGATTCGGCGGAAGCAGCCGCGAACCTGCCGATATTCGGCTCCGAATATGCCGAGCAGCCGAAGGCATTCGCTCGCCGGTTCTTCCGGGCCTACTTTGCGCAATTGACGCCGAATACCCTGATCGTGCTCGACGACCTCCATTATGCCGACACGCCGGATTTCCGGGCCATCCTCGCGGTGATGCTGCGCGAACTCCCCAATACCCTGCGCTGTGCCTGCCTGTCGCGCACCCTGCCGCAAGGCGACTTGAGCGATCTGGCGCTCAGCGGCCGATTGCCGGTCATCGATCAGTCAACTCTCGAATTTTCGGAGATCGAAGCCCGCAATCTGGTGAAGCTCAGACTGAACCGCACCGCCGCGGCGGCGGATGTCGCCCTCGCCCGCGGCTGGGCTGTCGGCCTCGTGCTGCTGAGCGAGCGCAGCTTCTCGCTTCCCCTTTCCGAGAACGATGGCGCCGCGGCCGGCAAGCACGCCCTCTTCGACGCGCTCGGCCGGCATTTCTTCTACACCTTGCCGCCGGCTGACCAGGACATGCTGATGAAGCTCAACCTCCTGCCGGAGATCAGCACCGACCTTGCCAATGCGCTGATCGGCTCGACGGAGGCCGGCAGGCTGCTTGACCGGCTCTATCAGCGGCAGCTGCTGATCACCCGCACCACCCAGGCGAGCGGCAATCATTTCCACTTGCATGACCTGTTGCGTGACTTTCTCGACACCAGGCTCGCACAACGCTTTGCAAAGGAAGAGCTTGCCGCCATGCGCGCGGGGACGGCGGCCGTCCTCGGCGAAGCCGGCCATCTCGACGACGCCATCGCCTTGGCGCTCGAGGCGCAAGCCTGGGCAAGCGCCCGCGATCTGATCCTGAAACAGGCAGAATCCGTGCTGGCGCAAGGACGACGGGCGACCTTCATCGAATGGTGCGCCAGATTGCCGGCGACCGAGTTGAATGCGTGGCTCGCCTATTGGCTCGGCGTCGCGCATATGCCCGACGATGCGGGCGCCGAACGCTGGCTGTCGCAAGCCTGGGCTGGATTCGAAGAGGCCGGCGATCTGCGCGGTCAGAGCCTCACCATCGCACGCGCGGTCCTGGTCAAGACCGACAGCTGGCGCACTCATGAGGGCTTGTCCGCCTGGACGCAGCGCGCGTCCCACCTGATCGAGCGTGGCCTGCCGGATTTGCCGGCCGAAGAAGATCTCCTCGTGCGTACCGGCATGATGCGGGCCCTTGATTTCGCCGATGAATACTACAGGGGCAGTCCTGCCGGACAATTGCTCGAGAGACAACTTCAGGAGCGGCTCGCTCATCCCCGCAAGGGCGATCCGAGCGGATTGCGCCTCCTCGCCTCGGCGTCCCTGATCGAGCATTCGGTGACGACCATGCGTGCCGATCTCTTCGCCAATGCCGTCGACAGCGTCGTCGAGGACCTGCGCAATCCCGATGTCCTGCCGTGGATCCTCGGCATGTGGCTGGTTGCGTTTGGGGCGAGGAGCGGGCGCTATTTCCCCTATGCGCGGCGGGATTTCCCCTATGCCTCCGCCGAGGCCGCGTTGCGCGCGGCGATCGCGATCGGCGAGCGGGAATCGCTGCGCGGCGTCGAGTTCGCCGGCCTCTATCATCTGCAGATGCAGATGAAGTTCCACAACGATTTCGCGGAGTTCAACGACCTGGTCAGCCGCCTTGCCGCGATCGCCGACAGCCGGTTCACCACCCAGGTCGCCGTCGTCGCAGATTGTCATGCCCCGATGCATGCGCGTCAGGGGAATTTCATCGAAGCTTACCGGGACTGCGACCGGTTCATGGCGGCCATCGAAGCGGCCAACGAGCCGATGGTGGAGCGCTGGCCGCACTACATCACCAAATACCAGGTATTTCTCGCCGACCGAAAGGCGAGGGAGGCGATAGATCTCCTTGCCGATCTCATCCCGCGCCTCGATGGCGGCGCACAAAAGCGCACCGAGCTGTGCATCCTTGCCGCAGAAGCGCTCGCCGCCAGATGGAGCGGCGATCTGCAGTACGGCGAACATTTGCGGGCCTTCCTCGCCGAGCTGCGCTCGTTGAACTGGCCCACGATCCTCTTGAACCTGCCGGAGCTGCTGGCCGAGCTTCTCGCCGATGCGCTCGACCGCGGCATCGAGACCGAATATTGCCAGTCCCTCATCCGCTTGCGCCGACTGACCCCGCCGGCGCGGCGGCCGGCAAGCTGGCCATGGGCGTTGAAGGTGCATGTGCTGGGGAGTTTCCGTCTCGAGCGCGATGGCGCGCCGGTCGACCTCGGCACCAAGCCGCCGACCCGGGCGCTCGACATCCTGCGCGCGCTCGCCGTTACCCGGGATTGCACCTGCTCGCTCGAGAAACTGCAAGACTGGCTGTGGCCCGATCTCGACGGTGACCAGGCGAAGGCCGCCTGCGAGCAGGCTCTGCACCGTCTGCGCAAACTGCTCGGCCAGGCCGAGTTCATCATCCAGCGCGAAGGGAGGCTGCGCCTGGCGGCGGACAAGGTATGGGTCGACTCCGCTGAGTGGGAAGTCCGTCTCAAGAAGGCTCTCGGCACGAAGGCGGCGGTCGATGGCTGCACGTCGGAGCTCGATGATCTCTGTGCCGGCTTTACCGGCCCCTTGCTCTACGATGATCGCCTACCCTCCTGGCTGCAGCCAGTCGCAGAGAAGCTGCGCGAGCAGTTCGTCGATCTCGCCCACCGCGTCGGCCGGCAGCGCGAGGCGCAGGGCGACCCCGCGGGAGCGCGCGAAATCTATCTGCGCGCCCTCGATTTCTACCCTGACGCGACACGGATCTATGAAGGTTTGATCCAGGGACGCCTGGTGCAAAAGGATGCCGCCGGCGCGCTCGCCGACTATGCGCGCTATGAGCGCACGATCAAAGCCACCGCGGATGGTGTGCTCTCGCCGGCGATCCGAGGTCTCATCCATCCTTTCCTGACCGCCAGGGCTCCTCCCGGCGCGTAAGCGATCCGTAAGCCGCTTCCCCTCAGCATCGCAAGGCAGCGACCACGAGAGGGTGGCCGGATCCATCGTGCTTGCACACGCCTGGTGCCTAGAAAAGCGGCCGGTCCATCCGGTCGTTCGATTTGGTGCGTCCGCTCGCAACCGATGCTGACGGCAGCCTCTCAGGAGATCGAAATTGGATTTGCAGCTCCTTGCACCGTTCCTCACCGCGACGCTTCTCCTCCTGGTCACGCCGGGCCCGGTCGTGGCGATTGTCGTTCACAACACATTGCGGAAGGGCATGACGGCCGGGCTCTTGACCGCTCTCGGCGTCGAGCTCGGCGAGGTGCTCGTGCTCGGTGCCGTATTCACCGGCTTGATCCTTTCGCAGGAATTCATGCCGCTGCTGTTTCGATGGATTTCGCTCGCCGGCATAGCCTATCTCATCTGGCTGGCGATAAGGGCGTTTCGCTCCCGGAAAGCCTCTTCGCATGAGACGAACATCAAGAGCACTTCCCGGCCGATCATCGACGGCCTGACCATCGCCTCCAGCAACCCCGCCACGCTCATCTTCTACACCGCCTTCTTTCCGCAATTTGTCAGCCCGCACCATCCGCTGCTTCAGCAGCTGGTCATGCTGGGCGCGATATTTCTCGGCGCATCGCTTGTCTTCGACATGATTTGCATCGCAGCGGCGGCGCGCCTGCGGCCGTCCCCGAGCTTCGGCCGCCCCGGTTTCGACCGGCTCGCCGAACTCGGCAGCGCCGCACTCTATCTTTGCATCGCCGCCTTCGCCCTCCTCGGACTTGCCAATGTCCCGGTATGAGCCAGCGCGACCGATCGTGCGAGGTGACTCATGGACTGGCAGACCATCGCCCCGTTCCTGACCGCGACGATCCTGCTTCTCCTCATGCCCGGCCCGGTCATGGCCATTGTCAGTCACAATACGTTGCGCGGCGGTGCCGCGACCGGCATTGCGACCGTCCTCGGGGTCGAGCTCGGCAGGCTTCTCGCCCTCAGCGCAACGCTTGCGGGCCTCGTCATCTCGGGCGAGCTCTTACCCTCACTGTTTCAATGGCTGTCACTTGCCGGCATCGTCTATCTCGCGTGGCTCGCTTTCAGAGCCCTCCGGCGTGTTCCGCGCGGCCCGACAGCCGATCATTCCGGAAGGCCTTTCTTCGACGGACTCGCCGTCTCCCTCAGCAATCCCGTCGCCCTCGGCTTCTATACCGCCTTCTTCCCGCAATTCATCAGGCCCGGCCACTCGATCGCGCTGCAGGCCACGATTCTGGGTGCATTGTTCCTGGCCACATCCTTCATCCTCGAGCTCGTTCTCGTCTTCGCCATGAAGCGCTTCCGGCAGTCGGGGCGCTATGATCCAACGCGGTTCGGGAACCTCGCCGCCTTGGGAAGCGCCGTCATCTATATGTCGATCGCGGCCGTCGCGGCCTTCGGGCTGTAATCTCAAACCCCTGGGTAGATGCGGCGCGCATTCTCCTGCGCGACGAGCCGGACGATCTCATCGGCATCGCGCGCCGTCATGAAGCCATCGGCAATCCAATCGTCGAGGATGCTGGCGAAGGCGCGGCGGAACAGGAAGGCCCCGAGATAATAGAGCTCTGCGAGCCCGAAGGCGTCGGTCGAGAACAGGAATTTCTGGAATTTTCCGACCTGCAGCGCCTCGCGCAGGATGCGCTCCGATTCGGCCGCTCCATAATTGAGGATCACGCCGGCGTCGTAATAGACATTGGCGAAGACCTCCGACATCCACTGCGCCTCCTTGAGAAAGGGCCAGTTGTGCAGAAGCGTGATCGGCACATCCCACTTCTCCATGGCGGCGATGAAGTCGGTGAAATGGGTCGGATCGCAGGCATGCATATAGATGTCGGGATCGCCGAAACCGACATGGAGCTGGAGCGGCAGCTTCTTCGCCCGGCAGATTTCGGCTCCCACCCACAGGCCATGGCGGATGATCGTCGGATCGCTGACACGGAAGCGTCCGGCCGCTGCCGCAGCTTTCATCCAGGCACCGACAGCGGTCACGACCTCGCTCGTCTCGGGCGCCGTCTGCGGAATGGCGAAGGTCGAGCGATAGGCGACGATGGATTTGAGGCCGACGGCCTTGGCGGTGCGCTCGGCCAGCCGGTCGGCGAAAGCCTTCGCAAAATTCTCGGCCGACACGCCCGATGCCGCCACCTCTTCGAGAATGGCCTCGATGCGCACCACCTCATGGGCCGGACGTCCGGCCAGCCCGCCTGTCTCCTCGAATGTGTGGATGGCATTGGAGCGATGGCCGGTATCGACGATGAGGCAATCGAGCCTCGCGGCCTGCATCAGCCGGCGGTTGACTTCGGCAGCGCCGAGCTTGAGGCGGCGTTCGACATAGGCTTCGCCCGCGGCATGCGGCTCGAGATCCAGAAGCGGCGCGCAGAAGGCGCGAATGGCGAGGCCGAGCGGCTTCTGGAACTCGTTGGTGCCGGGCGGCGGCGGGCGATAGCTCTCCGAGAACAGGGCTTGGAACTGCTTCAGGTCGAGCTCGGCCGGCGATATGCCGTGGCAATGATGATCGATCAGCGGCAGCGTGAGGGCGCTCTCAATAGGCATCGTGATACCTCTTGCACATGGCTTCCGGTGTAGCGTCGGCAAACATCTCGATCTCCTTGCGCTTCACTGCGACATAGGATTCGCGCATGAGATCGGGCAGCCAGCTCGAAACGACCTCGCTCTTGCGCATGAGATCGAGCGCCTCGCCGAGCGAGGACGGCAGCGTGCGCACGCCAAGCTTGGCTCTTTCCTTGTCGGAATAGTCGGCGGGATCGCGATCGAGGATCGCCGGCAAAGGCAGCTTCTGGCGGATGCCTTCGAGGCCGGCGCGCACCAGGGCGCCTAAGACCATATAGGGGCTTGCCGTCGCATCGGGCGGCCGCAATTCGAGATTGAAGGCCTTTGCGTTCTTCTTGGGGTCGGGCGATGGACAGGAACGGATGGTGGCTTCACGGTTCTGGATGCCGAAGGCGGCATAGCCGCAAGACCAGTGATGCGGGCCAAGCCGCAAATAGGAAACCGGCGAAGGCGCCACCAAAGCGCAGAATTCTGGCATATAGCGGACGACGCCGGCGGTGAAATGCTGGGCCAGCCGTGACAGGGTTGCCGGCTCCTTCGCATCGAAAGTGCGGTTCACGCCCTTGCTGTCGACGAGGCTGAAATGCACATGGGCGCCGTTGCCGACGCTCGAAGGCGTTGGCTTGGGCGTGAAGCTGGCGCGGAAACCTTTGCGGCGCGCCGCCTCGCGGATGACCTCGCGGGCGATGACGGCACGGTCGGCGCCGGCGATCCCGATGGCCGGCCCACAGGAGATCTCATATTGGCAGACGCCATATTCGGGCTCGACCGTTTCGAGGCCGACATCGGCGGCGAGGAGTGCGCGGGTGAGATCGGCGGTGAACGGCGCCACCACCCGCATCTGCTCGACCGAGAAGGGCACGATCCAGGGAAGATCATTACCGGTGAGCAGGAACTCATGCTCGAAGGCCGCCGCGATGGTGAGGCCTGACTCGCGCTCGAGATCGGCGAGCGCCTTCTTCAGGAAGCCGCGCACGCAGCAATCCCAGCTCTGGCCGGCAATGAGCGAGTCGCACAGCGCGAAGTGGAAGGCGGGCGCATCGTCCCAGATGGCGATGCGCGTCTCGGTCGCGAGCACCGGCGTCTGGCGCACTTCGGTCATCGGCCCCCAGGGATTGGGCGCGATATCCTCGAAAGGCGTCAGGGCCTGGCCGGCCACGGCCCAGCCCAGGCCATGCGCATGGCGGTCCTTGAAGGCGGAAACCGGCACGCCGCGGCAGCGGGCGAGGCCGACATAGTCGGTCCACACCAGGAGGACGGTCTCGCCGTCGGCGCCTGACTTCAGCCGGCTTTCTTTCGCCGGCCTCGCGGCTTTACTTCTTCGTGCCATTCATATCCCTCCCTGAGGATCTCGAGGTCCTGTATTCTTTCGCGGCCCTTCCGGCCGGCGCGCACCGTCAGCTCGGCGATCAAGGCTTCGGTCAGCGCGCAAGCCGGCACCATCGAATCGAACGGCGACAGCGACTCGACCTCGGCTGAGAGCACGGCATGGGCGTAGCGCGCCGCCGGCGAATTCCACGGATCGGTGATGACGATCACCGTTGCGCCGCGCTCCTTGGCACGCCTGACGACGTCGACCGTCTCGGCTTCGTAGCGACGGAAGTCATAGGCGACGAGGACGCTGCGCGGACCGACCTCGAGAAGCTGGTCGGCGCGCGATTGCAGGCCCGGCAGCAAGGTCGAAACATTGGAGCGCATCTGGAAGAGATGCAGATAGAGCATCTCGGCGTGAAGCTTCGTGAACCGGCCCCCGGTGATGAGGATGCGGTTGCGCGGATCCGACAGGGCTGCGACCGCCAGCTCGAAATCGGCGACGGAGAGGCGCCGGAAGGTCTCGGTCACGCAGGCGGAGAAGGCAGCGGCGGATTCGCGCAATAGCGTGCCCGGGCGCGCTTCCGCACGATGATAAAGCGACAGCGGCGACGTGCTGCGCGCTTCCATCTCGCGCAACAGAACCTTCTGGAAATCGGTGTAGCTCAAGAAGCCGAGCCTGGCGATGAAGCGGACGACCGTCGGTCCCGAAACGCCGGCACGCCCGGCCAAGGCCGCGACCGTCTCGAAGCCCGCCAGCATGCCGCTCGTCGTCAATTCACGCGCCACTTTCTGCTCTGCCGGCGTGATGTCTTGGGCGACAGCCTCGATGCGCTCGGCAATGGCGTGAAAATCGGTTCCGGCGATCATGAATGATTTGTTACAGGTTCCGAAATTCCTGTCAATTCAGTAATGAATATTGACAGAGACGGCGCGCCTCTCCATAGGCTTGGCCAAGATGAGCTGGACCGCTCCCTTCGACATCGTCAATCCCACCGGCAAGGCCGGGATCGTCATCGTCTGCGATCATGCGAGCAACGCCGTGCCGCAAGCGATTGGCGATCTCGGTGTCGCGCCGCAGGACATGCAACGCCATATCGCCTGGGATATCGGCGCCACGCCGATCGCGCGCCGTCTCGCGGAAGCTTTCGATGCGCCGGCCATACTGTGCGGGACCTCGCGGCTCGTGATCGACTGCAACCGCAAGCTCGATGATCCGACCCTCATCCCGTTGACGAGCGACGGGACCGTCATTCCCGGCAATGCGGGGCTGACCCCGGCGCAGCGGCGCCATCGTATCGACGCCTATTTCACCACTTATCACGATGCCTGCCGGCGGGTCGTGGCGGAGAGGCTCGCCAAAGCTGAGCGGCCCCTCTTCCTCTCCATCCATTCGATGACCGACCGGATGAATGGCGGCGGCCACCGTCCGTGGGAGATCTCGCTCTCCTCCAATGAAGACCGCAGGGCCACCGATCCCGTGCTCGTCGCCTTGCGGCGCATGCCCGATCTCGTGGTCGGCGACAACGAGCCCTATGACATGGACCCCCGCGCCGATTATTCGACGCCCGAACATGCGCTGGCGCATGGGCTCGATTATCTGCAAGTCGAGTTCCGCCAGGACCGTGTCGCGGCGGCCGAGGGCCAGGAGCGTTTCGCCATGATCCTCGCCAGGGCGATCCGGGATTCAGGGATCCTCAGGTAAATCCGCAATACATGATGTGAAGGCCGACGCGGCCGAGGCTTGGATGGGCGAAGGCGCCGGGAACCGTGCCGACGATGGCAAAGCCATGCCGCTCATAAAGCCGGATGGCGGCGGCGTTCGAGGCGGCGACGGCATTGAACTGCATGCCCGCATAGCCCTGTTCACGCGCCCAGGCGAGCGCATCGACCAGCAGCGCCGTGCCCACACCACGTCCCCGCGCATCGGCCGCGACCATGAAGCTCGCCGTCGCCACATGCGCACCCGGTCCTGCCCGGTTTGGTCCCATCTTGGCGGTGCCGAGAACCCGCGGTCCCGCGACGGCCACGACCGTCCGTCCGGGCGGCGGCGCGATCCAGATGCCGTGCGCCTGTTCAGCGGTCATCGCCGGGTCGTAAGTGAACGTGTCCTCGGCCAAGACGATGCCCTGCACGATCGGCCAGACTTTCGGCCAATCAGCTTCGCTGAAGTCGCGAATATGGAGAGCGCTGGTGCTCATCCGCATAGGCATAGGAAGCCCGCGGCCGCCTGGCAATCCTTATGAGGCCGCCTTTCGCGAGACGGTGTTGCGATCCGATTGCGGCCACTCTGCCCGGCTCGCCAGCTCATCGAGCGTCAGATGGCAGCGCAGGCGAAGGCCGGCTGCCGTCTCGCGCCAGGGCGGCGCTTCCGTCTCGCAGATCGCTCCCTTCTTCCAGGCGCAGCGCCCGGCATAGACGCAAGCCGTGCCCGCTTGCGCGACCGTGGCCAGCGACCGGCGCAGAGCAGCGGGTTTGCGCCTTTTGCGCGGGCTCGGCACCGCCATCAGGAGGCTGTGGGTATAAGGATGGAACGGCGCCTCGAAGACCTGGTCGCGAGGGCCGATCTCCATGATCTCGCCGCGGAAGAGCACGCAGACGCGATCGGCCAGCATGCGCACGACCGCAAGGTCATGCGAGATGAACAGCATGGTGATGCCATGCTCGGCCTTGAGCCTTTGCAACAGCGCCAGGATATTGGCCTGGACCGAGACGTCGAGGGCCGAGAGGATCTCGTCGCAGAGCAGCAAGGACGGCTCGGCGACCAAGGCGCGCGCGATCGCGACGCGCTGGCGCTCGCCGCCCGACAATTGATCGGCAAAGCGGCCGGCATATTTCTGGTCGAGCCTGACGTCGCCGAGCGCCTCGGCGACGCGCGCGGCTTGCGCGCTCCGCTCGGCGCGGAAGAAGAACTCGATCACCCGCGCCACGATGCTGCCGATCCTGGCGCGGGGATTGAGCGAGGCGTCGGGATTCTGGAAAATATACTGGATGCGCCGGCGCTGATCGTCGCTACGGTCCTTGACCTGAGGCGGCAGCGCAACGCCCGAGAGGCTGATCTCGCCCTTGGCCGGCGAGACGAGGCCGGCGATCGCCCGCGCCAGTGTGGATTTGCCGCTGCCCGACTCGCCCACCAAGGCGAAGGTCTCGCCCTCGGCGACGCTCAGCGATATGTCATGCAGGGCCTGGAACTGTTTCGCGCCCTTGCCATAGACGATGTTGAGATTGCGGATGGCGAGAAGCGCATCGGCCCTGGCCTCGCGCGGCGGCAGCGCCGCGACGTTCTCCGCGTGCCGCGGTGGGATCTCGCGCCAGCGCCAGCAGGCCACCGAGCGGCCGTCGCTTTCATCTGCGAGATTCTGCCGCGTCGCGAAGCAGGGCTCGAGCGCATGGTCGCAGCGCGGCGCGAAGGGACAGCCGGGCGGCAGCGCCTGGCGCTCGAGCAAGCCGCGCATGGGCGCCGCCGGCGTTCCGGAGCGATCCTCGATGCGCGGAATGGAGCCGATAAGGCCTTGCGTGTAAGGATGCCGTGGATCGGCGAACAACACATCGCTCGGCGCGATCTCGACCAGGCGGCCGGCATACATGACGCCGATGCGATCGGCGATCTGCGCCAGAAGCCCCAGATCATGTGTCACATAGAGCATGGACATGCCGAGCCTGGCCCGCAGGTCGACCAGCAGCGAGACGATCTGCTCCTGTGTCGTCACATCGAGGCCGGTCGTCGGCTCGTCGAGCACGACGAAGCCCGGGTCGCAAGCGAGCGCCATGGCGATGCAGACGCGCTGCTGCTGGCCGCCGGACAGCTGATGCGGATAACGCCTCGCGAAGGCGTCCGTCGCCGGCAGGCCGACGAGATCGAGGAGCTTGAGCACGCGTTTGCCCGCGGCATGGCTCCCCTGGAACTTGCCGTGGGCGGCGAGGACTTCCGCGATCTGCTCGCCGATGAGAATGCCGGGATTGAGCGCCGTCGTCGGATTCTGCGGCACGAAGCTCACATCGACGCCGCGCAGGCGATCGAGCTCGGGCCGCGGCAAGGAGAGGATGTTCACGCCATTGAGCCTGACCTCGCCCTTCTCGATCCGGGTCGCCGGATGGCGATAGCCGAGGAGCTGCAAGGCGACGGTGGACTTGCCGCAGCCCGATTCCCCGACGAGGCCGAAGACCTCCCCCTTGGCCACGGCGAAACTCACGTCATCGACGACGCGCAGCCAGCCATTGCCCTGACGGTAGGCGACCGAGAGACGCGCGACCTCGAGGGGATATTTCGTCATTGGTTCCCGAGCTTCACGGTGCGGCCGAGGATGCGGGCAAGTCCCTCGGTGAAGAGATTGAGGCCGACGACGAGCGAGGCGAGCGACAGGCCGGGTCCCAGCACGGTCGCCGGCGAGACGATGAGCAGCGCCCGGTTCTCGCTGATCATGAGGCCCCATTCGGGCGTCGGCGGCCTGAGGCCGAAGCCGAGGAAGCCTAAGGAACCGATCAGGACCGGCGCATAACCGGCCCTCAGCGCGAATTCGACCAGGAGGACGCTCGAGGCGTTGGGCAAAAGCTCGCGGCGCATCACCGACCAGGCGCTCTCGCCGCGCAGCCGCGCGACGGTGACGAAATCGCGAGTCGCGATGTCGATGGCCGCGGCGCGCGCCATGCGGGCGATGCGGGGGGCATAGACGAGCGCCACCACCAGCACGACCAGGAGCGGATTGCCGGAGGCTTCGCTGCCCGCCGCGGTGATGGCGATCAGCGCCAGGACGAGGAAGGGAATGCTGATCAAGGCCTCGAGGAAGCGCTGGATGACCTCATCAATCCAGCCCCCGACATAGCCCGAGAACAGGCCGACGACGGCGCCGATGAAAAGGCCGAGCAGCGTTCCCGACAAGGACAGCAGAATGACGATATGGCTGCCATGGACGACGCGGCTGAAGACATCGCGGCCGAGCTGGTCGATGCCGAAAGGATGGAGCCAGGTGGCGCCGGACAAGGGAATGCCGGCGCCCATCTGGGAATAGCCATAGGGCGCCCAGAAGGGTCCGGTGACGGCAACGAGAAGATGGAGGATGAGGATGACCGCGCCGATGCGGAAGCTCATCGGCGTCTGGCGCCACAGAGAGAGCCAGCGGTTCTGGCGCCGAGATGCGGAAGCGGGGATTTCGTGCGCCGTCATGGTCAGCCAGTCCGCAAACGGGGATTGAGCAGGATCGCCGCGATGTCGGCGATGAGATTGGCCGCCACATAGACCAGCGCCGAGATCATCACCGTCGCCTCGATGACCGGCAGGTCGCGCAATTGCAATGAATCGACGAGCAGGCTGCCGAAGCCCGGATAGCTGAAGACCTTCTCCACTACCACGACGCCTCCGATGAGATAAGCGAGATTGAGGGCGGTGACATTGAGGGTCGGCACCAGTGCGTTGGGCAAGGCATGGCGCAAGAGCACGCGGCGGGCGGAAAGGCCTTTGAGCTCGGCGGTCCGGATATAATCGGAATCGAGCACCTCGATGAGGTTGTCGCGCAGCATGCGCACCGCATAGACCGCCATGACGATGGCGAGCGTCACCGCGGGCAGCGTCATGGCGGTGATGTATTCGAAGGCGCTCGATGAGTCATCGACCAGCGAGATCGCCGGCAGCAGCGGCAGAGCGACGACAAAGATCAGAAGGAGGATGGTGGCGAGCAGGAAATCCGGCATCGACAGGAGGATGAGGGTTACGATCGATAAAGCGTGATCGACCGGACGGTCGCGCCGCAAGGCCTGGATGGTGGCGGGAATGACCGTCAAGGGCACATAGAGCAGGAAGGCGTAGAGCGACAGCAGTACCGTGTTGAAGATGCGCGGCGCCAGTATCTCGGTGACCGAGCGGCTGCTCACCAGCGATTTGCCGAGATCGCCGGTCAGGAGGCCGCCGAGCCAGGAGAGATAGCGAAGCGCCGCCGGCCGGTCGAGGCCGAGCTCGGTGCGCAAGGCGGTCAGCGCCTCAGGCGTCGCGTCGCGGCCGAGGATGCGGCTCGCGACGTCTCCGGGCAGGATCTCGAGGATCGAAAAGACGACGAGCGAGACGATGAGCAGCGTCACGACCGAAAGCGCGATGCGCCTCAGGATCAGCGTGACCATGCCCTATCGCTCCCCCTTTCAGATCCGGATGCGCCAGGAGGCGCATCCGGCATACGCCTCGTCTTCTACTTGCAGCTCAGATCCTCGAAATTGAGATTGAAGTTCTGCGCGCGCGGCGTGTAGCCCTCGCAGCCCTTGCGCAGGGCGAGGACCTGATGGACGAACATCGGCAGGATGAGCCCGCCCTCTTTGGCCAGGAGCTCGCCCACTTGCTGGAAGAGCTTGGTGCGCTCGGCCGTGTCGACGGTGGTGTTGGCCTTGAGCAGCAGCGCGTCATAATCGGGCCGTTCCCAATGGGTCTCCTTCCATTTGGCGTTCTGCGTATAGGCCACCGCCAGGCCTTCGCCGGGCGGGCGCATCGACCAGGCCGAGGTCACGATCGGCTTCTTCAGCCACACATCGTCCCAGAAGCTGTCGGGGGGCGTGACGACGACATTGATGTCGATGCCGGCGGGCTTCGCCATCTCGGCATAGACCTGCGCCATGCGCACCATGCCGGGCACGCCTTCGGCCGTGTAGAGGTCGAATTTTAGCCCGTCCTTGTAGCCCGCTTCCGCCAGCAGCTTCTTGGCGAGCTCGTAATCCTGCTTGGGCGCCTCCTTGGTGTAGGAGGCGGGCGCCCCCACCGGCACCGGATTGTCGGCGCCGACCTGGCCGAAGCCCAGAAGCACGGTGTTGACCATCGCCTGCCGGTCGACCACGGCCTTGAGCGCTTCGCGCACGCGCACATCATCGAAGGGCTTGGTGTCGACCCACATGGAGACGGTCATCGAGTTCGATGCCGAGGTCTCGAGGAGCTGGACCGAAGGATCATCCTTGAGCGAGGGGATCACGGAGGGATCGACATTCAGCATGAGGTCGACCTGGCCCGCCTTGATCGCCGAGACCGCCGCCACCGGCTCCTGGGCGACGGTGATGCGGATGCATTCGGACTTGGGCTGGCCCTTGTTCCAGTAATTCGGATTCTTGCGCAGGATGCGTACCGGATTATTGGGGACGAACTGCTCCTGCATGAAGGGGCCGGTGCCGTCTTCCTTCAGCCGCAGATCCTCCTTCTTGGCGCCGTCGGGCACGATATTGGTGAATTTGTTGGTGATGAGAACCGGAAGCTCGACGACGGGCTTCGGCGTCGTGAAGCTCACCGTGTATTTGTCGACCGCCTTGATGCCCTTGGGATCGAGGAATTCGAGAACGGCCTTGGCGCCCGAGCCCGTCTTCTCGTCGAGCAGGCGCTGGAAGGAATAGACGACGTCGGCGGAAGTGAAGTCCTTGCCGCTGTGGAATTTGACGCCTTCCCGGAGCTTGAAGGTCCAGGTGAGGCCGTCATCCGACACCTTCCACTCGGTGGCGAGTTCAGGCAGCACGTTGAAATTGTCGTCGATATCGACGAGGCGGTTGTAGACGGCGAAAGTGTGATAGGCATCATCGCCCGAATGCATGTCGGCCGGGTCCATGGACTGCTTTTCGCCGCTCCATTCATAGCCCAGCACCTTGACGCATTCATCGCCGGCCGCGGCATGGCCGGCTTCTGCAAACCACACCAGCGCCAGAGCGGATAGCGCCGCACCTAATAGTCCCTTGGATGTCTTCATGGTCGTCCCTCCTGAGAAATTATCATCTATTGGCCAATCGCGAGCGATCGGCGGGGGCAGTTCCGAAATGTCGGACTTCAGTTCATTAATCTAGAAAGGGCACAATAACCGCGCGGTGGGGCGAGTCAAGAAAAGGCGAAAGCGCGCGCGGGCCGCCGGCGCATTGGTGCACGCGCGTATCGATCGCGAATTTGTCGCAAGAGTTTTGATCGGTTCAGCGTTCCGCTGAAGCGCCGTAGCCGCCGCCGGTCGGCGTGCGGATCATGATCGCATCGCCCGCTTCAAGCCGCACCTGGCAGCAGCCCGGCTGCTGCTCGCAGGTGCCGTCCTGCCGGCGGACCAGGTTCACGCCGAGCTCACCCGGATCGCCCCCCTTCACGCCGAACGGTCGCACGCGCCGATGGCCCGAGAGGATTGCGCAGTCCATGGCTTCGAGGAACCGGATGGTGCGCTCGGTGCCGTCGCCCGCCCGCCAGCGTCCCTTGCCGCCCGAATTCCGCCTGATATGGAAATCCTCGAGCAGCACCGGATAGCGCAGTTCCAGGATCTCGGGGTCGGTGAGGCGTGAATTGGTCATATGGGTGTGGACGGCATCGGCGCCGTCGAAGCCCGGCCCTGCCGGCGCGCCGGAACAGATCGTCTCGTAATATTGATGCTCGTCATTGCCGAAAGTGAGATTGTTCATCGTGCCTTGCGAGGCCGCCATGATGCCGAGCGCGCCGAATAGGCAGTTGGTGACCGCCTGGCTCACCTCGACATTGCCGGCGACGACGGCCGCCGGGAAGCTCGGCGACAATATCGTGCCTTCCGGGATGATGATCCTGACCGGCCTCAGGCATCCGGCATTCATCGGAATGGCGGCGTTGACCAGGACGCGGAAGACATAGAGCACGGCGGCGCGGGCGACCGGCGTCGGCGCATTGAAATTGTCGTCGCGCTGGGGAGATGTGCCGGTGAAATCGACGGTCGCCTCGCGCCTGGCGCGGTCGATCGACAGGCGGACGCGAATGACGCTGCCCTGGTCGAGCTCATAGGTGAAGGCGCCGTCGGCGAGATCGACGATGGCGCGGGCGACGCTCTCGGCCGCGTTGTCCTGGACATGCGCCATATAGGCATTGACGACGGCGAGGCCGAAATGATCGACCATCTTGCGCAGCTCGGCGACGCCGCGCTCATTGGCGGCGATCTGCGCCTTGAGGTCGTTGACATTCTGCACGGCATTGCGGACCGGATAGAGTCCGCTGGTCAGAAGCCGTTCAAGCTCGGCCTGGCGGAACCGCCCGCGGTCGACCAGCTTGAAATTGTCGATATAGACGCCCTCCTCCTGGATGGTGCGGGCTTGCGGCGACATCGATCCCGGCGCCGTGCCGCCGACATCGGCATGATGGCCGCGCGAGGCGACGAAAAACTGCAAGGCGCCGGTCTCGGCGAAGACCGGCGTCACCACCGTGATGTCGGGCAGATGCGTGCCGCCATTATAGGGGGCATTGAGCGCGAAAACGTCGCCCGGCGCCATGGCGCCGCCAAAGCTCTGGATCACGCTCTTCACCGACATGTCCATCGAGCCCAGATGCACCGGCATATGCGGCGCATTGGCGACGAGCGCGCCCTCGGCATCGAAGACGGCGCAGGAGAAATCGAGCCGCTCCTTGATGTTGACCGAATAGGCGGTGTTCTGCAGCGTCAGGCCCATCTGCTCGGCAATCGACATGAAGAGATTGTTGAAGACCTCGAGCAGGACCGGATCGGCCGTCGTTCCGGTCGGCGAGGCCCGGCGCAAGGGCGTCATGCGCTCGAGCAGCACATGGTTCTTGGCCG
Source organism: Taklimakanibacter deserti (assembly GCA_003574785.1). The sequence goes on along the minus strand of QORU01000013.1, from coordinate 173,247 downwards.
TGATCCGCGCGCCCCAGCCTTCTTCCAGGATGATGGTCTGATGCGGCTCGATCAGCAGAGCGGGTGCGGCAATGACATGTCCCGGCCGCAGGTCGGCGCGGAAATGGACGCCCGCCTCCTGCAGGACGCCTTGCGAATAGAAGCGCGTGCGTTGCCGGGGCGCGGCTTCCGCCTCTGGCGCATCGGTCTCACCCTCCGCAAGCGCATGGCCACCGCCGATCGCCTCGACGAAGAGCGCATCGAAAGCGATGGCATTGGTCTCGTCGATGAAACCGAAGCGGATCTTGTGCGCCGTCTCGAAATCAGCCGTCATCGCAGCGATGGTGCCGAAGGGGACAGCGAGCGCGGTGTCGGTGCCGGCATAGCGCAGATGCGCCTGGCGGTTGACCGCGATATCGGCCAGCGCGACGCCCTGCGCCAGGACCTCCGCCAGAGCCGCCTCGGCGAGTTCGCCCAGCATCTTCTCCGCCGCGCACAGTCCTTCCGCTGCAAAGGGGGCATGCAAGGTGCGCTGCCGCACGGCGCGAATGTCGGCGAGGCCCATGCCATAGGCGGAGAGGACGCCCGAATGCGGATGGATGAGGACGGTCTCGATGCCGAGCGCATCGGCGACGAGACAGGCATGCTGCCCCCCGGCCCCGCCGAAACATTGCAGCGCGTAGCGCGTCACGTCATAGCCGCGCTGCACCGAGATCTTCTTCACCGCCGCCGCCATGTTCTCGACGGCGATGCGGATGAAGCCGTCGGCGACCTGCTCAGGGCTCATCTCCTTGCCAATGTCGCTGGCGAGGGCGGCGAATTTGGCGCGCACGCCCTCCCGGTCGAGCGGCTGGTCATGCGTCGGCCCGAAGATCGCCGGGAAGAGCTCCGGCTGGAGCTTGCCCAGCATGACATTGGCATCGGTCACGGTGAGCGGGCCGCCGCGGCGATAGGCGGCGGGGCCCGGATTGGCGCCGGCCGAGTCCGGACCCACCGTGAAGCGCGAGCCGTCGAAATGCAGGATCGAGCCGCCGCCGGCGGCTACCGTATGGATCAGCATCATCGGCGCCCTGACGCGGATGCCGGCGACCTCGGTCTCGAAGGTGCGCTCATAGTCGCCGGCGAAATGCGACACGTCGGTCGAGGTGCCGCCCATGTCGAAGCCGATCACCTTGTCGATGCCGGCGCGCCGCGCCGTCTCGATGCAGCCGACGACGCCGCCCGCCGGGCCGGAAAGAATCGCATCGCGGCCCTGGAACAGCTCGGCCGCGGTAAGCCCTCCCGAAGACGTCATGAACATCAGCCGGCAGCCGCTCGCCTCGCCGCCGAGCTCCTGGGCGACGCGGTCGACATAGCGCATGAGAATCGGCGAGAGATAGGCATCGACGACGGTAGTGTCGCCGCGCCCGACGAGCTTGACCAGCGGATTGACCGCGTGCGAGGCGGAAATCTGGGTGAAGCCCAGCTCCTTGGCGATCTCCGCCACTTGCTTCTCATGGGCCGGATACTGATAGCCATGCATGAACACGATGGCGCAGGCGCGAATGCCGTCGGCATGAGCCTTGCTGAGGGCGCGGCGGGCGCCTTCGACATCGAGCGCCCTCTCCACCGTGCCATCGGCGCGCACGCGCTCATCGACTTCGTGGACGGCTTCATAGAGCTGTTCCGGCTTGACGATGGCTTGCGCGAAAATATCCGGGCGCGCCTGGTAGCCGATCCTGAGCGCGTCGCGGAACCCTTTGGTGATCAGAAGAACGGTCCGGTCGCCCTTGCGCTCGAGCAGCGCATTGGTGGCGACCGTCGTGCCCATTTTCACGGTCGCGATCTCCTGGGCAGGAATGGGCGCACCCGCGGCGACGCCCAGGAATTCCCTTATCCCCTGGAGGGCCGCATCGGGATAGGCCTCGGGATTCTCGGACAAAAGCTTCTTGACCAGCACCCGCCCTTCGGGGCTGCGTGCCACCACATCGGTGAAGGTTCCCCCGCGGTCGATCCAGAATTCCCATTTGGACAAGGCATTTCTCCGGGCTTTCGGACATAATAGGCACGATATATCGATAAAATGTCAATATGGACGGCCGATAAAATTGCTCGTAGAGAGGGAATATTGCCCAGAAGGATCAGCCATGGTCGACCCAGCTCACGAATTCAACGTCCCGATCGTCTCTTCGGCCCATCTCGCCGCCGGCGCCATGCCGGCCCTTTCCGAGTTCGAGTTCGGGGCGATCATCGTGTCGCACGCCTTCGACCGCTGGATGGTGCGCTGCATGGCGGCCGCCGGCGTGCCCGACATGTCGCCCGTCGACGTCCTCGTCCTGCATTCGGTCTATCACCGCAACAAGGCGAAGCGGATGGCCGATATCTGCCTTGTGCTCAACATCGAAGACACGCATGTCGTGAGCTACGCGATCAAGAAGCTCACGCGCCTCAAGCTGGTGGCCAGCCACAAGCAGGGCAAGGAGAAGTTCATCTCGACGACCGCGACAGGGGCGCGCGCCTGCCAGCGCTACCATGAGATCCGCGAGGCCCTCCTCGTCCGTTCCGTCGGCACGATCGGCCTCGACCAGCAGAGCCTGTCCCGGATCGCGGCCCAGATGCGCGCCCTGTCGGGACATTACGACCAGGCCGCGCGCGCCGCCGCCTCGCTCTGATCCATCCTCTGACGCGCTTTTCATCGGCAGCCGCAGCAACTGCCCAACAATCGGCCTTGACACTCTTCTGGCGATTTGCCAACGTTTCGTCGATAAATTTTAAAAAAGCTTACGGGGATGGATCGGTGACAGGACAGGGTTGGCGTGCAATCCCGCAGATCCCTCTCGGCATGAGTCCATAACAGCGACAACAGGAGAGGATCGCCCATGTCTTTTCACCAGACATTTCGCCGTTTCACTTTTGCGCTGGCGCTTTCCGCCAGCGCCATCGCGCTCGCTCCTGCAGCTGCGCTCGCGCAAGGCGGGACATTGATCTGGGGCATGCCGGCCGAGACCGATACGCTCGATCCGCATGCGACCGGCGGCTGGAGCACCTATCAGGTCACCTATCAGATCTTCGAAGGCCTGGTGAAGGAAGACCTCACCAAGGCTGATGTGCCGACGCCCGAGCTCATTCCCGGCCTCGCCACATCCTGGACCATCTCGCCGGACGGCCTGCAATACACCTTCACCTTGCGCGAGGGCGTCAAATTCCATGACGGCACGCCCTTCGACGCCGCGGCGGTAAAATTCAATTTCGAACGCTTCTGGGACGAGAGCTCGCCCAATTTCTACAAGAAGGCGAAGGCCTTCGTCATCGCCTACACCAAGTGGATCAAGAGCGTCGAGGTCGTCGACCCGATGACGGTGCGCGTCACGCTCAAGGCGCCGAACTATCAATGGCTGCGCCAGGGCCTGCAGAGCTACGGCCAGCCTCTGATGGTGAGCCCGGCCGCGGTGAAGAAATACGGCAATGAGGGCATCGTCGCCCATCCGATCGGCACCGGGCCGTTCAAATTCGTCGAGCGCGACCAGGGCGTCAAGACCGTCATCGAGCGCAATGACGACTACTGGGGCAACAAGGCCAAGCTCGACAAAGTGATCTTCCGTCCGCTGCAGGATCCGGCGACCCGCATCAATGCGCTGGAGAACGGCGAGATCCACATGATCACCACGCCCCCCTGGGACGAGATCGAGCGCCTCAAGGATGAAGGCTTCGTGGTCACGACCAACAAGAACGTGCCCTATATCAACTTCATCCATCTCAACTTCAAGAATCCGGCGCTGAAGGACATCAGGGTGCGCAAGGCCATCAACATGGCTATCGACCGCGAAGGCCTCGCCAACGAGATCTATCGCGGCACCGGACGCGCCGAATATGGCATGCTGTCGCCCGGCACCGATGCCTATGATCCCAATTTCAAGAGCTTCACCTATGACCCGGAAGGGGCGAAGAAGCTCCTCGCCGAGGCCGGCGTGAAGGACCTCAAGCTCGTCTTCGAGATCCCGCAATATGGCACGGGCGAGATCGTCGAGACCTGGATCCAGCGCGATCTCAAGAAGGTCGGCATCGACGTCGAATTGCGCAAATATGAATGGGTGACCTATCTCGGCAAATGGGCCGGCGGCATGCCGGAAGACGTCGCCATGAACGAGATCGGCTGGGGCATGTCGACGCCGTCCTGGATCGACATCGTGTCGCGCTGCGACTCGGCCCCTCCCGGCGGCATCAATTCCGGCTATTATTGCAATCCGGAAGTCGACAAGCTGCTCGACCAGGCGATCCTCGAGCGCGATCCGGTGAAGGCCAAGGAAATCTACCAGAAGGCCAACCGCATCATCATGGACGATGCCGCTTTTGTGCCGCTCGTCGACGACCTGCAGCCGATCATCACGTCGGCCAAGGTCAAAGGCTTCGTCAATCCGCCGGAAGACTGGTACGATCTCTCCGTCGTCACGGTGGAATAGAGTGGAACCGGCCGCCTCCGGGCGGCCGGACTTAAAGGGCGCATATGGGATCGTTCATCGCCAGACGGCTCTTGAGCATCGTTCCGGTGATCTTCGGCGTGTCGGTTGTCATCTTCCTCCTGGTCCAGTTGACGCCCGGCGATTCAGCCACCGCCCTTCTCGGACCCCAGGCAACGGAGGAGGCCAAGCAGGAACTGCGCCAGGCGCTCGGCCTCGACCGCCCCTTGCCGATCCAATATGGCGCGTGGCTCAAGCGCACGCTCTCGGGCGATTTCGGCACCTCGATCGCGACCCAGATCCCGGTCACCGACCTCGTCCTGCCGCGTTTCGTCAACACGCTGATCCTCACCTCCTCGGCCCTCCTCCTCGCCATGATCATCGGCTATTCGATCGGCCTCTTCGCCGCGCTCAGGGCGCATTCGGCCTTCGACCGCTCGACCATGTCGCTGAGCCTGCTCGCCGGCAGCGCGCCCGAATTCTGGCTCGGGCTGATGCTGGTGCTGCTCTTCGCCATCAAGCTCAAATGGCTGCCGGTCTCCGGCATGGAGGACATGGCGGGCGATGGCGGGCCCCTCGACCTCCTGAAGCATCTCATCCTGCCCGCCATCACCGCAGCGCTCGGGCCTGCGGCAATCATCACCCGCATCGTGCGGGCGAGCCTCATCGACACGCTGCGCCGGCCGCATGTGCGCGTCGCCCGGGCGAAAGGCATCAAGCGCGCATCCCTGCTGCGCCGCCATGTCATTCTGAACGCCCTGCCATCGATCACCACCATCACCGGCCTGCAGCTCGGCTATCTGATGGGCGGCACGCTTCTCACCGAAGTGGTCTTCGCCTGGCCGGGCCTCGGCTCGCTGCTCTATGATTCGATCACGGCGCGCGACATTCCGGTGCTGCAGGCGACGACGCTGCTCATCGCCTTCACCTTCGTCATCGCCAATATCGTCGTCGATGTCATCAATGCCGTGCTCGATCCCCGGTTGCGCGAGGCCTGATCATGACCAGCCCCGCGCTCGAGCAGACCGAACCCCTTTCCCGACGCTTGAGGTCGCCGCGGCGCTTCTGGCGCATCAAGGCCTTCTTGCGCAACTGGACCGCGGTCACGGCCGCGGCATTCCTGCTCATCGTGCTCCTGGCGAGCGTGCTCGCACCCTTCCTCAGCGCGCATGGTCCCTATGATGCCGACAACCTGTCGCGCTATGTCCCGATCGGGACCGAAGGCTATCTGCTCGGCACCGACCAGCAGGGCCGCGACATGGTCGCCCGCCTCCTTTATGGCGGGCGCATCTCGCTCCTGGTCGGCATCCTGCCGACATTGACCGCGAGCGCCATCGGCCTGGCGCTTGGTCTCCTCGCCGGCTATACGCGCGGGCTTGCCGATCACGTGATCATGCGCTGCCTCGATGTGGTCTTCGCCTTTCCGATGGTGCTGCTCGCCATCGCCATCGCCGGCGCCATGCAGCCCGGTGTCTCGACCGAGATCATCTCGATCACCGTCATCCTGATCCCCTATTTTGCCCGCCTTGCCCGCACCGCCACGCAGGACGTCGCCGCCATGCCCTATATCGAGGCGGCCCGCGCGGCCGGCGGCTCGCCCACCGACATCATGCTGCGCTATGTGCTGCCCAATGTGTTCAGCCCGGTCATCGTCTATGCGACGACCTTGATGGGCCTGATGATCGTGGTGGGCTCGGGCCTGAGCTTCCTCGGCCTCGGCGTCCAGCCACCGACGGCGGACTGGGGCGCCATGGTGGCGGAGGGACGCGTGGTGCTAAGGCGCGCCCCGCATGTCACCGTGCTCCCGGGAATCATGATCCTTGCCGTCTCGCTTGCTTTTAACTTCCTCGGCGACGGCATCCGCGACGCGCTCGATCCGCGGTCGATCCGGCGATGACGGACGCAGCCGACATCACGCTCGAGGTCAAGAACCTCACCACGCGCTTCGGCAACGCCCGAACCGGCGCCACCGTCGTCGATGGCGTGAGCTTCAACTTGAAGCGCGGGCGCACCACGGCGCTGGTCGGTGAATCGGGCTGCGGCAAGTCGGCCACCGCTCTGTCGGTGATGCAGTTGCTCGAGCCGCCGGGCGAGGTGATCGCGGGCGAGGTCAAGCTCGGCGGCGTCGATCTCATGCGCCTCAGCGATGCCGAGATGACTGAAGTGCGCGGACGCCGCATCGGCATGGTGTTCCAGGACCCGATGACGTCGCTCAATCCGCTCCTGTCCATTGGCGACCAGATCGCCGAGACGCTCACCGCCCATACCGATCTCTCGCGCCGTGAGGCCGAGCAGCGCGCCGTCGATCTTTTGACCCGGGTCGGGGTCGCCGATGCCGGGCGGCGCGTCCATGATTATCCGCATCACTTCAGCGGCGGCATGCGCCAGCGCGTCCTCATCGCCGCGGCGATCAGCTGCTCGCCCGAGATCATCATCGCCGATGAGCCGACGACCGCGCTCGACGTCACCGTCCAGGCCAAGATCCTGCGCCTGCTCTACGACCTGCAGCAGGCCATGCATGCCTCGCTCCTCCTCATCACCCATGATCTGGGCGTCGTCGCGGCGATGGCGGATGAGGTGATCGTCATGTATGCGGGCCGGATCGTCGAGCAGGCCGATGTCGACACGTTGTTCCACCGGCCGCGCCATCCCTATACCAAGGCGCTGCTCGCCTGCGTCGAGGGCATCAGCGACCGGGCTGCGGCGCTCGAGCCCATCCAGGGCATGGCGCCCGATCTGAAAGATCCGCCGCCGGGCTGCCGCTTCGCGCCGCGCTGTCCCTCGGTGCGCGATGTCTGCCGGCGCCGGGATCCCCGCCTCGCGCCCTATTCCGCGCGCCATGACGTGGCCTGTCTTCTCGTCGGCGAGGAGGCCGCAGATGGCTGAGACGCTGCTCGAGGTCGCCCATCTCATCAAAACCTATCCGGCGCGCGGCAAGGGCCAGAAGGTCCAGGCGGTGGCCGATGCCAGCCTCGCTCTGGCGCGCGGCGAGACCTTGGGTCTCGTCGGCGAGAGCGGCTGCGGGAAATCGACCCTGTCGCGCCTCATCCTTTCGCTCGTCGCTGCCGATCAGGGCGCGGTCAGGATCGCCGGCGCCGATTTCCTCGGCGCGCCCCGCGAAGAGCAGCGGCTGATGCGGCGGCGCATCCAGATCGTGTTCCAGGACGCGTTGTCATCGCTCAATCCGCGCATGACGGTCGGCGTCAACATCGCCGAGCCCATGCGGCTGCAGGGGCTTGGCACGCAAGCCTCCAGGCGTGAAGAAGCCCGCCAATTGCTCGAGCTCGTCGGCCTCAGGGCCGAGGACGAAGACCGCTATCCGCATGAGTTCTCGGGCGGCCAGTGCCAGCGCATCGCCATTGCCCGCGCCCTCGTGCTCAAGCCCGATATCGTCATCTTCGATGAAGCGGTCTCGGCCCTCGATGTCTCGATCCGCGCGCAGATCCTGCGCCTGATCCTCGACCTGCAGCAGAAATTCGGCCTGTCCTATATCTTCATCTCGCACGACCTCTCCGTGGTCAAACGCATCTGCGACCGGATCGCGGTCATGTATCTCGGCCGCATTGTCGAGATCGGCTCATCCGATGCCGTCTGCGGCAGCCCGCGCCATCCCTATACGGAGGCGCTGTTGCGCGCCATCCCGATCGCCGATCCGCGGCGCATGCGGGTCGAGAATCTGGGATTGATCGAGGGCGACACGGTCGCCGCTGCGGGACCGTCCGGCGGCTGCGCCTTCGAGCCGCGCTGCCCGCATCGCTTCGCGCGCTGCGGCCTCAGCGTGCCGCCGCTCTTCGATATCGCCGCGGGCCACCGCGCCGCGTGCTTCCTCAACGAGACCGACCGCCAGCAAGGAGATCCCTGACCATGTCCACCAAGATCGTCGTCACCGGCTTTGAACCCTGGCAGCACGGTGCTGAAAACCCGACGCTCGAAGTCCTGTCGCAGCTCGAGACCGCCAATGACGTCGACGGCGAGCTGACGCTGGTCAGGCTGCCGGTCGATTCGAACAAGCTCGCGGACATCACGTCGAAGACGCTCGACGAGGTGAAGCCGGATCTGTGGTTCAGCCTGGGGCTGGCGCCCGGCCTCTCGGTCATCGCGGTCGAGCGCATCGCCGCCAATGTCATGGATTTCCCGATCCCCGATAATGTCGGGACGCAGCATGGCGGTGAGCCCGTCTTCGCCGACGGCCCCGCCGCGCATATGGCGACGCTGCCGGTGAAGCTCATTACCGAAAAACTGCGCCAGAGCGGCATTCCAGCGAAGATCTCCAACTCGCCCTCGACCTATCTGTGCAATCAGATGATGTATACGGTGCTGCATCTCATTGCCAAGAAAGGCCTGAAAACGCGCGCCGGCTTCATCCACGTCCCGGCGCATCCGCGTCTCGCCGCCATGCAGGACTATCCGCTGGTCGAGATGCCGTCGATGAGCACCGAATTGATGGCGCAGGCGGTGAAGAATGCCATCGGCACGACGCTGGTGTCGACGAAAGACAGCCGGGCGCCGGCCTTCAATTACTGAAGCGTCTGCACGATCACGTCGGACGCAGGAGCCCCGGCAGCGACGGCAGGATCGCCGCCGCCGGATCCATGCTCTCGGCGATGCCGGGCGGCAGTTTGCGGTCCAGCAAAAGGGTAGCCGTCCCATGGACCAGCGCCCACACTGCCGCCGCCTTGGCGTTCACCTCACTTTGGCGCTTCTCGCCGAGAACGGCCGCGACACTGTCGCAGAGCTGCTGCCAGGCTGCCCTCGAAGCGGTTTTGAGATGCGGCGAGGCCAGCGAACCGGCGCCCAGACGGAACATCAGGCCATAGACGGCGGGATTGGCGAGCGCGAAGGCGACATAGGCGCGGCCCATGGCTTCGAGCCGCGCCAGAGGCGATCCCTCCGCCTGATCGGCCGCCTTGCCAAGCGCCGCGACGAAGCGCTCGAAGCCCCTGGCGGCGATCTCGGCCAGGAGATCGTCGGCGGTCGCGAAATGATGGGCGGGGGCCGCATGCGAGACGCCGGCGCGGCGGGCGCATTGGCGCAAGGTGAAGCCTGAGAGCCCCTTCTCCTCCAGGAGTGCTATGGCCGCCGCGACCAATGCCTCACGCAGATCGCCGTGATGGTAGGTCCTGGGTCGCTTGCGGGCCGGCATGAAACTCCTCTACACCGCAATCCAGACACTGTCAAAATTAATCTTGACAATGACAAGATTTCGGCATTTTATGTCTTGTCACTGTCAAGATCGGAGTGGAGCATGACCCCCGAAGGCATTTTCACGGCAGCGAATTTCACCGCCATGGCGGGCTGGGCTGTGCTGGCGATAGGCGTGGTCTTCAACAATGCGCTGCTGCGCGACCTCATCGCCGGACGGGTCGTTCCCGCACTTCTGGCCGCCCTCTACACGGCGCTCATCCTGCTCCATTGGGCGGGCTCGCAAGGCGGCTTCGGCAGCCTCGCCGATGTCGCAAGCCTGTTCGCCAATCCCTGGCTGCTGCTCGCCGGCTGGGTGCATTATCTCGCTTTCGACCTCGCGATCGGATCGGCGATCGCGCGCAAGACCTTCGATGAAGGCCTGCCGCGCCTCGCTCTCGTGCCGATCCTGCCTTTGACGTTCCTGTTCGGTCCCATCGGCTGGCTCTGTTTCGAAGCGCTGCGCCTCATCGCACCGCTTCTGCAGCGCAAGGCACCCGCATGAAGGAGCACGCCATGACTCTCTCGATGACGGCTTCCACGCGAATCCCGCAATTGCTGCGCCAGGCGCCGAGCGGTTCGCCCCTGCTCTGGCGGAGCGCGCTCGTCTTCCTCGCCTTCTTCGTCATCCTCTATGCCGGCACCTTCATCGACAGCCGCCTCTTCAATGGGGTCAGCGTGTGGGAGAAGCCGGCCAAGTTCTTCCTGTCGCTCAGCCTGCATATGGCGACGCTCGCCTGGGGCCTGACGCTGCTCCCGGTGAATGATCGGCATAGGCCTGCGATCCGCCTGGCAAGCATCCTCTTCCTCGCGGCGGCCATCGGCGAAGTGATCTACATCACCTTTCGGGCGTCACGTGGCGAGGCTTCGCATTTCAACGAGGCGACGACGATCACCCGACTGCTCTATGCAGCAATGGGCCTGGGCGCCGTGGCCCTTTCGGTCGTGACCGGCTTCATCGGCTGGCGCATCCTGAGGCGGGCGCCTTCATCACCGCTCGCTTTCGCCACGGGCCTGGGCTTCATCCTCGCCGGTGGCATGGCCATCCTGTTCGGCGGGTATATGAGCGGACAAGGCTCACACTGGGTCGGCGGGGATCTGAGCGATGCGACGGGTCTTCCTTTCTTCCACTGGTCGACCACCGGCGGCGATCTCAGGGTTCCGCATTTCTTCGGGCTCCATATCATGCAGGCCCTGCCGGTCCTGGGATTCCTGGTCCGTGATCTTTCGCCGCCACAGGCAAAGAGCCTCACCGGGCTTGGCGCCGTCATCTGGGTCGGGCTGACATTCCTTACCTTTTTCCAGGCGATCTCCGGCCTGCCGTTCATCCCCTCCTAACTCGCCACTTGACGGCCGGCTGGTTTTGTAACACGCTTTACTAAAGCGCTTTACAAACCAGTGGAGGGGTATGACCAGGAAAGCCACGATCGGCGACGTCGCGAAGCGGGCGAAAGTCTCGCCGACCGCCGTATCGCGCTGGCTCAATGGCGGGCTCGAATTGCCGGAGGCGACGGGAGCGCGCATCCGCGCCGCGGTGACGGCCCTCGACTATCAGCCCCATGCCCAGGCGCGCCGCCTGTCGAAGGGCAAGGCCGAGGCGATCGGCATCGTCGTGCCCGACATCTCCAACGCCTTCTTCGCCCTCCTCGCGGGCGAAGCCGAACGTGTCGCCGTGGCATCGGGCCATGATGTGGTGATCTGGTCGTCGCGCAACCGCATCGAGCGCGAGCTCGCCTGTTTCGACCGCCTGCGCGGCGGCTATATCGACGGTCTCCTGCTCATCACCAATCACGAAGATGACGGCCGCCTCGCCGAGCGGATCAAATCCATGCCGGGCCGGGTGGTCATCATCGATGAGGATGTGGTGGGCGGCGTTGCGCCGCGCTTCTTCGTCGAGAACGAGCTCGGAGGCTTTACCGCCACCCGCCATCTGATCGAGCATGGGCATCGCCGCATCGCCCATATTGGCGGACCGAAAGGCGTCATGAGCGCCATCGAGCGCGCAGAGGGTTGGCGCCGCGCCCTCGCCGAGGCCGGCATCACGCCCGACGCCCAATGGCATGTGCGCACCGAATATGAAGTGGAGCCCGCGACCCGCGACGCTGCCCAGCTCTTCGCCCTCGATCCGCTGCCCACCGCGATCTTCGCCGGCAGCGATGCGGTGGCGCTGGGCGTCATGACACAAGCGCGCCGGCGCAGCATCGCCATCCCCAAAGATATCTCGCTTGTCGGCTTCGACGGCATGCCGATCAACGATTTGCTCGGCCCGCCGCTCACCAGCATCGCGCAACCGATCGACGATCTGGGGCGGCTCGGCGCCGAAAAGCTCCTCGCTTTGATCCAGGGTGAGCCCTTTGACGCCACGCGAACACGATTGCCGGTGGAACTGGTCCGGCGCGCCTCGGTTGCCGCCCCAAGGGATGATAAGTTTCGGGCTAAGCCCGCAAAAGATCGATGAGCAAGGGCCGTTGCCTTTGCATCGAGCACAGGGAGAGTGAAAGATGCTGAATATAACACGCAGGAAAATGATGCTGTCGGCAGCCGGCGCGGCTCTGGCGCTGTCTGTCGGCACAAGCCACGCCCAGGACAAGCCGACCATCGCGCTGGTGCAGATCAACCAGCAGGCCTTGTTCTTCACCCAGATGAACGACGGCGCCCAGAAGGCCGCCGATGCCGCCGGCGTCAAGCTCGTCATCTTCAACGCCAATAACGATCCCGCCGCGCAGAACAATGCGATCGAGACCTATATCCAGGAGAAGGTCGCAGGGCTCGTCGTCGTCGCCATCGACACCAACGGCATCATGCCGGCGGTCAATGCGGCGGCCGCGGCCGGCATCCCGGTCACCGCCGTCGATGCCGTCCTCCCTGCCGGTCCGCAAAAGGCGCAAGTCGGCGTCGACAATGAAGGGGCCGGCAAGGCCATGGGCGAGTTCTTCAATAAATATGTGACCGAAAATATGGGCGGCAAGGCCAAGCTCGGCATTGTCGGCGCGCTCAACTCGACCATCCAGAACATCCGCCAGAAGGGTTTTGAGGACGTGGTGAAGACCAATTCCGGCGTCACTACCGCCGGCGTCGTCGATGGCCGCAATGTGCAGGATTCGGCCCTTGCCGCGGCCGAGAGCCTGATCACCGCCAATCCCGACCTCAATGCCATCTATGCCACGGGCGAGCCGGCGCTCCTCGGTGCGGTCGCCGCGGTCGAGAGCCAGGGCAAGCAGGGCGACATCAAGGTCTTCGGCTGGGATCTGACCGCCCAGGCGATCAAGGGTATCGATGCGGGCTACGTCGTCGGCGTGGTGCAGCAGGATCCGGCTGGCATGGGCGCCGCCGCGGTCGATGCCTTGGTCAAGATCACCAAGGGTGAGAGCGTGCCGGCGACGATCCCGGTGCCGATCACCATCGTGACCAAGGACAATGTCGAGCCCTATCGCTCCGTCTTCAAATGACCGGCAGGGCATCAGCAGGGGCGGCTTCGGCCGCCCCACTTCCCCGCATCGCGCTTTCCGGCATCAAGAAGCGCTTCGGCAGCGTCGAGGCGATCAGGGGCGTCGATCTCGAGCTCTATGCCGGTGAGTGTGTCGGGCTCGTCGGCGACAATGCCGCCGGCAAGTCGACGCTGACCAAGATCATCTCCGGAACCTATATTCCCGATGAAGGCTCCATCGCCGTGAATGGCGCCGACGTGCGCTTCGCCACGCCCGCCGATGCGCGCAAGCATCATATCGAAATGGTCTATCAGGATCTGTCGCTCTGCGACACGATCGATGTCGCCGGCAATCTGTTCCTCGGCCGCGAGCCGATGAACGGCCCCTTCCTCGACCGCAAGGCAATGCGCCAGGGTGCGCGAGCGATGCTGGAGCGGCTCGAGATCAAGATCCCCAATCTCGATGCCCTCGTCGCGCAATTGTCCGGCGGCCAGCGGCAATCGATCGCCATCGCGCGCGCCGCGGCCTTCGATCCGCATGTCCTCATCATGGACGAGCCGACCTCGGCGCTCGCCGTCAAGGAAGTCGAGGCCGTGCTCGCGCTCATCAATCGCGTCAAGGCCAAGGGCGTCAGCGTGGTGCTCATCACCCACCGCCTGCAGGACCTGTTCAATGTCTGCGACCGGATCGTCGTCATGTATGAAGGGCTGAAAGTGGCCGAACGCAATATCGCGGAAACCGATCTCACCGACCTCGTCAGCCTGATCGTCGGCAAAGGCCATAAGGGAAGCAAAGCATGAATGCCTATTCCTCCCGGCCGCAAGGCTCGCGCTCGGCCGACCTGCTCGGCAGCCATGCGCAGCTTCTCTCCATTGCCGGCTTCTTCCTCATCATGGTCGTGATCTTTTCCATCGCGAGCCCGGTCTTCCTCTCGACCGGCAATATCCTGAACCTGGTGCGCCAGACCGCTCCCATCCTCATCGTCGCCGTCGCCATGACCTTCGTGATCACGACGGGCGGCATCGATCTCTCGGTCGGCTCGGTGGTGGCGCTGGTCAATGCGTCGGCCGCTCTCCTCCTGCAAGCGGGGATGCCCTGGCCTTTGGCGGTCATCGGCCTCCTCCTGCTCGGCGCCTTGATCGGCGCCACGCAAGGCTGGTTCATCGCCTATCAGGGCATCCAGGCCTTCATCGTCACGCTGGCGGGTCTTTCCGCCTTGCGCGGCATCGCACTCCTGATGACCGAGGGCTTCTCCATCCCGATCTCGACCGATCTCGGTTTCGTCACGATCGGCCGCGGCTGGTTCCTCGGCGTGCCGGCGCCGGCCTGGATCGCGGTCATCGTCGCCGTCCTCGGCCTCATCGCTTTCCAGGCTACCCGCTTCGGCCGCTATGTCACCGCCATCGGCGCCAATCAGGAAGCGGCGCGGCGCTCAGGGATAGCCACCAGGCGCATCATCCTCTGGGCCTATGTGCTGACCGGCATCGCTTCCGCCGTCGCCGGCATCGTCATCGCCGCCCGGCTCGGCTCCGGCAGCTCCAATGCCGCGGTCGGCTTCGAGCTCGATGTCATCGCGGCGGTGGTGCTCGGCGGCACCTCGCTCATGGGCGGGCGCGGCTCCATTCTCGGCACCGTGCTCGGCGCCCTCACCATCGGCGTCATCGGCAACGGCCTCATCCTGTCGCATGTCTCGCCCTTCTTCACCCAGATCGTGACCGGCGCCATCATCCTGCTCGCCGTCTGGCTCAATGCGCAGGTCTTCTCGCGTCTCGCCGGCGCGGTCCGGAGAACAAACTGATGACGGAACTCTCGCAAGCCCATATCCGCTCCGGCCTGGTGATGACGGTGGACGGTCCTGTTTCCGCGCAGGATATGGGCGTCACCCTCATGCATGAGCACATCCTCAATGACTGCCGCTGCTGGTGGAATCCGCCGCAGGAGCCGGAGCGCGCGCATCTCGGCTCCGACAAGGTCCATGCCGGCATATTGGGCGAGCTCCGGATGGATCCCTTCGTCAATCTCGATAATTGCGGGCTCGACGAGCCCGAGCTTGCCATTGCCGAGCTCATGGCCTTCGGACAAGCGGGCGGGCGCACCGTGGTCGATCCGACCTGCCGCGGCATTGGCCGCAATCCGAAACGCTTGCGCGAGATCTCGGCCGCGACTGGGCTCCAGATCGTCATGGGCTCGGGCTATTATCTGCAGAAGTCACATCCGCCGGCGCTCAAATCGATGAGCAAGACAGATGTCGCCGATGAGATCGTGCGCGAGGCGCTGGAAGGAACCGAGGGAACGGACGCGAGGATCGGCCTCATCGGCGAGATCGGCGTGTCGAGCGACTTCACGGCCGATGAGGAAAGATCGCTGCGCGGCGCGGCACAGGCGCAAGCGCGCACGCAACTGCCGATCATGGTGCATCTGCCGGCCTGGTTCAGGCATGGCGGGCGCGTGCTCGACATCATCGCGGAGGAAGGCGGCGATCTCGCCCACACCGTTCTTTGCCATATGAATCCGTCGGGCGAGGATGTCGCTTATCAAACGTCATGCGCCAAGCGCGGCGCCTTCATCGAATATGACATGATCGGCATGGATTACTGGTATGCCGACCAGCAGGTGCAGTGTCCATCCGATGAGGACAATGCCCGCGCCATCAAGCGCCTGATCGATCGGGGCTTCCTCGACAAGATCCTCCTGTCTCAGGACGTCTTCATCAAGATGATGCTGACCCATTATGGCGGCTTCGGCTATGCCTATGTGGTGACCCACTTCGCAGAACGGCTCAAGCGGCACGGCGTCACCGACGGTGAGATCACCACCATGCTTATCGACAACCCACGGCGCGTCTTCAGCGCCCTTTGAAATCATCAGGAGGCCAAATTGACCAATAAGAATGTGCTGCTTGTCGGCGAAAGCTGGGTCAGCGCCGCGAACCACTATAAAGGCTGGGACACGTTTTCGAGCGTCACCTTCCATCTCGGCGCCGAGCCGCTGGTCAAGGCGCTCAAGAACAGCGAGTTCGATCTGACCTACATGCCGGCGCATGAGGCGGCGGAAGGATTGCCCTTCACGCTCGAAGGCCTCGCCAAATATGATGCCATCATCATCTCCGATGTCGGCGCCAACACCTTGCTCCTGCCGCCCGATGTCTGGCTCCATGGCAAGACGGTGCCGAACCGGCTGAAGCTGATCCGCGACTGGACCCAGCAAGGCGGCGGCCTGATGATGATCGGCGGCTATTTCTCCTTCCAGGGCATCGATGGTCGCGCCCGCTGGCGGCGCACGCCGGTCGAGGACGCGCTCCCCGTGGCCTGCCTTCCCTATGACGATCGCGTCGAGGCGCCGGAAGGCATCATCGCCGAAGTGCTAAAACCCGACCATCCGATCCTCACCGGACTTCCGGCACCGTGGCCGGCGCTGCTCGGCGTCAATGAAGTGACGGTCAAGAAAGGTGCCGAGGTGATCGCCCGCTTGCCGGAAGACCAGGGCGGACATCCTTTGCTGGTCGCCGGCGCGCATGGCAAGGGTCGCACGCTCGCCTGGACGTCCGATATCGGTCCGCACTGGCTGCCGACACAATTCGTCGAATGGCCAGGCTATGCGAGGCTTTGGCGCCAGGCGCTCGCCTGGCTCACCAGCAAATAGCCTGGCATGTCTCGCCCGAAGCTCGTGGTGGTCGGCAATGCCTGTCGCGATGTCACCTATCATCTCGACAGATTGCCCGAGCCCGGCGAGACGCTCATCGCGCGCGAGGTCGTCATCGATCTCGGCGGCAAGGGCCTCAACCAGGCCGTTGCCGCTGCGCGCGCCGGCGCCGGCGTGCATCTGATCGCCGCCCTTGGCGATGATGCGACGGCGGCCAGGATCAGGGCCGCGCTTCAGGAAGAAGGCATGGACGATCGCGGCCTCATCACGCAGGAAGGTGTCAGCGATGAGTCCCTCCTTCTGCTTGATCCGCAAGGCGAGAACCTCATCGTCAGCAATACGCAAAGGGCGCAGAGCCTGACGCCGTCGCAAGTGGAAGCCGCCGTGAAGGCTGTGCTCGACGGCGCCGATCTGCTTCTGCTCCAGGGCAATCTGGCGCAGGAGACGACATTTCACGCCATGAAGCTCGCGCGGATGGCGGGCGTGAAAGTCGCCGTCAATCCTTCGCCCTTCCAAGCCTGGCTCGGCGCCATGCCCCAACTCGATCTCATCATCGCCAATCAAGGCGAGGCCAATGCCTTGGGCGATATCCGCGCGGACATGGCGGTCGTCACCTTAGGAGCCAGAGGATGCCGTCTCCGCTTTGCCGGCCGCGACATCGATATCCCGGCGCCGAAGGTCCAGGCCATTGCAGCCGGCGGCGCCGGCGATGTGTTCGCCGGCACCTTCATCGCCGAATTTCTGTCGAGCCGTGATCCTGAGCGCGCAGGCCGTCTTGCCGTCGCCGCGGCGAGCGACAAGGCGACGCGGCATGGCTCCCTTTCCGCCTTCCCACGGCGAGCGGCGATCAATGCCCTGCGCCGCTTCCTTGTGTGAGACCTCGTCATGACCGATGCCTCCCCTCTCCTCTCTTCCGCCGCGGTCCGCGCTGCCGGACAGCGCATGCTGGCTGACGGGCTCGCGGGCCGGCTCGATCATTGGTCGGTCGATCCCGACCGCTTGGCCGACGTGGCGCGCTTCGTCGCCACGGTCACGCGTGCCGCCTATCCCACGCTCACCGTCCCGTTCCATTCGCGCTGGCGCCATTTCGAGGCGGGCGGGATCGCGCGCTGGCAGCAGGCGGCAACGCAGCGCCGGTGGGCGGACAAGGCGCAACGGACGCGCGCCGCTTTCGATCTGGCGATCGTTTCGGTGCTGCTCGATGCCGGAAGCGGCGGGCGCTGGCGGTTCACCGAGAGCCAGACCGGCATGAGCTTCGCCTCCTCAGAAGGGCTTGGCGTCGCGAGCTTCCATCTCATCGCCGGCGGAGCCTTGTCGAAGAATCCGGGCGATCCCTGGCGGGTCGATGCCGAGCGGCTGGTGAGTTTCACGACGGACGACCTCGTCAGGGCCTTCCAGGTCAGTGACGAAAACCCCTTGGCCGGGGTCGAGGGCCGGGTCGAATTGTTGCGGAGCCTCGGACGTGCCTGCCTTGCCGATCCCGTCTTTGCCCTGGAAGACGGTCCGCGTCCCGGAGGCCTCGCCGATCATCTCGCTTTATCCGGCAACAGGATCGAGGCTCCCGCGATTCTCCGTTCGCTTCTCGATCATCTGGGCTCGATCTGGCCGAGCCGTCTCAGGATCGGGGCTCAGCCCTTGGGCGATACCTGGCTCTATGAGCGCTGGCGGCGTGCCGATGATCCGCTCTCGGCCTATGTGCCCTTGCACAAGCTTTCGCAATGGCTGACCTATTCGCTGATCGAGCCCTTGATCGAGCGCGGCATCGATGTGACGGCGATCGACGGCCTGACCGGCCTTGCCGAGTATCGCAATGGCGGATTGTTCATCGATATGGACGTGCTCGGCCTGAAGGATGCGGCGCAAGCCGCCGCGACGCATCAGGTGGGCTCGCCCTTGATCGTCGAATGGCGGGCCTTGACGGTGGCCCTGCTCGATCGGCTGCTGCCTCTTGTCCGCAAGGAGCTCGGCGTCAGCGCGGAGCGCTTCCCCATCGCTTCCATGCTGGAAGGCGGAAGCTGGGCCGCGGGCCGGCGCATCGCGCGCGAGAAGCGGACGGACGGGTCGCCGCCGCTCAAGATCCTGAGCGACGGCACGACGTTCTAGTGCCCGGTCGGGTCGCCGGAGGAATTATTCTCGCCGACCAGATAATGGTTGCGCGCGATCGGCCAGACGGCCGAGACATGCTCGCCGACGCTGCGGGGCCTGGCGAAATAATCGCCGTCCGTCAGATAGACCAGGAACTCGTCCTTCTGGCAGGTCTTGAGCGCCACCTTCACGAAAGTGCCCTGATACTCGATGTTCCTGATCTCGCCCTTGATGGCATTGTCGTGTGCCGCTCTATCGTCGGCGAGCTTGGCGCCGTCGCGGCGGACCGAGAAGGCGACTTTCTGGCCCTTGGCGAGTGTGAGCGCGGCATCGAGCTTGTAGTGATTGTCGGCCTCGTCGGTGACCCGGAAGCCGTCATTCTCCTTCGCACCGACAGTGCCGAAAATCACATTCTGGCCGCCCATGAAGCGCGCCACATAGGGGCTGTGCGGCTCATCGTAGATCTCGCGCGGATGGCCCGATTGCTCGACCACGCCGTGATCCATGATGATCACCTGATCGGCGAGCGCGATGGCTTCGGGCTGGGTATGGGTGACATGGACGAAGGTGATGCCGAGCTCGGTCTGCAGCCGCTTGAGCTCGCTTCGCATGCGCAGGCGCAGGAACTCATCGAGCGCCGACAAGGGTTCATCGAGGAGGAGGACCTGTGGATTGGTGACAAGCGCCCGGGCCAGGGCGACGCGCTGCTGCTGCCCGCCCGAAAGCTGGGCCGGGACCCGGTCAGACAGGTGCGAGAGCTGCACGCGCTTCAGCATGTTCATCGCCTGCTCGCGGCGCTGAGCCGTCGCGAGGCCTGCGACCTTCAGGCTGAAGGCCACATTGTCGAGGACCGAAAGATGCGGAAACAAGGCATAATTCTGGAACATCAGCGCCGTGCCGCGGCTGCCGGTCGGCATGTTGGTCACATCCTCGCCGCCGATCAGGATGCGGCCCGCAGTCGGCGTCTCGTGGCCGGCGATCATCCGCAGCAAGGTGGTCTTGCCGCAGCCCGAGGGGCCCAGCATGCAGCAATAGGAGCCGGCGGCGATCAGCAGATCCACATCCTTCACCGCCCGCATGGTCCCGAAGGTCTTGCTGATTTTCTCGATTTTGATTTCGCCCTTGGCGCTCATGCGTTCGATCCGGATGCTGTCATGATGTTATGGCGGCGCGCTTGCCGCGGCGCTTCTGGATGATCGCGATCGCCCAGAAAGCGAGAGCGATCACGGCGAGGCTCAGCACCGTCGTGATCGTGCCGATGGCGTAGAGCGCCGGCGTCGTCACATTCGACGTCATATTGGCGACCTCGATCGGCAGTGAGTTGCGCGTGCCCAAGGTGAGAAGCGAGCGCGGGAATTCGTCATAGGACAGCGTGAAGCCGAAGAGCGCCACGGCGATGAGGCCGGGGAACAGGATCGGCACCGTGACATAGAGCAGGATCTGCGAAGGCGAGGCGCCGGCATCGCGCGCCGCCTCCTCCCATGAACCGTCGAAGCGGTTGAGGACGGCAAACATGATCAGGAGCCCGAAGGGCAAGGTCCAGGAGAGATGCGCCCCCAGCCCGGAGACGAACCAATGCAGCGGCCAGCCTAAGAGCTGGAACATCTGGCCGATGCCGAAGCTCAAGAGCAGCCCCGGAATGACGAGGCTGACGATCGACAGATAGAAAATAGGTCCCGATCCCCAGAAACGCTTGCGGAAGGCGAGCCCGGCAAAGAAACAGATGACCGCGGTCAGCGCCAGGGCGGCGACGGCCATGATCATCGAGCGGCGAAAGGCGCCGCCCAGATCGCCATAGCGCGTGCTGGTGAATAGGTCGCCGAACCAATGCGTCGAGGCCCCGCGCAGCGGGAAGGTCATGCCGCCCTGCGGTCCCTGGAAGGACAGGATGAAGATCGACAGCATGGGCCCATAAAGGAACAGGACGAACAGCGCGAAGAAGCCCGCCAGCAAATAGAAGGACGTCTTTTTCTTGGTGGAGGAGGACTGCATCTCGTGCCCTCCTAGCGCGCCAGCTCGGCGCGCACGTCGACGATCCTGAGGATCACCACGATCGGCACCAGCACCGCCACGATCAGGAAAACCGCCATGGCGGCGGCGTCGGGATAATAGAGCTGATCGATATTGTTCTTCATGGCGGAGGCGATATTGGCGCTCTGGCCGCCGCTCATCACGCGCACGACGAAGAAGTCGCCCATCACCAGGGTCACGACGAAGATCGAGCCCAACGCGATGCCGGTGCGGGTCAAGGGGATGATGATGTCTTTCAGGATCATGAAGGGCGAGGCGCCGGCATCGACCGCCGCCTCGATGACCGAGGGGCTGATCTTGGCCATCGAATTGAAGATCGGCACCATCATGAACAAGGTGAACAGATGCACATAGGTGAGGACCACCGCGAAATCCGAGAACAGCAGAAACTCCAAGGGCCGGTCGATGATGCCGAGCGCCATCAGGAAGCTGTTGAACAGGCCTTCCTTGCCGAGGAACGGCACCCAGGAAATCATGCGAATGACGTTCGAGGTCCAGAAGGGAATGGTGCAGAGCAGGAAGAGAGCGATCTGCCACTTCAGGTTCTTCACATGGAAGACGAGAAAATAGCTGCAGGTGAAGCCGATCACCAAGGTGAGCGCCCAGGTGATGGCGGCGAATTTGAGCGTGGCAAGCAACAGCTTCCAGGTGATCGCCGACGTCAGGACGGCCTTGTAATTGTCAAAGGAGAAAGCGGGGGTAAGGCTGATGCCGTCCGACAGCCAGAAGCTCAAGGTCACGAGCACGGCGAGCGGTATGGCGACGAACAGCGCCATGAGGATCGCCAGCGGCGCTACCTGAAGATAAGGAACCCAGTCTTTATTGATCATGGCGCCTATGAGGTGGACACGGAAATGAGAAAGGCCGGCAGCTTTCACCACCGGCCTTTGTCGAAGACTTATGACGCGATGAACTCGTTCCAGCGCTGGACGAGATACTTGTCCTCGTCCATGACCGTATTCCAGCAGGCGAAATTGCCGGTGCGCTCGGCATAGGAGCCGCCGTCGCGGACCGCCCCCGGCTTCTCCATGAGATTGCCGAAGGGATCCTTGATCTCGACCGTCGCCGGCTTGCCTTCGTACCAGTAATCCCATTCGGGCGGCGACAGCGCCGCCTTGGTGGTCTCGAGCACCATGTTGTAATAGCCCTGGCGCGCGATGAAGGCGCCCTGCCAGCCGGACAGGTACCAGTTGAGATATTCGTAGGCCGCGTCCCGCTTCAGATCGGTGAGATGCGACGCCAACGCCATGCCGACGCCCCAGCCGCGATAGCCTTCCTTCAACGGCTGATAGGTGCAGGCCACGCCGCGGGTACGAACCGCGGTCACCGCCGGCGACCACATGGACTGGAGCACCACCTCGCCCGCCGTCATGAAGTTCACCGATTCATCGAAGGTCGACCAGAAGGCGCGGAACTGGCCGTCTTTCTTGGCGGCCATGAGGATCTCGATCGTCTTGTCGATTTCCTCCTTGGTCATGTTGCCCTTGTCGCCATATTTGATGTCGCCCCTCGCCTCGATGGCCATGGCGGCATCCATGATGCCGATCTGCGGGATATTGAGGATCGAAGTCTTGCCCTTGAACTCAGGGTTCAAAAGCTCCTTCCAGCTCTCGATCTTGCGGCCGATGAGGTCGGGCCTCAAGCCCAGCGTATCGGCATTGTAGATCGTCGGCACGCAGGTCGAGAGCTCGGTGCGCTGGGGCGAGAAGCCCTTGGCATCGGCCGCTTCGACATAGGTCACTTCGAAAGGCATGGTGCCTTGCGTCGAGACCGGCTCGCCATTGGCATATTTGCCTTCCCGGAAGATCGGCTCGATCTTCTCCCAAAGCTTGATCTTCTTGACGTCGACGGCCTGCAGCTTGCCCGTCGGCCACATCTTCCGCATGCCCCAGAATTCGAGATCGGCGATGTCGACGGTCTCGGCCTGATTGACGATGCGGGTCATCAGGGCATCGGTCCAGGCATTCTGGATTTCGATCTTGAAGCCCAGATCCTTGGACGCCTGATTGGCGATGTCCTGGAAGACGGAATAGGCCGGCCCCACTTGCAGGATGGTGACATCCTTCAAATTCTGGGCCCAGATGGTCGGAAAGCCGGTAATGGCGCCGCTGCCTGCGGCGACGCCGCCTACTGCCGCGGCTCCTTTGAGAAAGGCACGTCTCGAGACACCTTTCGGCGCCTTGCGCAGTCTTGTCATCCTAACCTCCCAAATCGCTTAATTATTCTGCCCCGGCACTCGCCCGCACGGATCAGCGGCCAGTCTTGCGCATGGCAAACCTTTTTCGCGGGTTTTTCAAGCGCGATTTTGTTTAGGTCTAAACTTTCAGCCGCAAAAGGCCTTGAGCGACTGCTTCAGCCGCTTCGCATCGAAGCCACGGCCGATGAAAGCCAGCCGGTTGTCGAAGCGGAGGTCGGCCGCTGCTGTCTCGGGCAGGATTTCCGGCGGCAGGACCGACTTCTGAACACATTGCAGCAGCACGCGTCCGTTCGGTGTGCGAACAACGCCCTTGATGCGGAAGATCTCATCGCCCCTGGCATGAAGAAGGGCCGAAAGCCAGACCGAAAACACCTCCCAGCCCATCGCCGGGTCGATCTCGATGTCGGCGGCAACGATCGGCCCCGCGGCCGGGATTTCGCGCAAGGGGGGCAGCTCCTCGGCCGCGACATTGGCGTAATCGGGCAAGGCCACCTCCGCGCCCTTGACCGTGCCCATGATCCGCGCGCCGGGATTGACACTCTTCAGCGTCGCCGCGAGCCTACCCGCCGCCTCCCCTTCCAAAGCATCGAGCTTGGTGATCACCAGCACATCGGCGGTCTCGATCTGAGCCCGGATCAGCGCATCGCGCTTCAGCCGCTCGAGCGCGCTCAACGCATCGACCGTGACCACGACCTCGTCGACCAGGATGCGGTGAACCAGGAGCGGATCGGCGCGAATGGCCTCGACGATGGCGGCTGGCTCGGCGAGGCCGCTGGTCTCCAGCACGATGTCCTGCGGCTGGCTCTCATTGCAATGTTCGCGCAAGGTCCTGAGGAACGCACTACGCTCGGAACAGCAGACGCAGCCGCCCGAAATCGTCCTCACCTCTGCGAGATCGGCGAGCAAGGCATCATCCACTGGTGCTGCAGCCGCCTCGTTCACGATGACCGTCCGGTCGCGCAAGTGACCGCTGTGCAGCTGATGGCGCAGCCAGGTGGTCTTGCCGGAGCCGAGAAATCCCGAAAGGACCAGAAGGCGTATGCGATTCTGCGGCACCCCGCTCATGGGGCAAGCGGATCGATCGCCCGGCCCAGCAGCTTCTCGGCGGCAATCCACACCTCACGCAAGTCGCTCGCGATGATCACGCGCCCGGTGCGATCGGAAATTTGAATGCCGGGCGTCAGCCCGTCATCATGGGCGGTGAGGCCATGCCGGCGCAGAACGGCGTCGAGCTTGCGGGCGCGGATGAACCGCGCCCGCGCTCTTTGATGCGCATCGCCCGCACCCGCCTCGGACCAATGGCCCTGTGTCGTGGGAAAGCCGCAGGCGGAGCACATGGCAGGCCTAGATGACCGGCGGCCGCGCCTTGCCGCCGAACGGATAGCGCTTGCGGAAGTCGTCGCAGATATCCTCGAAGGCCCGCCACTCCACGCCGCTGTGCTTGCTGATATATTCGATCAGGCGCTCGAGCGCCAAGAGCACTTGCGGCCTGCCGCTGACATCGGGATGGATGGTGAAGGCGAAGACGGCATAGTCCATCTCGCGATAGACCCAGTCGAACTGGTCGCGCCACATCTCCTCGATGTCGCGCGGATTGACGAAGCCGTGGCTGTTGGGGGCCTTCTTCATGAACATCATCGGCGGCAGGTCGTCGACATACCAATTGGCGCCGATCTCGACGAGGTCGATCTCCTTGCCGTGCTTCAGCGGCTTCATCCATTCCTTGGCGGTCTTGGAATAGTCGATGGTGGTCCAGCTGTCGCCGACGCGGGCATAGAAGGGCTGGAAGTCGCGATAGCCCTGGCTGTGGTCATAGGTGAAGCCGTGCTTCTGCAGGAGGGCGGCGGTCGCGGCCGACATCTCCCACCAGGGCGCCACATAGCCGCGCGGTTTCTTGCCGCTCAGCTTCTTGATGAGATCGACGCTTTTGACGAGCACGTCTTCTTCCTGAGACGGCGTCATGGCGACCGGATTCTCATGCAGATAGCCATGCGCGCCGATCTCATGACCGTCCTTGACGATCTGCTCCATCTGCTTGGGGAAGGTTTCGATCGAATGGCCGGGGATGAAGAAGCTGGTCTTCAGGCCATATTTCTTGAACAGGCGCAACAGCCGCGGGACGCCGACCTCGCTCGCAAAGATGCCGCGCTGGATGTCCGAGGGCGAATCGGCCCCGCCGTAAGAACCGATCCAGCCCGCCACCGAATCGATGTCGGTGCCGAATGCGCACATGATTTCCTTCCTGGCCATCTCAATCTCCCGATCCCATTTTTGCGGGGCCATACGAGCACAGCCCCTGGTGAAAATCCACAGATCCGAAACTAACGCATGATCCGGAAAAGTGGGTACCGGTTTTCCGAAAAGATCATGCGCAAACAAAAAGATAAAGCGCGATGGCGACTCCATGTAAAAGCCATCGCGCTTTAGACCCCGATCGGCATATGCTCGGCCGAGCGCGATATCTTGCGCGGCGCCGTCAATTCCTTCCACACGCTCAGCGCCTTGTGGACCTCATGGAAAGGCTCGCGGCGCACGAACTTGCCGCGGCCGGCGCGCGGCAGGTTGCTGCCGTCGCCCCATACGATCTCGCCGCGCGACAGCGTGTAGCGCGGCAGGCCTTTCACCTCGACGCCTTCGAAGACATTATAGTCGATGATCGATTTCTGGGTCGCGGCCTGGATGGTCTTGCCGGCCTTGGGATCGAAGACCACGATATCGGCATCGGCGCCGGGCAGGATCGCCCCCTTCTGCGGATATATATTAAGTATCCGGGCGATGTTGGTGGAAGTGACCGCGACGAACTCGTTGGGCGTCAGGCGACCGGTCAGCACACCCTTGGTCCACAAGACCGACAAGCGGTCTTCGAGGCCGCCCGTGCCGTTCGGGATCTTGGTGAAGTCTTTTACGCCGAACTGCTTCTGCTCGGTGGTGAAGGCGCAGTGATCGGTCGCGACGACCTGCAGCGAGCCCGCCGCGAGCCCGGCCCACAGGCTGTCCTGATGCGACTTGTCGCGGAAGGGCGGGCTCATCACCCGGCGCGCCGCATGGTTCCATTCCTTGTTGAAATATTCGCTCTCATCGAGGGTCAGATGCTGCACCAGGGGCTCGCCATAGACCCGCATGCCCTTCTGGCGCGCCCGCCGGATCGCCTCATGCGCCTGCTCGGACGAGGTGTGGACGATATAGACCGGAACGCCCGCCGCGTCGGCGATCATGATGGCGCGATTGGTGGCCTCGCCCTCGACCTCGGGCGGGCGCGAATAGGCATGGGCCTCGGGCCCCGAAATGCCGAGCGCCAGATATTTCTGCTGCAGGGCCGCGATGACATCGCCATTCTCGGCATGGACCAGAGGCAGGGCGCCGAGCTCGGCGCAGCGCGAGAAGGAGGCGTACATCTCATCGTCATTCACCATCAAGGCGCCCTTATAGGCCATGAAATGCTTGAAGGTGTTGACGCCGCGCTTCACCACCTTCGCCATGTCGTTGAAGATGTCCTTCGACCAGCCGGTGATGCATACATGGAAGGAATAGTCCGAGGCCGCCTGGCGCGCCGCCCGCTCCTCCCATTGATCCAGAGCGTGAAGCAATCCCTCCTTGCCCGGGATGACGAAGTCGACGACCAAAGTCGTGCCGCCGGAAAGTGCGGCCAGCGTGCCGCTCTCCCAGGTTTCCGCCGTGGTCGTTCCCATGAAGGGCATTTCGAGATGAGTATGCGGGTCGATGCCGCCCGGCATGATATAGGCGCCTTCCGCATCGACCGTCTTGGCGCCTTTCAGATTGCTGCCGATGGCGGCGATCTTCTCGCCCTCGATCAACACATCGGCCTTGTAGCTGCGGTCGGCGGCTACGATCGTGCCGCCCCTGATCACGGTGGACATGGTTGCAACTCCCTGGCAGCGGACTCTTGGCGATGTTCTTTAGTTCTGAAGCATTTTGTCAAGCTGTATTCAGGATGGCTCCTATGCGCCCGACACTGACGGCCAGACCGGCTTCAGCGCTTTATATAATGTGCGGAAAGCCTCGATGCGCGGCCGATAGGCTTCGCACAGAGCCGCGTCGGGCGTGATGACGTCGCGTATGGGCGGCGGAACGACGACCCTCTGTGCATCCTCATTCGTCACCGCCAGGCGCGCAAGACGCGCCGCCCCATAGGCCGGTCCGCGATCGGACGCCTCGAAGCGCACCAGGCTCAAATCGAGGATCGAGGCGATGAGCTTGGCCCAGAAGGCCGAGCGGGCGCCGCCGCCAATGAGAGCGACACTCTTTGGCCGCGCCGAGGCGGCGGCGAGCACATCGAGACCGTCGGCGAGCGAAAAGGCGACACCTTCGAGAATGGCCTGGACCACGTCGGCGCGGGTCGTCGAATAGGTCATGCCGATGATCGCGGCGCGGGCGAGAGGGTCGTTATGCGGCGTACGCTCGCCATAGAGATAGGGCAGCGCCAGAAGAGAGGACGGCCCGTTGAAGCCGGCCTCGGCTTCGGCGAGCAGGGTTGCGACATCGCGCGTGCCCGACCAGCGGGCGAAGACCGAAAGCGGGCTCGCCCCGTTCAACAGCGCCGCCATGCGGAACCAGCGATCCGGCAAGGCATGGCAGAAAGCATGGACCAGCCGGCCGGGATCGGGCTGGTGCGCGGTGTCGGCAAGAAAGATCTGCGCCGAGGTGCCGAGGGATATGAAGCCGTCACCCGGATTGACGATGCCGGCGCCGATGCCGCCCGCCGCGACATCCCCTGCCCCGGCGGCGATCACCACCTTGCGCGAGAGACCCCAGCGGGCGGCCAAATCCGCCTTCACCAGGCCGCTCGGCGCGCGCGACTCCGTCAGCGCCGGCAACAGCGACCTGTCGATGCCGCAGGCCGCGAGCGCCCGATCGGACCATCGGCGACGGCCCTCGTCGAGGAGCCAGGCACCCGCCGCATCAGTGACCTCGGTCACCTTCTCGCCCGAGAGTTTCAGGCGGATGAAATCCTTGGCGAGAAGCAGCGTGCGCGTGCGGCGCGCCGCATCGGGCTCATTGCGTGTGAGCCAGAGGAATTTGGGACCGGTGAAGCCCGGCATCGGCAGGACGCCCGTCTCGCATTGGAGATCGAGGCCCAATTGCGCGAGCTCGGCTGCCTCCTTGGTCGAGCGCCCGTCATTCCACAGGATCGCCGGGCGCACCGGCTCGTCTTTCTCATCGAGGAAGACGGCAGAGTGCATCTGGCCGGAAAGACCAAGGCCTGCGACCGCCGCCATGGGCCGCGGATGGTCGCGCGCCAGTTCATCGAGCCCGCTTGCGACCGCCTGCCACCATTTCTCCGGATCGTCTTCCGACCAGAGCGGCTTGGGCTGGACCGGCGCCAGCGGCCGCTCGGCCGTCGCCAGAATAGTCTGATCGGCATCGACGATGACGAATTTGACGGCGGACGTGCCGATATCGATGCCGAGATACATATGCTGCCCCACCCGCCTGCTCTTAACCCTTTATGCGATCGTCGCGGACGAAGCCGAGCGCCTTGCGGGCCGTTGAATTGTCGCGTTGACGTTATTGCATGATCCGACTTTGGTCGAGATGCATCATTATTGGGCAGCGGCTGTTCGATCATTTGCTCTCGGTCCAAATGATCGAAAAGTCACGGCAATTTTCGCTGCGGTGCACCCGTCATTCGTCATACAAAATCGTCAGTGGACGGTTGTGCTTTCTTCTCAAGAATGTATGCTCGCCTCGTCAGATCAAGCCAGAGTGCGCCCGCACAACTGGTAAAATGGGAGGAGTGAACGATGCATCCACTGAAGTGGTCGCTTTTTGCTTTACCCGCTTTGGCGCTGTTCGCGGCGCCGGCATCAGCCGGACAGAATGTCGAATGGAAGGATGACGGCACCGTCCTCCTCAAGCTCGGCGAGGCCTATAATAATCAAGTGATCACCACGACCCGCGAGGAGCTCGGATCCGAATTCGGCCCCGACAAGCAGCCCTTCAAGGACGTGACCGTCACGGTGACCGTCAATGGCGCCGGCCCCAAGGGCGGCATCAGCGGCCCGCTCCATCAGTTCCGCCCGATCTGGGAAGAGCTGTCGGGCGGCAAGGTCAATATCGTCGAGCTGCCTTTCGCCGAGCACTACACCAAGATGATGCTCGATCTCAGGAACGGCACCGGACAATATGATGCCTTCATGGTCGGCGCTTTCTGGTACGGCGATATCGTGCCGGCGGGCTACGCCTATGCCATCGACGACCTGCAGAAGTCGGGCAAATATCCGAAATGGACCTATGACGACATGCCGCCCTCGCTCAAGGCGCTGCATCAATGGAAGGGCGTGGGCTACGGCGTGCTGAACGACGGCGACGGCCAGGTCCTCTATTACCGCTCCGACATGCTCGGCAATGCCGAGCACCAGGCGGCGTTCAAGAAGGAATATGGCTACGACCTGCCGAACCCGCCGCAGACCTGGCAGCAATTGCTCGACATCTCGAAATACTTCAATGGCAAGAACTGGGATGCGACCGATGCCGAGCCGGACAGCGGCACGGTGCTGCATCTGAAGGTCGGCGAGCAAGGGCACTATCACTTCCAGTCGCTGTCCTCGTCCTTCGTCATCAATCCCGGCGACAAGGTCACGCGGACGCAGAATGTCTACTGGTTCGATCCGGAAGACATGAAGCCCCTGATCAACAGCCCGGGCCATCTGAAGGCGCTCGAATTCCTGCAGGAACTGCACAAGACGGGCCCATCGGCGCAAGTCGGCTGGTCGCTCGGCGAAGCCTGGGACTACTTCCTGCGCGGCAAGTCGGTGTTCGTGTTCTCCTGGGGCGATGTCGGCGCTTTGTGCCAGGATGAGAGCCGCTCCAAGATCAAGGGCAAATGCGCCGCGGCGATGATGCCCTCCTCGAATGAATATTACGACTTCGAGAAGAAGGAGTTCGTCAAGCTCGACAAGCCGCGTCTCGTCGGCAACACCACCGGCGGCTCATGGCATGGCGTGGTCTCGAACTTCTCCGCCAATCCGGAAGCGACCTATTCGTTCCTGTCGCTGATGGCGATCCGGCCCGTCTCCAAGCTCATGGCGACGGTCGGCTGGGACGGCGTCGATCCGGGCTTCTCCTACCAGTTCCTGGAGGCGGATGGCGGCACGGCGAAGATCGAAGACTATGTGAAGGCGGGTTGGGCCGAGAATGACGCGAAGACCTATACCCATGCCTATCACGAGGTCTTCTACGCGCCGACCATGCTCACCTATCTGCGCATCCCGGGTTCCTTCGAATATTGGGACATCCTCGACAAGAACCTGTCGGCGGCGATGAGCGGCGGCAAGAACGCCAAGCAGGCGCTCGACGACACGGCGACGGCCTGGGAAGGCGTCACCGACCGCATCGGGCGCGACAAGCAGAAGGCCGACTATCAGGCGGCCATCGGCTATACGCCGTAACAGTCCGGACCAGCAGCGGGAGCGGCTTTCGCCGCTCCCGCCTTCATCCTCACAGTAGCAGCGATGCGTTGGACCGGAAAAATCCGACTCCTTTTCCTTGCCCCGGCGGTCATCTGGGTGCTCGCCTTCACCGTCTTCCCGCTCGGCTATTCGCTCTATCTCGCCTTCTACAAGATCGAGCAGAAGGTCGAGGTGAAGCGCGAGAAGCAGCCGATGCTCGATGCGGAAGGCAAGCCGATGCTCGACGATGCCGGCCAGCCGCGCACCAAGAATGTCGTGATCAAGGACCAGGTGAATATCGCGACCTTCATCGGCATCGACAATTTCAAGCGCATGTTCGGCGATCCGCAAGTGGGCGAGGCGATCCGCGTCACCTTGCTCTTCGTCCTCATCGCCGTGCCGCTCGAGCTCGCGCTCGGCTTCCTGCTCGCCATATTGTTCAACCAGCACCTCTTCGGGCGGCCGGTCTTGCGCGCGGCGATGATTCTGCCGATTTTCGCCACCCCGCTTGCGGTCGGCTATACGTTCTTCACCATCTTCTACGAGGTCGGCGGCCCCCTCGCCTGGACCGGCATACCGTTCCTTTCCAATCCGACAGGCGCCCTGTTCTCGGTCATCCTGGTCGATATCTGGCAGTGGACGCCCTTCTGCTTCCTGGTGTTCCTGGCGGCCCTCCAGGGCGTTCCGGAGGAGCTCTATGAGGCGGCGCGCGTCGATGGCGCGAGCCCGTGGGACATGCTGCGCGAGATCATGCTGCCGCTCCTCGTCCCGACGATCATCATCGTCCTTCTCTTGCGCTTCGCCGAATCGCTCAAGCTCTTCGACATCCCCTTCTCGATGACGGGCGGCGGGCCCGGTGTGGCGACGCAGCCCTTCTCGCTGCTCGCTTTCCGCACCGGCTTGCGCTTCTTCGACTTGGGTTACGCCAGCGCCATGGCCTATGCGCTCCTCATCGTCGTCATGGTCATCATCACATTGTTCTTCCGGCGCCTCAGGGTGAATTATGGCTGAGCGGCTGCCCAAATCCAGATCCCATCTCGGCGAGGCCGTCTCGTCGGTTATCGCCATCACCGTAGCGCTGATCTTCATCTTCCCGCTCTATTGGGCCTTCTCGCAATCCCTGCGCAACCCGCTCGACACGTTCACCGTTGCGGGCCTCGGCATCCCCTGGATCAACTTCACACCGACGCTCGCCAATTGGACCGACCAGCTCGGCACGCCGGAAACGGCGATGTCGCTCTATAACAGCACCGTCATCGCGATCTCGGCAGCCCTTCTCGCTTTGCTCTTGGGCACGCCCGCGGCCTATGCCATTGCCCGCTTCCGCTTCGAGCGCTGGAAGAACCACGACATCGCCATCTGGTTCCTGTCGCAGCGCGTGCTGCCGCCGGTCGCGACCGTGATTCCCTTCTATCTCACCATGCGCTATCTGGGCCTGCTCGACACGAAATTCGCGCTCGTCCTCATCAATGCCACCTTCGTTCTGCCCTATGTGGTGGTGATCCTGCGCCAGACCTTCCTCGATCTCCCGGTCGAGCTCGAGGAAGCGGCCCTCATCGACGGTGCCGGCCACTGGGGCGCCTTCTGGCGCATCGCCTTGCCGCTCGCCGCCCCTTCCATGGCGGCCGCCGGCCTCATCATCTTCGCCTTCACCTGGAACGAGTTCCTGTTCGCCGTCTCGATCGGCAGCAACACCGCCATCACGGTGCCGGTCCACATCGCCGGCGCCATCGATACGCGCGGCGTGCAGTTCTGGTTCATGGGGGTCAGGGCCATGACCGCCATCATCCCGCCCGTCATCATCGCGCTCATCGCCCAGCGCTATATCGTGCGCGGGCTGACGCTCGGCGCCGTCCGGGGCTGACCGCTTGGGCGTGCCCGGCGGCAAGGCCCCCTTGCTGGCGAGCCTCGATCTCGGCACCGGCCGCGTCCGCGCCGTCGCCATCGATCTCAAGGGCCGCATCCTGGCCGAGGCCGCCCTGCCCACGCCGACGCATTTCCCGCAAGCCGGATGGGCCGAATATCATCCGCAGGAGCTCTGGCAGACCGTCGCCGAAGTCTTGTCGCGGCTCACCCAAGCCGCCAAGGCCCATGGCACCATCCGGGGTTTTGCCACCGGCAGCATGGGCGAGGCGGGCGTCCTCATCGACAAAGCTGGCCTGGAGCTCGGCCCCATCATCGCCTGGTATTGCGGCCGCACCGTCGGCGATGGCGAGATGCTGCGCGAGCGGCTCGGCGATGAGCTCATCTTCAGGACCAGCGGGGTCACCGCCTCCCACAGTTTCAGCCTTGCCAAGATCCTGTGGTGGCGGCGCACCCATCCGGAAATCTTCGCCAGGGCACGCACCTGGCTCAATATGGCGGATTGGGTCGCCTTCCGCCTGACCGGCGAGGCGCGCACCGATTATACGCTTGCGTCCCGCACCAATGCGCTCGACCTCGAGCGCGGCACATGGGCGGACGATCTCCTGCGCAAGCTCGATATCGATCCTTCGCTCTTCGCGCCGCTCGTCGGCAATGGCGCGATGGTAGGCCGCGTGCACAAGGCCGCTGCCGCGGAGACCGGACTGCCGGAGGGCTTGGCCGTGTCGGGCGGCGGGCATGACCATGTCATCAGCACCGTCGCGGCCGACACCAACGCGCCCGGCATATTGCTCGACAGCATGGGCACCGCCGAGGGCCTGATCCTCGCGAATGACCGTCCCATCTTCCATGACCTCCTGCGCCAGGGCGGCAATCAGCAAAGCCTGCTCCATCTCGGCACGCCCCGCTATGCGCTCATGTGCGGGCTCACCACCTCGGGCGGCGCCATCGAATGGTTCCGCCAGCAGACGGGCGGCGAAAGCTATGACAGCCTGATCGCGCAAGCCGAGAAGCTTCCGCCCGGCAGCAACGGTCTCGTCTTCCTGCCGCAGTTGCGCGGCGGCGATCAGCCCTATCCCAATCCCCATGCGCGCGGCGCCTTCATCGGCATCACCGGCGACAGCGGGGCGGGTGCCCTGTTCCGCAGCGTGCTCGAAGGCCTCTGCCTCTATACCCGCCTCGAGCTCGATTATCTGAGCGCGGTACCGGGCGTCAATGCGATTACCCGCATCCGCGTCATCGGCGGGGGTACCCGCAACGACCTCATGATGAAGATCAAGGCCAGCGTCTATGGCCGGCCGCTCGAAGTGACACCGCTCAGCGAGGCGACCTGCCTCAGCGCCGCGATATTGGGCGGACTGGGTGCCGGCGTCTTCTCTTCCATCGAGGAAGCGCAGAAAGAGATGACGGAAGGGCTGGGCAAGGTCAGGATCGTCGAGCCTGAGCCTTCATGGATGGAGCGCTATGAAGAGCTTTATCGCACCGTCTATGCAAAGCTGCCGCCGACGCTCACCGCCACCCATGACGCGCTCGCGGCGTTTCGTGACCGCACATGACAAAAAGAAGCGCCGGGCGGTCAGACCCGGCGCAGTCCAGGGAGTACTCGCACTTCTTCTTGATTAAGCGGCCTTGAGCATCGCCTTCTTGAGCGGCTCTTCGGTCACGACCCGATCCTCCTCGAGCGAGCGGAAAGGCTTGAGCCCCAGCTTCTGCAATTCGCCGTGATAGGCGCGCACCGCCTCATCGGGCGAGAGCGTGCCGTCGGTGACCTGGCGCATGAAAGTGAGGATTTTCAGCGGCGCTTCCGCCTGGTTGATCTTGCGGCCGAACAGCGCCACGCGGGCACCATAGCGCTCGGCCTGATGCAGCAATTCGAAGGTGTCGCGGTTGGTGCCGGTGCCGCCGCCGAGGATGCCGATGACCAGGCTCGGATCATAGGTTGCGAGCTCTTCCAGCGCCTTGGGGCCGTTATAGACGATCTTCAGGAATTGCGGCCGGTCCGCCTTCATGACGGCGGCGAGGCAGCGCAGGATGCAGTCATTGATATATTCGCCGAGATGCTCGCGCTCCATGGTGTGCGGCACATTCGGATTGAACACTTCGAGGAAATACTTGAAGCCGTTGGCGGCCGCCTCCTGGCGGAAGGCGGCAAAGGCTTCGAGCGTGCGCAGATCGGCATCGACGTCGTTCATCATGGTGATGGAATAGAGGCCGAGATCGGTGCCGTAGATCTTCCTGGCACCCTTGACCGGCGCCGTCGCATTGTACATCACCCGCGGAATGCTCGCGGTGCGGAAGGGGCGCGAGGCCTCCTTGTGATAGGTGCCGTGGCGGATGAGCCCCCAGCAATCGGTCGTGTCATTGGCGCGGATCGCGGGTTTCACCTTGCTCTTCTTGAAGACGCCCCGCTCATGCAGCAATTCGAGATTGGAGGCCGAGACCAGCATGACATCGACGATGCCCTGCTTCACGATGGCCTCGATGTCGTCGAGGAATTCGACACGGGTCTTGCCCCTGAGACGCGTGCCGTCGGGGCCGCGCTTGGGGGCGGCGCCGAGAACGCCCGCACCCATGTCGCCATCCTTGGCATCGGCGATGATGAAATCCGAGCGCTTGTATTTGCCGGCTCTTATGCGCGCCAGTTTTTCATCCAGCTTCGTCGTCATGTCCCATCTCCAAGGTGCCGATGGGCTTCCATATCACCCGAGGCAGAAATGAGCAATAAATATCAACAGATTCCAACATCTATCACCTGGAAAATCGCGTTGTTATGTATCGTATTGAAATAGCTACATAAATAGCGAGGCAAATCTTCCAAAATGTTTCAATCTGTTGACAGATGTTTGAATATGATCCTCTATGCCCGGCCAGGGAGATTCACCACCCGTGACGGATTGGAACGGCCATTATCAGGAGCTCATCGGGGACATTCCCCGCATCGCCGCGACGGCCCCGCTCATGCTCTTCGGCCTCAGCGCCTGTGTCGACGCCCGCCTCCTGGCGCATGAGCTCGGACCGCTTTTTGCGCCCGACGCACCGCTGCAAGCGCGGAGTTTCGGCGAGATGGTGAAGGACCGCGCCCGGCGCGGCATTGGCGGCGAAGTGCGGGTCGACTGGCCGGAAGGCCCGGCCTGGCTCGCGCAGCATGTGCCCATCACTTACGCGCTCGGCGGCACGGGTCCGCAAGCGGCCTGGTCATTGGCGGCGATCGGCGCTCCCGCCTTGATCGCGCTCGAAGACCGTAGCGCCCATAAGCTCGCGCAGGTCCATCCCGACATATTGATCGCCGAGGCCGGCCAAGCCCGGCGTGCCGCCGAGATCGTTCCTCGCGGCCTAAGGCAGCCCGAGATCTTCATCATCGAATATACTGCGGGCCGGGCGATCGGCGATGTCACGCCGCAACGCTCGTCGCGCATCATCGTGCGCTTCCACGATCCGGGCCTCGAGCATGACGTGCAATTCGATGAGCTCAGCGTGAAGCTTGCGCCCCGGGCCGGCGCAGGATTGATCTCGGGTTTCAACTCCATCCCCTATGAGAAGATCGACCCTGAGATCGCCCCCGTGCGGCGCATGGTCGAGCACTGGCGCGCCGCAGGCGTCCCCACGGTCCATCTCGAGCTCGCAGGCTATGACACGCCCAGCCATCGCGACCGGGTGATCGACCGGCTCAAGGGCGCCATCACCTCGCTCGGCATGAGCCATTCCGAATTCATCCAACTGACGCCGGAAACGCCCGATCTCGCCGAGAGCATGTGCGCGCTCGGCGCGAAGCTCGATCTCGACCGCGTCTGCGTGCATGCCGATCACTGGGCGGCCTCCGTCACGCGCGACGATCCGGAGGAGGAACGCCGCGCCCTGTTGATGGGCTGTCTTCTCGCCGGCACCAGGGCGGCTCATGGCGTTCCGGCCTATCCCCGGAGCATCGCTGCGCAGGCGACCTTCACCGACCCGCCCTTCCCCACTTTCGCGCGGCTCGGCGCCTGGTCCTTCGTGTCCTGCGCCGCGCCGCATCTCGCCCATCCCAAGGCGACCGTCGGCCTCGGCGACAGCTTTACCGGCGGTTGCCTTCTGATGCTGGGCCTTAGGATCATGGCTACAGGATTATCCCATGGAAACACCGTCGAAGCGGGTTGAGATCATCCCGGCCAAGCGCCGCGCCATGATTCTCGAGCGCCTGCGCCGCGACGGGGCCGCCTCGATCCTCGAGCTCGCCGAAGCGATCGGCGCTTCGGCCTCGACGATAAGGCGCGATCTCGAGCAATTGACCGAGGGCGGCTATCTCGAGCGCACCCATGGCGGCGCGCTGTTCGTGCCGCCGCTGCAGGCGACCTTCGAGCACGAGCCCTCCCTCAACGCGCAGCTCCAGCACCGCCAGAAGCGCGCCATCGGCGCGCTCGCCGCCTTGCGCATCAATCCGCGCGAAAGCGTCATCTTCGACACCGGCTCGACCGTGCTCGAGGCGGTGCGCGCCGCGGCCGAGCGCCAGATCCCGCTGACCGCGGTCACCAACAGTATCGAAGCTGCGAGCCTCTGCGCCGCGTGCCCGTCCTGGCGGGTGATCGTGCCCGGCGGCACGGTGCGTCAAGGCGCGCAAATGATGGTCGGCGAACCGGGCCAGGGCTTCTTCGGCACCATCCATGCCGATCTCTGCCTCGTCGGCGCCTATGCCATCACCGGGCGCATCCTCACCGATGCCTCGCTCGAAGTCGCCGCTCTCAAGCGTGCCATGATCCGCTCGGCCCGGCGCGCCATTCTGCTCGTCGACAGCACGAAGTTTCGCGCGCCCTCCTTCTCGGCCTTCTGCGACATCTCGGCGATCTCGGAAGTCATCACCGACGACGGGGCCGATGAAGAGCAGCTGGCGGCGCTCCGCGTCCTCAACGTCAAGGTAACTGTCGCCCATACTGGCGGCAATGACGAGTAGCTTCGCCGCCCTCTGCATGCCATATGTGGTTGGCCGCATCATCAGCCATGGCGCGCGAAAGAAAAGTTATGAAGAAGGCAACATCTAAGGAGCTGACGCCCGAGCAACGAACGGAACTCAAGCCGCTCGCGGCACTGCCCGATGAGGCCATCGATACATCAGATGCTCCGGAACTTCTCGACTGGTCAAATCCCAAGCGTGGTCACTTTTATCGGTCCCTCAAGTAACAACTGACCTTCGAGCGCGACGATCGAGGGCTTAGCTGGCCCGCTTGATCTCGATGACGAAGTCGCGCGGACTCCCGTCGCCGCCATTTGTCGGATAGCAATCATCCGGACAGGCCGAGACGATGATGGTGGCATCGCGGCGCATGCCCAAGGTGACGCGGCCTTCGGGAATATAGGGCGGACGCGCATATTCGATGGTGCCGTCCTCCTTCACCTTGGCGCGCATGAACAGGTTCCAGGGCGAGGGCACGAAGGGAATGGAAAGGCCCGCGGACTTGACCGCCGTCCAGAAATTGCCCGCACAGCTTGGATGATCGGCGGACCGTCCGAACTTCCGGTACATTTCGGGATTGCAGGGCGCGATCAGCGTGTCATGCAAGCCGCCGGTCGTGTCCGCTCGATAATCGATGACCGGTACATAAAGATTCGAGATCAGGACATCGCCCGGCGCAAAATAGATCTTGCCCAGAACCTCGCGGCAATGTTCGAGCGAGAGATATTCCTGGCGCGCGGATTCAGGCAGGCACCAGAAATCGACGACCTGCGTGCCGCTCACATTGACGATCGCGACTTCATCGCCTTCGCCGACCGCCACGGCCGCGCCGCGGCCGGCGAGAACGGTCACCTTGTCCGATTTGCTCATGGCTTGGCTTATAGTGATGCGGCTAGGCGCGGGTCAATCGCGCGAGGCCTTCCGTCAGCACGGCAACCGCCTGGCTGATGGCATCAGGCGGCGAGCTTTCTTCCGGACAGTGGCTGCGGCCGCCGGTGCTTTGCACGAACACCATGCCGGTGGGGCAGGCGGTCGCGAAAAGCTGCGCGTCATGGCCGGCGCCCGAGGCCAGATCATGGACCTCGATGCCCAAGCCTTCGGCGCAGGAATGGAGCAGCGCCTGCATGTCGCGATCCATCGCAGCGGGCTCATCGCGCGACAGCGTCTTCCACTGCGCCGAAACGCCAAGCCTGCGGGTGCAGCCCTCCGCCATGCGCCAGCTCTCTTGCGCGACCGCGCTGAGGATAGCCGGATCGGGATGGCGAAGCTCCTGTTGCACCACCACCCCCGGCCCGGCACGACGTTCAACGCCTTGGGCGTTATGGAGAGCGCGCCGAAATTCAGCCGCAGGGCCGGATCCGCAGCCCGTGCCAGGTCATAGCAGGCCTTGCAGAATTCGACCGCGGCCCGCAGCGCATCCTGGCGCATGTCGAGCGGCGTGGTGCCGGAATGGTCGGGCCGGCCGGTGAAGGCGAATTCCGTCACCTCTATTCCGACGATATTCGTCACGATGCCGACGAAGCGGCCCAGCCGCTCCAGCACCGGACCCTGCTCGATATGCAATTCCACATAGGCATGGAAATCCCTTTTCGAGCGGCGGGCATGCGCGACCTTCGTCGGATCGAGCCCCGCTTCGCGCAGAGCTTCGGTCAGCGACTTGCCTTTGCCGCCAAGTGCGGCCGTGATCTCTTCTGGCGTCACCAGGCCCAGCATGGCGCGCGAGCCGAACAGGCTGAAATATTCGCCTTCCTCATCGGCGAAGGCGATGATCTCGAGCGCCCGGTCGAAGGCATGGCCGCGCGCTTTCAGCCGGCGGAACGCCTCGAGCCCCGCAATCACGCCGAGCGCGCCATCGAGCGCGCCGCCATTCGGCACCGTGTCGATATGCGAGGCTGAGACGACCGCGGGTCCCTGCGGCCCGTGGCGCCCGATGACATTGCCGGCGGCATCGATCCTGACCGCAAGGCCCGCATCCGCCATTCTCTGCAACAGCCAGGCTTGCGCCTCGACGAAAGCGGGAGAGAAGGCCGTGCGGCTGATGCCGCCCGTTCTCTCCGCACCGAAGCGCGCGAGCTCATTCAGGTCGGAAAACAGAGCCTCGGCCATCGCACCATGTCATCGCTGGATTCGCCTATTTGCCAGTATAGGCGATGAAATCCATTTCGACACGGGCCTTGATGGTGAGGCTTGCCGCCAGGCTGACGCGCGCCGGCGGATCTTTGCGGAAATAGCGGGCATAGGCCTCGTTGAAGGCCGCGAAATCTGCTGCATCCGTGAGACAGATATTTACCTTGACGATATCGGCGAGGCTGGCGCCGGCCCGTTTCAGTATGTCGGCGACATCGGCCATGATACGGTCGGTTTCGGCGGCAATACCGCCCTCGACGATGCGGCCGTCCGGACCGAAGCCCACCATCCCTGAGACGAACACGAAATCGCCGGCCCGCACCGCCTCCGACAAGGGAAGGCCCTCAGTGCCGCTTCCCGAAATAACCTGCTTGGCCATGACCGCTCCTCTTCTGACCGCTGATGCCGGGAAAATCCCGCAAATGCCCGCTTCGAGAAACCCTCTCTTCCGGAAACTTCACTTGACGGTTTTGCGAACGACGGGCGCGCCGCTTCCGTCGGAGCATGCCGGCAATGTGTTCGGAAGGTTCACGCCCGGTGTTCGATCAAAGGACGGCAATAGAGCTCAGCCAGGCCCGGCATGACGGCAGGCCCAAGCTCGAGATCCGTGAGCTCCACAAATCCTTCGGCAGCCTCGAGGTGCTGAAAGGCGTCTCGCTCTCGGCCCATGAGCATGACGTCATCTCGATCCTTGGTGCCAGCGGATCGGGCAAGAGCACACTTCTACGCTGCGTCAATTTCCTCGAGGCGCCGACGCAAGGCACGATCGCTCTCAATGGCGAGCCGATCCGGACCAGGCTCAGTCCCGATGGCGATCAATATCCCGCCGATCCGAAGCAGATCCAGCGCATGCGCGCCAAGCTGGCGATGGTCTTCCAGAGCTTCAACCTATGGTCCTATATGACCGTGCTCGAGAATGTCATCGAGGCCCCGGTCCATGTGCTGGGCATCGACCGGGCGCCGGCGATCGCCCAGGCCGAGGCCCTGCTCGACAAGGTCGGCCTCTATGACCGCAAGGACACCTATCCGGCCTTCCTGTCGGGCGGCCAGCAGCAGCGCGCCGCCATTGCGCGCGCGCTTGCCATGGAGCCCGAGGTGCTTCTGTTCGACGAGCCGACCTCGGCCTTGGACCCTGAGCTCGTCGGCGAGGTGCTCACCATCATCCGCGCCCTGGCCGAGGAAGGGCGGACGATGATCATCGTCACCCATGAGATGGGCTTTGCGCGCGAAGCCTCGAGCCGCGTCATTTTCCTGCGCCAAGGCGAGATCGAAGAGGAAGGCGATCCCAAGAGCGTCATGACGCGCCCGGCCTCGTCGCATTTCCAGCGCTTTCTCGCCCGCGCCCATGGGTGAGCCGTTCGAATGATTTCGATGACAACAAAACAGGAGGAGACTCGAAAATGAAACGACAATGTCTGATGCTCGCGGCGGCCGCCGCCCTGCTCATGACGAGCATGATGGCCAAGGCCGAGGACACGATCCGCTTCGCCACCGAAGGTGCCTATCCGCCCTTCAACGAGCGCGGCCCCGACGGCGCGCTGATCGGCTTCGAGATCGATCTCGGCCAGGCGCTGTGCGACAAGATCAAGCGCAAATGCGAGTTCCTGGCGCAGGACTGGGACGGCATGATCCCGGGGCTGCTTGCCAACAAATATGACGGCATCTTCGCCTCGATGGCCATCACCGAGGAAAGAAAGAAGAAGATCGATTTTACCAACAAATATTATCAGACCGGCGGTGCCTTCGTGGCGCGCAAGGGCACGAGCCTCGATGTCAGCGACAAGAAGCTCGGCGGCAAGGTGATCGGCACAATTCCCGGCACCACCCAATGCTATCTGGAGAAGACCTTCCCCGACGCCACCATCCGCGTCTATGAGACGGCGGACTCGCTCTATCTCGATCTCGTTTCAGGGCGGATCGATGCGGCGCTGTCGGATGCCATCGCCATTGATTTCGGCCTGCTCAAGACCGAGCGCGGCAAGGACATGGCTTTCGCCTCCGAGATCTACACCGATCGCGAATGTTTCGGCGAAGGTGTCGGCATCGGCATGCGCAAGGAAGATGCGGAACTGCGCGAGGCCTTCAACAAGGCGATCGCCGAGGTCCGCGCCGACGGCACCTATGACACGATCGCCAAGAAATATTTCGCCTACGACATCTACGGCAAGTAACGGCTCTCGACGCCTGCCATGGACGCGGTCCTGCAATTCTCGCCCTTCGTTCTGTCGGGCTTGCGGATAACGGTGGCCTTGAGCCTGTTGTCGCTCCTGGTCGCCGTTACCCTGGGGCTTTTGGGCGCCTGGGCGAAACTGTCCTCGTCCAGGGCGGCGCGGCGGATCGCCGAATTCTACACGACGCTGGTGCGCGGCGTGCCCGACCTCGTCCTCATGCTGCTGCTCTATTTCGGCGGGCAGATGGCCCTGAACCGGATCGGCGCCGTGACCGGCCTGTGGCGGCATTGGGAGCTCAATGCCTTCACCGCCGGGATTCTCGCGATCGGCTTCATCTTCGGCTCCTATATGACGGAGACCTTCCGCGGCGCGGCACTTGCCATCCCGCGCGGCCAGATCGAGGCCGGCATTGCGGGCGGCATGAGCCGCAGCGTGCTTTTCCGGCGCATCATCTGGCCGCAGCTCGTGCGCTACGCGCTGCCGAGCTTCACCAATATCTGGCTCACGCTGATGAAGACGACGGCGCTGGTCTCGGTGATCGGCCTCGAGGACCTCGTCTATAATGGCTATGCCGCGGGCAAGGCGACGCAAATGCCCTTCACCTTCATGTTCGTCGTGCTCATGACCTATCTGGTCCTGACCGCGATCTCGGATGTGGGCCTGAGATGGCTCGACCGGCGCTACAGCGCGCATCTGAGGAAGGCCTGACGCCATGATGCTCGCCGATATCATCGCCGACCTCACCAGCTTCAGCGAGACCTGGTCGCCGGTCGACTTCATGCTGGCGGCAAAGCATCTCGACCTGTTCCTGCTGGGCTTGAGGAACACGATCATCCTTCTCATCGGGCCCTTGTGCCTCGCCTCTCTCATCGCCATTCCGCTGGCGGCCGCACGCGCCAACAGGGTGCCTGTCGCGAGCCCGCTGATCTTCGCCTATACCTATCTCTTCCGCGGCACGCCGCTGCTGGTCCAGCTCTATCTTCTCTATTACGGCGCGGCGCAGTTCTCCTTCATCCGCGACTCGGCTCTATGGATCATCCTGCGCGAGGCCTGGTGGTGCGTGTTCATCTCCTTCACTCTGTGCTCGACCGCCTATGTGACCGAGATCCTGCGCGGCGCCATCGAGGCGGTGCCGCCAGGCGAGATCGAGGCCGCCAAAGCCTGCGGCATGAGCCCCTTCACTCTGTTCCGCCGCATCGTGCTGCCGAGCGCGCTCCGGCGCGCGCTGCCCGCCTTCTCGAATGAGGTGATCTTCTCACTCCACGCGACGGTCATCGCCAGCACCGTCACCATCATCGACATCCTCGGCGCCGCCCGCCAGTTCAACAACAAATACTATCTCGGCTTCGACGGCTTCATTATCGCCGCCCTCCTCTATATGGCGCTCGTCTTCATCATCAATCGCGGCTTCAAATTCTGGGAAAGCAAATGGCACCGTCATCTGCCGCACCAGCGCGCCGCTTGAGCCATCTCACAAACAGAAAGGTCACTCTTCATGCAACGCCTTGGTACCATCGACGTCTTTCCGCCGGCCGAAAACTTCGTCTATATGGACGCGGCCTCGGTCGGGCTCACCCATAAGGGTGCCGCGGCGGCGATCAATCGCTGGCAGCAGGCGCTGGCGGATGAAGGCACCATCGCCTTTGACGAAGAGGACGAGGTCGAATGCCTCGACAATCTCAACAACGCCGCGGCCCGCTTGTTCAACGCCCGGCCGGAAGACATCGCCACCGCCTCGAGCGAGACGGTGCTCATGGCATCGCTCGCCTGGGCCGTCATGCCGCCCAGGGGCTCGACCATCGTCGCCACCGAGACCACCCATCCGAGCACGGTCTATCCGTGGATGCGCGCCGCCGAGGCGACCGGCGCCAAGATGCGCTGGGTGCCTGCCGACAATCTCTATATCGATCCTGACCGTCTCGAAGCGGCTATCGATGACTCGACATCGGTCGTCTGCCTGTCGCATGTCGAATATGGCACCGGCCAGGTCTTCGATCTCGCCCGCTTCGCCAAGAAGGCGCACCAGCATGGCGCGATTTGCGTGGTCGACGTCACGCAGTCGGCCGGCCAGGTGCCGATCGACATCGCTGCGACGGGCATCGATGCGGCGGCGGCCTCCACCTATAAATGGCTATGCGGGCCCTTCGGCACCGGCTTCATGTATATTTCGCCCGCGTTGCAGAAGCTCAATCCCGGCATCATCGGCTGGCGCACGCATAAGGACATGTGGGATTTCCAGGCCAATCGCCTGGAAATGCCCGAAAATGCCAAGCGCTATGAATTCGGCACAATGGCCTATGGTACCGCGCTCGGTGCCACCGAGGCGATGAACTACCTCCTCGATCACTCGATCGAGAAGATCCGCGTCCATAACCGCCACATCGCCGATCGCCTGATGGCCGGCCTTCTCGAGCTCGGCGCCGAGGTTCTGTCGCCGAAAAAGGCTGAGGAACGCTCGGCCACGATCGCGGCGCGCCTCCCCGGCAAGAACAGCAAGGATTTCGCCCGCACCCTCAAGGCGAACAATGTCATCGCCTCCTTGCGGCGCGATTTCATCCGCTTCTCGCCGCATCTCTATAACAATGCCGACGACATCGACCGCGGCCTTGCCGCGATCAAGGCGGTGCTGTGAGCGCTTCGATCGACATCGATCTCGACGCGCCGGGCCGGCAAGTAGGCCTTGTCAGCATCGACTCCGCTTCTGTGCCCATCTGCTCCTTCGCCCATGGCGACGGTCCGACCCTCGTGCTCACCGCCGGCGTCCATGGCGATGAATACGAAGGCCAGGTGGCGCTGGCGGAACTGGCGCGCGAGCTCGATGTCAACGACATTCGGGGCCGGGTCATCATCATGCCCATGGTGAATGGCCCGGCCTGCCGCGCGGGCACGCGCCCCACGCCGGTCGACGGTCTCAATCTCAACCGCGCCTTTCCCGGCAAGGCCGACGGCAGCTTCACCTCAAGGCTTGCACATTTCATCGAGACCGAGCTCTATGCCAGGGCCGATTATGCCGCCGACTTCCATGGCGGCGGCGCCATCCTGCATTTCCTGCCCGCGACCCTTTTCGTGGTGACGGGTGATGCCGAAGGCGATCAGCGCCGGCAGGATCTCGCAGCCGCATTCGGTGCTCGCTACTGCATGCTGTTCGGCGCCAAGACCATGGGTGTCGAGGTCGGCATCGAATCGGCCATGCTCAGGCAGAAGGTTATCGGCATCGCCGGCGAATATGGCGGCTCGGCGGAGATCTCCGCCGATGCCTTGGCGCTCTGCCGGGAAGGGCTGCGGCGGCTGCTGACTCATCTCGGCATCATCGCGACGCCGGCGCCGGAGCTTCGACAGCCGGAGCTCATCGATGTGCGCCCCGATGATTGTT
Organism: Taklimakanibacter deserti; assembly: GCA_003574785.1. Next base: position 128,401 of record QORU01000013.1, on the reverse strand, counting down.
ATGTCATCGCCGAAAGCGAAGGCGTGTTCGAGCCTCTGGTGCGGCTCGGCGATGCCGTACGGTCCGGCGTGCCCGTCGCGCGCCTGCATCGGCCTGACCGGCCGGACGAGCTGCCGCTTTCCCTCCCTGCGCGATGCGACGGCCTGGTCATGGCGCGCCGGTCGCTCGCCAAATCGTCCCCGGGCGACTGGCTCTTCATCATCGGCCGGCCCGCCTGAAGAAAGGATCTTGTCCCATGCATCGGCATGAATGGTACCAGGCGCTTTTCGAGAAGATCCCTGAGATCGAGCGCGAGGCTAGGGCCTATGGCGAGAGCATCGGCCTCGCGCGCTTTGCCGGCGGGATCGCGCTCTATTCCGGCATGTCGTCGCGCCCGGCGCCCCTGCCCGATTACGTGCTCGAAGCGATCGTCGCCGCCAATCGCGAACCCGTCGGCAGCGTGAAGTCGATCGAGGACCGGATCCGCAGCCTCATCAAGAATGCCTATGGCGATGGGTTCGACTGCGCCGTCGTCAACACCTGCGAGGCGGGCTTGCGCGTCGCCATCGAAACGCTGGTGGCCCCACCCATCCTGCGCCGGGGCGATGCCCGCCGCGCCGCCATGCTGTTCCCCTATGGCGAGGATTGCGACTGGGGTGCCGCCTATGGCCGGCCCTTCCCGCCCAAATACAAGAATGTCGCGATCGACCGCAGCGTCAGCGCCGGCGAGCTCGGCATGGAAGCCAAAAGCCTGTGCGATCTCGACACCTTGTTCGTGCCCTTCGCCAATGCGCGCTACGAGGTGCATGGCATAAGGCAGAACATCGTGCCCTTCCTGCTCGACGTCGATGCGCAAGAGACGATCACCGCCTTGGAGCGGATGGCGGCCCGCCATGGCGCCAGCCTCGCCGGTCTCCATGTCATCGGCTATGACACGCCGGGCTATGGCTACCATGAACGCGACGCCGAAGGACGCGCCGTGCTCATGCGCCGGTTCGGTGATCTGGCGCGCCATTACGACATTCCCTTCATCGTCGATTCTGCGAGCGCCCTGCCGATCATCGGCAGCGGCCCCGCCGAGCTCAATGCCGATGTCCAGCTCTGGAGCCTCGACAAGATCGCCCGCGCCCCGACCGCCGGGCTGATCGTCGGCCGGGAGGACGCCATGCTGCCGATCCGCAAGGGCCTCGGCCTTGCCGGCGACCGCTTCGGCAATGTCTCCTCTCATGGCAAGGCGGTGTTCTCGGCCTTCGATCCGGGGCGGACCGCGCTTGCGGGCGTGCTCGCGGCGCTCACCATGCTTCATGAGGAACCCGAGCGCATCCGCCGGCCGATCGACCAGCTTCATGACATCGTCTGCCGGCATTTCGCGGCGATATCCTGCTTCGCCGGCGATTTCGTCATCACCAAGTCCTATCATCTCGGCGGCACCGAGGTGAATTATCTCAAGAGCTGGGACGGAGGCGAAAAAGGCATCCCGATCTTCACGCTGGAAGACCTCTATGCCGAGACCAATCCGATCGGACGCGCTCTGTCGGCGATGGGTGTGCAGCCGCCGCCGATCTATGCCGGCGAGATGATGATCACGCCCGGGGCCGGACTTCTGGACGACAAAGGCGAGTTGATCGCCGAGAAGGCGGAACTCGCGGTTCAGGGCCTCGTCAGATCGATCGAGATCGTCTGCCGCCACGCCGGGCTTTAGCCGGCCGCTCCCGCGTCATCCTTCTTCTTCCGCGCCTTGACGATCGACAGGAAGCTGCGCACCATCGGATTGGCCAAGGACGAGCGGTTGGCTTTTACCGCGATCCGCGTCGTCTTCATGATTTCTTGCGGCCGGATCGGCCGGATGAGGCCCCGCACCTCCCAGCTCTTGGCGTAATGCGCCGGCAGGAACCCGATATGGGTTCCGGCGAGAACCAGGAACAGGATGCCTTCCGTCTGATGCGACGTGGCCGCGGAACGCAAGCCCAGCTTGGCGATCATCCGGTTCTCGGCGGCCGAATAGCCATGCTGGACGAGGGCATATTTCGACAGAGCCTCGTCCTTGAGCTCGCTGTCGGCGACGGCGAAAGCTTCATGCCCGGCGCCGCAATAGAGATAGCTTGTTTCGACCGAGATCGGCGTCGTCAGAGCGCGCACCGACCCCTCACCGGCGACCGAGACGCCAATATGGAGACGACGCTCCTCCACGGCGCGGTCGATCTCGCTCTCGGTGCCCACCATCATATTGAGCCTGATCGCCGGGTTGGCCTTCGAATAGTCCGACAGGATCTCGCGCAAAGGCGTCGCCTCGTCGGTGACGAGCGAGTCGATGAAGCCGATATAGAACTCGCCGATCAGCTCGGCGTGGAAGGCGTTGATGCGCGAGCGGAATTCCTCGAAGGAGACGAGAAGCTGGGAGATCGCCTCATAGACGACCTTGCCCTCCTCGGTCAGCGCGAAGCCGCCGCGGCCTCTCTCGCACAGCCTGACGCCGAGCCTGATTTCGAGATCGCTGACATGCTTGCTGATCGCCGATTTGGTGAGGCCGATCTCGGCCTCGGCGGCGGAAAAGCCGCCGCAATCCACCACCACGCGAAACACGCGTAGCAGTTTCAACTCAAAATCGGTGAATTGCCCGGCAAACAGGCGATGCGGCCAGCTCATCTTAAACCCAAATATTTCTCTGTCTATTCAATAGCTTATTCCTGTTCGTGAATAAACCGAGTCAATTGCGCGGCAAGCGAATTTCGACGGGCGGCGCTTGCGCCGAATCTCGCGCCATGAAACATTTGTGGGCTAAGCGGCGAACTCGGATTTGGATGCTAGCTCAACAAGGAGGAGTGCATCATGGCCCAGGAAACAGCTCTCAGGCCTGCCTTACCCGGACTGCATGCTCTCGCCAAGAACTGGTGGCTTTTGCTTCTGCGCGGCATCGCCGGCATCATCTTCGGCGTGCTGGCCTTCGTCTGGCCGGGCATCACGCTCCTGACGCTCATCATCTTCTACGGCGCCTATGCGCTGGTCGACGGCATCTTCGCCATCGCGGCCGCCATACGCGGCGGCGAAGCGCAGTCGCGCTGGTGGCTGATCCTGATCGGGATCCTCGGTATCGCGGCCGGCCTCCTCACCTTCCTGTGGCCGGGCCTCACCGCGCTCGCGCTGGCGATGTTCATCGGCGTCTGGTCGCTGATCCACGGCATTTTCGAGATCGTCGGCGCCATCAAGATCCGCAAGGAGATCGACAATGAGTGGTGGCTCATCCTGTCGGGGGCACTCTCGGTGCTCTTCGGCCTGGTGATGCTGCTGATGCCGGGTGCCGGCGCCCTGGCGCTCGTCTGGGTCATCGGCGCTTATTCGATCATCTTCGGGGTGCTCTTCGTCGCCTTCGCCTTCCGGCTGAAGAAGCACAGCCACGAGACTAAGACCTAAGGAACGAGAACGACCTTACCCATCGACCGGCGCGCATCGATCAGGCGATGCGCTTCGCTTGCCTGATCGAGCGGAAAGCTCGCGCCGGGCGGGATTCTCAATCCGCCGGATACGGCAAAGTCGAAGAGATGAGCGAGATCGGCTTTGACCGTCTCCGGCGCGAGCAGCGGCAGGAGCGCAAATCCCTTAAGCGCTTGATTGCGGGCGAACATCGCCTCCAGCGCGCCCTTGCCCAGCGCGGTCCGGCCCAACGCCCCGAACAGCAGCTCGCCTTGCGGCGCCAGGGCCTTCAGGCACGCTTCGGTCAGTTCACCGCCGACGAAATCATAGATGACATCGGCATGCACGGCCTCCGCCCAGCCGGGATGAGTGTAGTTCGCGCCGTCATCGGCGCCTAGCGTGCGGGCGAGATCGAGCTTCTCTTCCGTCCCGGCGGCGGCGATCACGCGACGGGCGCCCGACCGCTTGGCAAGCTGCACCAGCACTGACCCGACGCCTCCCGCGGCGGCCGTCACCAGCACCGTCTTTCCCTTGGGGTCGCTGCGCCGCACGGCATGCAAGGCGGTCAGGCCCTGCACCATCAAGGCGACGGCCGTCTCGAAGGAGAGAGCCTCGGGAAGAGGTACGATGCTCCTTGCGTCGACGGCGATATGATCGGCATAGCCGCCGCCCGGCCGGTTGAAGGCAAAGAGCGGCACCGCGACACGACTGCCGGGCCTCACCTCCACGCCGCTGCCTGCCTCCTCCACGACGCCCGCGACCTCGACGCCGAAGATCATCGGCAGATCCGGCGTCACCGCATAGCGGTCCTGGCGCATCAGGGTCTCGAAGAAATTGACGCCCGCCGCCCGGATGCGGATGAGCACCTCGCCCGCCTTGGGAACCGGCTTCGGCATCTCGATCAGCTCCAGGACCTCAGGTCCGCCGAAGCGGCTCAGTTGGATCGCCCGCATGGATCATCCTCGTTGCAATGTCCTCAGAGCGTCCTATCTCTAGGGGCCAGTCCGGCTCTACAGAGTTTTTATTCCCTAAGGCACCAGCAGGTAACCATGGCCAATGTGAAGAGACTGCCGGTTCTCCCGATCGAGCGGGCCTTGAAGGCGATCTCCGGCCGCTGGAAGGCGGTCATCCTCTATCATCTGCTCGGCGGGCCGAAACGTTCCTCGGAATTGAAGCGGCTGCTGCCTCACATCACCCAGAAGGTCCTGGTGCAGCAACTGCGCGAGATGGAAGAGCACGGTCTCGTCCATCGCGAGGTCTTCCGGCAAGTGCCGCCGCGCGTCGATTATTCCGCGACACCCTTGGGCCTCAGCCTCGAGCCGGTGATGCTCGCTTTATGCGCCTGGGGCCAGCGCCATGCGGCGGAACTGAACGAGCTCGACCATATCGCCGACTGCATCGTGCGGCCCGTCAATACGAGAGTTGACGCTGCGCCAATACGATAACGGATTGTGGACTGTCCTCCTGCGCGATTCAGGTACCGCCGGGGGTCGGGGTTTCGTCCCAAAACGACCACAGGAGAACAGCCCGAGGGTTGTCATGCAGAATTCGGGCCATCTCCGGCATTTGTGCTTCCTTGCGCAAGGACCGGAGAGGCGTCAGACGCATCGAAGGACTGGCGCGGCGCCGTTGCCTCGCGCTTCGCTGCCAGCGCCTTCAGGGCTGCGCGATCGATCTTGCCGGCGTTGAGGGGCATCTCCGTCAAGAACTCAACCCTCTCGGGCGCCTTGTAACCAACCCGGGCGCGGGCGAACCCGATAAGCTCCTGCTCTGTGGGTACGGGTGCGCCAGGCTTCAGTGCGACATAGGCATGGACGTTCTCGCCATGCACGAGATCCGGCACGCCGACCACGCCGGCGAGCGCTACAGCTTCATGTTGAAGCAAGGCGTCCTCGACCTCCTGGGGCGAGATATTTGAACCGTCATGGACGATGAGTTGCTTCTTGCGACCGCAAAAGGCGAGATAACCTTCCTCATCGGCCTTCATGATATCACCGGAATCGAACCAGCCGCCCCGCATGACCGCCGCGGTGGCCACCGGATCGCCCAAATAGCCGGTAGCCAGACCACGGGCGCTGATCCATAGGCGGCCTTCCGCGCCGGCCGGCAGCTCCCGGCCAGCCTCGTCGCGGATCGAAAGTTGCACGCCCGGCGCAGCCTGTCCGATCGTGCCCACCTTGATCATGGCCGAGGACGGCGTAGCGGTGACGACGCCGACCTCCGTCATGCCCATGCCCTCGCTGATTAGCATGCCCGTCAAATCGGCGAAGGCGCGGGCCAGCTCAGCCGGAACCTTATCGCTGCCTGACCGGCAATGCCTGAGCGAGCGGAAGTCCTCCCGCCGCGCGCTCGCGTCACGGACCAGCTGGAACAGCATCATCGGCTGTATCCAGAGAATTGTCGGCCGTTGCGCGCGCAGCAACTCCAGCAGGTGCTGACTATCGAAGCTATGGGCAACTATCGTCCGTGCGCCTACGGCCAGCGACCCGAACGAGAAGCCGAAGCCGCCGATATGCGACATCGAGCTGGCAGGCAGCATCACATCGTCGGCCGTGAGTTCAAGGGCGGCGGCGTAAGTAGCGAACATCCAGCCTAAACCTTCACGGGAATGGGTCACGCCTTTGGCAGGCCCGGTGCTGCCCGAAGTAAAAAAGATGAAGGCCGGGTCACTCGCCTTGGGGACCGGCAGCTCCCTCTGCGCGGGCCTCTTGGCGATCAGATCCTGAAGGCTTGGGCGGCACCCTGCTTCGGCTTCGTGGAGAATGAGACCGTGCGGAAGCTCCGCAACTTGGCGGGAGCCCGCAAGATCGCGTTCACGTCCGCCATGCGCAATCAAAACGGAGGCCTGGCTGACAGCCAGCGCACGGTCGATCTCCGGAGCCATGTAGCGATAGTTGAGCGGTACTCCCACCACGCCCGATTTCATGCAGGCGAGGTAGTGAATAATCAAAGCCGCGCAGTTGGGCAGGAGAGAGGCCACTCGGTCGCCGGGCTTGAGCCCAAGATCCAGGAGATTGCCTGCGAGATTGCCGCTTGCCCGGTCCAGCTCTCGCCAACTATAGCGCGCCGCGGTCGACACCAGAGCCAAGCCGTCGGGCGCCCGCGCCACCCCGGCGCGCAGGAGCTGCGCTATGTTAATCGGCGCTTCGAGCGGTCTTCCGGATAGCGGCATATCGGTTCTCCAGACATTGACATGAAGCTCCGTGAGTTTGGCCTGCTTCGACCGGCCAGGTCCAGTGGTCTGAATCACAGACGACTGCTCCATGCGAAACTCCGCCGCTTCTTCTGCGATCGCTGAGGTTCACTTCACAAACTGTCTCTGTTAGGCCGCTCGTGCCGCTTTTAGCAGGAAGACCGTGGAGCAACGGGAAGATGAGCATGTGGCGCAGCCTCTCACCGGGCGAGATCGACCTCGCGGTTCCGGGCAAGCAGTGCGTCCAGGTTCGTCTTGGCCGCGAGGCCGAACTGATGCTGCCCATCGTTATCGTCCATAATGGGTACGGCCCTACCATCCTGGTGGCCGGCGGCACGCATGGCGATGAGTTCGAAGGTCAGATCACAGTCGCCAATTTCTGCCGCGGCATCGAACCTGAGAACGTCCATGGCACGCTCGTTCTGCTCCCCTTGCACAATGTGCTTGCCTGCAAGGCAGGGACGCGTCTCACACCGGGTGACGGCAGCGATCTCAACAGGCTCTATGGCCGGCCGGGCGGTGACGGGCCGGCGCACGCCATCGCCCGCTTTGTCGAGACCGTTCTCCTTGCCGATGTCGACTGGGTGATCGACCTTCATTCAGGCGGCAGCGCCCATGAATTCGTGTTGAGCTCCAACCTCCAGGCACGCCTGAATTCTGCCGAATTCGAAACCATGCGCGATCCGCTGCTCGCTTTCGATGCGCCCTATGCCATCGTCTTCGACGAGGTTTCAGCCGCGGGCGACATGCCGCATACCGGCACGCTCGAGGGCCATGCGCGCGCCCTCGGCAAGAAGGCCATCTCTTCCGAGCTCGGCGGTGCCGGACGTGTCACGCCGGCCTCGCTCGGCGTCGCCGAACATGGTTTGCGCAGCCTGCTTTCCCATATTGGCGTGGTGCCTTGGGCGGGAGCCACGCGGCCCGATCAGAGCCGCTCGCAATTGCTGTTCCTTGGGCGTCCAGAGCACTATGTCCGCAATTCCCTGGCCGGCCGCTTCGCGCCGACCGTCGCCTTGGGCGACAAAGTCCGCAAGGGCATGCATCTTGGCAGCATCGCGCCTCTGGATGATCCCCTGGCGCCGCCCGAGCCGATCATCTCCCCAACGGACGGCATCGCCGTGGCCATCGCCCGTCATGGCCTGCAGCAGGCCGGCGCCGGCGTCATATACCTTGCCGACACGCAGGATCGGGTGGTTCGCCGGAAAGAGCCCGCCACGAAGGACGGTCGATCGTGACGGGCTCCCGCATCCGCTCCTACGGCGACAGGAGGCGGAGTGCTGGTCCCATTGATTGCGCGCAAATTCACCCTACGGCAAGACCCGAAGCGCAACCGGGTCAGGGCCGGCTCACACCGGCAATGACATCGACCTCGAGACGCGCATCGATGGTGAGGCCGGCGACCATGGAAATCCGGGCCGGCGGTGACTTCGGAAAGAACGCGCGGTAGGCATCGTTGAAGGCGTCGAAATCGGAAGCGTCGGTCAGAATGATCGTGACCTTCAGCACATCAGCCAGCGAGGAGCCCGCCTTGGCGAGGACGCGCTCGATATTCCGGAAGGTCTGGCGCGTCTCGGCCGCGATCCCGCTCTTGACGATGGCCCCGTCGTCGCCGAAGCCCACCATGCCGGAAACGAAGACGAGATCGCCGAAACGCACCGCATCCGACAGCGGCAGGCCTTCGACATTGTCGAGGGTGATCGTCTCACGTTTCATGCGGCAAGCTCCTTCAGACGGGGTTCCGGTGTGTTCTCGCGATAAAGCCAGGGCGACAGCCTGCGCTCAAGCAGCCTGATGCCGGTCACGATCAGGAGCGCGAAGCAGAGATAGATGGCGCCCGCGATCAGAAGCGGCGTGAACGGGTCGAAGGTGTTGAAATAGACCTGGTTGGCGGCGCCGATGAGATCGGTGATGGTGATGAAGTTGACGGCGGCCGTGCCCTTAAGGACGAAGACCAGCTCATTGCCGTAGGAGCGCAGCGAAAGCCGCGCCGCGGCCGGCAGCGTGAAGCGGAAAAAGGCTTTCAACGTCGAGAAGCCGAAGGCGCGCGCCGCTTCGATCTCGCCCACGGGCACGTTGCGCAAGGCGACGGCGAAGATTTCGGCAAGGAAGCCCGCCGAATTGAGCGACAGAGCGAGGACGGCGATCGGCATCGGCCGCTCGATCACATGCCAAAATATGCTTTCTCTGATGCCGGGGATCTGCGGCAGGCCATAATAGAGCAGGAACAGCACGGCGAGGATCGGCGCCCCACGGAAGAAGAAGGTGAAACTCTGGGCTGCGCCGCGGGCGAGCGGCGATGCCGAGTTCCGTCCGATCGCCACCGGCAGCGCGATGGCGAAGCCGAAAAGGGCCACGAGAGCCGTGATCTCGATCGTCGTCACCGCCCCTTTCATCAGGATGGGGAGGTATTGAACGAGCGTCGGCCAATCCAGCATCATGTGGCGGGGCCCCGGCGCAAATGAGCGAACAGCCGGCTTTCCGCCTTGGTCTGCAGGATCATCATCAAGGCGGCGATGACGAGATAGATCGACAGCGAGATCATGAAGAACTGGAAATAGAGCTTTGTGTTCTGGCCCGCTTCGCCGGCGACGCGGACCAGATCCTGGAGCCCGATCGCCGAGACGAGCGGCGTGTTCTTGAGCGTCGCCATCAGGAGATTGGCGAGTCCGGCGATCGACAGCCGGAAGGCCACCGGCCATTTGATGCGCCGGAAGGTGAGGAAGCGGCCCATGCCAAAGGCTTGCGCCGCTTCGATCTGCCCCTTCGGGATGACCTGGAAGGCGCCGCGGAACACTTCGCTCGCATAGGCGGCATGGATGAGGGAGAGCGCCAAGGTGCCGGCCCAGAAGGGTGACACCTCGACGAAGCCGTCGATGCCGAAAGGCGCCAACGCGCCCATGATGAGGAAGGACAGGCCGTAATAGAGCAGGAAGATCACCAGCAGCTCGGGCACGCTGCGCATCACCAGATTATAGGCGGCGACGAGCCGCGCCAGGACGGTGAAGCGCGACAGCTCGGCCAAGGCCGAGGCGAGCCCGAGCGCGGTGCCGAGCGCCACGGCCGTGAGTCCAAGCCGGATGGTCAGCCACAAACCGGCGAGGAGCTCATCGCCCCAGCCTTGCGGGCCCGGCAGGAAGAGTGACCAATCCATGTCTCAGAAGCGCATGCTCACTACCAGAGCTGATCGGCGCGGATATTGGCACCGGCAAGCCATTTGGCCTGCAGCTTGTCGAAGGTACCGTCGGCATAGACGTTGCGGATGGCCTCGTCCACTTTCGCCTTCAACGCATCGCCCTTGTTGAACATGGCGCCGACGCCGCGGCCCAGGACTTCGGGATCGTCGATCAGTGGTCCCGCCTGCTCGAAATCCTTGCCTTGCGGCGAATTCATGAACTCGATCGCCGGCTGCTGCTCGCCGAAGGCCAGATCGATGCGGCCATTCACCAGATCGGCATGGATCTGGTCGGCATTCTCATAGCCGACCGGCTCGAGCACGCCTGCATGGTATTTGCGCACATATTGATCCTGGGTAGCGCCGGCATAGACGCCGACGCGCTTGCCCTTGATGTCTTCATCGAAATTCTTGAACGCGCCCTTCTTGCCGTAGAAGACGAACTTGCCGGCATAATAGGGAATGGAGAAATCGGCGACCTTCTCGCGCTCCGGCTTGATCGACATGGACGAGAAGACCATGTTGAACTTGCGTGCGATCAAAGCGGCGATCATGCCGTCGAAATCCTGCTTGACCCATTCGCAGTCGAGCTTGGCGCGCTTGCAGACTTCATTGCCGAGATCGATCTCGAAGCCCGTGAAGCTGCCATCGGCTTCGGTCTTGGAGAAGGGCGGGAAGGACGCTTCGGTCGCGACCGTGACTTTCTCCTGCGCATCGGCGGCGAGCGGCGATGCCACGAGCACGGCGCCCATCAGAAAAAGGAACTTGAACGGCAATCTCATCTGAGGCCTCCCCGACCATTGTCCTTGCTTATACTTGCCCCTGAACGAAACCACATGCGGTGCCGGATTAAATCAGCCATTGCGGAAGTTTGGTTCGACGTCGGTCGAAGCATTGCAATCCCCTCTCCCCCGTCGCGTCTTACCCTCTCCCCGCTAAAGCGGGGCGAGGGTTACTTCTTCTTCTCCGCCGCGGAGGCGCGCAGGTCACTATAAAAGGTTTTCGCCGCGAGGCCGGGCTCGGCGCCTTTGCGCGTTACCATGAAGAAATCGGGCGCATAGCTCAGGATATCCGGCCGCAGCGCCCGCATCTCGCCCGCCGCCACCCAGCGCTGCGCATAGGTGGAGGGCAGGAAGCCGCCGAAGCGGCCGGAGAGGATGAGCACCGCCGAGGCCTCCATGCTGTAGGCGGTCGCATGATGCGGCGCGTCCTTGAAGAAGCGCTGATCGAAATTGGAAATATAGCCGCGCCCGACCAGGCCCGCCGCGGCGATCTCGTCCAGCGACAGTTTCCGCTTCATCTGGGCGAAGAGCGGGTGCTTGCGGCCGCAATAGAAATAATTGGGCTCCGACAAGAGCTTCTCATAGCGCAGGCCCGCCACGCGCTGATGGCGCGGCGTGATCGCCAGATGCAGCCGGCCATCGAGCACGCCACGCTCGAGATCGCGCGGCGTCAGGACCTCGACCGTGATGTGGACGGCATTGTCGCGGCCATAGAAGCGATCGATGGCCGCGCTGAGCGGGAATTCCGGATGGGTGATGATGTTGTCGGGCATGCCGATGATGAGCGGCCCGTTCAATTGCCGCTTGCGGGTGGCGATCTGGCCCTGGAAACGGTCGAGCGAGCCGAAGAGATCGCTCGCCGCCTTGAACACGGCCTCGCCATCCTCGGTCAGGCGGAAGCCGCCGCGCCCGCGCTGGCAGAGCCGCAAGCCGAGCCTGGTCTCGAGATCGTGCATGTGGGTGCTGATGGTGGATTCGGACACGTTGAGAAGCGCCTGCGCCGCGGCGAAGCCGCCGCATTCGACGACGGCCGAGAATACCCTGAGCAGCCTCAGATCCGCATCGCTCACCCGTCCCAGCATGGCTCGTCTCCGCTCCCTCTTGGCGCTTCGTTTTGTTATTGCGCGAGGTTTACCTCGATAGATTTCAATGTTTGATCCGCGGCAAAGTCACATCCTGCGCTCGACCATTCACCTATATGAGATCGTCCATGCCAACAACCGCGATGAACGGATATGACCTCTTCCAGCATCTGGGCTTGAGCCCGGTGATCAATGCCGCAGGGATTTATACCGATCTCGGCGGATCGAGGCTCAGCCCCAGGGCGTGGGCGGCGGCCGAAGCGATCAACGACCATTTCGTGCGCATGACCGATCTGCTCGACAAGAGCGGCGAGCGCATCGCCGACCTCCTCGGCGTCGAGGCGGCCCGCATCACGCCAGGGGCCGCCGCGGCGATCTTCCTCGGCACTGCCGCCTGTCTTGCCGGCACTGACGGCGACAAGTCGCAGCAGCTCCCCGATATCACCGGCATGAAGCGCGATGTCCTGATCCAGGCGGGGCATCGCTATAAATATGACCGGCAGGTCGCCATGACGGGCGCTGCCTTGCGTGAAGTCGGTTCTGAGAACGGCACGCGCCCCGACCAGCTCGACGCGGCGATCGGCGAGAACACCGCCGCCATCCTTCATCCGGCCCATCTCGACGGCAAGCCCGGCACGCTCGCGCTCGAACAGGTGGTCAGGATCGCGCGGGCCCGCGGCGTCCCGGTGATCGTCGATGCCGCCTATATGAACTATCCGACATCGATCATGGGCGATTATGCCAGGCGCGGCGCCGATCTCGTCTGCATCAGCGCCAAATATTTCGGCGGGCCCAATGCCGGCGGCTTCATCATGGGGCGCAAGGATTTGATCCAGGCGGTCAGCAATGTGCATTTCACCCGCTATGAATCGGGCAAATATCTGAAGCTCGGCCGTCCCCTCAAGATGGACCGGCAGACGATCATCGCCGTGCTGGTGGCGCTCGAGGAATGGCTCGCCATGGACCATGCGGCCCGCTTCGCCGGCTATCGTCGCCAGGTCGCGATGCTGGAGCGGCGTCTCTCCGGCCTCACGGACCTGAAGGCCGAGCCCAAATGCTTCACCATGGACGAGCGCTTCATCGATGAGCCGGTCAACTGCCTGCTCCTCACTTTCGACGGCGCGAAGAACGGCAAGTCAGCCGCCCAGGTGGCACGTCGGCTGGAAGAGAGCTCGCCGCCGATCATCGCCATCCTGGAAGGCGACAAGATCGGCATCGTCATGGACGTGCTCAAGGATGACGAGGTGAGCTATATCGGCGACCGTCTGGTGGAAGTGATGTCGTGATCTTTTATCCCCTCTCCCCCAGCGGGGGAGAAGGTTAGGGTGAGGGGGAACCGGCGGAGAGAACAATCAACGTCCTTTCCCCCTCACCCTCCCAATGCTGCGCATTGGGCCCCTTCCTCTCCCCCGTTGGGGGCGAGGGGAAGTTTTTTTGAAGCACGCCACCAGAATTAAATATTTTGACGATCCAGCCGCATCCCGTAGCCTCTTCCCACCTCAAAAAACCGGTGTGAGACAGATGTTACGGACGGGTGAGCAATATCGTGAAGGCCTGCGCGACGGGCGGGAAGTGTGGATCGACGGCGAGCGGGTGAAGGACGTCACCAGGCACCCGGCGCTCAAGCCGATCATCGACATCCGGTCGCGCATGTACGACATGCAGCATGACAACGAGCATGCGGCGACCCTCACCTATCAGGAGAACAGCCACAGCCATTCGATCTTCAACCGCCTGCCCAAGGTGCAGCAGGACTGGCATGACAAATGGAAGGCCGTCGACACGGTCATGGAAGACATCGGCGGCGTCGTCACGCGCGTCGGCGACGAGACCGTGGGCGAGATGTGGTCGCTCTATGACGGGCGCGACGTCCTCAACGAGATCGATCCGCAATTCTCCGAAAACATCAGCCGCCACATCCAGGGCGTGATCGAGACCGACGTCTTCCATGTCTCGGCCAATACCGATCCCAAGGGCGACCGCTCCAAGCCGCCGCAGGACCAGGATCCCGACATGATGGTGCATGTCGTCAAGGAGACCGACAAGGGCATCATCGTGCGCGGCGCCAAATATGAGACGGCGGCGGGCTATGCCGACCAGGCCTTCCTCAAGCCGACCGTCGGCGCCTGGACCAACGAGAAGCTCTCCAACTATGCCGTCGGCGGCATCGTCAAGATGGGCGCCCCCGGCGTCAAGATGATCGCCCGCTCGGGCTTCGCCGGCCGCGGCACGCCGGACGACTATCCGCTCGCCAACAAGTTCGACGAGGTCGACTTCCTGATGGTGCTGGACAATGTCCTCATCCCCTGGGAGGACGTGTTCTTCTACCGCCATACGCGCGCCGCCGCCTATATCCGCGGCACGCTGCACCGCTATTCGGCCTTCCCCTATACGCTGCGCCTCCTCTATGTCGCCGACATGATGATCGGTGCGGCGCTGTGGAACGCCAAGCAGACCGGCCTCGACAAGCTCCAGGCGGTGCGCGAGAAGCTCGCCGATCTCGTCTGCTATCGCGAGGGCATCAACGCGCATCTGACGGCCTCGATCGCGCTCGCCCAGAAGAGCCCGGGCGACCTCCTGATGCCGCACCAGTCCATCCTCTATGCCGGGCGCATCCATGCCTGCGCGAACCTGCCGCAGATGATGCATATCGCGCGCGAACTATGCGGCGGACAGATCTGCGTCACGCCCAATGCGGCGGCTTTCAACAATGGCGATTCGAAGGACTGGCTGCAGAAGTTCTACAGCCTCAATGAGAATTGGCAGGCCGAGGACCGGCGCAAGCTCCTGGCTTTCGCCCGCGACCTGCTCAATTCCGACTATGCCAATCACCGGCTGACTTTCGTGCAGTTCGCGCAGGCTCCGCACTTCAACCATCTCGCCGCCGTCTATGGCGCCTTCGATTTCTCAGGCCCCCTCGACTTCGTGCGCAAATCGGCCAATCTCTCGGACCGCGTGAACGGCTCGCTTTAGCTACGAGTCTTGGATATGCGCAGTCTCTCCTTTGTTTCCCCTTCTCCCGCGCGCAGCGTGGGAGAAGGTGGCCGAAGGCCGGATGAGGGCTCTTTCTCGAAAGAGGGCCCTGATCTCAACGAGTATTCCCTTTGCAGGCAAAGAGCCCTCACCCGCCCTCCGGGCACCCTCTCCCATTGCTTCGCAACGGGAGAGGGGAAAAATGAGGGCGTCTGACATCGCATGGATACTTTGAAGGACACTCTCGACATTCTCGACAGGCTGGTCGGCTTTCCGACCGTCAGTGCGAGGTCCAATCTCGATCTCATCGATTATGTCGAGAAGCGGCTCGCGCAAGAGGGGATCGGGGTGCTCCGCATTCCCGATGTGTCGGGCAAGAAGGCCTCGCTCCTCGCCACGATCGGGCGTCCCGACCAGGCGGGCATCGTGCTCTCGGCCCATACCGATGTCGTGCCGGCCGAGGAACCGTCATGGTCGAGCCCGCCTTTCACTGCCACAACGCGCGGCGATCGTATCCACGGCCGCGGCACCTCGGACATGAAGGGCTTCATCGCCTCGGCGCTGGCCCATGTGGATGCGTTCAAGCGCGCCGCCACGGCGACGCCGGTTCATCTGGCCTTCTCCTATGATGAGGAAGTCGGCTGCCGTGGCGCGCCGGACCTCGTCAAGGCGACCGCCGCTTTGCCCGTGCGCCCAGCTTTGTGCATCGTCGGCGAGCCGACATCGTTGCGCGTCGTCTCGGCGCATAAGGGCAAGGTCGCGCGCCGCATCCGCATCACCGGCCGGACCGGCCATTCCGCCATGACGCATCGTGCCGCCAATGCCGTCTTCGCCGCCGCCCGCATCGTCGCCAGCCTCGACGACATGGCGCGGGAATTGAGCCGTCTCCCCTATGACGGCATCGCCTTCGATCCGCCCTACAGCACGCTTCATGTCGGCTCGCTCCATGGCGGCACCGCCCTCAATCTCGTGCCCGACCAGGCGGTGATCGAATTCGAGATCCGGAGCGTGCCCGGCGCCGATGTCGCAAGTCTGCTCAAGCGCATCGATGTGCTGGTCGACGCGCAGCGCCAGTCCCTCAGGCGCACGGCATCCGAGGCCGATATCGTGATCGAGGACATGTCCGCCTATCCGGGGCTCGCTCCTTCCGCCACCGATGCCGCCGTGAAGGCCGTGGCCGACCTTGCCCAAGTCGAAGCGGGCCAGGAAACCGTCAGCTTCGGCACCGAGGCCGGGCTCTACAGCGAAGCCCGGATCCCGACCGTTGTCTGCGGCCCGGGCGACATGGCCCGCGCGCACAAGGCCGATGAATGGATCGGCATGGACGAACTCTCAGGCGCCAATCGCATGATGCAGCGCCTCGCCCAGAAACTCGACCGGCCCATCGCCGAATGGATGGGTGCGACATGATCAACATCTTGCAACTATCCAATGGGGAACAATCATGATCCATAAGCGTCTCAGACCGTTCAACACCAAGGACACCTATCCCGAGCAGAAGCTCGACAATGACCTGTCGCAAGGCGTCGTCGCGCGCGGCACGATGGTCTTCCTGCGCGGCCAGGTGGCGCAGGACCTCGACACGAGGAAGAGCGTGCATATCGGCGATGCCACGCTGCAGACGCGCAAGACGATGGAAAACATCAAGCTGCTGCTCGAGGAAGCAGGCAGCGAGCTTAGCCACATCTGCCGCATCGTCGTCTATCTGACCGATGTGCGCCACCGCGAGGCGGTCTATCGCGAGATGGGGAGCTGGCTCAAAGGCGTGTTCCCCTGCTCCACCGGCCTCGTCATCACCGCCCTTGCGCGGCCCGAATGGCTGGTCGAGATCGAGGTGACCGCCGTCATTCCCGACAAGAGCTGAAGGGGACGTTCGCCATGACCTTCTCCATCTCTGCCCGCTGCCCGAGGACAGGCATGTTCGGCATCGCGGTCTCGTCTTCGAGCCCCTGTGTCGCGGCGCGCTGCGCCCATGCGCGCTCGGGCGCCGGCGCGGTCGCGACCCAGAACATCACCGACCCCATGCTGGGTCCCAAGGGTCTTGATCTCCTGGCCCAGGGACTTTCGGCCAAGGACGCCCTGGCGAAGCTCCGCGCGGGGGCCTCGCATATCGACTACCGCCAGCTCGCTCTGGTCGACCGCCAGGGCGGCACAGCGTCCTTTTCCGGTGCCAAGACCTTGGGAACCCATCGCACGGCCGAGGCGCCGAATGTCGTCACCGCCGGCAACCTCTTGAAAAACATCGATATTCCGCAGCGGATGATCGATGCCTTCATGGCTGACGAAAAGGCTCCCCTGGGCGATCGGCTGATCGCGGCCATGCAGGGAGCGCTTGCCGCCGGCGGTGAGGAAGGCCCCGTCCATTCGGCCGGCATGCTGCTGGTGCGCGATGTCGCCTGGCCGGTCGCCGATCTCAGGGTCGACTGGCACGAGACCGATCCCATCGGTGAGCTTCAGCGCCTATGGCAGTTGTGGCAGCCGCAAATGGACGCCTATGTCACACGCGCGCTCAATCCCTCGTCAGCGCCGAGCTATGGCGTGCCCGGCGATCGTTAGAGCAAATCCCGCCAAAGTTGCAGACTTTGGCGATAAGGATTTGCTCCAACATATAGATTCGGCGCGATTCCTTATCGGCGAAGTGGGAACCACTTCGCCGGGAAGCGCGCTGGGATTGAACCCTCCGTCAGACCTGACCTAAACTCCTCTTGTGAGGAGTCGGCTAGCCCGGATTTCTCACACTGCTGTTTGAATCGGCGGCGAGTGGTGGGTTGGTTGGGTTGGAGATTTTCGGGTTGTGAGCATTTGAGCGATTTTCGCCGATTTCGGGCGAGCTCGATCGCCTCGCCGCTGCGGGCGATGGCGGATGGGATTATGTGGTCCAAGGGCTTCTGGTTCGTCAGGGCGCCCGTTGGGCGAGCATCGCATGTGCGGCGGCGAACTCGCGCTGATAGGGGCAGCCCGACGCCATGGCGATCTTGATGCGCCGCACGCTGATCCGGACGAGCGCGCCGATCTTGAGAAGCTTGAGGCGAATGGTGCCGCATGCCGCCTTGGCGAACTGGGTGTGTCTGAGCGCGATGCGGCGCAAGGCGCAGAGCAGCACATAGGCCATCGACGCAAACCACAGGCGCAGCTGGTTGGCCTGCATGGTCGCCGTCGAGGTGCGATCGGCAAACAGATCGCCCTGGCATTCCTTGATGCGGTTCTCCATGTCGCCGCGGGCGCAATAGATGTTCTCGTAAAGATACCGTGCAGCGCACACGCTCCTGGCGAGCGAGGTCACCACAAAGCACGGATTGGCTTCTCCTCCAGTGTGCTCGGCCTTGGCCACCACCCGGCGCCTGGCGCTCCAGCTATCGCGTGTCGTCCACGTGAAGTCCTTGAACCGGCGCTGAGGCTTGCCGCTCTTGCGGCTGTGCGCGGCTGCCTCCTCGAGCTCGGCTGCAATCGCACCGACCAGCCGCTCGTTCCGGGCCAGGCCGAACAGAAAATCGACCTTATTGGCCTCGCACCACGCCATCAGCTCCTCGCGGGCAAAGCCTGAATCGGCCCGCAGCAGAATGCGGGTCCGCGGCCAGCGGACGCGGATTTGCGCGACAATGCGCGCTACCTCCGCGACCGCGCCGGCCGAGGCATCGATATTCGACCGCCTGAGCTTGGCCGCCAGCAGATGCTGACCGCAGAACACATAAAGGGGCAGATAGCAGTAGCAGTCATAGTAGCCATGGAAGAAACGGCCTTCCTGATGGCCATGCAGCGGATCGTCGGTGGCGTCGAGATCGAGAATGATCTGTTTGGGCGCCCGCACATGCGCTTCCAGGAACACATCGACCAGAAGCTGCTCGATCGCCGCACCGTCATGGCTGATCTTGTGATAGCGCGTCGCAACGGACCGGCTCAGCTCCAGACGGTTGAGCGTGCTCTTGCCCGCCACCGGCGCGCAATCCCGGCGCTTGGCTGCAAGCTTGCCCAAAAGGATCGCCAGAACCGGATCGTGGCGCAACTCGTCGTGATCGTTGAGATCCTCATAGCCCAACGCTATCCCGAATACCCGCTGCCCGACCAGCGTCGCCACCTCATGCTCGATCAGCTCCGGGCAGCGCCGATCGCGAAAGCAACCCGCAAAACGACCGATCAGTCTGATCACCCGATCCGTCATCCCAAGCAGCAACCCGCCAGCATCGGAGCTGATCGTCCCACCGTCAAATGCCGCGACAACCTCGCGGCTTTCAACATGTGCAAATCCAAACAAATCCGCTATACACTCTGTCTGCATCGGGGCGCTCCTCGAATCCTTCGAAGTTATTGCAGCACAACAACTTTCGCTGATTCGGCGCTCCGATGCGCCTACTTAGTTTGAGAAATCCGGGCTAGTCAGCAGAGAGGGAAGAGTGTGAGCAAAGGGGATCCCAGCCGTTCGCCTTTGCGTTTCACTTTACGGCAGCTCCTCTATTTCGTAGCGGCGGGCGAGACCAAGAGCGTCAAGCTCGCGGCCGAGAGGCTGAACATCTCGCAGCCTTCGATCTCGACGGCGATCGCGCAGATCGAGGAGGAGTTTGACCTGCAGCTTTTCGTGCGCCACCATGCGCAAGGCCTGTCGCTCACGCCCGCCGGCGAGCGCTTCCTGCAGGCGGCGAAGACGCTGCTCGACCAGACCGAGGAATTGCACAATGTCGCCGACGAGGTCGCGGGCTCGATCAGCGGGCCTTTGAATATCGGCTCCTTCCGCACCTATGCCCCGCTCATCATATCGGAAGTGTGCAAGGGCTTCCTCGACCAGTATCCGCGCGTAAAACTCCATGTCTCGGAGGGCGACGAGGCGCAGCTCATCACGCGGCTGCGCAAGGCCGAGATCAGCATCGCCATTACCTATTCGCAGCATATTCCCGACGACATCGCCTTCGAGCCCCTGGCCGAGCTTCCGACCTATGCGCTGCTGCCGGCCGATCACCCGTTGGCGGCGAAGGGGCCCGTCGCGCTCAGCGCCCTCGCCGAGCTTCCCTTCATCCTGCTCGATCTGCCGCTTAGCCGCGAATATTTCCTGTCGATCTTCATGCGCGAGAACCTGACCCCCAACATCCTGACGCGCTCGGAATATCCGGAAGCGATCCGGTCCTATGTGGCGAGCGGCTTCGGCTATTCGCTGCTCACCGCCCGGCCGCTCAACAAGGCGGCCCTCAATGGCAAGCCGCTGGCCTATGTGAGGCTCGCCGGCGACTATCCGCCCATGGTGCTCGGCATGGCGACGCTCAAAGGCCTGCGCAAGACCAGCGTCATGCAGGCCTTCGAGATCCATTGCCGGGGCGTGATCTCGACCGATAAGATGCCGGGCATGGCACCCCTCGGCTGAGTGCTCTACCTTTCCCGCCCCACCCCGCTCGAATCGCATTTTTGAATAAAAGGAGTCGCCGTGACCCGTTTCCTCATCGAGGGCCGTCATCCGATCTCGGGCATGATCGAGCCCAAGGGCAGCAAGAATGCCGCGCTGCCCATCATCGCTGCGACCCTCCTCACCGACGAGGCGGTCACCCTGACCCGTCTTCCCGACATCGCCGATGTGCGCGTCATGGCCAATCTGGTGCAGGGTCTGGGGTCGAGCGTCACCAGCATCACCGACAACCGCGCCACCTTCAAGGCGGCGTCCATTCGCCACTCCGCCCCCGACCGAGCCCTGGCGCAAGCCATCCGCGCCTCCTTCCTTCTGGCGGGGCCGCTCCTCGCCCGCACCGGCAGCGCCACCTTGCCGCGTCCCGGCGGCGACCGCATCGGCCGGCGCCCGCTCGATGCCCATATCATCGCCTTCCAGGAAATGGGGGCCGAGGTCGAGATCTCGCCCGACAGCTATCGTCTCACCGCGCCCAAGGGCCTCAAGCCCGCCGACATCTTTCTCCTCGAAATGAGCGTGATGGCGACGGAGAACGTCGTCATGGCGGCGGTGCTCACGCCGGGCACAACTCATATCCACAATGCCGCCAGTGAACCGCATATCCAGGATCTCTGCCGCCTCCTCACCGCCATGGGGGGGCGCATCCAAGGTATCGGCTCGAACGTCCTCACCATTACCGGTGTCACCTCGCTGCACGGCGCCACGCATGAGGTCGGACCGGATTATCTCGAAGTCGGAAGCTTCATCGGGCTCGCCGCCGCGACAGGCGGCGATCTCATCATCCGCAACTGCCGGCCGCGCGAGCACCGCATGACCGCCATCGCCTTCGGGCGGCTTGGAATCGAGTGGGAAGTGAAGGGCGAAGACATCCATGTCCCGCGCCATCCCCGGCTCCAGATCCAGGAGGATATGCACGGGGCGCTGACCAAGATCGATGATGGTCCGTGGCCCGCCTTCCCCGCCGACCTCGTGTCGATCGCCCTTGTGGTCGCGACCCAGGCCGCCGGCACCATCCTGATCCATGAAAAGATGTTCGAGAGCCGCCTGTTCTGGGTCGACAAGCTCATCGCCATGGGGGCCCGCATCATCCTGTGCGATCCGCATCGCGCCGTCGTGGTCGGCCAGTCGCATCTTTTCGGCCAGCGCCTGTCCAGTCCCGATATCCGCGCCGGCATGGGGCTCGTCATCGCCGCCCTCTGCGCTGAAGGCCAAAGCGAGATCCAGAATGTCGAGCAGATCGACCGCGGCTATGAAAGACTGGACGAACGCCTGCGGGCGCTCGGCGCCAGGATCGAGCGCGTTGATTGACTCACACCGTCCTGAACAGGCTGCGGCACTCGGCGGCGAAGGCTTCGGCGGCGGGACTGAGGCTCGAATTCACCCGGCGGGCCAAGACGACGCGGCTCGGCGGCGTGGGCTCGGCGAGTGGACGCGTGACGAGCGCGGCACCGTCATAGGACATGGACGCCGCGGGCTTGGTCGACAAGAGGCTGTAGCCGAAGCCCGAGCCCACCATGCCGCGCACCATCTCGAAAGACGAGGTCCGGAAGCGGATATGCGGAACGAGGCCCTTCCGGCTGAAGAGCGAGAGGAAATAATCGCCGCTCGGCGGCGGCTCGAGCAGGATCATCGGCTCTTCGGCAAGCGCTTCGAGCGAGAGCGCAGGTTGGCTCGCCAGCGGATGGCCTTCGGCCAACAGCACATAGGGCTGCAATTCGGTCAAAGGCTCGGACGCGATCTGGTCGCTCAGATTGAAGTCATACATCAGCGCAAGATCGACATCGCCCGATTTCACCGCCTCGAGCACGCGGCGGTGGTCACCCTCGACCAGCTTGAGATCGACCTGCCGTTCCTTGCGCGCGAGGCCGCTCAAGACCTTGGGCACGATATAGGGACCGAAAGTATGAAAGGCCCCGAGCTTGACGGTTTCGGCGCCCGCGACATTGCCCACCCGGAAGCTGTCGAAGCGCGAGGGCGTGCCATAGGCGCGATTGGCATAGATCAGCGGCGATCCGCTGTCGGAGGCGAAGATCTCGGCCACGCTGCCGACGATCACATAATGGGTGCCGATCTGCTGGGCCGAGAGGATGCGGCAGTCGAAGGCGGCGAGCGCATCGACGACACGCGGCGCGCCGGTGGCGAGCGTCGTCCAGTCGGCGCAGGAGAATTTGTCGCCATCCGCCGTCTTGACGCGCCCGGCGAAGCAATCGGACACGAAGGACTGGTCGTCGCGGAGCACATTCACGCAGAAGACGCCGTTATTGATGATGGCCTGGACCGCCGGGCTCAAATGATGGATGCAGACGAGCAAGGTCGGCAGTGCCGTATCGGCCGAGACCGAGGACATCGCCGAGACGGTGACGCCATGGCGCCCGGCCGTACCATTGGTGGTGACGACATTGACCGTGCAGGCAGCGAGCCCCATGCCGGCGAGGAAGCGCTGGCGCAAATGGGGATCAGTCGGGCTCTCGGCAGGCTGGACCACTTATCCTCCTCCTTCGCATGAGAGGAGTATTGGCCGCGCCAGGGCTTTTGGAAAATATTAGTTTCCGGCGTCCTGCTTCACCTAAACTGATGCATTTTTGCCTGGCTATCGCGGGCCAGACCATGCGATTTGGAAAATCTCATAATGGCCGTAGCGGGTCCGCCCTTGCGAAATTCCCTGCTCGGTATTCGAAAATCCCTGCTCGAAAATCTAACCCTTTGAAATCACTGAGGTGAGCAATTTTTTCGCGGAAATTCCCTGATAATCCCTGAAAATCCCTGTATCCGGCCTATTGCCGGAGCGGGGCGAATGCCGCTTTGAAGCGGTTGCGGGCATGGTCGGCGAAGCGGCGCAGGATCGGCCCATGGAGCGCCTTCTCGCGGGCGGCGAGGACGATGCCGAGGCGGCGTACATTCTCCTTGATGTCGATGACCGCGACCTCTCTTCCGTCATAGGTCATGGGGCTGGGCGGGCGCATGACCAGGAGCGTGAAGCCGAAGCCGTTGCTCACCGCACTACGCACGGTTTCGAGCGAGCCCGACCTATAGGCGATCGGTGGGTCGATGCCGTTCTCCGCGAGGAGCTCCTCGAAATACTGCCGGCTGCCCGGCGCGTCGAACAGCACATAGGGCTCGCGCGCCAAATCCTTGAGCCGGACGGTCTTCTGGCGCGCCCGCTTGTGGTCGGCGGCCAAAACCGCTTGCGGGCGCAGACTGGCAAGGGTGAGCGTATCGAGGCCAGCGAGATCGGCGCCCCGGTCATAGGTCAAAGCGAGATCGAGCGTGCCGTCGTGCAAGGCTCCCGCCAGCTCGCTCAAGGACATTTCCTGGGGATGGATCTTGATGTCAGGCGCCTCGCCCGAGAAGGAGCGGATCAGGCTCGGCGCATAGAACGGCGCCAGCGTGTGGAAGATGCCGAGCCTGATCTCGCCGGCGCGCTCCGCCGCGAGGGCTTCTGCCTCACGCTCGACCTGGCGCGCTTTGAGATCGAGCGCCAGCACATGATCGAGAAAGAGACGTCCCTGCAGAGTGAGTGTCACGCCCTTGGCATGATGGCGCTCGAAGAGCACCAGCCCCAAGACCGCTTCGAGCTTGTCGAGGGCCTGGGCCACCGAAGGCTGTGAGATATTGAGGGCCCGTGCTGCCTGGGCGATGCCGCCATGCTCGGCCACGGCGCGGAAATAGGCGCATTGGCGCAGCGTATAGCGAACCATATTTTACCTATATCGTTCTTAGGAATTTCAAGTTTTTACCTTGGTTCAATCTGGTCTAGGCTTGCACCCAAGTCAACGGAGGAAGACGCAAATGAAGTCCCTCGACGCCACCCTCTCCGACCTCACGCACACCGCCCGGCGTCCTTTCGAGGATGCGACCGCCATGCCGCCCGGCGTCTATACGAGCGAAGCCTTCCTTGCCCGTGAGCTCGATACGATTTTCGCCAAGGAATGGGTGTGCATCGGCCGCTCGTCCTCGCTCAAGGAGCCCGGCGACTACATCACCTATGATCTCGCCGGCCAGCCGATCGTCGTGCTGCGCGACGGCGAAAAGAAGCTCAAGGCCTTTTCCAATGTCTGCCTGCATCGCATGTCGACGCTGCTCGAAGGCCAGGGCAATACGCGCAGCATCGTCTGCCGCTATCACGCCTGGACCTATAATCTCGACGGCAGCTTGCGCGGCGCGCCCTTCATGAAGCCTACCACCGGCTTCTGCCGCGAAAACTATCGCCTGCCCGCGATACGCTCGGAAGAATGGCTGGGCTGGATCTATGTGACGCTCAATCCGCAGGCACCGGCCGTTGCCGAGACACTGAAGCCGCTCGAAGGCATGATCGCGCATTACGGCATGGAGAACTATATCGAGTGCTTCCGCGAGACCCATGTATGGGACACCAATTGGAAGGTCCTCGCCGAGAATTTCATGGAGAGCTATCATTTGCCGGTCTGCCATGCGGCGACTGTCGGGCCTCATTCCAAGCTCGAGGAGATGGAATGCCCGCCCGGACTCTCCGCTTTCAACTACCACTGGATCACCAAGGAAGCCTCCCTCGCGATCGGCAATGCGCATCCCTCCAATACGAGGCTCGAAGGCAAATGGCGTAAGACGACGGCACTGCTCGCCCTCTATCCGAGCCATCTCATCACCCTGACGCCCGGCTATTTCTGGTATCTCTCCTTGCATCCCAGGGGCGTCGGCCAGGTTCATATGGTCTTCGGCGGCGGCCTGTCGCCGGAATTCATCGATGATCCCAAGGCAAAAGACTATGTGACGGCGCTGAAAACGCTGCTCGATGAGGTCAATCTCGAGGATCGGCAATGCACCGAGCGGGTGTTCCGCGGCCTCAATGCCGAGAAGGCGGCCCCAGGCCACCTCTCCTATCTCGAACGGCCCATTTACGACTTCATGCAGTATGTCGCGGAGCGGACGGCGGGTGTCGCCCGCTCGCCACTCCTCGCCGCGGAGTGAGTTTATCCTACGAAAGACCTACCCATTACTTCCCCTCTCCCGTTGCGTAGCAATGGGAGAGGGTGCCCGAAGGGCGGGTGAGGGCTCTTTGTCTCAGCAAGGCATACTTGTCGAGATCAGTGCTCATTCCGCGAAAGAGCCCTCATCCGGCCTTCGACCACCTTCTCCCACGCGTACCGCGCGGGAGAAGGGAAACTCAAGATAGACCTGAGATGTTTGAGCCAGCGAACCCATGGTACGCAGAACGGTCATCATTGGCGGCGGACAGGCGGCGATCTCCATGATCGCGGAGGTCCGGCAATTGGCGCCGGATCGGGCCATCACGCTCATCGGCGATGAGCCCTGGCTGCCCTATCAGCGTCCGCCTCTGTCCAAAGCCTATCTCGGCGGCGAATGGACGATAGACCGCCTTGCCCTGAGGCCGGCCGAATGGTTTGCCAGCGAAGGCATCGACACGAGACTGGGCGTCAGCGTCGAAGCGATCGACCGCAAGTCTGCGAAGCTGCACCTCTCCGACGGCAGCACGCTCAGCTTTGACGATCTCGTTCTATGCACGGGCGCCCGCGCCCGGCCCTTGCCCGAGGCTTTGAGCCAGGGTCTCAAAGGCATCTATACCTTGCGCGGCATCGCCGATGCGGATGCCTTGCGAAGCGAGATGCAGGAAGGCCGCCATGTTCTCATCATCGGCGGCGGCTATATCGGCCTCGAATTTGCGGCGATCGCGGTCAAGAGCGGGCTCAAGGTGACGCTGGTCGAAGCAGCGGAGCGCATATTGGGCCGGGTCGCTGCAGCGGAGACGGCCGATTACTTCCGCGCGCTGCATCGCGCGAAAGGCGTCGATCTGCGCGAGGCGACGCAGGTCGCCGAGCTCTCCGGCAATCCGCATGTCAAGCGCGCTTATCTCTCCGACGGCGATGTGCTCGATGTCGACTTCGTGGTTGCCGGCATCGGCGCCGTCGCTGCCGATGATCTCGCGCGCGATGCCGGGCTCACCATCAGCAACGGCATCGCCGTCGATGATCACTGCCGCACCAGCGATGAGAGGATCCTGGCGGCCGGCGACTGCACCAGCTTCATCCGGGGCGAGACGCGGCTCAGGCTCGAATCCGTCCAGAACGCCATCGAGCAAGGCGAAGCGGCGGCCGCCACGCTTGCCGGCTCGACCGCCGGCCGCAAATTCTCGCCCTGGTTCTGGTCGGATCAGTATGACACCAAGCTGCAGATCGCGGGCGTCAGCCAGGGCTATGACCGCGTCGTCAGGCGTCCGGCCAAGCGCGAGGGAGCGCAGTCGATCTGGTATCTCAAGGCCGAGAAGCTCATTGCCGTCGATGCGATCAACGATCCGGCAAGCTACATGACCGGCCGGCGCCTGATCGATGCCGGCGTGACGCCGGCGCCGGAGGAGATCGCCGATCCCGCTTTCGCGCTCGTCAAGCTCGCCGGCCGATCAGCCTGACCGCGCCGCCTTCATCGCGCGGTGGCGCAGCCAGGCGATCACCACAAAGAGCGCGATGGCGAACAGCGTCAGGAGCGTCGAGACCACCAGGATCGACGGGTTGATCTGGTCGCGGATGCCGTTCCACATCTGGCGCGGAATGGTGCGCTGGTCGACGCCGCCGATGAACAGGACGACGATGACCTCATCGAAGGACGTGGCGAAGGCGAAGATGGCGCCGGTCACCACCCCCGGCATGATCAAGGGCAGCGTGATCTTGCGGAACACGGTCCAGGGCTTGGCGCCGAGGCTCGCCGCCGCGCGGGTCAAGGTCCAGTTGAAGGACGAGAGCGTCGCTGTCACGGTGATGACGACGAAGGGCACGCCAAGCGCCGTATGGGCAAGGATCAGGCCCCAATAATTGTTGACGAGCCCGAGCGGCGCGAAGACCAGATAGAGGCCGACCGCCACCACCACGACGGGCACGATCATCGGCGATACGAGGAGCGACATCACGAGGTTGCGGGCGGGGAATTGCGGCTGCGACAGGCCGAGCGCCGCCGAGGTGCCGAGCACGGTGGCGAGGATTGCGCTCGTCACGCCGATCGACAGGCTGTTGAAGAAAGCGCGCTGCCAGTCCGCCGATGCGAAGACGAATTCGTACCAGCGCAGCGAGAAGCCTGACATCGGATAGGAGAAATAGGAGCCCGCATTGAAGGAGAGCGGGATGGTGACGAGGATGGGCGAGATCAGGAAGATGAGGACGATCGCGCTGTAGATGCGCACGGCGCGCCCCGCCAGGCGTTCGATGAAAACGGTCGGTTGATTCTGCGCCATCAGGTCAACCCATTTTGAGGCGATCGACGCCCATCAACTGGCTGAAGGCGACATAGATCGCAACCGTGATGATCACCAGATAGGCCGAAAGCGCGCCGGCCAGGCCCCAATTGAGCTGCTTCTCCATCTGTATGGCGATGAGCTGGCTGATCATCTCATCGCCGCCGCCGCCAAGCAGTGCCGGCGTGATGTAATAGCCGAGCGCCAGCACGAAGACGAGGAACACGCCGGCGCCGATGCCGGGCAAGGTCTGGGGCACATAGACGCGCCGGAAGGCCTCGACCGGATGCGCGCCGAGCGACAAGGCAGCGCGGTAATAGACGGGCGAGATGCCTTTCATGACGGCGTAATTGGCGAGGATCATGAACGGCAGGAGGATATGGGTGAGGCCGATGAGCACGCCCAAGCGGTTGAAGACGAGGGGCACGGGCTCGGCGGTGAGCCCCATCGACATCAGGAGCGAATTGATGACGCCGTTGGGCTGCAGCAGCACATACCAGGCCGTGGTGCGCACCAGGAGCGACGTCCAGAACGGCACGATGACGAAGATCATCATCAGATTGGCCTGATGCGCCGGCAGATTGGCGAGGAGATAGGCGACCGGATAGCCGAGCACCAGGCACAGCGCCGTCACCACCGTCGAGATCCATAGAGTGCGCAGCAGGGCCGCTATATAGACGCGCTGGTCGGGCGCCACGGGCACGATCTCGCCATTCGCATCGGTCTTGCGGTCGATCGCCGCCAGGAGATAGTCGGGCGTGGTCGACCACGCCGCGCGCTGCATCAGCCGCCAGGTCTCGGTCTCGCCCCAGCGCTTGTCGATCTGGACGATGGTCGAGCGCCAGTCGCCTTGCGGAGCCGCCGGCAAGTTGCGCGCGGTCTTGAGCAGCAGGCTGCGGAAGCCCGGCTCATAGTAATTGAGGCGCCGGCCGACCTGGGCGAGCCCGCCGCCGCCTTGGGCATTGGCGATATCCTTGGCGAAGGCATCGAAGACCGGGAGGCCCGGCAGGTCGCGGCCGTCCCACTTTGCGAGCGCGGTGACGAGCGACGGCATGGCGGCGCGCAATTCCGGATTGTCGACGCTGCGCCACAGAAGCGAGACGATGGGCAGGATGAAAGTGAGTGTCAGGAAAGCCAGAAGCGGCACGGCGAGCAGGAAAGCGCGCCGCGCCTCGGCCCTCTGGGCTCTTTTGTAACCGAAGGTCTCATTGGCCGGGCGCGTCGCCGCACCCGGCCCAAGATCGACGGAGGCCGTCATCGACACGGTCTCGACAACCCGCTACTGCCCGAGCCAGGTCTGGAAGCGGTTGTTGAGCGTATCGAAATTGTCGGCCCAGAAGATTGCATCGATCTGCAGTGCATTCTTGAAGTTGTCCGGCGCCGTCGGCAAGTTCGGCACCATCGCCGGATCGATCTTCTGGATAGAGGAAGGCCGCGGCGGTGCATAGGCGATATATTTCGAGAGATCGCCGATCACCTCGGGGCCCGCCGCGAAGGTGATGAAGTCGGCGGCCTTCTCGGTCTTGCCGGTGCCCGCCGGGATACCCCACCATTCGAAGTCGTAGACCTGTCCGTCCCAGACGATCTTGAACGGCTTGCCCTCGTTCTTGGCGGCATCGAAGATCCGGCCATTATAGGCCTGGGTCATCACGACGGCGCCGTCGGCGAGCAATTGCGGCGCCTGGGAACCCGCTTCCCACCAGACGATCGAGCCCTTGATGGCATCGAGCTTCTTGAAGGCGCGGTCGGCGCCTTCCGAGGTGGCGAGCACCTTATAGACTTCCGCCACCGGCACGCCGTCGGCGATCAGCGCCCATTCGAGTGTGGCCTTGGGGCTCTTGCGCAAGCCGCGCTTGCCGGGGAACTTCGCCACGTCGAAGAAATCGCCGATGGTCTCAGGGCCCTGCGCCAGCTTCGAGGTGTCATAGGCGAAGACCGTCGACCAGACCATCGAGGCGACCGCGCAAGGCAGGGTGGCGCCGGGGACGAAATCGGCCGTGTCGCCGAAGACCTTGGGATCGAGCTTCTGCAGGAGGCCTTCATCGCAGCCGACAATGGCATCATTGGTCTCGAGATCGAGCACGTCCCAGGTGGTGTTCTTCGCCTCGACCATGGCGCGCAGCTTGGCGAGGCCGCCGTCATACTGTTCCTTGGCGATCGCCGTGCCGGATTTGGCCGTATAGGGCTCGAACCAGGCCTTCGCCGCGGCATTCTCGAAGGCGCCGCCGAAGGTGGTGATGGTCAGGCTGTCCTGGGCGGACGCCATGACGGACGACGCTGCAAGACAGGCGGCGCCCAGTAAGCTCGCACGCAACAATTTCGATAGCATCTCAGTCTCCCTATGTTGTTATGGCTCATGGCGCCGGCGCGAGGTCCGGACGCGTCAGATCACGATCTTGCAGTCTTCCTCCTGCCAATAGACCGATATGGTCTCGCCTTCGCGCGGAACGGCGAGCTGCTGGTCATTGGGTATCTTGACGATGAAGCCCTGGTCGTCGGCGGTCGAGAGCTGCACGCGCCGGTGGTCGCCGCAATAGGTGACGTCATCGACACGGCCTCTTAGCTCATTGCCCTTGGCCGCGCCGCCCCCGGCGAGGGCCACGCGCTCGGGACGCAAAGCGAGGATGGCCTCGGCCCCAGCCGCGAGCCCCTCTCCGGCAATGCCGGTCACGCGCGCGCCATTCGGCAGCGCCAGAACCGCGCGACCGTCACGGATCTCGGCGACCTTGCCCTTGAGCCCGTTATTCTCACCGATGAAATTGGCGACGAAGGAATTGGCGGGATCCTCATAGAGCCGGTCGGGCGTCGCGATCTGCTGGATGTCGCCGTCCGAGAACACGGCGACGCGGTCCGACATGGTGAGCGCTTCCGACTGGTCATGCGTCACATAGACGATGGTCGTGCCGAGCCTTCGATGCAGCTTCTTGATCTCATACTGCATCGTCTCGCGCAGCCGCTTGTCGAGCGCGCCCAAGGGCTCGTCCATCAGGATGAGCCGCGGCTCGAAGATCATCGCCCGCGCCAGCGCCACGCGCTGCTGCTGGCCGCCCGAAAGCTGCGACGGTTTGCGTTCGGCGATGCCCGGCAGCTCGATCATCTCGAGCGCCTCGCGGACGCGCGCATCGATTTCGGCCTTCGGCACCTTGCGCACCGAGAGCGGGAAGGCGACATTCTCGGCGACCGTCATATGCGGGAACAGCGCATAGTTCTGGAACACCATGCCGATGTCGCGCTGATAGGACGGCAGATCGTTCACCCGCTTGCCATCGAGGTGGATGTCGCCGCGCGAGGCGGATTCGAATCCGGCGAGCATCATCAGCGTCGTCGTCTTGCCCGATCCCGAAGGGCCCAGAAGCGAGACGAATTCCCCGCAAGAGATCGCGAGATTGAGGTTGCGGATGACGAAGGACTTGCCGTCATAGGTCTTGTCGACGCCCGCGAATGTGACGAAATCCGCCAGATTCCGGTCATGCGGCTCGCCCTCGAACTGCCTCGCCATCATCGTCATCGCCGAAAATCCGCACTCCCTCGAAAAAGCCCGCAAAAACGAGCGAAAATTAGAGGAATCGACCTTCGCACGAAATAAAAACGACGCTGATTAGTATTTTTCTCGCGCTTACTTTGTAAATTGCGAAGCTATCTCACGCCGAAATGTGGACGTCGCCATCCGTGCCCGCGCAGGCGGCATGCGACCTGGCGGCCTCCTCGGCCAGCTTCATGAAGGCATCGATCGGACGCAATGACCGGCGCGCCTTGAGGCAGATGGCGAAGGCCTCGGTATAGGCCTTGTGATCGACGATGCGCAGCGGCTGCAGCCGGCCATCGGCGACGAACTCCGTCTCCGAGACGACCCCGATGCCGAGGCCGGCGGCGACGGCCTCGCGCACCGCATCGCGCGAGATCTCCATGACGATCTTGGGACGGATGCGCTGCTTGGCGAGACATTCCTCGAAAGCCCGCCTGGTCATCGAGCCCGGCTCGCGCAGGATGAGGCGCTGGCCGTCGAGCTCCGACAGCTCGAGCTTGTCGCGCCCGCTCCAGGGATGATTTTCATCGACGAAGACAATGATCTCGTGCCGGCCAAGCAGCACCATGTCGAGGCGCGGATCATTGTAGTTGAAGCCGAGCACGGCGACGTCGACCTCGTAGTCGAGCAGCTTGCGATAGACGAGATCGGAATTGCCGCTCTCGACGAAGACCTGGGCCAAGGGATGCTTCTCGTGGAAGCCGGCGAGGAGCTTCATGACGAAGAACGGTCCGACCGTGCCAACCCTGAGCTTGCCGGTGACCTGGCCGTCCTTGGCGGCGAGAAGCTCGACCGCCTGCTCCTCGAGGGAGAAGATCTGGCGGGCGATGGCGAGCAGCGCCTCGCCGCTCTCGGTCAGCTTGAGGCCGCGCGGCGACCTAAGGAAGAGCTTTACGTCATAAGCGTCCTCAAGCGCCTTGACCTGCGTGGTCAGCGTCGGTTGGCCGATATTGAGAAACTCGGCCGCCCGGGTGAAGCTCAGCTCGCGGCCGACCGCGTAGAAGGACCGGAGCTGGCTGAAATTGACGAAATGAAGCTTGCGTCCTGCCATGGCAGCCGCTGCTCAACCTGGCGCGATGAACCGCTGGAGGTGATCCACAAGCTCGCTCCGTTTCTGCATCAGATCGCGAAGGATATCGTAGTGATGCCGCCCGCTCAACAGAACCAGGCGAGAGGGTCCACCCCGATCCGACCAGTGCCCGACATAGGCGGCCGATTGTTCCCGGAAGGCTTGAGTTTCCGCGCTGCCGACGACGGCGAGCAGCCTCGTATCGGCGATCCTTGCTTTGATCGGGCTGAAGGCGGCGGCTTCCTCCCGGTCGAGACCGAGCATCTCCCCCAGCGAGGTTTCGAGCAGCGGGGCGAGATCAAAAATCCCGCTGATCGGCAGGCAGGCCTGCAAAGGGATACCGGGTTCCACCGCACCCGCCGTGGCGAGCCACGCCGCCAGATGGCCGCCCGCCGAATGGCCGGATATGATCCAGGCGGGAGGATGAAACCGTCGGTCGCGCAGGGCCTGGACCACAGCCGGCACGCTCAGCCGCAGGCTTTCGCAAATGTGCGCGAAGGGAACTTCCGGCAGCAGCGGATAGCCGACGATCGCGACCGTATAGCCCTTCGCGACAAAGGGCCGCGCCACGAAGCTGAAGGTCCCCTTCGCCAGGCTCCGCCAATAGCCTCCGTGAATGAAGATCAGCAGCGGACCCGTGGGCACGCCGAAAAACAGGTCGAAGCGCTGGCGCGGATGATCGCCATAAGGAATGTCGCAGATATTCGGCAGCTGCCGGCGGGCCGCATCGCTCGTTTCAGCGAAAGCGCGATAGATCTCCACGCGCTCAGGATAGCGGTCGCGGAAGACATAGCCCGCTTCATGGGCCCCGATCATTCGAAACGGATCACGCTGCGCAACGCTTCACCGCGCTTCATCATCTCGAAGCCGCGATTGATGTCGTCGAGCCCGAGCTCATGGCTGATCAGCGGCGCGATCGCGATCTTGCCGTCCATATAGAGATCGATGAAGGAGCCAAGCCCGCTGCGGCCCTTGACGCCGCCGAAATAGCTTCCTTTGATCTTGCGCCCGTAGCGCACGCCGACCGGCGGAAGGGAGAGCTCGGCGCCCGCCGGCTCGACGCCGAGGAGGACGCAACAGCCCCAGGCCGGGGCACAACAATCGAAGGCCTGGCGCATCACCGCGATCAGGCCGGTGCATTCGAAGGCCACATCGGCGCCGCCATGGGTCAGATCGCGTATGGCCTGGACGATGTGGCCGCGTTCCTTCCCCGCTTCCAGGAAGTCGGTCATGCCGAAGGCCGTCGCCAGCTCCCGGCGATGGGCATGAAGATCGATGCCGATGATGCGGCTGGCGCCGGCGAGCCGCGCGCCCTGGATCACATTGATGCCGATGCCGCCCAGGCCGAAGACGGCGACCGTGTCGCCGGGCTTCACATCGTCAAGAGCTGCGCCGACGCCCGTCGTCACACCGCAGCCGAGAAGGCAGATGTGATGCAGCGGCGCATCCTTGCGCGCCTTGGCCAGAGCGATTTCAGGCAGCACCGTATAGCGGGAGAAAGTGGAGGTCCCCATGAAATGATGGAGCTTCTCGGATCCACGATGGAAGCGCGGGGTGCCATCCGGCATGACGCCCTTGTCGCGCGTCGCCTTGATCGACCAGCACAGATTGGTGCGGCCGCTCCGGCACATGCGGCAGTCCCCGCATTCAGGCCCGTAGAGGGGGATCACATGATCGCCGACGGCGAGGCCCGCAACGCCGCGACCGATCTCGACGACGCGCCCTGCCCCTTCATGGCCGGGGATGAGAGGATAGACGCAGGTCGCATTGCTGCCGTCGAGCGCCGTCAGATCGGTATGGCAGAGGCCCGTCGCCGCGATCTCGATCAGGACCTCGCCGTCTTTCGGCGGATCGACCGACACGCTGTCGATGATCAAGGGTTGGTTCGGCCCCATACATATCGCCGCGCGTGACTCGATCATGCGCCGACAGGCTCGGCCTGGGAGACGAAACCGCGCTTGGCCAAGTCGGACCGGTCGATGGCGGCGCCCGATCGCATGATCTCGCGCGCGATGCGGATGTCGCGGCCGCAGCCAATGCCGACGGCGCCGCGCAAATGCCGGCCGTCGCAATAATAAGCAAGATGACCGCGCTGCCCCATCTCGCCGCGCGTCAGGATGTCGGCCCCGGCTGCCGGCACGCCGGCGATCTGGATGTTCCAGTCATATTGATCGGTCCAGAACCACGGTACTTCCCGATAGGCCTGGCGGAGCCCGCAGAGATTGGCTGCGACAACCGCCGCCATGTCCTCGGCATTGCGCCAGGATTCGAGTCGCCAGCCGCGAGCGAAGATCTCGTTATGGTGCCGCGCCACGTCGCCTATGGCGAAGATGTCGGGATCGCTGGTCTGGCCGAATTCATTGACCACGATCCCGTCATCCACCGTGAGTCCGGCCCTCTGCGCGAGATTGTCATTGGGTTGACCGCCAATGGCCACCAGGATCTCATCGGCCATGATCATGCGGCCGTCATCGAGCGTAACGCGGACGCCCTCTTCCCACGCGACCGCATCGACGACCATGCGGCCGCATAGAATTCTGGCTCCCGCCTCTTGATGCACTTGCGACAGCCAGTGAGACAAAGCTTGCGGGAAAAGCCGTGTCAGTGGGCGCGGCGCGGCTTCGATGATCGTGACATGGGAGCCGCGCGACACCGCGCTGGCGGCGACCTCGAGGCCGATGAGGCCGGCGCCGATGATGAGGAGCCGCAAGCCGGGCCTCAGCCGGTCACGCAGCCTTCCGGCATCGGCGAAGTCGCGCAAATAGCTGACCCCTGAAGCCACGGGGCCAAGCGCATCGAGCCGGCGCGGCGACAATCCCGTCGCCAGCACGAGATGGCGATAGGCCAGGTGCCGGCCATTATCCAAATGGACCCGGCGGGCGGCGCGGTCGATCGCCACGGCTTCGTTGCCAAGATGGAACGTGACCTCCAGATCGCGCCAACGCTGCTCCGGCAGCAGATAGGCATTGGCGATGAGGTCCGGCCCCAGGAGGCAGGCTTTCGACAGCGGCGGTCGCTCATAGGGCAGCTCGGTTTCACTGCCGATGACATCGATCGTGTCCTTGAAGCCTTGCGCGCGCAGCCTTTCCGCCACGCGCCCGCCGGCATGGCCGCCCCCGACGATGACAACGCCCCGCTGCATCGCTAGCCTGTCGCCGCCTCATTCGGCTTGCGCCGCAGCACTTCGCGCAGGATGTCGCGATGGACCGCAATATAGCTTTTGCTCACGCACTGCAGGTGCGGCGACACATGCTCGTGGAGATCGCCCAGCGCATGGAAGGGCACCGAGGAAGCGAGATGGTGCTCGGCGTGATAGGGCATGTTCCAATAGAGCAGCCGCAAAACCGGGTTGGCCAGCGTCGTTCTGGTATTCGCGAGCAGATTGGGGCTCTCCTCGGCGCCCGTATGCTCGGCCATGCGGATGGCGCGCAGGACCGGCTCGCCCATCATGCGCGGCAGGAGCCAGTAGACGAGCGCCACAGTGCTGCCGGTCCAGATGGAGACGACGGCGATCGCCGCATAGAGAAGGCACATGATGCGGATCTCGCGGCTGACCGCGCCAAAGACGGACTCGGGCAGGAATTCGCGCTCTTCCTCGGTAAAGCGGCCGAGGCAGCCCCGCCACAGGGTGCCGAGGAGTTTCGGCCAGAAGGAGAAGCCGGCAATCTGGCGCAGATAGTCGCCGAAGGAGGTCGGGAACGGCACGATGTCGGGATCGTGGTCCTCATGCTGCGTATAGGTGTGATGCGCGGCGTGGCGGTATTTGAAATAGAGGAACGGGCGCATGGTGAGGGCCGCGACCGCAAAGCCCACCCAATGGTTGAGCCAGCGCGACTGGAAGGCGGTGCCGTGCGAGCATTCATGCAGCGGCGCGAAGAGCAGCACCACGACGATGCCGTAGAACAGAATGGCCGGGATCATGAGCCACAAATTGCCGTTCGCCAGATAGATGGCGGCGATGCCGATAAGGAGCGCCGTCATATGGACGGCAAGGCGGATGAGCCCCGGCGCATTCTGGCGCACGCGCAATGTCTTGAGCTTGTCGCGCGAGATGATCTCAGGACCGGTCAGCGGCCAGATGCGGCTGCCGATCCCGCCAATGCCGGCAAAACTCGCGGCGTCGTTGCCCTGCATCATCACGTCTCCTCGTCTCGGTCAGTTCCATTTTCGGGCTTAGGCGCATCGCCGGCGAATAGGAAATTCATTGTTTCGATGCTTCTATCGGTTTCAGCGAGGCGTCGTTGCGTCATTGCACCGCGCAGCGCGCGATGCTCTCGACGGAGAATTCCGGCCGGGTGAAATGCCCGGTGACGCGCCCGCGGCTCATCACGATGATACGGTCCGACACATCCATGAGCTCCTGCAATTCGCTGGTCACCAGAAGGATGGCCTTGCCCTTCCCCGCGAGCTCATGCACCGCGCGCCAGATCTGCGGCTTGGCGCCGACATCGACCCCGCGCGTCGGATCCTCGATCAGGAATATGTCGCCGCCGCGGGCGATCCATTTGGCAATGACGATCTTCTGCTGGTTGCCGCCGGAGAGCTCGACCGCCGGCTGCGCCAACCCGGAAACCTTTGCCGCCAGCGTCCGGATCAGGTCCTGGGCCAGGCGGTTGCGCCGGCCAGCGCGCATGAAGCCGAAGGAGGCCAGCCGCGACAGCAGAGTGAGCGCGATATTATCGCCGACGCTCATCGGCAGGACGAGGCCTTCCCGCTTGCGGTCGGCGGGCAGGAAGCCGAGCCCGGCCTTGATCGCCTCGCCGGGCGAGCGGAATTTTCTCGGCCGCTGCTGCACGCATATCTCGCCGCGCGTGATCGGCTGGCTGCCGAAGAGCGCTCGCACCACCGCCTCTCTCTGGCAGCCCAGAAGACCGGCAATGCCCAGGATCTCGCCGCTGCGGATCGCGAGCGACACGTCGTCGAAGAGACCGTCGGCGCCGATCGATTTCGCCTCCAGCATCACGTCGCCGAGCTGGCGCGCCGCATGGGCGATCTGACTTGGCACCTGGTCGCGGCCCACCATGAGCTTGATCAGTCGCGCTTCGCTCGCCTGCCCCGCCTCCAGGGTTTCGATCACCCGCCCGTCGCGCAGGACGGTGATCCGGTCGGCGATGTCGAGCACCTCGCTCAAGCGATGCGACACATAGACGATGCCGAGACCCTTGCTGCGGAGCTTGCGGATGATGGCCAGGAGATGGCCGACCTGATCGTCATTGAGCGAGGCCGTCGGCTCGTCGAAGACGAGAACCTCAGGGTTACTCGCCAGGGCCCGGCAAATCTCGACGATCTGCTGCTCATTGAGGCTGAGCTCGCCGGTCAGCCGCGCCGGATCGAGATCGACATGGATAGTCTCCAGGATCCGGCGCGCCGCCTGGTGCATGGCCTTACGGTCGCTGCGGCCGAAGCGGCTCTTCGGCTCCTGGCCGAGCAGGATGTTCTCGGCAACCGTCAGATTGGGGCACAGGACGAGCTCCTGATGCACCAGAGCGAGCCGGTTGGCGCGCGCGACCGACGGGTTGCGTAATTGGATGGGGCGGCCTTCGCGCCGGATCTCGCCCGAATCCGGCGCCTGAAGGCCGTTCATGATCGCCAGCAAGGTCGACTTGCCGGCGCCATTCTCGCCCACCAGAGCGTGAACTTCGCCGGGGAGGACGTCGAAGCTCACATCGGCGAGCGCCACCACACCAGGAAAGGACTTCCTGATCGCATGGACTTCCAGAAGCGGCGCGTCAGCCGGCATGATAGCGGTCGACAAGGGCGCGATGCGCGTCCATGTCGCCCTTCACATGCTGGTAGAGCGACGACCAGATGTCGAAGAAGGCCTTGTGGCGCTCATGCAGCTGGGGATCGGGATCGATCGTCTCCTTGATCCTGACGATGCGGTCGAGCGGCTCGACCGGCGATGAATAGATGCCGGCCGCGGTCGCGGCGAGAATGGCATCGCCGATCGGCGCCGCCTCGCCGATATCGGGAACCTTGAGTGGCACATTCACGACATTGGCGGTGATCTGGTTCCAGAACCGGCTCTTGGTGGGTCCGCCATTGAGGATGAGGCCGTCGACCGCGACGCCCGCCTCGCGCGCGATGCGCACATTGGAATAGAGATCGAAGGCGACGCCCTCGATGAGCGCGCGGATGAAATGCGCCCGCGTGGTGGTGGGCCTGATGCCGAAGAAGGCGCCGGTCGCGTTGCTGTGCCAGTTGGGCGAGAGCGTGTTGCCGAGATAGGGCAGATAGAGCAGTCCGTCCGAGCAGGGCGGGACCTGCATCGCCTGGGCGGTGAACAGATCGAAGACATTCTGGCCCATGCGTTCGGCGAGCCGCCATTCGCCATCGCCGAACTGGTCGCGGAACCATTTGAGCGAGGCGCCGGTGAAGGCCATGGGCCCGTCGAACATGGTGAGACCTGGGAGGACATGCGGCCATTTGAGGATGCGGTATTCCTCGACCCGTTGCTCGGTCGGAATCATGATGCCGAGATTGGAACCGGTGCCCATCGAATAATAGGCTTCGCCCGCCTTGGTGACGCCGACGCCCAGAGCGGCGGAGCTGATATCGGTGCCGCCCGCCGCCACCAGCGTCCCGGCGCGCAGGCCCGTCTCCTCGGCCGCCTGGCGCGTCACCTCGCCGACGAGCTCATGCGAGCGATAGAGCCGCGGAAACTTCTCGAGCGGGATGCCGATGGCATTGGCGATCGCCTCGTTCCATTTCTCCTTCTGATATTCGTAAGGATAGGCAAGGCCGGCATCGCCGGTGTTCATGGTGAAGTTGCCGCACATGCGGAAGGTGCAGTAGCCCGACGGCGACAGGAACTTGTGGGTGGCCTGGAAGATATGCGGCTCGTGGCGCTTGATCCACAGCGCCTTCGGATCGATGAACCAGGGCGCGACGCGGTTGCCGTTGTTGTGATTGATCGTCTTCTCGCCGACCCGTGTGCGGATGTCCTCGCATTCGGGCTCGGAGCGCGCATCCATCCAGATCATCGCCGGGCGAAGCGGCCGGCCCTGGTCATTCACCGGCAAGGTCACGCCGACGAGGCCCGACAGAGCGACGGCGGCGACATCATCGGCGAAGCGGCCCTGATCGAGGCATTGACGGATCGCCGCGACGACGGCGCCCCAATAGTTGCTCGCCTCCTGCTCGGCCCAGCCGGGAAAGGGATGAAAGAGCGGGTGTTCTTTCGAGCCGAAGGCGACGACCTTGCCGGTCGCCGTGTCGAGGATGGCGGCCTTGACATTGGTGGTGCCGATATCGATGCCGAGCGTGAGATGACCGCGCAAGTTGAAGCTCCCTAGTCAGTCTGTTGTTTTCCGGCCCAGGCCCGAAAGCGCCACCGCGACAATGAGCACCGTGCCGATGATGAGGTTCTGATACCATGTTCCGATGCCCCAGATCGCCAGCAGATTGAGGCCGGAAGCGAAGACGAGGCTTCCGAGCAATGTCCGCCAGGGCGATCCGACGCCGCCCGAAAGGGCCGTGCCGCCGATGACGGCAATGGCGATCGCGGTCAGCTCATAGCCCGAGGCCAAGGGCGCATCGACCGATTTGAGCCGGGCCGTGAACAAGATGCCGGCGACCGCGGCGCAGAGGCCGCTCAACATATAGGCCAGCACCACATAGCGCTCGGTCCTGATGCCGGCATAGCGCGCCGCCCGCTCGCTGCCGCCCAGCGCATAGAAGCGGCCGCCCGACACCGTGCCGTTCACGAACAGGATCAGAGCGACGAGAACGACGAGGGAGACGAGCGTGCTCAGGGGAATGCCGAGCACCACCTTGTCGCCGATGAAGCTGAAGACGGCGGAGCGCAGATAATAGGGATGGCCGTCGGTCAGGACATAGTTGAAGCCGCGCAAGGCGGTCAGCGAGACCAGCGTCATGATGAAGGGTGCGACCCTGAAATAGGCGATGCCGATGCCGTTGACGGCACCGACGAGGCCGCCCGTCGCGATGGCGATCAGCAGGAACGGCCAGGCAGGCCCGGCATAGGTGTTGCCTTTGACCAGCCAGCGCAATCCCAAGGCGTCGCCCATGAAGACCATGAGTTTCACCGCGACGACGATCGAGAAGATCATGGTCGCCGCGACCGAAAGGTCGATGCGCCCGGTCAGCATGACGACCGTCATGCCGAGCGCCAAGAGGCCGAAGACCGAGACGCTGCGCAGCAGGTTCTCGATATTCTGACCGGTGAGGTAATATTCCGAGGTGAAAGCGCCGGTGAGCAGGATCGCCGCGATAAGCCAGAGGAGCGGCTCGCGCCTGAGCGGTGCCGTGAGCGACAGGAGGCCTGGCGAAACGCTGAGCTGGGCCTGGCTCATTTTCCGCTTCCCCTTTGCAAGGCGTCCGGCAGCACGACGATGAGGATCACCACGGCCGTCACCACTTGCTGCAGATAGATGGAGACGCCGAGCTGGTTGAGAAGATTGTTGACGACGCCGATGATGAGCGCCGCGATCAGCGTCCCGGTGATCGTGCCCTTGCCGCCCGAGAGCGCCGCGCCGCCCAGCACCGTCACCGCCAGGACGCT
Organism: Taklimakanibacter deserti; assembly: GCA_003574785.1. The sequence goes on along the minus strand of QORU01000013.1, from coordinate 88,085 downwards.
GAGCTCGATGCCCTCGAAGCCCGCCGGATTGATATAAGAGAGGCGCGCGCTGTCGAGCATGCCGGCAAGGGCCGCGCAGAAGCCGCACAGCATGAAGACGGTGATCCGCACGGCCGTCACATTGATGCCCGAGAGCCGCGCCGCCCGTGCATTGCCGCCGGTCGCGTAGAGCGCGCGGCCGAAGACGGAGAAGCGGGTGAGGCAGATGGCGAGGCCGGCGAGGACCAGCAGAATGAGCACAGGGATCGGCATGCCGAGCCAGGTGCCGCGGCCGAGCCAGAGGTAGGTCGCGATGCTGTCCGGATAGAGAGCCTGGCCGCCGGAAGCGATATTGGCGAGCGCCCGGGCGATGCCCAGCATGCCGAGTGTGGCGATGAGCGAGGGAATGCGGAAGGCCGTGACCAGGAAGCCATTGATCAGGCCAGCGACGAGCCCGGTCGCGAGCGTCGCCGCGATGATGAGGAAGGGCGATCCGGTCGGAATCAATATGCCGCCCATCACGCAGGCCAGGATGGCGACGCCGGCGATCGACAGATCGATTTCGCCGGCGATCACCACCAGCGTCATGCCGAAGGCCATGATGCCGATCGCCGCGACCGCCATCAGGATCACCTGCAGATTGGCGAGGCTGAGGAAAGACGGCGCCACGATCGCGGCGATCACGACGAGGACGAGGAGAACCCCGATGCGGCTCACCTCCGCGACCTGCGACAGGCGCCAGGCGGGGCGCAGGATCGCAGCCGCGGAGTGAACCGCACTATTGTTGTCGATGACACTCATGCCCGAAGCTCAGGCGTCATGGCCGCCCTGCCCGCTGTTCAGCTGGCGGCTTCGGGGCCATAGGCATAGGGCCACTCATCAGGGGTCAGCGTCTCTATGCCTTCGATGGTCATCTTCTCTTTGGTGATCATGGGAAGATTGGGCGTCAGGATGAGCTTCGGCGGCGCATCCGCGAGCCCGGCCTTGTGGCCGATATGCATGATGACGGCCCTGATGCCGATATCGCCGAGGAGCGGCGTATAGGGCGCCACCATGTCCATATTGCCGGCGCGGATCTCCTTCAGAACCTCGCGCGCGTCGTCATTGGCGAGGATGATGATCTTCTTGCCGCCGGGCGCGCTGTTGAGGCGGCCTGCTTCGCGCACCGCATCGAGCGCCCCCATGGCCTCCTCGCCGCCGGTGTTGAAGATGATCGAGATGTCCTTGAAGGCCTGGAGCGCGTCGGCCGTCGACTTGAAGGCGAGCGTGCGCTGGCTGTTGGTGTGGTAATTGGCCAGCATCTTGTAGCCGGGGCTGTTGCCGATCACCTCGAGATAGGACCCGGTGCGGATCGAATCCGCCGTGCTGCCGAGGTCCTTGCGGTTGCAGATCATGCTGCCCGAGCCCCCCGCCGCATGCTGGAGATAGAGGCCCTGCTGCAGGCCGTTGGCGTAGAAATTGCCGAGCACTTCCGAGCTGATCACTTCCGAGGACGTGCGGCGGTCGAGGCTCACCACCGGGATGCCGGCGGCAATGGCGCGATCGACCGGCGGCCCCATGGGCGCTTCGCGCGACGGCCACAGCACGATGCCGTCGAACTGCTTGGCGATCCAGGTATCGATCACCTGGCCCATCTTGTTGTCATCGAATTCTGCATCGATGACCTCGAGCTGGATATTGGGATGGCGCGCCGCCTCCCAGGCCGCGGTGTCGGCCAGGCTGATGAGCCAGGGATGGTTGAAGCCGTGGAACACGAAGCCGATGCGATAGGTCTTGCTCTTGTCGAGCACCGGCCCTTCCGCCATCGGCAGATAGTCGGTGAAGGGCGCCTTGATCTGAAGCTTGCTGTAGGGCCCGGTGAAGGTTGCGCCCATGCCGGGCTTCCAGACGAAGCCGCCGGCGAGGTCGCCGACCGGATAGACATCGAGATAATCGCGGAAGCCGTCCTTCTCGAACAGCGCCTTGATTTCCTCATTGCTCATCGAGGCCTTGGCGGCATCGGAATATTTCTTGATCAGCTGATTGAGCAGGTCGTGGACGGACGCGGTTTCGGCTTGCGCCGGCGTGGCGAGGAGATCAGGCAGGGCAGCGGCAAAGGCAAGACCGGCTGCACCCTGGAAAAGCTGGCGACGAGATAAGGCTGGCATCTAATCCTCCCATGGATGATTGTTGGTTTCTCCCGGAGATCTTTCTCTCGGGAGCAGTCGTTGATTCACTTCATTCTCCGCTCACGCGGACATAGACGATCCCCTGCTCGATCTTCGTCTCATAGATCTTCAAGGGCTCGGTGACGGGCGGCGACAACGGCGTTCCGGTCGGTATGTGGAAAAGGCCCTGATGCAGCGGGCATTCGATGGTCTGGCCGTCGATATAGCCTTCCGAAAGGAAGGCATGCGCATGGGTGCATACGCCCGCAGTGGCGTAGAAGCGGCCGTCGAGATTGTAGATGGCGATGCAAGTGCCGTCATGCTGGATGCGCATCGCGTCATTGGGTTCGAGGCCGTCGACAGGCGTGGCCGCCACCCAGTTTTGCGATTGCCCTTTCGCCTCGACATCTCCCATTACGTCCTCTTTTGCTTTTTGTTCGCTTGTTTTTCGTTTCCTTTCGTTTGACGCGCAAATTCATTATTCCCATGGCGACATCTATGGGACCGATAATGCGGAAGATGAGGATTGGGCCGCGTCGCGGCGGATCAGCGGGCTTTGGCCTGGCGTGCAGCGTCCACCAGCATGCGCGCCGCCTTGGTCACTTGCGCGATCTCGACATGCTCGTCGAGCACATGCGCCTGGGCGATGCTGCCTGGTCCGAAGACGATGGTCGGGATGCCGGACGCCACCATCTTGGTCGAATCCGAGCCATAGGGAACACCTTCAGGGGTCGGATCGATGTCGTGCTGGCGGCAGATTTCCGAGAACAGGCCGACCACCGCTTCGCCTTCCGCCACATCCATCGCGGCTGAATCGATGAAGGGCGCTTCGGTGACGATGCGGATGCCGGGCGATGCGCCGGCAAGCTCGGTTGCGATCTTGGCGAAGCGGCGCCATACGGCATCGCCCTCCTCGTTCGGCAGATAGCGGTAGTCGAAACGCAGGCGCGCGCGTGACGGAACGGTATTGGGCCCCTCGCCCGCCTCGAAGGCGGTGCAGGTCAAGGTCGCCGGCCCGAGCAGAGGATGGATCTCGGTCCGCTTGCGCATCTCCGCCTCGAAGAGATCGAGAAGCTTGCGCGCCGCGACCACGGCATCGACTCCTTCATGCGGCTTCGCCGTATGGGCGGCACGGCCCTGCACCTCAACGAACCAGCGCACGCAGCCCTTGCAGGCACGCACCACGCGCAATTCGGTCGGCTCGCCGGCGACGCCCATGTCATAGCTGGCGTCACGCTCGACATGATGGGTGATGCCGGTGAAACTGAATTCCTCATCGGAAGCGGCGAGGAAGGTCACATCGCCAGGTGGCGGGTCTTGCGCCAGGTCGCGCATGGCGAGCATGAAAGCGGCAAGGCAGGCCTTGTCGTCGACGGCGCCGCGGCCATAGAGGCGGCCATCGGCAAGGCGCGGCGTAAAAGGATCGCTCATCCCCGTCACCTGTACCGTGTCGAGATGGCCTTCCCAGATCATTGTCGGACCGCCCGCGGTCCCCTTGACATGGGCGATCACATTCGGCCGCTCGGGCGCCACCAGATCGACTTCGACCGCGATGCCGTGCTCGCTGAGCCAGTCGGCGACGACGGCGCCGAGCCGCGCCTCGTTGAACCACTCATCCGGATCGCCCGCCTGGCGGAAGGCGATGTTGACGCTCGGCACCGCGACGAGGCGCGACAGGAGCTTTGCCACCTCGTCATCATCGATGCCGGTTTGTGCGGTCTTTGGTGCTTGATCGTTCATCGGACCTGCCTAGCACAGCAAGAGCGCCGATCAAGACCAAGTTCTAAAGCGCCCTGATCGCGAAACTCTGCTCGGCCTGTGCCGTCATCGCATTGCGCAGCGGACGTCCGAATGCCGGCACATCGATTTCGAACTCATCGCCCGACCGTGTTTTGACGTCATGGGCGCAACTCAAACACGGCGCACCGAAGAAATAGGCATGCAAATCACCCGGCCGCCGGAACATGTCATAGCGGAAATGATAGTGCTCGAGATTGCGGACCGAATGCGACATGTTGCTTTCGCCGCTCAGGAATTCACCCTCCCAGACGGGCTTGCCGGCACGCAGGACGCGCACCGTTCCCCTGACATCGTCCGGCAAGTCGCCCAAGAGGAGCTCGGGACCGATCGAGCAGGCCCGGAGCTTGGAATGGGCGAGATAGAGATAGTTGATGGCTTCGGTGACCTGATCGGAGAATTCGTTGCCGAGGGCGTAGCCGAGCCGCCAGGGCGTGCCGTCGGGGCTGACGATATAGAGCCCAACGATCTCGGCCTCCTCGCCGCCGGCGAGCGCGAAGGATGGAAGCGGCAGGGCGCTGCCCGGTGGCACCAGGCAGGTCCCCAGTCCCTTGAAGAACCATTCCGGCTGGACGCCGATCTCGCCCTCCGCGGGCTTCCCGCCTGTAAGGCCCATGCGAAATATCTTCATGGAATCGGTCAGGTCCGCATCCGCTCCATGGGCGAGCTCATGCATCTTGTCGCGCGCATCGGCGCTGCCGAGATGGGTGAGGCCGGTGCCGGTGATCCAGAAGCGCGCCGGCTCAGCATGATCGACGGGCGGCAGGAGCGATCCGTCTGCCGACACCCTGTCATAGTCGAAGAGCGTGCCGTCGATATGCCTTTCCGCTTCGACGGCAAGGCTCGACCCGCTCGCAATGGCGGCCAGAGCGAGATCATAGACACGCTCGACGCCGCCCAGGAGATTTGCCTTGCCGTTCGCGATGGCGCCGACGCGTCGCTTACCCGACGATTCCTGAAATTGCACGAGACGCATTCCGCAAACTCCCTATACCCATCCGCCATCGACGATGAACTGCTGCGAGGAGCACATCCGGCTGTCGTCGGCGGCGAGGAACAAGGCCATGCGGGCGATGTCGGGCGGAAAGAGCCGGTCCGGCAGGCATTGGCGCTCGGCGATCTGGCGCTCGCCTTCCGGCGTCAGCCACAGGCGCATCTGGCGCTCGGTCATGATCCAGCCCGGCAGCATGCAGTTCACCCGGATGCGATCGCGGCCGAATTCGCGCGCCAGGGCCCGCGTCATGCCGGTGATGGCGGCCTTGGAGGTGACATAGGCGGGACAGTCGCCATCGCCGACCAGCCAGGTGATGGAGCCGAAATTGATGATCGAGCCGCCGCCGGCCTCTTTCATCTGCGGGCGCACCGCCTGGGCGGCGAAGAACTGATGGCGGACATTGACCGCCATGCGGTCGTCCCAATAGTCGACGGTGACGTCTTCGCTGCGATGCCGGTCGTCATTGCCCGCATTGTTGCAAAGCGCGGCGATTGGACCGTTCCGCTTGGCGGCTTCGGCGATCGCCGTGCGCAAGATCGCGATGTCGCGCAGGTCGCCCGGGATGAAGAAGGGCGCCGGATCGCCCTTCGCCGCGATGCGCGAAACCAGCCGCCGCGAAGGCTCTTCCGCCAGATCGATGAAGGCGACGCGGCTCTTTTGCGCGCAGAAATGCTCGACCAGGCTTTCGCCGATGCCGCTGCCGCCGCCGGTGATGAAGACGCTGCGGCCCGCGAGGCTCGGATAGGCTGCGCCGTTGTCGATATCGCCCTGCATCGATGGACCTCAGTGGGAGTGGCGGGGGACGCCGGCATCGCGCCGGCCGACGAGGAAATCGAAATCGCAGCCCTGATCGGCCTGGAGAACGCGCTCGACATAGAGGCTCTGATAGCCGCCCAAGGACAGGCTGGGTGCAACCCACGCCTTGCGGCGCGCCGCCAGTTCCTCCGCGCCGACATGGAGCTCGAGGCGGCGGCCTTCGACGTCGAGCTCGATCAGATCGCCGTCCTGCACCAAGGCCAGCGTGCCGCCGCTCGCGGCCTCGGGCGCGGTGTGGAGCACGACGGTGCCATAAGCGGTTCCGCTCATGCGCGCATCGGATATGCGCACCATGTCGGCAACGCCCTGCTTCAAAAGCTTGGCCGGGAGCGGCATGTTGCCGACCTCGGCCATGCCGGGATAGCCGCGCGGACCGCAATTCTTGAGCACCATGACCGAGCTCGCATCGATGGCAAGTTGGGGATCGTCGATGCGGGCGTGGTAATGCTCGATATTCTCGAAGACGACGGCGCGGCCTTTGTGCTGCATCAGCTTCGGCGTCGCGGCCGACGGCTTGATGACGGCGCCATCGGGCGCCAGATTGCCGCGCAGCACCGCGATGCCGCCCTGGAGGGTGAGCGGGCGGTCGAGGGGCCGGATCACCTCGCTATTGTAGTTGGGCGCATCCTTGACGATGTCGCCGATCGACTGACCGGCGACGGTCTCGGCCTCCTTATGCAGAAGCCCGGCCTCGGCCAGCGTCCGCATCACCGCGCGCAAGCCGCCGGCATAATAGAAATCCTCCATCAGATAGCGCCCCGACGGCAGCAGATCGACGATGGTCGGCACATCGCGGCCGAGCCGGTCCCAATCATCGAGATCGAGGTCGACGCCGATGCGCCGCGCAACGGCAATGAGATGCAGCACCGCATTGGTCGATCCCCCGATCGCACCATTGACGCGGATCGCGTTCTCGAAAGCGGCGCGTGTGAGGATGCGCGACATCGTCACGTCATCCTTGACGAGCTCGACGATGCGCCGGCCGGCGAGATGAGCGAGGACGCCACGACGCGCATCGACGGCGGGGATGGAGGCATTGTCGGGCAGACCTATGCCCAGAGCCTCGACGAGGCTCGCCATGGTGGAGGCCGTGCCCATGGTCATGCAGCTTCCGGCCGAGCGGCTCTGGCCCTGCTCGGCGGCGAGGAAATCCTCGAGCGGCATGCGGCCGGCCTTCACATCCTCATAGAACTTCCACACATGAGTGCCCGAGCCGATGGGTTGCCCGCGAAAATTTCCGTTGAGCATCGGTCCGCCCGACACCGCGATGGTGGGAAGGTTGCAGCTCGCAGCGCCCATCAGCAAAGCCGGCGTGGTCTTGTCGCACCCCACCAGCAAGATGACGCCGTCGATCGGATTGCCGCGGATCGATTCCTCGACATCCATGCTGGCGAGATTGCGGAACAGCATCGCCGTCGGCCGCAGATTGGATTCGCCGAGCGACATGACCGGGAATTCGACCGGCAGCCCGCCCGCCTCATAGACGCCGCGCTTCACACGCTCGGCAAGACCGCGCAAATGCGCATTGCAAGGCGTCAGCTCCGACCAGGTGTTGCAGATGCCGATGACGGGACGGCCGTCGAACAGGTCATCGGGCAGTCCCTGGTTCTTCATCCAGCTCCGGTGCATGAACGCGTTCTTGCCGTTGCCGCCGAACCAGGCGGCCGAACGCAACTTCCGCTGCTCACTCATCCTATTCACCATCACTCTGGCGGCCGCGCCGCGCATCCAGGCTGCGCCGGACATCTTCCTCCGCCTGATCGAGCAGCGTCAGCAAGGATTGCCTGGCGCCTTCGGCGTCCTTCGCCGCGATCTTGCGGACGACGTCGCGATGCAGCGGCAAGGAATGGCGCTGGCCGCGCGGATTGTCGTTGGACAAGCGGAAGCTCATCACCAGCGCCGTCTCGATCACCGCGGCGAGCGAGCCGATGAGCTCATTGCCGGTCATGCGCAGGATGGACTGATGGAAGACGAGGTCGGGCTCGGCGAAGCGTTCGGCATCGTCGGCCGTTTCCTCCATCTCGGCGAGCGCGGACTCGAGCTCCTTCACCTGTTCGGGCGTGGCGCGCTCGGCGGCGAGCGCCGCCGCCATAGGCTCGATGCCGCGGCGAAGCTCGAAGAGCGCGCGCGCCTCATCGCCGCCGGCGGCCGTGGCATAGCGCCAGGCCAGTACATCGGGGTCGAGGAAATTCCAGTGGGAGCGCGGACGCACCCGCGTTCCGGTCTTGGGCCGCGATTCGACGAGACCCTTGCCGGCGAGAACCTTGAGCGCCTCGCGCAGCACCGTGCGGCTCACCCCTTCGGCTGCGCTCCAGTCGTCGGCATTCGGCAAGGCATCGCCGGGCGTGAGATCGCCCCGGAGGATGCGCTGTCCGATCTGGTTGAGGACCATGCCGTGCAAGCTGCCGGACATCGCAGCAGGCGGGCGCGCCGGATGCCGTCGAATAAGATTCGCAAGTGGGATCCGTGGTTTACGGCTTGAGATTGCTTTCTTCATACTATTCATACTATATCTTTATAGTGACGATCATGGGCCGTCAACGACGCTCTTCGCGTCGCAAAAGAATCAGGGAGGACTGCACGATGACAATCAAAGTGAACCGCCGCGCGGTGCTGGCGATGGGCGTGGCCGCGCCGGCACTTCTGCGCACGACATGGGCGCGGGCCGCAAGCGAGCTCAGGGTGATGGCCTGGCAAGGCTATGCCGATGACGACTGGGTCAAGGAATTCCAGGACCAGACGGGCGCCGTCGCCAAGGTCGTCTTCATCGGCACGGATGACGAGATCTGGGCCAAGATCAAGGGCAGCGAAGGCAAGGATTTCGACGTCTTCGCCGTCAATACGGCGCAGCTCCAGCGCTATATCGATGGCGGCCTCACCACGCCGCACGATCTCGACAAGGTGCCGAACCAGAAGAACGTTCTGCCGCGCTTCCAGGATCTGTCGAAGATCAAGGGCATCATGCGCGACGGCAAGGTGCACGCCATCCCGTTCTGCTTCGACTCGATCGGCCTCATCTATGACAAGGCCAAGGTCAGCCCGCCGCCTGATTCCTTCACGGTCCTGTGGGATCCGAAATATCAGGGCAAGATCCTCGCCTATGACAATGGCGAGCACAATTTCTCCTTCACCGCTCTGACGCTCGGCATCGCCGATCCGTTCCACCTTTCGGCGGAGCAGATGGATCAGATCAAGGGCAAGCTCGCCGAGCTCAAACGCAATGTGCTGAGCTTCTACACGACGCCCGACGAGGCGCTGCAGCTCTACAAGAGCAATGACGTGGCGCTCATCTGGGCCAATTACGGTCAGCAGCAGGTCAAGGCGATGAAGGATGCCGGCGCCGATATCGGCTATGTCAATCCGAAGGAAGGCGCTCTCGCCTGGCTCGACACCTGGGCCATGACCAGCGGCGTCCAGGACAAGGATCTGGCGGAAAGCTGGGTCAATTTCCTGCTGCAGAAAAAGATCGGCGAGCAGCTGTCGCAGCGCACCGGCTTCGGCAACACCGTCGCCGAGACCGGCAGCGCCAACCCCGACGACAAGCTGGTGTGGCTCGAATTCGTCGAGGATCCGACCAAACGCTCCGACCTCTGGAACGAAGTCAAGGCGCAGCCCTGATATGATGATCGCGGGCAGTCCGGCGAACTAAGCCGGACCGCACGCTTAGGGATGGTTGTAGCGCATGTTGTTCGTCGGAGATCGGCAGGCGAAGGGCTGGCGTCTCTTCATTACGGCGCTCGCCTATGGCCTGCCCTTCATATTCATCGTCGTGCCGCTCTTGAGCTTCCTCACCTACAGCTTCTTTTGGGTCGAGGGCGGCGTGCTGCATCATGAGCCGACAATCAGAAATTACGTCCGCTTCTTCACTGACAACATCTTCATGCCGGTGCTGTGGCAGACCTGCCTCCTGTGTTTTGCGGTCGCCCTCCTCGCGGTGGTGATCGGCTATCCCGTCGCTTTCCGGCTCGTCACCTTGTCGGGCCGGCGCAAATATGTGCTGCTCATGCTGGTGCTGGTGCCGCTGTTGATGAGCTACATCATCAAGATCTATGCGATCCGCAGCATCCTCGGCGGCAACGGCTTCCTCAACCGGTTCCTCGTTTCGACGGGCTTGATCGATCAGCCGCTGACTTTCTTCGTATTCAACTTGAAGGCGGTATTGCTGACTCTGACCGTGCTTCTGATCCCCTTTGCCATCCTGCCCATTTTCCTCTCGCTCGAGCGCATCCCGCGGAACCTCATCGAGGCGTCGGTCGATCTGGGAGCCTCCAACTGGCAGACCTTCTGGCGCGTCATCCTGCCCTTGAGCCTGCCCGGCGTCATGGCGGCGGCAAGCTTCGTCTTCGTGCTGGCGATCGGCGATTTCCTCACGCCGCAAATGGTCGGCGGCCCCAACGGCTTCACTTTCGGCCGTATCATCTACAGCCAGTTCGGCGCCGCCTTCAACTGGCCCTTCGGTGCTGCGCTCACCGTCATCCTCGCCATCGTGATGACCACGGTGATCGCCTTCGGCCGGCGCTTCGAGCGCCAGTCATGATGCAGCTCTCGCGCCTCGCCTCGCTCGGCCTCTCGCTGGTGACGGTGCTGGTCTTCACGCTCCTCTATGGGCCGCTCTTCGTCCCCATCGCATCGTCCTTCTTCGATGTGGCGCATGGCGATGTCGCCTGGAATGCACCATCGCTCTCGGCCTATGCCGCCCTCATGCATAATGAAGGGATCATCACGGCATTCCTCAACACGTTGCTGGTCGGCTTCTCGGCCACCTTCCTGGCGGTGATCCTCGGCATCCTGTTCGCCGTCCATTACCGCAATGGCACATCGCTCGGCCGCGACGTCATGCAGTTCGTGATCTTCCTTCCCTTCCTGATGCCGCCGATCATGATCGGTCTGGCGCTTCTGATCTTCTTCCGCGAGGCCGACATATCGCGCTCGCTCCTCACCGTGATCATCGGCCATACGATCTTCGTCCTGGCGCTCGCCTATCGGACAATCGTCGTGCGCCTGCAATCGCTGAGCGTGACCCTAATCGAAGCATCCTACGATCTCGGCGCCACGAGTTGGCAGACCTTCTTTTATGTCGTGCTGCCCAATCTCAAGAGCGCCCTGATCGGCGCCGCCATCCTCTGCTTCGCGCTCTCTTTCGATGAGACGATGATCACCATCCTGGTGACGGGGACCGACAATACGTTGCCGATCCGGCTCTGGGCGATGATGCGGCTCGGCTTCACGCCCGACATCAACGCGCTGGTGGCCCTCGTCCTGGCGTTCACCACGCTCCTCTGCGTCCTCGCCGTGCGCTATCTGCTGCCGAAGGAAAATATCGACAGCGCTTAACGGCGCTGCGAGTCCCGGCCGGACAAGAGAAGCAGCAGCAATATCAAAGTGCCGAAGAGGATGCTGCGCCAGCCGGCCGATGCATTGACGACGGTGATGAGGGCGGTGATGGTGACGAGAAGGATGGCGCCCGGAATGGTGCCGGCATAGGTCCCCGAGCCGCCCAGGATCGACGTGCCGCCGAGGACGACGGCGGCGATCGAGGCGAGAAGATAAGGATCGCCGATCCCGACATAGCCCTGCCCGTTCATGCCGAGCACCAGGACGCCGGCGAGCCCGGCGGTGAGCCCGCTCACCGCATAGACCGCCATGGTCGAGGTCCTGACATTGACGCCCGACAGCGCACTCGCCACCGGATTGGCGCCCAGCGCAAAGAGCCGCGCGCCGAAAGGCGTCGCATGAAGGACAAAGAGCGCAATGGCGGAAGCAAGCGCCCACAGGATGACGCCCGCCGGAATGCCGATCACCCGTGCATTGCCGAGCCATGCGAGCAGCGGATTCTGCGCCGAGATGGCGGTGCCGCCGGCGATGAGAATGAGCACGCCTTGCAGGAAGGTCGCCATGGCGAGCGTCATGATCATCGGGTGAATGCGCAGATAGGCGACGCCGAGGCCGTTGAGCAGGCCGATCCCCGTCGCCGCGGCGAGAATGAACAAGACTGCGAGAGCGCCGCTGCCGTCGCCCGACAGCGCCACCAAGGGCACACCGACGGCGCTGACCGTCACGATCGCGCCGACCGAGAGATCGATGCCGCCGGCAATGACGACATAGGTCTGGCCGATGGCGACAAGGCCGATCACCGCCGCGAGCTCGAGCAAATAGCGCAAATGCCCGTAGGAACCGAAGCCGGGCTTGGCGATCCCAGCGACGATCCAGACCAGCGCCACGATCAGAAAGGTGAGGAAAGCCCGGTTGCGCAGCAGCGCTGCCGGACGCCAGGCGGGAAAGCGCGTGCTCTTCACGTCCTTCATATCGCCCTCCGCCAGCGCGAGATCTCGGGCAGCGCCACCGCGCCGATGATGATGAGGCCTTGCGCGACATATTGCGCCACGGGCGAGAAGCCCAAGAAGAACATGACATTGATCATCACGCTCAGCAAAAGGCTGCCGGCAATGGCGCCGCGCATGGTGCCGCGGCCGCCGAGGAAGCCGACGCCGCCCAGCACCGCGGCGGCGATCGAATTGAGCGTGAAGGCCTGGCCGATCACCGGATCGCCGGAGCCCGTCTGCGCGGCAATGAAGAGACCGGCGAGCGTCGACAGAAGCCCGCTCAGCGCATAGGCCATGATGCGCGCCGCATCGACCGGCACGCCGGCGCGATAGGCACCGACCGGATTCTCGCCCGCCGCATAGAGGCTGAGGCCCAAGGGTGTCGCGAGATAGAGCTTCCACAACAGCGCCGTCAGCACCAGCAGGATGAGGGCCGCCGGCGTGTTGCCGGCCAGGAGATCGGAGAACCAGCCCGGTATGGCGCCGCCCGGCCGCGGCAGGATGAGGAGTGCGCTGCCTGCGATGATGAAGGAAGCGGCAAGCGTCACGATGATGGCCGGCAGGCGCAAGCGGATGGCGATCACGCCGCAGAAGGCGCCAATGGCAAGCCCTGCGACAGCGACAGCGGCGATGCCGCCGGGAACGCCCAAAGGCCCGGTCATGGTGGTCGCCGCGACCACAGCACCAAGGCTCACGGTCGCGCCGATGGCGAGGCTGATGCCGCCGGTCAGCATGAGGATCGCCTGCGCCATCGAGACGAGCGCCAAGGGCAGCCAGCTCTGGGCGAATTTGGAAATGCCGGTGATGGTCAAGAAGCCGGGGAACAAATAGGCATAGAGCGCCAGGAAGGCGAGAACGACGGCGTAGAGGCCGTAGAGGCCGCGATTGCGCCGGCGCTGCGCCGGCCAGTAGAGTACCGTGTCGGTCATGCGGCAGCCCTCGCCGTCTCGGCGCCCATCGCGGCGGCGACGATCGCCTCCTCGCTCAACGCCTTGTGCTCGATCATGGCGGCGATGCCGCCTTCGCGCATCACCGCGACCCGGTCGCACAGGTGCACGAGCTCCGGCGTGTCGGAGCTCGACAGCACGATGGCCTTGCCCGCTTCGGCGAAGCGGCGCAGCAGGACATAGATCTCGCGCTTGGTTTCGACATCGACGCCGCGGGTCGGATCATTGAGCAGCAGGATCGGCGGATCGCTCGGCATCCATTTGGCGAGCGCCACCTTCTGCTGGTTGCCGCCCGACAGCGCCTGGACCTGCCGGGTGAGATCGCCCTTGATGCTGAGACGGTCGGCCAGCGCTTCGGCGAGCTTGCGTTCACTTGCGCGGTCACGCCCGCTCAAAGCGCGGGTGCGGCCGAAGCCCGGCAACATCATGTTCCAGGCGATGCTGTGAATGAGGTGAAGCCCCTCGCGCTTGCGATCGGCCGGCACATAGGCAAGGCCCAGGGCATTCGCCTTCGGCACGGATGACGGCATGGACGACGAGCCGTTGAAGCTTGCGCTGCGCGCCGAGGCGGGCAAGGCGCCATAGAGGCCGAGAAGCAGATCCTCTTGCCCCTGGCCAACGAGCCCGCCAATGCCCAAAACCTCGCCGCGGCGGATCTCGAGATCGATGTCGTGCAGCAACCCGCAAGAAAAGCCCGAGACGGAGACGATGGTCTCGCGGTTCGCATTGGGCGTCCACTGCGGAAAGAGATCGCCCGGATCACGCCCGACCATCAATCGCACCAGGCCCGCCGCATCGACACCTTTGAGCGAACGGTCGGCGGTCACCTGGCCGTCTTTCAGCACCGTCACATGCTCGCAGAGGCGCATCACCTCATTGAGACGATGGGATATATAGAGAATGGCGGTGCCCTCATCGCGCAGCCTCTCCAGCAGCAATCGCAAGACCTGCGCTTCATGGGCAGAGAGCGACGAGGTCGGCTCGTCGAGGACGAGCACACGCGGCTGGCGGAACAGCGCCTTGGCGATCTCGACCATCTGGCGGCGGCCGAGCGGCAGGTCGCCGACCGGCGTCGCCAGATTTTCCTCGAGCCCGACCAGCGCGCAGACCTGGGCCGCGCGCCTGGCCAGCGCCCGGTAGTCGATCAGGCCGAAGCGGCGCGGAAAGGCGCCAAGGCCGATATTCTCGGCGATCGACAGGTCGCTGGTGAGCGAAAGCTCCTGCTGGACCACGGCGATGCCGGCGCGGCGGGCCTCGGGCGGCGTCAGGCGGTGATGCGCCTTACTGTCGATCTCGATGGTTCCTCCGTCGGGAGCGAGCGCTCCCGACAGGAGGTTGATCAAGGTCGACTTGCCGGCGCCGTTCTCACCCAGGAGGGCATGAATGCGACCCGGCTCCAAGGCGATCGATACGTCCTGCAGCACAGGATTGCCGAAGAACGACTTGGAGACCCCCCGGGCCGCAATGATCGGTTGAGGCGACATGCCCGAATTTATGATCGATCACTTCGCGGCGAGCAACTCGTCGAAGAGCTTCTGATCATAGGGCGAGTAGATATAGCCGTCGGCCGGGAAGTCCTTGGCCCGCGCCAGGTAGCTGTCGATGTTGCTGTTGTCGATGATCGGCAGCGGCACCTTGACGAAGGGCGCCACGTCCTTGCCCTGCAAGGCCTGGACCGCGGTATAGGCGGCAAAGGCGCCGAGCCAGTTCGGCTGCATCGTCGCCCAGGATTTCAGATCCTTCTCCTTCCACAGTTCCAGGAACTGACGGGCATTCTCGCCGGTGATCGGCACCATGCTGCGGCCTTGCTTGTCCATGGCGAGGATGGCGCCCGCCGACAAGGCACCGCCCAGCGACAGCACGCCGTCGATCTGAGGGTGAGCGAAGAGCAGGCTTGTCACCGCTTCCTGCGCCGGCGCCACATTGTAAGCGGTGTTGGTCTCGGCCAGGATCTCGATGCCGGGATTGGCGGCGAGCGCGGCATTGGCGCCCTTGCGGCGGTCATCGCTGACCGAGATGCCGGCCGGGCCGTTGAGGACCAGGATCTTGCCCTTGCCGCCCAGTTGCTCGATCAGCCATTTCGCGGCCGTGTCGCCCCAGGCGTTCGAATCGGTATTGATCTTGGCCGTCACCTCGTCGGTGTCGACCAGGCTGTCGAAATTGATGACGGCGATGCCCTTGGCGCAGGCATCGGCGATGACGCGCGCCGGTGCTGTGGACGAGCCCGCGATCAGCAGGATGGCATCGACATCGGCGTCGATCATCGACTGGATCTGCTGAATCTGCACATTGGCGTCGCCTTGCGCGTCGGTGATGACGAGCTTGTCGACCAGGCCCTGCTTCTTCAGCTCCTCGACCTCGGCCGAGATCGTGCCTTCGGTCTGCTTCATCCAGGTCGGCACCGAATAGATATTCGCCCAGCCCAGCGTGAAGGGCGCCTTGCGATCGCCCTTGATGCATTTTGCAGCGGCATCGGCTTGCGCCACGAAACCGACGCAAGTGAACAAGCCGAGGCAGAGGGCGCTGACCACGGCTTTCACGGATGACTTCGACATATGTTCTTCCTCCCGGGTGTGATTCCGCTATACTGGAACTCCTATCGGTATAGCGGAAGACAAATGCTATCTTCCTTCCCAAGCGCGAGCAATAGGACCAAGGCCCGAAAAGAGGATTGAGATGACGGCTGATGCAGTGACGGATTTCTATACGGGCCGACGGATGCGCGGGCTCGACCGCGCCGTCGAAATCCTGGACTATCTGCGCCGGAAGCGGCGTCCGGCACGACCCAACGAGATCGCGATCGGTATCAAGGCGCCGAAATCCACGACCTATGAGCTCATCAATCTCCTGATCAAGGCCGGCATTGTCGAATATGCCGACAAGGAGGGCCGCGTCTTTCTGGGACGCAAGCTCTATTTCCTCGGCCTCGCCTATCAGACGCAGTTCGACCTGACGCGCGAATGCAAGGCCTTCCTCGACCATCTGGCCGAAGCGACGCATGAGACCTCGCAGCTCTGCATGCTGGACGGCAACAAATATACCGTCGCCATGATGCGCGAGGGGGTGAGGCCGTTCCGGATCAGCTCGGATGTCGGCGAGCGCATTCCCATCACCTGGACGGCGTCAGGACGGCTTCTGGTTTCGCATATGAGCGATGAAGAGATCCTGGCCTTCATCCCGGACGAGGATTTCACCCTGCCGAATGGATCGCGGCTGACGCCTGAAAAATTCCTTGCCGATGTCGCCCGGGCACGGACGGCACGGTTCTATTCCTTCGACTCGCTCGCCGATAATTTCACCCATTGCTTCGCCGCACCCGTCTATCAGGAAGGCGAGATCTGCGTCGCAACATTGTGCCTGATCGCGCCACGCGAGGACGCGGCGCGCAATTATGAGCGCTACCGCGCCGCCCTCACCCAATCCGCCCGCGAGCTGTCGGAAAAGCTTGGGCTGACGCCGCTCAAATTCAGCAAAAGCGGCGTGGCTTAGTTGCCAACCGCCTGAGGTTTCGCCGCCGCCGAAAAACCGCGCGTCAAGGCATAGATGACGAGAAGCGTTGCGAGATAAGTGACGAGCTGGAGGGCGGTGGGCTGATCGCTGTAGCCGATCAGCGTATGCAGCACGCGTCCGACGATGCTCGTCTCGGACAGCAGGCCCGAGCTGTCCCAGACCGTTCCGCCCAGGATATCAATCACGCCCGCCTGCTCCAGGAAGAGAACGGCCTGGGCAGCCATGCCCGCGGCGAGGAAAGCGATCATCAGGCTCGTGACCCTGAAGAGATGGCGCGCCGGCACTTTGATGAGCCCCAGATAGGTAAGAGCGAAAAGACCTGCGCCGAGGACGAGGCCGCCGATGCCGCCGAGGATCAGCGATGCGCCCGAGCCGCCATCGGTGATGGCGATGCCATAGAGGAAGAGCACGATCTCGGATCCCTCGCGCAGCACCGCGATGCCGACCACCACCGCGAGCGCCACGAGCGACTTGCTGCCGCGGGCGATCGCCTCGCCGGTGGCGCGAATGTCCTCAGCCAGCTCACGGCCATGTCGCGCCATCCATATATTGTGTCCGATGAGCATGACGACGGCGACAGCGAGGATAGATGCGTTGAACAATTCCTGGCCAAAGCCTTCGAAGGCCGAAGCAATGGCGCCGGCGAATATCGCGACGAGACAGCTCCCCAGCACGCCGGCAATGACGCCGGCCGCCGCCCACAGCCGGCTGCCGCCGACCGAGCGCGTCGCCGCCAGCACGATGCCGACGACGATGCCCGCCTCGACGACTTCCCGGAATACGATGATGAGGGCGGCGAGCATGACTGTGATCCCTACTCGGAGACCACTGTTCCACGCGCTTCATCCTCGTGATACTCGTCATAGAATTCGAACTCACCGCCCGGCAGCGCCTTGACCCTGGTGAGGATCTCCGAATGGCCGGCGACGACCTTCTCGAACTTCATCTCCCTCGATTCGAATTCGGCCGGCGCGTCATTCTCGTTCTTGAGCTTGATGATGAAGGGCTCACCGGCCGGCACTTTGAGCTCCGCGGGCGTGAAGGCCTGCCCTTTGAGCGTCATCTCATAGGTCATGGGGTCTTTGGCGTCGACTGCGAGGCTCGCGAAAGCGAGGAGCGAAAAGCCGGCAGAAACGAAAATGAGCGCGCGCTTCGGCGCGCCGTGAAGACACAGCATTTCCGGATTTCCTTTCTATGGAATCTAAATTCCCGAGCACGCTACTCGGCTAATCTGTTTCAGTCGAGAAGCAGACGCCCGCATGGATGAAATTTAATGATTGGAACAGTTCTACGATCAAACTTCCTGCTCGATCGTGGCCGCTTCGAGCGCGGCCCAGAAATCCTTGAGAAAGGTATCCATCAGAAGCGAGGGCGAATGGCCCTTGCGGGTCGCGATATAATAAGCAGCACTCCAGCCCAGCACTTGCGGCAACACCGATTTGAGCTCACCCGTCGTCACCCAGGCATCGCCGAAATGCTTGGGGAGAAAGCCGATATAGGACCCGGTGCGGATCAGGAAGGATTTGGCGAGCACGTCGTTCACCGTCGCCGATGCCGTCTCGACCATCACCCGCGGCAATTCGGTCTGCATCCACATGCTGCGCGAGACGACGCGATAATGCGACAGATCCTGCACATTGATCGATTGCGGGTCCATCTCATAGAGCGGATGGCGCCGCCCGCAATAAAGCTCCTGCTTCTCCGAATAGACATACTCATAGGTCAATCCGCTGATCTTGCGCGGGAAGCAGCCGACGACGACATTGAGCTGGCCGTCGAGCAAGAGCTTCTCCATGACATGCAGTTCCTCGACCCTGACCGTGACGCGGGCATCATTGTCGCGCTGATTGAAGCGCCAGATCGCATCATGCACGGGCGAGAGCGGATTGGTGATGGCGGAATCGAGCAGCCCCAGATTGAGCGAGCCGGTCAATTGCCCGCGCAGGCTCGCCACCTCGCCGGTAAAGTCGCCGATCGAGGCAAAGATGCGCTTCGCCGCTTCATAGACCACGGCACCCTTGTCGGTGAGCTGGAAACCGACGCGGCCACGCTGGCACAGTTTTGCGCCCAGGCGGTGCTCGAGCTCGGTCATGTGATTGCTGATGGTCGAGGCGCCGATGTTCATTTCGGCCTGGGCGGCGGTAAAGCCGCCATTCTCCACCACGGCGGTGAAGACCTTGAGTAGGCGCAGGTCCTTCTCAGCGAAGTTGAACATGCTGATTTCTCAATTTGAATAAGATTACATCTCGATTTCTCAACATATCAAGGAGCACGATGATAATCAAAAGATCCATAATATGTACGATATCATGTTGTATTTAAACGGTATTGTGAGAATTCACATACGTCACGCCGATAGCGATAGCTTCGAAAGATCAAAGTTATCTATGCTACATGGATATTTTTAAAAGCCAGCAAGTGTGAAAGTCTCTCGTCGCGACAATGAGAAAAGTCGAGATCGGAACTTAGGGTGGGAACAAAGGAGAGGACGATGATCCATAGTTACAATGGCCGGGGACTGATCACCCGCCGCAGCCTTCTTACGGGCAGTGCCGCCGTGGCGGGCGCCGCCGCGATCGGCCAGCCGGCATGGGCCGCGGACGACAAGGTCGTGAGCCTTCTGAGCTGGCCGGGACATGGCGCCCAGGACGTGGTCGGCGATTTCGAGAAGGCCAATGGCGTTAAGGTGCAGGCCAAGGAATATACCAGCGGCGAAGAGATGGTGGCGCTGCTGCAGTCGTCGCCGCCCGGCACGTTCGACGTCATCCTCAGCGATGCCGAATATACGAGCCAGCTGCAGCAGGCGGGCCTCATCGACGAACTGAACCCGGCCGATTACCCGCTCAACGATTACTGGCCGGAGTTCCAGAAATTCCCGGCACAATATGTCGGCGACAAGCTCTACGCGATCATCGTCGATTATGGCTTCCTGGGCCTCGTCTACAATACCAAGCGGCTCACGCGCGAAGAGGTCGACTCCTACGCCATTCTCTCGACCGAGAAGGTCAAGGGCAAGGTCGGCATGTATGACTGGTATCTGCCGAACATGATGTGCCTCAGCCTCGGTGAAGGCAACCGGCCGCCGCATGACATCGATGAAGCGAAATTCGAAGCGCTCAAGAAGAAACTCTATGGGCTGGCGCCGCAAATGTCGGGGATTGGCGTGTGGTCATCGGTCTTCTCGCAGCTCACCAATGAGGAATCCTGGGTGATGCCGGGCGTCGGCGCCTGGGCCGCTCTGCTTCTCGAGAAAGGCGGCGTGCCGATCAAGGCCGTGGTGCCGAAGGAAGGCGGCCTGCAATGGACGGAATTGCTCACCATCTCCGCCAATTCGCAGAAGAAGGATTTGGCGAAGAAGCTCATTCAATACATGACCTCGCCCGAGGGCCAGGTGAAGGAAGCGACGAAATCGGCCTATTGGGCATCGATCCCCAACAAGGCCGGCTGGAAGCTGCTCAACGAGAAGAATCCGGAAGCGGCCG
Organism: Taklimakanibacter deserti; assembly: GCA_003574785.1. The sequence goes on along the minus strand of QORU01000013.1, from coordinate 68,090 downwards.
AAAAGCTCGAGCACCAGCTCGACAAGCGCAATGTCATGGACGAGCTGAAAGAGGGCAAGATCTTCGTCCGCGACGTCCCGAAGCAGCAGCCGATCGAGGCCTGGAACGAAGCCTGGACCGAATTCAAGAACATGTAGTCGAGGCAGGGGTGGCGTACCGCTCGCGCCGGAGTGCCGGCGCGAGCGGACGCCTTTGCGGCTGATATAATTGATCCGACCATGGCAGGACCCATATCCCATTCACCAAGGAATCCGGCGGCCCGCCGAGGGCGATCCCTGCCCTTCGCCTGGATCCTGGCCCTGCCCATGCCGGTCTGGCAGATCCTGTTCTTCGTCGCCGCCCTCCTGTTCCTGGTGGTCATGAGCTTCTGGTCGGTGCAGAATTTCCGCGTCACGCCCGACTTCACCTCCGACAACTGGATCAAGATCTATTCCGCCGGCTATTTCCGCGCCACCTATCTGCGCACCTTTCTCTATGCCGCCCTGGCGGCGGCGGTTTCGAGCCTGATCGCCTTCCCTTGCGCCTATGGCTTGGCCTTCAAGACCTCTGCCCTGATGCGCCGGCTGGTCGTCGCCAGCCTGATCATGCCCTATTTCACCAGCTACCTGGTGCGCGCCAATTCCTGGAAGATCCTCCTCACCGAACAGGGCGTCATCAACAGCGCTCTGGGTTGGATCGGCCTCGGCCCCTGGCCCATGACCAGCAATCTCTTCGCGGTGATGGTGGGCTATCTCACCCTCATCCTGCCGATCGTGATCCTCCTGCAGTATTTCAGCCTGGCGAATGTCGACCGAAGGCTCATCGAGGCGGCGCATAATCTGCACTGCGGGCGGATACGCACGGTCTTTCAAGTCATCATCCCAAGTGCCCGGACCGGGCTCGTCCTTGCCGCCACCTTCGCCTTCATCCTGTCCTTCGGCGACTTCGTGAGCCCGAGCTTCCTCGGCAACAACAAGCCGCCGACATTGAGCGTGCTCATGGTCGATGCGGTGAAATCGGGATCGCAATGGCCACGCGCCGCGGTGGTGGCCCTCACCATGGTGGGCACCCTCCTCATCGTCGCCTTCCTCGCCATGAACTTCGCCTATGGCGCCGAGAGGCGGCGCCGATGAAGCTCGATCGTGCTATTTCCGTTGCCCTCAAAGCCTATATCTTTATGGCGCTGCTTCTTGTCTTCGCGCCGATCCTCACGAGTTTCGTCTTCTCGTTCGATGCCAACAAATTCGCGGCCATTCCCTGGGGCGGCTTCAGCACGCAATGGTACACGGAAGCCTTCGCCGATCCCGACGTCGCCAAGGGCTTCCGCAATACGGTGATCGTCGCCGTGGCAAGCTCGGTCCTCGCCACCCTCATCGGCTTCACCGCCGCCTATACCGACTACCGTTACGAGTTCTTCGGCAAGAAGGCCTATCTGGCGCTCGCCTTCGTGCCGCCGACCATACCGGTCATCATCCTGGGGCTCGCGATGCTGGTCTTCCAGGCGCGCGTCGATCTTTCGGGCGGGCTGCATTCCATCGTCATCGCCCATGTCGTCTATTCCATCCCCTTCGCCATGGCGCTCATCCGCCTGCGGCTGTCGCAGATGAACAAGGACATGGAAGCGGCCGCCTGGAATCTCGGCGCCAGCCAGTGGCGGGCGCTCAGCGACGTCATCATTCCCTTCACGCTCCCCGCCATCCTCTCGGCGCTCTTCCTCACCATGGCGGTATCCTTCGATGAATATGCCATCGCCTGGTTCGTCTCCGGCTTCAACGAGACGCTGCCGGTGCGCATCCTGATGCTGCTGCAGCGCGAAGTGAGCCCGAAGGTCAATGCCATCGGCAGCCTGGTTTTCATCATCTCCATGACGCTCGTGATGCTCGCCCAGATCGTCTTCCTGGTGCGGGCGCCGGGCTCCGGCAAAGCAAAGGGGTCGTAAGTGCCTGAACCGCTTCTCGTGCTCGACGGCATCGTCAAGCGTTATGACGATCACACCGCCGTGCACCGGCTCGATCTCGATATCGCCGCGGGCGAGTTCATCGCCCTGATGGGTCCGTCCGGCTGCGGCAAGACCACCACCTTGCGCATGATCGCCGGCCTCGAGACGCCGAGCGAAGGCGAGATCCGCTTGCGCGGGCGGCGCATGAACGAGGTCAAGCCCTGGGAGCGCGACACGCCGCTCGTCTGGCAGAGCCTGGCGCTCTTTCCCTTCATGAGCGTCCTCAAGAATGTCGAATTCGGTCTCAAGATGCGCGATGTCGTAGGCCCCGAGCGCACCAGGCGTGCCATGTCCTGGCTCGAGAGGCTCGGCATCGCCAAATATCGCGACCGCAAGATCGACCAGCTCTCGGGCGGCGAACGGCAGCGCGTCGCCCTTGCCCGGGCACTCGTCACCGAGCCCGAGATACTGCTGCTCGACGAGCCGCTGTCGGCGCTCGACGCCCATCTCGTCATCAGGATGCAGGCGGAGCTCAAGCAATTGCAGCAGCAGCTCGGCATCACCTTCTGCTATGTGACCCACAGCCAGTCGGAAGCCTTCGCCATGGCTGACCGGGTCGCGATCATGGCCGAGGGCCGGCTGCAGCAAGTGGGGCCGCCGCGCGAGGTCTATCGCGCACCCGCCAACCGCTTCGTCGCCGAATTCGTCGGCGCCAACAACATATTGAGCGGGCGGATCGTCTCGCTGGCGAAGGGCCTGGCGGCCGTCGATACGCCTTTCGGAACGCTGCAGGCCAAGGCGGATCAAGCTTGTCAGGCCGGCGACCCGGTCGCCGTCGTCGTCAGCGCCGACCGGGTCACCGTCAGCGACGGCAAGGCCGAAGGCGAGAACGCGCTCGCCGGCACGGTCATCAGCGAGGAATTCGTCGGCGCCTTCGTGACGCTCCATGTCGATATCGGCGAGGACAAAAGCTTCCGCGCCCAGTTGCAACAGCATGCGCTCGAACCTCTGGGCGCGGTGCGCGGTAAGCGCCTCACCTTGCGCTGGAAACCCGAGCATACCGTCATCCTGAAAAACAAATGAATCTGGAGCCATGATGAGCGAGACCGTACTGATCTCTGAACTGCCCTGGACGGACTATGACAAGCGTTTGGCCCACGGACGCACGCCGGTGCTCCTGCCGGTCGGCGCGCTCGAGCAGCATGGGCCGCATCTGCCGCTCAATTGCGATACCGTCATTCCCTTGGCCGTCTGCGAAGGGGTGGCGAAGCGGATCGGCGCGCTGGTGGCGCCGCCTCTCGAATATGGCTACAAGTCGCAGCCGCGCTCGGGCGGCGGCAATCATTTCCCCGGCACCACCAGCCTCGACGGCAACACGCTGGTGCTGATGACGCGCGACATCATCCGCGAATTCGCCCGCCACGGCGTGCGCAAGATCGCCATCGTCGTCGGCCATACCGAGAATCTCATGTTCACCACGGAGGCCTGCGACCTCGCTTTGCGCGACCTCAAGGCGCAAGGCGTCACGGACATGAAGATCATCCATATGGGCTATTGGGAATTCATGACCGAGCCCACCATGCGCAAGGTCTTCCCCGACGGCTTCCCGAGCTGGAATCTCGAGCATGCGGGCGTCATGGAGACGTCGGTCATGCTCTATCTGCGCAAGAACCTCGTCGATTTCGGCCAGGTGCCGAAGCATCCGCCGGCCGATTTCCCGCCCTATGACATCCATCCCGTCGAGCCGCATCGCATCCCTGCTTCGGGCGCCCTGTCCTCGGGCCAGACGGCAACCGCCGAGAAGGGCAAATACATGTTCGATGAATATGTCGAGACCATCGCCGAGGCGCTGAAGAAGGAGTTCGCGCTGTGAGCGGCGGCGTTCTCATTTCCGAGCTCAGCTGGACGAGCTATGACGCGAAGCTGAAGCGTGACAATCCGGTCATCATCCTGCCCGTGGGCTCGCTCGAGCAGCACGGGCCGCATTCGCCGCTGGCGAGCGACACGATCATCCCGACCGAGATCGGCAAGGCCATTGCCGGAAAGATCGGCGGCCTGGTCGCGCCCGCCATCGCCTATGGCTATAAATCGATGCCGCGCACCGGCGGCGGCAACCATTTTCCCGGCACCACCAGCCTCGACGGCGACACGCTGGTCCGGCTCACCCGCGACATCATCTGCGAATTCGCCCGCCATGGCGCGCGCCGCATCCTCATTCTCGATTCGCATTATGAGAACGAGATGTTCCTCATCGAAGGGATCGACCTCGCTCTGAAGGATCTCAACTCCTGGGGCATCGGCGACCTCAAGGTGATGAAGGTGCGCTATTTCGAGTTCATCTCGGAGGCGACGCTCGCGAAGGTGTTCCCGGACGGTTTTCCCGGCTGGCCGCTCGAACATGCGGGCGTGATGACCACATCGGTCCTGCTCCATCTCAGGCCCGATCTCATCCATATGGACCGGGTGCCCAACCAGAAACCGGTCATCTACCCGCCCTACGATCTCTTCCCGGTCGATCCGGCGCAAGGCACGCAGACGGGAATCCTCGCGACCGCCAAGGGTGCTTCGCCGGAAAAAGGCAAGCTGTTGTTCGACGAATTTGTTGACGGCATCAGCGGCGCCGTGCGCGAGGCGTTCCGGCTCTGATCACCAAGGAATGACATTGCCCTGATAATCGAGGAAGCGGTGGCCGCTGGTGCCGCGCGCTCCTTCCACGATGCCGATCATGCCGGCGACGCTCGTCTCGGCATCGAGCGGCGCCTTCGCGCCGCCCATATCGGTCTTCACCCAGCCGGGATGGAACGAGAGGACGGCGAGCTTCCTGGCGCCGAGCCTCGCCACGAAGCTGCGGGTCAGGGTGTTAAGCGCCGCCTTGCTGGCCCGGTAGAGGTCGTAATCGCCGCCCTCATTGCGCGCCACGCTGCCGAGCTGCGAGGTCATGAAGACGAAGACGCCGGTACCCTCGCGCAGATTGCCGAGGAACGTCGTGGCGAAGCGGACCGGCGCCAAGGCATTGGTCAGCATCAGGGACTGGAATTCATCATCGCTGATCCGCATCGGGTCGTGATGCCGCGGTCCCATGATTCCGGCGTTGATATAAAGGACGTCCAGGCGCCGATCGCCGATCTCGGCCTTGAAGGCCGCGACACTGCTCTGATCGGCGATATCGAGGCGATTGATCGCGATGCGATCCGGCCTTTCCGTCTGGAGGCGAGCCAGATCTGGCGCGCCATCGAGATTGCGGACGGTCGCGATCACCTGCCAGTCGCGTTCGGCGAACTGGCGGGCGAGCTCGAGGCCCAGCCCGCGCGAGGCGCCTGCCACCAGAACGACCGGACGATCGGCCATGTCCTCTCCTATCGGGCCTCGCCTTGCGCCTGGCGAATTGCTGCTTCCAGACGGTCGAGCCCTTCATCCAGCAGGTCGAAGGGAATGGTGAGCGGCGGCAGGAGGCGCACGCCATTGCCCCTGATGCCGCAATTGAGCACCAGCAATCCCGAATCCAGGGCGATCTTGGTCACCGCCTTGGCAAGATCGGCGGCCGGGGCCCTTGTGGCACGGTCGGTCACGAACTCGATCGCCACCATGGCGCCGAGGCCGCGCACCTCGCCAATGGTCGGAAACTCATTGCCATTGGCCCAGGGCTCAAGCCGCGCCTTGATCCGCTTGCCGATCTCCTGCGCACGCTCGACCAGCTTCTCTTTCTCGATGACATCGAGGACGGCATGGGCCGCAGCACAGGCCAGCGGATTGCCGGCGAAGGTCGACCCAACGCCGCCCGCCGGGATCTTGTCCATGAGATCGGCACGGCCGGTGATCGCGGCAATGGGGAAACCGCCGCCCAAGCCCTTCGCCATGGTGACGATATCGGCGTTGACGCCTGAATGCTCCATCGCGAACATCTTGCCCGTCCGGCCGAAGCCGGTCTGGATCTCATCGGCGATGAGCAGGATGCCATGCTCATCGCAAATGCGGCGCAAGGCCTTGAGGAAGGGCACAGGTGCCGGATAGAAGCCACCCTCGCCCTGCACCGGCTCGATGAAGATCGCGCCGACGCGCGAGGGATCGGCCTGGACGCGGAACACCTGCTGCAGCGCTTCGAGCGAGTCCGCCACGCTCACGCCATGGAACGCGATCGGGAACGGCACGTGATAGATGTCGCCCACCAGGGGACCGAAGCCGGCCTTGTAGGGGACCGTCTTGCCGGTGAGGGTCATCGCCAGCAAGGTGCGCCCGTGAAAGGCGCCGGAAAAGGCGATCAGCGCCGAGCGCCCGGTGACCGCGCGCGCGATCTTCGCGGCATTCTCGATCGCCTCCGCCCCCGTCGTCACCAGGAAGGTCTTCTTGGGCACATCGCCCGGCACCAGCGCATTGAGCCTTTCGCACAAGGACACATAGTCCTCATAAGGCGTCGTCTGGAACGACGTATGGGTGAACTGGTCGAGCTGCCGCTTGACCCTTTCGACCACCGCCGGATGGCGATGGCCGGTATTGGTGACGGCAATGCCGGCGGCGAAATCCACATAGCGGCGGCCTTCGACATCCCAGAGCTCGGCATTCTCGGCGCGCTCGATATAGATGTCGGAGTGCTTTGCCAGCCCGGCGGGAATGGCGGCGCTGCGGCGCTCAGCCAGTGATGCGTTCGATCTCAAGGGTATCTTCCTTACGCTTTGGCCTTAGCGCGCATCCCGGCGAAGTGGTTTCACTTCGCCGAAAAGGATTCGCGCCCATTAAATGCTGGAGCAAATCCTTATCGCTAAAGTCGGGAGACTTTAGCGGGATTTGCTCTGGCACGACGCTCGTCGCGGTCCTTCTTCCAGTCGATGCACCAGGACGAGCAATAGACCCCATTGTCCGGGCCGCGCTTGGCCTCGCCAGCCTGCTCATAGATCAGCACGCCGCAATTGGTGCATTTCGTATAGCTCTCGATATAGAGCCCGTTCTGGGAGAACTTCATGACTTCGACTCCTCAAAGGAATAGTTGCGCTTGGCGAAGTCGCCCGTGATGTAGCCTTCGGTGAGATCGTCGCGCACGTGATCCTTCGGCCGCTTCTTGGGATCGCCATAGCCGCCGCCGCCCGGCGTCACCAGCCGCACCCGGTCGCCCTTGCGGATCGACACGTTGGAATAGCGGCTGGTCGACTTCTTGCCGTAGGCCTCGCGCATGGTCTTCCACTTGCTCTCGCCCGCCTTCTGCACCAGCGTGGCGCCGGTGCCGCCTTCGCCGCCGCCATTGAGCCCCCAGGGTGCGATCAGATGGCGGTCAGTCATCTGCGAGCAGATGATCTCCTTGTTGAGGCACAGCATCTGCTTGGTGTAGCCGACGCCGCCGCGATATTCGCCGGCGCCGCCCGAATCCGGGTTGAAGGCGAGGCTCTCGATGCGCCAGGGGAAGCGCGTCTCATAGACCTCGACCGGCGTGATGCGGCAATTGCCGTTGATCGAATCGACCGCGTCATTGCCATCGGCAAAGGCGCGCCCGCCCCAGCCCACGGCTTCGAGATCGTAGCAGGCGAAGAACTCGCCGGTCTCGGCATCGACGCCGCCGAAGACGAAGTTGCAATGGGTGGCGCCTTCCGCTGCCATGGTGCGGTTGGGCACCGCCTTCGACATGGCGCCCATGATGGCGCCGACGATGCGCGGATGGGTCTCGGTATTGCCGCCGACCTCGGGCGCCGGGAAGTCCACATTCACGATGGTGCCGGGGGGTGCGACGATGCGGATCGGCCGGAAGCAGCCGGAATTGCGCGGGATCGAGGGGTCCGTCATGTGCAGCACGGCGTTGTAGGCGGCCGACGTCGCCACACCGAGCGTCGCATTGATCGGGCCCGCGGCCTGGGGCGATGAGCCGGTATAGTCGACGATGATGTCGCCGCCCTTCTTGGTGACCTCGACCTCGATCGTATGCTTGCGGTCCTCCTCGATGCCGTCGCTTTCGATGTGATCGATGAAGGAGAAGCGGCCATCGGGCAACGCTTCGAGCTCGGCCCGCATGCGCCGCTCCGAATAGAGCAAGAGATCGCGCACCGTCTCCTTGACCTTCTGCTTGCCGTATTTCTTGAACACCTGGGTCATCTGCTTCTCGCCCAGATCGACGGCGGCGATGAGGGCGCGCAGATCGCCATAATTCACGCGCGGCGTACGCACATTGGCGAGGAGCAGCTTCCACACCTCGATGACGTCCTTGCCGCGCTTCTTGATCTTGACCGGCGGGATGCGGAGGCCTTCCTGGAAGATCTCCGTCGCCTCACCGCAGAAGCCGCCGGGCGCCATGCCGCCGACCTCGGCGATATGGCCAATGGCCACGGCGAAGCCCATGAGCTCGCCCTCGACGAAGATCGGCTTGAAGAACGTGTGCTCGGGCGTGTGCAGGCCGCCGCGATAGGGATCGTTGTGGAGGATGACGTCGCCCTCCTCGATCTCCGAAAGCGGGATCTCTTTGAGGCAGGAGCGCACCAGAAGCGGCATGCCGCCGATCTGCGCCGGGCAGTAATCGGCGACGGCGATCATGTCGCCGTCGAGGTCGGCCAGACCGCAGGTGAAGTCGAGCGCTTCGTTGAAGATGGTGGAATAGGACGTCTTCATCAGCACGATGCCCATCTCGCGGCAGATGGACACCATCGTCGATTCCAGGATGTTCATGGTGACAAGATCCATGATCGGTCTCCTTATGAGGCGATGAGGAGATTGCCGAAGCGATCGACAACCAGGTTCTGTTCGGGGCGAAGGATGGTGACCGAGGCGTTTTCCTCGATGACGGCGGGACCTGCGATCTTGTCGCCGTCCTTGAGATCCTCGCGGTTGAAGACCGGCACGTCGTGCCAGCCCTCCTCGTAGCGCACGCGGCGTTTACCGCGCGCCTCGGCCTTGCCGGTGCCCTTCGCCAGCGTCTTCATCGAGGGCTTCTCCGACACCGATATGGCCACGACCTTGAGATTGACGGTCTCGATGGTCTCGCCGGGAATCGAGAAACCGAAGCGGGCTTCATGTTCCTGATGGAAGCGGTCCCACAGATCGGCGACCGTCTTCTCGTTGAACTCATTGCCCGGGAAGGTCAGCTCGAGCTCGTGATTCTGGCCCAGATAGCGCGCCTCGATCGAGCGGTAGACCTCGATGCCCTGGGTATAGCCATATTGGGTCAGCTCATTGACGGCATTGTCGGCGAGCTCGGTCATGGCCGCGGTGGCGCGAACGGGATCGAAATATTTCGAGATCTGCTGCACGGTGCGGTGCCGGTCGACGCGGGCATCGGTCATGATGAAGCCGAAAGCCGAGAATTGGCCCGGATAGTTGGGGATGAGGCCCTTGGGGATGCCGGCGATATGCATGAGATCGCAGACATGGACGGGGCCTGCTCCCCCCGAGGCCAGAAGCGTGAAGTCGCGCGGATCGAGGCCGCGCTGCAGCAAGACCGCCCGAAGCGCGCCCAGCATGTTGTTATTGGCGATCTGCACCATGGCATAGGCCGCGGCATCGGGCGCCAGATTGAGCGCCTTGGCGACCTTCTCGACCGCGCGATGCGCCGCGTCGGCGTCGAGCTTCATCTTGCCGCCGAGAAAGTAGTCCGGATTGATGCGGCCGAGGACGACATTGGCGTCGGTCACCGTGGCATTCTCGCCGCCGCGACCATAGCAGGCGGGGCCCGGATCGGCGCCCGCCGATTGCGGACCTACCCTCAGCATGCCGCCCTTGTCGATCCAGGCGATCGATCCGCCGCCGGCGCCAATCGTGTGGATGTCGATCATCGGCACCTGGATCGGAACGCCCCATTCGATCTCGAAGCTGGTGGTGACATGCTCCATGCCGTCGACGACGGTCGAGCAGTCGGTCGACGTGCCGCCCATATCGAAGGTGACGATGTTGTTGATGCCGGTGAGGCGGGAAAGCGCCCTTGTCGCGACGACCGCACCCGTCGGTCCCGACAGCGTCATCTGCACCGGTGAAGCGGCGGCGCCGGCGAGCGTCGCCTCGCCGCCATTCGACTTGATGACGCCGACCCTGCCGCCGATGCCGATGGCATCGAGGCGCTTCTGCATGCGGCGGAAATTGTCGGAGACGACCGGCTTCAGATAGGCATCGGCAATCGTCGTCGAGGAACGGTCATATTCCTTCCATTTGGGCAGCACGTCATAGGAAATCGAGATCGGCATCGAGGGCATGACCTCGGCGAAGATATCGCGCACCCGCATCTCATGCGTCGGATCGATGTAGGAGAAGAGCGTGCAGATGGCGACCGCCTCGATGTCGCCTTCCTTCTTGATCTTCAAGGCCAAGTCGCGCACCGCCTTCTCGTCCAGCGCCTCGACGACCTCGCCCCTGGCCGAGAGGCGCTCGGAGACCTCGTGGCAGTCGCGCCGCTTCATCAAGGGCTTGGTCTTGATCCAGGTGATGTCATAGTGGCTGCGGCGGTCGCCGCGCTGGATGAAGGGCACGTCGCGAAAGCCCTTGGTGGTCACATAGGCGACCTTGGCGCCGCGCCGGGTCAGGAGCGCATTGGTGGCGATCGTCGTGCCGAGCCGCAGCTTGTCGAGCTTCTTCACGTCCTCGACACGCTCGAGGCCTTCGAGCACGCCATCGATCGGCTCGGCCGGCGTCGTCAGGTTCTTCCAATTGTGGATCTCGCCGGTCTTCGGGTCATAAGACACGAAATCGGTGAAGGTGCCGCCGATGTCGATGCCGATGATGTTCTGCATGATGTCTTCTCCTGAACTCAAACTTCCGCGTCACGTCTGCTTGGCGGGGCTCTTCTTCTCGTAGGCTTTGACGATACGCCCCCATGGGTCCTTGATATGGGTGACCATGGCGGCAATGGCTTTCTCGGGATCGCGCGTGCGCAGGGCCTCGACCACCGGCCAGTGATCGACGGCCGCGGCATTGAGGCTCTCGAAGCGGTGCTCGACCAGAGTGATCAGCATGCGCACCTCGGCATAGATGTCGTTGAAGGCGCGCGCGATATGGCGGCTGCCGGAAAGCTCGCAAATGCGGTGATGGAAGGCGATGTCGTTCTCGACCAGCGCCCTCTCGTCGCTGGCCGCGGCCGCCGCCACCATGGCGTCGACGATGTGCGCCAGCCCGTCGAAATCGCTGTTCGTCATGCGCGGCAGCGCCGCCCTGATCGCGGCACTTTCGATGCAGATGCGGAAGGTGAAGATGTCGTTCACATCCTCGAGCTCGAAATGGCGGACGAAATTGCCCTTATGCGGGATCGAGATCAGGAGGCCCCGCTCCTCGAGCTTGCGCACCGCCTCGCGGATCGGGTTGCGGCTGATGCCCAAGATGCGGGCGAGCTCGGCTTCGTTGATCCGCTCGCCCTGCTGCAGGCGTCCCGCCACCAGTTGCTTGAACAGGAAGTTCTCGACCTGGTCGACGAGGCTGTTGCGGTCGAGCGTCGTCGCCGCCGCCTGGTCGCGCAAGGCCTTCGAGCCCTGCGCATGAGATTTGCGGCCGTCATCCATCGTCATGTGACATCTCCAGAACCGGTTTGCCGGCTGAGGGATGGCCAGACGAATTCGCGGCCCTTGGTCAGGCCATCTCGGCGGAAAATCAGCACCAGCAGCATGACGACCGCAAGCACGACTTCCTGACTTCCCGCCGGGAGCGCCACTTCCCCGCCGCCGAAGGACATCCCCGCCTCCATGCGGCGCAGTATGTCGGTCACGAAGGAAATGACAACCACCCCCAGGACGGCGCCTGAGAGCGACTTCATGCCGCCGACCACCAGCATGGTGAGGGTGATGAAGGTGAGTCCTAAGAAGAACGTGTCGACCGAGATGGTGCCGAGGAAATGCGCATGGAGCACGCCCGCCATGCCCATGACAAAGCCGGAGAGGGTGAAGGCGGCGAGGCGCATCCAATAGACCGAGATGCCGGAGGCGCGGGCCGCCACCTCGTCCTCGCGCGTCGCCCGGAGCGTCAGGCCCCAGCTCGAAACCTGGAAGAGATAGGCGATGACCATGGCAAGGCCAGCGCAGGCGAAAGCGACCCAGGGCGTCACATAGGTGGGCAGGCCGACGATCGAGGCCGTGCCCATCGTCACCTTGTCCCAGTTGGAATAGACGACATTGAGGATGAAGAGCGCTGCCAAGGTCGAGATCGAGGCGGCTATCCCTGAGAGGCGCATGAGGACGAGGCCGACGATGAAGGCGGCGACCGCGGCGAGCGTCGCCGCGCTGATGCCGGCGGGCAGCACCGGATAGGTATGGCTGCGCAGGAACTCCGGCAGGCCCGACATGGTGATCGGTTTCAAGGCCGAGCAGCAGGTCTGCCAGGCCGTGGCATAGGCGGCGATCGCCATGAAGGCGACATGGCCGAAGGAGACGACGCCGGAATTGCCGATGAAGATGTAGAGGCCGACCACGGTGACGATCTTGATCAAGCCCTCGGTCACCGAGCGTTCGACCGAGATCGAGCCGAACTGTTCGGCGAGGAACACGATGAGCGCCAGAGGCAGCAGAAGCCCGAGGATCGGCCAGGCCTGTTTCAGCAGACGCAAGGCCATCATACCCGCTCCCTCGACGCGCTCGAGGGGATGAGGCCCTTCGGATAAGCAAGCAGGATGAGGATGACGAGCGCAAAGACACCGGCATCGCGGAAGGGACGCAAGTCGGGCGGCAAATAGGCCTGGAGCAGGACGCTCGCCACACCGACCAGGAAGCCGCCGAGAGCCGCGCCGGCAAGCGAGCCCATGCCGCCGATGACGGTGGCGAAGAAGGCATAGATAACCGGCATGATGCCCATCCGGATGTCGAGCGTGCCGGTCTGGGCGACGAGCAGCAGCGAGACGGTGCCGGCGAGGAAGCCGCTCAAGGCGAAACCGAAAGCGATGACCTTGTTGGCCTTGACGCCGAGCAGGCGCGCCATCTGGAAGTTCTCCGCCGCGGCCCGCATCTGGATGCCGATCGCGGTCTTCTTGAGCAGGATGACGAAGCCGATGAGCAAGGTCACGGTGGTGATCATGGTCACGAGCTGCAGGCCCGGGATGCGTACGCCGAAGATGTCGATGGCCTGGGCGAGCGATGCGCCGATGGCGACCGATTTCGGCCGCCCGGTATGGACGAGCATCAGCGCATGCTGGAGGAAATAGCTCACCGCGAAGGACGAAATGAGAAGTGTCGCCGGATTGGCGTTGCGCAAGGGGCGAAAGGCGATGCGCTCGGTGAGCAAGGCGGCGATCATGCAGGTGGCGAGGACCGCCGCCACCATCAAAGGCCAGGGTAAAGCGCCGAACAGCAAGGGCGGCGTCACGCTTGCGGTCGGCACCACCAGCGAATAGGCGCCGATGGTGAGATAGTCGCCTTGCGCGAAATTGATCAGCCGCATGATGCCGAAGACGAGGCCGATGGCGAGCGCCACCAGGGCATAGAGGCTGCCAAGCGCCGCGGCATCGAAGAGGACCTGGATGAAATTCAGCATCGGGCCCTCAGATCAGCTGGCCGTGATCGGACTTGGTGCCGAGATAGGCGCGTCTGACCTCGGCATTGGCGCGCATCTCGGCCGGCGTCCCCTCGGCCAGGCTCTTGCCGTTGTCGAGAACATGGACGCGCCGGCAGGCCCCCATCACCACTTGCATATTGTGCTCGATCAGAAGCACGCCGCAGTCGAACCTGTCGGGTATCTCGGCGATGAGCCGCATTAGCGCATCGCACTCCTGGTCGTTCATGCCCGAGGCCGGCTCGTCGAGAAGCACATATTTGGGCGACAAAGCGAGCGCGCGGGCGATGCCGATGCGGCGCTCATCGCCATAAGGAAGACTGCCGGCCAAAAGGTTCGCCTTGCCGGCACAGCCGATCCAGTCGAGCAGCGCGTCGGCCAGGGCGCGCGCCGCCTTGCGCTTCCGGCCCGAGCCGATCCCGGCGACTTCGAGATTCTGGCGGACGGTGAGATCGCGGAACAGGCGCGCCGCCTGAAAGCTCCGCGCCACGCCGGCGCGCGCCACATTGCGGGGCCCGAGACCGCTGAGCGAGCGGCCGTCGAGCGTCACATCCCCCGAGGTCGCAGCCTGGAAGCCGGTCAGCACGTTCACCATCGTGGTCTTGCCGGCGCCATTCGGTCCGATGAGGCCCAGGACCTCGCCGCGCTTCAGCTTCAGGTCGACGCCTTTCAGCGCCTTCAGGCCGCCAAAGGCGACATGCACGTCGCGTGCATGAAGGCCGCTATCCTGTGCAACCGTGCTCATCAGTCCCGTCTCCGAACCGGCCTGCCGCTGTGCACGGCAGGCCGATGCGCTTGCCTCAGTTGCCGACGCGGAACAGCAGTTCCATCGAGGGCGTGAAGCTGTTGCGGTAGATTTCGACCGCGTGGAAGGACTCGTTCTCGACCTTCATGATGAGCCAGGGACGCGCCGTCTGGATGTGGAGCTCGGGCGTGTAGGAGGTCGGCCCGACCAGGAAGGGCTGGTCCTTGTAGCTGTTCATGACCTCGAGCACCTTGTCGGAGTCGGTGCCGCCGGCCTGCTTGACCGCATGCGCCCATTGCTCGATGAGGCTGTAGCCCAGCACCGAATAGGACGACACTGGCGCCTCGCCCCAGCGCGCTTTGTGGGCTTCGACGAACTTGTTCATCTCGGGCCGCGGGTCATCGCCATAGAGCGACATGAAGGCGGCGAGATAGAAGTTCTTGAGGCCAGGCGCCGAATTCAGCCAGTAATTGTCGACCATCGCGGTGTTGGCGAGGATCGGCAGGTCGACGCCGGCGGCACGGATCTGGCGCACCGCCGAGGCGCCGCCCGGGGTGAAGCTGCAGACGAAGACGGCGTCGGGCTGCGGGTTGAGGCTCTTGAGCCTGGTGATCTGGGCGGCAATCGAGGGGTCGTCATTCTTGAACGTGTCATCGCCGAGGATCGAGGCCTCGCCGCCGCCATTGATCCAGGCGGCGCGGAAGCCGGCGCAGGACGACTTGTTGTATTCGATCGTCAGGTCTTCCAGCACATAGGCCGTCTTGAGGCCGAGCTTCTTTTGCGCCCATTCGGCAATGGCGATGCCTTCCGACTGGGCGGCGCTGTTGGCGGTGAAGGCATAGGGGCCGACACCTTGCACGCCCATCTTCGGATCGGCGGCGCACAGGCTGATGGTGATGATCTTGGCCTGGTTGCCGGCGAGCGCCGCGGGCGCACCGAAATCATAGTCGCAGGAGACGACCAGGAGATCGACGCCCGCCTCGACGAGTTCGGCGCCGGCCGTCGCCGAGCGCTCGCGCTCGGTTTTGGTGTCGATCACCTTGTATTCGATCTTGCGGCCGTTGAGGCCGCCCGCCTTGTTGATCTCCTCGATCTGCATCACCGCCGCCTTGAAGGGCGGGCCGTCATAATTATGCAGCCAGCCGGATTCGGCGATGGCGAAGCCGATCTGGATCGGCTTCTCCTCGGCTTCAGCCGCGAAATTCAGCGAGAACAGCGCCGTGCCGAAAATGGCCGCGGCGCGAAGGGTCGATCGGAAAGAGATCATATCTGGCTCCCTGCCGGCACCCCGGGCGGGGCGCCATTTCTTGTGTTTATCAGTCTTCTGTAGACTGTGGACAGAGGACAGGCTAGTTTTTAGATCAAGACTTGTCAAATGAAACGAGTCCGAAAATGAACATTTGATCCGTGGACAAACGGGTCCGCCGGCGCCAGGGAGAGGAAATGCTGAAGGTTGAAGAACTTAAGGTCTCTTACGGGCGCGTCTCGGCGATCAAAGGCATCTCGCTCGAGGTCCAGGAGAATGAGGTCGTCTTCCTCATCGGGCCGAATGGTGCCGGAAAATCAACGCTCCTCAAGACCATTTCCGGCCTGCAGCGGCCGGAAGCGGGATCGATCGCCTTCGAAAACGCGGCGATCTCAGGTCAGGCGCCTGAGGAGATCTGCCGGCGCGGCCTCGTCCTCGTGCCCGAGGGCCGGCATATTTTCGGCACGCTCAGCGTCGCCGAGAACCTGTCGCTCGGCACCACGATCCGCGACGACCGCCAGCAGATCCGCGCCGATCTCGACGAGGTGCTGACCCTCTTCCCGATCCTGCGCGAGCGCTACAGCAGCACTGCCGTCTATCTCTCGGGCGGCGAGCAGCAGCAGCTCGCCATCGCCCGCGCCATCCTGCAGAAGCCGCGGCTCATGATGATCGATGAGCCGTCGCTCGGCCTCGCCCCTCTGGTCATCGACCAGGTCTACGACGCCTTGCGCAAGCTCAACGCCAAGGGCATGACGCTCCTCGTCATCGAGCAGTCGACGGCACGCGTCGCCGACCTCGCCTCGCGCGTCTATGTCATGCGCAACGGCAGGATCGTGCTGCATGAGACGAAGGCCTCGCTCGGCGACGGCACCGCGCTCACCGAGGCCTATTTCGGCGACGCTGGACATGCGGCCGAACAGCGTGTGCACTAAGCCCCAACTCGTCATGGCCGCCCTTGAGGCGGCCATCCAGCCCATCCATGCAGCAGCTGTATGGCGTCGAGCCTGGATGGCCGGGTCGGGGCCCGGCCATGACGAGTGGGGAGAGTCTGGCTCACATTTCTGGCGAGGGTAGTCTAGTCGCGTGGATAGAATCGACTGCACCGTCATCGGCGCCGGCGTCATCGGCCTCGCCGTCGCGCGCGCTCTAGCGCTCGCTGGCCGCGACGTGCTCGTCATCGATGCCGCTCAAGGCATCGGCACGGAGACGAGCTCGCGCAATTCGGAAGTCATCCATGCCGGCATCTATTATCCGAAAGGCAGCCTGAAAGCGCGGCTCTGCGTCAGGGGGCGTGACCGGCTCTATGCCTATGCCAGGGAGCGCGGCATAGGCCATGAGCGCCTGGGCAAGCTCATCGTCGCCACCAGCGATGATCAATTGCCAAAACTCCGGCAGATCAGGGCGGCGGCCGAGGCTTGCGACGTGCATGATCTCGTCCTTCTCGACCAGGCGGCGGCCCAAAAACTGGAGCCCGAGCTTGCCTGTGTCGCCGCCCTCTCCTCGCCCTCGACCGGCATCATCGACAGCCATGCGCTGATGCTGAGCTTTGAGGGCGATGCCGAGGCGAAGGGCGCCGTCTTCGCCTTCGAAACGAAAGTGGAAGGAGGCCGGATCACGCCCGAGGGCATCGTCCTGCGCACGGTGACGGGTGATGGGACGGCTTATGAATTTTTATCGCGGAGCGTCATCAACGCGGCGGGACTCGGGGCGCAGGATGTCGCCGGCAAGCTCAAAGGCTTCCCGGCGCAGCATATTCCGCCGCTCACTTTCGCCCGCGGCTGCTATTTCACGCTCACCGGCAAGGCGCCCTTCTCGCGGCTCATCTATCCCGTCCCCGTCGATGGCGGGCTCGGCGTGCATTTGACGCTCGATCTCGGTCATCAGGCGCGCTTCGGGCCCGACGTCGAATGGATCGACCGTATCGACTACACGCTGGATGAGCGGCGCGGCCAATCCTTCTATGCCGATATCCGCCGCTACTGGCCGGCCCTCGCCGATGGCCGGCTGCAGCCCGGCTATACCGGCATAAGGCCAAAACTTTCGAAACAAGGCGAGCCTGCCGCCGATTTCGTGATCTCAGGCCCCGCCGATCACGGCATTGCCGGTCTCGTCAATCTCTTCGGCATCGAAAGCCCCGGTCTCACCGCGAGCCTTGCCATCGCGGACGAGGTCTCGGCCAAGCTCGCTTCTGACTAGCGCCGGTGCATCAACTCACGCCGCGCTCCATTGCCAGTTCGGCCTCCAGGCTGTCGACATCCCGGAAGATCGAGGCAACCGCCACGCTGCGCCCATCATTCTTGAAGCGGAGAACACAGTCTCTGGATGCGATCTCGCCCTCGATTGCGATCTCGTCCCATTTGACGGCGTGACCCACATAGTTGATCGATAAATCGTAATGCTGGCTCCAGAAAAACGGAACGGCGGTAAATTTCTCCTGATATCCGAGCATATTGCGTGCTGCTGTTTGTCCTTGCCGCTCCGCAACGACCCAATGCTCGACCCGAATGCTTTCTCCACTGTGAGGATCGGGCCAGCGTGCAATATCGCCTGCCACGAAAATATCCGGCACAGTCGAGGCAAGAAAAGCATCGGCGATGACACCTCCGTCGATAGCCAGTCCGGCTCGCTCAGCGAGGTCGATCCTCGGCTAGACGCCGACACCCGCAACCACGAAGTCGGCACTGAGGCTATGACCGCTCCCCAGCCTGACCTGCAGACCGTCGATCAGGCTGACCTTGTCCTCGAGGTGGAACACTACTCCATGCTCCTCATGCAGTGCGCGAATGAACTCACCCATCTGGGGCCCGAGAATGTGCTCCATCGGTCGCTTTTCCGGAGCGACAACATGAACTTCGATGTCACGCGCCCGCAAAGCCGCGGCAACTTCGAGCCCGATGAAACTCGCGCCGACAACGACAGCTCGCCGCGCCCCTTGGGCATGCCGGATGATGGTGCGGCAGTCCGCAACAGAGCGCAGTGTCAGAACGGGCAATCGATCGGATCCGGGAACCGACAACCTGCGAGGCTCAGCACCTGTCGCGAGCAGCAGACGATCGTAGCCGATGCTGCTCCCGTCTCCGAGCGCAACGTCCCGCGACCGCGCATCGATGTCGACCACCTTCGCGTCAAGCCGTAAATCGACATCGTTCTCGGAATAGAAGGTCTCTGGACGAAGCGGCAGCCAATCCTCGGGCGCGCTGCCGGCGAGATAATCCTTCGAAAGATTCGGGCGGTCGACCGGCGGCGCGCTGTCGGCGCTGAGCATCACGAGACCGCCCCGATACTGCTCCCGCCTCAGCATCTCGGCGGCGGCAAATCCCGCCGCGCCGCCTCCGATGATTACGATCCTCTCCGGGTCCGTCCTTCGCGGCCTCTTCCGGCGCGGCTCCGGGCCTGCCGATGGACGCCTTCGCCTGACGTAAACCTTGCCGTCACTGTGATCCACATCCCAGCATCCAAGCGGGCTCAGCGCCGGCGGGCCGATGGCTTCGCCTGTACGCAAGTCGAAGCGGGCATGATGCCAGGGGCATCGAACCGTGTCCCCGACCAGTATCCCCTCCGCCAACGGGCCATGGTAATGCGTGCAGTGGGCATCGACAGCGAGAAATTCCTCGCCACGCCGGACCAGCAACACTTCTTTCTTGCCGACATGCCCGGCAAGGCAGCCGTCATCGGGAATGTCGCTCACAGGAACTCCAAGCGCAAAATCCGGGCCGACAGGAGCGGTATCGTCATTCATCGGAAAGACCTCCAAATGGGCGACGCGTGTCGAGATTCCTTCTCTATTTTACGGCAAATGCCTCAGGCAGACGAAAGTTATTGGCATTTCAATGCAATAATTTTGCTGCGATCAACCTGCAGCGGATATTCTACGTGGCCGGACCGGTTGAAATCGAGCGGGAGAGTTTCCGGCCAGCAGCGGACGCCGATGGCTTTGTGCTGGCGCGCAGGCTGAGCTTGAAGCCGAGATCGATGCGCGACGCCGACGGCCGCTTGCCCGATCCGCGGATGATCTCCAGGATGATCTCGGCGCTGAGCCGGCCCATCTCGTGGCGCGGCACGGCGATGGTCGTCAGCGCCGGATAGGCGCTGGCGGCGAATTCGAGGTCGTTGAAGCCCACGACCGACAAGGCGTCGGGAACGGCGATGCCGCGGCGGCCGCATTCGAACAGGACGCCGAGAGCGAGGTCGTCATTGCCGCAGAACACCGCCTCGAGGTCGGAGCGGCGGGCGAGCAGCGTCTCGAAAAGCTCGGCCCCCAATTTCACCGTAGATGGCAGCGTGCTCCATTCCATCAGGCTCTCGTCATGGAGGCCCTGCTTCTTCATCGCATCGACATAACCCGCCACGCGATTGCGCGTGCGTGAATCGAGCCGCGCCGCAATGATGCCGATCCGCCGGTGACCGAGATCGAGCAGGTGCCGCGTCGCGAGTCCGCCCGCCTCGAATTGCGAGATGCCGATATTGATGTCGACCGGTCTGTCGGTCAGCCCCATGGTCTGGATGATGGGGATGCCGGCATGTTCCAGAAGCTCGCGGGCATAGGGTGTCTGGTCGACATCGGTGAGGATGAGCGCTTCCGGGCGCTGGCCCAAGAGCGTCACGATCGCCTTCTCTTCCTCGAGCGGCGAATAGCGGCTGTTCAGCACCATGACCTGGAAGCCCTTGGGCTGGAACATGTCGTGCAGGGCGCGCAAATAATCGGCGAAGACGCCATTGGTGAGCGAGGAGACGACCACGCCGATGACATTGGAGCGCGACGAGGCGAGGATGCTGGCCGCGCGATTGGGAATGTAGGCCAGATCCTTGATCGCGGTCTCGATGCGCTCGCGCAAGTGCGGCGAGACCATTTCCGGCCGGCGCAAGGCGCGCGACACCGTGACCGCGCTCACCCCGGCACGAAGCGCTACATCCGACAATTTGCTGCGCGGCCGGCGCTGCTTTCGCGGCATATGCATCATGCTCCCCTCATATCTTTACCTTCAGGCAATCGCAATTGACAGCGCTTTCATCATATAATACCTTCATGCTGGCTCCGATGGCCGGACCGACCTCTTTTTCGCTTGCCGCAATAAGAATAATCACCGGGCCGTCCCCCCACCGAGAGCTTTTAAGCCAACTCGAGAATGGCGTTTGGGAGGAACCATCCATGATCTCTACAGTGAAAAGGGCGTGCCTTGCTTCCATTGCGGGAGCGTTCTCTCTGAGCCTTGCCTATACGGCCGCATTGGCCGCCGGACCTGAAGCCGTCGCCGGCCCCGCCTCGGAGCCCGATTGCTTCGTGCCATGGACGGACCAGACGAAGTTCTACAAATACCCGAAGAAGGACGGTCCCTATCGCATCGCCCTGGCCAATGGCTATATCGCCAATACCTGGCGCATCCAGATGATCCAGACCGCCAAGGCCTATGCGGCGCAGCCCGATGTCGCCGCCAAGCTAAAGGAATTCAAGGTCGTTTCGACCGGCGAGGACGTGCCGGCACAGATCTCGGCGATCAACAACTTCATCGACTCGGGCTATGATGCGATCGTCGTCAACGCCCAAAACCCAACCGCCTTCGCTCCCGTCATCAAGCGCGCCAAGGAGGCCGGCGTCGTTCTCGTCGCCTTCGACAACATCCTCGACACCCAGGATGCGATCAATGTGAATGTCGATCAGAAGGGTTTGGGCGTTCTGTGGGCGAACTGGCTCGCCAAGCATCTGCCCGATGGCGGCAAGGTCCTCGAAGTGCGCGGCGTCGCCGGCACCTCGGTCGACACCGACCGCCACAACGGCATCCATGAGACGCTCGACGCCACCGGCAAGAAGTGGGAAGTCGTCGAAGTGCTCGGCAAATGGGACGACCCGACCGCCCAGAAGGCGACCGCCGACGCGATCGCCGTGCACAAGAAGTTCGACGGCATCACCGCGCAGGGCGGCGACACCGGCGTCGTGCAGGCGATGATCGATGCCAAGCATCCCTTCGTGCCCTTCGGTGGCGAGACCGAGAACGGCTTCCGCAAGTTCTGCGCTAAATTCGCGGGCGAAGGCCTGAAATGCTCGTCCGCCGGCACGGGTCCTGCCCAGGTGGCGGTGGCGATAAAGACGGCCATCGCCGCACTTGAAGGCAATGTCGTGCCGCAGTCGGTCAAGCTGCCGCTCGCCATCGTCGAGGACCCTAACTTCAAGGACGGCCAGGACTTCTTTCCGGACCAGTCTGATAACTTCTTCGTCGGCAATTCCTTCCCCACCTGCGGGATCAATTTCTCCGCGCAGGAAATCATGGGACAGTCGAAAGAGAACCAGTAGAACTCGTTTCGATCTCTGCGCCGCGGCTTGCATGCCGCGGCGCAGGATTCCGATTGCTGGAAGGTCCCATGACGAGTCAGGAAACCGCAACGGCGCCCCCGCTGTTCAGCATGTCGGGGATCTCCAAATATTATGGCGGCGTGCGTGCGCTTGAAAAGGCCGAGCTCACCGTCATGCCCGGTCGCATCCACGCCATCCTCGGCGAGAATGGCGCCGGCAAGTCGACACTTATCAAGATCATGGCCGGCGTCGTCGCGCCCGATGAAGGCCGCCTCCTTCTCGATGGCCGCGAGGTGAGTTTCGCATCGCCCGCCGCAGCCGCCTCTTCCGGCATCGCCTGTGTTTTCCAGGAACTGTCGCTGATCCCGGATCTGAGCGTCGCCGATAATATCTGCATCTCCAACCCGCCGCGCCGTTTCGGCCTGATCGACCGTCAGGCGCAGCGCGTCATCGCCGGCGAAGCGCTGGCGCGCGCCGGCGCCGACGACATCCATCCGCGCACCCTGGTGAAGGATCTGCCGCTGTCGCGCCGCCAGATGGTGGAGATCGCCAAGGCCCTCGCCCGCAAGCCGCAGATTCTGATTCTCGACGAGGCTACCTCGGCCTTGACGGCCGGCGACGTCGCTAAGGTCTTCGCCGTCCTGAAGAGATTCCGCGCGGAGGGCATGGCGCTCCTCTATATCTCGCATCGCATGCATGAGATCGCCGAGCTCGCCGATGAATGCACGGTCTTCCGCAACGGCCGCAATGTCGCGACCTATAAGGCCGGCACCCGCAGCGAGACCGAAGTGGTCGAGATGATGATCGGGCGCGAATACAAGAATGTCTTTCCCGCGAAGCCCGTGCATGTTTCCCGTCCTGAACCGCCGGTGCTCGAATGCCGCGATCTCGGTTGGGACGATCGCCTGCGCAATATCTCGCTGACGGTCAGCGAAGGCGAGGTCGTCGGCCTGGGCGGTCTCGATGGCCAGGGCCAGCGCGATCTGCTGCTCGCTCTGTTCGGCGTTTTGCGTGGCACCACGGGAGAGATCCTCATCGATGGCAAGCCCCAACCCATCACCGGTCCGGCCAAGGCCTGCCACGAGAGTATCGGCATGGCGCTCATTCCGGAGGACCGCAAGACCGAGGGTCTCATGCTGCCGATGACCGTGCGCGAGAACCTCTCCATCGCCGCATTCGACCGCGTGGCGCGCCGCGGCATCATCGACCGCGACAAGGAGGAGGAGCTCATCGACGGGATGGTGCGCCTGCTCGACATCAAGACCGCCGGTTTAGACATCCCGGTCGGCGCTCTGTCGGGCGGCAATCAGCAGAAAGTCGTCATCGCCAAATGGCTGATGCGCAGTCCGCGTTTGATCCTGCTCAACGACCCCACCCGCGGCATCGATGTCGGCACCAAGCAGGAGCTCTATGCGCTGCTGCGCCGCCTCGCCGATCAGGGTGCTGCGATCCTGTTCTATTCGACCGACTATGACGAGCTGATCGGCTGCTGCGACCGCGTGCTCGTCCTTTACAATGGCAGCGTCGTCAACGAGCTCTCGGGCGACCGCCTCACCGAACGCGCGCTGGTCGCCAGCGCCCTCAATGTCGATCAGGCGCGGATGAAGGAGGTCCGCATATGAAGGAATGGCGCTTCTGGCTGGCCGAGCAGCGCCAGACTTTGATGGCGATCGGCATCTTCGCCGTCATGTTTGCTATCTATGTCGCCAATCATCCGGCGGGCTTCACCGCCAATGTCGTGCAGACCGCCGCCAATAAGAGCGTGCTCCTCGCCTTCGTCGCGATGGCGCAGACCCTGGTGGTGATCACCGCCGGCATCGATCTCTCCGTCGGCATGATCTTCATCCTCACCAACTGCCTCGCCTCCTGGCTTGTCGTCGGCGGGGCCGGCGCAACCACGCTGGGCGTGATCGCGGTGCTGGGCTCAGGTCTCGCCTGCGGCATCCTCAACGGGCTGATCGTGATTTATGGCCGGCTGCAGCCGATCGTCGCCACCATCGCCACCGGGGCCGCCTATTTCGGGATCGCTCTGCTGCTGCGGCCCTACCCTGGTGGCTCGGTGAATGAGGGCCTGGCCGACGCCTTGACCGGCAAGTTGTTTGGCGGCATCCCGGCGAGCCTCGTTGCGCTCGCTGCCGTGGTGCTGGTGGTCTGGGTGCCGTTCAGCCGTTCGGTGCTGGGCCGCGCCGCCTATGCCTCGGGCTCGTCCGAGCCCGCGGCCTATATGTCCGGCATGCCGATACGCCGGGCGAAATTCCTGGCCTATGCGCTCGCAGGTCTCCTCGCCGCGATCGGCGGCCTTTTTCTCACCTTCTTCACCTATACGGGCGAGGCCGCTTATGCGAGCGGCAATGCCTATACGCTCTTCTCCATCGCCGCCGTGGTGCTGGGAGGTGTATCGCTCTTCGGCGGCAAGGGCAGCGTCATCGGTGCGATCTTCGGCGCATTCGCCTTCCGCACCATCGGCGATCTCCTCTTCGTCTTCGATTTCGACCCGCTATGGCAGCCGCTGTTCCAGGGCGTAGTATTGCTGATCGCCGTCAGCCTCGGCGCCTTCGGCTTGTTCCGTGTCCGCAATCGGCTGGAGTGGTTCGGATGAGCGATATCACTGGAGAACGCGGGATGGAGCGCCGCCTGCCGAAATTCTTTCGCCGCATCGATCCGGCGGTCGCCACCGCTTTCGGTTGCATCCTGCTGCTGCTCGCCGTGGGCAGCATCTATTCGACGAGCTTCCTGTCGGTCGAGTATCTTCTGCAGCAATTGAAGGTGGCCTCGTTCCTGGGCGTCATCGCCACCGGCATGATGATCGTCATCCTGCTCGGCCAGATCGACCTGTCGGTGCCTTGGTCGGTGGCCGTCGGCGGCATGATGGCCTGTGCCGCTGCCGCTTTCGGTCATGTCGGCGAGGTGCTCGCCATTCCCTTCGGCATCCTGTGCGGCATGGCGATCGGCCTGGCCAATGGCGTTGGCGTCGCCTATCTGCGTATCCCATCGATGATCATCACGCTCGCCACCAACGCGGTCGCGCAAGGGCTGATGGTCGTCTATACCGGCGGCTTCTCGCCCCAGGATTCAGCCACAACCGCGATGCGCTACATCGCGACAGGCTTCCTCGTACCGGGCGTGCCCAATGCGGTGATCATCTGGGCGCTGATCGGCGCCGCGGCGGTCTTCGCCTTGACCCGCACGACCTTCGGCCGCAGCGTTTATGCGATCGGCAATCGCGAGCGCGCCGCCTACATGTCCGGCATCGACACGCGCCGCGTCGTCTTGATCGCCTTCGTCGTCTCAGGCGGGCTCAGCGCCTTTGGCGGCGTGCTGCTCGCGGGCTATGCATCCAAGGCGGCGCAGTCGATGGGCGACACCTATCTCCTGCCTTCGATCGCCGCCGTGGTGCTGGGCGGCACGTCGATCCTCGGCGGCCGCGGCTCCTATCTCGGCACCGTGGCGGGCGTCATCCTGATCACGCTCCTGCAGTCGATCCTGTCGGTGATGCAGATGCCGGAGGCGGGGCGGCAGATCATCTATGGCGTCGTCATCATCGCGATGCTCCTGCTCTACGGCCGGACGCCGGCGAACCGCTAGCGGTTCCTGATTGGAGCTTGACTTTTCTCCCTCTTGAAGCTTGACTCAACTGGTCTGACAGCCTGACCGCTTGAAGTCAGGACAGAGAGAGAAGCGTCTTGAAATCCAAGCCTGCGCCGTCTGCTTTTCTGGGTCCGGTCAAGAGCCAAACCCTTGACTCTGCTGTGATTGATGCGCTGGCGGCCTATGTCGAGGAAGCCCACATCGCGCTGGGGGAAAAACTCCCTTCCGAGCGCATGCTGTGCGAAAGGCTGGAAGTCAGCCGGCCCACGGTCCGCGAGGCCCTGAAGCGCTGGGAGGCGCTCGGCATCGTCGAGATGCGCAAAGGCTCGGGCGTTTTCCTGCGCAAGGCGGTCGGGCGCAACATCCTGCATGTGCCGCTGGTCCTCAGCCAGTCATCGAAGGTCAAGAGCCTGCTCTATGGCTTGCAGGTGCGCCGCGCGCTCGAGGGCGAGGCCGCCGCCATTTGCGCCGCTTCCGCTTCGCCCGACCGCATCGCCATGATCGAGACGGCGCTCGACCGCATGGAGCGCGCCCATGCCAAGGGCAATTCCTCCGAGGAGGACTGGGAATATCACCAGTCGATCATCGAGGCGACCGGCAATCCGCTCTTCACCCAGATCATCCAGTCGATGCGCGACCTGGTGCATCAGTTCTGGGAGAACCCGCTGCAGCTGCCGAATTTCGCCGAGGCGTCCTTCCCGTTCCACCGCAGCATGTTTGACGCGATAGCGCGGCGCGATCCGGAAGCGGCGCGCGCCGAAGCGCTCAAGATCATCGACAGCGTCGGTGAGGAAATCCGCGAGGCCTATCCAAATGAAGCATGAGAGCCGCATGACCGACGCCGCGGACGCCGCCATCGCAGCCGCTTCGCTCATCGTCACCGATGATGCGCCGCATCTCCACGACCCCGTCGTCGGACCGATCTACCAGACCTCGCTCTTCACCTTCAAAGACTATGCCGAAATGCGCAACGCCTTTGCCGGCGAGCGCAATGGCTACATCTACAGCCGTGTCGGCAATCCGACGGTGCATGATTTCGAACGCCGCATCGCCGCCCTCGAGCAGGCCGAGGCCGCCCGCGCCTTCTCTTCCGGCATGGCGGCGATCAGCTCGACCGTGCTCTCTATCGTCTCCTCGGGCGACCGCATCCTCGCGGTGCGAAATTGCTATGGCGATGCCTATCGCTTCTTCGAGAAGCTCCTGCCGCGCTTCGGCGTCACGGTCGACTATGTCGACGGGTCCGATGCCGAGGCGGTCGAGGCAGCCCTTCCCGGGGCCAGGCTCCTCTATCTCGAAAGCCCCTCTTCCATGGTCTTCGAGCTGCAGGACATAGGGCGCCTCGCCAAGGCTGCCCGCGCCCAGGGCATCATCACCGTCATGGACAATTCCTGGGCGACGCCGATCTTCCAGAAGCCTGTCACCCATGGCGTCGATCTGGTGCTCCATTCCGCCTCCAAATATATCGGCGGCCACAGCGACACGGTGGCGGGCGTGGTCTCAGGCTCGACGGCGCTCATCGCCCGGATCAACGAGCTCACCCATCCTTTCCTCGGCGCCAAGCTGTCGCCGCTCGAGGCTTTCCTTCTCACGCGGGGCCTGCGCACCTTGCCCTTCCGGCTCAAGCGCCATATGGAAAGCGCGCTCACTCTTGCCGAGCGCCTGCGCGGACATGCGCATGTCACCAAGATCCATCATCCGGTCTATTCCAACCATCCGGGGCGCGCGACCTTGTCGGGTTTCACCGGCCTCTTCACCTTCGAGGTCGATGAGGCGATCGACATCCCGCGCTTCGCCGATCTCTTGAAATTCTTCCGCCTCGGCGTCAGCTGGGGCGGGCATGAGAGTCTTGTCGTGCCGGTCGCTGCATCGCTCGCGCAGACGCCGGGCGTCAATTCCTTCGACCGCTTCAACGTCAGCCCGCGGGCGATCAGGCTGCATGTCGGATTGGAGGATGCCGAGACGCTGTGGGCGGATCTCGAGAACGCCCTGGCGAAGAGTGTGACGTGAGAACCAACAAGGGAGGAGACCACATGAAAAGACTGCTGCAGACAATCATGTTCGGCGCCGGCATCGCCGCTCTGGCGAGCGTTGCTTCGGCCGAGACCAAGGTGCAACTGGTGGAGGTGATCACCAGCCCGCAGCGCACCGAATTCCTGCGCAAGGAGCTCGATGAGTTCGAGAAGGCCAATCCCGACATCAAGGTCGAGATCGTGTCGCTGCCCTGGGGCCAGGCCTTCGAGAAATTCCTCTCTATGGTGCAGGCGGGTGAGACACCGGACATCGTCGAGATGCCGGAACGCTGGATGGGCCTTTATGGCAATAACGGCCAGCTCGAGGATCTCGGCCCCTATATGAAGGACTGGCCGGAATTCGGAACCTTGGGCGACCGCGCCAAGGTTTTCGGCTCCACCGTCAAGAACACGCAATATATGATTCCCTATGGCTATTACGCCCGCGCGATGTTCTGGAACAAGAAGCTCTTCGCCGAAGCCGGCCTCAAAGAAGCGCCGAAGACGATCGATGAGTTCATCGATGCGTCCAAGAAGATCTCAGGCCTCGGCAACGGCAAATACGGCTATTGCCTGAGGGGCGGCCCCGGCGCCTTCGGCGGCATCCAGATGTTCATGAACATCATGGACGGCAAGCCCGGCTTCTTCAACGAGGACGGCACCTCGACCTTCAACGAGGAAGGCTCGGTCAAGGCGCTGCAGATGCTGCAGGACATGTACAAGAACGGTCTCGTGCCGAAGGACAGCGTGAGCTGGGGCTTCAACGAGATCGTGACCGGCTTCTATACCGGCACATGCGCCATGCTCGACCAGGATCCGGATGCCTTGATCGGCATCGCCGAGAAGATGAAGGCCGATGATTTCGCCGTGGCGCCGATGCCGGTCGGTCCCAATGGCAAGTCCTATCCGACCTTGGGCTATGCCGGCTGGTCGATGTTCGCCGACAGCCCGGCCAAGAAGGAGTCCTGGAAGGTCATCGAGTTCCTGTCCTCCAACAAGCAGAATCTCGAATGGGCCAAGGTGGTGGGCGTGCTGCCGATCCACAATGGCGCCGACCAGGATGCGCATTTCAAGACCGAGCAGTTCAAGGGCTGGTTCGAGGAACTCGCGAACCCCGACAAATATGTGTTCGTGACGCCGCCGACGCATCTCGAGAATCTGGGCGTGTTCTATGATTCCATGGTGCCGACCGGCTTCCAGCAGATCCTGCTCGCAAAGCGCAGCCCGAAGGAAGTGGCGGATGAATGGGCCACCTTCCTCACCGCCGAGCAGAAGAAATGGATGGAAAGCAATAAGTAGGTAAATGGTAGAAAGCGAAAGCTGTCACCTGAATCTTCCCCTCTCCCGTTGCGTAGCAATGGGAGAGGGTGCCCGGAGGGCGGGTGAGGGCTCTTTGCCTCAGCTAGAACTGTTCTTTAAAATCAAAGTGCGCTGCACGAAAGAGCCCTCATCCGGCCTTCGGCCACCTTCTCCCACGCGTCCCGCGCAGGAGAAGGGGAAAGCATGAAATGACAGTTCTCGTCGAAGACATTGGGGGATTGCAGCGGCAAGCCGACCGGCGCCGGTGGCTCGAACCGTGGCTCTATCTGAGCCCGGCGCTCGTCATCATCTTCACCATCCTCATCGTGCCGCTCATCATCGGCATCGGCTATTCCTTCCGCAAGTTCTCGGCCTTCCGCTCGGAATTCGTCGGCCTCGGCCAATACCGTGCGATGCTCGGCGATCCCGTCCTGCATGGCGCGCTCATCAACACCTTCTGGTGGACGGTCTGGAGCCTCGCTCTGCAGTTCTTCTTGGGCCTCGGCCTCGCTCTCCTGCTCAACCGGCCCTTCCACGGCCAGAAGCTGGTGCAAGGCCTCGTCTTCCTGCCCTGGGCGGTACCGATCTTCCTGACCGGCCTCACCTGGGCGTGGCTGTTCAATCCGCTCATCGGCCCCTTGCCGCATGTCTTCCATGCGATCGGCCTTCAAGCCGAGCCCGTCACCATCCTGGCCGATCCCGCAACAGCCATGTGGGGGCCGATCATCGCCAATGTCTGGTTCGGCATCCCCTTCTTCGCCATCACGCTGCTCGCGGCGCGCAAATCCATTCCTTCCGAGCTCTATGAGGCCGCCGCCATCGACGGCGCCTCGCCCTGGCAGCAATTCACCAAGGTGACGCTCCCCTTCCTCGCCCCCACCATCGCCATCACCGTGATGCTGCGCACCGTGTGGATCGCGACCTTCGCCGATCTCATCTATGTCATGACGGCGGGAGGGCCGGCGGGCTCCACCAACACCATCGCCACCTACATCTATGTCTCGGCCTTCAAATCGCTCGACAAGGGCTATGCCTCGGCCATCGCCGTCCTCCTGCTCGTGCTTCTCATCGCCTATGCGCTGATCGTCATCCAGATGCGGCGCGCGCTTCTGAGGGACACCTGACATGCCCGGCCAGTCCCTCCTCCAGCGCCTCCTCGGCCAGATCGGCCTTTACGCCGCCGTCGCCGCCTATGTCGCCTTCGCGCTGCTCCCGATCTATTGGACGATCAAGATCTCGGTGACGCCGCAGGATCTGCTCTATAGCGAAGGCATCCGCCTGTGGCCGAGCCGCATGACGCTCGCCAATTATGCGAGCGTCCTCGAGGCCACCGACTTCCCGCGCTATTTCCTCAACAGCATCCTGGTCTCGGTGGCGACGGCGGTGATCGTCACCGCGGTCGCGTCCTTCGCCGGCTACGCGCTGTCGCGCTTCCGCTTCCGCGGCAAGGCCATGGTGAGCCTCGTCCTGCTTCTCACCCAGACCTTTCCTTTGGTGATGGTGATCCCGCCGATCTATCGGATCATGGGCCAGATCGGCCTCACCGACAGTCTCTATGGGCTCATCATCATCTACACCGCCTTCAATATCGCCTTCGCGACCTTCCTGATGCAGTCCTTCTTCGACGGCGTGCCGAAGGATTTGGAAGAAGCGGCGATGATCGACGGCTGCACGCGCCTCATGGCGCTCCGGCGCGTGATCCTGCCCTTGACGCTGCCCGGCATGGGCGCCACCGTTGCCTTCGTCTTCACCGCCGCCTGGAGCGAGTTGCTGTTCGGCCTGATGCTGATCAACAGCGAGAGCCAGAAGACCTTCTCGGTCGGGCTTCTCACCTTCATCGGCAAATTCGCCGTCGACTGGGGGCAGATGATGGCGGCCTCGGTGCTGGCCCTCATCCCGGTCTGCCTGTTCTTCCTGTTCCTGCAACGTTATCTGGTCACCGGCCTCACCGCCGGCGCCGTCAAGGGCTAATCATGGCTTCCGTTTCCCTGCGCAATGTCCACAAGGCCTTCGGACCGATCACGGTGCTCAAATCGATCGATCTCGACATCGCCGATGGCGAGTTCGTCGTGCTCGTCGGCCCGTCGGGCTGCGGCAAGTCGACGTTGCTCAGATCCATCGCCGGGCTCGAGACCATCAATGGCGGCGAGATCCGTATCGGCGAACGGGAGGTCAATCACGTGGCGCCCAAGGATCGCGACATCGCCATGGTGTTCCAGTCCTATGCGCTCTACCCGCATATGGATGTGCGGCGGAACATGGCGTTCAGCCTCAACTTGCGCAAGAGCCCTCAGGCCATGATCAGCGAACGCGTCGGCGCCGCCTCGCAGAAGCTCGGCCTCGGCAGCCTGCTCGAGCGCCTGCCGAAGCAGCTTTCCGGCGGCCAGCGCCAGCGCGTCGCCATGGGGCGCGCCATCGTGCGCCAGCCCCAGGTTTTTCTGTTCGACGAGCCGCTGTCCAATCTCGATGCCAAATTGCGCTCGACCATGCGCACCGAGATCAAGGCGCTGCATCAGCAACTCAAGACGACCGCCATCTATGTCACCCATGACCAGGTCGAGGCGATGACCATGGCCAACCGCATCGTGGTGATGAATGACGGCGTCATCCAGCAAGTGGGAGCGCCGCTCGAGCTCTATGATCGCCCCGCCAATATCTTCGTCGCGGGCTTCATCGGCTCGCCGACGATGAATTTCTTCGACGCGGTCATCGAGAAGAGGTCGGCCCGCCTCGCCGATGGCGCGCTGCTGGCGCTTCCGGCCTCTACGACAGCCACTGAAGGCCAGGAAGTGGTGATCGGCATCAGGCCGGAGCATCTGCATTTCGCCGGATCAGGGATTGCCGCGACGGTGGCGGTCGTCGAACCCCTGGGCATGAGCACGCAAGTTACGCTCGATGCCGCCCAGGAGCGCGTGACGCTCTTGACGCTGGACCGGCCGCAGTTCTCGCCCGGCGATGCCCGGATCATCACGGCCAAGACCGCCGACATCCATGTCTTCCATCGCGAAAGCGGGCTTAGATTGAATTAGCAACGATTGAGAACGGCGCCTTTGCCCTCGCCCCGCTTTAGCGGGGAGAGGGTAGGGAACCATTGCGAAGCAATGGGAAGGGTGAGGGGCCTGTGTGCAATCGGATACAAGCCCCTCACCCTTCCCGTCGCTTCGCGTCGGGCCCCTACCCTCTCCCCGCTAAAGCGGGGCGAGGGCAAAGGCATGGGTTCCCATTTTCGCGCCAATGTGCAAAAGCTCATGCCCACAGGAAATGGGCAGAGTGGCGCGCAAACCCGATTCAGAAGCTGACCGGCTCGATGACGCCGCAAGGGCGGGCTGGCTCTATTACATCGCCGGCAACACCCAGGACGAGATCGCTCGCAAGCTCGGCGTGTCGCGGCAGACGGCGCAGAGGCTCGTGTCGCTCGCGGTCAGCGAGAAGCTGATCAAGGTCCGGCTCGATCATCCGATCGGACACTGCCTCGAGCTGTCGGAGAAGCTGAAAGCCCATTACGGCATCGATTTCTGCGAGGTCGTGCCGAGCGATCCGGAATCGACCTCGAGCTCGATCGGCGTCGCGGAAGCCGCCGCCGCCGAGCTCGAGCGCTACCTCGTCTCGCAGCATCCCGTCATCGTCGCCATGGGCACCGGGCGCATGCTGCGGGCCATGGTCGAGCAATTGACGCCGATGGATTGCCCGCAGCACAAGGTCGTGTCGCTGGTCGGCAATATCGCGCCCGACGGCTCGGCCTCGCTCTTCGATGTGGTGAGCCGCGTCGGCGACCGCGTGAAGGCGCCGCATTATCCGATGCCGCTGCCGGTGATTGCCACGACCGTGCATGAGAAATCGCTCCTCCTGGCGCAGAAGCCCTTGCGCAATGTCATCGAGCTGGCGCGCCAGGCCGATGTCACCTTTGTCGGCATCGGCACCGTCGATGACGATGCCGCGCTGCTGCGCGACGGCTTCGTCCGCCCCGACGAGATTCGCGCTCTGGTCAGGACGGGGGCCGTCGGCGAGATCGTCGGCTGGGCCTATGACGGCGATGGCAAGCTCATCGACGGGCTCACCAATGACCGGGTGCTGAGCGTCCCCCTGGAGCAGCCGGCAACCCGCCGGATGATCGGCATCGCCATGGCGGTCCCCCGATTCCGGGCGATCAAGGGCGCGCTGCGTGGGAAATTGATCAATGGTCTGGTCACCAATGAAAAAATGGCTGAGCTTTTGCTTGAATAACCAGCAAAAGCTCAAATTTTATTCTCTCGTAAAAACAAGACATTGTCGCAGATGTTGCAGCGCTTTTGTGCGTCGCAACAGGAAATCGGCTTGACTTCGTTTGGCAATCATATTGGGATAATGCCCACTAAAAAGGCAAATGCTCAATATGGGAGGATTCTATGAAGGCCATTCTCACCGGCATTCTCGGCGCCTTCGCCGTCGCCGCTTTGTCGACGACAGCGCTCGCCGAAACCAAGCTCACCATCGCTACCGTCAATAATGGCGACATGATCCGCATGCAGGGACTGACCGAGGATTTCACCAAGGCCAACCCCGACATCACGCTCGAATGGGTGACGCTCGAGGAGAATGTCCTGCGCCAGAAGGTGACGACCGACATCGCCACCAAGGGCGGCCAGTTCGACGTTCTCACCATCGGCACTTATGAAGTGCCGATCTGGGCCAAGAAGGGCTGGCTCGTCCCACTCGACAATCTGGGCGCCGACTATGATGTCGACGATCTTCTGCCGCCGATCCGCGGCGGCCTGTCGCTCGACGGCAAGCTCTATGCGGCGCCCTTCTATGGCGAAAGCTCCATGGTGATGTATCGCACCGATCTCATGGACAAGGCCGGGCTGAAGATGCCGGATGCGCCGACCTGGGACTTCATCGCCGATGCCGCCAAGAAGATGACCGACAAGGCATCAGAGACCTATGGCGTGTGCCTGCGCGGCAAGGCCGGCTGGGGCGAGAACATGGCCTTCCTTACCGCCACCTCCAACTCCTTCGGCGCCCGCTGGTTCGATGAGAACTGGAAGCCGCAATTCGACCAGCCGGAATGGAAGGAAACGCTCACCTTCTATCTCGACCTGATGAAGGAAGCGGGCCCTCCGGGCGCTTCCTCGAACGGCTTCAACGAAAACCTCGCGCTGTTCAATGCCGGCAAATGCGGCATGTGGATCGACGCCACGGTCGCCGCCTCCTTCGTGAGCAATCCCAAGGACTCGAAGGTCGCCGACAAGGTCGGCTTCGCACTCGCGCCCGACAAGGGTCTCGGCAAGCGCGGCAACTGGCTGTGGGCGTGGTCGCTCGCCGTGCCCGCCGGCTCGCAGAAAGCCGAGGCGGCGCAGAAATTCGTCTCCTGGGCCACGAGCAAGCACTATGCCGACCTCGTCGCGTCCAAGGAAGGCTGGGCGAACGTGCCGCCCGGCACGCGCAGCTCGCTCTACGCCAATCCGGAATATCAGAAGGCCGCGCCTTTCGCGAAGATGACGCTCGACTCGATCAACTCGGCCGATCCGAACAAGCCCACCGTCAAGCCCGTGCCCTATGTCGGCGTGCAATTCGTCGCCATTCCTGAATTCCAGGGCATCGGCACGATGGTCGGCCAGATCTTCTCCGCGGCACTCGCGGGCGAGAAGTCGGTCGATGACGCGCTCGCCGAGGCGCAGTCGGCGACGACGCGCGAAATGACCAAAGCCGGCTATATCAAATAGGACGGCACCTCCCTGGACTGGGCTGCCCGGAGCGCCGGGCAGCCATTTTCTCCGGGTGATGATGGGGGATAGTCATATGCACAGGCCTCTCCAGGTTTCCCCCTCTCCCGTTGCGAAGCAATGGGAGAGGGTGCCCGAAGGGCGGGTGAGGGCTCTCCATCTGAGCAAGCGACATTCATCGAGATCAGAGCATCCTGCACGAAAGAGCCCTCATCCGGCCTTCGGCCACCTTCTCCCACGCTGCGCGCGGGAGAAGGGAAACATGGACTAGGAGAGACGCCATGGCAACGCAGCAAACACGAGTGCTAGGCCGGCTCGCCGTAGCGCCCTCGGTCATCGTGCTGTTCCTGTGGATGATCGTGCCGCTGGTGCTCACCATCTGGTTCTCGCTTCTACGCTACAATCTCCTCGATCCGGGGAATGAGAGCTTCGTCGGACTCTTCAATTACGAATACTTCCTCACCGATCCGGCTTTCTTCGCGGCCATCGGCAATTCATTGAAGCTCGTTTTCGCGGTGCTCGCCATCAGCATCATCGGCGGCACGCTCCTCGCCCTTCTCCTCGACCAGGCCATCATCGGCCGCAGTATCGTGCGCCTCATGGTGATCGCGCCTTTCTTCATCATGCCGACGGTGAGCGCGCTGGTCTGGAAGAACATGTTCATGCATCCGGTCTCGGGGCTCTTTGCCTGGCTCATGAAGTCGGTCGGCCTTCAACCAATTGACTGGTTTGCCTCGGCGCCGCTCACCGCCGTCATCATCATGGTGGCGTGGCAATGGCTGCCTTTCGCAACGCTGATCCTCTTGACTGCCATCCAGTCGCTTGATGAGGAGCAGAAGGAGGCCGCCGAAATGGACGGCACACCACCGCTTTCATTTTTCTTCTACATAGTCCTGCCGCATCTCGCGCGCCCGATCACCGTGGTGATCCTGATCGAGACGATATTCCTCCTCAACGTGTTTGCTGAAATATATGTCACCGGCAGCGGCGGACCTGCCGGCAACCTGCCCTATCTTGTCTATTTCCAGGGCTTGCTCAATTTCGATGTCGGCGGCGCCTCCGCGGGCGGGATCGTGGCGGTCGTTCTTGCCAATATCGTGGCCTTCTTCCTGGTCAGGATGGTCGGCCGGAACCTGGAGGGTTAGCCATGGCCAGAGCAGTATCGGCACGCCGACGCGCCATCAGCACCGTGATTGCCTGGATCATCGGCTTCCTCATCTTTTTCCCGATCCTTTGGACTGTCATCACCAGTTTCAAGACGGAGCTGGAGGCTTTTTCCATTCCGCCGAAATTCCTGTTCTTCGACTGGACGCTCGAAAACTACGAGATCGTGCAGGAGCGATCGAACTACCTGCGCTTCGTCACCAATTCGCTGATACTGTCCATCGGCTCGTGCCTGGTGTCGCTTCTGGTTGCCATTCCCGCAGCGTGGTCCATGGCGTTCTCACCGGGCAAGCGCACCAAGGATCTCCTGATGTGGATGCTTTCGACCAAGATGATGCCGCCGGTTGGCGCGCTCATCCCGGTCTATCTCATCTTCCGCGACCTGGGGCTCCTCGACACGCGCGGCGGCCTGATCGCCATCCTGTTCCTGCTCGATCTGCCGATCATTGTCTGGATGCTCTATACCTACTTCAAGGAGATTCCGGGTGAGATCTTGGAAGCAGCCCGCATGGACGGCGCGTCCTTGTGGAAGGAACTCGTCTTTGTTCTCGCCCCGATGGCCGTTCCAGGCATCGCCTCGACGCTCCTCCTCAACATCATTCTTGCCTGGAACGAGTCATTCTGGACGCTTAATCTCACCACCTCATCCGCCGCACCGCTTACCGCCTTCATCGCCTCCTATTCGAGTCCGGAAGGCCTGTTCTGGGCGAAGCTTTCCGCCGCCTCGACGATGGCGATCGCACCCATATTGGTGATCGGGTGGTTCGCCCAGAAACAACTTGTCCGTGGCCTCACCTTCGGAGCTGTAAAATAATGGGCACTATCGTTCTGAAAGACGTGCAGAAGAGCTTCGGCGACGTCACCATCATCCCCAGAGCCAATCTCGGCATCGAGAATGGCGAGTTCGTCGTCTTCGTCGGCCCGTCGGGCTGCGGCAAGTCCACCTTGCTCAGGCTCATCGCGGGGCTCGAGGATGTCACGGCGGGCGAGATCATCATCGACGGCACGAACGCCGCACAGCTCCCGCCCGCCAAGCGCGGCCTCTCCATGGTGTTCCAGTCCTATGCGCTCTATCCGCATATGAGTGTCCGCAACAACATCGCCTTCGGCCTCAAGATGGCGGGCCTGCCCAAGCCCGAGATCGAGGCCAAGGTCAACAAGGCGGCGCAGATCCTTAATCTCTCCGATTATCTCGACCGCAAGCCGCGCCAGCTTTCGGGCGGCCAGCGCCAGCGCGTCGCCATCGGCCGCGCCATCGTACGCCAGCCGAAAGCCTTCCTGTTCGATGAGCCCTTGTCCAATCTCGACGCGGCGCTCCGCGTCCAGATGCGCATCGAGATCATGCAGCTGCACCAGTCGCTCGGCGCTACCATGATCTATGTGACGCATGACCAGGTCGAGGCCATGACCATGGCCGACCGCATCGTCGTGCTCAACAAGGGCAATATCGAGCAGGTGGGCTCGCCGCTCGAGCTCTACAACAGACCGGACTCGCTCTTCGTTGCGGGCTTCATCGGATCACCGAAGATGAACTTCATCTCAAGCGACGTGGCGGCGGCGCACCGGGCTCATACGATCGGTGTGCGACCCGAGCACATTGCCCTTTCACAATCGTCGGGTGAATGGGAAGGCACCATCGCGCTTGCCGAGCATCTCGGTGCGGATACGTTCCTCCATGTCGATGCCCCGAAATGCGGCCGGCTCACCGTGCGCGCCGCCGGCGAATTTCCGCAAGGACCGGGCGCCAGGATCTGGCTGACCCCGGAAAACGGCCGTATCCATCGCTTCGATGACAAGGGAAAAACGATTCGTAATGCGGCTTGAACGGAAAACAGCGGTTGTCACGGGCGGCGCGCGCGGCATCGGGCGTGCCATAGCGGAGGGCTATGCGCGTGAGGGCGCCCGGGTCTGCATCGCCGATCTTGACGATGATGCAGCCCGTGCCGCCGCCCGTGACACTGGCGGCGGCGCTTTCGCCGCGCATCTCGACGTGACGCGGATCGAGTCGATCAACCGGCTGGTGGACGAGGTCGAGGCAAAGACCGGCGGCATCGACATCCTGGTCAACAATGCCGCCATCTTCGACCTGGCGCCGATCGAGGAGATCACCGAGAAGAGCTATGATCGGATCTTCGCCGTCAATGTGAAGGGCCTGCTCTTCACCCTCCAGGCGGTAGCGAATTCCATGATCCGGCGCGGCAAAGGCGGCAAGATCATCAACATGGCCTCGCAAGCCGGCCGGCGCGGCGAGGCGCTGGTCGCCGTCTATTGCGCCTCCAAGGCCGCCGTCATCAGCCTCACACAATCGGCGGGTCTAGGCCTCATCAAGCATCGCATCAATGTCAATGGCATTGCGCCCGGCGTCGTCGACACGCCCATGTGGGACGAGGTCGATGCCCTCTTCGCCAGATATGAGGGCCGGCCCTTGGGCGAGAAGAAGCGTCTCGTCGGCGAGGGCGTTCCCTATGGCCGCATGGGCAAGCCCGAGGATCACGTGGGCTGCGCGATCTTCCTCGCTTCGCCCGAAAGCGACTATGTCGTGGCGCAGACCTTCAATGTCGACGGCGGACAATGGATGAGTTGAGTTGAAAGGATCGGAAAAGTGTATCTGGAAAAACTGAAGCTCGACGGCAAGGTGGCGGTGGTGACGGGAGCGGGCCAGGGCATCGGCGCCGCTTGCGCCCGAGCGCTCGGCGAAGCCGGGGCAACGGTCATCGTCGCCGACATGTTGCAGGATCGCGTCGATGCCAGCGTCGCCGAGCTCAAGAAGCTCAAGATCAAGGCGCATGGCGTGAAGCTCGACGTTACCAAGTCCAAGGAGGTCGATGCCGTCGCCGCCCAGATCATCAAGCAGCATGACCATGTCGACATCCTGGTCAACAATGCCGGTGTCGCCAAGAGCGACGTCAAGGCGGAAGATACCAGCGACGACCATTGGCGCTTCCACATGGATGTCAATCTCGACGGCCTGTTCTGGTGCTGCCGCGCCTTCGGGCGCCAGATGCTGAAGCAGGGCTCGGGCTCGATCGTCAATATCGGCTCGATGTCGGGCTTCATCGTCAACAAGCCGCAGCCGCAATCCTTCTACAATGCCTCCAAGGCCGCGGTGCATCACCTGACCCGCTCGCTCGCCGCCGAATGGGCCATGCGCGGTGTCAGGGTGAACGCGGTGGCGCCCACCTATATCGAGACCCCTCTCACCTCCTTCGGCATCAGGGAGAATGAGGCGATGTACAAAACCTGGCTCGAGATGACGCCGATGGGCCGCGTCGGCCAGCCGGACGAGATCGCCTCCGTGGTCCATTTCCTGGCCTCGGATGCCGCGAGCCTGATGACCGGATCGATCGTCCTCGCCGACGGCGGTTACTGCTGCTGGTAAGATCTCTCTCGCTATCTGACAGAAACCGAGATCGGGATGCGGCCGCGATAGGACCCGGCGGGCGGCGGCGGGAAAGAGGTCGCGGCCACCACCGAACGAGCGGCGGAATCGAGCCTCGAATTGCCGGAAGATTGCGAGATCGATGCCGAGGTGATGCGGCCGCTGGCGCCGATCGCGAAGGCGATGATGACCCGCCCCGAGCCGACGCTCGTGCTGATCGCAGAGCGCCGCGCTGACAGCCTCGCCTGGACGATCGAGCGATATTCGGAGCTCGATCTCCGGCCTCCCGATGACTGAGCGCTCGACTGGCCCTTGCGGGTGGCCTCCTTGGCCAAGGTGGAGCCCGCCACTGCGAGGCGGCGTGGCTGAGCCTTGGCTTTCTTCTTCGCCACCTTCTTCTCTGTCTTCTTTCCTTCGGTCTTCCTTGCTTCGGCCTTCTTTGCTTCGGCCTTCGGCTTCGTGGCCAAAGCCGGCGCCTGCGGCGTCGCGACCTTCGGCTCTTCCAGCTCGATCGGCATGGTGACCGGAGCTTCCTCGGGCGGCGTCTCGGCTTCCTGCGGCTCTTCCGCCTCTTGCGAATCTTCCACTTCCGGAGAGTCTTCCGCTTCCGGCTGGGCCTCCGGTTCCACCGCCTCCGGCCGGACCTCAGGTTCAGCCGTGTCCTCGACTTCTGGCGGCATGACCTCGGTCGGCTTCGTCTCGAGCGATGCCACGGCTTCTGCCACTTCACCATCCATGGATGCGGCTTCGCCCGGCTGGGTCTCGGTTACCTGCTCGATCTGTTCCGCCTCGGCGGCGACCGAAGGCGGCACCTCTTCGGCGACCACGCTCGTGATCTCCGCCAGCATCTCGATCTCGACACCTTCGGGCGGTGGCGGCGGCTCCATCTTCGGTGTCAGCATGAAGGCTGCGGCCGCGGCGGCATGGACACCCACCGCGAGGATGATGCAGACGAGGCGCGAGCCATGCGACAGGCCGCCGGTGTTCATGGCGTCACGGGCTCCACCGGATTGCCGTTCTTGTTGGCGATCAAAGAAAGCCTGGTGATGCCGTTGAGCGCCAGCTCATCCAGCACACTGACGATGTCGCCGTAAGTCGCGGTGCGATCGCCGCGCACATGGACGACACGGTCCTCCGTGCCGATCATCGCTCTGATCCGCGGAACGAGATCGGTTCGGGCGATCTCATCGGCGCCGAGCGATATCTTGTTGCCGGTGGCGATGGTGAGCACGATCGGGTTCTTGGGATCGGTCGGCTCGGCCGATTTGGCCTGCGGCAGATCGACCTTCATGCCCGAGCTCAGCATCGGGGCCGCCACCATGAAGATGATGAGCAGCACGAGCATGACGTCGACCATGGGCGTGACATTGATCTCCGCCATGGGCGCCAGATCGTCGCCGTCACTGTCGGCGGAGAGGTTGAAGCTCATGCGATCTTCTTCCGCAAGGTGGAGACAGGGGCGTTCTCGCGGGCGAGCCTGGTGCCATAATCCTCGATGCGCCGGTTGAGGCCGCGCGACGTCGTGCCGAAGGCGGCGGCGAGACGATTATAGGCGAAGGCCGCCGGTATGGCGGCGGCAAGGCCGATCGCCGTCGCGGCGAGCGCCTCGGCGATGCCCGGCGCCACGATGGCAAGGCTCGTATCCTTGGCCGCGGCAATGCCGGCAAAGCTCGTCATGATGCCCCACACCGTGCCGAACAGGCCGATGAAGGGGGCGACCGAGGCGATCACCGCAAGATTGGGCAGGCCGCGCTGGCAAGATTCGACGAGCTCTTGGGCGCGTCGGCGCATTGCCGCGATGATGGCGCTGCGCCGGTCGGCCTCGGCGGCCGAGGCTTGTGCCTCGAAGGCCTCCTCGCGTCCGGCCGCGAAGATCTTGCCGATGAGCTCGCCCATGCGGCTCTTGTTGGCGCCTTCGCTGCGGATCGCGCGGCGCAAGCGGCGAAGCGTCCATAAGGCCTCGAAGATGATGATCCAGCACCAGAGCGATGCGGCAATGAGGATCGCGATCACCGCTTTCACCACCGGGCCCGCCTGCATGAACATTTCGACGGGGGATATTTCTCCACCTTGCATATCGGTCACTCACTTGTAGAAACGGGTGGCGAGGCGGGACGACACGGCGAGCCGGTCGAGACAGGCCTCGGGCGCGGCATCGGGCGCGCAGCTCGCGACATCATTGAGCAGGACGCCGGAAATCTCAGGGCACTGAACGTCGATCGAAAAGATCTTGACGCTGGTCTTCTTCGACCTGACCGGCCCCATCTCGGCGATCAGCCGCTTGGCGATGCCGCCATCCTTGCCGAAGATGATGAGATCGGTCTTCAGCGACTGGAGCGGCTTGCCGGCCTTCTCCTCGATGAGGAAATAGGCCTGGCAGGCGTCCTTCACCGGCTCGAGCTTGTTGAGCTCGAGGGCAATATCGTCCTTGGCGGAAGCGGCCGCGGCGAAGCTCGAAAGCGCCAGGGCAACGCCGAGCAACAGGCTCATTGCCCTGAGCGAATGGCGCTTGGAAATAGGATCGGTTCGTTCCAGATACATTCAGGCCCTTGCACATTATTCTTGGTTTTGCTGGGTTTTCGGCCTGGCTGCGGGGCGCAGTGTAAATACCCGACTTCTTGAGTCAAGTTTTGTCCATATCGATTCTTTTAATCCTATTTTCGGTGTAAAGTCCCCTTTTTCGATTATTGCGTTTAGCAGAGAGGGGACTATATCTATTGCAAGATTGGAGGACCAAAAATGCTGGCCGCCGACAAGCTTTCATTGGCTCCCGTGCTGCCTACGGAATCCGACAGCAAGATTGCTGCGGAGGCAAGCCGGGAGCTTTCAAAAAACCCAACCGAGAGGCTTAGAGTCCGTCTCGATGACGGGACCGAATTGGCATTGCCGCAATCCGCTGGCCGTCTGCTGATTCACCTGCTCACGGAAATGGCGCAGGGAAATGCGGTTACGATCATACCGATACATGCAGAGCTGACGACGCAGGAGGCGGCGGATTTTTTAGGCGTTTCGCGACCCTTCCTCATTCGTCTTCTTGAAGAAAATCAGATCCCCTTCCACAAAGCGGGGACACACCGAAGGGTGAAGTTCTTGGACCTTGAAGCGTTCAAGAAGACATTCAAGGCCAAGCAAAACAAAGCGCTGGATGAACTGGTAAAGCAGGCCCAGGATCTGGACCTTGGGTATTAAGCCCTCATTCTATACCGTTCTCTTTGATGCCTGTGTCCTATACCCAGCACCGTTGCGGGATATCCTGGTCCAGCTTGCAACGACTTCACTTTTCCGCGCCAAGTGGACAAACCAGATCCACGATGAATGGATCGACAGTGTCCTGGAGCGTCGACCCGACCTTACTCGTCTCCAGCTCGAACGCACACGCGACATGATGAACGGTGCGATCCTGGATTGCCTGATAACCAATTACGAATACCTAATTCCCGCACTTAATCTCCCTGACCCCAAAGACCGCCATGTTCTAGCCGCGGCCATACATGCGAGATGCGACGCCATCATAACCACAAACCTGAAAGACTTCCCGGCGCACATTCTCAGCAAACATAACA
Source organism: Taklimakanibacter deserti (assembly GCA_003574785.1). The sequence continues at coordinate 25,758 of QORU01000013.1, read as the reverse complement.
TTGAAGCAATCCACCCCGACGACTTCATACACCATCAATTCGGGCTGGATCAGGCCGCAGTGATCACCTCAGCCTATGAAGTCAGGGCCAGATTAAAAAATCCGCCAGTAACAGCGGACGAGTATATCGACATCCTCAGCAAGCTTCCGCTGCCCAAAACGGCATCGGAGCTGCTGCCGTTCAAATCTGTGATTTAGGAGCGTCGGTGAAAAAAGCTCCGGCCTACTTGCGCGGATAGAATTCCCTGCTCCCCACTTAGCCCGTTTGCAGGCAACCTTCCGAAATTATTCGGCAAATCCCCCGTGGAAGGCGCCACAGCAGGGCAATTCTCGAGTTTTCCCTCTATTTTCCCTGTATCCGCCGCAAGCTCTATTTCCGCGGATAGCGCAACAGATAAGTGTCCATGATCCAGCCATGCTTCTCGCGCGCCTGAGCCCTTGTTGCCTCGATCGCCGGGGCTACGTCCTTGAGCCTGCCCGAGATCAGGATCTCATTCGCCGTCCCGATATAGGCGCCCCAATGGATCTCGGCCTCGGGATCGACGGTGCGAAAGGCATTCTGGCTGTCGAGCATGACCACCGCATTGGTCACGCCTTCGGGCAGGCCTTCGGCGAGCTTGCGGCCGGTGGTGACATGAATGGCCTCGCCGATGCGGTTGATCGGCAAGCGGTGCTTCGCCACCAAAGCCTGGACGCTGCTGATCCCCGGGATCACCTCATATTCGAAATCGACGCGCGCGCGCTTGCGGATCAATTCGACGATGCGGATCGTCGAGTCATAAAGGGTTGGATCGCCCCAGACGAGAAAGCCGCCGCAGCCGTCATCGCCAAGCTCCTCCAGCATCATCCGCTCGAAGATCAGTGCCCGCTTCTCATACCAGTCCTCGACCGCCGCCTCATAGGCCGGCGCTTTACGGTCGCGCTCGGGATCGCGCGCCTCGACGATGCGCCAGCCGGCTTTGCGGATATATTTGTCGCAGAGATGCTTGCGCAAGGCGACGAGGTCTTCCTTCTCCTCGCCCTTGTCGATGACGAAGAAGACATCGACCGCGTTCAAAGCATTGATCGCCTGGACGGTGATGTAGTCGGGATCGCCGGCGCCGATGCCGATGACGAGGATTTTCCGCATGGATAAGGGACCTTCAGATGCGAAGATCCCCCTGTTTGCGGGACGTCCTGGCCTTCGTCAACAGCGCCCCGCCGGCCTCAGCCCGGTGTCGCGACCTTGGCGACGGCTTTGGCCACGGCGGCGCTCTTTACCGGCTCGATGGCCGACGCGGGCTTCGCCTCGCGGAAATAGGCGTTATAGCGCGGATCGCCATAATCGGTGCTGTCGGTGCTGTAGAGCTTCATCCGCTCCATATCGGCCTTGTTCAGGATGATGCCGAGGCACTTCTTGCTCAACGCCGGATCGGCATCGAGCTTCGCCTGCACCGTGGCCCTGGGCGTGCGTCCCCATTCGACCACGCAGACAATGGCGTCCATATAAGGCGTGATGGCGCGCACGTCGACGACGGGGGCGAGCGGCGGCAAATCGAGAACGACATAATCGAAGGATGCCCGCGCCTGTTCGAGCAGACCCGCCATTTCGCGCGAGGCGAGGAGATCCGAGGTCATGGGGACGTCGCGCCGCATGACCGACGGCAGCATGGCGAGATGGGTGCGTTCCTCGAACAGCAGAAGGTCCTTGAGGGCGGCATTGTCGATGACGAATTCGCCGAGGCCCGCCGTCGCCTGGGGCGCCACCGAGCGGGTCAATGTCGGGTTGCGCAGATCGGCGTCGATCAGCAAGGTGCGCGCCTTCTGGCTGGCGAGCAGGCGTGCAAAATTGATCGCGATCGTCGATTTGCCCTCACCCGGCAGCACCGAGGTGATGCCGATGATCTTCGGCTTCTCGCGGCCGAGCGTCAGATCGGCGGCGATCTTGGTGCTGCGCATGGTCTCGGCGAAGAGCGACAGCGGATTGTTGACGGCATAGTTGGTGATCGGCCTTATGCCGTCGCCCGGGCGCGCTTCCGCCAGCCGCTTGCGCGACAGCGTGCCGCCCAAGACCAGGGGGACCAGGCCCAGGAACGGCAGTGAGGTTTCGGCCGAAACCTGGTCGCCGGTGCGGAAGAAACGGTCGCGATATTCCTGAAGCAAACCGAGGCCCGAGCCCAGTGCCAGCCCGAGGAACGCGCACAAAGCCAGCACCAGCGACTTCTTCGGCCCGCTCGTCTCCTGCGGGACCGCGGCCTGGGAAATGATGCGCGCTTCGGTCACCGGGAAGGATTCCTGCTGCAGCGAATCCTGATAGCGCTGCAGGAACTTCTGATAGAGATCCTTGTAGTTCTCGGCCTCGCGCTCGAGCTCGCGCAGCTGAACCAGCGTCTCGTTCGCATCGGCGCTGACGCCGGTCGCGTCGCCGACGATGTTGCGCAAGGATTCCTCGCGCGACTTCGCCACCTGATACTGGCTGTCGTAGCTCTTGGCGATGCGCCCGAGCTCCTCGAAGATGAGCTTGCGGTATTCGTCCATCGAGTTGCGCAGGCGCTTGACCTGATCGTGCTTGGGCCCCACCTTCGCCGAGATCTCGGCGGCGAGCCGCGAGGCTTCGAGATATTTGAGCCTGAGGTCGTTGACGATGGGGCTGTCCAGCGTGCCGGCGACGATGGCATCGGGTTGCCCACTGTCGATGACAGCCTGCAGGCGGTCATACCTGACCTTGGCGGCGGCCGTATCGGCGCGCGCCACGATGAGCTGGCCGTTGAGGTCCGACAATTGCTGCTCGCTCAACAGCTTGCCGCTGGCGGCGATCAGATTGTTGTCGGAGCGGAATTTCTGGACGGCAAGATCGGATTTGAGCGCTTCCTGCTGCAGGTCCTTCATGCGCTGCTGGGCCCAGCCGCCGGCCATCCTGGTCGCCTCATATTTCGAATTGAGCTGGTCGGCGAGATAGGCATCACCCAGCGCTTTGGCGATATTCGCCGCCATGACCGGATCGGACCAGGAGAAGCGGACATTGAGCACATAGCTGCGATTGAGCCGCTCGACCTCCAGATTGCGCTGCAGGCTCTGCAAGGCGAGCCGGCGCGGGCCGTCTTCACCGGGGATGGTTGCCGACGACGTGAACAGCGACACCACCCAACGCACGGCCGACTTCGCCATCTGCACCGGATCGGCCGGCGCATCCATGAATTTCGGGTCTTTCGTGAGGTTGAGCTTGTCGACGACCGCAAGCCCGACACTTTCGGAGACCAGGATCTCGACCTGGCTCAAGATTCTCGCCTCGTCCTCGACGGTGCGCTCGAGCGCCGAGCCTTGATAGAGGATCTTGCTGTTGTCCTGGTCGATCAGGATGGAGGTCATCGCCGTATATTTGGGCGGCGCCACCAGAAGATAGAGAACCCCGAGCACCAGCATCACCAGGACGCTCAGGGCCGCGATGCGCCATTGCCGGCGCACGATGGCGAGCAGCTTGAAAAGGTCGATCGGCGACGGCGTGGAAGATTCGCGGTGCTGATAGGGGCCGGCAGTGGGAAAGGTTTCGCGCATCATGGGCTTCTCCTAACGCAGGGGCGCGCTTTTGAACGCATAATAGAGGGAATACCAGAAGGGCTTGGTCTGGAAGTTCTCGTCATAAGGCAGGCAGCGGTTCATCGTCCCGTCGCTGCGCTTCTGGTAGACGCTGTTGTTCAGCCAGGAATATTTGTCGGACAGGCCCCAGGTGACGACGCCTTCGACGGCACGCTCGGACAAGGCGGCGGTCAGGAATTTGGTCGCCCTCTCGCCCACGAGGCGGTCGCGCTCGCTGACCGTCTGGGTCAGGCTGCGGTCGTCTATGTCGAGCTCGGTGATCAGTATCTTCAGGCCGAGATTGGCGACCTGGCGCAGGAAGGTCGAAAAGACCGAGGCATCGAAAGGCCGCCCCATCGCCAGATGGCCCTGGATGCCGAGACCATAGATCGGCACGCCACTGCTCTTGAGCTTCTCGAGAAGAGCCAGGACGGCCGTGCGCCGCGCCTGGTCGGTGCTGTCATTATGATAGAGGCCATACTCGTTGTAGAAGCCCTGGATGCTCGGATCGGCCTCGGCGGCGAGCGTGAAGGCGCGGCCGATGTAATCCGGCCCCAGCCGTTGCAGGAAGGCTGAGTTGCGCAACGAATTCGCTTGGCTGTCCTTGGGCTCTATCGCTTCATTGACGATGTCCCAGCTCTTGATCTTGCCCTTGTAGTGGGTCATCAGGTCGCTGATATGGGTGGCCAAGACCGAGATACCCTCGTCGCGCATCGCGGCATCGACCCATTTCGGCAGGTTGCGGTGCCAGATGGCGGCATGGCCTCTGCAGGTCAGGCCGTGTGAGGCGCCGAAGGACACCACGCGGTCGGCGGCCCCATAGTTGCGCGTGCCGCGCGTAGCTTCGATCGTCCCCCACTTCATCTCCCATTCGGGCACAACGGTGCTGCATTGCCGGTCGAAGGTCCGGCGCAGGGTGGCATCACGATCGGTCTGCCAGGTCGCCAGGGCGGCGCCGTAAATGAGGTTCTTGGGCTTGGCCGCGCCGATCAGGGTCTTGTCGGTCGTGGTCTGTGCACGCGCCTCCATCGTTCCTGCTACGGTCGCGCCGGCGGCGGCGAGAAGATCGCGACGGGTCATGACCGTCATCAGTAGGCCTCCAACAATGAGTGAACCAGGTCGCGGTCGTGATCCCAGTCGAACTTGCGTGCAAAACATTGGCCCGAGGCCTGGATGCGCGGCAGATCCCGGCGCGACAGGGTCTTCGGATGACTGCCGCCCTTGTCCCAATCCACATAGGTGAGCGAGCCCTTGATCCGCTCGGCAAAGGGCGAGAGCGAGACCATGGTCTGGAAATAGGATTCGTCCGGCGTCTCGGTGTGGCGGAAGCGCTGGTCATAGGCAGGACGCTGGCGCCGGAACGCCATTGCCCAGTCGAGACAGGGCCGCGACAGGCACCACCACATCGATCCGAAGCGCGGCTCGCCGAACTCTTTTTCGAAAGCAGGACGCGTCCAGGCAAGGCGCGACAGGCGGTTGAGCGCGCCGAGACACGGGCGCGGCATAGTCTTGCTGTAGAAGCGGTAATACATGAGCCGACGCCTCCGGTCATGACCGGCCGCCTCTTCATCCGGCATCATGTCTATATACTCGCCCGCCTCCTGCGCCAGTCTTTCGGCGAGGCTCGTCGCGCTCAGGACCGGCAGACAGGCGCCGCTCATCAGAATGAAATAATCCGCTTTGCCCCGCTCGAGCGCCGTCTCGATCAAGGAGAGCGTGGCCTCGACCACGCTGAAGCCGCCCCAGCTCACCGAATGGCGCTGCCCAGCGAGCACCGCATGCTTCGACAGATCGTCCCAATGGCCGTCGAAGCCCCGGGCATCGCGGTCGACATGAAGATAGGTCTCGCCATGGCGCCCGAGCGCGGGGAGCATCGCCAGGAGATCGTTCGGGGCGCGGTGGGCGAGGATGAGATAAGCGAGCCGCATGGTCACTGCTCCTTGCCGGTGGCGACGGCACGCCGGTTCAGGAAGCCGGAAATGGCTTGCCTCAGCAAAGCGGGCTTCAGCGGATCGATATAGATATGCGCCATGACGGCATAGAAGGCCAAGCCGGCGACGGTGATGACGCCGCCGAGCAGGAACCAGTCGATGAGCGAGAATGCCGGCAGGAAGAGGCTTGCGGCGAGAACGATGCCGATCGCCGCCATGGGTCCCAAGAGCGCCATCGCCACTTGGCCGCGCGCATAGCCCAGCGAATTGACGACGATCATGCCGATGCGCAGGACGGCGACGACCTCGGCCGCAGTCAGGGCCAGGACAAAGACGTCGATCGATGGCCAGATCAGGGCTGCGACGCCAGCCACGGCCAGAGCGATGATCGAGAAGACGGTGCAAGTCAGCACCAGCTTGCTGTTTCCCTGCGCCATGGCCACCGGCGAGGGCAGCTGATAGAGGAACTTCACGAACAGGTTGAGCCCGATCAGGGACATCAGATAGGGTGTCGCGGCATAGGCCGGGCCGAACAGCAGCGGCAGCAAGGGTGTCGCGACAAAGATGAAGCCCATGGCATAGAGGAAGGCAGTGAGCGACAGGATCAGCGTCCAGCGCGCGCAGTTTTTCTTGATCGAGGGATGATCGGGCGGGCGGTTGACGAAGACCGGCACGAACAGATTGGTGAGGAAGCGCAAGATGGCGCCGCGCGGCAAGGTCGCGGTCCCGAAGATCACGCTGTAGAAGGCGAGCGCATGAACGCCCAGCGCCCAGCCGACGAAAACGCGGTCGCCCAGCGATAATGCGCCGCTGACAAATCCGTTCGGCACCAGCGGCTTGCCGAAAGCCGTCGCCTCATCGGCGACCGCCTTGTCCCAGCCGAGGCGCCAGGGAAAGCGTGACAGCAAATTGGACGTGATGGTGGACGCGATGATGCTGGCCCCGAGCCCCCAGACCATCGCCCAGTAATCGGGCGATATCCATGCCGCCACGATGACGGTGACCGTCCAGGCCAGCTGGATCATGATCAGGGTGAGCGCATTGGGCCAATAGATGTAATCGCGCATCGCCTGCTTGACGCCGAGATTTCCGAAGCCGCGCAGCGTGGCGCAGGCGCCGACCACGACATAGGCCCAGGTGGCCTGCGGCGACTTGAAGATGATCGCAAGCACGGGCGCCAGCGCCATGAGCAATCCGCCGACCAGGGCGGCACGCGTCAGCTGAAGCGTATGCAATGTGGCAAGAGCCTTCTTTGGATCATCGGTCGCGGTGTAGCGAACCGCCGATACGGGGACGCCGAAATCGAAGCCGATCTCCACCAGCGCGATGATCATGGCCAGCGAGACCGCCACGCCGAAATCCTCCTGCGACAGAAGCCGCGCCAAGAGGACATTGCGGATGAAGGGGAAGGCCATCTCCGCCAGATTGGCGGCAAGCAGCACGGATCCCGATTTGAACGTGTTCTTCACCCTCTGACCTCCACGGGCTGCAACATGAGATCGTGGGTCATGGGCCGCGACGAAAACTGTGCCGCCACCAGCGCCAGCGCCAGAAGCGCGATCATGTTGTCGGCATATTGGAAGAAGCCGCCGGGCTCGGTCATGGTGAAGGACAGATAGCAGGCAAGCAGTGCCGCGATGCGCGGATCGCGCGCCCTGATGGCGTGCCTGGCGATCGATGCGATCGGGAGGATGAACAGCGCCAGAGCGATGACGCCGCCATAGAGCAAGAGCTGCAGCACCAGATTGTGGGAATGCGGAAAGACATAGATGCCGACGTCGCCATTCAGCAAATAGGATTCTTCCATGAACATCGTATAGGTCGAATCGAAGCCATAGCCGAGGATCGGCGCCTTCTTGATCAGGCTCCAGGATAGTTCCCAGATGAAGCTGCGGCCGGTGCCGGTCAGCAACTCCTCCGCGTCGCCCGAGCGCGAAAGCACCGCCAGGATCTGGTCGTCGAGCATGATCACGAAAGCGGCCGCGGCGCCGAGGCAGATGAGCAAGGGGATGAACGCCGCATGCCAGCGGTTCTTCAACAGGAAGAAGACCATGCAGCCGGCGCCTGCGGCAATGAGCGAGGTGCGGCTTTGCGTCAGGACCAGGGTCACCAGGGCGACGGTAATCGCGAGAGCCTTGAAGGCGCGCGACAGATTGCCGCTGTCGCAGCGCGCGTAGATCGCCACGATGATGAAGCTCGCCAGGACGCCCGTCTGGTTGGGGTGACCGCCGAGGCCGGTCATGCGGCCGCCGACCGATCCATCCCAAAGCAACATGTGCGAGACGGAAGGAACGGCGAAATAAAGAACGATCGACAATGCGAGGAAGACCGTCTGGATCTGCAGCAGACGGTCGAACAGCACCGGCAGGCCGCGCTCCTCGGCGAAGGCGAGGAAAACGAAAAAGACCGACAGCAAGGTGCTCACCATGAAGAGCGCCTTGAACCGCTCCGGCGCATAAAGCGTGGTGATCGCCAGCCAGCCGAAGAAAAACAGCATGTAGCTCATCGGCGGACGCAGGAGATCGGCAATGTGCCGGCGCAGGAGCCATGCCGCGACGAGGAGGCCAAAGCCCCAAAGGGCGGCTTTGCCGATATTCGAGATGTCGAGCTTGCCGGGATCGGTCGCGAGCCTTTCGCCTCCGGTCAGGCGGCGCAGCGCCAATTGGGTCACGAAGACATAAACGACCAGCAGCACGTCGAGCACGCCGATGCCGACCCGCGCCGGCGCAAAGCGCCCGAGGCCCGGAGGCATCGCCTGATGCTCGAAAGTGGTCATAAGCGGGCCCCGTGCGCGGTCATCAGGCCCATGAGATGGGCGGCGCGGCGCAATACTTCGGCCGACGGCGAGCGCGACAGAGCGGACCAGATGAATCCGAGCGCCTTCACAGCTTCGCCAGTGACGCGGATATGAAGCTCGGCCCGCTTGAGGTCATGCAGCGCCGACAATCGCCCCAGGCCGCCCTTCCCGATTTCCGCCGCGATGCGGGCGAAGACCAGCTCATGGCCCAGCATCAGCTTGGTCATGTCGCGCGACAGCTTGTTGGTCGCCTCGTAAGTATATTCGACAAGCGGCGCCTGCACGACGGGCAATGGTCCCAGTTTGGAAAGCTTGAGCCACAGGTCCCAGTCCTCGCAAGTGGGCAGGTCGACATCGAAGCCGTTGACAAAATCGAACCGGTCCTTGCGGACAAGAGCGGTCGATGTCGTGGCCAGCACATTGGAGACGGCCAGATCATGCGGCCCGACGATCGGCGGCGGCAGACCGATACGCGGCTTGCGCTCGGCATAGGCAAAGCGGATGCCGCAGAAGATCGCCGGCGCGTCGGGGTGCCGTGCTGCCAAATCCAGCTGCCGCGCCGTCTTCTCCTCATGCCAGCGGTCATCCGAATCCAGGAACGCAATCCATGTGCCGGAAGCTCGGGCAGCGCCATCATTGCGCGCCACAGACGCACCCCCGCTCGCATCGCGGCGAATGAGCCTGATCCGGCCCTCGGTCCGCGCCATCTCCATCACCACGTCCGGTGTCGCATCGTCCGATCCGTCGTCGACGACGATGATCTCGTCGGGCGCAACCGTCTGGCCGAGACAGCTCGTGATCGCCTGGGCGATCAGGATCGGTCGGTTCTTCACGGGTATCACGGCAGATACGGTCACGTTTGCTACTCCCTCTTCGCAGTGATGCAGCCGGACGCCGCAAGGGCGCGGACCAGGCCCGGCACGATCACCCGGCTCGCCGCGACGGGCTCCGGATGCACGCCGTCGGCGATCGCGCCGGCTATTTCCTCATCCGAAAGCCGGGCCCAGGCCGGCCGGTGATCGATGAAGCCGGCGCCGAGCTTCTTCGCGACCACCGCATGCATCTCCTCATAGTCTCCAAGGAATGGCCTGATCATCCCGCGCAGGCCGGAAACGGGATTCATCGCCATCACATAGACGGCCGGCCGGCTGTCGCTTTCGCGCAGCCTGAGGATGATCTCGGTCATATTGGCGGCGCTGCGGCTGAGCGACATGAACTCCGTCACATCGGCGTCGTTCACGGCAAATTCGATCAGGACGATATCCGGCCGCTCGGCGACGACCTTGTCGATCTGGGTCAGGCCCCATTCGGATGTCATGCTGCTCTTCGCCAGATTGACGACCGTGACAGCGCTGTTGAGGCAGGTCCTGAGCGAATGTTCGAGAGGCTCCTGCCAGCCGCCGCGAGCCGAAAGGCTGGTCCCCAGCGTGACGATCTTCACCGGTTCGCCCGGCTGGGCGACCGCCGGCACGGCGGCTGCCAAATGCAGGGCGAAGGCGGCAATCATCAGAAACGTGGGCGAAAAGGCCATGCTAGGCGACCCTCCCCCTCGACCGGTGCCGGGCCGGCGCAAAACTCCGTCGCTCCCTGGCCGACAAGGCGGCGCGCAGGGCGGTGCGGAACTCCCGCGACGACATGCGACGGGTCGCCACCAGGAAACTGCCCACCATGAGCTTGCGCAGCAACAGCCCGACGCTCGCCGGCCGCATGGCCGTGTGGCGGGCGATCGCGATCAGGCTGCCGCGGAAATAACGCGACCTGAAGCGAAAATTGTTGTCGCGATGACCGATCAGCGCGCGGTTGACAAAGCGGCATTTGCGTGATTGCCGAAAGGCGCGCAGCGCATAGTCGGTGTCCTCGCCGCCATTGTTCTCGGTCCCGACGCCCAACTCCTCGTCGAATTCCCCGAGAGTCTCGATGACGCGGCCGCGCAGGAATATGGTGTTGGATGATGCCTCCGCCGCAACCTCGAAAACCGAGGGCGATCTCATCTCCCCGGAGAGAGCATGGGCCGGCGGCTGCGGCGCCGATGCATAGCGGCAGAACCAGAAGTCCAGCGCCTGATCGCTCCGAAACAGATCGAGGATGCGCTTGAGCGCGCCATCCGGATACCAGCAATCATCATCGGGAAAGGCGACGAGCGGCACCTCCGCCAGGAGCCCCTGGGCGCGCGCTTCATGAAGCAGAATGTTGCGGGCCCGCGAGGCCGATACTCGGTTGGGAATGATCCCGACCGCAACATTTCCCGGAATGCCGGAAGCGATGCCCGCATCCGAAGAGGCGCGCTGCACCAAGAGGAGCATCCGCCAGTCCCTGCCGGCGAGTGCCGCTTCGATGGACGACAAGAGGCGCGCGAGATCGGAAGCGCGGCCGCCGGCGGCATCCGTCGTGGTGAGGAACAGGATTTCGGAGGTCATGGCAATCCTCCCGCTTCCCGCGCCGCCAGCTCCGGCTCGAGGGGCAAAACCGTCTTGTCCTCGCCCTTTGGCGGGCCCGCTCTGCGCAAGTAGCCGAAGCGGCCGGTTTCGATGTTGCGGCGGATGACGCGCGCCGGATTCCCGACGGCGATCGAAGCCGGCGGGACATCCTTGGTGACGACACTGCCGGAGCCTACGACCGAGCCGTCGCCGATGCGCACGCCGGGCAGGATGATGCTGCGCGCGCCGATGAAGCAGCGCGAACCGATATAGGTGTCGCAATGGAGACCGCGCACCATGTCATGAGTGAGCACCGCGACATCGAAAGCGAGATAGCTCTCGGCGCCGATATGCACGCCCTTGGGATAGGTCTTGTCGAGCCTGACGCTCAACGACATGATGGTGCTCGGATGGATGTCCATGCCCCAGAGCCTGGTGAAGTAGAGCCATCTGAGCTTCACCAGCAGGCGCTGCAGCCAGAGCAGCTGATTGAGGCTGCGCATCTAGGCTGCCTCCCTCTTTGACCGGCGCCCCGGCGATGGCGAGAAGGCTGCCTTGAGCGCCGTCATGAAGTCCTTAGCCGGCATGCGGCGCGTCGCCACCAGAACGCTGCCGACGATGAGCTTGCGCAGCAGGAGTGCGACGCTTGCCGGCCGCTTTGCCGTGTGACGGGCGATGGCGATGAGGCTGCCGCGGAAGTAATGCGATCTGAAGCGCGCGTCATGGTCGCGATGGCCGATCAGCCGCTGATCGACGAAGCGGCTCTTGCGCGCCTCCGAAAAAGCCCTGAGCGCATAGTCGGTATCCTCACCGCCATTGTTCGCGGTCCCGACCCCCAGCTCCTCGTCGAAGCCGCCGATGCGTTCGACGATGTGATTGCGCAGAAATATGGTGTTGGACGAAGCCTTGGCCGCGACGTTGAAGACCGACGGCGGCTTGGTGTCCATGGAAAGGGCGCGCAAGGGCGTCGATGGCGCCGAAGCATAGGCGCAGAACCAGAAATCGAGGCCCTGGTCGATCCTGAACAGATTGAGGATGCGTTCCAGCGCGCCCTCGGGATACCAGCAATCATCATCGGGAAAGGCGACGAGCACCGTGCGGGACAGAAGCCCCTGCTCTCGCGCCTTGCCGAGGAGCAGATTGCGCGCCCGCGACAGCGATATCCGATCGGGGATGGCCTCGACCGCGACATTCGCCGGGATAGCGACGCCCAATTCCATCCCGGGCGAAGCGCGCTGCACCAAGAGGAGCATGCGCCAATCGCGCCCCACGAGGCTTGCCTCGATGGAGGTGAGCAGGCGGGCGAGATCGGAAACGCGGCCGCCGGCGGCGTCGGTCGTGGTGATGAACAGGATTTCAGATGCCATATTCTCTCAAGGCCCTCATGGCTGACGCCGGCGCGGGCGAAGCCGCTTCCGCGGCTTGCGTCTCCCTCGGCCGGCGATAGTCGATGCGGTCGGACGCGGCGAACCATTCGCCGTAATAGCGGCTGATCTTGCCGTAGCTGTTGTCCTCGCAGGTGATCGGCATGTCGAGCAGCGCGCCCAGGATCATGCCGTGCAGCCGGTTGGTGGTGAGCCGCCCATAGCTGCCGACAAACTTGATCGACCGGCGCAGCAAATGGTCGCGATACCACTTCCAGACGACATGGCTCGGCACGATATGCCGGGTCGGGAACTCCACCGACTGCGTCTTCCGCTGCACGCGGATCATGCCGCGGTCGAAGACGGTGGTCAGATCGTCCCAATCGAATGTGTCGGCGCTCTGTGCCGAGCCGCCCGTCGCTTCCTTGTCACGGCGGCGGAAATTCAACAGGCGGGTCGCGGCGCCACTATGGCGCGGCAGGCTGCCCCACAGAGCATGGGCCATGTCCGGCATCAGCGCCGCCGGACAGCCGCAGTCATTGCGAGCGAAATCGAGCGATTCCCTGTCGCGCGCGAAGATGAAGAGCTGGGGATGGGCCGCGAATAGCTTGGCGACCGCCGCGCGGTTCGCGGGATCATCGAAATGCACCGATTGCGGCAGGATGACGATCGGTGCTTCGGGATAGCGCGCGATCACCAGCTCACGGAACATCTGATAGTCGCGATAGAGATCACCGAGATTGCCGCCGCCATGGAAGACGATCGTGGCGCCGGTCTTGACCAGATCATCCAGGCGCCGCACCGAGTCCTTGAAGAAGACCAAGGGCCTCCCCGGGCGGTGCGTCAGGCAGAATTCATGGATGCTGTAGTAGCCGATCACATTATAGCCGAAAGCCTCGAAGAATCTGTCGGTGCCGGCATGGATGAGAAGATCGCCGACATTGCCGTGAATGGGATAATCGAGATAGATGACGGGCTTGTCCCTCGGAATGACATTCGCGATGGCGCCGAGCTTCTGCTTGAGCTCGTCCATGACCTCGGCATGCGGGCGCTTGGCGGGGTTTCCTGGCATTTCCATCACTCCACCAGATGGACGATCTTGGCGCCGCGCGCCTTGAGCTCGTCCAGCACCATCGGCAGAAGCAGCACGGTGTTGTCCTTCACGTCGTGCATCACGATCACGCCGCGATCGACGGTATTGAGCCTCTGGCGCAGGCGCCTCAGCGAGTTTTGCGGCGCATCACCCCGCCAGTCCTCGGGCGACACGTCATAGCTCGCGACGATCATGTCGAAGCGCGCCGCCGCCTCCATCAGGTCGGGGGTCGCGGCGTTTTCCGGGAAGCGGAACAGGCGCACCGGCGTCGAGCGGGTGCGGAACACCGCCCATTGGACGGCAGCCTGGCCCAGCTTCATTTCCAGGAGGGCTTCCTCGTGAGGTATGTCCTTGAGCCGCTTATGCGAGAAACTGTGGCTGCCGATCGAATGCCCGGCTTCCGCGACCGCGCGCGCCACAAAAGGAAATTTGGTCGCCTCACGTCCGACCATGAAGAAGGTCGCATGCAGGCAGGCGGCGCGCAGCTCATCGAGGATCTTCGGCGTCGTCGTCTTGCGCGGGCCGTCATCGAAGCTCAGCACATATTCGCCCTTTTCCAGTGGCAAGGGCGGCAGCTTCTGCAAGGTGCCGAATCTGGTGATGTTGGCCTGCGACAGCGAGAGGGTGCGCTCGGGCAATTCGCCGGGGCACGCGCCATTGGCGGCTTTGGCGTTTCCCGACCATGCAGTGAAGGCAAAGAGCGTTGCCGCGCCGAGTGCAATGATGTGCTTGACGGCGATCATGCATAGGCCCTTATCTTCACCAGCTCCTCATAGGCGGCGACATATTTCCTGGCTTCGCTGTCCCAGTTGAATTTTTCCTCGGCCAGCCGGCCGGCACGCGCGCCGAGCTCCCGCCTCAAAGCCGCGTCATCGATAAGAGGTAGCGCCGCCTCGGCGAGATCCGCAGGTTGAGCCCCCTTGGCGAAGGTCCCGGCCTGACCCAGAAGGCGGCGCGTCTCGCTCAGGTCGTAGGACACGGAGGGAATGGCAAGGGCCGAATATTCGAACACCTTGTTCATGCTGATCTTGTCGTTGTACTCGTTCACCGGATCCGGGATGATGCCGATATCGAAGGTGCTGATGGCGCTGAGCAACGCCTCGCCGCGCAGATAGCCGGTGAAGGTGATATGCTCGGCGACACTGAGCGAGCGCGCCAGCTGCTTCACCGAAGCCAGCGCCGGCCCGTCGCCGACGATGACGGCGCGAATGCCTTGCCGGCCATGCTCATGGACCGCGTGATGCATCAGGCGGACCAGATGATCGACGCCGTCCTGATCGGCGATGATCCCGATATAGCCCAAGACGACAGTCGCCCCTGCCCTCAGCTTCGCGTCGGGCGCGACGCGGCGCAATTTCTGCCGGTCGGGCACGCTGTAGACCGTGGTGACGCTGTCGGGCGTCCTGCCGCCGCGCGTGATCGCGATGTCGCGATAGGTGTCATTGGCGGAGATCACCCGATCGGCGAGCTTGAAGGTGCATTTCTCGGCGAGAAGCAGCAGTCGATGGAAGAAATCATGCCGGTCATATTTGGCGGCATAGAGCTCGGGGCACAGGTCATGATGGTCGAAGACGAATTTCTTGCCGAACAGCTTGTAGGGTGCCGCGACGAGAAAGATGAGATCGGGCGGATTGCAGCCCTGCACCACGTCGAAGCCCTTGGCGAAGGCGATCTTCATGAGGAGGCGCGCCTCGTGGAAGAGAGCCGAGGCATATTCGATGAGGAAGCCGAGCTTGCCCCGCGCCTCGACCGGAAGCGCATGCCGGTAGATCGCGATGCCGTTGATTTCCTCGAAGGCCAGCGGATGCTGCTCGTTCTTCGGGCAGATCACGGAGACCTCCCAGCCCCCATCCTTCAGCGCATTGGCCTCCTGCCATACGCGCCGGTCGAAGGGCACGGGAAGGTTCTCGACGATGATCACGCAGCGCGGCGGCCGATCCTTGGTCGCGGGGTACGGAAATGTAAGCGACATGCCTGCTCTTCTCCCTCGCCGTTACTCGGCCGCTTCGACGACCTGCAGCGCGATATCGTGCTCGGGCCGACCAATACTGAAATAGCGGAAGCCATGCTTGGCGATGTCCTCGCGGCGATAGACATTGCGCAGGTCGACGAGACACGGCGACTTCATGACCTGGCGCAGCATGCGGAAATCGAGCGCCCGGAACTCTTCCCACTCGGTCACGATCACCAGGACATCGGCGCCCTCGGCGATCTCATAGGGGCTTTGCCCGAACTCGACGCCTGCGAGCGCCGAACGGGCATTCTCCAGTCCCGCCGGATCATAGAGCCGGATCGCGGCACCTGCGTCCTGGAGCGCCTGGATAATGGCGAGCGCCGGCGCTTCACGGATGTCGTCGGTATTGGGCTTGAAGGTGACGCCGAGAAGCGCCACGGTCTTGTCCCTGAGATCGCCACCGCAAGCCGCCGCGATCTTGCGGCCCATGGCGCGCCGGCGCGTATCGTTGATCGCCACCGTGGTCTCGACGAGACGCAAGGGCGATTCGAAGTCCTGGGCGATGCGGATCAGCGCCGTCGTGTCCTTGGGAAAGCACGATCCGCCATAGCCAGGCCCGGCATGAAGGAATTTCGGTCCGATGCGGTTGTCGAGCCCGATGCCGCGGGCGACGTCCTGTACGTCGGCACCGGCCTTCTCGCAAAGATCCGAGATCTCATTGATGAATGTGACCTTCATGGCGAGGAACGCATTGGCCGCGTATTTGGTGAGCTCGGCGGTGCGGCGCGAGGTGAACATCAGGGGCGACCGGTTGAGATAGAGCGGGCGATAGACTTCGCTGAGCGCGTTTCTTCCGCGCTCGTCATTGACGCCGACGATGATGCGGTCCGGGCGCTTGAAATCGGCAATGGCCGAGCCCTCGCGCAGGAACTCCGGATTGGAGGCGACCGAGAAATCGAGCGCCGGGCTGGTGCCGGCCATGATGAGCTCGACCTTGTCGGAGGTGCCGACCGGAACGGTCGACTTGATGACGATCACTGTTCCCGGCCTGACGGCCTGGGCGAGCTCGTGCGCCGCCGCCTCGACGAAGGAGAGATCGGCATGGCCGTCGCCGCGCCGGGACGGCGTGCCGACGGCGAGGAAGACCACATCCGCCGCCGCAACACCTTGCGCCAGATCGGTGGTGAAGGACAGGCGGCCGGCTTTGACATTGTCGCCGACGATCTGGTCGAGTCCCGGCTCGAAGATCGGGATCTCGCCTTGCCGCAAAGCCTGGATCTTGCCTTCATCCTTGTCGACGCAGATGACCTTATGGCCGAAATCGGCGAGACAGGCGCCCGAGACCAGCCCGACATAGCTCGATCCGATCATGGTAATATTCATCCGATACCCTTTCGTGTCAGGCCGGCTCATGCCGGCGACGCTGTTCCCATTTTTCGATTTTCGTCCGCCACGCCGCGGCGGAGCGTCAAGCTCAGAGGGCGTTGGGCCCTGTCAAGGCGAAGACGGTGCGCAGCATGATTTTCATGTCCAGCAGCACCGACCACTTGCGGATATAGAGGCGATCGTGATGCACTCTATATTCAATATGCTCGAGGGCTTCCGTCGGCCCGCGAAATCCCGCCACCTGGGCGAGGCCGGTGAGCCCGGGGCGCACCAGATGCCGATCGTTGAAATTGCTGATCACTTCGGCGAAGGAATCATCCATCGCAATCGCATGCGGCCTTGGTCCGACGAGCGACATCTCGCCGCGCAGCACGTTGTAGAGCTGCGGAAGCTCATCGAGGCTTGTTTTACGCAAGAAGCTCCCAAGCCTGGTTATCCTGGCATCGTTGCGAGTCGCTTGCGTGAATTCGCCGTGCGATTCAGTCACCGTCATGCTGCGGAACTTGCAGATGTAGAAGGACGAGCGGTTCCGGCCATAGCGCAATTGCCAGAACAGAACCGGTCCCGGCGACTCGATCTTGATCGCCAGCGCGATGAGCAGCCCGACCGGCACCAGAACCAAGAGCGCCAGAGAAGCAACAAATATGTCGATGCAGCGTTTGACTATCGACTGATTGATCGCGACCGACTTGCTTTGTAGCGCTGTATCGAAGCCTTTGCGCACCGAAAGCTTGTCTGCGTGCAGAGCATATTCGCCGCTAGCGGCAGAATTTGACCTCACACGAAAGTCCATGGATACCTCCACTCGCTTTCATTGGGTTGCCGCCCACGAGGAGTTAATGCCGAGCTTGACTGATTTTGCAAGCGCGAAGACGCATGTGCAGCGAAAATAATTTCGCGCTGCACAATAGTTATTCTTTTTGCTCAAGAAGGTGGCAACAATTAGCTCGCAGCAAGGAAAATTGAGCGTAAGATGTTGACCACATGTTAAGTTGGACGCAGAACATTGAGAAACTCTTGAGGCCATTGCGTTAACACTTCCCATCACGACGGCGCGACATCACATGCAAAGTAAAGATATAGAACAAGACAACGATGCGACTACGCACGCATCAAAGTCTTGTGACGAAACGATGAATGACAAGCGAGACGATGCACGGCGCATGGCGGAAGAGCTGATCGCGGAAGAAGCGCGCGGCGCTCCAGGCTCGGCGATAAAAGCCTATCTCATTGCCGCCATGGTCGGACTTGCCTTCTGGGGTGTGCTCTATTTCATCTGGCGCAGTCTTTGACCGCGGTCGCGATTTTTTCTTTCGGCCTGCGGCAATTTTTCTCAAACGTTTCTTCGCGCGCTCATCTCGGTGAAGAGACGATCTCGCAAAATACGATTCAAATCAGATAGCGGGCCGCTTGAGAGCCTTGGTCGTCTTCGCATCGAAGAGCTGGAGCTGCGACAAATCGTAGAAGAAAGTCGTCGTCGCGCCGGGCTCCGAACGAAAATCGCGCGGACAGCGGATATGGACTTCCGCTTGATCCGAGCCACGCAGAGAACCGACCAGGATCACTTCGGGTCCCAGCACTTCCGTGGCAATGGATGAGACGTCGACCGGCGAAGCCAGTCGCGCCGCATCCTTGCTCAGATGAAAGTCCTCCGGGCGCAATCCGACGACTACCTCTTCGCCTGCATGTGCGGCAAAGGCGTCGCGCAAGGGTTGCGGCAGCGGCAGGCTCACATCGCCGAGCGACACCCTATCGCCGGAGAGCCTGCCGCGCAGGAGATTCATCGGTGGGCTCGCCAAAAAACCGGCGACGAAGGTGTCGGCGGGATTGCGATAGACCTCCATCGGCGCCCCCACCTGAACGATGACGCCGTCCCTCATGATGCAGATCCGCTCGCCCATGGTCATCGCCTCCACCTGGTCATGCGTGACATGGACGATGGTGGTGCCGAGAGAGCGATGCAGCTTGATGAGCTCGGTGCGCATGGACGAGCGCAGCTTCGCATCGAGATTGGACAAGGGCTCGTCGAGCAGGAAGGCCTTGGGCTCGCGCACCAAGGCGCGACCCAGAGCGACACGCTGGCGCTGGCCGCCGGAGAGCTGTGCGGGCTTCCTCGCCAGGAGCTCGCCGATGCCCAGCATGTCGGCGATGCCGGCGACCCGCCTGGTGATGATGGCGCGCTCGACCCCGCGCAACCTCAGGCCGAAGCTGAGATTGTCGGCGACCGTCATATGCGGATAGAGGGCGTAATTCTGGAAGACGATGGCGATGTCGCGGTCGGCGGGATCGATATCGTTCATGCGTTTCTCTCCGATATGGAGATCGCCTGCGGATATGGTCTCGAGCCCGGCAATCATGCGCAAGGTCGTCGACTTGCCGCAGCCCGAAGGACCCAGGAGGATCATAAACTCGCCGTCCTTGATGTCGAGCGAGACGTCGCGGACCGCCGCATAGCCGTTGGGATAGAGCTTGTGGATGTTCTTGAGTGAGATCGAGGCCATTCGTTCGTTCGTCAGGTGAGGGAGCGCATGTAGCGATGGAGCCAGGCGGTGAGAGCGAGGATGATAACGAGCAGGATCGCCGACATGGCCGAAGCCTCACCGATATTGAGGCCGACGAAGGCGGTGCGATAGATGAAGTAGCTGACGAGATCGGTCGCGACACCGGGTCCGCCGCGGGTCATGATATAGACGAGATCGTAGGTCTTCACCGCGAAGATGAGGCGGATCAGCAAGGTGACGGCGATGACCGGCAACATCAGCGGCAAGGTGATGTGCCAGAACGAGCGCAGCGCCGAGGCGCCGTCGACGCGCGCCGCCTCATAGGGTTCGCGCGGCAAAGCCGAGAGGCCGGCAAGCAGCAGCACGATCATGAAGGAAACCTGGTGCCAGATGTCCACCATGACCACCGTCCACAGCGCCACCTTGGTGCTGCCGAGCCAGTTCACCGGGGCGATGCCGATCGTGCTCAGGAGATAATTCACGATGCCGAGCGAGGGATGCAGGAACATGCGCCAGATGAGACCGACGATCACCGGATTCATCAAAAGCGGGCACAGGAGGATGGCGTAATAGACCGACTTGAAGCGCTCGACCGTGTTGAGCATCAAGGCGACGAGGAAGCCCAGCGCGAATTCGAGCAGCACCACCGCGGCGACGAAGAAGGCGGTGAGCCACAGCGTGTGGCGGAATTCGGGGTCGCCCACCGCCTTCACATAATTGTCGAGGCCGTTGAAGGTATCGAAATTGGGGGCGATCAGCGTGTAGTCATGGACGCTGGTATAGAGCGCCCAGAAGACTGGAAAGAGGATGACCAGGAAGAGCAGCGCCAGACTCGGCGAGGCGATGAGCCAGCCGAACAGCCGGTCGCGCCGCTCGACCGCCGTCTGCGTGGCAGGCGGAAGATCGTGGAAGCGTCTGTCGTCGGCAGCGAGCGTCATTGTTTGTTACCCTCGCCCCCAATCGGGGGAGAGGGAGGGGCCCAATGCGCAGCATTGGGAGGGTGAGGGGGAACGGACGGTGATTTCTTGCTGCATCTCGTAAAGCTCCACGTCTGTTCCCCCTCACCCTAACCCTCTCCCCGTTGGGAGAGAGGGCATATTCCGCACTACTTGAGCTTGCCGTCCTTCTTGGCGAGCTCGCTCATCTCGGCCTCGACCGCCGCGAGCGCGTCGGGCGCCTTCTTCTCGCCGGCAACGGCGAGGCTCAATTCGCGCCCCAGCACCTCGACGAGCTGCGGCGTATAGGTGAAGACCGGGAAGTTGTGGCTGGTCAGCAGCATCTCCTTCAGCGCCTTGGCATAGGGATATTTCGCATTCACGTCCGGATCGTCGAAGACGTCGGTGCGCGTCGGCGAGCCGCCCTGCAGGGCGCGCTTCTTGGCGATCTCGGGGCTCTCCACCCATTTGAGGAACTTCCAGGCGGCATCCGGATTGGGGCTCGATTTCGGGATCGCCCAGCCCCAGGCGCCGTTCAGGCTGCCGCCCTTGGCGGCTTCGGTTCCCGGCACCGGCATGATCTCGACCTTGCCGACCACCGCCGATTTCGAGGCATCGTCGATGCCGGCGCGGAAGAAGTTGTAGGTGATATAGCTATAAGCCTTGCCTTGCGCCATCACGTTGAAGGCTTCGTCGAAGGAGAAGCTCGCCGAACCTACGGGTCCGAACTTGTTGACATTGGTCGCATATTGATCGAGCGCCTTCACGCCGGCCTCGGTGTTGAGCGTCGGCTTCCAGTTGTCGTCGTGATATTCTCCGCCATTGGCGAAGAGATAGTTCGACCATTCCATGGCGATGGGATCGGGCCTCAGGCCCTGATTGACCACGCCGTTGATGCCGTCCTTGGTGAAGAACTCGACCTGCTTGAGATACTCGTCCCAGGTTTTTGGCACATCGAGATCGAAGCCGTATTTGGCCTTGAAGTCCGTCTTGTTCTTCTCGTCGGCCAAGAGGTCCTTGCGATAGAGAAGGCCCATCGCATAATTGTAGAAGGGCAGCATATAGGTGGTGCCGTCGACCTTGCCCACGAGATCCATGAGCTTCGGCACATAGACGGAAGTGTCGACATTGTCGGCCTTGATGCGCTCATCGAGGGGCTGCAGCCAGCCCGCCTTGGTGAACTCGCCCACCCAGTAGAAGTCGACGACGATGGCCGAATAGCTGCCCGAGGGCGCCACCAGCTGCGGCACGAGCTTGGTGTGCATCTCGGCATAATTGACGACCTCGAGATTGACATCGATGCCGGTCGCCTGCTTGAACTCGGGCAGAAGCGTCTTGACATATTCGGTATCGGGAACACCTTCCATCAGGATGTTCACCGTCTCGGCGAAGGCCGGGCCTGACAGCCCCGTCACCAATGCCGCCGCCACGAGCCATTTTCTGATCATATTCAACCTCCCGACCTAAGCCCTTTGTTGCTTAAGGCCATTTCACTTGAGGGCGCCAAGTGAAAGGCCTTTGATGAGATGTTTGCGCAGGAACGGCAGAAGCGCGAAGACCGGCACCAGCGAGACGACGGTCGCTGCGGCCAACGGCGCGATCTCGACGCCGGCATGGGTCTCGAGTGCCGCAAGGCCCACCGGCAGCGTCTGGCTCGAAGGTCCCGACAGGACGAGCGCGAAAAGGAACTCGTTCCAGCTCAGGATGAACCCCAGAAGGCCCGCGGCCAATATGCCGGGGGCGGCGACCGGCACGGCGATATAACGGAAAGCCTGCCAGCGCGTGGCACCATCGACGCGCGCTGCTTCCTCGAGCCTCGCCGCGTCACCTTCGAAGAAGGACACCAGCATCCAGGCGAGGAACGGCAGGGCGATGGTGAGGTGCGCTACGATGAGGCCCAAGCGGCTCTGCATCAGGCCTGCCATGAGGAACATGCCGAAGAGCGGCAAGACGAGGATGATCGGCGGCAGCATCTGGCTCGCGAGCACGCCGAGCCTGAGGAAAGTGCCGCCGGTCGCGAAGCGGGCAAAGGCGTAAGCCAGCGCCGTCGCCAGGGGCAAGGCGACCGCGGTCGCCCCCAGAGCGACGATCAGGCTATTGAAGAACCAGCCGGCAAAGGGATAGCGCGCGAAGATCTCGACATAGTTCATGAGACCAACGGTGCCGATCTCGGGCGGGATCTTATAAGCGGTGAGCCGGTCGGTAAGGCTCACGCGCAGGATCCACAGCAGCGGCATCAGGATCATGAGAGAGAAGGCACAGAGAACAATGTGCGGCAGGACTCTCTTGGCGATGCTCTTCATGCCGGAGACGGACTCTCGACTATCTGATCATTTTCGATCATTATACTGGTGAGACGTCCCAAAACAAGACGCTCCATACGCTTTATGCCTATGAACACATTTGAACGATATCGATCATCATGATGGGGCCGTAACCGATCATGCCGCCGCGCGACCCCGTCGCCCGCCAAAACCTCCTGGTCGAAAGCCTCGTCCGTCGCGGCTTCATGAGCGTCGCCGACATTGCCGAAGAAACCGGTGTCTCCGAGATCACCATCAGGCGCGACCTGACCGAGCTCGAGCGCTCGGGCACCATCCGGCGCACCCATGGCGGCGCCCTCATCGCGAAGAACGGCGTCAGCAATGTCTATGACATAAGAGAGCCGACCTTCGAGGCCCGCCGCCGGCGCAACAGCGATGCCAAGATCCGCATAGCCCGGACCGCTGCGCAATTCGTGAAGCCCGGCCACACGATCGCGCTCGATACCGGCTCCACCACGCTCGAGCTCACCCGCTTTCTGGGCGACATCCCCGATCTTAGGATCATCACCAACAATACGCGCGCGGCGAGCCTCATCGCCGAGACGAGCCATCCCGTCTATCTGCCCGGCGGGCGCTTACGCGGGCGCGAATTGTCGATCTATGGGTCGAGTGCCGCCGCCTTCGTCGCCTCCTACCACTATGACATCGTCTTCCTCGGCCTGTCGGGCATAACCGACCAGGGGCTCTTCGACTATTCGCCCGAGGATTCGGAGATCAAGCGCGCCTTCATCCAGCGCTCCGACCAGGTGATCGCTCTCAGCGATGCGAGCAAGTTCAACCGCCAGGCCATGGTGCGCATCGCCGAGCTCAAGGAGATCCATATCCTCATCGTCGATACCATGCCGCCCGATGCCTTGCGCGAGGCCATCGAGACGGCGGGGCCGAAGATCATCATCGCCGAGAACCTCATGGAATAAAGTCTGGGGCGCCGTTCGCTACAAGGCAGAAACATAGGAGCGGGAGGGCATCGCGTTTGGTCTTGTGTGATTGGCCCAGTTCAGCCCTTCAGGGTCTCGACATGTCTCGCGAGCTTGTCGAGGGTCTGATAGCCGAGCTCTACGGCCCCAAATCCGATCGCGCCTTGGCGACGCGCCTTGGTCGGATGCAGCTGCCGCAATGTGACGACAGTCTTGCCATTGCTCTGCTCGTCGAAGGTAACGATCGTTCTGAAGAGGTTTGGATCGTCATCCTTATCGGCACCGTGGTTCACTTCGAGCAGGTATGGCGGCTCGATTTTCAAGAAGACCACGCGGTTGTCATAGCGCGTGCCGTCGGGACCAACGAAGACGAATCTCCACTGGCCGCCGACGCGAATATCGATCTCGAGAGTTTCGACCTTGAAGCCTTCCGGTCCGAACCATATCGGCAAGTGCTGCGGATCGGTCCATACCTTGAACACCAGCTCGCGCGGTGCGGCGATGACGCGCGAGAGAACGATCTCGCGGTCGAGTTCCCACGAATCGAGGGGCGAACTATTTCCGATGCGCTCGCTTGCCACGCTTTTTCTCCGTTGTTTGCAACTTGAGGACATAGGCCTCCATCCGATCGAGCCGTGCTTCCCAGAGCGCCCGGCGAGCGCTGAGCCACTGCTCGGCGCGCGCGATCGCTTCGGCGGAGACGCAGCACGTCCGCGTTCGGCCAATCTTCTCGGTAGAGATGAGGCCGCTCGCCTCGAGGACCTGCACGTGCTGGACGATCGCCGCCAGCGTCGTCTCGAACGGCGCGGCCAACTCGCTCACTGACGCGGGACCTTGCGTCAGCCGATCAAGAACGGCCCGCCGCGTCGGGTCGGAAAGCGCGTGGAAGACGCGGTCGAGCTGCGGCGATTGGTTAAGCATATGCTTTAGTATTTCGGTCGTGGTGGAAAGTCAAGCAATACCTTTAGTATTGTGTCGGGCACCAGCCGAGCCGTGCCGCCTCATTGACGTGCAAATAATCGCAGTGCGTTGGGTGAGTCGCGCAGGCGTCACCTTCATTTGGGACTGGAACAAGGCTGATCTAGACTGCGTTCTCCAGGCATCTTGACGCGGAGGACGCCATGCCCAAGCCCCGGCCATCCAAGACTCATATCGGCAACCACCGCCTCCACCCCGAAACGCTGATGCTGAGCTATGGCTTCGATCCGCAGCTCTCGGAAGGCGCCGTCAAGCCGCCGGTCTTCCTCACCTCGACCTTCGTCTTCAAGACCGCCGAGGAAGGCAAGGACTTCTTCGATTTCGTCTCCGGTCGACGCGAGCCGCCCAAGGGCAAGGGGGCGGGGCTCGTCTATTCCCGCTTCAACCATCCCAACAGCGAGATCGTCGAGGACCGGCTCTTGGCCTTCGAGGGAACGGAAGCCTGCGCCCTCTTCTCTTCCGGCATGTCGGCGATCGCCACGACCCTTCTCGCTTTCGCGCGTCCCGGCGATGCGATCTTGCATTCGCAGCCGCTTTATGGCGGCACCGAGACGCTGCTCGCCCGCACCTTCCTCAATCTCGGCATCGGCGCCTCGGGCTTTTCGGACGGCGTCAGCGAGGCGGCGGTGCGCAATGCCGCCGAGAATGCCCTTGGGAAGGGGCGAGTCTCCGTCATCCTCATCGAGACGCCCTCCAACCCGCTCAACACGCTGGTCGACATCGCCTTGATGGCGCGCTTCGCGGATGAGATCGACAAGCGCCAGAAGCATCGGCCGGTGATCGTGTGCGACAACACCTTGCTGGGGCCCGTCTTCCAGCGCCCGCTTGAACAAGGTGCCGACATCTCCGTCTATTCGCTCACCAAATATGTCGGCGGCCATTCCGATCTCATCGCTGGTGCCGCCCTCGGGCGGCTGGATATCATCAAGCCGGTGAAGGCGCTGCGCGGCGCCATCGGCACGCAGCTCGATCCGCATTCCTGCTGGATGCTCGGCCGCTCGCTCGAGACGCTCGCCATCCGCATGGAGCGCGCCAATGACAATGCTGCGGCCGTGGCGCGCTTCCTCAGCGAGCATCCCAAGGTCGACAAGATCCATTACCTGCCTTTCCTCGATGACAAGAACCCGGCGGCGCGCGTGTTCAAGGCGCAAAGCCAGGGCGCCGGCTCGACCTTCTCCTTCGACATCAAGGGCGGCGAGAAGGCCGCTTTCGCCTTCCTCGATGCGCTGCAAATCTTCAAGCTGGCGGTGAGCCTCGGCGGCACCGAGTCGTTGGCGAGCCATCCGGCCGCCATGACCCATTCCGGGGTGCCCAAGGAAGTGCGCGACCGCATCGGCATTCTCGACTCCACTATCCGCTTGTCGATCGGCGTCGAGCACCCGGACGATCTCATCGCCGACATCACCCAGGCCCTGGCGAAGAGCTAGAAAATACCCTCGCCCCTCGAAGAGGGGAGAGGACCTCCCACCAACAAGTCAAGGTCTTGCGGGGCGGTAACCCCGCGAGAAGAGAGGACGAGAAGGTTCCGTGATTGTCGATTGTAGCGCCGTGCTCGCACTGTCCAGGACGCTTCGCGCCAGCTTCGCCGGTGCCGCCTTTGGCGGCAT
>QORU01000012.1 GCA_003574785.1 Taklimakanibacter deserti | reverse complement strand
GCTCAACATTAATCGATTCAAGGCTGATCTCCATTTTTCAGCCTTGAATCAATTTTCTGCTGATTTGGGAATCCCCTGATTGTAAACAGGCCCTAGAGCATTACTGCGGCAGAAGCGCCCTCACAGCGTCCAGGGTCTCGGCCTCCTGGGCCGGCTTGTCCCAGCGGATGCGGTGGACGCGCGGGAAGCGCAAGGCGACGCCGGATTTGTGCCGCGACGACGGCTGGACGGCGTCAAAGGCGATCTCCAGCACCAGGGCTGGCGCCACCTGGCGCACCGGCCCAAAACGCTCGACGGTGTTGTTCCTGATCCAGCGGTCGAGCCTGAGCAGCTCCTCATCGGTGAAGCCCGAATAGGCCTTGCCGACCGGCACCAATTCGTCCGGCGTCTTCCACACACCGAAAGTGTAGTCGGAATAATAGGACGAGCGCTTGCCCGAGCCGCGCTGGGCATACATGAGCACGCAATCGATGGTGAGCGCGGCCCTCTTCCATTTGTACCAGTGGCCCTTGGGACGCCCGGCGAGATAAGGACTTTCCTTGCGCTTCAGCATCAGGCCTTCAATGCCGTTCTCGCGCGCCAACTGCCATTTCTCCTCGAGCTCGCTGAAGGCGGTGAAGGGAACGAGAGCGCTCACATCGGCAAGGCTCGGCGTGAAGCGCTCGTACCAGGCTTCGAGCCGGGCGCGGCGCTCGATGAAGGTCAGGCCGCGGACGTCCTCGGCCCGATCGAACAGAATGTCATAGAGGCGAATGTGGGCCGGATAATCCTGGAGCATCTTGCCCGTCACCGTCTTGCGGTTGAGGCGCTGCTGCAGGTCGTTGAAGGAGGCGACCACGCCGTCGCGCAGGACCAGAAGCTCGCCGTCGAGCACGCCTTCGGCATGGGCAAAAGCCTGGACGATGTCGGGGAAGGCGCCCGAAATGTCATCGCCGGCGCGCGAGAAGAGCCGCACATCGCCCGGACGCGCGGAAAGCTGCACCCGGATGCCGTCCCATTTCCATTCGGCGGCGACGTCTTGCGGAGCGAAGCTCTGCCAGTCGCCCTCTTCGATCGGATGCGCCAGCATCACCGGCCGGAAGGTCGCCTTGCGGCCGGGATCGGGTCTCTCGCCAGCCCCCGTCAGCCAGGCGAACATGTCGCCATAGGGCGGGCTCACGCCATGCCAAACCTCCTCGATCTCCTCGACCTCGCGGCCGAAAGCCTGGGCGATACCGGTCTTGGCGAGACGGGCCGAGACGCCGACCCGCAAGGCGCCGCTCAACAGCTTGAGCAGCGCGAAGCGGCCCTTGGCATCGTTCCGGTCGAGCAGGCGCTCGAGCACGCGCGGAAACTCGCGCGTCGAAGCCCCGCTCACTTGCGCCACCACCTCGCTGATGCGCGGCGGCTTGCCGTTCTCCGGGCAATCGGGCCAGAGCAGCGAAACCGTCTCGGCCGTGTCGCCGACATAATCGCGCGACAGGCGGTAGAGCAGCGGATCGACATGCGGCTCGAGGATGGTCTGGAGCGTCTTGCGGATCGGCAGCCGCAAAGGCAGGCCGTCGGTCAAAGCGGCGAGCGCCCAGCCGCGATCGGGGTCGGGGGTCGAGCGGAAGTAATCTTCGAGCAGCTTCAGCTTGGCGTTGCGCGCCGTGGTGTAGACGAGCCGATCCAAAAGTTCGGCGAAACTCTGCAAAACTGGATTCCTCTTTAGTTGCGCATCGGCTTATCCGAAAACCGTGCCCACTTTTCGGGCCGATGCGCTAATCTCCTTCGTCTTCAAACCCAACGAGCGCCAGCGCCCGGCCGCGCCTGCCCATGAGCCCGATCTGGTGCACCAGCGCATCCTCGCGGCCATGGGTGACCCAGATCTCCCCCGCCCCCGTCTCCTCGATGGTCGAAAGGAGCTCCGGCCAGTCGCAATGATCGGACACGACGAGCGGCAATTCAACGCCATGCTGGCGGGCGCGGCCCCTGACCCGCATCCAGCCCGAGGCATAGCAGGTCAAGGGATCGGCGAGCCGCCTCGACCAGCGATCGCTCAAGGCGCTGGGCGGGCACAAGACCAGCGCCCCCTTCAATTCCTCGGGCGTCGCGTCCATCACGTTGCGCAAATCGCCCAGATCCACGCCGAGACTGACATAGAGATCGCACAGGCTGCGCAAGCCGCCATGCAGATAGATCGGGCGGTCATAGCCCGCTTGGCGCACGAGCGCGATCATGCGCTGGCACTTGCCGAGATTATAGGCGCCGAGAAGATGAGTGCGCCCGGGATTGGCGGCCATCGACGCCAGCAGCCGGCGGGCTTCCTTCTCGGCCGGCTCATGGCGGAAGACCGGCAGGCCGAAGGTCGCCTCGGTGATGAAGAGATCGCAGGTGACGAGCTCGAAGGCCGAGCAGGTCGGGTCGGACTTTCGCTTATAGTCGCCGGAGACGACCACCCGCGTGCCCTGCCATTCGAGCACGATCTGGGCCGAGCCCAGTATATGGCCGGCGGGAACCAGCCTGACCGAGACGCCATTGACGGTCGCCATGCCATTGGCGGCGGCAAAGCTTCCCGCGCAATCGGCGCCATAGCGCACTTTCATGATCTCGATGGTTTCGGCGGTGGCGAGCACGGCGCCATGGCCTGATCGGGCGTGGTCGCCATGGCCGTGGGTGATGACCGCCCGGTCGACGGGCAGATGCGGATCGATATGGAACTGGCCCGGCTCGCAATAAAGCCCGCGCTCGGTCGGATAAAGCCAGCTCTCGGGACGAGATTTCACCATGGGTCCTCATATGGGGTTCATCCCACATAAGACCATGCCGATGTCAGTTTCTGTCAGGAGAGCCGCCTAGGCGCGGACTCATTAGCCCGCAACCAAATTCGGATTGATGCGAGTTTGACGAACGCCCTACCGGGCTCGACCGGTCGCGAATGACCCAAAGCGGTCCTGGGGAGTGATAGACTTTGGTGCAGCGCGTCAATACACTCCAACGATCACTTATTTGGAGAGCTTCTGCTATCCATGGCCGAGGTTCGGGTTCAACGCCGCCTTGCCGCAATCCTGGCCGCAGATGTGGTCGGCTACAGCCGACTAATGGAACAGGACGAGGCGGGCACGCTAGCGGCCCTCCAGGGACGGCGCCGCGAGATTGTCGGCCCGCTTGTCAATGAGCACAACGGCCGGATAATCAAGGTGATGGGCGACGGCGAGCTCGTCGAATTCGCCAGTGCGGTCGATGCTGTCTCGTGTGCAGTCGAAATGCAAAAGCGATTTGCCGAGGACAACCGCAGCCTGCCCGAGGAGCGCCGCATCATTCTCCGCATCGGCATCAATCTCGGCGACATCATCGTCGAAAACAACGATCTCTATGGTGATGGCGTCAACATTGCGGCACGGCTAGAAGCGCTGGCTGAGCCCGGCGGCATCTACATCTCGGCCAAGGTCTACGAGGAAGTACGCGGAAAATACGCCGCGCGTTTTGAAGATATCGGCGAGCAGGTAATTAAGAACATCGCCCGTCCCATTCGAACCTACCGCCTACGCCGAGATGGGCCAATAGACTCGTCTAGCCCCGCACGCCCGGCGGTCAGCCTTCCCGACAAGCCCTCGATTGCCATCTTGCCATTCCAGAATATGAGCGGGGACGCAGAACAGGAGTATTTCGCCGACGGCATGGTGGAAGACATCACCACCGCCTTGTCGCGCCTGCGCTGGCTGTTTGTCATCGCCCGCAACTCGAGTTTCACCTACAAGGGGCGGGCCGTAGACGTGAAGCAGGTCGGGCGCGAGCTCGGTGTGCGCTATGTGCTCGAGGGCAGCGTGCGCAAGTCGGCGGACCGGGTACGTATCACTGGACAGCTGATCGATGCGACGACAGGAGCTCATTTGTGGGCGGATCGATTTGATGGAAACCTCGCCAATATATTCGATCTTCAGGATCAGGTGGCAACGAGTGTTGTCGGTGCCATTGCACCGAAGCTCGAACAGGCCGAGATTGAGCGGGCCAAGCGCAAGCCGACCGAGAGCCTTGATGCCTACGATTTCTTTCTCCGCGGCATGTCGGCGTTTCACCAGTTCAACAAGGCGGCCAACATAGAGGCGCTGGCGTTCTTTCTCCGAGCAAGTGAACTCGATCCCAACTTTGCATCCGCTTATGGCATGGCGGCACGATGTTACCTGCAGAGGATCGGTTTCGGTTGGGTGGCCGACCGTCAGCGCGAGGCGGCCGAAGCTGAGAAGCTAGCGCGGCGCGCCGCCGACCTTGGGAAGGATGACGCAGTAGCGCTAAGTGCCGCAGGGTTTGTGCTCGTCAATGTCGTGGGCGATTTAGAATACGGTGATACCCTCATTGATCGCGCGCTCGCGCTCAATCCGAACCTTGCGGGGGGATGGCATTTCAGCGCTTTGGCTAAAGCATTCCTCGGTCAAACTGACGTAGCAATCGAGCGGGCGAGCCGTGCGATGCGGTTGAGCCCTCAGGATCCGCAACAGTTTGGCATGAAGATCGCCATGGCATGGGCTCATTTCTTTGCTTGCCGTTATGAAGAAGCTTTTTCTTGGTCACAGGCGGCCGTCAGGGAGCAATCAAATTTCTTCATGGCGATCGCCGTCAATGCTGCAAGTGCCGCACTCGCCGGAAAGACCGAGGAAGCTGCCAAGGCAATGGCTCGCCTGCGCGAACTTAACCCCACGCTACGCGTTTCGAATCTCAAAAGCTTCATGCCGATATATCGCGCACAGGATTTCGAGCGATGGACTGAAGGTCTAAGAAAGGCGGGATTACCCGGATGAACGGTACATGCCTCGGTGCAAGTAGGTCCTACCCAAGCCGGCACCGCCTCCATGAAGCTCACGCCGATTGCTGTCGAAAAGACGCGGCTCCTGGGCGAGTAGCGCCGCGAACTCCGGCCTCACTCCGCTCACGGTCGCCCTGAACAAAATTCAACGTGTCTAGATTCAGCCACTTGCTCCAGGACGGCTCATCCTGGTCAAGCGCCTATGCCTGTTTCCATTCTTGTTCCACGAATTCCTTGGACGAGTTGGTTTTGGGAAACGGAATATCGGGGACCTCGACCCTCAGAAATTCACACAGTGGCCGCCACCCGTCGCGCAAATCAAATGTCAGGAGACGGTCGGCGGGGATTTCGGACTGTACATCGGCAATATGGTTCTTGAAGGCTTGCGTGGCGTGCTGTCTTTCGGAAATGCGGCCGTTGAAGACCTGAGCAGCGACCATCTCGTGGCCCATCTCGCAGATCGCATTCACATGTGGCGACGAATGGTGCCCGCGTGCCGCGAGAAATGGGACAATCGTGGCTTGCACACTATCGAACCACTCATCCGGATCGCGCACCGATAGAACCACTTTCGCCGTTGGGTAGTGTCGGACAAGTTCGCGCCAGTATCGCGCGCCCGGCCAGTCCACCTGCGAGCGGTAGCCCCGAAAGACGTGGTCCCAATCGACCTTCTCGCCGCGCGCCAATGCTTCCCAATCAACAAGGCGCTCTGGATTGTCGCGAACTTCGAACATGTGGTGGCAAGGCCCGAAGCCCAGTTGCTCGAGCGCGATCTTAAGAGAATTCGTACCAGTCCGACCAAAACCCGGACCAATAACCTCAAGAGGCATGCGTTCGTTCCGAGCAGTCGCTGAATCGATAACCCTCCTATCTTAGTTACGGCACCTGCTCGCGACAAGCCGATCGATGGTCACGCTAGAGGCGACAAGAAATGGGGACAAAGGACCGTGCGCCGGATCGGAGCTCTGGTCTGTTCGCTGGGCTACTCCTGGATATGTCCGGCTTCTTTTAGGAGCCTTTCCTGGAAAGCAGCGATATTGTCCAGAGTCGTCTTGGCGTCCTGCTTGCCGGTGATGGCAAGATCATACTGCTCCTGGCCCTGCGCGAGCAGCTCGAAGAACTCGGGAATGTGCCAGGCATCCTTCTGCCATTCGAGGCCCGGCGCCCAGGTCCGGTTCCACGGGCGGTAATCCAGATACTTCGGGTCGTTGTAGACCGACTTGATGGCACTCTGGCCGCCGGCCGCGGCGAAAGCGTGCTGCGTGCCGGTTGAGAGCCACCACTTCACGAAGTCGACAATCTCCTTGATCTGCTTGTCATCGGACCAGGTCATGATCACGAACGGCTGACCGCCGATATTCGACCAGCGGACGAGCTTGCCGTCGGCGCCGCGCAGGCCCGGCATCTGGGCGAAAGCGACCTTGTGGGCCACCTTCGACGTCTCCGGGTTGATCGTGTTTTCGGCAAGGCCAATATACTCGATGTTCATCGCGAGCTTGCCTTCGCGGAATAGCTCGTCAGTCTTCAGTGCGTCCATTCCGCCAGTCTTGACGATCGGGGGCATGTACTTGGTGAGTCTCAGATAGTGGTCGAGCGCCTTCACCGCCTCCGGCGAGTTCACGACGCCTTCTGCGTGGCCGGTGGGCGCCTGGGCCTCGTCCCAGATATTCCCGCCATGCTGCCAGATGAAGCCGTTAATCTGCCTCGTGCTGTTGTTGTAGGCCCTGCCGGCTTGATAGGCGATCCCGTAAAAGTCGTCGCCCGCGGGTTTGCCAGCGAGCATGTCGCCCTTTTGGCGCATGAAGAACTCGCCCATCTTCTCGAACGTGTCCCAATCGACATCATCCATCTCTTCGGGCGTGCAGGGAAGTTTCTGATTGTACTTCGCCCGGAAATTCTTTTGCTCATCCTCGTTGCAGACGATGTCAGTGCGATAGTAATTGATCAGAATATCCGGCATCTGCGGGAAGCCGTAGTAGTTCTCGGACTTGTACGGATAGGTCGCGTAGGCCTGCAGCGGGTTCGGATGCATGTCCGACAGTGTTGCCTTGAGGCCCGGGTCGGCGTCGATCAGGTCGTTGATCTTGCGGTAGTAGCCGGCCTCGATGAAGGCGCCGAGCCACTGCGAGTCCGACACCGCCATGTTGTACTTTTTCTCGCCGGACGTGAGCGAAGTGTTGAGGCGGGTGTAGTAATCCGGCCACGGAATGAAGTCGATATCGAGCTTCACGTGGTTGCCGGATGGCGCCTTGTAATTCTTGTTGAACAGGTCCTTCATGATGCGGGTCGGCGGCCAGTCGGGCACCGCCATGTGCAACACCACTTCTTCAGCCAGGGCGGGCGTAGCCACCCCGCCGAAGTTCAGCGCGATGGCCGTCGCAACTACCGCAGTCCAGATCGGCAGTTTCGTCTTGCAGCTCATTCTTTTCCTCCCTTTGTTAGCTCTTGCTGGCTTTCAGTGTCCACCACGCGGTGCCGAACGCCCGCCGTCATCCGGATGAGTAAGACGCGCTTGAGCCGGGTCGAAGGAGAAGTAAGCCGATCACCATGAGTGTAAACGCCAGCCGCCCGTGCCTCCGGCAGGTCTATTTTAGCTGAAACGAAAGCTCTCACGATATTTTCTTTCGTGCCTTGCCGAGCTGGTCCCGGACGCACGCGCTCAACGGTGGCTGGAAGTTGGTGGCAATGAATTCACCATGCGAGGAATCGCCCTTCCTGACTGGAATCGGGAATATCCGGTCCTTGTGTGGCTCTTGGCCAAGGTCCGCTGTTCGTAGCATGCCGGTCGTCGTCAGAGGAGGAGGCTCTCGCGGGTGAAAGCCGGTCGCTCGCCAAGGCGAAAGGCTGGGTCTGCGCGACGGCCGATTGAGCTTGCGAGACCTGTTCGATTGGGCCAGCGATCTTGACCGCGAGCGCTCTCCAATTCAGGCTGTGGAGGGGTTGATGCGCGCCCAGATCTGATTCTAGGCAACATGACGACATTCTTCTCGATCCTTCATATCGCCCTGTTCTGCGCGGTCAGCCTGAGAATCCTGGCCCGTCCCCAGTTGAACACCCACGTGCGAACCGCCTGGATCTTCGTGCTTTTGGTGCTGCCGTTCATCGGGCCTGTTCTCTACCTGCTGATCGGCGAAATCCATTTCGGTGGGCCAGACCGGAAACACACTGATGCGGCGGTCGCGGCGACTGGCCCTGCCGTTCTGGCCAGCGGCGGGGCTCCAGACCTGCCGCGATGGGGGCCAGCCAGCGGCTTTGCCACCTCGATCAACGGTTTTGGCGTGACGATAGGCAACCGCGCCGAATTGCTGCAAAGCCCCGAGGGCGCCCGCCGACGCCTGGTCGAGGACATGGATGCGGCCACCCAGACGATCAGCGTCCTCTATTACATCTGGCTCGACGATGAGACGGGCTTGCGCGTAGCTGATGCCCTGATCCGCGCCGCCAAACGCGGCGTGCGCTGCCGGGCCATCGCCGACGCCATCGGCTCCGGCGCCTTTATCGCTTCAGATATGTGGGGACGGCTCAAGGACGCAGGCGTGGAAACCTCCGTTGCTCTGCCGATCGGCAATCCTCTCAAGACCATGCTCTACAGGCGGCTCGACCTGCGCAACCACCGCAAGATCACCGTGATCGACGGCAGGATTTGTCATTGCGGCAGCCAGAACTGCGCCGACGCCGCCTTCCTGCCCAAGGCGAAATTCGCTCCGTGGGTAGACGTCATGGCGCGATTCGAGGGGCCGGTGGCGCATCAGATGAACCTGCTGTTCGCACAAAACTGGCTCGCCGATCATCCCGGAGAAATCTCGGACTTTGTCCGCGAGGTCCCTGGTCTCGACCATGGGTTTCCGGCCCAGGTTGTCGGCACGGGCCCCAACATCAGCCGTGACGCGACCGCGCAATTGTTTTCCCGCATCATCTGTGCCGCCCGGCGCGAGCTGATCATCACCACGCCCTATTTTGTCCCGGGCGAAGTCGTCTGCGCGGCGATCCTGGGCGCCGCCCTGGCCGGAGCGAAAGTCACACTCATCGTGCCGCACCGCAACGATTCTGCCTTCGTCGCGTGCGCCAGCCGCTCCTATTACCCGCAACTGATCGATGCAGGCGTGACGATCGCCGAGTATAATGGCGGCCTCCTGCACTCCAAGATCATGACGGTGGACGGCGAGACGACCTTCCTGGGCTCGTCCAACATGGATATCCGCAGTTTCGACTTGAACTTCGAGAACGATATCCTGCTGTTCGATGAAAAACTCACCGCCGACATTCGCCAGCGCCAGATGGACTATCTGGAGAAGTCGACCCTGGTCGATCTTGCCGAGGTGCGCGCATGGCCGACCTGGCGGCGCATCTGGTACAACGCCTTCGCCACGCTGGGACCTTTGCTGTAGCCGCTGCGGCGACAGTGACGCCGGTCGGATTTGCACCTTTCAACAGGCAGGAGTAGCATCTGAGTGGGGGCGGAAGGCCATCGAAACGGGACTTTCAGCTTCTCATCCGAACCTGCCGAATCTCCCTGCGAGGTGGCCTCAAGGGAGGAATGACGATGGACAACATAGATCGTCGCTCTGCTGTGCTTCTGGGCGCCGCATTTCTGGCTCCGGCTCTTGGATCGGCGCGCACCGCACATGCCGCCATGTATGCGAAGGACGCCGGCAAGGAGATCATGCCGGGCGTCAGGCAGGTCGACCTGGGCAAGTGGCCGGTCGCGCTGCCGAATTACAAATCCATTGTGATAACGGACTATGTCGTGGCGCCCGGCTCCGGCTTTCCCCCGGACAAGATGAAGAACGACATGATCTGCCATATCCTCGAAGGAGAGTTCCGGGCGAAGAAGGATAGCAAGGAATTCACTACAAAGGCCGGTGATGTTTTCGTCTGCGTTACGGGCGAAACTGAAGAGGACACCAACACCGGCCAGGTCGATGCGGTCATGCGGGTCATCGATCTCATGACGGCTTAGAGCTTAGCGGGCCGTTTGTCGGCAGGATTGGGAAATCCTTCGCTGAACGGCCCGTGGACAAACAGCACGAGCGGCCTGCCCCCTGACCACGCAGATCGTCTCTGCCAGGCTCGGACATTCGTGCCGACGGAGGCCAACGGATCCGCGGGCGACTTTGGCCCAATAAGGCCCGCAGGCCTGGCTTGCGAGCTGGAGGGCGGAAGCCGGGCGTCTTAAGCTGCCTGAGCCGTTATCGAACTGTCACAAAGGATTCCTAAGCCGGTCATCATCATTCTCCAGCCAGCCCCACGAGGAACAAGCCATGAATGATATTTCATTCAGCCGTGCGCAAGCCTATGAGGCGTCCGACGATGTCGGCCGCAATAGCTCCGC
Source organism: Taklimakanibacter deserti (assembly GCA_003574785.1). Next base: position 301,253 of record QORU01000012.1, on the reverse strand, counting down.
GAACCCGACCATGGGCGACATCATCAATGCCCGTTTCAACCGCCGCAGCGCTCTCAGGGGCATGCTCGGCGTAGCGGCGATCGGCGCGACAGTCAGTCCGCTCGCCCTGGTCGCCGCCAACCGGGCTCACGCGGAAGCGGCTTCGGCCTTTTCCTTTAAGGAAGTCGCTGCCGGCGTGGATGAGAAGCACCACGTCGCCGAAGGCTATGACGCGGATGTCCTGATTCGCTGGGGCGACCCGATCTTCCCCGACAGCCCCGAATTCGACCCCCTGAAGCAGAGTGCCGAAGCCCAGCAGAAGCAGTTCGGCTACAATTGCGACTATACCGGCTATCTGCCGGTCGATGGCTCGAGCGAGCACGGCCTGCTTGTCGTCAACCACGAATATACGAATGAAGAGCTGATCTTCCCGGGCATTTCCAAGATCGTCGAGGGCAAGGTCGAGACGACGGAACCCGACGCCAAGCGCGTCGCCATCGAGATGGCAGCGCATGGCGGCAGCGTCATCGAGGTGAAGAAGACCGACGGAAAGTGGACGGTCGTGCGCGACGGCAAGGCGAACCGCCGCATCACTGCCGAGACCGAGATGATCGTCTCGGGACCGGCAGCCGGCGGCGACCGCATGAAAACCTCCTATGATCCGAGCGGCACGAAAGTGCGCGGCATGATCAACAATTGCGCCGGCGGCCTCACGCCGTGGAATACATGGCTGACATGCGAAGAGAATTTCCATGGCTATTTCACCGGCAAGCTCGCCGAGGGCCATGCCGAGGCCGTGAACCACAAGCGCTATGGCAATCCGGGCGACAGCTTTGCCTGGGGGAAATTCCACGATCGCTTCGATGTCGCCAAGGATCCTAATGAGGCGAACCGCTTCGGCTGGGTCGTCGAGATCGATCCCTTCGATCCGAACTCGGTCCCGAAGAAACGGACCGCCATGGGCCGCTTCAAGCACGAGGGTGCCGCCAACATCATCAATTCCGACGGCCGTCTCGTCGTCTATCAGGGTGACGACGAGCGTTTCGAATATGTCTATCGCTTCGTCACCGAAGCGCCGGTCAATACCGGCGATGCGAAGGCCAATGCCGACCTCCTCGATGCGGGCATGCTCGCGGTAGCCAAGTACAATGACGACGGCACGGGCGTCTGGTTGCCGCTTGTTTTCGGTCAGGGTCCCCTGACGGCCGAGAACGGGTTCAAGAGCCAGGCCGACGTGCTGATCGAGACCCGGCGGGCGGCAGATCTCCTCGGCGCCACCAAGATGGACAGGCCGGAAGGCACGGACGTCAATCCAAAGACCCACAAAGTCTATGTGATGCTGACCAACAATTCGAAGCGCAAGCCCGAACAGGTCGACAAGGCCAATCCCCGTCCGGAAAGCGCCTTTGGTCACGTGATCGAAATGGCGCCCGTCAACAACGACCACACCGCTGAGAAATTCACCTGGGAGATCCTCATCAAGTGCGGCGATCCCTCGGTTGCCGCGGTCGGCGCATCCTTCTCCTCGGCAACGACGAAGGATGGCTGGTTTGGCATGCCTGACGGCGTCCATGTCGATGAAGATGGCCGCCTGTGGATCGCAACCGACGGCATGGGACCGAAGGCGACCGGACGCGCCGATGGCCTCTTTGCCGTCGATACCGAGGGGCCGGCGCGCGGCACGTCGAAATTGTTCTTCCGCTGCCCGGTCGGCGCCGAACTCTGCGGTCCGGAGACCACGCCGGACCTCGCCACCTATTTCGTCGGAGTGCAGCATCCCGCCGATGAAGGTCCGGATTTCAAGGGTTTTGAACGGCCCTCCACCTTCGAAGATCCCTCGACGCGCTGGCCGGACTTCGAGGATGGCATGCCACCCCGTCCATCCGTGCTCGCGATCACAAAGCAAGGCGGCGGCAAGATCGGCGCTTGAAGATGCATCAGGAGACGGGACGGCTGAATGCCGTCCCGCTTCAGGATGGGTTTGCTCGACGGCTAATCGAGCTGCGAGACCAGATGCCGGCGGCGTGGCCGATCCAGGAACAGGACGTTATGGGAATGGTCGCTCATCGGTCCGATGCTCTAATGACGGCGTTGATCGATAGCGGATTCATAGCGCTCATTCCACGCGCGAGAACGTGAACTCCCGCCAGATGAACTCGTTCTCCCACGCCGCCTTGCCGCCAGGATTGCGGACCACCGCGCCGCAATAGATTGCCATGTCGATGGTAATGCACAAGTCGTCCTTCTTGAAATGAGAAGTGCCTGGCACTGACTCCTGGCTGGGCAGTACCCAATCGCCCGAGAGAGTTGCAACACCGTCCTTGGTCAACAATCCAGCCCGCTCTCTACCATCAAAGAATGAACGCCCGTGCACTCGATGGCCAAATATGAGCGAGCGGATTTCTTGTGCTGTGAGCCGGTTCTTCTCGACGAATTCGCCGCTCCATAAACTTTCGGGAACGCCCGCCAAACGCAGACCCTTGCTGATGCGGTCAGACACGGTTCGCCACTCTGCCCCGCAGTAACAGTAATTCACATAGGCTACCTGTTCGACACATGCAGGAACTCCGCCTTGTTGGACGACGAGCGCGTCGTGCCGAGCGACGGCGCTTGCGGCGTCCTGCTTGCGACCGAGATATCCGTAAGCCGCGCCAAGCGCCAGAAATGCATAATGATCGTTCGGATTGAGCGTCGTGGCGCGCTCGAACGATGCGGCCGCGGCGGCGAATTGTCCTTGGTTGAACTGGGCATAGCCAAGATAAGTCAAGAACAACGCCGGCGGGTGTGGATCGAGCCTCATCGCCGCGTTGATATATCTCATTGCGTCATCCGGCCGGCTCGCGACGCTGAGGGCCAGGGAGGCAAAAGCGTAACTCCACGAATCGCTGGGGTCGAGATCGATGGCTCGCTTGAACTCGGCAATCGAATCCGTGGCCATGCCACGTCGGAGGTATATCGCGCCAGCCACCTGGTGCGTCAGGGCGCTGGGCTGCTTTTGGGCTATCTTGAGATAGTGTTGCGCTCTCGCATGCGCCTCCACCTCGGAAATGCCCAAGTTGCGGGTCCACTGCCGATTGGAGCTCGTGATATAGACCAGGGCCAAGGCGGCATAGGACCGGTAGTAATCCGGATCGAGCTTGATCGCTTCCTCAAAGAAGGGAACCGCCTTTGCATAGTCCACGGGCGTCGTCTGCCGGTAGTGCTCCCAGCCGCGCAGAAACTGATCATATGCCGCGGGCACGGTCGTTTCCTTGCGGTCGATCGCCGCCTCCTGGGAGGGGGTGAGTCTTACCGCAAGCGCATCGGCAGTCGTGTTCGCCACCTTGTCCTGGAGGGCGAATACATCGGCGAGCGAGCCGTCAAAGCGATCCGCCCAGACTTGACCGCCGGCGAGGGCATCGATGAGTTGCGCATTGATCCGCACCTGATCTCCGGCGCGTTGGACACTGCCTTCGAGGAGATAGCGGACGCCGAGCTCCTCGGCGACTTGTGCCGTCCTGATCGGTTTGCCCTTGTAGCTGAACGACGTATTGCGGGCGATGACGAACAAGCCCGCCACCTTGGAGAGTTCGGTGATGAGGTCCTCGGTGATGCCGTCGGCAAAGAAATCCTGTCCGGGATCGTTGCTGATGTTGATGAATGGCAGCACCACGATCGACGGCTTGTCGGGCAGAGGCAGTGCCATGCGCTCGACCGAGGCCGCCTCCATGCCTTGCCTCCACGGTTGCAGCCATCCGGCGACGATCAGGACCAGGGCAAGCAACAAGCCTGCGCCGGCAAGAACCGGCCAGTTTCGCCCTCGCCGCTCTTCTGCCACCGGCTCGACCATCGCGCCCGCGGCTGGCGTCTCGTGCTCATCGACGGTGAACTTGCCGACGAACCGATAGCCAACCCGCGGGAACGTCGCGATCCACTCTTCGCTGTCGGACGAACCTCGCAACTGGGTGCGAAGAGCAGCGATCTGAACCGTAAGGTTGCTTTCCTCGACGGTTGTATCCGGCCATGCTGCGTCCATCAGGGTGGACTTGGCCACCACCTGACCGCGCGCTGCAAGCAATGTTTCGAGCAGTTTCAGCGCTTTGCCTCCCATGGAGACTGGCTGGCCGTGCTCGAACAGCACACCTTGGCTGGTATCGAGCAGGAATGGACCAAATGCAAAGCGCGCCGGCGCCATGGTTCATGATAACCGTTTTTGGAATCATTTTGGGATCAATTTGGAGCGCCTTCAGGACTATTGCGGCGGGATCGCCGATGCTCCCGCCATCGGGCCAGGAACGGGCCCGGAAATTGGAAACACTCATTCTGGAGGCAATTGCCATGGCAATGCTGAGATTGGTGAATATTTCTCTCGCCGGCATCATGATCCTTTCGAGCACAGCCGTTGCGGGCTCACGGATCGGCCCGACATATATTGGCGACCGGTCGGCGAACCCCGAGCAGGAGACTTACGGCTATCTCGTGAAACCCGAGAGTGCACGCCCGCTGGCGTTCATTGGTCCCGCCCGCAACATCGGCTCCGCCACCGGCCACGCCGAAGCGGATACGATCGCGTATCGGCCGCTGCTCGGCGTACAGAGCAACGGCCTTTGGTCATTTTGGATCGAGCCCAAGTAGATAACGGCTGGGCCTATTTGAGGGCGAACTCCATATTTTCCTGGTGCGCCGCCGATATCAAGGCGACCGTCGCAGTGACCAAGCGGCGCATTTTGCGTCCGCGCTCGGGGTGGGCCGTTGCTCTAATTCTCGAAAACAATCCAGTACACCATGCTGAAGGCAGTGAAAGCCTTCTTGAGCCCATCTTTGACGCCCTTCGCCGCCGGCTTTTCCACATTTGCGGATTGCAAGCGAACTTCCTGGATCCTGTTGCAATTCGTCGAAATAGTTTGCTGGAAGGCTCTCGTTTTCCCAGCTGGTAAAAGCTCCATATGCGTAACCTCAGTGCCTATCCGGCCCTTTCTGCTGGAATAGGTCAGAGCAACCGTAAGCCCGATGAGGTCGGACGGCGAATAATTGCCGAGCTTGAAGCCAAGATGGCAGCTAAAGCCACTCTGATAGTGGCCGGTTTCCAGCCACTTCACCAGTTGCAGCCGATAACGCTTGTCGACCACATCCAGCCCCTTCTTGATCTCAGCAAGGGTGCCCCCGCTCGCGCAGAGATCCGCCGCCTTGATCGCTTCGTCCTGAAGGTTGTGAGGATCACCGCGCTTGCGAACCAGCAGATAGTGGACGTCAGCGCCTTTCATCGCCAGTGCATCCGCGAACATCTCCTGATAGGCCGGCGGTCTTACCTTGTCGCCGACGCCAGCAATGACATAATACTGCGCCGAGGAGGACTTGAGGTTCGCGATCGACTCCACCGGATTTTCCCACAAAGCCCATATGGTCGGGTCGAAGCCACTATCCTCGGCAAATTTATGAACATTGTGGGCACCCGAGTTCATCACGGCGCATTTGATGTCGGACCTTTTGGCCAGCAGGTTGGCGACCAAGAGTGCACCGCCGGAATGGCCTACCAGCACAAATCCGCTCAAGCCATGTCGCTCCTTGATCTGATCGAGCGCTGAATTGATCACGCGCGATTCAGCGGTTTTGAACTTCTGCTTGTGGTCTCCGGACGAACCAAGGGTTCCCGGCCGCGACAGGGAGATCATCAGATTGTTCTTCGATCTCGTGGTGAGCTCACGCGTAACCCGGAAGGCCACCTTGCCATCGTAGTTCGGCACATAGTACGGCTTGACCCGTTTGCCGTCCTTCCAGCCGATCGCGACATAGTCGCCTTGAAAGATGACCACGGCGATACCGGCTTTTGGTTCGACGTCGTTCTTGAAATAGCGAATACAGTATCCCTTGCCCTTGTCCGTGACCCAGACCCGATCCGGCCGCACGCATTCTTCTTCCGTCGACGTTGCTCCCGCGAGCATACCCTTTTTCGTCCAGGTCTTGATCTCGCCAGAAAGCTCGTCGGACCAGGCAGATCGTGACAGCGTCACAATAGCGACGAGAAGCCAAACGGCGCCAACAGCAAGTAATCGGATCAAGGTATCCCTCTATTACGTAGTATCGGATACGCTCTTCTCCTCTTGCGGCCGTCTCCTGGCCGTCCCGATCTCCGCCACAATGGGTCTGACAACAACCATAGCGATCTTTTGACCAAGCGGAAAGCGGCCAAGAATCTCCGCTTTGTTCACCGCACTGCGTATGGCGGGCGTCTTTACCTCTGATCCATCATGAGGGTCATTGGCTGGTCCGGCCGATCTCGTCGAGCCTGTTCTGCAGGCTCATCCTGTCGAGAGAGGCTAAGGGCAGGCTCATGAAAATGCTCAGCCGCCTTTCGAGCTCCTTGAGCACCTGGACGAAGGCCCTCTCTCTTTCCCATTCCTGGCCGGTCGCCAGGATCGGATCGGGCGAGCTCCAATGCGCCGTCACCGGCATGCCCGGCCATTCGGGCAATGGTTCTCCGGCGGCGGTGTCGCTGAGCGTGAAAACGAAGTCGAGAGCGGGAGCGTCCGGCCCGGTGAATTCGCTGTAGTGCTTTGGCGGCGTCGCCGGCACGTCGAGGCCATTGGATTGCAGGAGCTCGATCACATGCGGATCGACCGCACCGGCCGGCGTCACGGCGGCGCTGTAACCTTTGAAGACCCCTTGGCCCTTTTTGTTGAGAACCGCTGCAGCGAGAATACTGCGCGCCGAGTTGCGCCGGGACAGGAAGAGAACGCTATAGGAGCGGTCGCTCATCCAGAGCGTCCGAAGCGCTCGTCGAAGGAGTAGCCCATGCCGCGCACCGTGCGGATCGGATCGATCTCGCGGCCGCGCTTCAGGCACTTGCGCAGGCGTCCGACATGCACATCGACGGTACGCTCGTCGACATAGATGTCGCGCCCCCACACCGCATCGAGCAGCTGCGAGCGGCTATAGACCCGGCCCGGGCTCTGCATCAGATATTCGAGCAGGCGGAACTCGGTCGGCGACAAAGTGATGTCGCGCGCCGCCCGGGTGACGCGCCTTGTGCGCCGGTCGAGGGCGATGTCGCCGGCCCTGAGCCGCTCGGCAATGGCGTCGGGATTGACTCGCCTGAGGATCGTCTTGATGCGCGCCAGAAGCTCCGGCACCGAGAAGGGCTTGACGATATAGTCGTCGGCGCCGGTGGCGAGGCCGCGCACGCGCTCGTTCTCCTCGCCGCGCGCGGTCAGCATGATGACGGGAATGTCGCGGGTCTCGGGCCGCGAGCGCAACAGGCGGCAGACTTCGATGCCCGATATGCCGGGCAACATCCAGTCGAGCAGAATGAGGTCGGGGCGCTCCTCGTTGACAAGATGGGCGACGTCTTCCCCATTCGCGGTCGCCCTGACCCGGAAGCCTTCCGCCTGCAGATTATAGGTCAGGAGGATCTGGATCGGCTCTTCGTCTTCGACGATCAGGATGGATGCGGTCATCAGCGCTCATTCATCGAATCAAAGGCGGTGGTACTGGTCGTATCTCTCTTCGGACGCTCCTCGCGCAGGGGTTGGCCATGCACGAGGTAGTAAATGTTCTCGGCGATGTTGGTGGCATGATCGCCGATGCGCTCGAAATTCTTGGCGCCGAAGAGCAGATGAGTGCAGGGTCCGATCATGCGCGGATCCTCCATCATGTAGGTCAGGAGCTCGCGGAAGATCGAGTTGTAGAGCGCATCGAGCTCGCCGTCGTTGCGCCACACATCGAGCGCCTTGTTGTCATCGGTGGTCGTATAGGCGTCGAGGACATCCTTCAATTCTTCCAGGGAGAGCCTGCCCATGCGGGTCAAGCCGGCGGCGAGCTTGCGCGGCAGCTGCTCGTTGATGGCGTGGGTGCGCTTGGCGATGTTCTTGGCCAGATCGCCGATGCGCTCGAGGTCGGAGGCGACGCGGATCGCCACCATGATCTCGCGCAGGTCGCGCGCCATCGGCTGGCGCTTGGCGATGGTGAGGATGGCGCGCTCCTCGAGCTGCAGCTCGAGCGCGTCGATCTTCTCGTCCTGGGCGATCACCACGTCGGCGAGCTTGGTGTCGCGCTTCGACAGCGCATCGATGGCCTTGGCGAGATGATCCTCGGCGAGCCCGCCCATCTGGGCGAGCATGGTCTTGAGGTTGGCGAGGTCCTCGTCATAGGCTTTGACGATATGGTCAGACATAATCTTGATCTCCGCGGTCAGCCGAAGCGGCCGGTAATATAATCCTGGGTGCGCTTGTCCTTGGGCGCGGTGAAGATGTCGTCGGTGTCGCCGACCTCGACCAGGTTGCCCAGGTGGAAGAAGGCGGTGAGCTGCGACACGCGCGCCGCCTGCTGCATCGAATGGGTGACGATGACGATGCAGAAGTTCTGGCGCAATTCGTCGATGAGCTCCTCGATGCGCGCGGTGGCGATGGGATCGAGCGCCGAGCACGGCTCGTCCATCAGGATCACCTCCGGATTGACGGCAATGGCGCGGGCGATGCACAGGCGCTGCTGCTGGCCGCCGGAAAGGCCGGTGCCCGGATGGTCGAGGCGGTCCTTCACCTCCTCGAACAGGCCCGCCTTCTTGAGGCTGGTCACCACGATCTCCTCGAGATCGGTCTTGCTCTTGGAGAGCCCATGGATCTTCGGCCCATAGGCGACATTCTCATAGATCGACTTGGGGAAGGGATTGGGCTTCTGGAACACCATGCCGATGCGGGCGCGCAATTGCACGACGTCGAGCTTCTTGTCATAGATGTCGCGGCTGTCGATCTCGATATTGCCGGTCACCCGGCAGGAGGGGATCGTGTCGTTCATGCGATTGATCGAGCGCAGGAAAGTCGATTTCCCGCAGCCCGACGGCCCGATGAAGGCGGAGACGGCGCCGTCCGGGATGTCGATACTCAGTCCCTTGATGGCATGCTTCTCGCCGTAATAGACATCGACGTTGCGCGCCCTGATCTTGAGCGGCTTCTCACGCGCGATGCGCGGCGTATTCTCGGCTAGGGGCGTGTTGACCATGGCATCCATCTGGGCGGAACCTTTCATACTTACCAACGGCGCTCGAAGCGCTTGCGCAACAGGATCGCGGCCGCGTTCATGACGAACAGGAAGAGGAGAAGCACGACGATCGCGCCCGCCGTCTTGGACTGGAAGGCGATCTCAGGCAAATCGGACCACAGATAGATCTGGATCGGCAGCGCCGTCGCCGCATCGGTGAAGCTCGAGGGAATATCGACGATGAAGGCGACCATGCCGATCATGAGGAGGGGTGCGGTCTCGCCCAGCGCATGGGCCATGCCGATGATGGTGCCGGTCATGATGCCGGGCATCGCCAAGGGCAGCACGTGGTGGAAGATCGCCTGCTGATGCGAGGCGCCGACCCCCAGTGCGGCTTCCTTGATCGAGGGCGGCACCGCCCGCAAGGCGGCTCTCGACGCGATGATGATGGTGGGAAGCACGAGGAGCGCCAGCACCAGGCCGCCGACGACAGGGGCCGAGCGCGGCAGGCCGAAGAAATTGAGAAACATCGCCAGACCCAATATGCCGAAGACGATGGACGGCACCGCGGCGAGATTGTTGATGTTGACCTCGATGATCTGGGTCAGGCGGTTCTTGGGCGCGAATTCCTCGAGATAGATCGCCGCGGCGACGCCGATGGGCAGGCACAGAAACAAGGTCACGAGCAGCGTCAGGATGGAGCCCATGAGCGCGCCCCGGATGCCGGCGAGCTCGGGCTCACGCGAGTCGCCCGAGGTGAAGAAGCGCCAGGCGATGCCGCTTTCGGCGACACCCTGCTCTTTCAGATGCTCGAGCCACAGAGCTTCCTGATCGTCGACGCGGCGGTTACTTTCGGGCACCGTGAAGCGCACGATGTCCCAGGCGCCTGACGCTGCCGGATCGAGCGATTTCGGCGCGGTCAACTGCTCGGCGAGGAGCGCGCCATTGCCGATGGACAGGATGCGGAACGCGCCGCCATTCATGCGGATGATGTCGCCGGGCTGCGGCAATGTCGTGGCATCGGTCGTGAGCTTGAACTTGTCGCCCTCGGCCACCGCCGTCATGGTGCCTTGGCCCGCATATTTCTCGACCCCGGTCTGGCGGCCTTTGAGATACTGGTCGGCATCGTCGGAGAGGAGGACCGGCACCTTGGCATCCTGGCCGATGAGGGCCGGATTGCTCATCACCATGCTGCGGAAATCATCGGCTGCCCCCGAGCTCAGGAGGCCCATCAGCTTCTTGCGGTCGGCGCGCGACGTCACATCGGGGAACATGGCGCGGAAGGACTCGCGGATCGGCGCGTCGAAATCGCCGGCGCGGATGACCTTGGGATCCCTGCTGTTCTGCGGATCGATGGCCGCCTGGTCGATCTTGACCGGCAAAGTGATGCGGTTCTCGATGAAAGCCGGCAGGCCCTTGACCAGAATATCGGCAAAGAGCAGCACCAGGAAGACGGCCGTCACCGCGATGGCGGCGATACCATAGAGCTTGAAGCGGCGCTCGGCGCGATAGCGCCTGGCGACCATCGCGTCATTGTCGCTGATGCGGCGGGGAGCTGTGGCGATCGCGGTATCAGTCATATTGTTCCCGGTATCTCTGAACGATCTTGAGCGCGATATAGTTGAGGGCGAGCGTGAAGAAGAACAGCACCAGGCCCAGCGCGAAGGCGGAGAGCGTCTTGGCGGAGTCGAATTCCTGGTCGCCCACCAGCAAGGTCTTGATCTGCACCGTGACGGTGGTGACCGCGGCCAGCGGATTGAAGGTGAGATTGGCGGCCAGCCCCGCGGCCATCACCACGATCATCGTCTCGCCAACGGCGCGCGAGATGGCCAGCATGAAGGCCGAGACGATGCCGGGCAGAGCCGCCGGCAGGACGACCTTCTTGATGGTCTCGGACTTGGTGGCCCCCATGGCATAGGAGCCGTCGCGCAGCGACTGCGGCACGGCGTTGATGACGTCGTCCGACAGCGAGGAGACGAAGGGGATGATCATCATGCCCATCACCAGACCCGCGGCGAGGGCGGATTCGGAGGCGACGTCGAGACCCAGCGACTGGCCCCAGCCACGGATGAGGGGCGCCACGGTCAAGGCGGCGAAGAAGCCCAGCACCACGGTCGGGATGCCGGCCAGGATCTCGAGGATCGGCTTGACCACGGCGCGGATCCTGGGTGTGGCATATTCGGCCATGTATATGGCCGAGAACAGGCCGAGCGGACCCGCCACCAGCATGGCGATCAAGGTGATGAGCAAGGTGCCGACGATCAGAGGTATGATGCCGAAAGCGCCGGAAGATCCGACCTGGTCGGCGCGCATGGCGGTCTGCGGCGACCATTGCAGGCCGAAGAGGAAGTCGATGGGCGATACCTTGCTGAAGAAATGCAAGGCCTCGAACACGACCGAGAACACGATGCCGATGGTGGTCAGGACCGCAACCGCGGCGCAGGCGAACAAGACATATTTGACGAAATGCTCGAACTGGTTGCGGGCGCGAAGCTCGGGCACGATGCGGCCCAGGCCCCAGAAGATGACGGCCACGCCCGCGAGCGCGCCGAGGCCGTTCAGACCCCAATAGACGAGATTGGCGGCCGATGAATAGGCGGAAGCGGCATTGCGCAACTGCTCGCTCGCCTCGCCCTGATAGGTGCCGGCGATCAGGTTCTGGATGTCGCGCAAAGCGGCATCGCGCTGGAGCTGCTCGCTGACGGAGGCCGGATCGAAGGCGCCAAGACCCTGGCTCACGATATAGTGCGATCCCAAAGGCGCGCCGATGACATAGATCGCCATCATCACGGTGAGGACACCGGCGGCGATATAGAGGCCGTGATAGGCGGGAACAGAATGCAGCGCGCCGCCGCCGCGAATGCCGCGAGCCCTCTGGCTCCCCAGGAAGAAGCCGGCCAGCACCAGCACGGCCAGGATCGTGAAATAAGTCCCCGACATGACGCGCCCTTAACTATCTGACTTTCGCCGTCTCATCCTGCGGCGTTTGGGTTGGTGCGGAGCGCCTCCACAAGGGAGGCGCTCCCGAAAGGGTACGAGGCGTCCGGTACATCCGCGGGCCGCCCCGGTAGAGCCGGCAGCTTACATCAGCTGGTCGCCCTTGATCGTTTCCAGCGCCTCGGCCGCAGCCTTGGTCTTCTGGGCTTCGTCGCCCGGCAGCGTCACCAGGCCCTTGGCGGCAAGATAGCCGTCCTCGCCCAGCGCCTTGTCGGACACATATTCCTTCACGAACTCGACCATGCCGGGAATGGTGCCGACATGTTGCTTCTTGGCATAGATGAAGAGCGGGCGGGATACCTTGTATTCGCCCGAGGCGATCGTCTCATAGCTCGGCGCCACGCCGTCGACCTGCGCGCCCTTGATCTTGTTGGCATTCTCTTCGAGGAAGGAATAGCCGAACACGCCGACGGCTTGCGGATTGGCTTCGAGCTTCTGGACGATCAAATTGTCGTTCTCGCCGGCATCGATATAGGCGCCATCCTCACGGATCGACTTCCAGACTTTCTCGAACGCCTTGGCATCGGACTTCTTGAGCGCCTTGAGCGAATCGATCGAGGCGGCGCCCGGATCCATCACCAGCTCGACGAACGAGTCGCGCGTGCCGGAGGTGGGCGGCGGTCCAAGAACTTCGATCTTCTCATCGGGAAGCGACGCATCGACGTCCTTCCAGGTCTTGTAGGGATTGGCGATGAGCTTGCCATCCTTGTCCGGCACTTCCTTGGCGAGCGCCAGGAAGATCTGCTGCTTGGTGAAGGTGAGATCGGGACCCGCCTTGGAATTGGCGACGGTCAGGCCGTCGAAGCCGACCTTGATCTCGACGATCTCGGTCACGCCATGCTTGGCGCAATCCTCGAACTCGCTCTTCTTGATCTGGCGCGAGGCGTTGGTGAAATCGGGATTGTCGGCGCCGATGCCGGCGCAGAAGAGCTTCATGCCGCCGCCGGTGCCGGTGGATTCGACCACCGGGGTCTTGAAGCCGCCGGTCTTGCCGAACTGCTCGGCGACCGCTGTGGTGAAGGGGTAGACCGTCGATGAGCCGACGATGCGAATCTGGTCACGGGCTTCCGCGACGCCAGCCGTCAAAGCCAAAAGGCTCACGGCAAAAAGAAAGCGTTTCATTCCTTGTCTCCTCTGTATGACGCCTGCTTTTCATTAGGCATCCGGCGTGTGTGTTATGTGACACTCGCACTACAGGAATATGACAATTCAAATGATTGATATAATTGAGCTTATTTGGCTTCGTGGGAAACCGCAGGGATACGGACGGTGAAGCTCGAGCCGGCCCCCAATTCCGACTGGATGCGCATCTTGCCGCGGTGCCGGTTGAGGATGTGCTTGACGATCGCGAGCCCCAGGCCGGTACCGCCGCGCTGGCGGCTCTCCTGCACATTGATGCGGTAGAAGCGCTCGGTCAGCCGCGGCAGGTGCTCCTCAGCGATGCCCGGACCGAAGTCGCGCACGGTGAGCTCGCAATCCTCGCCGAGCCTGCGCCCCGAAATCTCGATCGCCTTTCCGCTCGCGGCATATTTGATGGCATTCTCGATCAGGTTCTGGACGACCTGGACAAGCTCGTCCCAATCGCCCTGCACCACGAGCGGCTCCTTGTTGTCGATCTTGATCTCGACGCCCGCAGCCTTGGCGAGGCCCGAGAGCGTGTCGCGCACATGAAACGCGATCTGCTTGAGGTCGGTCGTGCCGGTCGGGCGCAGATGGGCATTCATCTCGATGCGGCTCAGCGACAGGAGATCGTCGATCAGGCGCTTCATCCGCTCGGCCTGGGTCTGCATGAGCGCCAGGAAGCGCTCGCGCGAGACCTCGTCCTTCTTGGCCGCCCCCTGCAGCGTCTCGATGAAGCCGAGGAGCGAGGCCAAGGGCGTGCGCAATTCGTGGCTGGCATGGGCGACGAAGTCGGCGCGCAGGCGCTCGGTCTGCTGCTCGCGGGTCAGGTCCCTGAGCAAGATGAGGATCATCTGCTCGGGCTCGGCCATCGCAGCGACATAGGCTTCGAAATGGCGCTGCAAGGGCACATGCTGCTCGTAATCGACGCGCCGCGTGCCGCCATGCTCGAGAACCGCCTGGACCGCCTCCAAAATAGCGGGGGCGCGAATGGCGGACGAAATATGCTGGCCTTCCGGATCCATGTTGAGCAGGTCGCGCGCCTTGCCGTTGGCGCTCGCCACCAGGCCATGCGCGTCGAGCAGCATGATGGGGTCAGGCAGGGCGCCGATCAGCGCCGTCAAGGCATCCCGACTGGAAGTCCGTTCACGCAGGTCGAGGGCTGCGGCGGCAGCCCCATTATTCTTTTTCCAGGGCCAGATCATCTAAGCTCGGCAAGGCGGATCACTCATCCGCACACTCTGCTCCGCTTATGACAAATTCCTGACAAATGAGAAAGAGTGTCATGAAATCGCTTAGGGAACCTCGTTCATGGACCGGAACCGGAGCCGGCCGCATGCGGGAATTTCCGGTCCCGGCTCAGCATCGGCTTCAGACCGCGCAGAATGTCGTCGGCAAGCGACAACGCCTCCTCGAGCTGAATAAGGGCCATGCCGGCCTTTTTCGCATCGCTCGCAATCGAAGAGGAATTTCCACTGACCCCGCCCAGCAGCGCATGAAACTGCGCAATTTCGCGCGCCATGGACGGCCCGAGGACACCGAGCGAAAGGGCGTTCGCCTCAAAAATCACCGGCTTCGGAACGAAGAAAGAGCACGTCGCGGGCTGCCTTCGCCTCGCTGGCCGTCCCTCAGCCGTTTCACGCAAATAGGCTTCCCATCCGCCGGTCTCGATGAAGCGCAAAATCCCTGTCACCTCGCCGGCCAAAGCGAAGGCCAGATTGCGGCGCCGCCGTCGCTTCGAAGATACATATAATCCCCAGCCGAGGAGGCTGAAAGACAACCCTCCTGCACACAAACTGACGATCAAAAGGGCGAGGGTCATAAGACCCGCCTTTCATGATCCAGCTCGCTGGATCGTCTTTCATCATATCACCGATCGGCCGTGATGGAGAAACCGTGCTGTAAAATGGCGTGCCTGCGGTGAAGTCCTGAGACCGCCGCTCCCCCCGCCTTAATCAATTTTCTGGAGCAAATCCTTATCGCCAAGTCTTCAAAAACCCCGGATCGAGTCCGAGGCAGGCTTTTGGCGGGATTTGCTCTAGGCCGGGCGGCGGACTTGGCCTCCGGCGCTACCCCTCCGGCAAGGAACCTGGAACCCGCGGCCGCGTTATCGGTCTGCGCCGGATGGGTTTTTAGCATCTTGTCATGCCGAACGACATCAAGGCCAAGACCAGGGTTGCCACGCCGCCGGCGTCGCCGATGTCCCGTGGCGAGACGGACCTCCGCAGATTCATCGATCCTGCCGGCAAGCTTCTCCAGCCCTTGCCGAGAGCATGGGCAGGGCCTCAGCAACTGGAGCGCCTCTACCATGCGATGGTGCTCACCCGCGCCTTCGACGAGAAGGCGATCGCGCTGCAACATACAGGAAGGCTTGGGACCTATCCGTCTTCGCTCGGACAGGAGGCGGTCGCGGTCGGCATAGCCGCCGGAATGGCCGCCGAAGACATCCTCCTGCCGGCATTCCGGGAGCAT
This sequence comes from Taklimakanibacter deserti, assembly GCA_003574785.1. The sequence goes on along the minus strand of QORU01000012.1, from coordinate 285,734 downwards.
GGCGCTCAGCTGTGGCGCGGTGTCTCCATGCTGGAAGTGCTTCTCTATTGGGGCGGCGATGAGCGCGGCAGCGATTTCAAGAAAGCGCGGGCGGACTTTCCGGTCTCGATCCCGGTTGCCGCACATTTTCCGCAAGCCGCCGGCGTCGCCCTTGCCCTGAAGCTGAAGGGAGGTCGGAGTATCGCCGTCTGTGCCGGAGGCGACGGCGCGACCTCGAAGGGCGATTTCTACGAGGCCATCAACATCGCCGGCGTCTGGAAGCTTCCCGCCCTCTTTGTCATCAATAACAATCAATGGGCCATTTCGGTGCCGCTCAGCGCCCAGACGGCCGCGCAAACACTTGCGCAGAAGGCCGTCGCCGCCGGGATGGAAGGGGACCGCGTGGACGGCAACGACGTGCTCGCGGTCCTCGATGCGGTGGAACGGGCCGCAGCAAGGGCCCGCCGCGGCGACGGCCCGACACTCATCGAAGCGGTCACCTATCGGCTTGGCGACCACACCACCAGCGACAACGCCCGTCGTTACCGCCCAGACGAGGACGTCAGCCGTCACTGGAAGGAAGAACCGATCGGGCGGTTGCGTAGCTATCTCACGAGCACCGGCTATTGGACGAAGGAGCGTGAGGAGGAGCTACGCAGTCGATGCTCTGCTGCGGTCGAGGAAGCCGTTGCCGCCTATCTTGCAACCGCGGCCGAACCGCCCTCCGCCATGTTCGATCATCTGTTCGCCACCCTGCCCGCCCCGCTCAAGCGCCAACGCGATTCTGTCATCGAGGAGGCTAAAGGCCGTGACTGAGATGACGATGGTCGAGGCGGTGAACCTCGCCCTCGCAACGGCGATGGCCGAGGACGACCGTGTCCTGGTGCTTGGTGAAGACGTTGCGGTCAATGGCGGCGTGTTCCGGGCGACGGTCGGATTGCTCGATCGCTTCGGGCCTGACCGGGTGCGCGACACCCCGCTCGCCGAAGCGGCCATTGCGGGGATATGCGTCGGGCTCGCTTCACAGGACTTTCGCCCGGTCGCTGAAATCCAATTCACCGGATTCATCTATCCGGCCATCGACCAGGTGGTGAATCAGGCCGCGCGCCTGCGCAACCGCACACGGGGCCGTCTCGCCTGCCCGATGGTCCTGCGCAGCCCTTGCGGCGGCGGCATTCATGCGCCGGAGCACCATTCGGAAAGCCCCGAGGCGATGTTCGCCCATATTCCCGGCCTCAGGGTCGTCATACCCTCATCGCCGCGCAAGGCTTATGGCCTGCTTCTCGCCGCGATCAGGGATCCGGACCCCGTGGTCTTCCTCGAGCCGACGCGGCTCTATCGCGCCGCCAAGGAGGACGTGACCGACGACGGCGTGACGCTTCCGCTCGACCGATGCTTTGTCGAGCACACCGGCAGCGACATTACGCTCATCGCCTGGGGTGCAATGATGCGTGAGACGCTCGCCGCGGCGGCGGATCTTGCGGAAGATGGCATCAGTGCCGAGGTGATCGACGTCGCAACGCTTTCGGTCCTCGACGACGACGCGATCACCCGCTCGGCCGCCAAGACAAAGCGATGCCTGATCGTTCAGGAAGCGGCCGGCAATGGCGGCTTCGGCGGCGAGATCGCCGCGCGTGTCGCCGAGGCGTGCTTCTTCTCATTGCTGGCACCGGTCTCGCGCGTCTCCGGCTACGACACCGTGATGCCGCTGGCGAAGCTCGAGTCGCATTATCTGCCGTCGGCCGCGCGGATCGGCAAGGCGGCGCGCCGCCTCATGGAGTATGCATGAGCGCGTTCCGCCTGCCTGACCTCGGAGAAGGCCTTGTCGAGGCGGAGATCGTCCAATGGCATGTATCTCCCGGTGATCATGTCGTTGTCGACCAGCCGCTGGTCTCGGTCGAGACGGCAAAGGCCGTCGTCGAGCTGCCGTCGCCCCAGGCCGGACGGATTGCAAGCACGCTAGGGAAGGTCGGAGATGTCGTCAGGGTCGGCGACATATTGGTGGAATATTCCGAGGGCGGCGAGATCGAAAAGGCAGGGATCGTCGGCGATCTGCCGCAGAGCGCGATCAAGGCGAGCCCGGCGGTGCGGGCAAAGGCCGCAGCACTCTCCCTCGACCTGTCACGAGTCAAGGGCACAGGGCCTGACGGGACCATCACGCTCCAGGATCTGGAGGCTCAACAAGCCGGCGGCCAGGCAGAAAACCTGGTGAGACTCACCCCCGCCCGGCGCAGCATGGCGTCGAATATGAGCCGCGCCCATGCCGAAGTGGTGCCGGCCACGGTCACCGAGGAGGCGGATGTCTCAGCTTGGCCCGCCACGGAAGATGTGACGCTGAAGCTCATTGGCGCCATCGTCTCGGCTCTTCAGGCTCATCCCGCTTTGGGGGCCTGGTATGACGCTAAGGCGCAGACTCTGCGTCTTCACCAGACGATCAATCTCGGCATCGCGCACGACACCCCCGAAGGACTTTTCGTTCCGGTCCTCAGGGATGCAGGATCGCGCAGCGCCGCTGAGCTGCGCCGCGACCTCGACGGGATGAAGCGCAAGATCGCCGATCGGACGATCGGCGCCGCCGACATGCTGGGAGCCACTTTCACGCTTTCGAATTTCGGCACGATCGCCGGCCTCCATGCCGAGCTCGTCCTGATGCCGCCGCAAGTGGCCATCCTGGGCTCAGGGCGGATCGTTGAGCGGCCGCTGCTGTACCAGGGCAAAGTGGCGCCGGGCCGCGTCATGCCGCTGTCATTGACCTTCGATCATCGTGCGCTGACGGGTGGCGAAGCCGCACGTTTCCTGCGCGAGGTCGTCGAGTTTCTCCAGTCGGGAAAGTCCTCACGCCATGGATGACCTGTTCGCGCATTGCGACGCGCTGGGGCCGTACAAGATCGTTCATATCTGCCGGCAGCGCCCCCTGCTCAAAGCCGTTGTCGTCGTCGACAATGTCGCCCGTGGGCCGGCGATCGGCGGCCTTCGCATGGCAGGCGATGCGACGCTCCCCGAATGCATGCGGCTGGCGCGCGCGATGACACTGAAGAATGCCGCGGCCGGCCTGCCGCATGGCGGCGCAAAATCGGTGATCATCGGCGATCCCCACGTGCCGCTGGAGGACAAGGAAGTGCTGATCCGTGCCTTTGCCTCGGCGATCCGCGATATCGAAGAGTATATCGCCGGTCCCGATATGGGCACCGACGAGCGCTGCATGGCCTGGATTCACGACGAGATCGGCCGGGTGATCGGCGTGCCGCGCGAGCTCGGCGGAATTCCGCTCGACGAGATCGGGGCGACCGGCTTCGGCTGCATGATCGCCGCGGAAGTTGCCGGAGAATTCGCGCGTGTTCCCCTCAAGGGTGCCCGAGTGGCCATCCAGGGTTTCGGCGCGGTCGGCCAGCATGCGGCGCGCTTTCTCGCCGAGCGCGGGGCGATCCTGGTCGCCGCGTCGGATTCGAAGGGGACGATCATCGATGAGCGAGGCATCGACCCCTTGAAGCTCGCCCACATCAAGCAGCGAGGCGGCACCGTGCTGGACGCCAATGTACCGCTGAAACGCGATCGGAACGCGATCATTGCCGCCGATTGCGACATCTGGATACCGGCGGCGCGGCCCGATGTCTTGCAAGCCGACAATGTCGGCCAGCTCAAGGCAAAAATGGTCATACAGGGCGCCAATATCCCGGTGACGGCGGAGGCCGAGCGCTATCTCAACGCGCATGCCATCCTCTCGGTGCCGGACTTCATCGCCAATGCCGGCGGCGTGATCTGCGGCGCCGTCGAATACCGCCGCGGCAGCGAGCGCGAGGTGTTCGAGCTGATCGGCACGCTCGTCGCACAAAATACGCGTGAAGTGCTGACGCGCGCCCGGAACACCAAGGCTCTGCCGCGCGACGTCGCCCATGAATTGGCGAACGAAAGGATCGCGGCCGCCATGCGGCTGCGCCGGTGGTCCTGATCCGCAGTTAGGCTGGCTTCAGACGACGGTCACCGTCGCGCCCAGCTTCACATGCTGGAAAAGCTCGCTCACATCGGCATTGTGCATGCGGATGCAGCCCGACGAGGCCGATTTGCCGATCGAGGCCGGCTCATTGGTGCCGTGGATGCGATAGATGCTGCTGCCCAGATAGATGGCGCGCGCACCCAGCGGATTCTCCGGTCCACCCGCCATATAGGACGGAAGCTCGGGCCGGCGCTTGCGCATGGCCGCCGGCGGTGACCAACTGGGCCATTTGACCTTCGCCGACACCGTATTGGTGCCCGACCATTCGAAGCCGCGCTTGGCCGTCGCCACCCGGTATTTGACCGCCTTGCCGTTGCCCAGGATGTAATAGAGCGCATGCTCCCTGGTCACGATGACGATCGATCCCGGCTTCTGGCGGGTCTTGAAATCGACGATCCGGCCCCGCTTGAATTTCGGCATGACCGTTTCGGCCTTGGCCGGAGGAACGAGGACGACGCCGTCGGCAGGCGCGGTATTGGCATGCGCCGCCGGCGCCAGCAAAAAGCCGGCAAGGACAGCCGAGGCCATAAGGACAGAACGGGCGGGAACGGACAGACGGGTAATCACGGGAATCTCCTCTCAAAGATGAAGCGTAAACTAGCGGGAAGGCGCTGAACTCACCCTGAAACCGGCGTTCATCGGCGGTTTAAGGGTGGGTGGTTTTTGTGGCGGACCGCATCACCCGTCGTCATTTTGACAGTTGGCGATCCGCGCTCTATTGCCTTTTCACGAGCCCGCCCAGACAGGATCCTCCCATGCAGACCGTCACCACCTTCCCGCGCCAGGTGAAGGAAATCGAGAATATCTGGATTCCCCTGTCCGACGGGGTCAGGCTCGCGGCGCGCCTGTGGCTGCCGGAGGACGCCGACGCCAAGCCGGTGCCGGCGATCCTCGAATACCTGCCCTATCGCAAGCGCGACGGCACCATCGTGCGCGATGCCCTCACCCATCCTTATTTCGCCGGCCACGGCTATGCCTCGATCCGGGTCGACATGCGCGGCAACGGCGATTCGGAAGGGCTCCTGTTCGACGAATACACCAAGCAGGAGCAGGACGACGCGCTCGAGGTGATCCACTGGCTGACGCAGCAGAAATGGTGCTCGGGCTCCGTCGGCATGATCGGCATCTCCTGGGGCGGCTTCAACGGCCTCCAGGTCGCGGCGAGGAAGCCCCCTGCCCTCAAGGCGGTCGTGACCTTGTGCTCGACCGACGACCGCTATCAGGACGACATCCACTATAAGGGCGGCTGCGTCATCAACGAGCACATGGCCTGGGCCGCGACGATGTTCGCCTTTTCCTCGCGCCCGCCGGATCCGGCCATCGTCGGCGAGGCCTGGCGGAAGATATGGATGGAGCGGCTCGAGAACCAGCCGATGCTCATCGTGCCCTGGCTCGAGCATCCGCATCGCGACGCCTATTGGAAACATGCAAGCGTTGCTGAGGATTTCGGCGCCATCGATGCCGCCTGCCTCGTGGTCGGCGGCTGGAACGATGCCTATTCCAATGCGATCCCGCGATTGATGGCAGGCCTCAGATCGAGCTGCAAGGCGATCATCGGCCCCTGGATCCACAAATATCCGCATTTCTCGATGGTGGGGCCGCGCATCGGCTTCCTGCAGGAGGCGCTGCGCTGGTGGGATTTCTGGCTCAAGGGCGAGCCTACGGGCGTCATGCGCGATGCGCCCTATCGCGTCTATGTGATGGACGCAATAAAACCGACCAGCGGGCCCGACGAATGGCCGGGCCGCTGGATCTCGGATCAGGTGTGGAATGCCGGCAATACCGAGATCAAGCACTGGTATCTCAATGACGACGGCATCGGCGGCGGGGCCCGGCCCGAAACGCCGCTCACTGTGTCATCGCCCCAGGATATCGGCCTCGACAGCGGCGATTACTGCATCATGTTCAACGGCTCGGGCTTTCCGGGCAACCAGGTCAGGGACGATGCCGGATCGCTCACCTTCGATTCGCCCCAGCTCGTCACCGACATGGACATCGTCGGCCAGCCCGCCATAGAGCTCGATTTTTCGGTCGACAAGCCCGTCGCTTTCGTCGCCGTCAGGCTCAATGACGTATGGCCAACGGGCGAAGTGACCCGTATCACCTATCAGCTGCAGAATCTCTGCCAGCGCGACAGCCGCGAAAGCCCCTCAGCCCTCGAGCCCGGCAAGCGCTACCGCATGAAGATCGCGCTCGACGATATCGCCTGGCGCATTCCCAAGGGCCACCGCTTGCGCGTGTCGATCTCGACCACCTATTGGCCGCTGATGTGGCCGGCGCCGGAGCCGGTGACCCTCACGGTCTATGCCGGTTCGTCGCGCGTGCATGTGCCGGTCCGGCGCGAGATCGACGGAGAGGTCGCACCCGTCTTCAAGCCGGCAGAAGGTGCTGAGGCCGTCAAGGTCACGGAATTGGCCAAGCCCGAAGCCAGCCGGAAAGTAACGATCGATGACAAGACGGGCGAGACGGTCATCGAAGAGCGCGACGACAATGGCCGCTATGAGATCGCGCCGCATGGCCTCATCGTCCACTCGGCCGCCGAGAAGACCTATCGCATAAGGCCGGAGGATCCGCTGTCGGCGCGGATGGAGACCCACTGGACCGAAGAGCTCGGGCGCGGCGACTGGCACACCCGGATCGAGACCTATACGCGCCATGAAGCGACCAGCACCCATTGGCTCATCTGGGGCCTGATCGAGGCCTTCGAGGGCGATGCTCAAATATTCCGGCGCGAATGGAACGAGACGGTCGAGCGTAAGCTGAATTGACGGTTTTTCACCCTCTCCCCCGTTGCGGGAGAGGGTATGACATGGCTCGTGTGAGCCAGGCGCTCTTGTCAGGGCGGCGGCACCGACTTATCAGCTTACCTTGAGGAGAATTTAGCCCATGCCTGACCTCTCGAGCCTCGTCGCCTTCGGTCTGATCGCGCTCGGCATGGTGCTGACGCCCGGCCCCAATATGATCTACATCATCTCGCGCTCCATCACCCAGGGGCGCGTCGCCGGGATGATCTCACTTGCGGGCGTGGTGCTGGGCTTCATCGTCTACATGCTCTGCGCCGCCTTCGGCATCACCGCCCTGGTGATGGCGGTGCCCTATGCCTATGACGCGCTGCGCTTCGGCGGCGCGCTCTATCTCCTCTATCTCGCCTGGCAGGCGGTCAAGCCCGGCGGGCGCTCGCCCTTCCATGTCAAGGCACTGCCCAAGGACAGTCCCGGCAAACTGTTCGCCATGGGCTTCCTCACCAATCTGCTGAACCCCAAGATCGCGGTCATGTACCTGTCGCTCCTGCCGCAGTTCATCAGCCCCGAGCATGGCAGCGTGCTCCTGCAATCGCTCATCCTCGGCTCGACCCAGATCGCCATCAGCGTCAGTGTCAATACGGTGATCGTCACGCTGGCGGGTGCGATCGCGGTGTTCCTCGCCGGCCGTCCGGCCTGGCTCGTGGCGCAGCGCTGGCTCATGGGAACGGTGCTCGCGGGACTCGCTTTGCGCATGGCGACCGAAGCCCGGCGCTGAGATCGATCCCCCGATGGCGCGACATCTCAGCCTGATCACGGTGCTGGTCGACGACTATGACCAGGCCATTGAATTCTATGTGGGCAAGCTCGGCTTCAGCCTCAGCGAAGACCGTCAGTTGAGTCCGGACAAGCGTTGGGTCGTGGTCACGCCTCAGGGTGGTGGAACCGGCCTTCTGCTGGCCAAGGCGGCCAATGGCCGGCAGATCGCAATCGTCGGCAACCAGGGCGGCGGACGGGTTTTCCTGTTTCTCGAAACCGATGATTTCAAGCGCGATCATGCGGCCTTCAGCGAACGCGGCGTCCGCTTCCTCGAGGCGCCGCGCGAGGAGCCCTATGGCATGGTGGCGGTGTTCGAGGATCTCTATGGCAATCGCTGGGACCTGATCGAGCCAAGATGAGCACGTCCCGGACCACCATCCGCATCGCCGCGGCACTCATCCGCAACGAGACGGGCCATGTCCTCCTCGTGCGCAAGCGCGGCACATCCTTCTTTATGCAGCCCGGCGGCAAGATCGAGCCTCAGGAGACGCCGCGCCGGGCACTGGCGCGGGAATTGTGGGAAGAGCTCCGCCTCAGCATCGATGAGGCTCTTCCCCATTATCTCGGAAAATTCGTTGCTCCGGCCGCAGGCGAAGAAGACCTTATCGTCGAGGCCGAGACATTCGACATGACGATCACGAGCGAGGTCGCACCGGCAGCGGAGATCGAGGAAATCGCCTGGGTCGATCCCTTTGCTTTGCCTGACCTGCCGCTCGCCGCCCTCTCCAGGGACCACATCCTGCCGCTCGCACGCAAGACAGCCCAATGAAGACCATCCTCATCACCGGCGGCAGCCGCGGCATCGGCCGCGAGACGGCGGTCCTCGCTGCCTCCAAGGGCTGGTCGGTCGGCATCAATTATGTCGGCAATGAAGCCGCCGCCGAGGAGACGGCGGCGGCGGTGCGCCAAGCCGGTGGGCGGGCAGCCCTCGTCAAGGGCGATGTCGCCGTCGAGGCCGATGTAATCGCCATGTTCGATGCGACGGAAAAGACGCTCGGCCGCCTTGCGGGCGTCGTCATCAATGCCGGCATCGTCGCGCCGTCGCTGACGCTCGCCGAGATGAGCGCCGAGCGGCTCAGGCGCGTCTTCGAGGTCAATGTGCTGGGCGCCTATCTCTGTGCGCGGGAAAGTGCCCGCCGCCTTGCCCGCGAGCGGGGCGGCGAGGGCGGCTCGATCGTTCTCGTGTCGTCGGCCGCGGCACGGCTCGGTGCCCCGTTCGAATATGTGGATTATGCCGGGTCGAAGGGCGCCGTCGACACCTTGACCATCGGGCTCGCCAAGGAGCTCGGCGCCCAAGGGGTGCGCGTCAATGCGGTGCGGCCCGGGCTGATCGAGACCGACATCCATGCGAGCGCCGGCCAGCCCGACCGAGCCTGGCGCATCGGGGCGACGACGCCGCTCGGACGGCCAGGCCGGGCAAGCGAGGTCGCGGAAGCGATCCTGTGGCTCCTCGACGACGCCTCATCCTATGTCACGGGCGCGCTCCTCGACGTGTCAGGCGGGCGGTGAAATACCATGTAGACGCGTTCAGTACCCTGCTTCTCTCTGATGTCGGAAGGCCAGCACATACACCGTATCGTCGGCCGGCTCGTGGCGATACAGAGCGACATAACCTGACTCGCCAAAGCCTATCACCAGCTCGCGCAGCTCTGGCAGCTCAGGGAAAGGCCGGCCAATGTCCGGTGTCGTCTCCAGGAGCAGTAGGTGCCGCTCGATGGTTGCGGCCGCACGGTTGGCAGCTTGCGGAGTACGGGCCGCCAAGAAGTCACGGCAGCGTCTCAATCCCCGCAACGCGCCTTCGGTGACGACTACTCGTGGCACTCAGGTGCCGCCTGTTCATCCTCAGTGCCCCACGATTTCAACCAATCACGCACCTCGCGGCCCGACAAGTGCCGACCCGTTTCCTGATAGGCAGCCCAGGATGCCAAAGCCTCCTGCTTGAAGCTTTCACGCGCCTCTTCACGCGCAACATATTGCTCGATTGCTTCCCGCATGATCCAATGTGGGGAGCGCCGTCGCGAAGCCGCCAGCTGCTGGATGCGGGACTTCAGGTCGTCGTCAATCTTGATCGATGTTGCCATTTGCGACTCGCAATATCACTAGGTATTACCTTTTGATATTAACCTATGTTGGCTGCCTTGTCCACCGTCGACACCCATTCAGCACTCTCAATTCAATCGCTCTGAAGGCCCGCTTTGCGCAAGCCTTCGGCGAGACTTGCAATGTCCTCGGCGCGCCGAAGAGGGAACATGTCGGTGAGCCAGGAGATATGCAGGTCGGGTTCGAGCTGCAGCAGCCGGTCAAGGGCACGGCGAGCGATCGATGCATGCCCACAATGAGCAGCACTCGCGGCCAGGAGGCTGTTCGCCAGGGCGTAGTTCGGCTGGTTCTCCACGGCCATCGTCGCCGACGACATCGCCTGGTCGTATCGGCCGGCGACGAAATGCGCGCCGGCCGTCGCCGCGTGCATGTTGTACATATTCGGATCCTGCGGGCTCAAACGCATGGCGCGCGAAAGATGATCAATCGCCGTAGCACTGTCGCCGAGCCAGACCTTGACCCAGCCGCTGAAAAACCAGGCCGAGGCGAGGTTGGGATTGAGCGTCAGGGCTCGGTTGATCAACGAGTCGCCACTGTCGAGATCCCCGATCGTATAGGCGAGCGCAATGCCGGCCATGGTGAGGGTCACGGCGTCGTCCTTGCCCAGCATGGCTGCGCGTCTCGCCAGGCGCTCCACCTCATCGCCCTCATCGGCTCTTGTCTGCGGCCAGCCGAACGCCTTGCGTTGAGCATAGGCGCGCGCCGCCATGCCAAAAGCGGAAGCGAAATTCGGATCGATATCGATCGCGCGATAGAACTGGATGAGGGCCTCTCTACTACCCTCTTCAGTCAATTGATAAAATGCCGCCATGCCGCGCATGTGGCACTGATAGGCGTCAAGGCTGTCCGTCGGCTTCCCCTTGGCGCGCTCGATTTCGGCTTCCTCCAGCTTGGGCGAAATGGCGCCCACGACGCGCATGGTGACCTGATCCTGCAAGTCAAAGATGTCCGCGAGCGCGCCCTCGAAGCGGTCAGCCCAGATCTGAATGCCGGTCGAGGCATCGATGAGCTGTCCATTTATGCGCATGCGGCTGCCCGACTTGCGCACGCTGCCCTCGAGCACATAGCGGACGCCGAGCTCGCGACCGACCTGCTTCACATCGACCATCCGCCCCTTATAGGCAAAGCTCGAATTGCGCGCGATGACGAACAGCCATTTGATCCGCGACAACGCCGTTATGATCTCCTCGACGATGCCATCGGCAAAATAATCCTGCTCTGGTTCTCCGCTCAGATTCTCGAACGCCAGAACGGCAATGGAAGGCTTGTCCGGCAGCAGTAACGGCTGAGCTTGCGGCCTGATCCTTGCGCCGTCGCGCAGGACATAGGCCCGCACCGGGCGGGCAATATTCTTGAGGTGACATTCGCCGAGATCTTCGGCCGCCAGATTGATCTTTCCGCCCACGGCTTCGTGCACATTGGCGGCTATGCAGACGCCGCCCGGCGGCGACAAAGCCTCGAGGCGTGTCGCGATATTGACGCCATCGCCATAAATGTCCGAGCCGTCTTCGACGACATCCCCCAGGCTGATGCCGATCCGCAACAGGATGCGCTTCTCTTCGGTGAGCGGGCCGCTCGCTTCGGCCATGCGTGCCTGGATGGCAAGGGCGCAGGCGACCGCATTGACGGCGCTGGCAAATTCGACCAGCACGCCGTCGCCCATGGTCTTCACCAGCCGGCCGGAATGTGATTCGATCAGCGGCTCGAGTGTTTGTGCCCGCAAGTCCCTGAGGGCCGCGAGAGCTTGCGCCTCGTCGGCCTCCATGAGGCGCGAATAGCCGACGACATCGCCGACGAGGATAGCGGCAAGACGGCGAACCGGTCGCGTTTCAGCCATAGGGCACCCGGGCGAGTTTACCCCGATACTAGCGCGTGATCGGGAAAAGTGGATAACTGTTTCGATCACGCCTCGGCCGATGCCGTTCCGGCGAAACGGCGCGTATTCTCCGCAACCCATTCCGGCGACAGCTTGGCGAAAAGCACGGGCGGCGCCTTGACCTCTTTGTTCGCTTCAATCGCCACGAGCGCGGTTTGGGCAGAGGGCCATCCGAGCGCGGCAGAAGAAAGCCCCAGAGCCGACAGGATGCGGGCGGCGGTCGCCGGGATGAAAGGTTCCGCCACGATCGCCGCGAGAGCCACCAGATTGATCCCGGTCCTGGTGACGATCGCGGCGCGCGCGGGATCGTCACCATAGGCTGTCCATGGCGCCTCGGCGGCGAGGTAGTTGTTGGCCAGGCGCCAGATGGCCCGCACGTCCTCGGCGGATTTGCGCAATTCGACCGCAGCATGATGCGCGCGCAAGGAGGTGAGCCGCTGCTCGATCTCGCGCGTCAAGCGCTGCTCCGCTTCGGCGGGCGCACCGCCCTCCGGCACCCGGCCGCCATAGCGCGAGCTTACGAACTTCAGGACGCGATTGACGAGATTGCCTAGCGTATCGGCCAGATCGTGATTCACATCGACGGCGAAGCGGGCAAAGCTGAAATCGGTGTCGCCGCTTTCCGGCGCATTGGCCGCAAGCCACCAGCGCCAATAATCGGCCGGCAAGAGGTCGAGCGCCTGATCCAGAAAAACCCCGCGCCTGGCGCTGGTCGAGAATTTCCCGCCCTCGTAAGTGAGCCAGTTCACCCCCTTGATGAGATCGGCGGTCTTCCACTTCTCTCCCGACCCGAGCAAGGTCGAGGGAAAGCTCACGGTGTGGAACGGCACATTGTCCTTGCCGAGAAACTGGATGTAGTCGACTTCTTCCCCCGCAAGCCACCAGGATCGCCAGTCGCGCAGCGCAGGATCGAGGTCCGCCCATTCCTGTGCCGCGGCAATATAGGCGATGGGCGCGTCGAACCAGACATAGAAGACCTTGCCCTCGAAACCCGGCTTCGGCACCGGCACGCCCCAGGCAAGATCGCGCGTGATGCAGCGATCGGCGATGCCCTCGGCGATCCATTTGCGCGCGATCGAGGTCACGAGCCGCGGCCAGCCCTTGCGGCTGTCGATCCACGCCGCAAGCTCCTCCACCAGCGCCGATTGCCTGAGGTACAGATGCCGGCTCGGGCGCCGCTCGAGATCAGCACTTCCCGACAAGGCCGATCTGGGACTCAAGAGATCGGTCGGATCCAAAGGCCGCGTGCAGCTCTCGCATTGATCGCCGCGCGCCCGCTCGGAACGGCAGAAGGGACAGGTGCCGATGACATAGCGGTCGGGAAGGAAACGCGCATCGGCAGGCGAATAGATCTGCTCGACGATGCGTTCCTCGACCAGGCCGCGCGCTTCGAGCCGCAGGAAGAAATGTTGTGTCAGCGCGTGGTTCTGGACCGAGGACGAGCGGCCGAAATGATCGAAAGACAGATGAAGGCGCTGATAGATGCCGGCCTGGAGCTCATGTTGCGCGCGGCAGAACTCCCTAATGTCGATGCCGGCTCGCGCGGCCGCGAGTTCGGCCGGCGTTCCATGTTCGTCGGTGGCGCAGATGAACAATGTCTCGTCGCCGATCTGGCGGCGAAAGCGGGCATGAATGTCGGCCGGCAGAAGCGAGCCCGCGAAATTGCCGAGATGCTTGATGCCGTTGATGTAGGGAAGCGCGCTGGTGATCAGTGCCTTGGCCATGGTGGCCTCCGGGTTCTTCGAATGGCGCGTCGAAATCCGGTTCAAGCCAATAAAAAAGCCCTCCGCAGGACGGAAGGGCTTGATTTCGACGCTCACAAGCGCGGCATGACGCGCTCAACCCTTGCCGCTAGTCTCCTGCTGGCAGGGCCCACGCATTCGTATCGTCGGGCGAAGGTCGAACATGCCTGCCTTTGTGCCTGGGAAAACAGGCGAACGCAAGGCGATGACGGCCCTCTCCCGGATCAGCCGTTCGACACCCGGCGGTGGCGGCGGTCCTGCAGCGGCTGATAGGCGAGCCGAGCGTGATATTCGCAATAGGGCGAGCCGTCACGCGGCTTGTGTCCGCAGAAGCAGAAATCCTCGGCCCCCGGATCGCCGATCGGCCATTTGCAGGTTTTGTCCGAGAGATGGAGGATGGTCACCCGCCCGTCCTTGGGGAGATCGACCAGCCGCAAGGGCTGGGGCTCGGGCACCGGCAAGGGGCGGGGCTGCGCCTCGGCGCGGTAGGACGGCTTGAGCGCCGTCGCTCCGGTGGTGGGCAGATGAATGGACGGCGTGGTCCGGCCGCCCGGGTGGCTGGGCTCCCTTGTGCGGCGCGGCCGCGGCACGGAGCTTCTGGGCTGGGGCGCCCTTCCCGAGAGGTTGAGGCGGTGGACCTTGCCGATGACGGCGTTGCGCGTGACACCGTTGCCGAGGCGTCCGGCGATCTGGCTGGCGCTCAGGCCCTCCGTCCATAGTCGCTTCAAGAGCTCCACCCGCTCATCCGTCCAGGACATCTTATCGCCTCCGTGGCTGGCCCCAATTTCGCTGTTCACGCTCGAATCCCTCACACTTCGCTGGACCCGCATGTCCAGCGTTCTTTGCCCAAAACTGACTAGATGAACGCTACATCTCGTAGCTTGATGGCCTAACCATACAATATACCGTGACTCACCATCAAGAATCCGGCACTCACTTTAAGAGGTTTTCCCCAACTCTCTTCCTGCTTCGCGCTAGCGCGCTTCGCAGGACCGCCTTTGCCCTCCGAAGCTTCAGCGAAGGAGGGACGGTTAAGGAAAACCTAACAGGCGGGCGAATCAGGGGTCCATGCGACGGTTTGACTCAGGTGGAGCCTATCCGACCTTTCGCCGGGGGCCCGCGTGATTGACCCCTAGGGAGGGAACACATATAAGCAGGGCTCAAGGCCGCCAGTCGTGGCGGCATTTTCATTTGGACTGGGCCCATGAACACTTCCGTGCTCCCGACCTATAAGCGCGCGCCTCTCGCCTTCGACCACGGCAAGGGCCTGCGTCTCTATACGGAGGACGGTAAGGAATATCTCGATTTCGGCGCCGGCGTCGCCGTCACCAGCCTGGGCCACGCCCATCCGCATCTGGTCAAGGCGCTGACGGAGCAGGCCGCGAAGGTCTGGCACACGTCCAACCTCTATGTGATCCCGGGCCAGGAGAAGCTCGCCAAGCGCCTGACGGAAGCGACCTTCGCGGACACCGTCTTCTTCACCAATTCCGGCGCCGAGGCGCTCGAATGCACGATCAAGATGGCGCGCAAATTTCATGCCGCCAAAGGCCATCCGGAGCGCTACCGCATCATCACCTTCGAGGGCGCCTTCCATGGCCGGACGCTGGCCACGATCGCCGCCGGCGGCCAGCCAAAATATATCGAAGGCTTCGGCCCCAAGGTCGACGGCTTCGACCAGGTTCCCTTCGATGACGAGAAGGCGCTTCTCGCCGCCATCACCGATGCCACCGCCGGCATCCTGATCGAGCCGATCCAGGGTGAAGGCGGCCTGCGCCCGGTGCCGCCGAAGAAGCTGAAGCGCCTACGCGAGATCTGCGACGAACACGGCCTGCTCCTGCTTCTCGATGAAGTACAATCGGGCGTCGGCCGCACGGGAAAATTCTTCGCCCATGAATGGGCGGGGGTCACGCCCGACATCATGGCGATCGCCAAGGGCATCGGCGGAGGCTTTCCGGTCGGCGCCTGCCTCGCCACCAGGGAAGCGGCACAAGGCATGACCGCCGGCACGCATGGCTCGACCTTCGGCGGCAATCCGCTCGCCATGGCCGTCGGCAATGCGGTGCTCGATGTCGTCCTCGCCGACGGCTTTCTCGACCGGGTGCGCCAGCGCGGCCTCAATTTCAAGCAGAAGCTCGCTGGGCTGAAGGACAGCCATCCCGACATCATCGAGGATGTCAGGGGCGACGGGCTGATGATGGGCATCAAGACGAAGGTGCCGAACACCGATTTCGTCGCTCACGCCCTCGATCAGCAGCTCCTCACCATCGCCGCGGGCGACAATGTGGTGCGCCTCCTGCCGCCGCTCATCGTGTCGGACGATGATCTCGCCGAAGCCGTGGCGAAGCTCGAGCGCACTTGCCAGTCCTTCAAAGTCAAGCGCGCTTAAGATTCTTCGCCATGGCTGACACCCCGCGGCATTTCCTCGATATTTCCGATTTGAGCCAGGCCGAATTGCGCCAGATCCTCGACCGGTCGCAGGCGATGAAGATCGCACGCAAGGGCTGGCCCAAAGGCCATGTCGAGGCGGATGCGCCGCTCAAAGGCAGGGTGCTGGCCATGATCTTCCAGCAGCCTTCGACGCGCACGCGCGTCTCCTTCGAGGTGGCAATGCGGCAGCTGGGCGGCGAGGTGCTCGTCATCTCGGCCAATGACATGCAGCTCGGCCGCGGCGAGACGGTCGCCGACACGGCGCAGGTGCTGTCGCGCTATGTCGATGCCATCATGATCCGCGCCAAGCGCCACGACCATCTGCTCGAGCTCGCCCAGCATGCGACCGTGCCGGTGATCAACGGGCTCACCAACAAATCGCATCCCTGCCAGGTCATGGCCGATATCATGACTTTCGAGGAACATCGGGGCTCGATCGACAAGCATGCCATCGCCTGGGTGGGCGACGGGAACAATGTCGCGACGTCCTGGATCCATGCGATGACCAAGCTCGGCGGCGAGTTGCGGCTCGGCTGTCCGACAGAGCTTTCGCCCGACGCCAGCGCGCTCGCCTGGGCCAAGGACAAGGGCGGCAAGGTCAAGGTCACGACCTCGGCCGAAGAAGCGGTCACCGATGCCTCCTGTGTCGTCGCCGATGTATGGGTGTCCATGCATGACACCGACGCCAAGGCCCGCCACAACATGCTGAAGCCCTACCAGGTGAATGCCGCGCTGATGAAGAAGGCCAGGCCCGATGCGCTGTTCATGCACTGCCTGCCGGCCCATCGCGGCGAGGAGGTAACGGCGGATGTCATGGATGGTCCGCAATCGGTAGTATTTGACGAAGCCGAGAACCGTCTCCATATCCAGAAAAGCATTCTGCTGCGGTGCCTCGGCGCAGAATGACGTCAAAATATCAAGCTAGCTTCAGGGCGAGCCCGTCTTGCCCTAGCGGAAACACGTGAATTCCATGACCGAACTGCCCGACAACATCGTTATGCCTTTTGAGATCAAGCCCTTGGGGGTGCGCGGACGGATCGTGCGCTTAGGCGGCGTGGTCGACGACATCCTGCACAAGCATGATTATCCGGGACCGGTTTCCGCTCTCCTTGCGGAAGCCGTGGCGCTCACCGCCATGCTCGGCGCCTCGCTCAAATTCGACGGCAAGTTCATCCTGCAGACGAACAGCGACGGGCCGGTCGACCTCCTGGTCGCCGATTTCTCATCGCCCAGCGGCATCCGGGGCTATGCCCGCTTCGATGCCGACATGGTGGCCAGGCTCGAGGCGCCGACGCCCCAGGCCTTGCTCGGCAAGGGCCATCTCGCCATGACCATCGACCAGGGCCAGGGCATGGAACGCTATCAGGGCATCGTGGCGCTGGGCGGCCTCACCCTCACCGAAGCGGCGCTCGGCTATTTCCAGCAGTCGGAGCAGATCCCGACGCGGCTGAAGCTCGCGGCGGGTGCGCTCGCCCAATGGGGCAAGCGCCAGGAATCGTGGCGGGCCGGCGCCATCATGGTGCAGCATCTGCCCAAGGACGGCGGCATCAGCCCCTTGCCGGTCCATTCAGGCGATGCGCCGGAAGGCCATGAGGAGAAGATCGTCGAGGACGATCATTGGGTGAAGGCGCGACTGTTGCTCGACACGGTCGAGGACCATGAGCTGCTCGATCCGACGCTGACGCCGGAACAACTGCTCTATCGGCTTTATCATGAAGACGGTGTGACGGTTTACCGGCCGGTCAAGCTCGAGCGCCATTGCAGCTGCTCGCGCGACAAGATCGGCGACCTGTTGAAGAGCTTCTCTGACGACGACCGCGCGGCGATGAAGGCCGACGGCGTGATCGATGTGACCTGCGAATTCTGCTCTACACACTACCGCTTCGCGCCGGAGGAAGTGGAGCCTGAGGCGCAGGCGCAGACGCAGTAGGATTGCGGCCGGCGCGGGCGCGCTCGATCGTGTCGTAATCGACGACCGTCTTGCCGACCGGCAGGAGCGAGGCGACCGCGAGCTTCAGATGCTGCACGGCGAAGGGTATGCCGATGATGGTGATGCCGAGCATGACCGCGGCGGTGATGTGCCAGACCGCGAGCCACCAGCCGCACAGCACGAACCAGACGATGTTGCCGATGAGGCCGAGCGTGCCGGTGCCGAGATCGTCCTGGCCGGTCAGATCCTTGCGTGAAACCACGTCGCGCCCGAACGGCCAGAAGGAAAACATCGCCAGCGTGAAGCAGGAGCGCACAAACGGGATGCCGATGATGGAAATCGCCATCAGCACGGTCGCCAAGAGCCAGCCCAGGCCGGAGAGAAATCCGCCCAGGATGAACCACAGTATGTTCAGCAACAGGGTCATGCCTGCCTCACGTCAATAATCGGCCGAAATATGGGGATGATGAAGGGCTGGTGCAACTGAATTGCGCCCTCTCAACTTTTCCCCTCTCCCGTCCGCAGGATGGGAGAGGGGAAAATGGAGGAAGTGGGGCGAGGGTATTACGATGCGCAATGCCGGATGAGGCGTTTCATGAAGGTCTCGCATTTTTCCATCTCGGAGATGGCGATGAACTCGTCGGGCTTGTGGGCCTGCTCGATCGAGCCCGGACCGCAAATGATCGTGGGGATGCCGCTCTCCTGGAAGAGCCCGGCCTCGGTGCAATAGGACACGGCCTCGCTGCCATTGGCCTCGGCGAGATGCAGCGCCAGATGCTCGGCGGGCGAATCCGGCTCGGGCCGCAAACCCGGCACGGCATTGGTGCGCTCGGTCCTGATGCCGGTCGTTTCCGCCACCGCCTTCATTGCGGGCTCGAGCGTGCGCGCGAAACGGTTGAACTTCTCCGGCACCTCGTCGGGATCGCTTCCCGGCAAGAGCCGCGTCTCCCATTTGAACGAACAGCGGCGCGGGATGATGTTCTTGGCGGTGCCGCCTTCGATGAGCCCGACATGCACCGTCGTGTAAGGCGGGGTGAAGCGGCCCGAAGGATCGCCCCTGTCGCGCATCTCGGCGGCGAGGCGGCCGATCTCGGTCAGGAGCTCGCCCGCCACCAGGATCGAATTGACGCCGATATGGGTGCAACTCGAATGCGCTTCATGGCCCAACACCTCGGTCGAGAACGTATGGGCGCCCTTATGCGCGTTCACCACCTTCATCAGCGTGGGCTCGCCGACGATGACCGCCTTGGGCCGGGGCAGATGCTGCTTCATGTAGGCGACGAGCGGGCGCACGCCGACGCAGCCCACCTCCTCATCGCAAGAGAGCGCCAGATGGATCGGCGCCTTGAGCTTCGCCGCCTTGAAATCCGGCACCAGCGCTAGAGCGGTGGCGAGGAAGCCCTTCATGTCGCAGGTGCCGCGGCCATAGAGCTTGTCGTCCTTCTCGACGAGCTCGAACGGATCGGTCGACCAGTCCTGGCCGTCGACGGGCACGACGTCGGTATGGCCCGAGAGCACGATGCCGCCCGCGATGTCGGGACCGATGGTGGCATAGAGGTTGGTCTTCCTGCCCGCCTCGAAATCGACCCTCAGGCTCTTGATGCCCCAATCGGCGAGATAGGACTCGACGAATTCGATGAGCGGGATGTTGCCGTCGCGGCTCGTGGTGTTGAAGGCGACGAGGCGGGCCAGCATGTCGCGCGGCGTTAAACGTTGTGCAGTCATGAGGTCAGTTGATCAGCCGGTGGGATTGCGGGGAATCGAGCGAGAAGGCGGGAATGTCGACATCGAAGCGTTCGCCGCTCGACGTCTCCATCTGATAGGTTCCGACCATGAAGCCCGAGGGCGTCGACAGCGGAACGGCGGAGGTATATTCGAAGCTCTTGCCGGGCGCCAGGGTCGGCTGCTCGCCGACCACGCCTTCGCCTCTCACTTCCTGCAGCTTGCCGCGGTCATCGGTGATCCGCCAATGGCGCGAGCGCAAGGTGACGATCTCCGTGCCCAGATTGGCGATGGCGATCGTATAGGCCCAGACGAAATGGTCATCTTCCGGGCGCGACTGGCTCTGCAGATATTTCGGCCGCACGACGACACGGATATTGCGGGTTACGCTTTCATACATGGCGACAGTTTAGACGATGTCTTCGGGTTTTCCACTGGCCTCAGATAACGCTTGCCTAAAGCCGCCAAAACCCCTCAATAACGCCATGCCGCAGCCGCAACGTAAGCCCACCGCTGCCCAACTGCCCCGGGGAATCCTGCCCGCGCGGGCGCTTCTCGATTTTTGCGACAAGGGCTTCATCGACCCCGGCCGGCCCCTGGCGGAGGGCCAGATCCAGCCGGCAAGCCTCGATCTGAGGCTCGGCGAATGGGCCTATCGGGTCAGGGCGTCCTTCCTGCCCGGTCCCGGCATCACCGTCGCCGAGCGCCTGGAGAAGCTGCAGCTGCACAAATTCTCCCTCGCCCAGGGAGCGGTCTTCGAGGCGGGCTGCGTCTATATCGTGCCGCTTCTCGAGTCCCTGAAGCTGCCGCAAGGCATCTCGGCCGCGGCGAACCCTAAGAGCTCGACCGGACGGCTCGACATCTTCACCCGCGTCATCGCCGATGAGGCGCGCGAATTCGACAAGATCCCGGAAGCCTATGACGGCCCGCTCTATGCCGAGATCTCGCCCCGGAGCTTCTCCATCCTGGCGCGCACCGGCTCCAGGCTCTCGCAGATCCGCTTCCGCTCAGGCCCGCCGCTCGCCTCCGATGAGATCATCGCCATGCTGCATGAGAGCGAGGCCCTGATCTCGAGCGAGACAGCCAATATCGACAACGGCATCGCGCTCTCGGTCGATCTCTCGGGCCAGCCCCACGGCCAGCCCGTCGGCTTCCGCGCCAAAAGGCATTCGGGCCTCATCGATGTCGACAAGGTGGGGGCACTCGACGTCGGCGATTACTGGGAGCCGATCTGGCAGAAGGGCTCTTTGATCCTCGATCCCGACCAGTTCTATATCCTCGCCTCCAAGGAGGCGGTCAGGGTGCCGCCGACGCATGCCGCCGAGATG
This sequence comes from Taklimakanibacter deserti, assembly GCA_003574785.1. The sequence continues at coordinate 265,076 of QORU01000012.1, read as the reverse complement.
GTGCCGTTCAACCCGCTGGTCGGCGAGTTCCGCGTGCATTATGCCGGCTTCTTCGATCCGGGCTTCGGCCACCAGTCGGGGGGCGGCGAGGGAGCGCGCGCGGTGCTGGAAGTGCGCTCGCATGAAGTGCCCTTCATCCTGGAGGACGGGCAGATTATCGGCAGGCTCATCTACGAGCCGCTGACGGAAGCGCCGGACCAGGTCTACGGCCAGGGCATCGGCTCGAACTACCAGCGCCAGGGCCTGAAGCTCTCCAAGCACTTCAAGCCGTTCGTGCCTTAGGCACCGCGTTCATCAGGCTGTCACGGCAGCGCGTCAATGAATCCGGGCTGATACCGGCGAGACGAGGCTGCACAGGCCCCACGCTACGACTGCGATTGCCAATTTTTCCGGCCATAAGTCAGCTCCAGGGGAGTCGCGATGCGGTCGTTTCACCTCGTGATGATCAAACCGTCGCACTATGACGACGATGGCTATCCGATCCAATGGATCCGTTCGGAAATCCCTGCGAACACGCTGGCGGCCGTCAACGGTCTTGCTCTTGACTGCCGCCGCCGGCAGGTTCTCGGCCCAGACGTCGATCTCCGCCTCGTTACCCTCGATGAAACCAATACACGCATCAAGCCCAAGGCAATCATTCGCAAGATTCGCAGACAAAGCGGGCAGGCTCTCGTCGCTTTGATCGGTGTGCAATCCAACCAGTTCAACCGCGCGATCGATCTGGCGAGACCCTTTCTCAAAGAAGGGCTAGCGGTCGCCATCGGCGGCTTTCATGTGTCGGGATGTCTTGCCATGCTGCCCGAGCTGCCCGCCGAAATCCGCCAAGCGCAGGACATGGGGATTTCGATCTTCGCCGGAGAGGCGGAGGATGGCGCGCTCGATGAACTGCTGCGCGATGCTCATGCCGGTTCGCTCAAGCCCCTCTACAACCATATGAAGCACTTGCCGGCGCTCGAAGGTCAGCCCGTGCCGATCCTCCCGGCGGAAGCCGTGCGGCGCACGCGCGGGCATTTTTCAAGCTTCGATCTTGGCCGCGGCTGTCCCTTTCAATGCTCGTTCTGCACGATCATCAACGTCCAGGGCCGCAAGAGCCGATTCCGTACCCCCGACGACCTCGAAAGGATCATTCGCGACAATGCCCGCCAGGGCATCCACTGTTTCTTCATCACCGATGACAATTTCGCCCGCAATAGAGAGTGGGAACCGCTCTTCGATCGTCTCATCTCGCTGCGCGAGGGGGAGGGCCTCAAGATCAAGCTCATCATCCAGGTCGACACGCTGTGCCATCGGATTCCGCGCTTCATAGAGAAGGCGTGCCGTGCCGGGGTGACCCGGGTCTTCATCGGGCTCGAGAACATCAATCCCGATAATCTGTTGGCCGCCAAAAAACGCCAGAACAAGATCACCGATTACCGGCTCATGCTTCAGGCATGGCGAGCTCATGGCGCCACGACCTATGCCGGATATATTCTGGGCTTCCCCAATGATACGCGGGAATCGATTCTGCGCGACGTCGAAATCATCAAGCGCGAATTGCCGATCGATCTTTTGGAGTTCAACTTTCTGACACCGCTGCCAGGCTCGGAGGATCACAAGAACCTGCTTGGCGATGGCCGGTGGATGGACCCGGATCTCAACAAATATGACCTTCATCATCGGGTGACCCATCATGAGAAGATGTCGGATGCCGAATGGGACCAGGTCTATCGTGAAGCCTGGGCTTCCTATTATACCCCGGAACATCTCGAGACGGTGATCCGGCGCGCGGCTTGCGTCCCCAAGGGGCGGCCCGGAGGGAAAATGCGCGTCATGATGTGGTTTTCCCTCATGTTCCAGATCGAGGGGCTGCACCCTCTGGAAGGGGGCTTCTTTCGACGAAAGTATCGCATCGACCGGCGCCCAAGCCTGCCGCTCGAGAGCCCTTTCGTCTTCTATCCCAAATATGCCGCCGAGATCATCGCGAAAGCCTATCGCTATCTCATGATGGTCCGTAAAGCCAACCGCATTTATCGGCGCGTGATGCGCGATCCAAACCGCGCTGTATATACCGATACCGCGATCATGCCTCCGGCGGCGGATGACTTCGAGACGCTCGCGATGTTCACTGAGACATCAGGCGGCGAGGCAGCCGTCGCGAAAAAGCTCCGGGCAGAAGATTTGCGCGCAAGGTTCGAGGCCGCGGAATAGCTAGCGCGAATCAAGCAACCTTCTGCCGGACCTTCTCCTCATATTGCGTGACCTGGTCGATCCAGGTTGCGAAGCGCGCGAGATAGCCTTCGAGGAACTGGCGCGTCGCATCATCGGTGATGTCGTCATTGTCGTCGATGAGGCCGGGCGTCGTCACGAAATAGACTTCGGGCTGGCCCAAGAGCACCACGTCGAGCACGGTCATCACGCTGCGCAGATGCGCCTGCCCTGCGGCGGTGCCGACATTGCCGGGACTCGTGCCGATGATCGAGCCGGGCTTGCCGGCCCATGAATTCTGGCCCCAGGGCCTGGTGCCCCAGTCGATGGCGTTCTTGAGCACCGCCGGGATGGAGCGGTTATGCTCGGGCGTCACGAACAGGACCGCATCCGCCGCCACGATCTCTTCCTTCATGCGCACGACGCTCGAGGGAAGGTTCGCTTCCAGGTCCTGATTGAACATCGGCAGGTCGCCCAGTTCGACGAAGGTGAAGGCGAACTGCCCGCGCCCGAGCTTCGCCAGCGCTTTGGCGAGCTTTTGATTGATCGATCCGTTGCGCAGGCTTCCGACGAATACCGCGACATTCCGCATGGGCTTCCCTCATGGTATCTATTGGTGACTTGCGCTATATGAGTGACTGTCAAAACCTGCACAAGACGGCACTTTTTCGAAACCGGAGTCACTTTCGTGAAACCAAGGATCCTGAAACTCCCCGCCGAACCCCAACGCTTCAGGGAGATCTATGCCGAGGCGCGCATCAATGGCGACATGCCCTCGGACTGCCGCTCGGTGAACGAGATCCTGGCGCGCGTCGGCGACAAATGGAGCGTGCTGGTGGTGAGCCTGCTCGGCGACGGGGCGATGCGCTTCAGCGAATTGCGCCGGCTCATCGGCGGCATCTCGCAGAAGATGCTGACCACTACCTTGCGCGGGCTCGAACGCGACGGCTTCGTCACCCGCACCGTCACCCCCACCATCCCGCCCCGGGTCGATTACGAATTGACCAGCCTCGGCCGTGACCTCCTGGTCCCGGTCAGGGCGCTCGGCGATTGGGCCCGACACAACCGTTCACGCGTGGAAAAGGCCCGCGCCCGCTTCGACCAGATGGCGAAATCCTGACCCCTCTGGACGGGGCCTCACGAAATCGATATCCCTATGGCCGGCAAGCGGGCGTAGTTCAGTGGTAGAACGACAGCTTCCCAAGCTGTATGTCGAGGGTTCGATTCCCTTCGCCCGCTCCAAATTTTCACGCCGGACCGAGCAATGGCTGGTCGCCCGGCCGCTGAGCCAGATGGCTGCGGCTGCAAAGGAAAAACATGACAGACGAAATCATCGTCAGGGACAGCAATGGCAATCAGCTCAAGGATGGCGATTCTGTAACATTGATCAAGGATCTCAAGGTCAAAGGAACGTCGGAGACCATCAAGCGGGGCACGCTTGTGAAGAATATCCGGCTCACCGGAAATCCCGGTGAAATTGAGTGCAACACCAAGCAGGTCAAAGGCCTGGTGCTGAAGACCGAGTTCCTGAAGAAGGCGTAAGCCACCCACTCGACACGACCGCTCCTAACCGCGCCCCTGCGCGCTGCGGTCGAAGCCGTTGCTCGCCTTGAGAAGGTTGCGGGTGTAGCTCTTGGCCACGCGCTGATTTTCGATGGCATTCTTACATTATTGTATGGTTTAGGTCATGAAACCGCCGCGACCATGAATCAAACTCGACTCTTCACAGACCTCGTGAGGTGACGACATGAACAAAACCGTTCTGTTGGACATTTTTGTACAGGCTCGTCTGCGTGCGGCGCGCCGGGATCAACTGATTTCACACCAGCGGTCGGTCATCACGAATCTCGAGGCGCAAGGCGTCGACAGTGCCGAAGGCAAGAAACTCTTGTCTTCATTGACTGACGCCCGGGAAAAGGACCTTGTCGAGATGGATTGGGCATTGGACGAACTCGACAAGACGCAAGCGAGGGCGGTCAGGCAGTTGTAATCCCTAGAGCCTGATGACTTGAAAAGAGTCGGCCCGCCGAAACACCCCTCATGCTGAGGTGCGAGCGAAGCGAGCCTCGAAGCATGATCCAGGAACAGCGGTCTTGCCGCTTGCCACCCTTCGAGGGCCGCTTCGCGGCCACCTCAGGGTGAGGGTAGTGAGGCGGACTAAACTCATCCGGCTCTAGCCGCGGCCTTGCGCGCTGCGATCGAAGCCTTCGCTCGCCTTGAGGAGGTTGCGCGTATAGTTCCTGGCGACGCGATGGCCGGCGAGCTCGCCGGCGTTCAGATTCTCGACCGCTTCACCGTTCTGCATCACCATCAGGCGCTCGCACATATGGGTGATGATCGCGAGATCATGGCTCACCATCAGATAGGTCAGCTCGCGCCGGCGCCGGACCTCTTCCAGGAGGTTCAGCACTTCCGCCTGGACCGAGGCGTCGAGCGCTGATGTCGGCTCGTCGAGCAGCAGGATCGAAGGCTCGAGGATGAGGGCGCGCGCGATGGCGACGCGCTGGCGCTGGCCGCCCGAAAGCTGATGCGAATAGCGGAAGCGGAAGCCCGAGCCGAGGCCGACCTCGTCCAGGGCTTTCAGGATGCGGCGCTCGCCGTCGGCGATGCCATGGATGGCGAGCGGCTCCTGCAACAGCCGGTCTACGGTCTGGCGCGGATGCAGCGAACCGTAAGGATCCTGGAAGACCATCTGGACCCGCCGGTAGAAAGTCTTGTCGCGATGCCGGCCCAGCTCTTTGCCGTCGACGGCAATCGTGCCCGCGGCGACCGGCGCCAGCCCCGCGATCGCGCGCAGGATGGTCGACTTGCCGGAGCCCGATTCACCGACGAGGCCGAAGGATTCGCCCGATTGCACATCGAAGCTGACCCCCTTCAGCGCCAGGAAGCCGTGATAGATCACCTCGAGCTTCTCGATCGAAAGCGCTTTGGTCATGCCGCCCATTCCGGCTTGCGGTTGAGCACCGGCAGCGGGTGGCGGTTGGCTCCGATCTTCGGCATGCAGTCGAGAAGGCCCCGCGTATAGGGATGCTCTGCGTTGCCGAGCTCGGATGCCTTGAGCTGCTCGACGACCTTGCCGGCATACATCACGATCACCCGGTCGCAGAAGGACGAGACCAGCCGCAGATCATGCGAGATGAAGATCAGGCCCATGCCGCGCTCGGCGACGAGCTTGTCGAGAATGCTCAAAACCTCGAGCTGAACGGTGACGTCGAGCGCCGAGGTCGGCTCGTCGGCGATCATCAGCTCAGGGTCGGCGATCAGCATCATGGCGATCATGGCGCGCTGGCCCATGCCGCCCGAAACCTCATGCGGATGGAGATCGAAGACGCGCTTCGCCCCGCGGATCTGCACCGCCTCCAGCATGGCGAGCGCCCGCTCCCGGGCTTCCGCCTTGCCGACCTTCTCATGCGCGCGCAGCGTCTCGACGATCTGCCGGCCGATGGTCATGACCGGATCGAGCGAATATTTCGCATCCTGGAGGATCATGGCGATGCGCTTGCCGCGCAGCGCCCGGCGTTGGGCGGACGAGACGCTGAGCAGGTCGATGCGGTCGAAGGCGAGCTTCTTCGCGGTCACGATCGCCTGCGGCGGCGACAGGCCCATGATGGCGCGGCCGGTCTGCGACTTGCCCGAACCCGACTCGCCAACAATGCCGAGCCGTTCGCGGCCGAGCGCAAAGGAAACACCGCGAACCGCCTCGATGATTCCGGTTCGCGTCGGGAAGGTCACGCGCAGGTCATCGACCTCGAGGAGGCTCGTCATTGATCGCCGCTCCGCGGATCGAGGGCATCGCGCAAGCCGTCGCCCAGCAGGTTGAAACCGAGGCTGACGATGAGGATGGCGGCACCCGGGGCGCCGGCGACCCACCACTGATCGAGGATGAAGCGGCGGCCCGAGGCGATCATGGCGCCCCATTCCGGCAGCGGCGGCTGGGCGCCGAGACCGAGGAAGCCCAGGCCCGCGGCGGTGAGGATGATGCCAGCCATGTCGAGCGTCACCCGGATGATGAGGGATGAGATGCAGAGCGGCATGATGTGCCGGAGCACGATGCGCGCCGGCGAGGCGCCCATGAGCTGGACGGCCTTGATGTAATCCGAGTTGCGGACGGTCAGAGTCTCGGCACGCGCGATACGCGCATAGGGCGGCCAGGAGGTGATGGCGATGGCGAGCACGGCATTCTCGATGCCGGGCCCCAACGCTGCGACGAAGGCCAGCGCCAGGATCAGTTTCGGGAAAGCCAGGAAGATGTCGGTCACGCGCATCAAAATGGCGTCGATCCAGCCGCCGGCATAGCCGGCGACGGTGCCGATCAGGAGGCCGATGGGGGCGGCGATGATGGCGACGAGCACCACTACATAAAGAGTCCAGCGCGAGCCGTAGATGATGCGCGAAAAGATATCGCGGCCGAGATCGTCGGTGCCGAACCAATGCTCAGGACCCGGCGGCAGAAGCCGCGCGTTCTTGAGATCGCCGACGACCGGCGAATAGGGCGCCAGCATCGGGGCGAGGGCCGCCACGACCAGCAAGGCGATGATGATGAGGAGACCGAGCAACGCCAGGCGGTTCGCCGAAAAGCGCCGCCATGTCACATAGGCGCGGCCGAGCCTGGCCTGGAGGCGCGACTGCGGCCGCTCGCTGAGGAGCCAATCGCGCCGCGTCTGGCCGATCTCGCTCATCCCACTTTCGTCCTTGGATCGAGGAGCCGGTAGAGCAGGTCCGACAGGAGATTTATGCCGATGAAGACCGAGCCGATGATGATCGTGCCGCCGAGGACGGCGTTCATATCGGCATTCTGCAGCGAGTTGGTGATGTAGAGACCGATGCCCGGCCAGGAAAAGACCGTCTCGGTCAAAACCGAGCCTTCCAAGAGCCCGGCATAAGAGAGCGCGATGACGGTGACCATCGGCACCGCCGCGTTGCGCAAGGCATGGCCCCAGATGACCCGTGTCTCCGACAGGCCCTTGGCGCGCGCGGCGACGATATATTCCTGGGCGAGCTCGTTCAGCATGAAGGAGCGCGTCATGCGGCTGATATAAGCGAGGGAAAAATAGCCGAGCAGCGAAGCCGGGAGGATGATGTGGCGAAAGACATCGCGAAACACGTCCCACTGGCCCTGCAGCGCCGAATCGAGAAGATAGAAACCGGTGACCGGCGTGAAGCTGTATTCATAGACGACGTCGATGCGGCCGGGGAAAGCGACCCATTTGAGCTTGGCGTAAAACAGGACCAGCGCCAGAAGCGCCAGCCAGAAGATCGGCACCGAATAGCCGATGAGGCCGATGAGCCTGACGACCTGATCGACGAGGCTGCCGCGCTTGACGGCGGCCAGCACGCCGAGCGGCACGCCGAGCACGGAGCCGATCAGCGTCCCGAGCGTCGCCAGCTCGATCGTCGCCGGAAAGGCGCGACGAATGTCGGTCATCACCGGATTGGTGGTCAGGACCGAATTGCCGAAATCGCCGCTGAGCGCATTCTTCAGATAGATATAGAACTGCTGGACGAGCGGCAGGTCGAGGCCCATTTCGCGGCGCGTGCGCTCGACGACATCCGGGCGGGCACGATCACCCAGTACCGCCAGCACCGGATCGATCGGGATGACGCGGCCGATAAAGAACGTCACAGCGAGCAGACCCAGATAGGTCGTGATCGCGATGACGATGAACCGGCCGATCACCGAGGCGATGGCGACGGCACGAGCGCCGCCGCGCGACGCTTCGGTCTCAATCGCGCTCACGCCCTCTTATCCAAAGACTATTCTTTGGAAATCGTATCGACGAAATTGGTGTCGAAGCTCGGGCCGAGCTTGAAGTCCTTCAGATTGCCGCGCAGGCCCGCCACTTCCAGCTGCTGGTGAATGATCACGAAGGGGCTGGCGTCGAGGACGGCCTTCTGCAGCTCCTGATACATCTGGGCGCGCTTGTCCGGATTGCGCTCGAGCAAGGCGGCTTCCGTCTTCTTGGTCAGTTCCGGAATGTCCCAGGCATTGCGCCAGGCAAGGGTCGAGATCTTGGGCGTATCGGAATTGTCAGGATTGCTGGCGAAGGTCTGGGCATTGGAGTTCGGATCGAAATAATCCTGGCCCCACTGCCCGATATAAATGTCGTGATTGCGGGCACGGTACTTGGTCAAGGTCTGCTTGCCGTCGCCCGGGATGATTTCGAGCTTGATCCCGGCCTGCCCCAGGGTCTGCTGGATCGATTCCGCCATGCCGGTCACCGGCTGAGAGCTGCGGACGTCCATGGTGACGTTGAAGCCGTCCGGAAGACCGGCCTTGGCGAGCAGCTCCTTGGCCTTGGCGACGTCGAGCTTGAACGGATTCTCGGGAAGCTCGCCCAGAACGCCATCCGGCAGGAAGGTCTGATGGATCTCGCCGATGCCCTTGAGGATGGTGGCGCCCAGCGCATCATAGTCGACGAGATATTTGAAGGCCTGGCGCACCTCGGGCTTGGCGAGGTTCGGATTCTTCTGATTGAGACTGATGTAATAGACCGTGCCCTTGGGGGCGCTGGTGGTCTTCAGATCGGCATTCTTGGCAACGGCGTCGAGGTCGTTCGGCTCGAGATTGCGGGCCACATCGATGTCGCCGGCTTCCAGCGCCAAGCGCTGGGCAGCGCTTTCCTTCATGTGACGATAGATGACGCGGGCGAGCTTCGCCTTCTCGCCGAAATAATCGTCGTTGCGCTCCATGACGACGACTTCATTGGCCCGCCATTCGCGCAGCTTGTAGGGACCGGAGCCCGCAAAGCCGGTCTTCAGCCAGGCATTGCCGAAATCATTGTCGTACTTGTAGTCGTCGCTCGGCGTGACCGCCGCGACATGCTCCTTGACCAGCTTGCTGTCGACCACCGAACCGACCGTCGCCGACAAGCAGTTGAGGACGAAGCTCGGCGCATAGGATTTGTCGACGACGAACTGGAAGGTCGTATCGTCCACGGCCTTCGCCTTGTCCGCGACATTGTCACCACTGATGCCGAGTTGCTGGATGATGAAGGCCGGGCTCTTGTTGAGCTTGACCGCACGTTCGAAGGAATAGGCCACGTCGGCGGCGGTGATCGGGTTGCCGGAGGCGAATTTCAGTCCGGGCTTGAGCTTGAACGTATAGGTCAGGCCATCGTCCGAAACCGTCCAGCTTTCGGCGAGGTCGCCCTTGACCTTCGATGTATCATTGAGATCGATACGGACGAGAAGGTTGTAGGTGTTGGCGGTGACCTCGGCTGTCGAGAGCTCGAAGGCCTCGGCCGGGTCCATGGAAATGATATCGTCGATCGCGAAGCCCTCGACCAGCGTGTCGGCCGGGGTGACGGCCAAGACGGGCGTGGAAAGCGCCATCAAGGCAATAAGCGCCGCACCGCCGACGGTTACCCGCAAAGTGGCGGCAAGCTTTCCGATCTTCATGTCCATGTTTGCTCTCCTGGATGGTTCTCTAGCGGGAGACCGGTTCGTCCGGCCTTGTTCTTCCTGGACAAAGTCTTGCAGATTCCACCTTCAGGCGCAACGACGGTCGATTGTAGTCGGAGATCGGCACCGTTTGCGCGGGTCGGCGCCTTCTCCCTAATAAGGACATAAAGTCCACCCTATCAGAGTTCCGCTGAAGGAGGCGACCATGAGCGACGGCAAAACCCTCAATCCTTTATCGCGGCGCAGGCTTCTGGGCTTGGCCTCGCTGGCGCTGGCCCTGCCCGCGGCCCTGCCTGCCCATGCCAAGGAGCGGATCCTGCGCGGCACCGTCTCCTATCGCGAGCGTATTGCCCTGCCGCGGCATGCGATCCTGGAGGTGAGCATCGTCGACCTGGCGCCCGATACGCCCGAGAGCATTTTCGCCGTCACGCAAGTGCGCACGCGCAATCGTCTGCCCATTCCCTATCGCCTGCGCTTCGACGACACACGCATCCGCCGCGGCCACACCTATATGCTCCAGGCACGCATCCTGGTCGACGGCAAAGTGTGGTTCGCCACCAGCGCCCGCCAACAGATCCGCGGCCCCATCCAGCCGGAAGTCCTGGTCCAGCGCGTCGCACAAGGGTCCGAGGCTTCGATCCCGAAAGGCAAATGGCTGGCGGAATCGATCCGCAATGGCGGCGTCATCGACAATCTGCAGAGCACGATCGAGATCGCCGAGGACGGCAAGGTGACGGGCAAGGGCGGCTGCAACGGTTTCGGCGGCAAGGCCACCGTCACCGGCGACAAGATCAGCTTCGGACCGCTGGTCGCGACCCAGATGGCCTGTCCGCCTGCGATCATGGACCAGGAGACCAAATTCCTCGGCGCCCTCAACGACGCGCGGCGCTGGCTGATCGACGATCAGCGCGGCAAGCTCATCCTGTTCGATGCCGGCAACAAGGAAATCCTGCTGCTGGCGCGGATGTGAGGGGTGTGTCTACCTTCCGCGCCTGCGCGAAAGGATGATGACCACCAGGCCTAAAGCGGCGAGAAGCAGGCCCCAATAGATCCAGGGCGTCTGGCTGATCATGAAGCTTTCGGCGGGATAGGGGAAATAGCCGCTGCCCTGGCCGATCCATACGAGCCCCATGAGGACCATCAGGCTGCCGATGACCAACAAGACGACGCGCAATATCATGGACCGTTCTCCTAGCGCGCATCCCGGCGAAGTGGAATCACTTCGCCGAAAAGGATTCGCGCCAAATCAATATGCTGGAGCAAATCCTTATCGCCAAAGTCTTCAACTTTGGCGGGATTTGCTCTAGCAGCGGCCAAGCGTAATCATTTCAGATTCCGGTTCAAGGCCGGATCTGCTGCAGGAACGCCACCGTCGTGCGGTCCATGCGGTGCTCGGAATTGAGCGCGATCTCGAAGGTCGATTTGTGGGTGAAGCGCCCGGGCAGGATGGGGCGGATGCGGTCGTTCCCGGTCCAGATCGCGGCATAATGCACCGGCATGAAGCCGATGAACTGGCCGGACAGCACCAGATGCGCCATCGCCTCCATGTCGGTCACGGTGGCCCCGCCGGTCACGCTGTCATTGGCGAGCTCGACATGGCTCGGCAGATGGCTGCGGATGACATAGCGGCAGTCGCGCAATTCCGCCATCTCGATGCGGTTCGGCGCGCGGTCGAAGAGCGCATGGCCGCGCCCGCAATAGAGCTCGTGCAATTCCTCGAGCAGCGGCCGGTACTGGAGCCCCGGCACATGATGGTAGAAGGCGGAGATGCCGATCTGCAGCTTGCCTTCGAGCAGAGCGCGCTCGATATCGGGCGGCTCCATGACATGCAGCGCCAGATGGACATTGGGATGCTTCAGGCTGAAGCGGCGCACCAGATCGGAGAGGCGCATATCGGGATTGGTGACGGTCGAATCGACGATGCCGACATCGAGCCTGCCGGTGAGGTCTTGGCGCAACTGGCTTACCTCGCGCACGAAGGCGACATGCGACTTGAAGATGGCGGTCGCGGCCTCATAGACCTTCTGGCCTTCGCTGGTCAGGCTGAAGCCGGCACGCCCGCGCTGGCACAGGCGCAAGCCCAAACGGTCCTCGAGGGCCGCCATCTTGCTCGAGATCGAGGCGGCGGAAATGTTCATGCGCGCCTGGGCGGCGGAAAAGCCGTTGCTCTCGACGATGACGCAGAACATGCGCAAGAGATTGACGTCGATGCCGTCGAGGGTGATCTGCGGCTTGGCTTCGCGCGGCATACTTAACCTGAAGCGGAAATAAAGTTCATTTATTTAATATCGAACAAAAGTAATTCCTGATCAAGACTGTCCCTTGCCAATGAAGAACGAGCCGCGGCGAAGCTGCGGCCAACAAGGGAGAGAGACATGATCATCAGCAGAAGGTCTTTCATTGCCATTTGCGGGTCGGCTGCCGGCGTCGCCATGCTCAAGCCCGCCTGGGCGGACGCGTTCAAAGTGGCGATCGTCATGCCGGGCAACATCACCGACAAGTCGTGGAGCCAGTCCGGCTATGAAGGCATCATGCAGGCCAAGGACAAGCTCGGCCTCGATGTCGCCTATAGCGAAAAGGTGGCGCAGGCCGATCAGGCCGAAGCGATGGCCGACTATGCCAGGCGCGGCTACAAGGTGGTGATCGGCCATGGCGGCGAATTCCAGGACGCCGCCAAGCGCGTCGGTCCCAAATATCCCGACACGATCTTCGTGGTGAACAACGGCCAGCTGGGCGGCGGCAATATCGCCTCGGCCGATTTCAACTTCCGCCAGTTCGGCTATCTCATGGGCTATCTCGCCGGCAAGATGTCGAAGAGCGGCAAGGCCGGCTGGATCGGCGGGCAGAAGATCAAATTCTCGCTCGACCTCAACTCCGCCTATGAGGCGGGCTTCAAGGCGGCGGGCGGCACGGAAGTGTTCACCGCCTATACCAATGACTGGGACGATATCGCCAAGGGCAAGGAAGCCGCCCTCAACCAGATCTCGCAAGGCGCCGACGTCATCTTCCCGACCATGGACAATGCGGTGATCGGCAGCCTGCAGGCCTGCAAGGAGAAGGGCGTGTGGGGCTTCGGCCTCTATTACGACGCCGTCGCCGACTGGCCCGACACCGTGCTGCAATCCGCCATCTTCGACATCAAGGGCGCGATGCTCGACTACATCAAGCTCGCGCAGGAGGGCAAGCTCGAGGGCAAGAACTACAATTTCGACCTCAAGACGCCGGAAGCGGCCCGCATCGGCTCGTTCCACAAGGCCGTGCCGGAAGACGTCCAGAAAGAGGTCCTGGCGCTCGCCGAGAAGATGAAGTCGGGCGAGCTCACGCCCTGAGCCATTGGCCTACGCTCCCTCCGCCGCGCGCAAGCGCGGGGAGGGTGTCGCGCGGAACGCGCGACGGGTGGGGTCTCTCCACCAGGAGGTACTTAACGAATGGCTATGGAGACTGCAAAGACCTTGCTTGAGAGACCTCCCTTCAGGGGGCACCCCACCCGTCGCGCTGACGCGCGCCACCCTCCCCACGCCTGCGGCGTGGCGGAGGGAGAGTGAACGAAAGTAGCGGACAGGTCGATGGATCACATTGTCATTGATGGGATCACGAAGTCATTCGGCGCGTTCAAGGCGCTCGACGATGTTTCGATCACCATCGCCAAGGGCGCCATCCATGCGATCCTGGGTGAGAACGGCGCCGGCAAGACGACCTTGATGAACATCCTCTACGGGCTCTACCGGCCCGACGAGGGACAGATCCTGCTCGACGGCGCGACCCTCAAACTGGCGTCGCCGCGCGATGCCATCGCGCACGGCATCGGCATGATCCATCAGCATTTCATGCTGGTGAGCTCGCTCACCGTCACCGAGAATATCGTGCTCGGCCTCGATCGCGGCCTCGATACCGTCGATTTCAAGACGCATGAGAAGCGCATCCGCGAGCTCAGCAAGAGCATCGGCTTCGACATCGATCCTCAGGCTGAGATCTGGACGCTGCCCATGGGCATGCGCCAGCGCGTCGAGATCCTGAAGGCGCTCTACCGCAAGGCCGAGGTCCTCATCCTCGACGAGCCGACCAGCGTGCTGGCGCCGGGCGAGATCGGCTCCTTCCTCGACAGCCTGAAGGCGCTCCGCTCCGCCGGCCACACCATCCTGTTCATCACCCACAAGCTCGAGGAAGTGATGCAAGTGGCCGACCGGGTGACGGTGATGCGCCACGGCAAGGTCACCGACGAAATCGACGCCCGAGACACGACACCGCGGCAACTGGCGCGGCGCATGGTCGGGCGCGACGTGATCATGAATCTGAAGCGGGTGAAGAACGCCCTGGGCGACATCCTGCTCACGGCCGAGAACCTCATCGCCACCAGTGATCGGGGCGTGCGCGCCCTCGACAATCTCAGCTTCGACTTGCGCGCGGGCGAGGTGCTGGGCGTCACCGGCGTCGACGGCAACGGCCAGCGCGAGCTCGGCGAGGTCATTGCGGGCCTGCGCCCGCTCGATGGCGGCCGGATCCTGGTCGGCGGCCGCGATATCGGTCCGCTCGGCGTCAAGGCGCGCAAGAACGAAGCGGGCATCGGCTTCGTGCCCGAGGACCGGCAGACGACCGGCCTCGTCCTCGATTACCCGGTCGCGACCAATCTCATTTTGCGCGACTATGACCGCCCGCCCGCCTCGCGCCATGGCATTCTCGATTTCGCCTATATGGCGAGAAATGCCGCCCTGCTCGTCAAGCACTATGACGTGCGCCTGCGCTCGCCGCAGCAGCCGGCGCGCTTCCTCTCCGGCGGCAATCAGCAGAAGGTCATCCTGGCGCGCGAGATCGAAGCGAAGCCCCGCCTCCTCATCATCATGCAGGCCTGCAAGGGGCTCGATATCGGGGCCATCGAATTCGTGCAAAACACCATCTTCGACCTGAAGAAATCGGGCGTCGGCGTCCTCTATGTGTCGACCGAGCTTGAGCATGTCATGGATATCGCCGACCGCATCGCCGTCATGTATCGCGGCCGCATCACCGGCATCCTCACGCCCGATGAAGCGAGCCCTGAGCGGTTCGGCGAGCTGATGGCGGGTGTCGGAAGCGAGGTCGTGTGATGGCGCGCGCCATGCAGCTCCTCTATGCGACGAAGACCGTCTGGGCGGTGATCCTGGCGCTCCTCGTCGGCTCGATCCTGATGCTGATGGCGGGCGCCAACCCGATCGCCGCCTATCGCTCGCTCTTCGGCGAAGCTTTCTTCGACTATTACGGCTTTGGCGCCACGCTGGTGAAATTCTCGCCCATCCTGCTGGCCGGCCTCGCCGTCGCCGTGCCGCTGAAAGCCGGCCTGTTCAATGTCGGCGCCGAGGGCCAGATCTATATGGGGGCGCTGTTCTGCGCCATCGCCGCACTCTACCTCCCGGAAATGTACTGGCCGCTGCACCTCCTGATCTGCGCCCTGGCGGGTGCCTTGGGCGGCGCCTTCTGGGCGGCGATCGCGGGCTACCTCAAGGCCTATCGCGGCATCAATGAAGTCATCGTGACGCTGCTCCTCAATTATGTCGGCATCAATATCGTGAGCTATGCGGCAGGCGGTCCGATGATGGAGGAAGGAGCACCCTATCCCTATTCGGCGGAGATCCCGGCGAGCCTGTTCCTGCCCCATATCATGAGCCCGACCGATGCCCATATCGGCGCCATCATCGGCGTGCTGCTTGCCATCGTCCTGGCGCTCGCTCTCAAATACACGACCTTCGGCTTCGCGGTGACGACCGTCGGCAGCAACCCGCAGGCGGCGCGCTATGCCGGCATCTGGGTGCAGAGGCAAATGGTCGCCACCATGGCTTTGGGCGGCGCGCTCGCCGGCCTCGCCGGCGCCTTCGAGATCCTCGGCGTCAAATACCGCCTCTTCCACATGTTCAGCCCGGGATACGGCTTCGACGGCATCGTCGTCGCCTTCATGGCCGCCGCCAATCCGATCCTGGTGCCGGTCGCGGCTTTGTTCTTCTCCGGCCTGCGGTCTGGCGCCCAGTTCATGCAGCGCGCCTCGGGCGTCGACAGCACCGTGGTCGACGCCATCCAGGGCCTCGTCGTCATCTTTGTCGCCGCGAGCCTCGCGATCAAATTCAGCGACTCGCGCTGGGCAGGATCCTGGCGCAGCGCCGGGCGATGGAAGCGGCCATAGCACCTGGGGAGAAACAGAATGCTTGAATGGCTCGATCTGGCGCTCATCACCGACGTGCTGCGCACCAGCCTGCGCCTGATGGTGCCGATCGCCTTCGCGGCGCTCGGCGGCGTCATCTGCGAGCGGGGCGGCGTCTATAATGTCGGCATGGAAGGCATGATGCTGTCGGGCGCCTTCGGGGCGGCGCTCGGCACGTTCCTCACCGGCAGCCCGGTGATGGGCGTCGTCGTCGGCATAGCGCTCGGCGCGCTCGGCGGCGCCATCCTCGGCATCCTGTCGATCCGCCTCAATGTCAACCAGATCGTCACCGGCATCGCCATCAATCTCGTGGCGATCGGCCTCACCGCCTTCCTGGCGCGCCTCATCTTCGGCCTCAACGCCACCACCAAGACGTTGCCCGGCTTCACGCCCTGGGCGATACCGGGTCTTTCCAAAATACCCGTCATCGGCCCGGTCTTCTTCGACCAGGATCCGCTCATCTATCTGCTCTATCTGCTGGTGCCCTTCCTCTACTGGCTGCTCTATCGCAGCGCCTTCGGCCTCGACGTGCGCGCCACCGGTGAAAATCCCGGCGCCGCCGACTCGGCCGGCGTGCCGGTCTATGGCGTGCGCTTCCTGTGCACGCTGATCAGCGGCGGCCTCGCGGGCTTGGGCGGCGCCTATATCGTCGTGTCGCAGGTCTTCGTCTTCACCGAGCATATGAGCGCCGGCAAAGGCTTCATCGCGCTCGCCGCCATCATTCTCGGGCGCTGGGATCCGCTGGGCGCCCTCCTCGCCTCGTGGTTCTTCGGCTTCTGCGACGCGCTGCAACTGCGCCTGCAATTCGCCAATCCGTCCGTGCCCTATCAGATCTTCACCGCACTCCCCTATGTGGCCTCGATCCTCGCCCTCATCGGCCTCTATGGCCGGGTCAAGCCGCCGGCCGCGGTGGGCCTGCCCTATCGGCGCGAATCGAAGACCTGATCATGTATCTCAGAGCCGGCGATCTCGACCTCGAAGACTTGCGCGACTTCGCGCGCAATGGGCTCAAGCTCGAGCTCAGCCTCGAGCAGCGCGCCGAGATGGCGCGCACACGCCGGATCGTCGAAGAGCGCATCGCGAGCGGCACGCCGACCTATGGCGTCAATACCGGCTTCGGCACGCTCTCTTCGCATCTCATCGGCGCGCATGATCTTGCCGACCTGCAGCGCCGCCTCGTCCTCTCCAATGCGGCGGGAACGGGCGAGCCCATGCGCATCGCCGATGTGCGCCGCATGATCCTGCTCAAGGCCTCGGCCCTGGCGCGCGGCTATTCGGGGGCGCGGCCCGAGCTCGCCGAGGCGCTCCTCGCCCTGCTCAACCATGACATCACGCCGCTCGTGCCGTGCAAGGGATCGGTCGGCGCATCGGGCGATCTCGCTCCGCTCGCCCATATGGCGGCGGCCCTCATCGGCACCGGCGATGTCATCCATGCAGGGCGCATCCTGCCGGCGGCCGAGGCTTTGCGTCTCGAGGGTCTCCAACCCTTCGTGCTCGAAGCCAAGGAGGGCCTGTCGCTGGTCAACGGGACCCAGGCCTCGACCGCGCTCGCGGTCACTGGCCTCTTCGCCGCCGAGGACATGCTGGCTTCAGCCCTCATCGCCGGCGCTTTGAGCGTCGAGGCCGCCCATGGCCAGGACATGGCCTTCGATGCAAGGCTGCATGAGGCGCGCGGCCAGCCCGGCCAGATCGCCGTAGCGCGCTTCTTCCGCTCTCTCCTCGCGGGAAGCGAAATCCGTGGCGAGGCGCGGCAGAACGGGCGGCTGCAGGATCCCTATTGCCTCAGATGCCAGCCGCAAGTGATGGGCGCCTGTCTCGATCAATTGCGCCAGGCCGTGACCATCCTCACCGCCGAGATCAACGCCTGGACCGACAATCCGATGGTCGACGCGGAAAGCGGCGACATCATCTATGGCGGCAATTTCCATGCCGAGCCGGTCGGCCTCGCGGCCGACGGCATCGCGCTGGCGCTCGCCGAGACCGGCGCCATGGCGGAGCGGCGCATCGCCATGCTCACCGATGCGCAGCACAGCCGGCTGCCCGCCTTCCTGGTCAAGGAGACGGGGCTCGATTCAGGCTTCATGGTGGCGCAGGTCACGGCGGCAGCGCTGGCCAGCGAGAACAAGTCGCTCGCCCATCCGGCAAGCGTCGATTCGATCCCGACCACCGCCAATCACGAGGACTTCGTCAGCATGGCGACCTTCGCGGCCCGCCGCCTCGCCGACATGGCGGACAATGTCGCAACGATCGTCGCGATCGAGCTCCTCGCCGCCTGCCAGGGCATCGAGTTCAGAAGACCGCGGCGATCGAGCCACGTCCTCGAGGATGTCCATGCCCGGATAAGGCGTCTCGCGCCCGCTTATGAGGAAGACCGGTTCTTCGCGCCCGATATCGCGGCGGTGAAGGACTTCGTCCTCAAAGGCGAGCTCCGCACCCTTTTGCCGAGCGATATCGCGCTCACCTCAGTCACGTCGAACCAATAACGGAGGCATCATGTCCACATCCGAAATCTTCACTCTTCCGGCGCGTCGCGGCCGGGCCTGCCGCCTCAGCAAAGGCCAGGCGATCAAGATCATCAATACCCACGGCCATCAGGTGGTCGACACCTGGGCCTTCAGCGCCGAGGACCTGCATGAGTTCATGTCGATGGAGCATATGCGCCCGACCATCGGCACGATCTTCCCCAGGAAGGGGCACGACCTCTTCACCAACCGCAGACGCGCCATCCTCCATTTCGAGGAAGACACATCGCCCGGCATCCATGACACGCTGCTCGCGGCCTGCGACGACTATCGCTACGGGCTGCTCGGCTGCACGGAATATCACGACAATTGCACCGACAATCTCCATGCCGGCATGCGCCAGATCGGCCTCGAGCCGCCGGAAGTGCCGTCACCGCTCAATCTGTGGATGAACATTCCGGTCGACAAGGAGGGCAAGACCGGCTGGGGCGAGCCCGTCTCGAAAGCCGGCGACTATGTGATCTTGCGCGCCAAGATGGACTGCATCGTCGCCATGTCGGCCTGCCCGCAGGACATATTGCCGATCAACAAGGGCAAGACCGTCGAAGCGCACTACCAGATTCTTTCTTAAGGATGATCCCATGATCAGACGACCCGTCCCCTGGCCGAACGGCGCCAAAGTCGCCGTCGCCATCACCTTCGACATGGATGCCGACAGCCTCGTCCATATCGAGCATCCGCAGGATTCGATCACCCGCGTCTCGACCATCTCGATGCTGAAATACGGGCCGCAGGTCGGCGTGCCGCGCATCCTCGAAGGCTATCGCCGCTACGGCCTCAAGCAAACCTTCTTCGTGCCTGCCTGGTGCATCGAGCATTATCCGGAAGCGGTCGACGCCATGATCAAGGACGACCATGAGGTCGGCTTCCACGGCTATATCCACGAGGCGCCCAATGCGCTGTCGCGCGATGAAGAGCACTATTGGATGCAGCGCTCGATCGGCGTCATCGAGAAGCACACCGGCAAGCGCCCGCGCGGCAACCGCTCGCCGCTCTACAACTATTCCATGCACACCACCGACCTCCTGGTGGAGGAAGGTTTCCTCTATGATTCATCGCTGATGGGCGATGACGTCCCCTATATCCTCGACAACGGCAAAGGCGAAATCGTCGAACTGCCGTCGAGCTGGGCGCTCGACGACTGGCCGCCTTATGTCCATTCGATCGATCTCAACTACATGTTCCAGATCATGTCGCCGGACCGCGCCATGGAGACCTTCATGGCCGAGTTCGAGGCGATGCGGAGCGCCGGTGGGGGCCTGTGGATCGGCGTGTGGCATCCCTTCGTCAGTGGCCGCCTGTCGCGCTGGCTCCGGATCGAGAAGATGATCGAATATATGCTGAACACCGGCGATGTGTGGTTCGCGCGGCTCGAGGACATCGCCAGCCATGTCCAGGCGCAGCGCAAGAAGGGCGCCTATCAGGCGCGGGTCGACAAGCTGCCCTATTACGACAAGCTCCAGATCCCCTCGCCGCCGCCCTCGCCCATGCTGCGCAAGCCCGGCCACTGAACAGGGAGGTGAGACGACATGGCCCTTTCGCCTTCGGAAGTCCCGAAGATCTTCGGCGACGTGCCGGCCTTCATGGCCTCGACTTACGCGCGCGATCTCGCGACATGCGGATCGCCCGACGCCGTCGTCATCGGCATGCCCTATGATGGCATCGCCACCTTCCGCGGCGGCGCCACGCGGCGCGCGCCGCAGGAGATCCGCAAATATTCGCTGCTCTTCGGCTCCTATCATTTCGACTGGGACCTCAATGTCGACGACCATGTGAAGATCGCCGATTGCGGCGATATCGATGTCGTGCCGGGCGACACGCCCGAGAGCTATCGGCGGCTCGAAAAGAAGATCGGCGAGATCCTGAAGATCGGCGCCGTGCCCTTGATGATGGGCGGCGATCACGGCGTCACTTATCCCGCGGTCAAGGCGGTGGCGGCGCATCAAGGCGGGCCTTTGGGCTTTCTCCTCTTCGACACCCATCTCGATCTCTCGGAGAGCTTCAACAACGACCGGCTGACGCGTGCCTCGCCGGTCCTGCGCATCTGCGAATTGCCCGAGGTCGATCCCAAGCGCATGGGGATCATCGGGCCCAAGGGGGCGCGCAACCTCGCCGACTGGACGCCGCTCGCGCGCGAGCTCGGCATCACCATCTATCCCGATCGCGTCGTGCAGAAGCGCGGCATCGAAGCGGTGGTCGAGGAGGCGCTCGGCATCGTCTCGCCGGACGGCCAGCCGCCCTATGTCAGCGTCGATATCGACGTGATCGATCCCGCCTTCGCGCCGGGCACGAACAGCATCGAGCCCGGCGGCTTTACCGCGCGCGAGATCATCAATGGGGTGAGGCTCGGCTGCGAGCGCGGTTTCGCCGGCTTCGATGTGGTCGAGGTCTCGCCCGACTATGATTCGAAGAGCGGCCATACCGCGACCCTCGCCGCGAAGCTGATGGCCGAGGCGATCACCTGCCTCGCGGCGGGCAAGGCCGGCAAAGTCCGGTCCTGGGACCGCGCGTGATGCGGGCGCTCGTCCTTTCGGAGCCCGGCGATATCGATCGTTTCGAGCTCAAGGAGCTCGCAACGCCCGAGCCCGGCGCCGATGAGGTGAGGATCGCGGTGCGCTATGCCGGTGTGAACTGGGGCGACATCCAGAAGCGGCAGGGTGTCTATCCCGTTCCGATCGACTATCCGGCCGTCATCGGGCTCGAAGTTTCGGGCCATGTCGAGGCGAAGGGCGCCAAAGTGCGGGGCTTGCGCATCGGCCAGCCGGTCGCGGCGATCACCGGGCCAAAAATGCTCGGCGGCTATGCCGATCGCTGCATCGTGCCTCAGGACTATGCGATCGCGTTGCCGGACACGATCCCCCTCGATCTCGCCGCCGCCATGCCGGCGGCCGCCATCACCGCATGGCACCTCCTCCACAGCGCGCATCGGCTGCGCCGCGGCGAGACCATCCTCATCCATGCGATCGGCGGCGGCGTCGGGCTGATGCTGACGCAGCTCGCCCATCTCAAGGGTGCTCAAGTGATCGGCACTGTGGGCTCCGCCGGCAAGGCCTCGCGCCCGCTCGCCTTCGGCGCCCATCATGTCATCGACCGTTCGAATGAGGATTTTGTCGCCGAGGCGATGCGCCTGACGAAAGGGCGCGGCGTCGATCTCGTCATCGATTCACTCGGTGCTGAGATATTGGAGCAGAGCTTCGATGCGCTGAAACCCTTCGGCCGGGTGATCAACATCGGCGAGGCGGCGGGCTATCCCGATTTCGATATCCGCGCCAAGCTCTATGAACGCTCGACGTCGCTTGC
Source organism: Taklimakanibacter deserti (assembly GCA_003574785.1). The sequence goes on along the minus strand of QORU01000012.1, from coordinate 243,503 downwards.
CGGCTTCGAGTTCCTGCAGGCGGGACCCGGATCGCCCGCCTGGCGGCGCGGCATCAAGGCGATCCTCGGTCTTCTGGCCGATGGCAGCTTGCGCATGCCGATCGAAGCCATCCTGCCGCTCGCCGATGCCGGCAAGGCGCACAAGCTCCTCGAATCGCGGAACGTCTCCGGCAAGCTGTTGCTCGACCTCTCGATCTAAAGAGATCGTGGTCGAAGCCCATTGACTCTTTCTGAAATCTGAGTCCATGATTACCTAGCGGCATGTCGGAAAATTAAAACGAAAATGGCCGCGCAGCCTTATTTGCAATAGCGTCGAGCACACCCGGCACGCCCTGACTAGGCGAAACGGGGAGCATGTTCATGTGTGTCATTTTGGATGTGGGGCAATCAGCCTACTTAGGCATGATGCTGCGCGAGGAATGCTGTCTTTCCATTTTTCAGTCGGAGGGAGTTTATGAGATCGAGGCCTGTGTTGCTAGCAGTACTGATTCTCCTACCTTTGTCACAATCAGCTGTCGCTGCGGATTGCGATCCGCGCGAAATTCTCCGACAAAACATCGATTCCTATCAGGGCGACTTCACATTTTGGCTGGCGAGTGCGAAACAGCTGGTAAAGCAAAAGAACGTGGATGCGGACAACGAATCTTGGTCCGGCTATCGAGGTGGAAAAGTGGCCGCATCAGTGGACATATCAATCGAATCGTCGGCAGGTACGACAGTGAGGACATTCAAGTCCCTGCGACTTGGCGGACCTAAGCACAACGATAGCAGGTCGGTGCAACTACTCCAATATGACCCACAGATGTACCGCCTAGTCGTAGTTAGGCATGGACGTCGGTCAAAGCTTGGTGTGGAGGTAGCGGTGTCAGGGGCCCGATGAGGTTTGTGTACACGACCTAGCTTGAAATTCAGCAAAGTCTTTCTTGGCACCGAATTGCCATACGTCGGTCAATAACACTGAACGATTGGCATAAGCGCTTCTGCGCACTAGAGGAGGGCAAGATGAAGAATGTCGTGTTGATGAGCGCTGCTCTCCTACTGCTGGGAGGGACACTAGCGGTGGCTCAATGTTATTATGTCGACCCGAAATGCCCAACCAAATGTGATGATGAGCATGTGAAGTGCAGTGACGAAGCCGCGAAGGGCGGTCGGAGCCAGCAAAGCTGCGACACTGCACGGACGAATTGCAGAGCGAAGTGCGAAAGACAGTCATCCGTTCCTGGTGTAAAGTGTTAAACATTACTCAGTGTGCTCCCAACCACTGAAATAAAGCGCCGGCACGCCGTTCAAACTCCTGATCAGCCGGGTTGCTCGTAAGCCTGTGCTTTCTCGTCCAGGCGGTTATAGGCGGCCCGCTTTTTTGCACACGCCTGGTTGTCCGTGCCGCGCCATGCTGGAGACGGTGATGGGGCGCGAGTTGCTGCGACCGATATTGTAGCCAGGCAGCGGAAGCCCCGCGAATTAGACTAAGACCACTCCTCGTCCCTGCGGACAGTTGGCAAGGCGCTAGTCCTAGGCTGCGACGAATCCGAAGAACGGTTCGTTGACTCGGGGAAGAAGATCGCCTCGGCTCCGCCGGCTCACCGAGCCCTCAAGAGCGAAAAGTAAAGTAACCAGTCCAAGAGGAGAGTCCCCATCGGTAAGGGCGATTGGCCCCGTGCCCGCCTTGTTTGCAAAGCACCGAATTCCCGCGAGGCGGCAGTCTAATCGACAAAGCGCCGCGCCGCGGCCCCGTGCTCATGGCGCAGCCGCTCGATATCGATGCCCACCGGCATGCCGTTCGTGACCAGCCAGCGGCCTTTGACCATGACGCGGTCGGCACGATGGGCGCCGCACAGGACCAGTGCCGCGAGCGGATCGCCGGCGCCGGAAAAGCGCAATTCATCGAGGGTGAAGAGCGCCAGATCCGCCTGGCAACCGGCCGCGATCCTGCCGATATCGTCGCGTCCGAGGCAGCGGGCCGAGCCTTCCGTCGCCCAGCGAAAGGCATCGCGATGGGTGATCGTCGCATCATAGGTCAGCCGGTTGATCATCAGCGCATGCCGGACACTCTCGATCAGATTGGAATTGTCGTTCGAGGCCGAGCCGTCGACACCAAGGCCCACCGCGACGCCCGCTCCTTCGAGATCGCGGGTCCGGCAATGACCGGATGCGAGCACCATGTTAGAGGTCGGGCAATGGCAGACGGCGAGCCCATGCCGGCCGAGCCGGCCGATCTCGTCGTCATTGAAATGAATGCCATGGGCGAGCCAGACGTCGGGTCCGAGCCAGCCCGTCTGTTCCAGATAATCGACCGGCCGGCAGTGCAGACGCTCCTCGCAATATTGGGTTTCATCGCGCGTCTCGGCGATATGCGTGTGAAGGCGGCAGCCATGCCGGCGCGCCAGCGTCGCTGTCTCGGCCATCAATTCACGCGTGACGGTGAAGGGCGTGCACGGGGCGAGCGCGATCTGGATCATCGCGCCCTCGCCCTTCTCATGGTAGCGCCCGATCACGCGCTCGCTGTCGGCGAGAATGGCGTCGCGGTCCTGCACCACGCTGTCGGGTGGCAGGCCGCCATCGCGCTCGGAGAGATCCATGGAGCCACGGCTTACCACCATGCGCAGGCCGAGCTTCTTCGCCTCATCGACCTGGATGTCGATCGCCTCCTCGCAGCCGCGCGGGAAAAGGTAGTGATGATCGAAAGCGGTGGTGCAGCCCGACATCAGAAGCTCGGTCAAGGCGAGCCTTGTGGCGAGGCAATGCGCGTCGGGCGTGAGCCGCGACCAGTAGCCATAGAGCGTCTTGAGCCAGGGAAAGAGCTCCTTGTTGATCGCCTGCGGATGGGCGCGCGTCAGCGTCTGATACATATGGTGATGCGCATTGACGAGACCCGGCAGCACGACATGGCGATGGGCGTCGAATGTCTCGTCGACCGGCTTCGCCGGCTGCGCGCCGGAAGCGACGAGTTCGACGATCCTGCCGTCTTCGACGACAATACCGCCGCCCGCATCATCGGCGAGACAGGCCAAGGGACTGCGTATCCACAGGCGCATAGCTTCCTCACCCAACTTCTTTGCCGAATTCCTCGGCGACGGCTTGCTTGATCCGCTCCACCGCGTCGGCCAGGAGCCACCGCCCCTTTTCCGCCGACGAGCCTTTGGTCTCGGAGAGCACGCCCGAGGCCGGCACCTCGGCGACAGGTCCCGGAAAGCGGTCATAGGGCTTGAACCGTGCCGGCCCATCATGGGCAGCCTGGGCGAGATCGACAAGCTCGGGTTTCAGCGCCAGCATGATCGAGGTCTCGATGACGCTCGCATGCTCGAGCTCGATGCCGGGATAGCCCTCGGGAAAGACGCGCGCCAGGGTTTCGGGTCTCACCAGCTCCCAGTGATCGATGCGCAGGATTTTCAGCCCTTGGGTGCGCTCACGCCCGATATGATCGAGGGCGAGCTCGATCCCCTCCACCGAGGGCCAGATATTCTCATAATGGCCATTGACCACGACCAGGTGGCGGGCGCCATGGCGATGGAGCTCGGTGATGATGTCGCGCAGCAGCCATGACAGAGTGGTGGCGGTGATGTTGATAGTGCCGGGAAAAGCCGGACCGCCGCCCGAGCGCGGCTGCGAGCGATTGCCATAGGCGATCGGCGGCACGACGAGTCCGCCGCAGTGCTTGGCGACCTCGGCGCTGATCCATGTCGGGATGATGGCATCGACGCTCAAGGGCAAATGCCGGCCATGCTGCTCGGTGGCGCCGACGGGGATGAAGACCGGGGCGCCCTGGGCGATGCGCCGGGCGAATTCCGGCCAGCTCACCTCGGCAAGAAAAACCGTTTCCGCCATCATACTCCCCCTTGATCCCCGTTTGTCTGGCAAGCGATTCTCGCCAGTGGAACAGCCGTCGGCACCGATGACAAGGCTTGATTGCGCGAAGCTCCGATGCTGAAACAGCATTGTACCGGCATGAGCCATGTCGGCAGATTTCCGCTTGTTCGCCGCGTGCCGGCACCTATTATCCGCGGCCGGGATAGGACACGGGCACATTCATCTTACGGAGGTTTCATTGGCTCAATCCAAGATCGCATTGGTCACAGGCGCGGGCTCCGGCATCGGGCGCGCCGTTTCGATCGGGCTCGGCAAGGCCGGCTACAGCGTCGTCCTGACCGGACGTCGCAAGGATGCGCTCGAGGAGACGAAGAAGAGCATCGGCGGATCGTCATTGGCCGTCGCCGCCGACATCGGCGACCCGCAATCCGTCGCCCGGCTCTTCGCCGAGATCAAGTCGGCCTTCGGCCGCCTCGACGTCCTGTTCAACAATGCCGGCGTCAATGCGCCGGCCATCCCGCTCGACGAGCTAACCGCTGAGCAGTGGCAAGCGGTCGTCAATGCCAACCTGTCGGGCGCCTTCTATTGCACCCAGGAAGCCTTCCGGCTCATGAAAGCGCAAGACCCGAAAGGCGGGCGGATCATCAACAACGGATCGATCTCGGCACATGTGCCGCGCCCCTTCTCGGCGCCCTATACCGCCACCAAGCATGGCATCACCGGCTTGACCCGCGCCGCTTCGCTCGACGGGCGCATCCACAATATTGCCTGCGGCCAGATCGACATCGGCAATGCGGCAACCGACATGACGGCCAAGATGAAGACCGGCGTGTTTCAGGCCGACGGATCGACCGCCGTCGAAGCGACCATGGATGTGCGCCATGTGGTCGACGCCGTCGTCCACATGGCGTCACTGCCGCTCGATGTGAATGTGCTGTTCATGACCGTGATGGCCAATCAGATGCCTTTTGTCGGCCGCGGCTGAGCAGTCAGCGGTTTTACGGCCGACGGCGTGTTGGCTGAAGGTTTGACGGCCCGTGGATTGTTGGCCGGAGCTTTGACAGCCAATGGACCGTTGGCCGCAGCTTTGACGGCCAGCGGGCTGTTGGCCACAGGTTTGGCGATCAACGGCTTGATGGCCGGCGTCTTGTCGGGTTTCTTCTCCGCCACGATCTGCGGCTTGACGCGGCTCACGCCATGCGGCGTCTTGGCCCAACTCGTGACGCCGGAAAAATACTGCACCACCGCGACCCAGCTCGCGATCGAGATCAGCAGCCAATAAACCGGAAGAGTCAGGATGGTGAAGACCCACGCGCCGCTGCCCAAGAACCAGGATGTCCTGATGGCCGCCGCCATCGCCGCCAGGAAGGCGAAGACGGCAACGATCACATAGAGACCTTGCAGAAACAGCCAGAGCTGGCCGGGTTGCGGCAGGTCGAGCAGCAGAAGGGCGACGCTCGATGCCACCCAGAGAAGGAACAAAGGATGCGCCAGAGCGGCAACGAGGCTCACGCTGGTGACGATCTGCGTCAGGAAGAAGTTGCGCGGACCGAGCTCGCGCGACATGCGGAAGGGCGAGCGGCTGTTGACGATCGTGGTCTGGAGCGCGCCTCTGATCCAGCGGATGCGTTGTGCCATCCAGTCCCTGAGACGTGTCGTCGCCTCCTCGCGCGTCGGCGATGGAAACAGAACGGTGCGGAATCCGAAGCGGGCGAGGCGCAAGCTCAAGCCTGAATCGCGCGCGACATTATGCGGATCGAAGCCGCCGACATGGCGCAAAGTGGCGATCCGGTAATGGCTGGAGGAGCCGACGAAGAGGGGAGGTACCCCGGTTTTCGCGAGCCGCGGAAACAGCAGCTTGAACTGGAAGGCATATTCGAGGGCGCTCTGGCGCGTCAGCCAGTTCTCATTGCGGTTCCAGAAGCTGAGCTGGGTCTGCAGGCAGGCAACGGTCTTCGGCGCCACGGCGAAAGCGCCGGCGATGCGGCGCAGCTGATCGGCGGCCGGAATATCTTCGGCGTCATAGACGACAAGCAATTCGCCGCGCGCGAAGGGCAAGGCATAGCTCAAGGCCCTCGACTTCGTCTGGGGGCCGAGCTTCGGCACGGCGATCACTTCCATATGCGCCGGCAGGCGCATGTCCTCGAGGCTCTTGCTCAAGGCCCCGTCCTCCGCCTCGAGAATGAGCTTGATGTCGAGCCTGGCGGCCGGATAGTCGAGCGCCTTCAGGCTCGCGATCGTCTGCTCGACGATCTTGCTCTCGCGAAACAAGGGCACGAACACGCTATAGACCGGCAATTCGGCATCCGGGATGAGCTTGGAGATCGGTGCGTGCGGGAGCTTCACCGGCAGGATGCACCAGATGTGGAAGCCGCCCAAAAGCGCGAACAGGGCCAGCATCGCCGTGAAGCCCGCGACGAGGCTCGGCTCCCTGTCCCACATCAGGGCGAAGGCGACGAAGGCCACAGCGAAGATCAGCCACAGCGCCTGCTGGGCGGTAAAGGGCTGGGCAGCGGAATGGAGGGGAAAGCGGGTCTTGAGGCCCCAGAGCGCGTTCTGGCTGAGCTCGTTTTCCTGGCCGCGCTGCAATTCGCGCAAGACCGTGCGCTCATTGGTAATGGCGGTGACCTCGAGCCCCTGTTCCTTGGCATAGGCCTTGGCGCGTTCGCCCGCCGCCACATAGCCGGTCTTGCCGGGCTCCCAGGAAATGGGCAGGACGCGGTGGCGGAAAGCCTGCTGCGCCTCGTTGGGCGTCATCCGCTGGATGGCTTCCAGCAACTGCGCGGACGTGGGAATAATGGGCAAAATGAAGGACTTGGCCGGAACAGCCTTCCTGTTCCCGCCTTCACCGCGAAGCGTCTCTTTCGGCCCCGTTGCCACTTTGCCGTCCCAGGCTAGTCCGCTGCCCTCGAAGGTTTACGACCTTCGGAATCGGACAAGGCAACAGCTTGTGGCGGTTTCACCAGCAATTGCAACAGGATTCGCCCGGAAGATCTTATCTCTGTGACGGCGTGCCGCGCGGCTCAATCTCGAATAGAATCTCGCCATAGCCGACCAGCCTCCCCTCCTCGGCCCGGCGGCGCAGGATTCCTGGCCGAGGCGCTTGAATGGCCCGCAGGCACGGCCCGATCTTCAGGAACGCGATGATGTCGCCCGGAGCACCGATGCTGGTGGGTGTCGGATGCACAGGGAGAAACACCCCGGCGCATGGGGCTTTCACTGGCGCAAATGCCGGCCCAGGCGCCGGATCTCCCCCCACGGCGGCTAGCCGAAACCGCAGCAGGCCGGGTCCAGTCCGGTATTCGGCCGCCGTCAGGCCCATGGCGCGGGCCACCGCGACGATCTCCGCGATCTCGGCGAGCGTCATGGCCTAGCCTCCTGCTTGAGCCATCCTTGTGCGATCAGGGTCTCGAGATGATGAATGTCGAAACTGCCCGCAGCAAAGCCCTCTTCAGACAACAGGCGGACATGCAGCGGGACATTGGTGGTCAAACCCCTGGTTTCGATCTCCTCGAGCGCTCCTTTCATGCGGGCGATCGCCTCGGCGCGCGTCTGGCCGTGCGCCAGGAGCTTGGCAATAAGCGAATCATAATGCGGGGGGACGACATAGCCCGAATAGAGGTGCGATTCGACGCGGATGCCCGGACCGCCCGGCGGCGTCCACCGTTCGACGCATCCAGGTGCCGGCGTGAAGGAGAAAGGATCCTCCGCATTGATCCGGCACTCGATGGCATGGCCATGCATGCGGATATCGGACTGGGTGATGGCGAGCGCGCCGCCTCTCGCGATGTTGATCTGCTCGCGCACGATATCGACGCCGGTGATGAGCTCGGTGACCGGATGCTCGACCTGCACCCGGGTATTCATTTCGATGAAATAGAAGGCGCCGTCCTCATAGAGGAATTCGAAAGTGCCGGCGCCGCAATAGCCGAAACTCAGGCAGGCTTCGATACAGCGCCGGCCGAGCCCCGCGATCTCCTCGCGCGCTATCCCCGGAGCGGGCGCCTCTTCGATCACCTTCTGATGCCGGCGCTGCATCGAACAGTCACGCTCGCCGAGCCACACGGCGTTGCCGTGCTTGTCGGTGAGGATCTGGATCTCGATATGGCGAGGAGCCTCGAGAAATTTCTCGATATAGAGCGCCGGATTGTTGAAGGCGCGCGCCGCCTCTTCGCGCGTCACGGCGACCGCCTGGGCAAGCTCGGTGGGATCGCGGACGATGCGCATGCCGCGCCCGCCGCCACCCCCTGCCGCCTTGACGATGACCGGGTAGCCCGCCGCTTCGGCAATATCGGCGATCGCCAGGGGATCGTCCGGCAGGGCGCCCTCAGAGCCCGGCACGCAAGGGACGCCCGCGGCGCGCATCGTCCGCTTGGCCGAGACCTTGTCGCCCATCAGACGGATGGCCTCAGATGAAGGTCCGATGAAAGTGAGCCCAGACCTTTCGACGGCCTCGGCGAAACCGGCATTCTCCGACAGGAAGCCATAGCCCGGATGGATGGCCCCGGCACCGGTGAGCCGGGCCGCGAGGATAATGGCATTGCCGTCGAGATAGCTCTCAGCCGCTCTTGCCGGTCCGATGCACAGCGACTGATCGGCAAGGGCCAGATGGCGCAGATCCTTGTCGGCTTCGGAATACACGGCGATCGTCCGCAAGCCAAGCGCACGGCAGGCGCGCAGGATACGCAAGGCGATCTCGCCGCGATTGGCGATCAGTACACTGTCGAACATCATCCCTCCCGCGGGCGGATGGTGAAGAGCCGTGTCCCCCGCTCGACGGTCGCGCCATCCGCCGCATCGATTCCCGCTATCAGGCCGGCACAATTGGCTTCGACCGGGGTGAGCAACTTCATCGCCTCGAGAAGCGCAAGTGTCTGGCCTTCCGCCACGGCGTCGCCCAGGGAAACGAAGGGTTCGGCGCCGGGCGCCGGCGAGCGATGGAAGAGTCCCGACATGCCGGCGATGATCGCATGCTCCTTCTCGCTGTCGTTGGGCGCCACGGCTGGCGGCGCGGCTGGACGCTGCGACGGATAGGCCTCGCTCTGCCGGCCTATGATCTTTATGCGTTCCTCGCCTTGCGAGAATTCGAGTTCCGCAATATCGGCATTTTCGACGAGAGCGATGAGGCCGGCGATGAAGTCCTTGTCCATGGAAGGCCTCAGCGCAGCCGGGCGATGGCCGCAGCGATGCGCGTGATGGCACGTTCGAGATTGTCGGGCGAGGTCGCGAAAGAAATGCGAAAATGCGGCGAAAGCCCGTAGGCCGAGCCTTGCACGACCGCAACCCCGGCCTCTTCGAGAAGGTAGAGAGCCACATCGTCGTCGCTTTCGATCGGCCGGCCGTCGGGCCTCAAGCGGCCGATGAGCGCGCCACATTCCGGGTAAAGATAGAACGCGCCCTCGGGCGAGCGGCATGAAAGGCCTGCTATGCCGCCGAGGAGGCCAAGAGCGAGATCCCTGCGATCTTGGAATTGCCGAGAGCGCGATGCCAGGAAATCCTGTGGTCCGAGCAAAGCGGCAATGGCCGCGGCTTGCGAGATCGAGGACGGGTTCGAGGTGCTCTGGCTCTGCAGCATGGCCATGGCTTCGATGATCTGGCGCGGGCCGCCGGCATAGCCTATGCGCCAGCCGGTCATCGCATAGGCCTTGGATACGCCGTTCACCGTGAGCGTGCGGCTCTTCAGCTCCGGCACGACCCGCGCGATCGTATGGAAGCGGCGGCCATCGAAAAGGATGTGCTCATAGATGTCATCCGTCATGACAAGGATGCGCGGATGGCGCATCAGGACTTCACCCAAGGCTTCGAGCTCACTGCGGCTATAGACGCTGCCCGTCGGATTGGACGGCGAGTTGAGGATCAGCCATTTGCTGCGCGGCGTGATGACCTCCGCCAGAGAATCGGGACGAAGCTTGAAGCCCGAGGCTGCGGGGCACGGCACGATCACCGGCACGCCCTCGCCCAACAGCACGATGTCGGTATAGGAAACCCAATAGGGCGCAGGCACGATGACCTCATCGCCCGGCGCCAGCGTCGCCAGAAGGGCGTTGTAGATGATCTGCTTCGCACCCGAAGCCACGGTGATCTCATCGATGCCGTAGGCCAGGTCGTTCTCGCGCGCGAACTTCACGCCGATCGCCTGTTTCAGGGCGGTGGTGCCGTCGGCCGCGGTGTAGCGGGTCTCGCCCTGGCGCATCGCCACGATTGCCGCCTCGACGACATTGGGCGGCGTCTCGAAGTCGGGCTCGCCCAGGCTCAGGCTGATGACGTCGAGTCCCGATGCCCGCAGCGCTGCGGCCCTGGCGGTGACGGCGAGGCTCGGGCTGGGCTTGATGACATCGAGGCGCGGGGCGGTGACTTTCAAAACTCATCTCCCTTTCTTTGTTTTGGATACAATATTCTATTTACGGCGTCAACGAATGGCGATCTCCCCAATTTGACTTCCCCAAAGCAGAAAATTACCGGAACTGGCTTGACTGACGAGTGGTTTAATGGAAAATAGAAACTGGATATGTTATCCAATATTCAAAAACAAGCCTTCAGACATCTAGGGGATGGACCATGAAAAGCACCATTTCGACCTTCGCCGCCTGTTGCGCCCTCGTCGCCACGATCCTGCCCGCAGAGGCCGACAAGCTCGACGACATCATCTCCTCCGGCAAGCTGCGCTGTGCGGTTACGCTCGATATCCCGCCCAATGGCTTTCGCGACGACAAGAGCGAGCCCTCGGGTTTCGATGTCGACTACTGCCGCGATCTGGCCAAGGTGCTGGGCGTCGAGCCGGAGATCGTGGAAACGCAATTGCCCGACCGCATCCCGGCCATCATGTCGAACCGGGCGGATATCGCCGTCGCCTCGACCTCCGACACGCTCGAGCGCGCCAAGACGATCGGCTTCTCGATTCCCTATTTCGCCTACAAGCAAGTGGTCCTGACCCGCAAGGATACCGGCATCACCAGCTATGACGGCATCAAGGGCCACAAGACCGGCGCCGTCGCCGGCACCTTCGAAGGCCTGCAATGGGAAGCGGATGTCAAGAAGCTCAACGATCCCAACACCACATTCCGCGCCTATCAGTCGCAAGCCGACGCCATCCTGGCGCTGAGCCAGGGGCAGATCGACGCGACGCCGGTCATCTCGACCATGACCAATGAGTTGATCAAGTCAGGCAAATATCCCGACCTCCTCGTCGCCGGCGACACACCCTATGTGCCGGACTATGTCGCGCTGGTGACGCTGCGCGGCGAGCAAGGCCTCATCAACTACATGGATCTGTTCATCAATCAGCAGGTGCGCACCGGGCGCTATGCCGAGCTCTACAAGAAGTGGATCGGCGAAGGCGACGTCGTCGATCTGACCGTCAAGGGCGTCTATCGCTGATCGCGCGGGCCGCGGAGTCCCGGCAAGCCCCGCGGCGACCGCGTTGGGCCTGCCGGGCCCAGTTTTTCACATCGGGAAGTTTCTGCGCGAGCGATGCACTACACCTTCCATTGGGATCCCGCGATCAGAGCGATGCCGCAACTCCTCTGGGGCGCCGCAACGACGCTCGAGATCGCCGCCTTGTCGATGATCTTCGGCATCGCGCTCGCCATCATGCTGGCGCTCTTCGCCCAATCGCATAATCCGATCCTCAGGGCCATCCATGTGACCTGGGTCGAGATCGCGCGCAACACGCCGGCGCTGTTCCAGGTCTATATGGTCTATTTCGGCCTCGGCTCGCTCGGTCTCCAGCTCGATTCCTTCCCGTCCCTCGTCGCCGGCGTCACCTTCAACAATGCCGGCTATCTGGCGGAAGCCTTTCGCGGCGGCCTCCGCGCCATCCCCGAGACGCAGGTCAGGGCGGCGCGCTCGCTCGGCATGACGGCGCCGCAAGTGTTCGTCTCGATCGTCCTGCCGCAGCTCTTCCGCATCGTCTTCTATCCGATCACCAATCAGATGGTCTGGGCGATCCTGATGACCTCGCTCGGCGTCGTGGTCGGCCTCACCGACGACCTGATGGGCGTCACCCAGCAGCTCAATGTCGTCACCTTCAGAACCTTCGAATATTTCACAATCGCCGCGGTGCTCTATTACCTGCTGGCGAAATCCGTAACCGTCACGGCGCGCCTCATGGCCGGCCGCCTGTTCCGTTATTGAGGATTGCCATGCTGCACATGTCGTTCGGCGCCAATGACATCATTTTCATGCTCAAGGGTGCCGGCGTGACGCTCGCCATCACCTTCTGGTCGGTGGCCTTCGGCACCTTGCTCGGCCTCTGTTTCGGGGTCGTGCGCTCGGAAGGCCCCTGGCACCTGAGCGCGCCCTTGGGCTTCTTCCTCGACATCTTCCGCTCGGTCCCGCTCCTCATCCAGTTCGTGCTGTTCAACGCGGCCAATTCCATGTTCGCGACGAACCTGCCCGTCTTTGCGATCGCCTGCGTGGTGCTGGCGATCTATACCGCATCCTACTGCACCGAGATCGTGCGCGCCGGCATCCTGGCGGTGCCGCAGACGACGCGGCGCGCGGCGCGCTCGCTCGGGCTGTCCTACTTCCAGGATCTCACAAACATCGTCTTCCCCATCGCCCTCAAGGTGGCGCTGCCCAACTGGATCAGCCTGACGCTCGGCGTGATGAAGGATACGTCGCTGGTGCTGTGGATCGGCATCACCGAGCTCCTGCGCGCCTCGCAGACGATCATCACCCGCACCCAGGAGCCGCTGCTCGTCCTGGCGATCGCCGGCGCCATCTATTTCGCCATGAGCTTTCCCTTAGGCAGGCTCGGTATGTGGCTCGAGAGGAAATGGACCGCGCAATGATCGAAATCCACGACATCGAAAAATCCTACGGCACGATCAAGGTCCTCGACGGCGTCTCCATGACGGTGAGCAAGGGCGAGGTCGTCTCCGTCATCGGCGGCTCGGGGTCTGGCAAATCGACCATGCTGATGTGCATCAACGGGCTCGAATCCATACAGAGCGGGCGGATCATGGTGGATGGCACCGATGTCCATGCGAAGAAGACCGATATCAACCGGCTGCGCCGCAAGATCGGCATCGTGTTCCAGCAATGGAACGCCTTCCCGCATCTCACCGTCCTCGAAAACGTGACGCTCGCGCTGCGCAAGGTGCTGAGGAAATCTTCCGGCGAGGCCGAGGCGATCGCGGTGAAGCAGCTAACCCATGTGGGGCTCGCCGACAAGCTCGGCGTGTTTCCGAGCCGGCTCTCCGGCGGCCAGCAGCAGCGCATGGCGATCGCCAGGGCGCTGGCCATGTCGCCCGACTATATGCTGTTCGACGAGGTGACCTCCGCCCTCGATCCGCAGCTCGTCGGCGAAGTGCTGGATACGCTGCGCATGCTGTCGCAAGAGGGCATGACGATGATCGTGGTCACGCATGAAATCCGCTTCGCGCGCGAGGTGTCGGACCGGGTGGCCTTCTTCAAGGACGGCAAGATCCATGAGATCGGTCCGCCGCAGCAGGTGGTCGGGACTCCGGCGCGCCCGGAAACCGCAGCCTTCCTCAAATCGGTCCTCTAGCTCATGGCCGCATCGTCCTCCAGCCTCACCGTCGATCTCAATTCCGATATGGGCGAAGGCTATGGCGCCTATGCGATGGGGCGGGATGCGGAGATCCTCGGCATCGTCACCTCGGCCAATGTGGCCTGCGGATTCCACGCCGGCGATCCCGAGATCATGGCGGCGACGTTCAGCCTGGCGCGCGAGAACCGGGTCGCCGTCGGGGCGCATCCGGGTTTTCCCGATCTTTGGGGCTTCGGCCGCCGGCCCATGCCCTTCTCGGCCAGCGAGATCGAACGGCTCGTTGCCTATCAGATCGGCGCGGCGCAGGCGCTCGCCGCCTATGCCGGGCACCGGTTGTCCTATGTCAAGGCGCATGGCGCCCTCGGCAACCTCACCCAGACCGATGCGAGCGTCGCGCGCGCGGTGACGCGCGCCATCCGGGCCGTCGATCCCACCCTCATCTGCCTCACCATCGCTCTCGGCGAGCAGACGTTCATCGCGCGAGAGATGGGCCTCACCGTCAAATCCGAGATCTTCGCCGACCGCGCCTATGGCGATCAGGGCCAGCTCGTGTCGCGCCAGATCGAAGGCGCGGTCATCCATGATGCCGATCAGGCGGCGCAACGCATCCAGCGCATGATCGAACAGGGCGCGATCGAGACGATTTCCGGAAGATCGCTCGCGACACAAATCGATTCCATTTGCGTGCATAGCGACACGCCCGGTGCCGTCGCGATCGCTCGGCGGGTGCGGGAGACCTTGGAAGAGGCCGGGGTGCGGATCAGATCCTTTGCGGATTAGCCGCAGATCAGCGCCGCCGTGGCCCTGATATCGTCCAGGAGCGCCTTCGACTTCGCTGCTTCCTCCAGAGCCGTGGCGATGGTCGCCGCATGGAAGCGGATGCGCGCCCCGGCCGGCGTCTGGGCGAGCTTCGCCAGGTCGGGCTCGATGACATGGGCGATCTTGGGGTAGCCGCCGCAGGTATTCGCATCGGCGAGCTGGATGATGGGCTGGCCCGAGGCGGGCACCTGTATCGTGCCGGGCAGGATGCCGTGCGAGAACAATTCCCGCCGCCGCGTGAGCGTGAGAAGGGGACCGGACAAGCGATAGCCCATCCGGTTCGACGCCGCGGACACGGTCCAGGGCGCGGCGAAGAAACAATTGATGGATGCTTGCGCGAAAGCATCGAACTCGGCGCCCGGCGTGACGCGCACATCGACCGTCTTCTCGCCGGCGTTCGGGAAATCAAGAGGAAGCGCACCCAGTCCGCCGGGCGGCAGCTTGCGGCGGCGGCCATCGATTTTCGCGAGGCCGAGCCTGTCGCCGCGCTCGAGGCCGCGCCCCTTATGGCCGCCGAAGCCGCCTTTGAGGTCGGTCGAGCGCGAGCCCAGAATTTCGGCGGCATCGATGCCGCCGGCAAAAGCGACATAGGCGCGCGCGCCGGCAATGGGCGGCGACAGCTTGAGTTCCTGGCCGCTTCGCGCCGATATGGCCCAGAAGGGCGGCAACCGCCATCCATCGAGAGCGGCGGCGCAATCGGCGCCCGTCACGGCGACGTCGATGTCCGACAGGAAGCGCAGCCGGAAGGGAAAGATCGCGATCTCCAGTCCCGCCGCCGAAGATTCGTTGCCCAGGAGCGCATTGCCCGCCGTGAGCGCTGCCGCGTCCATGGCGCCGCAGCGGCTGACGCCGATATCCAGATGGCCAAAGCGGCCGAGATCCTGGACCGTGTTGGCGGCGCCATTGCTCAGGATCTCAATCATCTTCGAGCCCCGCGATCGAAAACCGCACGCGATCGCCCGGTGCCAGCAGCGCCGGCGGGACACGCTCGATGTCGAAGAGCGCGATATCGGCATGCCCAACCACATGCCATCCGGAGGGCGCCGCCGTCGGCATCACCCCCGCTTGCGCACCGCCGATGATCACGGCACCCCTGGCGACCGCAACGCGCGGCACATCGCGCCGGTCCATCGCCAGTTCCGGCGGAAGGCCGGAGAGATAGGGAAAGCCCGGCATGGCGCCCAAGGCGGCAACACGATAAGTGGCGCGTGCGTGCCGCTGCACGGCCTCCTCTCGGGAGAGGCCGCAATGGCGTGCCCACAGCCCGAGATCCTCGCCCCTCGGACCGCCATAAATGACCGGGATGTCGACGACTTTCCCGGCCTTCGGCACAATGACGGGATCTGCCCACAGAAGGCGAAGCGCTCTCTCCGATGTGATGTGATCGAGCGCCAAGGGATCGTAGAGCACAAGCAAATTGTTCATGCCGGGAACAGTCTCGCTGATTCCCGGCATGTCGCGCAATTGCGCGGCAAGGACCCAGATCCTCTCCTGCGTGTCCTCGCTGAAACTGTCCTGCGCCGCATCGATGAGGAGCGCATTCGCGCCCGCGGCTTTAATGACAATGTCCGGCGGCACCGGCATCTCCGTCGCTCAGCTCTCAGCCATCCAAGACCGCCTCGGCGACGGGAACGGTGTAGTTCAGCACCAGGCGGCCGCCGTCCGGATAGATCGTCTGGCCGACGATATAGGAGGCATCGTCACTGGCGAGGAAGGAGGCGACGCTTGCGACCTCGGAGGGATCGCCGCAGCGTCCCGAAGGCGTACGCGACAGGATCATGCGCCGCTGCTCCGGGCTCGCCATCACCGAGCTCTTTACCATCTCGGTCAGCATCGTTCCCGGTCCGATGGCATTGACCCTGATGCCGTGGCGAATGAGGCCGACGGCCATCACGGCGGTGAGCTGCTTGATGCCGCCCTTGGACACCGCATAACCGACCGAGTTCGGAATGGCGAGGATGGCGTTGATCGACGACATATTGACGATGGCGCCGCCCTGGCCTTGATCGATCATCGCCCGAGCAGCCGATTGTCCGATCAGGAACGGCGCCTTGAGGTTGACCCGCTGGATGCGGTCGAATTCCTCCTCGGGAAAATCGACGAAGTCGGCGAGATGGATGATGCCGGCATTGTTGATCAGGATATCGAGCCGGCCAAAGCTCTTGAGCGCTTTGGCGATGATCTCGACCGCCATGGCTTTCGAGATGCGGTTCAGGTCTCCCGCCCACCAGGCACCGCGCGCACCGAACCTTTCGGCAGCGGCTTTGAGCTTTGTCTCCTGGATATCGACGAGGAGCACGTGTGCGCCGTCTTGATAGAAGCGTTCCGCGCAGGCGAGTCCCAGCCCCTGCGCTGCACCCGTCACGACGACGACCTTGTCCTTATGCTTCACGAAACGCTCCGCCTGTTGCCCGAATAATGGATAATATATCCATTTTAATCGGGCAAGAGCTATCTTGGGAAAAACACAAGGGATTTGCTTGCTCGGGCTGATCAGCGACCGGTCGGAGTCTCTTCTTCCCGCATCTGGGTCAGGCGCTCGATCAGAAGCCGGCCATTGTCGAGAATATGCATGTCCAGGAGATTGACCGCCCGCAGGACATCCTTGGATCGGCACAGCTCGAGGAGCTGGAGATGCTCCTTGTGGGATCTTTCCTGATTCTCGGTGGCGAAGGCGATCATCAGCTTCGTGTAGCGTTCGATCTTCTGATAGACCTTGCCGATGAGCTCGATGGTCGATTTGCGCTTCGACGGCGCGTAAAGGAGAGCGTGAAACTCCCAATTGAGATCATGCGAATATTTAAGCGCGCCGAAGCGTTCGGCGGCTTCCTTGGCCCGCGCCAGATCGACCTCGGTCATATTGGGAATGGCGAGCGACAAGAGCCATGTCTCGACCCGCGCCCGCAATTCATGCAGCTCGAGGATCTCATCGAGCGACAGTTCCGATACGACGGCCCCCTTGTGCGAGACGAGGGTCACGAAGCCTTCCGAATGCAATTGATGCAAGGCCTCGCGAACCGGAATCCGGCTGACGCCCATTTCGGCCGCGATATGCTCCTGGCGCAGCTGGAACCCGCCGGCATAGGCGCCTGACAGGATGCGCGAGCGGATGACGTCGGCCACTTGCGCCGAAATGGTTTGCTTTCGAAGAACCGCTTCCGCCATCTATCCTCGTCTCGCCCAGGGGCAATTGTATCCAATATCGTTTCAGCCGCGCCGCGACCGATGTCAATAGACGTGTTCCGCGATCGGTCGATTCTGCGCCACGCGCTCGAAGGCGAAATCCGACAGATCGATACTGCGATATTCTCCGTGGAGGATGAGGTCGCTGACACCCGAGCCCGCCGCCGGCGCATGCATCATGCCATGGCCGCTGAAGCCCGTGGCCAGCACTAGATTCCTGACCTCGGGGTGACAGCCGATGATCGCGCTGTGGTCGAACTTGTTGTACTCGTAGAGACCGGCCCAGCCGCGCAGCAGCTTCAGCCGCTCGAAGCCCGGGACGCGATGCGCCAAAGCGGGCCAGATGAGCTCATCGAAGAGATCGTAGTCGACGTCGAGACTGAAGTCGTCATCGGCATTCTCGTTGGGCGGCGTGACGCCGCAAATGTACAGATGCCCCTCGGGCCGCATGAACACGCCGCTCGCATCCAGGAGGAATGGGGCGTCCCCGAGCTTCTCCGGACTGTCGAACACGAAGACACAGCGCTTGCGCGGCACCACCGGCAAGGAGAACCCGGCCATCAGCGCAATGGCGCTGCTCCATGCACCGGCGGCATTGACGAATGTGCCGGCGGAAAGCCGATCGCCGCCCTGCAGCAGGGCAGCCGCGACGGTCCGGCCGTGCATCGTCAGTCCGGTGACGTCGCCCGCGACATAGTCGACACCATGAGTGCGGGCCGCGCGCTTGAAGGCCTGCAGCAATCCCGGACCGTCGAACCATCCCTCCTTCTCGAGGCCGTAAGAGGCGATCGCCAATCCATCAGTGTTGAGCCAGGGAAACCGTTCCGCCAGTTGCTCGTCGTTCAACAGCTCGATATTGAGCCCGCAGCCGCGCTGGATGGCGTGCTTGCTTTGGAAGATGCCGGCCTGGTCCGGCCGGCCCAGGATCAGATAGCCGGGCTCGCGCAGGCCGATGTCGACCTTGTCGCCGGCGATGCTCAAATGCCGTCCTGCATCGCGCAGGAAGTCGATGCTGAAGGAGGAAGCGAGGATGTTGGCTCGCGTGCCGAATTGCTGGCGGATCGCGCTCGTCGACAAGGACGATGACGAGGACGCGTAGAAAGGATCTCTTTCGACGACGGCAATGCGGCCGGTAAAATCGGCGTTGGCGGACAGAAAATAGGCAATGGCGCTGCCGATGACGCCGCCGCCGATGATCACGACATCATAGGTCTTGTGCATGTCGGTCGTCAGACGCTCTTGCCATAGGCGCTGACATAGCGGTTTTCCCGGACGCTCTGCAGAATGGATTGCTCGCGCTCCGCCTGGGCCCTGACGGCGGCGAGCAACTCATCCGCCCCCGCGACCGGGAAAGCCACGACCCCATCCTCGTCGCCCACAATGATATCGCCGGGACTGACGATCATTCCGCCGACCGTGACCGGCACATTGATCTCGCCGGGTCCGTTCTTATAGGGTCCTCTATGGGTGGCGGCGCGGGCAAAGCACGGGAAGTCGGACCTGGACATGGCCCCGGCATCGCGAATGGCGCCGTCGAGCACAAAGCCCGCGGCACCGCGCGATGCCGCGATGCTCGTCATGATCTCACCAATGAGCGCCCGCGTCACGTCGCCACCGCCATCGACGACGATCACATCGCCCGGCCGCACCATCTCGAGAGCTTTGTGGATATAGAGATTGTCGCCGCCTCTGGTTCTGACGGTCAGCGCGCGGCCGGCCATGACGCCGGTGAGACGATGAAACGGACGAATGCCGGGCGCGCCCGGCAGCCGGCTCAGATTGTCGCTGATCAGCGCCGTCGAGGCGAGGCGAAAGCCGGCAATGAGGTGGGAACAGGTTTCGTCATCAGAGCCGGACACTTCGTTGTCACCTCGCGCACTGTCAATATTGAATATAGTATCCAATTTGAAGGGAAGGCTGTCAAGCATTCGCGGATCAGGCCTTCTCATTTAACGCGCATTCATCACCTAGCGGTGAGGTAGAGTTCCACCGAAGCAAGGGGAGAAGCAGCATGAAACCGGGAAATCCCCGTCTGGCCCTATCGCGGCGCAGCCTCTTGGGGCTCGCGGCCGCGGCACTCGCTTTGCCGACGTCACCCGCTTTGGCGACGGGTCGGGCGCTGCGCGGCCAGGTCTCCTATCGCGAGCGCATCGCCCTTCCGCCCGAGGCGCTTCTGGAAGTGCGGCTTGTCGATGTCTCGCTCGCCGACGCCCCGGCGCGTAGCCTCGCGGTCACCCGGGTCAAGACCCGGCACCGCATGCCTATCCCCTATCGCCTGCGCTTCGACGAAGCGAGGATCCAGCGCGGCCACACTTACGCCCTCGAAGCGCGCATCACCGTCCATGGCAAGCTGTGGTTCATCACCACGACCCGCCACACCGCCCTCGCCGGCAATGCCGATGAAACGAGTATCCTGGTCGAGTTCGTCAAATCCGCCGCCGCGGCGACCCTGCCCCTCAACGGACGCTGGCTTGCCGAATCCATCCGCAATCGCCGCGTCATCGGCGATCCCAAGACGCTGATCGAGATCACCGCCGACGGCAAGGTCACCGGCAGCGGCGGCTGCAACCGGATCAGCGGCAAGGCGACCGTCGATGGCGCGCATATCAGCTTCGGACCGATGATCTCGACCAAGATGGCCTGCCCGCCCGCCGTCATGGATCAGGAGAGCAAGTTCCTGGCGGCCCTCGGCGACACGCGGCTTTGGCGGATCGACGAGCAGAGAGACAGGCTCATCCTTGTCGACGCGCATGGGGTCACCGTGCTGCGGCTGGCCAGGTTATAGAGCGCGTCCCGCCAAAGTTGCTCGACTTTGGCGATAAGGACGCGATCCAGATAAGTTTTTCGCCGGACTTTCATTTGCCTCATCCAGGTTGTAGGTCTTGGGCGGTGACGCCACAGGATTCTTTGGATTCAAGCCCGTTCCCATGATCGGCCGCGCTGCCCGGATAACCGCTCTTGCCGCCCTCATCGCCGTCGCACCGGCGGGCCTCAGCCTGCTCGGCGCGCAGGATCTGAGCGTCACCCCGGCGCCCAAGGAGAACGAACCGCCGCCTTTGCCGCGCTTCCGTCAGATCGATCTCGGCGGCAAACCCCTTTCCTTCACACGCGGTGAGATCACGATACTGGCGGATGACGACTTCCCGCCCTTCAGCTATGCGGGCCCCACGGGTGAGCCCCAGGGCATCGCGGTCGAGGCGGCGCAAGCGGCCTGCCAGGAACTGCGCACCAAATGCCAGGTCGTGCTGATGCCATGGCAAACGCTGTCGGGCGATCTCTCGGCCGGCGGCATCGTCGCGGGCCTCAGGCTCGACGATGCGACATTGGCAAAATTCCAGCCGACCCGTCCGATCTATCGGGCCCTTGGCCGCTTCGTGGTGCGCAAGGATAGCGAGCTCACCCAGGTGACGCGCGATGCCATCGCCGGCAAGCGCATCGGGGTCCTTGCCGGCAGCGGTTATGAGGGGTGGCTCAAGCGCAATTTCGCCGACTCGGTGATCGTTCCCTATCCGAGCCTCGCCGATCTCGAGGAGGCGCTGCGCACCACCAAGGTCGAGATCCTGTTCGGCGACGGGCTGCAGCTCGTCTATTGGATGCGCGGCAGCGCCTCGCAGAATTGCTGCAAATATGTCGACGGCGCCTATTATGACGACGCCTCGTTCAGCCGTCCCTACGTCTTCCTGGTCCGGCGCGGCGATGAGGAGTTGAAACAGGCTTTCGACTATGCGCTCGACCAGTTGCAGGAGCAGGGCGCCTATGCGCGCATCTTCAGCCGCTATGTCCCGGCGCGCTTCTGGTAGTCGGACGCCTTGCTGCCCACCAACTCGGCGATGCTCGCGACGCCTGAGGCCTCAAGCCTCTCGGTGAGCCCCGCGACGATCTCAGCGATGAGCGCCGGCCCTTTGAAGACGAGCGCCGAATAGAGCTGCAGCAAGCTGGCGCCGGCCTCGATCTTGGCGATGGCCTTGTCCGCACTGTCGATGCCGCCCACGCCGACGAGCGGAATGCGCCGCTCGAGGCGCAGGAACAAGCGCGCCAGCATCCGGGTGGATGGCGCAAAGAGCGGACGGCCGGACAGGCCTCCCGTCTCTGGCGCCAAGGGCGAGCCGAGATCGGGCCGCGCCAGCGTCGTGTTGGAGACGATGACGCCGTCGACCTTCATGGCGAGGAATACCGCCGCCATGTCGTCGAGCGCGTCATCGGCGAGATCGGGGGCGATCTTCACCAGGAGCGGCGGCGATGTTCGGCTGCCACGCGCATCACTCAAGCGCCTGAGCAAGGCTTCGAGCTCCGCTTTCGCTTGCAGATCGCGCAGGCCCGGCGTGTTGGGCGAGGAGATATTCACCGTCAGATAGCTCGCAATATCGGCGAAGGCCTCGAAGCCCCGGACATAGTCGGCGATGCGGTCGTCCGTGATCTTGTTGGCGCCGATATTGACGCCGACGATCCCGCCACGGCCGCGGCGCGCTTCGAGGCGGCGGCGCAAAGCGAGATGGCCCTCATTGTTGAAGCCCATGCGGTTGATCACCGCCTCGTCCTCGCGCAAGCGGAACAGGCGCGGCCGCGGATTGCCGTCCTGGGCCCTAGGCGTGACGGTGCCCACTTCGACGAAGCTCAGGCCTTGCGCCAGCATCTGATCGGGCACTTCGCCATTCTTGTCGAAGCCGGCGGCAAGCCCCAGCGGATGGTCGAATTGCAATCCAAAGGCATCGACGCGCAAGGAGGTGTCAGGCCGCGGCGACGCGGCCAAGGGCGCCACGCGCAAGGCCGCGATGGTGAGGCGATGCGCCGTCTCGGCATCGAGCGCCTGGAGCAGCGGATTGAAGAGCGGGAACGCTCGTTCGGCGAGCGTCATGACGGGATGTCCGCCGGGAATTCATGCGCCGTTCCCCGCCACGGCAAAGGCATGACGGAACGAACGCTCCCCACCGCGAGCGGCGCATAGAGATGCGGAAAGAGATCGCCACCCCGAGATTTTTCCCAGCGCAATTCAGGCCCCAAGACTTCCGTTTCGACGGCAAGGAGAACGAGATCCTGACGATGGGCGAAGTGGCGTCGCGCCGTCTCGCGCAACTGAGGAGCGGCGGAAAAATGGATGTAGCCGTCCTCGCGGTCGACCGCAGAACCGGCAAATTGGCCTTGCGCCAAGGCCTTTTCCCATTCCTCCCGGTCGCAGATTTTGTAGATCGTCGGCATGGCCCATCCTTCGCTGCGCAAGAGCCTTAAACCATAGATTCAAGGCCCGGAACGGCACAAATCGTCGTCCCTGGACCGGCTTTTGAGCGGATTCGCGGGACTCGACAAAGGTCATAATTTAAGGTATTAGTTCCTATAAATACGAAAACAACGAACCTTACCGGCACCCTGTCAGGGAGCGTGGCCATGTTCACTCACAAGCAAGTTTGGGCGGCGATCGACGTCATCGCCGAACGTTACGGATTCTCCGCCTCGGGCCTCGCCAAGAAAGCCGGGCTCGATCCGACTTCGTTCAATCCGTCCAAGCGCCATGGACCGGATGGACGGCCGCGCTGGCCCACAACCGAAAGCATCGCGCGCGTGCTCGAAGCCTCGGGTGCCTCGGTCGAGGAGTTCAGCGATTTGCTCAGCGGCCGCAAAGGCCAACCGCCCAAGCGACGGCAGATCCCGATGATCGGCTTCACGCAAGTGGGCAAGCCCGGCTTCTTCGACGATTCAGGCTTTCCGGTCGGCACGTCGTGGGACGAGATCGAGGCGCCGGGCATCGTCGATCAGAATGCCTATGCCGTCGAGATCCAGGGCGAAAGCATGCTGCCCGTCTATCGCGAGGGCGATATCGTCATCGTCTCGCCCTCGACGTCGATCCGCAAAGGCGACCGGGTGATCGCCAGGACGACGACCGGCGAGGTGCTGGCGCGCATCCTGCACCGCCAATCGGCCAAGACCGTCGAGCTCGCTTCCTTCAACCCAGCCGAGGAGATCAAGAGCATCGACATGAAGGACATCGACTGGGTCGCCCGGATCATCTGGGCGGGACAGTAGGCGACGGCGGGAAATCCAGGCAACCTTCAAGAAGGGGCGACTGGACTGTAGGTTCCACCCGGAGGCGTGACATGCCTGTTTCGCAGCTGATCGTGATCGCTTTTCTTTATGCTCTCATGGCCGGCACTCCAGCCCTCGCCAACCCTCCTGCCGCAGGCACATCCGAAGCCGCAGCGACGTCAGAACCTCCAGGCCCCGGATGCCCCAGCATACCAGGTGGACCCGGACCACTGCCGGATGACGAAGACGATGACGAGCTGGAATTCGCCGTCTGATCGAAGGCCACCCTTCTGATCACAACAATGTGGCTCGAGTGCCCAGATCAAAGCGGCCTGCGCAACAACAATCATTGACAAAAAGCCTATGCTTAACCTAAGGTTAATTCCAGAGAGGGGGTAAATGGGCGATCTAGGGCTCGCCTCCGGAGAATGTATCATGCGAAGCAGGCAGCAGTTTGCCATCGCGCTTTCTTTTGCTTTCATCGCCTGCAGTCCCGCCATTGCCGCCACACCGATCGGCAAAGCGGTGCAAGCCTCGACGACGGTCAGCGCCAATGGGCGCACCTTGCAGAGATCGTCACCGATCTTCTTGAATGACGTGCTGAGATCGAACGCGACCGGCGTCGGCCAGTTCGTCTTCGACGACGGCACCAAGCTCGCCATGGGTCCCTCGGCGTCGCTCACCATCGACAAGTCGATTTACAAGGGCGCGTCGGCGCAGCGCGCCAGCATCCAAGCCTCCAAGGGCGCCTTCCGCTATATCAGCGGCGCCTTCTCCGGCAAGAAGATCGCGACGCCCTATGGCACCATAGGCATCCGCGGCACGGCTTTTGATTTCACCATTCGCAACGGCCGGGTCTATGTGCTTTTGTTCCGTGGCGCCGTCAGCTTCTGCGGCGGCGGCGGCTGCAAGACCCTCACCCGCACATGCGACTTTCTCGTCGCCGGCGGCGGTAAGGTCAGCACTCCGCAAGCCTTGAGCGCCGGCATGGAGTCCGGGCTGAATGTCAACCAGGCCTTCCCGCTGCTCGCCAATCAGGGCCGGCTCGGCTCGCAATTCCGCCAGGCCGGCAAAAACTGCTTCAGCCGCGCGGCCCGGAGGGGTCTCGGTGCAACGCCGGCGGGATTGAAGGCCGCTCTTGGATCGACATCTGAACCTCCGGGTCCCGCCCCAGATCCAGATCCAGATCCAGGCTCAGGTCCAGGAACGAGCAAGTCGAATAAGGGCTT
Organism: Taklimakanibacter deserti; assembly: GCA_003574785.1. The sequence continues at coordinate 218,933 of QORU01000012.1, read as the reverse complement.
CGGCAATGGCGATGAAGGTGACGGATCGCGTAGTGACAACGACAACCCCGGCAAGGGACACGGCGGCCCTCACGGCAAGAAGTAATCCGTCTTATCCCAATTCGCCCTTGAGCGCCTTGCCGATCAAAGCGCGCGTATTGTCGATGCCGTAGAGGGCCGCGAATGAACCGAAGCGCGGTCCCTTCTCCTCGCCCAGCAACACCTGATAGAGCGTGTTGAACCAGGCGAGCGACACGCCCATCGAACCGTCCTTCTGCACGGTCTTATAGGGATCGCGCCGGCCGATATCGTAGACCGCCTGCTGGATCTCTTCGGGCGTCGCTTCCTTGGGCAAACGACCCAGCGCGTCGGACAAGTCCTCGAGCGCCTGGCGCTCATCGGCCGTCGCCTGGCGATAGCGCTTCTGCGGCTTCACGAAATCCTGGAAATAGCGGATGGCATAGCCGACCAGCGCATCGAGACGCGGATGCGTTTCGGGCGACACGGAGGGCGCATAGCGCTTGAGGAATGCCCACAGCACGTCCTTGCTCTCGGCATTGGCGACGGCGACGAGATTGAGAAGCAGCGCGAAGGACACCGTCTGGGTGCGGCCGCCCTGATCGGAGACCAGCACTTCCGGCTTGGGCGGCGAGCCTGCATGAATGTGCCAGACCGGATTGGTGAGGCGCTGCGCCATATCCTGGCGCGGATAGGCGTCGAGGAAAGCCTGATAATCATCGACGGCGCGCGGGATCACGTCGAAATAGAGCTTCTTCGCCTCACGCGGCTTCAAATACATGAAGAGCTGCAGACTTTGCGGATCGGCATAGGTCAGCCATTCATCGATGGTGAGGCCGTTGCCCTTGGACTTCGAGATCTTCTGGCCCTTTTCATCGAGGAAGAGCTCGTAATTGAAGCCGTCGGGCGGGTTCGAGCCCAGCACTTTGCAGATGCGGCTCGCGAGCTTCACGGAATCGATGAGATCCTTGCCCGACATTTCATAATCGACGTCGAGCGCATACCAGCGCATCGCCCAGTCGGGCTTCCATTGCAGCTTGCAGTGTCCACCCGTGACCGGTGTCTCATAGGCTTTGCCCGAGGCCGGATCGCGCCAGACAATGGTGCCTGCTTTCACATCGCGGCTCTCGATCGGCACCTGCATGACGACGCCCGATTCCGGATGCACCGGCAGGAAGGGCGAATAGGTCTGCGAGCGCTCCTCGCGCAGCGACGGCAGCATGATCGCCATGATCTCGTCATAGCATTCGAGCGCACGCAGCAATGCCTGATCGAAGCGGCCGGATGTATAGTACTCCGTGGCGCTGGCGAATTCGTATTTGAAGCCATAGGCATCGAGGAACCGGCGCAGCATCGCATTGTTGTGATGCCCGAAGCTCTCAAATTTGCCGAAGGGATCGGGGATCGAGGTGAGCTTGCGGCCGAGATGCTGGGCGACCATTTCCTTGTTCGGAATATTGTCCGGCACCTTGCGCAGGCCGTCCATGTCGTCGGAAAAGCACAGAAGACGGGTGGGAATGTCCGACATGGTCTCGAAGGCATGGCGCACCATGGAGGTGCGCGCCACCTCGCCGAAGGTGCCGATATGGGGAAGGCCCGAGGGGCCATAACCGGTCTCGAACAGCACTTCCTTCACCGGCTGTTTTTTACCCTTCACGCGCTCCAGAAGCTTGCGGGCCTCTTCGAAAGGCCACGCCTTGCTGGCGAGAGCGGCGGCGCGAAGGTGTTGGTCGGTCATTGTCCTGTCTTTGCTGGTTAGAATGAGAAAGCCCGGCAAATCCTGAAGATTTGCCGGGCCTTCGTCTATAAGCCACGATCCTTGACGTCAACCTCGGTCGACCGGGAAGGGATTGCGCTCGGCAAAGTCCAATTGGTGCCAATAGGGATAGGGCGGCGTGGTGAGGCTCGCCGCATCGAGCTTCGCCACCTGCTCCTTGGTGAGGTTCCAGCCGACCGCCCCCAGATTCTGCTTGAGCTGCTCCTCGTTGCGGGCGCCGATGATCACCGTCGAGACGGAAGGCCGCTGCAAGAGCCAGTTGAGGGCGATCTGCGGAACGGTCTTGCCGGTCTCCTGAGCGACCTCGTCCAGCGCATCGACCACCTTATAGAGATAGTCTTCCGGCACCGGGGGTCCGTTATCGGCGGTCTTGTGCAGGCGGCTCTGCTTCGGCAAGGGGGCGCCCCGACGCAATTTGCCGGTGAGGCGGCCCCAGCCCAGAGGCGACCACACCACGCAGCCGACACCCTGGTCGAGGGCGAGCGGCATCAGCTCCAGCTCATAATCGCGCCCGACCAGCGAGTAATAGGCTTGATGCGCGACATAGCGGGCATAGCCGTAGCGCTGTTGGACACAGAGCGACTTCATCAGATGCCAGCCGGAGAAATTCGAGCAGCCGAGATAGCGGATCTTGCCCTGGCGCACGAGATCGTCGAGCGTCGACGTCACTTCCTCGATCGGCGTCTTGGCATCGAAGCCATGCAGCTGGAAGAGATCGATCACATCGGTGCCGAGGCGCTTCAGGCTGCCCTCGACCTGCTTGATGAGGTGATAGCGCGATGAGCCGACATCGTTGGGCTCGTCGGAAAAACGGAACGTGGCCTTGGTCGAGATCAGGACCTTGTCGCGGCGACCCTTGATCGCCTTGCCCAGCACTTCTTCCGAAAGACCGTTCGAATAGACATCGGCGGTGTCGAACATGCTGACGCCGGCATCGAGGCAGGTGCTGACGATCCGTGTCGCCTCATCGACGCCGGTCGCTCCCCAGGCCTTGAAAAATTCATTGCCGCCGCCAAAAGTCGCCGTCCCCATGGTAAGGGCCGGTACCTTGAATCCCGAGCCGCCAAGCTGCCTGAACTCCATGATCCTTCTCCTCTCGATTGCAGGCCGGCGATCATGCAGGCGCTTGGCCACCTGGCAAGCGAGAAATGCGGATGGGTGCTATCGGCCTGGTGCGGTGCTGCCCAATCTTCAGGCAGTGGCGAGATTCTTGCTGAGAAACTCGACAGTACGGCTCCAGGCCAGTTCGGCCGTGTCCTTGTTGTAGCGCGCCGCATTGGTGTCGTTGTTGAAGGCGTGATTGGCGCCCTCATAGATGAAGAGCTCGTAGACCTTGCCGTTGTCCTTGAGCGCCTTCTCGAAATCGGCAATGCCGGCATTGATGCGCTCATCCAGCCCGGCATAGTTGAGGAGAAGCGGCGCCTTGATGGCAGGCACCTGATCTGATTTGGGCTGGGAGCCATAGTAGACGACACCTGCAGCCAAAGCAGGCTCGTTCACCGCCAGTTCTCCAACCCGTCCGCCGCCCCAGCAGAAGCCGACCGCGCCGACCTTGCCGGTGCAATCCGGCCGCGCCGCCGAGACGGCGAGGCTCGCACGCGATATCGCGACCGTTTCTTCGGGCTTCAGCGTCTGGATCATCTCGCGCGCCTTGTCTTCGTCCTTAGGCGTCCCGCCCTTGATGCTCAGATAATCCGGCGCCAGCGCCAGGAAGCCCTCGGTTGCGATCCGTCGCGTCACATCCTTGATATGCGGATTGAGGCCGCGATTCTCGGAAATGACGATCACGCCGCCGGCCCTCTGATTGTTTTTCGGCTTGACCAGATAGCCCGATATTTTCCCAGCACTTGAATCATAGGTGATCGTTTCGGGCGCGATGCGCGCGTCGCTTTCGGCCACCATCTCGGCCATGGCGTAATTGTTCTCGAGCGCCGGGAGGATGGCCGAGGCCGCAGCCGTGCCACCCGCCAGCAGGGTCAGCCTTTCGAGAAAGTCACGGCGCTTCATCTGGCCATGGGTGTAGCGGTCGAACAGATCGACATATTTCTGGTCCATGATCTTCCTCCTCGTTGGAGGGGAACAATGCGGTCACCAGGTGACATGTTCCAGGCGGGCGTGATCACGATTAGCTGAGCGCAAGGCGCAGAGATTCCTGTACGCGCTCGTTTGATCACTGTATGTTCCGGCCGATGTCCCTCACCTCCGCATTGCTCTTCCCGCAAGCCCTGACGGCACCCGTCGCCGTCCTGGAGGGCGTTGCGCTCAGGCTTAGCCACAGCAAGCGGCTGGAGGCGGGCGAGGCCTTGACCCACCTCATCCGCGAGCCGCATCTCCTCTGCCATGCGGCCTTCGTCATCGAGCGCCTGGGCTTCGCCGCCGAAGCCCCGCGTGCGGTGATCCGCCAAGCGCGCGAGCAGAAGCACTTCGACGTGGCCGAGCTCTTCGCCTTCACCTGCCCGGCGCGTTTCGCCACACCGACACCCAAGGGGCTGGCCCGCTCGCTCCATCTCGACCCTTCGGGCGAGGAGACCGAATTGCTGCGCGCCATCGCCCAGGAGCTCCTGGCCAGGCTGGCAAGCCCTGCCTATCCCTTGATCCGCGAGACGGCCGAGATCGCGACTTTCCTCGCCCGCGCCAACTGGCCCTGGGCGCGCGCCGTCATGGGCGAGCTCACTAAGGCCAATCCGCGCCTCGATATCGGCACCTTCGTCACCGGCCTCAATGTGTGGGACCGCATCGATGAGTGGGAAGACGACGGCGGCAGGCCGCCCGGCTCGCATCATGGTGTGACGGCCGATGAAGCGAAGGACTTCCTCGACAAGCTCCTGGGCGATGATGCCGAGCCAAGGCTCGAGCAGAAGGACTATGCGGCGACCGCCACTCATGCCTTCCAGCCGCGTGACGAGGAGACCGCCAATCACATCCTTCTCGCCGAAGCGGGCACCGGGCTTGGCAAGACGCTGGGCTATCTCGCGCCCTCCTGGCTATGGGCGCGCAAGAACGCGGCACCCGTCTGGGTCTCGACCTATACCAAGAACCTGCAGCGCCAGATCGACCAGGAGACCCAGCGCATCATCGCCGATCCTGCCGAGCGCCGCGACCGCATCGTCATCCGTAAAGGTCGCGAGAACTATGTCTGCCTGCTCAATCTGCAGGAAGCTTTCGCCAGGATGGGCTCCGCCAATACGCGCTCGGCGCTGCTCGCCGGCCTCATCGCGCGCTGGGCGAGGGCCAGCCGCGACGGCGACATGGTAGGGGGCGACTTCCCTTCCTGGCTGTTGCCGCTTTTCAACGATGTCGCCTTCGACGGCGAGACGCGCGCCATATCGCCCGCTTCCCTCGGGCTCACCGACCGGCGCGGCGAATGCATCTATTCGGCCTGCCCGCACTACCGCAAATGCTTCATCGAGCGTGCCATGGTGCAGGGCCGCAAGGCCGATCTCGTCATCGCCAATCATGCGCTCGTGCTGCGCAAGGCCGCCGTCGATCAGGCGTTGGGCTTTACGACCACCAAGGAGGAATCCTCAGCCCCGCAGGATCTGCGCCGCATCGTCTTCGATGAAGGCCATCATCTCTTCGATGCCGCCGACAGCGCCTTTTCCGGCCATCTGACGGCGCTCGAAACCGCCGAGCTCCGCCGCTGGCTCAGAGGACCTGAGTCGGCCGGCCGGCGCGGCCGCGGGCTCAGGGACCGGGTCGGCGATCTCGTCGCCGATGACGAGCTCGCCGAGAAGCACATGAATGCGGTGCTCAATGCCGCTTATGCGCTGCCGGGCCCCGGCTGGACCCGGCGTATCCAGGCGGGCACCCCCGAAGGGGCGGCGGAAGTCTTCCTCTCGCTGGTGCGCCAGCAGGTACTGGCGCGCGCCGAGCAGAATTCCGGCCAGACGCTCGAGACCGATTGCGCGCCCTTGGTGGAAGGGCTCAGCCCCGCCGCGGGCGAGCTCGCCGCCGCCTTGATCGATCTCAAGAAACCCATGGCCAACCTCGCCGCGGCTTTGGCCAAGAAGCTCGATGACGAAGCGGCCGAGCTCTCCACTCATGACCGCGGGCGGATCGAAGCGGTGTCGCGCTCCTTGCGCCGGCGCGGCGAGCTCATGGTCGGCTCCTGGATCGACATGATCGAAAGGCTGCTCGACAAACCCAATCCCCTGTTCGTCGAATGGTTCTCGGTCGACCAGATCTTTGGCCGCGAAGCCGATGTTGGGCTCCACAGCCACTGGATCGACCCGACCGAGCCCTTGGCGCTCACCGTGCTCAAGGAAGCCGATGGCGTCGTCATCACCTCGGCGACGCTCAAGGACCGGCCGCCCGAGGCGCCGGAGGACTGGACCAATGCCGAGATGCGCACCGGGGCCGTGCATCTGCCCTATCCGGTAATGCGGGCGAGCTATGACTCGCCTTTCGACTACCGCAAGGCGAGCCGCATCATCGTGGTGAACGACGTCAATCGCGAGGACATGGACCAGCTCGCCGCCGCCTATCGCGAGCTCTTCGCCGCCTCGGGCGGGGGCGGCCTCGGCCTCTTTACCGCCATTTCGCGCCTGCGCGCCGTCTATAAGAAGCTGGTGCGGCCGATGGCGCAGAAAGGCCTGGCCCTCTATGCCCAGCATGTCGATCCGATGGATACCGGGACGCTGGTCGACATGTTCAGGGCCGAGCGCGACGCCTGCCTCCTCGGTACCGATGCGGTCAGGGACGGGGTCGATGTGCCGGGCGATTCCCTCAGGCTCATCGTGCTCGACCGCGTCCCCTGGGGCACGCCGACGATCCTCGAGCGCGCCCGGCGCCAGGCCTTTGGCGGTCAGGCCTATACCGACATGACGGTGCGCCTGCGCCTGCGCCAGGCCTTCGGCCGGCTCATCCGCCGCGACGGCGACCGTGGTTGCTTCGTCGTGCTCGATCCGAGGCTCGCCTCGCGTTTCTGCACCGCCTTCCCGCCCGGCATGCGCATCGAACGTGTCGGCCTCGTCGATGCGATCGACATGGTGCGCGATTTCACGCAGGGTTCGCCGGCATGAAGACCCTGTCCTACTGTTTCTTCACCACCCCGATCGGCGCCTGCGGCATTGCCTGGAGCGATGAAGGCATCACCAGCGTGAGCCTGCCGGAAGCACAGGAGACGCGCTTGCGCGCGCGGTTCAAGGCGCGCTTCCCGGAAGCTGATGAGGTGCCGCCATCGCCCGCGGTCGCCCGGGCCATCGAACGCATCCAGACCCTGCTCCGGGGCGAGCCCGACGACCTCCAGGACATCGTTCTCGACGACGGCGAGGTGCCGTCCTTCAACAAGCGCGTCTATGATATAGCGCGGCGCATCCTGCCCGGTGCTACCCGCACCTATGGCGATATCGCCAAGGAGCTCGGCGATCCGCTCCTTGCGCGCGAGGTCGGCCAGGCGCTCGGGCGCAACCCCTTCCCGATCATCGTGCCCTGCCATCGCGTTCTGGCGGCGGGCGGCAAGACCGGCGGCTTCTCGGCAACGGGCGGCGTCGAGACCAAATTCCGCATGCTTGCCATCGAGCGCGCAAAGACCGACAATGCGCCTTCCCTCTTCGACGAGCTTCCGCTCGCCGCCCCACCCCGCAGACCTCGTAACGCAAGAACATCATGACTCACGACCTCATCCTCACCGGCGGCCGCGTCATCGACCCGTCGCAGTCCCTCGATGCCGTCACCGATATCGCCTTCGCGCAAGGCAAGGTGTCGGCCGTCGGGCAGAACCTCAAGCGCGACGCCGGAACGAAAATCCAGGACGCGTCGGGCTTCATCGTGACTCCCGGCCTCATCGATCTCCATACCCATGTCTATTGGGGCGGAACCTCGCTCGGCGTCGATCCCGACCTCTATGCGAAGAAGAGCGGCGTCACCACGTCGGTCGACACGGGCTCGGCCGGCCCCGGCAATTTCCCGGGCTTCGCCAAGCACGTGATCGAGCCCGCGCGCTCGCGCATCTATGCCTATCTGCATGTGTCGCATGCCGGCATCTACGGCTTCTCGACAGACGTGCATGTCGGCGAAAGCGAGGACATGCGGCTCATGGACCCGCGCGGCGCGGTCAGGGTCGCGGCAGAATTTCCCGATCATATTGTCGGCATCAAGGTCAGGGTCGGCCGCCACGCCTCGGGCGATCAGGGCATCGCGCCCTTGGATGTCGCCCTGCAGGCGGCCGACGAAGCGGGCATCCCGCTCATGGCGCATATCGACGAGCCGCCCCCCACTTACGAAGACGTGCTTGCCAAGCTCCGACCCGGCGACGTGCTGACGCACGCCTTCCGGCCCTTCCCCAATGCGCCGGTAACGGTGCAGGGCACGATCAAGCCCGCGGTGCTCGCCGCGCGCAAGCGCGGCGTCCTCTTCGACATCGGCCATGGCATGGGCTCCTTCGCCTTCAAGACGGCGCGCGCCATGCTGGCCAACGGTTTCGAGCCCGACACAATTTCTTCCGATGTCCACGCTCTGTGCATCAATGGCCCCGCGCATGATCTCGTCACCACCATGTCGAAATTCCTGTGCCTCGGCATGGGCCTCACCGACGTCATCCGCGCTTCGACGGAAACGCCGGCCCGCGCCATCAAGCGGCACGATCTCGGCACGCTCAAAGTCGGCTCGCTCGGCGATGCGACACTCATCCGCATCGATGAAGGCCGCTTCGACTATGTCGACGTGACGGGCGAGCACCTCGAGGGCGAGAAGCGCATAGCGCCCCATGGCATGGTGATGCGCGGCGAATGGTGGGGGTAGCCCGTCATCCCGGCGCTGGACAAAACCTCCCTCTCCCGCTAGCCAGTCGGGCATTCAAAGAATGGAGCTTTCCGTGGGTAAGACCGTTAGCACCCATCACGCCTTGATCTATGTCATGGTCACCATCGCCGCCGTCGAAGGGCATCTCGGCGATCGCGAGCTCAAGGCCATCGGCCGCATCGTCAAGCAGTTGCCGATCTTCCGGTCATTCGATGCCGACAAGCTCACCCATGTCGCGCAGGAATGCGGCGAGATCCTGCAGGACAAGGAAGGGCTCGAGGCGGTTTTCGGCCTCGCCGCCGAAGCGCTCTCGCCCAAATTGCGCGAGACCGCTTACGCGCTCGCCGTCGAGATCGCCGCTTCCGATCTCGCCGTCGGCAAGGAGGAATTGCGCTTCCTCGCCATGCTGCGCGACCATCTGGGCCTCGACAAGCTCGTCACCGCGGCCCTCGAGCGCAGCGCCATCGCCCGCTACCAGACGGAATAGACGGGAACCCTGAAGCCATCCCTCGCGTTGTCACAGGAACATTTCCCTCAACACGAGGTTCAAATGACCACCATCCTGTTGATCATCCTAATCCTGCTCCTGATCGGCGCCCTGCCGAATTGGGGCTATAGCCGCGGCTGGGGCTATTATCCGAGCGGCGGCATCGGCCTGATCTTCATCATCCTGCTGATTCTCGTCCTCACTGGACGCGCTTGATCTATCTCTGACTGAAGGCCGCTCTTCGCAGGGCCGGCATGCGCAGCGCGAAGAATATGCCGCGCGCGGCGAAGAAGACGATCATCGAGGCCCACAGGCCGTGATTGCCATAGGCCTGCTCCAGCGGCCACCAGGCGAGGAAGAACACGACCATCGAGACCAGCATCATGTTGCGCATGTCGGCGGTCTGGGTGGCGCCGGTGAAGATGCCGTCATATTGGAAGCAGGCGACACCAATGAGCGGCGCCAGCGCCGACCACAACAGATAATGGCGCGCCGTCTCGCGCACCTCGGCATTGACCGTCATCATATCGATGAACCAAGGGCCACCCAGCCAGATGACGGCGAAGGTCAGGAAACCGACGACCAGCGCCCAGATCGAGGTGAGCCGCACCGCCGCCGTAAAGCGCCGGCGATCATGCGCGCCGACCGCCTGGCCGACTAGCGCTTCGGTGGCGAAAGCGAAGCCGTCGATCAGGAAGGCGGCAACGTCGAAGAAATGCATCAGGACGGCATTGGCGGAAACGATGACATCGCTCGCCTTGGCGCCGCGCGCCGTGAACCAGGAGAAGACCAGCACCAGGCAGACCGTCCTGATCATGATGTCGCGATTGATAGCCAAGGTGCGAATGAGCTTGGCCCGGTCGAACACGCGATAGCGCTCGAAGCGGGCACCCATCTCGCGCAATCGCCGGTAAGCGATGACGAGGCCCAAAAGCGCTGCCGTGACCTCGGCGATGAGGGCGGCCAAGGCCACGCCGTCCGACGTCATGCCGAGGCCCAGCACGAACAGCAGGCTCAGGGCCATGTTGGTGAGGTTGAGATAGAGCTGGATGATGAAAGCCGTGCGGGCGCGGCCCTGGCCGACGAACCAGCCGAGCAGGCAGAAGCTCGTCAGCGCGAAGGGCGCGGAGAAGACGCGAATATAGAAATAGGTCGCGGCGTGGCTCTCGACCTCGGCCGAGCCTTCGAGAAGGCCGAAAGCGAGCCGGCCGATCAGTGGTGAAAGGAGGATGATCGCCACGCCCAGGAGCCCGGCAATGATGAGGGCGCGCATGAGCACGGCGACAAGTTCCTCAGCGTCGGCCCGGCCGGTCGCCTGGGCCGAGAGCCCGCCGGTCCCGAGCCTCAGGAACCCGAAGCCCCAATAGATGAAATTGAAGATCAGGCTGCCGACGGTGATGGCGCCGATGTAATAGGCGCCGGGAAGCTGGCCGATCACCGCCGTGTTGACCACGCCGATCATGGGCTCTGTGACATTGGAGAGCATGATGGGCACAGCGATCGCAAGCACGCCCTTATGCGTCACCGGTGTCGATTGTGGGGATTGCATGAAGCCAGATTAGAACGATTCCGAAGCGGAGGAAATTCGCGTTTTTCCTGTTGGATTTGGACCCTCCACGCTGCTGACAGATTCTGGCAGCGGCGGCTTTCACGATTGGCATCGCGAGACCCAATCCGGCTATGCTCCAGCGCATGGATGATCGTCCGACAAGATTGCCCGCAGTCTTCACCGACTGGTTCCGGGCGCGCGGCTGGAGCCCGCGTCCGCATCAGCTTCAGGTGCTGGACAAGGCGCAAGCCGGGCTCGACGTGCTTCTCATTTCGCCGACCGGCGGCGGCAAGACGCTCGCCGGCTTCCTGCCGAGCCTCGTCGAGCTGACCCACAATGGCGAGCGGCGAGGCATCCACACGCTCTATGTGTCGCCGCTCAAGGCGCTCGCCGTCGACATCGCGCGCAACCTCGAGGCACCGGTCAGCGAGATGGGCTTGCCGATCCGCATCGAGACGCGCACCGGCGACACGCCGCATTCGCGGCGCAAGCGCCAGCGCGAGAAGCCGCCCGATATTCTGATCACCACGCCCGAGCAGGTCTCCCTCCTCGTCGCCGATCCCGGTGTGGCGCATCTGCTGCAGGATCTCCGCGCCATCGTGCTCGACGAGCTTCATTCGATCGTTACCTCCAAGCGCGGCGTGCTGCTGTCGCTGGCTCTGTCGCGGGTGCAGACACTGGCGCCTAAGGCGCGCCGCATCGGTCTTTCCGCCACGGTCGCCGATCCGGATGCGCTCAGGGCCTGGCTTACCCCGCAAGGCAGCCAGAAGAACCTGGCCGAGCTAGTGCTGGGCGCGGCCGGCGCCGCACCCCATATCCGCATCCTCAAATCGGCCGAGCGCGTGCCGTGGGCGGGCCATACGTCGCGCTATGCGTTCCCCGAAGTCTATGCCGCCATCAAGGCGGCGCGCATGACGCTCATTTTCGTCAATACGCGCTCGCAAGCGGAAATGACCTTCCAGGGCCTGTGGACGGCCAATGAGGATCATCTGCCGATCGCATTGCATCACGGCTCGCTCGACGTGGCGCAAAGACGCAAGGTCGAAGCGGCGATGGCGGCCGGCAAATTGCGCGCCGTCGTCTGCACCTCGACGCTCGATCTCGGCATCGACTGGGGCGATGTCGACCTCGTCATCCATGTCGGTGCGCCGAAAGGATCGAGCCGGCTCCTGCAGCGCATCGGCCGCTCCAACCACCGGCTCGACGAGCCCTCGCAAGCTCTGCTCGTGCCCTCCAACCGCTTCGAGGTGCTGGAATGCGAGGCCGCACGCCATGCTGCCGCCGCGGGCGCCCAGGATACGGAATATCCGAGCGTGCTCAAGCTCGACGTCCTCGCCCAGCACATATTGTGCCGCGCCTGCGCCGCACCGTTCCATCCCGACCAGCTCTATGCCGAGGTCAAGTCCGCCTGGACCTATCGCAACTTGACGCGCGCGGATTTCGACCGAGCGGTCGAATTCGTGACCAATGGCGGCTATGCGCTCAAGGCCTACGAGCGCTATGCCAAGCTTAAGCCTTGGGGCGAGGGGGAATTGCGCCTCGCCCATCCGCGCCTCGCCCAGCAGTACCGGCTCAATATGGGCACCATCGTCGAAGCCGAGATGCTGAAAGTCAGGCTTGCTTATGTGCGCAAAAAACTGGGCAAGCGGCTCGTCACCGGCGGGCGGGTGCTGGGCGAGATGGAGGAATGGTTCCTGAGCCAGCTCAGCATCGGCGACACTTTCACCTTCGGCGGCGAGATCCTGCGCTTCGAAGGTCTCGATGAATTCGGCGCGCTTGCCTCGCGATCGGCGGCGAGCGACGCCGCCATCCCCTCTTACGAAGGCGGCAAGTTTCCGCTCTCGACCTATCTCGCCGAGCGCGTGCGCGAGATGCTGGCCGATCCCAAGACCTGGCCGGCACTGCCTGCCCAAGTGCGCGACTGGCTTTCGGTCCAGCGCTGGAAGTCGGTCATCCCTTCGCCCAGGCAAATGCTCATCGAAACCTTCCCCCGGGCACAGCGCCATTACATGGTGTGCTATCCCTTCGAGGGTCGGCTCGCGCATCAGACGCTGGGCATGCTGCTCACCCGCCGGCTCGAGCGAATAGGCGCCCAGCCCATGGGCTTCGTCGCCTCCGAATACGCCCTCGTCGTGTGGACCTTGCGCGACCTGTCGCTGATGATCGCCTCCAAGCGCCTCGATCTCGGCCAGCTCTTCGGCGAGGACATGCTGGGCGATGATCTCGATGCCTGGCTCGCCGAATCCAACCTGATGAAGCGCACCTTCCGCAATGCGGCGATCATCGCCGGGCTCATCGAGCGGCGCTGGCCCGGCAAGGAGAAGACGGCGAGGCAGACGACGGTCAATTCCGATCTCGTCTATGACGTGCTGAGACGGCATGAGCCGCAGCACATCCTGCTCCGGGCGGCCTGGGATGACGCAGCCGACGGGCTCATCGACGTGCACCGGCTGGGCGCGCTGCTCCGGCGCATCCGCGGCCAGATCGTCCACCGCGCTCTCGACACGGTGTCGCCGCTCGCCGTGCCGGTGATGCTTGAGATCGGCAAAGAATCCGTTTACGGCGAGGCGGATGACGCTCTTCTCGCCGAAGCCGAAGACGAACTCATCGATGAGGCCATGCGCCTTGTCTAGGGCGGCATCCATAAGGCTGGGCGGCCTCGACCTGCTGCCCGATCTTGCCGGGGCGCTTTATATTCCTGAATTCGACGCTCTGCTCGTGGCGGATCTCCATCTCGAAAAGGCTTCGAGCCTCGCCCGGCGCGGCGTGCATCTGCCGCCCTATGACACGCGCGCGACGCTCGAGTATCTTTCCTTCTCGCTCGGCGCGGCGCGACCGAAGCGGCTCATCCTGCTCGGCGATTCATTCCACGATGAGGAGGCGCATCAGCGCATCGACGCCACCGATGTCGCCGAGCTTGCCCGGCTCACGCGCGGCATCGACATTATCTGGCTCGCCGGCAATCACGATCCCTCGCCGCCCAAGGCGCTCGGCGGCCACCATGCCGATGAAATCATCCTGGGGCCGATCACGCTGCGCCACATCCCGGGCACGCTCTCTCATGAGGACATCGAGATCGCGGGCCATCTCCATCCTGCCGCCTCGCTGGCGCAGCGCGGACGCTCGCTCCGGCGCAAATGTTTCGTCGGCCATGAGCGCCGCCTCGTCATGCCGGCCTATGGCAGCTTTACAGGAGGCTTAAGCGTCTCCGCCGCCCCCTTCCAGGCGATCTTCCCGGACGGCGATTTCCATGTCTGGATGATCGGCGGCAAGGCCATCCATCGCTTCCCCGCAGGCCGCATCAGATGAGGATGCGCACCAGCGCCAGGACCGACGTCACGATCACCGCGGCCGCGACATAGCTGCGCAAGCTGGCGAACCACAGCGGGAACCCCGCCGCCTCGGCGGTCAGTGCATCGCGCAGCGTCAGCAGGAGAAAGGCGGCGATCAGCAGCGACAGGCCCAGATGCGCGGGCAGGACGATGCACGCCCAGGCGGCAAAGAGGGCGGCGAGGCCGATCAGCCATTCGACGGCAATGCGGGCACGGCCGTAAGGGCCGGTCGCCAATGCCCAGTGCGCGCCTCCCATGAGGGCGAGAACCAACGCCCCATAGGACAAGAATGCCGATCCGAACGAGGCGCGCGGGAACGGGGCCGGTGAGATCCACATCAGGACCAGCAGCAGCGGGAACGGAATCAGAGCAAGGATTCCGACAGCAAGTGCTGGTCGTGGGATGGCATGGTGCGCGCGCAGCCTGGTTCCCCTTTCGCAAAATCCGCAGGAGACATGCTTATATCACTCTCCTTCCCGTTCGCGGAAAGGGTGAGAGAGGCGGGCCTCAGCCCGCTTTGGCGCGCAATCTGGCCAGAAGCTCAGGCGTCACCTCGCCGGTGATCCGCATGCCCGATTGCAATTCGAACAGGCGAATGGAGTTCCGCATCCGGCTTCCCATGGTCCCGTTGGTCTCGCCGACATCGAAGCCGAGCCGGCTCAGGAGCGCCTGGGCCTCCTGGACCGGATTGCCATTGTCGAAGCTCAGCGTTGCCGCGCCGATCACGGGCATGTCGGTCGCCGGTGCCGCGACGGGGCGGTCCTGCCATTCGGGATTGGTGATCGCCACGATATTGGCCTTGTCGCTATCGCGCTTGGGCGTCCATTGGGCGAGCCTGGACCTGACCTCGGCAGTCACCCCCCGGGGCAAAGTGCTTTCCAGCGTCTTCGCTTTGGCCGCGGCATCGTGATCGTTCTGCCGGGCGGCAAGGCTGTACCAGAACAAGGCCTCGCCCAGATTCTGGCCGACGCCGAGGCCGCGCTCATAGAGCAGGGCGATATTGAACTGGCTGTCCTTGAGATTATGGGCCGCCGCTTCCGCGAACCAGCGCGCCGCCCTCTCATAGTCGACCTTGACCTTCTGGCCATTGGCGAGCAGCACCGCCGCATTATGCATGGCGCGGACATTGCCGGCCCCTGCCGCACGCTCATACCATTGGCGCGCCTTGTCCGGATCGGCCGTAACGCCGGTGCCGCGCTCGAGAAGCGCGCCCAGGCGATATTGCGCCGGCGCCAGGCCCTTCGCGGCCGCAACGCCGTACCAGCGCGCCGCGGCCTTGTAGTCCTGGGGCACGTTCCTGCCTTCGGCGAAGCGCGAAGCCACGACGAAAGCCGCCGCGGGATCGCCATCCAATGCCGCTTGCCGCAAGCTCTCCGAGCCGATGCCCGAAGGCAGCGCCTCGGCGTCGTTGATCGCGACCTCGCCGAACACGGTGCTGACGCCGCCGCCCGGAAGCGAGCTTGCGTAATTGCCACTGCCGAAAATGGCATCGGACTTGGCGAGAACCGTGCCGAGCGAGGAAGCAATCGACTTGCTCACGCCCTCGAGCGTGCTGGAGCTGCCCGGCGACGGCTGCTTGTCCTCCACTTGCGGCGGCGGCGCGTCGGCGGGCTTCTTGAAGTAATTGTTGTAGGCCAAGGCCGAGACTGCGGCCAAAAGTGCGATGGCAAGCACGATGAGCCGGCGGCGCTTGCCGCGCAGGTCCTGTTTGCCTTCGACTGCGGCCAGCGCGATGCCGGCCGCTTGCACCGGTTTTTCCCTCTTACGGAAGCGCAAGGAGAAGCGTGACCGCCCTTTCGGCGCCTGGTTGGCAGCGGCCTTCTGGCGGCCGAGGAAGCCCGAGGCCGAGGGACCCGGCGCTTGCTGAGCGGCGGCCTGCGCGGCTCGGCGCGCCGCGGCAATGAGCTCGCTCTGGACCGCCGGCGCTACCGGCTCAACCGGCGGCGGTGAGGGCGGATCGAGCGGCCGATAGGGATCAGGGCCGACCTCGCTGCGCAGATCAGGCCAGCTTTGCTCGTCTTCCCGAACGGGTGGTACTTTCGGATCCGCAGCGAGCTCAGCTTCGACTTCAGCCACAGCTTGCGGTTCGCCGCGCAGCTGCTCGAGCTCGGTCAGCTTGTTGACGATCTGCTCCAGCGTCTCATGAACCGCGCCCAAGGTCTCCTGATTGCGCCGGTCGGCTGTCTCGTAATTGGTCCTGACCGTTTCGAGGGCATTTTCGAGCGCCTGTAACTCCGGCGACGGCCCGATGCCCGGTCCCTTGGCCGGCCAGTCCTGCATGAGGCGGCTCGCCATGCGATTGGCGGCGTCCTCGGCCATGTCGCGCGCCCAGCCGCGGCTCTGCTCCATGCTCTGATAGAGCTGATGGATCGATTGTTCGAGGGTCGCGATGTGCTGGAGCTGCTGCTCGGTATTGGCGAGACGGTCGGAGAGGCCGGCAAATTCACGCTCGACGCCGGCCCGGGCCTGCGGCGCATGATCCTGGCGCATCGATTGGGCGATCCGATTGTCGAGCTCGAAGACGCGCTGCTCGAGATCGGCGATCTGATTGCCGACATGATCGCCGCGGCCCTGCTCGAGCCATTTGGTGATCTCGGTCAGGCGCCGGTCGAGATCGGCGAGCGGACGCAGGTCGGGCCCTTGCGCGACGCGCGCCGAAAGCTGCTCGATCACGACGCGCAGCGATCGCAAATCATGCTCGGAAGCCGCTTCCGCCTTGAGGTCGTCGACCCGCTGGCCAAGGCTCTCCACCTCGGCGCTGAGGCGGCCGAGCTCATGCGGCGCTTGCGCTGCCTTGAGGAAGTCCTCCATGCGGTCTTCGAAATCGCGCAGATCCTTCTGGGCCTGCTGCACCGCCTGGGCCTGGGCGCGCTGTGCCGAAGCTTCCGAGGCCTGCTTCACCGAATCGATGCGCGTCATGAGCTTGCCGAATTCGCCCTGGACGAGCTTGCGGAGATCCTCCTTGATCCCCTCCTCCTTGTCGGTCATGCGGCCGGCGAGATCGGCGATGCGGCTCTCGATGCGGGCGATGAGCGGCGCATTGGACAGGAGCCGATCACTGTCGATAGGCGCGCTCGCCGCATAGGCGACATCGTTCAGGCGATCCTGCACCGACTTCAGCGTGTCGCGCGTCTTGCGCTCGCTCACCTCGATATGATCGACGATGTTGCGCACCGCGGTCTCGAGCGAGCGGTAGCCCGGAACATCTTCAGGATTGCGGGGAAAGCCCTCGACGCCCTTGGTGAACTTGTCGCCGAGCGTTTCGATGCGCTCGCCGAACTGGGCGAAATTCTCCGCCGCCTGGCGTTCGGAGGCTTCGACCCGGGCCAGGATATCGCCGAGCGATTGCTCCGGGGCAGGACGGCTCTTCTCGTAATGGCGCCCGGCCGTCGTATCCTGGTCGCGCCTTGCCATGCGGGTGAGCTGCTCGGACAGATGATCGAGCTTGCTCTGGATGTCGAGCATGGCATTAGGGGCTCGGGGCTTCTTCGGCGGCTCGACCTCGTCGGCCTGCTCGCGGATGACCGTGTTCAGCCATTCGCCCAAGGTCATGCCTGAGCGTCGCGCGGCATGCTTGGCAGCCTCGCGGGCCTCGCTGTCGATGCCCTTTACGCTCCACGGAATACCCGGCTTCATACCCGCTCTAACCTTCCAGGCCCCTCGCGACCCTGATGCGGATGGCGACCTCTAATTCGCCCTAAAGGTTAACGTTTTGGGTAAAAATTCCGTTAAGGGGCCGCCATTCCTTCGCCCTTTTTGACCGTTAGCCATGCGATACCCCAATGGCAGCTTTGCCATCTGTCCATAATTTAAGCAGGCTAGGGGTTATGAATCGCTGCGATCGTCCTATATAGTAGGACGCGACGGCAATCGCCCCTGAGGGCATAAAAAACGAACGGAGAGCAAAAATGGCTCAATCGACGGTTGCTGACCGGTCGAATCGGGATCGAACCTATTCCATAACGGAACTTTGCCGAGAATTCGATGTAACGCCCCGAACGTTACGGTTTTACGAACAAAAGGGCTTGCTCCACCCTGATCGGCGCGGCTGGACCCGGCTGTTCAGCTATCGCGACCGTGCGCGGTTGCAGCTTATCCTGCGCGGCAAGAAGGTCGGCTTCTCGCTGGAAGAGATCAAGGAAATGCTCGATCTCTACAATCTGCGGGACGGACAGCTCACCCAGCTCAGGGTATCGTCGACAAAATTCCGTGAACGCCTCGAGGCCCTGCGCAAGCAGCGGCTCGAGCTCGAGGACGCGATCAGCGATCTCGAAAAGACGATCACGGTCGTCGATGGCATGCTGAAGGAACGCGAAGCGGCAGAAAGCGCGCCTCGGCGTGCGGCCAATGCCGAATGATGCGGGAGCGATAGAACCTTCCCGCATTCTGGGCTTCAGCGGCGGCTCGCTCGATCGGGCCGCCGCTTTTCGTCATGATGCAAATTGGATCGCGGCGCGGCGTGCCGACCCCAAGGCGCGATTGCTGCGCCTCAATGGCGACAAGGCCCGCATCATCGCCAACCAGCTCCATTTCGAGGAAGCGGTCGATGCCGAAGCCGTCTTCCTCGGCCTCGACGTTGAGGGCAACGTCATCTTTGCCGGCGAGGCGGCTCTGCCGTTGGAGGACGCGCGGGACCTCAGAAGCCTTGCCATCGAAGGCCAGCTCGCGGCGCAAGATCTGGCGACCCTCGCCCAGGCGCGCTCGCTGCTGCACTGGCATCAACGTCACCGTTTCTGCGCCAATTGCGGACATGAGACCGAGATGAAGGATGGCGGCTATCGCCGCCACTGCCCCCATTGCACCGCCGATCACTTTCCGCGCACCGATCCCGTCGCCATCATCGTGGTGCGCTCGGGCGATAATTTCCTGCTCGGCCGCCAGGCCAGCTGGGCCCCCGGCCGCTATTCGGCGCTCGCCGGCTTCATCGAGCCCGGCGAAACGATCGAGGAAGCCGCGCGCCGGGAGGTGCTGGAGGAATCCGGTATTCGCGTCGGCCCCATAACCTATGTGGCGAGCCAGCCCTGGCCCTACCCTTCGAGCCTGATGATCGGGCTCATCGGCGAAGCGCTCAACCAGGACATCGTCATCGACAAGACCGAGCTCGAAGATGCGCGCTGGTTCAGCCGCGCCGAGGTCCGCCTGATGTTCGACGAGCGCCACCCGCAGGGCCTCGGCGTGCCGCCGCCGATGGCCATCGCCCACAAGATCCTGGAAACCGCGGTTACTTGGCCGTGAACCCCGCCATGCGCCGGGCGATCTCGGCGCGATAGGGGCTCGCCTTGTAGACGCCGAGCACGCGCAGATGCGAGGTGAAGAATTCGAGCTCCTCGAGCGCCAGCCTGACATTGCGCTCGGAAGGATGACCTTCGACATCGGCATAGAACTGCGTCGCGGCGAACTGCCCTTCCAGCTGGTAGGATTCGAGCTTCGTCATATTGACGCCATTGGTGGCGAAGCCGCCCATCGCCTTGTAGAGCGCCGCCGGGACGTTGCGCACCCGGAAGACGAAGCTGGTGACGACCGGCGCGTCCTCGGGCTCGGCATCATGCGGGTCGGCCGAGAGCACGATGAAGCGCGTGGTGTTGTGCTCCTCGTCCTCGATATTCTCCTTGAGGATATCGAGGCCATAGATTTCGCCCGCGAGCCTCGTGGCGATCGCCGCCCGCGTCTTGTCCTTGACCTCGGCGAGCTCGCGTGCAGCACCCGCCGTATCGGCGGCGACAACGGGCTTGAGCTTCATCTCGCGGATCGCCTTGCGGCACTGGCCCAAGGCATGGATATGGCTATGCACCGTCTTGAGACCTTGAAGCGATGCACCGGGCACCATCAGCAGCTGGTGATGAACGCGCAGGAAATGCTCGCCGACGATATAGAGATTCGATGCCGGCAAGAGATGATGGATATCGGCGACGCGCCCCGCCACCGAATTGTCGATGGGGATCATGGCGAGATCGACCTCGCGCTCCTTGACCGCGGCAAAGGCGTCTTCGAACGTGCCCATGGCCGTGGGCTCGTGGCCGGGATAGGCTTCGCGGCAGGCAATATGCGAATTGGCGCCGGGCTCGCCCTGATAGGCGATTTTCGCTGTCATTCTAGAATTGTCCCCTCAAATCAAAAGCGGCTCGCCTTCAGCATCTGGCGCGCCGCCTCGAGATCGGCCGGAGTATCGACACCCAGAGGCACCGAGTCAACGCGCACCACCGCGATCGTCATGCCGTTGTCGAGGGCGCGCATCTGCTCGAGACGGCGCTCGCTCTCGCGCTCGCTCACCGGGAGCTTCACGAAACGCTCGAGCGCCTCGCGGCGGAAGGCGTAGATGCCGATGTGATGCCAGAAACGGGGCCCGAGATCGGCGGCGGGCCGGCGCTGGAAATCGCGCGCGAAAGCGACCTCGCGCTCATCGCTCAAGGGCGCGATCGCCTTGACGATATTGGGATTGGCGACATCGGCATCATCGGTAATGGGCGCGGCAATGGTCGAGATGTCGACGCCCTCATTGACGAGCCCACCCAGGCAGCGCTGCACGTCGAGCGGCTCGACCGTCGGGAGGTCGCCCTGCAGATTAACGATGAAGCGGAAGCGCCGTTCGGGATCGCGCAAGGAAAGTGCCGCCCAGACGCGATCCGAACCCGAAGCGAGGCCGGGCTCGGTGACGATGGCATCGCCGCCATGCGCCTTGATCGCCCGCGCGATCTCCATTTCAGCGCAAGCGACGAGGACCTGACCGACATTGGCCTCGACCGCGCGCTTCCACACATGCACGATCATGGGAAGGCCGTGGATGTCGGCGAGCGGCTTGCCGGGAAGCCTGGTCGAGGCCATCCGGGCGGGGATAACGACGATGGTATTCTGGTGCTCGATCATGGGGTTAAGAGAGGGCGCGGCAAATTGACAGGCGACCTTTATCGTATTGCGGGCCATTCGAGAAACAATTAGTTTCCGCGGGCCACGCAGAGAAAATTGAGGGAACCGGTCATCCGGCCTACCAAATATGGATAGTTTCGTATTCAATAAATTCGCCGGCGCATTTCTCGGGACGGCGCTTGTGGTGTTCGGGCTCGGCGAGCTCAAGAACATCATTTATCACGCCGAAACCCCTGAAAAACCGGGTTTTATCATCGAAGTCGCCGAGGCGGCCACCGGCGAGGCCGCCGGCGGTGGCGAAACGGCCAAGGAATCGCTGGGCACCCTCCTCGCCAAGGCCGATCCCGCCAAGGGCCAGGCCCAGGCCAAGGCCTGCCTTGCCTGCCATGTCTTCGAAAAGGGCGGCGCCAACAAGACGGGCCCCGATCTGTGGGACGTGGTCGACCGCCCGATCGCCTCGCATGAGGGCTTCGCCTATTCCGACGACATGAAATCGCATTCCGGCGACAAATGGACTTTTGAGAATCTCAACACGTTCATCACCAATCCGAAAGGATTCGTGCCCAAGACCAAGATGACTTTCGGCGGGATCAAGCGCGACCAGGCGCGTGCCGACCTTCTCGCCTATCTGCGCACCCTGTCGGACAGTCCGAAGCCTTTGCCGGCACCATAATTGGCTGAATCCATTGACTTATTCAAAAGGGCCGGCACAAAAGCCGGTCCTTTGCGTTTGCGTCTGAGTCTGCAGAAAACCGCAAATCTCACAAAGATTTAACCGACCGGCGCACGCTCCGATGTTTTGCATTCCGGCTTGGAATGCGTATCTTTGGGTCAAGTAAATCAAAGGAGAGCCCTGAGCGATGATCCTTACCCGCCGCAGCCTCATCAAAACCGTCTCTCTCCTGGGGCTCGGATCGCTTTCCTGCATCAAGGTGCTCTCCGTCGAACGGGCAAAGGCTGATGACCGGGTGTTCAGTCACGGTAATAACATCTATGGCGAACTCAAATACCCGCCCGACTTCAAGCATTTCGACTATGTGAATCCGAACGCCCCGAAAGGCGGCAGACTGAGGCTCGGCACTGTCGGATCCTTCGACACCTTCAACCCTTTCATCATCAAGGGCGACCCCGCCGCTTATGCCGGGACCGTGTTCGAGACCCTGACCGCTCAGAGCTTCGATGAAGTGGCCTCGGCCTATGGCCTTATCGCCGAGAGCACCTATCATCCCGAGGATGATTCCTATGTCGCGTTTCGCCTGCGCCCCGAGGCGCGCTGGCAGGACGGTAAGCCCATCACGGTCGAAGACGTCATCTACGGCTTCACATTCCTGAAAGAAAACAATCCGCAATACCAATTTTACTATCGGAACGTCATCAAGGTCGAAAAGACCGGCGACAATGAGGTCACTTTCGCCTTCGACAGCAAAGGCAATCGCGAACTGCCCGGCATCATGGGACAGGCCATGGTGATCCCAAAACATTATTGGGAGGGCACGAATGCTTCCGGCAAGAAGCGGAATATCGCCGAGACGACGCTCGAGCCGCCGCTCGGCTCCGGCCCCTATCGCATCAAGAGCTTCAAGGCCGGACAATCGATCATCTTCGAACGGGTCAAGGACTATTGGGGCGAGAAGCTGCCGGTCAATGTCGGCCAGGACAATTTCGACGAGATCGAGCTCATTTATTTCCGCGACCGCAACATTATTTTCCAAGCCTTCAAGGGCGACCAGCTCGATGTCAGGCTCGGCACCGGCACCAAGGAATGGGAAACCCAGTATGATTTTCCCGCGGTGAAGAAGGGCAATGTCATCAAGAAGATCTTCACGACCAAGGATGCCGAGCAGATGCAGGGCTTCGTCTTCAATACGAGACGGGCCAAGTTCGCCGATCCCAGGGTACGCCACGCCTTCAATCTCGCCTATGACTTCGAAGGCCGCATGCGCGTGCTCTCCTTCGGCGACTACAACAAGCGCACCCAGAGCTACTTCCAGAATTCCGAGCTCGCCGCCACCGGCCTGCCGCAGGGCCGCGAGCTCGAGATCCTCAGCCTGTTCAAGGACCAGCTCCCGGGGGAAGTGTTCACGACCGAATACGTCAACCCCGTCAACGGCACGCCCCAGAATATTCGCGCCAATTTGCGCAAAGCGGTGGAGCTTCTCAAGGAAGCGGGGTGGTCGATCAAGAACGGGGCGCTTACCAATGATGCGACCGGCGAGCGGATGACCATGGAATTCCTGCTCGACGATCCGGCTTTCGAGGACATGAACCTCGCCTACAAGCCGAGCCTCGAGCGCCTCGGCATCGCCGTCACCATCCGCACGGTCGATTCGGCGCAATATCAAAATCGCATTCGTGACTTCGATTTCGACGTGATCACCTCCGTCTTCGCGCAGAGCCTGTCGCCCGGCAATGAGCAGCGCGAGTATTGGGGAACACTGGCCGCCGACCAGAAGGGCAGCCGCAATGTGATCGGCATCAAGAATCCGGTGGTCGACAAGATCATCGATCTCATCATCTTCGCCACCAACCGCGACGAGCTCATCGCCGCCACCAAGGCGCTCGACCGTGTTCTCCTGTGGAATTACTACATGGTGCCCGATTTCTACCGGGCCGAGCAATTCCTGCCCTACTGGAACCGCTTCGGCTATCCCGAGCCCAACCCGCCCTATGCCCTCGGCTTCCCGATGCTCTGGTGGTGGGATGAGGAAAAAGCCAAGAAGACGGCGGCCAATAAATGAGATACGTGCTGCCCGCCAGCCTGGCGCTCGTCTTTCTCATCTCCACAGCTTCGGCCGAGCCGCGGCATGGTCTCTCGGCCTTCGGCGATCTCAAATATCCGCCCGATTTCAAGCATTTCGACTATGTGAATCCAGACGCGCCGAAGGGCGGGCGACTAGCGAGCCGCGGGATCCTGGCGATCGACGCCTTTGACAGCTTCAACGGCTATATTCTCAGAGGCAATCCGGCGCAGAATTATCAGTTGATGTTTGACACTCTGATGGTACGCGCCAATGACGAACCGGACGCCGTCTATGGGCTGGTCGCCAAGAGCGCCGATCTGGCCCCAGACAAGAAGAGCGTCACCTTCCAATTGCGCGAGGAAGCTCGCTTCTCCGACGGCAGCAAACTCACGGGCGACGATGTGTGCGACAGCTTTCGCCTCATCTCGACCGAAGGGCACGAACGCCTGCGCGTTCTCATCCGCGATGTGGAGAAATGTGAAGTGCTTTCGCCCTATGAAGTGCGCTACACTTTCAAGGGAGAGAATACGCGGGACCTGCCACTGACCGTCGCGGCGGATCTGCCCATCCTGTCCAAGGCCTACTACGCCACACATGATTTCACCAAGTCGACATTAACGCCGCCCTTGGGCTCGGGGCCGTATAAGATCGGTCGTTTCAGGGAAGGCCAATATGTCTCCTATCTGAGGCGTGCCGACTACTGGGCTGCCGATCTTCCCGTCAACAAGGGCCGCTGGAATTTCGACGAGATTCGGATGGAGTATTTCAAGGATCGCACCGCCGCCGTCGAGGCCTTGAAATCCGGAATTCTCGATCTGCACGAGGAATTCACCTCGCGTGACTGGGCCACCGCCTACAACATCAAATCGGTAGCCGAAGGCCGTCTGATCAAGGAGGTGCTGCCGGACAAGTCGCCCTCGAGCGCGCAAGGGCTCTATATCAATCTGAGGCGCGAGAAATTCCAGGACATAAGGGTGCGCAAGGCGCTCGACCTTGCCTTCGACTTCGAGTGGACCAATGCCAATCTCTTCTATCGCTCCTATGACCGCACCGTGAGCTTCTTCGAGAACTCGCCGCTGAAGGCAGAGGGCAAGCCATCGGAAGAGGAGCTCAAGATCCTCGAGCCGTTCCGGAAGGATCTGCGGCCGGAAGTCTTCGATGAGGTCTATGTCCCACCGGTCTCGGATGGATCGGGCCAGGACCGCAAGCTCCTGCGGCAGGCAGCCCAGCTTCTCGCCGAAGCCGGCTGGAAGCGCCAGGGCACGCAACTGGTGAACGCCAAGGGCGAGAAATTCACCATGGAATTCCTGATCGACGATCCGACCAGCGAGAGGATCCTCGCTCCCTATGTGAAGAATCTGCGGCTGCTCGGCATCGACGCCGTTATGCGCAACATAGACCCCGCTCAACATGAGCAACGGGTGAAAGAATTCGATTTCGACACCGAGATCGCCCGGATTTCGGGTGACGCGACGCCCGGTGTCGGGCTCAGAGGCCTGCTCGGCTCGCAATCGGCCAAGGCAACCGGCAGCTTCAATCTCTCCGGCATCGCGCTCCCCGTCATCGATGCGCTGATCGAAAAGATGATCGCCGCCAAGTCGCGCGAGGAGCTTCTGTTCACCGGCCGGGCTCTCGACCGGGTGCTCAGGGCCGAGCACATATGGGTGCCGAATTGGTACAAGGCCAGCCACTGGATCGTGCGCTGGGACATCTTCGAAAGGCCCAAAATTCAACCCGATTATGACTCAGGCTCCCTGGATGACACAGGCATCCTGGACACTTGGTGGACCAACGCCGAGAAGGCGAAGACCCTGAAGCGCGGCAACTAGGACGGCACATATATGGGCGCTTATATCGCAAAACGTCTGCTTCTCATGATTCCGACGCTGCTCGGCATGATGATACTGACCTTTGCCATCGTCCAGTTCGTGCCGGGCGGGCCGATCGAGCGCATCATCTCGAAGATCCAGGGCACCGCCGTCGATGCGACGGCGAGGATCGGCGGCGGCCAGGGCGGCGATGCCGGGCGTGGGGCGGATCCCGGCGCCTTTGGCAGCAATTCGCTGGCCGTCAAATATCGCGGCGCCCAGGGCCTAGATCCCGAATTCATCAAGAAGCTCGAAGTCCAGTTCGGTTTCGACAAGCCGCCGGTCGAACGCTTCCTGCTGATGATGAAGAACTATCTCACCTTCAATTTCGGCGACAGCTATTTCCGCGACAAGCCCGTTCTCGACCTGATGATCGAGAAGATGCCGGTATCGATCTCGCTTGGGCTTTGGCTGCTCCTGATCACCAACTTCGTTTCCATTCCCTTGGGCATCCGCAAGGCGGTCAAGGACGGCACTCATTTCGACATCTGGACCTCGACGGTCATCATTGTCGGATACGCCATACCGGGGTTCATCCTCGCCATCCTTCTGATCGTGCTGTTTGCCGGCGGCAGCTACTTCTCCGTTTTCCCGCTGCGCGGCCTGACTTCCGATAATTTCGCGGATCTCTCTTTCTTCGGCAAAATGATGGACTATGCCTGGCATCTGGTGCTGCCTTTGATCGCCATGGGGATCGGCGGCTTCGCGACCACGACACTCCTCACCAAGAACTCCTTCCTCGATGAGATCCGCAAGCAATATGTCATCACCGCCCGGGCCAAGGGGCTGACCGAGCGGCGCGTGCTCTACGGTCATGTCTTCCGTAATGCGATGCTGCTCGTCATCGCGGGATTTCCGGGCGCCTTTCTCGGTGCTTTCTTCACCGGTTCGCTCCTCATCGAGAATATCTTCTCTCTCGACGGCCTGGGCCTCCTCACCTATACCGCCGCCCTCAACCGCGACTACCCGGTGTTTTTCGCCAATGTATATATCGCCGGGCTGGTCGGACTTTTCGTGGCGCTGATCAGCGATCTCATCTACACATTCGTCGATCCCCGGATCGATTTCGAGTCCCGAGACCTCTAATTCATGGCTCTCATCAAGCTCTCCGGACTGAATGAACGGCGCTGGCACCTGTTTCGGGTGAACAAGCGCGGTTTTTGGTCGTTCTGGATCTTCTTTGTCCTGTTCGTGATCAGCGTCTTCGCGCCCGTCATCGCCAATGATCGTCCCATCGTCGCCTCCTACAAGGGCGAGCTCCTCTTCCCCTTCCTCAACGACTATCCGGAGGAGAAATTCGGTGGCTTCCTCGCCCTGACCGATTTCCGCGATCCCTTCATCCAGGACGAGATCAAGGCCAATGGCTGGATGGTCTGGCCGCCAATCCGCTACTCCTACGCCTCGGTCAACAACGAGCTGCCGACGCCGGCGCCCTCGAAACCCGCCTTCGGCATGAGCTGGGACGAGGCCTGCGCCAAATATCCGCTGAAGACGGAGGACCCCAATTGCATCGCCGGCAATCTGAACTGGCTGGGCACTGACGACCAGGGGCGCGATGTGGTGGCGCGGCTCATCTACGGCTTCCGCATATCGGTGTTCTTCGGCCTGATCCTGGCTGTGCTGTCCTCCGTCATCGGCGTCGCCGCAGGCGCCGTGCAGGGCTATCTCGGCGGCTGGACCGACCTCCTGTTCCAGCGCTTCATCGACATCTGGACGTCGATCCCGACACTCTATCTGCTCATCATCCTTTCGGCCTTCATCACCCCGACTTTCTGGCTCCTGCTCTTCATCCTTGTCCTGTTCTCCTGGACGCAATTGGTCGGGCTCGTGCGGGCCGAGTTCCTCAGGGGGCGCAATCTCGAATATGTCAGGGCGGCCCGGGCGCTCGGCCTGACCAACACGAAGATCATGTTCAAGCATCTTCTGCCCAATGCGCTCATCTCGACCGTCACCTTCATGCCCTTCATCGTCGCCGCCTCGGTCACGGCATTGGCTGGGCTCGACTATCTGGGCTTCGGCCTGCCGCCCGGGTCGCCCTCGCTGGGCGAGCTCTTGAGCCAGGGCCAGCAGAATCTTCAGGCGCCATGGCTCGGAATCACGGGCTTCCTCGTCCTCGCCATCATGCTGTCGCTCCTCGTCTTCATCGGCGAGGCGGTGCGCGATGCCCTCGATCCGCGAAAGACTTTCGGATGAGCGAAGCCCCGCTTCTCACGGTCAAGGATCTGTCCGTCGCCTTCACGCAAGGCAAGAACACCAACCTGGCGGTGGATCACGTCTCCTTCTCGATCGGCCAAGGCGAAACCTTGGCGCTGGTCGGCGAATCGGGTTCGGGGAAATCCGTCTCGGCGCTCTCGATCCTGAAGCTCCTGCCCTACCCTTCGGCCTCCCATCCTTCGGGTGAGATCCGCTTCAAGGGCCAGGAGCTGCTGCACGCCGACGAGAACACCTTGCGTAAGGTGCGCGGCAACGACATCACGATGATCTTCCAGGAGCCGATGACCTCGCTCAACCCGTTGCATACGGTCGAGCGGCAGATCGGTGAGATCCTCGAAATCCATCAGAGGCTGTCCGGAGCGGCGCGGCGCAAGCGCATCATCGACCTCCTGACCAAGGTCGGCATCCGCAATCCCGAAACGCGGCTCCAGGATTTCCCGCACCAGCTGTCGGGCGGCCAGCGCCAGAGGGTAATGATCGCCATGGCGCTTGCCAACAATCCCGATCTCCTGATCGCGGACGAGCCGACGACGGCGCTCGATGTGACGGTGCAGGCGCAAGTCCTGAAGCTCTTGAAGGATCTGCAGGCCGAAACAAACATGGCGCTGCTCCTCATCACCCATGATCTCGGCATCGTGCAGCACATGGCTGACAAGGTCTGCATCATGCAGCGCGGGAAGATCGTGGAAGCGGGCGAAACCGAGAAGGTCTTCAGCAATCCCCAGCATGCCTATACCAAGATGCTGCTGGCGGCCGAGCCCAAGGGCAAGCCGCCCCGGTCGGACGAGACCGCGCCCGTCGTCGTCAAGGCCGAAAAGCTCAAGGTGTGGTTCCCGATCAAGCGCGGCTTCTTCCGGCGGGTCGTCGGGCATATCAAGGCCGTCGACGGCGTCGATGTCACGGTCAGGGCTGGACAGACGCTCGGCATCGTCGGGGAATCGGGTTCGGGCAAGACCACGCTCGGCCTGTCGCTTTTGCGGCTGATCGCCTCGCAAGGTCCGATCGCCTATGCCGGAACCAGGATCGACGGCTTCAATGCCGGCGCCATGCGTCCCCTGCGCAAGGAGATGCAGATCGTGTTCCAGGACCCCTATGGCTCACTGTCACCGCGCCTGTCGGTCCGGCAGATCGTCGAAGAGGGCCTGATCGTCCAGGACAAAGCCTTCACCGCCAGGCAGCGCCGCGAGCGCGTCGCCAAGGCCTTGACCGAGGTCGGCCTCGATCCCTCGACCATGGAGCGCTATCCGCACGAATTCTCCGGCGGCCAGCGCCAGCGCATAGCGATCGCCCGCGCCTTGGCGCTGGAGCCCAGATTCGTCGTCCTCGACGAGCCGACGAGCGCGCTCGACATGTCGGTCCAGGCGCAGATCGTCGATCTGCTGCGCCAGATCCAGCAGGACCACAATCTCGCTTATCTGTTCATCAGCCACGATCTCAGGGTGGTGCGGGCGCTGGCCAACGAGGTCATCGTCATGCGCGACGGACTTGCGGTCGAGCATGGCGCCACGGCGGAGATTTTCGACGCGCCGAAAACCGACTATACAAAAGCCCTCATTGCCGCGGCGCTGCATCTGCGCACGGCGCCCGCCGATGTCGTCAAGCAATAATCATGGCCCTGCTCTATCTCCTCAACAACTGGGACGCCAATCTGTGGGCCGACGCCATGCGCCGGCAGGCGCCCGATCTCGATGTCCGCGTCTGGCCGAAGGAAACCGGCCGGATCGAGGACATCACCTATGCCGTCGCCTGGCTGCCGCCCGCCAATGTGCTGAAGAGCCTGCCCAATCTGAAGGTGATCTTCTCGCTGGGAGCGGGCGTCGATGCCATATTGAAGGACCCGACGCTGCCGGAAAGCGTGCCGATCGCCCGCGTCATCGACCCCGACCTCACCATGCGGATGAGCGAATATGTGGTGATGAACGTGCTCATGCATCACCGCCAGCAGCGGCGCATGGAGGAGAACCAGCGCAACCGGATCTGGGACTGCTTCCCGACCCATGCCGCCTCGGCCCTGACCGTCGGCATCATGGGGCTCGGCGTCATGGGCACCGATTCCGCCCGCAAGCTCAGCCTGATGGGCTTCAAGGTCGTGGGCTGGAGCCGGACGCGCAAGACCATTCCGGGCATAGAATGTTTTGCCGGCGCTCCGGAATTCGATTCGTTCCTGAAACGAACGGATATTCTCGTGTGCCTCCTGCCGCATACGCCGGAAACCACCGGCATCATCAACCGCGACGTCATCGCCAAGCTGTCGCGCCGGGGCCCGCTCGGCGGACCGGTGCTGATCAATGCCGGGCGCGGCAAGCAGCAGGTCGAAAGCGATATACTGGCCGCCCTCGATGCGGGCGAGCTCCATGCCGCGAGCCTCGATGTGTTCGAGACCGAGCCCCTGCCGCAAGACAGTCCGTTCTGGAACCACCCTAAGGTCTGGGTCACGCCGCATGCCGCGGCCGATTCCGATCCCGACACGATTTCCGCCTATGTGCTCGGCCAGATCCGGCGGCATCAGAAGGGCCTGCCGGTCGAGAACATCATCGACCGCGAGCGGGGATACTAAGTGGCCGCCCATTGAGGCGGCCATCCAGACTCATATAAGCCGCCTGATCGAGGTGATCGGGCTGTTGCGCCGGGCGATGCGCTCGACCGCGACATTCAAGGGCTCATGCGTCACCTGCATGAAATAGGCATTGGCGTGCAGCAGCATCCGCGCATCGGTCATGACGCCGACATGTCCGTCCCAGAAGACGAGATCGCCGCGCTCGAGCGTGCCCAGATCGTCTTTCGGCAAAGCGCGGCCGAGGTCCTTCTCCTGCATGTCGGCATCGCGCGGGCAAGCGTGGCCTGCCGCCTCGAGCGCGAGCTGTACCAGCCCTGAGCAATCGATTCCGAGCACCGACTTGCCGCCCCACAGATAGGGCACATGCAGATGGGCTTCCGCCACGGCGACGAAATCCGGCTCGCTCTCGGACAAGGGCTTGAGATGACGGGCGACGACGAAGCGGCCATTGTCGAGATGGGCAAATCGCTCATCACCACCGACAACGCAGACCCTCGCATTGAGGGTCACGGTCACGACCGGCTGCGATTTGATGTCGGGTGCGGGGAACATGAAGGTCGAGGGAACGGCAATGCGATGGGTCGGCGCGTCATTGGGGACGGCGAGATCGTCTTGCGCCGCATAGCCGACATAACCGTCGCTCTCGAGCTGCAGCCACGCCCAGCCTTCTCGGGCGTCGAAGACGCGCACGCGCTCGCCCATCAAGCCTTGCGTGTCGAGGCGGGCATCGAAGCGCGGTTCGCCGTAGAGCGACAGAAGCGGCGCCGCCACCTCGCGGACCTCGCCTTCGACCAGTCGCGCGCTCTCTGCGGCCTTGCCCAGGCGGGCATCGGCAATGTCGGGACGGATGGCATGAAGACGCGGATCGAAGCTGTTCATGGGAACCCATTAGACCTGCTTGGCGAGCTTGCCAACGGTTTCGGCCAAGCGCTCAAGATAAAGCACGCCCTTTACCGTTCGCTGAACGAGAACGTTGCGCAGGTCGGTCTCGTCGCGCCGGCGCGCCAGAAGATCGAGCTTGCCGAGCGAATCGAGGGCGCGCGTGATCACGGGCTTTGAGACGCCGAGCTTCCTGGCCAGATCGCGCACGGTATGCGGCGGCGCTTCGAGATAGACGGTCAACAGCAGCGTAACTTGCCGCGTCGAAAGATCCGGCTCGTCGCCGCGAACCAGATGCAGATTCACGTCATGCCAAAGCTGCAACGCCTGTGCCGCCGACAAAGTGACGCTCATAAACCCAGATCCACCGCTCCGTCCCTTAATCGTTTCGGAGCCGTTTCATTCTGGCCTAGCCCGCCCCAGACTGCAAGCTATTTGCCATAGCGCTCCGCTATGAGGCCAAAGAGGGCACGGATCGCCTGGGCCTCGCCGCCCTTCGGCCGGCCAGGCTTCGCCACGGGCGTCCAGGCGAAAATATCGAAATGGACATAGGCCCTGGCGCGCTCGACGAAGCGCTTGAGGAACAAGGCGGCAGTGACGGAACCGGCAAATCCCGACTCGCCGGCATTGTTGAGCTCGGCGATCGAGGATTCGATCAGGGCGTAATAAGGCGTCCAAAGCGGCATGCGCCAGAGGGGATCATTGGCCGCCACGGCATGGCGCGCCAAGTCTCCCGCCACGCCATCGTCGCTCGTATAGAAAGGCGGCAGGTCGGGCCCGAGCGCCACCCGCGCGGCGCCGGTCAGGGTCGCCATATCGATGAGGAGATCGGGGCTTTCCTCATCCGCCAGCGCCAAGGCATCGCCCAGAATGAGCCGCCCTTCCGCATCGGTGTTGCCGATCTCCACCCTGATGCCCTTGCGGCTCGTGAGCACATCACCCGGGCGAAAGGCATTTCCCGCTATGGCGTTCTCGACCGCGGGAATGAGGACACGCAGACGAACCTTGAGCTTCGCCTCCATGATCATCTGGGCGAGGCCTAGGACATTCGCCGCCCCGCCCATGTCCTTCTTCATGAGCAGCATGCCCGAGGCCGGCTTGATATCGAGGCCGCCCGTGTCGAAGCACACGCCCTTGCCCACCAGCGTGACCTTGGGCGCGCGCGACGGCCCCCAGGTGAAATCGATGAGGCGGGGCCTCCTGGTCGAGGCCTGACCGACCGTATGGATCATGGGGAAGTCGCGGGCGAGGCGCTCGCCCGCCACCACGCGCAATTTGGCGCGATTCTGGCCGGCGAGCTTGCGCGCGGCCGCTTCGAGCTCATCCGGCCCCATGTCGAGCGAGGGCGTATTGACGAGATCGCGCACCAGGAAATGCGCCGCCGCCACCTTCAGCAGAGCGGCACGATCGAGGTCCGAGGGACAGACAAGGCGGGCGGACGGCGAAGCGGGTGTCCGATAGCGCTCGTAACGGTAGCTTTCCAAGATCCAGCCCAGGACGGCGTTTCCGAGGTCGGGCAAGTCGCCTTCGATGCGATAGTCGGCTTCCGGAAGGGCCCGGACCAGCCTCGCGAAATCAAACGGATCTACCGGCTTTGCCGCATCGGCGATGCCGTAGAAAACCTTTTTCAGCTTTCCCGACGGGTCCGGCAGCAGAGCATGGTTGCCTGCCCCAGCCGTAAAGCCAGAGGCCTTGAGCCACGTCCGGGCGGTCTTGGCGAGGCCGCGCTCGACCGCGGACCATGACTGCCGGGTGACGGGGACGATCGGAATGGCGCCGCGGCTGCGGCTTGCGGGCAAGAGAACAAGCGATGGATCTGGCATGGGAGGTCCTTGGGCCGTGCGGGGGGAGGGTCAGGCGAACCGGATAGGAGGTTTCAAGTCTAAAGCAAAGCCCCGTTATGGTTAATGGTTTGTTGAGGTCTCTTCCCGAAGATGGACTGAAACACAGGGTGCGGTCTTCCACCCGACAACGCCAACAGCGGAGTAGTAAAGCATGTCGGGTTCCTCTCGATCTCAAATCTTGAGACGCACATGCTTTGCAGGCCTCCTCCTCGCCGCGTCCCTGGCGCTCGGCGCATGTCAGAACAAATCGGCGAGCCTCGACGGCGCCGACCCCATGACGACGGGCAGCACCTCGCCGCCGTCGCTGAAGGAGACCGCGAAGCTCGGCAAGAGCTGGCAGAACGATCCCAAGAACTTGAGACTTGGTCTCGCCTATGCGAGCAGACTCAAGAAGCTCGGACAGAGCGACCAGCAATTGCAGGTGCTGGCGACGCTCATCCAATATCATCCGGAGAATCCGACGCTGCTCGCCACCTATGGCCGTGAGCTGGCGCAAGCCGGGCAGCCGGATCGGGCGCAGCCGGCGCTCGCCAAGGCCATCGCCCAAGGCAGCAGCGACTGGAAAGTCTATTCCGCCATGGGCTCGACGCTTGACCAGCAGGCCAAATATGGCGAAGCGCGTGACTACTATCAGCGCGCCCTCAAGCTCGCGCCCGACAATGCCGCGGTGCTGAACAATCTCGGCATGTCCTATGCGCTCGAAGGCAACCTCAAGCAGGCGGAAAAGACCTTGCGCGAGGCTTCCGACCTGCCGGCGGGCAAGAGCGAGCCAAGGCTCAGGCAGAACCTCGCCCTCGTCGTCGGCCTGCAAGGGCGCTTCGAGGAGGCGCGCCAGATCGCCAGCGCCGATCTCCCGCCCGACCAGGTCGACGCCAATATGGCCTATCTGCAGAAGATGCTGGCGCAGCCCAATACCTGGCAGCAGCTCACCGAGAAGCCGGCAGGCTGATGGTCCTGTCGGATCTCCGGATCAGCGGTTGGCTGCGAGTACCATGATCAAGGACGGGCCCAGAATCACAATGAAGATCACCGGCAGGAAGAACAGGATCATCGGCACGGTGAGCTTCGGCGGCAGCGAGGCTGCCCGCTTCTCGGCCTCCGACATGCGCATGTCGCGGTTCTCCTGGCCGAGTACGCGCAGCGCCTGGCCCATCGGTGTGCCGTAGCGTTCCGACTGGATGAGGCTCGTCACTACCGATTTGACCGTCGGCAGGCCGGTCCGCTTACCCAGGTTCTCGAAGGCCTTGCGGCGGTCGGGCAGATAGGACAGCTCGGCGCAAGTCAGAGTCAGCTCCTCCGCAAGAGGCACGGACTGGCTGCCGATCTCACGCGCCACGCGCTGCATCGCCGCCTCGATCGACATGCCCGATTCGACGCAGATCAGCAGGAGGTCGAGCGCATCCGACCAGGCGCGCTTGATCGAAAGCTGGCGGCGGCCGATCTTGTTCTTGATCCAGACATTGGGAAGATAGAAGCCCGCCACCAGGCCGACAAGCAAGGAGGCGAAGCGCATGCTTGTCGGAATGGTATCGCCGAACACCTGGGTCGAATAGATGAAGAAGATGACTCCGAGGACGATCGGCGTGATCAGGCGGGCGGCGAGGAAATAGACGAGATAGCGCTCGCTGCGATAACCGGCTTGCCGCAGACCGTCGCGCGAGGTTTCAGCTTCGAAAACCTTGCGCAGATTGAGCGCTTCGACGAGCTGGGTCAGGAGGCCAGGGTGGGGCTTGTCGCGCAGCCGTCCCGTATCGGCAAGTGCTGCGCGATGCGCGGCGCGCAGGCGTTCGCGTTCGGTCGCGATGCCCTTCATGCGCGAGCGCATCTGGTCGCCCTGCAGCAAGGGTGCGGCGATGGTCAGGATGGTGGCAAAGGCCGAGAGGCCGACAAGCAGCGTGATCAGACCTTCGGGCTTCATGAAAAATTCAAGATCCATAACCGCAACGCCTTCGTCAAAAGTCGAAATTGACCATCTTACGCATGATCAGGATTCCGATCAGCATCCATATGCCCGAACCGATCACCATGGCGTTTCCTATTGGCGTGTCCCACAAAGGGTTGAGATATGCGGGATTGAGCACGGTCAGCGCGGCCATGATGATGAAGGGCAGAGAGCCGATGATGGCCGCGGACGCTTTTGCTTCCTGACTCATCGCCCGGACCTTCGCCTTCATTCTCTTGCGATCGCGCAGGACCTTGGACAGATTGTTCAAGGCTTCCGCGAGATTGCCGCCGGTCTTGGACTGGATGGCCATCACAATAGCCAGGAAATTCACCTCAGGCAGCGGCATGCGCTCGAACAGGCGGTCGATGCCCTGATCGATGCTGATGCCCACGCGCTGTCCTTCGACGATCTCGAGGAATTCCGGGCCGACGGGCGCTGGCGTTTCCGTCGAAATGATCCTCATCGCATCATGGATCGGCAGGCCCGATTTGAGGCCGCGCACCATGATGTCGATGGCATCGGCAAAGTCGTTGAGGAATACCTGCTGGCGGCGCCGGCGCAGGTATTTCAAAGTCCAGCGTGGCAGTCCCAGGAACCCGGCAAAACCGGCAACAATCCCAACGTACCAAGGCACGCCTATGACGAAGGTGACTAAACCGATCATCACGCCGACGCCGACCGAGAAAATGTAGAAAGTGCGCGGCGAGGTCTGCAAGCCCGCCTGCATGATCAGCACGCGCAAGGTCAGTTTCTGCCGGCGCTGGCGTTCGCGCTCACCCAGCTGGTTGAGCGATTCCTGGAGCTGCTTGCGCCGTGCATCCTTGGGGTCTTCCGCCAGAAGCCTCGCGCGCAGGCCGGGCTTTACCGGCGCCCTTTCATCGGCGGTTAACGCCCTTACCCGCTTTTCCGTCTGCTTGGCGCCGGAGAAATATGGAAACAGAACGGCCAGCAGGAGACCGCCCACGGCCAATGCAACCAGGGCAAGAAAGCCGTATTGCTGAAGACCCTCGGGAAGTTCCATGTGCACTGGTCCTTAGAGCCCCGTTAGATCTGATCGTCATTACGCGCCTCGGCGCGCTCCAGCGCATCGGCCAGGCGCCGTTCCTCGTTGAAATATCGGGCGCGGTCCCAGAAATGCGGCCTGGCGATGCCGGTCGAGCGGTGGCGGCCGAGAATCCTGCCATTCGCATCCTCGCCCATGATCTCGTAGACGAAGAGATCCTGGGTGATGATCACCTCGCCCTCCATGCCGATCACTTCGGTGATATGGGTGATCCGGCGTGAGCCGTCACGCAAGCGGGCGGCCTGGATGATGACGTCGATCGAGCCGACGATCATCTCCTTGATCGTCTTGGACGGCAGCGCATAGCCGCCCATGGTGATCATCGATTCGAGACGCGAGATGGCTTCGCGCGGACTGTTCGAGTGCAGCGTTCCCATCGATCCGTCATGGCCGGTATTCATCGCCTGCAAAAGATCGAAGGCTTCGGGTCCGCGGACCTCGCCGACGATGATCCGCTCCGGACGCATGCGCAGGCAGTTCTTGACGAGATCGCGCATCGTCACCTCGCCCTCGCCCTCGAGATTGGGCGGACGGGTCTCGAGCCGGACGACGTGCGGCTGCTGGAGTTGAAGCTCGGCGGCGTCTTCGCAGGTGATCACGCGCTCGTCGAGATCGATATAGGCGGTGAGGCAGTTGAGCAGCGTAGTCTTGCCGGAGCCGGTGCCGCCTGAGATCAGGACGTTGCAGCGCACCCGACCGATGATCTCGAGTATGGTCGCCCCTTCCGGCGTTATGGTGCCGAACTTCACCAGATTAGGCAGCTTGAGCCGATCCTTCTTGAACTTGCGGATCGTCAGCGTCGGCCCGTCGATGGCGAGCGGTGGCACGATGACGTTGACGCGCGAACCGTCGGCGAGGCGCGCATCGCAAATGGGGCTCGCTTCGTCGACGCGGCGGCCGACCTGGCTCACGATGCGCTGGCAGATATTCAGCAGCTGCGAATTGTCGCGAAAGCGTATGCCCGTCTTTTCGACCTTGCCGTCGACTTCGATGAAGCAGGTATTAGCGCCGTTGACCATGACGTCGGCAATATCGTCGCGCGCCAGCAAGGGCTCGAGCGGCCCATAGCCCAGGACGTCATTGCAGATGTCCTCGAGCAGATCCTCCTGCTCGGCGATCGACATCGCCACATCCTTGAGGGTGATGATCTCATTGACGATATCGCGGATCTCGTCGCGCGCACCTTCGCGGTCGAGTTGGCTGAGTTGCGTCAGGTCGATGGCGTCGATCAAAGCGTTGAAGATCGTCGATTTGATGTCATAGTAATTGTCGGACCTGCGTGGCGGCGTGCCGGCAAGCGGTTTCTGAGGCGGCGCCGCCACGGCTTGCGGCAGGCCGCCTGACCGGACCCCTGCGGGGAGCGGCGAGCCTTGCGGCCTCGACGCGGGATAGGGTTGCGGCGCCGGCGGTGTGCGCGGCTCGACTTTCAGATCGGGAATGTGCTGGGGCAGCGGAGCCTGGCGCGCATATTGTCCGTTCGCCTGCTGCGGCGCCGGCATGCCGCCTTGCGGAAGCCCGCCCCCTTGTTCGCCGCGCTTTCCAAACATTATTTCTTCCTCAACAGCTTACCGGCAAAGGGCAGGGAAAACTTCGAGGTCTTGATCGGCTTTTCCTGCCCGAGAAGCATTTGCGCCAAGGTCGCTACCGCATCGGCCGCCTTGGCCTTGGCCGAGACTTCGGCCAGCATCTGGCCGTTGCTCGCCGCCGCGCCGAAGGTCTGCGCGTCATAGGCTATGGTCAAGGCGGGCTCGACATTGATCGCCTTGGCGAAATCGCCGACCGGTATCTCGGTGCGCTTGGGGATTCCGACCTGGTTCATCACCAGGCGCGGCAGCGCATCATTCGGACGCGCCTGCTTGAGGAGATCCACCAGGTTCTTGGTGTTGCGCAGGCTGGCCAGCTCCGGCGTCGCCGTGATCACGACTTCGTCGGCATGAAGCAGCGTGTATTTGATCCAGGGCGCCCACATGTTCGGCACATCGACAATGACGCAAGGCACGCTGTTGCGGACGGTATTGAGGATGACCTCGACCGAGGACTCCTCGACATGAAAGTCACGGTCGAGGGCGCCAGGCGAAGCCAACAGGCTCAGCTTGTCGCCGCATTTGGTCAGCAGGCGGTCGAGCAAGGTCTGATCGATGCGGTCCGGCTGGCTCAAGGCGTCGGCAATGCCTTGCGAGGTCTCCTGATTGAAGTTGAGTCCGGCCGTGCCGAAAGCCAGATCGAAATCGGTGATCACCGTGTCGGTATGGAGCTGGCGCGACATATACCAGCCGACATTGTGAGCAAGCGTGCTCGATCCGACCCCACCCTTCGAACCGACAAAGGCGAAGATGCGGCCAAGCGGCTTGGCGCCGGGATCCTGGAAGAGCCCGGCGATGACGTCGATAAGCTGAAGCTGGTGAACCGGGGCGACAATATAGTCGCTGACCCCGAGCCGCATCATCTCGCGATAAAGGATGATGTCGTTGAGGTGCCCGATGACAACGACCTTGGTCTCCGGCCCGCAGACCTGCGCCAGCTGCGCCAAGCCGGACAGAATCGTCTCCCGGTTGGCGGTCGTTTCGACGAGAACGACATTGGGGGTCAGCTCGGCCTGGAATACCTGGACCGCGCCGGCAATGCCGCCCATATGGATCTGGACATGGGCGCGCGCCATGCGGCGGTCGATCGAGGCGGCCTGGACGGCCTCGACCGTGTGCGGATCTTCGCAGAAAGCCCTGATGTTTATATGCGGCACCAGCGCTACAACCTTCTGGCCGGCATAGGCATCGTATTGGCTGTTCATCATGGCGTGGTTCATGGCTTACTCGCTCCCACCGCCCACATCGGAGATCTTGACCTTCTGGTTCTCTTCTTCCGCGGCGGCCGTCGCTTCGCCCTGGCGATATTTGTCGATCACGTTGGAGCGGCGGGTGGCATCGGCAGGGCCCTGCTTGCGCGGACGCTCGAGATCCCGAGGATTGGCGGCCATCACCGCGAGGTTGTTCTGCTGCGCGCAGCCGAAATTCTCATATTGCGCGTTGCGCGAGGTTTCCGTCAGGTCTTTCGGCCAATTGCCGCAATCCTTCGCGTAGGCGCCCGATTTGGTGACAATGATCGGATGACGCTCATAATGCGCTGTTGGCTCGTAGAAATCGTCGCGATCGGGTTCGGTGCTGCTGCAGCCGGCGACGCTCAGCACCAGGCCGGCAAGCACCAGAAATTTCAGCCAATCGATTTTCGACCCCAATATGGTCATAACCCTCTCCGCATCAATCGACGATGTAGCCGACATTCCCGTGATAGACGCCGTCGGGTCTCTTGCCGGGCTTGCCATAGATCTTGTTCAGCCGGCCAAACAGGATCGCCTGGCGGTCGGTGGCCAAGGCCAGGCCATCTGTCGGCAGCGAAAGCTGTTCCTCGTTGACGGGGTTGACGACATAGGGCGTCACGATGACCACGAGCTCGGTCTGGTTCTGCTGGAAATCGCGGCTCCTGAACAGAGCGCCCAGAATGGGCAGGTCCTTGAGTCCCGGTGTGCCGGTGATCTCTGAACGCGAGGAGTCCTTGATGAGGCCGGCCATCGAGATCGAGCCGCCGCTCGGCAGTTCGACAGTGGTCTCGGCGCGACGGACATTGAGCGACGGAATCACGAGCGACTGGTCGTCCGGGGATCTTCCCGCGATCGTCACGGCGAGGTCGTTTGAAATATCGCTGACCTCGGTGCTGATCTTGAGCGAGATGCGCCCCTCGGACATCACCAAGGGCGTAAAGCCCAGGCCCACGCCGAACTTCTTGAACTCTATCGAGATCGTATTGTCGTCCTGCGCAACGGGAATCGGGAACTCGCCACCGGCCAGGAAATTGGCGGTCTCGCCGGAAATGGCGGTCAGCGTCGGCTCGGCCAGGGTGCGCAACAGGCCATCCCTTTCCATGGCGCGGATGAACACGTTGGCCTGGTCACCGCCGTCCGCCCAGCCTCCCGTATAAAGGCCGAACGGGCTTATCAACGGGGACGAGAACGGATTTATGTTCTGCAGGTCGAAGGAGAACTTGCCGATCGAGAACAACGCGGTGGTATTGATGCCAAGCTGTTTCAGCACGTTGCGCTGCACCTCGGCAATGCGCACTTTGAGCATCACCTGCTCCTTGCCGAGCACGTTGATGGTGGTCACGACCTTCTTGTCGCCGTCCGGGCCGGCGAATCTGGCGGCAAGATCAAAGGCCAGCTTGGCCTCGGCGGGTGTATTGGCGGTGCCGCTCAGCACGATGTTGTCGCCGATCGTGTCGACTTTTATCCGGCTTCCCGGAACCGTCCGCTGGATGAGTTTCTGCAGGGCGACCATGTCCTGCGACACTTCAAGATCGAGACCCAGGATCTGCTGGCCGTTCGCGTCGAAGAAAAAGATATTCGTCTGACCGATGGCGCGGGCGAAGAGATAGGCGGTGTTCTTCGTCCGCACCACCGCATCAACGATGTCGGGATTGCCGACCAGCACGTCGCGGGCTTCTCCCGGCAGCTTTATAACGATCGACTTGTTGAGACCGATGCGCACCAGACGGCCGCCGCTGCCGGCGGCGGAGGCTCCGTAATCGCCAGCCAGGCCCGGCCGGGCGGCCATCCATGATGAAGCCAGCATCAGCATCGCCACGAATATCAGGCTTGCCGCCACTCGTCCGGCACGAGCACAAGCTCCGTTGCGGCTCACTTCCATCGGTCCTCTCGTCATCCCAGCCCGTCCCCAGAAATATGCTCAGTTCAATGTGATGCGCCGCGGAACGCCGTAGCGAATGATCGTCATCTCGTTGCTCTCAGTCCCGTTGGCATATTTGTCGCTGAGCTTCGGTACGTTCTCGGCCAGCGGAACGCCGTCATTCTCGCGGATCGAACGCAGTGCCAAGGACAGCTGGCCGACGTCCTGCGCCATGGAGATCACCTCGGCCTGGCGCGGATCGAGCTCGAGCGTCGCCGTCTTGTCGGCAACGACAAATTCCTGATCCTCCTCGCCCTTGGGGCGGAAGGTCTGGTCGATGGCGAGCACGCGCACATTGGTGAGCACGGTCTCGCTGGCGGCGACTTTCTGGTTTGACCCGTCATCGACCTTGCGGGTCAGAAGCACATCCACCCGATCGTTGGGCAGAATGAATCCGCCCGCACCGGTCTCGGCGGAGACGGTGACGGAGATCGCCCGCATGCC
This sequence comes from Taklimakanibacter deserti, assembly GCA_003574785.1. The sequence goes on along the minus strand of QORU01000012.1, from coordinate 177,895 downwards.
TTTCGGCAGGATGGCCGACATGAAGCCGTTTTCATTCGGCATGACCAGCTTCTTGTCGAGGATCGGCTCGCCTTCAAAGATGGCGGCGCGGGCCCTCGCATTCTCATATTTCGTCTTGGCGTCGGGCTCGGCCGCGCTGGTGATCATCAGGCTCGAGACCGTTGATTTCGGCCAGGACTGCCAGCCGATCGAGCCGCCGATCAGCCGCTCGCCCATTTGCAGATTCTTGGTCGCCACCAGGACATCCACGGTTTCGACCTTGTTGACCTCTACAGTCTGAACTTCCTGCTTTTGACCGACCAGGCCCTGGGCCATGTAGATGGCAAGACCCGCTGAACCTATCGCCACCGCCAGAACCGCAAGACGCGTCTTATTCATCTTATCCTCAATTCAGCGCGCATCGCCGCTGTTGCGCTCTGGTTTACTTTCACCAGGAATGGTCAAATTACCGTTAAGCTTTTGCTATCTTTTGGAACTTACGGCGGAAATGGCATCCACCACGTGCCGGGGAAGGCGAGAATCCCTCCCGCCGCGATGGCGATCCCATAGGGCAAGTCCGCCTTGAAACTGAGCAGGCGCCTCGCCCAGCCGATTTCGCGCACTTCCTGCTCGACCTTGAGCATGCTCCAGACCTGGAAAAAGAGCGCCAGGACGCCGCCCGCAATGGCGGTGAAAATCAGGAATGGCCCGACGGCCGGCCAGCCGAACCAGAGGCCGGCCGCCGCGAGGAGCTTGGCATCACCGCCGCCGATGAATCCGCCCGAGAAGAGCCCGAAGCCGATCACCAGAATGACGGCCGCTACCAGGCAGTGCCACAGCATGGCCTCCACCGGCATGCCGGTCACGAGCGCCAGCGGAAAGAAAGCGAGCGCGATGAGGGCGTTCAGCCAATTGGGAATGCGCAACGTGAAGAAGTCATGGGCGCCGGCGACGACGACGAGGAAGGGCAGGAGGATCTGAGCCAGAAATGCGATCATATGACGGTTCCCTGTGCCTGGCTCGCGACGAATGCTGGTGAATGAGATTGCTTGCGACTCTCAAGCTTCCACACCGGCGTAAAAACGGCGTTAAACGGGCGCGTTGGCGGACATAAACGAAAAACCGCCGGCTGGCGCCGGCGGTTTCCCAAGCCTCCCTGAATTCTCAGGGTTATTGAGTCCAGCCCGTCGCCGTGCCCATATCGGTGCCGATCTTGGTGAACACGCCCTTGATGGCGCCGGACAAGGTCGGCAGCGCCATCACGAGCATGATGCCCATGGCGGCAGCGATGAGGCCATATTCGATGGCGGTCACGCCTGATTCGTCCTTCACAAAGCGCACTAGTTTGGTCATCTGCCTCTCCAATCTTTGTGATTGTTCGGATTACTGGGTCCAGCCACTCGCCGTACCCATGTGGGTGCCGAGCTTGGTGAACACGCCCTTGATGGCGCCCGACAAGGTCGGCATCGCGATCACGAGCATGATGCCCATGGCAGCAGCAATGAGGCCATACTCGATGGCGGTCACGCCGGATTCATCTTTCACAAAACGCACGAGCTTATTCATCTGTCTCTCCAGTTGAGGTCTCCAGCACGGCTCACGTCGGATTGCGTTTTTGGTGCTTCGTGAACCGCGGTCGACGTTAGGTGTCATCGTTTAACGGGTAGTAAATCCGGCCGCTTTGCGGCGCTCAAGACAAGATTTCTAAAATTGTTGGTTAGCTTCTGGTTTGCGGAATGTCTAAAATTTGAGCGTTATACTTAACGAATGATTCATTATTGTCTTCACGAGCTTCCTATCGACTTGAGCTTGGCATTAATTACTTGTCAAATACTTACATTCTTTATCTTTTTTCTTCTTAATACTTTAAGTCTTCAATGTTGCTCATGAGCTCAATTGGTGATGAACAAGGCGTCCTTGAGTAAAGAGCTGGGGGCTCGCACAGCAATATTGTCCGCGCAAGTGAGGCTTGAACCTTGGCCCGCTCTGGCTATAGTGCGCCCGCGCGAAATCAGCGGCATCGGCCGCGAGCGGCAGGCCGGGATGGATATCATGGCATGGATTGCGCTTACGCCCCCGGATTGAAGGATCCAGGCCCGCGTAACCTGAGGAAGGGTGGCCGAGTGGTTTAAGGCGCACGCCTGGAACGCGTGTATACGTGAAAGCGTATCGAGGGTTCGAATCCCTCCTCTTCCGCCAATTTCATGCTCGCCGACGGCTGCTACCGTCCGTGATAGTCCAAAAGGCTGAAATTTATCAAAGCGTTCCTATCCGCTACGATCTTCGATTGTTCACAAATGTTCGCGTACAGCCTGCATCTGCGCTAAGATAAATGCTGGGATAAATCAGTGATCTGGAATTTGATCCTATGCGCGCGATTAATAGGCTGACCACAAAGCAAATAGAAGCTGTCAAAGAGCCCGGCCGGTATTCGGACGGAGGTAACCTCTATCTTGTCATCACCCGATTCGGCACGCGGCAGTGGATATTCCGCTATCGATGGCAGGGCAGGGAAAAGGAGGTTGGCTTAGGATCAGCGGCAACTGGTCGCGTTTCATTGGCTGGCGCGCGCAAAGCTGCTCAATCTGCAAGGGATGCTATGGCGGCTGGAAATGATCCGCAGATTCTCAAAAATGAGGCGAAGCGGTCAACCAATATGCGGCGCACCTTCGGTCAAGTGGTGGACGAATATTTAGCCACCATGGAGAAGGGCTGGAAAAACAAGAAGCATGGCAAACAATGGCGCTACTCACTGGAGAAGCTTGCCGCGCCGCTCGCCTCAAAGCCGGTCCATACGATCGAGGTCACCGACGTGCTCTCGGTTCTGCGGCCACATTGGGAGCGCGTGCCCGAGACCGGTCGGCGCCTTCGGGGCCGAATAGAATCAGTCCTGAGCTTCGCGACCAGTCACAAGTATCGGGTGGGCGAGAATCCAGCGCGGTGGAAAGACAATCTCAAGGGACTATTACCGAAGCACAAGCGTGGCTCGCGTGGCCATCATGCAGCCCTGCCCTATGATAAAATGCCCGAGTTCATGACCGAGCTGCGGAAGCGCCAGGTCGACAATGACACGCTGGCCGGTTACGCGCTCGAGCTGACGATATTGACCGCTCTGAGGACGAGCGAGGTGTTGCAGGGCAAGTATCCCGAGTTTGATTTGTCCAAGAGCCTTTGGACCGTGCCGGCCGAACGGATGAAGATGGGTGAAGAACACCGTGTTCCCTTGTCACCGCGCAGTGTGGAAATTATACGAAAGCTTATGCAAACCCGATGGGGTGACTATCTTTTTCCTGGCAACGAAATTAACAAGCACCTCTCTGATATGTCCATGCTCATGCTACTTCGCCGTATGGGCTATAAGAACATTACAGTCCACGGCTTTCGATCGACATTCCGCGATTGGGCTGGCGAAACAACGAGCTTCCCCTTTGAAGTTTGCGAGCGAGCTCTTGCACACAAGACCGAAGACGAGACGCAGCGCGCGTATGCCCGCGGCGACCTGCTGGCGAAACGCACGAAGCTCATGAATGCCTGGGCCAACTTCATAGAGCCCAAGGCAGGCAGCAATGTCATAGCGCTCGCTCAGGGCGCGAAGCAATGCTGAGAGGCATGGAGAGAGAGAGAGAGAGAGAGAGAGAGAGAGAGAGAGAGAGAGAGAGAGAGAGAGGCCTTGCTTCAAACATGGCAGCGATTTCGGTTCTTTGATTTATATTGATATTTTATCATCTGTGGGAAACCGCTAGGTCAGACAAGTAGGTACTTTGTGGCCTAGCCTACCGAGCTGCAAACAAGACCGCAAAAGGAAACTTACTCATAGGTTGCTTGATCATGCCCAAACCAAGGCGAATCAAGGCGCCTGGCACAGAGCGTGTCATGGTTCCTGACACCGAACTCCCACCCATCCGGAGCATTTCAGATGGGAGTTTCAGCGCACTATGCCGGGACCACCATATTCCTGAATCAAAACGAGATTTGGTGAGGCACGCTCTCGATGACGCGGCTGCCTTTGCCGAGCAAATCCGTCAGGACCGCTCTCAACACCGGCCTCGTAGGCAAGATGCAGAGAAGTTTGATGCCTCAAGTGAGTGCTTCCATCAGATGGCGATTTGGTTTAGCAGTTTCGATACCCTATATCCGATAGGCCATTCGATTCAGGTAATCGAGTCTCTCGCTCAGCAGTTCCTTGACAGTGCAGCCGGTAAACATCTCGCGAAAGTACTGCAGAGGGATTTTGTTAGACCAATCCGCCGCAATAGGACCAATGCATCAAGAAGCGAGGCGCCCGTAGATATCGCAGTTCTGATTGCAGGCAATCCCGGCGATGTCCTTTCCAGACTAATGCTTGCCTTATCAGGGATGTGTGCTGAGGTTAGAGATCGCCTCAGCGATGTCGGCGGACCAGATCGGCTCGCTGTGGTGCCCTATCTCACTTATCAGATTGCCGGAATTTACTATGCAGCATTAAACAAGATTCCCGGCACCGGATGGACCGGACCGTTCCCCAGGTTCCTTGAGGCAGTATTCGACGGTATGGGGCTCAATAGCTATCCGTCTGGGCGCATGTTGCGCGACGTGGTTACGAGCTGGCGGCGCAGCCGAGACGAGACTTATCCAGAATAACAGCTGTGAACTCGTTGTCGTCCGCGATCGAAACGTCACCTTCACATTCAGTTTGACCGCCGTTTGGGAGGCTAAGCCTCCGTTGCAACATAAACCAAAGCAACGATGCCGACGTTATGTTGTAAACGATTGCGCGTTCTAGCTTTATCGTTCGTGGCAGGAATCAACCGAATGAACGGAGACATACACATGCGCCTGCTGCACACTATCGAGGAGATTGGCGACATCCTCCGCATCAAGAGAACGAAGACCTACGACCTTGTCAACGAGCATGAACTGACTCTTGTCAAGATCGGTAAGCGGAGTCTCATCACCGACGAGTCCCTAAAGGCTTACCTGGCAAAGATTACTGACGCCGCCAATGCTGCGCGCTGATGCAATCGCACGCGCCCTTGGCGGACGCAAGGTGGGCTCGCGCTGGATAGCACCTTGTCCAGCGCATCGCGATCATCAGCCGAGCCTTTCGCTCACCGATCTCGAGGGAAAAGTGCTCGTTCACTGTTTCGCCGGCTGTGCACAAAATGCTGTCATTGATGCGTTACGGCGCATGGGTCTCTGGAAAAGGCAAGCATTAGGCCCATCACATTGTTTTCGCCGGGCAGTTCCTGAACCTCTATTGCACCTGGATTTTTCTGAATCACCGGCGTACCGCATTTGGCAGTCGTCAGTGGTCGCGGAAGGGACGCTGGTAAAAACCTATCTCCGCACCCGCGGCATTGATTTTGTTGCCCATGGCTTGCGATTTCATCCTCGTCTGAAGCATCCGACAGGGACACTGTGGCCAGCGATGGTGGCGCTTGTTACCTGGGGTATCGACGGTTTTCCGATCGGAATTCATCGTACATTCCTCGCCCACGACGGGCATGGAAAAGCACCGATTGAACCCTCGAAGATGATGCTCGGTCCATGCCGCGGCGGTGCTGTGCGACTTGGCGAGCCGACCCACCTTTTGATGGTCGGCGAAGGCATAGAAACCTGTATGTCCGTCGTCCAGGCGACCCGTCTTCCCGTCTGGGCAGCTCTTTCAGCTTCAGGTCTACGAACAATCGAAATACCGAAGAACATCGAGGATCTTATTGTGCTTTCTGACGGTGACTTGGCAGGTGAGACTGCGGCTCGCGCCTGCGCAGAGCGATGGACGTGTGAAGGTCGGAGAGTACGCATCGCCCGACCGCCAATAGGACAGGACTTCAACGACATTCTCATGCGCTCCCAATAATCCAAATATGAGATGACAACATGAGCACGGAAGAACAATCCGTTGGCAAAAGCCTTATCAGGGAAGCCATCGACTCGTCGGAGGAGTTTCGCGACCCATTATTTGAGTTGATCAAGAGATCCGCGAGCGACCCCGGTCTTCCGTTCACCTCGACGAGCATCGATCTTCTTATCCGAACCCGCCGCGACAATTTGGCTGAGTTTGAGAGGACTTGGGCGCAACTCAAGAAAAATGGCGTTCGGGTCAGTGAACTCAAGAAACTGATGAGCGGTGCGCACGACAATCCAAGTGTACGTCATTTGGCATTCGATTGGAAACCTGAAAACTCCTGGCTCAGTCGCGTAGATGGAGTTGCGCTTCTAGACGAACTCGTATCGTCTATCAAACGGTTCGTAGTTACCCCGAAGTATGCGCCAGAAGCGATGGCTCTATGGATCCTATTCGCACATTCTCTGAACGCTTTCTGCATCTGCCCACGGCTAGCCTTCGTGTCCCCCGAGAAGCGATGCGGTAAAACGACGGCTCTCTCTGTCATCCGGCAGTTAGTACCAAGGCCGCTCCCAGCATCCAACATCACTCCGGCCGCCATTTTTCGTTCAATCGAAAGTTTTAGTCCGACTTTGATTATCGACGAAGCAGATACGTATCTTCGAGATAGCGATGCGCTTCGGGGCATTCTCAATTCCGGGCATAGTCGGTCGATGGCCTTCGTAATCCGGACCGTAGGGGACGATCACGAACCAAAGCACTTTAGCACCTGGGCGGCCATCGTTGTCGCGATGATTGGAACCCTGCCCGATACCTTAAGTGACCGCGCCATTGTTATCGAACTCCGGCGAAAAGGCGCAGAAGAAGTCGTCCAGCGTCTCCGAATTGATCGGCACGAGCCCTTTTCAGACATCCGTGCAAGGATCAAGCGATGGACTGAAGATTCCATGTCATCCCTTGAGGCTTGGGATGGTGAGGTACCTAAGACTTTGAACGATCGCGCAGCGGACAACTGGCGTCCGCTTCTCGCGATCGCCGATACTGCAGGAGGCAAGTGGCCGGAACTCGCGCGCGAGGTCGCCCAAGGATTGAACGGCTCTCGAGACGATGAATCCTTTGGCACACGCCTATTGGGCGATTTGTTCAATTTCTACCAGAATGTGGGGCAGGATCGCCTTAAGACAGAGGACATCCTCAGTTACCTGATTTCCATGGAAGACCGTCCTTGGCCTGAGTGGCGGCAAGGCAAGCCGATTACGGCTAGGCAACTTGCAACATTGTTGAAGCCGTTTGGTATATTACCCAGGACTATTCGCTTCGACGATGGTGGGCCACTCAAAGGCTATCTCCGGAATGACTTCGACGATGCATTTTCACGGTACCTTTCCGCTACATCCGTAACATCGTTACAGTCCAATAACATCAAAGACATGGGCGGATCCCAATTCGTAACCGAGGCGCCCTCCGTTACGTGCAGCGGTCACTCTAACGCATTGAAACAAGGCGAATGTTACGGTGTAACTGACCGGGACGTACCCTCATCCCCCGAACTCGGCAACAGGCGTCGGAGGGTTGTTATATGATCGCGTCCGCCGAGTTGATCAGGGAATTATCGAACCTTGGCATTCATCTTGAGCTTAGCGGTGGCCAACTTATCCTCGATGGCCCAGAAAAGCTGGTCACAGACACCGTTATTGCGCGGATCCGCGCCAACAAACCGGAGATCATTGCTCATCTTCAAAAAACTTCTAAATGGACTCTCGGGGACTGGCGCGCTTGGTTCAATACGCGTGCCGCCATCGCTCATGGCTGTGGGTTTGAAGGCACTGACGCAGAGCTTTGTGCGTTCGAGGACTGCATCGATCGATGGCTCTCATGCCACCCACCAACGACAACAACGACCACCGACGGTATCTGCATACAATGCCGCTGCCAGGTTGACACTGCCGATCCCTCAATAATCAGAATCGCCGACATTGCCAAGGAGGGACGATTCCTGCACGCCGGCTGTGCTGCGCGCTGGCATAATCTTCGAAGATGGGAGGCTCGGCGAGCTCTGATTCAGTTATTGTTAGCTATCAAAGAGACAAAACCCGTTAACACCAAACGAAAGGATCTCGCCAATGGCTAGAGGCGGTAAGCGTCCGGGAGCCGGGCGAAAGCGCGGCTCAATGAATCGTAGAACAAGAACGGTTGTCGCCCAAGCCGAGGCGACCGGGGCAATGCCGCTGGAACTCATGCTGAAGATTATGAGGGATGAGACGGCTGATCTTCAAACGCGGATGGACATGGCCAAGGCAGCGGCGCCATATTTTCATCCCAAACTTTCGTCCATCGAGTACAGGGCGCCGGACTATGACTTGACCAAACTTACAGATGATGAGTTGAAGGAGTTTGCAAGGCTCGTCCAGCTAGCTTTAAGCTAATCATGGTGCCGGTTGGCGGACGGGCTAGGAGCCCACTTTCACGGCTAAGTAGTTGCAATAACTGGATGCACCTTGGAAAACCCGTTTCCTATCCCCGCAATTATCCCATCGAGATCTTGTACCCGACGGAGCCCGCCAAGCTCAACGGCATCGATCCCAAGGCCTAAGCGTGTTCTCCAAAAGGACCCCGCGAGTGGCGAGAAGAATACGAAGATTGGGAGTTTCCGCCAAAGCCCAAATGCGCTGGAAAACATACAATCGCTTGGACGAGAAGGCACAGGCCTACGAGAAGGCTGCGGATGACGAGTTGCTATGGCGAGTGCGCCGGCTGCTCCTGCCGGGGGAAGGCATAGGCGGCTTGATGGATCGGATTTTGAAGTAAGACTGTCAGCGCTATCCAGTGGAGTTTTTCGAAGCAACACGCGCGCGTGAGAATGGGAGTTTTTTCAGCAATACACGCGCGTGCGCGATCCGAAGTTCTTGGAAACTTGCAAATGAGGGCTTTGTTACCAGTACGCGCGCAGGGTGTCACGCCTGGAAAGTCCGGACGCTGTTTTCGGCGCAGCAAGCCAACTCACGTGCGAGCGCATGGCGGAAATCCGCCGACGTTTTAGCAAAAAATGCATCACACCGGTTGGGGCTTGCAAGGACTGACATGTCGTGTTGGACTGGAAAGCGGGGGGGTTGACGGGGCGGACTACGATGGATGCTCAAGTTCCTCAATCGATTCGGATGTACAATCTTTCGTGGGGCCTGCGATGAGTTCAGCGCCTTATCCAATCGAGTACTGGTCGGCGTTGACATATCGACCGCCGGCCTCACCCGTTGAGCTCGCGCTAAAAGTGCTAGGTGAGCGGCTGGATTCAATTGTTCAGACCAAAGTTTTGACACCTCGGGCTAGTGCAGAAGCGCGACCGAACTCGCTGTCCAGCCGTTATGGACTTCGAGAGCACCCTCCACACACTGACGGAGCGCACTCGTTCCGTCCGCCACGATATCTAATCTTCTGGATGGACGCGATTGATGCTACCCACACCCCAACCCAACTCAGGAAATTTGATCTGTCGGCGCTCGAACCGACTTTCCGCGAGCAATTCCAAAGGAGCATTTGGCTCGTTCGGATACGCAGTGGGCATTACGTTTATGTAAAGCCGATATCGGAAAATGGGCTTCATATTGCGTGGGATCCAGGGTGTTTTCAAAAGGACGTTACAGGAGCACTTAGGAAAGAGGTCGTCGAAGAGCATCTTTCAAAGCTTGCTTCGGAAGATTTCCATTGGGAGGCCGGCCGTGTGCTAGTTGTTAATAACCGGCGAACGCTGCACTCTCGAGCGCGGGTGCAACGCCCAGAAAAATATTCACTGCGGTATCTCAACCGCGCCCTTGTTCCGTGAGGGTTCAATGCAGTGGAACTCTACTTACCTACTTAATAAGTCGAAACTATTTGCCAAGTACGCCCGAGACACTGACAGAAGTTCGGGACTCTACGGACTATGGAGCTCTCTTTATCTAGAGCTATTGGCAAGGGCTGCATTGGCGAAAATACATCCAAGCCTCCTCGCCGATCCTCAGGATGGAAAGAGCTTCTTGTATGGCTTCGGCGTTGAAAAGAAGGACCCCGCGAGCATTGCGGCTAAAATTCTCTATCAACGGTGTACGGACCTAGTTTCCGGTTTCGATGAGCAGGCGCTGTCTCACTGCTTGCTTATGGCGCGTGCGAGAAACATTGAGGTGCACACGGGAGAAGCCTCCTTTGAAACAATGACGCATAACCGTTGGCAGTCTGAACAATACCGGGTAGTAACAATCTTAGCGGACTTTCTGAATGCAGAGGTTACTGATTTTTTTGAGCGAGATGAGGCGGAAGAGCTCGAAGATCGTCTCAAAAACATGAATAAGGAAGTTGAAGGGCGGGCGAAGGATGACCTGAGAAAGCACCGAGAGTGGTTCAATAGCCTCTCCGCGAAGGATCAGACCGACGCTAGAGAATATGCGCAGAAGGAGATTGCCGCCCTTATACGGACTGAAGCAAACTATGCAAAGCAAGGATGTCCTGCATGTGGGTCTGAGGGTGTGCTGCTAGGGGAGAAGATTTTGGGCATTAAAGTCACCATCGATGGCGAGATGCTAATCCAAAAGACTTCAGTTGCATCAAAAAAGTTCATCTGCAAAGCCTGTAAGCTGGATCTAAGTCGTGAGTATCTGACTGCCGTGCAACTGCCGGCAAGCTTTACGGTGTCCACCGAAGTTGACCCCATGGAGCACTTCGGTATCGACCCTGCTGATTATATGGAGACCGATGAAATGATAAGGCAACTCGAGCGGCACGGGATGTTCGTGTACGAGCAGGAGTATGATAACGAGTGAATGGTCCTGTTCACGTAGCAATCTGGCTCGAGGTTGTTGCCGACATTTAACGACGTGGTTGAGATCAAGGATCGGCCTTTGGAACAGGGCTGTAAAGTTGACCATAACAGCGCCAGACGTCTTTCGCGTCGTGCCAAACTCCGATGAAGGAGAAGCCCTCGAGAGGTGGTCCCCGATCGCGAGACAGTTTGGCGGCGTTGCTAAGGTGGGTCATGTTGTTGATCATGCCGCCAGTCGGGTTGGCGCCGGGGCCGGGGCGAGCCCCGGTCCCGGCGGCGCGAGTTGCATAGCATAGGCTTCGGCCGGCGTCTGCCCGGCGAGCGCGGAATGTGGCCTGCGAGTGTTGTAGTAGTCGATCCAACGGCCGATCCCGGCCCTGGCGTGGCTGCCGGTCTCGAAGGCATCGAGATAGACGCATTCGTATTTTGAGCGACCGCCACAGCCTTTCGATGAACACATTGTCCATCCACCGGCCTTTGCCGTCCATCGAGATGCGGATGCCGTGATCGCGCAGCATGCCGGTGAAGGCGAAGCTGGTGAACTGCGCACCCTGATCGGTGTTGAAGATCCCAGGCCGGCCATAGCGGGCGATCGCCTCTTCCAGCGCCGCGACGCAGAAGTCGGCATCCATCGTGTTCGACAGTCGCCAGGCAAGAACCTTGCGGCTCGCCCAGTCCATCACCGCCACCAGATAGAGGAAGCCGCGTTTCATCTGAATGTAGGTGACATCGGCGCACCAGACCTGGTTCGGCCTGGCGATGACGAGGTCCCTGAGCAGATAAGGATTGACCTTGTGCTCGGGGCTGGGCTGGCTGGTCCGAGGCTTCTGGAAGATGGGGACAAGCCCCATCTTGCGCATCAGCCGGCGCACCCGCTTGCGGCCAATACACCAGCCGTGCCGGCGCAGATGCCGCGCCATCTGGCGCGCGCCGTACCACGGCGTCTCCAGAAACTGCTCGTCGATCAGCCGCATGAGCGTGAGGTTCATCTCGCTCTCTCCGCAGGGCGTGCGATAGAACGTGGAGCGGGCAATCGACAGAAGCTCGCACTGCCGCGCAATCGAGAGCCGCGGGTGGTCCGCCTCGACCATCGCCCTCCTCCGCTCGTGGCTCAGCGACCGGAGGCCTTGGCCAAAAAATCGCGCTCGATCACCAATTGTCCGATCTTGGCGTGAAGCTCGCGAACTTCCGCATCGCGCGTCGCTTCGCGCTCGCCCGCCTTGCCGTCGAACACCCCGAGGGGCGCTCGCTTCTGGTGACCGACCCAGCAATGAGCATACTACGTTACCCGCTACGTGTCGGCCCGCGGCCAGCGCAGTTTCCCGCGCCCGACGCGCAAGGCGTGCACCAGCCTAGTGCCGCCCGGCAAGCGACCCGAGAAGAGGCTGGGCTTGGGATCGGACGCGGGCTTTATGAAGGTGGCGACCCGACTGTAGTCGGGAGTCACGAGCCAAGTGCTACCGTCGTCGTCCGTGACGATCCGATAATGGCCGGCAGGTGGTGCGGCCGCGATGTCGAGTAGACGCTCATAGTGATCGACCGACCATTGGTGGGTGCTGCCGCTCAGGGCCTCCGTCCGGAATCGCGACCAAAAGCGCCGCGGTGTCGGGTGTTGGCCAAATACCGGCGTCGGTCAGCGCCGTGATTTCGTTGGACTCGAGCCAGGCGCGCATTTCCGCTGGGGTGACGAATGCAGGCTTAGTGCTTTCAACCGCCGCCATCGCGGCACGCCGAGAGGGCAACCCAGCGCGGATCAGCAATGACATCATGAATTGCGGTACGCCGGTCTCTAGCGAGGCGGCGGCACCGCCGGCGGCGACATCAGGTGTCCAACCAAGGCTCACGCGCCGCGTTCGGATCCCTTCAAGTGCCCAGACCAAGCGGTACATGAACGCATCCTCGATTGTGCGCATGTTATTCGGGCCGATCACGCTGACCTCTATGCCGGATATCCATTGCTTGAGGATGATTTTCTAATTGACCGGGAGCGGCTTTCCCGGAACGAAGGGCCGGATCGCGAAGAGCTGCTCGCCCAAGATTGCGAGCGCGTCGGCGAGTTCGTCGGCGTCGCCGGAGATCGCAGCGGCATCCGCGCGGTCGAGCTCAATTGCAAGCTCGTCCGCCATCGCGTCGATCGCTAGGCCGGCCTCAAGCCCAACGCCCATGGCAAAGTGACCGCATCGTCTCGGCGAGGTCGTCGCGAATCTCATCGCGGCCGCCATCCTTCTCGACATAGGTCCAGTAGCGCTTGCGCTTGTCTTCTTCCTTGGTGGCGTCACACCACTGCTTGTACAACCCCACAGTTTCCTCCAACTCCATTATGTGGCTTCGGAGTGCAGACCTTGCGAAGGTTTTCGTGCTCCCCGGTGTTACCCAGACGACTGGTCATCGGCACCATCAAGTCAGTAGCCAAATTTATCAAGCAATGTCATGGACTAGTGGCGCACCCGAAAGGATTCGAACCTCTGACCCCCAGATTTGTAGTCTGGACGGCACCGGCGTGGCGGATCATATAGGAGCCTACTTTTTCCGCCAACTGATTGAAAAGGTCTCCGTACCCTCAGCGCAGCCGTACCCTATCCCTGTAACCATCCCAGCAGAAAGCCGGCAGAATTGTGTCTGCGGGTACCCTTGCCCCTGGATGCTTGAGGATGAGCCGGAACTGGCAAGCGGTCATCAAACTGTCCGAGATCACGGGAATGCGCTCGGGCATCTATGAAGAAGGCACACGGCGGTATTTCGGAGAGCGGCTACGAACCTGTGGGCACGGCACGCTTGCCTGCGAATAGGTGGGGGCAGCTGGTGGTGCTATCTGCCGACCTCCGCGATGTCATCGTGAGCCCGCCGGGTTTACCCGCATCTATGATGCAGCTTGCCGACCATATTGATGCTGGTGTTCGTCAGGCGGGAAACCGCCCTCATCGACGTGCCCTCGCAGAGCATGGAGAGGATTTGAGAACTCCATGCTTAGGCGTCAAGCATAATAGTTCATTTTAAAAGTCGCAGCTGCACAACTTGAGTTTGCAGTTCCTCCCGTTCCAGTCCGCTCAGGCTTTCAATGTCGAAAGTGTTTAGGGCCAGAGCGCCCACAATCTGTGCCTTGGGCTGAACGCCATGTTCCATCAGCATTCGCATTCCCGTCGCCAATACGGTCGGTGAGGGCAGAGGGAAGGCATTGTCCAGCGGCTCCTTTTTGCGGATGCGCCGGATATTCATCTGTTTCCAAATGTACTGGACCTGCACAGGGTTGAGAATTTCCAAGTCTTTGCAGCGATAAACCATAGCTGCGACGGCAACGCGCCAGCGCTGTTTCATGGCCAGGAAATAATCAATAGAAGTGCTGGCAACCTCGGATGCGAACTGCGCTCTTGGCAGCAGCAACGCGCCTGCAAATCTATTTGCTTGCCGTTCGACTTTTTCAAGATTCTTGCTGGTCACCTCAATTGATGCATGCAAGACGATGTGGCCTAGTTCATGGGCAAGATTAAAAAGCGTTCGTGACGTGCTTTGAACCTCCTTCGAATAGAGGATGTACGGTCGCCCTCCCTGCCACCGCGAAACGGCGTCCATGTCGTCGCATTTCACATCTTCTTCGATCAAAATGCAGCCATTGAACTCTAGCACTGCTACGAGATCGGTGATCGGTTCCTGAGCAAGCCCCCAAAGTTTACGGACAGCCTCAGCTACAGATTCGATTTTGTCGTCGTCATCTGTCTCGTAGTCGAAATCAATCTCGGGCAAACGGACGGGCGGCAGTTCAATGAAGCGCTCAAGATAGGATGTGATGTCGAAGGCCCATTCCAATCTGCGGGCGATACGCAGCCGCTCGGGCCGCTGCATCCTTTTCAAGCTACGCCAATTGGGCATGCGGAAGCGCGATACAGACCTGTTTCTTGGTGTCGTGAAGAAAGACGGAGGTTGACCAGTCACCTCAATTATTCTCGCGAATATCTCGCCCCTAGGCGCGCTTAAGCCAGTTTCATAGTGTCCAATTGCGCCACGTGAGACGCCAATAGCATCTGCAAATTGGTCATCTGTTAGCCCCGTTGCTTCCCGCGCTTCCCGAATGCGTTCAGGGATAAGTTTATGCTGCTCACCAATCATTTTTCTTTGCCAATATCCAAATCACCTTTCTGTTGCTCAAGAGCTTCACGGATTTCATCTCGGAATTTCATGGCGTCACGCGGATTGAGTGTGGGTTTTTTCTTGTCTTCGGGTTTGACAATTACTGTACGGACGGCGTTCAGCGCGTCCTTTCTAGCCAGCCAAGTTTCAGATTCCTGGCCACTGGGCAAGCCCCAAAGAGCATGGCTCAATGCGCCATTCTTCGTAGACCCGTAGCACAGCCATGCAGTGTAAAGTTTTGCCGTAGGCAGTTGAACGACTTTCGGGTCGTCGAACAAGTCGATCTGATTGGAGTGACGCTTATCCTGCTGGTTGGGTGTGTCCTCGGGAAAGGCATCCTTATCCGCCGTCCTAACCAAAAAGCCGCGACATTGTCCGCTGCGGATCTCTAGCCAGTGCCAACTACCAATAGGCATTGGCGTGAACTCGGCTTCGAATGGAAGATCTCCGGCTATACAGAGTTGGTGCAATCGAAACATCACGCCGGCGCGGCGCATCAGTCCGCGAAAATCCTTTCCCACGGGAGTATCCAGGAAAGGAAGGCTCTTAACCGCATCGTCGCCAAGCGCGACCCCTTCTCGCAGGGCTCGAATGGTGTCGCCGTAGGTATGCTCCGGAAATGCACTGTCAAGCACTTCAAGGAAGTCTGGCATAGCAAGAATCCTGTTCTGACTCGCGCATACCGTACTACCCAAATACCCATCCTGTGTCTAGAGAGTTATTTGTTTTTCTACCGACATGTCGCCGCCTTCCCCGCAATTTCCTTTCGCCGCTTGGCTGACAGCCCCTCCGCCCGCGCTTTACCGCCCATCCGGCTCAGTTCCTGAGCCGCCTTTTCTTGCCGTCATCGACCGGCGGCGGCGCATCGTCGGTATCCTCACCCACGGCGATCCTCATCACCTTGACGGCGTTGCCGATGACGTCAGCGGGGCGCTTTGGGGCTTTCGATCCGGTTGGCATTAGAGGCTTCTTTCGCGGTAAACGATGAGCACTTGGCCGTCATCGCCCTTGATTTGGTAGCCGTCGCACGAAGGGGTTTCCGCTCGCAACCAAGCACCGGTCTGGTTTAGGTCTGTTGGTGACGATGAATAGGACGTAACCGTGCGGAGCACCACAGAGCGGTCGTCCGGCCGCTCCCAATTGACAGCCAACAGTTCTATGGTAGGCATCGGCGTCTCCATGCTTTCCGCTAAGCATATAGGAAGCCGGGCCGGATTCGATAGGTTAGATTTCAAACTGAGACACTACCCCCCAATGCCGAGGGCGTCTTCACTAAGGGTTGGCGCATAGGCCGTCGCGCCCTCGAGATAAAGCTCTCGGTAAGGGGCTCTTACTTCGTGCCTGTGAACAGCCTACTCGGAGTGGGGCTGGGATATGATTTTCCTCGAGCCGCCAAAAGAAGCCGTGGGCCGACCTCCCTACACTCCCCCTACCCTTAACGAAAAAGGGGCATCGGATCGAAATCATCGCGCATGAGGCGGTCCATGCGTACCGCCACCTGCTCGGCCGGCGCCGCGCCGGGGCCACCGTTGCCGACCGTATCCGCGCCGCGATGGATGACGAGTTCGTTACCCGCAAGGACGCACGCGCTCATGTCTCCGGTATCACCTGTTACCTATGTCCCGAGAAGGACATCAACCACTAAGGTTAAGCCTTTTGCCAGCCCAACCCTTAAGGCATGGACGAGGGCATACAACTGCAGAACGGTTTGTTTGATAGATGTCCGCGATAAATTGATCGCGGGCCGCCCCCAACAAGCATGCGGCTGAGGCAACGGGCTTCACCGAACGAACGCCCTCTCGGCCTAAGAATCCTCTTCGGGCTCCGCCCGAGGTATCTCTGGAACGATCTCATCCTCAGCGTTGTCACCCGACTTCGTCCACAACTTGTCGGCTGACTTACGAAGATTTTGCCATTCAAGTGCCTTATGGATACGTTGCACTCCGGCGTCGTCCACTAGGGCAAACCCGACAGACACGGTGACTGTCGGGGCCATCGAAGTGACCACCAGTACAATCGCACCAACGCCCTCTAGATACATGATCTCAAGGCCAGGACTGAGATAGCCTGCCGGAGCAATATAACCGTCGTCGAACAATCTATTGAACCGAAATGGATTGTCGCGCCGCAATATTTGCGGAATGACTAATTTCGAGTGAACCACAGCTTGCGGATTTGCCGCTCGCACGGCGCCTCGAATCTTGAAAAGCGCGTCTTGAAGATCAGACGATGTACCCCAGACTGTGCCACCAGGCCTAAACCATACAAGTTGGAGTGGGCTTGAAACTGACACTGCCTTCGAGATCAGCTTCTCCGTCACTAGTGACGTAAATACGTCTATATTTCGAACAAGATATGACGCACCAAAAATCGCACGCCGCTCTCGATTGAGGGCTCCAGCATTGGTCGATAACCAAGATCCAAGATCCAGACCTCCCTTCTTGTGATGCGCCTCCACCACGCTTGTGTCACCTACGAGGCGTTGAAAATCTTCGAGCGCAGCGTTCGACGGCTCGGGCCCCTTTAGGCGTCGGTACGCATCAGTCATAGCGCTAGTAAGCGGCAAATAGCGTGTAAGGTCGTCCACCTCGATGTCAAGAAGATGAGCGCGTAGTTTAGGTTCGGGATCCACCAGTAGATCCTCCCATCCTTTCACTACAACAAATCCAAAACGGTCCTGCTGAACCTCCGATACAGAATAGAGGCCGATGCGATCTGGATTGTTAACACGCCTGACTTTGCGAAGGTATTCTGCAAAATTTTCTTCAAAGGCCCGACGCGCGAAGGCGATGGGAACGTCACGCGAAATATTTTCGGACGGCAGATCGATTAGGTTCCGCAGCGGCCTGGCACGCTCCGGCACCATCATGTTTCGGCTAATTAAATCAAACCAAACTCGGTCGACCCAAGTATCAATTTCGACTACCCGTGGCGCACCCTCGTCGACTCCACGAAAGTGCTCGTGGGCTGACGCGTGAAGGGACAAATTATCGCCATCAACAGACAACAGGCCGCGAGCGACAAGATCACTAATCACGGTCTCGGCCTCGGCCTCGCTGAAACCAAAATACGCAGCAAGTCTTTTGGCTGGTATCGACTCTGTTAGTTTCAGTGTTCGCAGTACGAACTCGTCCACGACCGGAAGCCGCCGGTCGCGAGTAACATTTGCCGTTAACAGAAACCGCCGACACGGAACATTGAAGCCGAATGTACAGACCGTTATGGGAACACTGCTCGCCACTACAATTTTCCAGCTGCTACGGTCATCGCATCGTCCACGTGCGCGTCTATGTCCCAAAGGACTCTGCGCATTGGCGACTCCCCGCCAACCTTTGACCACATTGAGCGAGCTCCAACTATGAATAGTTTCTCTTTGGCACGAGACATCGCGACATTGCAGCGATTTGCATTCCGAACATGGCCTTGCTCGCGATGGGCACTGCATCTCACCAGCGTTAGAATGACAATAGTATTTTCTTTTCCTTGATAAGAGTCTACCGTCTCGATCCTCACCATTCTGCGAAATCTTGCTTCCCATGGTCGACTTGAAAAGGCTTGTTCTATCTTCACTTTTTGCGCGCTATACATACAGATTACGCCTATTGGCGCCTCCTCCTTGCCAGCGGCCAACCCTGCTACAAGATCTTGATCTTCCGAAATGCGTTCCAGCAGCCGAAGCACCGCTTCGACCTCTGCCGGGTTCCAGAAAGTGGTATCATCCCATTCGGCGGAGCGTTCTAAGTGACTGCGCTCTGCTGACGTGTCCACCCATACGATCCGGCGCGCAAACAGCTTGGGACGATCAACGGCAAAAAGAGGGTCCGCTTCGCGATCGTTTGAAGTGATAAGCTGCACCTTGTCTGGTTCGTAGAAGATGCGCGATACCAAATTGCAGATCTGCGGGCTCATCCTATATTGCTCAGTGAGCGTCTTACCATTGTCTCGGCCGTAGCTTGAGAGGTACGCGCGTTCAAAGTCGCTTCGAATGAGCTCGGCCAACGGAATGTCCGGCATCTCCTCTTGGAGTCCCTTCAAAACCCCCCTATCCATCATTGGAAGAAGTTGCCGATGATCGCCAACGAGCAGTATTCGACGACCCAATTGAATTGGAACGGCTAACTCGCTCGGTGTGCATCGGGCCGCTTCATCAACAATCACCCAGTCGAATGGCTTGGCATCAATTCTGATCTTGGTTTGGCCAACACCGACACAAGTCGCCGTCACAATAGTACGAGTCTTTGCAAGGAACTCCTCAAAGTTTCTATGCGCTGAAGCAAGAGAAGCTGCCCATTCCCTCGACAAATCCAACAATTGGCGGAGTTTTTTTATGTCGGCTGGCGAAGTTCCCGGATGCTTACTGATGAGAGTCTCAAAGGTGTTTGTAAGTTCTCCATGAACGGCGGCAACATCCGGCTCCCGCCCCAACAAATCCGCAGCAGCGGCCCTGAATGCCCTAACCGCTGTGGCAACGGCAGTATCTCTGCGGCGCCGCTCTTCCGCAGACACCGGAGCGTCGTCGCTCTCAGCCTTCGCCAACATCAGCAAGCGGCGAGTGAGCGTGCCAAGCTGCCGATCAATTTCTACGCCGTCGTAAATGAATTGTCGGCGCAGGCCCATCGCCATCCCCAGTCCGGCCACTCGATGCTTGAACGCAGTTTCGAATCTTGTTTGGTAGCGCTCTTGCAACGACTTCGTATGAAATGGACGTATTTTGTCGGTAATGCCTTTTGAGCCGATACGCAGTAGGCTGGGCGCGCGGCCGCCGAGCTGCTTGATAAGATTTAACAATGCCTCAATGGCATTATTAACTGCCTCATGCGACTGGCTGGCGATCAGAATGCGGCGCGCGCCTTGGTCAGCGACCAGCCAATGTACGAGCGAAGCAATAAAATGCGTCTTGCCCGTACCCGGTGGTCCCTGCAAGTAGCCTACTGGGCCATATCGTACGATATGCTTGAAAGCACTACCCTGCCCGTGATTCAGCCGGTAGCGGGCGATTACATCATCAGCCACATCGATACCGAAGTCCGTCACCTGCAGGGACTTGTCTGGCGTAAAATAGTCCACAAGCCTTTCAATCGCCGCTTCTCCGTCCAGAATCTTCTCCACGGCCTTTGTGCGACGATCAAGCGATGTGCGCGATTTTCGATCTACCAGGTTTACAATATCGCCGGCCACAAGTCGGCGGTCAAAGTGCTCTATTATCAGTGTCTTCGAATCTGTTTGTTCCAAGTTAACTTCGCCAATCTTCTTTCCGCTCGGAAGTCGTACTTCAACCGTGGTTCCAGCGTCGAAATCGAAATCAAGGCCAATTCGTTCGTAAGCGTAAGCAGTAAATGAGCCATTGGACGGGCTCAAATCCCTCAGTACCTTGACTTGAGGCTGAAGAGATTGTTCGAGATCCAGTAGCTTTCGCCAGTATCGAGCAATATCCAACCTGCGCGCGGCCGTGACTTCCGTAGCCTGAACACCCGGGGGATCAACCAGAGGCGCAATGACGGTAAAGAGGTCCTCGAACCCTGCTTCTGGACCGGCCGCGATCGACAGATCTAGTCGAATTGGAACACCATGTTGTGATGCATGCGTGAGGCTTGAAAATGTGGCCCTAACGTGCCGCACGTAGGTAATGCGGATTCCGTCAACACCAAAAGCCAGGGTTCGTTCGACACCCGATATGCTATACTCAACTACACCCGGCCAAGGCGCTTGAGCGCGCAGGTAGTAAATTCCGTTGTCGGACCTTAGAAAGTCTGAAGATCCCCCGGGAAATTGAAGTTTGACATGCGGTGCTTTTGGGCCATGAAATCGTAGCTCCACTGCACGTAGACAGCGCAATAGTGGATCAAAGGTCTCAATTGCCGGTCTAGTCAGTTCCTGCCCAACCACCTGCAGTACATTTGCTAATCTTGAATCTTTGACGCGATCCAGAATTAGTTCCACGACTCTTAAGGTCGCATAGCGATCAAGTTGCTGTTCAGTTAGGCCTTCCCACCCCTCGGGACATAGATTGGGTGTCCGAATGCTTCCGGACCCAACTTCAATCATGTCAAAAAGGTCAAGTAGGCACGGCGTTCCAACGTCGTCGCGTACAAGTATATTCTTAGGTGCTATGTCGCCATGAGAGCATCCGATTGCGTGGAGAATGCCGACACCCTCCACGAACTTTAAGATGAAGCGGAGTACATCACCAGCAGCAAGTCTGTCAGCCCATTCTTCTGGCGGGATCATGCCAAGTGTCGTTCCGACCTCATGCCGGTAAACTGCGAATGGGCCCACTGGAGATAGCGCAGAACGCACGTATTCCGGCGCCACTGCTGTGGGGATTTGCATCAGCCTATTGATGCCTTCGAATAATCTTGTCAACGCCATATCTACGGCGGTACTCGTGCCCCGTTGGAGTCCGAGCCAAATTTTTACTACGAGCTCGATACCTTCAGCGTTGCGAGTAACAAAAATGTGGTTTCTACCGCTCTGATACAGGTTCTGAACGATTGCATATGAGACGTAAGGGTTATCAGTTGTCTGATGGCGGTCTATCAGTGTGTCATTCACACCTTTCCGCTCGCTCTGCTCCACGAGTACTGTGAATTCGTCTGCCATCTCCCGTGCATTTGCGAAGCGCTGATTTGCTGCACGTTCAGTTGCCCGGGCAATCCATTGACCTATCCCAGGTAGGACAGATTCTATGCCCTCTGGAATTAACTCGTTCGGATCCAATAATCTCCCACTCAGCACCTCAAAAGCGAGTCGCCCCAAGGCGAAAACGTCACGATGCTTTCCGCCGGCTGCGAGCGACGGATCATTGTCCTCGGGCGTGGGATCAGCATAACCACGCAGCGTTGACGCCCAATCTCCGATCGAGCTCTCGTCCGGCATTTGGCACGACATGAGCCCCGTCAGCGCGATACGCGTTGGACTGCCAATCCATATTGACCTAGCACCGAGGTCGCGGTGCGCGATGTCCCTGGCATGAAGCTCACCTACAGCCCCGAGCAAGGTTGAGACAACCAACGTTCGATCATCAATGCGAAGCTCATCCTCAGTTCGCGCCATGTACCGATCTAACGTCATCCAGCCCAAGCCTGGCGGAAGCCCCCTTAACTCGAAGTGTTGAGTGAGAATTTCGTCTTTGTCCTCGCCAACTGGAAGGAGAACTGCTCCTTGTCGCACGAGGCTGCTTCCAAGATCGTTCAAGCGGCCGATAGCTCTCAACTCGCGTTCCGCCACAAAGCGTCGCCTATCCGGACTGTTTAGCCCTGGCGGAAGTTTGTCAAACGACCAGACCCGCAAAAGTGCCTTGTAGCGGGTGTCTCGGATTCGTTCAGAGCGGTGTTCTCGCCATATTCGGCGCGGATGTACAACCACATCCTCTTCTACTACCCGGAAACCATCCCAGGTCGCTTCCAATGGCCCGAATAGCTTCGCATTCCGAGTTACACGTTCCAGCTCAGATTCGAACTGGAAGGCTTTCTTCACATGAAGGGTCCTAGATCCTAAGAGGCCTAGCTTTCCCGCCGGTGTAGAAATGGATACCGCGTCACCAAGCGTCCAAACGTGTGGCTGCTCCGTCGGAGATAACCCATTTTTTGTCGCTGATCCCGTCAGAACAACACGTGAGTCGACGTAGTACTTAGAGAAGCCGGGGATGACCCCGCTCAAAAAGGTTTTTACCTTCCTTGCTTTCATACTTACGCTGTCGACTGCGGAACGACCCCGCCGCCGCCCATCTATCAACCATTGGTCACCATTGTGGGTGAGAGTGCCATTCCAATCTTTGATCTCAAGAAGAAGTACGCGGTCGTCCATGACCACCATCGCATCAATCTCGATCGGCGGCTCATTGCGGGGGAAACACTGTAGCGAAGTGTAAAGCAACCAAGGTTCTGGGTATGCTTGAGCTAGGGCGTCTATCCCCGGTATTTCGCGAAGATGGATCCCTGCACTGCTGAGATATCTCACTCGGCATGCCATTATTGTCGCCTGGTCCCCGTTTCCACACAGCGGAGTGCAGAAACCGCCACCCTAGAACAGCCATCATGCCATATGCTATTCGCTGGGTCACGAGCTATTCGAAAGTGTTTAGGCGCTCGTCCGCGCGGGTGTTTGCCGGTTGCTTATCGGCTCGTCTGTTATGGGGAGTTTCAGATTGGATTCGAGCAACAGACGCCCCTCCGCGGCTTATCGTAGATATTGCTCCGGAGTAGTGCGTGCGTCGGGCAGAACTCCGGCCCTTTCTGCCCGATTGTCCAAGGCCGACGGCCGTCGGCGAAAAAGTGCATATCTAATATTCTTTGGACGCGTGTGCCGGCGAGTTTTCCCGCGCCGTCGCCGAAAGCTTTTTCGGGCGCTCCCACCAATCATACTGGCTCGGGTTGCCATCCCGATGACAATGTGACATCCCTTCGACCGTCTCGGTGTTGCCGAGTACCGTACGGGCGCGGGTCGCAAGTACTCAATTCGCGGGGCCCAGGATTGGATACTCCAATCGTCCCCATCAACACCCACGGAGTTTAGCTGTCGCGCTGGCTCCCCCGGCACAACGGCCATAGGCGGATGCCTGAGGAGTCCAGGTGTTAGTGTAAGCTCTTGATTTTGGCGCTGATCGACCGCGCTCTATCCGGGCAATCCCTGCATTTATCCCAGTATAGTAGGTTCCTGATATCAGTTTTGAACTCGGGAATGTGTTGGCGGGAGCTCCCCGCCGTCGCGATGTCGAGCACGAGAATGTTGGATCTTTCCTCAAGCGGAGGTGTTCCGCGGCCGTACGTTCCACTCCTGGCCTGAAATGGGTTTGCCAAGGCGATAACCGATTCGGCACAGGTCGACAAAAGGACCTCTTGTTCGTATTGGTGGCAGAGATCAGGCTGCTGTAGGAGCATGATCAAGTGACATTCGCCGGAGCGCCCCTGCCGAATCTTGAGCTTAGCCGGTGGGGGAGCAAAGGGCTTTTACACGATTGGCGTTCTCAAGGGCATTGGAAAGCATGCTTGGCGGCTCCCGACTATGCTCGCCGGCTGAGAAGGAGGGCGGCAAGGTAGAATCGCACCTTACGGCTGACATTATCATTGAGTTTCCCGCGCACTGCCATTCGATCAGTCAGGGAAGGTATGCACGCCATTTGTGCTTCGATCCGCCAGGAGCCGAGTTCATCTAGCCAGAGAAGGCCGCTATACTGCGCAAACCGAGTAGTGTAGCGATCTGCTGGATAGGAGAGCATCGTGAGATTCGTTGTCGGCTCGTACCCTGCACCTGAGGCAGCGCCCATCTGCGTCTTGATCAAGGCCGATTGGAACGACTGGTTCAAGTGGTACACACTCTACAACGTCACTATTATCCAACCGAATGGGACGCGCGTGGGAATTGGCCGCGTCAAGATTGGGCGTAAGGGCATGGTTGAAACGCAGGGTAGCACAGAGCTGCCGGCGGGCTTCGGCGCGCTCGATCAGAGCTTCTTTTCTATAGGCCAGAATGAGAACTACTACGAGACCTTAATTGAACTAGGCGACGATTTCAGGATCAACTATCTGCAAGCACTTCGAGACTGCGCGTTTGCGCTCAATATTCTTGAGGAGAACGAGGACGAGGCTGTTATGGTTAACTCGCTTCTTCGTGACATCGAGACTAGACGCGTCCGGGAGAGATTGCATCGTCTCGCGAACGCGCAGGTAGCGCTGACCGAATATAGCTTTACCTACGAGTTTCCCGCCACTCAGGCGGCGTTGACACCGCCCCCGATACTCAGTTTCGCCGTCTATCCGAACTCCAGACCTGCGACCAACATCCACGTGCTCATAGGGCGCAATGGAGTCGGCAAGACAAGGTGCTTCGACTTCCTTGCCCGAACGTTGTTGGGGATCTCGGCCGAAGATCCAAACCAGCAGACAGGCCTGCTGCGCAATACGATGCCGCAGGCCAATTCATGGCTTTCGGACGAGGAGGACGCTGATCCCGGCTTCGCTGGCCTAGTTACTGTTTCCTTCAGCGCCTTCGATGCCAGAGGACCGCTCGTCCTACCCGCAGAATCAAAGAAGCGATATTCTTACATTGGCTTAGTCACTAGCGAGCCCCTGGCTGGGCTGAACTTACCGCCGCTCAGCACGTTACGGGTTAAATCGCTGAGGGAGCTTGCGGACGAGTTCGCCAAGAGCGTTGCTAAGTGCCGCGAGGGTGTGAGGCGCGGCCGGTGGATGACTGCGCTGGAAAGCCTTGAGGCGGATCCATTATTCGCCGAGGCGGCCGTCACGACGCTAGCCAACGAGCAGGTGCCGGATGTAGAGAGCCGTGCGCGAAATCTTTTCTTGCGTTTAAGTTCGGGCCACGCCGCTGTCCTCCTTTCTATTACGAGCCTGGTTGAGCAGGTAGAGGAGAAATCGCTAGTGCTGATTGACGAGCCGGAGGGCCATCTGCATCCACCGCTGCTCTCTGCCTTCGTGCGCGCCCTCTCCCAATTGCTGACCAACCGGAATGGAGTGGCCATCATCGCAACCCATTCGCCGGTCGTGCTGCAGGAAGTCCCCGCTTCCTGCGTGTGGAAGCTGGGCCGAGCCGGGCACGAGGTGCGAGCGGACCGGCCTGAGCGCGAGACCTTTGGTGAGAATCTAGGCGTGCTAACGCGCGAAGTGTTCGGCCTCGAAGTAACGCAGACTGGGTTTCACAAGCTGATCGCCGATATAGCCCCCGGCAGTAGTTA
Organism: Taklimakanibacter deserti; assembly: GCA_003574785.1. Next base: position 152,482 of record QORU01000012.1, on the reverse strand, counting down.
CGAGCAGATCCTCCAGGCTTTCAATGGCCAACTCGGGGCCGAGGGTAGGGCGCTGGCACGCGCCATATCACTTCTTCCGCCGGGACAGTAGACTAGACATGCGCACTCTTCCTTTGCCGCCGGTTACGCCCGCCGACCTGCTGGCCGCGTGCATCGACGGCTTGACGGATCCGGTCCGCGCCGGGCGACTGAACGCGGCTGTTCCGACGATGCTGGCGACCGCGGCGGCCTATAACACCAGCGCAACTGCCAAGACCTTACACCTGGTTCCCCGAGTGGTGTCTGTTGGAGCTTCCACGGCCGACGACTTGAAGAGCTTGTACAAGGACCAGATGAGCAGTGCGAGTGGCAATGCCCGTGATTACTACAATCTCATTAAGAACGCGGCCCCGAACAGCAAGTGCCCGCTTTGCGGCGTCGGTATGGTCCGCACGCTTGATCATCATCTGCCGCAGTCCAAATACCCCGACCTCTCAGTATGCCCCTATAACCTCGTGCCATCATGCGACTTCTGCCAAGCGGGCAAGCTCGCGAAGTATCCGGCCAACCCGGGGGAGCAGACGCTGCACCCGTATTACGACGACCTCACGGCTCAACAGTGGATCTTCGGATCGCTAAGCACGCTAGGAAACCCCGTGCTTCAGTTCCACGTTGCCGCACCCGCGCCCTGGCCAGAGATCCAACAGGAGCGGGTGCTTAGGCATTTCAACGTTTTTAAGCTCGGCCACGTCTACACATCGAACGCGAACGATGATCTGAGCACCATACGGCAGCGGCTTGTCGATCTCGAAAGCGCCGGCGGAAGCGCTGCAGTTGCCGCATACCTTGCCGAGGAGCGGGATCGGTGGGTCTCACGCCCCAACAGCTGGCAGCACGTTATGTACCAGACGCTTGCGGGCAACGCGTGGTTCGTGCAGGGCGGGTATCTGAGTATACCTGTTTAACGTTGCGGCGGGCCTATGCATGGTTCTGCCTATCGTCTGAGTTTCGCCGTTTGATTGGCACCATCGCCGGGGGCCTAGTTACCCGTGGGACTTGGTAGGGGGCGTCCGAGAACGGTACTGTGTTCGCTTCTCAAGAAAACGGCTGAGCGAGAACTGCCCAATGCCCCACCAAAGAAGGACAGCAGCGTGCAGGTCTATCCGGCCCCCAAAAAAAGGGTGCGTAGCGCAATAGGTAGGAGAGATGAATAGTAGCTCTGATGTTGGATAAATGCCTAAACAATCTATCCTGTAATTGACATTTAGGAATCTTGTTTTGCCTGCAAAATGGGGGACCAGAACGGCATTGCCCTACGCAAGTATGTGGAACGCATCGCTGGCGGCGATTTCGCGGATGAAACTACTGCCGAGGCTCAGACGGAAATCGGCCGTCCTAGAAGCGTTCGGCATGCTTCCAGGGCTCAGCAGGCCTCTGATGACTGGCTACCGGGCCAAGAAAGACCTCGACGAGGGCGAAATACGCCCCCTGGTTCAAGGCTTCCCAGACCCGATCTCTGGTTGGTTCTCATGGGGCATAGCGAGGCCCGCCTAGCTCTATCCGGCAGCCAAAAGGGAAGCAACCCGGCAGCATGTGAACCGAGGACAAAGCCCGACATGCCTGTCACCGCCCACCAAAAAGTCTACTGCGCTCCAGGGCAAGCTACGGCGTAGGCCGACGGATTTGTTCGGGCGTACTCGGGTAGCCAAAATGGATAAATCGCCGTCCCTATGCTGACGTAACAGGGGGAAATGGTATTATAATCGCGAGTCTTTCTGGCTCGATTTGAGGGATACGTGGGAGAAACTCTTGGCCTTTGTGCGCTTAAACCTTCATAATCGAACCTTAGGGCAGGAGTGCATAAAACTCATGCGATCGCTCCTTTGATTTAGGGTGCCAGACTTCGGAACAAAGGCTATCGCGATGTCGAAACAGATCCCATTTTACTGGTATCTTTCCTCGGAAGACGAACTGCTGGACATAGGATGTTCGCTAACGCGGACCGACTTCTTGTTTGATGTATCGAAGGCTGTTGTAGCCCATGGTGGTATGAGTTCGGAGGACCTAGATCGGGAGCTGCGAAAAGCTTGGCGAGATGCCCAACGAAAAAAGGGGTCGAGCACTACACGATTTGGAGCAGATGCAGGAATTTTTATGTGAACTTGGTCGGGATAAGCAAGCAAGAATATGACCGGCAAATCGCAAACCCGGATAGTCGTGCTCTTCTCATGTTCTGAGTTCCAGCTAACGAGGATACCGCAGAAGGCCCCATTTAGCCAAAACGCTGCCCTTTGCTGCCCCGGCTGACGTTCTCAAAGACTTCCGATTAGTCGGTAGGGAAGTAACGAGCGCGAGCTGCTATTGCTCAGATTGAACTCGACAGCTCGACCTTCGCTACCCAGCGAGGAGGGTCTATTAGGACGAGCGGAGGAATCATCCGCTTGTCGCGAATATTCGTGCGTAAATTCAGATAGTTGAATCGCCATGTCGCAGTCATGTTGCGAGCGTCGCACGCTTATTTTGGCGTTCAAAAGTGACTGCCCCGTCTATCACTCCCAGTCAGCGGTCTTTAAGCCAAGGCTGCGCGCATCCTCCGGGACGGCGCGCTTCAAAGGGTCGGCCGCCCCCAGGAAGTCGGCTGCGATCTCTACAGTCAGGCGCCGCCTAGCACTACAAATGGCGTGGTCACGGCAAGGCCCGAAAGATGTCGACTTTTGTTTCAAGACATCTGCGTAAGCTGAGATCATTCGCACCGACCTCGAACCAGCTTCCAGGTCGTTGATAAAAGTCGAGCCCCCTCCCGATCTTTATGACCCAGCCATTGTCCAATCGAATTTCCCGGTCGTGCATGTTTGGGTTCAGCTTTACTCTAAGCACGACATCCATCTCCAGGAGGCTTTGTTTTAGTTCATCAATCTTCTCGGAAATATCTGCGAGTTGGGCTTTGTCATCGTAGCCAGTGATCAGGTTGATCGACTTGACCGTCCCTGATTTGATGCAGGTCTCGCAGAAGCGGACAAAATTCTGAATCTGATGAGATAGGCGAATATAGGGATCCTCAATCGTGACCGCCTTGGCTCCGCGAATATACGGTCCCATGATCGACTCGTAGCTGTGCCCGATGTCACCGTACAAAATCGTGAAATGCTGCTCCTGCAGCTGTGCAGCGGCAGCCTCGATCCGAACGTCATGGACGGACCGCGGTGTAGGAGCGGCCGATCGTTCGGATTCAGCCGGATCGGGCCGCGTATTTGGCTTGGTCTCATCCTCGTTGAGACGCCGACGCTTCGGCTGCTGGGTAGCGAGCGCGTCTTTGGACTCAGGGCAAAAAACGACGATCTCTTCTCCGCTCGCCCCGAAATACGACAGGTTGATGCGCGCAAACTCGTCATCGGGTTTGCGCTTGTTCATTTGCTCCTTTACCCGACGCCGGCATTCTGTCGCATATGCGACGTACTCCTCAAACTCCCCGTCGGTGGCGCCGCTGTCCGGGTGCAGGATCTTTAAAAAGGCTGCGACTGTCTTCTTAATGCCTTTCTCGTCCCGCCCCTCAATGGCCTTGCCGAGTCGGATGCGGCGACTGACCTCTTCATACCGGTTCGTATGCTTAAACTGGTAATGGAATGCCTCGGCTAGATAGTCGGTGATAAAACCATATCGGCTCGTCAGAAACTCGCTACTGTTCTTGGGCATCTCCCAGCCTGGAATATACGCGGCGAACCGATCCATCACCGCCAAGTCCAACTCGAGAGGTAGCGGTTGGAAAAGGTCGTACTCGGTCGAGTTGACCACCTGTTCGACCGAAAGGTCGATATTCCCGACGAAGCTCAAGCTCGCGTCGGCAATCACCTCCGCCCCGCGCGAAAAGCGCCCGTTAGCCATGAAATCCTTCATGATCTGGATGGTGTCGGGATCACGCACTTTGATCCCGCCCACCTCGTCGAAGGCCACAGTGTCCCAGTAGCCTACCAGGCCGACCTTTCGCCGGGCGTTGTTATAGAAGAGAGTCGCCTTGGTCGCCTGACCGCCCGAGATTAGAGTGGCGTAAGGGGAAAATTCGCTGAAGAAATAAGATTTACCTGTGCCGCGTGGGCCGAGTTCGATGTAGTTGTAATTCGGCTCAACCAAAGGCGCCAGTCGCGCGATAAAATGCAGCTTCACCCGCTTGGAGAGCTTTGCCGGCTCCAGGCCCACTGAACGCATGATCGCGTCGAGCCATTGGTCCCGCGAAAAAGCCTTTCGTCCTTTCGCGTACTGCTCAAAGTCAAAGCGCGAGAGTTGAATGGGGCGCAGGTCCTCGATGTAGAAAGCGTAGTCGTCTTCTTCGATGGCGTTGTGCGCCAGCGTCACCTCCGCCCATATCCCACCCTCGAGCAGGCGATCGTTGTCGCGGTAGAATTTCTCACCGACGGCGATACGCTGCGAGTTGAAGTTCTCCAGCGACGCCCAATGGCGCTTCTCCTTTTCGACAAATCGGACATGCACCTTGTCGATGAACCGGTGTTTGCCTTTGGTCGCGACTTTCGATTGGGCTGCATTGGCCTCGTCGGGGCGGACATAGTTGTCTTGTAGCGTCGCGAGAACGGCCTCCATCCCCGCGTCGATCTCGGCCGGATCGTCGCTGGCGCAAAAGCGCGCGAGTAGGAACTCCAGCACGAATGTCGGTACGTTCGTGCCCTTCTTGATCCGATGCAGCAGATCCTTGCGAACGACCTTGCCGTCGAACGCCGACGTCAGCTGCCGATCGAGTGCATCCAATTCGCTCATACTGTGTAGTCCGTTTCGAGAGTGAGGGCGCTGAAGCTCGCAAGTGTCGTAGGATTGAGCGCTTTGACCGTGAACTTTCCTTCGAAATCCGGATCCATGCGCAAGGCAATCTGCTTGCTCTGACCGGGCATAAGTGTGACGGTGCGCGTGGCGGGATTCACTTCGCCGCCTGGGCGAGGCTCGCCCACAACATTGCCTTTGGCGTCTTGGGCTTCGATCAGCACCTCCACGCTTACGTCCTGCGAGAACATGTCGTCGGACTGCACCCGGATATCGATCACCGGCACGCGCGTCGTGATACGCTTGGCGCCGTTCTTGTAGGTAAGCACGACCGTCACCCGACCAACCGCCGCAGGCTCATCGGTGTCCAACCGCGCCACCAGCACCGGTACAACCGCTTCGGCGAGAGAGGCCCCGCCGTGGAAATAGAGGTGCCCCGCCCGATAGGGCGCCATGCTCCGAGGCAGGGCGACCTGCGAGAAATCACCTCGAACGCCTAGCTTCTCCGCACCGATGACCGCGCTGTGCGTGTCGGCATTGCCATCGCCCAACATCATCCGATCATGCGCAGTTATCAGCCAATTGCCTTGGGGTTTGATGCACACGTCGCCCGCTTCCGCCTGGGCATTCAGGAAGAAGCCGTGGTCGGTCACGATGACCGCGTCCTTGAAGCCCATCCCGCGAAGCTTATGCAACGCCACGCGGATGAGCTTCAGCGTCCCCGGGATCAGGCCGAGAGTAGTCTCAGGGTTGCTCTCCAACTGGCTGTCGATCTCGGTGGACCTCAGAACGAGAAGGTCGACCGTCTCGGAGATTTTCGGCTTGCCGCGAACGAAATCGTTGAGCAGCATCTCTTGGAAACGATCGCCCAGTCGTTTCCTCAGAACATCCATGCGTTGGCTGACATTGGCGACACGCGCTCCGACCAGTTTTGGGATCAGCGTGTCCCCCTCCAGACTGAGCGTCAGTTCCGTCCGGGCACCGGGCAGCAAGCTCGCCATTCCCACGGGCGTGATTGTTGGAAGCTGGGCGTAGGCCGCCTGCAGTACAACTGGCCCGTCTTCGGACAGCATCTTCTCCAACGCCACGCCGAGTTCGTAGCGAAGCGCATCGATCATCAGGTAGGCGACCCGCCGTCCGCCGTCCTTCAGGCGATCCGCTACTAGGCGATCGAAGACGTCGGCATTGGCGAGCCGTCCTGGCGGCGCCCAACCGGTCGTCTCGAGGTGTTTGACGAAAACGGCCTGCACCCGCTCGGCAAGGCGACGATAGTGGGCTCGCGCCTCATCGATCACCTCCTGCATCAGGCCATGCGGATCCAAGAAGTCTCCGACCGCCTGCTCGAATTCGCGCTGAAGGCGATCGGCTTCCCGGAGGCTGCCTAGATAGAATTCGAGCAGATCGGCCTGACTACGCGCATATTCCGGCAGTTGCCGCTCATAATCGTCGCAGGCCTCGATGAGGCTGAGACCGGCGCGAACCAATTCCCATTGAGCCTGGCTTTCGCCCTTTCCGAGCCACACAGAGTTCTTATGGCGGGCTAGCACGCGACGCGCGGCATCCATATCGTTGTCCGCGATCCCCTTGATCGCGGCCTTAAGAAAGGTTCGCTCCTCGAACGGGAACGTGTCCCGCTCACCCAAGTCTTCAATCGAACTGCACTGACCCGGCAGATCCAATTCGGCTTCAATATCCTCGGCTCGGCCTATGTAGGTGTTGCGTGTGTTAGGGTTGTTGCGCAGCCGATCACAGACATCCTCGACGATCGGTTTTGCTTGTGTCGGTGCATGAGGAACATCTTTCAGTGACGCCGGCAGCGCGACTGGCAGGTCGAAGGCGAATTCGCTAAAAAGCACATAGCGCCAGAGCTCATCAGCGATAGCGTTCCAGGTCTTGCCCCTGGTTTTGACGCTCATGTCCAGGGTCGCCCTCAGAAACTCACGGGCTTCGTCGCCCCATCCTTCCTGAGCCTTGAGCGCGTCGGCCTGCGCCGCACTGGGCGCGAGAAGAGCGACGAGGATTTCGCGCCCGGACTCGACCTTCAGGGCGGCGCGCAACTGCGGCCAGCTGGCGCCGCCGCCAATCGCATCGATGACCGAAAAGGCCGGGCCTGTCAGCGAGCCGGCGAAAACGCGGCGAACCTCGGTCGAATGATCGGGCTTCGCACGTAGGCACAGGCTCAGATAATCGTCGCCGTCATCTCGCGGAAACCTGGCGCCGCTGACAGCATAGATCGAGAACGGATCGACCTGTTGTTCCTCCTCCGTCTCCGACCGCCGCTTGGGCACGTAAATCAGAACCGCATCGAGACCGCTCTTCGGCCGGCCGACCTCGCGCAGGGCCTCGATCGCCGCCAGCCGGCTTTCGATGCTGCTCCCAGAGGCATCCACCACGCGGACACGGTCATCTTCAAGGCCGACGCAAATTGCCTGATAGCGACGATCCGGGTCGTAGACAACCATGCAGCCCGCCTCGAGCAAGCGGGGACGCAGGACGGTGTCGCGGATGAAGGCAGCGATGCTCACGCGTCACTCCCTTTCTTGCGGCCGCGGGTCTTCGGGGCCTTGGGTTCGGGTTCGACGTAAAGGTCTTCCAGGTCGTGGGCGATGGCAAGGGACTTGTCGGTCTTGCACTTCTCGCGCACGCGGTCGGGCCAATAGGTCATGGCCAGGTGCGCCCAGTCGTAGTCGCCCTTTCCCAGCTTGGCCCAGGTGTCCTTCAGGATCTTCTGCCAGGGCTTGTGGCGGAAGAGTTGCCACAGAGGCGAGGCGGTGATCTGGATGCCGTCGTCATGGTTCGGGCGATAGGTCGGAGCGATTTGCAGCAGGGTGTCGCGCAGCTCGATCAGCTCCAGCTCGAAGGTCTGGAGCGCCTCGAAGGTCTTTTCGTCATCGCGCGAGCGAGCCGTGCCCTTGTCGCGAAGAACACTAAGCTCCCTGCCGACCTGTTGTAGCTTCCCGTTCGGCCCTTCAATGAAGTCGTTCACCGCCGTGTAGAGCGTCTGGCTGGTCAGGCTGGGGTAGTAGAGCCAGAGCGTGTAGCTGCCCGAGGCGGTTGAGAGCGGCCAGTAGATCGGGGCCTTGCGGCGGCTCTTGCTGTATTGCTTCAGGTGCAGAGGGAAGAAGTCGCGCTGCAGCCAGCGGCGCACGTCGCCTGGCGCCTCTGCACCAACGCGGGCGCGGACTTCTTCAATCAGCTGGGGCAGATCATGCGGCTGGCCCTGGTCGTCCACCAAAATGCCGTAGTGGGCATGGTACGGCGCCGCGCCGTCGGGCAGCATGCCGGGGCTCTTGGCCGGGAGAGGATCGAACGGGTCCGGCTCGGGCGGGGCTTCGCGCTCGCCGGTCGCAAGGCGCCAGTCGAAGCGACCGAAGGCGACGCCGACAGCCCAGCTGAGAAGACCCTCGGTCTTGTCAATCACCTCTGCGCTTTCGTCGTCCTGGCAATTGCCTGCATCCTCCTCTGCTTCACCTTCGTCCTCGTCCGTCGAACCGAACGAACCAAGCACCTCGGCGCGGTCAGCGTCACTGAAACCGTAGAGGTCGAAAGCGATATCGTCGATCTCTGCCTGGATTCGGATCAACTCGGCTTCTATCGACAGCGGTTCGTAGTCGCGTAATCGGGCGCGCAGAGCAGCTGGCAGAACAAAGGCGTGAGAGGTCTCTCCTACTTCGTCCAAAAGTCGTCTCTTTGACCAATTATTCGAGACCAAAGTTGCGAGACGTTGGTGCTGGCCAGAAACCGAAGGAATTGGCAAACGAGCCAGGGTGCCGTTTCTGTAGAGAGCATAACCAGAGCGGCCCAAGAGGAGCTTGTGAAGATAGTCGGCCGCCGATGAGTTCAACAATGCGAGAATAGGCAGCAAGTTAGCTTGATCGCTGAAGGCCTGCGTTCCGTTATCGCTGAATATGCAGCCTGGAGGGGTGAGATGGGGCGCCAGTCGTGCTGCGCGCAGTGTTTGGAATAGGCCAGGCAGCAAGTACAAGTCGGTGTTCTTTATTATCCGCGACCAGCTTCCATACAGGGAGCTTGCCCAACTTTTGAGTTCCGCACCGTTGTCGCCCCAATTAACTTGCATAGAAATATCAGCATAAAAGGGAGAATGCGTGCCCCCCTTCGCAAACCCAAACCACTTCTGCCCGCCGTCAATAGTTTCCCACCAAGCTCTCAAGAAACGAAAATCATCCGATGATTGCAGGCCGACCCGGGCCGCACGATCGCCTGACTCAAATGCCGAAAGCTCTGAAAAGGTATTCCTAATGTCCTCACTCACCCAATAGGCAAATGGCGAACCAGGTATAGCGGCAAAAGATTCAGCCGCAACGTCGAATATGTCCTTGTCGGTCTCGCCTTCCCGTAGTGAGATACATTTCTCTTGAAGGCTTGTGGCCTTGTCCGCGTCGGCCAGAAGCCGCAAAAACAATGTCACTGTTGTTTCTCCAAAACGTAAGCAGCGGCTTCCACCATGGCATCATCCATTACGCCCAAGCCCAGATCTGCCATCGCTTCAGGGCGCCCGAGCCGAAGCAAGACGTTCTCCCGCCAGCTTCGATAACTCGACAGAAAGAAACATGTACGTGAAGTAATCGCTCCAATAAGCCCGTTCTTGCGCAACACTTCCAATCCGCGCTCAACAAAAACTGCCAAGAGATCGTTCTTGCTGTTTGGATATGCCTTCGTTACTTGGATTTTTGTCCTTGTAGCTAGCGCTCCAAACGGCGGATTCATCACGACTACATCAAACACCTCGCGGCAGAGGTCGATCATCCGCAGCCCTTGCAGCGCGTCCTCGGCGAACAGTCGCCCCTGATAGGTAGACCGCGCCGCGCGGGCATAGTCCGTCAGCGCCTTCCGCAGCCGCGCCTCGGCCTTCTGCCACTGTGCCATGTCCTCCTTCGAGAACATCGGGCCATGTTCGCCAAAGATCTTGCGGATCAGCGCGGGCAATTCCTTTTCGACCTGCAGCAGCACCCCAAGCTCGGGCAGGCCCTTGAGCATGAACAGCGTCTGTTCGAACAGCTCGGCATCCAAGGGACCGAGTTCCTCCATGAACTGCTTGCGCAGGTCCACCTCAGCCGGAGGCGCCACGGCCGCCACCACATGCCCTTGGCCCACCTGCGGCCGGTCCTTGGCCTTCACACCTGTCTCATGCCAGGCCCGCTGTGCCCGCAGCCACAGCGCTAGCGACGCGATCTGCGCCGCCCGCGGGTCGATGTCGACGCCGTAGATGTTGTGCTCGATGATCAGCCGCGGCACGTCGCGCAGGAAGGCGTCTCGGTCCGCATAGGTCTGGCTCAACGGTTTCAGATCGGGGCTGCCGCCGGTCTCCGTATCGAGCGCACCTGCGCCATGGGTCTGCTCCCACTCCCAGGCCTCACGGTAAATTTCCTGGAACAGGTCGAAGGCGTAGAGTCCGAAGTGCATCGAGCCGCAAGCCGGGTCGAGCAGCTTAATCGTGCGAGGGTCGCGCAGGCGGCGGAGCGGCTCGGGCGCCTCATCCGGATTTACCAGTAGATATTTGCAGCGATCGCGCAGCGAGGTCTGCCCGTCTGACCAGTTGAACCAGAGGCGCCCCAGCGTGTTGTCGACCAGGAACTCCACCACATAGCGCGGCGTGAAGAACTGGTTTCGGACGGCGAGCTCTCGGCTGTTGCGCGGCGCAGGGGACGCATCGCGCATCGCTTTGCGCTCTTCTTTCGAGTTGAAGTACTGGTAGATCCAGCCAATCGTCTCGTCCTCGGCCCAGAGCGGTTCGATCTCGCCGTGGTTGATGAGCGCCAAGACCTGAAGCAGCGCGGCCTCACGCGGGAAGAGACGTCCCTGCGGCGAGTAGCGGTCGAAGAGGCCGGGCAGGTCCTGCGACAGCTCGTCGAAGACGCTTTGCAGGTAGACGCGGTAGGCGTCGCCAGTTTCCCCCAGGCCCGCGCCGGCCAGGCGGGAATAAAGCTGGAACCCCTTTGCCTGGTAGCCATTGCCGACGGACTCGATCAGCAGCCCGCGCGCCTCGGCCATCCGAAAGGCTGCCAGACGGTTGAGCACGGTGAAGGCTTGTTCGCGCTTAATGCGATCGAGACCCGCCTTCGTGTCGGCGTCGGAGCTGGCGCAATAGTGAGCCAGTGTGTCGCGCAGGATCCGCGCCGTCTCTCGCTGTTGGTCGTCGATACGGCGAAGGCTCTCCAGCGGGGTAACCGTACCGGAGGCTGGATCCATACCGTAGTCATTCTGCAGCTGACGCGTGAACTCTTCTTCTAGCTTATCTCGGGCCTCGGTGACGAAGCGTTGAAGACGGTTTCGGGTAGGCTGGTCGAAGGCCATCGTCACTCGTCTCCGTCGACCACGAAGGAAACCTCGATCTCATCGAAAAGCGCGAGCTGGGTCTTGATCTCGTTGAGCTTAAGGATCAGCGCGTCGAGATCGCTGGCGGACGAAAGTTTGGACGGCACCGCGATCGAGCGTGCGAGCTTGCCGCCGCCTTGTGCCTTGTACTTTGCAGCCTCCTCGTCGAGCTCCTGGCGGATGCGTTCTTGCCGCTGCCGGTTGATCGATCGCTTGATGTCCTCGAGGGTGCTGCTGATGTCGTAGTCGCGGGCCAGGAGCTTCTTCAGGCCGGCCATATCGTGCGGAACGGCAAGAGCGAGAGCCTCGAGTCGATCTACGGCATTCCCGCGTTCTTCCTGGGTAAGCTCCGGCCATTCAGGTAGGCGCTGGAGGTCCTCGATTCCCTCTTTGATCCGAAGCTTCTGCTGATCTCCTAGTGCGATCACGGAATCGCGGACACAACCTTTGACGTGCGTAAGCAGAGAGTTGAAATCCGCGACATGCTTATAGAAGTCGTCCGTCTTCAAGCGATCGGACAGCGTTGAGAGCTCTTCCCGGAGCTCGTTCCGCAGTTCACCGGGGATGCCCGTATCGGGCAGCGCTTCGACGTCCAAACGGTGTGACTGCAACTCTCGCAAGGTGCCATCAAGGCCATTGTCCAGCGAACGCTTTACCTCGAGCGCCCATTTCAGGTTGTCGTATAGGGCGGAAGCCTCCGCGCCCATACGCTGTGGCGCGTCTGAAGCGTCAGTGAAGAGCACGTCGGCCAGCTCTTGATTCATAGCTTGGACGCGATCGCTCCCAACAAGGCCCAGACCACTCAGCTTCTCCGCCAGAGAGCCGTAGTCGTATTGGAACCGCGGGAAATGCTTGACAGCTGCCTTGCTGATTTCCTGTTCAAGGGGAATGACCGTGTCGCCGACCAAATCCGTCAATCGCTCGGCGGCCCGCGCCAGCGTCTCATTCGACGGGCGCTCGTCCCGCAGCGCCACGCCGATAGGTTTGAATGAGTTGTTGGTTTTGAGCGCGTCAATCGCCTGTTGGCCCGCTGCAGTGACTTCTCGACCAGAGACCTTGAGCTTGATCTCCCCCGCCATCAGCATAGCGGCGAGGACGTAGCGCGTGGTGTCGGGCGACCATCCGAAGGGATCGCTATTGAAGTCATCAAGCAACCGCTTTCCATCGACCGTGCCACGTCTATCGACGTAATCGCGAATACTGATCATCGACTTGTGGTCGGAGCGGAACGTCGAACGCCCGGCAACCGTCTGCACCAAACCGAGCGGATCCAGGCTGCTGCTGATCGCCGAAGGGTTGGCAACCTTCAGGAATTTCTCAGCGGTATCCGTGGCGGCGCGGACCGGCGCCTCGGCATAGCGGTCGAATACCTGCACGGCGACGTCAGCGAGGAGCTTCTTCGCAGCCTCTAACAGGTCCACGTTGAGCGCAGAAACCGCGGTGGCCTGGCCCCGGAAAACGAACGATCCGCCCTGCAGGGTCTGCTTGATCTTGCTCTGCAATTGAACGGCAAGCTTAGCCGCCCGATCGAGCTGGCCCGCGCAATAGTCGCGGACCTCCTGGTCGGGTTCGTTGCGATGCAGCTCGGCGATGCGCTGGCTGCGGTAAATCTCGGTGGCAAGGTCGTCCAGTTCGGCATTCGTCCGCGCCAAAAGGCCGATGAGGTTCCGGCTGGTACGGCTGCGCGAGTCGTCGAGCATACGGGTGCGGTCCGCGTCATAGTCGGCCGCCGGGACCAACTCGACGATTGTCTGGATAGCATTTTGATCGCCGGCAAGGCTGGTCACTGCACTGCCAGTCTGCACCTTGAGGCCGGATGCAACGGCCAAGGTGCCATGCAGATTGACCCGCGGCAGCGGATCGAACACCTCGCGCAAGGCGTCGTTGAAGACGCGCCTGACATCCACCGAACGCAAAGCCAGTGCGCCTCGCTCTTGCTCGATGTCCCTGAGCTTCTCGCTCAGGAAAACGAGGCTGCCGTCTTTCTCGCCGAGCGGAACGTGAACGTCGCCGAGCATTTCCTCGACCGCCTTTTGCACCGCCTCGAGTTGCGACGGGGCGGTGACCGACGGCTGCATCAGGCTGGCGACGTTTTGCACCGTCACCGGCAGGTTGCCTAGGATCTGCAAGACGGCGACAGATTTTGCGATGTCCTGGTGCCGCTGCGAGTCTGGAAACCGAATGAGGACTTTCCCGACCGCCTGATGGATCGATGGGAATGCGCGCCGAGTATCCTTCTCGAGCTCGTCGTAGAGCGTGACGGTCGTTGCGAGCCAGCCGACCGGCTGATCGGCCATCGCCGTCGTCCCGCCCTCTCCCTTGAGCACGTCCTGCACCACCTTGATCGCTGACCGCAGACCAATGCCGCCGGTGGACTTCGCCAAGGCGCCCAAAAGGTGCAGCAGGATGTCAAAATGAGCGGGCAGGAACGGATAGAGGTTTATGAACGTCTCACGACTGAAGTCCGCCTCGTAATATTTGGCGTCCTGCAGCTTGGTATTGTGCCGAAGTGCCTGGCCGTGGGCATCGAACAGATCTCCAAGTTGCTTCTCGCCGGCCGGGGACTTCCCAAGCAATCGGCGATAGCAGATCTCCTTGATGTCGCTGGATTCGAGGTCGATCTGGATCGGGAAGCGATCCTTGAGCTTGTAGAGCTTATCCGAATTCAAGGCCGCCCGCGGATCGTCCTCCGTCAGGGTTTGCTGCGCTGTGGATATGATCCAGACTTTGCCGTCGCCAAGACGCTTAAGGTTCTTCGCTAAGCCGTCGAGGTTGAGGATCAGGTTGTCGCGCGACGCGACATACTGACCGACCTCATCGATGATGAAGATGATGTTCTCCTTGCCGCTCTTCTCGCGGACAATGTCGATCATTTCCTGGACCCGTTGATCCTCAAACTGGAAGAAGCCCTCGGTGCTTGAAGAGAACGACTTCGCCTCGGGGAACAATCCCGGATACATCTCATGGGCGATCTTCGGGATAAGCCCGTCGATCGCGAGCGGATTGTTCTGAATGCGATCCCAGGTCGCTCCCGGCAAGGCCTCTGCAACACGGCGATGCAACTCCTCGGTGCGATTGTACTTTTCGATCATTCGCTCGAAAGCAGCTACTTTCAAATTCCGCGAATAACCGGCCCACTGGAGGACCTTGAAGTAGAGGACCGTGGAAACCTCTTCCATGGTCGCGCCAGCCAGCATCTCGCTGGCCAGGTCGAGCAAGACTACAGCAGCTGGGAACCGTTGCACGACCGCGCTGAGCAACGCCTTCGTCTGAGGCTTATGCAGGCGATCCTGCAGGTGCTTGATGAACGGGGTTCCGTCAATCGTGCGCTGATTGTCGAAGGCAAGGCCGAGATACTTGGTGAAAGAGCTTTTGCCCGAGCCATAGAAGCCGGAAACCCAAACCCCAACTTCGTTTTCTCCGCCCGCCTCCATGGCCAGTTGCATGCGATCAAGGAGTTTTCGGAACTGCTCCTCGATGCTCTCGGTCACGACATATTCGGAGATCTCAGCCTTCAGGCGCCCTTCCTGCGCGGCGCCATAAGTGATGACCTTCTCGATCGTCCTATAAATGTCCTTGGATGGATCGAATAGTTTGCGAATGCTCACGGCGTAGTCCCTCAGCCTTTTCTTAACTCTCTAACCGCCAACATGGACGGACCGGTAGTTCCCATCTTCCGGGTAAAAGCCCAGAAACTTCAGACGGGTTTTTCCGGTTCGAATGCCGGGATAGAGGAACACGGTTGGTACATGGAATTGCCCTTGCAGCTGACTTTCTATCGCACCGATGCGCAGAAACGGATGTAGCGCCTCGAGATCCGTCACGAGGAGCAGCGCGTTCGGCCTGGCTTCGAGCGGCCTAAGCGCTTCCTCGAGGCGCCGAAGCAGACCGCCTCCGGATGTAACAATATCGGCCAGTGCCTTATTTGTGCGCACCCAGTCTTGGGGCGAGGCTTTGTCCTCCTTAAGACAAAGGGACCAAAATGGATCGTTCTGAAGGATGTCCCAGAGGTTCTCCGCGATCGAAAACGGGGAGACGTCCCAGCCCTCTTGATGAAGCTTTGCCGTCCAGGCCGGCGTCTGGCGCTTCGCCTCCAGGATCTGGTCTGGCGCAAAGATCAGATAGTAAATGGGTTCGAAGCTGGCATGGCCCAGCTCGCGCCCGTGTCGGATGCGCTCGCGCAACTCGTCAAAGTCATCCCTGAGAGAGGACATCGCAAAGCGTCTCCATGCTCGGTTGTTTCCAGCTGATCCGAACGACGTCGCCCGCGGCCTGGATGATGAGATGCCCCTTGAGGGAGAGCATTTTGAGCTCATCCAACACATCCTCGCGGGCGAGACCGAATAACTGCCAATCTTGATGCATGAGAAGAGCGTTATCTCCTAGCCCCGTAAAATGGAGCTCATGCGCTAGGTAGGTAACGATTTTCGGTTCAATTCTAAAAGCATTGATTCGACGTCCGCCCGTCGTTCGGTTTCCAAGCAATCCAAAATCGAAGCAGCAGCCCGTCAGATAGCGGCCCATGCGCTCAATTTGACCCTCCGCCCAACGCGATGGCGTCTTGCCATCGTCGATTGCTCGGCGAACAAATTCCTCGGCACTGTTTTTGGTCACACGGCTGGCGCCGGACTCGTAGGCCCTCCAATATGTCTCACGCACAAAATCAGCCAGAATAGGATTGGCCCGGCAGGTATAAAGGAAAAGCAACTGCCGCAGCTCTGAAGCTGTCAACGTGGGCATCAGTGTCTTGATGCGGGTAGCGGGGGCGCCGTCCTGAACCAAAAACCTGTTGGCGAAACACCGAACTACGATGTTTCGCAGCCGGTAGGCCGACCCGCCGGCCAGTTTGCCGGAGCTAAGGACCTCTTGATACAGAGCGGTTGCAGACAGCCCGGGCGACCATATCTGAAGCAGTTCCTTCGTTTCATCGATAAGGCCAAGGCCCATCGCCAGATTTGTATCGTATCGTTTTTGCTCCGGCACGATCAACCTGCCAGATACGGGAATGATGGGGTGCCGGACAAAAACGCTGAGCGATAAACTGACGCAATGTCTCTCAAGAGGCCGGCAATATTCCTCACATCGCCAATTGATATCGGACCCACGCCATCCTTCTTTGCGGCGCTAGTCAGATCGGTGAGCGCGGCGAGCGCCGTCTGCTTATCTCGATAGAGCACCGCAGGGGACCATTCTTCGGCCGCAGTTTGCACAAGCACGTGGAGATCCTGCTCTATCTCCTCCGTCAGACGAAAAAGGTGATAAGCGCCAATGCTTAGGTGTTCGTCGTGGAGACGGCGGGCGGCCTCCACAACCCCATGATACTGTGCGACTTGCGGCGTCTTCGAAAAGATCGGTTCAAGAAAAAGGCGGCCCGACGGCTCATAAAAGGCCGTCGGCCACCATCCAAACTGCGCGCGCTCGCCAAGAAACCCCACGAGCTGCCTGAGCTTCAATATCTGTACGGGTGATGAGGGCATTCTAGCAGCCATCACGTCCGGCCCCTTGGAATGCCCAAATTTCGGTCACCTGACGAAGGCGCAATATTGCGCGGAGCCTGTGAATGCTTAGGCACCAGCATTCCCCCACATTTTGAATGAGCCGGCAGACAGATTGGCAGGCGAAAGGAGCACAATCTGCTGTTCCCGCGGACGCCAGCGCGGCGGGTGCGGGGTCGAGTACGCCTTCGAGGATTGGTGGCCGAGATCTCGGTGGCGCAGGGCGGTAGGTCAGCTGCATGGAGCCTCCGGCGAGTGGCACCAGGGCCATCACCTTCGTGGGCTCGATCCCCGATAGGCTTTGCCCCGGTGCGAGGTCCTCGAGTTTCATTCGGCTGATCCAAACGACAAGGGTGCAGATCTTTGGGGACGTACCACGCCGCGAAGGTTTGTGGAATATTCGGGAATTGCTGCGAGTGGTTGGTCTTTCAGCTACGCGCAGCGGTCACAGCATTTCTTGCGCACCCCCCTTTAAACCAACAGCACAGCATGTGTAGGCATGTTGCATTCATGTCGCATGGAACTGCCGCTGCTCTCCAAAAACCGTTGAAAATCAATGGTAGCCGTTGACAGCAACGCGACGCAACATGACTAAGAATGGAGTTGCCTCTGGCGCCACTAATCGTTTGATTTTGCGACTGGAATTGATGGTGCCCAGGGGCGGAATTGAACCACCGACACGCGGATTTTCAGTCCGCCACTCTTCTAGCCGATCTGCTTTCGCGCTTAGCTTCTTTGGATTGCCTTTAGAACAAAACGCCAACATATCATTGGAGCTAGGCTGCCCCCGGACTCAAACCTAGGTTTCGCTGATCAAAAAGTCAGCCGACCCGGTTTCCGAATTCCGAGCTATACACCGAAAGCATTTCAGCGCCAGTTGAAGATGGCGGACCGCACAGGAGCCCAACTTGCTGGGTAAATACCTGAAATACCGGGCACTAGTGACGCTGGATATTCCGGTATCCCCGCAATAATCCCCGCAGGTCCGACGCCATGGCAGCGGGTTTTGCGGAGGACCGGGCGATCGTCGGATCGGGCTTGGCGCGGGCGGACCCGGTCGGCGCCAGAGTGTCCGGCTCGGGGGTATCGAATTTCTGCCGCCTCGCAGAGGTTTCAGAGCGTGCCAGCATGCAGCAACATTTCGATCAAGGTTACTCAGCCGCAACCTTAGTTGCGCCGAGCGTTTCGAATTCAGCTATCGACTGGAATTCTGTCAGGTACTCATGGCGATGGTGGGCAAGCCAGCGCGTGACCTTATGGTTTGACAACAGCTTGCGGATATATCCGCGCGCCACGGTCAAATGAAGATTGTTGACCCCATAAGTCTCTTCGACGGATTTGACCTGGGTCTGAAGGCTGGCCAATTCGCGCTCCATTCTTGCGATCTGCTCGGAAGTAACGCCATCGCCCGAGGCGCATTTCCTTGCTGACGGCTTTTTTGAAAGGAGCCTCTCAGGCGTTGCGGCCAGTAACGCTTTGGCGAAGATGCCAGTGAAATTACTTTGGCCAATCATCAACTCAGCCGCCTCGATTTGCCGAAGCGGCGCCATCAATCGCAGCGTATCGAAAACGCTCATCGGACAGTCAGTATCCTTGAGAATCTCGACAACATCAGGACAGATGCCATCCAGCATCCGTTGACGCCGCCGAACTGATGTGACCTCCATGCCGAGAGCTTCAGCAATTTGCGCCTCTGGGACGCCGCGCTCCACGGCTCGCGTAATCATTCGATGTTCCTGAACCGGGGAAAGGCGATTGACATGCTTGTTATAGGTATATGCTTCGTCATCCTTCGAAACTAAGCATTCAACATTCTCAACTCCGAGTTCCTTCAAAGCCTCAATACGCAAATGACCGTCAAGCAAATAGTATCTATCCCGGCGCTTGGGGTCGCTGGTTACAACAGGTGTCTCTACAAGGCCAATTGCTCGAACTGACATTAGTATCTGAGCATACTTCTTGCTGCTCTTGAATCCTTCCCGTAGCCTTTTTAACGGCGCGATTTGCGAAACCGGCAGAACAACTGTGTTTTGCTCGAACGAGACCTTGACGCGTTCAACCCTGTTCTGGTCATCGCTCATTGCGCTTGCCCATCCACGCGGAGCGCCAAGGCTTGCGGCATGGTCTCGAGTTCCTCAGCCCGCAATAATTTGCGAAAGCCATCGTCACTCAGAAGGTCTTTCACGGCCTCGATAATAAATAGGAGCTTGGCTTGCGCGAAGTCAGACTTCTTGACCAATAGCCTCTGCTTTTCCGCCTCACGCTGATACACACGCATCAGATCCTGAGTTGTCACACGCCGAGATGCCCGCGCGCCTCGCGCATCTTTCCGAAGCGTCCTGCTGCGCTTGAGGCGTTGGTCAAGAATTTTGCGAATAGCGGTTAATTTCTTGCCCCGTAACTTGCCAGCCGCATGGGCGTCAATCAGTATGTTCTGCGCTTCATCAGTTTCGGCTTTAGCAATATCGACTGCAAGGCTGAGAGGTATTATCCCCGCCTCGACGGCTGATACCAATCGTTCTTCGCCACGCGAGAGGAGGACATTGATCATAAAGACCCAGCTCTGAGTGCACCCAACTTTTTTGGCTATCTCTGCGTCGCTGTATCCCCGTTCGCGGAGGCTTCCGATTTCTTGCATAATATCGAGAGGTCGATGCTGTCTACGGGCGATGTTTTCGACGAGGCTCC
Organism: Taklimakanibacter deserti; assembly: GCA_003574785.1. Next base: position 133,217 of record QORU01000012.1, on the reverse strand, counting down.
GGACAAGGCACTCGCTCTCAGGTGCATCGATAACGACGGCAGGAATCTCAGTTTCACCTAACATTCGAAATGCTTCAACGCGTCCTTGCCCACAGATCAAGTCATACCGCGCTTCACCTCCCGTAGCCCGCCGACTGACGGTAATCGGGCGTTTGATGCCCACGGCTTCTATATTGTCGACTATTACCTGGTGATTGCGCCTATTCCGAACCCGCGGATTCAAAAATGTAATCCGTTCGATCGGAATCATCTGAATAACTTGGGGAGTGGTCGTCATGCTACCTCCTTCAATGAAACCGGCCGTGCTAGATCAAAAAGTGTGTCGAGTGTATCAACGCGATAGGCATCGAGCTGCAGATGATTCTCTTCTGCGAAGTTCAGTTTTGAGCTGACGAAGTCGAAACGAGGGAGAAGATAATAATCGAATGGGGAACGGTTAGCGGCATCCATGCGAACAGCAACGGTAATGTCGGGCAAATGGCCAACGTCCAGCCGCAATTTCCATCGCAAGGCGTCTGCCTGCGTCCGCCGGCACCGTGCGATGACAACAGAAAGCGTAAACTCGCCGTTCACACTGACGAGGTCCGTCAGTGGAACCTGGTCAACCAGAGCTCCAGCCCCCTCGAGCCCGTCTAATACAGATCGCATAATGTCCGGGTGTAAGCGCCGAAGCACTTGATTGATGGCGATGTAACGATAATCTCGACGCGGCCTATAGCCTACAAGACTGTAGGCCCTCAGAAGGCTGCCAAACCGGGAGCGGTATGCGCTGCTCGAAGGAAGCCCTTCCGCTTCGTCGATTATAATGGCGGATAGCAAACCTTGCCTCGCGAAAAGTTGCTGCAAGACGGTAAGCATTTCTGAGTCGGACAATCGAAATGAGCGGGCGGCAATGATTGTTTGGGCGGCCTCAAACATTTGACGATCAATGACGGCTGGAAAGGCACCATTTGCTCTAACCCACATTGAAGGGTCATTGTGGACGCGGAGTTTTTTCAGTTTGAAGGAGATCCGATTCCAGACGTTATTACCTATGTATTTTTCGTTGATCAGGATCTGATGGATGGTCCCCTTGGTCCATCTTCGTCCAAGATCGGTCATCAAGCCTCTTGCGTTGAGGTCGTCAGCAATTTCTTGTTCGGAATGCCTGTCCGATACGAAAGCGCGATAGATACCGCGTACGAGCTGAAGCTCGTCGTCCGGCCCTGGCCTGAGAACAACCCTGTCGGTTTGGATACTCTTATGTGCACCCCGATCCAGGATACCTTTCAAGACGCCGGACTGATCAACGAGAGCGCGCCTCAGCCCGTAGCCAGCAGGCCCTCCCTGTCGATACCCTAGTTCAATTAATCGACATTGGCCTGCAAATACCTTGGCAGAAAGCTCCCGGCTATATTCGCCAGCCATCGCGCGTTTGACGCCTTTGACAATGGTTGAGATCGGGCTGCCATCATTCTCGAACTGTTCAGCGCAATAGTGGACCTCGATTCCAACGCGCCGGCAGATGTATTCATAATAGGCGCTTTCGTCTGCGTCCTGGAAACGACCCCACCGGCTTACATCATAGGCAAGTATCACCTCGAAATCGGGTTGCCCGTTCTGAACCTCGTCGATTAGGCGTTTTAAAGCGTCTCTACCATCAAGTCGAAGCCCGCTTTTTCCCTGGTCGGCATATACGCGGACAATCTCAATGTTCCGGGCCGTTGCGTACCGTCGGATTGCATCTCCTTGGTTTTCTGTCGAGTACTTTTGATGTTCAGTCGACATCCGGACGTACATGGCCGCCCGTTTCGACGGGTTCACAGATGGGAAACGTAATTCCCCCCGCTCTTCGCTGCATTCCAACATGCGGCATCGTCTCCGGTTAAGCCCGCGCCGGGGGCGACGCACGGCGACACACTAATGAATCAGCGATGACCGAAAATACGGCCCAATCTTCGCCGCGACATCCAGTCTAGCTCCAAGGAGACAGAAGATGTTTCAAGAAAAGGGCAACAGGTTGCACAGTCGGAACAACGAGGTGCAGTCATGCATCGCCTTTAACCGGGCAATAGCCACCGCGCTTCGCAGGGAACTTGGTTCAACTCACCAAGCGGCGAAAATTGTCATGCGTTGGACTGGTGCTAGTGAGCGAGCGGTAAAGCACTGGCTAGCCGGCACACATGGACCCAGCGGAGAGTATCTTGTCGATCTGCTGCGCAACTCGGACGAGGTGTTCAGGGTTGTGCTGGAGCTATCGGGTCGGCAAAGAAAGATGTCCCATGGCAGTTTGATCAAGCTGCGCGAACAACTTGCGGCGGCATTGGAACAAATAGAAGAGGAATAAAGCACCGCCCTGTCGTGGTCTGTGGAGAGGCGATCTTGCGATGAGAGCAAACCTGGCCAACTCATGCCCCGCGCCTTACCGGGGGAAGAAGACCACCATCCTCCGTTGGGGAAGCGATGGTAAAGCGGAAAAGCAAGCGCCGGTAAACTACGTGGAAATTGTTGAAACTCAGTAACTAGGGTAAATAATTGATATTACGGGCCTCCAGTTCCACAATGTCAGTATCCCGCAACAATCCCTCTGCTAGAGCTGTTTCCGATCAAGTTGGGTCATAGGCGTCGTAGCCTGCCGCAGCGAGATAGTTGCGGCACTCGTCAGAGGTGAAGCGGGTAAAGGCTTGCCGGATGGCGGCGTGCAGATCTGGGTCGGTGCGGGCTTCCGCGGTCCGAAGCAGCGCTTTCAACAGCCGCCTTTTCATTGTAATAAGACGAGTTGACTTTGTGTCACGCGAGACGAGGCAGCCGCAAGCATTCGGATGCCGCGGCGGCGGCGGCCTTTCGAGCGGCCAACGGGCGTCACGCGGCGAGCGGCGGCGGAGCGAGGAGACGGCGATGGCGACGCCCTACAAAATCGAGATTTCCGACGACCGGCTCGCGACCATCGCGCGCAAGGTCGCCGCCTACGACTGGAGCGAGCTTCCCGACGCGGGAGGTTGGCGATCGGGCGTCGGGGTCGCCGACCTCCAGCGGCTCGTCACCTATTGGCGGGATGTCTACGACTGGCGTGCCGTCGAGCGGCGCCTCAATCGGCTTCCGAATTTCATGACGGATATCGGCGGCGAGCACCTGCATTTCGTGCATTTGAAGGGCGACGGCTCGAAGCCGCCGCTTCTACTCCTGCACGGCTGGCCAGGCTCGTATCTCGAGTTCGAGCCGCTGCTGGAGCCGCTGGTGGCGGACGGTCACGACGTCGTCGTCCCGTCGCTGCCCGGCTTCGCTTTCTCGAAGCCGATCACCGGCCTCGTCGGGCCGCGGCGGGCCGCGGCGCTGATGAACGGGCTGATGGGCGAGCTTTACGGTGCCGAGCGCTTCATCGTCCAGGGCGGGGATTGGGGTAACGCCATCGCCGCGTGGATGGCGCACGACCGGCCCGACGCGCTGCTCGGCATCCACCTCAACATGGTCAACCTACACGCGGAGGATGCCGCACCGACGAGCGACGCGGAAAAGGCATTCGTCGCCAAACGGGACGAACTCTTGGAGCTGGAGAGTGGCTACAGTCACCAGCAGGGGACGCGCCCGCAAACGCTCGGCGCGGCGACGGCCGACAGCCCCGTCGGCGCGGCCGGCTGGATGCTCGAGAAGATCGGCAAGTGGGCCGATCTCCCGGTGGCGCCCGATGGCCGCCCGGACATCTGGAGCAAGTTCTGCGAAGAAGAGCTGCTCACCAACATCATGCTCTACGTCGCGCCGTCCTCGGTCGTCACCGCGACCTGGATCTATCAGGGCAGGCGCCTCGAAAAGTCGAACAAGTTTCCCGCTGGAACGCGCATCGAGGTGCCGACCGGCGTCGCCGCCTTCCCCGACCCCGTATTCATCCCGCCGCCGCGCTCCTTCGCACAGAAGACCTACGACATCGTGCACTGGAGCGACATGCCGTCGGGCGGCCACTTCGCCGCTTGGGAGGAGCCGGACCTGATGCTGAGCGACCTGCGGGCGTTCGTCGCCCTGGTCCTCGGCAAAAGCTCGTGACGTCGGCAATCTTGGCGACCGCGGAATTGGCAGCTATACCCGCGGAATGGAATAGCCAGATGACTTGGCCCAGCGGCTTCACCATGCAGTTACAGTTGCGCCTCATGGACGAATGCCCCGGATCTCCGCCGTCTCAGCATTCGATATGAGGCCGAAGACTATAAGGGCGATGTCCAGCAAGTTGATGAGCATTTCACCCTCCAGCGCATCCCCCAGCCTTTCGGCGGCTACCGCTGGTATTTCATCTGCCCTTCAAGCAACCGACGCTGCCGGGTGATCTATCAACCTCCTGGCGCGACCCGGTTTCGCTCCCGATGGGGCTTCCGCTGCCGGCTACAGTATCGGTCACAGCAGCTCGCGCCTTATTACCGCTACCAGCATGGAGCGGCGCGGGCAGCCAAGCGAGTTCTCAAGAAAGGACCGCACGAATTTCAGCGGGAGTACGCAGACTGGGAGTTTCCGCCAAAGCCGCCATGGATGCGCTGGGCGACCTATAACCGCCTGGATGAGAAGGCACAGGCTTATGAGGAAGCAGCTGAACAAGAGCTTGACCGGCGTTTCGGCGCGCTGCTTCAGCGATGGTGAGCTTGACCGCCGTGACGAGGTCATCGTTGCCAGTACTCTTCCGCAGCGATGGCAAAATTTAGATTTTGCGTGTCGCGAAGTAGAAAAGTGGTGATTCCGACCAAGTTACCTTCGCCGTCCACAAGTGCTCCGCCTGATGACCCGGCAGAGATAGGTGCGCTGGTCTGGACAAGATCCAAGCCCTTATGCTTGCGAAGGCCAGATACTATGCCTTCACCCAATGTGTTTGAAAGACCGGAGGGGCTTCCAATACTGTATACCGGTTCGCCAATTTGCAAGCTGCTATGCAGTCTAATAGCGGGGATAGCGGTTAATCGCGAAGTAGACTTGAGTATGCAACGGTCTCCTTCACTATCGGCGGCGGCCACTACAACTGAAAAGAAACGCTCGCCATTCACAGAAAGGGCAATGGCATCCTGACCAGCCACCACGTGGCAGTTGGTCAAAGCGAAATTGTCAGAAACGGCCACCGCTGAGCCTTGCGATACTTCTCCTTGCCCATCCTGCCGTCCTGCTACAACCAAGTATACCGACGGAGAAACCAATCTAAAGATTTCGGCTGCCCTCAGTGGGTCAGCTTGATTGACTTGACTAGGTTTTCGAACCATCCGCGGCGACCACGTTGGAAGAGATGCGGTTTGTGTATTTGTTGGCTTCTTTCTTTTCTGAGTATTTGGGGCGAGCACTGCCTTGGGGATGGCTGCTTTTCGTGGTGGCTTAATTGAAGGCGGAACCGTCGCAGATTTAATTTCTAGCCCGAGCGCCTGTGCCTGTCGTTCGACACACGACCGCCAGAGGGAAGGACCGAGGTAACGTGGGCAAGTTTCTCGAATCCAATTGCGACTTTCCGTATCGATTGATTTTAGATCGAAAACGGGGCCGCTCAGCGCGCTAATATTCCTTTCGGCACAATCTCTCCAGAGACTAGGTCCCAAATAGTGGGGGCAAGTCTCGAGTATCCACTGGTGACCTTCTTGACCCACTTTTTTTGGATCGGGCCATTTTGGTTCACGCAGCGCGCTTACTTGTCGCTCTACGCAATCTTTCCAAAGCGCTGGCCCCAGATAACGCGGACAGGTCTGCTCAACCCATTGCTTCAAACTGGGGCGCAGAGAGGCCAGCGCCTCCTTTATAGTTTCCGCCTTTGACGGAGCGATGATTGTGAGCGCAACCAGGAAAGCAAGAAGCCTAACACGCAAAACTGGTTACCTCCTCTGTGAGATCAAATGCGTTTGGCCGAATAATCGGCCTTATCAGGGCTGGCGCAGCCGGAGAGTAATGCGGCAACGGCCGCGACCCGCCAATCCCAGCCGCCAGGTTCCCCGTCCCATGGAGTGCAATCCAACAACAGAATTGACCTGTAGGCAATCGGAGGGGAATCCCATGAAGGGAAGCCTTTTCTGTCTTAGTCCGGCGGAGGCTCAGTAATCAGCGGCGCCGGATTTCCGTCGTCACAAACGCAACTTCCTTGGGTCGTCACCAGAACGGGCTTGCCGTTTCGACAAATATGGCCGTCGCATTCTTTCAGGATGTCAACGCACGTGCACTGACCGTCAATGACTTTGGGCGGCGCGCCATCGGTGCAATGCCCAGCGCATATGCCCTCACCCGGAGCAGTTTTACACGTACACTGTCCGCCACTTGGGCTGGACGGCGTTGGCGGCTCCGGTAAAGCTGTCGAGCCGTCAGGGCATGTTATACCGCCACAAAAGCCAGGATCCGGTGGAGGGCCCGGCGGGGGCGGTTCTGGTGGCGGTTCGGGAATGCACTCGCATTGCCATTCGAGCGCTCCGACAAAACCGGGCGCAAGGTTGCAGCGGTAGACGCTAGGCTCTCCGCAACTGTTAGGTGCCGGGCAGGAGCAGTTCGGTATCAGGTCCCCCGAGGGCACGGCACCGTCATCAGGGCAAAGTGGCGCGGCTGAACAACTTTCTTGCGCAACTGCCGCGGCTGAACCAAGCGCCAGGCCCAATGCAAAGACAACGGCAGAGATAATGCGCATGCTGCGAAGCGCCCCCAAGCTCAGGAATGCAATCTGACCGGTCCCGCTCAGCAGTGTAGCACCACCATTGATTGCTTGTCGCTAGGTCAGAATCCTGGGAGGATAACCTTGCACGGCGCCTTTACCGCCCCCGGAAGAGCGCCGTTCCTGGAAGCCCTGGGCCCCCAACGGTCCGGGGCTTTCATGTATGGGGAAGGCCGATAGGCCGGTTCACGCCCTCTCCCGCGGGACCGTGAGAAATCCGCCTTATCGACATAAGATTTTTCAGGCAATCTATGGGCGTGCTTCTGAGGGGCGGGTAGTTCCCGAGGAGGCCGGGGGCTCGCCTCCTCCTGTCGCCGTCCCGAGGGGCGGGCCCCTAATCCCTCGCTGGACATTGAGAGCTACTGAAGTCCACCGTGCTGTCAAACCGGGGTTAAGTTTTGTCGAGGGTGGCCGCTCATGAAGGAAACCAGAATAATTCGGGTGGAAGACGTGAAGCTCGATCCCATCGATCACACCGTGACCATATTCCTTGAGACTAGCGATGGGCGCATTGCCATGAAGATGCCAAGGGAAGCCGCGCACGCCATTCTGGCCAATCTTGAGAAGGTCTACAGCACACGGCATTGAAGCTCAGGCGGAAGGCCAGAGAGCCAACAACTCTTTCTTAGCGCCCCCTAGCGTGTCCAAGCCGTCCAGGGTGAGCCTGGTTTCACTTATCAGGGCAAGATTCGATCGGTCGATCGGCTGGCGTTGGGCGAGACGTAGTCCATGTGTATTCACCAATCGTAAACGCTCTCGCACCGCTTCTGACCGTGCTGCAAGGCGCCATTGCGCCTTTGCATTTTGCGCCAAGCTCGTCGTATATCGAACGAGTTCTTAGGGCGGCTTAGTGCTACCCCAACGTTTCGAGAAATGCCGGCAGGATTTTCTCGATCAGGCCGAAAGCGCCCTGCGCCCTGCGACCTGCGTCTAGTGGCCCAAGGTCCAACTGGTTAGCTTGTTTACGCCATGGTAGGTCTCGCGGAAACTTAGGCCCCTCTGGAAAATTGGATATGTCAACAGGCCCGCAAGGCCCTCTTTCTGCACCGCAGAATCTTCGAGAGCTTCGACTTAAGGCATGCCCATCATGGGCGGTATGCCGCGCGTTTCCGCCATCATAGCAGAGGAATAGCATCATGACGAACGTGACCTTGCCCAGGAAATTCGCTTCGACGTTGTGAGCATGAAGAAGGACTGGAAGCGGACTCTTCGCTTTCGAGAACTGACACATCAGATTGGGCAATGGAGAGGGTGAGGGCTCGGCAATGGATCGTGCGGCGGTGCCGGCCGAGGCAGCGGGCCGGGCGGCAGCGGCCCGGGTGGTGCCGGGGTATCGGGTTCGGGAGTTGGGACAGTAGCCATGAACCGTAAACCACCAGCGAAAGGCAGGGTTCCGCCAGGGTCATTATCTGCGACAAGCGAGCCCCCTAGAAGCTAGCGCTCGACTTTCGGGAGATAAGCATACAGGCCGCATTTTTTGCAGGTGATCCATCGCGAGTTCGGGGAATACTCCTCGACCCATTCGTGTCTACAGCCAAAGCCTGAGAGAACCAACTGGAGAAGAGCGCGAGCGTAGAACATAGTCGGATCAAGGGTACTCTGCTCCGCACTTGGCACACTGCCAAGTGTCGGCTTTGGCGCCCGGCCGAAGAAGAGAGTTCTCCCCACGGACGATCCAGCAATGAGGGCACTTCGGTTCCGCGTCGCTGTGAGGCCGGTAAGCGGTAAAACGCGTCAGCGCCTGGCCGCAATTTTCATCCTCCAACCGAATTTCCTCGAGCTCGACTCTTTCAGCGTCGCTTAGCCTTCCGCGACCTTCAAGCCGTCCGATGTCGGCAGCTAATGTGACCCGGCGGGCTGTTTGGCTGCTAGCAAGCTTCGCAGCTTCGGAGAGTAATAAACTAGGGATTTTCATGGTTTCAGTTTGAAATGAAAAGGCCCGCCGCCTCCTCCGAAAGCAAGGTCGGCGGGCCGACTGCTGTGCCGCTTGCAGGGGCGATCTACGGACAGAAATTGGGTGACTCAAAGTACATCACTATGCCTTACCCATCGACGATAAGCCGGCGTGCGCTTCATTCCGTTGCGCGCCCGTTCATCGAGTTCCTTGAGAGCATCCATTATGTCGTCGAACGTAACCATTGCCCCAGCGGGCGAGGTTCGAAAGCCAGGCATGGATTCGACGGCACATGCATCAGAGGCCCAGGACGCCAGGATGGCCCGCTTTTCGTCTATCGTCAGATCCGGGTCGCAAACGACCTCTTGCGGATGCGAGAACGCATCGGAGGGCCTCAGGATGTCGTCAAGGTGTGGCTCGCGCGTAACCTGCCGAGCGGAAATAAACCCTCGCATAGCGGCCTCCCTCAATTGATGAGTTTGGCCGAGGCTCCGCCGTTGATAGCGATTTTCCGCGGCTTGGCAGCTTCAGGGATTTCCTGTCGGAGCTCGATTTCAAGGATGCCGTTCTCGTAACGGGCGCTGGCCACTTCCACATGATCGGCTAGGCTGAATTGCCGCTCAAAACTTCGTGCCGAGATGCCCTCGTACAGGTACTGCCGTTTTTCATCCTGTTTCTTTTGGCCGGTGATCGTCAAAAGGTTTTGCCTGGCTGTGATGTTCAGCTCGTCCGGCGAGAAGCCGGCAACCGCAAGGCGGATTGTATAAGCGGCCTCATCCTTGCGAACGATGTCGTAAGGCGGGAAGCCGCCTTCTTCGCTGAATCGCTTCTGAGCTTCATTGATGAGATTGAAGAGAGGTTCAAAGCCGACGCTTGAACGGGAAAAATTCGAGAAGTCGTAGTTGCGCATAGCCACATCCTCCATTGAGCAACATGGGTACGAGCAGCGCATCGGGACTACGCCGATGCCCGCACCGGATCTGAATACCCCTACGACCCGGCGAAATTTGATCTAGTTTTGGCTCGTCTCCCTTCAAGACCCCAAGCGAAAATTTTTTGGCAGATCTTTCTCAACTGCCCCCCGGCGCCGCCCCCGTTCTCGGGATGGACTATGCCGGCTTAACCTTTGAAGCGAACGCCGGCAGGCCCTCCATTTTCTGGCACGAAAACCACGCCGCGAGCCTCAAGGGCTTTCACCAGCGCCGCCACTGTCGAAGTGTTAGCAGAGATTCGCCCCTCCGCGCCTTCCAGGCGTTTCACCGTCTCTTCCGACAAGCCGGCCGCTTGGGCCAGCTCTGCCTTTTCATCTTCGCCATGGCAAGAGCGGCCCGTAATTGCGCTGCCGTCTGCATCATCCCGTCATCCATAAATAATTAAGGTAGATGCAGCCATCCCGAAGATGAGGGCCAACGTCCGGCGTCTTGTCGCCGCGCAATCGGCGGAGGCGTGACAAATGACCGATACTAACCTGACCGACACTGACCTCAAGGTGGTCAGCATCACAGATCGGCTCAAGCCCGTGTCGCGCAATCCCAAGCCGAGGAACGAGCGCGAACCGGAAGAACTGCCGCCACTGATTGAGGCGCTTGTCGTATCAACCTGCTTTATCACTGGTGGCGCGCTGGAAGTCACGGATACGTGCGTTCGCCTCGTTGGGTGGGAGACGCTTCCCATCATTGAAGGTGGCGCGGGAGAGAGACGGGTTATTACCCGTATCGCCATGAGTACCGACACGGCTCGCGACTTGATGGCGGGCCTCCGGAGTGCATTGGCTAAGGGAGGGCACTGATATGTCTTCCCTCTTCCCCGGTCAGGCTGTTGTCTGCATTCGCGACGGGTGGAAGCTCAATCTACGCCCTCGTCCCCGTGTGAAGCCGATCAAGGGCCGCGTCTATACTGTTCAGCGTGTCGTGTGGTGCGAGGGCCTGACGTGCATAACCCTGCCCAACTCCGAACCCTATTGCTACGAGGCCCGCTTTTTTCGGCCCGTCGCCATGCCCAAGACCTCTATCGCTATCTTCAAGCGCATGCTTCGCTCATCAAAGCTGCGCGAACCTGTTGCAGGCTAGAATGGCTCCTTCGGGGGGCGTTTGTTGGGCCTTTTCTCGCCTGCTGCTTTCTTTCTGGCGACCTCACGCATTAAGGAGGCAATACCTCCATGGCCCTCCGTCGCGTAGTCAAACCTCGTCCACTCGGTCTGGACGCTCAGGTCACCCCAATTGTATTCGTGGATCTGAAGCCCATCCAGCAGGCCATCCTCTTCTTCCTCGGGAGATTCGTTATCATTGTCGGCGTCTTCTGTACCGAAGAAGGCGGACATGTCGCGTTCGTTGTCCTCATCGTAGTGAATGCCGCCGTCACCGAGGGGCGCCCACTCATAAGCCGAGGGTTCAGTCACGGCATCAATTGCCCACCCAGCTAACTTCCGCTTCGTGGCGCTTACGCTTGAGGTCGGCTTCTGAATTTTCGCTGACGAGTTTCATTCCGTCCTTTCCGCCCACAACCCTCATCCTTGCATGACTGCGACCCGCCCGCCAATAGCCGCTGAGCACCCGCGCCTCACGTGAGAATAGCCGCAATAATTGCCGCTACCCCAAACAAGCAAACCCCGATATTGAGCTGGACGACAATAAGCGTGACCTTCGCATGCCTCGCCTGCCGGCGAAACGCTTGCCGCATTGGAAACCTCGCATGTTGGGAATGGTCATCAGAGCGTGAAAAAGCCCGGCCGCTGATAGCTCCGGGCGCAGTTCTGATCCTGATATTTCCCAAATCATCGAATGGCCCACGATGTCAAGGGCTGAGGGAACCCCCAGAGCGGACCGAGGGTTAGCAGGTCACCTATGTATAATTTGTTTGTGTTTGGAACGCTGAAACGAGGTTACCCGCTACATGCGCACCTTCGGGGAGCGATATTCAAAGGAGCTTGGCGGACGGTCGAACGACTTCCCTTAGTCGTGGCAGGACCTAGATTCGCACCGATGCTATTTTACGAGCCAGGTACCGGTTACCGCATTCTTGGTGAACTCTACGTCGTTGGGGCGGACGACTTAAAACACTTGGACGAGATTGAATCGGTCGGCGTTGTCGGGAATTTCCGGGAACAGGTGGAGATCGAAAACGGCGTCAATGCTGTTACCGCTCAGGCCTATTTCAAAAGCCGCCATTTGGCCTCGTCCGTGCATACTGGCTATCTCAGGAGCTACGAAGACAGGCGCTTCATCGTGCACGCGTCCAGACGTATGAGAAAATCCAAGACGCCTACCTTCGCGAGCTTGACCGCTTGCTGGATGATCTGGACAAAATACCGCGAACCGAAGACGGCGCCTAAGGTCGGGAACTAAAAAGTTGACCGAACGTTCTGGCCAAACCGCGATGGTCTGGGGCCGCCGGCAGGCGGCGCTACGGAGGGCCCGCAGGACCGACGCCGTTCGGTCCTGCGGGCCCTTCAGTGCGAAGCAACCTATGTGTCCAGACCAAGCTGGTTCAAGATCATTTCGATGCGGCCACGGTGCAAATCGCGTTCTAACTCCAACGTCTTCAGTGCGGTCATTGCACTGAAGGCATCGGCCCCGCAGGCTTGCAAACTGTCAATCAAGGCTCGTTGACACTCGATTTTCTCATCAGCCTTTGCAGCGTCGATTTGAGCTTCTTTTAGATAGGCAAGAAGCCGCTCTCTGTTTATCTGAGCCATATAGGTTCCCGGCCCCCGGGCACCTCAGCTGATTCCAAATAAAGACGTAGCCCAATATAGTAGCGGGCCGCCTTAGCTTTCTTCAATCCTTCTCGCGGATGCGCTGCGTGATACTGCTTCCTTGCCGGTCGATAAAAGCTGCTGTGCCTCTGCTTCCCACCGAGTGGCGAGTTCAAGGAAACCGGCCCTTGCTTCAGGAGAATTGAGGGATCGGGCGAAGTCTCTGGCCCGTTTGGCTGCTGCAAGCAGATTGTTAGGCATTGGAAATGACCCGAGTTTATCCTTCCAAACGCCCCAACCTGCCAGGCAGTGTTTTGTTCCGTGCCCGATCTCGTGGAAGTAGCCGCGAAGCGCGCCGTAAAATTAGTGCTGACTCGGCGGCTTATCAGCGTCTGCAGCCAAGCCGCGCCTGAGTAATTCCCGGAAAGCCGCCGCCCTTGTCGGAACGCGCATTTCATACCGCCATTCGTCAATCGCCTTCAACTCAGCTTCGTCGAGCATTATCTGAAGTCGGAACTCTCGTTTTCTTTCGTCCATTAAACTGGCCTTTGCCGTACCGTTTTCCAGGACCGATAACGCTTCTTCCGGACTACCGTTCCGCTATGGAACTTTGCGCTCTTCCACGTGGTTTGTGGCTTGCGTCATTCACTTCCGAGCGACGCCACCATACTGCGCCCGCCGGCATGTCGCTTAGGCGGGCGGTTTTTTGATGAAGATTGAATCTAGCTCGCATTTGATCGAAGGTCCCTACATGTGTGGTCGCGTAATCCAGAAATCAGCCTTGGGCCTGGCTATCATCAGCGGTACCGACATTGACGACCCGAGGGTCAAGCAATTCAAGGCCCGCTATAACGGCGCGCCGCGGCAGGAGCTGCTGATTATCCGCCGTCATCCAGAGACCGGCCGGCCCACCATGTCGCCGGCGAGATGGGGCCTCATACACAACAGCTTCAGCGGGCAGGACCCGCCGACACAGCAGCCGATCAATGCGAGGGCGGAGACGGTCAAGACCAAGTTCCCATTCGCGGACGCCTACAGAAAGCGCCGCTGCATTCTGCCCGTTGACGGCTTCTTCGAATGGAAGGCCATCAAGGGGGCAAAGGGCAGGCAGCCCTATGCCATCTCCATGGCCGATGGCCGGCCCTTCGGCATTGCCGGGCTGTGGGAAAACTGGAGGAACCCGCGCACGGGCCATTGGGTGCGGACGTTCTGCGTCCTGACCTGTCCGGCAAACGAGCTGGTGAGCCAGATCCATGACCGAATGCCGGTCATCCTGGGTGAAGCATTCTACATGCGTTGGCTCGACGAGCAGCCCGAAGCCGATGAGTTGCTAAAGCAGTTTCCCGCTGATCTTATGGTCATGTGGCCTGTCTCGCAGCGTGTTGGCAATGTCGGCAATGATGATGCTGACCTTGTGCAGCCCGTCCCGCCGGTGGCAAACCCGTCAACGGGGGAGTTGCTGTAGTCAGCCGCTGGTGGAACAAATAAGCCGGTTTGAAACTTAGGAATGTACGGTCTGCACGCGCAGAACGGTGCTCCCTGGGGCCCGCAAAATCCCGCGACGAGATGCGGGCCCCATCCGGCCCAAAGGAAGAGCCATGGCTACCAACAAACCCTCGGGTGACAATGCGCGTAAGGGTGCCGTCCGCAAGCGCTCTCAGCTGAAGACCAAGATGGAAGGCGAGGAGCACTGGACCAAGCGTAGTCGTGAAGACGGAAAATTCTTGGCGCAGAAGAAGGACCCGAAGGCGGACCCTTATAAAGGCGTCCGGCGTGAACGTTGACCCGCCTTGAACGGAAAATCATTCACGAACTGCATTCTGCGTTGAATGTGCTGGATGCGCCGCCGGGCTACCTTGCGGCCATCAGCAGCTATAAGGACACCGTTCCCGACAAGGACGTGCTGCGCATGCTAATGCGCATGAACGAGACGCAGCGAGAAGAAGTCGGCGAGCGTATGGATTGCTATGTCGGTCAGAATAACGACGAGGTCGCGCCCCAGCTAGTCAAGGACATGAGTAACGGCGCCGGCCGCACTAATTGCTTTATCTGCAATGGCTCCGGCCGCTGGCATCCGGATGAAGGGACGATTGCGCTTTGCATCAACTGCGACGGAAGTGGCAAAGTCTTTGTGAGCGTTTAGGATTGCTGGCCGATGGATCGAATCATGCTTCTAGAGTACCTGGAAATGGCGAAGCGCCACGTCGCTCAGGGCGAACGTCATATAGCAGAACAGACGCTGCTCCTCGCTGAGCTAGAGCGCGATGGGCACGACGCTGACGAAGCGCGGCGGCTGCTCAAAAACTTCGAAGACGCCCAACGGATGCACATCGAGCATTTGGACCGTCTCCTCGTTAAACTCGACGCGCTTGGCACTGCCCAGGGCTGCTCTTGCCCCTCGGGGATTTTCTCCAGCGCCTCTAGAATGCGGTCCATTTTGCCATTCCGGATTTCCTGCGACTGCTCGAACTCTTTTAAGAGCAGTTCGTCATTGGTCACATCGTGCCCGTGGTTAGAGCGTTGGGCAATCAGATGGCGCTGCTGAGCAATGAGGCTCTCACCGTGTAAGACTTGCTGTTCGGCCTCTGCCAACTGCCTCAAGAGTTGTGACCTTGTTTGCATAAGCCAACTCTCCGGAGTCGATCCGTAGAATAACACAGGGCGCAGCCGGGCTGTTCCTGGATCACCGAAATTCCATATTTTGGGCCCGATACGCGAAGCGAAACGTCACCTTTAGGACTTTGCCAGGAACTTCGCCCCCGGCTCCGGGTTGTAAATCCGGTTAGTACGTTGAGTAAGTTTCCATGGCGGCGAAAGAGAAGGCTGAGAAAAAGGAGGCCGAACGGCCTAGCCGGCCCACCAGGCCTTACTGGAAAGGCTACCTTCGCTTGGCTTTGGTCACCATCCCCGTCCAGATCCACAACGCCACCGAGAGTAGCAAAACCTCACTCAACATGCTCCACAGGCCTACCGGGCAGCGCATCGAATACGTGACCACCGTTGCGGGTGAGCCGGTGGACAAGGGCGATGTCTTTAAAGCCTATCCTATCGCTGAAGATACCTACATCACACTGGAGCCGGAAGAACTCGACGCCATCAAGCTGGAGAGCAAGAAGACGCTCGACTTGAAAGAGTTCGTGAAGATCGAGGAGATTGCGCCGCCGTTCTTCGAGCGGCCTTATTACATCGTGCCGGAGGACGATTTTGCCGAGGAAGGGTACGCCGTCATCCACGCGGCGCTGAAAAAAGCAAGGCGCATTGGCCTGGGCCAGATCATCATGGGAAGCGGCCGGGAACATCTTGTTGGCGTCGGCGCCCTCGATCGAGGCCTTGCCATGTATGTGCTGCGCTATCCAGACGAGTTGCGGGCGTCTGGAAGGTATTTCGGTGATCTGCCTGAAAGCAGCGATCGACCGGACATGGTGGAGCTTGCAACCAAGCTGATCGAACAGCACACGTCACCCTTCAAAGGCGAAGTCTACAAGAACTCGTATGAGGTTGCGTTGCTTGCCCTCATCAAAGAGAAGTCCAAGGGCAAGAAGGTCAAGGCGCCGGACACCGAGAAGAGCCGGCCAAGCGGCCGAAATGTTGTCGACCTGATGGACGCACTGAAAAAGAGCGTGAAGGGCGGCAAATCCGCCGAGGAACCGCAGACGAAGAAGCGCCGCTCAAAAATCGCCGGCTAGTTTGCCCAGCTTACGGGCCACGATATGGAACCCAGACGCTTGCCTCCTTCGCCGCGGCTTCAAATGCCTTCTTTTCGCGCTTCCCGACCGGTCGTTACTGAAACTGCCGCACCCAGCGCAGAAGGCGCTTGCCGCAATGGCTTCTCCAGGTTGGGATACTTTCAATGCAAATTTTGCGGAGGTACGCAAAGTGATGTCGTCTGGAATGATGGCCAGACTTGGCGCGTTATATGCGGAAGCTTTCAACATTATCTGGAACCAAGCATGCCTGTTTACGTCATCTTCGATGTCGAGATTAGAGATATCGAGCAATATCAGGAGTTCATGGCGAGAGTTAAGCCCGCCCTGGAACAGGCCGGGGGCAAGTATCTCGCGCGTGGCGGTGCCCACAAGGTTCATGAAGGAGATTGGCAGCCTCGCAGGATTGTTCTGTTAGAGTTTCCATCCCTGGGCGCCTGGGAAGCGTTCTACAATGGGCCGGTCTATCAAGGGCTTAAAGCCATACGCGATAGCTGCAGTTCCGCACGTTTGGTCAGCGTGGAAGGGCTCAAGTAATAGCAGGCGGTCGTTCAATTTAAATCAGGGTCCGTCTCATTTGGCGAAACATATCCCATATGCATGCACCAATCCTGAAACGCTGCTTGCAAGGCTGCTGACCGGCTTTCCAGCTTAGTCTCCTCCAGCATGTAGCGATCGAGCGCAGCTAGGAACCGGGTGGGTATGAAGGTGACGACCCATTCGCCCTCTGACTTGTTGTCGTTAGCTGCTGGCACTGGCTCTCCCTCCCTGTCGAAAGCAGCGAGCAGACACCCGGAAGCGGGATTCTGCAATCGGCTCTAGGACGGGCGCTCTGGCAGGCAGCAACCCACGCGTAGCCGAAGTTTGGAAATCGCCGCCCGTGCGCTGACATGACAACAGGAAATGGCATTCTGCAGGCGAGCGCGCCATGCGGCTACGCTTCGCCTGGCCGATACGGACAATGCTGAAGGTGCCTTGTCATCCGCTCTGAAGCATCTAATGCCACGCACGCAATGTCAACATCTGCGGCGAATGAAAAACCCCGCCGGCTCGGGACCGCGGGGACGGAGGCCGCTGCAATTGGTTATACAGATCCGGGGCAGTGCTCAGGCCCTTGTCATCCCGATCCCGAGCTGACCATACTTCACGCGGTAATAGCCATCTTCGCCCACGACCACCGCATCCGGCATCACCTCAAGGACGTCCTGCGCCATCACGCCTTCGAAACGCTCCGTGCCGGTCTTGTAGCGAAAGCGATATAGCGGAAGCCCATAGACGGTGGTGCCGACCTGCTCGATGTCGGTCTTGAGGCGAATATCGGATTCGATCTCATCGGCGCAAACGGAGAACATGGCCTCGTCCACGCAAACGGATTGCTGCAGACCAAGTTCGTCGGCACAAGGAGATATTCCGGTCAATCCATCGCCGCCTTCATCGGCACAGAGCGAAAGCTCGATCAGACGACCGGGAAGGCCACTCGCTTCGGCCAGTTCCATTAGATTCGGAGTTTCCGCGAAATTTGCCAACTTTGCCATGGCGTTTCCCCGCGCTAACAGTGCCTCTATTTTGCCCCACGGTAAGTCTCAGGTTTGGTGCCTGACTGGTCAATGACCGTAGAGAAATATTCGGAAGGTGTGCTCTTTCGGCCACATGTTGATCTATGCGAGTGGCCCTCGATACGGCAGCCAGACCTTCGCTTCCTTTGCCGCTGCTTCAAAAGCTTTCTTTGCCTTCTCAATGTCGGCCTTGCCGGCATAAGCCTCAGTGATAAGCAACGCGGCTTTGTCGCGTTTCTTGCTCTTGCCTCTGCTTCACTGCAAAACCATCGCTCACCCTTTGCTGTGTCGATGCGCGTCTTGGCGTAGTGCTTCGACCAAGGCGCGTGATAGATCCTTTCGCCCTTGCCGTTGATGTTGCCTTTGATCGGGCAGCCCTCCGAAGCCGTAGCGAGCTTTGTCGCGGTATCCCATCGCCTGGCGCGATACTCCCAAGGCGGCTGAGTCTTGGCCTGCCAAATTCCGAGCTTCTTGGCTCGAGGCTCGGCCTCCAGCGCGCGGTAGTCAGTCGAATACTTGATGAAGGCCCAGGCCAGGCCGGAGGCGACGAGCTGCGCGCCGATGTCTGGCACCTCGTCGGTAGCGCACCGAGCAATGAGCCGACCGTATTGGTCCACCTCGTGGCCGGCACAGCGCACCTCGCGGCCCTCGGTCATGGCCCGCAGGACATTGACCGCGGCGCCTGAGCAATCCCATGTGCCCTTGGGGAGCTGGCAGACCTGTGAGGCCTCGGGTGCATCTATGCTGTGAATGCGGATCGCCTGGGTGCCGATCTCCAGGGTATCGCCGTCAACCACCCTGGCGGTGCCGGCCACTTCCATCGCTTGGGCCGGGACGGCGGCCGAGGCCAGGACGGACAGGGCGAGAGCGATAAGAGCGGCGCGCATAGAGGTCGGACGAATATGACCCTGCCGACGAGTCGACGGAAGGGTGCGACAAGCTGTCTTAAACAGGATTTTTCTCAGGGGCGTTTATGGGCTCAACGTCGCCCCTTGCGGGGGTAAATGCGGGGATAGAGCAGGATGGCAAACCCGTATTGATAGCAATTTCAAACAAATATGCGGATTTTTGGGCTCCCTCCTCTTCCGCCAATTTTGGCCCATGAGCATCCGTCCGCAGAAATCCCAGCGCGTGAATCCCCTCAATCGCGGTTGGGTATTATCGTGTGGGTTAGAGCGTTCAGGCCAACGGCAGGGAGTTGCTGCCGACTTCACCTTGTCGAATGGGTCACGACGAATGTGGGCGCTGAGAGATTGGCATTCTTGACCGCCGCGTAGGCGGCCGCCAAGACAACCGCAAGGAGGATGCCGGCGACAACATCGATGAAATAATGCCCGCCATAGACCGGCGTCGCCACGAGGATGGCGCCGGCCCCGACCGCCGCCAGCAGCAGCGTCACGATATTGTCGCGGCAAGCATAGACGATCAGCAGGCTGATGACCGTGTGGAAGGAGGGGAAGGACGCAAGACCGGGCAAGGCGGCAAAGCTCAGCACGACCTCCTTCGACTCGCGCACCGTCCGCAGCGCCTCGACGAAGAAGACGCCCCCCTTGGGACCGAATGTCCCGGCGGGCAACTGGCTGTCCATGTAACGAACCATGGCGCCTTCCGCGGGAAAGAAACCGGCGATGCATACGGTCACAAAAACCCCGATATAGAGGAGCGTGGCGAACTCCTTGGCGCGCTCCGCCCTTCCCAGGGCGACCAACACCATGAAGATAAAGGGAATGCTGACCGCGGCCAGGATGTAGCACTGCTCGAGATAGGGCAGGATGTCGGGATACTGGCTGAGCCAGGACGCATAGGCGTGCCAGTCGATGCCGAACATTCGGTCCCAGGAATCAAGCATGTTGTCGGCCCAGGGAAGGGCGAGCGACATGCTCAGATAATTGAGGAAACGGACGCCGGTGAAGGACAGGACCAGAAACAGGATGCCCGTGGCCATCACCCTTGTGCGTTCGGCGATCACCGGCCATCTCGATGCCTGAAAGCCATAGGCTGTGGCGGCCACGAGAAGGCAGACGCCGAGAGTGATGGCCGGATCGAAGACCCTTGTCAGGCTGAAGGAAATGCGTGGATCGATCGCAATCCACGCCACAATGACGAGGCTCTGCAGCACGACCAGGCCCCATAAGGCCGGATGAAAGACAAGGATCGACCGGAGATTGCGCATGGCGCGGCGATGCTGGCACGCCGTGCTTAGAATCGTCTTAACATGGTTCTTAGATTTTTGCCGTTCCCGAGAGATCAGAAAGCATGCGCCTGCCTTACGAATTTTAATCGCCTCATTGCCCCCGGCGACATCCTCTCCCCGCCATTGATGCGATACAAATTCCTGTATTTATTGGAAAAATCAAGTTTGACCTGGCTTGCACTGTCTTCGATAACGGGGGCGGCCTGGCTAAGCTGGCGATTGCATGAATCCACCTCTTTCTGCTTTAGTCCTTATCTGATCGAAATGCTTTGCCGGTATGATACCAGGGAGCAGTCCACAATGATTCAAGCTCTTCGATTGTTCTGCGTAGCGTCTGCCGCCGGCTGCACCATCCTCATGAGCGCAAATGCGCAAGACCAGGACGTCGACATGACAGTCCTTGCCGATCAGATTCGCAGCCAGGGTTTTGCCTGCAGCAATCCAACCTCGGTGGAGCGAATTGCGGCAGAGTCCGTCGCTGACCTGCCGGTCTATGTGCTGAAATGCGAAAGTGCGACGTATCAGATTCGCCTTATCCCGGACCAAGCGGCCGTGGTGACCAGGATCGAGTGACTTCCCTTCACGGGTCCAGGCGCATCGCCCTCATTCTCTCTGTTGCGACAGAAGGCCGTCCCGGCGTAGGCTTGTCAACTATGAAGCCCAGCCACAAGCACTACCTGACACTCGTCGTCACACAATTGTTGATAGCGCTGTTGGTGGGCTGTTTCGTCATGTGGATGGTTCCGGCGTTTGACAGGATTGCTGCAGGGGCCTTTGGCTTCGGGGCTGCATTCCTCATAACGATTTGGCCTTTCAAGGCGGTCCACTGGCACCAAGCCCGCCGTGGGCGAAAGGCGTCTTAGGTGTCTCGATAGTCTGGCGCCACAGTCTTGGCGCGCAAGAAAATGCCGGCTCACCGTTCAAGGCAGCCGGCAGAAAAAAGGGGCGCTGGCGCGCCCCTTGAAATCATCCGGGATGCCCCCTGCGTCAGAGACCGCCGAAATGCCAGCTCAGGCCGGCGCGGACCGCATGGAAGGCCGTATCCACCTCGCCGTCGCCGCCCTCATCAGCATCGCCCGCCTCGATCTTCCCAAGGTCGGTGTAGCGATACTCGATGCGTGCGCTGAAATCGTCGGTGAAGGCATATTCAATGCCGCCGCCAACCGTCCAGCCCCATTTCGTCTTTTTCTCGTCGGCGAATTCGTCGCCGCCGCCATCCTCAAGGGCAAGCTTGACGCCGCCCACGGCGAGACCACCCGTCGCGTAGAACAGAGCGCGATCCGCGGCAAAGCCGGCCCTGAGCCTGAGCGAACCCAGCCAGTCGATTTCCTGCGTGATCTCGCCCACCTTGAAGCCGAGCCCATCCACGACGTCCGTATTGCCGTCCATATCGGCATATTCGATGTCGCCTTCGAGGCCGAGCACCAGGCTGTCGGCCTGCCAGTTGAAGCCGGCATGAGCGCCGCCGACGAAGCCGTCGATATCGATCGATCCTTCGTCGCCATTGAGCGTCACATCATCCGAGAGAGGAACGATTACGTTCTCATCCGCCGAGGCGTCATTCTCGCCCCAGGCATAGCCGCCCTGCAGGCCGATATAGGGCCCGGTCCAATCATAAACCGTCGGCGGCTCGATGATGTCGGCCGCCTGCGCGCCGGCGCTCATCAGAACAACGGCAGCTCCGCTCAAAAGAACTTTCTTGATCATGCGAGTAACTCCCCCACGCTGTGGTTCATCGCATCATTGCGCGCGAGAATCCTCGAGGTCAACAAAACCGGGAGACTTGCGAA
Source organism: Taklimakanibacter deserti (assembly GCA_003574785.1). Next base: position 111,757 of record QORU01000012.1, on the reverse strand, counting down.
TGCTTTTTGCCGAAAGTGTAGCTGAAATGCCACAACATGGACGTGAAGGAAAAATCTACTCGACGTTATATGCAAAACCATCTGGAGTGCATTTCACAGCAACATGCCGTTGCAATTCCCGCCGATGGCAGCAATACTGACTCGATAATAACGCTGAGTAATAAAAACAAGCGCCGCGCCTGCCCGAATCGAATTCCCTATGGTCATTTGCGCACGCGTGAAGACGAACAACATCGAACGGACGAGAGATGACCAGCATTTCCCTCTTGGGGATTCCCAACGACGACAACTCCGCCCTCATGAAAGGCGCCGCGGAAGCACCGCCGCTCATCCGCCGTGAACTCCATTCCGACGCCTATAGCCAGTGGACCGAGACCGGCATCGATCTCGGCGCTCCGGGCGCGATCGTCGATCATGGCGACATCCGCTTCGATGATGCGCATGATCCCTGGGATCTCATCGAACAGCAGGTCGGAGTCGCGCTCGCGCGTGGCCATCCCTTGATCTGCCTCGGCGGCGATCACGCCATCACCCACCCGATCATGCGCGCCGTGCGCCGCCGACATCCGAAGCTCACCATCCTGCATATCGATGCGCATCCCGACATCTATGACGCCTATCAAGGCAATCGGCGCTCGCAGACATCGTCCTTCGCCCGCATCATGGAAGATGGGCTGACCGACCGGCTTATCCAGGTGGGACTGCGCACCATCAACAGCCATCACCGCGATCAGTTCAAGCGCTTCGGCGTCGAGGTCATCGAGGCGCATCGCTGCGGCGAAACCCTCACGCTCGACATCAACACGCCCATCTACATCTCGATGGATCTCGACGCGCTCGATCCCGCGCACGTGCCGGGTGTGACCTATCGCGAGCCGGGCGGCCTGACACCCCGGCAAGTGATCAACTGGCTGCATGCTCTCGATCAGCCGATCGTCGCCGCCGACATCGTCGAATACAATCCGCGCTGCGACATCTCCAACCTGACGGCGAGCGTCGCGGCGAAGCTTCTCAAGGAGATCGCCGGGATGATGGTGAAGACGACGCGGAAATGACTGGCGGCCCACGCCGAACAGCCAGGGCTTTCATCCGATGTTCAGCTTGCGTTCCATGCCCGCCATCGCTCCTGACAGATTTTGACGGTCCCGCGGTCTAGGCAGCGGCATGGAACGTTCTGTGTGCGGATCATGGACCGGATCGTAAGAGATCTGCATCTGGGTCCGCGACCGGCCGTCAGCAAAGCCTTCACGGGTCTGCGCCGGCGCGGCTATATCGTTTTCAGCGATGCCTCGCGGGCATCGCTCTATTGGGTGAATGGTCATCGCCTCACGGCCTATCAGCTCGTGGCGCTTGCCGTGCTGCGCGGCGTCCCCTTGAAAACGCGCCGCTGACGGCCCTCGAAATGTCTGACGACGACACTATATTATATGCGGACCGGCCACATAATGGAGCATCGCGATGAAAGCAGTTCTGGGCAAGCACGTCGTTGCACAAAGCAACGACATTGTCGAAGCGCACGGATATTCCTATTTTCCGCCGTCTGCCGTCCGGCTTGAATGGCTCGAGAAAGCAGCGAAGACGGCGGACGACCTCGAATGCCCGCATGGCGTGCAGTTCTACGATCTGGTCATTGACGGCCAGCGCCACCAGCGCGCCGCCTGGTCCTATGAGAAGCCGCAGCCCAAAATGCACCATGTGGGCGGCCGTTTCGGCTTCTGGCGCGACGTTACGGTTTCGTGAGCGCCTGACGAGCGGATATCAGCTCTTGAGCGGCGGCACCGCGTCAGGAATGCGTAGCGCCTGCTGCATCGATTTCACCGCTTCGAGAAATTGCTGAAACTCGTCGATGCTCAATTCGGCATGCTTGTAGTTCGTTGTGGCAACGAGGCCCAGCACGACAAATTTCTCACGCGTGACCTTGTCGCGCTTGAGGCGCATGCTGAGGCGAACGTGACCTTCGTCGACACGCAAATCCGCCTTCTTCAGGAGCTCGCTCATGAAGGTGCGCTTGAAGGCTTTCATCAGGCCGGCCATCTCGTCCTCTTGAAACCAACATCTACGTCTGGAGCGATCACTCATTCCATCTCCAAAAAGGGTTTTATTTTTCGGGATCGCGTGCCGGCCGGATTGAGCCTGGCACCATTTGCGACTACATTCGCCGCATGAGCACATGCAAGATCATCCGCCGCGGCCGTGGCGAAGGCTTTCGCGGCAAACAGGGACTTGATTACTTTTCCGGCATATCGGCAGAGTCCAGCGGATCGAAAGCCATCTGCATGCACATGCTGGAGATGGCGCCCGGTGCCGAAGCCAAACCGCATTTCCATGAAGCGCATGAGACCGCGATCTATATGCTCGAAGGCGCTGCCGAGTTTCGCCACGGAAACAGTCTCGAACATCACGACCGGGTCGAGGCGGGCGACTTCATCTATATTCCGGCCGGCGTGCCGCATCAGCCGTTCAATCCGACGAACCAGGTCGCCCGCGCCCTCATCGCGCGCACCGACCCCAATGAGCAGGAGAGCGTCGTCCTGTTGAAATGACGGCGGCGACGAGCCCGTGCGACCGGGAGTGGGGCGGGATCGTTTCCACCCGTTGAATCGACCTGCTGACGCCGGCGGCCTGCCCGAGGGCATGCCCACAATTCCGCCAAGGTGTGGCCGTTTGGTCATGTATGGAACCGGGGCGCTCGCCTCGGTCCCGGGGTTCACCCCCTACCAAAAAGGCAATTGCTTAAAAACATTAGGGAAATTTCGGGGAACCGGCGACGTCACCAGGACGTTTTTCATACCATCAAACCCACAAAGAGGACTCTGTCATGAAAAAATGGATCGTATCTGCAGGCGCCGTCGCCCTTGTCGCCGCCCTCGCGGCCGCAAGCCCGGCCTCGGCGCGCAGCGGTGTCAGAATCGGTTCGCTCAACTGCACGGTCGCGGGCAGCGTCGGGCTGATCCTCGGATCGAGCACGCGGATGAACTGCCGTTTCCGTTCGGCGAACGGCGGCCGGGTTGAACGCTATACAGGGTCGATCACCCGGGTCGGGCTCGACATCGGCTTTACCAGCAAGAGCTACATGACCTGGGCGGTCTTCGCGCCCGGCAGGGTCAACGCGGGCGCGCTTGCCGGAAGTTATGGGGGTGTTTCGGCCCAAGCGACGGTCGGCGTAGGCCTCGGCGCCAATGTGCTGGTCGGCGGCTTCAAGAAGACCATTGCCCTTCAGCCTCTGAGCATTCAGGGCCAGACCGGCCTCAATGTCGCCGCCGGCATTGCCGGTCTCAGGCTGCGCTACGCCGGTCGCTAAACTGCCGAAACACGGACGCAACATCACTAACGCATGGAGCTTTTTCCGGCTCCATGCGTATAATCATGGCCGGATTGTCGATGGGAGGCGATAGCGTGTGTGGATCTGTGGCGAGGTTTGGCCTTTCTCTCCTGTTCGTCTGGTTCTTCGTTGCGGGGGCGCAAGCCGGATGCAAATCGGAGGCCGCCCCGTCCGTCGACTGGTCGGGTTGCAACAAGCAGCTATTGCAACTTGACGGCAGCGACCTCGCGGGGGCAAATCTTGAAGGCGCGTTCCTGTCCGGCACCAGCCTGGCCTCGGCCAAGCTTACCAATGCCAATCTTCAGATCAGCGAACTCGTCCGCACCTCCTTCAAAGAGGCCGACCTCTCGGGCGCCAATCTGGAAAAGAGTCTGTCCAGCCGGGCCGACTTTACGGGTGCGATCCTCAAGGGCGCGCGCCTCGTCAAAGCCGAATTCCTGCGCGTGAGCTTCGATGGCGCCGATCTCTCGGGCGCCGATCTCTCGGACGGCGAATTCCCGCGCAACAGCTTCGTCAAGGCCAATCTTTCGGGCGCCAATCTTTCGGGCGCCATGCTGCAGCGCGCGGCTTTCAGCGGGGCCAATCTTTCTGGTGCCTCCTTCAAGCGTACCTATCTCTATTGGGCGCGCCTCGAAGGCGTCGATCTGAGCCAGGTCGTCGATCTCACCCAGATGCAGATCGACATGGCCTGCGGCGATGCCAAGACGAAATTGCCGGCTGGCCTCACCATGCCGTCTCAATGGCCCTGCGCCGAAGACTAGAGCAAATCCCGCCAAAGTTGCAGACTTTGGCGATGAGGATTTGCTCCAATGTATCTATTTGGCGCGAATCCTTATCGGCGAAGTGATTCCACTTCGCCGGGATGCGCGCTGAGCATGGCATCGATGCGGGCGGCGATCTCCACCCACTCATCGGCATAAGGCACAAAGGGACGAGTGCCGGTATCGCCCAGAAGGCGGGCATGGCCGCGGTGGACGATATCGTCGCGCAGCTTGCGGGTATCGCGCGGCGGCGACAAAAGGCCGGCGCGCGCCAGATAGGCGGCAAGCCCGCTTTGCCCCTGCCAGGATAAGGGCAAGGGCAAGCGCGGCAATTCATAAATCTCGACCGGCTTTCGCGACCGGCAGGCCTCGGCGAGCATCGAGGCGCTGTCCTCGGTGACGATGAAGCGTTCGGCCTCGCTCAATATGAAGTGATGCGGGTTATCGGCACCACTGGTCCAGCGATGGACGTAGCCTTCCTGGTCCACGGCTTCCGCGAGGATCCGCGCAACATCCTTGTCGGTGCGCGGCGATGTCGAGACGAGCAACGATCCCGGGTGCTGCTGCTGATAGGCTCTGAGCTTCTCGCTGAAGCCCACCGCTTCGGCGCGGCCGAAGAGGAAGGGAAAAGTGCTCCCGCCCACCAGCACGCCGGTCCAAGGTTTCGGCAGATGCGCAAAGCGCTCGTGCCAGGCCGCGCCGTCGGGTTTGGGAACTGCGCTGGTCATCGGCAGCAACGCCTTGACGACATTGGGCCCGTCGGGAAGCGCATATTGCGGCGTGGTGATGACGAGATCGAAGCGGTTGAGCGGGAAGCGTGGCCGGCCGAGATGGATGAGCCTGGTCCTGCCTTCCGATTGCCGCTTGATCCACACCGCGATCGGCGCGGTGCGGCGGCCGACCGCGATGACGGCGTCAGGCCAGGGTGGCGACAGGCTGTCGGAACGCTCCCTGTCGACCGCCAGGAGTCCGGCACGGGTGACGGCGTTGGGCAGGAGATGGAAGGGCGACCATTTGAGGCGCTTGAGCACGAAAGCGGCGCCCAGCCGTTCCGCCAGCGCTCGCGCCTGGGCATTGTCACCCTCGCGGGCGCCTTGAAGGACCCAGACCAGATATTGCGCGCGAACCGGCTCCGCCTGCATCATGGCTGCCAAGACTACAATAGGCCGGCCGCCTTGGCATGGGCGTTGAGCGAGATCTGCGGACGGGCGCCGACATGGGAAATCACTTCCGCCGCCGCGAGCGCGCCGAGTCTTGCGCATTGCGCCAAGGGCAGATCGCGGGTGAAGCCATAAAGGAATCCCGAGGCGAAGAGATCGCCGGCGCCTGTCGCATCCACCACCTGCTCGACCGGATGCGCCTCGACGACATGAACCTCGCCGCCCTTGACGATGACGCATCCCGCTTCCGAGCGGGTCAGCGCGGCAATGGCGCAGTCCTGGCGCGCGCGCTGCATTGCCGCATCGAAATCATCGACCTGATAGAGCGACTTGATCTCCTTCTCATTGGCGAAGAGGATGTCGATGTCGCTCCTGATCAGGTCGAGAAAGCTGTCACGATGACGGTCGACGCAGAAGGAATCGGAAAGCGTGATGGAAACGAGCCTCCTGGCCGCGCGGGCGATGCGCGCCGCCTTCTTGAAGGCCTCCTTGGCGAGCGGCGGATCCCAAAGATAACCTTCGAGATAAGTCACCTTGGATGAAGCGACGACCGCTTCATCGATGTCGCCGGGCGCCAGATGCACGCAGGCGCCGAGGAACGTATTCATCGTGCGCTCGCCATCGGGCGTGATGAGGATCAGGGAACTCGCGGTCGACGGACCCGACGCCGCATGCGGCGTGGCGAAATGCACGCCCGACGATTGCGTGTCATGAGTGAAGACCTTGCCCAGCCTGTCGGCCTTTACCTTGCCGATGAAGGCGACCTTGCCACCGAAGGAGGCGACGCCGACGGCGGTATTGGCGCCCGAGCCGCCGGAAATCTGGGTGGACGGCCCCATGTCTTCGAAAAGCTCGGCCGATTCCTTCTCCGAAACGAGGCGCATCATGCCCTTGGTGACATTATGGCGGGCGAGGAAGCTTTCCTCGACGCGCGAAAAGACATCGACAATGGCATTGCCGATGGTGAGGACGTCGAAATCAGGCTGAATCATGATGGCCTTTGGAAAAATTGAGCGGAGGAGCCCGAGCCCCTACAGGATCGCTCTTGCCCCCGCAAGCCGGGATCATTACCTCAAGGGACCATGATCAAAGCCGCCTTCACGGCCCTGGCCGACCTCCTCTCCCCCGATTTCCGTAGCGTTCTGTTCAAGGCCGTCGGCCTTGCGGTGCTGCTCCTCATCGCCGTCGTCGCCGGCACGGTGATGCTGCTCGATGCGCTGAAGCTCGCGCCCTGGGGCTGGGGCAACGCCGTCATCGAGGTCGCGGCCGGCCTCGGCCTGACGGTGCTCGCCTTCTTCATGATCGCGCCGGTGACGGCGCTGTTCGCCGGGCTCTATCTCGACCATATCGCGCGCCTGGTCGAGCGCAAGCACTACCCGGGAGATATGCCGGGCCGGGACTTGCCGGTGCTGCGAGCCGCCCTGCTCGGCTTGCAATTCGGCCTACTCGTCCTCATCGTCAATCTGGCCGTGCTGCCGATGCTGCTCTTCGGCATCGGCGCCATCGCCCTCCTGGTCGCCAATGCCTATCTGCTCAGCCGGGAATATTTCGAGATGGCGGCGATGCGTCACATGCCGGTCGCGGAGGCGAAGCAGCTCAGGCGCGAGAATTCGACCCAGGTCTTCGCCGCGGGCTTCATCCCCGCCGTCCTCGCTCTGGTGCCCCTCGTCAATCTCACCGTGCCGCTGTTCTCGACCAGCTACTTCGTCCACATCTTCAAGGGACTGAAGCGGTCTTAGGCTTGAAGAGGCACAGGTCTGCGATCAGGCAGCGCGGACATTCGGGCTTCCTCGCCTTGCAGATATAGCGGCCATGCAGGATGAGCCAGCGATGGGCGTGGCGCTTGTATTCCGGCGGCACGACCTTCTCGAGCTTGAGCTCGACATCGAGCGGCGTCTTTCCCGGCGCCAGGCCGGTGCGGTTGCCGACCCGGAAAATATGCGTGTCGACCGCGATGGTCGGCTCGCCGAAGGCGATGTTGAGCACGACATTCGCGGTCTTGCGGCCGACGCCCGGCAGCTCTTCGAGGCTTGCGCGCTGGCGCGGCACTTCACCGCCATGCTTGTCGATCAGCATCTTCGACAGCGCTATGACGTTCTTGGCCTTCGTCCGGTAGAGACCAATGGCGCGGATATGAGAGATGAGTTTCTCCTCGCCGAGGGCCAGCATCTTCTCGGGCGTATCGGCGATCTTGAACAAGGGACCGGTGGCACGATTGACGCTGACATCGGTCGCCTGGGCGGACAGAGCGACGGCGACGAGAAGCGTGTAGGGATTGAGATAATCGAGCTCGCCCTCAGGGTCAGGATCGGCCTTTCTGAAACGGCGAAAGACTTCCGCGATCTGATCGGGCTTGAGCCGTCTTGGCGCCATGATTCTGGGCTCCCTTGAAGCTCCGTGACCAGAGCCCAGCTTGCGACTAAGATCAAGCCATGAGCGAAGCCCCAGACCAGACTTTCCGCGCCGTCCTCAGGCCCTATCGCTCGCTCGGCCGGAAAGGCTTCATCATCCTGATGGCGGCGCTCATCGGCCTCAATTTCGTGGCCGGGACGGCCTTCTATCTGCTCGGCGCCTGGCCGATCGCGCCGTTCCTCGGCGCCGACGTGGCGCTCGTCTGGTGGGCTTTCCGCAAGAACTATGCCGACGCGCTGAAGGAAGAGCGCATCGAGGTCACCGCGCATGAGCTCATCCTCCAGCGCTTCGACCACGACAAGCAGCGCGAGGAACTGCATTTCACCCGCTCATGGGTCAAGGTCGAGCTCGAGGAGGACAAGGAGCGCGATCTGATCGGCGGCCTTTATTTGCGCTTCCGCGGCGAGCGCACCGAGATCGGCCGGTTCCTCGGCGCCCATGACCGCAAGCAAGTCGCCGACCTGCTCCGCGCTGCGCTAGCAAAACCTCATATTTGACAAGGATTTAGCTGCAGCAAGAATCGGGTGGTTTCGGCGAGTGGGCCTCCTTAGATTCAGCCCATGACACCTGAGATCGAAACCCTCTCCACTCCGGCCCGCGACTATGAGGTCGTGAAGAGAACGCTCGCCTTCATTCACGAGAATTGGCGCGAGCAGCCCTCGCTTGAAGCGATCGCCGAACAGGCGGAGCTCAGCCCCACCCATCTGCAGCGGCTGTTCACCCGCTGGGCGGGCCTCAGCCCCAAGGCCTTCCTGCAAGCGGTGACGCTCGACCATGCGCGAACCCTCTTACGCGATTCAGCCTCAATCCTCGACACCGCCTATGAAGTCGGGCTCTCAGGGCCCGGCCGCCTGCATGATCTCTTCGTCACCCATGAAGGCATGACGCCCGGCTTCTACAAGGCCGGCGGCAAAGGCCTCACGCTGCGCTTCGGCTTCCATGACTGTCCCTTCGGGCGAGCGCTGGTCATGATCACCGACCAGGGCCTCGCCGGCCTCGCTTTCGCCGATGACGGGCAGGAGAAGGACACGCTCATCGACATGCAGTCGCGTTGGCCGGGTGCCGCCTATATCGAGGACTGGCTCGCCACGAAACCCTATGCCGACCGCATCTTCAAGCCGGAGAACTGGCGCAGGGACGAGCCCTTGCGCGTCGTCTTCATCGGCTCTGATTTCGAGATCCGCGTGTGGGAAACGCTGTTGCGCATCCCCCTGGGAAAACGCTCGACCTATTCCGACGTCGCGAGTCACATCGGCAAGCCCAAAGCGGCGCGCGCGGTGGGCGCTGCGGTCGGACGCAATCCCGTCTCCTTCGTGGTGCCCTGTCACCGCGTGCTCGGCAAGTCGGGAAGCCTCTGCGGCTATCACTGGGGGCTCACGCGCAAACGCGCCATCCTCGGCTGGGAAGCCGGGATCACAGCCAAGGCCGCGTGATCAGGCGTTCAAGACTTCGATCTTTTCCGGACGCGAGTCGGCCCTCAGCCGATAGACGATCGGCACGCCGGTCTCGAGCTCGCGCTTCAGGATCTGTTCCGGCGTCAGGCCTTCGAGCGCCATGATCAAGGCGCGCAGCGAGTTGCCATGCGCCGAGACCAGCACGACTTTGCCCGAGAGCACATCCGGCTGGATGTGGACCATATAATAAGGCAATGCCCTGGCCAGCGTGTCCTTCAGGCTTTCCCCGCCCGGCGGCGGCACGTCATAGGAGCGCCGCCAGACATGCACCTGCTCCTCGCCCCATTTCTTGCGCGCCTCGTCCTTGTTGAGGCCGGTCAGATCGCCATAGTCGCGCTCATTGAGCGCCTGGTCCCTGACCGTCTCGAGGCCCTTCTGGCCGAGCTCGGCCAGCATCAGATCGAGCGTGTGCTGGGCGCGGGACAGGACGCTGGTATAGGCGATGTCGAATTTGAGGCCCATACGTTTCAGGCGCTCGCCCGCCGCCTTCGCTTCGGCAATGCCTTTCTCGGTGAGACCGGGATCCTTCCAACCGGTGAACAGGTTTTTCAGATTCCACTCGCTCTGCCCGTGGCGGACGAGCACCAAGATGCGATCCATCAATTACTCCAATCCCAATACATCGACCATCGAATAGAGGCCCGGCTTCTTGTCCTTGGCCCATAGGGCGGCGCGCACCGCGCCTCTCGCAAAGATGTCGCGGCTTGCCGCTTTGTGCGTGAGCTCGAGACGCTCGTCGGGCCCTGAGAACATCACCGTATGCTCGCCGACGACACTGCCGCCGCGCAAGGTGGCGAAGCCGATATGCCCCCGGGGACGCGCCCCCGTATGGCCGTCACGCGAGCGCACCGACGATTTGGCGAGATCGATCGCCCGGCCCTCGGCCGCCGCCTGGCCGAGCAGCAAGGCGGTGCCCGAGGGCGCGTCGATCTTGTGCTTGTGATGCATCTCGAGGATCTCGATGTCGAAATCCTCGGCAAGGCTCGCCGCAACCTTGCGCACCAGGGCCGCCAGCAGATTGACGCCCAGACTCATATTGCCCGATTTGACGATGCGGGCATGGCGCGCGGCAGCCTTGATCTTCTCATCGCCGGCTCTGTCGATGCCGGTCGTGCCGATCACATGAACGATGCGCGCCTGCGCCGACAATTCGGCCAAGGCCAGCGTCGCCTGCGGCACGGTGAAGTCGATCAGGCCCTCGATCTTCGTGAACAGCGGCAGCGGATCATCGCTGATCCTGACACCGAGCAGTCCAATGCCCGCGAGCTCGCCCATATCGGCGCCGAGCGAGGGCGATCCCTTGGGCTCGAGCCCGCCTGCGATCTCGAGGCCTTCGGTCTCATGCACGATACGGGTGAGGACGCGACCCATGCGCCCCGAGGCGCCGGCTATGGCGATCTTCATGGCGCACCTTCGACAATGACGACGTCGCTCTCCGCACAGGTCTTGAAGATAGCGAGCGCCGCCTGATATTCGGGGGAGAAGAAGCACTCCTTGGCGGCGGCGAAGGACGGGAATTCGAGGACCACATGGCGCTCGCGCGATGCGCCTTTGACTACCTCATAGTTGCCGCCGCGCACGATGAACTTCGCACCGTATTTCTCGAGCGGCGCCTTGTTGGCGGCGACATAGTCCTTGTAGCGCTCCGGATCCTTCACCGTGACATGCACCATCCAATAGCCCTTGGGCATGGTCAGACTCCTTCGACGATGACGATATTGGCCTCGCCAGCACCCTTGCGCTTGGCCTTGGCGGATTGATATTCGGGCGAGTTGTAGCAGGCGACCGCATCGTCAAAAGAGGGGAATTCGATCACCACATTGCGCGGCCGGCCCTCGCCCTCCATCTGGCCCGAACGCCCGCCGCGCGCCAGGATCACCGCGCCGTATTTCTTGAAGGCGATGGGTGCGCTTTCGGCATAATACTTGTACTGGTCGGGATTGGACACGGTGACTTGCGCAATCCAATAGGCCTTGGGCATGGCGCCTCTCCTCGCAAAGACGGGAAAGGCTCTAGGTGAAAGGTTCGGAGCGGTCAATGGCAGTGAAGACTATCGTCCGGGAACTCTATGAAGGCTCGAGCAACCGGGCGCATCGCTTTCGCTATGCCCTCATCTGCTTCGACATCGCGACGATCGTCTTCCTGATCGTGTCGTCCTTCCTGCCCCGTACACCGCTCATCGGGGTGCTCGACGTCATCATCGGCCTCATCATCCTGGCCGATTTCCTGGCGCGCTTCTGGATCAGCCGCAACCGGGCCTCCGATCTGATGAACCCGGCCAATCTCGCCGATATCGTGGTCATCATATCGTTGCTCGCCCCCTTGGCCGGCGAGGGTCTCGCCTTCCTGCGCGTGGCCAGGATCTTGCGCATCATGCGCTCGCCCCTGGTTCTCTTGCGGATGCGGCGGGATTCCCGCCTCTTTCGCGAGAACGAGCAGACGGTGATGGCCGCCCTCAATCTCGGCCTCTTCATCTTCGTCGCCACGGCGATCGTCTATGAAAGCCAGCGCGGCCTCAATGAGCACATCACCAACTATGCCGATGCGCTCTATTTCACCGTCTCGACGCTCACCACCACCGGCTTCGGCGACATCACGCTGCAAGGCCATTGGGGCCGGATGCTCTCCGTCCTCATCATGATCTTCGGCGTGTCGCTGTTCCTGCGCCTCATCCAGATTCTGATCCGGCCGCACAAGGTCGAGCACAAATGCCCGGACTGCGGGCTCAGGCGGCACGATGCCGATGCCGTCCATTGCAAGCATTGCGGCCGCGTCCTCCATATCGAGGACGAGGGGGCGGTCTAGCTAGCGGCCCTTCCGCACGGCATCGACGCTGAGCGGGCCAGGACCCGCAATGGCGAGATAGAGGAAGATGAAGCAGAAGAGGATCGCGGCGACCCCGCCATTCTGGGCGGGATAGAAGCCACGTGGGAAATGCGCGATGAAATAGGCGAAGGCCATGAGCCCCGAGAGCACGAAGGCGGAGGCCCGGCTGTAAAAGCCGACGAGCAGCGCGAAGCCCAGGATCAACTCGAGGAGCCCCGCCGTCCAGGACAGCGAATAAGCGGGCGGCACCTTGTCGGCCACGGGGAAGCCCAAGATCTTCTGGGTGCCGTAACTGAACAGCACCAGTGCTGCGACGATGCGCAACAAGCTCAGCCCATAGGGACGATATTTTTCCATCGGAAATCCTTGTTGATGACGTCCCGTCGTAAGGCGATGGCTTGAACCCCGCCACTCACTTGGCATCACTGTTGTGTTATCGGCTAGCTGCCAAAGCCTTCCCAGAAGGCGCGCGCCTTGGCGAAGAAGCCCTCCGATTCAGGCGAGTTGTTGCGGGCTTCCTTGTCGAACTCCTTGAGGAGCTCGCGCTGGCGGCGCGACAGGTTGACCGGCGTCTCGACCGTCACCTGGATATACATGTCGCCCATCTGCGTGGAGCGCAGGATCGGCATGCCCTTGCCCTTGAGACGGAACTGCTTGCCGGCCTGGGCGCCTTCGGGAATCGAAACGCGCGCCTTCTTGCCGTCGATGGTCGGCACTTCGATATCGCCACCGAGTGCTGCGGTGGTCATCGAGACCGGCACCTTGCAGAAGAGATCGGCGCCATCGCGCTGGAAGAACTCATGCGGGCGGACCGACAGGAAGATGTAAAGATCGCCGGCCGAGCCGCCGCGCAGGCCGGCCTCGCCTTCACCGGCAAGCCTGATGCGCGTGCCGTCCTCAACACCCGCCGGAATGTTCACCGACAGCGTGCGCTCGCGCGTGATGCGGCCCTGCCCTGAGCAATTTCCGCACGGGTCGGAGATCACCTGGCCGCTGCCATGGCATGTCGGGCAGGTACGCTCGACGGTGAAGAAGCCCTGCGACGCCCTGACCGCGCCGGCGCCGCCGCAGGTGCCGCAGGTCTTAGGGCTCGAGCCGGGCTTGGCGCCGGTGCCCTTGCAGACCTCGCATTGGGTCGCCGTCGGCACCCGGATCTGGGCCGTCTTGCCGGAAAAGGCCTCGGTGAGGCTGATCTCCATATTGTAGCGCAGGTCGGAGCCGCGCGCGGCGCCGGACCCTCTGGCCCCGCCGCGTCCGCTACGGCCACGTCCGCCGCCCATGAACTCGCCGAACAGATCCTCGAAGATGTCCGACATGGAGGAGGTGAATTCGGGGCCGAAGCCGGGGCCAGGACGGCCACCCATGCCGCTTTCGAAGGCCGCATGGCCGAAACGGTCATAGGCCGCCTTCTTCTGCGGATCCTTGAGGACATCATAGGCTTCGTTGATTTCCTTGAACTTGTGATCGGCCGTCTTGTCGCCCGGATTGGCATCGGGATGATATTGCTTGGCAAGTTTGCGGTAGGCGCTCTTCAGCTCCTTATCGTCGGCGCCCTTATGGACGCCCAGAATTTCGTAATAGTCACGCTTGGCCATGCCGACCCGTCCGCCCAGCTCTAATTATCGCAGGTTCTTTGCCAGGTCCTAAAGCGAATCCTCCCCCCCGCGCGAGCGGGGAGAAGGTGCTTCAGACCGTTGCAGGCCATCTCCGTCAGGCCGACTTCTTGGAGTCGTCGTCCTTGACCTCGGTGAAATCGGCATCGACGACATCGTCGGCGCCACCCTGGCCGCCGGCGGCGCCGGCATCCGCGCCATCACCGCCGCCCGGCTGCTGGCTCTGCGCCTTATAGAGCGCCTCGCCAAGCTTCATGGCGGCCTGCGCCAGGGCATTGGTCTTTTCCTTGATCGCCTCGACATCCGAGCCTTCCATCACCGATTTGAGATCGGCAATGGCGGTCTCGATCGTCGACTTGTCGGCGTCGGAGATCTTGTCGCCGAGCTCGCCCAGCGACTTGGTGGTCGAATGGATCAGGCTCTCGCCGTGGTTCTTGGCCTCGACCAGCTCCTTGCGCTTCTTGTCCTCGGCGGCATTGGCTTCGGCGTCCTTGACCATCTTCTCGATCTCCGTGTCGGAGAGACCGCCAGAGGCCTGGATGCGGATCTGCTGCTCCTTGTTCGTCGCCTTGTCCTTGGCCGAGACATTGACGATGCCGTTGGCGTCGATGTCGAAAGTGACCTCGATCTGCGGCACGCCGCGCGGTGCCGGCGGCAGGCCCATGAGATCGAACTGACCCAGGAGCTTGTTGTCGGCCGCCATCTCGCGCTCGCCCTGGAAGACGCGGATCGTCACGGCGGTCTGATTGTCGTCAGCCGTCGAGAAGACCTGGCTCTTCTTGGTCGGAATGGTGGTGTTGCGCTCGATGAGACGGGTGAACACGCCGCCCAGGGTCTCGATGCCGAGCGAGAGCGGAGTAACGTCGAGAAGCAGGACGTCCTTCACTTCGCCCTTGAGCACGCCGGCCTGGATCGCGGCGCCGATCGCCACGACCTCATCCGGATTCACGCCCTTGTGCGGCTCCTTGCCAAAGAACTGCTTCACCGTCTCGATGACCTTCGGCATGCGGGTCATGCCGCCGACGAGGACGACCTCGTCGATATTGCCGGCGGTGACGCCGGCATCCTTCAAGGCCTGGCGGCAGGGCTCGACCGTCTTCTGGATGAGATCATCAACCAGGGCTTCGAGCTTGGCGCGCGTCAGCTTGAGGGTGAGATGCTTCGGACCCGTCTGGTCGGCGGTGATGAAGGGCAGGTTGATCTCCGTCTGGGTCGAAGACGACAATTCGATCTTCGCCTTTTCGGCCGCTTCCTTCAGACGCTGCAGAGCGAGCTTGTCCTTGCGCAGGTCGATGCCCTGCTCCTTCTTGAACTCGTCGGCGAGATAATCGACGATGCGCATGTCGAAATCTTCGCCGCCCAGGAAGGTGTCGCCGTTGGTCGACTTCACCTCGAAGACGCCGTCGCCGATCTCGAGAATGGAGATATCGAAGGTGCCGCCGCCCAGGTCATAGACCGCGATGGTGCCGGCTTCCTTCTTGTCGAGGCCGTAGGCGAGAGCGGCCGCCGTCGGCTCGTTGATGATGCGCAGAACCTCGAGGCCGGCGATCTTGCCGGCATCCTTGGTCGCCTGGCGCTGGCTGTCGTTGAAATAGGCGGGAACGGTGATGACCGCCTGGGTGACGGTCTCGCCCAGATAGCGCTCCGCCGTCTCCTTCATCTTCTGGAGGATATAGGCCGAGATCTGGGAGGGCGCGTATTTCTGGCCGCGCGCTTCGACCCAGGCATCGCCATTGTCCGCCTTCACGATCTGATAGGGGACGAGCTTCTTGTCCTTCTCGACCATCGGGTCATTCCAGCGCCGTCCGATCAGGCGCTTGATGGCGAAGAATGTGTTTTCCGGATTGGTGACCGCCTGGCGCTTGGCCGGCTGGCCTACGAGTATCTCGCCGTCGGCGTTAAGCGCGACGATCGAGGGGGTGGTACGCGCCCCTTCCGCGTTCTCGATGACCTTGGGCTGTTTGCCCTCCATCACGGCGACGCAGGAATTGGTGGTGCCGAGATCGATCCCGATGACTTTTCCCATTTACAAAACCTCCTTGCGGCAGACCCTGGTGGAAGCCCACTGCGGCACTTCCGCCCCGGACTTCAGGGGTGCGGGTCCCCAATTAAAGTTTGACCGGGCGGCCCTGATTTCCAGGGAAACCCGGCGTTCACGGGCTATATAAGGTTGGAAACCGGGCCTATCAAGTTTTGGTGAAAGGAAAAATGGCCCGGTCCACCGCCGTTTTCGGGTGGTCCGAACGGACCTTAAGCCCTATCCAGCCGGGAAGCTGGCGGTCGGCTGCCGAAACCCGAATAAAAGGCTTTGTGATCGAAAGAAAGACATGACAAGCGGGCTCAAGCATCTGCCCGGCTATTTCGACCGGGCCGCCCAGGAAGAGCTGGTCGCCTTATTGCGGGAAGCGCTCGCCAAGGCACCCCTCTATACGCCGGTGATGCCGAAAAGCGGCCGGCCGCTTACGGTGCGCATGAGCAATCTGGGCTCTCTCGGCTGGGTGTCGGACCGGGGCGGCTACCGCTATCAGCCGACCCATCCCGAAACCGGCCAGCCCTGGCCCGCCATCCCCGGCCCGGTGATGGCGGTCTGGCGCAAGGTCGCCCAATATCCGCATGAGCCCGAGGCCTGCCTCGTGAACTACTATCGCGAAGGCGCCAAGCTCGGCCTGCATCGCGACGAGGATGAGGAGGATTTTGCCGCCCCTGTCGTGTCGGTCTCGCTCGGCGACACCGCCATCTTCCGCATCGGCGGGCTTGAGCGCCAAGGCAAGACCGAGACGCTCAAGCTTTCATCCGGCGATGTGCTGGTGCTGGGCGGCCCCTCGCGCCTGCGCTATCACGGCATCGACCGGGTGCTCAGCGGCACCTCGACGCTCCTCAAGGATGGCGGGCGGCTCAACCTCACCCTGCGCAGGGTGACCAAGCCATGACGAGCGCCGGCTATTCCGGAACCCCGCTGTGGAAGAAGCTCGGCTTCAAGCCGGGCATAACCGTCGCCCTCATCGATCCGCCCTCTCACTATGAAAGCCTGCTTCCGGACCGGCCGAAAGACATGCGCTTCGGCAAAAGCGCGAAGGGCAGCGATGCCATCCACCTCTTCATCTCCGACGCCTCGGGCCTCAAGCAGATCGCCGGCCTGGCGGCCCATCTACCGCCCGCCACCATGCTCTGGGTGTCCTGGCCGAAACTGTCCTCATGCCTTTCCACTGGCCTGCGCGAGGATGATATCCGCGACGCGGCGCTGGCCGCGGGGCTGGTCGACATCAAGGTCTGCGCCATCGACCAGGATTGGTCCGGCCTCAAGCTCACCCGCCGCAGGAAATAGATCAGACCGAAGCCAGCGCCGCCACCTCGCGGCGGAAGGGCAAAGCATCGCCGATATCGGCCTCATCGAGCTCGCGCGCGAAGCGATGGCCGGCATAGGTCGCCCAGGCAATGGGGCCCGGCGCCTCGGCATCGCCGATCACCCTGATGCCGCGAATGCCGTTAGCGGCCCATTCGTTCTGCCGCGACTTGAGCTCGCGCCAGAGCTGGTCCTCAGGCGAGCGCGAGGTGACCAGGACGACGGCATCGGCGGCAAGATCGCGCGGAGCTCCGGTATAGACGCAGGCCGTCGCAATCCCGCCCGCCGCGAGCCGCGTCACGTAGCGGTTGAGCTCGATCTCGACTCCGAGCTTCGCGAGCCGCCGATGGATGGCGCCCTGCTCCAGCGTGTTGCGTGTCCAGTCGGAGACATAGGCGGACGGCGTCACCAAAGTGACTTTGGCGCCGTGCTCGACCAGAAGCTCGGCCAGCACGCCGCCCATGTAATAGTGATCGTCGTCGAACAGCACGACTTGGCCCTTAGGGATTTGGCCCGCCATCAGGTCGTCCGGGGTGAAGACGGAAACCGTCCCATCGCTCGGCATCGGCACGACATGGGCGCGCGCGACGCCGTCGCGCCGCCAGGTCGAGCCGGTCGCCAGAGCGACTTGCTGGAAGCCGAAGGACAGGATGTCGTCGGCGGTGAGGCGGCTGTCGAAATAGACCTCGACATTCGCCATGCGCTTGAGCTGGTGGGCGCGGTAATCGCGCACCCGGCCCCAGGCTGAGAGGCCCGGCAGCTTGCATTCTCTGGCGACCCGGCCACCGAGCTCCGCCCCGGCCTCGGCCAGCGCCACCTTGTAGCCGCGCTCACCCAAGGCACGCGCCGCCTCGAGGCCGGCGGGGCCTGCGCCCACCACCAGGACGCTTTCCGATAAGCCCTTCGTCTTGATGCGTTCGGGATGCCAGCCTTTGCGCCATTCCTCCATGAAGGTCGGATTCTGGGTGCAGCGCGAAATCGACATGGTCATGTCGCCGGTGATGCAGATGTTGCAGCCGATACATTCGCGGATGTCCTCGATGCGGCCCTCCTCCACCTTCCTCGGCAGGAAGGGATCGGCAATCGAGGGCCGGGCACAGCCGATGAAATCGAGCGTGCCGGATTTGATCATCCGCACCATGACATCGGGCGAGGTGAAGCGGCCGACGCCGACGACGGGCTTCGAGGTGAGCTTCTTGATGCCGCGGACGAGGTCTTCTTGCGCTCCCTCCTCCTTGAAGCGCGAGGGGCCGGAGCAATCCTCCCAGGCGCCATGGGCGAGATCCCACAGGTCGGGGAGATCGCCATGCATTTCGATCAGATCGCGGACCTCGGCATTGGCGAAGCCGAGCTCGCCCACCATCTCGTCGAGCGACAGCCGCAAAGTGATGCCACAGGCATCACCGATCGCGTCGCGCGCTTCCGCCACCAGTTCGCGCATCAGGCGCGCGCGGTTTGCGAGCGAGCCGCCATAATCGTCATTCCGCTGGTTGGTCGCCCGCGACAGGAAATGCTGGATGATGCCGAAGCCGTGCGCGCCATAGAGGCAGACGAGATCGAAGCCCGCGATCCTCGCCCGCTTGAAGGCGTTCCGGTGCCAGCGGATGAGGTCGCTTATATCCTCCTTGTCCATGGCGCGCGCCTGGACCGGATCGTTGGTGAAGGTGCGGATCGGCAAGGCGGTCGGTCCGCGCGGCACTTCCTTGCTGTAGAGGTTGGGGCCGTTGATGCCGGAATAAGCGAGCTGGATGCCAGCCAGCGCGCCATGCTCATGCATGGCGTCCGCCATGCGCGCGAGCGCCGGGATATCGGCATCATCCCAGAGGCGCAGCTCGATGAAGGGCGTGATCTCGGAGGTGTGGTGAAGCTCGGTCTGCTCGGTGAAGACGACGCCCCAGCCGCCTTCCGACTTCGTGCGGCGCATCTCGGCTGCGGCCGAGGGGTCGCGATAGCCCCCGCCATTGCAATGCGGGACCTGGTAGAACCTGTTCTTGGCGGTCACCGGCCCTATCGCCAAGGGCTCGAACAGAATGTCGTAGCGCGGGTCGCGCATGATCTCCCTCTCCGGCAGGCGGCGACTTCAATTTATTCAGGATTGATCGCACGGGGCCGGTACTCGGAACAATATTCTTTTCCGTGCCTGCGCTTCCATAATCCGAAACCGGTGAGTCCGGGTGCCTTGGTCTAGTCGTCGCCTTCCTCGAAGGCGCGCTTCAGATCCTCCGGGCGGGGTGCCGAGATGATGTTGTAGCCTGAATCCACATAGTGGACTTCGCCGGTGACGCCGCCCGACAAGGGCGACAGGAGGTAGAGCGCCGCACCGCCGACCTCATCGAGGGTCACGGTGCGCCGGAGCGGCGAATGGCGCTTCTGGAAATTGAACATGGCGCGCGCATCGCCGATACCGGCGCCGGCCAGCGTGCGCATCGGCCCGGCGGAGATCGCATTCACCCTGATGCCGTGCGGGCCGTAATCGGCGGCGAGATAGCGCACCGACGATTCGAGGGCGGCTTTCGCCACCCCCATCACATTGTAGTTCGGCATCACCCGCACCGACCCGCCATAGGTGAGGGTCACCAGCGAACCGCCCTTCGGCATGAGGGCTGCAGCCTTGCGCGCCACCTCGGTGAAGGAGAAGCACGAGATGATCATGGTGCGGACGAAATTGTCGCGGCTGGTATCGGCGTATTTGCCCTTGAGCTCGGCTTTTTCTGAAAAGGCGATCGCATGCACGACGAAATCGAGCGAGCCCCAGGCCTTGCCGATGGCGGCGAAGGCCTCGTCCACTGTCGCGGGATTTTCAACATCGCAAGGCAGGATCAGCTTCGAGCCCAGCGTCTCGGCGAGCGGCTTCACGCGCCGCCCAAAAGCTTCGCCCTGATAGGTGAAGGCGAGCTCGGCGCCATGGTCGTTGAGCGTCTTGGCGATACCCCAGGCGATCGAATGGTCGTTCGCCACCCCCATGACGAGGCCGCGCCGGCCCTTCATCAAACCGTTTGTCATCACTCCCCTAAACTCCCGATCGCTTCAGGCCTGTCTCACCCGGAACGCCTGAATGCCTGTCGCTGCAATATTGTCCACGCTCTAGCCGTTGTAGCGTTGCAGGGCCAACGTCGCATTGGTGCCGCCGAAGCCGAAGCTGTTCGAGATCGCCACATTGACCTCCACATTGTCGCGGCGCTCGCGCACAATGGGGATGTCGGCGAAATCCGGATCGAGCTCCTCGATATTGGCGCTCTCGCAAATGAACCCGTTCTTCATCATCAGCAGGCAGTAGATCGCTTCCTGCACGCCGGTCGCGCCCAGCGAATGACCGGTCAGCGACTTGGTGCCCGAAATCGCCGGAATGTCCTTGCCGAAGACCTCGCGAATGGCCTCGATCTCTTTCTTGTCGCCGATCGGCGTCGAGGTGGCGTGCGGATTGATGTAGTCGACCTTCTCCTTCACCGTGGCGAGCGCCTGGCGCATGCAGCGCGCCGCGCCTTCGCCCGAAGGCTGGACCATGTCATAGCCGTCGGAGGTGGCGCCGTAGCCCACGACCTCGCCATAGATCTTGGCGCCGCGGGCCTTGGCATGCTCGAGCTCCTCAAGCACGACCGTGCCGGCGCCGCCGGCAATGACGAAGCCGTCGCGGTTCTTGTCATAGGCGCGGGACGCTTTTTCCGGCGTCGCGTTGAATTTCGTCGACATGGCACCCATGGCGTCGAAGAGCACCGACAAGGTCCAATCGAGCTCTTCGCCGCCGCCGGCGAGCATGATGTCCTGCTTGCCCCACTGGATGAGCTCGGTGGAATTACCGATGCAATGGGCCGAGGTCGCGCAAGCCGACGAGATCGAGTAATTGACGCCCTTGATGCCGAAGGGCGTCGCAAGGGTCGCCGAATTGGTGCTCGACATGGCGGCTGGAACGGCAAAGGGACCGACACGCTTCGGGCCTTTCTCGCGCGCGGTGTCGGCGGCGCTCACGATGGTGCGGGTCGAGGGCCCGCCCGAACCCATGATGATGCCGGTGCGCTCGTTCTTGACGTCTTTCTCCTCCAGGCCCGCATCGGTGATGGCCTGGCGCATCGCCACCCAGTTCCAGGCCGCACCATCGCCCATGAAGCGGCGCACGCGACGGTCGACGGCGCTGTCGAGATCGAGCCTCGGAGCGCCATGCACCTGGCAGCGAAAGCCGAGCCGCGCATAGTCGTCCGCCTTCACGACACCGGACTTGGCCTCCCGGAGCGACGCCAATACTTCCTGGGCATTGTTGCCAATGCTCGAAACGATACCGATACCGGTGACAACGACACGGCGCATGACGGTTTTATGCCTCCCTCAGGCCTGTGCGGGCTTGAACAGACCGACGCGCAGATCGGCCGCTGTATAGATAGTCTCCCCATCCGCCTTGAGAAGTCCATCAGCAATGCCGAGATTGAGCTTGCGCAGAATGACGCGCTTCAAATTGACGACATATTCCACCTTCTTGACGGTGGGGACGACCATGCCGGTCAGTTTCACCTCACCGACCCCAAGGGCCCGACCTTTGCCCTGGGCGCCCAGCCAGCCCATGAAGAAGCCAAGCATCTGCCAGAGAGCATCGAGGCCGAGGCAGCCCGGCATGACGGGATCGCCCGGAAAATGCGGCGGGAAGAACCAGAGATCAGGTTTAATGTCCAGTTCTGCGACAATCTGGCCCTTCCCATATTCCCCGCCGTCCTCGGAAATATGAGTGATGCGATCCAGCATCAGCATCGGCGGCAGTGGCAATTGGGCATTGCCCGGGCCAAAAAGGTCGCCGCGGGCGCAGGCAATCAACTCATCGTAAAGAAAACGCGATTTCCGTTCGGCCATCTTGTTCCGCTATTCCGCTCCCACTGCTCCAAACACCGCGAACAGCTTCCTAACACACCGATCCCCGGCATGAAAGACGAACGGTTTGGCCACCAAAATACCCATTTTAGGCACCATTGCAGGCTAGGGTCAGAATTCGCTATAATTGACCTTCAGGATTCAAAGGTTAATTGATGAACTTAGAGACTGTTGCGACCAAATTGCGCGGGGCGGGCCTGCGCCCGACACGCCAGCGCCTGGCCTTGGCCGAAATCCTTTTCGGCGCTGGCGACCGCCATATCACGGCCGAGCAGCTGCATGCCGAGGCGGTCGCCGCGCGCGTGCCGGTGTCGCTTGCCACCGTCTACAATACCCTCAACCAATTCACCGAAGCAGGCCTCCTGCGCGAAGTGGCCATCGAGGGCGACCGCACCTATTTCGATACCAATACGTCCAATCATTATCACTATTATGTCGAGCATGAGGGCCGGCTGTTCGACATCGAGTCCACCAGCCTCGCCATCAAAGGCCTTCCCGAACCGCCGCCCGGCATGGAAGTCGGCCGGATCGACATCATCGTCCGGCTCAAAGCGCGCGTTTCGAACTAGCTGAACCGACCTGGGTTGGCCGACTCTTCGCCTGCTGTGGCCGCGAGGTCAGCAAGGAAAATCTCCGGTGTATCAGCGGCGAAGAAGCTTTCCCGGTCCCGGCCCCCTGCCCGTTCGCGCGCCGCTTCCGAATTCAACCTGAGCCTGTCTCGCATTTAGGTTGTTGACAGCCTATCTCTCGACCTGTTC
Organism: Taklimakanibacter deserti; assembly: GCA_003574785.1. Next base: position 89,254 of record QORU01000012.1, on the reverse strand, counting down.
GCCCGGATAGGCGCCCCAGAGCATGGGCTGGGCGATCCAGCCCTGATAGCCCGAGGCATTGAGCCGGCACCAGTCGCCGGTACAGTCCTCGAGCGTGGCCACAACGCCCGCCTTGACCATGGCGACGAGGCCCCCGGACATGTCCGGGGTAGCATACATCGGCACCGCTTCCTGCTTGCGCCAGGGCGCCACCAGCGCCATGCGCTTGCCGGACAGCATGCTCTGATAGACCCAGCCTTCCTCGCCGTCACTGTCGCGGATGCGCCGCCAGTTCTCGAACTCGGCGGTGATCTCGACGGGCAGGCCCTTGCGCTGATAGACCCAGGCGACCTGATGCTCGCTCGAGGGGCCGCGCCTCACATTGATCTTGTCGGCCTTGAGGGAAACGAATCGCGGCAAGGGCAGGCCGGAAGGCCCGACCGGCTTGTCGACGGCGGAGGTCGAGCCCGTGATCTCGGCCGAGACCTGGGCCGAAGCGCCGGAACTGCGCGATTGCCCAGCCATCAGGGACCACGCCGTGGCCACGGCGATGGCAATACAAGCAAACCCCAGAATCGCCGATCCGATTCTGCGCCGCGTCGCGGCTGATTTGACCATATGCATACCCCTCGGTCGATGCACGGCCGCCCCGGCCCTTGGACTTGTCTTTACCATGCCCTCTGCTAGAGAGCAGATGTCGTCTACACGAGCCGGACAACGATCTTATAACCCTTTCGCCTAGCCTTGGCTATGCAAGGTTAAGATTATCTCAAAGTCCGGCCTCGCGGAGTTACATTTTATGTCCAAGCGCAAACCCCTGGTCATCGTTACCCGCAAGCTGCCCGACGTGGTCGAGACCCGGATGATGGAGCTGTTCAACGCCAGGCTCAATTCCGACGACCATCCCTTCAGCCGGCAGGAGCTGATCGAGGCGGTGCAGCAGGCCGAGGTGCTGGTGCCGACCGTCACCGACCGCATCGACAAGGCGGTGATCGGCCAGGCGGGCGATCAGCTCAAACTCATCGCCAATTTCGGCACCGGGGTCGACAATATCGATGTCGAGACGGCGGTCGCCCGCGGGATCACGGTCACCAACACGCCGGGCGTCCTTACCGAGGATACCGCCGACATGACCATGGCGCTCATCATGGCCGTCGCCCGGCGCGTCACCGAAGGAGCCTCCGTCATCGGCCCCGACAACAGCTGGCAGGGCTGGTCGCCCACCTGGATGCTCGGCCACCGCATCTGGGGCAAGAGGCTCGGCATCATCGGCATGGGCCGTATCGGCCAGGCGGTGGCCAGGCGCGCCAAGGCTTTCGGCCTCCAGATCCACTATCACAACCGCAAGCCGGTCCATCCCCGGATCGCCGAAGAGCTCGATGCGACCTATTGGGAAAGCCTCGATCAGATGCTGGCGCGCATGGACATCGTCTCGGTCAATTGCCCGCATACGCCCGCTACCTATCATCTCCTCTCGGCCAGACGGCTCAAGCTCTTACGCAAGGACGCCATCATCGTGAACACGGCGCGCGGCGAGGTGATCGACGAAAATGCGCTGGCGCGGATGCTGGAAGCGGGCGAGCTCGGCGGCGCGGGGCTCGACGTGTTCGAGCATGAGCCCGCCGTCAATCCCAGGCTGCTCAAGGCCAAGCGGGCCGTCCTCTTGCCCCATATGGGCTCGGCCACGATCGAGGGCCGCATCGACATGGGCGAGAAGGTCATCATCAACATCAAGACCTGGGTCGACGGCCACAAGCCGCCCGACCGCGTGCTGCCGTCGATGCTGTAAGTCTCAGGCCGGCTTTTCGGCGTCCGAGACGATCTCGATCTGAACCGGCTCGTTCGGCACCGGGCGGATTTTCACCCGCTTGACCCGCCGCGGATCGGCTTCGAGAATCTCGAATTCGACCCCGCTCGCATGGCGCAGCAATTCGCCGCGCACCGGCACGCGCCCGAACATCGAGAAGATGAGACCGCCCAGCGTGTCGGTCTCCTCATCGCGCTCCTCGGGCAGGAAGTCGACCGTCAGGAGCTTCTCGAGCTCCTCGAGATCGGCGCGGGCATTTGCCGTGAAAGTGCCGTCGCTGTTCTTGACGATGAGCTCCTCGTCCGAATCATGCTCGTCGGAAATATCCCCGACAATCTCTTCGACCAGGTCCTCGATCGAGACGAGACCGTCGGTGCCGCCATATTCATCGACGACGATCGCCATATGGATATGGGTCGACTGCATCTTGATCAGGAGATCGGCTGCCGGCATCGAGGGCGGCACGAACAGCACCTCGCGCGCAATGCCGGTCGCGCCCACCTCGGTGGCGAGGTCGGTCGCGTTAAGCGATAGAGCGCTTATGCCGATCACGGTTTCCTTGGCGGCCTTCTTGCGCCGGGCCTTGTTGCCCTTATCGGTCAGCCAGCGCACCAGATCCTTGATATGGATCATGCCGGAGAGATCATCGAGGCTCTCGCGATAGACCGGCATGCGCGAATGGTTGGCATCGATGAAGCGCTCGAGCAGCTCCCTGATCGACTGGCTCGCCTCGATGGCCACGATGTCGGCGCGCGGCACCATGACGTCATCGACCCGGAGATCGGCGAACTTGATGAGATTGAGCATCATCGAGCGCGCTTCGGCGCGCATGCCATCGACGGGATTCTGGGCGTCGTGGTTGGCGATGACGCCCTCAAGGCTCTCGCGCAAGCTCGCGTCGCGTTCGGGGGAGAACAGGCCCTTCAACCTGGCGAGCAGGCTGTCGGGCTTGGGAGAAGGGGAAGGGTCGCTCATGCGTTATAGGGATCCTTGACGCCAAGTCCGGCCAAGATGGCGATCTCGGCCCGCTCCATGCGCCTGGCATCCCTTTCCTCGATATGGTCGAACCCAAGGAGATGCAGGGTTCCGTGAACAATGAGATGGGTCAAATGTGACGTCAAAGGCTTTCCTTGTTCCTCCGCTTCGCGAGCCACTGTCCCCACTGCCAATATAAGATCGCCCAGCGGTCTTGGTTCTCCTTCCGGCACATTCTGTGTCTGTGGCGCCGGGAACGACAAGATGTTGGGCGCATAGTTCTTCCCGCGCCATTCGGCGTTCAGTCTACCCGCCTCCGCATCGCTCGCAAAGAGCACGCTGACCTCGACATTATCGTCGGCGCCGGCGTGCTCGAGCGCCGCCCCGATGGCGCGCTCGGTGAGCCGTTCAAGATCCGTGACACGCGCCCACGCGTCATCGGTGATGTCGATCGCGGCAATCATTTCTGCGGGCGGTGGCGCGCGACCTTCTCGGTGTGCTTGTCATAGGCGGAGACAATGCGCCCCACCAGCGCGTGACGCACGATATCGGCAGCGGTGAAGGCGATGTGCGAAATGCCGTCGACCGATTTCAGGATCGCCAGCGCATCATCGAGGCCGGAGCTGACGCCGCCCGGCAGATCGACCTGAGAGGGATCGCCCGTCACCACCATGCGGCTGCCTTCGCCGAGACGGGTCAGGAACATCTTCATCTGCTGCGGCGTCGTGTTCTGCGCCTCGTCGAGGATGATGAAGGCGGATGCGAGCGTGCGGCCGCGCATGAACGCCAAGGGCGCGATCTCGATCGTGTTCTCGGCGAGGCCCTTCTGCACCAGCGGGGCCGGCATCACATCATAGAGCGCGTCATAGAGAGGCCTCAGATAAGGATCGACCTTTTCCTTCATGTCGCCCGGCAGGAAGCCCAGCCGCTCTCCCGCTTCGACCGCGGGGCGCGACAGGACGATACGGTCGACCTCGCCGTTCATGAGGGCGGCAGCGGCGCAGGCCACCGCCAGATAGGTCTTGCCGGTGCCGGCGGGCCCGGTGCCGAAGACCAGCTCATGCTTGCGAATGGCCGTGACATAGGCCTTCTGCATCGGGGTGCGCGGCGTCACCAGCTTGCGCCTTGTGCGCACCGAGGACTCATCGGCAGCACCGTCGCCGCCCGTCGACAGATTCATCCGGATGGCGCCCTCGACATCGCCCTTCGTGACCTCGAGACCACGGCGCACCCGCTCATAGAGTGTCGTCAGGACCATCTGGGCATTGTCGCGGGCGACTTGCGGTCCCTTCACCGAGATCCGGTTGCCGCGCGGCGTGATGTCGACGCCGAGACGGTGCTCGATCAGCGCCAGATGCTCGTCATGCTCGCCGAAGAGCGGGGTGAGCAGGCGGTTGTCGTCGAAAACCAGCGTGGTGATGTCTCGATCTTCCGCCATGGAGCCAGACCTTGATCCGGCGACGTCACGGGCATTGGCGCGCGAACTCAAAGAGATGGAGCTCCTTCAGTAGCGGTTCGGGATGGGAGAATCACTGGCATCTAGGCTTGAATATGGGCCGAAAGGCTGTTCGATCCAACAGCGTCGATGGTCACGTTCACCATGTCCCCAATACCATGTGTCCCGGCGTCAATATACACGCTTTGCAAATAGGGTGAACGGCCCACCATCTGGCCCGGATGGCGGCCGGGCTTCTCCAGGAGAATAGGCATTTCTCGTCCCAGGCAGGCCTGGTTGAAGGCCTGCTGCTGGGTTCCAAGAAGCGCCTGGAGCCTCGCCAGGCGGTCGGACTTGACCTCGTCCGGAACCTGGGCCGCCATTTCCGCCGCAGGCGTCCCGGGCCGCGGCGAATATTTGAAGGAGAAGGCCGAGGCATAGCGCGCCGCGCGGACGATGGCGAGCGTGGCTTCGAAATCGGCCTCGCTCTCGCCCGGGAATCCGACGATGAAATCGCCCGACAGCGCGATGTCGGGACGCGCCTTGCGGATACGGGCGATGAGCTTCAGATAATCTTCGGCGCTATGGCCGCGATTCATGTCCTTGAGGATGCGGTCCGAGCCCGCCTGGATGGGCAGATGCAGATAGGGCATCAGCTTCGAAGTCTCGGCATGGGCGGCAATCAGATCATCCGACATGTCGCGCGGGTGCGATGTTGTGAAGCGCAAACGTTCCATGCCATCGATGCGTGACAGATGTGTGATGAGGCGCGCCAAAGGCCAGTTCTCGCCGTCCGGCCCCGCGCCATGATAGGCATTCACATTCTGGCCGAGCAGCGTCACCTCGCGCACGCCCGCCTCGACGAGGGCACGCGCCTCAGCTTCGATCTGGGCGACGGGGCGCGAGAATTCGCTGCCGCGCGTATAAGGCACGACGCAGAAGGTGCAGAATTTGTCGCAACCCTCCTGAACGGTGAGGAAAGCGGTGACGCCGCGCTTCGGCATGGCCTTCGCCAGATGCTCGAACTTGTCTTCCGCCGGAAACTCGGTCTCGACGACCGGCTTTCCCGATATGGCATGGGCTTTCAGGAGCTGGGGCAGGCGATGATAGGTCTGCGGGCCGAAGACGAGATCGACGGCCTTCTGGCGGCGCACGATCTCCTCGCCCTCGGCCTGCGCCACGCAACCCGCGACGGCGATCACCGGCGCCCTGTCGTTGCCGCGACGCTCTTCCTTCAGGCGGCGCAATTTGCCGAGCTCGGAATAGACCTTCTCGGCCGCCTTCTCGCGGATGTGGCAGGTGTTGAGGATGATCAAATCGGCATCCTCCGGTTCCCCCGCGGCTTCATAACCCAGGGGTGCCAAGAGATCGCCCATGCGCTGGCTGTCATAGACATTCATCTGACAGCCATAGGATTTGATATGGACCTTCTTCACAGCGTCCTATTCCAAACAAGAAGCGGGGCGTGGTCTAGACCATTTTGCCGGGTCTGTCATGGCCTGGCGAAAGCCTCGACGAGACCGCGGCGCACCGTATCTTCGGCGAGCCTCGCAAGCGCCTTGCGGTTGCCGGCCTCGGCCAAGGTCAGGGGCTTGTGGCATATGACATCGACCTCGATCGGTCCCTGCGCCAAGGCCTGCCAGAGATGCGATTCCATTTCCATGTCGCCGTACCAGGCGAAAAGAGGCCGGTTCCGCCGCATCATCGGGATACCCCAATGGCCGCGATAGGCAAGGGTCACCGGCTGCACCACGACGCCGGGGATCTCGGCGGCGGCGAAATAGGCGCTCTTGAAGGGCAGCACGCGCCAGCCGTCGCTCGACGTGCCTTCGGCGAAAAGCACCAGCGTCTCGCCCACCTTGAGGCGCTCTTGCATCTCATCGCGCGAGACGCTGGTGCTCTGGCGCCGATCGCGATCGATGAAGACGGTGCGCTGGAGACGCGCCAGCGTGCCGAAGCCCGGCCAGGAATTGACCTCCTTTTTGGCGATGAAGGACAAAGGCGTTACGGCGCTCAAGACCGTGATGTCGAGCCAGGACACGTGGTTCGAGGCGATGAGGCAGGGGCGGTCCCTGACCGGCTCGCCGATGATGTTCAGCCTGATGCCGAGCCAGCGGGTGACGGCGCGGTGATAGAGATAGGGAAAGCGGCGGGCGCCCTTTTCGGAAAGCGCGATCAGAGCACGCTGCACCGGCAGTCCCGGCAAGGTCATGGCGATGAAGCCCGCGAGCTTCACACCTGCGCGCAGCGCCGTCATGCGAGCGCCTTCATCATCACAATCGCGTCCTCGCGCGCGCCGCCCGGCTTCTCGTAATAGGCCCTGCGCCTGCCGGTCACGCTGAAGCCCTCGCGCACATAGAGAGCGCGGCCCGCTTCATTGTCCGCCGCCACTTCGATGAAGAGCTGCGCCTCCTTCGTCTTGCGCAACTCTTGGCCGAGATGAGACATGAGCAAACCGGCGATGCCGCGCCGGCGCGCGAAGGGACGCGTGCCGATGGTGAGGATCTCCGCTTCGCCGGCCGCCCGGCGCGCCAGGAGAAAGGCCAAAGGCTCGTCGCCTTCGCAAGCGAGATAGGTCTGGGCACCGGGCATGGCCATCAGCTTGGCAAATTCCGCCGCCGTCCAGGCATTGTCAAAACATTCGGCATGGAGGGCGGCGAGAAGCGATGCCTCGCCGACCGAGGCCTGGCGGATCGTCACCGGCGATGGCGGGCGTGATCCTTGCGCCTGCGGCCTGGCGTCGGGCGGTCTCAGATAAAGCGGCTCGGGTGGCGTATTCAACGGCGTGAGGCGCGCGCAAAGCCCGGCAAAATTCCGGGCATCGGGCAGATCGCCATCCTTGAGGCGAATCAGGCGCCCGGAAGGTGCGGCGGCGATCAGCGCTTCGGCCCCCGTCCCCAGGACGAAGCTCTCGCCCGAAGGCAGACGGCGCGCCGCTTCGCTGACCGGCAGGACCAGAGGAGAGGGCGGCCCTCCCGCAATCGCGAAATAGACCTCGTCGCGCCGGGCATCGGCCGCGATCACCAGAGGGCTCCTACCGCTCGCCGCATTGGCGGCGATGGCAGAGAGCGTGTCGATGCCGGCGACCGGGCGGTCGAGCGCCAGAGCGAGCCCACGCGCCATGGCGATGCCGGTCCTGACCCCAGTGAAGGTGCCGGGCCCCAGCGTGACGCCGATGCGCTCGAGGTCGGGGAAGGCGAGGCCCGCTTCGTCCATGACCGCCTTGATCATCGGCGCCAGGGCATCGGCATGGCCGCGCTCCATCGATGCGAAGCGAGAAGCCCGTACCTGGCCCTGGGCCACGTCGTAAACGGCCGCCGAGCAGGCCGCCATGGAGGTATCGAAAGCCAGAAGCATGCGGGGCGATTTATCGCATGATCCGCGATGGATGGAACCGGTTTTGCGGTGACCTGAGCGGGATCAGACCGGGCGGACCTCGGTCACTTCCGGGATGAAATGACGCAGCAGGTTCTCGATGCCGTGCTTGAGCGTCGCCGTCGAGCTCGGGCAGCCGGAGCACGAGCCTTTCATATTCAGGAAGACGACGCCTTCATGATAGCCCTGGAAGGTGATGTCGCCGCCATCCTGGGCCACCGCCGGGCGCACCCGCGTCTCGAGCAGCTCCTTGATGGTGGTGACGATCTCCTTGTCGGCCTCATCGAAATCTTCCTCGGTCGGCAGATCGCCTTGGGCGGGCTTGGTCAGCACCGGCGCGTCGGCCAGATAGTGCTCCATGATCAGGCCCAGAATGGCAGGCTTCAGATGCTGCCATTCGCCTTCCTTCTTGGTGACGGTGACAAAATCCTGGCCCAGGAACACGCCGGACACGCCCTTGATCGAGAACAAGCGCTCGGCGAGCGGCGATTCCATCGCCTCATCGGCAGAGCGGTAGTCGCGGGTCGCGCCCGGAAGGACCGGCTTGCCGGGCAGGAATTTGAGCGTGGCCGGATTGGGGGTGGCTTCGGTCTGGATGAACATCGGTGAATCCTTTCGGGTCTCGAGACCCACGGGCTCAGTTTAGAATGATTTTAAGCTGTGTCAAATCCTGCTGGCTTACGTCAGGCCGACACGAAACCTACAATCTCCTTCACCTTGCGATAGATCGGCTGGGCGATGACCCGCGCTCTCCTCGCCCCATCGGCGAGTACGCCATCAATATAGGAAGGATCTTCCTCGAGCCTACGCTTTTCGGCGGCGATCGGGCTCAATTTTGCGACCGCGAGGTCGATCAGCGCCGGCTTGAAAGCCGAGAACTGCGACCCGCCATGATCCTTCAGGACCTCTGCGGCGGTCTGGCCGGCGAGGGCCGCATAGATGCCGACGAGATTCTCGGCTTCCGGCCGCCCCTTCAATCCTGCGACCTCGCTCGGCAGCGCATCGGGGTCGGTCTTCGCCTTCTTGAACTTCTTGGCGATGGTGTCGGCATCGTCGATGAGATTGATGCGCGAGAGGTCGGAAGGATCGGATTTCGACATCTTCTTGGTGCCGTCGCGCAGGCTCATGACCCGCGTCGCCGGCCCCGTGATGAAAGGCTCGGGCAAGGGGAAGAAGCCGTCATTATAGCCTGCTTGCGCAATCGCCTCGGCGTAATCGATATTGAACTTCTGGGCGATGTCGCGGGACAGTTCCAGATGCTGCTTCTGGTCATCGCCCACCGGCACATGGGTCGCGTGATAGAGCAGGATGTCGGCCGCCATGAGCACGGGATAGTCATAGAGGCCGACGGAGGCCGCCTCCTTGTCCTTGCCGGCCTTCTCCTTGAACTGCGTCATGCGGTTGAGCCAGCCCAGTCGCGCCACGCAATTCAGCACCCAGGCGAGCTCGGCATGCTCTGCCACCTGGCTCTGATTGAAGATGATCGAGCGCTTGGGATCGAGGCCGCAAGCGAGATAGGCCGCGGTCACGTCGCGTATATGTTGCCTGAGGTCCTTGGGCTCCTGCCACAAAGTAATGGCGTGCATGTCGACCACGCAATAGATGCATTCATGGGTCGCCTGCATCTTGATCCAGTTGACCATGGCGCCAAGATAGTTGCCGAGATGCAGGTTGTGCGTCGGCTGCATGCCGGAAAAGACGCGAAGTGTCGAAGCGGTCATTCTCGAATTCCTCAAAAACCGGGCTGCTTATGCCCGTAAACCTTCGGCAAGTGAAGGCCGGTTTTGTTAACGCCTGGCAAGGCCGGTCAGCGCCTTGATCACGGCCTTGAGCGCCTTGTCGGGCACCTTGTCGCGCCGCAGCACCATGCCGATCCGGCGATGGAGGCGCGGCGAGAGGGGCCTCACCGCGAGCCCTTCATCCCCCGGGCCTACCGCCATCTCGGGGATGATGCTCAAACCCAGCCCCGCCCCCACCATCTTCTTGATCGCCTCGATATTGCCGAGCTCCATGCCGGGCCTCGCCAGCTCGCCCGCCTCTCTGAACCATCGGTCGATGACGAGCCTGGAATTGCCGGCCGGCTCATAGAGCAGTATCCCCGGCTGGCGCGCGAAGAAGGCAGGGGTCAACCTGTCCGCGGGCGCGGCATCGGCGGGGTAGGCCGCCACCATCTCGTCCTCGATCATGACCTTGACCTCGAAGCTGCGGCCCGGCGCCGGCAAGGTGACGACCGCCACATCGAGCTCATTGGCGGCGAGCGCTTCCAGGATCTCTCCCGAATTGCCGGTGCGGACAGCGATCTCGATCCCCGGATAACGGGTTTTGAGCGCCCGCAAGACCGGCGGCAGCAAATAGATGCAGGCCGTGGCCCCGGTACCCAGCCGCACTTTGCCCGCGACACTGGCACTGTGGCGGGAGAGCGCGCGCAAGGCCTCGTCCAGCGTCGCATCGATCTGCTTCACATAGCCCAAAAGCGTGGCGCCGGCGGTGGTCGGCTGGGCGCGCCGGCCGACCCTTTCGATGAGCCGCAGTCCCAAAGCCTGCTCGAGCTGGTGGATGCGCAGGCTGACCGCCGGCTGGGTGAGGCCGAGCTTCCTGGCGGCGGCCAGGAAGCTCCCGGCGCCCGCCACTTCGGCGAGGGTCTGGAGCTGGGTGAGGCTCGGCCGCTGCATCAAATATTTCCTTATCTGATGTATTAATACTATAAATTTTACTTTGCCGCTAGGAGCGCCGATCCTTCCATTCATGGATACCGCCGGACGGATCAGGGATTTCCGCGTGCAGCTATGGCGCTATGTGTCGGGCTCGCCCCGTTCGCGCTGGCGGCAAAATGCGCTCTTGCGCGAGCTCGGACTCCATCATCTTGTCGATATCGGCATAGACCCTTTCACCATGCAGCCATCGCTCAGTTTCTCTCTCAGACCCGCGACCGAAGCCGACATGCCGGGCGTGCAGCGCATCTATGGCGATCACGTCGCTACGGGGCTCGCCTCCTTCGAGGAAGCACCGCCCAGCGTCGATGACATGCGGGCCCGCTTCCGCAGCCTCAAGAGTGGGGCCTTCCCCTATATCGTCGCCGAGCGGAAGGCCGAGATCGTCGGCTATGCCTATGCCGGACCCTATCGGACGCGCTCGGCCTATCGCTTCACCATCGAGAATTCGGTCTATGTCGACCGCCATGCGGCGGGTGAAGGCATCGGCCGGGCGCTGTTGAGCCAGCTCATCCAGGACTGCGAGAAAGGCCCCTGGCGGCAGATGATCGCCATCATCGGCAACAGTGGCAACAGGGCTTCGATCGCGCTGCATGAGAGCCTGGGCTTCCACATGGTCGGCACGCTGCGCGAGGTCGGCTTCAAACACGAGCAATGGGTCGACACCGTGCTGATGCAGAGGGCGCTGAACACGAAAGCCACTGGCAACTAGCAACCCTCGGCCGAGAAGTGTAATGTGACCCGATGAATTCATTCTCTGACAAGCGCAAACCCAGATCGAAATCGCAGGTGCTCGGTGCAAGGGCGTTCGCGGCTATTTCGGCTGTCGAAGGACTGCGGCTCGGTACTACAAGCCAGAAGCGTCTGGACCAACTGAAGGGCGCTGGTCTGAGCCAGGACGAAAAGCGAGCCGTGGTTCTACGTGCCTATAAAGCAAACAGTGATCGGAAATGACCTACGGAGGCTATGATGCCTTCGATGATCCTTATTGCTACAAAGGTACGGTAGTTCTCAAGAATAAAGCTGGTCTCAGGCATATAGGCGCCCTTCGGGATTTCGAGCTGGAAATGTCATCCTTGCGCGCAGAGGAGCCCCTGCCCGTGGGATGCTTCGATCCTAATCATTACAAAGCGATCCACCGCCATCTGTTTCAGGATGTCTATCGATGGGCTGGCCGCTATCGCACGGTCCGCACCGCCAAGGACGGTAACGCCTTCTGCTATCCTGAGTATATCGATGCGCAAATGAATTTGCTTTTCGCGCGGCTCAAAGACGAACCTTTTACCGGCAGCAGTTCTTTCGACGAGTTTGTAACGGCCGCCGCCGAATACCTGGCTGAGCTCAACGCCATTCACCCGTTTCGCGACGGCAATGGGCGATCTCAGCTCAGCTTTCTCTTTTTGATCGCTGCGCGGGCCGGATACCCGCTCGATCTGTCCCGGATCGAGCCCGCCTCTTTCTTGGCCGCGATGATCGCCAGTTTTAGTGGCGAAGTGCACCTGCTGCGGACTGAACTTGTTCGACTGAAGACCTGACTATTTGCATTTACGCCGCCGGCCCGCGACGCGTCATCTTCCTGATCTCGCTGAGCTTCATCGCGCCGAAGAGATGGGCGAGCAGGAAATAGCTGATGCCCCCCAGGGCGACGAGCCCGATGAGCACCAGCGCGCGCAGCCATAGCGGATGGCTGTCGGTGAAGATGGGGGCGGCGAAATAGAAGCCGCCCAGGAGGATGGCGCCCATGACGAGGCTTGCGGCGATGATGCGCGGCAGGCGGCTGCGCAGACGCTGATCGGCGGTGAAGTGCCCGTAACGGCCGAGCGTCACGCCGAGCAACGTCGCATTGACCCAGGCCGCGAGCGCGGTCGCAAGCGCGATGCCGACATGGCCGATGTAGCGCGACAGGACGAAGCTCCCCACCACATTCACGACGACCGAGGTGATGGCGAACATCATCGGCCGCTTGGTGTCCTCGCGCGCGAAGAAGCCCGGCGAGAACACCTTGTTGATGACGAAGGCAGGCAAGCCCATGGCGAAGGCCGCGAGCGCGTAAGAGGTGGCGATCGAATCGCTCCTGACGAAGACGCCGTGCTCGAAACAGACATTGACGATGGCGAAGGGAATGGCGATGAGCGCGATGGTCGCGGGCAAAGTGAGGAAGAGCGCGAATTCGAGCGCCCGGTTCTGGCTGAGCAGCGCTCCCGCCTCGTCGCCGGCGCGCAATTTGCGCGCCATTTCCGGCAAGAGCACGACGCCGATGGCGACGCCGACGACGCCCAAAGGCAGCTGATAGACGCGGTCGGCATAATAGAGATAGGACACGGCGCGATCGATGGTCGTCGCGATCATGGTGGCGATCAGGATGTTCACTTGCGTGATGCCGCCGGCTATTACGCCCGGTATGCCGAGGCGGATCAGCCGTTTCGCGTCGGGGGTCAGCTTCGGCCATTTGAGACGCATGCGCATATTGGCGCGGCTGCAGGCGATATAGAGCAAGAGGAACTGGGCGACGCCCGCGGCGCACACGCCCCAGACCAGGGCATAGCCGGTCAATTCGCTGTCGCCCCAGCCCATATAGCGGACGAAGAGCAAGGTCGCGATCATGACCAGGTTGAGCAGGATCGGCGCACAGGCCGCGGCGACGAAGCGGCGCAGGCTGTTGAGGACGCCCGACTGCAAGGCGGTCAAGGACATGAACAGCAGATAGGGAAAGGCAATGCGGGTGAGCGCCACCGAGAGGTCGAACTTCGCCGGCTCATCGGCGAAGCCTGGGGCGATGCCATACATCAGGAGCGGCATGGCGATCTGCGCCAGGGCCGTGAACAAAAGCAGCCAGGCGAACATGACCGCGAAGATGTCCTCGGCGAAGCTTCGCGCCTCGCTTTCCCCGCCCCCCTCCAGCTTCTTGGCGAACATCGGCACGAAGGCCGAGTTGAAAGCACCCTCGGCGAAGAGCGAACGGAACAGGTTGGGGAAGCGGAAGGCGACGACGAAGGCCTGCGCCACCGGGCCGGTGCCGAGCACGGAGGCGGTCAGCATGTCGCGAATGAAGCCCGCCGCCCGGCTCACCAGAGTGAGCCCGCCCACGGTCGCTGCCGATTTGAGGAGGGTCATGGTTGAATTTCTATTTTGCCGGGGGGATTCTCACAAGGCTCTAGAGTGCCGCCTCTTTCTGCTTGGCAAGTACGGCCAAAAGTCGGCGCTCGATCTCGGCATGGCGCGGCGCGCTCACGATCTTGGCGCCGGTCAGGTCGGTCACATAAAAGACGTCGATGACACGCTCGCCATAGGTCGTGATATGGGCCGAGCCGATATTGAGACTGAGGTGATAGAGCGCCTCGGTCAGATCATAGAGGATGCCGACGCGGTCGAGGCCGTTCACCTCGATCACGGTGAAGAGGTTGGACGATTCATTGTCGATGATGACGCGCGGCGGCACAGTGAAGGCCTGGAGCCGCGCTTCCGGATGCTGGACCTTGGCAATCAGGTCCTTGATCCTGACCTCGCCCTTCAGCACCTGACGGACGAGGCTCGCCACCCGCTCGGCGCGCCTCGCCTCATCCTCGCTATTGGCGAACTGCCGCTGGATGAGAATGGTGTCGAGCGCCAGGCTGTCGGCGGTGGTGAAGATCTGGGCGCCGACGATATTGGCATTGGCCGCGGCACAGGCGCCGGTGATGAGCGCTAGGAAGCGCGGATGATCCGGCGCATGGATGGTGAGCTCGGTGATGGCGGTAAACTCATCGGTCTGGACTTCCGTCGCGACCGGCTCGCCTTCAGCCCTGGCGCGCGCCATCAGCTGCTCATGCGCGACCTGCTTGTCGGTATCGACATTGAGCCAATAAGCATCATAGTGGCGCGCCGCATAGGCGGCCTTCTGTTCCACCGTCCAGCCGGGATGATGGGCGAAGAATCTCGCCTGCGCCTCGGCGACGCGCTCCTTGCGCGAGATGCTGGTATGCCCGCCGGACAAGATAGGCTCGGTCTCGAAATAGAGCGTGCGCAGGAGCTGGCCCTTCCAGCCGTTCCAAGCGGTGGGCCCGACCGCGCGGATGTCGGCGACGGTGAGGATGAGCAAAAGCTTCAGGCGCTCCGGCGACTGCACGACATTGGCGAAATCGAGGATGGTCTTGAAGTCGTTGAGATCGCGCATCTGCGCCGTCTCGCTCATCAGAAGATGATGGCGGATGAGCCACGCGACCGTCTCGGTCTCGGGCGCCGAGAGGCCCAATCGCGGGCACAGGGTCTTCGCCACGCGCTCGCCGGCGATGGAATGGCTTTCCTTGCGACCCTTGGCAATGTCATGGAGGAGAACCGCGACATAGAGCGCCCGGCGGCTCGACACGGTCGGAAAGATCTCGGTCGACAGCGGATGGTCCGAGGAAAAGCGCCCGCGCTCGATTGCCGCGAGAATGCCGACGGCGCGGATCAGATGCTCGTCGACCGTATAGTGATGGTACATGTTGAATTGCATCATGGCGACGATCCGGCCGAATTCGGGGATGAAGCGGCCGAGCACGCCCGCCTCGTTCATGCGCCGCAAGGCCGTCTCGGGATCGCGCGCGTCGGTCAGCATGCGCAAGAACAGAGCATTGGCCTCGGGCTCGACGCGCAGATCCTTGTCGATGCGCGAAAGATTGCGCCGCACCGCCTTGAGCGCATCGGGGTGGATTTCGAGGTCCTTCTCGGCCGCCAGCCAGAAGAGCCGGATGATGTTGATCGGCGTCTTGATCAGCACGTCTTCATCCGCAATGGTCAGGCGGTTGGCTTCGATGCGAAAATCGGGCGCCCCTTCGATCAGGCCCGAGCGGCGCGAAGCGAACCGGCCGAGCATCCGGCCGAAGACCGGCGTTGCCTTCATTTCCTTGGCCTCGAGCGAGGCCGAGAATATGCGGGTCAGGTCGCCGACATCCTTGGCGACCAGGAAATAATGCTTCATGAAGCGCTCGACATGCTTCAAGCCGGCATGCGCCTTGTAGCCCAGGCGCTCGGCGAGATCGGGCTGGCGGTCGAAGCTCAAGCGGTCCTCGGCGCGCTTGGCGACGAAGTGCAAATGGCAGCGCACCGCCCACAGGAAATCCTCGCTCTTCTCGAACAGCGCCAGCTCGTCCTTCGTGAACACGCCCTTCTCGGCCAGTTCCTTGGTCGAATTGGCGCCCGACAGGAATTTCGCGATCCAGAACAAAGTATGCAGATCGCGCAGGCCGCCCTTGCCATTCTTGACATCGGGCTCGACCAGATAGCGGCTTTCGCCCGCCTTGAAATGGCGCTCGTCGCGCTCGGCAAGCTTGCTCGCGACGAAGGCCTTCGCCCCCTTGGCGGCGATCTCCTTGCGGAAGCGCTTGGTCAATGTTTCGAAGAGCGTCGGCTCCCCGCAGATAAAGCGCGCCTCGAGGATGGCGGTGAGGATGGTCGAGTCCGATTGCGCCAGCCTGATGCAGTCATCGACGCTCCTCGTCGCGTGGCCGACCTTGAGGCGCGTGTCCCACAGCGAGTAGAGAATGAATTCGATGACGCTCTCGCTCCAGCCGGTCTGCTTGTAGGGTAAGAGGAACAGGAGATCGATGTCGGAGCCCGGCGCCAGCGTGCCGCGCCCATAGCCGCCAACGGCAACGATGGTGAGCCGCTCGGCCTCTGAAGGATTGGAAGCGCGGTAGAGCTTGCGCACGGCATAGTCATAGAGCGCATGAATGATCTCATCCTGCGCTCGGGCCAGGAGCATCGCGCATTGCGTGCCCTTGCCGTCCGCCATCAGGCGGCGTTCGGCCTCGGCGCGCGCCGCCTTGATCGTCTCCTTGAGGATCTCGACCACGCGCTTGCGCAAGTCGGGGCCGGAGCCAAGCTCGGCCAGCCTCTGGCGCAGCGCGGCACCATCTACCAAGGCCGGCAGCTTTTTCGCGGGCGTCATTGCGGCGATCGCTTGAGCATGGCGCGCAATTCATAAAGCAGCGCCAGCGCATCGCGCGGCGAGAGATCATCGGGCACGATCTCGGCCAAGCGCGTCTCGAGCGCGGTCGGTTCCGCAGCAACGGCGGGGCTCGCCGATCTGGGGCGCGCGACGGAGAAGAGCGGCAGGTCGGCGAAGAGCGAATCGGCACCCGCCCCCGGCTCGTCCTTCTTTTCGAGCAAGGCCAGGACCTCGGCGGCGCGCGTGATCACCGGCGCGGGGAGGCCGGCGAGCTTCGCCACCTGGATACCGTAGGAGCGATCGGCGACGCCCGCCACCACTTCATGCAGGAACACCACATCGCCCTGCCATTCGCGCACCTTGACCGTCGCATTGGCGACGCCGGTGAGCCTGCCGGCAAGCGCCGTGAGCTCGTGATAATGCGTGGCGAACAAGGCACGCGAGCGATTGACCTCATGCAGATGCTCGACCGCCGCCCAGGCGATGGACAGGCCGTCGAAGGTCGCGGTGCCGCGCCCGATCTCGTCCAGGATGACGAAGGAGCGTTCGGTCGCCTGATTGAGAATGGCTGCCGTCTCGACCATCTCGACCATGAAGGTCGAGCGTCCGCGCGCCAGGTCGTCGGCGGCACCCACGCGGCTGAACAGGCGGTCGACAATGCCGAGATGCGCCGATCTGGCCGGAACGAACGAGCCCATTTGCGCCATGATCACGATCAGCGCGTTCTGGCGGAGAAAAGTCGACTTGCCTGCCATGTTGGGCCCGGTCAGGAGCCAGATGCGCTTGTCGTCGGAAGACAAGCGGCAGTCGTTGGCGACGAAAGGCGTCTCGGCTTTTTGCACGAGCATCGCCTCGACCACCGGATGGCGGCCTTGCGCGATATCGATGCGAAGCGAGCGATCGACGGCCGGACGCACGTAATTGCGTCGGGCGGCCAGTTCGGCGAGAGCGGAGGCGACGTCGATCGTGGCGATGGCCTCGGCCATGGCCGAGAGGCGGTGCGATTGCGCTTTGACGGCCTCGGTCAGGCGCTCGAAGATCTCGAGCTCCAGCGCCAGCGCGCGATTGGCGGCAGACGCGATGCGCTCCTCGAGCGTCGAGAGCTCCTGCGTCACGAAGCGCACGGCGCTCGCGATCGTCTGGCGGTGGAAGAATTTCGCATTATGCGGCGGCGCCTGCAGGGGCGCTGCATTTTGCGCCGTCACCTCGATGAAATAGCCCAGCACATTGTTGTGCTTGATCTTCAGCGACTTGATGCCGGTTTCCCCGGCATAATCGGCCTGCAATTGCGCGATGACCTGCTTCGTCTCGTCGCGCAGCCGGCGATGGTCGTCGAGCTCCTGCGAATAGCCCTCCTTGACGAAGCCGCCATCGCGGGCATTGAGCGGCAGGTCCTCGCCCAGCACCGCGGCAAGATCGGCGAGAAGCACGGCCGGCCGGTCGGACAATACGGCTTCGGCCTGCGTGAGCTCCGCCGACAGAGCCGAGAAACCTTGCGGCTGGCGCAGTCTCTCATTCAGCACCTCGGCCGCCTGCAAGCCGGCGCAAAGCGAGGCCAGGTCGCGCGGGCCGCCGCGCCCCAGCGCCAGGCGCGACAAGGCCCGCTCGATATCGGGGAACTGGCGCAGCTCCTTGCGTGCGCTTTCGCGCAGATCGCGTGCCTCGACGAAGAAGCTCACCGAATCGAGCCGGCTCGAGATCGCTTGCGGATCGGTCAGAGGCGACGCGAGCCTTCGCGTCAGGAGCCTCGCACCCGCGGCGGTGACGGTGCGGTCGAGGATCGACAGCAGGCTCGTCCCCGTCTCGCCGGCCAGGCTCTTCGTCAGCTCGAGATTGGTGCGCGTGGCCTGGTCGATGATCATCCGGTCGGACGGCTCCTCGCGCCGTGGCGCGCGCAGGACCGGCACCCGGCCGACCTGGGTCAGGAGCACGTAATCGAGAAGGGTTCCGAGGCTCGCGACTTCCGCCCGGGTGAAGGCGCCGAAGCCGTCGAGCGCCGAGACGCCGAAATGATCCTTGAGCCGCTTCTCCGCGGCCGTGCTGTCGAAACGGCTCGCGGCCAAGGGCGTCAGCGCCGCCCCCGTAGCCTCGAGTTGGAATACGAGGTTTGGTTCGGCGAGCCCATCGGGATAGATGATCTCGCCGGGCTCGAGTGCGGCAAGCTCGGCCGCCAGGCGGTCGCCTGAGACCGGGATGACGACGAATTCGCCGGACGAGATGTCGGCGAAAGCGAGCGCCAGGCTCGCATCCGCCTTGATGCGCGCCAGGCTGGCGATGAAGTTGTTCTTGGCGCTCTTGAGCAGCGTGTCCTCGGTCAAAGTGCCGGGCGTGATGAGGCGGATGACGTCGCGGCGGACGACGGATTTGGCCCCCCGCTTCTTCGCCTCGGCCGGGTCTTCGAGCTGCTCGCAAATGGCGACGCGATGGCCGGCGCGGATCAGCCGCTCCAGATACTGGTCGGAGGAATGGATCGGCACGCCGCACATCGGGATCTCCTCGCCCAGATGGCGGCCGCGCTTGGTCAGCGCTATCCCCAGGACCCGCGACGCCGCCTCGGCGTCGGCGAAGAACAATTCATAGAAATCGCCCATGCGATAGAACAGGAGGCAACCGGGATGGGCCGCCTTGATCTCGAGATACTGGGCCATCATCGGTGTCGCCGCGACAGCATCCCTCTGGGCGTTCATGTCGTTCATCGCGCCTTGATACGACAAGTTGGAGCGGAATCAATGACCTTGAGATCGGGCAGAGCTGCCTCTACTGTCGGCCCCCGACATTTATGGGGAAAACATGAGTACAGATAAACGGGCGGCCCGACCGAGCTTTACCGAACAGGAGGCGCTGCTTTTCCATCAGCGCGGCAAACCGGGCAAGCTGGAAATAAATCCGACCAAGCCGATGGCCACCCAGCGCGATCTGTCGCTGGCCTACAGCCCCGGCGTCGCCGTGCCGGTGCGCAAGATCGCCGAGGACCCCGACACCGCCTATGACTATACCGCCAAGGGCAACTTCGTTGCCGTCATCACCAACGGCACCGCCATCCTGGGCCTGGGCGATCTCGGGCCTCTCGCCGCAAAGCCGGTCATGGAAGGCAAGGCGGTGCTGTTCAAGCGCTTCGCCGATGTCGATTCGATCGATCTCGAGGTCGACACCAAGGACGTCAACGAGTTCATCGGTGCGGTGCGCTATCTCGGGCCCTCCTTCGGCGGCATCAATCTCGAGGACATCAAGGCACCCGAATGCTTCATCATCGAGCAGCGCCTGCGCGAGCTCATGGACATACCGGTCTTCCATGACGACCAGCACGGCACCGCGATCATCTCGGCGGCGGCCCTCATCAATGCCCTCGAGATCACCAAGCGCGACATCAAGAACTTCAAGCTCGTCTGCAATGGCGCGGGTGCGGCGGCGATCGCCTGCATCGAGCTCATCAAATCCATGGGCGTCCCGCCGCAGAACGTCATCCTCGCCGACTCGAAGGGCGTCGTCTACAAGGGCCGCAGCGAGGGCATGAACCAGTGGAAGTCGGCGCATGCGATCGAGACCAAGGCGCGCACGCTCGCCGAGGCGATGGAAGGGGCGGATGTGTTCTTCGGCCTCTCCGCCGCCGGCGCGCTGACGCCGCAAATGGTCAAGAGCATGGCGAAGAACCCGATCATCTTCGCCATGGCCAATCCCGATCCCGAGATCACGCCGGAAGAAGTCGCCAAGGTCAGGGACGACGCTATCATGGCCACGGGGCGCTCGGACTATCCCAACCAGGTCAACAATGTGCTGGGCTTTCCCTATATCTTTCGCGGCGCCCTCGACGTGCGCGCCCGCACCATCAACGACCTGATGAAGATCGCCGCGGCTGAAGCGCTGGCGGCGCTGGCGCGCGAAGAGGTGCCCGACGAGGTCGCGGCCGCCTATCACGGCTCGCGCATGCAATTCGGCCCGGGCTACCTCATCCCGGTGCCCTTCGACCCGCGCCTCATCTCGCGCATTCCCGTCGCGGTGGCGCGCGCGGCGATGGAATCGGGCGTGGCGCGCAAGGCCATCGCCGATCTCGATGAGTATGCCGACCAGCTCTCGGCACGGCTCAATCCGATTGCCGGCACGCTGCAGAACATCTTCGAGCATGTCCGGTCCAACCCGAAGCGCGTCGTCTTCGCCGAGGGCGAGGAGGACCGGATGATCCGCGCCGCCAACAGCTTCGCCAATAACGGCCTCGGCAAGGCGATCCTGATCGGCCGCGAGGCGCATGTCGAGGAGGCACTGAAAGCCAACGCCGTCGAACTGAACGAGAATGTCGAGATCACCAATGCCAAGCTCTCGGCGCGCAATGTCGATTACGCCAACTATCTCTATGAACGCCTGCAGCGCAACGGCTTCCTGTTCCGCGACTGCCAGCGCCTCGTCAACAACGACCGCAACGTCTTCGCCGCCTGCATGCTGGCGCTCAACGACGCCGATGCGGTGGTGACGGGCCTGACGCGCAACTTCTCCGTCGCCCTCGACAATGTCAGGCGCGCCATCGACAACCGTCCCGGCCACCAGCCGATCGGCGTCTCCATGGCGTTGGTGCGCGGGCGCACCGTGTTCATCGCCGATACGTCGATCCACGAATTGCCGTCGGCCGAGGAACTCGCCGATATCGCGCAGGAGGCCGCAGGTGTCGCGCGCCGCTTCGGCTATGAGCCCAAGGTCGCCTTCCTGTCCTATTCCACCTTCGGCTATCCCAAGGGCGAGCGCTCCGAATATGTGCGCAACGCGGTGACCATCCTCGACAAGCGCAATGTCGATTTCGAATATGACGGCGAGATGGGCCCCGATGTGGCGCTGTCGCGCGAGGCGATGGCGCTCTATCCCTTCTGCCGCCTGACCGGACCTGCCAATGTGCTGGTGATGCCGGCGGCGCATTCGGCCTCGATCTCGACCAAGCTCCTGCAGCAACTGGGCGGGGTCACCGTGGTCGGCCCACTGCTCACCGGCCTCGACAAGCCGGTGCAGATCGCCGCCATGTCGGCGACCGCGACCGATATCGTCAATCTGGCGGCGATCGCGGCTTACGACATCAACCGGTAAGACGATGCTTCTTGGTGAACCCTCTCACAATTGCGCGAGGGGGTCCTCGCCGGGTTGGCCGAAATAGGAGAAATAGCGCGGATTGATCGCCGAGACGGGCAGGATGATCAGCACGTCGATGGTGTTGAACTGATGGTCGATCACGGCACCGTCGCCGACATAGCAGCCGATCCGCAAATAGCCCTTGATCAAGGGCGGCAGCATGCGCAGAGCCCGCTTGGCGTCGACCTTGGCGGGCGGCAGCAGGTTCATCTCGATCTTCCGTTCGGGAAGTGCTGACACTTGCCATTCGGCGGGTGCGACGGAATTCTGCGCCATGAAGCTCAGTCCCATGGCATGGTGCGTGGGATCGGTGCCTTCGAGGCTGGCGCAGCCCAGCATCACATCGAGGTCGTAGAGCCGGACATAGTTCCAGATGCCCTGCCAGAGCAGTTCGACGACCGGCTTGGTGCGATAGGGTTTGAGGACGCAGGAGCGGCCGAGCTCGAGGAATTTGAGCCCGCTGTGGCGGGCAATGAGCGGTGCGATATCGAATTCGGCCTGGGTGTAGAAACCACCGTTGCGCTCGGCGACCGATTGCCGGAGCAGCCGATAGGTGCCGACGACTTCGCCGTCGGCGACGCGAATCTCGTCGGGTCCCAGAGCGGCGCCCTTGCGCACGACGAGAAGGTGATCGCAGATCGGGTCATAGCGATCGGCATCGCGTCGCGACACCAGCGCCTCGGCGGAGGGCCTGGCGTCGAGCTCCTCATAAAAGACGCGGTAGCGCAGATGCTGTGCCGCATCGACATCGGCCGCGCCGTCGGCGAGCCTGACAGTCAGATCGGCTTTCGTGCCGAGCACGAAGCCCGGCACAATGTCCTCTTGCCTTGTCGCCCCACTGCGGGGGCCAGGTGCCAGAGAATAGACGGCCATCAAGCCCTGCCTCCGCAAACCGGCCCGTCGCCGGCCTCCGCACAGTGCCACAGACTGCCGGACAAAGAAAGTTCGGCCAAGAATTGTAACAATCCGAAGACAAAGGCACCTAATCACGATCGCTTCAGAGGAAGCCGAAGCGATTAACATGACCAAAATATGGTATTTAGCGCATGAACCGCCAGGTCAAGCCGCCGGTCGCTTGGCGGTCAGGGCGGCGATCGCCTCATCGAGGTCCTGACGGTCGAAAGGTTTCGCCATATGGCCGCTCATGCCGGCGGCCAGGCATTCCGCTTCATCGGCAGCGCTCGCATTGGCGGTCAGCGCCAGAATGGGAACATCGGGCACGAGATCGCCATTTCTCAGCCGGCGGGCCGTCTCGAGCCCGTCCAGCTCCGGCATCTGGACATCCATGATGATGAGATCGGGCCGCCCACCCTTGGCAATATAGTCCAGCACCGCATTGCCATTTGTCACGTGGTGAACCGAATGATTCGACTTCTCGAGCAAGGTGCGGGTCAGGAACGCGTTGACCGGATTGTCCTCGGCGAGAAGGATGTTCAGTTGCGGTACTTTCCTCTCGCCTTGAGTCATGCGCCGCAGATCCTTGACTGCGCTCGCGATCGTGTGATCGTCCGACTGCACGAGCTGGCGCAGCAAGGTCGCGCGGCGGAGCGGTTTCAGCAGATAGCCGGCAAAGGGTGTCGACAGGAAATCGCGCAGGGCGCGGCGCTCTTCCGCCTGAAGCAGAATGAAGACGGGCTTCCCCGCCGGCCGCTTGCCTTCATTCGCCGCCCGCCAGATGGCGAGTGTCGCAGCGAAGCTCGAATCGCAAATGAGGCCGTTGGCGGAATGCGGCTTGTACAGGGCCTGGCGCAGCTCCGCCTCCGACGCCACATGCCGCGTCTCGGCGCCAAGGACTTTCAACGTCGCCTCGAGGCTCGTGAAGGTCGGCCCCGGCGGCAAAGCGAGCTCATAGGCGCGGCCCTTCAAAGGCTCGTTGCCGCCTTCATGACGCACGCTCACGCACGGGAGCATCACGCGGAAAACCGACCCCTTGCCGCGCGCGCTCTCGACCGTGATCTCACCCCCCATGCCTTCAGCGAGCTTGCGCGAGATCGAAAGCCCCAAGCCGGTGCCGCCGAAACGGCGTGCGGTATCATCGCGTCCTTGCGCGAATTCCTCGAAGATGCGGGATTGCTCTTCTACCGTCATGCCTATCCCTGAATCGGCGACCGCGGCGATGAAGGTGATCTGCTCGGGATCGCCGGCGCAGGGCGCCGTCGACAGGCTAATCGCGACGCCGCCCGATTCCGTGAATTTGATGGCGTTGCCGGCGAGATTGAGCAGGATCTGGCGCAGGCGCAGTTCATCGATGAGGAGGCGCGGCGGCAGGTCGGCCGAGGCCGAACAGGTGATCTCGATCCCCTTGGCATGCGCGCGGGGCGCCAGAAGCTCGATCACGCTCTCGGCGAGGACCAGAGGATCGATCCAGTCCGGCGCCAGGGCCACGCGGCCCGATTCGATCTTGGAGATGTCGAGAATCTCATCGATGATCGAGAGCAGCGAGCGTGCCGAGGCATCGACGGCGCCGGCATAGTTGCGCTGCTCGGGGTTGAGCTCGGTGTCGAGCAAAAGCCCGTTCATGCCGATGATGCCGTTCATCGGCGTGCGGATCTCGTGGCTGGTCGCGGCCAGGAAGCGGCTCTTGGCGTGGTTGGCGGCTTCGGCTTCGGCGCGCGCCAGTTGCAGCATGTTGAGAACGGCCTCGACATTCTCGCGGCGCATGTCGGAAGCCCGCCGGCCGAAATAGACGGCGAGGGCGATGACCGCGGTCAGGAACAGGCCGACCGGCACCCAGGCCCGGGTGAGGCCCTCGGCGCCGAAAATCATGGCGATGCAGAAAGCGAGACCCGCCGCCACACACAATACGCCGACGGTGAACTGCCAGGGGCTGAAACGGATGCCGGGACGCGCCAATAGGCGCAAGGCCGCAGTCACCGCCGCCGTGCGGTCGATCGAACCGTCCTCTTTCCGATCGGAGTTCATCTCGCTCGCCACATGCCGTTTCTGACGCCTGTTAACCTTTTCATTCGCACAGGCATCTTAGAAAAAGCCTACCGGTTAAAGTGAGCGTCAATAAAGGGTAAATTTGCAACAACGCTAATTACGTGACGCAAATTATCGTGTCCGCTGGCATTAAGAATATTTGGGTGCGCGGCGCATGACCGGCGACGACTGGATGATCGATGTATTGGTCTGCGCGTAAGGGATGAGCCGGTCGATGACCCGCTCGAGATCCTCGATGCGCGCCACGAAGACCTTGGCCATGAAACAATCCTCGCCGGTGATGCGGTCGCATTCGATGATCTCGGGAATATCGGCCAGCAAGGCGGTGACGCGCGGCAACTCGCCCATCGCCGGGCGCACGCGGATATAGGCGCCGACGGCGAGGCCGAGCGCTGCCGGGTCGAGCCTGGCGGTAAATCCCTGGATCACGCCCACATCCTCGAGCCGGCGCAGGCGGTCTGCGGCACTTTGCGGCGACATGCCGAGCACGCGGCCAAGATCGGCGAGCGAGATGCGGGCATTGTCGGTCAGCGTGGCCAGCAGCTGGCGGTCGACAGGGTCGAGATTCGCTCCAGCGATTCTTCGGTTATTCTTCATAATCACCTCCGAATTCTCCGCATTTTATCCCTGTCGGCTACATATACCAGTCCAAACTTGTGCGAAACCGGCCATTCTCCGGGCATGAACCGGTTCGCCACGTCCTTACCCCCGCATGTCTTTTTCCTGATCAGCGCGGTTTTTCACTATCTCGGCCCCTCCTTCGCCGTGCTGCTCTTCGGCCAGATCTCGCCGCTGGGCGTCGCCTGGCTGCGCATCGCCTCGGCCGCCGTGATCTTCGCTTTGTGGCTGCCGCCCTGGCGGGTCATCGCCGAGGCTGCGCCCAAGGCACGCCGGCTCATCCTGCTTCTCGGCGTCATCCTGGCCGCCATGAACATGACCTTCTATCTCGCGATCGAGCGGCTGCCGCTCGCGACCGTCGCGGCCATCGAATTCGCCGCCACGATCGCGGTGGCGCTCATCGGCCTGCGCAGCGCCCGCAATTTCCTGGCGCTCGGGCTCGCGGTCGCGGGCGTGTTCCTGCTCATCGGCTTCAAGATCGCGGGCGATCTCGTGGGACTCTGTTTCGCCTTCGCCAACGCGCTCCTCTTCGCGCTCTATGTCATTGTCGGCCATTCGATCGCCAGGCAAGGCGGCGCATCGGGCATTGCGCGGCTCGGGGCCGCCATGGGTGTCGCCTTCATCGTCGCCTCGCCCTTCGGCTTCAGCGATGTCGCCAAGCTCGCCACGCAGCCGCTCCTGATCCTCGCCGGCATCGGCGTCGGCATTTCCTCATCCGTCATCCCTTATATCTGCGACCAGCTGGCGATGGCGCGCTTGCCGCGCGCGAGCTTCGCCTTGATGCTGACCCTTCTGCCGGCCATCGCCGCGGTGACGGGCGCCATCGTGCTTCGCCAGATCCCGGGTCCCCTCGATCTCGCGGGAATCTTCCTGGTGATCCTGGGCGTCGGCCTGCACCGGCCGGCGGATATTGAGAGCCCGGCCGAGCCCTCGAGCGAGGAGCAGAGGGCCCTTGGCTAGGCTTCTGTCGCCGGTTCTTTACGTGCGGGCATGCAGGCCCTCACTGCCAATAGCTTTACCCTTTCAACAGCCTTTCAATACCCCTTTCAAATACCTTTCAGTACCCTTTCAAATACCCTTTCAATATCCTTTGCCTCGGGCTTCATGACGGCTCGCTCGAAATCGGGCGAACGCTTGCGCACAAGGAGATGGAGCGCGCTCACCGCAGGCGGCAGGAAGCCCGCTTTGTGGCGCAGCGGCGAGGCCTCCCGGCAACAGGCGCTGAGCTCATGCACGATCGCCAGGATGGTTTCGACGATGGTGGCGAAGAACGCGGCGATCTTCGCCGCCCATGGCGCGACGATGCGGTCGAGCGCCGCGCTTTGGCAAAGCGTGCTGGTCATGTGACGGTTCCTTTTGGGAGGGAGAGTGCCAAGCCTTTGAAGTCCGGCCATGGACTTCGGGCACTCTGATATTTTCCAAATCACCGTTTGGCCCACGATGTCAAGAGGCAAAAGGTCCCTTGTGCGGGACAGCGTTGTCCTCCTACGCTCTTACGAGCTTCGGAGGACTGCACAAGCTTACTTGTTCCAGTAATCGAAAGCGAGCTTCTGTCCTCCTACGCTCTTACGAGCTTCGGAGGACTAAACACGCTCACTTGTTCCAATAATCAAAAGCAAGCTTCTGTCCTTCTACGCTCTTACGAGCTTCGGAGGACTGCACAGGCTTACTTGTTCCAGTAATCGAAGGCGAGCTTCTGCCGGCCTTGCACGAAGGCCAGCGCTTCCTTGCCGGTCCAGGGTCCCTCATAGCTCAACCGATAGACCTTGCCGACCCACCAGCCCTGACCCGGCAGCCGGTCGGACTCGCGCACGACCAGGGCCGCAAGCTCGGGCTCACCCGCTTCGCGGCCGGCCTCATCGATCGCATCGAGAGTGCGGCAGAGGGCCCGCATCTTGGGACGGCTGAAGCGGTGGCCAAGCTCCATGAGCAGTTCCGCATAGCTGACGTCGCGGCGCGCTTTGGCGGCCGCGATCAAGAGCGTGCGCACCGCGCCGATGTCGCTCACCGGTGTGCCGGGAAGCTCATCGAAAGAGGCGTGGCTGTCTCTCATCCTGCCCATGAGCCTGAGACTAGCACGACCTCGATCGCGTTCGAGGTCTCGCAAGGGGTGAAGTTGGACCAGGAAGGCCTCGCCATCTCCCCGGAGGCTCTCATGCTCAGATTCGTCCTCTCCCTCATGCTGCTCGCCGTCTTCGCCCTGCCCGCCGCGTACGCCGACGATCGGATCGGCTTCAGGGAGATCACCGAGCCGGATGAGAGCCGGCCGCTGCATGTGGCCCTGTGGTATCCGACGAAGGACGCGAGGCCTGAGATATCGGTCGCCGAGAACCCCGTGTTTTATGGGGTCTCGGCCGTCAGGGATGCCAAGGCGGCAGATGGCTCTCACCCTCTCGTCCTCCTGTCGCACGGGTTTGGCGGAAGCTTCCGCAATCTGAGCTGGCTCGCGGCGGCGCTGGCGCGTGAGGGCTATGTCGTCGCTGCCGTCGATCATCCCGGCACCACGACCTTCGACCGGGATCCCGAGAAGGCGGCAAGGCTGTGGGAAAGGCCGCGCGATCTGAGCCGCGTCCTCGACGCCCTGCTCGCCGATCACAGCCTGAGCATCGCCGCGACGCGGATCGCCGCCATCGGCCATTCGCTCGGCGGCTGGACGGTCGCCGAGCTTGCCGGCGCACGTTTCGATGCTGGGCTGGTGACGCAGGATTGCGAGACGCGCTTCGGCGCCATCGCCTGCAAGCTCTTCGCCGGGCTCGGCATCGGCCGCAGCGCCGCTGCGACGGAAAAGCTCGGCAGCGACCTGCGCGATGCGCGGATCGGTGCGGTGGTGACGCTCGATCTCGGCCTCGCCCGCGGCTTCACGCCCGAAAGCCTCGATGACATCCACATACCTTTCCTCGTCATCGCCGCCGGAGTGGATATCGCCAAGGATGAAGCAGCAAAAGCCGAGGTCGCCGCGACCAACCAGGATTCGCGCTATCTCGCCGAATACCTGCCCCAATCGACAACGACCACTGCGGAGATTGCCGATGCCCTGCATTTCAGCTTCCTGCAAATCTGCAAGCCGGGCGCCGTCGACCTCATCGAGGAAAATGCACCCGGCGAGGGCATTGTCTGCAAAGATGGCGGTGGACGCGCACGGGCGGATATCCATCGCGACGTGGCGCAGAGGATCATAACCTTTCTGGCGAAGTCACTGCCGCCCGAGTGAGCTTGTCACTCCGCTACCGCGCGGCCGAGGCGGTCTGCACGGAATACACCGCAAAAATGCGATAGGGACCCGGCTCGGAATCTTTGAAGGCACCCTTCCTCAGCAGAATGATCGCTTCATCGAGCGATGCCAGCAAGCAATGTCGGTTGACATCATGATCTTTCGCCAAGCCGTTGCATGAAAGCGGCGAACATTCCGGACCGGCGCCGGCATTGAAGGTGACGACGTCGAAGCCTTCGAGAGTCTTCGTTTCCGGCAGGGAGACGTTGGTAGCAAACGCGAGGTCGGGTGCCGGCATCACTTCTTCAGTGCCATCCTCATCGAACTGTCGTTCATGGATTTCGTAATAGAAGAATTTGGCATCTTTCAGATCGATCCCTTTTTCCGATGCAAGGCGCAGAATGACATCGATCGAATCGAAGAGCCAGAATCCGTTATGCTTCCACGCACTGTAATAATCCGCGAAGCAGTGCGACACGCATCCGCTGACGGAATAGATATCCTCCACCCCGGCCGCTCCGAGCCAATCGGGGCAGTCTGCCACAAATTTTGCCATATAACCGGCGGGGATCATGATCCTTCATGCCGCCTGGCGGAAGGCGGCGAGTTTCTGGCGATAGCTCAGCGCCTCGACGACATGGAGGCGGCCGACGCGCTCCTCGCCGTCGAGATCGGCGAGAGTGCGGGCGACACGGAGAACGCGATGATAACCTCGCGCGGAAAGCATCATCGCATCAGAGGCCTCATGCAGGATGCGCAAGCCCGGCTCGTCCGGTGTGGCGATCTCATCGAGCAGCGTGCCATCGGCTTGCGCATTGGTCCTGAGCTCAGGCAGGCCGAGGCGCGCGAAGCGCTCACGCTGGCGCTCGCGCGCTTTGGCGACGCGCATTGCGACCTCGGCACTGCCTTCCGACGGAACCGGCCGCGCCAGATCGGCGGCGCGCACCGCGCCCAGCTCGATCTGGATGTCGAGGCGGTCGAGCAGCGGGCCTGACAGGCGCGCCTGGTAATCGCCGGCACAGCGCGGTCCCTTGGCGCAGACATGGCCGGGCTCGCCCGCCATGCCGCATTTGCAGGGGTTCATCGCCGCGACCAATTGGAAGCGCGCCGGATAGGTGATGTGGTAGTTGGCGCGCGCGACCTGCGTCTCGCCCGACTCGAGAGGCTGGCGCAAGGCTTCGAGCACGCGCGGCTGGAATTCCGGCAATTCGTCGAGGAACAGCACGCCATTGTGGCTCAGCGAAATCTCGCCGGGCTTCGCCTTGAGGCCGCCGCCGACCAAAGCCGGCATGCTCGCCGAATGATGCGGCGAGCGGAACGGGCGCTTGCGCGTCACCTTGCCGTCCGGCAATTCGCCGGCGAGCGAGGCGATCATGCTCGTCTCCAGCATCTCGCGCGCATCCATGGGCGGCAGGATCGACGGCAGGCGCTGGGCCAGCATGGATTTGCCGGCGCCCGGCGGGCCGACCATCAGCAGATGATGGCCGCCGGCGGCCGCGACCTCGAGCGCGCGCTTCGCCGCCTCCTGGCCCTTGATGTCCTTGAGATCGGGCAACCGCGTCTGATCCTCGGCGAGGCCCGGCTTGGGGCGTGACAGGATCTGCGTGCCCTTCACGTGATTGAGGATCTGGATGATGGTCTGCGGCGCCAGGAGATCGACCTCATCGCCGGCCCAGGCGGCCTCGGGTCCGCAGGCCCTGGGGCAGATGAGGCCGAGACCCCTGGCATTGGCGGCGATGGCGGCAGGGAGCGCTCCCGTGACGGCCCCCAGCGCGCCATCGAGGCCCATCTCGCCGATCACCAGATAGCGGTTGAGGAAGTCCTGCGGCAGGACGCCCAGTGCCGAAAGCACGGCAAGCGCGATCGGGAGGTCATAGTGGCTGCCTTCCTTGGGGAGATCGGCGGGCGAGAGATTGACGGCGAGCCTCTTGCCGGGCAGCGCCAGGCCCACGGCGAAGAGCGCCGCCCGGACCCGCTCGCGGCTTTCCACCACCGCCTTGTCGGCGAGGCCCACGATGTTGAACTGGACCTGGCCCGACAGGAACTGGGCCTGGACATCGACCGGCACAGCCTCGATGCCCTGGAAGGCGACCGTCGTTGCATGCGCCGTCATGAAAGCCCCCGGGTGAGCTTCCACAGCGTAAATCAGTCCTCCCGGTCAGTCAAGAACATTTAGAGAACATTGTGGGTTGAGATTTGCGCCCAATGGACACTTTCAACATTCAAACGAAATAAGGGATCACAATAGGGGTAACTGGCTCTCTCTCGGAGAGTCAGGCGTTGGGCGGGCCACAATGCCAAGGCTTGGCGATACCGTCATGAGGTCCGCAGGGTAGGGCTTGAGGAGCGCTCTCAACTCATCCTCTGCGGCCGGCTCCTCGCCCAACCATTTGCCATGATCCTTGGCCGCGATGATGACGGGCATGCGATTGTGCACTCTGCCTACAAGCTCATTGGGCTCCGTGGTGATGATGGTGCAGCTCCTCACGATCTCGCCAGTGATAGGGCTTCTCCACTCATCCCATAGTCCCGCAAAGGTCATGAGCTTCGCGTCTCGCAGGCTGAAGAAGTGTTTCTTCTCGTAAAAGCCCTCGGCAGGAAAGAGGCAGCGTTGCCCCTTCCGCCATGCGCCGCGATAGGTCGGCGTCTCGTGGATGCCCTCGGAGCGAGCATTGTAAGTCGAATACTCAAGGAGGTCTGACTTGGACCACGCCGGCACGAGGCCCCACCGCATGCGCTCTATCTCGCGAGCGCCGTCCGCAAGGACCAATACAGGCACGTCTGAGCCCGGCCGCCACTCACTGTGAAGCTTCTCGCGCCACTGCCTACCACGGAAGGGATTGAGCTTGAGCTGAGAGACTTCCTCAATGCTCGGATCACGAACACGTCCACACATACTGACAAACCTCTGGACTCATTGTTCTCTGTATGTTCTAGTCCCGAAATGAACCAGAGTCAAGCCAAGGAGGTGCACCGCTCATGCCCCGCCCGATGTCCTTTTCCGACAGCCAGCATTTCTTCCAGGGCTTGGCCGAATGTCGCATTCTCGCGGTTGCCCGCGAGCGGGGAGAGCATCACGACTCGGCATTGAGGAAGCGCTGCGAGGGCCTCATTGCTGCCGTAGACGGTGTGGCTGGGGAGCTGGTGGGCTATCTCAACGTTGTGGACCACCAAGCGCGGGCGTGAGCCTTGCCGAGAGACATTCCGAAAATCGCAGAGAGATCCCTCATGGTGCGGCGTCCGTTGCGTCCAAGCTTCAGTCCCACAGAGTTGCCCACGCTCCTTGATGCTCTTGAACGCGCACGCAAATGGTCGTTGAAGTACGGACAAGCGCAAACTTTCTCTTCGGACATGCGGCCGAAGTGCGATGCCGTGGTGAAGGCTGTCGATGAGCTGGCGTTGTCTCTCACGGGCCAAGCGGACTACTTCGCGCCCGGCATCTTGCCGACCGACAGAGGAAGAGGCGGCCTCTGAGTCGTCTAATAGTCCGCTGACTGGTTCTATCGTCGATCATCAAGCCGGGCGAGCACGAGCCCCAGACAGCTAAGCCCTGACCGCCTCGCCCGGTGTCCGATAGAGTACGTCGCCCTTGCTGACGCCGGTGATCACGTGGATGGACGCCTCCAGGCCGCGCTTCGCCATCAGGCCGCCGACTTCCCGCGCCCCGCCCTGATGATCCATCGGAAGGATCGAGCATAATTCGGCGCCGGCATCGGTCAGCTTCACAAGCTGCAGGCTGAAATAGACCTTCTTCTTCATTTCGCCACGCAACAGCAGCCGCCCGAATCTGATCCAGATCTGGGCGCCGGCTTCCGCCTTGCTGGTGGAGATCGCAAAATCCCCGCCCACTTCCTGGATCAGGCCCAGGGCCTCGAGCTTGAGCATCTCGTGGAGATAGGGGCCCCTGAGGTCCTCAGGCTTGAGCACGGCGGAAGGCGTCGGGTCCTTCGCATCCATGGAGAAGGCGCGTGAGGCGATGCGCTGGAACAGGCTCGCCGACCCTGGGTCGAGCTCGGAAACGATCCGGAGCGTGGAGAAGGAAAAGGAGCCAGGCTTGCGGATCTCGCCGCTCAATATATGCCCGAAGGTCTGTCGCAGATTCTCGCTCGCCGCCTTCTCCGCATAGGCGGCGAAGAAGTTCAGCCAGTCATCGCCGATCGGATCGGCGGCGCCCCGCTCAGTGTCCGGCGCGTTCGCCATCTGCTTGAGCACGTCCAATGCCTGCATGACGACGGCCTGCCGGTTTTCATGCTTCGCAAAAATCTCGCGATAATGCGCCGCGAGAATCGGCCCGAAGATCTCCTGTCCACCGGCCTCGACAGATTTGGCCGCCTCCTCCGATCCCTTTCGCCCCTCATGGCCGTCACCGGGCACGCGCAGAAAATCGACCGCATCGCCGAGCAATCTATCTATCGCTGCGACCGCCCGCTTGTTGAGGCCGCCCTTGATGCCTCGCCTTGCAAGCTCGTCCGCTACCGAGATCTCATGGCCCAGCGGATCATCTTGTTTCACTATGACCGCTTCCGCTCGATCGCGTCCCAGATCAAGCTTGCGATATCGGCGCCGCCAAACTTCTTGACCTGGCGTATGCCGGTCGGCGAGGTGACATTGATCTCGGTCAGATAATCGCCGATCACGTCGATGCCGACAAAGATGAGACCGCGCTTCTCGAGATCGGGGCCCAGCCTTTCGCAGATCTCCTCCTCGCGCCTGGTGAGCACCGTCGGCTCCGGCCTGCCGCCGACATGCATGTTGGAGCGGTGCTCATTGAGCGCCGGCACGCGGTTGATGGCGCCGGCGAACTCGCCATCGACCAGGATGATGCGCTTGTCCCCTTTTCGCACCTCGGGCTGATAGCGCTGCGCCATGAAGGGCTCGCGAAAACTCTGGGTGAAGAGCTCGACCAGCGAGCCGAAATTCTGGTCCTCGCCGGCAAGCCGGAAGACGCCGGCGCCGCCATTGCCGTAAAGCGGCTTCAGGATGATCTCGCCATGCTCCTTGCGGAACTCCAGCAATTCGCGTGGATCGCGAGTGACGAGCGTCGGCGGCATCAGATCGGCGAATTCCATCACATAGAGCTTTTCCGGCGCGTTCCTCACCTCTTTCGGATCATTCACCACCAGGGTCTTGGGATGAATATGCTCGAGCATATGGGTGATGGTGATGTAGTTCATGTCGAAGGGCGGGTCTTGGCGCATATGCACGACATCGAAGGTGCCGAGATCGACACGCTCAGGCCCTCCAAGAGTGAAGTGACTGCCCTTCTCGTCGCGCAGCTTGATCGGATGGCCGGAGGCATTGAGTGTGCGGCCTTTGAGCGCCAGCGCCTTGGGCTGGTAGTAGAAGAGATCGTGGCCGCGCGCTTGCGCCTCGAGCATGATGGCGAAGGTCGAGTCGCCCGCGATATCGATGCTCTCGATCGGATCCATTTGCACGGCGACGCGAAGTTTCATTTTCAGTCTTCCACGATGATGGCGTTGGGGATGTGGTGCGGCCACTGGTAGGGGGAGATGGTGACGATGTCAAAGCGGCAGATGCCGAGGGCGGCCTTGGGATCGCGCGCCATCCAGATGCGCGCCGCGGCAGCAATCCGGCGCGTCTGGAAATCGGTCACCGCCTCGACCGCGAGATCGGCGGTGCCGCGCACCTTCACCTCGATGAAGGCCGTCACCTCGCCACGGCGCATGATGAGGTCGACCTCGCCCGCGCCCGATTTGAAGCGCCGCGCCAGCAGGCGATAGCCCTTGAGACGCAAGCTCGCCAGCGCCAGGCTCTCGGCCCAGCGCCCGCGGCGCTCATTGCGCCTTCTTGTCTTTGAGGACGAGGAGACGGTCATAGAGCTCCTTCTTGGCGAGACCGAAACGGTGCGCGACCTCGGCCGCGGCCTTGCCGGCCGGCATGTGGCCCGAGGCCTCGAGCAAAGCTTCATCGATCGTTTCCGGCGCCGGCGCTTCATCGAGGGGCGGCGACACCACCAGGGTGATCTCGCCCTTGATCGTCTCGCGCTCGGCCAATTGGGCGGCCACTTCCGGCGCCGGCCCGCGCACCACCTCCTCATAGAGCTTGGTCAATTCGCGCGTCACCGCCACCGGGCGCGGCCCCAGCGTTTCCGTGATATCGGCAAGGGCGGCTTCGATGCGGCGCGGGCTCTCGAAGAAGATCAGCGTCGCCGGCACGGTTTTGAGAGCGCCCAGCAGGCGGCGGCGCTCGCCTTGCTTCTCCGGCAGGAAGCCGCAGAACATGAAGCGGTCGGACGGCAGGCCCGACAAGGCCAAAGCGGCCAGCGGAGCCGAGGCGCCCGGAATGACATGGAGCGGCAGGCCCGCCTCGATGACGGCGCGGGCGAGCTTGAAGCCCGGATCGGAAATAAGCGGTGTCCCGGCATCGCTCACCAGCACCAGGGCCTTGCCCGCCGCAAGCTCGGCCAGGATGCGGGGCCGCAGTTTCGCCGCATTGTGATCATGATAGGGCACGAGCCTGGTGCTAATGCCGTAGCGTTGGAGCAATTTCCCCGTGACCCGCGTATCCTCGCACAGTATCTCATCCGCCGCGGCGAGCGCGTTAACCGCCCTTAACGAAATATCGGCAAGATGACCAATTGGTGTCGACGTCACATGGAGGCCGGGCGCCAGCCTTTCGGCCTCGAAAACAGCCCCTTTTATGCTATAGCGACGGTCGGCTGCGGTTGTGGCGGACATGGGTCGAGTTGGGGGTGGAGTTGGGGACATTGAACGGACAGAGTGGATCTATAGCGCCTCGTGAAGGCTTGTGGCAGTGGCGCTTCGTGCTGCTCGGCCTGATTTCGCTGATGCTCGCCGCCTGCACCAATTCCAAGATGGCCGACATGTTCAACGATGCCGGCGTCAAGGGCGAGCAGCTCACGCGGCAGGCGGCGTCGGGACGCAAGGTCGCTCTGCTCCTGCCGCTCTCGGGTCCGGGCGAGACCAAGCGCATCGCCCAGGCGATGAAGCAGGCGGCCGAGCTCGCTCTGACCGATACCGGCGGCGGCGGCGTCACCCTCATCACCAAGGATTCAGGCGGCAACGCCGGCACCGCGCAGGCCGCGGCCCAGGCCGCCCTCAATGAAGGGGCGGAGATCATCTTGGGTCCCCTTCTCGCCCCCGAGGTCCAGGCGGTCAAGAAGGTCGCGCAAGGGCGCGCCAATGTCATCGCCTTCTCATCGGCAAGCAACGTCGCCGGCCAGGGCACCTATCTCATGAGCTTCCTGCCCGAGGAGGAGGTGGCGAATGTGGTGCGCTATGCCGCGCAGCAGGGCAAGCGCAAGATCGCGCTGCTCTATCCGCAGACGCAATATGGCAGCAACGTCCAGCAGGCCTTGACCCGCCAGGCGGGCGCCAGCGACGTCCAGATCGCCGCATCGCAGCCCTTTGCGCGCGGCCAGGCCGGCAGCTCCGCGGCCCAGCGCATCGCCCAGGACATCAATGATCCGAGCCGCCAGATCGATGCGCTCCTCATCCCGGAAGGCGGCGATGCGCTGAGAAGCTTGAGCGCCACGCTCGAGCAGAATGGCGTGACGCCGCAAAAGGTGACCATCCTCGGCACCGGCCTCTGGGACGACAGCGTCACGCGCTCGACGCCGATCGCGCAAGGCGGCTGGTATGCGGGCGTCTCGCCCGACCTCGTCGAGCGCTTCAACAGCAAATATTCGGGCGCCTATGGATCGAGCCCGCCGCGCATCGCAAGCCTCGCCTATGATGCGGTGAGCCTCGCCTCTGGGCTTGCCCGCAAGGGAGATTTCTCCGCTTCCGCGATCACCGATTCGAGCGGCTTCCAGGGCCAGAACGGCCTCTTCCGCTTCCGCCAGAACGGCCTCATCGAGCGCGGCCTCGCCATCCTCGAAATGTCCGCGAGCGGACCGCAAGTGGTGGCGCAGCCGCCGAGCCGCTTCGGCGCGGGATTCTAGGCGATGGCCACGGCCATCGTGGTCCAGAAGTACGGCGGCAGCAGCGTCGCCGACTTGCAGAAATTGCGCCTCGTCGCCGAGCGTGTCGTGCGCACGCAGAAGGCGGGGCACGACGTCGTCGTGGTCGTGTCGGCGATGGGCGATACCACCGACGAGCTGCTCGGCATGGCCAAGCAGATTTCCGCGGCCCCCGATCGTCGCGAGCTCGACATGCTGTTGACCGCGGGCGAGCGCATCTCGATGGCGCTGCTCTCGATGGCCATCCGCGAGCTGGGCGGCAACGCCATCAGCTTTACGGGCAGCCAGTCGGGCATCATCACCAACGATCGGCACGTGGACGCGCGCATCATCGAAGTGCGGCCGTATCGCGTCCAGGACGAACTGGCACGCGGCAAGATCGTCGTCGTCGCGGGTTTTCAGGGCGTGTCGTACAGGAGAGAGGTGACGACGCTCGGCCGGGGCGGCAGCGATACGACCGCGGTCGCGATGGCGGCGGCACTCGACGCGGAGTATTGCGAGATCTGCTCGGACGTCGACGGTGTCTATTCCGCCGACCCGCGGGTCGTACCGCAGGCACGGCGCATCGGCACGCTCTCCTATGAGGAAACGCAGGAGATGGCCGAGTCGGGAGCGAAGGTCCTGAACGCCCAGGCCGTCGAATTCGCCAAGGAGCGAGGCATCGCGATCTACGCCCGCGCGACGAGCGGTCCCTTGCCGGGCGCCGATCCGTCCGCCGACGGCACTGTCGTCCGCAAGAACCCGCCTCGGATGCCGGGCACCGTTGTCGGCGTCGCGAGCGAGCGCGACGTGCTCGTGGTCGAATCCGATGCCGGCGCCGAGAGCCTGCTCACCGCCCTCGACGAGCATCACGTGGCCGGCAAGCAGCTCTACGTGCCGACCAACACTGCCCACGCCGCGCTGGTCGTCTCGCGCGAGAACCTCCACGACGCCGCGGGCGTTGAGCGGGCCATGCACGCGCGCTTCGGCGATCGCGTCACGTTCATCAGCGGCCTCGGCGCGGTGAGCGCGATCGGCGCCGGCATCAACGCCACCTACGCGAATGTGCGCGCGGGGTTGTCGGTGCTGCGCCGTGCAGAAATCCCGTGCAGCGGGATTTCGACCTCGTCCTTCCGCATCACGTGGTTAGTGCCCGACGCCGACGTCGCCCAAGCCTCGCGCGCGCTGCACGCGCACTTCATCGAATCCGGAGCGCCGCGCGTTCCTTGACCCGTGCAGGTTTTCCGGCGGGCGGGAGCCGCCTGCGGCAGATTGGAAATCCTCAGCCACACTTCATTGGGAAGTGCATCATTTATTTGCTAGGATGGGCTCCAGGGATGATGACAATGAACAGGCGTATTTTCGCGACCTTGGGAGCAGCTTGCGCGCTTTGCCTTGGGACAAGGAAGCTTGGTGCATATGTTCTCCCTCCTGTCGCGCCAGGCGAACAGGAGGGCTCAACTCCTCCACATCCCTCACCTCCACTCAGCGAACCAGAGCGGTTCCCTGTTTCAATCGATGAGTATAAGTCGATCGATCCCGCATTTTGGCCGCAATTGGTCAGCTATGCGACCGCCGAACTGCCCGGCACGATTGTCATCAATACCGACGATCGCTTTCTTTATCTGGTGCTGGAATCGGGTCAGGCCAAGCGATATGGCATTGGCGTCGGGCGTGACGGATTCGGATGGTCTGGCACGGCAATGGTCGGGCGCAAGACGAAATGGCCGATGTGGTTCCCGCCGAAGGAAATGCAATACCGCGACAAGGAGGCACGCAGGTGGCGCAGGGGCATGCCGGGCGGTCCTCGCAACCCACTGGGTGCGAGAGCCCTCTACCTCTTCCAAGGCAGCGCCGATACGCTCTTTCGTATTCACGGCACGCGCGATCCGAAATCGATTGGCAAGGCCGTCTCCTCGGGCTGCATCCGCATGCTGAATGCAGACGTGGTTGAATTGTACGATCGCGTGGCGCCGGGGACCAAGGTCGTCGTACTTCCGAGTACCCGGCCTGTAGTTCAGAAGCCGAGGCGATCCAACAAAATTGCACAAGCGCGGAGGAGACGCCGCAATAGAAACCGCTACGCGGCCTATAGACGTTATTACCGTCGAAGGTATCGAAGATCGATTTTCGACTTGTTTTGGGGGCAAGACGATTGGTAGGCGGATGTCCGCTTCGGACCAGATTCGGACTTAATGATCATGTCCGCTGTAAGGTAGCTTTCCCTCACAGAGCCAAAC
The DNA here is from genome assembly GCA_003574785.1 of Taklimakanibacter deserti. Next base: position 51,022 of record QORU01000012.1, on the reverse strand, counting down.
CACGTTCTCATCGGGTCGGGACCTACCAAACCGGATCATGCGCTAATTGAGCAGGTGGACCAGCCATAGAGACAAGGCTGGCACCGCCGCCACGATCACGAGCCTGACCAGATCGGCGCAGACGAAAGGCAGCACGCCGCGATAGGCGGCGGTGACCGGAATGTCGCCGGCGATCTTGCTGACGATGAAGACATTGAGGCCAATGGGCGGCGCCGCAAGGCCGATGCCGACGACGACCAGGACCAGGATGCCGAACCAGATGGCGACGTCCTCAGGCGTCATCCCGAAATCGAGCGCCAGCACGATCGGCACGAAGACCGGGAGCGTCAGCAGGATCATGGCGAGCTCGTCCATGACGGCGCCGAGCAAAATATAAGTCAGCAGCATGCCGGCCAGCACGGCATAGGGCGGCAGGCCCGAAGCGCCGATGAGGTCGGCAAGGACCGTCGGCATCCGCGTCAGCGCCAGAAAAGCGCCGAAGACCTCTGCCCCGAACAAGATGAGGAAGATCATGCCCGAGGTCTCGGCCGTCTGGCAGAGCGCCGTGATGATGCCTTGCCGGCTCAGCTTGCGCTGTACCAAGCCGATGGCGAGCATGACGATCACGCCGACGGCTGCTCCTTCGGTCGGCGTGAAGACGCCGCCATATATCCCGCCGACGACGATGATCGCGAGCGCCGCCGTCGGGATCAGGGCGAAATCGGCAAAGAGAAGGATCATCCCGATCGCGGCGACCAGGATCGCCGGGGCATTGCCGATGATGCCCGCATACCATCCGGCGAGTGCCGCGGCGCAGAAGACGAGGCCGGCGGGCCGCGCCCATGCGGGGCGATTTGGCGGCGCGCCGGTTTCGCTCGCGACCAAGGGCGCGTATTCCGGCTTGCGCCGCACGACAAAGGCGATGGCCAGGCAATAGAAGGCCGATGCCAGGAGACCGGGGATCAGTGCCGCCTGGAACAGCTTGGCGATGTTCTGCTCGGCGGTGATCGCATAGATCACCAGGATCACCGATGGCGGGATCAATATGCCCAAGGTGCCGCCGGCGGCGATGGTGCCGGCGGCAAAGCCGGGCTCGACGCGGGCCCGCCGCAATTCCGGCAGCACCGCCCGGCCGAAGGTCGCGGTCGTTGCGACCGAGGAGCCGCAAATGGCGCCAAAGCCGGTGCAGGCCAGGATCACGGCCATCGGCAATCCGCCTTGCATCCGGCCCAGCCGTCTTTCGGCCACCTTGAACAAGGAGGCGGCCATGCCGGAACGCTCGGCAAGCGCTCCCATCAGGATGAAGAGCGGAATGACGGAGAGCGTATAGCCCGCGAACTGATGATAGGTGTTCGTCTCGAGATAGTAGAAAAGGGCGCGCGGCCCGGACAAATAGGCATAGCCCGCCGCACCGACGGCGAGCATGGCGAGCGCGATCGGGGCTCTGAGCGCGATGAGGCCGAGCATGGCGGCGAAACCCAGCGCCGCCAGGGCCATGCCGCTCAATGGCCGGCTCCGAATTTGACGAGGGCGGTCGCGGCGGCGCTGATGCAGGCGAGCGCGCACAGGACGGCAGCGACCGCATAGATCGGCCAGATCGGCCAGGGCAGCTGGACGAGCGTCTCGCCATATGCCCAAGCTTCGACGGCGCCCGACGCGAGCCCCCAGGCGAAGAGGCCGAGGAAGGCGCAGAGGAGCAACGCCCAAGAACCGTCGAGCGCGCTGTTCAGGCGCGGCGACAACGCTTGCGTGAAGGTGTCGACCGCGATGTGGCCGCCGCGCATCTGGGTGTAGGAGAGGAACGCGAAGACGGCGAGGCCGACGCCGATCTCGACGAATTCGAAGTCGGCAGGGATGGGCTTGTTGAAGAGCCAGCGCCCCAGCACGCTCGCCGTCACGAGCGTAGCGACAGCGAGGACCAACAGGCCGCCTCCGATCGCGGCTACGGTCGCCGTTCTCTCTGCGAGGTGAACCAATCGGCGGGAGAGATGCATCGCTTATGCCTAGAGCAAATCCCGCCAAAGTTGAAGACCGGGGCGCGTGGTCAGGAAAAGTGGATACCGGTTTACCGTCCGATCACGCACCAACTTGAGATTTCGACCACGTTTATCATATGGAATTTGTGAGGTGTTTAGAGCGGTATCACTCTCCATCATTCCCCTTCTCCCGCTTGCGGGAGAAGGTGCCCGACAGGGCGGATGAGGGTGTTGGTCCCACCTGCAACGGATTCTCCTGTGAGCTTAGAAACGACAACGTTCATCGCCTATCAGAATCGAGAATGTACAGAAGCATTACCTTGAAAGACACCCTCATCCGGCCTTCGGCCACCTTCTCCCGCAAGCGGGAGAAGGGAAAAATCTGAGGCGCCTACTCTACCGAAACTCTCGCCGCGCGCTATGCCGCATCATACTTTGCTACAAGCTTCTTTGCCGTCTCGATGAGCGCTGCGCCGTCCAGTCCCTTGGCCGTCATGTCGGCCTGCCATTTCTCGTGAACCGGGCTGGTGGCTTCGATCCAGCGCTGCTTTTCCGCCTCGGTGATTTCCGAAACGACGCTCGAACTGTCCTTCTTCACCATCTCCGCCACTTCGGCGCCGACCTCGTCCCACATCTTGCCCGCCGATTGCGAGAATGCCATGCCGGAATTCTTGTCGAGTATGCCCTTGAGATCAACGGGCAGCGCGCCATAGCGCTCCTTGTTCATCGCCAGGAAGAAGGTCGTCGTATAGAGGGTCGGCGAGCCCGGCACGGACGTATGAAACTTGGTCAGCTCGTTGACCTTGATCGAGGGCACGACTTCCCACGGGACGACGCAGCCGTCGATGACCCCTTGCGCCAGGGCTTCGGGCGTTTGCGGTACCGGCATGCTCACCGATACCGCGCCCAGCGCCGACAAGGCCTCGCCGGCGAGGCGCGTCGGATTGCGCAGCTTGAGACCTCCCAGATCCTCCATGGTCGTGATCTTCTTGCGGGTGTGGATCAATCCCGCATCATGCGCCCAGAAGGCAAGAAGCTTTACATCCGCCGTCTCCTTGGCAAGATGGCTGTCGCCATATTCCTGCGCCGCCGGCGCGTTCGCCGTCGCGCGCGCCGCGGCGATGAAGGGCAATTCGAAGACTTCGGTCGAGGGAAACCGGCCCGGCGTGTTGCCCGGCAAGGTCCACACGATGTCGACGACGCCGTTCCTCGCCTGGTCGTAAAGCTGCGGCGGCTTGCCGCCCAATTGCATGGCCGGGAAAATGTCGATCTTGAGCCGCCCCTGGCTCTGCGCGTCGATCTCCTTTACCCAAGGCTCCAGGAGCCTCTTATGGACATTGGCGACGGGCGGCAGGAAATGGTGCAACCTCAAGGTCACCTGCTCCTGCGCGCCGGCGTTCCGCGCACGCAACACGGCGGGCGCCACGACCAGGGGAGCTGCGGCCTTGATGAAATGACGGCGCGATAGAGTCATTCTCTCCTCCCGCAAGTTCACATGATTGTTTTCAAAACCCTGTCTTAGGCGCAAGGGAACGTCAAGAGGCGCCGGCGGCCGCCAATTGCGCGATCACCGCATTGAGCACGCGGCGCCCGGCATGGGTCGCGACGAGCCGGTCGCCCTTGACGCTGACGAGGCCCATCTCGGTGAGCTCGGCCAGATGCGACGGCGGACGGCCGGAAAGCGCGCTGTAGCGGGCGAGATCGATGCCCTCGGCAATGCGCAATCCCATCAGCAGATATTCGGCGGCCTGGTCGGAGGTTTCGATCATCGTCTCCTCGATCACGCCATGGCCGCGGGCCTCGACCTGGGCGCGCCAGGTCTCGGGATGCCGCTCGGTCGCGAGCGCGAGGCGCCGCGATCCCTCATCGATGCGGCTGTGGGCGCCGGGCCCAACGCCCGCATAATCGCCATAGCGCCAGTAAATGAGATTGTGGCGCGATTCATGGCCGGGCGCCGCGTGGTTCGATACTTCATAGGCTTGAAGGCCCGCCTTGGCGGTCAATTCCTGCGTGACGTCATAGAGCTCGGCCGCCACATCCTCGTCCGGCACGACGAGCTTGCCCAGGCGATGGAGATCGGCATAGCGCGTCCCCTCCTCGATGGTGAGCTGATAGAGCGACATATGGCCCTGCTGCTCGCCGAGCGCGCGCGCAAGCTCGCTTTGCCATTGCGCCACCGTCTGGCCGGGCCTTGCATAGATGAGATCGAAGGAGACGCGGGGAAAAGTCTTCGCCGCCAGCCGGAAGGCTCCGAGCGCTTCCTCGGCCGTATGCTGGCGGCCCAGCGCCTTGAGATCGGCATCGGCGAGCGCCTGAACGCCGACCGAGACTCGATTGACGCCGGCCGCCCGATAGCCCGCAAAGTTCTTGGCCTCGACACTGGTCGGATTGGCTTCGAGCGTCACCTCGGCATCGGGGGCGACGGTCCAGAGTTCGGCGATCCGATCGAGCACGCGCCCCACCGCCGCGGGCGGCATCAGCGACGGCGTGCCGCCGCCGAAGAAGATACTGTCGACCTTTCGCCCTTTCGTCCGCGCGCCGAACCAGGCGAGCTCGCGGGCCAGCGCATCGGCGAAGGACGACGCATCCACGGGCTCATGCCGGACATGCGAGTTGAAATCGCAATAGGGACATTTGGCCTTGCAGAAGGGCCAATGCACATAGATGCCAAAGCCCGGATCAGAAGAGCGCATCGACCAGTTTCCGGAACGCCACGGCGCGGTGCGAGATCTCATGCTTGGCGTCAGGGTCCATCTCGCCAAAGGTCTCGCTTCGTCCGTCGGGCAGGAACATCGGGTCATAGCCGAAGCCGCGCTTGCCGCGCGGCGGCCAGACGAGCGAGCCATGCACCTGGCCTTCGAAATTCTCGACATGGCCATCGGGCCAGGCGACCGACAGGACGCTGACGAAATGCGCGCGCCGCTGCTCGGGCGAAGCGGCGCCTGAGGCCTGCATTTTCTCTTCGACATTGCGCATGGCGAGCGCGAAGTCCTTGGCGGGGCCGGCCCAGCGCGCCGAGTATATGCCGGGATCGCCGTCGAGGACATCGACGCAAAGGCCTGAATCATCGGCGAGCGCCACGAGGCCCGACCCCTTCGCTGCCGCTTCCGATTTGAGCTGGGCGTTGGCTACGAAAGTCGTGCCGGTCTCCTCGGGCTCGGGCAGGCCCAGACTTCCGGCCGAGACCGCCTCGACGCCATAAGGGCCCAGAAGCTCGTTGATCTCATTGATCTTGCCCGGATTATGCGAGGCGACGACAAGCTTTTGATCACGCAAGGAGCGTCGCGGAAGCCCCCAGATGCGGGGCTCCGCGAATTCGACCGAATTGCCGGCGGGATCGCGGCAATAAATCGAGCGGCCGCCGCCCGGCCATTCGAAATCCGCCTCGATGGCGATGCCGTGACCCGCGAGACGCTCGCGCCAGGCGTCGAGCTCTTGGGCGCCAGCCGAGAAGCAGACATGGCCCGGACCATGCGCGCCATGGGGCGGTGCCGAGGTGAAGGATCTGGGCTTCACTTCGGATTTCAGCGGATTGAAGACGAGCAGCATGCTCTCGCCGCAATGCAGGAAGACGAATTGCTCCTCGAGCTCGCGGCGCACTTCGAGCCCGAGGACCGTCTCATAGAAATGGCGCAAGGCCCTGATGTCCTCGCCATAGACGATGGTCTCGAGGATGGCTTTCGCCTTCATTGGACCGCCTGTTTCTGCAGCGCCACCAATTCGCCGATGCCTTGCTGTGCGAGCGCCAGCAATTCGAGGAAGCGTTCCTGCGAGAAGGGCTCGCCTTCCGCCGTGCCCTGCACTTCGACGATGCCGCCCTTGCCGGTCATCACGAAATTCGCATCGGTCTCGGCGCTCGAATCCTCCTCATAATCGAGATCGAGCACGACCTCGCCATTGTGGATGCCGCAGGAGATGGCGGCGACATGATCGCGCAAGGGATTGGCCTTGAACATGTCGCGGGCCGTCATCCAGGCGAGCGCATCATGGAGCGCGATCCAGCTGCCGGTGATGGCGGCGGTGCGGGTGCCGCCATCGGCCTGGATGACGTCGCAGTCGAGCGTGATCTGCCTTTCGCCCAAGGTCACGAGATCGACCACGGCCCGGAGCGAGCGGCCGATGAGGCGCTGGATCTCCTGGGTGCGGCCCGATTGCTTGCCCTGGGCCGCCTCGCGCCGCATGCGATCGCCGGTGGCGCGCGGCAGCATGCCATATTCGGCCGTGACCCAACCCTTGCCTGCCCCTTTGAGCCAGGGCGGCACCTTCTCCTCGACGGTCGCCAGGCACATCACATGGGTGTCGCCGAAACGCACAAGGCAGGAGCCTTCCGCATGTTTGGAAATGCCGCGCTCGAAACTCACCTTGCGCAATTCTTGGGGCTTCCGCCCGGACGGCCGCATAGTCTCTCCTTTTCCGATTGAACGGGGGAGGGTTCTACAGCATCGGGAGAAGAAGTGCGAAGCGCTTTTGCCTCAGGCTGCCGCGCGTCGCCAGGGCGGAAACGGGTCCGGCAAATGGCTGTAATCATGGACGGAAAAGCGCGACGGCCTCTCAGGCCCGACCAAGCAGCGATCGAGCGCCGTCCGGATCGCCGCTTCCTCCATCCCCATGCCGATGAAGACGAGCTCCTGGCGGCGGTCGCCCCAGCCTTCGACCCATCTGGCCTTCAGCTGGCTCAGCCATTCGGGATCATCCGGCCAGAGCGTTTCGGGCACCGCCGCCCACCAGAGGCCCATGCCCTCGGTGCGGCAGATGGCGCCCGCAAGGCTCATATCGCCGACCCAGTCGGGCCTGGTCGCCAGCCAGAACAGGCCCTTGGCGCGGATGAGGCCGGTCCAGCCTTGCCCCAGAAATTCCTGGAAGCGCTCAGGGTGGAACGGCCGCCGCGCCCGGTAGACGAAGCTCGCGACACCATATTCCTCCGTTTCGGACCGGTGATCCTCATGGCCATAGAGCGCCTTGAACCAGAGCGGATGCTCATGCGCCTTATCGTGGTCGAAGAGGCGGGTGTCGAGCACGTCCTTCATGGCGACGCGGGCGAAATCCGTTTCGATGATGCGCGCATCGGCGTTCAATGCGCGCACGACCTGGCGCACGATCTCGAGCTGCTCGCGGGAGATGTCGGAGATCTTGTTGATCACGACGATATTGGCGAATTCGATCTGGTCGACCAGGAGGTCGACCAGGGCGCGCTCGTCACCCTCGCCGGCCACTTGCCCCCGTTCTTTAAGGAAATCATGGCTCGCGTAATTGCCGAGCAGGTTCACCGCATCGACGACCGTCACCATCGTGTCGAGGCGCGCAATGTCGGAAAGCGAGCGGCCCTCCGCGTCGCGGAAGGCGAAGGTCGCGGCGATCGGCAAGGGCTCGGCGACGCCGGTGCCCTCTATAAGGAGATAGTCGAATCGCCCCTCTTCTACGAGGCGGCGCACCTCGGCCAGAAGGTCGTCGCGCAAGGTGCAGCAGATGCAGCCATTGGTCATCTCGACCAGTCGCTCGTCGGTGCGCGAGAGGTTGCTCCCCGCATTGCGCACCAATTCGGCGTCGATATTCACCTCGCCCATGTCGTTGATGATCACCGCGACGCGGCGGCTGTCACGGTTGTTGAGAATGTGATTGAGCAATGTCGTCTTGCCGGCGCCGAGGAAGCCCGACAGCACCGTGACGGGAATGCGCGTGTCCTGCGTCAATGCACTTCTCCAGCACCACCGATCGCGACGATCCCATAGGGCATGCCTTCGACATCGATGACGCGGGCCTCTTCCAAGGTCTCGGGATTCGCGATGCGCAAGAGGCCGGCCAAGGGATCGCTGACCACGATCTCCTCACCCGCCACGGCGAGGCGCGGACGCGGATCGCGCCAATGGCCGTCCATGCTGTAAGCTTGCGTGAGCTTGGCGCTCTTCACGATTTCGCCTTTGATGGCATCGATGCGATGCAAGGAGCCATCCTCGGTGAAGACATAGATGCGCTCGGAATGTTCGGGATCGATGATGAAATCGACCCGGCGGGCCGGCAGCTTGACCAAGCGAAAGGCGTCCTTGGCCGAGACGTCGATCAGAACGATTGCGTCAGGCCCGTAATTGCCGATGAAATAGCGCAGCGACTTGGCGCCCCTGAGCGTCGTCGCCTTGCCATCCGGCAGCGTGGCCGGATAGGGAATGACGGTGATCCGAGGCTCCTTCTTCTGCGCGTCGACGAAGATCAGGCCCTTGGCGCAGGCGATCGCCACCAGACGGCCGGAGGATGCCTCGCCATGCAGATCGGGACAGGCATGGTCCGCCAGCGCCTCGCCCTTTTCGCCCAAGAGGCGCATGCCGATCGGCAGCGCGTCAGGGTCATGGGGGTGCGGTATGGAAACAAGCGTCTTCCCGCCAAGCGGCACCGCCACGCCATGATGCGGGCTTGCGGTCTTGATCACTTGCGGTGCGAGCTTGCCTTTGGCGAATTGCCCTTCGCTGACGAGCTGGGCGGTTCCATCGCCGTCATGGAAAATGGCAATCCGGCCATCATGCTCGACGAAATGGACCGGATGCGCGCCCTTGGCCGTGGCATTGAGAAGGTAAGGCTGCGACAGCTTGAGATCGCCATGGTCGCCATGATCATCAAGCGCGACGCCGGACGTGATCGCCGAGACGCGGTCAGCATCCGACTGCACCGCGAAGACCGTCTTGCCGCTGGCGCTTTTGTGCAAGGTTGCCGGACCCAGCGTGCTGATGGTGGCGAGAATCTTGCCGCTCTTGACCTCGATGGCGCGCACCGTGGCCTGGCTGTGATCGGCGACGAAGACCCGCCAATGGTCCATTTCCGCCGCCCAAACAGGTCCCGCCATCAGTCCCCAAAGGCCCGCCCAGGCCAGAAGTCTCCGCAACCCCATCCGCTTGCTCCATTTATGAAATGTTATAACATAACATATCAAACTTTTGGCGAAGCGCAAGCCGGTTTCGATTGCGCCTCATTGACCGCCCGGCGGGCGATTTCTAGATTCAACCCATGAGCATCCATTCGCAGAAGCCCCTCATCGATGAACGGTTGCCGGGGCTCGCCCAGCTCGACCAGCGTTCCCGCGACATCTTCCGGCGCCTCGTCGAGACCTATCTCGATACCGGCGAGCCCGTCGGCTCGCGCACCATCTCGCGCATCCTGCCGTCGAGCCTGTCGCCGGCCTCGGTGCGCAATGTGATGATGGATCTCGAGGATTCGGGCCTCATCTATTCGCCCCATACCAGCGCCGGGCGCGTGCCGACCAATGCCGGTCTGCGCTTCTTCGTCGATGCGCTTCTCGAAGTAGGCTCGATCTCGCCCGAGGAGCGCGTCCGCATCGACGCGCAGATGTCGGGCAGCAACCGCTCGCGCCGGGTCGAGGAAGTCTTGGCCGAGGCCACGACCCTGCTCTCGGGCCTCTCGCATTGCGCCGGGCTCGTGGTGGCGCCCAAGGCCAATGCGCGCCTGAAGCATATCGAATTCGTGAGCCTGGCGCCGAGCCGCGGCCTCGTCATCCTCGTCGCCGAGGACGGAACCGTCGAGAACCGCACCATTGATATTCCCGTGGGCCTCCCGCCCTCCGCACTCGTCAAGGCGTCGAACTATCTCTCGGCGCGCATGCAGGGCAAGACGATCGGCGAGGTGCAGCGCCTGATGCAGGAAGAGATCACGACGCTCAGGACCGAGCTCGACGAATTGACCGCCAAGGTCATCGCCGACGGCGTCGCCACCTGGGCGGGCAATGCCGAAGAGGATGACCGCACCCTGATCGTCAAGGGCCAGGGCAATCTCATCGAGAACCTGACCGCGCTCGAGGACCTCGAGCGCATCCGCCAGCTCTTCGACGATCTCGAAAACAAGAAGGGGCTCATCCAGTTGCTGGGCCTCGCCGAGACGGGCGAAGGCATCCGCATCTTCATCGGCGCCGAGAACAAGCTCTTCTCGATGTCGGGCTCATCGCTGATCGTGGCGCCCTATCGCAACAGCGAGGAGAAGATCGTGGGCGCCTTGGGCATCATCGGGCCGACGCGCATGAACTATGCCCGCATCATCCCGATGGTCGACTATACCGCCCGCATCATCGGGCGGCTGATCACGTGAAACGCTTCCGGTAGTATCAGATTTCGAAGCCTCGATTCCACCATCGGTTTGGATTTGATCGATCGGACGCGTAGTCGGCGCGCGTCGCAAAGCCTTCGATCACATATATGACCGGCTCCTCGAGGGTGTGGGCATGGCGAACGGCTTCGATCGCCTTTCCAAGCATTTCCGGATCCTTCGGTAGAGAAAACGTAAGCACACGCACGGGAACCTTGCTTGTGCTCTCGCGCTTGCCCGATTTGGCACCCTCCTGCGGACGGAAGAAACAGGTGCCGAACGCACTCTCGAGCGCCACTCGATCATAGGAACCGTAGTTTAGGCCGACTGCCTCGGTGAGTGACTCGCGTATGCGAGCATCGTCCTTTTCCGTGAGCTCCACCCATACGAACCACACCGGCTCCAGGGCGCATGTTTTAAGAGGTATGGCCTGATGATTGGCAATCATTGGAACCTCCGCAGTTTCAAACGGAAGGCATCCAGACTAGGATCGCGCAGCCATTCTTGCCAGCCTTGAATTATCGGGATGTGAGCGTGCGGACGTCGAGGGAATTGACTTGGACTTTGCCGGCAGGGCGGGATTAAAATGCGACAAGCTTCATGGCGAGGGGATCTATGACGCATGAAGATTTGACGATGACGCGCGAGGCCGCTTGCGCGTGCGGGCAATTGCGCCTCACTTGCGAAGGCGAGCCGTTGCGCATCGCGATCTGCCATTGCCTCGACTGCCAGAGGCGCACCGGCGTTCCCTTCTCGATGCAAGTACGCTATGCGCGCGACAAGGTGACGGCGATCACCGGCAAGAGCACGCAATTCACGCGGCCGGCGGAGAGCGGCAACAGCGTCACCTTCTCCTTCTGTCCGCTCTGCGGCTCGACCGTCTTTTGGGAGCTCTCAGCCTTTCCGGGCGTGCTCGCCGTCGCGGTCGGCGCCTTCGCCGATCCGCAATTTCCCGCACCGCGCCATTCCGTCTTTGAAAGGCGGCGGCATCATTGGGTCGATCTTTCAGGTCTGCCCGATATCGAGCATCTCGATTAGCCGATGATGCTCGCCATGAAATCCGGCAGCGGCCGGTTGTGGGACTTAAGAAAGCGCGCCATCGCGCCCGCCACCTGACGAATGGCGGGCCTTTCCGTAAGGCGTTTGCGCCAGGCGATCAGTTTCGGCGTCGCTTTCGTCATAGGCGCCCCCATGCGGGCGGCGAACAGCTGCGCCATGTAGAAGGCGATGTCGGCGTAGGCGTAAGTGCCGGCAAGGTAGTCCACTCGAGCAAGCTCGAGCTCCATCTCCTCATAGAAACGCGCAGAGGCCTCGCGCGCCGCGACAGCCGCCGGATCGTCAGGCCTGTCCTGCAGCCCCATCAGGCGGATGATCGGCGGGAAGAAGACCTCGTCGGATTTGAGTTCGAGCAAACGCGCCCGGGCGCGGGCCGCTGCGTCCGCGGGCCACAGCGCCGGTTGCGGCTTCAGTTCCTCGAAATATTCGAAAATTTGGGTCGAATCAAAGATCTCGACCGCACCATGGATGAGGACCGGCACCTGTTTCTTGGGATTGATGCGGAGCACCTCAGGATGCTTGGGCTCATAGAGGCGCTCCATGTCGAAGGGCACCATGATCACCTCGACATCGAGCCCCTTCTCGAGCGCCGCGATCTGGGTTTTGGCGCCATACATGCTCAAGGGCCCCGAATAGAGGCGCATTTGCTGTCCAGGCATTGTTTCCTCTCGAGAAGCGATATCCGGGCCCTTTGTAGCGGGCCAAGTGCCCTATTGTGTCAGTTGACCCCGGACCCCGTTAGCGGGCTTGATTTTTCCGTCCCAAACCCTGATATCCCGCCCGAAACCCATTCCACCGCTCGAGAGTTCAGGATCGTTATGATTGAAGACGCGACCAAAGATACCGTGCCCGAAGAGGCGAATGCGCCGGAAGTTCCGGAAGCCGAGCCCGTGAGCCTGTCCGAGGCCGAGATCGACCCGCGCGACGCCGAGATCCTCGCTTTCAAGGAGGAAGCCGGCAAGCTCAAGGATCAGCTCCTGCGTACGCTCGCCGAGATGGACAATCTGCGCAAGCGCATGGAGCGCGAGAAGGCGGAAGCGACGCTTTATGCCGCGACCAACTTCGCCCGCGACATATTGAGCGTCAGCGACAATATGGACCGCGCTCTGGCGACCGCCGAGGCCGACCACCTCAAGGAAGCGACCGAGCCGGTCAAGAATCTGGTGGCCGGGGTCGAGATGACGCGGCGCGAATTGCTCAATGTCTTCGAGCGCCATGGCATCACCCGCGTCGATCCGCTGGGCGAAAAATTCGACCCGCATTTCCATCAGGCGATGTTCGAGGTGCCGACCAACGAGAAGCCGCCGGGCACGGTGATGCAGGTGATGCAGGCGGGCTTCAAGATCGGCGACCGGGTCCTGCGTCCGGCGCTTGTCGGCGTCGCCAGGGCGGCGAAATAGGCCAGGGCTTCACGCTCACCTATCGTCATCCCGGCGAAAGCCGGGATCCAATAAATTCTCACCCACCCGAGCAGCGCCGCCGCTTGCGCTTATTCAATGGGCCCCGGCTTTCGCCGGGGTGACGGATCATGCGTGGTGCGACAAATCTCTGATCGTCGCATTTCGGCCATTGAGCGGATTGTCGGGATTCCAGGGCAGCGCCGTGACATAGGTGCGGATCGAGAGCGCGTCATACATGAACAGCCGGCCGGCCAGGCTGTCGCCAATGCCCAAGATCTCCTTCATCACCTCCATCGCCTGGATCGAGCCGATGATGCCGGTGAGCGCGCCCATGATGCCCGCTTCTTCGCAGGCCGGCACGAGGCCCTCGGGCGGCGCCTCGGGATGGAGGCAGCGATAGGTCGGATAGGGCAGCCCTTGCGCATCCCTCAGATGCGGCTTGAAGGTCGAGAGCTGGCCGTCGAACTGGCCGACGGCCGCGGCCACCAGGGTCTTCTTCGCCAGATAGCAGGCATCGCTCACCAGGAAGCGGGTCGGGAAATTGTCCGAGCCGTCGGCGACGATGTCATAACGGGCGATGATATCGAGCGCATTCGCGGCGGTGAGGCGGGTCTTGTGACCGACCACATTCACATGCGGATTGAGATCATTGAGGGTCTGCTGCGCGCTTTCGGTCTTGGGCTGGCCTAAGCGCGATGAGCCATGGATGATCTGGCGCTGCAGGTTGGAGAGCGACACGTCGTCGTCATCGATGACGCCGAGCGTGCCGATGCCGGCGGCGGCGAGATAGAGCAGGACCGGGGCGCCAAGGCCGCCCGCGCCGATGACCAGGACCTTGGCCGCCTTGAGCTTGGCCTGGCCGGGCCCGCCCACATCCTGCAGCACGATGTGGCGGGCATAGCGTTCCAGCTCCTCGCCCGAAAGCTTCATCAGCTTCGTCCCGTCGAGCCGAAGCCTCCTTGACCGCGCGACGTCGAGGAAAGCTCATGCTCCTCCTTGAGAACCACGCGCGTCACGGGAGCCACGACCATTTGCGCAATGCGATCGCCGCGCTTGACGGCGAAGGCCTCCACCCCAAGATTGATCAGGATCACCTTGATCTCGCCGCGATAGTCGGCATCGATCGTGCCCGGCGAATTGAGCAAGGTCACGCCATGCCTGGCGGCGAGGCCCGAGCGCGGCCTGACCTGCGCCTCGAAGCCCTCCGGCAGGGCGATGGCGAAGCCCGTCGCCACCATGGCGCGTTCGCCGGGCGGCAGGAGCGCATCCTCGGCGGCTCTCAGATCCATGCCGGCCGCATGCTCCGTCTCATAGGCGGGAAGTGCGAGGCCCTCGCCATGGGCGAGACGCCGGATCGCGACCTCGGTCATGCCTTCGCTCCGATCCGCCTAGCGAAATCCTCCATCAGCCGGCGCGCGACTTCGCGCTTGTCGAGCTCGGGCCAGCTTTCGACGCCCGTCGCCGAAACCAGATGCACGGTATTGCGCTCGCCGCCCATCACGCCCTTGTCGGCGCTGACATCATTGGCGACGATCAGGTCACAACCCTTCTTGGCGAGCTTCGCCTTGGCGTTCTCGACGACATTCTGCGTCTCGGCGGCGAAGCCCACCACGAGCTTCGGCCGCTTGCTCTTGGCCTGGGCCACGGTCTTGAGGATGTCCGGATTCTCGGCGAGCTTGAGGTCGGGCAGGCCGCCCGCCCCTTTCTTGAGCTTCTCTCCGGAGGCCGCGGCGACACGCCAGTCGGCGACGGCGGCGGCGAAGATCGCGATATCGGCGGGAAGCTCGGCTTCCACGGTTTTGAGCATCTCGGCCGCGGTCTCGACCGGCATCATCTGGGCGCCGGGCGGGATCGGCAGATGCACGGGGCCCGACACCAGGATCGTCTCGGCGCCCAAGGCGACCGCCGCTTCCGCCAGCGCATAACCTTGCCGGCCGGACGATCGATTGGCGATGTAGCGCACCGGATCGATCGGCTCATGGGTGGGACCGGCGGTGATGAGCACCTTGCGGCCGGCCAAAGGCCGCGACCCTGTGCCGGCGCCCATCAAAGGCAAGGCACCGCCGGCAAAATAGGCCTCGATGGCGGCCAGGATCTCCGCCGGCTCCGCCATGCGCCCCGGCCCATATTCGCCGCAGGCCATCTCGCCGTCATTGGGGCCGACGGTGAGCACGCCATCCGCCTTGAGAAGGCCGAGATTGCGCCGCGTCGCCGGATGCTGCCACATGCGCACATTCATGGCCGGCGCCAGCAGGATCTTCTTGTCGGTCGCGAGCAAGGTGGTGGAGGCGAGATCATTGGCGAGGCCGTGCGCCATCTTGGCCATCAGATCGGCGCTCGCCGGCGCCACCACCAGGAGATCGGCCGAGCGCGACAATTCGATATGGCCCATCTCGACCTCGTCGGTGAGGCTGAAGAGATCGGTATAGACCTTCTCCTTCGTCAGGCTCGCGACCGAAAGCTCGGTGACGAACTCTGAGGCCGCCTTGGTCATGATCGCGGTGACCTTGGCCTGGCGCTGCTTGAGCAGCCGGATGAGCTCGAGGCTCTTATAGGCGGCGATGCCGCCGCCGATGACGAGGAGAACGCTTCTGCCGGAGAGGGTTGTCAGCATGAGATCACATCCCTTCAAAAGATCAGGCTCAAGGCGATGGCAATCAAGGCGGCGGCCCCTGCGACGAGCGCATAGCGGCCCGCACGCGAATGCCGGGCCTGCGCGGCAGCCAAGGCCTCCGTCGTCTCCCTGTCGAGCTTGATGCCGCCGGCATTGGCCATGTCGGCCAGCATATGGGTTGCAGCCTGCGCCTCAACCAGCATTTCGGGCAAAGTGGTAAAGAGCCGGCCGAGCGAGGCCGCCCCAACCGCTGCGCCCTCGATCTGGCCCCACGGCCCGAGCTTCTTCTCGATCCATTCGCGCAAGACGGGCTCCGAGGAATTCCACATGTTGAAATGCGGATTGAGCATGCGGGCCACACCTTCGACCACCACCATCGTCTTCTGCAACAGGAGAAGCTGCGGCTGGGTCGCCATGTCGAACTGGCCGGTCACCTCGAATAGCTGGGTGAGCAGGCGCGCCATCGAGATCTCATGCGCCGGACGGTCCATGATCGGCTCGCCGATCGCGCGCAGCGCCTGCGCGAAGACCGCGGGATCCTGATGCTGAGGCACATAGCCCGCATCGAAATGCACTTGCGCGACGCGGGCATAATCGCGCCGGATGAAGCCATAGAGGATCTCGGCGAGGAACAGGCGCTCCTTGGGCGTGAGCCTGCCCATGATGCCGAAATCGACGGCGACGAGATTGCCCTGGGCGTCGGCGAAGAGATTGCCCTGATGCATGTCGGCGTGGAAGAAGCCGTCGCGTATGGCATGACGCAGGAAGCTCTGGATGACCGTGTCGGCGAGGCGGTTGAGATCGAGGCCGCGCGCCTGGAGCGCCGCCATGTCGGACAAGGGCGTGCCCTCGATCCAGTCGGTGGTGAGCACTTGCCTCGCGGTCAATGGCCATTCGACCTTGGGGACGCGGAAGCCCGGGTCATCCGCGACATTGCCCGCCATCTCCTTGATGGCGGCGGCTTCCATGCGCAGATCCATCTCGAGCTTGACCGATTGCGCCAGGGTCTCGGTGGCATCGACCGGGCGCAGGCGCCGCATCGGCGCGCTGACGCGCTCGATCAGGCGGGCGGCGAAGAAGAAATCGGAGAGGTCGCGGGCGAAGCGCTGCTCGATCCCGGGCCTCAGGATCTTGACCGCCACGTCGCGGCCGTCGCGCGTCGTGGCGCGATGCACCTGGGCGATCGAGGCCGCGGCCACCGGCGGGCTGAAAGACGCGAAGATCTCGTCCGCGCCGCGGCCGAGATTGAGCCTGATCATCTGGCGCGCCACGCCCAAGTCGAAAGGCGGCAGGCGGTCCTGGAGCTTGCGCAATTCCTCGGCGCGCGCCGGACCCACGATATCGGGCCTGGTCGCCAGGAACTGGCCGAGCTTCACATAGCTCGGGCCGAGCTCGGCCAGAGCGCCGCTCAATTTGCCATTGCCATGCGATTTGGTCGCCACCAGCTTCGCCAGATGCAGGCCGCAGCGCGCCGACCATGGCAGCGCTGCCGTGTCCTCGGGCGGCGGAAAGGCGTCATGGCGTGCCAGCACCCAGCCGACGCGGGCGAGGCGGAAGACGTGACCGAAAAATCCCATCAGATGCGCCAGCCCCAATGGATGGCGACGATTGAGCCCGAGAGGCTCCTATGGCCGACATGGCCGAAGCCCGCCGCGGCGATCATCGTTTCGAATTTCTCAGGCTCCGGGAAGGTGCGGATGCTTTCGACGAGATAGCGATAGGGGGCACCATCGCCCGTCACCACCTTGCCGATCGCCGGAATGGTGGTGAAGGAATAGGCGTCGTAGATGGCGGCAAGGCCCGGCACGTCGACATGGGAGAATTCGAGGCACTGGAATTTGCCGCCGGGCTTCAGCACCCGATAGGCCTCTTGCAAGGCACGGTCGATATGGGTGACGTTCCTGATGCCGAAGGCGATCGTATAGGCATCGAAGCTCTTGTCGGGGAAGGCCAGGCTTTCGGCGTTGCCGACGGTGAAATGGCATTGCCCGGTGAGCCCTTCGGCGCCCGCGCGCTTCGCCCCTTCCGCCACCATCTCGGGCGAGATGTCGGCAATGGTGATATGCGTGCCTAACCCTCCGGCGCGGGCGATGCGGAAGGCGATGTCGCCGGTGCCGCCCGCCACGTCGATGACCTGGAAGTCGCGCGGGCCCCGGGGCGGCGACAGCAAGGTGACGAAATCGTCCTTCCACAGGCGGTGCAGGCCCCCAGACATCAGGTCGTTCATCTGGTCGTAGCGCAAGGCGACCTTGGAAAAGACCTCGTTCACGAGGCCCTGTTTCTCCGCTTCCGCGACGGTGCGAAAGCCGAAAGGTGCCGTTTCTTCAGGCGTGTCTGTCATGGCGGCGGACCATAGAACAGGACGGCCCCGAATGCCATGGCGCCCTGACGCCTACCCTACTGACACCTTCCGTCACTTGGGGCTCTTAAGCATAATCCTTATCCTTAGCGTCAAATTGGTCTAACACCATCCCATGCCGGAACTCCCCGAAGTCGAAACCGTGATGCGCGGCCTCGAGGCCGTGCTTACCGGGCGGCGCATCCACAAGGTCAGGCTCGCCCGCGGCGATCTGCGCTTTCCCTTCCCGCCCGACTTCGCCAAGCGCGTCGAGGGCCGCATCGTGCTGCGCCTCAAGCGGCGGGCGAAATACATCCTCGCTTTCCTCGAGGGCGGCGAGGTCCTGATCCTCCATCTCGGCATGTCGGGCCGCTTCACCGTCATCGACGCCAAGGGCCGCATGACCGGGCTCGGCGAATTCTACGAGGAGAGTTCAGCACCCGACGGCGGCTCAGGCCCGCATGATCACGTCGTCTTCACCCGCGAGGATGGCCTGCGCGTCATCTATACCGATCCGCGCCGCTTCGGCCTCATGGACCTCGTCGGCGAAACCGGGCTCGACAGCCACAAGCTCCTCGCCCAAATCGGCGTCGAACCCTTGGGCAATGAATTCGACGCCGCCTATCTCGCGCAAGCCTTCCGGGCCAAGAAAGCGCCGCTCAAGGCCGCCCTCCTCGACCAGCGGCTCATCGCCGGCCTCGGCAATATCTATGTCTGCGAGGCGCTTTGGCGCGCACGTCTGTCGCCCAAGCGCAAAGCAGGGAGCCTGGTCAAGAAGACCTCGTATGATCCGCGGCTCGAGGAGCTGGTGCGCCATATCCGCGCCGTGCTCTTGGAGGCGATCGCCGCCGGCGGGTCGACCTTGCGTGACTTCGTCCAGCCGACGGGCGATGCGGGGTCGTTCCAGCAGGTCTTCGCCGTCTATGACCGCGAAGGCGAGAAGTGCCGCAGGCGTCAATGCGGCGGCACCATCAAGCGCATCGTGCAGGGGGGCCGCTCGACCTTCTATTGTCCCAAGTGCCAGAAATAGCCTATCTGTCGCCCTCAAAACGGGATCAGCGAGAGAGAAGCCATGACCTATGAGAACATCCTTGTCGAAACCCATGACGGCGTGGGCCTCATCCGGCTCAACCGGCCGCAGGCCCTCAACGCGCTCAATGCCGCGCTGATCAAGGAGCTCGGCCAGGCACTCAACGACTTCGACCAGGATCCCAAGATCGGCGCCGTCGTCCTCACCGGCAGCGAGAAAGCCTTCGCCGCCGGCGCCGACATCAAGGAAATGGCTGCCAAGTCCTATATGGAAGCCTATCTCGGCGATTTCCTCGCGAGCTGGGATCGGGTGGCGCATCAGCGCAAGCCCGTCATCGCCGCGGTCGCGGGCTTTGCCCTTGGCGGGGGCTGCGAGATCGCTCTCATGTGCGATTTCATCATCGCGGCCGACACGGCGAAATTCGGCCAGCCCGAGATCCAGTTGGGCGTCATGCCGGGTGCCGGCGGCACGCAGCGCCTCCCGCGCTATATCGGCAAGGCGAAGGCGATGGACCTCATCTTGACCGGGCGCATGATGGATGCGGCCGAAGCCGAGCGCTCGGGCCTCGTGGCACGCGTCGTGCCGGCCGACAAGCTCGTCGATGAAGCCCTTGCGGCGGCGAAGAAGATCGCCTCCTTCTCGCAGCCCATCGCGATGATGGCCAAGGAATCGGTGAACCGCGCCTTCGAGACGACGCTCGCCGAAGGTGTGCGCGTCGAGCGCCGCCTGTTCCATGCGATGTTCGCGACCGAGGACCAGAAGGAGGGCATGGCGGCCTTCGTCGAGAAGCGTAAAGCCCAATTCAAGAACCGCTGAAACCTCGCCCGATCAGCCGGACGCGGCCCAAGCTCCCGGATCCTGCGCGCGCCCGATCAGGGCCAGGCCATAGGCGATCGATTCGAACTGGTCGCCGGTGGTCAGTTTCGCCAAGCCGAAGCGCTCGCCGAAGATCCGCCAGATCGCCGGTATGAAGGACGATCCGCCGGTCAGGAACACCTTGTCGATCTCATGGGCGCCAAGCGCCGCTGCCTCGAGCGCCTGGTCCACCGTCTGGGCGATGCGCTCTACGTCATCGCCGATCCAGCCTTCGAATTCGGCACGGGTGATCGTCTCGCTCAGCGCGAGTTTGCCCGCCGCAAAACTGAATTCAGCACTCTCGGCCGATGACAGCGCCATCTTGGCGGCGCCGACGGCGCGATAAAGGGCAAAGCCCAGGTCGTTCTCGATGATGTCGATGAGCTTGGCCAAAGGTTCGGGATCGATGGCGGCGCGCTGCAATTCGACGAGCTCCTTCAGATCGCCATTCGTCTTCATCATCGCGAGCAGGTTCCAGCGCGCGAAATTGGCGTAATAGCCATTGGGAATGGTGAGCGTCTTGTCGAAGGAGCGGTAGCTGGCCCCCTTGCCGAGGCGCGGCGAGACGACATTGTCGATGATGCGGTAATCGAAAGCATCGCCGGCGATGCCGATGCCGCTATGGCCCAAGGGACGGGCTTCCATGCGTCCTTGCCGGCGCTCGAAGCGCATGACCGAGAAATCGCTGGTGCCGCCGCCGAAATCGGCGACCAGGATCGTCGCATCCTGACGCAGCTGGCGGGCATAGAAGAAGGCGGCGCCGACCGGCTCATAGACATAATGGCCGTGATCGACGCCGAGCCGTCCGAAAGCTTGGCGGTAGCGCCGCATCGCCAGGGCCTCGTCGGGGCTGGCGCCGGCGAAGCGCACCGGCCGGCCGATCACGATCCGTGGGCGGCCTGAGAACGAGAAAGCCCGATCGGCATGGCGCAAGAGGCTGCGCAGGAAGGCCGAGAGCAGGTCCTCGAAGCGGAAATTCTGGCGGAAGATGCGCGTCTTCACGAAGGAGGGACTGGCCGCGAAGGTCTTGAAGGACTGGATGAAGCGATGTGCCGCCGTGCCCTCGATGAATTGCTCGACGGCCCAGGGACCGCCTTCCATGCGCAGCTGCGCGCTCTCGCCCTGGTGCTCCTCCCAGAAGCACAGGGCCGAATTATAGGTGCGATGGACGACGCCGCCCTGGGTGAACCGGATCGCCTCGGCCTCGCCTTCGGGACCGGCAAGGGCGATGACGGTATTGGTCGTGCCGAAATCGATGCCGATCGATATGTCCGCGAGGTCACTGTGCATGGTCGGCTCTTGAGAGGTGAGCGGCGGCCGTCCCGCGGCGGGCAAAGTTTCGCTTCGCTCGCTGTCGAACTGGGGATGGCCAGGGGATCGGGTGCCTATAGCACGCTCGTCGCTGCGATCAACGGCAAGAGATGCGCCGCGCCAGCAAATGCGCTAGATTACCCCAAGATAACCGGAGAGCGGACATGAAGCTTCTGCCGCGACAAAGCCTGGCCGCCGTGCTGGTCCTCGCTGGCCTCGCCGGGGCGCCCGCTTTCGCCAATCCGCAAAGGCTCCCGGTGAGCGGCCCCTGGTCGTCCGGGGATTACGTCGAGGCGATCTTCGCCGTGCAGAATGGCGTCATCACCCTGCCGCGCCAGGGCAATCCGAAGACCGGGATGTTCTTCGACCGGCTCATCGACCGCGGCAATATCGAGGCCGTGATGGCCGCCTCGCTGAGCCAGGCGGAGAAGCGCCGGGATATCCTCATCATCCTCTCGGCGACCGGGGAATTCCGCGGCCGCTATGGCTATGCTGTCGCCCTTGGCGATGACGTGCAAGGCGAGCTTGTCGCGATCCAGATCTTCCGGCTCTATCTGATCGACCGCCTGGCCACGCTCGACATGCAGGATGAGGCCGAGAAAATTCGCTGCTCGAGCGCCATCGCCACCGCCCTCGCCGGCACCCTCGACACGCTGGCGGAAGGGCCGCTCTTCACCACCGACCAGCTTCTGGCCCTGAGTGCCGCGCTCGGGCGGCATTATCCAGTCATCCGCACGAAGCTCGATCCTGAGGAGAACCAGTCTATCCTGCAGCGGCTGCAAGGGATGGCGGCGGCGCAGAGCGATCCCGCTCTCAAATCCGCTTTCGCCGGGGCGCTCGCGGCGGCACGAGGCGGCAATTGACGGCGCGGGCTCAGGCGACTATAAGCCCGCCAACCGATAAGGGGACATGGGCCGCATGCTCAACATCGAGCGGCGGCATTTTTGCATGGAACCGATATCGACCGGTTTCAACTTTCAGGATGTGATTCATGGCGAACACCAGTTCGGCGAAAAAGGCGACACGCGTTTCGGCTCGCCGCGCCGTCATCAACAAGAACCGCGTGAGCCGGGTGCGCTCGTCGGTGCGCAAGGTCGAGGAAGCGATCGCTTCCGGCAACAAGACTGCCGCGGAAGCTGCTCTCAAGGCTGCCGAGCCCGAACTGATGCGCGGCGCGCAAAAGGGCGTCGTCCACAAGAACGCGGCGTCACGCAAGGTGTCGCGGTTGTCGAAGCGCGTGAAGGCTATCAAGTAACATTCTGAAATCGTTTCAAAATACAGCCGGGTTTCCGGTCATCCACAGACGGCGCGCCAGGATATCCCCGGCGCGCCGTTTTTCTTGTTCAGCCCGCTGACGGTTAGGCGCAAGGATTTTCATTATTTTTCATTGCGTTAGCGGAGTGCGATAAGGCGATTGGGCAAAGGCCGGCAAAAACCCTCGGGCCCAAAGCGAGGAATCTAAATATTGTGATGACTGTGGTTTTTGCGCACTCAGCCAGGCCCCGCGATTGAATCTTACATGCGAGTCAACGACTTGACGCCGAATGTTGTGACGTGAGAGTCAATCGGCGCGAAGCCGATTCTGAATTCCGCACACGGATGATCGCCCCACTTCGGTTGTAACGGGACCGGGCTTGTGGCTATGGTCTTTGGGCGCTGCCTGAGGGGCTGCGTCACGGCAAGATGGGTAAGTCAGTAGAGGTCACAACCGGGGCTACAAAGTGACCAGGTTTTCTAAATTTAGTTCGCCTTAGGTTCGATCGAACCGGAAAGGAGTTTTGCTTGCGGATCAGTGGATCCGCAAGATGGGAAGTTGCGTGCCGAAAGCGCGGCTAATCGCTTGAGTACAAGAAACTAAAGGGGTTTAGGTGTGATGACAGATGCGGCAGGGATCGAGCTCAAGCAGAGCTGGAACAGGATCGCGCAAAGGCTCAAGGCCGAGCTGGGCGATGATCTCTATACAAGCTGGTTTGCACGGATGGAGCCTGAGGAATGCACCGATGGCCGGCTGGCCGTCTCCGTCCCCACCCGTTTCCTCAGAAACTGGATCGAGACGCATTACGCGCAGAAACTTCTGAAAGCGAGCGAAGCCGAGCTCGGCCATCTCGACAATGTCCATGTCAAAGTCCGCACCAGGGGCGTGCCGCAGCGCCCGCAGGATGTCGCCGAGCGGCGCATCGTGCGCGAGGACCAGACCGAGCCGTCGGCCCGCACAACGGTGCAGCCCACCATAACACTGGGGCAGCAGCCCGCCACCGAGCGCGGATCGCCGCTCGATCCGAGCCAGACCTTCCACAGCTTCATCACCGGCGGCTCGAACCGTCTCGCGCATGCCGCCGCACAGCGCATCTCGGAATCGCAGCCGGGCCTCCCGGTGAGCTTCAATCCGCTGTTCATCCATTCGGCCGCCGGCCTTGGCAAGACGCATCTGCTCAACGCCATCGCCTGGCGGGTGCGCGAGCGCCATCCCGAACGCAAGGTGCTGTTCATTACCGCCGAGCGCTTCATGTATCATTTCATCGGGGCACTCAGGTCGCGCGACACGATCGGCTTCAAGGACTTCTTCCAGTCGATCGACGTATTGCTCATCGACGACTTCCAGTTCCTGCAAGGCAAGTCGATGACGCAGGAATTCTACCACACCTTCAACTCGCTGGTGGACGCCAAGCGCCAGATCGTGATCGCCGCCGACGCGCCCCCGGCCCAGCTCGACGCCATCGACCAGCGCATGCGCTCCAGGCTCATGGGCGGCCTCGTGGTCGACATCGAGCTGCCCGAGCTCGATCTGAGGCGCGAGATCCTGGCCCGCCGCCTCGCCGAGGTGGCGGCGCGCGATCCGCAAATCCGTGTCGATCCCGACGTCGTCGAATTCATCGCCAACAAGGTGCAGGGCGGCGGCCGCGAGCTCGAAGGCGCCCTCAACCGGGTCATCGCGCATCAGCAATTCTCGCATGCGCCGCTCTCGGTCGATCTCGCCGCCATGGTTCTGCGCGACATGTCGGCCAATCCCGATCAATGCCGGGTGCGCATCGACGACATCCTGAAAGTGATCGGCCGCCACTACAATGTGGCCCGTGCCGACCTCCTGTCGCCGCGCCGGGCCCGGTCCGTGGTGGTGCCGCGCCAGGTCGGCATGTATCTCGCCAAGAAGCTGACCCCGCGCTCTTTGCCCGAAATCGGGCGCCGGTTCGGCGGTCGTGATCATAGTACGGTCCTGCATGCGGTGCGCAAGATCGAAGAGCTGATGAAGAGCGACGACCGGCTGGCCCGCGAAGTCGCCCTATTGATCCGGCTCATCGAACAGCAATAGACAAGTCTGGCACGCCGGGCCTAATGTTTCCGGCCCAGGCTAGACAGGATTCCAAGAATATGCGGGTGACTATCGAAAGATCGGCCTTTCTCAAGGCCCTCAACCATGTGCAGAGCGTGGTCGAACGGCGCAACACCATCCCGATCCTGTCCAACGTGCTGGTCCAGGCGAAAGGCGACAGCGTCAAGCTCACCGCCACCGATCTCGATATCGAGATCATCGAGACGGTCGCGGCCGAGGTGGCCCAGGACGGGGCCGTGACGGTCGCCGCCCATATGCTCTATGACATCGTGCGCAAGCTTCCCGACGGAGCCCAGCTCGAGCTCGACCAGGGGCCGGATCCCGGCCGCGTCGGCATCAAGGCCGGCCGCTCGCGTTTCGCGCTCCAGGCGCTGCCGCCCGAGGATTTTCCCGATCTCAATGCCGGCGAGCTCTCCAACCGCTTCACCCTGGCGGCGGCCGATCTCAAGGGGCTGGTCGAGAAGACGCGCTTTGCCATCTCGACCGAAGAGACCCGCTATTATCTGAACGGCATCTATCTGCACGAAGTCACCACCGGCAAGATGCTGCGCGCCGTCGCCACCGACGGCCACCGCCTGGCCCGGGCGCAAGTGGCGCTGCCGTCGGGCGCCAAGGGCATGCCCGGCATCATCGTGCCGCGCAAGACCGTGCTCGAGCTCGTCAAGCTCATCGAGAGCGACGAAGGCGAGATCGAGGTGGCGCTCTCCGCCTCCAAGATCCGCTTCTCCTTCAACGGCCTCACTTTGACTTCCAAGCTGATCGACGGCACCTTCCCCGATTATGAGCGGGTCATCCCGCGCAACAACGACAAGACGCTCGATGTCGACACCAAGCTGTTCTCCTCGGCCGTCGACCGGGTGTCGACGATTTCCTTCGAGAAGGGCCGCGCGGTGAAGCTCAATGTCGGCGACGGGCGCGTGGTGCTCACCGTCAACAATCCCGATTCGGGCTCGGCGGAAGAGGAGATCGCCGCCACCTATGAAGCGGAGCCCATCGATATCGGCTTCAATTCGCGCTACCTCCTCGACATCGCCTCCCAGATCAAGAGCGACACGGCGAGGTTCCAGCTCGCCGATGCGGGCTCGCCCACCATCGTTCTCGATCCTTCCGACGACCAGGCGCTCTATGTGCTGATGCCCATGCGGGTGTGAGGCATTTACCCCCTCCCCGCAGGTGCTGGACGGGGGTAAGGAGGGGCGATGCCCTCCGCCTTCATCCTGACCCGGCTGACGCTCACCGACTTCCGCAATTACGCGTCCCTCAGGCTCGACCCGGGTTCCGGCCTGGTCGCGCTTACCGGTCCCAATGGCGCCGGCAAGACCAATCTCATCGAGGCCATCTCGCTTCTGGCGGCCGGCCGTGGTCTCAGGGGGGCGCTCTTCGAGGACCTGGCCCGCCAGGGCGGCAACCGTGGCTGGGCCATCGCCGCCCATGTCTCTTCGCCCGAGGGTGAGACCCGGCTCGGCACCCAATGGACGCCCGAAGGCGAGGCTCAGAGCCAGACACGGCACGTGGTCATCAACGGCATCCCGCAAAAGAGTCCCGGCATCCTTGCCCATCATTTGCGGGTCATCTGGCTCACCCCGGCGATGGACCGGCTGTTCGCCGGGCCCGCTTCCGACCGGCGCCGCTTTCTCGACCGGCTGGTCACCGCCAACGACCCCGAGCATGCCTCGCGCGTGCTCGTCTTCGAGAAGCTCATGCGCGAGCGCAACCTCCTGCTCGAGGATCAGCGTCCCGACTTGACCTGGCTCTCAGGCCTCGAGGCGCAGATGGCGGAGGCCGCGGCGGCCATCGCGGCGGCCCGTCTCCATGCCGTCCAGGCCTTGCAAAACCACATAAAATTCCTACTTAAAGGGAGCGCTTTTCCCGCCAGCACCTTAGGCCTTCAAGGCGATCTCGAGGATCGCCTCAAGACCATGCCGGCGGTGCAGGCGGAGGATGAATATCGTAAACTCCTCGCCGAATCGCGAGGCCAGGACAAGGCGGCGGGACGCACGCTCAATGGCCCGCACAGGAGCGATCTTCTGGTGACCCACGAGCCCAAATCCATGGCCGCGGCGCTGTGCTCGACCGGCGAGCAGAAAGCGCTTCTCATCGGGCTCATCCTGGCGCAGGCGTCTTCCGTCGCCGAGGAATCGGGCGCCGCTCCGGTCCTTCTTCTTGACGAAGTTGCGGCCCATCTTGACGTCAAAAGGCGGTCCGGACTGTTCGAAACGCTACGCCAACTCGGCGCCCAGAGCTTCATGACCGGCACCGACAGAGAGCTGTTCAACGGGCTTGGCAAGACGGCTGATTTCCTCCATGTGGAGGGTGGAATCGTAACGAGGCAGTAATGGCTGATCCGATCAAGAAACAGGCCGAGGATTACGGCGCCGAGTCCATCAAAGTCCTCAAGGGCCTTGATGCGGTGCGCAAGCGCCCGGGCAT
This sequence comes from Taklimakanibacter deserti, assembly GCA_003574785.1. Next base: position 24,620 of record QORU01000012.1, on the reverse strand, counting down.
GTATATTGGCGACACCGATGACGGATCGGGCCTCCATCACATGATCTATGAGGTGGTGGACAATGCCATCGACGAGGCCTTGGCAGGCTATTGCGACCGCGCGACCGTCACCCTCAATGCCGATGGCTCCTGCACCGTCTTCGACAATGGCCGCGGCATCCCGACCGACATCCATCCGAGCGAAGGCGTCTCGGCGGCCGAGGTCATCATGACCCAGCTCCATGCCGGCGGCAAATTCGACCAGAATTCCTACAAGGTGTCGGGCGGCCTGCATGGCGTCGGCGTCTCGGTCGTCAATGCGCTCTCGATCTCGCTCAAATTGCGCATCTGGCGCGGCGGCAAGGAACACGCCATGAGCTTCACCAACGGCGTCGCCGATGCGCCGCTCGCGGTGGTGCGCGACAGCCATGACAAGCGCGGCACGGAAGTGACCTTCCTGCCCTCGCCCGAGATCTTCACCAAGACCGAATTCGACTATGCGACGATCGAGCATCGCCTGCGCGAGCTGGCCTTCCTCAATTCCGGCGTGCGCATCGTGCTTACCGACCGGCGCGGCGTCGAGCCCAAGGAAGTCGAGCTCTTCTATGAGGGCGGCATCCAGGCCTTCGTGCGCTATCTCGACCGCACCAAGCAGGCGCTCGTCTCGGAGCCGATCATGATGAAGGGCGAGAAGGACGGCATCACCGTCGAATGCGCCCTGTGGTGGAACGACAGCTACCACGAGAACGTGCTGTGCTTCACCAACAACATCCCGCAGCGGGACGGCGGCACCCATCTCGCGGGCTTCCGCGGCGCCCTCACCCGCGTCATCAACAACTATGCCGCCTCGAGCGGCCTCGCCAAGAAGGAGAAGGTGGCGCTCACCGGCGATGATGCGCGCGAGGGCCTCACTTGCGTGCTCTCGGTCAAGGTGCCCGACCCCAAATTCTCGTCCCAGACGAAGGACAAGCTCGTCTCCTCGGAAGTTCGCCCGGTGGTGGAGAGCCTGATCGGCGAAGAGCTCGCCGCCTGGTTCGAGGAGCATCCGCAGGATGCGCGCCAGATCGTCGGCAAGGTGGTCGAGGCTGCGGCCGCGCGTGAAGCAGCGCGCAAGGCGCGCGAGCTCACAAGGCGCAAGGGTGCGCTCGATATCTCATCGCTGCCCGGCAAGCTCGCCGACTGCCAGGAGCGCGATCCCGCCAAGTCGGAACTGTTCATCGTCGAGGGCGACTCGGCCGGAGGCTCGGCCAAGCAGGCGCGGAACCGCGAGAACCAGGCGGTGCTGCCGTTGCGCGGCAAGATCCTCAATGTCGAGCGCGCGCGCTTCGACAAGATGCTGTCCTCGGCCGAGATCGGCACGCTCATCACCGCCTTGGGCACCGGCATCGGGCGCGAGGAATTCAACCCCGACAAGCTCAGATACCACAAGATCATCATCATGACGGACGCCGATGTCGACGGCGCCCATATCCGCACGCTGCTGCTCACCTTCTTCTACCGGCAGATGCCGGAGATCATCGAGCGCGGCCATCTCTTCATCGCCCAGCCGCCGCTCTACAAGGTGAAGCGCGGCTCTTCCGAGCAATATCTCAAGGACGGCAAGGCGCTCGAGAACTATCTCATCGATACCGGGCTCGAGGGCTCGAGCTTGGCGCTCGCCTCGGGTGCGGAGCGCGCCGGCGCCGATCTGCGCGAGATCGTCGAGGAGGCGCTCTCGGTCAGGGCAGCACTCGATGGCCTCCATTCGCGCTATTCGCGCACCGTCATCGAGCAGGCGGCGATCGCCGGTGTCCTCAATCCGGAAGTGCTCTCCAATATCGAGAATGCGACCGCAGCCGCAGGCTATATCGCCAGACGGCTCGATGCCATCGCGGAAGAGACCGAGCGCGGCTGGACCGGCTCGCCCTCGACCGATGGCGGCCTCGTCTTCGCCCGCGAGGTGAGGGGCGTGAAGGAAAGCTGGACCATCGATGCCAAGCTCATCGGCTCGGCCGATGCGATACGCCTCGACAAGAAGGCGGCGCATCTGCAGGAAGTCTATGCGCGGCCCGCCAAATTACGCCGCAAGGATGCCGAGAAGACCATCCATGGTCCGATCGACCTGCTCGAAGCCGTCTTCGCCGCGGGCCGCAAGGGCATCACGATGCAGCGCTACAAGGGCTTGGGCGAAATGAATCCCGAGCAATTGTGGGAGACGACGCTCGACTCCAATGTGCGCTCGCTGCTGCGCGTGCGGGTGAGCGAGCTCGACGAGGCCGACGACATCTTCACCAAGCTCATGGGCGATGTGGTCGAGCCCCGCCGCGACTTCATCCGCGAGAACGCGCTGTCGGTCGCCAATCTCGACGTGTGATCTCCTTCACTCCAAGATCGTCGCGAGCTTCGCCAGCACTTCATCGACAATCGCCTGCGGCACGCTTTCCAGCTTGCGCCCGTGGCGCGCCCCAAGATCAAGCGCACGCGGCTGATCGCAGCGCACGACGCCCGTCGTGCTGGTTCCGGCGCCCATCAGTGATACGGCGAACCCCGCCATGCGCGCAAAATTCCCTCCGCCGGTGATCGGCAGCACCACGGGGACTTTCGTCACTCGATTGAAAGCGCCCGGCGAGATGATGAGCACCGGGCGCTTGCCTTGTTGTTCATGGCCTGAAGTCGGATCGAGCGAGGCCAGATAGATGTCGCCACGCTCCATCACAAAAGCTCATCACCAACCGGCTTGCTTTCGAGCCATTCGCGATCCTCTTCCGGACGCTTGGCCGAGGAGTCACATTGGGCCAGCAGTTCGGCAAGGGTGTAGCGCGGCCGTGCTTGTGGCTCGACGACCAGCCGGCCCTTTTCAACAGCTATGCCAACCTTGGCTCCGGCGCTCAGCTGAAGGAGATCAAGCAAAGCGGGGGGCACGGCCAGCATGATGGAACCACCAACCTTGCGGAGATTGGTCATATGCATAAGCATCTCCATTTATTATATATAAATATAACATTCCTCAGACTCTTTCAAGCCCTGGTGAGGGTGCGTCTCATCTGATCTGCTTTGAATTCTTGCCCCGGGCCTTTCCTTTCGCTATAGACCCGCCGTCCAGGCCGCCCGCCTTTGACGGGCGCGTTCATTGGGGTGCGTTAGGTCCAGCCTCAGGCGCCCCTACCTGTTTCCGGATCATCTCGAGTTCAAGCCTGGTGTGGCCGTGATGTGCCGGAAATGACGTGGTTTGCCCGCCCGGCACCTATTTTGGTGACGGCGCCCGGCGGGAGGTCCTGCGGATATTACCGTGGGCCAGCCTCGATATGTTAGGAAACCTGACCCTCATGGCAAAAACTGCCGATACACTCAATCCGACCCGCGCCGACTTCGAAGCCCTGCTCGCCGAATCCTTCGGCACCTCGACCTCGGCCGAAGGCTCGGTCGTCAAGGGCCGCGTCGTCGCGGTCGAGAACGACTTCGCCATCATCGATGTCGGCCTCAAGACCGAAGGCCGCATCGCCCTCAAGGAATTCTCCCAGCCCGGCAAGGACGTCGCCCTCAAGCCCGGCGATGACGTCGAGGTCTATCTCGAGCGCATCGAGAATGCGCTCGGTGAAGCCGTGCTGTCGCGCGACAAGGCGCGCCGCGAGGAAGCCTGGGCCCGCCTCGAACAGTCCTCGGCCAACAACGAACGCGTCGACGGCGTGATCTTCGGCCGCGTCAAGGGCGGCTTCACCGTCGATCTCGGCGGTGCGGTGGCCTTCCTGCCCGGCAGCCAGGTCGATATCCGTCCGATCCGCGATGTCGGCGCGCTCATGAACGTGACGCAGCCCTTCCAGATCCTCAAGATGGACCGTCGCCGCGGCAATATCGTCGTGTCGCGCCGCGCCATCATGGAAGAGACCCGCGCCGAGCAGCGCTCGGAGCTCGTCCAGAACCTCACCGAGGGCCAGGTGGTCGACGGCGTGGTCAAGAACATCACCGATTACGGTGCGTTCGTCGACCTCGGCGGCATCGACGGCCTGCTCCATGTGACCGATATCGCCTGGAAGCGCGTCAATCATCCTTCCGACGTGCTCTCGGTCGGCCAGACGGTCAAGGTGCAGATCATCCGCATCAATCCCGAGACCCAGCGCATCTCGCTCGGCATGAAGCAGCTCGACAAGGATCCGTGGGAAGGTGTGGCGGCGAAATATCCGATCGGCGCCAAGGTCAAGGGCCGCGTCACCAACATCACCGATTATGGTGCGTTCGTCGAGCTCGAGGACGGCATCGAAGGCCTGGTCCACGTCTCGGAAATGAGCTGGACCAAGAAGAACGTGCATCCGGGCAAGATCCTCTCGACCTCGGAAGAGATCCAGGTGCAGGTGCTGGAAGTCGATCCCTCCAAGCGGCGCATCTCGCTCGGCCTCAAGCAGGTCCAGCAGAATCCGTGGGAGAGCTTCTCCGAGAAGCATCCGACCGGCTCCCTCGTCGAAGGCGAGATCAAGAACATCACCGAATTCGGCCTGTTCGTCGGCCTCGACGGCGATGTCGACGGCATGGTGCATCTCTCCGATCTCGACTGGAAGCGTTCCGGCGAGGATGCGATCAAGGACTACAAGAAGGGCGACCATGTGCGCGCCCAGGTTCTCGATGTCGACATCGAGAAGGAGCGCATCTCGCTCGGCATCAAGCAGGTGGGCGGCGATCCGATGGAGAGCCTGGCCGGCGTCAAGAAGGGCGACACGGTCACGTGCGAAGTCGTCGGTGTCGAGGAGCACGGCCTCAATGTGAAGATCGCCGGCTCCGAGATGACCGCCTTCATCAAGCGCGCCGATCTGGCGCGTGACCGCTCCGAGCAGCGCCCCGAGCGCTTCGCTGTGGGCGAGAAGGTCGATGCCAAGGTCACTCAGATCGACTCGAAGGCGCGCCGCATCACCGTCTCGATCAAGGCGCTCGAAATCGCCGACGAGAAGGCGGCGGTGGCGCAATATGGCTCGTCCGACTCGGGCGCCTCGCTCGGCGACATTCTCGGCGCCGCGCTCAACAAGGCGAAGAAGGACGCCGAGTCCAAGAACTAAAACCTAAGGCCGGGCGGCGACGCCCGGCCTCTTCTTCCTGGCGCGCATCCCGGCGAAGTGGAATCACTTCGCCGAAAAGGATTCGCGCCAAATTATTATGTGGGAGCAAATCCTTATCGCCAAAGTCTGCAACTTTGGCGGGATTTGCTCTAACGCCAAATCGGGCATCCCTTCCCGATGCCTTAATTTGCACCTCCGGCCGGCCTTAAAACCGCAATCCCGGATCATGTAAGGAACCCCCGCGCAATGGCGAGCGAAGCTGAACTCATCATCGACCGCCGGCGGCTCAAGCGCCGTCTCACCTTCTGGCGTGTGGTCTCCGTCCTCCTGTTCATCGGCGGGCTCCTGGCGCTCGCCGCCGCTTTCGGCGGCTTCGATCTCAGCAAGCAAAGCGATCACATCGCGCGCGTGAAGATCTCAGGGCTCATCACCGGCGATCAGAAGACCCTCGACCTCCTAGAGGAGATCGCCAAGGCCGATCATGTGAAGGGCCTGATCCTGCGCATCGACAGCCCCGGCGGCACCACCGCGGGCTCCGAAGCCATCTATGAAGCGGTGCGCAAGATCGCCAAGGACAAGCCGGTCGCCGCGGTGATGGATACGGTCGCAGCCTCGGGCGGCTATATCACCGCCATTGCCGCCGACCATATCGTCGCGCGCGGCAACACCATCACCGGCTCCATCGGCGTCATCTTCCAATGGGCCGAAGTCTCGAAACTGCTCGAGACGATCGGCGTCCACATGCAGGAAATCAAGTCGGGCGACCTCAAGGCCGAGCCCTCGCCCTTCAAGCCGCTCTCCGAGAAGGCCCGCGAAGTGTCCAACCAGATGGTCCAGGACAGCTTCGCCTGGTTCACCGGCCTGGTCGCCGAGCGGCGCAAGCTGCCCATCGACAAGGTGAAGGTCCTGTCGGACGGGCGCGTCTATACCGGCCGGCAGGCGGTGGCCGAGAAGCTCATCGACGAGCTGGGCGGCGAGGACAAGGCGGTCGACTGGATAAAGAAGGAAAAGAAGCTTTCCGACGACATCGCGGTCACGGACTGGAAGGCCGAGAGCGAGGATGACGGGCTTTTGGGCCTTGGCCTCAAAATCACCTCCGGCGCCCTCAAGGCGCTGGGCCTGCCCGACCTCGCCGAACAGGCGAAATTGCAGAAACTTGACGGTCTCCTCTCGGTTTGGCACCCTTCGCTGCAGTAAAGTCAGGCGAGCGGGGCCTAAAATGATCAAATCGGAACTGATCCAGAAGATCGCCGAGAAGAACCCTCATCTCTACCACCGGGATGTGGAGCGCATCATCAATACGATCTTCGACCAGATCATCAGCGCGATGAAGAGCGGCGACCGGGTGGAATTGCGTGGTTTTGGCGCCTTTTCGGTGAAATCGCGCCAGGGCCGCCAGGGCCGCAATCCGCGCACCGGCGACCCGGTGACGGTCGAGCCTAAGCACGTGCCCTTCTTCAAGACCGGCAAGGAATTGCGCGAGCAGCTCAACCGCAGCGAGCCGTGACCTTTCGCCGAATCATCAACTGGGCGATCGGGCTGCCGATCGCCGTGATCGTCATCGCCTTTTGCGTGGCCAACCGGCAGTGGGTCGAAATCTCCTTCGATCCCTTCTCGAGCACCAGCCCCTTCGCCACCATGTTTATGCCGCTCTGGGCCCTGGTCTTCATCGGTATATTCTTCGGCATGATCGCCGGCTGGATCGCCTGCTGGTTCGGTCAGGGCAAATGGCGGCGCGCCACCAAGGAGGCGCGCGTCGACCTGCAGCGCGCCCAGGACGAAGCCCAGCGCTTGCGGCGCGAGCAGCAGGACCGATTGAGCATACCCAACCAGACATCATGAAGATCATCTCCGCCTCCGAACTCGCCCAAGCCGCCCCCTATCGCGACATCGTCGAAGCCCTGCGCCAGGGTTTCCGCGACGACATCGAAACCCCGGTGCGCCACCAGCATCAGACATCCGACGTGGCGATCCTGTTGTTGATGCCGGCCTGGTCGAAGGACTTCACCGGCCTCAAGACCGTGGTGTTCAAGAGCGACAACCCGGCCCAGGGGCTGCCGACGATCACCGCCAGCTATCTCCTGATCGACAACCGCACGGGCGCCACCGTCGCCATGATGGACGGCACCGAGCTCACGCGAAGGCGTACCGCCGCGGCGAGCGCCCTTGCCGCCGACTATCTCGCCCGCAAGGACGCCTCGACCATGCTGATGGTCGGCACCGGCGCTTTGGCTGCGCATTTCGTGCGGGCCCATGCCGCCATGCGCCCGATCAGGACGGTGCTGCTCTACAACCGCTCAGCCCACAAGGCGGAAGGCCTCAAGGCCGAGCTCGCCAAGGACGGTTTCAAGGTCGGCATCGTCACGGATCTCGAAAAGGCCATGGGCGAGGCCGACATCATCTCTTGCGCCACGACCTCGAGCGAACCCATCCTGCGCGGAAAATGGCTCAAGCCCGGCACCCATGTCGATCTCGCCGGCGCCTTCAAGCCGCAAATGCGCGAGACCGACGGCGAGGTCATCGCCAGGGCCCGGGTCTATGTCGACACGAGGGAAGGGGCCGAGGCCGAGGCGGGCGACCTTCTCCAGGCCGCGCAGGAAGGCAAGTTCCGCATGGAAAATATCCAGGGCGATCTCTTCGGCCTCTGCCGCGGGAAGACGGCGGGCCGGCGCAACAGCGATGAGATCACGCTGTTCAAGTCCTGCGGCACGGCGATCGAGGACCTCGCCGCCGCGACCTTGGTTTATTCGAGGAGCTGAGGGCTTCTCGGTTTGCCGATGCGATCCGGGCAGAGACGCTGACAAGATTGCCAGTTGCCCCACGGGCAGGTACCATGTCGCTTCCAGGATCTGCCTCGGTCATTTTCCCGGGAATGCGCATGAAACTAGCTGCCATGGCCGGCTGTGGCCGAGTTGTCGGGCTCGCATTGCTTCTGATGCTGTGGTCGCCAGCTGTTGCTGGCGCAGCTGCCTTGAAGAATCTGGTCAGATATCAGCAGCTGACTGACGCCGAAATCGCTGAGGTTTTCTACGACACCGTCTTCGGATCGGAAGATCCGACAGTCGGCAAGCTGCGTTCCGGGACCGTTCGCAAATACACCAGGCCGATCAAATATTTTGTGCAGAGCGACGGCAAGGCGCTGATAACGCCCCTGGAGATGATGCTCGAAAGCCTGACTTTCATCATGCCTGCAGTCCCCCTGAGCGCCGCTGACAAGCTGGGTAACGCCGATATTCGCATTTTTCTGGTTGCCGACAACAATGCAATGGCGAAGAAAGCGAAGGAAATTTGGGGCAAGGACATATCGCGAGAGCAGCTCAGATTCATGAAGGGTCTGCCCTGTACGGTGTTTCTCGATTACTACGGCAGCAGCTCCCGCATTCGACGTTCCACCATCCTGTTCGCCTTGACGAACAGCCAGAACCACACGGAATGCGCCTTTGAGGAATTCATACAGGCACTAGGTCCGATCAATGACAGCCGTGCATCGACAAAGACGTTGATGAGCGACACCAGTTATTTTGCGCAGATACCGCTACTCGATCTCTATATCGCCAACATGCTTTATGATCCGGCCATCAAGCCTGGCATGTCCAAGAAGCAAGTCCGGAAAGTGTTTCCCGATGTTCTTATGCGGACCAAGCAAAAGCTCGAATGGGTGACGCAGACCATCCGTGAGTGAGAGGCAGGCACGACCCACCGAGCACTTCGTCGTCGCGACGGGCCCTGTGTTCATCCCGATTTGCACCTCCCCCCGTTTCGGAGTAAGGGGCCCGGCCATGATCCAGAACCCGATTTGCGTCGCCCTCGACACACCCGACGTCGCGCGCGCCGCCGAACTTGCCCGCGACCTCAAGCCCCATGTCGGCTATGCCAAGCTCGGCATGGAATTCTTCTATGCCAATGGCCCTGAGGGCTATGAGACGGTCGCCAAGGAAGGCTTGCCGATCTTCCTCGACCTCAAGCTCCACGACATTCCCAATACGGTCGCCGCGGGCCTGCGCTCGCTGATGCGGCTCGAGCCAAGGCCGGCGATCATCAATGTGCATGCGACCGGCGGTGCCGATATGCTTCGGGCGGCGGCGGAAGCGGTCGACGGCCGCTCGCTCCTCATCGCCGTCACCATCCTGACCAGCCTTTCCGACGCCGATATCCACCAGGCGGGATTTGCCGTCGATCGCAGCGGCCGCGACCATGCCGCGGCGCTCGCGAAACTCGCACGCGCGGCGGGCCTCGCCGGCGTCGTCTGCAGCCCGCAGGATGTGCGCGAAGTCAAGGCGGCAACGACACGCGACTTCCTTACCGTCGTTCCCGGCATCCGCCCCGCCGATGCGGAGGTGCAGGACCAGAAACGCATTGCGACACCGCGCGCCGCGCTCGATGACGGCGCCGACATATTGGTCATCGGCCGACCTATCACCGGTGCGGCCGATCCCGCCCAAGCGGCGCGCGCGATTGCTGCAACGCTCATGCGGCAGGAAGCGGACAGGTAAGGAGTGATCGAAGGCTGCCTGGTATTCGCTGGGCGTTATATCGCGTCCGCTCCGAACAGGGTTTCGGCGGCAGCGGCTGAGACCCCCTATCCGACGAACTCGACTTTAGGTAATCTTCCCTCCAAGAGAGGGGATGGTTCCGGATCATGCACCGAGGGCTTCAGGCCTGAGGACCTGATCCCGGTATCTCCCCGAGCATAGACGGCCTATCAAAACTTGCCCAATTTTATTGGTGTTAGCGTTCATGCTTGCCATGGCGGCCGCTGGCCTGTCCAGGCGAGCCGACAAATCCCACGCACAAAAGGGCATCATCCATGACATCACGACGGCGAAATCTGAGTCGATCAGGCGCGGCCGGCGCCGCACTGGGCATGGGCCTCGGACTCCTGTTCGTTGCGCTACCCATCGAGCCAAGCCTGGCGCAGACGCTTCCGAGCTGGAACCAGGAATGCAAGAAGCTGCTGCGGCAATATGAGAAGAAGCCCAGGCACAGGGCCTTTGCGGTATCAAATGCGTTTTCGTCCTCCATGACACAAAGTTGCGGCTCGGCATGGAGTGCGCCATCGAAAGGAGCTGCCGAGGCGGCCGCGTTGCGCTCGTGCCGCCAAGGTGGTGGAAGTACTTGCGTGATCAAGAAGTCCGAATAGCGATGGCGGCCGGGTCGTCACCCGGCGCCCGGCAAATGCCGCGCCGTGGGGTACAATAAACCTGACTCCCGCCGGGCGCCCCGTGCTAGAACCCCGGCCATGTCCGTCGATGTCAAAATCTGTGGCCTGTCGACGCCCGAGACCGTGATGGCGGCCCTCGATGGCGGCGCCGATTTCATCGGCTTCAACTTCTATCCCAAGAGCCCGCGCTACGTGTCGCCGCCGAGGGCCGGGGAGCTGGCAAAGCTCGCCCGAGGCCGCGCCCGCATCGTGACCCTCATCGTCGATGCCGAGGACAGCCTGATCGATGAAATCGCGCGAGTTGTCGATCCCGATTTCTTCCAGGCGCAAGGCAGCGAAACGCCCGAGCGCATCGCCGAGATCGGCAGGCGGAGCGGCAAGCCGGTGATCAAGGCAATCAAGGTCAAGACCCTGGAGGATGTCGTGCAAGCCCGAGAATTTGACGGGGTAGCCGCCCTCATTCTCTATGACGCCAAGGCGCCGGAAACGCTGAAAGGCGCGCTGCCCGGCGGCAACGGCATCGCCTTCGACTGGAAGCTTCTCGGGCAGGGCAATGCCGCCCGGAGCTTTCTCCTCGCAGGCGGCCTCAACCCCGGCAATGTGGCCGAGGCGATCAGGGTCACCGGCGCGCCCATTGTGGACGTGTCCTCGGGTGTCGAAAAATCGCCTGGAATCAAAGATATAGCCTTGATCCGGGAATTCATTGCGGCGGCCAAGGCGGCTCGCTAGATAAAGCCCATGAACGTCATCCAGCCCAATTCCTATCGCACTGGTCCCGATGAAAAAGGACTGTTCGGCATCTATGGCGGCCGCTTCGTCGCCGAAACCCTCATGCCGCTCATCCTCGACCTCGAGAAGGCCTATGAGGAAGCCAAGGCCGACCCGTCCTTCCAGGCCGAGCTCGACGGCTTTCTGGAGCATTATGTCGGACGGCCGAGCCCGCTCTATTTCGCCGAGAGGCTGACCGAGCATCTGGGCGGCGCCAAGATCTATTTCAAGCGCGAGGAGCTCAACCACACCGGCGCGCATAAGATCAACAACGTGATGGGCCAGATCCTGCTGGCGCGGCGCATGGGCAAGACCCGCATCATCGCCGAGACGGGGGCCGGCCAGCATGGCGTCGCGACGGCGACCGCCTGCGCGCGCTTCGGCCTCAAATGCATCGTCTATATGGGCGAGGTCGATATCGAGCGGCAGAAGCCCAATGTGTTCCGCATGAAGCTCCTGGGCGCCGAAGTGGTGCCGGCCCTTTCCGGCTCGCGCACGCTCAAGGATGCGCTCAACGAGGCCTTGCGCGACTGGGTCGCCAATGTCGAGGACACGTTCTATTGCATCGGCACGGTGGCGGGACCACATCCCTATCCCGAAATGGTCCGCGACTTCCAATGCGTCATCGGTAATGAGACGAAGAAGCAGATGCTTCAGCGCGAAGGCCGCCTGCCTTCATCGCTCGTCGCGGCGATCGGCGGCGGCTCCAATGCCATGGGCCTGTTCCATCCCTTCCTCGACGACACGGGGGTCGAGATCTATGGCGTCGAAGCGGCGGGCAGCGGCTTGGCATCCGGCAAGCATGCCGCCTCGATCACCGGCGGCAGGCCCGGCGTATTGCATGGCAACCGCACCTACATATTGATGGATGACGACGGCCAGATCACCGAGGCGCATTCGATCTCGGCCGGTCTCGATTACCCCGGCATCGGCCCCGAGCATGCCTGGCTCAACGACTTGAAGCGCGTCACCTATGTGTCGGCGACCGACAAGGAAGCGCTCGAAGCCTTCCAATTGTGCTGCCAGCTCGAAGGCATCATCCCGGCGCTCGAGCCCTCGCATGCGCTCGCTCATGCGATGAAGATCGCGCCCGAGAAGCCGAAAGACCATCTGATGGTCATCTGCATGTCGGGACGCGGCGACAAGGATATCTTCACGGTCGCCGATCATCTCGGGGTGAAACTGTGACGACACGCATCGACAAGCGCTTCGCCGACCTGAAGCGCCAAAACCGCGCCGCCCTCGTCACCTTCGTGACGGCGGGCGATCCCGATTACGAGACTTCGCTTCAGATCATCAAAGGCCTACCCAAGGCCGGCGCCGATATCATCGAATTCGGCATGCCCTTCACCGATCCCATGGCCGACGGCCCGGCGATCCAGGAAGCGGGCTTGCGCGCCTTGAAGGCCGGGCAGACGCTCATCAAGACGCTGAGCCTGGTGCGCGACTTCCGCACCGGTGATGATCAGACCCCCATCGTACTCATGGGCTACTACAATCCGATCTATATCTATGGCGTCGAGCGCTTCCTCAAGGACGCCAAGGCGGCGGGCATCGACGGCCTCATCATCGTCGACCTGCCCCCCGAAGAGGACGATGAATTGTGCCTGCCGACCATCAAGGCCGGTCTCAATTTCATTCGCCTCGCCACGCCGACGACCGACGACAAAAGGGCGCCGGCGGTGCTCAAGAATACTTCGGGCTTCGTCTATTATGTCTCGGTGCTCGGCATCACCGGCACCAAGGCGCCCGATCTCAAGAGCGTCGAGCAGAACGTCATCCGCCTCAAGGGCCACACGCAACTGCCGATCGCCGTCGGCTTCGGCGTCAAGACCGCCGAGCAGGCGCGCAGCATCGCCAAAAGCGCCGATGGCGTCGTGGTGGGCTCGGCCCTCGTCAATGCGGTCAAGAACAATCTCGACAGCGCCGGCAAGCCGACGCCCCAAACCGTGAAAGCCGTGCATGCCCTGGTGAGCGAGATCGCCCAGGGCGTGCGGAGGTGACCAGATGAACTGGATCAAGAATTTCGTCCGTCCCAAGATCAGGGGCCTGCTCGGCTCCAAGCGCGAGACGCCGGAGAATATGTGGGTCAAATGTCCCGAGACGGGGCAAATGGTCTTCTATCGCGATCTCGAGAATAACCAGTTCGTCATCCCGGGATCGGGCTATCACATGCGCATGGCGCCCGATGTCCGGCTCAAAGCCATGTTCGACGGCGGCAGCTATGAGCCGATCGCCCTGCCGCAGGTGCCGCTCGATCCGTTGAAGTTCCGCGACGAGCGGCGCTATACCGACCGGTTGAAAGAAGCCAAGCAGAAGACGGGGGCCGAGGATGCGGTCCTTTCCGGCTCCGGCACGCTCGACGGGCTGCCGATCGTCATGACGGTGCAGGACTTCTCCTTCATGGGCGGATCGCTCGGCATGGCGGCGGGCGAAGGCCTCATCACCTCGATGCGCTCAGCGCTCGAGAAGAAGACGCCTTATGTGCTCTTTGCCTCATCCGGCGGGGCGCGCATGCAGGAAGGCATCCTCTCGCTCATGCAATTGCCGCGCACCACCATCGCGGTCAGGGAGCTGCGCGAGGAGAAGCTGCCCTATATCGTGGTCTTGACCCATCCCACGACCGGCGGCGTCACCGCCTCCTATGCCATGCTGGGCGATGTCCATATCGCCGAGCCCGGGGCACTCATCGGTTTCGCCGGTCCCCGCGTCATCGAGCAGACGATACGCGAGAAGCTGCCCGAGGGCTTCCAGCGTGCCGAATATCTGCAGGATCACGGCATGGTCGACATGGTGGTGCATCGCCATCAGCTGCGCGACACGGTGAGCCGCGTGGCGCGGCTCCTCACCAAGGCGCCGCCTTTCCTCAAGAACAGCGTCAACGGCGAGGCGAACGGCGACGGCGGCGGCACGGCGCTCGTCCCTGCAACCAGCTGATTCCATGGCCGTCAGTGATGCCATCCTGAAGCGCCTGCTGTCGCTTCACCCGAAGATCATCGATCTGAGCCTGGACCGCATGTGGCGGATCCTTAAAAAGCTCGGCGACCCGCAAGAGAACCTGCCGCCCGTCATCCATGTCGCCGGCACCAATGGCAAGGGCTCGACCATCGCCTATTTGCGCGCGGCGATCGAGGCCGCAGGGCTGTCGGTCCATTGCTATACCTCGCCGCATCTCGTCAAATTCCACGAGCGCATCCGGCTCGGCAAGCCGGGGGGCGCCGAGCTCATCGGCGAGGACAGGCTCAACTCTCTTCTCGAGGAATGCGAAGAGGCGAATGGAAGCGAGCCGATCACCTTCTTCGAGATCACCACGGCTGCCGCCTTCCTCGCTTTCGCGCGCTCGCCGGCGGATTATCTCGTGCTCGAAGTGGGCCTTGGCGGCAGGCTCGACGCCACCAATGTGGTGTCGAAGCCCGTGGCCGGCGTCATCACCCCGATCGACTACGACCATCAGCAGTATCTCGGCAATACGCTGACCGAGATCGCGCATGAGAAGGCCGGCATATTGAAGCCCTTCGTGCCGGCGATCGTGGCGCCGCAGCCCGACGAGGCGCTGGCCGAGATCGAACGCTCGGCCGAGAGGGTGCGGGCGCCGCTCCTCATCGCCAATCAGGACTGGCAGGCCTATGAGCAGCATGGCCGGCTCGTCTATCAGGATGAAAGCGGGCTCCTCGATCTGCCCTTGCCGCAATTGCCGGGACGCCACCAGATCGACAATGCCGGCACCGCGGTCGCCGCACTGCGCAGCCTCGATGACGGGCGGATCGGGGAAAACCACATCGCCCAGGGCCTCAAATCGGCCACCTGGCCGGCCCGCATGCAGCGCTTAGGCCCGGGCGCATTGTGGTCCTTCATCCCGAAAGATTCCGAATTGTGGCTCGATGGCGGGCACAACCCTTCCGCCGGCCGCGCCTTGGCGCGCGCTTTCTCCGAGCTCAATGACCGCGTCTCGCGCCCGCTCGTCCTCATCTGGGGCATGCTCAACAGCAAGGCCGCCTCCGACTTCATCGCGCCCTTCGCCGGCATCGTCCATCGCGTGGTGACGCTCACCATTCCGGACGAAGAGAATGCCATACCGGCGGGCGAACTCGCCGAGACCGCGCGGCAGCATCAGATCAGCGCCGAGACAGCGGGGAGCCTGGAAGAAGCGCTCAAGCAGGCCGCCCAGATCACGCCCGCCCCTCGCATCCTGATCGCGGGCTCGCTCTATCTTGCCGGCCGCGTCCTCGCCCGTCATTCGGGCGAGCAGATGTCGCAAGTGTCGGGCGCCGGCCGGCGCTGACGGAGGCCAGGTTTACCCAGGCCGATAGACGCGGGGTCACCCGCGATAGCGCGGCTCGGGCAGGCCGGTGACGCCCGCCTCAATGGCGAACAGGCTGCCCGCCAATGGCTGATCTTCCAGACCGGATGACGGCCGAATCGAGGTCACATAGATCACATCGAGACGCGGACCGCCAAAAGCCAGCATGCTGGGCTTGGCGACCGGCAAGGCGATGCGCCGGTCGATCTTGCCAGAGGGCGTGAAGCGCACGATCTCCCAACCGTCATTGCCGGCCATCCAATAGCAGCCATCGGCGTCGACCGCCCCACCATCGGGCCGTCCCGGCATGCCTTCCGTATCGACGAAGACCCGGCGGTTGCTGATGACGCCGTCGTCGATGTCGAGATCCCAGGCCCAGATGCGGCGCACCGCCTTGAAGCTGTCGGAATGATAGAGGATGCGCCCGTCGGGGCTGAAGGCGAGGCCATTGGCGACGAAAAGCCCATCCACCATCGGGACGCAACGATGATCGGCAGCGAAGCGATAGAGCGCGCCCCGGGGCATCGCCGGATCGACGGGGTCCTGCATGCTGCCGATCCAGAAACGCCCCTGGCGGTCGCAGCGGCCGTCATTCAATCGATTATTGGGCAGATGCGCTTCCGGCTGCGCGAGCGGCTTGCGCTCTTCTGTCGTGAGATCATAGCGCCACAGGCCGGATTTGAGCGCCAGGAGAACGGCACCGTCGGTCGCGAGCGCGAAGGAGCCGATCGGCTCGGGCAAGGTCCAGACGCGGTTCTGTCCCGTCGCCGGATCGAAGCGGTTGAGCCGCCCTGAATAGATGTCGACCCAGTAGAGCGCATTCTCCTGCCCGCACCAGAGCGGGCACTCACCGAGCTCGGCTCTGACATCGAGCACGCAGTCGACGGTCGCGGTACCGGCCATCAGCTCTCCACCTCGCTCATATAGCGGATGCGTTCGGTCTTGCCGCGCAGCCGGGGATCGGGCTTGGGAATGGCCGAGATCAGCGAGCGCGTATAGGGATGGCTCGGTTTGTCGCAGACGGTGTCGGTCTCGCCGATCTCGACGATGCGGCCGCGATGCATGACCGCCACCCGGTCGCACATATAGCGGATCACGCCGATGTCATGGCCGATGAAGATGAGGCTCATCTCGAACTCATGGGCGAGGCCTAGGAGGAGATCGAGCATCTGGGCGCGCAGCGACACATCGAGGGCGGAGGTCGCCTCATCGGCGACGATGAGCTCAGGTCTGAGCGCGATGGTGCGGGCGATGCCGATGCGCTGGCGCTGACCGCCGCTGAAGGCATGCGGGTAGCGCCACATCGCATCGCTCGCGAGGCCGACGCGTTCGAGAAGGCCCGCGACCTGATCCTCGAGCACGCGCTTCTCGGTGACGCCGTGATTGAGCAGCGGTTCAGCGATCACCTGGAACACGGTCATGCGCGGATTGAGCGAGGAAAACGGATCCTGGAAGATCATCCGCATCCTGCCCCAATAAGGCTTGACCTTGGCCTGCGGCAGAGGGGCGAGGTCGACCGGCGCCGTGTCGCGGCCCTTGAAGAGGATGCCGCCGGAGCTTGGTGCCAGGATGCGCAGGATGCAGCGGCCGAGCGTGGTCTTGCCGGACCCGCTCTCGCCCACGATGCCGAGGATCTCGCCGCGCTTGAGCGTGAAGCTTACATCGTCCAGCGCCTTGACCGGGGCTTCCGGCGCCTTGCGGCTGAACATCCGACGGCGGCCGGCGAAGCTCATGGAGAGGTTGGACACTTCGAGGATGGCATCGCCGCTGCCGGATTTCGCCGCCGGACCGGCGCGATGCGAGCGGCTCTCCAGCGCCCTGACGGAGGCGAGCAGCTTCTGCGTATAGGGATGGCGCGCGGCGAAGAAGATGTCGTTCACCGGCCCGTGTTCGACCACCTCGCCGTTATACATGACGGTGACATCATCGGCGATCTCGGCGACCACGCCCATGTCATGGGTGATGAACATCAGGGCCATGCCGTGGCGCTGCTGCAGGCTCTTCATCAGATCGAGGATCTCGGCCTGGGTGGTGACGTCGAGCGCCGTCGTCGGCTCGTCGGCGATGACGAGCTTGGGCTGGCAGACGAGCGCCATCGCGATCATCGCCCGCTGCCGCATCCCGCCCGAGAATTCGAAAGGATAGCTGTCGATGCTGCGCTCGGGACGCGGGATCTTGACCTGGGCCAGCATCTCTATGGCGCGCTCGCGCGCTTCCTTGCGCCCGACCGGCCGGTGCAACCGGATCGTCTCGATGATCTGCTGGCCGATGGTGTGGACCGGGCTCAGGCTCGACATCGGCTCCTGGAAGATCATGCTGATGTCGCGCCCGCGGATCGCCCGGATCTGCCGCGCCTTCGGGTGGAGCTTGGCGAGATCGATCGTAGTCGAGGCCGTGCCGGCGCCATGCAACAGCACCTCGCCCTTCACGATCCGCCCGGGCTTCGGGACGATATTCAGGATCGAGCGCGCGGTGACGCTCTTGCCGCTGCCGCTTTCGCCCACGATGCAATGGGTGCGCCCGCGCCGCAAGGCGAGATTCATGTTGTCGACGGCCTTGATGACCTGCCGGCCGGTATCGAACCAGGTCGACAGGTCCTTGACCTCGACGACCAGGTCGCTTGCAGGGTGTTTTATCGGCGGGTCGAACGTCATTGGCGATAGGGATCGGCGGCGTCGCGCAGGCCGTCGCCGACGAAGTTGAGCGAAAGAACGGCGATCACAACCGCGACGCCAGGCGCGAAGAGCCAGGGTGCGGTCACGATCGAGCGGATATTCTGCGCCTCCTGCAGGAGCACGCCCCAGCTCACGATCGGAGGCTGCAGGCCCAACCCCAGGAAGCTCAAGGCGGTCTCGGCCAGGATCATGGCGGGAATGGCGAGGCTTACCTCGGCGATGATGTGGCTGACGAAAGAGGGCGCCATGTGGCGGAAGACGATGCGCGGTTCGCTGGCACCATCGAGGCGCGCGGCGGTGACGAAATCCTCGGTGCGGAGCGACAGGAAGCGACCGCGGATCACGCGGGCGAGACTGGTCCAGCCGATGAGCGAGAGGATGAGCGTGATCGCGAAATAGATGCGCAAGGGCGGCCAGTTGTTCGGCATGGCGGCGGCGAGCCCCAGCCACAAGGGCGTCGTCGGCAAGGACAGGATGAACTCGATGACACGCTGGATGACATTGTCGACCATGCCGCCCTTGTAGCCCGAGATGCCGCCCAGGATGATGCCGAGCAGGAGGCTCAGCGCCACGCCGACCAGGCCGATCGACATGGAGATGCGCGTGCCGTAGATGATGCGGCTCAGCATGTCGCGCCCGAGGCGGTCGGCGCCGAGCAGGAACATCGGATCGCCCTTCTTGACCGGGCCCATGAGCCTGGTCTCGAGGGTGAACAGGCCGCCCCACATCGGATAGGGCTCGGACTTCACGAAGAAGCCCACCGGATATTTCACCGTCTCGTCGATGGTGAAGACACGCCGCAGCGCCTGAGGATCGATGGTGATCTTATAGCCGTTCACATAGGGCCGCCATATGAGCCCGCCATCCGCGTCGCGGTCGAAGAAATGCAGCCTTTGCGGCGGCGCGTAGGTGTAGCGCGGCGAGAAGGCGTTGGGCGAGAGCGGCGCCAGGAACTCGCAGAAGATACCGACGAAGGCGATGAACAGCAGCACGAAGCTCGACACCACGGCGAGGCGGTGGCGGCGGAACTGCCACCACATCAGCCGCCATTGCGAGGCGGAATCGCGCCTGGTCGCCGGACTGCCGCCGGCCGGGCTGTCGAGATCGGCGCTAATCGTCATAGCGGATGCGCGGATCGACGATGGCGAGGAGGATATCGGACAAGAGCGTGCCGATGAGGACGAGGATGCACTGGAACATGATGAGGGCGCCGCCCAGATACATGTCTTGCGTCTTCAGCGCCTGGATGAGGATCGGCCCCGATGTCGGCAGGCTGAGAACGCTCGACACGATGACGTCGCCCGAGACCAGCACCGGCAGCACCCAGCCGACCGTCGAAATGAAAGGGTTGAGCGCGACGCGGGTCGGATAGCGCAGGATCAGCGTCGTCTCCGGCAGACCCTTGGCGCGACCGGTCTCGACATAGGGCTTGCCGAGCTCGTCCAGGAGATTGGCGCGCATGATGCGCACCAGGGCCGCTATGCCGGCGACACCCAGGACGACGACCGGGATCCACAGGTGCTGGAGCAGGTCGACCACTTTGGCTGAGCTCCAGGGGGCGTTCACCTGCTCGGGCGAGAACAGGCCGCCGACCGAATAGCCGAGGAACTCGACCGAGAGATACATGACGACCAGCGCCAGGAGGAAGCTCGGCGTCGCCATGCCAAGGAAGCTCAGGAAAGTGACGACGTAGTCGCCGATGCTGTATTGCTTGACGGCGGAGAAGATGCCGACGGGAAAGGCGATGAGCCAGACAAAGGCGAGGGTGCAGAAGGCCACCAGCGTCGTCATGCCCAGCCGGCCCCAGATGATGTCCGACACGGCGGAGCGGTATTCGAAGGACATGCCGAGATCGCCCCGCAGCGCATTCCCGACCCAGGTCAGGTACTGGACGACCATCGGCTGGTCGAGCCCGTAGCGCACGCGCAGCGCATCGAGCGTCGCCGAATCGGCAGGAGAGCCCGATGTGGCGAGATCGGCCGCGTAGCTGGTGACGAAATCGCCGGGCGGCAGCTGAATGATCACGAAAGCAACGACCGTCACCGCGAAGAACGATGGAATCATCCAGAGCAGGCGGCGGAAAATAAAACCGAGCATGACCGATCAATTTGAGGAACAAGGCATCGGCCGGCCCGACGGCCGGCCGATGCCTTCTATAACAGCATTCACCGCGGCGGATCGAAGAAATACTGCTCCGTGTTGCTCGCCACCGGGCTCGGATAGGTCCAGGCGAAGGGTCGTGGATAGACATTGTGCAGGTTGTTCTTGACCGCCGAGAACAGAGGCCCGGGCGTTGAGATGCCGACGGCATAGAACTCGTCCGCCGCGATGTTGAGCAGCTGCTGCATGAGTTCGTTCTGCTTCGTGATATCGGCCGACTTGAGGATCTCGCGATAGAGCTCCATCTGCTTCTTGGCCGCGGCCGGAGGCTCTTCGCCCGACTTGCCGCCTGAGGCATACCAGTTGCCCCACGGCACCGCGAACAGGCTCTCGTTCCAGAACGGGAAGTAGAAGGTCGGCTCGAACAAGGCATCGCCCATGCCGCCGCTGCCCAGGAACACGGCCGCATCCTGGTCGTTGTTGTCCTTGCGGTCGTAGAACAGCGTGCGATCGACGGTCTGCACCTTGGCGTCGACGCCGACGGCCTGCCAGTATTGGGCGGCGAGCTGGGTCGAGTCGAGGAAGTCGCCGAGCGCCGGGATCACCATGATGTTGAAGCTGATGCGCTTGCCGTCGGGGCCCAGGCGGAAGCCTTCGCCGTCCTTCTTGGGGTAGGCCTTGTCGAGATACTCATTCGCCTTGGCGACGTCGAACTCGGTGTACTGCTTGGCAAGCTTCTCGTTGTAGTAAGGCGATTCCTTGCGCGGCGCCGCCTGCCAGGGCTCACCCTGCCCGACGAAGGCCGCGTCGATGATCGCCTGGCGATCGATCGCATAGCTCAAGCCGATGCGGAAATCCTTGTTGTTGAAGATCTCGCGCTTCACCGGGTCTTTGTGGGTCAGGTTGAACGAGATGATCGTGGTGTTCATGTCGGCATTGGGCCCGTCGACCAGATGGATCTGGGCCTTCTCCGCCGCGTCGGTGAAGACGGCGCGGTTGGCATTGGCGTTGACATGGCGGTCCTGGTAGTCGATCTCGCCATTGACCACCTTGAGCACCAGTGTCTGCTTGTCGGCATTCACCGAGATCGAGAGGTCATCGATATAGGGCAGCTGGTTGCCCTCGGTGTCGACCTTGAAATAATAGGGATTGCGCTTGAGCGTGACCAGGGTGGCGCCGCCGATATAGGGGTCCTTGATCACCCAGGGCTCCATGGTGGGACGCTCCGGATTCTGCCAGCGCTCATTGGCCTCGGTGTCAACGGCGCATTTCTTGATGAAAAGCTCGGTCCAGGTCGCGACACCGGCTTCCTTCATCAGGCCGTCGAGCTTGTCCTTGTTGTAGGCCGGCTCGAATTGCGAGCAGTAATGCTTGGCCATCATGGTCATCTGCACGCCATAGACGCTGGCGAGCTTCTGCGGGAAGACGCCGTAAGGCTCCTTGAAGGCGATCTTGAACGTGGTGTCGTCGATCTTCTCGAACTTGCCCGGCTCGCCGCCGCTCATCAGCCAGTCGATGCCGTTCGGCAGCAATTCCTTGTTGCCGGCGACGTCATTGATAAAGAAGCCGATATCGTCGCTGGTGAAGGGCTTGCCGTCGGACCATTTGAGACCGGCTCTGAGCTTGATGGTGTATTCCTTCGCATCGGCGCTGTTGGTGATCTCCTCGGCGAGATTGGGCACCACCTTGCCGCTCCATTCGCGGTCCCAGGCAAGGAGCGGCTCGTAGCCCGCGATGCGGAAGAGCCAGTTGCGGTCGGAGCCGCCGACCATGCCCGAGCGCCAGGTGCCGCCATATTTGCCGACCTTCTCGACGGGCGTGATCACGCGCGGCGACTGCGGCAGCCTTTCGGCGAGTGCCGGCAGCGTGCCCGCCTTCACCATCTCCTCCAGCATCGGCGCCTGTTTGTAGTCCATGGCCGATGCCGCGGTGGTCGAAAGCCAAAGGGCACCGAGGCCGGCAAGAAGGCCTGCGGCCATCGGTGCTGTTGTCCTTGATTTCATGCCGGCGTCCGACCCGCGGTCGGCGGCATGCGCCATCACGAGATTCCTCACCTGGTGTCCTCCTGATTATTGTCTTGAGCTCGACGGAGCAGCGATCAGGCTTACATGTCGGAAGCGCTCTGTCAAGAATTCATCAACTTGTCAGTCAGGTTTTAATGAAGCGACAGGCGGCCCGCGGCAGCCCGGAATATGGGCAGTTTGCCTGCTTTTTCGCGTTCCGCGCGGCAAAAGGCCGAAAAGCTGTTGAATCCGCGAAGGATTGAGATGTAAGACAAGTTAGGGAAGCAACACAGAGGGGACGGCCCGACCGCCATGACCACGATCGATCTCAACAGCATCGAGGCCTCGACACTCGACCGCACGGTGAAAGGCATGCCGGGGCATCTGACACCCATCGCCCTCAAGGATATCGGCGGCAAGGGATGGAACGTGCTGCGCCAGGACCTGCCCTTGCCGCTCGCCGTCATGCGCGAGAGCGCGCTCAAGCACAATAGCGGCTGGATGCGGCGCTACCTCGAGGCTACGGGCGCCCTGATCGCGCCGCATGGCAAGACGACCATGAGCCCGCAGCTCTTCGCCCGCCAGGTCGCGGACGGCGCCTGGGCGATCACCTTGGGCTCGGTCGAGCAGGTGCAGGTCGCCCGCCAATATGGCTTCGGGCGCCTCCTCCTCGCCAACCAGCCGGTCGGCCGGCAGTCGCAGCGGTATATCGTCGATGAGCTCAAGCGCGACAGCGCCTTCGATTTCTATTGCTTCGTCGATTCCGTGGCGCTGGTGCGCCAATTGGCGGCGGTCGTGCGTGACAGCGGGCTCAAGCGGCCGCTGCAGGTCATCCTCGAAGGCGGCTTCGCCGGCGGCCGCACCGGCTGCCGCAGCCTGGCGGACGCCATGACGGTGGCGCGCGCCATCAAGGCGGCAGCACCCTATCTGTCGCTGCGCGGCGTCGGCGGCTATGAAGGCCTGCTGCGCCGGCCGGCACTCGAGGAATCGACGCAAGCGGTCGACGGCTTCCTCAAGAGCCTGATCGACATCGCGGTCGGCTGCGACCGCGAAGGCCTGTTCGGCGAGGGCGAGGTCCTGCTCACCGCCGGCGGCACCGTCTTCTATGACATGGTGACAAAGCAGTTCAGCGCCGCCCAGATCACGCGACCTTTCCGGGTGGTCGTCCGCTGCGGCTGCTACCTCACGCACGACTCCTTCTCCTATGTGAAGAGCTTCGAGCAGCTCAGGGCGCGCACCCCTTGGGTGGACGATCTGGGAGCGGGCCCCGCAGCCGCGCTCGAAGTGTGGGCCTATGTGCAGTCACGCCCCGAGCCCGGCAAGGCGCTGCTCACCGTCGGACGCCGCGACATCTCCTTCGATTCGGCCATGCCGACGCCGTTGAAGTGGCTGCGGCCGGACGCCGGCGCGACGGCCGCCGATCTTCAGCCCATCGGTCCCGACCATGTCGTGACCGGGCTCAATGACCAGCATTGCCATCTCCAGATCCCCGAGACGAGCCCCCTCGCCGTCGGCGACATGGTGGCCTTCGGCATCTCGCATCCCTGCACCACCTTCGATAAATGGCAGGTCATTTGCGTCGTCGACGATGAATATAATGTCGTCTCGGCCCTTCGCACCTTCTTCTGACGATCCCGCTATCGGCCAACCCGCACAGGATTTTCCGCGATGAGCATCGAGCCCCTTTCATCAGAGACCCACGACCTGCTGATGCGCATCAGCACCGCCACCTTGACCTCGCAGCTCATGGCGCGGGGCCTGCGCAACACCTTCATGCAGCAGGTGCACCGCCTGACGACCGGCGGTCCGGTCATGGTCGGCCAGGCCTTTACGCTGCGCTACATCCCGTCCCGCGAGGATATCGACGTCTCGGCCGTCTTCGAGGACCGCGAGCATCCGCAGCGCAAGGCGGTCGAGACCATATCGTCAGGCCATGTGCTGGTTATCGACTGCCGGCGCGATACCCGTGCCGCGGGCGCCGGCAGCATCCTGGTGACGCGCACCATGATGCGTGGCGCCGCCGGCGTCGTCACCGACGGCGGCTTGCGCGATTCGCCGACCATCGAGGCGCTCGACTATCCGGTCTATTGCGGCGGGCGCTCGGCGCCGACCAATCTCACCCGCCATCACGCGGTCGACATCAACGTGCCCATCGCCTGCGGCGACGTGCCGGTCTATCCGGGCGATGTGATCGTCGGCGACCGCGAGGGCGTCGTGGTAATCCCGCGCCATCTCGCCGATGACGTCGCGCGCCAGGGCCTGGAGCAGACGCGGTTCGAGGATTTCGTCACCGAGCGCGTCCTCGCCGGCCGGTCGACCTTCGGGCTCTATCCGCCCAATGCCGAGAGCCTGGCCGACTTCGAGACGTGGAAGAAGGGGCGGTAGTGTCTCCGGCCTCTCCTACTTTCCCCCTCTCCCGTTGCGAAGCAATGGGAGAGGGTGCCCAAAGAGCGGGTGAGGGCTCTTTATCTCAACAAGGAATACTGTCGAGCTAAGAGCGCGCTGGCCGAAAGAGCCCTCATCCGGCCTTCGGCCACCTTGTATGGGGCTTTTTGTCAAGGTCACTTTTTCCCACATTTTACTCCTTCTGTTTGGTGGAGGTGCACAGAG
>QORU01000011.1:310000-313541 GCA_003574785.1 Taklimakanibacter deserti | reverse complement strand
ATCCCAGTCGGCGTTCGTCAGTGATTCGTGAGTCATCCAACGTTGGAATCACAGACGATTCCGCACCGCAACCCTTATCTTAGCGCCTATGGGGTCAGGCCCGGCCACCTACTGCTGGGCCTGCGCGACGCGCGTTCCCGAGGGCGCCACTTTCATCATGGCGATGATGCGGGTCTTCAGGTTCTGGAAGGATTTCAGGTCCTTGCCGGCGAGCTGACGGCCGCCCGAGGCCTTGACGCGCATGGGATTCATCGGGCGGTTGGCTACCCGGACTTCGTAATGCAGATGCGGGCCGGTGGCGCGGCCGGTAGCACCGACATAGCCAATGACCTGGCCCTGACGGACCGAAGCACCCGCGCGGATGCCGTCGGCAAGCCGGCTCATATGGCCATACAGGGTCTCGTATTTGCCGCTGTGCTTGAGCTTGACGGCGATGCCATAGGCGCCGAAGCGGCCGGCGATCTCGACCTTGGCGTTACCGGCGGCGCGGATCGGCGTCCCAAAGGGCGCGCCGAAATCGACGCCCATATGCATCTTGTTATAGCCCAAGAGCGGATGCCGGCGCATGCCATAGCCCGATGTCAGCTTGAAGCCGGAGACCGGCGTCTTGAGCAGCGACCTGGTGGCCGAACGACCATTCTCGTCATAGTATTCGGTCGATCCATCGGCCGTGGTGAAGCGGTAATAGGTCTTGGTCTTGCCGCCGAGCGTCAGCTGCGCATAGTGCAGAACCTTGCGCTTCTTGGAGGAGCCGGTGAGCGGGTTGCCGTAGAAGACCTCGAAGGAGTCGGAGGCCTTCACCTGGCGCTGGAAGTCGACGTCATAAGCGAAAACGCGCGTCAGCTCGGCGGTGATGTAGTCGGGAACCTTGTAGTCCTTGGCGGTGGCATAGAGGCTCGAGCCGACCCGCGCCTTGGTGCGGAAATGATCGTAGTTGGCATAGCGCGACGCCGTGCCTTGCTTCTCCCCGTCGATGCGGGCGGCGAAGTGACCGTCCTCGTCGGCCTCGACCAGGATGTTCTCGGTCGGACCCGGCTTGAAGGCGAGCCGCACGGGGAAGATCACATAGCGGCCATAGAAGTCCTGCTGCTGCTCGAGGGTGAGCTCGAACTCGGCGCCTTCCTTGAATTGCCTGGTCGGGAAGATCGGCTCGATCGAGGCGACGAGGGCTTGTGCTGCATCGCGCGTCACGCCGCGGCTCACGATCTCATCGACGAGGGTGCGTCCCTTCGCCAGCCTGATCGTCTCGTCGACCGGTTCCGGCGGCGGCGTCTTGGAAATCGTCGTGATGTTTTCGGCATTGACCGAGGCGACCGCGAGTTCGGCATCGAGCACCACGGTGCGGCCGTCGCCATAAGGCAGATCCCCGGAATTGATGCCCGGATAGTTGGCTTCGCCCTCGAGGCCTCGCTCAGGGACGACAAATTCGCCGCTGACCTCAGGCGTCTCATCGTAGCTCACTTCGCCAAAAGGCTTGAGCGCCACTGATTCGAGGAAGCCCGCGCTGCCGCCATTGCCGCGAACCGTCTCGCGCGAGTTGATCGAGGCATAGGCATCGTTCGAATAGCCGTTGCTGCCGATGAAGCCGAGCAGGGCCGCGCCCACGACGAGCGTACCGGCGACACCGGCGATGCACGTGGTCAGAAGCCAATGGGAACCGCGCGGGGTATCGGAGTCGAAAGGATTGTCGAAATCGGTGTCGAATTGCTCGACATGCACAGGCTGGCCAGCGCTCTTCGCGATAACCGGCAAATTGCCAGTATTTCTCCCACGTCGCGCGATCAATCCCGAATCCCCTAATCGTGCCGTTCGCTGTGCCGGCCAGTTGACCTTCCGCACCGAACCCGCCTCGGTGCATTCTTTTTTTTGACTCAGTCGCGCTCGTCTCGCCCCAAGGTCCCGCCCCGGAACTCGACGATTTAGAATTTGCCTTTCAGATCAGCCCAAGTCAACCGCCATCAACGAAGTCGTCTTGAAGAAACCAATTACGCCATGGGGTTAGGTACTATTCCGGTGAGGATTGTGACAAAGGAGAGTTTCCGAAATGTTAACCAAAACGCCGGCGCCACCCCCTGATGATGGCAAAACTGGTGACAAAAAATGGCAGGAAGAGGGCGGTACGTAACTTTATAGGTTCCGGGCCGTCCGCCAGCCGGCCACGCAGCCCACCACCGCCAGCGGCAGGAAAGCCACGAAAAGCCAGGAAGCAGCCCCTGCGGCAGTCTCGGCGTTCAGGCCTTTGGAGAAGCCGCCGGCATTGGCGATGATGCCGGCAATGGCGGCCCCCACGGCATAGCCCAGGCGCTGCATGGTCGGCACGGCCGAGGAGGCAATGGTGCGCTCCTCGGGCGGCGCCGCGGCGACGATCATGCGGGTGACGAAGGGCCAGGCTATGCCGAAGCCGCCGCCCTGCAGGATCGCCGAGAAGAGAATCAGCGGCAGGGCACCTTGCGGCACCGCATAGGCGAAGCCCGCGATGCCGCCCGCGATCATGAAGGCGCCCGCCGTGATGATGAGGCGCTCGCGATGCGCCGGCGCATTGGCGACGAGAATCGACAGCACCGACCAGGCGATCGATTCGGAGGCGATGATGTAGCCCGTGGTCAGGAGCGGCATGCCATGGAGATTGGTCAGGATCAGCGGCGCATAGAGACCGAAGGAAACGGTGGCGACCGAGAAGGCGGCGATCATGGTCATGCCGGTACCGACGGGCGAGCGCCAGTCGAAGGGCCGCGAGGGGAAGAGACGCGCCCCGGGCCTCCTCGCATCGAGCCGGAAGACGAGGCCCACGCCGAGGAGGCCGGTGATGAGCAGGAGCGACGAGCGCACCGTCTCGATGGCAAGCCCGGCGATCGCAATGAGGATGACGCTCACCGCGAGGCAGGCCAGCACCTCGAAGGGAAAGGACGGGCGGCTCTGGGGCTCGGCCGGCGTCAAAGCGGCGCGCATGCGCAAGACGGCGAAGCTCGCCGCCGCCATGGCGCAGCCGATCAGCGCCGAAGCGGCAAAGGCCCAGCGCCAGGAGATCGCCTCGGCGGCAAGGGCGCCGAGAAGAGGGCCGGCGAAAGCCGAGACACCCCAGATCGCCGACATGATGGCGAAGAGCTGCGGCCAGATCAGGCGCGGGAAGAGCCGTTCGACCGACACGAAAGCAAGCGCCACGAGGCCGCCGCCGCCGAAGCCCTCGAGCAGTCGGCCGAGGAGAAACCACGGCATGGCGGTGGCGAGGGCGCAGACGATGCAGCCCGCCATGAACAGCAAGGCGGCGATCACCATGTTGGCGCGCAAGGAGACGAGGGAGACGAGGCGGCCGCTGGCGGCGCCGGCGATGATCGAGCCGATCTCATAGACCGCGAAAGACCAGCCGACGAATTCGACGCCGTCTATGTCGCGCACCATGGCCGGCATGATCGTCGCCACCATCGTCTCGTTGGTGGCATGCAGGAAGATGCCGAGGCTGATGAAGCAGAAGCGGGCGAGATCGCCCGACTGCCAGAGTGCGCGCCAGTCGGGGCGCGCCTGCTCGGCGGTCACGATTTCG
>QORU01000011.1:0-305000 GCA_003574785.1 Taklimakanibacter deserti | reverse complement strand
GGTGCCGGAAGGTTAAGAGGAGGGGTGCAAGCTCCAAATCGAAGCCCCGGTAAACGGCGGCCGTAACTATAACGGTCCTAAGGTAGCGAAATTCCTTGTCGGGTAAGTTCCGACCTGCACGAATGGCGTAACGACCTCCCCACTGTCTCCAGCATCGGCTCAGTGAAATTGAATTCCCCGTGAAGATGCGGGGTAATTGCGGTCA
Source organism: Taklimakanibacter deserti (assembly GCA_003574785.1). The sequence continues at coordinate 304,795 of QORU01000011.1, read as the reverse complement.
GACGGAAAGACCCCGTGCACCTTTACTATAGCTTTACACTGGCATTCGTGCTGGCATGTGTAGCATAGGTGGTAGGCTTTGAAGCGGAGGCGCTAGCTTTCGTGGAGCCGAAATGTGAAATACCACCCTTGTTGACATGGATGTCTAACCGCGATCTCTCATCGAGGTCCGGGACAGTGTATGGTGGGTAGTTTGACTGGGGCGGTCGCCTCCCAAAGAGTAACGGAGGCGCGCGATGGTAAGCTCAAGCTGGTCGGAAATCAGCTGTCGAGTGCAATGGCATAAGCTTGCCTGACTGCGAGACTGACAAGTCGAGCAGAGTCGAAAGACGGTCATAGTGATCCGGTGGCCCCACGTGTGGAGGGCCATCGCTCAACGGATAAAAGGTACGCCGGGGATAACAGGCTGATGATTCCCAAGAGTCCATATCGACGGAATCGTTTGGCACCTCGATGTCGGCTCATCACATCCTGGGGCTGGAGCAGGTCCCAAGGGTTCGGCTGTTCGCCGATTAAAGTGGTACGTGAGCTGGGTTCAAAACGTCGTGAGACAGTTTGGTCCCTATCTGCCGTGATTGTAGGAGAATTGAGAGGATTTGTCCTTAGTACGAGAGGACCGGGATGAACGCACCTCCGGTGGACCTGTTATCGCGCCAGCGGTACAGCAGGGTAGCTATGTGCGGACGGAATAACCGCTGAAGGCATCTAAGCGGGAAATCCACCTCGAAACCATTTCTCCCTTGAGAACCGTGGAAGACGACCACGTTGATAGGCCAGGTGTGGAAGCGCTGTAAGGCGTGAAGCTTACTGGTACTAATCGTTCGAACGGCTTGATCGTTCTCATTTTCAATGCCCATCACATCTCCCGCAAGGCCGATGTGTTGCGTAAGAAACAAACTAGTTGATTGTCTGTCTTTCGCCGGCCTGGTGGCTATGGCGAGGTGTCTGAACCCGATCCCATCCCGAACTCGGTCGTTAAACGCCTCAGCGCCAATGGTACTTCGTCTTAAGACGCGGAAGAGTAGGTCGCTGCCAGGCCTGCCGAAGACAGACCAGACTGTGCAAACAACTTCTTCACATGATTTGAAGCAAGCCCGCCGTGCGAGAATTCGCCGGCGGGTTTGTGCTTTTTTGGGGCAGCCGCTACGTCACGGGCATGCCTGCAGGCCGGGGAGTTGCGCCTTCAAAACGTCCGATGGAACCTTCAGGGCAATGAAGCAGCGTCTGGCCGGATCCCATCTTACGTGCCCTTTGTGTTCGAGTGCGGCAATCATGGCATCTTCGGAGTCGCGCAGTATCTGATTCGGTGCACGGCTCTTCAGGTTGTTCCAGGCGGGATCCTCCTCGAAGTTGCGCATCCATTCATTGGGCTCGCGACCGGCGCGCGGATTCTCGAACAGGTCGATGCGGTCCGTGTCCGAGACACCGGCCCGCCAGTATTCGCTGCCATCGCCGCGTTTGACCTTCTGGAAGATCATGTTGCCCAGATGCATGTCCTCCCAGAACACGCCGTTGCGCCGCAGATTGCCGACCAGCTCCGCGAACGCCTCGGCGTAGGGTGGGGCCAGCTTGCCATTCACCAGCTTGCTGTCGGCGAATACTTCCTCGACGACCCGGCCGTCAGATGTCGCCGGCATGTTCTTGCCAAGTGCGCGCTGCACGATGCGCGGCGGAAATCCACCCAGGTCATGCGCCACGATATCGAGCTGCGGAATTCCGGACGCCTCCAATATGCGTGCACCGTGCAGTGTATCTTCCGCCATGGCCTTTGCCTCGGCCGGAGACTGCACGCGCTGGTCCTTCCAGCAGGGTCTGGTGCAGCGGCCGGTGGCGGGATCGACAGGGGCGCGCTCATCCTTTACCCACCGCCGCCTCTCACCATAGGTCTTGCTGACATAACCGGTCGGATTACCGTCGGCATCGCGCAGCACGCGCACGTCGGCGAATAATCCCGCACTCTTCGGTCTGGCCGAGTTGGGGTTCAGGAGGTCGACGGGCACGCCCACCGGGTTCATCACATCGCCGTCGGGTTTAAGGGGGCGCCCCGCGACATCGAATGCGCCGTTACCCTGGCCGCGCCAATTCTTCATGATCGACTGGGGCTCGAGGTTGAGTGCGTTGGCGACAGGCCGTGTGATCCGTGCCGGTGGCATGATGATGAGCGCATCCGAGTCCGCCTGACTGGACTGCCGGGCGGGTGAAAGCTCGGCATATTCGTCAGGATCAAACTCGGTCAGGCTCGGCGTTTTGTCGGAGGAAGACGGCGGCAGATCGGCGGGCGGCGGCGGCTCAGTACTCCTGGACGGCGGCAGTGTGGACGGCAAATCCGACGCTGACCGGTCCAGCTCCGTGGAGGCTGACCGGTCCAGTTGCGTGTTCGCGCTTCGCATCGGGTCGAGATTCGCCGCCGGTGGACCGCCTTCTCCTGCCCGCAACGCTTTGTAAGCATCCTCCAGCGCCGCCGGGTCATCGATCCGAGAAAGCGCGCGGACATTGGGATAGAACACCATGCCGTCGGCACGGAATGGAATTTTCGCCGGATCGTCGATGTCGAGGCGGCTCAGATCGATATGCCTGCCGAAGTCGTCGAGCACTTGTTCGCGCGCGACGGCGTTCCACATGTTCTGAACTTTTCCTTCTCTTGCCGCCCTGGCATTTTCCAGTCTTCGGCCCACCTCGGGCACTGGATTCTCGAGCCGTGTCTGGAATCGCCTTGCGACATCGGCGGGGTTCCCCGCTTCGTCGGCGACCTTGACGATGCCGCCGGGATCGAAAATCACGACCTGCCACTCGTCAGGACCGCCTCTCGGCTTGAACCCGTAATTGCCAGGATGATTGTCGAGCCAGACGAAACCTTTGGCGTTGAGGGCACGCTTGGCGCGGTCGAGCGCGATCGCCTGGCCGGCAGTTGGAATCCCGTTTGCCGGAAATTGCTCTGTTGCCCGCTCGGGGACGTGTTCGACAAGTTCCAGCCTGTTTCCATCCAAGTCCGGCCGTCCGACGGCCTCGCCGTCGATCTCGAACGGGCCTTTGCGCTTCGGGACATAGAGCGCATCGTCCGATATCTCGGCGAGCGCCCGCCAGCCTTCCTGGTCCACGCGATCCGCGAGGCTGCCTGCCTCGCGCTTGGAAATGCGCGCAACGAAGCTCGTGTCTTCTTCCGGAAATCGTGGCACCGCATAGACCGAATTGTTTGATCCGGCGGCCAAATGGTGCTCGACAACAATTGGTGGAACGCCCTCCGGATTGCCACGCAACGGAATAACCGTGCCCTGTGCGAGCGGGGGACCCCATTCGACCGGTTGGGGTGTCGACTCCACCGGCTCGACTGGGCGCACCGGCCCTGGCGCCGGCGGTTCATTGACGAAACCCGGGGGAAAATCCTTCGTGACGTTCGGATCCGGTAAGTCCCCGGGTCCGGGTGAGGGACCCAAGGGTATCCTGTCGAGGTCATCGTCAGGTCGAGGCTTGATGACAGGCGGATCGAGTGCGGTGATGTCATCCGGCTTGGCAATGGCATCATCAGGCGGCGGACCCCGCGCATTGTTGTCGTCGACGCGCGCCGGTGGCGGGGGAAAATCCTTCGTGGCGTCGGGATCGGGCGGATCGATCCGGCCGGGTGCGGGATCTAAAGGAGTTTTGTCGAGGTCGCCTTCGGGACGAGGCTTGATGACGGGTGGGTCGATGGCGGTGATGTCGTCTGGCTTGACGGTGTCGGCACCATCAGGGGGAGGGCCGCGCGCGCTGTTGTTGTCGATGCGGGGCGGCGGTGAGGGAGCACGGCTCTGCCCTGGCTCGGGAGCGGTTTCAGGAAGCGGCCGGTCGAACGATGCCTGATCGCCTGGCGCCTTCGAAGGCAGGTCGTCGATCACGGTCGAGCCTGGCTTTGGCACGGCCATTTCCGGCGGCGGTGGATTTGCAACGGCCCGCGTTTCGCCAACCGGGTTCTCGACCTTGGCAATCATGCCTGGAGTAGGCGCGGGCGGTGACGGCAATGGATCCGCCGGAACATCGACCTTGGCGACGGCCGTGGGCGAACCGGCTGCGCCAGACGCCTTCGTCATCTCGTCGAACTTGCCCGCGAGCTCGGCCTCGCGCGCCGAGGGAACGGCCAGGCTCTTGCCGAAATCATCATTCGTGAGGGCCGCCTGCCGGAACCGGATATTCTCGACATAGGCGGCGAGATCGGCGCGCTCCGCTGGCGTCAGGCCGTTGAGCGCTGCATCGTCGAGATCATCGAGCCTGGCGGCGACGCCCCTGCCGCGGCCGATCTGCGCCTGAACATCCGCCGTGTGGGCATTGAAAGCGTCGAGGAATTTGGTGTCGGCCGGGTCCAATCGACGGCCGGTCGATGTCGCGATCGCTTCCGCCTTGCCCGTGAAGCCCGTGAGGTTGCCGAGACGAGTGGTTTCCTGGATCTCGTCGACATAAGCGAGAAGATCGAGACGCTCGGTTTCGGAGAGCCGTGCCAGTGTTGCCGCATCGACCGTGTCGAAGCGCCGGGCAATCTCGGCGCCGCGCTCGACGCGACCGAGATGGCGCAAGTCGCCCAGCGTTCCCGCGGCGACACCGGCGCCCGGCAGGAGAACGCCCGCTGCCGTCGCCAGTGCGCTGTGGCGTTGGGCTGCGGCCTCTTCGTAGAAGTCGGCGCCCATGGTTGCCGAAGCGCCTTTGGCATATTCATAGAATTCTTCGCCCTTCTGATAGTCCAGCACGCCCTTGCCGCCGAAATAAACCATGTCGATGGCATCGGCTGTGACGGTGGCGTAGGCGGCGGCACCGAGATAGCCGAGCCGGGAAGCGAGGGCCGCGACACCCCCACCCGCGGCTGCCAGCGCCAGAGCCTTATAGGTGTCGTCGATGGCCGCATACTCTTCGAGCGCCCGCAGCTCGGCACCCTTGATGTAGAGCGTCCTGACATAGGCGCGGGCGACGACGTCGGGCTCCCAGAATATGCGTCCGCCTTCCTCCCTGCGCGTGACCAGGCGCGGCAGGATGCGGGCGGCGATCATCGGCGCCGGCTGGCCGGCGATCACCAGCAATTCGTCCACCTTGCAGTCTTTCGCGGCGCTGGCGCGTGCAATGGATGCATTAATCGAGCTCGCATAGTTGCGCGCCATCGTCAGCATCTGATTGCGCCGGAAAACGATGGCGCGCTCGCGCGAGACGTTGAGGGTCAGAGCCAGGGCATCGAGATCGAGCATCTGCTCGGCGGTATAGGTCTTGCCGGCGGTCTCGATGCTCATGACTTTCCACAGCGGGTCGCTGCGGCCCGCCGAGGCGACGCCGGCTTCGATGAACTTGTCGAGCTCGGATTCGTAACCCAATTCGGCATAGGTCTCGGCGACGGCTCTGCTGAATTTCACGAATTCGTCGCGGATCAGCAGGGCGGCGGCATGATCGCCAATGGTGATCTGGGTCTTGCGCGAGCCGAGCTCGGTGAGAAAGAAGTGGGAATTTTCCTGCGACGTCGCGCGCGGATCGATCTTCACCCTGCCGCCATAGCAGGCGGCGGCGCGCTCAAGCGCCTTCCGCCAGAGTTCGGCCATTTCCTCGTCGTCTTCATCAACGATCTGCACCTCGGCCGGCTTGGGAATGGAAAGCCGAAGCGGCTGCGTCCAGGTGGCGATGAGGCGATTGTCCTTCTTTGGGTCGGTGCCGGGAATCGGCGCGACGTCGAACTTCAGTGCGCCGGCCTCATCGGGCGGCGCCCAGTTCTCCCGATCCGAGCGATAGAAATGCAAAGGTGGCGAGCGATAGACCCGGCCCTCGCGGCCTTCGCTGCCTTCGCCTACGAGCAAAGTCAGCGGTATCTGCCCGGCGTCAGCGCCATCCCGGCTCAGCCTGAAGACCAGCGGCGCCTTATAGGGGATGGGTGTTTCGAGCTCGAGCTCGAGGAAACCCGTATCGCTCGATTGGAAGAAATCCGTGGGCGCCCCGTCGATCGGAGGCGTGTCGATGAAATAGGCGCGCCCGCGGGCATCGGCGAAGTCGAGCAGCCACAATCCCGGCGCATCGTTGAGGGTGAGGGCCTTGACACCCGGCTCCGCGCCTTTCTGGAAACGAGCCGTCACGAAAAGACCCGTCATTTCGGCATCGCCAGCGGAAGCGGCGGCCCCGCCGCTTTCGGGCTCGGGCTTCGGAACGGCGGCAGCTTTTCTCCAGGCGTCGTCGACGGTCTGTTGCGGCATTTCATTCGGGAAACGAGGCGCGTGGTAGCTCATGCCTTCGGTCAGGCTCTCGAAGATCACCGCATCGCCAGCCGTGCTGGGCAGGTGCTTGCCGAAAATGAACAAGGTGCGTTCGGTGGAGGTGCCGCCGGAGGCGCGGCCCGAGGGATAATAAGCGACGGTCGGGCTGTCGCGCCTGGTCTGGTCCTCCATGACCACGATACCTGTGATCTCGATGTCGCGAAGCCAGGTCTCCTGGCCGCTCTGACCGTGATCGCCGGTGCCGAGAATCTCGTGCCAGCCGCCGGCAAGGTGAGCATCGCCGCGGCTCTTCAGAAGGACGTTGATGATCTCAGAGGCAGGCTTGAGATCGAGGCCCGCGGAGGCGTGCGCCTGCTTGAGCTCGGCCTGAAGTCCGCGCGTCAGGGTGGGAAAATGAATGATCCGGCCCTTGGGCAGAGGGGCGGGCGCCGCCACCGCCGGCGCTTGTCCGAAGGCGTCCACCCGCTCGAAGTTGATTTCCAGGAAATGCGGCTCCTCGCCTTGACCGCGTGATGCCCGCATATCGATCGACTGATAGAGCTGTGTTCCATCGGCAAGCGCCATCCGGGCCGAAGCTCCGGATGCATCCACATTCGCTATGCCGGCCAGGCCTGTGACCGCGCCGTCGAGCGCATGCGATACCCGCCAGTTGCCCTTGAACAGATCGGCGGCGATCTCCTGCGAGCGTTGGGTGAGCTTGCGCCATTCGGCCGTCTTGGCGTCGAACTCGTTCTCGTCGACAAAGCGCTCTTTGAAGAACAGGCCGTCAACGTCCTTGCGCTGGGCAAACTGCACCGAACGCGCATAAAGGATGCCGCTCTCATGGAGGCGCGCATCCGACCCGTCCCCAGCCGGAGCCAGATCGACGCTCGCATCTCCGCGCTCGCCTTTGATCAGCGCCTGTTGATCGCCGTTGGGCGCTTCGGTGAAGCGGGCCTGCAGGCGGAAAGGCTCATCATGGCGGATGACCTCGCGCGGCTTGCCCTCGAGATCGACAATCCGCAGCATGATGTTCTCATGCTCGCGCTGGAGAACGAGGGGTTTGCTGTAGGGTGTGTGGATGCCCTTGATGTCCTGGTATTGCGGGTCGTAAGTGACATTGAGCCGCCACCACAGTCCTTCAAGGCTGACGGACTTGTCGCGCGGATTGAACTTGGCCTCGAATTCGATCCATTCAGGCGGCGACCAGGAGTCGACAAGACCCTTGATCACCCAGTCCGGCAGGTCAAAGATGTCGCGCACATCGCGCAAAGTGCGGCTTGCGGTCAGGCGCTTGCCGTCGAATGCTGCCTCGTCATAGAGATAGCGCCGGCCGCTCGCTTCCCAGACCTCGATCTCGACGGCGCGGCTCGTTCCGCCCGGCTTGTTCTTCAGCTGCAGCGGATCATGTTGTTTGGCCGGGGGAAGCTGCAGAGCCCTTTCGGCTGCAGCGATACGTTCCCTCAGTGCGGCGATCTCACTCTTGTGCATATTCTCCGAACGGGTGCGGTCGTAGCGAAACGGCGGACCCAGCCGCTTGAACTTCTTCTGGATGACTTCTCCACCCTTGGGATCGACCCAGATGTAGACCTTTTCCTTTTCAACAGCTGCGAGTTGCTGCCTGGCACGGTCAATCTCCTCGAGCGCCGAAGCCGCAGGATCAGTCTTCTCGTGAGCCGCAGCTTCGACCTCCGGGCCGCCGCGTATCATCCACTGGGCGCCGTCTCTGCCGCGCCAGACACCAAAGACATTGGCATTGATCTCGGCCTCCATGGATGGCGTGATCCGGGTGACGGGCGCCGTATCGGCCTCAACGTCGTAGGTGAGCTCGCCATCCACAATCTTTCCGGCGGCCCCGCCATGCAGAACAACCTCATCTTGGCCCTCGCCGAGATTAATCCGGGCCAGCACCGAAGCAGTGTCCGGATCCCATTCGATCTCGATGCTCTGACCGGAACCTGCCTCCACCGTCGCCCGTTTCTGCAGCGCTCCAAGCTGCTCGGCGAGCGCGTCGCGGAATATCTTGTCGATATCACGCTGCGTTTGGCGCCTGCCGGTCAACTGCAGGACCGCGCCAAGGGCGTCACGTCGGGCAGCCGGATCGCGCGCGGCAAGCACCTGCTCGAGGGCGGCGCGGTGCCCGTCCTGAGAAAAGTCAAGGCCAAGGGGGGCCGCGAGCTTTGTGGGGTCGACGGCGATCTTTGGCGACGCCCCGGCCCAGCTGCGCAGCCGCGTCAGCCTGACGATTTCGGCGGTGCGCTGGGCCAGCGCCGGATCGCCAGAAGCAGCGAAATCAGTCTGGTCTATCTGCGATATCAGGGATCGCGCCATCCCGACCAGATGCGGAGACACATCGGCCGCCCGGGCAATGCCGCTGCCAAGCACCATCGCGCACACAACAAAGGAAAGCACACGCCGCGGCAGGCCTGGCACACTCGACCGGGTTTTTCCTTGCGTCGTCACCTGGTGTCCCGAGTCCGAAGTTTGCGTCATGTGACGCAGTGAAACTAGGGTGCTGCCTTGACCGTCTCGATCTCAACCGACTCGATATTGACCAGAAACTCGCCGGTTGCTTTGCCCCATTTGCTGGCGCTCAGCGTCAGCTTGCCGGGCGAGCGCAGCGATGTCAGAGCGTCGGTCTCATAGGTGATCTGATTGCCGTCCGCATCAACTTCACCCTCGGCCCGATACAGGGCGGTGTAGGAACGGCCGCGTTTGGTCAGCGTAAGCCGAACTTTGCGGTCGAAGGCCGCGGCGGCCTCGAGGCTGAGATTGTCGCCAAAAACTCTTTTTTCGGTAACGGTTTCGGTTCCGTTGCTGACCTTCAGCAGCGAAAGCATGATTGCCCCTCGATTGTCGCTTGCTGAAGACCCGGTATTGTATGATGTGCTGTAGACGGACGCGACCAGATAGTTTTTCTCATCGGTGCGCAAGCCAACCTGAATGACGTCCCTCAATGTCTTGAACTTTCCGACGAATGTCATGTGAATGTCCCAGTCCTCGTCGGGCAAGTCGCGCTCAAGCTGGATGATGTTGGCGCCATTGGTTGTGTTGAACCCGCCGACCTCACCACTTACCATCAGCAGATTGCCCTTCTCGACAATGTAGCCGTCGGGGTTCGGATTGTTCACCACCCAGTGTTCCGAAAGATCGGCACCTTCGAAATCGTCAAAAAATACCCGCTCGCGCACCGGTTCGGGGGGAGCCGGTGGTGTCTCCGCAACGGCTTTCTGCACTTCCGCCAGGGCATCGGAAAGCCCATTCGCATCCTGCGCGTCGAAATACTTGCCGCCGGTCTCATCGGCGATGCATTGCAGGGTTTTGCGCTGCTTTTCATTCAAGGTGAAGCCGACGACATGGGCCTTGAGGCTGGTGCCGGCTTCGCGAATTGCTCGCGCGGCGGCACAAGGGTCACCACCGCATTCCTCGATGCCGTCGGTCACCAGCACCACGCTGTTGGATTGGCCGGCCAGCGGCGCGAAGTAGAATGCGACCGCCTCCAGTGCGGCGGCAATGGGCGTTTCGCCCTTGGGCTGGCTTTTCGAGATCATCCGGGCGACGGCCTTGGCATCGTTGGCGCCGGGAGGCGAGACCATCTCGATATCGGTGCAATCCTTGGCACGCCGGTGGCCATACATGAACAGCCCCGGCTTGGCGCCGGCGGGCATCTTGGCCAAGGCCGCCTCCATGGCCTGCTTCGCCGCCTGCGAGCGGGTCTCGCCGCCTTCGATCGGCTTCTTCATGGAGCCCGAGGAATCGAAGATGAATATCACGTTCGATGCCTTGTCTTGCGAGAAGGACGGCAGCGGCGCCGAAAGCACCAAGGCGCCGGTCAGAAGGGCGAGGCTGAGCTTCATGATTTTCCCTTTGTTGACTTGCTTGACGACCCCCTCGAGACACGACAGGCGCAGAAACAAATCCACGGGAAAGAAAATCTGGCTCCGCCTGCGAGGCGGTTTTGGAGGCCTGCCGGAGATCCCGTCCATTCATGTCCGGCGGCTTGCGGTTCCTAGTGAAGCGCATTTTGACGCCCAAGGCAACTTCAGGCAGCCGGGTTCAGAGCCAAATCCAAGGCGTCGGCTTCTGGGGACTGCGCCACATGATTTCAAGCAAACCCGCCGCGCCAGCCATCGCCGGCGGGTTTACTTTTTAAAATCGCATCTCCCGTCAGTATCCGGTTTCCCCCTCGCGATTTGGCGTGCCGAGGACATGGGTCTTTGGCGGCATCATCACCTGATCGAAGGTCTGCGTGAACATCGCCGCCGCGAAGAAGGCGACTGCCCGAAGAGTGTCCTTCCCGGTGTTTTCGAGGTCGTGGCGCATGGGGGTCGGCAGGACAAAGACGCTGCCCGGCCCGACCGGGTAGGTCGAGCCGTCCTCAAGATATAGCTTACCGGTGCCGGCGATGATGTATTGCGTCTCCTCAGTGGCATCAGTGTGCCAACCGAGGCGGCGGCCCGCCTCGATTTCATAAACGATTGTGGATGACGCAGTCGCACCATGCGCGCCATATCGGGCGAATGCGCCCTGCCAACGTACGGCTGGGTCGCTCTCTCCCCATACCTTCGTCCGTTCGAGCTTGTTGGAATCGATGACCGGATTCATGCAGCGCGCTCCCTTCTGTCAGTGGGTCATGTCATTCTAAGCGATGGTGCGATGGGCTTCCACTTGCAGCTCCATTCGTGGTTAGGCGTCGTTCTGAAAGGACCATCTTCAGCGGATCGCGGAAGAGAGTGAGGCGTCCTGCTCACGAGAACCGGAATTCCCTGCTCGCTATGGTCCAAGATCCAGCGAATCTGCTGAACTTGTTGAGTTTTTGGCTCCGTCAGAGCTTTTGAGTGCTCTCTTTTTCAAAGATACCCTGTATTTTCCCTGTATCCGTGGCTGGCGGCCAATGGCCGGCGCCCAGCGCCGAACGCTTAACGGGGCGGTGCTGGCCTCGTTGCCGCAGCCGAGGGCCTGCGATACGCTCGAAAAATGGATCAGTTCCGGCTTCGCCGCCTCGGCGCATCGGATGCCGAGGCCTTTCGCGATGTGCGCCTCGAAGGCCTGCGGCATCACCCCGAGGCATTTGGCTCTTCGTGGGAGGAAGAATCCGAGAGACCACTCGCCTGGTTCGAGGAGCGATTGGAGCGGAATGTCGTGCTGGCTGGTTGCGCCGATGATTGTAAAATCCGGGGGATTGCCGCTCTCGGAGTCCAGGACGCCTTGAAGATACGGCACAAGGGCTTTCTTTGGGGCATGTATGTCCGTCCCGAGGCGCGAGGATCCGGCCTTGCAGCAGCTCTGGTCGAGCGCTTGTTGAGCGAGGCGCGAGGCACCGTCGAAGAAGTCCGGCTTGCGGTCGTCACCTCCAACGAAGCCGCCATTCGTCTCTATACTCGCCATGGATTCAAGCAATATGGCGTCGAACGAAGAGCCTTGAAGATTGATCACCGCTACTATGACGAGCTGTTGATGGCTTACTCTGTCGGGATTGATTGACGAGCCTTCAATCGATCGCGGCGAGCAACCGGCTCAATTCGCCCGGCATGAGGACCATCGCGTCATGAGCCGTGGGGAGTTCCTGCCACGTCCAATCCGGCTGTTGTTTCACCCAGTCCCGTACCCATTGCAAAGGCTGATAGGCGGGCCCGGTGCAGGCCACATAGGTGCATGGCCTGCCGTTGCCGATGGGGTGCCGGAGCTCGAGCGTCGTTTCATAGGTGCCGAGCGGATGCGGCGTCAGACGGCGCCTCACCCAATCGGCCAGCGGATGGTCGTCCGGTACTCCGAAGGCCGAAGGCGGCGGCGAGGGCATGACAATTCCCTGACCATTGTCGATCGCCGATTTTCGGCGCCCAGCGGCAAAATCCGGCGGCAAGGTGCTGAGCATACTCTGGTCCTTCCCCAGTATGACGCCGTCGAGATAGACGAGATGGCGGATGCGGTCGGCTATCCGGTCGGCTACTCCCGAAATGATGACGCCGCCAAGACTGTGACCAACGAGGATAACATCGCTCAGCTCTTCGGCTTCAATATGATTGACGACATCAGTTACAAAGACATCGAGTGTGATGCCGCGGTTGAGCAGATGCCGGCGCTCGCCGAGGCCTGTCTGTGTCGGCGTCGTGACCTGGTGACCCTGCGCCCGCAGTGGGCGCGCAACCTCGCGCCAGCACCATCCGCCATGCCAGGCGCCATGCACCAGCACATAGGTCTTTGTCCGAAGCCCTTCTCGTCCATGTTCTTGCATTGCTTCCCCGCTACAGATGCCGACCAACCCTAGCAGTTCTCACATGGCTTCATACAGGCCCATCGAAACGGGCAATCGCTTCATGGTGCGTCGCTCACTTTATTCCCGAAGCGCGCCCAGAGCTTCGGGTAGCGCTTCGCAAGATAGCCCGCATCTTCCTCGAACGGCGTTCCCGAGGGCGCGGCGGCCGGTGGCGCGCTGGTGAACGGGAATCGGCGTTCCGGGTCTGTCAGGGGATCAATGCCGGTCTTTTCCTTCCACATATCGGCGGCGACATAGGCAAATGGCTCGAACTCGTAGTCGCCTTGCGAATCCTCATCGGTCGTTTCGGCGAGCGAATCGGGATCGGCCAGCGCGGCTTCGAAAACCGCGCGGCCCCTCGAGACCAGCCAGCGTTGGAAATACTCAAAGCCGTCGTCGCTCAATCCGCCGTTCATGACATAGCCAGCCCCCCACAAATCCCAGCTGTAAGCGCGCCGTTGCTGCTGATGGAAGGTGCGCTCGAAGGCCTCGATCTCGGCCACGGTGAGCTGGCGCAGCACTTGCCGCAAGGCCTCGAGCTGCTGCTCTGGATCGGCTTGATATTCGGTCGTCTTGCCGACCAGTTCCCAAGAGCGATCCGACGGCATCGTGTCGCCTGCTTCTTGCTGGGCCGCTGGAACAACCTGAACGATGGCCGGAAGCGGCGGGCCTGGCCCCCAGTCGATCGCCAGTAGAACAGCTATTGCAAAAGCCACCCGCATGGAGCTCAATTCCTTCTCTGGAAGGATGCACGCTTTCCGATCGCGGGGCGAATCATATGAGAATCCGCGCCGACAGCTGAATCCCAATTGAGGGGGACCACATGCTCGCGACCTATATAGATGAAATCATCATGTTTTGTGTCGGCGTCTGGGCTACGGCGACCGGCTTTGGCTATCTGCCGATGCCGGGGAAGGACCCGCTCGCCCAGCAGCAGTGGCGGGCGCGATTCGGAACGATGCTCAAATGGATCGGCCCGGCGCTGCTCGTCATTTCAGTCGTCCTCGCCGTCTCCAAGAACGCAAGTGCCGGAGGCGACATTTGAGCCGATACACACTTCATGGCCGCTATGGCTGGGGATCCGTCCTCACCGAGGCGCAGCTCGAATGGTATGGCCTCCCTTTCGATTTCGTCGATGTCGGCGATCTCTTCGAGGAAGCTGAGGCGCGCAAGCGGCTCGCCAAGATCAATCCCTTGGCGCAGGTACCGGCCCTCATTCTCCCCGACGGCGAGGTCATGACGGAGACCGCCGCCATCACGTTCCATCTCGCCGATGCGGCGGGAAGCCACGACCTCGTGCCCGAGCCCCACGATGCGACGCGGCCGCGCTTCCTGCGCTGGCTCATCTTCATCGTCGCCAATATCTATCCGACCTTCACCTATGCCGACGTGCCGCAGCGCTTCGTTCCGGGCGCCAAGGCCGCCCAGGGCTTCCGCACCAATGTCGATGAACACCAGAAAACGCTCTGGCGCATGGTGGAGCCCGAAGCACGGGCGCCATGGTTCCTCGGCGAGCGCTTCTCGGCGCTCGACATCTATCTCTGCGCCATGACGCGCTGGCGGCCCAACCGCCCCTGGTTCGAGAAGAATACGCCGAAACTCGTCGCCGCAGCGGACCGGTGCAACGACTTGCCGAAGCTCAAGCCGGTATGGCAGCGCAATTACCCGCCCGAGGGGGCATGAGTGAGGTCGGTCTAGAAATTGCCTTGCTCGCAGCCTAGGCTCGCGAGCCTGTCCAGAAGGAGGTGCGATCCCATGAAACGGCGTTTCATTCTTCCTCTCGGCCTCGTCGCGATGGCGATGCCGGCGCTCGCCGAAGAGATCTCGGTTACCGGCTGTGCCGCCGCCGGGGTCGAAGCGAACTGCATCATCCTCAAGACGGGCGACAAGACCTATGACATCACCTCGGCGCAACCGGCGCCCGCTCCCGGCACTTATGGCACGGTGAAAGGCACGCTCACCGACAAGCTCTCGATCTGCCAGCAAGGCCCGGTCATCGACCCCGCCATCTGGGAAGTCGACGCGGGCAAGCAATGCCCGGTCGAGACGTCGCAATGAACTTTGTATTGCGCATCGGCTTGTCCGAAAACCGCGCACACTTTTCGGGCCGATGCGCTAGCTAGCTAAGCGCCGCGGCGCAGGCCTTCGGCCAGGCGGTGCACGTCATGCACCCAGATCCCGCCGCCATCGGGCGGCAGCTCGAGCCATTGCCGCTGCTTCAGCGTATTCTGCGTGTCCTCATAGCCCGACTGCCAGTGCTCGCGCATCGAGGTGCCGGAGAATTCATAGTCCTTGGCGTGGCCCTCATAGGCCTTCTGCTGATAGATGAGATGGATGATGGTGAGCTCGGGGAGGTTCGCGAGTTCCTTGATCCAGCGCGTTTCGTCGTCGGAGAGATCCTTCTTGGGAATGCGCGCGAGCGCGGCATGGGTGCGCATCTTCCATTTCTGTAGCTTGCGAAACATGTCGGTGTTGTAGCGGGTGCGCGAGGAATACATGATGTCCTTGTGGCGGGCCACGACATCGGACATCTCGCGCGGCAAGACACCCCTGGCGCTGAACAGGTCGACCTGGAAGACGAGCGTGTTCAGGCTGTCCTCCTGCTCGAGAAGGTGCTGCAAAGGCGTGTTGGAAACGATGCCGCCGTCCCAGAAATAATCGGTGCCGATCTTCACCATGGGAAGCGCCGGCGGCAAGGCGCCGCTCGCCATCACATGCTCGGGCGTGATCTCCTCGTCGCGATTGTCGAAATAGACGAAGTTGCCGGTCAGCACATTGACGGCGCCGACCGAGAAGCGCGATTTGCGCTCATTGATGAGCCCGAAGTCGACGAGGTCGAGAAGCGTCTCGCGCAAGGGCGCGCTGTCATAGAAGCTGGTCGCGGTCTTCGCACCCGCCGGGCTGAACCATGGATTCATCGCATGCGGACGGAAGAAGCCCGGCTGGCCGTCGGTCAGCGTCCAATAGGAGCTGATCGAATTGCGCATGCGCCGGAAGATGTCTCCGTCGGGCGTATAGGTCCAGATCTTGCGGGCCGTGATGCGCTCCCAGAATTCGCGCAAGCGCGGCAGGCGGCGCTCGCGCGGATTGCCGGCGATGATCGCCGCATTGATGCCGCCGATCGAGACGCCGGTCACCCAGTCGGGCTCGATATTCGCTTCATGCAGCGCCTGGTAGACGCCCGTCTGATAGGCGCCGAGCGCGCCGCCGCCCTGGAAGATGAGAGCGACACGGTCGCAACGCTGCGGGCGCCAACCGAAAGCCTTCGTCTCGGCCGGCTGCTTGACTTGCTTGTCCATGATCCGTCCCATTGCGTGAGCTTCGAGCAGACCAATTCGGTGTGACATGTACATGACGCTTGTCTGTCACAAGACTTAAATGAATTCTTCGTTAGCTCGCTCACCATTTCGGGAGCTGAGACATGACGGCGAAGCGAAGCGCAATCGTCACCGGATCGACATCGGGCATCGGGCTTGCCATCGCTCGCGCCCTCGCCGAGACGGGATCGGACGTGATGCTCAACGGTTTTGGCGACGCGGCGGAAATCGAGGCGATGCGCGCCGGGGTCGCCACCCGATATGGCGTCGAGGCGCGCTATAGCGGCGCCGATATGAGCAAGCCCGACCAGATCGCTCGAATGGTCGATGAGGCGACGGAGGCCTTCGGCAAGGTCGATATCCTGGTCAACAATGCCGGCATCCAATATGTGGCGCCGATCGAGGAGTTTCCGCCGGAGAAATGGGACCAGATCCTCGCCATCAATCTCTCGGCCTCCTTCCATGCCATCCGCCATGTCTTTCCCG
Source organism: Taklimakanibacter deserti (assembly GCA_003574785.1). Next base: position 288,546 of record QORU01000011.1, on the reverse strand, counting down.
GCATGAAGCAGCGCAAGTTCGGCCGCATCGTGCAGATCGCCTCCGCCCATGCGCTGATCGCCTCGCCCTTCAAGACCGCTTATGTGGCGGCGAAGCACGGCATAGCTGGCCTCACCAAGACCGTGGCTCTGGAAGGGGCCGAGCATGGCATCACCGCCAATGCCGTCTGTCCGGGCTATGTGCTGACCCCGCTGGTCGAGAAGCAGATCCCGGAACAGGCGAAAGCGCGCGGCATCTCGGAAGATGCCGTGATCCGCGACGTGCTGCTCGCGGCGCAGCCGACCAAGCGCTTCGTCACCGTCGAAGAGGTGGCAGCACTTGCCGTCTTCCTGTGCAGCGACAGCGCCGCATCGATCACCGGCACGACCATCCCGATCGATGGCGGCTGGACCTGCCACTGAAACACGAAGAGGACACGGGACATGCGCATCGCCGACATCCTCAACCTGCCCTCCATGCCGCTCGCCGGGCCGAGCTATCCCAAGGGTCCTTATCGCTTCGTCAATCGCGAATATATGATCATCACCTATGAAACCGAGCCGGAGCTGATCCGCCAGCAATTGCCGGAGCCGCTCGAGCCCGTCGAGCGGCCGCTTGTCCATTATGAATGGATCAAGATGCCCGACAGCTCGGGCTTCGGCAGCTATACCGAGTCGGGCATGGTCATTCCCTGCCGCTTCCAAGGCGCGGAAATGAGTTTCGTAGCCCAGATGTATCTCGACGACGATCCGCCGATCGTCGCGGGCCGCGAGATCTGGGGATTCCCCAAGAAATACGCCCATCCCAAGCTCGAGGTCGTCAAGGACACGCTGACCGGCACGCTCGACTATGCGGGCCAGCTCGTCGCCATGGGCACCATGGGCTACAAGCATGAGAGCATGAGCGGCAATGGCGAGCGCACAACCGCAATCTTGTGCAAGACGCAGGTCAATCTGAAGATCATCCCCGGCGAGGACGGTAAGCACGATATCTGCGAGCTCATCGCCTATAATCTGACCGACATCACGGTCAAAGGCTCATGGCTCGGGCCCGGTCGCCTGCATCTCGTGCCGCATGTCAATGCACCCGTCGCCGACCTGCCGGTGCGCCGGATCGTCGGCGCGCATCATTTCATCGCCGACCTGACGCTGCCCTATGGCCGCGTCATCCACGATTATCTCAAGAAAGACTGAGCCTTCACTGAAAGGCCCAAAGCAAAGGGCGTGACCCTTGAGGCCACGCCCTTCTCAAAGCGGCTTGCGAAAAGGGTGGGGCTCAGGTCTTCGCAAGCCGCGTTTTCGAGCTTGATGGGCTGATCAGAAGAAGGTGGCGAAGACGTAGTAGAGTGTCGCCGAGAGCATGATCGCTATCGGCAAGGTCAGCACCCAGGCGAGCAGCATGTTGCGCACCGTCGCCCATTGCAGCCCCGAGCCGTTGGCGGCCATGGTGCCGGCGACACCCGACGACAGCACATGAGTGGTCGAGACCGGCAGGCCCATGACGTCGGCGACGCCGATGGTGGTAGCGGCGACCACTTCGGCCGAGGCGCCTTGCGCATAGGTCATATGGCTCTTGCCGATCTTCTCGCCGACCGTCACCACGATGCGCTTCCAGCCGATCATGGTGCCGAGGCCGAGCGCGATCGCCACCGCCACCTTGACCCAGAGCGGGATGAACTTGGTCGCCCCATCGAGCGACTTCTTATAGGCGCCGAGCGTCGCCACTTCCTCCTTGGTCAGGTCGTTCTCCTTGTCCTTGAGCAGGAAGCGGATCGCTTCGGAGGCGAGATACATGTCGTTGCGGGTATTGCCGACGGCTTCGGCCGGCACCTTCCTGATCGAGCCGTGCTCCGTGACCTGGCGCGAGATCTCCTTCACCAGGCCGGCGAGCGCCGGATAGGTGGCTTCGCTGATCTGGCGCTCCGAGACATAGTTGGTGACGGCCTGGCGCGGATTGCCGCCCGAAATGGTGAAGCCCGAGGACTTGCGCTCGATGACTTCCGCCGCCGCCGCCGAGGTCTTGCTGAACTCGGTCATCTGCGTGTCTGGCATGGCGCGGTTGAGCGCATAGGCCGTGGGCACCGTGCCGATGAGGATCAGCATGATGAGGCCCATGCCCTTCTGGCCGTCATTCGAGCCATGGGCGAAGGAGACGCCGGTGCAAGTGAGGATGAGCAGGCCGCGGATCCACAAGGGCGGCGGCTGGTTGCCTTTCGGCTCCTGATAGAGGGCCGGGTTGCGGACGACGAATTTGAGCGCCAGCAGAAGGATGGCCGCGGCGAAGAAGCCGAAGAGCGGCGACAGGAGCAGCGACCAGCCGATCTCGGTGGCCTTGCTCCAGTCGACGCCTGACGTACCGTCATGGCCATGCATCAGGGCATTGGCGACGCCGACGCCGATGATCGAGCCGATCAATGTGTGCGAGCTCGAGGCCGGCAGGCCCAGATACCAGGTGCCGAGATTCCAGATGATGGCGGCGATGAGGAGGGCGAAGACCATGGCGAAGCCGGCATTGCTGCCGACCTGCAGGATGAGCTCGACCGGGAGCAGCGAGATGATGCCGAAGGCCACGGCGCCGCTCGACAGGAGGACGCCGAGAAAATTGAAGACGCCGGCCCAGACGACCGCGACATTGGCGGGCAGCGCATGGGTGTAGATGACGGTCGCGACCGCATTGGCGGTGTCGTGGAAGCCGTTGACGAATTCGAAGCCGAGCGCGATCAGGAGCGCCACGCCCAGAAGCAGGAAGGGCAGGTAGGTGCGCACCGAGGTGCCGGCCTCGGAAATATCGACATAGAGGCTGTAGGCCGTGAACAGGAGGCCGGCGGCCAGGATGCCGCCAAAGAGGACCACGCCGGCGAGATTGATGCCCTGGTCGAGATCGGGGCGCGACTGGCGAGGTCCGCCCCTCACACCCGCTGCAATGTCCGTCATGTCCACCCTCCTGCCGTCCGCTCGGGAAGGCGATCTCAGAACCTTAAGATGAAGCGCCGATGACGATCGCGTGAATGATCGTTACCCTGAGGGGCGGGAGCGACGCATCTCAACTGGCACGGCATCATCCGGTCGTAGAAGGAAAGCGGCTCGACGGCGAGCACAACAAGCCGTAAACTCCCCTGCGCCGCCCCGTCCAGACGGCCTTGCCTATGGTTCAAGCGCAACATCTCGGGGAAGTGCCATGTCGACCGTTCAAGACCTAGCCCGCCATATCGATGAGCTTGCCAAAAGCTTTGCCGGCCACCTCCTGCAATCGTCCACGCCGGGTTATGACGACGCCAGGCGGGTCCACAACGGCCTCATCGACAAGCGACCGGCGCTCATTGCCCGCTGCGCCGGCGTTGCCGATGTCGCCGACGCACTGGAATTCGGGCGGGAGCTTGGCCTCGAGATCGCCGTCAGGGGCGGTGGACACAATGTCGCCGGACGAGCCACGATCGACGGTGGGCTCATGATCGATCTGGCACCCATGAAGGGCATTCATGTCGATGCCGGGCGGAAAGTGGCGCATGCGCAAGGCGGGGCTACATGGCGCGAGTTCAATCGCGAGACGCAGCTTCACGGCCTGGCGACGACCGGCGGGGTGGTGTCGACGACCGGCATTGCCGGGCTGACGCTCGGCGGCGGCGTCGGCTGGTTGATGGGCAAGCACGGACTGGCGCTCGACAATCTTCTCTCGGCCCGCATCGTCACTCCTGATGGAAAGATCCTGACGGCCAATGCGGAGGAGAACAGTGACCTCTTCTGGGCCGTGCGCGGTGGCGGCGGCAACTTCGGCATCGTCGCCTCTTTCGAATTCAAGCTGCATCCCGTCGGACCGATGATCACCGGCGGCCTCATCGCCCATCCTTTTGAGCGCGCCCGGGACCTGTTGCATTTCTACCGCGATTTCACGCAGTCGTTGCCGGACGAGCTCATCGTGTTCGCTGGTCTCGTACATGCGCCTGACGGATCGGGAACGAAGCTCGCCGCATTGGTCTGCGCTCATTGTGGCGATGAATCGGCCGGCGCCGAGGCGATGAAGCCTTTAAAGGCATTCGGAACACCGGTCGTGGATGCGGTCGGGCCGATATCATATTGTGGGCTGAACTCGCTTCTCGACGCCGCCTATCCGAAGGGGGCGCTCAATCATTGGAAGTCGAGTTTCCTTTCACAATTGAGCGACGACACGATCGACAATCTGATCGAGTGTTTCGCGCGCTGTCCGACACCCATGGGACAATTGCTGCTCGAGCATTTTCACGGCGCGGCCTGCCGCGTCGGGGTGAGCGATACAGCTTTCCCCCATCGCGGCGCGGGCTACAATCTGGTCGTGCTGTCGGAGTGGCTCCAGCCTGCGGATACGCGGAAATGCACTCAGTGGGCGCGCGACAGCTACGATGCCCTGAAACCGTGGATGTCACCTGGGCGCTACGTCAATTACCTGGGCGATGATGAGGGGAGCGACCCCACGGCAGCCGCCTACGGCGTCAATTACCCGAGGCTGCAGAAGATCAAGGCCAAATACGATCCCTACAATATCCTGCACATGAATCAGAATATCGTGCCGGCGCCCTGATCCCTTACCGTCCTGTTGGAGAATTTCCACGGGCGCGGTGTGCCGCGCCGGCGCAATGGATGGGTCACGCGCTTGTGATCATCCGTATATCACAACGGCTTCACGCCTCGGTGAACGCGAGCAGCTAACGCGCTCGCCCTTGCGTATATGCATGAGGAGAGTATTTGCGGGAGAGTTTCCATGGCGAGATTCTCGAAATGTATCGCGCTTGCCGCATGGGCCGTGATCGGATGCAGTTATGCGTCAGCCAATCCTGGGATCACTCAGCCTGACGCTGGGCAAAGTGACCAGATGGAAGGGGACAAGCCACTATCGTGCGGCGCGGCGCGCGATCTCTTGACGCGCGAAGGATATCGAGGCGTGACGGTGCGCAGCTGCTTCACCTTTGCCTACGCCTTCACCGTCGAATGCAATGGAAGAACGGTCAGAGTCTTCGTCGATCCCCAGAACGGAAGAGTTTGGGAAGGTTAATTGGCGGGCAGCGGATGGGAATAGATGACGGTCGCGACGGCATTCGCGGTGTCATGGAAGCCGTTGACGATCGCTGCTCGCCTTCTCAAGGTCCGACCAGTTGTTTCAGAAGATTGTGGCAAACACATAAAAGAGCGATGCCGCGAGCAGGATCGCGATGGGCAGCGTCAGCACCCAGGCGAGCAGCAGATTGCGTATCGTTGACCATTGCAAGCCTGATCCGTTGGCCGCCATGGTGCCGGCGACACCCGATGACAGCACATGGGTGGTCGAGACCGGAAGACCCATATGGTCGGCGACACCGATGGTCGAAGCTGCAACCACTTCGGCTGCCGCACCTTGCGCATAAGTCAGATGGCTCTTGCCGATCTTCTCGCCGACCGTCACCACGATGCGTTTCCAGCCGATCATGGTGCCGAGACCGAGCGCGATCGCCACCACCACCTTGACCCACAGCGGAATGAACTTGGTCGCGGCATCTGTCGATTTCTTATAAGCGCCGAGAGCCGCGACGTCCTCCTGGCTCAGCTCATCCTCCCTGTCGTCGAGCAAAAGACGGATCGCTTCGGAAGCGAGATACATGTCGTTGCGGGTGTTGTCGACGACCTCGGCCGGCAACTTGTCGATCGAGCCGTGTTCGGTGACCTGGCGGGAGATCTGTTTCACGAGCTCTGCGAGCGCCGGATAGGTAGCGTCGCTGATCTGGTGCTGCGATATATAGGCGGTCACCGCAGGCCGGGGATTGCCGCCCGGGAGGGCGAAAGCCGGGGATCCCTGCGCGATGACTGCCGCCGCCGCGGACGAGGTGGTGCTGAATTCGATCATTTCACTGTCGAGCATGGCCCGGTTGAGTGCATAAGCGGTGGGCACCGTGCCGATGAGGATCAGCATGATGAGGCCCATGCCCTTCTGGCCGTCATTCGATCCATGCGCAAAGGAAACGGCAGTGCAGGTGAGGATCAGAAGACCGCGAATCCACCAGGGCGGCGGCTGGTTGCCTTTCGGCTCCTGATAGAGGGCCGGATTGCGGACGGCGAATTTGAGCGCCAGCAACAGGATGGCGGCGGCGAGGAAGCCGAAGAGCGGCGATAGGAGCAACGACCAGCCGATCTCGGTTGCTTTGCTCCAGTCGACACCCGAAGTCCCGTCACGGCCATGCATCAGGGCATTGGCGATGCCGACGCCGATAATCGAGCCGATCAAGGTGTGCGAGCTCGAGGCCGGCAGGCCCAGATACCAGGTGCCGAGATTCCAGATGATGGCGGCGATGAGGAGGGCGAAGACCATGGCGAAGCCGGCATTGCTGCCAACCTGCAGGATGAGCTCGACCGGGAGCAGCGAGATGATGCCGAAAGCGACAGCGCCGCTCGACAGCAGAACGCCGAGAAAGTTGCAGAAACCGGACCAGATGACCGCGACATTGGCGGGAAGAGCATGCGTGTAGATGACCGTCGCAACGGCATTTGCCGTGTCATGGAAGCCGTTGACGAACTCGAAACCGAGCGCGATCAGCAGCGCCACGCCCAGCAGCAGGAAGGGTAAGTAGGTGTGTATCGGCGTGTCGGTGTCGGAAATATCGACATAAAGGCTGTAGGCCGTGAACAACAGGCCTGCCGCGAGAATAGCTCCGAAGAGCACGACGGTGATGAAATGGGAACCCTGGTCGAGATTGGGGCGTGAATGCTGTCCCGGCCGACCCCCTGGGCCTGCAGTGACGTCGGCCATTTTCCCTCCTCAGAACGCGAAATGGAGCCAGGGTGACGGCTCCATGAATCGTCGGATCTGCCCCACGGCAAGGTGCGTCGTATCTCCCCAGTATATCAAGGTTCACCGCAACGAGATAGCCGACCATCTGGGCCGTTCATCGGCCGAGTGCCGCGCTGGCTTTCCAGGATTGATGCTAGTGCGCCGTCTGGCAGAGGCGATGGTCGCTCAGGACCTCGATCACCCGGCACTCGCAGACGCGGCCGTGACCGCATTCCGCGACCATGCGCTTCAGCTCCTTCTTGAGCGCCTGGAGCCGCTTCAGGCGCTGCTCCACTTCCTGAAGCCTGCGGCTCGCTATGTCGTCGGCACGCTCACAGCTCGTCTCGGGATTACCGGAAAGGCTCAAGAGCTCGCGGATGGCCTCGATCGAGAAACCGAGATCGCGCGCATGGCGGATGAAGGTCAGACGCTTCTGATCTTCCCTGTCGTAAAGCCGGTGTCCACCCTCGGTACGCGTAAAGGGCGGCAACAGGCCGATGCTTTCATAATAACGGATGGTCTGGACCTTGGTTGCGGTCGCCTCCGCCAGCCTGCCAATGGTGAAACCGGACATGGAATTTTTCCTCGGAATTTTCCTCTTGAACTTCTAGTGGCTAGAGATTGTAGGTCAGGGGCATGATGTCAACAGCCCCCCTTTCCCTGAAGTTCAAGGTCACCGGCATGGACTGTGCCGCCTGCGCCCGCAAGATCGAGACCGCCGTCGGCCGCATTCCGGGGGCAAGCGGCGTCACGGTCGGCGTGACCAGCGAGACCCTCAGCGTGACGCTGGCCGAACCCGAGCGCGAAAGCGAGATCGCCCGGACCGTCAAGAGCCTCGGCTACGGGATCAGCGGGGAGGCTCCGGCGAGCGATCACTCTGGCCAAGCGCAGGGCGATCACGACGGCCACACCCGTCCGATCGAAGGCAGCTGGTGGCAATCACCCAAGGGCCGGCTCGTTCTCCTGTCGGGCGGGCTGATCGCTGCCGCCTATCTCGCGACGCTGATCGTGCCGCAATTCTCCCTCTATGTGTTCCTCGCCGCCTGTATCGCAGGCGCCATCCCGGTCGTCAGGCGCGCCGTCGCGGCGGCGCGATCGGGTGCCTTTTTCACCATCGAGATGCTGATGACCGTCGCGGTCGTGGGCGCCGTCATCATCGGCGCTACCGAGGAGGCAGCGCTCGTCGTCTTCCTCTTCGCGGTCGGTGAGCTGCTCGAAGGGATCGCCGCGGGGCGGGCGCGCTCCGGCATCAAGGCCCTTGCCGATATCGCCCCCAAGACGGCGATGGTCGAAACGCAGGAGGGCCTTGTCGAAACGCCGATCGAAGCGATCGCGGTCGGCGCCATCATCGTCGTGCGCCCGGGCGACCGGGTGCCCGCCGATGCGACCGTGATCTCCGGCGTATCGGCGCTCGATGAATCGGCGCTCACGGGTGAATCGATCCCTAAGGTGAAGGAGCCGGGCGACCGGGTTTTGGCGGGCTCGATCAACAGCGAAGCCATGCTGCACTGCCGGGTGGAGGCGGAGGCCAAGGACACGCTCATCGCGCGCGTCGTGAAGCTGGTCGAGGAAGCCGCCGATGCCGAGGCGCCGACCGAGCGCTTCATCGATGCGTTCTCGCGCTATTACATGCCGGCGATCTGTGCATTGGCCCTGGCGGTGGCACTCGTCCCGCCGCTCGCCCTGGGCGCCGACTGGTGGACCTGGATCTATCGTGCCTTGGCGCTGCTCCTCATCGGCTGCCCTTGCGCGCTCGTCATCTCGACGCCGGCGGCGATCGCCTCGGCGCTTGCGGCGGGCGCGCGCCGCGGCCTCCTGGTGAAAGGCGGCGGCGTGCTCGAGGCGATCGGCAAGGTTTCCGCCATCGCCTTCGACAAGACCGGCACCCTCACCGAGGGCAAGCCCAAGGTGACCGATGTCGTGCCGCTCGGCGATCGCGGTGAGGCGGAGGTGCTGCGCATCGCCGCCGCCGCGGAATCGGCCTCATCGCATCCGCTCGCCGTCGCGATCGTGGCGCAGGCGAAGGCGCGAGGAATTGCCTTCACCCCGGCAAGCCATTCGGAAGTGCTTCCGGGGAAGGGGGTCAGTGCCCGAGTCGATGGCCGGATCGTCACCATCGGCGCCGCCCAACGCCTCGGCGTCGGCAGCATCGACGTTCTCGACCAGGCGCGCCGGCTCGAGGCCGAGGGCAAGAGCGTCTCGGTCCTTCAGACCGGCGGCAAGGTGCTGGGGCTCATTGCGCTGCGCGACGAGCCGCGCGCCGATGCGCCGGAGGGTTTGAAGGATCTCGATGCCCTGGGCGTCAGGACCGTCATGCTGACCGGCGACAACCGCGCCAATGCCGAAGCGGTAGGACAAATGCTCGGCATGGAGGTCCATGCCGAATTGCTGCCCGAGGACAAGCTCGCTTTCATCCGCAAGCTGGCGCAAGGCCGAGGCGGCGTCGCCAAGGTGGGCGACGGCATCAACGATGCCCCGGCGCTCGCCGCCGCCACCGTCGGCATCGCCATGGGCTCCGGCACCGATGTGGCGCTCGAGGCGGCGGATGCGGCCGTGCTCAACAACAAGGTCGGCGATGTCGCGGCCCTGGTCCGCCTGTCGCGCCGGGCCATGCGGGTGATCGGTGAAAACGTGACGATCGCGCTCGGCTTGAAGGCGGTGTTCCTGGTCACGACCATTGCCGGCATGACCGGATTGTGGATCGCCATCCTCGCCGATACGGGCGCTACCGTGCTGGTGACGGCCAATGCGCTGCGATTGCTAAGAATAAAAAGCTAATCGTCTTCAGTATCCTTAGAGCATCCTTAACTGCCCCCATCCACGAATTCTTAGAAGTTTGTCGGCATTTTTCTGCAGTGTTGAAGGGGCGGCCCCATGCTGAAAGTGCTGACGTGCCTGACCGTTGACCACGATCTGAGATTGGTCGTGGTCGCAGCCTTGATCTGTGCGCTCGGAAGCCTCGTGGCAATGCGGCTCTTCATGCGGGCGCGCATATCCCAAGGCACAATGCGCCGGCAGTGGCTCCTCATGGCCGGCACCGCGGCGGGCACCGCTACCTGGGCCACGCATTTCCTCGCCATGCTGGCCTTCGCGCCAGGCCTTCCCACCGGCTACGACCCCTTCCTCACCATGGTTTCGTTCATCGTCGCTGTCACGGCGATGACGCTTGCCTTCAGCATCGCCGGCGGGTCGTCTCATGCGATCCATCCCACGCTGGGCGGCGCCCTGGTCGGCCTCGGCATCAGCGCCATGCACTATACCGGCATGGCGGGCTTCCGGACCGCCGGCATCGTCCAATGGGACCAGGGTCTCGTCCTCATGTCGGTGATGTTCAGCATCGGCTTCGGCATGCTCGCCATCCGCCTCACGCGGTCGCCGGAAAGCTGGCAAGGCCGCTACGGCGCCGCCGGCGCCCTGGTGCTCGCTATCTGCAGCCTGCATTTCACCGCCATGGGCGCCGTCGTCATCCTGCCCGATTCTCTGATCGACGTGCCGCTGGGCGCCGTCCCCAACCACGTCATGGTGTTCTTCATCGCCGCCGCGGCGGCGCTGGTCATGGCCATCGGCTTTGCCGCCTATTTCGCCGACAAGCGCGCCCATAGCGAGGCGCAGACCAGGCTCAGGGGATTAGCCAACGCGGCGATCGAGGGCCTGATCATCGTCAAGGACAACCGGATCATGGACGTCAATACGAGCTTCGAGGAGCTCACCGGATACCGGCGCGACAAGATCATGAGCCGCAACCTGTTCGACAACATCCTCACCATCGAGGGCGGCGCGCCGCAAGCCGACACGCTCAGGGCCCAGGGCGTGCTGCGCGGCGAGGACGGCAAGATGATCCCGGTCGAGCTCCTGTCGAAGCCGGCCGACGTCTTGGCCGGCAGCCGGGTCTATTCGGTGCGCGATCTCACCGAGAAGCGGTCGGCCGAGGGGCGCATCCACTATCTGGCGCATTTCGATTCATTGACGGGTCTGCCCAACCGCAACTCGTTCCTCGATCGGCTCGATGCCGAGATCCGTGAGGCGGGCGAGCGCAAGACGCGCTTCGCGCTGCTCTCCTTCGACCTCGACCGGTTCAAGGAAATCAACGACATATTCGGCCATGCCACCGGCGATGCGGTGCTGGCCCAGATCGCGCAGCGGCTCGCGGCGAGCCTGGGGGTTTCGGAATATGCGGCGCGCTTCGGTGGCGATGAGTTCTTCGCCATCGTCTCGCCGGCCGATCACCCTGAGCGCATCATGGAATTCGCCGACCGCATCCTCGCCACGGTGCGCCGGCCGCTCAGCCTGGAAGGCAATGAGCTCGCCGTCGGTGCCAGCGTCGGCATCGCCTTGTTCCCCGATGATGCCATGGGCGCTGCCGAGCTCATGGCCAATGCCGATCTCGCCATGTACCGGGCCAAGGAAACGCCCGGCAGCAAGGCGTGCTTCTTCGAATCGGGCATGGATCTGCGGGTGCGCGAGCGCCGCAACCTGGCGCGCGACCTGCGCCAGGCGCTCGCCAACGAGGAATTCGAGCTTCATTACCAGCCGCAGTCGCGGCTCACCGACAACCAGACCATCGGCTATGAAGCCCTCATCCGCTGGAACCATCCGGGCAAGGGCCTGGTCCCGCCCGCCGACTTCATCCCAATCGCCGAGGAGACCGGCCTCATCGTGCCGATCGGCGAATGGGTCCTGCGCAAGGCCTGCCTGACGGCCGCCTCCTGGGCCGAGCCCTATCGCATCGCCGTCAACCTGTCGCCCGTGCAGTTCAGCCATGGCAGCCTGCCCGAGACGGTGCACGGCATCCTGATCGAGACCGGCCTCGCGCCCAAGCGGCTCGAGCTCGAAGTCACGGAATCACTCCTCATGTCCGATCCCGACATGGCGCTGCATATGCTGAGGCGCCTCAAGACGCTCGGCGTCTCGATCGCCATGGATGATTTCGGCACCGGCTATTCGTCGCTCTCGACGCTGCAGTCCTTTCCCTTCGACAAGATCAAGATCGATCGCTCCTTCGTCGACAAGCTCGACAAGCAGCGCAAGTCCGCCTCGATCATCCGCGCGGTGCTGGCGCTGGGGCGCAGCCTCGAGATCCCGGTGCTGGCGGAAGGCATCGAGACCAAGGCGCATCTCGACTTCCTGCGCAAGGAAGGCTGCGATGAAGCGCAAGGCTACTTCCTCGGCCGGCCGATGCCGGTGGGGCTGATCTTCCCGCAAGCTGCCGCCGGGCTGGCTTAAGCTCAGCGCTTCAGAGCGCCGGCGTCCGCACCGGTGCGGCAGTTCTCCTGAGCAGGACCTGCAAAAGCAGGATGAAGCCCAGAGCCACCGCCATGGCCACGGCGCACAGGCCGAAGGCGAAGCTCGTCGAATGGAGCGTCGCGATCCAGCCGAAGAACCATGGGGCCATCACCCGCGGCAGGCCCGCCACCAGCGCCACGATACCGAGGGCGCGGGCGCGATTCTCGCTCATGTGCTTCGCCGTCAGAGCGAAGATCGCCGGAATGACGCAAGCGGTGCCGAAGCCGGTCAGCGCGAAAGCCACGGTGCTGAAGAGGAAGCTTTGCGATATGCCGATGAAGGCGAAGCCGACGGTCGCCAGCAGCAGCGACCCGATGATCAGCGAAATATCGCCGAAGCGGGCGCGGATATCATCGCCCAGGAAGCGCAGGCAGGCATTGCACAGGCCGTAGAAGGCGGTGCCGAGACCGGCGATCGCGAGAAGGGCGGGCGCCTGTTCGTCGAGGAGCTTCGCCGACCACATGATCGCCGCGGTCTCGCCCGCAATGACGAGGCCGGCGGCAAGCCCCAGTATGATGAGCGGCGAAAGCCTCGGGGCAGGCATGCCGGGCGTGGCGCGCGCCATGGCCGAAAACCGGCCGGGAAGCCTTTGCGCGATGAAGAGGAATGCCGCGAGGAGCATGAGCCAAAGGATCGCCGCCGCCCAGAAGCGACCGGCATCGGCTATGACCAGGCTGCCGATGATGGCGAAGAGCGCCATGGCGGCCGAGGCCGAGGCGTGAAAGCGGGTGAAGATCGGGCGCCCCAGATCGCTCTCTACATAGCTGCCCTCGGCATTCATGAAGAGATCGAGCGCGCCCTGGCATGCGCCGAAGACGATGAGCGCCACAAGGAACCAGGCCGGGCCCGAGGACAGGAACAGAAACGTCTGGCTCAAGGCAAGGAGCGGCAGGCTCGCGAGGATGATGGCGCGGTTGGTGGCGATAAGGGCGAGCTTGCCGCCCCAGGACATGATGATGACATAGGCGATGCCGTAGAAGGTGATGCCGAGGCCCAGAGCGAGATTGTCGATCCCGGCATTGCGGGTGATGGCGGGTATGGCGCCCGCCCACAGCCCCGCCGATGTGCCATAGGCGATGAAGGCGGCCGTCACGGCGGCGCGCGGAGAGGGCAAGGGCCGGGCTTGGGGGAGCATCGCGCGCCGGACCCTAGTGCCCGGCAGCTGATCCCACAAGCGTGGCCGACGCAGGGCTCGGCTCGCGGCGATGCATGGATGGCTTAGGCCGCCAGATGCCGCCACAAGGCATCGATTCGGGCGGCGAAATTCTTCGGTTCCTCGGCGAAAAGATGGCCGGTCTCGTTGTCGATGCGGGTGAGGATGGCCTTGCGCCTGAGGTCGATAAGGGCGAGGGCCTTCTCCTTGTGCTCGATCCCGGCGAAGGGGCTTTCCGGCCGGTCGAATTCGGCGGAGAGATCGTCGAGATCGTTGAGATCGCCCAGGTCCTCGCGCAATTTCTGCAGCTCCGCCGCCCAGACCTTGAACAGCTTCGGCCAGAGCGGGGTCAGAAGCTCGACATGATGCAAATGATGGATGACCGACTTGCGCGCCTCGTGGAGGAGAGGCATTTCCTTCTTGTCGAGCCCATCGCGCAGCAAATGGCGGGCCTTGGCGAAGCAGGCGCGCAAGCCGTCGACGAAGAGGGCGATGTCGCGCTTGGGGAGAGTCCAGGCCGAGATGCGGCCGCGCAGCTCCGCCACCCGGACCGACGTTTCCTCGATACGTCGGGCGACTTCCTCCGGGCTCACGACATCCTGTCGCAGATCATGCGCCGCGGTCTCGAGCTCGGCGAAGACGGCATCGTCGGACGCCCCGTCCTTTTTGGCATGGGTTTTGAGCTTGGCGATCGCCTCGCTCATCGCCTCGGTGCGCCGGAGGCCCGCGAGTGCCTGGGCGGCATCGCGCAGCGTCTCGTTTTCCTGCTGGAAGCTTTGCGCGCCGAGGGCGGGTTTCATGAGGCGCAACAGGCTCCGGGCGAGCTTGAGACGGCGCCTGGCGGGGTGGACGGTCTTGCCGGAGCGGGCGAGATCCAGATCCTGAGACAGGGCCCGCATGGTCCGCCGCATAAGCCTACGCAACGCCTCACCCGCCGGATGATCCGTGGAGATCTTCGGCACGCCTCTCCCCTCAACTGCCCCAGGGCTCTTCTTTGGAAGCCCTGCGGCACCCTGTCGGGCTTCATTGTCACAATCAATATTTTCCGCTGAAATTTCTTGGGAATGGGGGTTCACAAGCGGCATTCCGATTGCTACATAAGCGCCGCGTTGGCGCATCCCCAGGGTCGTCGGTTGCATGTTTTGACGCGGGATGGAGCAGCCCGGTAGCTCGTCAGGCTCATAACCTGAAGGTCACAGGTTCAAATCCTGTTCCCGCAACCATTCTTGACGCAAAAACCCCAGCAATCTCAAAAGGTTGCTGGGGTTTTTCAAATCCCGAACCCGGTAACCGTTGCCTGCCTTGGCCTATCGCCGGATAGTCGCCGGCATGCCCGTGCAGGTCACCTATCCACCGCTCAATGTGCCGAAGCCCGTCGCCGGCGACGTCTGGGTCGTCGACGGACCGGAGATTCGCTTCGGCCTGGCCTTCCTGAAAATGCCTTTTCCGACGCGCATGACCGTGCTGCGTCTCGCCGGCGATCGGCTGTTCATCCATTCGCCGACGCCGCTCACGGCTGATCTCGAGGCGGCGATCGAAGAACTGGGCCGGCCCAGCTGGATCATCGGCCCGAACCGTATCCATTATTGGTGGATTCCCGAATGGCGCCGCTTCTATCCGCAAGCGGGCGTCTATCTGGCGCCGCGGATTCGGGAACAGGCGAAAGGGCGCATCGATTTCCCGGCGCAAGAGGTCGACGCGACCCAGGGCTATCCGTGGGACGGCGAGGTCGCCACACTTCCGGTGCGCGGATCCTACATGACCGAGATCGTCTTCTTCCATAAAGCGAGCCGCACGCTCATCCTCACCGATCTGATCGAAAATTTTGAAGCGCACAAGGTCGGCTTCTGGACCCGCCTGCTGGCCCGACTCGGCGGCGCGCTCGATCCCGACGGGCAGACGACGCGCGACATGCGGCTGACTTACGGCGATCTGCGACCGGCCGTCGAGACGATGATCGCCTGGCGGCCGGAGCGCATCATCCTCGCCCATGGCCGCTGGTATGAAACGAATGCCGAGGCCGAATTGCGCCGGGCCTTCCGCTGGGCATTGCCCTAGACGGCGGCGACCGCGTCCTCGATGAGGGCGATCACCGCATCGGGCTGCGAGGCGAGCGAAGCGTGGCTCGCCTTGAGCGTCACGATCTTCTTGGCGTTCAAGCGGCCGGACATCCAGCTCTGGTTGGCGGGCGCGATCATCCGGTCCTCGCCCGAAATCTGGTACCATGACGGTTTCTTCTTCCAGGCCGGCCGCGTGATCGCATCCTGGAAGGTGCCGGCAAGCGGCGCCTTTTGCGTCGCCGCCATGACCAGCGCCTCATCGGCCGGCAGATCCTGGCAGAAGCTCTCGTGAAACTTGTCACGCTTGATCCACAAATAGCCGTCAAGAGAATGGCCCTCTGTACCCCGCGCGCCAGGCGCGCTAGCCTTTTCCGTCATGGCCAAGACCGATTACAAATCCGTCAATGACTATATCGCGGCACAGCCCAAAGCCGTGCAGGGCATCCTGCAAGAGGTGCGCGGCGTCATCCGCAAGGCATTGCCCAAGGCTCAGGAAGTGATCTCCTATCAGATTCCCGCCTACAAGGTGGATGGCGCGGCCGTCGTCTATTTCTCCGGCTGGAAAGAGCATTATTCGCTCTATCCGGCGACCAAGGGCCTGGTCGCGGCGCTCAAGAAGGAGCTTGCCGCTTACGAGGTCGAGAAGGCCACGATGCGCTTCCCGCTCGATCGGCCGGTGCCCAAGACGCTGATCGCGGCCATCGCCAGGAAGCGGGCCGAGGAAGTTGCCGCCGAGCTTGCGAAGAAGGCCAAGGCGAAGAAGGCGGCCACAAAGAAGGCGAAACGCTGATCACACTCGCCGCGACGAGCGGGCCCAGAGAGCGCGGCCCGCAAGCGCGATGACGAGGCCGAGGATCATCATGCCGGCCGCGACCGCAAAGGTGACCCGCATGCCGGCGGCAACGGCCGCAGGTTCCGCTTTCGTGATGTCGGCCGCCGCCGATGCGAAGGCGAAGACGGCGCCGAGGACGGCGGCGCCGGTGATGAGCCCGAGATTGCGCGCCAGATTGAGCATGCCGGAAATGACGCCCCGCTGGCCTGGATCTATATCCTTCATGACCGCGGTGTTATTGGCGGCCTGGAACAGCGCATAGCCGGCGGTGAGAAGGACGAGAGGAGCGACGTAGCCCGCAATGCCGAATGTCGCCGGCAGTGTGGACAGGATGAGGGCGCCCGACGCCATCGCGAAGAGTCCGAGGACGGTCATGACATGTGCGCCGTAACGGTCGACAAGGCGGCCGGCCGGCATGCCGGTCAAAGCGGCGACAAGCGGACCGATGGACAAGACCAGCCCCACCCGCGCCGGATCGAGCCCGAGCGTGCGAGCGAGATAGAACGGACCGACCACCAGGGTCGCGATCGCCACCGCGGCGACGAGCGCGCTTGTAGCGAGGCCGCCGCTCAGCACGGGATCGCGGAACAGGGCCAGCCGGATCACCGGTGACGGTGCTCTCCTTTCGATCATGAGGAAGAGGCCGGTGCCCAAGAGGGCCGCGAGCAGCAATGTGATGTTGAGGGGACCGAAATCGCCGCGCCCGACCGTCACCGCGAGGGCATAGGCCGCGAGCGTCAAGGCCAGCATGAGCATCCCTAGGATGTCGAAGCCGCCTCGTTCGGCCTTCCTGCGGTCGACCGGCAGATAGCGAAGGCCGAGAAGAACAGCGAGGATGCCAAACGGCGCAATGACAAGGAAGATGGCCCGCCAGCCGAGACCGGCGATCAGGAAGCCGCCAAGCGCCGGGCCGAGCGCGGTGCCGATCGCCGACATCGTGCCGAGCAGTCCCATGGCGCTGCCGGTCTTTTCCTTGGGGATCGTCTCACCGACAAAGGCCAAGGTCAGCGCCATCAGAACCGCAGCACCGATGCCTTGCACCGCTCTGAAGATGACCAGCACCGAGAGGTTCGGCGCCAGGCCGCAAAGGATCGACGCCGTCGTGAACAAGACGAGTCCGGCGATGAGCAGCCGGCGACGGCCGATAGCATCGCCGAGCCGTCCGGCGCCCACGACCAGGGTGGTGATGGCGAGCAAATAAGCCAGGACGACCCATTGGACCTGCTGGAAAGAAGCATCGAAGGCCTCGGCCAAAGTCGGCAAGCCGACATTGGCGATGCTGATGCCGAGCGTGGAGACCAGCATGAAGAGGGACAGGCAGGCGAGGGCGCCCGAGGCCGATGGCGTGCGTGTCGCCCGTTCGGCGATGGTTTCATAGCGTTCCGAAGTCATGATCTGACGCACATAGTCCTTTGCCGGACATGGCGGAAGATGCAGCATTTGCACTTCATTCGTGCGTTTGACGCCACATCCCGATCGAGCTGTGCTAGACTTGGCCGATGGCGCGACCCGATCTCAACCTGCTCGTCACTCTCGACATATTGCTCGCCGAGGGCAGCGTGGCGCGTGCCGCCAAGAGACTGCGGCTCAGCCCATCGGCCATGAGCCGGGCCTTGGCGCGATTGCGCGAAACGCTGGGCGACCCGCTGCTCGTCAGAGCCGGCCGCGGCCTCGTGCCCACGCCCCGGGCGCTGGCTCTCAGCGCCGAGGTCAGCCACCTCGTGCAAGCGGCCGAAAGGGTCCTGCGGCCGGCGACGCTCGACCTCAAGCAGCTCGTCCGGACCTTTACGCTCAGGACCAGCGAAGGCTTTGCCGAGAATTTCGGACCGGATCTCATTGCACGCGTCGGCAAGGAAGCGCCAGGCGTCAAGCTGCGCTTCGTGCAGAAGCCGGACAAGGACAGCGGGCTCATGCTCGATGGGGCGGTCGATCTGGAAACCGGCGTCGTGGGGGCGACGACGCCCCCGGAGCTCATCACGCAGGCTTTGTTCCGCGACCGCTATATCGGCGCAGTGCGCAAGGGACATGCGCTCAGCCGGGGCAAGGTCACGTCCGCGCTCTATGCTTCGGGCCGGCACATCCTCGTCTCCAGGCGTGGCCTCTATAAGGGGCCGATCGATGACGCCCTGCGGCAGCTCGGACTTGAACGCGAGATCGTCACCACCGTCGGCGGCTTCTCCACCGCGCTGGCGCTGGCGCGGGCGTCCGACCTGATCGCCAGCGTCCCCGAACGGCATACGGGAAAGCTGCGCGCCGGCATGCACAGCTTTCCTCTTCCGGTCGCCATTCCGGAGGTCACGATCTCCATGCTCTGGCATCCCAGGCTCGATGCCGATCCGGCACATCGCTGGCTGCGCGGGATCGTTCGCGACGTCTGCGCCGGGCCGCGAGTCCGGCGGGTCAGGACCTGAGCGGGCGGAAGAAGGCCCGGATATCCGCGGCGAGGAGCTCCGGCACTTCGAGCGCCGCGAAATGGCCGCCGCGTGCGAGGCTCGTCCAGTGCTGGAGATTGAAGGCACGCTCGACCCAGTGCCGCGGCGGCATCGGGATCTCGCGCGGCAGGCGCACCACGCCGGTCGGCACGGTGACGCGCTCGCCGGGCTTCAGATGCAAGAGCTTCGCGCGCGCCTCGCTGTAGAAGCGCATGGAAGAGTGGATCGTGTTGGTCAGCCAGTAGATCATCACATTGGTGATGAGGTCGTCGCGCGCGATGATATCTTCCGGCACCCCGTCATTGTCGCTCCAGCCGCGGAATTTCTCGAGAATCCAGGCGGCGAGACCGATGGGGGAGTCGGCTAGGCCAAAGCTGAGCGTTTGCGGCTTGGTGCCCTGGATCGCCATATAGGCGCCCTCGGCGTCGGCCCAGCGAGCCACGGTCTTGAGATAGTTCTCCTCCTCCTCCGTGAGCGGCGGCATGCCCGGCCCGAGATCGGGACGGAATCGGGTCGATACATAATTGAGATGAAGGCCGGAGAGGCGCTCGGGATGGTGCAGGCCCAAAGCGATGCTGATCCACGATCCCCAATCGCCGCCCTGCGCGCCGAAGCGCCGGTAGCCGAGCCTCGTCATGAGCTCGGCCCAGATGTCGGCGACGGCCTCGACATTCATGCCGCGGCGCCACGGCCGGCCGGAGAAGCCGTAGCCCGGGATCGACGGCACGATGAGGGTGAAGGCATCGCGCGCGTCGCCGCCATGCGCGCCGGGATCGGTCAGAAGCGGCAGGATCCGGGTCATTTCGAGGAAGCTGCCCGGCCAGCCGTGAGTCATCAGCAAGGGCAAGGGATCGGGGCCCTTGCCCGGCGCATGGATGAAATGGATGGGCAGGCCATCGTGATCGTAGCGATAGTGCGGGAAGCGATTGAGGCGCTGGCGCTGTTTTTCCCAATCGTAATCTTCGAGCCAGTAGCGCTGCAGTTCGCGCATATAGTCGAGATCGGTGCCAAAGTCCCAGCCGGCGTCGTCGAGCGCATCGGGCCAGCGCGTGCGCTTCAGGCGTTCGGTCAGATCGGCCAGCGCTTCTGCTTCTGTTGTAATGGTGAAGCTCTCGATCGAACCGGCCATAACGTCAACTCCCGGATATGTTTGGCAATATGATATGATAGCAGTCCAAGGCAGGATGTCTTGAAGGATAGTGCTCTCTGGCGGAGGCGTTCATGAGCAAGGTTAAGTTCGATCATTGCGTGGTGCATGTCTCGGACTGGGGGCGCTCGAACGCGTTCTATCGCGACGTGCTCTTCGCCGAGGTGCTTCCCAACAAGACCGGTTATGTCTACCGCATCGGCAATGCGCAGCTCAATCTGCATGGACCAGGGATGACGCCGGCGCCGGTCGCGAAGATCCCGGTGCCGCCTGGCGGCACAGACCTCTGCTTCGAATGGGCAGGTCCCATCGCCGAGGCCGGCCGTCATCTGAGCGAGCGAGATGTCGCAATCGAACTCGGCCCGGTGGCGCGCTTCGGCGCCCGCGGCATGGGGACCAGCATCTATTTCCGCGATCCGGACGGCACGCTGCTGGAATTCATCAGCTACGAGACCAGCCCGGCGCAGTGAGCGGCTTTGCAAGACTGGCCATGCACCAGTTCAGTCTCCGCTTGCGCCGACATAGCGTTGCACAAGCGAGGCCCATGAGCTGTCCTGCGTCACCTTCAACAAGGCGCGGTTGACATCCTCCTTGAGCACACTGCCGACGGGGAAAGCCAGGGCGTAGTCGCGGACGGCCAAGGTCTGCGGCAGGATATGAAGATCCGTCCAGGCATATTCCTTGATCATATGGCCGAGGATAGCGCGCTCGAAGACGAGCGCCTCGATCTCGCCGCGTTGCAGCGCCCGGCTCGCCTGTATGACAAAGGGAAAGCTCTTGGGCTTCAGTCCCTGAAGCTCGGCCCATTGCTCGCCGGCGGAGCCGGCAACGACGCCGAGGCGCACTTTGGGTAGATCTTCGGGACCGCTGATGCCGGTCTTGAGCCGGCCGACCACGAATGAGGAGGCAAGCGTCGCCGAGAATGCGGCGATGCAAAAAATGCTGATGAACATCCAGACGAGACCGACAAGCCGGCCCCGCCAGGTAACCGGTGTCTTGTCGCCATAGCCGGTCGTGGTCATGGTGACCGCCGCCCACCAGACACCATCGCCCAGCCCTCTCACCGGATCCGGATCGAAATGGGCCGGATTTCGCCGGCGCTCCAGGAACCATATCAGGCTTCCGGCCAAGAGCAGGGCCGAGAAGAGGAGCGCGATCGTGCCGAAGATCTGGGGCCAGGGCAGAGCGCTGAGGAAGCCCACGAGGCCGCCTTGCGCGCCGGCGCGTACCGCGATGCCAAGGCCCGCGGCAAAATAAGGATGTGAAAAATCAAAGCGCGCCTCGCCTTCGGGCGTAACGGGAAGGTTGGCGACCGCCAGGCTCACTTCCCGGTTCTCAATCGCATCGAGCAAGCCCTGGATGTCGTAGTCGAATTCGCGAAACTCGAAATCGAGATCAAGTTCCGCGGCAACTTCCCGCCAAAGCTCGATCGAGAGGCCGGACCAGTGGCCATCGTCGCTGCGTGACGCGAAGGGCGCGACCCGCATGGTGCCGACGATGACTTTCGCGTCTCGGGATCCTGTCGTCGCTTGCGCATGGCATTGCGCGACCGAGACGTGAAAGGCAAGCATCAGGCCGGCGACCGCGGCAACTAGCGATGCAAGTCGCCGATGGCTCATGGCGCGGCCCTGCCGGTTGCGACATAGCCCGCCCTCTCCAGCAGCGCCAGGCCACTCGGCCCCAGGCAATGGGACAGGAACGCTTCGGCGATTTTCGAGGGTGGGCTGGTGCCGTAGAGGTAGAGCGTCCGGGCCAGGGGATAATCCCTGGACCGCAGGGCGTCGGCGGTCGGGAGCACGGCAGCGCCTTGCGGATCGGCGCGAATGGCGAGGATCTTCACACGGTCATCGGCCGCGTGGACGGCGCCAAGGCCCGAATAGCCTATGGAATCGGGGCGCTTCGCGATCTCCTCGACGATGGCTTCGTTGGTGGGAAGCTTGAGGCCAGCAGCGGCGTCCGCCCCGGCAAGCACACGCTCGGCGAAGAGAGTTGCCGTTCCCGAGCCCGGGGCGCGAGCCAAGGCGAAGATTTCACCGTCGCGCTCGGCGCCGAGATCGCGCCAGGTCCGGATCTTGCCGTAATAGATGGCCGCGAGTTGGAGGAGGTCGAGCTCGGAGAGCGTATTCGACGGGTGAACGACGACGGCGATGCCGTCTATGGCGTAGGGCGATGCAGAGAGTGAAATATTGTTGATGGCCGCATAGCGCTGCTCCTTTTCCGTCAGATCGCGCGAGGACATGCCCAAGTCGACCAGGCCGTGGAGCAAAGTGGAGACTCCCTCACCCGATCCGCCGCCTCTCACGATCACATCGGATCGGGGCGATTTCGCCATGAAATCCTCCGCACAGGCGGTGATGACCGGTCGCATGCTTTCGGACCCCGCGATCTGGAGCGATTGATAAGGGGCGGCATCCACCGCGAGCAGATTGGAAAGACCGAAATAAGATGCAGCGCCAACCACCAGGACGATGAGGATGGCGACGCCGGCGACGGCACGCGTGCCTGGGCGCAGCTCTCCGTTCGGTTCCGGTTGGCGGAGCTCGGTCACGATGACGACCTCGCGCTGAATGCAGCCGCTAGCGCCCTAAACCAGAAACAGATGAAACGCATTGCCGTCGCCCGACAAACGCACAGCTGTTACGGGATTGTCATGACGGTCCTGTGACGCTCATGCACCCGCGAAGAAGAGTGTGATCGCGTTGCGCCTAGCGCGAGGACACCGAGAGCGGCACCTCGTCGGAAAGTGCGCCGGTCAGAGCCTCGGCGAGCTGCTCGTCGCGGTTATACGGATCGCGGCGGAAATTGACGGCACCGTCCTTGTTCACCCAGGCGGTGAGATAAGTCACATGCACCGGTATCTGCTTCTTGAGACTGATGATGCGCTGGCCGCCTTGGGCGACCGTGTTGTCGATGCGCTCGCGGGTCCAACCTTCGTCGGCCAGGATGAGGGCGGCGAGGTCGAGCGGGTTCTGCACCCGCATGCAGCCATGGCTGAAGATGCGCAGGTCCTTGTCGAACAGGCTCTTCGACGGCGTGTCGTGCAAATAGACATTGAACTTGTTGGGGAACATGAACTTCACTTTGCCGAGCGCGTTCTTGGCGCCCGAATCCTGGCGCAGCGAATAGGGCATGCGGCTCATGGCCGACCAGTTCACGCTATAGGGATCGACCTGGTTGCCGCTGGCGTTGAAGACGCGGATACGCTCGCGGCTCAAGGCGCCTGGATTGCGCTTGAGCTTGGGCAGATATTCGCCGTTGGCGATATTGGGCGGCACGTTCCAATAGGGATTGAGGACTACATATTTCATCTTCTCGGAGAAGACGGGTGTGCTGGTATAGGGCTTGCCGACGACGACCTTGGCCGTGTGCACGGTCTTGCCGTCCTTCACCACCTTCAGCTCCTGGTCGGCGACATTGACCAGGATGTAATAGGTGCCGAGATCGTCGTCCATCCAGCGGCGGCGCTCGAGATTGAGCTCGATCTGGCGAATGCGGCTCGCCACCGGCACAGCCATCGCTTCGAAAGTCGTTGTCGCGAGGATGCCGTCATCGGTCAGGCCGTGACGGAACTGGAACCATTTCACCGCCGCGACGAGATCGGCATCATAGAGATCGCCGTCCCGGTTGGCGCCGGCCGGGAGATCGCCGACCAGCAACAGATATTGACGGATGAGCGGGACACGCTTGTCGCTCATGCCGGGCTTGAGCGCGGGGCCCTTCGGGATGACGGGAAAGCCGCCCTTCTTGGCGATGTCGCGATAGGTCGCGAGCGCCCCCTTGAGGCGCTGATATTCGGGCGTCTGCGGTTCGAGGGTCCTCACATAGTCGGCGATATAGTCGGCATTCTCCGCACCGTCGATCAAGGTCAGGGCGCCGAGCTCCTTTGAAATAATGGCGTTCGCCCGGCTTGCCTCGTTGGGCAGCACGACGCCGCGATTGATGTCGCGGCCGAAATCGATGAAGGCGCGCGACAGCAGGAGCTCGAGCTCGGCAAGCTCGCGCGGCGTCTTCGCCGTCATCATCCGCTCGATCTGGGCGATGCGGTAGTTGTTGGGATTGAGCCCCACCTTGCCGGCATTGCGGAAGACCTCGAGAACGTCCTTAGCCTTCGCCTTGGGGCCGTTGTCGCGCACCCAGAGCGGCTTGTAGTCGCGGTCGGCGGCATAGAAGACATAGACCTCGACGATGCGGTCGTCGGTCTGCTGGTCGCCCATCACCGGTTCGCCCGCGTCGATGATCTTGCGCAACTCGGCGGCGACCTGATCGTTCTCCGCGGCGAAGGACGGGGTCGCCAGGCAGAGCAGGATGAACAGCGGCAAATAGGCGATCAGGCGGGCCAAGGGCATGAGCCTTCCTCCGGGATTCCCCTTACGTAGGTGAATCTTAGGTGGGAAGCGGCGGCCGCACCAGCCCCATTCAGCCCCGAGGTGCAAATTTTAGATTCGAAAATTATCCAGTAAAATGAAGGCCCTACGTCTCGGAGAGGCAGGGCCTCACGCATTCGTCAAAACTCAGGCCTTGCCACGCGTGGCGTCGACGCTCCAGGGACCCGGTCCAGCGGCCGCGATATAGAGGAAGATGAAGCAGAACAGAATGGCCGACTCGCCGCCGTTCAGGATGGGATGGAAGCCCTGCGGCGCGTGGGTATGGAAATAGGCGATCGCCATCTCGCCCGACACGATGAAGGCGACGAGGCGCGAGAACAGTCCGATCACGAGCAGGATGCCGGCGATGATCTCGATGATGCCGCCGATGCCGTAGATCGAGCCGATCGGCACGCCCTGAAGCGCCTCGACAAACGGAAAGCCGAAGAGCTTGGCCGAACCGTGGGCGAAGAACAGCAGAGCAGTAATAATGCGCAGCACGCTCAAGAGCTGCGGCGACCAGCGCGACAGAAATGTGAAATCCATGATTTCCCCTTGTTTCATTCATTGACCCGACACCGGCAACGCCCTCCCGCGGCAAGGCCGGTGACACTTTCGGTTATCATGACCGCAGCAAAGTGCAATCCCGAAAGTTTCACTTTCCCGTCATTTGTTCACCAGTGTGATGGCGGGACACCAGCCGCAGGATTGTGTCGAGATTGAAGGCGAAACGCTCGGCGAGGCTCGCTTCAGACATGAAGTCGTGCTCGAACAGGATCTCGCCGGTGAAGCGGTTGGTCAGATAATAATAGCCGATGGCGGCAATGGTGATGTTGAGCTGGACCGGATCTATCCCCGTCCGGAACACGCCCTTGGCCACGCCGCGGTCGAGGATGGATCTCACCAGCCCGACAAAGGGCGGGCCCGAGGTCCTGAAGCGTTCGGATTGCTTCACGTGCCGCGCCTTGTGCAGATTGGCGCTGTTCACCAAGCTGATGAATTCGGGATGGGCCAGATAGTAGTCCCAGGTGAAGCGCATGAGCCGTTCGAGCGCATCCTCCGGCTCGAGCTCGGCCAGCGGCAATTTGAGCTCGGCCGAACGGATGCTGCCATAGGCCTCTTCCAGCACCGCGGTGAACAGTTTCTCCTTGCTGCCGAAATAATGATAGATCATGCGCTTGTTGGCCTTGGCGCGCAGAGCGATCGCATCGACCCTGGCGCCGCCCAGACCTTTGCGGGAAAATTCCACCGTCGCCGCGGCAAGAATGTCCTGCTTCGTCGCCTCGGCGTCCCGGCTCCTCCTGGCGCGCGCCTTCGTCATGCAACACCCACGAATCGGTGGCAGGCAGAGTAACCATATGGTTACTCAACACAAGGCCATGTTTCGTGCTTGGATCGCTGGATGGCCGCCTCCATGGCCGGGTTAAACCCGGCCATCCGGGCGGCCATGGACGAGCACGTCCCAGGAGGCCATGGCGCCGTCGATGATGGCGGTGAGGACTTTACGCGAGGCGCCATCGCGCGCCTTGATCGAAAGGCCTTCGAGGATGGTCGAATAAAAGCCGGCGATCGCAGCGGCATCGGCGCTCGCCGGCACATCGCCCGCCTTCTTGCCGGTCTCGATGCGCCGCCTCAGCGCCTCATGCCCCTGGCGCCGGTGGTTCGCCAGATGATCGCGCACTTTCCGGTTCTGCGGCGTCCCGAGGAGGGCCGCGAGCACGATCATGCAGCCGGGCGGCTTGCCGGGCCGCGTGTAGTTCTCGGCATAGTTGTGCAGCATCGCCGAGATCGCCTGGCGCGTCGTCACCGCACTCTCGAGCATCTTCTGCGCCGCCGGGCTTTCGGTCCTGTTGTAGAGATCGATCGCCTCGCGGAACAGCGCTTCCTTGCAGCCAAAAGCCGAATAGAGGCTCGGCCGCTCGATGCCCATGGCGTCGGTCAGGTCGCTCAAGGACGTGCCTTCGTAGCCACGCTCCCAGAACACCTCCATGGCCTTGTGCAAGGCCTGGTCACGGTCGAAGCCGCGCGGCCGCCCACGCTCCATTTCATTGTTTTTGCGCATCGGCTTATCCGAAAACCGCGCACACTTTTCGGGCCGATGCTCCAGACTCGATTTCGTCATTTTCATACCAGTCAGTAAATAATTACCTTGACCGCTGCTTGCAAGCCTCCATATATATTTTACCGATCAGTACAGAAATGGAGAAGATCATGACCCACCTATCCGGAAAAGCAGCCTTGGTGACCGGCGGCGGCCGCGGCATCGGGGCGGCCATCGCCAAAAGGCTGGCCAGGGAAGGCGCCGATGTCGCCATCACCTATGCCAAGGGCAAGGCCCAGGCCGAGGACGTCCTTGCCGAAATCAAAGCCTTGGGCCGGCGCGGCCTCGTCATCGCCGCCGACAGCGCCGATGCCGATGCGGTGAGGAAGGCGGTCGCCGAGGCGGTCAAGGCCTTCGGCCGCCTCGACATCCTGGTCAACAATGCCGGCGTCTTTCCCTATGGCCCCTTCGAGGAGGTGAGCCTCGAGGAGTTCGACCGGACCATGGCGATCCACGCGCGCGCCGCCTTCGTTGCGGCTCAGGCGGCTTCGCAGCATATGGGCAAGGGCGGGCGCATCATCTCGATCGGCAGCAATCTGGGTGAGCGCGTTCCGCATCCGGGCGTCAGCCTCTATGCGATGAGCAAGTCGGCGCTCATCGGCTTCACCCGTGGGCTGGCGCGCGATCTGGGCGAGCGCGGGATCACGGTCAACCTCGTTCAACCAGGATCAACCGCGACCGACATGAATCCGGCCGAGGGCGAAAGCGCCGATGCGCAGAGGGCCCTGACGGCGCTCGGACATTACGGCTCGGCCGACGACATCGCCGCGACCGTCGTCCATCTTGCCGGCGAAGGTGCCCGGCAGATCACCGGTGCCGCGATCCTGGTCGATGGCGGCGCCAATGCCTGATCAAAAACCGGGCAAAGCTCGAGGCCGAATCCGACCTCGCAGGACTGGCGGAACGCACAGTTTCTGATAGGCTCCCCCGAGGCAATAGCTGGAGGGGAGAATGGAAACCATCATTGTTGCGATCATCATCGGTGCCATAGCCGGCTGGCTTGCGGGCCAGATCGTCAGTGGCGGCGGCTTCGGTCTCATCGGCGACATCATCGTCGGCATTATCGGTGCGATCATCGCCGGCTACTTGTTTCCGGCGCTCGGCGTGTCCTTGGGCGGGGGGTGGATCGGTTCGATCATCGCGGCCACCATCGGCGCGATCATCCTGCTGGTCATCCTCAAACTGGTCAAACGCGCCTGAGCCGATCGCAACGTCTGCACATGATCAAATCCCGGTCCCTGCGGCCGGGGTTTATTTTTGCGGGGCAGGCCAAGTGTCGGCAATCCTGTAGCCTTGGGGCCAGGGATCGTCGGGATCGAGCAACAAGGTCGAATTGCCGGTAATCCAGGCGCGGCCCGAGATCGAGGGGATGATCGCCTTGCGGCCGGCGATCGCCGTCTCTTCCTCGATCCGGCCATAGAAGCGCGATTCGATGATCGAGCGGCCGATGAAGCTGTCGCCCGGCTTGAGCCGTCCCTTGGCGTGGAGCACCGCCATCAAGGCCGAGCAGCCAGTTCCGGTCGGCGAGCGGTCGAGCTTGCCCGGCTTGACGACGCAGGCATTGCGGCTCGACAGCGCGCCCTCCATGTGTTCGAGCTCGCCCAGCATGAAGCAGAAGGAAATATGATTCCAGCCCGAGAGCACGGGATGCTTGAAGCCCAGCTGCTCATTTGCCGCATCGGCGAGCTTGCGGCCGAGGACCGCAATATCGCGCGCCTCGTCCGGCGTCATGGCGAAGCCGAAATCCTTCGCCCGCGCCAGGACGAAACTGTCGCCGCCGAAGGCGATGTCGACAGTGACGGTGCCTAGTCCTGCCACTTCGAGCCTGGCATCGAGCCGGTCGGCGAAAGACGGCACATTGCGCAAGGTGATGCGCTGGGCCTTGCCGTTCCGGCATTGGGCTTTGACATGGATGAGGCCCGCCGGCGCCTCGAGCACAAGCTCGGTCTCGGGCTCGCGCATCGGCAGGATGCCGGCATCGAGCAGCACGGTCGCGACGCAGATGCAGTTCGAGCCCGACATCGGCGGCGTATCCTCGGGCTCCATGATGATGAAGCCCATTTGCGCCTCAGGATTCTTGGGCGGCACCAGCAAGTTGACATGACGGAAGACGCCGCCCCTGGGCTCGTTCAGCACGAAATTGCGCAAGGTGCCGTCGGAGGCGATGAAGCGCGACTGGTCCCAGATGGTTTCGCCGGGCGGCGGCGCAACACCGCTCACGATGACATCGCCGACCTCGCCCTCGGCATGGCAGCCGATGATCCCAATCGCCTTGACGGAACGCATGATTTTCGCCTCTTGTTTGCCTGATTTGATAGGCTAAGAGAATGGGCCGGACAACGGAAGGACCCCATGAAATCCATCGAACGCCTGATCGAATCGATCATTCTCGCCTCGCGCTGGCTGCTCGTCGTCTTCTATCTGGGCCTCGCGCTGGCGCTCGGGATCTATGCCATTTCCTTCGGCAAGAAGCTCGTCGAATTCGTCTCGATGGTCATGGTGCTCGAGGATACCGACACGATCCTCAAGATGCTGGGCCTGATCGATGCGGCGCTGGTGGCGAGCCTCGTCGTCATGGTGATCATCTCGGGCTATGAGAATTTCGTGAGCCGCTTCGATCAGGGCGAGGTGCATTGGCTGGGCAAGATCGATGCCGGCTCGCTCAAGGTGAAGGTGGCCTCGACCATCGTCGCCATTTCCTCCATCCATCTCCTGCAGGTCTTCCTCAACTCGGCGCAATATACGTCGAGCCAGATCATGTGGCTCACCATCATGCACATGGCCTTCGTGGTCTCGGCGATTTTCCTTGCCTTTATCGACAAGGTGATGTCGGAGACGAAGAAGGACAAGGACGGCGATCACGTATAGAAGATGAAGGTCAGGACGACGAAGAGCGGCAGGAGAATGCCGCCCGACCACAGCATATAGCCGAAGAAGCCCGGCATCTCGACCTTGGCCCTTCTCGCCATCGAATAGACCATGAAATTGGGCGCATTGCCGATATAGGTGAGGGCGCCCATGAAGACGGCACCCGCCGAGATCGCGGTCAAAGTCAGCGCCTGCGCATTCATCAGCTCCTGCGGATCGCCGCCCGCCAACTCGAAAAAGACGAGATAGGTCGGCGCATTGTCGAGGAAGGCCGAGAGCATGCCGGTCAGCCAGAAATAGGCGGGATTGCTGGGGTTGCCGGCCTCGTCCGTCACCAGCGCCACGATGGCTGCGAACAGACCGTCCTCGCCGGCCTTGAGCATCGCCAGCACCGGGATGATGGTGATGAAGATCGCAGCGAAGAGCTTGGCCACTTCCTTGATCGGATCCCAAGAGAAGGTATTGGCCTGACGGTCCCCCTTGGGCGTCACCGCCAGCGACACGAAAGTCACGGCGACCATGACCAGGTCGCGCAGGATGTTCTCGATCTCGACGTCGACGCCGAGAAGGTGGACGGTGCCGAGCTCCGTCGAAGCGCTGAGCAAAATCGCGCCGATGATGACGCCGAGGAGAATGATGTTGAGCGTCCCCGACAGCCTGAGCTGGTCGTCATCGGGTGTCGGATCGGGCTTCGAATGCCCGTCCTTGCGATAGATGACGGTGTCGATGACGAAGAACAAGGCGAGGAGGACGATCGATAGAAACAATGTCTCGGGCAGCAGATGTTCGGTGGTCCAGAAGAAATCGACGCCGCGCAGGAAGCCCAGGAACAGCGGCGGATCGCCGAGCGGAGTCAGCGAACCGCCGATATTGGCGACGAGGAAAATGAAGAAGATGACGACATGAGCATTGCGCTTGCGGTCGTCATTGGCGCGCAGCAGCGGCCTTATCATCACCATGGCGGCGCCTGTCGTGCCGGTGAAGCTTGCGAGCGCCGTGCCGATGGCGAGAAGGCCGGTATTTACCGCGGGCGAGCCGTGCAGATTGCCGCGCAAGACGATGCCGCCTGCCACCGTGAACAGCGCCAGGAGAAGCAGGATGAAGGGGATGTATTCGAGCAGGATCGCATGGCCGAGGGCGGCGATGGCGGTCCCCGCATCGAAGAGCGCGAAGAGCGGGATGACGATGAGCGCCGCCCAGAAAGCGGCGATCTTGCCCTGATGGTGTTCCCAGATCTCATGCGCCAGCAGCGGAAAGATCGCGATCGACAGAAGAATGCCGAGAAAGGGCAGGGCCCAGGGAAAGGTGAGCTCGGCGCCGTTCAGCTCCGCCGCCTGCGCGGTGCCGGGGAAGAGGAATGCAGCAAGCGAGAAAGTCGGCAGCAAGATGCGCTTGGCGAGAACCCTGAAGCAAGTCCCGTCGTGTTTGTGCATTGATAGCTTGCCCCGAACCAAACCTGATATTGAAAGCCCCTCACCCTCCCCATTGCATCGCAATGGGTCCCCGCCGCGCGGGGCGAGGGCGTGCTAGCGCAGCCGCTCCAGGATTGAAACGTAGTTGGCCACGGCCGCACCCCCCATATTGAATATCCCCGCGAGCTTCGCATCCTTGATCTGCATGTCGCCTGCCTTCCCGGTGAGCTGGAGTGCCGACATGACATGCATGGAGACGCCGGTGGCGCCGATCGGATGACCCTTGGATTTGAGCCCGCCCGAGGGATTGACCGGCAATTTGCCATCCTTCTGCGTCCAGCCTTCGGCAATGGCGCGACGGCCTTCACCCCTGGGCGCGAGCCCCATCGCCTCATATTCGAGAAGCTCGGCGATGGTGAAGCAGTCATGCGTCTCGACGAAGGAAAGATCGGAGAGCGTGGTGCCCGCCGCGGCATGGGCCTTCTTCCAGGCGACCTCGCAGCCGTCGAAATTCACGATGTCGCGCGCCGACATCGGCATCAGGTCCTGCGCATGGGCGAGCCCGCGCACATGGATCGCCTTGGGAAAGCGCAAGGCCGTTTCTGTGTCGCACATCACGATGGCAGCGGCTCCGTCCGAGACAAGCGAGCAGTCGGTGCGCCGCAATGGGCCGGCGACGAGCGGATTCTTGTCGGACACGGTGTTGCAGAACTCGACCGAGAGTTCCTTGCGCAATTGCGCAAAAGGATTGGCGACGCCGTTCTTGTGGTTCTTGGCGGCGATCATGGCGAGCGCTTCCGACTGATCGCCATGGCGCTGGAAATAAAGCTCGGCGATGCGCCCGAATATGCCGGCGAAGCCGCCCGGCGTATCGCCTTCCTCCTTGCGATAGGAGGCATTGAGGAGGATGTCGCCGATCTGGTCGCCCGGCGCCACCGTCATCTTCTCGGCCCCCACCACCAGCACGAAGCGGCTGTTGCGCGCCTTGATTGACGTGTCGGCGGCGTGAATGGCGGCGGTTCCCGTGGCGCAGGCATTCTCGACCCGGGTCGCCGGCTTGAAGCGGAGATCCGGGGACGCGGCGAGCGCAAAGGCCGCCGGGAAGGACTGCTTCTCGAAGCCGCCGAAATTGCCGACATAGATCGTGTCGATGTCCTTGGGCTGGATACCGGCATCGGCGATCGCCTCAGTCGCGATGCCGGCAATCAGGCTCTCCAGCGTCTCCGCCTCGAGCTTGCCGAATTTCGAATGCGCCCAGCCGATGATGGCGGTCATGGGTCAGCTCCTATCTTCTTTAGAGCGTTTCCTTATCGCCAAAGTCGAGCAACTTTGGCGGGAAACGCTCTTGATCAGCTGACCCATAACATAATCATATAGTCCGCAGATACCACTCGAAATCGCGCGCCGTCGGCTCGGCGAAGAAGCGGTCGGCCTCGACCTCCTTCAAGGTGCAGAAGGTATCGACGAAGTCCTTGCCGAAATATTCCTTGAGGATGGAGGCGCGCCAGAAGGCATCGATGGCGTCGAACCAGTTGCCGGGAATGTATTTGGCGCGCTTCTCATAGCCATTGCCGCTGACGGGCGAGCCCGGATCGAGCTTCTCGGCGATGCCGTAATGAATACCGGCGAGGATCGCGGCCATCACCAGATAGGGATTGGCATCGGCACCCGCCGGACGGTGCTCGATATGGCAGGTCTCGGGCGCCCCCGCCGGGATGCGCAAAGAGACGGTGCGGTTGTTGATGCCCCAGCTCGCCGAGACCGGCGCATAGGAGTTGCGGCGGAAGCGGCGATAGGAATTGGCGTTGGGCGCGAAGATCAGCATGGATTCGGCCATCGCCGCCTTGAGGCCGCCCAGCGCTTGGAGCAGGAGCTCGTTCTCGGTCGGATCCGCGGCGGCAAAGAGGTTCTTGCCGGCCTCATCGCCCAAGCTGATATGGATATGCATGCCCGAGCCCGACCATTCGGAATAGGGCTTCGCCATAAAGGTGGCGACGAGCCCGTGCTTGTCGGCCACCGCCTTGATCAGGCGCTTCAGCATGATCGCCTCGTCGCAGGCTTTCATCACGTCATTGCGGTGTCTGAGCACGATCTCCATCTGGCCCGGCGCATATTCCGAGATCAGCGTCTTGGCGGGCAGGCCCTGGATATCGGCAAAGGCATAGAGGTCGTGAAAGAAGGGCGCGAAATCGTCGAGGTCCTGGAGGTGATAGGCCTGAAAATGCTGGGGCCTGGCGCCATTGGTGAGCGCTTTCGGCGCCCGGGGCGTCCCAGCAAAGGCAGCCTCCCGGTCCATGAGGAAGAACTCGACCTCGACCGCGCCGACCGGGGTCATGTTGAATTCCTTGAAGCGCTCGACGATGGCGGCCAGCGCATTGCGCGGATCGGCATAATGCGGCTTGCCGTCGAGGTCGTGGACGGAAGCGATATATTGCGCCGACGGCACTTGCGCCCAGGGAATGGTCACCATGCTGCCGGGCGCCGGCCACAGCAGGAGATCGCGGTCGCCTTCATCGAAGACGAGGCCGGTCTCGGGAACATCCTGGCCGGTGGCGTCGAGCACCAAAGCCGAGATCGGCAGGAAGCGCCCGTCGCGCCAGGCGGGGACGATCTCGTCGCGGCGCAGGATCTTGCCGCGCTGAATGCCGACGAGATCGGTCCAGATAAGATGGAAGCTTTCGATATTGGGATTGGCGTCGAGGAAGCTCTGCGCTTCCGACTGACGGCCAGGGGTGATGACGGTCATGATTGGAACTCCATCCCGTCAGACGAGCTCGGCCAGGCAGTGATCGAGGCCCTGAATGAGGGCTTCGACATGGGCCTCGGTCGTCGCGGGACATATCAGCATCATATTATGGAAAGGCGTGATGACCACGCCACGGTTCAGAAGGTAGTGGTGGACGGCCATGTCGATCGGGCGGTGGATGACGCGGCCTGCCTCGCCGCCATTGCGCGGACGGTCCGGGCTGCACATGAACTCCACCCGGGCGCCGACGCGCACGACATGCCAGGGCGCCCCATATTTGATGATGACATCCGCTATGCCTTTCTCGAGCCTTCTGGCGAGCCCGATCAAAGGAGCGAAAGCCTCCTCGGTGAAATAGGTTTCGAGCATGGTGCGCATCAGCGCGAGCTGCAGCTTCGAGCCGGCAAGCGTCGTGCCGATGCCGGAATGGCCGGGCGCGCGGCCCGACAGATAGTCGCGGATGCGCGCCGCCGCCTTGTCCGAGAAGCCATAGACGGCGGCGGGAACGCCGCCGGCGATCGGCTTGCCAAGGACGATGGCGTCGGGATCGAGGCCATTGGCGCGCGAATAGCCGCCGGGACCCGAAGACATGCAATGCGTCTCGTCGATGACGAGGAGCGTTTGGGTAGCGCGCGTGATCCGGCGCAAGGCGTCGTGATACCCCTCATCCGGCAGGACCATGCCGATATTCGTCATCACGGGCTCGGCCAGCACGCAAGCGACATCGCCCGGCGCCAGTGCCGCTTCGAGGGCCGGGATATCGTTGAACTCGACCACCTTGGTGAGCTCGTTGAGATCGCGCGGCTCGCCGATGAGGGCGGGGTCGGGCCGCTGCTTGCCGTTGTCGAGGCCGACAAAGGTCTCGTCCACGGCACCATGATAGCAGCCGTTGAAGACAAGGATCTTCTTGCGCCCGGTAATGGCGCGGCACCAGCGCAAGACCGAGCGGTTGGCGTCGGAGGCGGTTGCGGTCACTTGCCAATAGGGCAGGCCGAAGCGCTCGGCCAGGAGACGGCCCACGACCGCGGCATCGGGCGAGGGCAGCATGGTGGTGAAGCCGTCCTCGGAGGCCTCCCGCAAGGTCGCGGCGAGCGCTTTGGGGCTGTGGCCGAACATGGCGCCGGTGTCGCCGAGGCAGAAATCGACGTAAGGATTGCCGTCGGCGTCGGTGAGGTCGACGCCCTTGGCCTTGGCGATGAACAGGGGGAAGGGCGTGCCCCAATCGACCATCCAGTGCATCGGCACGCCACGCAGCCAGTTTTGGGCTGTTTCTTCGCTCAAGGCCCGGGATTTCGGATTGCGCTGGAGAAAAAGGGCTTTTTCACGCGTCAGCATCGCCTCGACCGAGGCGTCCGTGATCCTTGAGGGCATGATATCCTGCGGATTGTTGATCCAGGGGCAATTACCTAGCCGGGCCAGGGGGGAAGACACAACCCCCATGGATTTTCCCGTGAAAATCTGGTTTGAGACAGCCTCCACATCATAAGGGAAAGAGCTGATGAGCCGCGTCGTCTATGTGAATGGAAGCTATGTGCCGGAAAATGAGGGCAAGGTCTCGATCTTCGACCGCGGCTTCCTCTTCGCCGACGGGGTCTATGAGGTGACGGCGGTGATCGGCGGCAAGCTCATCGACTATGATCCGCATATGGAACGGCTCGAGCGCTCGCTCAAGGAAATCGAAATGGCCTGGCCGTGCAGCAAGGCCGAACTCCGGCAGATGCATGAAGAGCTCATCAAGCGCAACAAGCTCGATGAGGGCATCATCTATATGCAAGTGACGCGGGGTGCCGCCGACCGCGACTTCAAGTTTCCCAAGGAAGCAAAATCGACCCTCATCGCCTTCACCCAGGTGCAGCGGCTGCTCGACAACCCGCATGCCGTGACGGGTGTCAAGGTCGTCACCATTCCCGATATCCGCTGGGCAAGGCGGGATATCAAATCGGTCATGCTGCTGGCCCCTGTGCTCGGCAAGCAGCGGGCCTATGAGCAGGGCGCCTTCGAGGGCTGGATGATCGAGGACGGCAAGATCACCGAAGGCACCTCGTCCAACGCCTATATCGTCAAGGACAACAAGGTAATTACGCGGCCTCTGTCGAACGCCATCCTCGCCGGCTGCACCCGCCGTTCGCTATTCCGCATGGCGAAGGAGCATGGGGTTGCGATCGAAGAGCGGCTGTTCACGCCGGACGAGGCCTATCAAGCGGATGAGGCTTTCCTCACCAGTGCCTCCAACTTCGTCCTGCCGATCGTCCAGATCGACGGCAAGCGCATCGGCGGCGGCCAGCCGGGGCCGGTGGTGCGCAAGCTCAGAGAAATCTATCTCGAAGAAGCGACGCGGTAGGCGACATAGCCCATCGGGAGTGTAGCGCTCAGGCTGCTTTTCCTGTTCTCCTCATGACAGGAGCGATGCCGACGCCGAGAGCATGCATGATCTTCATGATCGTTGCGAATTCGGGACTCGTCTCGCCATTGAAAGCTCGATAGAGCGCGGCCCGCGTCATACCGACATCGCGCGCGAGTTCGCTCATATTGCGCGCTCTGGCAACGACACCAAGCGCCTTGGCGATGAAGACCGGATCATCGGTCTCGAAGGCGGCGGCGAGGTATTCCTCAATCGCTTCCGGCGTGTCGAGGACTTCCGCGCTGTCCCACGCAGCCGTCTCAATCTTCCGCGTTTTCATCTCTCCACTCCTTTGCGATGCGTTTCGCCTCGGCTATGTCCCTCGACTGCGTGCTCTTGTCGCCACCGCACAGCAGCAGATAGACGACCTTGTCGCGACGGATGTAGTACACGCGGTAGCCTGGACCATAGTCGATCTTCATCTCGCTCACGCCTTCGCCAACATCCCGGACCTGACCGGGATTGCCTGCCTCGAACCTGTCAATCCTGACGGCGATGCGGGCGACTGCGCGCCGATCTTTCAGGCTCTTCAGCCAGTCGATAAAGATGGTTGTGCGCCTGATGGTGAACATGTCGGAATGTATATTAAAATATACACCACGTCAAGCGCTGTGCTACTAGGACAGGCGTTCAAAGACTGGCCGGCGGCAAAGGCTTGCGCGCCGGTCCGTGAAGCACGGACCCGTCCGCGGCGAAGATCGAGCCGTGGCAGGGGCAATCCCAGGTGTGGTCGGCATTATTCCAGGTGAGCGTGCAGCCCTTATGGGTGCAGCTTGCAGAGAGGACATGAAGCTTGCCCGCTGCGTCCTTGTGAACGGCGAGCTTGTCCTCGCCTTTCACGATGATGCCGCCTTGTCCGGGTAGAATGTCATCGACGCTCGCGACAACCGACTGGCTGTCACCATTGCGGTGGAAATCTTGCCGATAGGGTCGCGCCGGGTCGTAAAGCTCCGTCCAGGCATTGGGCCGGTCCAATATGGACTCGGCGATCATGAGGCCGGTCGCCGTGCCGTTGGTGATGCCCCAGCCATTGAAGCCGGTGGCGATGTGGAAGCCCTGCGCCCCGGCCGGGTCCG
The DNA here is from genome assembly GCA_003574785.1 of Taklimakanibacter deserti. The sequence goes on along the minus strand of QORU01000011.1, from coordinate 251,921 downwards.
GCGTGCCGGCATAGGGCACACGATCCGGTGTGTCATAGTCCTCGTTGCACCAGCGCCACGTCGTTTCAGCCACCGAGAAGCGTGATCTGATCCAGTCCTCCAGCTCGTGGAAGCGGCGCGCCACGTCGCCGTCCTGGCCGGTATCGAATTTGGGGCCGAGCGCGACCAGCAAAGGTCCGTCCGGATCGCGGCCCATGCGCAAGGAATGAGTGGGATCGTCGATGCCGATGAACATGCCGTCGATGAGCGATGCGTCATCGACGCGGAAGGCCACGGCGGTGTGGCTTCTCGCCTGGGTACGGTTCGCCATGCCGAGCGGACTCTTGATCGTCATGTTGGTGGCCACGACGACGTGCTCGGCATGGACCGTGCCGCCATCGGTGACGGCGCGCCACCGGCTCGCCGCATCGACGAGGCGCACGCGGCTATGTTCGAAGATGCGTCCGCCGCGGCGCTCGACCCCGCGCGCAAGGCCCGCGAGGTAGCGCGCCGGATTGAATTGCGCCTGATCGGGAAAGCGCAAAGCACCCACCGTATTGAAGGGCAGCGGTGCGTGGTCGAGAACGTCGGCCGCAAGCCCCAGCCTATGTGCGGCTTCGGCTTCGGCGACGATAGCCTGGCGCTTTCTGCCGTCGATCGCATAGGCATAGGCCGGCTTCGTCGCGAGATCGCAAGTGATCTTATAATCGTCGATCCACTGCCCTATCCGCCGGAAACCGGCCTGATTGGCATCGGCATAGCCTTGGGCGCGGTCCAGGCCGAAACGCTCGATGAGATGGCGGTAGATCAGCGCATGCTGGGTCGTGATCTTGGCGGTCGATCGGCCCGTCACCTGCCCACCGATGCGCAAGCCTTCGAGCACGATGACATCGCGACCCGCCTCGCAGAGATGAAGTGCCGTAGTGAGACCTACGATGCCGGCACCGATCACTACCGTCTCGGCATGAAGCGAGGCGTCAAGCGCGGGACGACTTTTCGATGAGGCGCCAGCTAGCCAGCAACTGCCAATCTTGCCTGCGAGCTGCGGCGTAAACCTCGGTAAGCGGGATGTGTCCGGCACAGCGCGGCAACCTCCCAAATTTCTCATGTCTTAGAGAACGCGCTGCATCGCCGATGGTTTCTCGCGCCGCGCCAAGCGAATGCTTTACCTTCGAGCCACCTTACCGCGAATTAAGTTGGACCGCCTTCATGGCGTCGAACTAGGGCACTATCTAACTTTTATCTGGACTAACCTGGCCAGCAAGAAACGGCGTGCGATCAAAGCGCGAAAGGCAACAGACAATGGATCGGGCAAAGGAAAAGGCCGCAAGCCGTCAAACCGCCTGGACCGCTGGCGTGCTGCTTTTTTCCATCATAACCGTCGCCACTATCCAATATTGGTGGCACCTGCCGCTGAGAAAACTCGGATCGCCGGCCGACATATTGGGCCTCATACTGGGATTGACGCTGGCTTTCGCCTGCCTCCTCATCAGCTTTCGCGCCACGCCGAGCTCACGCGCAAGCCGGATGCTCACCGGGATGGCGAGCCTCTTTCTCGTCCTGACCATCATCGAATATTTTGCCGATCCGGGGCCCATCGACATCCCGCTCTCCTTCCTCTGGCTGATGCCCGTATTGCTGCTTGCCCTCTCGCGGCTGGTTTCCGGTCACTCCGACGCGGCACGGCTCTCTTTCCTTGTCTGTTTCGGACTTCAACTTGCCGAAGTGGCCAGAAGCATCCTGGCGACGGTCTATTACGGCGCCGGCGCGCAGCCCGTGTATTTCGAATGGATCGAGAGCGCCTCCGATCTCCTGGGGCGGGCTTTCCTTCTGCTCGGTTTCGTGGAGGCATTGCGCCTTGGTCATGTCCCCGACCATGTTTCATCCTTTGCCAGTCTTTTCACGCCGCCCCGTCCCGAAGGCGGGAAGCGGCATGTCGCCATCTTCATGGACGGGCTTTCGGGCGGCGACGTCCAGCGCCGCTCGGTGGTGCTTGCCAGTGGGCTTCTGTCGCGAGGCTATGAAGTGGATTTCGTCGTCGTCAACGGCGTCTCCAAGGTCAATGATCAACTGTCCCCGGGCCTCAGATTCATCGTCCTCAATGCGCCGCACTGGGGAAGGCTGCAGGCTTTCCTCTATCGCCACTTGCCGCTGCGCTGGATGAGAGCCTGTCTCGGCGCCGTTGCCTTTACGCGCTACTTGCTCAGCGAAAATCCGGGAGCGGTCATTGCCGGTTCGAGCCAGGTCCTGCTCTCCGCCGTGATCGCCTGGCAGCTTGCCGGGCATGGCATGCCGCTTTTGTTGCGTGCAACCAAGCTGCCTTCCGGCGATCCCAAACTGTGGACGCCGCTCAACGCCATCGTCGAGCGCTGCCGGCGTGGTCTGTCGCGGCTCATCTATCCTTCGGCTACAATGACGGTTGCGGCTACGGATGTCGTTGCCGAAGAGGTCGCACGCCTTGCCGGCTTGCCGCGCGAGCGCATCGTCACCGTCTTCGAGCCGGGACTCGATGACACGGCGATCGAGATGAGCAGGGTTCCGCCATCTCATTGGCTTGATTGCTATGTCGAGCTTCTGGAAGCCTGTCATGCGATGCACGCAGGCGGACAAGCACAGGGCTGAATTGCATGATCTTGCAGAGTTTGTGGCGCGAGCGCCGGGACAACCCGATATTTCTTTGGCGGTTGAGCTCGATCAAGGAAAATGTGCGGCTGTCCTGCGAGGCGGGGTTGTGTCCCCGACTCGATTTCGCGGTGGAAGGGACCCTGCCGGACCGCAACGAAGCATCCCCGATCCTGCTGGCATGCGGCGATGAGATCTACTTCTATCGTTTTGCGCGCCAGCTCGCGCTCACCATGAAAGAGCACAGCCCGTCGACAAGGTTTCACCTGCATCTGTTCGAGCCCTCTGCTCTTTGCATCGCGGACGCACAGATGCTGGAGGCCCGCATCGGCAAGCAGCTCAGCATTTCCTACGAGACGGGCCAGCGGAACCCCTATGGGAGACCGCACACCGTTTTCTTCGCCGCCGGCAGATTTGCGATCGCCAGATATCTGCTCGAGAGGAATCACGTTCCGGTGATGGTCATCGACATCGATGGCCGCGTCAGGCGCGATCTCACGGACGCATTCGACGCGCTCAAGCACCATGATGTAGGCGTCGTGTGGCGGCAGTCCCAATACAGACCCTGGCGCACGATCCTGGCCTGTGCCGTCTTCCTGAACATGACCGAGCCGGCACGATTGTTTGCCGCGCGGCTGGCCGAGGCCTTGCGGCTCTCGCTCATGAAGCAGCCAGCCTACCATGTCGATCAGACCACGCTGCATTATCTGCTGCACTATTATTCATTTCACCATTTGAAGCTCAAGGCGGCAAATCTGGGCCTCACCTGGTGCGATCATCAGTTTCGCGAAGGCAGCCTGATCTGGAGCGCGAAAGGCAAGCGCAAAGCTGACTTTCTGCGCTTCGATACAGCGGAGGCAGACCGGATCGTGTCCGGTACTTCGGTGAGGCTAGGGGGAGCCTGAGCGTTTGGCCGAAGGCGGCGCCTCGCCGCCGCGACTAAATCATTTCCCGTCATCGCTCTGTCAACTCTTTCGCACAAACCTGTCACAGCAAGGTTTGATGAAGGAACAAGATGGCAGAAGCCCTCGATGAATTGCGTCTCGCGCCAAAGGCTCACACCGCCGGTGCGGTGCGTTTCTCCTATTCCCGGCCCGAACAAAGCCGGGTCAACCGCACGCTGATCCGGCTGATCGAGCGGTCGAGCGGCCAGCCGCGGCTCGAGCGTCTCTACCGCGACTGGGCGCAAAGGCCTGTTGCGGGAGAAAATATCTTCTCGGCCGCCCTTCGTCTCATGGATATCACCCTCGACACCGACGACGCGGCCTGGGCCCGGATCCCCACCGGCCGACCGGTGCTGTTCATCGCCAACCACCCTTTCGGCGTCGTCGACGGCCTGGTCATGGGCCATCTGGCGACACGCATCCGGCCCGACACCAAGATCATGACGCACAGCCTCCTGTGCCAGCCGCCCGAGGTCAGGGATTATATGCTCCCGGTCGACTTCGGCGGCACAGCCGAGGCGATGCAGACATCGCTCCTGACCCGCCGGCGCACGCTCGACTGGCTCATTGGCGGACATGCCGTGGCGATCTTTCCGGCGGGAAGCGTGTCGACCTCGCAACATCCCTGCACCGGTCCGGCGCTCGATGCCAGCTGGCACCCCTTTCTCGCCAAGCTGACCCGGGTTCAAGACCTCGTGATCGTGCCGGTCTATCTCCATGGCCAGAATTCGCGCCTCTTCCATGTGGTGAGCCACATCCACTATGCGCTGCGGGTGGCGCTCATCTTTCGCGAAACCTACCGTCTCATCGGATCGACGATCAAGGTTTCCCTCGGCAAACCGCTGGAGGCCGCCAGCCTGCCCCATGAGCGCGGTCGTGATAGCGTCATCGAGGAGCTGCGGCGCCGGACCTTGTCCCTTGCCGGCAGCGATGGCCCGGACCCGCTCGCCGAGTTCCGCTGGCCGGGGCATATCAAATTCGACTGACCCTGTAGTGATCGGCGGGAATTCCGCATCACGAGCGCCGTCGGTCGTTGGAACTTTGCAAACACAATCATGGAGGTTGAACCAGGGTGGACATGATGGTCTACTCTCAACTCAAAGCTCTGCATGAGGAGGTGTCCATGAAGCGCGCGCTTGTCGCGACCACGATGGTGATGAGCTTGCTGCTGCACGCACCGGCTTTTGCGCAGTCCCCAGCCGTCGAAGACGTGGAGAAGTTCATCAAGCAGGCGGAAGCCGCGCTCGCCGCCGAATCGATTCGCGTCAACCGGGTTCAGTGGGTGAACAGCACGTATCTGACGGAAGATACCGATGCGCTGGCGGCCGAAGCCGCCGCTCGCCAGACCGAGCTTCAGGTTCGCCTCGCCATCGAGGCGGCGAAATTCGACGCGGTGCCGGGCCTTTCCGACGCGATCAAGCGCAAGCTCACCATTCTGACCGGCGGCATCGTGCTGCCGGCGCCGACCACGGCCGGCGCCGCCGACGAGCTGAGCACCATCTCGACCAAACTGCAGTCCGACTATGGCAAGGGAGAAGGCACGCTCAAGGGCAAGCCGATCAACGGCTCCGACATCGAGGAGCAGATGTCGGTCAATCGCGATCCCGAACAGCTGAAGGAGATGTGGACGAGCTGGCACGACAATGTCGGCGCCCCGATGCGGGCCGGCTATCGGCGGCTGGTCGAAATCGCCAATGAAGGCGCCAAGGAGCTCGGCTATCCGGATGTCGGCGCGATGTGGCGATCGCAATACGACATGCCGGCCGAAGATGTCGCCAAGCTGACGGATAAGATCTGGGGAGACGTCAAGCCGCTCTATGACGACCTGCACTGCTATGTGCGCGGCAAGCTGAACGAAAAATACGGTGACACGGTGCAAGGCAAGACCGGGCCGATCCGCGCCGACCTGCTCGGCAATATGTGGGCGCAGGAGTGGAGCGGCATTTATGACATCGTCGCACCCGTGGGCGCCGGCGACATTGGCTTCGACACCACCGAGCTTTTGAAAGCGGCTGGATACGACGAGAAGAAGATGGTCGAAACCGGGGAGGGATTCTTCACCTCGCTCGGCTTCGAAAAGCTGCCGGATAGCTTCTGGAAACGGTCGATGTTCCTGAAGCCCAACGACCGGGACGTCGTATGCCATGCCTCGGCCTGGGACATCGACAACCAGGACGACCTGCGCATCAAGATGTGCATCAAGGTCAACGCGCAGGATTTCGTGACCATCCATCACGAGCTCGGCCACAATTTCTATCAACGCGCCTACAAGGCGCAGGAGTACCTGCATGTGAATGGCGCGAATGACGGCTTCCACGAGGCCATCGGCGACACCATCGCGCTGTCGATCACGCCTGAATATCTCGTCCAGATCGGCCTCTTGCCCAAGGACAAGGTGCCGAGCGCCGACAAGGACATCGGCCTGCTGCTGCGCCAGGCCATGGACAAGATCGCCTTCATGCCCTTCGGCCTCCTGGTCGACAAATGGCGCTGGGGCGTCTTCGACGGCTCGGTCAAGCCAGAGGGCTACAATGCGGCTTGGAATGAACTGCGCCTGAAATATCAGGGGATCAAGCCGCCGGTGGAGCGCAGCGAGGCATCATTCGACCCGGGCGCCAAATATCATATCCCGGCCACGACCCCTTATTTGCGCTATTTCCTGGCCAACGTCCTGCAGTTCCAGTTCTACAAGGCCGCGTGTGAGCAGAGCGGCTGGACGGGGCCGCTGCACCGCTGCTCGTTCTACGGCAACAAGGACGTCGGCAAGAAATTCAACGCCATGCTGGAAATGGGCGCTTCGAAACCGTGGCCCGATGCGCTCGAGGCGTTCACCGGCCAACGCGAGATTTCGGGCGAGGCGATCATCGCCTATTTTGCGCCGCTGCAAGCCTGGCTGAAGGAACAGAACAAAGGCGGGAGCTGCGGCTGGTAAGCTTACCTTTGGCTCGTCCTCCAGTCCGGATTGATCCACGGTTCCTGGTTGGAAGGCGGCAGCGGATCGCGGCCCAGAATGTAGTCGGACGCCTTCTCGCCGATCAGGATCGACGGCCCGTTGAGATTGCCGTTGGTGATCCGCGGCATGATCGATGAATCGGCGACACGCAAGCGCTCGATGCCGATGACGCGGCACAAAGGATCGACCACCGCCAGGCGGTCGGAAGGCTCGCCCATGCGGCAGGTGCCGCAAGGATGGAAAGCGCTCTCGCAATGATCGCGGATGAAGCCGTCGAGCTCGGCATCGCTCTTGAGATGCGCCCCCGGCTGGATCTCGCGACCCTTATAAGGCTTGAGCGCTTCCTGCTCGAAGATCTCGCGCGTCAAGCGCATTGCGGTGCGGAACTCCATCCAGTCGTCGGGATGCGACATGTAATTGAACCTGATGACCGGGGCCTCGCGCGGCTCGCCCGAGCGTGCCTTGACGAAGCCGCGCGATTTCGAGCGCATCGGCCCGACATGGACCTGAAAGGAATGGCCCGAGGCCGCGGCCTTGCCGTCATAGCGGATGGCAATGGGCAGGAAGTGATATTCGATATCGGGATATTCGACGCCGGCCGATGAGCGGATGAAGCCGCAGCTTTCGAAGTGATTGGTGGCGCCGAGACCGGTCTTGAACAGCAGCCATTCGAGCCCGATGAGGCCCTTGGCGAAGAGATTGAGGCTCGGCAGCAGCGATACGGGTTTGAGCGATTCCATCTGGAAATAGACTTCGAGATGATCCTGCAGATTCTGACCCACGCCCGGCAGGTCGTGCAGCGGTGCCACACCGATCGATTTGAGATGGTCGGGATCGCCGATGCCGGAAAGCTGCAGAAGCTTGGGTGAATTGATGGCGCTCGCCGCCAGGACGACCTCGCGGCGCGCTTCGGCCCGCAAGATCTCGCCGCCCCTCTCATATTCGACGCCGGTGGCGCGCTTGCCGTCGAGGAGGATGCGGCGCACGAAAGCGCGGGTCGTGAGCTTGACATGGGAGCGCTTGAGCGCAGGGCGCAAATAGGCATTGGCCGCCGACCAGCGCCGGCCGCGCCAGATGGTGCGCTCCATGGCGCCAAAACCTTCCTGCCGGCTTCCATTGTAGTCCTCGGTGACGGGATAGCCCGCCTGGCGGCCGGCTTCGACGAAAGCCCGGTAGAGCGGATTCTTCTGGCTCCCGCGCGTGACATGCAGCGGACCATCGCTGCCGCGCCAGCCTTCCTCGCCGCCATGCGAGGATTCCATCCGCTTGTAGTAGGGCAGCACATGGCGAAAGCCCCAGCCCTTGGCGCCCATCTCTTCCCAGGTGTCGAAATCCTTCGCGTGGCCCCTGACATAGACCATGCCGTTGATCGAGGACGAGCCGCCGATGACCTTGCCGCGCGGCGTCACCAGGCGGCGGCCGCCGAGCGCCGGCTCGGGCTCGGCCACGAAGCCCCAATCATAGGTCGACATGTTCATGGGATAGGAGAGTGCCGAGGGCATCTGGATCAGGGGACCGATGTCGGTGCCGCCATATTCGAGTACGAGCACGCTGTGGCGGCCGTCTTCCGACAGGCGATAGGCCATGGCGGAACCGGCCGAGCCCGACCCGATGATGATGAAGTCGAACGACTCCATTTGAACTCCCCTGACGGCGTGTCCCGGTTATGTTTTTGTGACGCGCAAGGGTAGTGGATGGCACGGAGCAAGGCCGCGCGCAATGCGTCATAAATTGCGGCGCAAACGTCCTGCCGCGCTGGTCAGGCCCTCGAGCTCGCGGATGCGCTGTTCCGTTTCGGGCCAGCGGCGATCGACGATGTCGGCGATCAGCGCCTCGATCATGAACAGGGTCGCGACATTGGAGTCCCAGCCCGACGGCGCATCGATGCGCAACGGAAAGGCATGGGTTGCAATCCCGGCGATGGGCGACATCCACTGGTCGGTGAACAGCACGATCCTGACCTTGCGCCGATGCGCCAGGTCTGCGAATTCGGCGAGACGCTGGTCATAGCGGCGGACATCGAAGGCGATGAGCACATCGCCGCGCTTCATGTTGAGGAGATATTGCGGCCAGGCGGCGGGCGATGCCGGCATCAGCGTGACATGCGGCCTGATCATGTGAAGATGGGTGTGGAAATATTCGGCGAGCGGCATGGTGATGCGGCCGCCGACGATGTGCACGGCCTGATGGTGGTCGGCGATCAGGTCGGCGATGCCATCGAAGCTCCGGTGGTCGACGAGCTTGAGGGAGCCGCGCAGATTCTCCATCACCGCATCGGCGAAACGGTTGAGCACATGGGCGTCAGGCGCATCCTTGGACCAGCGCTGATGACGGGCGATCGGGTCCTGCAATTGCGCCGAAACCTCGCCGCGCAAAGCCGCCTGGAAGGAGGGAAAGCCGGCAAAGCCCAGTTTCTTGGCGAGCCGCAAGGCGGTGGGCGTCGAGACCTTCGCCGCCTTGGCGAATTCGGTGATGCTCGACAGCCCGGCCACCGGATAGTTGGCGAGAAGCGCATTGGCGAGCTTGTGCTCGGCCGGCGTCAGCCGGGTGGATCCGAGCCTTATGCGCTCGGCGACGGTTTGCGATTTGGATTGTGCCCTCGGCGTCATGCACAGGTCTTGTAACGAATTTGACAGCGTATAGGCAATCTGAAATGATCGTTCCAGAGGGACAGGGGAGTTCAATCTCCATGAGAGGGCTGCTTCGCCCCGATGAGGGCGAGCCGGTTATCGTCGTCAATGAGAACGGGCCGTCGCCGGTCGTGCTGATTTGCGAGCATGCCGGCAAGGTCATCCCCAAGTCATTGGGATCCTTGGGCCTTCCGCCGGAGGACCTCACCCGCCATATCGCCTGGGACATCGGCGCCGAAGCCGTGGCGCGGGGTCTTTCGCAAGCGCTCGACGCGCCGCTCGTACTGCAGCGCTATTCGCGCCTCGCCTATGACTGCAACCGGCCGCCCGAATCACCCGATGCCATGCCGGTCGTAAGCGAGACTACCCGCATCCCGGGCAACGAGAACCTGGCGCCCGAGGCGCGCCTCGCCCGCATCCGCGGCATCTATCGTCCTTTCCATGACGCGGTGTCGCGGTTTCTCGACCAGCGGGCCGCAGAGGGCGCGGCCTCGCTTCTCGTCACCATGCACAGCTTCACCCCGACCTATAAGGGCAAGCGCCGGCATCTCGACCTCGGCGTCCTGCATGACCGCGATGCCCGCCTTGCCGATCTGGTGCTCGGCCTCGCCGGTCGGCTGAAGGACATCGTGGTGAAGCGCAACGAGCCCTATGGGCCGGAGGACGGCGTCTGCCATACGCTCAATCTGCATGGCGGGGCGCGCGGCCTTTATCACGTCATGCTGGAGATCCGCAACGATCTCATCAGCCATGAAGCGGGGCAGGCGCAGTGGACGGCACGGCTCGCGGCTATTCTCGCCGAGGCCGTGGCGCGGATCTTTCCACCGACAACAGTGAGGATGCGATCGAGTTCATAGGAACACTACAAAGGATCGTGGAGGAAACAACAATGACCCCTAAAGACTATTCTGACTCGGATCACCGAGAGGACGTGAAGGTCCTGCATGGCATGGGCTATGCGCAGGAGCTGACCCGGCGCATGGGCCCGTTCCAGAATTTCGCCATCTCCTTTGCCATCATCTGCATCGTCGCCGGCGGCATCACCGCCTTCCCGGCGGCGCTCAGCGCCGGCGGCGGCGGATCGATCGGCTATATCTGGCCCTTGGGCTCGCTCTTCGCGCTTCTGGTGGCCTTCGCCATGGGCCAGGTCGCCTCGTCCTATCCGACGGCGGGCGGCATCTATCACTGGTCGTCGATCCTGGGCGGCCGCGGCTTCGGCTGGGCGGCGGCGTGGTTCAACCTGCTCGGCCTCCTGTTCGTTGTCTCGTCGGTTAATTTCGGCCTGTTCAACCTGACGCGCGATCTGTTTCTGGCGCAGGTGCTGGGCATGGACGTCTCATCCTGGGTGCCGGCGGGCGAGTTCTCGACCGGCTGGTGGATCCAGACCATCTTCATCACCGTGGTGACGATCGTCCAGGCCACGCTCAACCACTATTTCCTGAGGCTGACGACCATCCTCACCGACTGGAGCGGCTATATCATCCTGGCGACCGCGGTCGTGCTGACGCTGGCGCTGCTTGCCTTCGCCCCGTCGCTCGATTTCGGCCGGCTGTTCACCTTCACCAATTTTACCGGCGATGCCGGCGGCGGCGTGTGGCCGCAGGCCAATGTCTTCCTCTATGTGGTAGCGCTCGGCCTTCTGCACGCCGTCTATACGATCACCGGCTTCGATGCCTCCGCCCATACGTCGGAAGAGACGCGCAACGCCCAGCGCGAAGTGCCGAAAGGCATGGTGCGCTCGGTGTTCTGGTCGTTCCTGTTCGGCTATTTCATGGTCTGCGCCATGGTTCTGGCGCTGCCCGACCAGACCGACACGGCCACCGGCACCGTCACCGACGGCGTGACCGCGGCGGCGAAACAGGGCTGGGCCTCGTTCAACTGGCTGATCCAGACGTCGACCATGTGGTTCTGGCTCAAGGCGCTGATCATCATCGGCATCGTGGTGTCGAACTTCCTGTGTGCGCTGGCCGGCCTCACCTCCTGCTCGCGCATGCTCTATGCCTTCGCGCGTGACGGCGGCGTGCCGATGTCGGAAACGCTGAAGAAGGTGAGCCCGGTCTACCGCACGCCGGGAGCGGCGATCTGGGTCGGCGGCGTGCTGTCGATCATCGCCACACTCTATGGCGGCGCCTTCCTGGTGCTGTCGACGGGCTGCGCGGTGTTCCTCTATCTGTCCTATCTCATGCCGATCGGTGCTGCGCTGAAAGGCGAGCTCGGCGGCGAATGGACGAACAAGGGACCGTTCAACCTCAAGGGCGCCTCGATCCCGGTGGCGGTCCTCGCCATCCTCGGCTGCGCTCTCCTGATCTTCGTCGGCGTGCAGCCGCCGCAAGAGAAGGTCGGCTATCTGATCGTGCTCATGATCCTGGCGCTCACCGCCTTCTGGTTCGCCATGGAGAACAAGATGCCGGTCGGCGCCGTCTTCGGGGTGCTGACCGTTCTCGCGGTCTATTATTTCTGGCGCGATCCCGAGAGTCAGTTCGGCTTGTGGGCGGCGGTCGTGGTGGCGATCGTCATGGCGGCACTGCTCTTCGTGCTGCGCGGCAAGCGCTTCGCCGGACCGCCGATCGGTGATGAGATCGCCAGGCGCCGGGCCGAGATCGCCGCGGCCGAGGCGGCCGTCGGAGAACGGGCTGGAGCGTAACATCCAACAAGGCGGCGCCTCGCTCGGGGCGCCGCCCAATAAGAACACTGCGAGCGAGTTGGGAGTGGGGGCCGTGGCGTGAGCCCGGCGCATATACAGGAGGGAACTATGGCTCAGACTGAGAGCGGTGGCGTCAGCTACAAGAAAGCCGACGCCAGTTATTTCGAGAAGCGGCATCTCCAGCGCTATGCGGGGATCTGGTCATTGTGGGCGCTGGGTGTCGGCGCCGTCATCTCCGGCCATTTCTCCGGCTGGAACTTCGGCTTCGCAACCGGCGGCTGGGGCGGCATGCTGGTGGCGGGCATCATCATCGCCATCATGTATATCGGCCTCGTCTTCTGCATCGCCGAGATGTCGCCGGCGCTGCCGCATACGGGGGCGGCCTATTCTTTCGGCCGCACCGCCATGGGGCCGTGGGGCGGCTTCATCACCGGCCTCTGCGAGAATGTCGAATATGTGGTGACGCCCGCCGTCATCGCCTTCTTCATCGGCTCCTATCTGACCGGCATCTTCGAGACGCCGGCTGCGATGCAGCCGGTGTGGTGGATCATCACCTATGTCGTCTTCCTGGCGCTCAACATCTTCGGCGTCGCCTTGTCCTTCAGGGTGACCCTCATCGTCACGCTCCTGTCGCTGGCGGTGCTCGTCTTCTTCTGGTTCAGCGCCATCCCGAACATGGACTTCAGCCGCTGGGCCCTCAATATCGCGCCTGATATCCAGAGCGCCACAGTCCCGCTGGATGCGCTGAAAGGCGCCGTTGCGACCTTGCCGGCGGATATTGCGGCCCTGGTGACCGGTGCAGCCGCGGACGCGACGGAGGTCACTCTCACGGCGGCGCAATACGGCACGCTTTCGCCCGAACTTCAGGCGGCAGCAAAGACTTCGAACGAACTCGCCAATGGCAACGGACCCTACTTCCCGTTCGGTTTCTCCGGTGTGCTGGCCACCTTGCCCTTTGCGGTGTGGCTGTTCCTTGCCATCGAGCAATTGCCGCTGGCGGCGGAAGAATCGGTCGATCCCAAGCGCGACATGCCGAAGGGCATATTGCTCGGCATGCTGACGCTTGTCGTCTCTGCCTTCATGATCGTGCTGCTCAATCCCGCAGTCATCGGAGTGGGCGCGCATAAGCTCGGCACGTCGGGCGAGCCCTTGCTCGACGGGTTCCGGGCGATCTTCGGCGGCGTAGGCGCAAAGGCACTCGGTTTGATTGCGCTTGTCGGTCTCATTGCGAGTTTCCACACGATCGTCTTCGCGATGGGCCGGCAGGTCTACTCGCTGTCGCGGGCGGGCTATTTCCCCAAGGGCCTGTCGATCACGCATGACAGCTACAAGACGCCGTATATCGCGATGATCGTCGGCGCCCTTGTCGGGTTGGCGATCATGCTGGTGATCTGGTTCGCGCTCGGCGAAAATGCCGGCTCGGCCATCGGTGTGGTGCTGCTCAACATGGCGGTATTCGGCGCCATGTTCTCCTACATCCTGCAGGCAATCTCCTTTATCCTGCTCCGGAAGAACCAGCCCCATATCGAGAGGCCCTATGTGAGCCCGCTCGGTATCCCGGGCGCTGTGGCCACGATCATCATCGGCCTGGTGACTCTGTACTACCAGATCTGGGACCCGCTCTTCTACAAAGGCGTGTTCTGGGTCGGCGTGTGGTTCATCGTGGCGATCATCTATTTCGCCGCTGTCGGGCGCCACAAGCTCATCCTCTCGCCCGAGGAGGAATTCGCGATGGAGCATCGCGCCAAAGCATGACGGACGACGACGGCGGCGCGGGGAGGGCCTCGCGCCGCTTTTCATTTGCGTAATCAAGAGGACAAAAATGGTTCAAGGCATGCTGACGCTCGCCCAGCTCAAGAAAGAAGTTGCCGCGGGCACAATCGATACGGTCGTCGCGGCGTTTCCCGACATGCAGGGACGCCTCATGGGCAAGCGCTTCCATGCACAATATTTCGTCGACGGCGCCTATGAGGAGACGCACGGCTGCAACTATCTCCTCGCCGACGACATCGATATGGAGCCGGTGCCGGGTTACAAGGCGGCGAGCTGGCAGAAGGGCTATGGCGATTTCGTCATCAAGCCCGACCTCGCCACCATGCGGGCGACGCCCTGGCTCGACAAGACGGCGCTGGTGCTGTGCGACGTGCTCGACCATCACGACCATACGCTCCTGCCGCATGCGCCGCGCACCATCCTGAAAGGCCAGCTGGCGCGGCTCGCCAAGATGAAGATGAAGGCCTATATGGCCTCGGAGCTCGAATTCTTCCTGTTCGACGAGAGCTATGAGAGCGCTCACGCCAAGAGCTACGCCAATCTCAAGACGGCCGGCTATTACATCGAGGACTATCACGTCCTGCAGACGACCAAGGAAGAGAATGTCATGCGGGCGATCCGCAACGGCATCGCCGGCGCCGGCATCCCGGTCGAGAATTCCAAGGGCGAATGGGGCCCGGGCCAGGAAGAGATCAATGTCAAATATGCCGAGGCGCTCGAAATGGCCGACCGGCATGTCATCCTCAAAAACGGGTGCAAGGAGATCGCCTGGTCGCTCGGCAAGGCCATCACTTTCATGGCCAAATGGAATTACGGCCTCGCCGGCAATTCGTCCCATATCCATCAGAGCCTGTGGTCATTGGACGGCAAGAGCTCGATGTTCCATGACCCCAAGGGGGATCACGGCATGTCGGCCCTGATGAAGCACTATCTCGCAGGCCTTCTCGCCCATGCGAGCGAGATCACCTATTTCCTGGCGCCCTATGTCAACTCCTACAAGCGCTTCATGGCCGGCACTTTCGCGCCGACGCGGGCGATCTGGAGTTTTGACAACCGCACCGCGGGCTACCGGCTGTGCGGCGCCGACACGAAGGCGGTCCGGGTCGAATGCCGGGTCGGCGGCGCCGATCTCAATCCCTATCTCGCTTTTGCGGCGCTGATCGCCGCCGGCCTCGACGGCATCGAGAAGAAGATGGCGCTCGAGCCCGCCTTCTCCGGCGATGCCTATGACACGTCGAAGAAATTGCGCGAGATCCCCAAGACGCTGCGCGAGGCGACGGAGCTTCTCGACAAGTCGAAACTCCTGCGCTCCGCCTTCGGCGACAATGTCATCGACCATTATGTGCATACGGCGAAATGGGAGCAGTTCGAATATGACCGGCGCATCACCGATTGGGAAGTGAAGCGCGGCTTCGAGCAATATTGAGAGGGACTGGAATTGGCCGACAAGATCAAGTGCATCTCGCCCGTCGACGGCTCGACCTATGCCGAGCGCGCGGTGGCGAAGAAGAAGGACATTGCCGCAGCCTTCTCCGCCGCCCATGCGGCGCAAGAGAAATGGCAGCGCGCACCCTTGGCGGAACGGGCGAAATACTGCTCGGCGGCGGTCGACGCCATGCTCGCCATGAAGGACCAGATCGTGCCGGAGCTCGCCTGGCAAATGGGACGTCCCATCCGCTATGGCGCGGGCGAGCTCAGAGGCTTCGAGGAGCGCGCCCGCTATATGATCGCGATCGCCGAAAGGTCGCTTGCCGATATCCGGCCTGAGCCCAAGGACGGCTTCCTGCGCTATATCAAGCGCGAGCCGCTGGGCGTCGTCTTCACCATCGCCCCCTGGAACTATCCCTATCTGACCGCCGTGAATTCCATCATCCCGGCGCTGATGGCCGGCAATGCGGTGGTCCTCAAGCACGCGGCGCAGACCATCCTGGTCGGCGAGCGCTTCGCCAAGGCCTTCAAGGCGGCAGGATTGCCCAAGGACGTCTTCCAGAACCTGGTGCTCTCGCATGAGCAGACGGCCGATATCATCTCGGGCGGCCATGTGAGCATGGTGTGCTTCACGGGCTCGGTCTCGGGCGGCAAGGCTATGGAGAAGGCCGCCGCCGGGCGCTTCATCAATGTCGGCCTCGAGCTCGGCGGCAAGGACCCGGCCTATGTGCGCCCCGACGCCAATATGGCGCATGCGATCGAGAATCTCGTCGATGGCGCCTTCTTCAATTCGGGCCAGAGCTGCTGCGGTATCGAGCGCATCTATGTGCACAAGAAAGTGTGGGGCGATTTCATCGACGGCGTCGTCGACCTGACGAAGAAGTATGTGCTGGGCTCGCCGCTCGACGAGGCGACCACCTTGGGGCCCATGGTGAAGCCCGAGGCGGCCGATTTCGTGCGCAAGCAGATCGCCTCCGCGCAGAGGGCAGGGGCCAAGGCCCATATCGACCCCAAGAGCTTCGCGCGCGATCGCAAGGGCTCGGCCTATATGGCGCCGCAAGTGCTGACGGGCGTCAACCACCAGATGTCGGTGATGACGGAGGAAAGCTTTGGTCCGGTCGTCGGCATCATGAAGGTGAGCGACGATGCCGAAGCGATCGAGCTCATGAACGATTCCCCCTATGGCCTGACCGCCGCGGTGTGGACCGAGGACGCCGATGCGGCGCAGAAGATCGGCAACGAGATTGCGACCGGGACGGTGTTCATGAACCGCTGCGATTATCTCGATCCGGCCTTGACCTGGACCGGCGTCAAGGATACGGGCCGCGGCGCCACCCTTTCCGTCGTGGGCTATGAAGCCCTGACGCGCCCCAAGAGCTATCATTTGAGAACGAAGACGAGCTGACCCATGACCATACCGAACCGCAACATCAATTTCCCGACCGCGATCAAATTCGGCAACGGCCGCATCAAGGAGCTCGCCGAATTGTGCACGGCCAACGGCATCAAGCGGCCGCTCTTCGTCACCGATCCGGGCCTGGCAGGGATGCCGATGGTGAAAGCGATCCTCGACGACCTCAAGGCGGCGGGCCTCGGCGTGGCGCTGTTCTCGGACGTCAGGCCCAATCCGGTCGAGAGCAATATCCATGCCGGCAACAAGGCCTTCAGGGCGGGCAAGCATGACGGCGTCATCGCCTTCGGCGGCGGCTCCGGCCTCGATGTCGGCAAGCTCATTGCGCTGATGCACGGCCAGAAGATCTCGGTCTTCGACCTCGAGGATATCGGCGACTGGTGGACCAGGGCCGATGCGGCGAAGATCGCGCCCATCATCGCCGTGCCGACGACGGCGGGCACGGGCTCGGAAGTGGGCCGCGCCGGTGTCGTCACCCATCCCGAGACGCATGAGAAGAAGATCATCTTCCATCCGGCCATCATGCCGAAAGTGGCGCTGCTCGATCCAGAGCTCTCGGCCGGCCTGCCGCCCAAGCTCACCGCGGCGACCGGCATGGATGCGCTGGCGCATTGCCTCGAAGCCTATTGTGCGCCCTTCTATCACCCCCTTGCAAAGGGTGTGGCGCTCGAAGGCATGGCGCTCATCAAGGACAATCTCGCCAAGGCGGTGAAGAAGGGCCAGGACCTCGACGCACGCGGCAATATGCTCGTGGCTTCCTCCATGGGCGCCACCGCCTTCCAGCGGGGCTTGGGTGCCATCCATGCCTTGTCGCATCCCTTCGGCGGCCTCTATGACGCCCATCACGGGCTCCTCAACGGCATCGTCATGCCCTATGTGTTGAAAGCCAACCGCAAGAAGATCGAGAAGGACATCGAGCGCGCCGCCGCCTATCTCGGCATCAAGGGCGGATTCAACGGCTTCCTCAAATGGATCCTCAGCCTTCGCAAAGAAGTCGGCATCCCGCACAAGCTCGCCGATATCGGCATCGACGCGAAGCGGCTTGACGAAGTGGCGAAGATGGCGATCAAGGACCCGTCCGCCGGCGGCAATCCGATACCGTTCAGCGAGAAGCAGTACAAGGCGCTGGCGAAGAAATGCGTGACGGGCGATCTGTAAGCATCGCTGCTCCGTTCTGTCGCGGTGAATGTTTGGGACCAGATTGTCGATGGAGAGGAATTGGTCCCTACGACTCATGGCGCCGGCTACGGCCCGGATACAGGGATTTACAGCGAATATCAGGGAATTCTCGTAAAAAGATTCTCACCTCAGCGATATCAATGAGTTGGCTTGCTGAAACCTCCCGGAACAGGGAATTTCCAGCGTTGACCACTCATTGCCGCCCGCTTTGTAGAATTTCCTACGGCTTGCGTCTAAAATCTCATGCCTTTGCCGCTACTCGCACGACCGCCGGCACAGAGGTGAGCCTTCAGACACACGTTCCATACTGATATTTCCCAAATCTCACGGCTTGGCCCACGATTGCAAGAGGCTTGCGCGGCGCTGTCTCTTCCGCCCGAATACACAACGGTGAGCTCTGACGCTGTCGGCAGCCGAGACTTTTTCCGGCAGGAAGCATCCCCTCTCCCTGCAATCAATAGCGTCATTCGCCTTACAGAAATTTACAACCATTTACTCCGCTTCCACCGGCATTGCGCGCAAGCTGTCGGCGCTTGAGAGGCGCAGGTGATTTCTGCGCCGCTATCGAACCGAGAGACACAGGAGGTTGTCATGTCAACATCATCGCAATCGCCCACGCGTCGTGAACTGCTTGCTGTCGCGGCAGCCGCCGGCGCCATCAGCATGCTCCCCGGAGCGCTTGAAGCATCGACCGGAGGTGATTCTGTCCGTCCCTTCACCGTCAACATCCCGCAGGAGGAACTCGACGAACTGCGCCGGCGCATCGCTGCCGCCCGGTTACCCGAGAAAGAGACCGTTGCCGATTTTTCACAGGGCGTGCCGCTCGCGACCGTGCAGAAGCTCGCGCGCTACTGGGCCACGGAGTACGACTGGCGCAAGGTCGAGGCCCGGCTGAATTCCTGGCCCAATTTCATAACCGAGATCGATGGCCTCGACATCCAGTTCATTCACGTGCGCTCGAAACACGAGAACGCGTTGCCGCTCATCGTGACGCACGGTTGGCCGGGCTCGATCATAGAACAACTCAAGCTTATCGAGCCTCTCACCAACCCGACCGCGCATGGCGGCAGCGCCACCGACGCCTTCCATGTGGTGATTCCGTCGATGCCAGGTTACGGCTTCTCGGGAAAGCCGACCGAGACCGGTTGGGGCCCCGAACGCATCGCGCGCGCGTGGAATGTGCTGATGAACCGCCTTGGCTACACAAACTATGTTGCGCAAGGCGGCGACTGGGGCGCCATCGTCGTCGACCAAATGGGCGTGCAGGCGCCCAAAGGACTGCTCGCCATCCACACCAACATGCCTTGCGTGGTGCCGCCGGCGATCAACGCCGCGGCTTTTGCCGGCGCGCCGGCGCCGGACGGGCTCTCCGCGGATGAGAAACATGCCTACGAGCAACTGGCGGCCTTCTACAAGGACGTCTACTACGCCCTGTTCATGGGCACGCGCCCGCAAACCCTGACCGGGCTGGCGGATTCACCCGTCGGCCTAGCCACCTTCATGATCGACCACGACGCGCGCAGCCTCGAGCTGATCTCGCGCTCCTTCAATGGCGTCCCCGAAGGCCTTTCGCGCGACGACGTCCTCGACAACATCACGCTGTTCTGGCTGACGAATACCGGGGTTTCCGCGGCCCGTCTCTACTGGGAGAACAAGGCCGCTTTCTTCACGCCGAAAGGTGTGAAGATCCCGGTGGCCGCGAGCGCCTTTCCGGATGACCTCTTCCAGGCGCCGAGGAGTTGGGCGGAGCAGGCCTATCCCAACCTGATCCACTTCAACAGGCTTCCCAAGGGCGGCCACTTTGCCGCCTGGGAGCAGCCGAAATTCCTTTCGGAAGAAATCCGCGCCAGCTTCAAGTCGCTGCGCCGATCCATATGAGATGAGGGTGCCGCACGCATCTGTGTGCGGCACCCATCTCACATCGTCCCAGTCAACTCGGCGAGGAGAGCGCTTGCCGATCTCGTATCCGGCGTCGTAGAGCCCTCATCGAACCGCTGAAGGAGCCGGCTAAGGAGATCCTTGGCACGATCCGCCTGTCCTTGCCTTGCCCACAGCCTGGCCAGCGGAACGGCCGCCCGCAATTCCCACGCCAGCGCCGACTGCTTGCTGGCCCAAAAGAGCGCCTGGAGCAAGGAGTCCTCCGCCACCCTCGCATCCGGCTCTGCACCCGCCAGGCGAATTTCGGCCGACACGCGCAGCAGATCTGGACGGTCATAGGTCTCCCCGGCCTGCTCCGCCAGCGCAAGCGCCCGGTCGATCATCGCGGCAGCCTCATCGAGCTCGCCACATTTCATCATGCCTTCGGCCAGCGCCCGGAAGAAAGCTGTCGCCAGAATATGGTGGCGCTCGGCATTGAGTGTCTCAAGCGTGCTGCGCAGGAGATGAACGCCCTCCGCCGGCTTTCCACTCAAGATCATGTGCTCGCCCTTCAGCGCAAGGCCGAGAGCGGAATAGGGAGCCAAGGAATATTTCGCCGCGCAGGACAGGACCTGCTCGATGCACCGTGCCGAGCGCTCGAAATCACCGCTCCAGAGATAGACCGGCAGCGTGTAGATCAGCGAGATACAGAGCGTGACCGGATGATCGCGCTGCATTGCCTCCTCGACGGCCTGGTCAGCTATCCTGAGCCCTTTCTCCGGCATGCCGCGCAACCACGCTGTCCGAGCCAGCGCCACGAGCGCCCGCACCCGATGATCATAGCCGAAGAAGTCGACCCGGACACCGCCGGACGCTTCTTCCAGCTCCATCCCACGCTCGCAGTGCTGCAGCGCCGCAGCTTGATTCCCGGAGAGGTGATGGGCGACACCGAGCATCCACTCAGCCATGATCACTCCGGGTTCTTCGCCAAGCTCGCCGGCAACAAGCATGCTCCGCTCGGCGCAAGTGAGCGCACCGCGAAAATCGCCGACCCGGGTTAGGAAGATGTTCAATCCAGCCAGCAAGTGCAATTTGTACTGTCCGTCACGCAGGGCTTCGGCCAGCCCGATGCCCCGCTCGATCGCCCTTCTCACACCGTCACTGTTGCCGCGCGTGAACATCGAGGACAGCGCCAATGCCGCCTGAAGGGCCAGCTCGCGTGTCGTTCCACGATCAACCTCGTGCAAGGCCGACAGGCCCCGTTCGCACCACGATTCGCACTCGCCCAGCAGCGAGAAGCCCAAGAACAGAGGCGCCGCACCCGCCGCGAGCCCAACACCGGTCTGCATGTCGCCCGATTCCGAGAAGCTCCAATCAAGCGCAGCCCGGATATTGCCCATATGCGGCTCGTAGGCCGACACGTCGTGACTCCGGAATGCGATCGCTCTTGTCGTGTCGGGCGCGAAGCGTTCGGCATAGCGCAGCGCGTGGCGCCTCGACATCACTTCTTTCTCGTCGGTTTCCGCCAGCTTGACCGCGGCATACTCCCGCGTCGTGTCGAGGAGGCGGTGGTAAGTGGATCCGGCGAACTCGGACGTCCGCATGAGTGACTTGTCAACCAGGCTCGCGATCGCATCAGCAGCCCTTGGCATGTCGGCTTGGTCGTCCGTCGCAACCGCCAAGGCGTCTGCAAGCGTGAAGGCGCCCACGAATACAGACAGCCTGCGCAAGATCATCTGTTCATAGGGTGACAGCAGGTTGTAGCTCCAGTCGAGCATCGCCTGAAGTGTTTGATGGCGCGGTGGAGCACTTCGCCGACCGTGCCAGAGAAGCTTGAAACGATCGTTGAGCTGGTCGGCGGTTCCCTTGATTCCATACACACCTACACGCCCGGCGGCGAGTTCGATTGCCAGCGCGATCCCGTCAAGCCGCCGGCACATCGCGGCCAGGATGGGCGCGTCCGCATCACTGAGCTCGGCGCTGTACCCCGCGGCGGCGGCACGCTCCATGAAGAGCTGCACCGCCGGTGAGGCAAGCGCTTGGACAGCCGTCAATCCAGCGTCTTCGACCGGACCTTCGAGTGGCACCAACCGATGCACGTTCTCGCCCTCGACGCGCAGGGCTTCACGGCTCGTCGCGACGAGATGCACCAGAGGCGCCTCGGCGTAGAGCCGCTCGGTGAGCGCGGCGACCGCCTCAATTACGTGTTCGCAACTATCGAGAACGAGAAGTATCGGCTTATCGGCAAGGAAAGCGATCAAGCCAACCACTGGATCCTGCGTAACCTGACCGATCAGCCCAAGGGTCGAGGCCACCGAGCCGGCGACGAGCGATGAATCCCGCAAAGTGTGGAGATCGAGGAAATGGACCCTGTCGGAGAAATCGGTGCGCACAGCATGAGCCAATGCCAAGGCGACGGTCGTCTTGCCCATGCCGCCTGGCCCGACAACGCTGACGAACCGGCGATCCATAAGCATCAATCGCAAAGCAGCGACGGTCTCGTTGCGGCCGATCATCCTTTCCAGTCGCGCTGGCAGCTTCTGAAATCTGTTCGCCGCGCTGGCGGACGGTCCGGTAGCTGCGAATGCGGAGCGCTGCAATTGCGCTACGAAGCAGTAGCCACGCCCCGGAACGTTGGCGATATACCGGGCCCCGCCTCGTCCGTCGCCCAAAACCTTGCGGAGGGTGCCGAGATTTACTCGAAGACTTGCTTCGTCTACGAACACGTTCGGCCAAACACGTTCGATCAGATCTCGCGTGGTCAGGACCTCGCCGGCATTTTCCACAAGTGCGATGAGGATATCGAGCGCACGCCCGCCGATGGCGACACGCTCCTCACCCTTCATCAGCAATCGCTCGCCGGCGCTCAAGCGAAACGGGCCGAAAGACGCAATTACGTCCTGTGAGACACCCTCGGCTGGCACTGCGGACTCCAATAGCTCGCTGCTGCCCCTTTTTCGAGGCGCATTACTCTAGGGTAATCACCGTCGAGTGACAATCTGGCCTGCGTTCTCGCAGGCGCGCAGTGTTCGAAGGCATGGCACTGGCCGGAGATCTTTAATGCCCTGAGCCGTCCTCGACGATCGCTTCGACGACCGTTTCGCCGGCATTGAGGAAATCGAGCGTCAGCTCGAAGCGGTCGCCGGCTTTCAGCGCCTTGGTGAGGCCGATCAAGCGGAGATGGCGGGCACCTTTGCGCATCGCGACCGGCTTTCCCGGCAGGAGCTCGATCGATTTGAGCTCGGGATCGTCATAGCGGTTGTTCTGGCGCAATTCGATCACCGAGCAAATGGGTGAGCGCGCCGCGACCAGCGCATCCGCTGCCGCGCCGCGATTGGAAAAGGGCGCGAAGGCCTGGGTCTCGTTGGTTTCGGACGGCAGGACCCAGACATGGCCAATGGCGATCTGGCCGGCCTGATAGGAATGCGCGCGAGCGCGGGCCGCCCAGGGAAGCGCGAGTGTCGCGAGGAGAAGCGTCCGACGGCTCGGCATAGGCTCACATCATCGTGTTGGTGGAGAAGAGCGAGCCCCAGAACAGGATGCCGCCCAGGGCGACGATGACGAGGCCGCCGCCAAGGCGCAGCGCGAAAGCGGCGCGGCCGAGCCAGGTCTCGTCGCGCTTCGCCAGGCTGATGGCGAGTTTCTTCGAATAGACCGCGATGGCGGCGATGACCGAAACGGTGATCGCGGTGCCGAGCGCCATCACGAAGGTCGAGGTGATGCCCGCCCAATAGAGGCCCAGCGTATTGGCGAAGATGAGGACGAGGAGTGCGCCGGAGCAGGGCCTGATGCCGACGGCGAAGGCCAGGGACAGCGCCTTGGTCAGCGACCATTCGCCCTTCACCTGGCGGGCCTCGGGGACATGGGCGTGGCCGCAGGCGCAATTGGCGTCATGCGCGTGATGGTGCCCGTGGTGATCGTGATGGTGGTGATCATGGTCGTGATGGTGGTCGTGATCATGATCGTGATGGTGGTGATCATGGCCATGAAAATGATCACGGGCAGGCGCTGCGGCCGCGGCGGCACGCCGATGCGGCCTGAGCGCCGTCCAGATGAGATAGACGCCCATCAACGCGATGAGGGCGTAGCTCGCGCTTTCGAGGAAGCCCGCCACGTCGCGCGCCGTCGTGCCGACCGCCGTCACGAAGAGAAGCAATGCGCTCACGATGACAATGGCGGTCAAAGCCTGGACCACGGCGCTCATGAAGGCGATGAGAATGCCGCGGCGCAATTCATTCTCGGTGGCGAGCAGCCAGGCCGAGATCACCGCCTTGCCGTGCCCCGGCCCCGCGGCATGGAAGATGCCATAGCCGAAGCTCAGCAGCATCAAGGTGAGACCTGCGGCAAAGGGCGATTGCGATCGCATCTGCCTGATCGACAGCGACATCGCGCCATAGAAGCTCCGCTGCTTGTCCATGACCCACAGGACGGGCTCTTGCCACAAGGACGGCGTCTTCAGCGTGCCGTCGGCCTTGCGCGGCTGGACCAGGAGCTTGCGCTGATCGATCTTGGGGGGCTCGGGCTGGGTCTGCTCCTGCGCCAGCACGGAACCGGGCACGCTCAGCCCCGCGACGCACAGCAGCAGCACGAGGCACAGCGCCCGGGCGATCAGCTTCATTTGGAGCACATGACCAAAGCCGGTTGCGCGAACATGCCGCCGAAATCCTCATCCTCCGGCGGCTTCCAGTCGGCGCCCTTGCTCGACAGCATCTGGCGCGTCTGGTCGAGCTGCTGATCGGAAACGACCGGCTTGACCTCGAGATGGCAGCCTTTCGGCAGGTCGCCCACGACGCCGACCGGATCCTCCTGGATATAATCCATGGCGATGAAGAATTCCGGATCATAGATCTTGTAGAGGAATTCCGCCTTGCGCGGATCGGCGGGCGCGGCGAGCGGCACGGTGAAATGCAGCTCGAGCTTCCCGTTGCTGTAGATCTGGCCATATTCCGTCGGATCGGTGATGGCGACGATCTTGCCGTTGACCCTCGGCACGACAAAATAATTATAGTCCTTGAGCGACTTCAGATTCTCCTGGGTCAAGGGCTCGAGCTCGGACTGGCTGTAGACGCCGTCGCCATTGGTATCGAGGCCCTCGAGCGCCATCTGCGTATAGCCGTCATCGAAGGTCCATTCGACCGCGATGCCGGCGACCTCGGCCTTGTCGTTGAACACGACGTCGGAGCGCATGGTGATCCAGACATGGGGATGGGCATTGGCGGGGCCTGCCGGCAACAGCAAGGTCGCGGCAAGTGCCGTGGCGTTCATGAAAATCCGCCGCATCCCTCGATCATCCCCGTTGAGCGCGAAGCCTGAGAAATGATCGGAGAATACGGCGGAAAAGTGAAGTTACGCTTATTTCACCCTTTGAGGCAGGTAACGAGGGCCGTCACAAATTTGTGCATCATGCCGCCATAGGCTTGCGTACCGGCAGGTTCCTTGGCGCCGAGGCCGTCGAGCACCGAGGCCTTGGCCTTGGTGCCTTCGATGACGGTCTCGATATATTTCGATTCGAACTGCGGCTCGGCGAAGACGCAGACCGCGTTCGTCTCGGCGATGCGGTCATGGATCTCCTTGATGCGCTTGGCGCCGGGCGTCACTTCCGGGTTGACCGTGATGCTGCCGGCCGGGCTCAGGCCGAAACGGGTCTCGAAATACTGATAGGCATCGTGGAAGACGATATAGCGCTTGTCGCGCACCGGCTGCACGGAAGCCGCCATGTCGGCGGAGAGCTTGTCGAGGTCGGATGCGAATTTCTCGGCATTGGCCTGATATTTGGCGGCGTTCTCCTGGTCGAGATCGCCCAGCGTCTTGGCCAGCGCCAAGGCGATCACTTTGACATTCTCGGGGTCCATCCAGATATGCGGGTCATTGCCGCCATGCTCGTGGTCGTGATCGGCGTGACCTGCTTCCGCCTCGCCCTCATGATGCTCCTCTTCGCCTTCGTGATGATGTGCTTCCCACAGGCCGCCGCTGCGCACCGGCAGCAGCTTGAGGCCCGGCAATTCGCCGGCCTCGAACAGCTTCTTCTGCGCGATCTCGGGGTTTTCCAGGGCCTTATGCAGGAAGGCCTCGAGATTCTCGCCCACCACGACGATGAGATCGGCATTCTGCATGGCCTCGACCTGGGACGGGGTGAGCTGGGCGGTATGCTCGGACACCGCGGCATCGAGCAGCAGATGCGGCTCGGCCACCCCCGCCATCACATTTGCCGCAATGGAATGAATGGGCTTGATGGTGGCCACCACGCGCGGGGCGGCAAGGCTCGTGGTGCTCAAGAGGGCGGCGAAGGCGGTGGTAAGGACGAAGCGGGCGGTCGCGGGCATGGATCACTCCTTTATGTAACATTATAACATAACAGGATCGAGCGGCTGTCAAGTTAAAGTGAGGAACCCTGCGGCCTTTCGTGAGTTGTGCCGCCTCGCCTGAACCGCCAAGTTGCGCCCGGGCATGATTCAAGGCTCGTCCGCCATCCTCACCCTGAGGTGCGAGCGAAGCGAGCCTCGAAGGGTGTGTTGCAGGCTCCCGGGCCGCTCTCGCCTTCGCGAAGCCGAGGCTTCGCTTCGGCGGAGCAAGGTCGCGGCCACCTCAGCATGAGGATACGGGGAGAGCAGCAATCGCATCGTCCTGCCCTTGTGGTGCAAGGTTGCGAGGTCCTGGTGGCTACTCTTTTGACGGCATTCTTCGGCGGGCTCTTGAGCTTTCTCAGCCCCTGCGTCCTGCCGCTGGTGCCGCCCTATCTGTGCTTCATCACCGGCGCCACGCTCGACGACCTGACGGAGAAGGCAACGGTTTCGCGCAACCGCACGGTCCTCGCCGCCTTCGCTTTCGTGCTCGGCTTTACGACCGTCTTCGTGCTCCTCGGCGCCACGGCATCGGCGGCGGGACAATTCATCCGCGAGCACCTGCCGCTGCTGGCGAAGCTCGCCGGCATCTTCATCATCCTCATGGGCCTGCATTTCCTCGGCCTCTTCCGCTTCGCCTTCCTCAATCGCGAGAAGCGCTATCAGCAGGAGACCCGCCCGGCCGGCCTCATCGGCGCCTATGCGGTGGGGCTTGCCTTCGCCTTCGGCTGGACCCCCTGCATCGGGCCGGTCCTCGCCACCATCCTGGCGGTGGCGGCGGCCGAAGACAGCGTCGGGCAGGGCGCTTTCCTGCTCGCCATCTATTCATTGGGATTGGGCGTGCCCTTCCTTCTCGCCGCCTTGGGCGTCGGCACCTTCCTCGGCTTCCTCAAGCGCTTCGCCAAGCATCTCGGCACGGTCGAGAAGACCATGGGCGTGCTGCTCGTCCTTGCCGGCCTCGCTTTCCTGACCGGACTGCATCAGAGCTTCGCCTATTGGCTGCTCGAGACTTTCCCGGTCTTCTCGCGCATCGGGTGATTTAAGAAGCAGGCTCTTCGGAGAGCCGCGCGATCAGATGCGCCTCCAGCCGGTCGATGATCGGGCTCTTCTTCAGATGCGAGCGCTCGAGACGGATGTTGAACTTGCCTAACGGTGGAAAGCCCTCGCGAGGCGTCAGCTCGCGCATGTCGGCGGTGACGGCGCTTCTCACCATGGCCGAGACCGCCAATCCGCCCGACACAGCGGCGCGCAGCCCGGTGATGCTGCGGCTGATCACGGCGATCCGGTGCGCGCGCTTCATCGCCTCGAGTGCTGCCACCATCGCTTGCGCATAGCTGTCGTCCTCGCCGCGAATGGCGATCGGCAACGGGTCCTTCTCATGGATGGTGCCGGTGAGCGGCGCCACCCAGACGATCTCGTCGCGGAAGACGACCGGGCCGCCGCGCACCGGCCCGATGCCCTCGGTAATGAAGGCGAGGTCTATCGCCCCGTCGCTCAGGCCCTTGGCGAGAACCATCGATTCCTCCGGCACGAGGTCGACGGTGGCGAGGGGATAGAGCTCGATGAAGCTGCGCAGGACGTCGGAGAGGATACGCGGCGCATAATGTTCCGAAAGGCCGAGCACCACGACGCCTTCGACCGAGCCGCGATTGAAGGCGGCGAGCGCTGCGCCATAGGAAGCGACGATGTCCTTGGCGTAGCCCAGAAACAGCTCGCCATGATCGGTAAGCTGGACATTGCCGCCCAACCGCGACAAAAGCGGCCGGCCCAACAGGGCCTCGAGCCTACGGATCTGCAGGCTCACGGCCGATTGCGTCCGCCCGACCTGGCGGGCCGCCTGGGTGAAGCTCCCGGTCTCGCAAATGGCGATGAAGCTCTTGAGAAGGTCGATGTCCATGGGTTGATGAATTTCCCTAATGGCACATATTTCAACTACTCGTTGGACAGATCAACCACCTGGGCGTCTCATGGCTTCAGGAGCTTGACGACCATGATGACCGAAACCCGTTGGATGAGAACCATGTCGGCAATCCGCATGATGAGGGATGCCTTCGACATGTGGCTCGCCGGCCGCCGGTTGCTCGGCGCCGATGACGCCATGCTGGCCGATATCGGCGTCTCGCGCGGCAATATCGACTGGCTGGTGCATCACGGCCGGCAAAGATAACCGGCGTGGCACGAACGGCCGCACGGCCGGATCCTAGTTGGCGACGACGGAGACGGCACCGGCGGACGTCCTGACATTGCCGATATACCGGCCGACCCATCTTCCGTCATTGACCAGTTCCTCGACGGTACGCGCCAGGTCTTCTACGGCGGCGAGGGCGGCGCGCGACAGATTGCGGTGCTTGGCGGTCATGATCGAAAGGGCGCAGGTGATGCGCGGGTCCGAAAGCCAGGCGAGCTCGGCACCGGTCGCCGCGGATATCCGCTTCGCCATCGAAGCCGGCAATACGGTCGCATAACCTTCCTTGATGAGGGCGCACAGATCGGGCCAGCTGCTGACCTCCACCGGCACGTCGAGGCGGATCGCGTGGCGGACCGCCGTCTGGTCGAGCGCCAGCCGGACCGGATCTTCCTTGGGCAAGAGCGCCAGCTTGATCGAGACGAGGTCGGTTATGCTGACCGTCGTGCCCGGCACGGGGGAGGGCGGCGGCAGAAGGGCGGCAAGCTCTTCCGCCAGCAAAGGCTGCAAAGTGACATCGGTGCCGGCGGCGGAACTGAAGGTCAAAGCCGCATCGCACTGGCCGGTCTTCACCGCCTCCTCGGCCAGTGCCGCCTCTCTTTCGATCAGCGTGATGTGAAATTTGCGCCGCCCAAGGGACAGCCGTTTGAGAAATGGAACGGTGAGGTCGCCGGCGATGAGCGAGGGTAGGGCGATGCGCACATTGCCGACCGGATTGACCGCGCACGCCTTCAGTATTTCCCGCGTCCTTTCGACTTCGCGCAGGATCACACGCGCCTGATCCTCCAAGACCTTTCCCAGGTCGGTGACCAGGACACCGCGCGCATGGCGCTCCAGAAGCTGAATGCCGAGATCGTCCTCGAGCGACTTCATGGCGTGCGTGAGGGCGGGTTGCGCGATGTGCAGCCGCTCGGCGGCGCGCGAGATGCTGCCGGACTCGGCAACGACCAGGAACTGATTGAGCTTCCGAAAATCCATCGATGACTTCGATTGAACCATATATTCTGTTTATATGTCGCATAAGTCTAATGTCTTTGTGCGTCCCCGCAAGAGCCAGTAATTACGGCGCATCCCCTTCGGAAAGCTGCATTTTCGAAGAGGGGGCAATCAAAGGAAGAAAAATACAACCATAGGAGGAAGGGATGAGCGACGCGAAATCGCTTGCCAAAGGACGGCTGTTGCTTGCGGCCATGTGCGCCGTGGCGGGCCTGGCCGTGTCGGGCGGTGTGTCCGCAGCAGCGGATGACAGCTGGGAGCGGGTGAAGGCCAATGGCCTCGTGGTCTGTGGCGTGGATGGCCTCTTGCCCTATTCGAGCTCCGACCAGCAGGTGCCGGGATTCGAGGTCGAGATCGCCAAGGCTATCGCCGACAAGCTCGGTGTCAGCTCGAAACATGAATGGGTGAGCTGGGATGGCCTTATTCCAGCCCTGACGAGCAAGCGCTGCGATGCCATCATCAACGGCCTGTTCATCACCGACGAACGCAAGAAGGTCATCGATTTCTCGGTCCCCTATTACGGCTCGGGCGAAACGATCCTCGTCCACAAGGACAATACGTCGATCAAGGGGATCGAGGATCTGAAGGGAAAGAAGACCGGGGTCCTCGCGGGCTCCGTCACCGTGGGCGAGCTCGAGAGCAAGGGCATCGGCCCGCTCGCGATCTATCCCGATCAGAACACGGTCATCATCGAGCTGAGCAACGGCCGCATCGATGCGGCCTATCTCGAGGCGCCCTCGGCGGCCTGGGCCATCCACAAGGACCGCTCGCTCGCCGTCAAGGTGGTGAGCGAATATGTGCCGCAAGAGCGCTTCGATGCCGGTGTCGGCATTCGCAAGGAGGATGCCGAGCTCAAGGCGAAGGTCGATACGGCGCTGACCGAGCTCATCTCTTCCGGCGTCATCGCCAAGGCGCTCGACCACTACGGTGTTCCGTATTTCCCGCCCAAGTGAGGCGTCCCGATCACATCCCGCCGCGGCAAGCCGCGCGGCGGGATGTGATCTCTCCGTCGCAAAGCAGGTACCATGCAATTCGTGAATGAGATGCTGCCCTATCTCCTGAGCGGGGCAGTCATGACCTTGAAGCTGACCTTCGCCTCGATGACGCTGGCGCTGCTGCTCGGGCTCGCCGTCGCGCTCCTGCGCCTGTCGCGCAACCGTCTCCTGAGAGTCCTCAGTGGCGCCTATGTCGAGATCATCCGCGGCACGCCGCTCCTGGTGCAGCTCTTCATCATCTATTACGGATTGCCGCAATACGACATCAGGCTCGAAGCCTTCACCGCCGGCGTGCTCGGGCTTTCGATCAATTACAGCGCCTATCTGGCGGAAGTCTTTCGCGCCGGCATACTCGCCATCGACAAGGGACAATGGGAAGCCGGCTCCTCGGTCGGGCTGTCGCGCGCAGGTCTCCTCAGATATGTGATCGTGCCACAGGCGGCCCGCATCGTGCTGCCGCCGATCGGCAACTATTTCATCTCGATGCTGAAGGACTCGGCCCTCGTGTCGACGATCTCGATCGTCGAGCTGATGCGCGCCGCCCAGCTCAGGGTCGCCATCACCTTCCGGGCCATGGATATCTATCTCCTGGTCGCGGTGCTCTATTTCGCGATGAGCTACCCTTGCGCCCTTCTCATCCGCTATTTCGAACGGAAGGTCTCGCGCGGCCATGCTTGACCATAGAAACACGCCGATCGTCCGGCTTTCCAACATCCACAAAAGGTTCGGCGCGCACCAGGTCCTCTCCGGCATCGAGCTCGAGATCGGCAGCGGCGAAGTGGTCGTCATCATCGGTCCGAGCGGGTCGGGCAAGAGCACGCTCCTGCGCTGCATCAACCTGCTCGAAGTGCCGGACCAGGGCCAGATCGAAATCGCGGGCGAGCTCGTTTTCTCGCGCGATGCGGGGGCCGCCGAGCCCCATTACAAGCAGCTCGACGCGATGGCCGCCGAGGCGCGCGCCAAGACTGCCATGGTATTCCAGCGCTTCAACCTGTTCCCGCATCTGAGCGTCAAGGAAAATGTGATGCTCGGACCGGTCCGGGCGCAAGGCAAGCCGGCGCGGGAGGTGGCGCCGCGCGCCGAGGAGCTGATCCGGCGCGTGGGCCTCGCCGACAAGCTCGATGCCTATCCGAACGTATTGTCGGGCGGCCAGCAGCAGCGCGTCGCGATCGCCCGCGCCCTCGCTTTGTCGCCGCAGGTCATGCTGTTCGACGAGCCGACCTCGGCGCTCGATCCCGAGCTCGTCGAGGACGTGCTCGCGGTGATCAAGCAGCTCGTCCTCGACGGCATGACCAAGATCATCGTGACGCATGAGATGGATTTCGCCCGCGAAGTCGGCGACCGCATCGTCTTCATCGACGGTGGACGCATCGTCGAGCAGGGACCGCCTTCCGTCATTTTCAGCAATCCCCGCAACCCGCGGACCCAGGAGTTCCTGAAGAAGGTCCTGCGCCGCAATCTCAATTCCTGAGGTCGAGTCATGAATGATGCATCGTTGGACGTCGTAACCCTGAATGTTCTCATCAACGCCTTCCATGCGACGGCCGAGGAGATGGGCATCAACCTCTTGCGGTCGGCCCGCTCGACCATCATCCGCGAGGCGCGTGACTGCTCCTGCGCGCTCTTCGATCCGGAAGGCCGGATCGTCGCCGAGGCCGAGCACATTCCCGTCCAGATGAGCTCGCTGTCGCTGCCGATGCGCGCCTGCCTCGCCAAGCACGGCGGCATAAGGCCGGGCGAAGTGTTCGTGACCAACGATCCCTATATCGGCGGCCAGCATCTCCAGGACATCACTATCTTCACGCCGATATTCCACGAAGGCCTGCTGATCGGCTTCTCGGGGTCGATCGCCCATCATGTCGATATCGGCGGAGGCGCCGCCGGCCTGACCTTCGATGCCAAGGAGTTTTACGAGGAGGGCCTGCGCTTCACGGCGATGAAGCTCAATCTCAAGCGCGATTTCGGCCGCAACGGTGTGTTTCACGACATCGTCCATTCGAATTTCCGCGCCGCGGAGACGACATGGGGCGATATCCAGGCGCAGCTCGCCGCCAATGAGCTGGGGCGGCGGCGCATCGTCGAATTGGCGGAGCGCTACGGGTCCGCAAAGCTCGTCGGCTATATGGGCGCGGCGATGGAGTACTCCGAGCGCATGATGCGCGCCGCGATCGCGGCGATACCGGACGGGGTCTATGAGGCGGAAGATGCGATCGACGACGGCGTGTTCCAGAAGGATCCGATCCCCGTCAAGGTGAAGCTCACGGTGATCGGCGACCGCATGGACGTGGATTTCGCCGGAACGGCGCCGCAGGTCGACGAGTTCCTCAACGTGCCGCTGGGCTCGACCTATTCGAGCACCTTCAGCTCGATCAAGATGGCGCTGACCGCCGGCGGCGAGACGATACCCGCCAATGACGGATGCTACCGGCCGATCAAGATCGACGTGCCCTATGGATCGATCCTCAATCCCAGGCCGCCGGCGGCGGTGCGCGCCCGCATGTGCGGCGCCTACCGGCTGTTCGATGCCATTCTCATGGCCTTGCAGAAGGCGCTTCCGACCCGGGTGCCGGCGCCCGGCTACCATGCCAACACGACGTCCGGCGTCTCGCGTTTCAACGAGGGGCAGTTCTCGATCTTCATCGAGGACATCGGCGGCGGCTGGGGCGGCAACCCGGTGCGCGACGGCGCCGACATGCTCGATGCGCCGCTGTCGAACTGCATCATCACGCCGATCGAGGCGGTCGAGCTCGATCATCCGTTCCTGATGATGAAGCGCTATGAGCTCTTGCCTGACACCGGCGGCGCCGGACGCCATCGCGGCGGCCTGGGCTCGGTCAGGGAATATGAGGTGATGGACCAGGGCGCCGAGTTCTTCGGCTATTCCGACCGCCACCGCTTCGCGCCGCCCGGAGCCGCCGGCGGCGAGCCGGGAACACGGGGCGCGTTCCGCATCCTGCGCAACGAGGAAGAGATCGTGCTGCCGTCCAAGACGCGCTTCAAGCTGCGCAAGGGCGACATCATCCGCGTCATCGCCGGCGGCGGCGGCGGCTTCGGTCCGGCGCCGGAACGCCTGGTCGCGGACGTCGTGAAGGATTTCAAGGAAGACAAGATCACGCGCGACCATATCGCCGCGTATTACCCGCATGCCCTGGACGCGGTCGACAGGCCGGCATCCGGCGCCCACAGAAACGGAGCGTGAAATGAACTGCCTGATCGGGATTGATGTCGGTGGGACCTTCACCGACGCGGTGATGATAACCGGGGACGGAGAGATCCGCGTCGCCAAGGCGGTCACCACGCCGAACCAGTCGATAAGTGCCGTCGAATCCGTCGCCAAGCTCGGCGAGAAATTCGAGGACGTCGCGGCGATCGTCCACGGGACCACGGTGGCGACCAATGCCATCCTCGAGCGCAAGGGCGCGGATGTGGGGCTCCTCACCAC
The DNA here is from genome assembly GCA_003574785.1 of Taklimakanibacter deserti. The sequence continues at coordinate 218,542 of QORU01000011.1, read as the reverse complement.
GGATGGGTTCCGCGACGTGCTCGAGTTCCAGCGTCAGGAGCGGCGCAATATCTGGGACCTGTTCGCAGAGAAGCCCGAGCCCTTGGTGCCGCGCCGCAGGCGCCTCGGCGTGCCCGAGCGCATGATGGCGAATGGCGAAGCGCGCCAGGCGCTCGATGTCCAAGAAGCGCGCGCCCGCATCGCCGCACTCAAGCGGCAGAACTGCACGGCGATCGCCGTCTGCCTGCTCAACTCCTATGCCAATCCGGCGCATGAGCAGATGCTGGCCCAACTCCTCAAGGAGGAGGCGCCGGACATCTATGCGGCCATATCCTCGGTCATCGCGCCGCATTTCCGCGAATACGACCGGATGAGCACGACGGTCCTCTCGGCTTATGTCGGCCCCAAGATCAGGGCCTATCTGTCGGAGTTCCGCCGCCGCTTCGCCGATCAGAAATTTGCCGGCGACATTCTAGTCATGGGCTCCAATGGCGGCGTGCTTCCGCCCGAGACGGCGAGCGATCACGCGGCGGCGACGTGCCTGTCGGGCCCCGCCGGCGGCGTCATCGCCACCGTGCAGGTGGCGCGCGAGCTCGGCATCAAGAACGCCATCTCCTTCGACATGGGCGGCACGTCCACGGATGTTTCCCTCATTCGCAATGGCGCGGCGGCGATGTCGAACCGCTCCGAGATATCGGGCCTGCCGATCTCCCTGCCGCAGATCCATATCGAGACGGTCAGCGCCGGCGGCGGCTCCATCGCCTCGATCGACAGCGGCGGCCTGCTGCATGTCGGCCCGCAAAGTGCGGGATCTAACCCGGGGCCCGCCTGCTACGGCTTCGGCGGGACGCGGCCGACCGTCACCGACGCGGCGTTCCTCATGGGATTGCTGCGCCCGTCGAAATTCTTCGGCGGCGAGATGGGTCTCGACCATGGCGCCGCGACCAAGGCCTATGAGGATCTCGTCGCGGCTCTCGCCACCTCGATCGAAGACGTCGCGGAAAAGGTCTACACCATCGCCAATCATAAGATGGCCAATGCGGTCAGGGTCGTGTCCGTCAGGGAAGGCCATGATCCGCGCGATTATGCGCTCTTCGCCTTCGGCGGCGCCGGGCCCTTGCATGCCTGCGCCATCGCCGAGGAGCTCGGCATCTCGCGCGTCGTCATTCCCATGTATCCCGGCGCGTTCTCGGCCTATGGGCTCCTATGCGCCGATCTGCGCCGTGATTTTGTCCGCTCGGTGCTGAAGCCACTGGCGCAGATCGACGAGGCGAAGCTTGCCGAGATGATGAGCGAGCTGACGGCCGAAGGCATGCATTCGCTGGGAGAGATGGCCGGCAGATCGCCGCACTGGAGCTTCCAGGCGGAATGCCGCTATCGCGGCCAGGCCTATGAGGTGGCAGTGAACATCGCCAAGCGGGCGCCCTTCATGAAGAATCTCGCAAGCCAGTTCCATGCTCTCCATGAACAGCATTTCGGCTTCTGCGAGCCCGATGCCGATATAGAGCTCGTCAATCTACGGGCCATCTCGATCTTTTCCCGGCGCAAGCCGCGGCTACCGGAGATCGACATAAGGCGCAATGGGAAGGTCAAGGGGGACAAGGAATCGGTCTTTGCCGGCGGACGCTGGGTCGATGCGCTCTTCGTGGCGCGTGACACGCTGGCGGCGGGCGACGGTGCCGGCGGTCCGGCCGTCATCGAGGAGGGCACGGCCACCAGCTATATTCCCTCAGGCTGGCGCTTCACGGTGCACAAGGCCGGTCATATCGAAGTGATCCGGGGCTAGGAGGCGCTCATGTATGGAAAAAAAGGCCGCATCGGCCTCGCGGTGCTGGACAATGATTTGTGCATCGAGCCTGATCTTCGCCGCATCCTGCCGGACGGTGTCGAGATCCACGCCGCCCGTGTCGTCTACCCGCATGAGGTCACGCCCGCGGCCATGGCCGAGGCGACACGAGGCCTCGAGCTCGCGGTCAGAAGTCTTGTGGCGGTGCAGCCGAAATCCATCGTGTGGTCATGCACGAGCGGGAGCTTCTTCAATGGGAAGGCCGGCAATGACAATCTGCTGCGCGAGCTCGCCGCGGCCTCGGGCGGCATTCCGGTGGCCACGGCATCGAGCGCCCTGGTGGCGGCATTGAACGCGCTCGGCCTGAAGCGACCTGCCGTCGGCACGCCCTATTCGCCCGCGATCAACAAGGTGCTCGGCGCTTTTCTTCGGGAGAACGGTTTCGATCCTTTGCCCGTAGCGGGCTATTTCGTCGAGCTGGTCGACGACGACACGCTGCAAGCGCTCGAGGAAGACGAAGTTGCGGCCTTCGCCCGCGAGATCGATCGTCCGGAGGCCGACAGCGTCGTCATCAGCTGCACCGGCCTGCCGACGGCGGGAATAGTGGAGATGCTTGAGCAAGAGCTCGGCAAGCCCGTGGTCACCAGCAACATCGCGATATTGTGGCATGCCCTCAAGATCGGCGGCATCCCGGTGAAGCCGCCGCATCGTGGCCGGCTGTTCTCGGCCTAGTCGAAGGAGATGCGGATGAGTGTGATCGAGAATGCGATCATCGAGCGCATTTGCGCGCTTTGCGAGATCCCCAGCGTCTCCGGCAATGAGGGGAAAGTGGCGAAAAGGGCGGCAGGCCTGCTCGAGCAGGACGGATTGTCGGTAGAGCTGCAGGAGGTGGAGCCCGGACGGTCCAATGTCATTGCGCGCCTCAAAACCGGTAGAGAGGGATCGCGCCTCTTGTTCAACGGCCATCTCGATACGCTGCCGCCTCCCGCCGAGGGCTGGACGCGGGATCCCTATCGTCCCGCGATCGAGAACGGCCGCCTCTATGCGGCGGAAGTCAACAACATGAAGGGCGCCGTCGGCGGCATGATGTGGGCGATGGCGGAACTGCAGCGCCGCTCCGCCGACCTGTGCGGTGAGATCATTCTGTCGGCGGTTGTCGGCGAGTGCGATTCCCTGGGGCTCGGAACCGTCTCGGCGCTCGAGCGAGGGTTGACCGCCGACTTCTGCATCAATGGCGAGCCGACCGACCTCGCGGTCATGACCTCGCATGCCGGAGTCACGCAGCTGAAGCTCACCGTGCATGGCCACCCGGCCCATGTCTCCCAGCGCGCGCAGGGAATCGATGCCATTTCCGGGTTGGTGGCGCTGCTGCGGCATATTCGTGAAGACGCGCTGACCTACACGGCTCATCCGGATTTTCCCGGCCTGCCGACAATACATGTGGGCGTCATAGCGGGGGGCATACTGCCCTCCATGCTGGCGCCCAGCGCCGAGGCCCGGATCGATGTCCGCACCGTCCCCGGAATGACGCCGCAGAGTGTGCTCGGCGACCTCCAGCGCCTGATCGAGGAGGCGAAAAAACAAGACGCGAAGCTCAAGGCGGAAGTAGTTCTTTCCAAGCGCCCCACCTTCATGCAGCCGCACCCCTTCCACATGGCGACGGATGCGCCGATCGTGACTGCGGTGGCCAAGGCGCATCTGGCGGTGAGTGCCAAGCCTGCGCATGTCGGGACGCTCGTGCCTCAGGTCTTCTTCGGTTCCGACGCCTCGCACATCCTCGCTGCCGGGATCCCGACGGCCATTTATGGACCGGGCCAGGTCAGCGACATATCGACGGCGAATGAAAGCATCGCGGTCGCCGATGTCGTGACTGCCGCCCAAACATATCTCGCCAGCGCTCTTTCCCTGTGCGCGAAAGGAAGGCCGTCATGACGTCCCCAATTCGTGACATCCTCGCCCGGATGCCGCGCGCCAGGCTTTTGTCCACAGTCCCGCCGCTCGAGCGCTGGGACCGGCTCTCGGACGAGCTCGGGATATCGCTCTTCGTCAAGCGCGAGGATCTGGGCGGCATCGGCGCCGGCGGCAACAAACTGCGCAAGCTCGAACTGGTGCTCGGCAAGGCGAAGAGCGAAGGCGCGAGCTGGCTTCTGACCACCGGCGGCCCGCAGTCAAATCACGCCCGGCTCACGGCGGCGGTGGCGGCCAAGCTCGGCATGGGCTGCACGCTCATGCTGCGCGGACCGTGGTCGGGCGCGCTCACCGGCAACCTGTTTCTCGATCAGATCTTCGGCGCGGAAATCAGGCTTCTCGGCGAAGTCGATTACGCGGCAGCCGATCTCGCCATGGCGAAGGAAGCCGACCTCCTGCGGCAGCGAGGAGAGGCGCCGGCGATCATTCCGTTGGGCGGGGCCACGGCCGAGGGCACCGCCGCCTATGTCGAAGCCTTCGCCGAGCTCACCGAACAGATGGATGAGCCGATCGACCATGTCGTCGTGGCGGCCGGCACGGTTTCGACCTATACGGGGCTTGCTCTCGGTGCGCGGCTGTTCTCGCCCGCAACGCGCGTCCTCGGCATCAGCGTCAGCTGGACGCAAGAAAAGCTGCGTTCGGAAGCGGCTCGGCTTTTCGCCCTCACGGCCGAACGTCTCGGCCTCGGCAGCCTCGCCGGCGAAGACCTGTGGTTCGACGTCGGTTTCATCGGCCCAGGCTATGCCCGGATATCGCAAGAGGGGCGATCGGCCGTCCTCCTCGCCGCCCGCCGCGAAGGCACGCTCCTGGACATGACTTATACAGGCAAGGCTTTTGCCGGCCTGATCGGCAATGTCGCGCGTGGATCAATTCCCAAGGGGTCCAGGGTGATCTTCATCCATACGGGCGGCACTCCGGAGCTCTATACGCGCAACAGCGATGACCTCATGGCTTGATCATTCCCCGGCCGACAATTCGATCGGCTGGCCGTGCGGCGTCGCTTTGGCCGCGCGGTCCCAGGCGTCGATACGGGCGAGGCGCTCTTCCTCATTCATGAGCTTTTTTGCTTCGACCAGCTTTTCCAACGCCGCGAGCCAGGATTCATAATAGCTGCGGTCTGGATCGGCGGCGACCTCGCGGGCCAGGGCTTCCGCCCATTCCGTCCAGGTGAAGAAGCCCTTGGCATTGAGGCTCACCGCCATGGCGAAGGCCTGGGCCTCCCAGGGCTCGTTGAAGACGGGATCTTCAGGCGGCTTGTCAGGCGGGCTCAAGATAGGGCTCCCACAGATCGGCCGAGATCGCATCGCGCGGGTTGCGCGCCTCGCCCCAGATCTCGCGCGCCGAGAAGCGCACGGTATAAAGCGGCTGCGGCTCTTCGCCCTTGCCATGCGCGTTGCTGTCCGGAAACACATGGGTGCCGTGCAGGAGCGCGATCTCGCCCACATGGCCGCGCAGATAGCGCGGCAGCCGCGTATGGGTCAGGGGATGGATGTTCTTGGTGCGCACCTTGTCGCCGACCTTGAAGCGCGGCGGCGCGGTGGCGGCGCGTGTCGTCGGACCACCCTTGGCGAGGACCGCCGGCACATCCTTGGCGAGGAGGAGCTTGCCCGCCACCTTCTTGGGCGGCGCCGTCATTTTCCCGGAAGCGAGCTCGTCCTCGGTGACGAGACCACGGGCGAGGATCAGCTTGCGCAGGCCGGCCATCCAGATCTCGTAATAGCTGGATGAGAGATATTGCGCCGGCGGCAGGCTTTCGCGCGCATGGCGCCCCATGTCGATGTTCCATTCCCGTGTCGCCCCCATGGCGAGGGTCAGCGCCAAGGCGCGGCGCTCCCAGGGCGCGTGGAAGACGGGCTCGTCCTTCTCGGGCGCTACGGGTCCGAAGCCCATCTGGCCGCCCAGATCCTGGGGGCCGTTCATGATCTGGCTCCAGGATCCGAGGCAAGAGCGGTGCCGATCATGGAATCGCGGGTGACGAGGGTCGCGAGCTTCTCTGCGCTCCAACCTTCGGTGCGCTCGGGCCGCATCGGGAGCACGAGATAGCGGATCTCCGCGGTCGAATCCCATACCCTGATCGCCGTCTCCGCCGGAAGGTCGAGGCCGAATTCGGCGAGCACGCTGCGAGGATCGATCACGGCGCGCGAGCGATAGGGCGGCGCCTTGTACCAGACGGGCGGCAGGCCCAGCACCGACCAGGGATAGCAGGAGCACAAAGTGCAGACGATGAGGTTATGCGTGTCGGGCGTGTTCTCGACCGCCACCATATGCTCGCCCTGGCGGCCGGTGAAGCCCAGGGAGGCGATGGCGGCCGTCGCATCCTTGAGGAGCCAGGCCTTGTATTCAGGGTCGGTCCAGGCCTTGGCGACGACGCTTGCGCCGTTGCGGGGGCCGATCTTCGTCTCATAGGTCTCGACGATGACATCGAGTGCATCCGGGTCGACATAGCCCTTCTCGACGAGAAGCGATTCGAGCGCCTTCACTCTGAGTGCGGTGGGCGACAGGGCCGATCCCCCGTCATGGTCGTGATCATGGTCGTGGTCGTGCGGCATTGTGTTTCTCTCCAAGGCCGCTAGCATAGTCGCTCGGGACTGGGGAGAGAAGCTTTTCCATGGCGAAACTCGAGGGCATCCGGGCCTGCGTCTTCGACGCCTATGGCACGCTGTTCGACGTGCATGCGCCGGTGGCCAAGCTCGCCCAGGAGATCGGCGAGAAGGCCGATGCGCTGTCGAAAACGTGGCGGCAGAAGCAGCTCGAATATTCCTGGCTCAGAAGCCTCATGGGGGTGCATGCCGATTTCTGGCATGTCACCGGCGATGCGCTCGATTACGCGCTCGCCTTCCATGGCATCGAGGATCCGGGGCTCAAGGACGAGCTCATGGTCCTCTATCTCAAGCTCGACGCCTATCCCGACGCTAAGGCGGCGCTCGAGACACTCAAATCGCGCAATATGCGCCTGGGCATCCTGTCCAATGGCAGCCCCTCCATGCTGGAGGCGGCGGTGCGCTCGGCCGGGCTCGAAAAGCTCATCGACCAGGTGCTCTCGGTCGAGGATGTCGGCATCTACAAGCCGAGCCGGCGCGTCTACCGCCTCGCCATGCAGAAATTCGTCCTCCCGGATGCGCCCTCCATTTGTTTCGTCTCGTCCAACACCTGGGATGCGCAAGCGGCGGCGCAATTCGGCTTCCAGGTGGTCCGCATCGACCGCTTCGGTCTGCCCGACGACAAAATCCCGGGCAAGCCCGCGGCGAAAGTCAAATCGCTCAGCGAATTGCCGGCGCTTCTGTAGGATAGTCTGATGAAATGGCTCAACGAACCGCGCGAATGGAACGCGCAAGGTGCAAATCTTTCTTTTGTCACCGAGGACAAGACGGATTTCTGGCAAACGACCTTCTATGGCTTTCGCCACGACAATGGTCACTTCTACCACCGGGAAGTCGAGGGAGATTTCACCGCCGAGGTCGTCTTCCGGGCGGAGTATGAAGCGCTATACGACCAGGCGGGGCTCATGCTGCGGTCAGGCGAATTGCACTGGCTCAAGGCCGGCGTCGAATTCGCCCATGGCCGCGCGACGCTCAGCGCCGTTCTCACACAGGACGTGTCCGATTGGGCGATCGGCCCCGAAGTTTCGCCGAAGGAGCATGTTCATTTGCGCCTCACCCGCAAAGCAGGAGCCGTCTGCGTGCAATGGGCGAAGGACGGGAAATTCCAGACTTTGCGGCTCGGCGCCTTTTCCGCAAGCGCCCCCCTCATGGTCGGGCCCATGGCCTGCTCGCCGACACGCGCCGGCCTCAAGGTGCGCTTCGAAGATTTCAGGGTAGGGCCGGCCGTCGATTTCGCAGCTGAGGTTTAGCTGGAACGCCCCGCATTGCCTTTCGTCGTCAAAGCCGGCCTCGACATGGCGTTTTGGACGCTGTCGCGACAGGCCGCAACAGACCGGTCAGATTGCAACCTCGACCTTGACCGGCGTATTCTTGTCCCCGCAAATGCGCACGATGTCCTGCGGACATGCTGATATTGCAATCACGGCATCCATTTCGGCACGGAACACGATATTGTCCCCGGGCTTGGTGTCAGGGGACAGCATTTCGACGCGCATATCGGACGTCCATGGGAAGTGCGTGAAGAGATTCCACGGTTGTGGCGAGAACGGAATGGTGACACCCGCAGCACCAAGGGCTTCGTGCAAATTGTCCTGGCAATTGCGGTGGTAGCCCTTGTGACCGAGGGTCTCGAACCGGGTCTTGTCGCACGCCGCCAGCAGCATGTCGTGCTGGCCCGGCGAATTGTCTTCGATCAGCGTGACGATGGCTCGCCTCTTGTTCGTATAGGCCGACTGACCTTTCCGCACGACCATGCTCATATTCGCGACACGGGTGTGCGCAACCGATAAATGTTCGTTGGGATCTTCCTTGTTGAAGGCCCAGAAATCGATGGGCTGCTGTCCTTCAAGATCTGTGAGGCGGAAGAGTTGCCCTTTCTCGACCGAAAAGGCATGGCCGTAGCCGGCAGGGCATATGTGTTCGCGCGGGACTTTCGAAAGTACGTTCATCTTTCTCTCCAATGTTATCAAGCTTGGATACTGTGTCGAGCCGTACAGGCGACATCTCAGCCGGCGCTGAGCTCTTCCTGCCAGATCGCCAGAATGTCATCGATGTTCGGTGCCACTTGATAGGTCAGGCTGCGCTCGTAGTAGGTCCACATATCGTCGGTCTGGATCACCTTGCGCTGCTCCGCGCTAAGCGTTTCCGCCACGTGCTTGTTCGGTACCGGACAAGCTGACCATTCGGTCCAGGCGAGAGCCCGGCCGGCTTCCTCGGAAACAAGGTGCTTGATCAGGCCTTTCGCGAGTTCGGGCTCGCTCGCGTCCTTCATCACGGCTGCTGCCTCGAGCCAGATCACGCCCTGCTGGAGGCCATTGATCGGCTCGGGCACGAAGCTCATCATTTCCATGTGGCCGGCCTTGCGCAGGCCCGAGGCGATGTAGTTGCCGCCGGCAAGGAAGATCAGTGCCGAGCCGTCGAGCAGGGTGCGCTGCGCCTGCACCAGATCGGCCGTGATCAACCTGGTGTTCTTGAACAGGGCGCGGAAGACCTTGCGTACCTCCGCCAGCTCTGCGCTGCCCATCTCCTTGAACGGGTTGATGCCGGCATAGAGGATGACCTGGAAGGTCGCCCAGTCACCGAAGTCGAGGATGCCGATCTTGTCCTTGTTCTTGGGATCGAATACCGGCGCGTAGCTCGTCCAGTCGTCGGGGTCGGAGAATTTTGTGTTGATGTTCACCCCGACCCAGCCCCAGCGCGTCGGCAGGCCGGTGGTCTTGCCTTCCCACGTCAATGGAGCGAAGGGAGGCTGGAACTGCGGATAGAAGCTGTCGAATGTCTCCTTGAACTCCCCTGGGTCGAGGAATTCGCAGATCCCCGCCGCCCCCATGCGTTGGATCCACGGCACATCGTTGACGACGAGATCGTAGTCGCGATAGGCGCCAGCCGCCAATTTCGTGAACGTCCCACCCGAGTCCGTCAGCGACTCGAACTTGACAGACAGATCATGTGTTTTCTTGAAGGGGCCGATGACCTCGTCCCCCTGATAGCCGTCCCACCCGATCCAGTTGAGCGTCCGTGCCGCGCGGGCGTTGCCGGAGAAGCCCAGTCCGGCAAGGAGTGCCGCGCCGCCCATCAGGGCATGTCGCCGCGAGATCGGCCCGGCTCGCCATGGCACGCTTGATAGCCGATAGGTCGTGTCGTTTGTCCTGTGCATGATTGTCATTCTCGTTTCCTCCTCCTTGTTGTCGGGCCGGGCAAGCCGGCCTCGTTCTTGTCCGTCAGCCGAACTTGCGTTTCAGCGTGTCGGCGATGCCGCGATAGATGCCGATGAGTTCCCTTTCGACGTCATCCAGAGTGCAGTCCGGGCGGACGTCGGCCCAACCGCGCCAGTCGACCACGCAGCTTCGGGGGGTGGCGCCCTCCCGCACGACAATTGTCGAATAGTAGTTCTCGAAGGGGAATTTGAGTCCGACAAGCTCGGTGATGATGTAGCTGTAGGTTCGAGCCGCTTCGTCGAAGTGAATCAGACGCTCGACGATCTCACCGCCGCCGGTTACCCCGATCCGGCGATCCTTGCCGCCGGCCTCGAGGATGCTCCACCTGCTGGTCGGATCGAAGGCCGGCAGGTTGTTGAATCCGCCGACCAGGTCCCACACCGCCTCGGCCGTCGCGCCAATGGCCTCGACGACGACGAACTCATGCTGGCCTTTCGCAAAGCGCGTCATGCTTTCTGCTCCAGTTCCTGCGACGTCCAGACCTCACGGTTCATGTTCCAGTTCCGCGACGGGTTGGTCGTAATAGGGATAAGGATGCCTGCGTGGCGTCCAGATTCCGTCTTGAGCCGAAGCTTTGGCGTGGACCGCGATTTCTTCGAGAGAAGCGACCCATACCTTTCCGGTCTTGATGACGTGCTCCAGCCAGGCCGCAAGGAAGTCGAAGCGCGACAGGCGCCCGGTGACGAATGGATGCCAGACCGTGACGACCAGCCCGCCATGGATCATGGCCGCGTCGAGCTCCGCGTCATAGACGGCGAAGGCCTCGGACGGCGATCTTATCGGCATCACGTAATCGAATTCGTGGGCGTGCGTAAAATGCGCCCAGTCATCCATGGCGTGATGTGTCGGAAGGATCGTCAGTTCGCCCTTCGGCGTATCGAGAAAGTAGGGGATGTCGTCCCCCATCAGGGTGGAGTCATAGAGAAACCCGCGCTCGGCGAGGAGCGTTGGCGTGTGGCGCGATGCCGAATAGAGCGGACCGCGCCAGCCGCGCGGCCTCTTTCCCGTCATCCGGGCAATGACGTCGATCTGGCGGTCCAGCCAATAGATCTGGCGCTCGAGCGGCATGGTATTGGCCGCCTCGTGAAGGTAGCCATGCGCGGCGATCTCATGTCCGTCCTTCAGGATCAGATCGACCAGATGCGGATAACGCTCCATGCACCAGGCCGGATAGAAGAATGTCTGCTTCAATCCGAAGCGGCGAAACAGTGCCAGAATGCGCGGCACGGCCACCTCGTCGTATTTGAGCCACGAGATGGAAGCGAGATAGTCGATGGCTTTCTCGCGATGGCCGATGTGGATCAGGCTGTCGGTGTCGACATCGAATGTGATGGCCAGGGCGCAGTGGGCGCCGTTGGGCCAGGCAATGGGATTTGCGATGGCTCTATCCGCCTTCCGCCTGTTGCGCGGGCCTTTTCGCTGCACGCTCTTGCTCATGCGTAGGTCTCCACCGTCCTGAGCTGCTGGTGTGACGGCGAGCGGCGCCTCAGGACTTCGGCAAGGATCACCAGCGCGATCATTGGAACAAGGACCACTGTTGCGATCGCGGGATATGCAGGAGACGAATTGAAGGCGAGTCCTGCATAGACATAGGTCGGCAAGACCGGCGTGGTGCCGCTCAGATTGAACGAGATGTAAAAGTTGCTCCATGACAGGAGGAAGGAGAAGATCGCCGCCGAGAAGATTCCCGGCCACAGAAGTGGCACCGTCACATGGCGGTAGACCTGCCAAGTGCTCGCGCCGCAATCGCGGGCCGCATGCTCGAGCTGCGGGTCGAGCGAGGCCAGGCGCACCGCGACGACGATTGCCGCAAATGGAATGATATAGACAATGTGCCCGACGATGGTGGTGACGAGGCCCAGCGAGAAGTGGAGCCAGTTGCCCAGCACGGCGAACCACAGGAGCAGCACGATCCCGAGCAGCAATTGCGGGAACAGGAGGGGAGTAAGATTGAGGAAAGCCAGGGCCGTGCGGAAGCGAAAGCTGAAGCGGACGAGCCCGATGGCGAGCAGCGTGCCGCAGACGGTAGACACGACCATCACAAGCGTCGCGATGACCAGCGAGTTCCAGGCCGCCTCCTTGAAGGCGGCATCGTGAAACAGACTGAGATACCAGTCCGTGGTCACGCCGTCGAAGGGAAGCACGAGATGCCGACCGGAGCGGAAGGAAAAGCCGATCAGCGTGATGATCGGCACATAGAACAGCAGCAATACGGCGACGACGGAGCCGTAGAGCACGGCAGGCACGATCCGCTTGTCGATGAAGCGTAGGGTCATTGCGGCATCCTGCGGTTCTTGACCAGGGTCAGCCACGCGACGGCGATTGTAAGCAGCGTGGCGCTTACGAGGATCGTGGTGAGTGTGGCGCCGAGCGGCCAGTTGACGCGTGTCTCGAAGGTCTGCCGGATGAGCGAGCCCATCATGGGGGCCTTGCCGCCGCCAAGGACGCGCTCCTCGAGCAGCGAGCCCATGCTGAGGATGAAAACGAAGGCGGAGCCGGCTGCCATGCCGGGAACGCAAAGGGGAACGGTCACTTCCCAGAAAGCGCGAAGCCGCGTGGCGCCCGCGTCATAGGCAGCGAGCAGCAGGTCGCGATCCAGAGCCTCGATGGACAAATAGAGCGTGAAGATCATGAAGGGCAGGAGATTGACGACCATGCCGAAGAGGGCCGCGTAAGGCGTGAAGATGAAACCATGATCGAAGCCAGCCTCGACAAGGCCGGTCCGCCTTATGAGCCAGTTGGCGAGCCCTTCCTGATCAAGCACTAGGACCCAGCCATAGGTCTTGAGCACAAGATCCGTCAGAAAAGCGAAGACGATGAGGACCTTGATGTGCGCATCCCAGGCGCGCAGCCGCGTGACCATGCAGTAGGCCATGGGGAACGCGATGACGAGGCACAGGGCGACGCAGGTCAACGACGTCGACAGGGTGCGTGCCAGCGTCCACCAGTAATGGGGACGCGTCAGCGCGAGCGACCATGTCGACAGGTCCCAGCTCCAGTAGAGCTGGAACTGCCGGCTGGCCTGAAACGTCAGAACCAGCATCAGGAGCAGCGGCGCGGCATAGAACAGCACCTGAATAACTGTCGACGGAAGGGCTGCCGTCAGCAATTCCCGATCGCGCCAACTCCGTGCTGATGAGTCTTCCATCATCGGTCGTCGACCTGGAGAACAAAGGCATCGTTCCCGGCGAAGCTGAGACGGACATCGGCGCCGATGGTGATGCCGGGCCGGCGCACGCCCTGGGCCTCGACCACGAGCGGGATGTCGCCATGCCGCGTCGCTGCCCGATATTGGGTGATCGAGCCCTTGCGGAAGATCTCCGTGACACGTGCTGCGATGGTGCATGATCCGGAGGCGTGCTCGTCAGCCCTGAGATGCTCGGGCCGAACCATGACCAGGGCCGGTCCGCTGACGATCTTTTCACCGGCCTGTCCAGATGCGAATGACGACCTCGTGGGCTCGATGAAGGCGCTGCGGTATCCGATTTCCTGTTCGCCGACTTCCGTGATCTCGACCGGTATGAGATTCGTTTCGCCGATGAAGCCGGCCACAAATGCGGTTCTTGGACGATGGTAGATCTCTTCCGGTGTTCCGATCTGGATGATCTCGCCGTTGCGCATTACGCAAATGCGGTCGGCAAGGATCATGGCCTCTTCAAGATCATGCGTGACATGGATGAACGTCACGCCGAGCCGGCGATGCAATGAGCGCAGCTCAGCCTGCAGGTTCATTCGGAGCTTGGCGTCGAGGGCGCTCAGCGGCTCATCAAGCAAGAGGATGCGGGGCGAGGAAACCATCGATCGGGCCAGGGCGACCCTTTGTTGCTCGCCGCCCGAGAGCTGCGCAGGATACTTCCTCAGATACTCGGGCTTGAGTTGCATGAGCTTCATCATGTCGGCCACGCGCTCCGCACGCTCGCGAGGCGGTATTTTTCGTAGCTTCAGGGGAAAGCCGATGTTGTCGCCGACCGTCATATGCGGGAACAGCGCGAGACGCTGGAACACCATGCTCGTCGGCCGCCCGGCAGGCTCGACGTCGGTGACATCGATCCCGTCAATCAGCACACGGCCGGCGGAGGGGCGCTCGAAACCGCCAAGCATCTTGAGGAATGTCGATTTCCCGGAGCCGGAAGGTCCGACAAGCGCCAGGAACTCTCCCGCTCTCACCTCAAGGACGGTAGGCTTCAGTGCGAGATGGGCAGCATAAGTCTTCGCGAGCCCGGCAGCGACCAAAATTGAAGGTTGTGGCACCGCCCTCAACCGCGGATCGAACGGCGCGTCGATCGAACCGACCACACTGCGTTCGTGCTTCACCATGGGCATTCCCACCCCAACTCCCGGTGAGCCAAAATTTATGGTCAGATATAAAAATATGTCAAGACGTAAAATTATTTTTGACAACAAGCATAGCATCGCACAAAAAATTAGCACTGCTACAGGATTCGGATTATGCGTCCTTCAAGAACCTCGGACCGAGCCGCACAGCGCCTCGACCACACTGACGAATGGCAAGCGATGGGATTGCGTGAGAGGCAGAAAATCCAGCGCGGTGAGAGAATCATCTCGGCTGCGGCGGGTTTGTTCAATGAGTTTGGCTACCAAGAGGTCACGATCGAAGATATTGCCAATCGGGCAGAGGTGTCGGCGGCCACGGTTCGAAACTATTATGTCTCAAAGGGACAATTGCTGTTGGCTATCGTCGAGCGCGGCGATGAAGAGATCCACCGGTTTGCGCTCAAGATTGCCGCCGGCCCGCTTCAGGATGCAATCGAGACGCTGAACGAGGTCGTTGCGAAAACGACAAATCATTCCCTGGAATATCTGAACCACAAAGTCTGGCGGCATGCGATTGCAACCAGCATTACCCGGGACGAGCCGGACTACGGTACTGGCTTTTCCGCCATCCACGGCAAGTTCATCGAGAGCTATGAAGCGGTCGTGCGGGCGCTTCAGAAGGCCGGCAAGCTGTCGATGGCGGCCAATGCGACGATGATGGCGAGTGTCCTGTACAAGATTCAACATTCCCTCTTCGTTGAGCTCATTGGCGAGACCGAACTCGATTTCAAACGTTATCTGGCCCGACAGCGGGCCCATGTCGAATTCATCGTGTCACCACACGTGCCTGATTAAGGCATTCGACATCCTGCGAAGGATTGGGCTCAAGACGACTTGACGAAGGACTCTAGCTGGCGCGGGCGAGCTTCTCGTTCATGCGGCGCGCCGCATGGAGCCGCACCGCATCGCCAAAGGCTTTGAACAATTTGACCGAGTCGGGATTGCCTGCGGCTTTGTATTCGGGATGCCATTGGGTGCCGATGGCGAAGGACCTGGCGCCCTTGACCGACACCGCCTCGACGATGCCGTCGGGCGCACGCGCCTCGACAGTGAGGCCGGGGGCGATCTTGTCCACCGCCTGGCGATGCAGGCTGTTCACCATGGTCTCGCGCTTGCCGAGAATGCCTTCGAGCTGGCCGCCGGGGGTGATCGAGATCGCATGGACGGGTCCGTATTTGACGTCCATGTCCTCGACCTTGCGCGAGCGGTGATCGAGCCGGCCCTCGCCGCGCTGCACCTCGGTCTCGAGCGTGCCGCCCAGCACGACATTGAGCTCCTGGAAGCCGCGGCAGATGCAGAAGAGGGGCATGCCGCGGTCGATGACAGCGCGGATCAGCTTCAAGGTGAGCTGGTCGCGATGATGGTCATAGGGCTCGTGATCGACCGAGGGCGCTCCGCCATAATGCGGCGGATGCACATTGGAGATGGCGCCGGTCATCAGGACACCGTCGAAATGATCGAGGAGCGCCGAGAGATCCATGGCCTCGGCAATGGCCGGGATCATCACCGGCAGGCATTGCGCGACATCGGAGACGGCGCGGACATATTTGTCGCCGAGGGAATGGAAGAGCAGGTGGTTGCTTTCATAGGTGTCGGAGGGGAGGCCGACGAGGGGATGTCTGATCATGGTGCGAACTGATACCCTAGAATAGGCGGCAAATCCATGGCACCTTGATTCAATTGGGATTTCCAGGTGTTAAAGATTGCCACATGCGCCATTTACGCCCCATCCGCCCGTCCTCATCCCGGTAGAACATGGATTTCACCCTTTCCCCAGATATCGAGAAGCTCCGCCGCAAGACCCGCGATTTCATCGCGAGCGAGGTCTTGCCGCTCGAAAGCCGCCCCGAGATCTATGACGAATTCGAGAATATAAGGCTCGACCGGCTGGACGAGCTGCGCGCCAAAGCCAAGGCGGCGGGCCTCTGGGCCCCGCAAATGCCGACCTCGCGCGGCGGGCTCGGTCTCTCCGTGGTCGGCTGGGCGGCGCTTTATGAAGAAGCCAACCGCTCGATCTTCGGACCCGCCACGCTCAATTGCGCGGCGCCCGATGACGGCAACATGACCGTCCTCAACAAGGTGCTGAGCGATGAGCAGAAGGACAAATGGCTGCAGCCGATCATCGACGGCAGGTTGCGCTCGTCCTTCGTCATGACCGAGCCTGCCCCGGGCTCGGGCTCCGATCCCGGCGGCATGATGCTGACCAGGGCCGAGAGGAAGAACGACCGCTATGTCGTCAGGGGCCGCAAATGGTTCATCTCGGGCGCGGCACTCGCCCGCCATTTCATCCTCATCGCCCGTACCTCCGATGATCCGCGGCGCGGGCTTTCGGCCTTCCTCTATCATGGCGACGATCCCGGCTGGCGCATCGTGCGGCGCATCGACATCATGGGGCCGCAGGAGCATGGCGGCGTGTGCGAGCTTGAATTCGACGGGCTCGAGATCCCGATGGAGCATCGCCTCCTCGAGGAAGGCGATGGGCTCAAATTCACGCAACTGCGCTTAGGTCCGGCGCGCCTCACCCATTGCATGCGCTGGCTCGGCCTCGCCAAGCGATGCCTCGAGATCGCGCAAGCCCATGTCGGTGAGCGCAAGGCCTTTGGCGCGACGCTCGCGACCCGCGAATCCGTGCAGATGATGCTGGGCGATGTCGCCAAGGACATCCAGGTCGGCTGCCTTCTCACCATGAACGCCGCCTGGCGCCTGGACCAGGGTGACAAGGCGCAAAGCGACATCTCCATGGCCAAGATCCATGTCGCCGACACGCTGCACAAGGCCGCCGATACCTCGATCCAGCTTCTCGGCGCCAAGGGCTATTCCAAGGACACGGTGCTCGACTGGATCTACCGCTATGCCCGCGCCGCGCGGCTGATCGACGGCGCCTCCGAGGTCCACCGCATGCTGATCGCGCGCGCTTTGGCGAAGGAGGGCATCGATTTCTGGAAATGGGGCCGGGATGTTCAAGGATGATCTGCTGGCCGGCAAGCGGGTGCTGGTGACGGGTGGCGGCACCGGCCTGGGCCGGTCGATCACCCAGCGCTTCATGTCCCTTGGCGCCCATGTCGTCATTTGTGGGCGGCGCCCAGAGGTGCTTGAGAAGACAGCCGCCGAGCTCTCGGCCTCTGGCGCCGGAAGGGTCGAACACATAAGCTGCGACATCCGCGATCCGGAAGCCGTCGACGCCATGCTGTCGGCGATTTGGGAGAAGGGCGCGCTCGACATCCTGGTCAACAACGCCGCTGGCAATTTTACGGCACCGACCGAGAGCCTGTCGCATCGCGCCATGGATGCGATCCTAGGTGTCGTGCTGCATGGCACGGGCTATGTCACGCTGGGCTCGGGCAAGCGCTGGCTGGCGGAAAGCCATGCCGGCACCGTGCTCTCGATCGTCACCACCTATGCCTTCACCGGATCGGCCTTTGTCGTGCCCTCGGCGATGGCAAAAGCGGGCGTGCTGGCGATGACGCGCTCGCTCGCCGTCGAATGGGGCGGCCGCGGCATCAGGCTCAATGCCATAGCGCCCGGTCCCTTTCCGACCGAAGGGGCGTGGGAACGGCTGGTGCCCAAGCCTGAGCTCGCCAAGGCTTTCGAGGAGAAGAACCCGCTGCGCCGCGCCGGGCGCCACGAGGAACTGGCGAACCTTGCCGCCTTCCTCGTCTGCGATCAGGCCGCCTATATCAATGGCGAGTACGTGACCATCGACGGCGGCGAGTGGCTGCAAGGGGCCGGGCAATTCAACTTCCTCAGGCAGATGATGAGCCCGCAAGACTGGCAGGACGCGAGAGCCACGCGGAAATGAGCGTCTGGTAGCGTCCTCAAATCACTTGGAGAGATCCTTGCCCGGCTCTCAGTCGGCCGCTATCCGGCACGACTGCAGAGCGGTGCGGTTCGTGAGCCGGTATTCCAGGGGAGAGCGTCCGATGCGTCCGGAAAAGGCAATGGTGAACGCGCTCGAGCTGGAATAGCCGACAGCTCGCGCTATCCTGTCCAGCGACAGGCTGTCAGCGGCAAGCAGCTCCATGGCGCGCATGATGCGGACCTCCGAGATCAGTGTCTTGGGTCCGAAGGAGAATTCCTGCTGGGCCAGTCTCTGCATCGTGCGGGGGGCCAGCGCGCAGGCGCGGCAGGCCGATTCAACCGTGACGTCATCGAGATGTTCCCGGACATGGCTGACGAAAGCCCGTGTCTCTGGTGACTTCGCCGCTGGAAGCCACAGCATCCTGGGATTGGAGAACCATTCGGTGCACAGCATCGAGATCGTCTTGAGCAAGTGGCGCATCATGTCCGGATCACCGGACTCACGGCCGGCCAGGTCAACCAACAGCGCGAAGATTTCATGAACCAGCGGATTGGCCTGGGTCACCCAGCAGCCGTGATGGTGCCAGGGATGATCATTGGGGTCGAGAAACGCGGCATTCACCCGTGTTCCGGCCGCCGTGCGCAAATTGAACGGACGATTGGCCGGCACAAATATCATGTGGTTCGGCATCACCAGCCAGCCACCGGAACCTCCCTCGACATCCATCATCCCATCGACAACGAGAACGAGCTTGTGCAGCTCATCCCCCTCGGAGGATTCCTCCCATTCGCCGCAGTCAAATGTCGCGACCGACGGGCCTGCTTTGCTGTCGCCGGCAAATTTCCGGCCGCCCCTCGACACGAACGCGAAGTCTCGGGTTATGCGAACCAGCCGGTCAACCGTTGATACGGAGTTCAAGCCATCACCATCAAATTTGGGACCACATAGCCAAGGGTCCCCCAGGTTACAACATTGCGCTTGGCTGATTATATATTATTATTGACCTTTTTTATAATATCGGCCACCATACCTTGGAGGCTGGCGAAGATCGGTCCAGGAATGGGAGAAAATGCAACAAGATCCGGGGGTTGCCCATCGGCCGGCTGCATTGACGATCCGCGGTCTGCGGAAGTCCTTCGGCGCCACCAAGGCCGTCCAAGACGTCGATCTGACCCTGTTGCAAGGAGAAGTGCTGGCTCTTCTCGGGCAGAACGGCGCCGGCAAGTCGACGCTGGTCAAGATCCTTGCCGGGGTCTTCGAGGCCGATGGCGGCGAGGTCCGGCTCGGCGAGGAGCCCTACGACCTCAAGCGTGATCGCCATGCCGTCGCCTTCATCCACCAGGACCTCGGCCTCATCGAGTGGATGACGGTTGCCGAGAACATCGCATTGGCTCAAGGGTTTGCACGCCGCTTCGGGCTCATCGACTGGGCGGCGGTGGAGAACCAGGCGCGCCGGTCGCTGGCGCGGATCGCGCCGGCCATCGATCCGCGTCGCCGCGTCAGCGATCTGACCCGCACCGAGAAATCGCTGGTCGCCATTGCGCGCGCGCTTGGCATCCAGTCGCGTATCCTGGTTCTCGACGAGCCGACCGCCAGCCTGCCCAAGAACGACGTGCAAGTCCTGTTCAGCGTATTGCGCCAGCTGAAGCGGGAAAGTGTGAGCATGATCTATGTCTCGCATCGCCTCGACGAGGTATTCGCCATCTCCGACTCGCTGCTCGTCCTGCGCGATGGGAAGGTGGCCGATGCGCGCCGCACGGACAAGTCCAACCCGGAGGCGCTGATCCGCAGCATCATCGGCCGGGAGCCAGAGAAAGTGTTCGTCCGTCCGCCGCGGCCGGCGCCGGAGGAAGTTCTCGTTTGCAAGGATCTGGCGGGTGAAAGCGTGGGACCCGTCTCCTTCACCGTCCACCGCGGCGAGATTGTCGGGCTGGTGGGTCTCAGGGGAGCAGGCCATGAGATCATCGGACGGATCCTGGTCGGCGACGAGCCGCAGACCGCGGGAGCAATATCGATCGGTGGCCGCAAGCTCGCCAATATATCGCCCGCCGCGGCGATCACAGGCGGGCTCGGGATCATCGCCGCCGATCGCCTCGCCGAATCGGTCGCGCCCGGCATGTCGATCCGGGAAAACCTGTTCTTGAATCCGCCAGCCTCCGGCCATGGGCTGCTGTCGCTCGCCCGGCCCGGCATCGAGGCGCAGCAATGCCACGAGGCCGGCCGCCGGATCGGACTGGTTCCCAATGATCCGGAAACGCCGATCGAAAGCTTGTCCGGCGGCAACCAGCAAAAGGTCGTGCTGTCGCGGTGGGTGCGTATCGCGCCCAAGGTGCTGGTGCTCGAGGATCCGACCGCCGGAGTCGATGTCGGAGCCAAGGCCCAAATCTATCACCTGCTGGCCGAGCAGCTCGCCGCCGGGCAGGCGATCCTTCTGATCTCCACCGACTTCGAGGAGGTCGCGCAGATCTGCCACCGCGCCCTGGTGTTCCGCCATGGTGAGATCGTCAGCGAGCTCGACGGCGGCGCATTGAGCATCGAGACGGTTACATTGGCATCGTCATTGGCCGATTCACCATCCGGCATCCATGCCGCGGTCTAGCAAGGGCTCGTCACATGCAATCCATCAAGTCCACCGCCCTCGAACCGACCAAAGTCGAGCTGGCCTCGATGAATATCCGGCAAAAATTGGTCAGGCTGATACCGGTCTATGGACTGCTGGTGTTCACGATCCTGCTGATCCTGCTCTTCTCCATTCTGCTACCCAATACATTCCCGACGATGCTGAACTTGCGCTCCATCCTGGGCGACAAGGCGATCATCGCTATTCTTTCGCTGGCGGCCATGACGCCCATGGCTGCCGGGCGCATCGACCTGACGGTCGGCTACGGCATCGTGCTCTGGCACATTCTGGCCATTGCACTGCAGACCACGCTCGGGATCGACTGGCGCATCGTGGTGGTGATGGTCCTGCTCGCCGGCTGCCTGCTCGGGCTCCTGAACGGGCTCCTCGTGGAAGTGGCCCGCATCGATTCCTTCATCGCCACGCTGGGCACCGGCACGATCCTCTATGCGATCGCCCTTTGGTACACGGAAGGACGCCAGATCGTCGGCGTCCTGCCGAAGGGCTTCACCGATATGTATGCCTGGCAGCCGCTGGGCATCCCGGTCGTCGCCTTCTATGTGCTGGCGATCAGCTTCGCCATGTGGGTCGTCCTCGAATACACGCCGATCGGCCGCTGCCTCTATGCGATCGGAGCCAACCCGCGCGCCGCCGAGCTCAACGGCATCCCCAACCGGCGCTTCATCATCGGCGCTTTCGTCGTGTCGGGCCTGCTCGGTGCCGCCGCCGGGCTGCTCCTCGCCGCCCGTCTGCGGATCGGCCAGGCGAGTGTCGGGCTCGAATATCTGCTGCCTGCCTTGGTCGGCGCTTTCCTCGGCTCGACGACGATCAAGCCCGGACGCGTCAATGTCTGGGGAACGATTGTCGGCGTCGCGGTCCTCGCGGTCGGCATATCCGGCATCCAGCAGATCGGCGGTGCCTTCTACATCGAGCCGCTGTTCAACGGCGTCACGCTGCTGATCGCCATTGGCCTCGCCGCCTATGCCCAGAAGCGGCGCGGCCGCGCGCGAGCGCCGGCGACGAGCGACACTCCTCAGGCGAGCGCCTGAGCAAAGGACTTCGCATTGGCGGAGGATATCAACGGGAGGAAAGTGACATGATAGTGAAGCGGACGATCACCACGACAGCCTTGCTCCTTGCGGCACTGACAACCGGCGCGAGTGTCGCCTTCGCCGACGCGGTTGCGGACGCCAAGGCCTTCGTGGAAAAGATGAGCAAACCCAACGCGCCGTGGAACGGACCCACCACCGGACCAAAGGCGGCCGCAGGCAAGACGATCTTCTACGTGTCGACCGACCAGCGCAATGGCGGTGCGCGCGGCGCCGGTGAAGGCGTGAAGGCCGCGGCGCAACGGATCGGCTGGACATTCAAGGAGAGCGACGGCCAGGGATCGGTCGCGGGCCGCGCCACTGCCCTCAATCAAGCGATCGCCTCGAAGCCCGATATCATCGTGCTCGGTGGCATCGACGCAACCGAACAGGCGGCGGTCATCGAGGAAGCGGGGAAGCAGGGGATCACCCTCATCGGCTGGCATTCCTATGGCAAGGCCGGCCCGCATGACACTTTGCCGATCTTCACCAACATCACCACCGACCCGCTCGACGTGGCGCGCGCCGCCGCGTCCTATCCTTGCGCCGAGACCGGCGGCAAGGTCGGCGCCGTGATCTTCACCGACAGCACCTATGAGATCGCCGTCAAGAAGTCGGATGCCATGGCCGAGGTCATCAAGGTCTGCGGTGAAAGCAAGGTGCTCGAGATCGTCGATACGCCGCTGGCCGACGCGTCGAACCGCATGCCGCAGCTGACGACATCGCTGCTGCAGCGCCACGGCGCCGCATGGACCACCTCGCTCAGCATCAATGATCTCACTTTCGACTTCATGGCGCCATCGCTCTCAGCCGCGGGCATCGGCGGCAAGGACAATCCGCTGGCGATCTCCGCCGGCGACGGCAGTGAAGTTGCCTTCCAGCGCATCCGGGCCGGCGAGTATCAGGCGGGAACCGTGGCCGAGCCGCTGCTTCTGCAGGGCTGGCAGATCGTCGATGAAGCCAACCGGGCCGAGAACGGCGAGAAGGAAAGCGGCTTCATCGCGCCGCCGCATCTGTTCCTGCCGTCCAACATCGAGTTCGACGGCGGGCCCGCCAACACCTACGACCCCAATAACGGCTATGCCGATGCCTATGCCAAGATCTGGGGCGTGAAATAGGAAATCTCCACGCTGGGCGGCGCCACGGCGCCGTCCGGCATCCGTGAAATCACCGCAACCACAGGATACGGGAAACAGCCCATGAGCATCCAGCCTCTTCCGAAAGCCGATTTCAGCTACAACATGAAACTGATCGGCCATAGCGATCAAGGCGGAAGGCCGGACGGCGTGCAGCTCATGGTCAACAAGGGCTTCGCCTATGTCGGCCACATGTTCTCAAAGGGCTTCAGCGTAATCGACGTGCGCGATCCGCATCATCCGAAAGCCGTCGAATATGTCGCGGCCCCGCACAATACCTGGAACATCCATCTCCAGACCCATGGCGACCTGCTGCTGGTGATCAACGCCAAGGACATGTTCGCCGCCGCCGAATTCCAGGACGAGAAGGCCTATTACAAGGGCGCCATCGGCCGGAAGGTCGGCACCGCCAGCGGCGATGCGGCGCGCGACTGGACAGGAGGCATGGCGGTCTATGATATCTCGACGGCGGGAAAGCCGCGAAAGATCGGCTTCATGCCGGTGGCCGGCGGCGGCATTCACCGCATCTGGTATACCGGCGGGCGCTGGGCCTATGCCTCGGCGCTGCTCGACGGCTTCACCGACTATATCTTCATCACCATCGACATGACCGATCCCACGCGTCCGGTCGAGGCGGGGCGCTACTGGCTGCCGGGCATGAACCTCGCCGCCGGCGAGACGCCGGACTGGGAGCCCACCCGACGCTATGGCCTTCATCATGCGACGGTATCCGGCGATATCGCCTATGGCGCCTGGCGCGATGCCGGCATGGTGGTGATCGATGTCGCCGACCGCCGCAAGCCGAAGCTCATCACGCACCGGAACTGGTCGCCTCCCTTCGGCGGCGGCACGCATAATTGCCTGGCTCTGCCCGACCGCGACCTGCTGGTGGTCGCCGATGAGGCGGTGCTCGATGACTATGAGGACGGCTTCAAGCCGATCTGGATCTTCGACAATCGCGTTCCCGGCAATCCCATCAGCCTCGCGACCTTTCCCGAACCCAAGGAGGCCGATTACAAGAGCAAGGGTGGTCATTTCGGGCCGCACAATATTCACGAGAACCGGCCGGATTCCTTCGTCAGCTCCGAGCTGATCTTCGCCACCTACCAGAATGCCGGCATCCGCGTCTTCGACATAAGCGATCAGTACCGGCCGAAGGAGGTCGCCGCCTTCGTGCCCGGCGAGCCCGCGACGCTCGCCGACCGGCGACCCAACCGCAAGAAGGTCATACAGTCCTGCGATGTCTATGTGGACAAAGCCGGCCTCGTCTATGCCAACGACTATAATGGTGGCCTGTACATACTCGAATATCAAGGATAGAGCGGCGAGGTGTCCAGCCAGTTTCTCGAAGATTGCCGGAGCCTGGTCGGCCCGCGCAACGTCCTCATGGCGGAAGATGACTTGCGCCGCTTCGAAGTCGACGTGTGGCAGCAATATTCCGGCAAGGCGGCTGCGGTCATTCGCCCGGGAACGACGGCGGAAGTCGCGAGCGTCGTGGCGCTCGCCGCCCGGCACGGCATCACGCTCGTTCCTCAGGCCGGCAACACAGGCCTGGTGAATGGCGGGATTCCGGATGCGAGCGGGAGCCAGGTCGTTATCTCCGTCGAGAGGCTCGACAAGATCCGTGCCATGGATGCGGCTGCGGGCTTCCTCATTGTGGAAGCGGGCTGCATCCTCGACAAGGTGAGATCGGCCGCCGAAGAGGCGAACCGGATGTTTCCGCTTGCGCTCGGGTCGGGTGGCTCTTGCCGCATTGGCGGCAACATCGCGACCAATGCTGGCGGTCTCAATGTCCTGCGCTATGGGATGATGCGCGACCTTGTCCTCGGCATCGAAGTCGTGCTTGCCGACGGTAGTGTCCTCGACATGCTCAATCCGCTGCGCAAGGACAATACCGGCTATGACCTGAAGCAGCTCTTCATCGGCTCGGAAGGCACGTTGGGCGTTGTCACGGCCGCCAGCTTGAAGCTGGCCAGCAGGCCGAAGGAAACCGTCACGGTGTGGCTGGCCGTCACTGCGGCGGAAGACGTCCTTACGCTGTTCAGCCGCCTCGGTGACCGGTTTGGCGAACTGATCTCCGCCTTCGAGCTCCTCACCGCGGATTGCGTGGACAACGTGCTCGGCGGAATAAGCGGTGTCCAGTCTCCGCTCTCCGCTCCACATCCGCTCCATCTTCTGATCGAGGTTGCCTGGACATTCGAAAGCGGTTTGCTGGCTCATGTCGAGGCCGCGCTCGAAGCTCTGCTCAACGAAGGACTATGCGCCGATGGCGCTATCGCTGTGTCGGAAGCGCAGCGTGTCAATATGTGGCGGCTGCGGGAGAGCCAAAGCGAGGCCGCAAGCAAATACGGCTATGTGCTGCGCAGCGACGTCTCCATCCCGATTCGGGAATTGCCAGGCCTTCTTGGCTGGACGGAAAGCACGAAGGCACGGTTGTCCGGATCGGGGGTAAAGGTTCTGAGCTTTGGCCATGTGGGCGACGGCAACATCCATATCAACTTCGTTTTGCCACCAGGCTCGAAGACGGCTCTGCGATCGGAGCTGCTCTCAGACCTCTATGCTCTGATAGATCAGCTGAACGGCTCGATCAGCGCCGAGCACGGAGTCGGCCGCGCCAAGCGGGAAGCCGTTGCCAGCCGGCACAGCGCCAGCCGGCGCGAGATCGAGCGCCGCATCAAGAGAGCTTTTGATCCGCACAACCTGCTCAATCCCGGCGTGATCCTGAGCGCCGATCGGATCGACCTAAAATGATCTAGGCGAGGGGCACGTAGTCGATCTCCAGGAAAGCCTCGACCTCTGGCACCCAGCGGTCGCGCACGAAGGCGACGTGATCGGGATGATCGTTATAGCCCGAATAGGCTTGCTGGTCGGTGAACTCCATCGAGAAGCCGAAGTGATAATCGTTCTTGGGACTTACCTGGCGAAGCTGCTCGAAGGCGCCGACGCCAGGTATGCTCGCGAGCAGCGTCGCATCGGCCAGAAACTTCTTCTCAGCGGCCGATCCCTTCGGATGCTTCAGCCTGAAAACGACGATGTGGCGGATCATGACGGCTCCCGTTGCTCGATCGGCGACGAACTTAATGTGAATAGCCTATCGTGAAAAGGGAAACTGCTCAGAACAAGGTCTTCCAGATCACGCCGAGCAAAGAGCAGAGCAGCAAGGTTCTGAAGATCCCTTGATGGAAAGCGAACAAGGCCGTGGCCGCGATGGCGGACAGGATCAAGGCCGGGACGTCGAGGCTCTCGAATTGCGGCACCAGGCCGAAAGGCGTGCGGTCTAGCGTGCCGAACAGCACATGCAGCGCGAACCAGACCGTCAGATTGAGGATCACGCCGACGACGGCGGCTGTCACCGCGGCCAAAGCGCCTGACAAACGCGGCATGTTCTGCAGTCGCTCGATATAGGGCGCTCCCGCCATGATCCACAGGAAGCAGGGGACGAAGGTCATCCATATAGTGATGACGGCCGCGGCGATGCCGCCCCACAAGCCGCCGGCGAAGCGGTAGCCCGCCATGTAGCCCACGAATTCGGTGACCAGGATCAAGGGACCGGGCGTCGTCTCGGCAAGGCCCAGGCCATCAATCATCTCATCTGCTTTCAGCCAGCCGAAAGTCTCCACCGCCTGCTGCGCCATGTAGCTCAGGACGGCATAGGCGCCGCCGAAAGTGACGATCGCGAGCTTCGAGAAGAATAGGGCGGTTTGCGCGAAGACATGGTTCCAGCCGAAACCCATGATGATCAGGGCCAGCGGAACGAGCCACAGAGCCAGCCACAAAGCCGTGGTGGCGAGCGTCGAGCGCCAATCGACCGCGACGGCCGGCGCTGCCGGCTCAGTTGCCGGGGTGGCGCGGAAGAAGCCGATGAGGGCGGCGATGAGGATGATCAGCGGAAAGGGAATCTGAAAGATGTAAAGAGCGACAAAGGCCGCCGTGGCGATCCACCAGTCGCTCGTGAATTTGAGCGCCCGCCGCGCCACGCGCAAGAGCGCCTCGATGACGATCGCCAGCACCGCCGCCTTGATGCCGAAGAAAAGCGCCGCGACGAACGGCACTTGGCCGAAGGCGGCATAGATCATCGACAGAACGAGGACGACCACGGCGCCGGGCAGCACGAAGAGCGTGCCCGCCGCGAGTCCGCCCCGCCAGCCATGCAGCGTCCAGCCGGCATAGGTCGCGAGCTGCATGGCTTCCGGGCCCGGCAGCAGCATGCAGAAATTGAGCGCCGCCAGGTAGCGCTTCTCGTCGAGCCATTTCTTCTCATCGACCAGCACGCGATGCATGAGCGCGATCTGGCCCGCCGGCCCGCCGAAGGAAAGAAGGCCGATCTCCGCCCAGGTCCTGAACGTCTCGGCGAAGCTCGGCCTTCCTGCTTGTTCCACCTGAAGTCCGTTCACGGCTTCGGCTTGTTGGTCGGCCAATTATGGGTCTCCTCGGTCGCGTCGCGGCACCAGCGGTAGAAGGCGTCATAGACAAGCATGCCGGCTTCGAGCTGCTGCAGATCGTCGGCGAACATGCGCGACAGGCCGAGGGAAGCCGCGAGCAGGCCCGCCGCTTCCGGCTCGAGATCGAGGCTTGCGGTATCCGCCCCCCTGACGATCCTGGCGAGGCGCAGGAGCGGTTCCGTCGTCAGGCCGAATTCCTCGATCATCGTGTCGAAGGTGCATTTTTCGCCGCGATGGCTCCAGAACGTGTCCTCGATGTCGAAAGGCGTTGCGCCGAAGCGCTCACCCACCATGACGACCTCGCTCGGGGCGACGAAGAGGAAGACGGCGTCGGGATCGACGAAGCGGCGGATGAGCCAGGGGCAGGCGATGCGGTCGACCTTGGGCCGCGAGCGGGTCACCCAGACGGTCCGGCCTTTGCCGTCGCGGCGCGGCAGCTTCGCGTCAGGGATGAGCGGCAGGCCCGATTTCAACCAGGCCTCGAAGCCGTCCTCGAGGACGCTCGCCTCCTTGCCGAGATGGCGCAGCCACGCGGCGGTGCCGTGGCTGAGCTTGAGGCCCTTCTGGCAGATGACGATGGCGGACGTGCCGCCGAGCTCGCTGCCCCAGCTCTCGGCCAATGGGTGCGGGCGCCAGACCGAGCCCGGGATGAGGCGCGGATCGGCGGCGAAATCCTCATCGGTGCGCACATCGATGAGATGCGGGCATTTGGGCAGGCCCACGAGACGGGCGAGCTTATCGACAGCAATAGTGTTGGGAGATGGCATGGGCGTCCTCATGAAATAGGAACAGGACGCGATGCTTCGGCATGTCGCCTTGTGGGGTGATCGCTTCGCCCCATGCGCCAATTAGGCCCTGTCCGGTGGCGCAAGTCAAGAACCGCGCAAGTCCGTTTCGTCGCGGCAGGTCTGGGCGATAGCAGATTGCCGATGTTTGCGGTGCTTTCCGGCCGCTATTTCTTTTTTGCCTTGAAATCCCTACCTTATTGTCGTTGGGCCCATGAGTGGTAGATTCAGAGGCATGACTCAGGCACCAGTTTCGCTCGACGACAAATATGACCTGACCAAGGACCGGGTGTTCATCTCGGGACCCCAGGTCATGGTGCGGGCGACGCTCGCCCAGAAGGCCCTCGACCGCGAGGCCGGCCTCAATACGGCGGGCTATATCACCGGCTATCGCGGCTCGCCCGTCGGCGGCGTCGACCAGGCCTTCGAGCGCGCCAAGGCCAAGCTCGAGCCCGAAGCCATCAAGTTCCATCCCGGCCTCAATGAGGACCTCGCCGCCACCGCGGTCTGGGGCAGCCAGCAGGCCGAAATGTGGGGCGAGGGCGCCTATGACGGCGTCTTCAGCATCTGGTACGGCAAGGGCCCGGGTGTCGACCGGAGCGGCGACGTGCTGCGCCATGCCAATGCGGCGGGCACCTCGAAACATGGCGGCGTGCTCGTCATGGCGGGCGACGACCATGGTGCCGAATCCTCGACCGTGCCGCATCAAAGCGAGATCGCCCTGCTCGACGCCATGATTCCCATTCTCAATCCGGCGGGCCTCCAGGAGCTTTACGACTATTCGATCTATGGCTGGGCGCTGTCGCGCTTCGCCGGCACCTGGGTCGGCGTCAAGTGCCTGCATGACACGGTGGAATCGACCGGCGTCATCGAAGCGGGCCTGCATCGCATCCGCCCGAAGCTGCCGACCAACTTCAAGATGCCGCCCGGCGGGCTCAATATCAGGCCGAATGACGACCGCCACGATCAGGAGAGGCGCCTCCACAATTTCAAGCGCCAGGCGGCCATCGCCTTCGCGCAGGCGAACGGCCTCAACCAGATCGTGTTCCGCGGCGGTCCCCATCCCAAGATCGGCATCGCCAGCGTCGGCAAGAGCTATCTCGACACGCGCCAGGCGCTGGACGAGCTCGGGATCGACGAGGCCATGGCGGCGAAGATCGGCCTGCGCCTGCTCAAGATCGGCCTCATCTGGCCGCTCGATTCCGCCATCATGCATGAATTCGCAAGCGGCCTCGATCTCATCATCTGCGTCGAAGAGAAGCGCGACCTGCTCGAGACGCATGTGCGCGAGTTGCTGTTCAACGACCGCAAGCACGCCATCATCGTCGGCAAGAAGGACGAGCAGGGCGACAATCTCTTCCCGGTCTATGGCACGCTCGAGCCCAACCAGATCGCCATCGCCATCGGCGAGCGCATCCTCTCCCACAAGCATTGGCCATCGGTCGCCGAACGGCTGGAAGAGATCAAGGGCGTGCAAAGCCGGCTCAGCAACATTCCCGATCTCCTCGCGCGCACGCCCTATTTCTGCGCCGGCTGCCCGCATAATTCATCGACGATTCTGCCCGAGGGTGCCCGCGGTTATGCCGGCATAGGCTGCCACTGGATGGTCCAGTCGATGCCGACCCGCAACACCCATGGCTCGACGCAAATGGGCGGCGAGGGCGCCAACTGGGTGGGCGAGGCGCCGTTCTCCAAGCGCAAGCATATTTTCCAGAATCTGGGCGACGGCACCTACAATCATTCGGGCCTGCTCGCCATCCGCGCCGCCCTCGCGTCGGATGCCAACATCACCTACAAGATCCTCTACAATGACGCCGTCGCCATGACCGGCGGCCAGGCGCATGACGGCAAGCTCAGTGTGCCGATCGTCGCCCAGCAGGTGCGCGCCGAAGGTGTCGAGCGCATCGCTGTCGTCTCGGATGAACCCGATAAATATTCGGGCGCCCAATTCCCGGCGCATGTCACCTTCCATCACCGCGACGATCTCAATGCGGTGCAGAAGGAATTCATGAACGTCAAGGGGACGTCGGTCCTCATCTATGACCAGACCTGTGCCGCCGAGAAGCGCAGGCGGCGCAAGCGCGGCGAATATCCCGATCCCAACAAGCGCGTCTTCATCAATGAGCTCGTCTGCGAAGGCTGCGGCGATTGCGGCGTGCAATCCAACTGCGTCGCCGTCGCGCCGGTCGAGACGCCCTTCGGCCGCAAGCGCCAGATCGACCAGTCGGCCTGCAACAAGGACTATTCCTGCGTCAAAGGTTTCTGTCCGAGCTTCGTCACCGTCGAAGGCGGTGAGCTCATCCGCGGCCTCGACGTCAAGAGCCTGCCCGGCAGCGGCGCCGTCTTCCCGGTCCTCGCCGATCCCAAATTGCCGCCGCTCCACCGCCCGTGGTCGATCATGGTGACCGGCATCGGCGGCACTGGTGTCATCACCATCGGGCATATCCTCGGCATGGCGGCGCATCTCGAGGGCAAAGGCACCGGCATCATCGACATGGTGGGCCTGTCGCAGAAGAACGGCGCGGTGGTGAGCCATCTCAAGATTGCCAACCGGCCGGAAGACATCGCCGCCGTGCGCATCGCCGCCGGCGCCGCCGACCTGATCCTCGGCTGCGATATCGTGACATCGGCGGGCGAGAAGGTGCTGGCCGGCGCGTCGCCCGAGCGCACCCACGCGGTGCTCAATATAGCCGAGGTCATGCCGGCTTCCTTCACCCAGAAGGCCGATCTCAAGATCCCTTCCGACGAGATGCGGCTGCGCATCGAAGGCCGGGTGTTGAAGGGAGCGGCACATCTCGTCGATGCGACCCGCATCGCGACCGCGCTCATGGGCGACTCCATAGCGAGCAACCTGTTCACGCTGGGCTTCGCCTATCAGAAGGGCCTCGTTCCGCTCAGCGCCCAATCGATCGAGCAGGCGATCCGTCTCAACGGCCAGGCGGTGAAGATGAATCTCGACGCCTTCCTGTGGGGCAGGCGCGCCGCGCATGATCTTGCCGCGGTCGAGAAGATCTTAGGCCCGCGCGAAAGCAAGGAAGAGACGCTGGACGAGATGGTGGCACGGCGCGAAGCCTTCCTCGCCAACTACCAGGACCACGCCTATGCCGCGCAATATATGGAATTCGTCGCCAAGGTAAGGCAACGCGAGGCGGAGGTCGTGCCCAAATCGGTGGAGCTTACCCGCGCGGTGGCGCGCTATCTGTTCAAGCTGATGGCCTATAAGGACGAGTATGAAGTGGCGCGGCTCTATACCGACGGCAGCTTCGATGCCGAGCTCGGCAAGCGCTTCAAGGGCGGCAAGCTCACTTTCCACCTGGCGCCGCCGCTCCTCGCCAAGACTGACCCGGTGACCGGCGTTCCCCGCAAGATGCGGTTCGGTCCGTGGATGAAGCGCGCCTTCACGGTCCTGGCGTGGTTCAAGTTCCTGCGCGGCACGGCCTTCGATCCCTTCGGCCGCACCCATGAGCGCCGGCGCGAGCGGGCGCTGATCGGTGAATATAAAGCGATCATCGATGAGCTGCTTGGCTCGCTGACGCCGAAGAATATCGCGCTCGCCGCGGAGATCGCCGGCGTGCCCGAGGGCATCCGCGGCTATGGCCATGTCAAGGAGCGCCATCTCAAGCAGGCCAAGGCGCGCGAAACCGAACTGCTCGACGCCTTCCGGGCCGGAAAGGCCAAAATGCCGGCGGCGATCGCGGCGGAGTAATCTCCCTGGGCGAATTGTGCCGATCCCTGTTGGGACCACTTTGCCGTGTCCAACTTCCCTGCGTTCACTGTGGAGAAAGCTCAGATAGCATTCTGAAATGCAAAGGCTTTCTTCGAAAAGCCTTCACGAAAGGCAAGTGTTTTGGGATTTTACCCTGTATCTTCCCTGTATCCGTTTGTCCCGCCCGACTTTCTTCCTCGCCGTCCCGGCAGCGCACGGCACTTTCTAACGGTTGGCGAGACTACCGATCACATTGCAGATGAGCCGGGCTGCGGTGAAGGCGCCGATGCCGTCCCGATCGCGTCTGGACACGAATTCGATGAGGTCGAAGCCGACCAGCCTCGCCTTGGCGATGGCGTCCTGGATCAGGCGCGTCACTTGCGTATGGGTCAGGCCACCGGTCGTCGGATAGGCGACGGCCGGCATGATCGACCAATCGAGCGCGTCGCAATCGAGCGTGATGAGAAGCGATGCGCCAGCTTCGATCTCGTCGAGCGCCAGCCCGATGCCGCGCTCATGAATGTCTGCCGCGGTGATGAGCTTGGCGCCCCAGGCCTCGGCGTCCTGCACTTCCTTCTCGCGCGCCGAGCCCATGCCGCGCATGCCGACCTGGACGATCTTCTCGACATGCTTCATCTCGGAGGCGCGGCGCATGGTGCTCGAAAAGCCGAGCGGCTCGCCATAGCGCTCCTCGCGCCAGTCGATATGGGCGTCGATCTGCAGGATGGTGATCGGGGCCTGATCGGAAAAGGCCTGGATGAAGGGAATAGGCGTCGAATCATCGCCGCCGATCATGATCGGCAAGGCGCCGTTGGCAAGGACGGCGCGCGTGCAGTCCTCGATCATCTTGCGATTGCGCGCCGCCTGCTTCGATTGCGTCGGCAGGTCGCCAAGGTCGGCGAGACGATATTTGTGTTCCTTTCCGAGCAAGGGACCGCCGAAATCGAAATCCCATGACTCGATGAAGGTCTGATCCGCCTTGAGCGCCTTGCGCAGGACATTGGGCGCCCGCTCGTAAGGCCGGTTGTCGATGCCGCGATAGGGTGTGCCATGCGGCGCGCCGAACAGCGCCACGTCGAAATCTCGCGCCGACGCCGAAAAGCGGCTGCCGAGAAAGGCTATGGGAGGCTTCTTGAGTTTCATCCGCTCTCTATCACACAGAGAGTCAAGCCGCGCCAGAGGTCGCAGTGGCTTTGGGCCATTTCACGCGCTCGGGCGGCAGCGCGAAGCGCGCGGTGGTTCCCGCGCCCAGCGTGCTCGTCAAGGCTACGTCCCCGCCATGGAGGCGCGCGAGCCGGCGGGCGATCGCAAGGCCGAGGCCAATGCCGCCATGGCGACGGGCGGCGCCGGTGTCGCCTTGCTCGAAAGGCTCGAAGATCCGCTCGATGTCTTTCGGGTCTATGCCGATGCCGTGATCCTTGATGAGGAAGGCGAGCCCATCCTTGGCGCAGCGCTCGATCTCGAGATGGACGGGGTTTCCGGGCATGGAGAATTTGATCGCATTGGTGATCAGGTTGATCAGCACCTGGCGGATGCGGGTGATGTCGCCCTGGATTTCCGCCGAACGATCGAGATCGATGGTGAGCGGGATGTCGGCCGCCTTGGCCTGCTCGCGGCACATCATATAAGCGATCTCGAAGATCTCGGCTGCGTCCATGTCCTGCTCGATCAGGCTCAGAGCGCCGCGCTCGATGCGCGTGACGTCGAGAATGTCGCCGATGATGTTGCGCAGATGGCTGCTGCTCTGCAGGATGGTCGTGGCATATTCGGCATAGACCGGGCTGCCCAGCGGACCGTCGCGCTGGGCGACGAGCATTTCGGAAAAGCCGACGATGGCGTTGAGCGGTGTCTTGAGCTCGTGGCTGGTGATGGCAAGGAACTGCGACTTGGCGGTGGAGGCGTGCTCGGCTTCCTCCTTGGCCTTGATCAGCTCGAGCTGGGCCCGTCTTTCGAGCGAGATGTCGCGGATCACGCCGCGATAGCCCAGGAAAATTCCGGTATGGTCCTGGAGCGGCTGCGCCGTCACCATCCACCAGTCGCTGCTCGATGTCCCGCGCTTAACTTCGAGGCGCAAAGCTTCGATCGCCACGCGATTGCCGGAAAGCTTGAGGAAGTCGTCCCAGCCCTCGGCTTCGGAGGGAGCCGCCACCGCCTCCTGGAAGGTCTTTCCGATGAGCGATGCGGCTTCCGTGCCGATCAGCATCGGCAGGCGGTCGGAAAAGTAGATGAGCTTGCCCTCGGCGTCGGTCTCCCACAAAAGATCGCTGGAGCAGCTTTCGAAATCCTTGAGCAGCAGGGAGATGAACTCGCTCTGCCGGTTCATCTCGTAATTGTCGGCGGCGCGCCGGATGAGCGTGCGGTTGAGCGCCAGGCTCATCAGCGACATCAGGACGGCGATGGCGACCGCGATGAAGCCCAGGATAAGGTCGATGTCCTCGCCGTGGCGGATCTCGCTGATGAAGATGGCGCCCGACACCACGGCGGTGAAGGCGATCGATGCGGAAGGCAGCCGGGTGAGCGCGAAAGCGCCGGTCACCGAGGCGATGAAGGAGATCGCGGTGATGACATGCTGCATTTCCCGTGCGGCATGGGGGAAGAGCTGCAGCGGAGGAAAGGCCCACAGGACGGCGAAAGCGAGGCTCGCCGCCTCGATGAGCCCGATGGTGCGGCGGGTATTGGTGAGGAAGTTGCGGCTTTTCGACCAGGCGCGCAGGACCGCCACGGTCAATGCCGCCTGGGCCACGGTCCAGGCCGTGAGCCAGGGATCGTTCACCGATCCCGAGCCGAACCACAGGATGACCAGGACCGCGAGGATATTGGCGCCCATCACATAGGGGCGGAACTGGGCGAGGGGAGCGAGCTGCTCGGCGCGGAACCTGCCGGTGTCGAATTTGAGCCGGGAGCCGAGGTCATGGGCGAACGGGCCGGAGGCCTGGTGAGGCTCGCTCAAGGAGCGCCTTCCCCATTGCCCGAGAGGCCCATCGCTCAGCGTCGGCATGATGTTCCGGCCCGTTCCTATAGCCCTGCTCGTCTCATATCTGGGGGCGGCTTGGGGTTGCGTTAAGGTGTCGCCGGTTCTTCCGCTTTGGTTAACAATCCGGTACTGCAAAGTCCATCATGCTGAACCTCGCAGAGAGCGGCGATCCTAAGGTCAAGGGCCGCATCGGCGTCCTCATCGTCAATCTGGGAACGCCGGAAGCGACGTCCTACTGGCCGATGCGCCGCTACCTGAAGGAGTTCCTTTCCGATCCCAGAGTCGTCGAGACCAACCGGCTCCTGTGGTGGTTCATTCTCAACGGCATCATCCTGACGACGCGGCCGAAACGCAGCGGCCATGCCTATGAGAAGATCTGGAACCGCGAGCTGGACGAATCGCCGCTCAAGACCATCACCCGCGCCCAGGCGGAGAAGCTCGCAGCCGAGCTGCGCGGCGATGGACCGATCCTCCTCGATTGGGGCATGCGCTACGGCTCACCACCGGTCGGCGAACGTCTCAAGGCGCTCAAGGAGCAGGGTTGCGAGCGCATCCTGATCTTCCCGCTCTATCCGCAATACAGCGCCGCAACGACGGCAACCGTGGCGGACAAGGTCTTCGAGGCCATGGCGGACTTACGCTGGCAGCCGGCCTTGCGATTCGTCCCGCCCTATTATGGCGAGCCCGTCCATATCGATGCGCTGGCTGAGAGTATCGATGCGCATCTGGCGACGCTGGACTGGGTGCCCGATGTCATCCTCGCCTCCTATCATGGCCTGCCGGAAAGCTATGTCGCGGCCGGCGATCCCTATTATCGCCATTGCCAGGAAACCACCCGGCTGTTGCGCGCGAAGCTCGATCTTTCGGAGACCAAGCTCAGGCTCGTCTTCCAATCGCGCTTCGGACGCGCCGAATGGCTCAAGCCCTATGCCCAGGACACGGTGGCGAGCCTGCCCGGCCAGGGCGTGCGCCATCTGGTGATGGTCATGCCGGGCTTCGCCGCCGACTGCGTCGAGACGCTGGAGGAAGTCGCCATCGGCCTCGCCGAGACATTTCGTGAAAATGGCGGAATAAACTTTTCGGCTGTGCCGTGTCTTAACGATTCGGACGTCGCCATTACCATGATGGCATTGTTAATTCGCCAGGAACTGGCCGGGTGGCTATGAAAGGGCTTGCGATTCATCAACGTGCCCCTATGGTAGCTCCCCAGAGAGGGCGCTTGACTACTTTCCTAATTTGAGGTTTGGAGACGGCTTATGTTCGAAGGCGCTGGTATAGCGGTCATCATTCTGCTGGCCGTGGTCCTGTTCGGTCTCTTGCGCTCGATCCGGATGGTTCCGCAAGGCTCGAACTACACGGTCGAGCGTTTCGGCCGCTATGTCCGCACGCTGCCACCGGGTTTGGGAATCATCGTGCCCTTCTTCGACCGGGTCGGCCACAAGCTCAGCATGATGGAGCGCGTCCTCGACGTGCCGAGCCAGGAAGTCATCACCCGCGACAATGCCATGGTGAAGGTCGACGGTGTCGCCTTCTTCCAGGTCATCGAGGCGGCCAAGGCCGCCTATGAGGTGCAGAATCTCGAAAATGCCATCCTCAATCTGGTGATGACGAATGTCCGCACCGTGATGGGCTCGATGGATCTCGACAGCCTCCTGTCGCAACGCGAC
Organism: Taklimakanibacter deserti; assembly: GCA_003574785.1. The sequence goes on along the minus strand of QORU01000011.1, from coordinate 182,439 downwards.
GAGATCAATCACCGCCTCCTCGGGGTCGTCGATCAGGCGGCATCGCCCTGGGGCATCAAGATGAACCGCATCGAGATCAAGGACATCAGCCCGCCGCGCGATCTCGTCGAAGCGATGGCGCGGCAGATGAAGGCCGAGCGTGACAAGCGCGCCTCGGTGCTCGAAGCGGAAGGCCAGCGGCAGTCGCAGATCCTGCGCGCCGAGGGCGAGAAGCAGTCGGTGGTGCTCGAGGCCGAAGGCCGCCGCGAAGCCGCTTTCCGCGATGCGGAAGCCCGCGAGCGCGCCGCCGAAGCCGAGGCCAAGGCGACGCTCATGGTGAGCGAGGCCATTGCCGGCGGCAACATCCAGGCGATCAACTATTTCGTCGCCAACAACTACGTGAAGGCGCTCGAGGCGCTGGCGACCGCGCCCAACCAGAAGGTGCTGATGCTGCCTCTCGAGGCGTCATCGCTGATGGGCTCCTTGACCGGCATCGCCGAGATCGCGCGCGAGACTTTTGGCGGCGGTCCCTCCGACCAGACGGCGGCACACACGCCCAAGCGCAAGTCGAGCAGCAGTAGCAGCAGCAGCGGTAGCGCCAGCAGCAGTGTCCCCGCGGTCCCGCACAAGCCCTGAGCCTCCAAGAGACGGCTGATGCAGCAGTTCCTTCCCTTTCTCGGCGGCTGGACCTGGTGGGTGATCGCCGGCATCCTGCTCCTCATCGAGCTGATGCTGCCCGGCGTGTTCTTCATGTGGCTGGGGCTCGCCGCGGCGGTGATCGGCGTCATCGACCTCTTCGCCGATCTTTCCTGGCAGATCGAGATCGCGTTTTTCGCCGTGCTCTCGGCGCTTTTCGTCCTGTTCGTCCGGCCGCGGGTGAAATTCCCGGAAGGCGAGGCCACGAACCTCAACCAGCGCATGTATGACTTTGTCGGGCACTCCTATGTGCTGCACGAGCCGATCGTGGACGGGCGCGGCAAAGTCAGGATCGACGACACGCTGTGGGTGGTGACGGGATCCGATCGCGACAAGGGCGAATGGGTCAAGGTCAAGAGCGTCGATGGAACGCGGCTCGTCGTCGAGCCGGCGAGCAAGCCCGCTTAATCGGCTGCTCCACATGTACGCGTCTCCCTCCGCCGCGCTTCGCGCGGTGGAGGGAGATTTGGCGTGCACGGTTAACTTAACGCCTACGAGGGCGAGGAGTCACTTAACGCCCTGCCGCAGCAGGTCGTGGACGTGGACGAGGCCGATCGGCCGGTTCTCGTCATCGACCACGAACAGAGCGGTGATCTTCGAGGAATTCAGGTGTTCGAGCGCTTCCGAGGCCAGCATGTCGGACGTGATGGTGCGCGGCGTCGAGGTCATGACATCGGCGATCATCAGGTCGATGAGGTCGCGCGACATATGCCGGCGCAAGTCGCCATCGGTCAGTATGCCGATAAGCTTGCCGGCGTCATCGACGACGCCCAGGCAGCCGAGGCTCTTCTGGGTCATGATCACCAATGCTTCGGCCATGGGCGTCGCCGGCGCGACGATCGGCAGCCGCGGCGCCTTGTGCATGATCTCGCGCACATGGGTGAGGGCGGCACCGAGGAGGCCGCCCGGATGGAAGGTCTTGAACTGCGCCGCGTTGAAGCCCCTGTCCTCGAGCAGAGCCAAGGCGAGCGCATCGCCCATGGCGAGCTGCAGCAAGGTCGATGTCGTCGGCGCCATGCCGATCGGGCAGGCCTCGCGTGCATCGGGCAGGCAGAGCGACACGTCGGAAAGGGTGCTGAGGGTGCTTTCGGCGCGGCTGGTGAGGCCAATGATCTTCACGTCGAAGCGCTTGGCATAGTCGAGTATGGCGCGCAGCTCTGCCGTCTCGCCGGAATTGGAGATCATGATGATGACGTCGTCGCGCCCGATCATGCCGAGATCGCCATGGCCGGCTTCGGCGGGATGGACGAAGAAGGCCTGGGTCCCGGTCGAGGCGAGGGTCGCTGCGATCTTGCGGCCGATATGGCCGCTCTTGCCCATGCCGGTGACCACCACCCGCCCGCTCGCCCCCTTGATCAGGCGGACCGCTTCGCCAAAGGCGATGCCGAGCGGGCCGTCGAGCGCCGCGATGAGCTTGGCCAGGGCCTCGTTCTCGGTGGTGAGGGTGCGCTTCGCCGAGGCGATCCAGGCCCGCAGGCCCTCGGTGTCGACTTCGATGATCTTTGCCATGGCCCCTCACCTAGCTCATTCCGATGCCTCAGTGAAAGAGCCTATCGGCCGCCGGCCAGGACCCGTCAACCGCCCATTAACCATGTTTTCGTTAAGTTCTGGAGAGAACGGGGTTAGTGGATGGTCCGCCAGCGTTTCATATATTGCGGCATCGCGGCGGCATTCCTCCTGAGCGGTGAGGTCGGGGCGCAGGAAGATATCGGCCTGAGGACCGGCCTTGACGTTCCGGAAGCGGCCCAGGACACCGGCATCGAAGAGGCGAACCAGGAAGCCCAGCCGATCGTGGTCGCCGCGCGGCCGACGACGCTCGAGGTCAATCCCATCGTCGAGCCGCCACCGCCGCCGCCCAAAAAACGCTATTCCGACGTCGACCCCTATGACGCGCTCGGCATCCAGGCCGGCGGGCTCACCATTTTTCCCGTCATGCGCGCCGGGGTCATCGTCTCGGACAATCCGGGCCTCGACACGGACGATCCAAAAGGCGACGTCGGCGCGAGGTTCAGGCCGTCGCTCAGGATCGTCAGCGACTGGGTCCGGCACGAGCTCGCCATCCAAGGGGCCGGCGATCTCATCTATTACGACGACCAGAGCGAGAACGATTCCAAGGACATCGATGCCAATGCCAGATTGCGGCTCGATGTCCTGCGCTCGACCACGCTCACCCTCGATGCCTTCTATGCTCTGTCGGAGGACAATGGCTCGGACAGCGAGGTGCCCGACACGCCCGTCGGCATTCGCACCGACCAGTCCTTCGGCGCCAATGCCGCCTTGCGGCATCGCTATGGGCGCATTTCGGCAACCCTGCTGGCCGGCGCCGACTGGCAATATTACGGCGACGTCGAGCTGGCGGGCGGCGGCAAGGAAGAGAACGGGGATCGCGACTATGTCCAGCCCCAGGCGGTGCTGCGGGTCGGCTATGAAGCCTCGCCTGCGCTGCAGCCTTTCGTGGAAGCGGGCTATATGCCGCGGTTCCATTTCGAGGTGCCCGACCGCAACGGCTTCGACCGCGATTCCGACGGCTATCGCGTCGCGGTCGGCGTTGCCTTCGAACCGTCACCCATATGGTCGGGTGAATTGGCGCTCACCTATCTGTGGCGCGACTATGCCGATGATCGGCTGGAGACGCTCGACGTATTCGGCCTGACGGGGCAAGTCATCTGGCGGCCCACCGAGCTGACGACGCTCGATCTGACGCTCGGCACCGGTCTCGACGAAACGGCGACCGCCGACTCGAGCGGCGCCCGCAACTATGACGCCTATCTCGGCATCAGCCATGATTTGCGCGACTATCTGACACTCCATGGCCGCGTCGGCCTCTCCTACGAAGATGTTCAGGGCACGGATGAAACCGAGCTGAAGCTGCGCAGCAACTTGGGCGTGCTGTGGCGGATGAACCGCTGGATCGCCTGGACCCTCGATTACGACTTCCTCTACAACGATAACAGCGAACCCAACTCCGACTACTACGAGAACCGCCTCACCGCCGGGATTGAAATCAGGCGATAAAATTGCAAGCAGAGTTGAAGATCTCGCCTAGCATTCCCCCTCTCCGTTGCGCAGCAATGGGAGAGGGGGAATATTTCCAGGTGCCGACGCCAGCGTCAGCCAAGCCCGCCCGCTTCATCGATGATGCGCTTGAGCTCGCGCTTGAAGGGGAGCGACAGGTCGTGGCGCTCGAGACCATAGGCGACATTGGCGGTGAGGAAGCCGACCTTGTCGCCGCAATCATAGGTGCGGCCGGTGAATTTGAGGCCGGAGAATTTCTGCCGCGCCTGCAGGCGGATCATCGCATCGGTGATCTGGATCTCGCCGCCCGCACCCGGCTCCTGCTTCTCGATCTCGGCGAAGATCTCGGGCTGCAGGATGTAGCGGCCGGAGATAATGAGATTGGATGGTGCGGCCTCGCGCTTCGGCTTCTCGACCATGGATTCGATGGTGAAGGCGCGGCCCGACCAGGCGCCGGGCTTCACCACGCCATAGCGGTGCACATGCTCCCACGGTACTTCCTCGACCGCGATGACATTGCCGCCGCCTTGCGCCTCATAGACATCGACCATCTGGCGCAGGCATCCGGGCTTGGCGTGGATCAGCATGTCGGGAAGAAGGAGGGCGAAGGGCTCGTCGCCGACGATGTCGCGGGCGCACCAGACGGCATGGCCCAGCCCCAAAGGTTCCTGCTGGCGGGTGAAGCTCGTCTCGCCGGGTCGCGGCAGCGATTTCTGCAGGAGCTCGAGCTCAGGCGTCTTGTTGCGCTGACGCAGCGTCGCCTCGAGCTCATATTGCTTGTCGAAATGATCCTCGATGACGCTCTTGTTGCGCCCGGTGACGAAGACGAAATGCTCGATGCCGGCCTCGCGCGCCTCATCGACGACGATCTGGATGACCGGCTTGTCGACGATGGTCAGCATTTCCTTAGGGACAGCCTTGGTCGCCGGAAGGAACCGTGTCCCGAGGCCCGCGACGGGGAAAACTGCTTTCTTGATGCGGCGCTGCATTTGTGTGTTACTCCTTATTGAGCTCGTTTTCGTGCCGACCCGAAGGCCTGACGCATTCTTGCGCCAATTTGGGTTAAATCGTGAAGACAGGGAATATTTCTGGTGTGTGTTCGTGAAGGAGAAGCGGCATGGCGGTTCTGGTGACCGGGGGTGCTGGCTATATAGGCAGCCACATGGTCTATGCGCTCGCCGATGCCGGCGAGGAAGTGGTCGTCCTCGACAATCTGTCGACCGGCTTCTGGTGGGCGATCGCGCCGCAAGCCCGCTTGGTCGAAGGCGATATCGGCGATGAAGCGCTGCTCGGCCAGCTGACCAAGGATCACAAATTCGACGCCATCATCCATTTCGCCGGCTCCATCGTCGTGCCGGAATCGGTCGCCGACCCCTTGAGCTACTATCTCAACAATACGGTCAAGACACGCAGTCTCATCGCCGCGGCGGTGAAGGCGCAAGTTCCGCGTTTCGTCTTCTCCTCGACCGCCGCCGTCTATGGCAATCCGCAATCGGTGCCGGTCGAGGAAGACGCAGGTCTCAATCCGATCTCGCCCTATGGCTCATCGAAGCTGATGAGCGAATGGATGCTGCGCGACAGCCATGCGGCTTACGGGCTGCAATATGTGGCCTTGCGCTACTTCAACGTCGCCGGCGCCGATCCCAAAGGCCGCACCGGCCAGTCGACGCCCAAGGCCACGCATCTCATCAAGGTCGCCTGCCAGACCGTGCTCGGCGAAAGGCAGCAAATGGACGTCTTCGGCTCGGACTATGACACGCCGGACGGCACGTGCCTGCGCGACTATATCCATGTCAGCGATCTCGCCCAGGCGCATCTCGATGCGCTGAAGCATCTGCGCAATGGCGGCAAGAGCGGCCCCTATAATTGCGGCTATGGCACGGGCTACAGCGTGCTCGACATCATCAAGGCGGTGGAAAAGGCGGCCGGGAAGCCGGTGAACAAGCGCATGGCGCCGCGCCGGGCAGGGGATCCCGCGGCGATTGTCGCCGCTTCCGACAAGATCAAGGCGGAAATGGGCTGGACGCCGAAGCACCAGGATATCGACCGCATCGTCGAGAGCGCGCTCGCCTGGGAAGACTATTTGCGCCAGCGTAACGAGGCCGCCTGAAAGAGGCCGCATTTGGCGGCTTTTCTCTTCCTCTGATATGACGGTTGCGAGGGGCGAATCGACTCACCCGTTGATTGAGGACATTGATGGCGAAAAGTCTGACCGTCGCCCTTTTGGTGGCGAGCCTTTGTGGAATGGCGGCACCCGCGGCAATGGCCGACGCCGAATTCGAGAGCTTCGTCCAGAAAATGTGGCCAAGGGCGAAGGCTGCCGGGATATCGCGTGAGGTGTTCGACCGCGCCTTCGCCGGGATCAGCGATCCCGACCCCCTGGTGCTCAAGCTCGCCAACAACCAGCCGGAACTCACCACGACGACGTCGCAATATCTGGAAAAGGCGGTGACGCAGGCGCGCATCGACGCAGGTCGCGGCGTGAAGGCGGAGGAGGCCGATCTCCTCGGCCAGATCGAAAAGCGCTACAAGGTCGACCGCAACATCCTGCTCGCCATCTGGGGCATGGAAAGCAATTTCGGCCGCGACAAGGGCCAGATGAAGGTGATGCGCTCGCTCGCCACCTTGCTCTATTCCGGCAGCCGCAAGGACTACGCTCGGGAACAATACATCGCTGCCCTCAAGATCCTGAAGATCGGCATCGTCTCACCGCAAAATTTCACCGGCTCCTGGGCCGGCGCCATGGGCCACACCCAGTTCATCCCCACCTCCTATCTCTCCTTCGCGGTCGACTGGACGGGCGACGGCAAGAAGGACATCTGGAATTCGAGCGCCGATGCGCTCGCCTCGACGGCGAACTATCTCGCCAAGAAGGGCTGGCGGAACGACCGTCCCTGGGGCTGGGAAGTCAAGCTGCCGGCGAAATTCGACCGCGCGCTGATCGGCCGCTCGAACTGGCGGACCGTCGCCGAATGGTCGAAGCTCGGGATCAAGCCGGCGCGCGGCGGCGATTTCGGCTCGCCCAAGGTGGAAGCCTTCGTCATGGTGCCGCAGGGCGTCAACGGCCCGCCTTTCCTCGTCACCCGCAATTTCATGGCGATCATGGACTACAACCAGTCGCATTCCTATGCGGTGGCGGTCGGTCATCTGGCGGACCGCCTCAAGGGTGGTGCTCCCTTCGTGGCGTCATGGCCCGAGATCAAATACGATCTCTCCGTCGCGCAGCGCGTCGAGATCCAGGAGCTGCTCACCGCCCAAGGCTTCGATCCGGGCGGCACGGATGGGCGCTTCGGCGCCCGCACCTACGAAGCCATACTCGGATTCCAGCACAAAACCGGCCTGAAGCTCGACGGCACGCCGACCGTGGCGCTGCTTGAGCGCTTGCGCCAGGGCGGGTAGGATCGGGGCATGATCAAGCGCGCGTTTCTCACCGTCTGTGCGATCGTGGCCCTCTCGCTCTCCGTTCATGCGCAAGAGGGCAAGCAGGACCGGCAGGCAGATGCGGCGAAACCCTATTTCGCCTCCAAGGACCTCTATCAGGTCTTCGTCCTCGGCGACTCGCTCGCCGCCGGCCTGTGGTCGGGCGTGTCGCGCACCATCGAAGGCGATGTGCGGATATCGCTCAACGGGCGCTACAAGGAGGATTCGGGCCTTTCGCGTCCGGAATATTATGACTGGAACGGCGCGCTGCCCAAAATCCTCGCCAGCAACAAGATCGATATCGCCATCGTGATGCTGGGATCGAACGACGCGCAGCCGATCCGCGACGGGGCGATGCGCTATGCCTTCGACACGCCGGAATGGCGGGCGGCCTATGTCAAGCAGGTCGACGAGCTCATGGCGAGCCTCAAGGCCGCGGGTGCGGCGGTCTACTGGATGGAGATGCCGCCGGTGGAGGCGGAAAAATACGATGCCTCGATGAAGATCATCGCCGCCATCCATAAGGAGCGCGCCCAAGCAGCCGGCATCCGCTTCGTCGAGACGCGCCCCGAACTGTTGGACAATGGCAAATACAGCGACTCGGGCTTCGATGAGACCGGCGAATTCGTCAGATTGCGCTCGCGCGACGGCGTGCATTTCCTGAAGGAAGGCAACAACAAGCTGGGAAGCTTGGTCATGGCCGCGATCAACAAGGACATCGAGGTGGCGGTGGCCGCGGCCCCCGCGACGCCGCCGCCGGTCGCGGCGACCGAAAGCCAGCCCATGCCGGGCTTCGGCCAGCCTTCCGAAACCCTGCCCCAGGCGGCGCCAGGTGCCAACGGATCGGAGCAGGCACCGCCGGCGAAATCGGACTATGCGGGGGCGCTTCCGGCACCCAACGATCCGGCCATGGCGCAGCTCGCGCGCACGACCAAGCCCGGCACCGACGCCTCGCGCCTGTTCAGCCGCGGCGAGGCGATCACCGCGCGGCGCGGCCGGTTCGACGATTTCACGCCGGTGCAGTAATTGATGGTGAATACCCTCACCCTGTGCGGGTGAGGGGTGGAGACACGAGGTTACGCAAACAAAAAGATAGAGTGCCGAGGCGATTCTATGAGAACGTCCGGCGCTCTACCGCGGCAGTTCCGACTCGCCCATCAGATATTCATCGATGGCGCGTGCCGCTTGGCGGCCCTCGCGGATCGCCCAGACGACCAGCGACTGGCCTTTGCGGATATCGCCCGCGGCGAAGACCTTCTCGACCGAGGTCTTGTAGTCGTCGGTATTGGCCTTGATGTTGCTGCGCTTGTCGCGCTCGAAGGGGGTCTCTTCGAGAAGGCCCTTCTCCTCCGGCCCGGCGAAACCGATGGCGATCAGCACGAGATCGGCCTTGATGATGAATTCGGTGCCCGGCAGCGGCTCGCGCTTCTGATTGACACGCGCGCATTTGACGCCGGTGACCTTGCCCTTCTCGCCGACAATGCTGAGCGTCGCGCAGGAGAATTCGCGCGCCGCACCTTCGGCCTGCGATGACGAGGTGCGGAACTTGGTCGGCCAATAGGGCCACACCACCATCTTGTCTTCCTGCTCCGGCGGAACGGGACGGATGTCGAGCTGGGTCACCGACAGCGCGCCTTGCCGGAAGGACGTGCCGATGCAATCGGAAGCGGTATCGCCGCCGCCGATCACCACCACATGCTTACCGGTGGCGATGAGCGGGCGCTCGGCCGCGATATCCTCACCGCCGACGCGACGGTTGCTCTGGATGAGGAACGGCATGGCATAATGCGCCCCGTCGAGATCCATGCCCGGCAGGCCCGGATCGCGCGGCCGTTCGGCGCCACCCGCCAGCAGCACCGCGTCATAGACATCGGTGAGCGAGCGGAAGGGGCGCGTGACGCCGATATCGACATTGTAGTGGAAGGTGACACCCTCGGCCTCCATCTGCTCGACGCGCCGGTCGATCGGATGCTTCTCCATCTTGAAGTCGGGAATGCCGTAGCGCAAAAGGCCGCCGGCCTTGGCATAGCGCTCGAAGACATGCACCTCATGGCCGGCGCGCGCCAGTTGCTGCGCCGCCGCCATGCCGGCCGAGCCCGAGCCCACGATAGCGACCGTCTTGCCGGTCTTTTCTTCCGCGGGCTCCGGCCTGATCCAGCCTTCCGACCAGGCCTTGTCGGCGATCGCCTGCTCGATCGTCTTGATCGTCACCGGCACATTCTCGAGATTGAGCGTGCAGGCTTCCTCGCAAGGTGCGGGGCAGATGCGGCCGGTGAATTCCGGGAAGTTGTTGGTCGAGTGCAGGTTGACCGACGCGTCGCGCCAATTGCCCTGATAGACGAGATCGTTCCAGTCGGGGATCTGGTTGTTCACCGGACAGCCGGTATGACAATAGGGGATGCCGCAATCCATGCAGCGCGCCGCCTGCTTCTCGGTATCGCGGTCATCGAGCGGAATGGCGAATTCGCGGAAATGCCGGACGCGATCGGACGCCGGCGCATATTTCTGCTCCTGCCGGTCGATCTCAAGAAAGCCGGTGATCTTTCCCATAGTCTACTCCTCGTGCTTTCCTGCCGGTGGCAGACCGAGCGCCATTTCCGCGCGCATGATCCACGCCATCACCCGCGGCCGGGTCGTGAGATCGAAACCGCCTTCATGGGCAAGCCGTGTATAAGCGAGAAGCGCAATGTCGGCGACCGACAGCGCATCGCCCGCGAACCACATCCTGCCCTTGATGAGCTGCTCCATCAGATCGAGCGCCTTCTCGCCGCGCTCGACCCGCATCGGCTCGCGCTCATCCTTGCTGCGGCCGAGATAGACCATGTGATAGCGGCTCGTCGCCACATAGGGTTCGTGGCTGTATTGCTCCCAGAACAATAATTCGTCGATCTTCGCCTGCGTGAAAGGATCGTCCGGCAGGAGCGAGCTGCCATTGGCCAGATAGCGGATGATCGCATTGGACTGCGCCAGGCAGCGCCCGTCATCGAGCTCGATGACCGGCACCTGCCCCATCGGGCTCTTCTGCAAGAACGCGTTCGTCCGGCTCTCGGCCTTCATGATGTCGATATCGATCCACCGATAGGGAATCTTCAGAAAGTCGGCGGTGATGCTGACCTTCTGGCAGTTGCCGGAGTTCCTGTCGCCATAGATCTTCATATCTAGGCTCTCCGCTTCATGCCAATGGTCATGCCGTCGCTCTGGGCCTGCGCCTTTTCGAGCTCAGCCAGGGCCTTGGCATATTCGACCGGCATCACCTTCACGAATTTCGGCAAATAGTCGCCCCAGTGGTCGATGATCTCGCGCGCCCGACTGGAGTTCGTGTATTTCAGATGGCGGGCGAGCAGCTCCCAGATGCGCTCGGCATCGTGCCGGTCCATATCAACGGTCACGTCGACGAGGCCGTGATGCTCGAGATCGCCGCCATGATGATGCAGGCGCTCGATCGCAACCTCCTCGGCCGGCACCGGCGCCAGATCGACCATCGCCAGGTTGCAGCGCTGGGCGAAGTCGCCCTTCTCATCGAGCACATAGGCGACGCCGCCCGACATGCCGGCGGCGAAATTGCGGCCCGTCTCGCCGATGACCAGCACGATGCCGCCCGTCATATATTCGCAACCATGATCGCCGACACCTTCGACGACGGCGATGGCGCCGGAATTGCGCACGGCGAAGCGTTCGCCGGCGACGCCGCGGAAATAGCATTCGCCGCCGATGGCGCCATAGAGCACGGTGTTGCCGACGATGATCGACTTCTCAGGCTGGAAGCCCACATGCTCATGCGGCTTGATGATGAGCTTGCCACCGGAAATGCCCTTGCCGACATAATCATTGGCCTCGCCGGTGAGATCGAGCGTCACGCCATGGGCGAGGAAGGCGCCAAAGCTCTGGCCGGCAATGCCGGTGAGGGCGACGCGGATCGTGTCCTCGGGCAGGCCCTGATGGCCATGGCGCTTGGCGACCTCGCCCGACAGCATGGCGCCGATGGTGCGATGGACATTGGTGACCTTGGCCTCGATCTCGACCGGCGTGCCCGAAGTGAGCGCCGCCTGCGCCTCACGGATCAGATGAACATCGAGGGTTTGCGAGAGATCATGCTTCGGCGGGTCGTCGCGGCGGATGGAAACCTTGCCGATGACCTGCGGCTTCTCGAAAATGCGGGTGAAGTCGAGGCCCTTGGCCTTCCAGTGATCGATGGCCGCGAGCTTGTCGAGATATTCGCTCATGCCGATGAGCTCATCGAAGCGGCGGATGCCCATTTGCGCCATGAGCTCGCGCACTTCCTCGGCGACAAAGAAGAAGTAGTTGATGACATGCTCAGGCGCGCCCTTGAAGCGCTTGCGCAGCACCGGATCCTGGGTTGCGACGCCAACCGGGCAGGTGTTGAGATGGCACTTGCGCATCATGATGCAGCCCGCGGCGATGAGGGGTGCCGTCGAGAAGCCCATCTCATCGGCGCCGAGAAGGGCCGCGACCACGACGTCGCGGCCGGTGCGGATGCCGCCATCGGCCTGGACGACGATGCGGCCGCGCAAGCGGTTGGCGACGAGCGTCTGCTGGGTTTCGGCGAGGCCGATCTCCCACGGGCTGCCGGCATGCTTGATCGAGGTCAAGGGCGAAGCGCCGGTGCCGCCCTCGAAGCCCGAAATGGTGACATGATCGGCGCGCGCCTTGGCGACGCCGGCGGCGACCGTGCCGACGCCCACTTCCGAGACGAGCTTGACCGAGACCGAGGCTTTCGGATTGGTGTTGCGCAGGTCGTAGATGAGCTGGGCCAGGTCCTCGATCGAATAGATGTCGTGATGCGGCGGCGGCGAGATGAGGCCGACGCCCGGCGTCGAATAGCGCACGCGCGCGATGGTGGCGTCGACCTTGTGGCCGGGCAGCTGTCCGCCTTCGCCGGGCTTCGCCCCTTGCGCCATCTTGATCTGGATCTGATCGGCATTGACCAGATATTCGGTGGTGACGCCGAAGCGGCCGGAGGCGACCTGCTTGATCGCCGAGCGCATGGAATCGCCATTAGGCAGGAGCTTGAAGCGCTCCGGCTCCTCGCCGCCCTCGCCGGTGTTGGAGCGCCCGCCAATGCGGTTCATGGCGATGGCGAGCGTCGTATGCGCCTCGCGGCCCAGAGAGCCGAAGGACATGGCGCCGGTGGCGAAGCGCTTGACGATCTCCTTGGCGGGCTCGACATCGTCGATGGCGACCGGCGTTTTGCCGATCTCTTCCGCAGTTCTGATGCGGAAGAGGCCGCGCGGCGTCATGAAATGCTCGCTCTGATTGTTCACCAGCCTGGCGAAGTCGCGGTAGGTCTCGTGCGATTGCCCGCGCACGGCGTGCTGCAATTTGGCGACCGTTTCCGGCGTCCACACATGCTGCTCGCCGCGGATGCGGTAGAGATATTCGCCGCCGACCTCGAGCGCGCTGGTGAGCACCGGGCTCTCGCCAAAGGCCGCTTGATGGCGGGCGAAGGCCTCGGCCGCGATCTCATCCAGGCCGACGCCTTCGATCTGGCTTGCGGTGCCGGTGAAATAGCGGCCGATGAATTCGCTCGCGAGGCCGACCGCGTCGAAGATCTGGGCGCCGCAATAGGACTGGTAGGTCGAGATGCCCATCTTGGACATCACTTTCAATATGCCCTTGTCGACCGCCTTGATGTAGCGCTTGAAGGCCTCGTCGGGCGTGATCTTCTCATCGAGCGAGACGATCATGTCCTCGAGCGTCTCGAAAGCGAGATAGGGATTGATCGCTTCGGCGCCATAGCCGGCGAGCGTGCAATATTGATGCACCTCGCGGGGCTCGCCCGATTCGACCACGAGGCCGACCGAGGTGCGAAGCCCGCGGCGGATCAAATGATGATGCGTGGCCGAGGTCGCGAGCAGAGCCGGGATCGGCACGCGCTCGGCCGAGACGGCGCGGTCGGACAGGATGATGATGTTATAGCCGTCGCGCACCGCGCGCTCGGCGCCGGCGCAGATCGCTTCGAGAGCCGCTTCCATATATTCGGGGCCGTTCGCGACATCATAGGTGATGTCGATGGTCACCGTGCGGAAGGGGTTGTTCTTCACCACATTGATGGTGCGGATGCGTTCCAGCTCCTCATTGGTGAGGATGGGCTGCGGCACTTCGAGGCGCATATGGGTCGAGGTGCCCTTGAGGTCGAGCAGGTTCGGCCTCGGGCCGATGAAGGAGACGAGCGACATGACCAGTTCCTCACGGATCGGGTCGATCGGCGGGTTGGTCACTTGCGCAAAGTTCTGCTTGAAATAGGTGTCGAGAAGCTTCGGCTTGTCGGACAAGGCCGAGATCGGCGTGTCGTTGCCCATCGAACCCACCGCTTCCTGGCCGGTCTGCGCCATCGGCGCCATCAGGAGCTTCAGATCCTCCTGGCTATAGCCGAAAGCCTGCTGGCGATCGAGCAAGGGCACGGCGATCTTCGGCCGCTTGGTCTTCGCCGGCGGCATCTCGCGCAGGACGAGCTGGGTGCGCGCTAGCCATTCCTTGTAGGGATATTGCGTGGCGAGCGTCTTCTTCAGCTCGTCGTCGGAGATGATGCGCTTCTGCTCGAGATCGATGAGCAGCATCTTGCCGGGCTGCAAGCGCCATTTCTGGGTGATCTTCTCTTCGGCGAACTGCAGGCAGCCCATTTCGGAAGCGAGCAGCACGAAGCCGTCATCCGACACCATGTAGCGCGAGGGGCGCAAGCCATTGCGGTCGAGGGTCGCGCCAATGAGCCTTCCGTCGGTGAAGACCATGGCGGCGGGCCCGTCCCAGGGCTCCATCAAAGCAGCGTGATATTCATAGAAAGCGCGCCGGTCCTCATCCATCAGCGGATTGCCGGCCCAGGCTTCCGGGATGAGCATCATCATCGCATGCGGCAGCGAATAGCCGCCCATGAACAGGAGCTCGAGCGCATTGTCGAAGCAGGCGGAGTCGGACTGGCCTTCATAGGAAATGGGCCAGAGTTTTTCGAGATCGCGTCCCAGCATGTCGGACTTCATATTCGCCTGGCGCGCCGCCATCCAATTGTAGTTGCCGCGGAGCGTGTTGATCTCGCCATTGTGGCAGATGAAGCGATAGGGATGCGCCAGCGGCCAGGAGGGGAAAGTGTTGGTCGAGAAGCGCTGGTGCACCATGGCGAGCGACGAGGCCACGCGCTCATCGGCGAGGTCCTTGTAATAGAGGCCCAGATCCTTGCCGAGGACGAGGCCCTTATAGACGATGGTGCGGCTCGAGACCGAGACCGGGTAATAGGCGCGGCCCTTGGCGGCCAGCACTTCGAGGACGCGGTTCGACACCACCTTGCGGCAGACGAAGAGCTTTCTCTCGAAATGCGCCTCATCGCGAATGGTCGGCCCGCGGCTGACGAAGAGCTGGCGATGGAACGGCTCGGTCGGCCTGACGCTGTGGCCGAGCACCGTCTCATCGACGGGCACGTCGCGCCAGCCCAGGACTTTCAGGCCTTCCTCGCGCGCCGTCTCCCACCAGATGCGCTCGATGTCCTGGCGATAGACGGGCTCGCGCGGCAGGAAGAGCTGGGCCACGGCGTAATGCTGTGGTTCGGGCAGGGTGAAGCCCAGGCGCCTGGCTTCTTCGAGGAAGAACTCATGCGGGATCTGCAAGAGGATGCCGGCGCCGTCGCCGGCCTTGGGATCGGCGCCGACCGCACCCCGGTGCTCGAGATTGCGCAGGATGCTCAGGCCATCGGCGATGATCTTGTGGCTCTTGATATTGTGGATATTGGCGATGAGGCCGATGCCGCAGGCATCATGCTCGTGACGCGGGTCATAGAGGCCGTGCGCCTCCGGCAGGCCTTCGGGAAGAAGATGGGTCGCGTGTGCCATGGCGTCCGAGCCTCTCACGTTTCCTAATCACTTTTATAAACCCCTGAGCCGGATGGTGAACCGGTCAGAAGGTGCTTATTGGCGGTGCTGGAGTTCCGAGCCGGCGGGGCAGGGGCGAGGTTTCCTCGCGAGCCTGACCTGGATCGAACCTCCGGCACCCTTTCAAGGGTCGTCCCGGAGCTTCAATCCTTTTTTGTTTTCGTCGTCTTAGCTCGGGACATGCGCAGGCACTCGGCGGCTTTGCGGGCCGTCGCGTTCAGAGCCGTATTGGCATTGGTCCGGATCATCCGGGCTCATCCTGAACTTGTTGCACTGCGAAAGGACAGCATAGCTGTCCTTTTTTGATTTATGTCAGACAACCCCGGGCGGCGCAAGCAAAGATTGAGGCACCCGGGAATTTCGAAACAAAATTACGCAGGCATGGGAGGAAGCCGGTTTGGGGGTTGGCAGAGCCTCGGCGCCTGGCCTAAGCATCACTCCCTCACCTTGCAGGGTGACGCATATGATTTTCTGGATGCGTCAGCTCTCTCCAGGTTTCCCCCTCTCCCGTCCGCAGGATGGGAGAGGGTGGCCGAAGGCCGGGTGAGGGCTCTTCGCTTGACCCGCGTCGCAATTTCAGAAGAGCCCTCATCCGCCCTGCTCGCCGCCGCGAAGCCAAGGCTTCGCTTTGGCGTAGCGGGGTCGGGCACCTTCTCCCATTGCTTCGCAACGGGAGAAGGGGAAGCGATGGAGAGAGCGATGTCATCCCTCGATGAACTTCATTTGCGATAGCCCTGCTTCACTTCGGGGCCTCCTTCCATGAATTTCGCATCCGACAATGTCTATGGGATCCATCCCAAGATCCTCGCCGCTATCGAAGCGGCCAACAAGGGCACCTCCGCCTCCTATGGCTATGACGACTACTCCAAGCGTGCCGAGGAAAAGCTCTCGGAAGTCTTCGAAAAAGACGTCCGCGCCTTCCTCGTCACCACCGGCACGGCGGCGAATGGCCTAGCGCTCTCGGCGCTGGCGCCCTCCTATGGCGCGATCATCACCCATGCCGAAGCACATGCCGCGGTCGATGAATGCAACAGCCCGGAAATGTTCACCGGCGGCGCCAAGATCATCGGCCTGCATGGCACGCTCGGCAAGATCACGCCCGAGATGGTCAAGAAGACACTCAAGGGCTTCATCCGCGGCGAGCATGATCCGAAACCCTCAGCCATCTCGGTCACCAACTCCACCGAGCTTGGCCGCGTCTATACGCCGGCCGAGATCAAGGCTCTTGCAGCCGCGGCCGTTCCGCAAAGCCCGCCCCCGCAAACACTGGAAGGCGAAGTCCACGAGATCGAGAGTCCGATACGCTCACGCAGGATGAAGTTCCACATGGACGGGGCACGCTTCGCCAATGCGGTGGCGAGCCTCGGGCTCAAGCCTTCGGAGATCACCTGGAAGGCCGGCATCGATGTCATGTCCTTCGGCGGCACCAAGAATGGCGGCATGCTGCTCGAGGCGGTCGTGTTCTTCGACACGAAGCTCGCCGAGGATTTCCTCTACCGGCGCATGCGCGGCGGCCAGCTCATCTCCAAGAGCCGCTATCTCGGCGCCCAGATGCTGGCCTATCTCGAAGGCGATCTGTGGCTGGAGAATGCGCGCAAAGCGAATGGCCTCGCCAAGCGCCTGGCGGAAGGCCTCAAGGCCTCCAACCGCATCCGCATCCCGATCCCGACCGAAGCCAATGAGATCTTCGCGGTGATGCCGAGGGCGCTCCACGACAAGGCGCAAGCCGCGGGCGCCCATTATTACGACTGGATGCCGGACACGCTCGGACCCGGCGGCATAGCCGATGACGAGATCTTCGTGCGCTTCGTCCTCTCCTATGCGACGCCGCCTGAGGACGTCGAGCGCTTCATCGGCCTCATCAAGGATTTGTCATCTCGGTGATGATCCAGTCGCGGAAGGCGAGGCCGGCGATCCGGTTGCGCGGGGTCTTCGACCAGACGAGGTAATAGGCATAGCGCGCCTGAACCTCGGTCTCGAACAGGCGCACCAGCCGACCGGCGCGCAAATCATCGGCGACGAGCAGGCCGCGGACGAGGGCGATGCCCTGGCCCTCGACGGCGGCGGTGATCATGTCGCTCAAATTGTCGAAGCGCGGGCCCTTGGCGACGAGACGCTTCCTGGCACCCGCGGCGGCGAGCCAGGCCGGCCAATATTCATGCTTCACATCGGCATCGCGCAGGAGCGTGAAGGCGAAGATGTCGTCGACTTGCAAGGAACCCGGTGACGCGAGATCGGGGCTCGCGACGGGAAAGACCGTTTCCTTGGCGAGCTCCTCCGACCGGAATCCGCGCCAGCGCCCGCTGCCATAGAGGATGCCGAGATCGGCGCCGCAATCATGGATCTCGGCAGGCTCGATGGCCGGGAAAAGTGCCAGATCGATATCGGGATGGCGGGCACGGAAGCGCGGCAGGCGCGAGACCAGCCAGCGCGTCGACAGCGACGGGATGACCGCCACCGCGAGATCGCTCACCCGCGCATCGCCTCTGACATGGTCGGTCACCTCGGCGATCATATCGAGCGCCTGGCGCACCGTGGGTGCGAAAAGCTCGCCCGCATGGGTCAGCGCCAGCCGCCTTGTGAGGCGGTCGAACAAGGGCTTGCCGAGCGCATCTTCGAGGAGCTGGATCTGCTGGCTCACCGCCGACTGGGTGATGTTGAGCTCGCGCGCGGCAGCGGTGAAACTGCCCTGGCGGGCCGCGGCCTCGAAAGCGCGCAAGGTCTGGAGCGGCGGCAAACGGCGCATGTCAGGCGGCCCTATCCATAAGCGTAGCTAATGCATGGTGATCAGGAATCGCCGTTTGTCAACCATGCGCGGGGGCGTGCCAATGGCGGCATGACATCAGGCAGTTTCGATGTGGCGGTGATCGGCGGCGGCGTCATGGGGTGTGCCGCGGCACGCGCTCTTGCGGCACGGCGCGAGCGCGTCGTCCTCTTCGAGCGGGCAAGGATCGGTCACGCGCAGGGAAGCTCGCATGGCCGCTCGCGCATGATCCGTCTCGCCTATGGCCATGCGGCCTATATTCCCCTGTGCCGCGCTGCCTATGCCGCCTGGCGGCAGCTTGAAGAGGAAAGCGGCGACACGCTCCTTACGATCACGGGCGGTCTCGATCTCGCTTTCGGCGAGGTGCCGTCCTGGCGCGCCACGCAAGCGGCAATGGTGCAAGCCCGGGTTCCGCATGAGATGCTCGACCGCGACGAGATCAAGCGGCAGTTCCCGCAATTCAGCCTGCCGGACGGCGCACAAGGCCTCCTGCAAAGCGAGGGCGGCGTGCTCCATGCGGATCGCGGCCTCGCCGCGCTGGCATCGAGCGCACGGCGCCACGGCGCCGTCCTGCGCGAAGGCGAGGACGTCCTGGCGCTCACGCCCTCTGCGCAAGGCATCGAGCTCCAGACCTTACAAGGCACCTACAACGTTGGCCGGCTGGTGATCGCCGCCGGCGCGGCGACGGCGGCGATGCTGCGCCGTCTCGGCCTCGATCTGCCGCTCACCGTGTCCAAGGAACAGGTCGCCTTCTTCCGGCCGGAAGATCCAGCGCTCCACGGTCCGGATCGCTTGCCGATCTTCATCCTGCACCTGGGCGGTGTGATCTTGAGCTCGGGGTTTCCACTCCTGCGCGAAGAGGGCCTCAAGCTCATGATCGAGAACAAGCGCCCGGCACGCGATGGTGATGACGGGCCGGACCCTGAGCTTGTCACGCGGCTCGAGGCGCAGGTCGGCCGCATCCTGCCCGGCCTCGAGCCCAGGGCGCTTCGCGTCCAGACCTGCCGCTACACGCTCACCCCGGATGAGGATTTCATCATCGATCGCCATCCCGAGCATGAGCACATCGCCATCGTCTCGGCCTGCTCGGGCCATGGCTTCAAATTCGGTGCGCTCTTCGGCGAGGCGGTCGCCGATCTCGCGATGCATCAGAAGCCCGCAATCGATCTGCATCCGTTCCGGATCGACCGTCCGTCACTTTCACGAAGCCATAACAACAGGAGGAGAACGTCATGAAGTCAGCCATTTGCCTGATGCTGGGCCTTGCCCTCGCATTCTCCGCACCCTCAGCGGCGCGCGATCTCGCGGAAGTGAAGGCTTCCGGCACGATCAAGATCGCCACCGAAGGGGCGACACCGCCCTTCAACTATTTCGAAGGCGACAAGCTCACCGGCTTCGATGTCGATCTCGGCACCGCCATCGGCGAGGCACTCGGCCTCAAGGTCGAATGGGTGACGCTCGCCTTCGACGGCCTGCTCGTCGGCCTCGATCACGACCGCTACGATCTCGTCGTCGCGGGCCACGGCATCACGCCCGAGCGGCAGAAGGCGGTCGATTTCTCGACACCCTATGTGTGCAGCGGGGCGGCCATCGTGGCCAAGGAGGGCGGGGCGAGGACCGTCGCCGATCTCGCCGGCAAGATCGTCGGCGTGCAAGTGGGAACCACCTATCTCGCGGCCATCGACAAAGTGCCGGGCGTCAAGGAAGTGAAGACCTTTCCCAAGGACACCGATGCGCTGCAGAATCTCATCGCCGGGCGCACCGAGGTGTGGGTCTCGGACAAGCTCACCGCGCTGACCGCGTCCGAGAAGGCTCCGGACGCCAAGCTCCAGATCGGCGATCTTCTCTATGAGGAGCGCTATGGCATGGCCTTCAAGAAGGGCAATGACGCGTTGCGCGGCGCCGTCGACAAGGCCTTGGCCGGCATGCTGGCGGGCGATGGCTACAAGAAGATCTCCGATCACTATTTCAAGCAGGACATACGCTGCCCGTAACAGGGGAGACCGCCATGCATACTCTGTCGCGAAGCCGCTTCCTTCCCGACTTCACGCCCGACGAGGAGGGCCGCGCCATGCTGGGCGCGGCCTTGGGCCTCTTGGTCGTTCTCTGGCTGCTGCCGATCCCGCTTGCCGCCATGCCCGATCCGATCGGGCCGGCGGCGGTGCAGTTCGGCAATGGCGCGCGCATGACCGTGCTGCTCACGCTGACATCGGGCAGCCTCGGGCTTCTCGCCGGCGTGATCGTGGCCCTGATGCGGCTCTCGCATCAACCCGTGATCCAACGCATCGCGCAATTCTATCTCTGGGTCATTCGCGGCACGCCGCTGCTCGTCCAGATCCTGTTCGTCTATTTTGCCTTGCCGGCGCTTCTGCCCGGTCTCGAGCTTTCCGATTTCTGGTCGGCGGTGCTCGCTCTTTCGCTCAATGTCGGCGCCTATAATTCCGAGGTCATCCGGGCGGGCATATTGGGCGTGCCGAAGGGCCAGCGCGAGGCGGCGCAGGCCTTGGGCCTTCCGCCCTTCTATGCGCTGGTGCTGGTGATCCTGCCGCAAGCCATCCGCCTCTCCCTGCCGCCGCTCGTCAACAATATCGTCGCGCTGCTCAAGGATTCGAGCCTCGCTTACGTCATCGGCGTCGTCGAATTGTCGCTCGTCGGCAATCGCGTGCAGGCCGAAAGCTTCCGGCCTGTGCCGGTCTTTATCGCGGTCGCCGGCATCTATCTCACATTGACAACCTTGCTCACCGCCTTCAGTCATGCGCTCGAACGACGCTTGGCGCGGAGCACCATCAGGTGAGCGCAAGCTGGAGATAAAATCATGAATGGAAAGCAAGTGATCCTGCGCCGCTGGAGCGGACGATTGAGAACGGCCGAGGAGGTTGAGTATCTCGCCTATTTCAACCGGACCGGCGCGGTCGACTATGGCAAGACTCCGGGAAATCTCGGCTTTCAGATCCTCATGCGGGCACTTGGCGACGGGGTGAGCGAGGTCACGACGCTGAGCTGGTGGGAGTCGATGGAGGCCATCAAGGCCTTTGCCGGCGATCAGCCCGAGATCGCGGTCTATTATCCCGAAGACGATCATTTCCTCGTCGACCGCCCGCCCCATGTCGATCATTACCGGGTCTTCGGCGGCCGGATAAACCTGACGATTTAGGATCGATCCCGCCAGCGCCTCTCCAATACAGGCTATTCCGGCAGGCCGGCCTTGCGGAGGCCTTCTGTCCATCGGGCGTTGTCTTCGGCGCGGCGCAAGGGAATGAGCTTACTCGCCTTGGCGACGTTCACACTCGGGTTGGCTTGCAGCATTCGTGTCACAATTCTACGTGCATCATCATGTCTCTCGGCCAATGCTGCGCTGCAGGCGGCGATGCACGTATAGAGCAACATGCCAGGACGCTGGCGTATCGCGCTCTCCGCCGATGCATATGCTTCTGAAAAACGGCCGGCGAAAAATTCTGCCCAGGCTTTGGCCGCGTGGAAGCTGAAGGTCAGAGGGTCGTTGGGGCTCAGCCGCAAAGCGCGTTGGATGTGTTCAATCGCGATCTCGGGCTGACCCAGCGAGGTTTTCGTCCAGCTGCTGTAAAGCCATATCCATGCGAGATTGGGGTTTAGCTCCAAAGCCCTGTCAATCATCGCATCACCTTCCTCGACGAGACCGAGGATGTCGCAAAACGCAAATCCGGCGTTGGCCAACACAACGGCGTCATTGCGATCCAGCTCCACGGCCTTGATCGCCACCTTCTCCGTCTCGGCCACCTCATGAGCCTGGTCCTCAGCCCAATCTCCCGCATTCCGCTGAACGTATATCCGGGCGATCATCGAATATGCGGCAGCGTAGCTCGGATCGAGCTCCGTCGCTCGATAAAGGTGGGACAAAGCCTCTTTGCTTCCTTCTCGCGAGAATTTGTGGAATCCCTCCATGCCTCTCAGATATTGATCGTACGCGTCCAGATTCTCGGGCGGCTTCCGCTTAGTCCTCTCGATCTCCGCTCTTTCGATTTGCGGAGCAATTGCTCCCACGACCTTGGACATAACCTGGTCCTGTAGGTCGAAGATGTCCTCAAATGCGCCCTCGTATCGATCTGCCCACAGATGCACACCTGAGGAGCTGTCGATCAGCTGAGCTGTAATTCGCACGCGGCTACCGGCCTTACGCACGCTTCCCTCCAGGACGTAGCGTACACCGAGTTCGCGGCCGGCTTGCTTCACGTCAACGGCTCGACCCTTGTAAGTGAAGCTCGAGTTGCGAGCGATGACGAACAGGCCATGAAAGCGTGAGAGAGCAGTGATAATCTCCTCCACGATGCCGTCTGCGAAATACTCCTGATCAGGATCACCGCTCATGTTGTTGAAGGGCAGGACGGCAATTGACGGCTTGTCCGGCAAGGACGGCGACTTTTGCGCCGATTCAATGAGTGTGCGGATTTTCACCCTGTAGGCATGAACTGGTTGCGGTATGTTGTGGACCTGCTGGGCTCCGAGATCGTCGTAGGCATAGGGGAGCTTGCCCTTGACCTGATCAAAAACGCTGTGCGCTACGCATACACCGCCCGGTTCGGCCAGCTTTTCCAGCCTCGCGGCGATGTTTACGCCATCGCCGAATATCGTGTCCCTGTCTGCAATGACGTCGCCGAGATTGATGCCCATGCGAAATATGACACGATTCTCCTCCGACAATCCTTCATTCCAGCTTGCAAGGGCGTCTTGCGTCTTTACCGCGCACTCAACAGCACTTACGGCGCTATTGAACTCGACAAGCAGGCTATCTCCCGCCGAGCCCACGATGTGCCCACGGAACTGATCGACCTTGGGTTCTATTATCTCGGTTCTGACATGATTGAGTCGCGCCAAAGTGCCGGTCTCGTCGACAGCCATCTGTCGAGAATATCCGGCGACATCGGCAGCCAGGATCGCAGCGAGGCGGCGTTCCAATGTAAGCTCCATGAGAGCCCAACCATAGTACGACGCACGAGCCGATTTTGACTACTGTTGTTTTGCGAGGCTCAACGTCGATTGCGGCATCGGATCAGCGCCGCCTGCTTCGCTTCAATTCACCTGAAAGCCCCTGACATAAGGGTCGCGGTCGTCGAGAAAGATGGTATTCATCCCGGTGATGCGGGCCCAACCCTCGATCGAGGGAATGATCGCCTCGATATTGCCGACCCGGGCGCTGCCCTCGATGCGCCCGGTGAAGGTCGAGCCGATGATCGATTCATGGATGAAGGTGCTGCCTTCGCCGAGGCGGCCCGTGGCCCTGAGCTGCGCCATGCGCGCCGAGGTGCCGGTGCCGCAGGGCGAGCGGTCGATGGCCTTGTCGCCATAGAAGACGGCATTGCGCGCCGTGCCACCCTGAGTCTGCGCTTTGCCGGTCCACAGGACATGGGTGAGCCGGTCGATCGCCGGGTTCTCCGGATGCGCGATACTGTGGCGGGCATTGAAGGCGCTCCTCAGCCTGGGCGACCAGCGCAAGAGATCGGCGGGGCGGACTTCGGCGAGATCGCGATAGTTCTGCTGCGGCTCGACGATGGCGTAGAAATTGCCGCCATAGGCGACATCGACGGCGAGCTCGCCCAGGCCTTCGACCTCGACCGGAAAAGCGCGGCCCAGAAGGAAAGAGGGGACATTGACGATGCGCACGCGCTCGACATGGTCGCCCTTCTTCTCGTAATGCGCCTCGACGAGGCCTGCCGGCGTGTCGAGCCTGAGGACGCCCGGGGTTTTGGGCGTGACGAGGCCTTGCTCGATGATGACGGTCACCGTGCCGATCGTGCCATGGCCGCACATCGGCAGGCATCCCGATGTCTCGATGAAGAGGATGGCGACATCGCAGTCGCTGCGCGTCGGCGGATAGAGGATCGAGCCCGACATCATGTCATGGCCGCGCGGCTCGAACATGAGCCCGGTGCGGATCCAGTCGAATTCCGTGAGGAAATGCTGGCGCCGGTCGAACATGGTCGCGCCCCGAAGCTGGGGCACGCTGCCGCCCGTCACGACGCGGACCGGATTGCCGCAAGTATGGGCATCGAAGCAGAAAAACGTAGATCTGGCCATGGCTTAACTAAAAGCATGAATCAAAGGTTCGGTTTTCTGTACATTGTATAAAATATAAAAGTCAAGCCGAAATCACGGGCCGCTATTTTTCATACAGTCGGCATGGGGGGAGGACTGCTCGGCCAAGGTCCGCATTGTGAAATATGCAGCAGTGAGCTTGCGATTCCTCATCACCTTGTCAGCGCCGTGACGTGCTCCCAAGGAATGCGTGTCAAGCCGATATACTTTGTCGCGCCGTATTGACGGCAAAGGGGCTCTCGGATGACAATCACGCCCTTCGCGAAGGGCCTCGCCTTCTTGCCCTTCGAAAAAACAAGCGTGAGCCACACGCCAGCAACCCAGGTGGATCAAGATTTATGCGATACGAAGCACCCAGCTCGACCAAGGCCGCGGTTTCTCTTCTGGCAAAGGAAAGAGGAAAGTCGGCCATACTCGCCGGCGGAACGGATCTTCTCGTCCGGATGAAAGGCGGCTTCATCGAGCCTGACCTGATCGTCGACATCAAGCGCATCCCGGCGATGAGCCAGATCAAGCAGACCTCTTCCGGCTTCCAAGTCGGTGCCGCCGTTTCGGGCAACGAGCTCGGCAAGAGCATTGTCAAGAAGGCATGGCCCGGCGTCGTCGAAGCGGCCAACCTCATCGGCTCCAAGCAAGTGCAGGGCCGCTGCACCATGGTCGGCAATATGTGCAACGCCTCGCCCGCCGCCGACAGCGTGCCGGCGCTCGTTGCCGCGGGCGCCCAGGCGGTGATCGTCGGGCCGAAGAAGAAGCGCACCATTCCGGTCGAGAAGGTCGCGACGGCCCCCGGCCGCACCAGCCTCGCCAAGGGCGAGATCGTCGAATCACTCCTGCTGCCCAAGCGCCCGGCGCGCGCCGGCGATGCCTATTTGCGCTTCATCCCACGCTCCGAGATGGACATCGCCGTGGTTTCGGCCGGCGTCAATCTCGTCCTCGACGCCAAGGGCGTCATCACGGACGCGCGCGTGGCGCTCGGCGCCGTGGCGCCGACCGTGCTGCTCGTCGCCCCCGCCGCCAAGGCCATCATCGGAACCAAACTCGATGATGAAGCGTTGGAAAAGCTTAGCGCCGCCTGCTCGGCCGCGTGCAAGCCCATCGACGACAAGAGGGGCACCATCGAATTCAGAACCAGGGTCGCAGGCGTGCTGGCAAAGCGTGCTGCAAAAATCGCGTATCGGCGCGCAGGAGGCAAATAATATGGCTGGCGTACATGTTTCAACCACCGTCAATGGCGATGCCGTCGACTTCGTCTGCGAGCCGGGCGAGCCGCTGCTCGACGTGCTGCGCAACCGCCTCGGCCTGACCGGCGCCAAGGAAGGCTGCGGCACCGGCGATTGCGGCGCCTGCAGCGTCATCGTCGACAATGAGCTGGTCTGCTCGTGCCTCGTCCTCGGCGCCGAAGCCGAAGGCCGCAAGATCGAGACCGTCGAAGGCATGGCGGATGGCGACAAGCTGCATCCGCTGCAGCGCAAATTCATCGAGCATGCCGCCCTCCAATGCGGCATCTGCACGCCGGGCTTCCTGATTGCGGCCCGCGCTCTGCTCAAGAAGAACAAGAACCCGACCGAGGAAGAGATCCGCTTCGGCCTCGCCGGCAATCTCTGCCGGTGCACCGGCTATGACAAGATCGTACGCGCCGTCCAGGCGGCGGCGGCTGAGATGAGAGGAGCCTGATACCATGGCTTATGACACCAATTATACCGGTCAGAAATTCAAGGTCGTCGGCACGCGCCCGCTGCGCCCCGACGGCGTCGACAAGGTGACGGGCCGCGCCCGCTATGGCGCCGACGCCTTCGCGCCGGGCCAGCTCGTCGGCCTCGTGCTGCGCTCGCCCTATGCGCATGCCAAGATCAAGAAGATCGACATTTCGAAAGCCGAGAAGCTTCCCGGCGTGAAAGCGGTGATCACCAGCGCCGATCTGCCGGATCTCACTAACGGCGATTCCGGCATGTATGACATCCTGGTCAACTGCATGGCGCGCGAGAAGGCGTTCTATGACGGCCATGCGGTGGCGGCGGTGGCGGCCATCGATCAGACGACGGCGAAGAAAGCGCTGAAGCTCATCAAGGTCGACTATGAGGTCCTCCCTCATGTCACCGATGTCGATGAGGCGATCAAGCCAGGGGCCCCGGTGCTCCATGCCAACATGTTCACCGACGGCGTCGAGCCCAAGCCGAAAAAAGCGTCCAACATCGCCAAGCGCACCGAATTCGGCCATGGCGACGTCGAGCAGGGTTTTAAGGAAGCCGACGTCATCGTCGAGCGCAGCTTCAAGACCGAGCAGACGCATCAGGGCTATATCGAGCCGCATGCCTGCCTCGCCAATGTCGGGCCGGACGGCCAGGGCGAGATGTGGGTGTGCACGCAAGGCCACTTCGTCTATCGCAACCAATGCGCCCAGCTTCTCGGCATCGATGCGGCGAAGCTGCGCGTCACGGCGTCCGAGATCGGCGGCGGCTTCGGCGGCAAGACCCATATCTGGGCCGAACCTCTGGCGCTCGCGCTTTCGCGCAAGGCCAACCGGCCGGTGAAGCTCGTCATGACCCGCGATGAAGTGTTCAAGGCCTCAGGGCCGACCAGCTCGACCTCGATCGACGTCAAGATCGGCGCCAGGCGCGACGGCACCATCACCGCGGCCACCGCCACCTTGCGCTATCAGGGCGGTCCCTTCCTCGGCATGTGGGCCGAGCTCGGCGCCATGACCTCCTATGCCTGCTACGACCTCAAGAATGTGAAGACGGTCGGCTATGAAGTGGTGGTCAACCGGCCGAAGGTCGCGGCCTATCGCGCGCCCTCAGCACCCATGGCCGCTTTCGCGGTCGAAAGCGTGGTCGATGAGCTTGCGGCCAAGATCGGCATGGATGCGGTCGACTTCCGCATCAAGAACGCGGCGAAGGAAGGCACCAAGTCCTCCTATGGCCCGACCTATGGCCCGATCGGCATCGGGCCGACGCTCGAGGCCGCTAAGAACCACCCGCATATGAAGGCGCCGCTCGGCAAGAATCAGGGACGCGGCATGGCCTGCGGCTTCTGGTTCAATTTCGGCGGCCAGACCTGCACCTCGCTCAATGTCACGCCCGACGGCTCGGTGACGGTGTCGGTCGGCACGATCGATGTCGGCGGCTCGCGCGCTTCCATGGCGCTCATCGCCGCCGAGGAGCTCGGCGTGCCTTACGAGGATGTGCGCTGCGTCGTCGCCGATACGAGCTCGCTCGGCCACAACGACATGAGCGACGGCAGCCGCGTCACCTTCTCTTCCGGCATGAACACGGTCATCGCCGCGCGCAATGCCAAGAAGGTGCTCATCCAGCGCGCCGCCAAGATGTGGGACATCCCGGAAGACGCGGTCACCTGGGAAGACGGCCATGCGAAGCCCGCCGGCGCCAATGCCGGCAACTTCCCGCCGCTTTCGCTCAAGGAGATCGCGGCGGCCGCCGCCAATACCGGCGGCCCGATCGCCGGGCACAATGAGTTCGTCGCCGATGGCGCGGGCGTTTCCTTCGCCACCCATATCTGCGACGTCGAGCTCGATCGCGAAACCGGCGCCACCAAGGTCGTCCGCTACACGGTGATCCAGGATGCGGGCAAGGCGATCCATCCGTCCTATGTCGAGGGCCAGTATCAGGGCGGTGCCGCGCAGGGCATCGGCTGGGCGCTCAACGAGGAATATATCTATGGCAAGGATGGGCGGCTGCAGAATGCGGGCTTCCTCGATTATCGCATTCCGGTCTGCTCGGACCTGCCGATGATCGACACGGTCATCATGGAGATCCCCAATCCGAACCATCCCTATGGCGTGCGCGGCGTCGGCGAGACCTCGATCGTTCCGCCGCTGGCGGCGATCGCCAATGCCGTCTCCAACGCCGCGGGCGTGCGCATGACGCATATTCCGATGTCGCCGCCGCGCATCCTCAAGGCGCTGGACGAGAAGGCGGAGAAGAAAGCCGCGAAGGCAAAGGCGGCCTGATGGTCAATGTCGTGCTGTGGGGGGCGCTCAAATCCGCCGCCCACGGCGCTTCCGCCGTCGATGTCGAGGCGCGCGACATCCGCGATCTCTTCACCAAGCTCGAGGCCGAATATCCCGGCCTCAGGCCCCATATCGAGCGCGGCATCGCCGTCTCCATCAATGGCCGCATCTTCCGCGATTCCTGGGGCGAGAAGATCCCGGAAAATGCCGAAGTGTATCTGCTGCCGCGCATCGCCGGCGGCTAGTTAATACCACCCCATCATTCCGACGCGCGCGCCGTCTTCCGCGGTCTTGATGAGGCGCGCGATTT
The DNA here is from genome assembly GCA_003574785.1 of Taklimakanibacter deserti. The sequence goes on along the minus strand of QORU01000011.1, from coordinate 154,342 downwards.
CGGCGTCCGTTTCGTCGAATGAGTGGAACCAGCGCGAAAATCTGAACCAAAGTCTCTTCATGGCATCCTCCATGAGCTGTGCTGGAGGGAGTGTGCGCCACCGGCATGGACTTGGACCAATGCCGGCTGCCTATTGATTCAAATCATCCTCGGCATTTCCATTCTTCGCATCTCGGCGAGATCCTGTAACGACCCCGGGCCTATCGAGAAGGATCGATTCACATGGCAGGCAGTTGTACAAGGCGCGCGACCCTGGCGGGCGCCGCCTCATTGATGACGACGGCGGTCGCGGCGCAGGAGGTCGACCAAACGAGTGTGCAGCCGGAAGAGAGCGGTGATCACCTCATCGTCAGGCATCGCCGCATTTCCGTGGACGGCATCGAGATCTTCTACCGCGAGGCGGGCCGAAAGGATGCGCCGGCCGTGCTTCTGCTCCACGGCTTTCCTACGTCATCGCACATGTTCAGGCACCTCATGCCCGCTCTCGCCGATCGCTATCGAGTCGTGGCGCCCGACTATCCGGGCTTCGGCTTCAGCGAATTTCCCGAGCGTGGACGCTTTGCCTACAGCTTCGCCGCCTATGCGGATCTCATGGAGAATTTTGCTGCGGCCGTAGGTCTGCGCCATTTCGCCCTGTACATCCAGGACTATGGCGCGCCGATCGGCTTGCGCCTGGTCCTGAAGCGACCCGAATGGATTGCCGGGCTGATCGTCCAGAACGGCAATGCCTATGAGGAGGGCTTGAGCGACGGCTGGGCGCCTCTCAAAGCTTATTGGCGTGATCCGACACCGGAAAAGCGTGCCGCCTTGACGGGCTGGCTCGGGCCGGAAGGCGTCAAGCTGCAGTATCTTGCCGGATTGTCCGACAAGGATATCGAACGCGTCGCACCGGAGAACTGGCTGATCGATCAATATCTCATGCAACGCGCAGGAAGCCTCGATGTCCAGCTCGACCTGTTCGGCGACTACAAGACGAATATCGATCTCTATCCGAAGTTCCAGGCCTATTTCAGGGAGCACAAGCCTCCGACGCTCATCGTCTGGGGCCGCCACGATCCCTTCTTCACCATGGCCGGCGCGCAGGCCTTCAGGCGCGATATGCCCGACGCCGAGCTGCACTTCCTCGATGCCAGCCACTTCGTCCTGGAGACGCAAGCGCCGGCCGCCATCCGACTGGTCAGAGAATTCCTCGATAAAACAATAAGTTGATCGAGGGCATTTGAGGCCATCAGCACCCGGTCTGGCTTTGCCTGCCGCTCTTGCTACGATGGGCCGCCCAAAGCGGGCGGAGGCGGCGATGGAACTCCATCAAGTGCGCTATTTCCTGGCGGTCGCGGAGGAGCTCAACTTTTCCCGCGCCGCCGAGAAGTGCAATGTTTCGCAGCCGGCACTTTCCCGCGCCATCATCCTGCTCGAGCAGGAATTCGGCGGCCCTTTGTTCCACCGTGAGCGCCGGCTCACCAATCTTTCGCCCCTCGGCCGGATGGTGCGGCCCTATCTCGAACAGGTCGCCAGGGAATCGGACGAGGCGCTGAAGCTCGCCCGGCAATATGCGGGCGCGGAAAAGCACACGCTCAGGCTCGGCATCATGACGACCATCGCGCCGAACCAGTTCACTGACCTCATCCTGGCCGTACCCCGCGCCTATGCCGGGATCGACATGCTGCTCTCGGATGCGAACTCCTTCGAGCTCGAGCGCCGCCTCGCGGCCGGTGAGATCGATGCCGCCATCTATGCCCTGCCCGGCAAGGAGCCGGGGCCGGAGCTGCATTTGCTGCCCTTGTTCCGCGAGCAAATGGTCATCGCCGTCCATCCGAGCCATCGCTTCGCCAATCAGGAAGCGGTGCGCGTCAAGGATCTGAGCGGTGAAGCCTATATCCATCGCAATCACTGCGAATTCGCGGGCTACGCCGATGGCATCCTCGCGTCGCAAGGGGTGACGGTATCGCCGGCCTATTTCAGCGACAGCGAGGATTGGACGCAGGCGATGATCGCCGCCGGGCTCGGCTTCGGCTTCATGCCGCGGCACAGCGTCAATCATCCGGGCGTGATCGGCCTGCCGGTCGTCGAGCCGGAATTCTGGCGCATCGTCAATCTGGTGACGATGACGGAGCGGGCGCATTCGCCCGCTCTCGGTGTGCTGGTGCGCGAAGCCATGCGCAAGGAGTGGTTCGGTGCGCAGGCGATCGCCGCCCGCGAGGCTCTGGACAACGAGCTTATTTCTTCACCGACGATGTGATCGAGGCGATCACCTCGGAGGCCATCTTGAAGGCGGCGCCGCGGTTCCTGATGCCGTGGCGGCGTGCGATATAGCCGAAGTCGTTATAGACCGTCCAAACCTGGCCGTTCTTGTCCTCGATGACGAGAAGGCGGACCGGCCAATCGATGCCGGACGAGGGGTTCGAGGTCATGAACTGGGAGCCGAGCGCCGGGTTGCCGAAGATCAGAAGCGTCGAGGGCCCGAGCGTGATACCGGCATCGGCCGCGAGCTTCGCCTGATCGATTTCGGCGAAGAAAGTGATGCCCTTGGCGGCCACATCCTTCTTCAGGCGGTCGATGGTTTCGGCCATCTTATAGGCGCTCTTGCCCTTGACCACGCCATTGTTGGCGGCGTGAGCCGGAAGGACAGCGAGGGCGGACATAGCGAGCGCCATGGTGAGAGTGCGACGATTGAACATGTTTGTCTCCTGTTGTGGATGCGATGACCCAACATCGCAAAAGCATCTCGTCCTTTGAAATGCCGTATCGCTATCGTTGCGATGCGAGCGTGCTATCGTCTTCCGTCATGAAGAGAGCGATAACGCATGCGGCACTGAGCGCAAATCCAAGGACGATCACGACCGCAGTCCAGCCGAATTGGTCGAACACCTGGCCGATAACGATGCTGCCTACGAGGCCGCCCGAATAGTAAGAAGCGAGATAGACGCCGCCCGCGGAACCACGCGCCGCGCCGGCGCTGCGGCTGACATAGCCGGTGGCGGCGGCCTGGGCGAAGAACGTGCCGGCGGCGAGCAGAGTCATTGCGCCGAGAACGAAGGTCAAATCCCGAATGAGCGATGCCGCAAGGCCCAGGAGTGCCACCAGGAGAGCCAGGATGATGACCGTTCCGGCGCCGAGCCGGTTGCTGGCGAGGCCTGCGAAAGGTGTGGCGATGATCGAGGGGAGGAAAATGAAATAGACGAAGCCCAGCTGCATGGTCGAGAGGCCGAGCGGCGGCCGCGTGAGCACGAAATTCACATAGGTGAAGGCGCCAATGAACACGAAGAGGATCAGGAAGCCGATGGCGAAGCTGGCATTGAGGGCGCGCCGGCGGAAGAGAGCGAGAAGGTTTCTCTGCCTGGCTCCAGTCCGGTTCATCGTCTCGTCGCTGAGCAGGATGAAGGCCAGGGCGGCGCCGGCGAGATTGAGTCCGGCAAAGATCAGGAAATTGGCGGGAAGGCCCAAATGATCGGCAATGGCGGCCGACATCAGCCGGCCGAAAAGATTGCTCGCGACATTGCCGGTCACATAGGCGGCAAGGGCTGCCGATATGAGATTCGCGCTTGCCGTCTCGGCAATATAGGCGATCGTCAGGCTGAAGGCCGCCGACATGAAGACGCCTTGCAAGAGACGCAGGGCCGCGAACAAGGTGAGATCCGGCATGAGCGCCAGGAGCAGCGTGGGAATGGTCAGCAAGGTAAGGCTCAGAACCACACCTTTGCGCCGGCCGATCCGGTGGTTGAGCAGGGCGACGCCGAGGCCAGAGATCGCCATTCCCAGCGTGCACAGATTGACGGCCGAGCCCATGACGCCCGGCGATACGTGATAGGCCGCCGCAAGCGACGGCAAGATGGCCTGCGTCGCGAAGAGATCGACCAGCGTGAGAAAGCTGATGATGGCGATAGCGATCAACCTCGCAATGGGTGTCGCACCCATGCGCGGCGCGGTTTCAATGGCGCTGGTCATGCGGATTTCCATCAATAGAAATTTGCGTGACACCCCGGGGGAAGGGTGCCACGCAGGCAAGTCCCGGCTGCGGTTGCAAAAGGCTTGGCCGGGCGGGTTTCACATCATGTGATCGTCCATATTGGTATGGATGATATCGGCGGACAGCAGGATAGCCGGCTTCTTGCCTGTGTTCTTCCACCAATGGGCGTAGCCTTCGCCGAATTCGGCAACGGTGTCGCCGGTCTTGTGGACGATGGGCACTTCGCAGCTGCTGCGATATTCAGTCACCGTGCCCGACACGATATAGATATTCGCCGGGCGCGACTTGTGGTCATGCCACGGCACGATGCCGCCCGGCTGGATCACCAGCTTGCGCAGGCGCAGCGCTTCACCCTTGAAGGCCTCGCCCTTCGGCGCCAGATCGATGGAAGCGAGGACGTCATCGGTGACTCCCTTGGGCATCATCTCGCCCGTGGTCACGGCATTGTCCTTCATCTTGCCGGCCGGACATTCTCCGGCCTGAGCGAAATTGGCAGCCGCCGCAAATGCCAGAGCAGCGACGCCGAGGCGTATGGTCAGATCGAGTTTCATCAAGTGTCTCCATGTTTGCTGCGTGACATGAGGAGGCGCAGCTTCCATGGCGAACACTGCCAAAGTGCCAGGCAAGGCTGAAATGCCGAATGAGTTTGGATTCGATAGCCTGATCTTATGGGGTCAGGCGGCCACGGGCGCGTATTGGCTTTCCGGCCAAGGATGCGATCGCGCCATCTTCACGAAAGCCGCGACGGCCGGCGAATGCCGCCGCCCCGCCATCCAGACCAGGCTGACATCGCGCGACACGTCCGGGTCGATGAGAGGACGGATCTGGATGCCGGGGATGACGGCGCTGAATTCGGGGATGATGCAGATACCGAGGCCGCCCGCGACCATGTTCTGGATCCAGTCCTCGCGCTCGCTGGCGAAAGCGAGCGGCGCATCGGCATGACATTCGTCGGCGATCTTCGACAGATGATCGCGATATTCACAGTTGATCCGGCGCAGATAGCTTTCACCATGGATCTCGCGCATCGGAATACCGTTCATGGCGGCAAAGCGATGCTGCTCGGGGAAGGCGATGACGAAGCGCTCGCCATAAAGACTGTGCGCGTCGATGCGGTCGGAAAATCCGTCCGGATTGGCCATGATGGCGAGATCGATCTCGCCGGCTTCGATCTTGCCCGCCAGGTCCTTGGCGACGCCCTCGATGAGCTTGATCGACACGCCGGGAAATCTCCGGCCGAATTCGGCGATGAGACCGGTCAGGCGCCGGGGGCCGATCGTGCACATGATGCCGAGGGTGATATTGGCGTCTTCCAGCGTCAGGAACCGCTTGGCATCACGCTTGACCTCGCTGAGCCCGTCCAGGACCTGCTGCAGGCGCGGCTTCATCAGCAGGCCGAGATCGGTGACATGGGTCAGATTGCGCTCGCGGCGGAACAGCAGGCCGCCGACCTCTTCCTCGAGCTGCTGGATGGCCCGGCTCAGCGCCGGCTGGGTGACGTTGCATTTCTCCGCCGCGCGCGTGAAGTTCAAGGTCTCGCACACGGCCAGGAAATAACGGATATGGTGGATATCCAAAGGTCGCTCTCGGAAGGGATCAGCCCTCTGGTATCGTAGCCATGTTCGCTTACGGTGAACAGGCTGGATTTGAAAGGCGCACGGATGCCTGAATATTAGGCGGCGGGCCTTTTATCAGCGGCTTCTCAAGGTGGTAGCGCGGAATGCCGTTGCCCACTGTCTTGAGACTGGGCGAGTTGGCGATTTCCTGGCGAACCAGCTCGAAACCGCTGGAACGGTAGAGCGCCAGGGCCGGTTGCTGGAGGCTGGATGTGCTCAGGATGAGCCGGGTGAAACCAGCTTGCCTGGCACATGTCTCGGCATGGAGAAGCATGGCCCGCGCGATCCCGGATCGCCGGAACGGAAAATCGACATACATGCGCCGCACTTCAGCGGCGCCGTCATCCGCCGGTTCGAGGCCGAAATTGCCGAGCAGGCGGCTATCGGCGATGGTGACCCAAAAGCTCCTGTCGCGGGCGGCATCATAGTATCGATCTATCTGGCCGATTTCCTCCGCAAGCGACCTCGCCACATAGGCCTCGAAGACCTCCTTCATTTCGGGCGGTGCCAGGCTGCGATTGACGCGGACGAACAGATCCACGACAGCGTCGCGATCTTCGGGCCGATAGGGACGGATTGTGAAGGCAAGAGTGTCGTTCGGCATGGCTCGCTCTTCTAGTTCGTGTCGAAACGGCTCGCCGGCCAGGGATAGTCGCGAACCGCCTTGATGAAACTGATCAAGGCCGGCGACATGCGGCGGCCGGACATGGTCACGAGATTGATCTCGCGCCAGACTTCGGGCTCGATCACCGGACGCAGCTCCAGGCCCGGCAGCACGGCGCTGAATTCGGGGATGAAGCAGATGCCGAGCCCGCCCGCGACCATGTTCTGGATCCAGTCCTCGCGCTCGCTCTGATAGCAGACATGGACCGCGCCTCCCGATTGACGAATGAGATCCTCGATATTGTTCTGGTACTCGCAATTGAGCCGGAGCAGATAGTTCTCACCGTGGACTTCCGGCATGCGGATGGCATTCATGCGGGTGAAACGGTGGCCGGTGGGGCAGGCAAGGAGGAAACGCTCCCGGTATAGGGGCTTGAGGTCGAGGCGCTCGGGATAGCCCTCGGCCGAGGCCATCACGGCGATGTCGATCTCGCCGCGCTCCAGCTTGGCCGCCAGGCCCGTCGGCATGCCCTCGACGAGCTCGAGCGAAACGCCCGGATAGCGCATGCGAAAATCGGCCAGGAGCCCGGTGAAGCGGGTCGGTCCCACCGTGCACATGATGCCCAGCCGGATCTGGGCGTTTTCGAGCGTCAGGAACTGGCGGACCTCGCGCTTGACCGCGCCCACCGTGTCCAGGATCTGCTGCAGGCGCGGGCGCATCAACATGCCGAGATCGGTCAGATGCGTGAAATTGCGCTCGCGGCGGAACAGCTGGCCGCCGATCTCCTCCTCGAGCTGCTGGATGGCCCGGCTTAGAGCCGGCTGGGTGACATTGCAGGCCTCGGCCGCCCGGGTGAAGTTCAGGCTGTCGCTGACGGCGAGAAAGTATCGAATGTGATGCAGGTCCATGGCGGCGACCCTAAAGACGGCTGCGCCATACCGCCAATGCGCCCTCGACATGGAAATAATAGCCGCTCGGCATTTCCGCCGGCGCTCCGTTTTGGCCATGCTTGCCGGCACAACAGGCCCCTGAAGTCGGAGAATTCGATGCTTGTAGTGAACAGGAAAATGGACATGCAATCCTCACGGCGACCGCTGGAGGGGCGGGCAGCGATCGTCACCGGCTCGACCAGCGGCATTGGTCTCGGGATCGCCAAGGCATTGGCGGAAGCCGGCAGCGCGGTGATGCTCAATGGTTTCGGCGACCGCGACGATATCGAGATGCAGCGCCAATCGCTGGCGGAAGCGCATGACGTGGACGTCGCCTATAGCGACGCCGACATGTCGCAGGCCGAGGCCATTCGCTGCATGGCCGAGCAGGCCACGCGCCGCTTCGGCCAGGTCGATATCGTAGTCAACAATGCCGGCATCCAGCATGTGGCACCGGTCGAGTCCTTCCCGGCGGGGAAATGGGACCAGATCCTGGCCATCAACCTGTCCTCGGCCTTCCATCTGGTGCGCGCCACCTTCGAGGGCATGAAGGCGCGGAAGTTCGGACGCATCGTGAACATCTCATCGGCGCATGGGCTCGTCGCGTCGCCCTTCAAATCGGCCTATGTCGCCGCCAAGCACGGCATCGTCGGCTTCACCAAGGTGATCGCTCTCGAAGGGGCGGAGACCGGGGTGACGAGCAACGCCATTTGCCCCGGCTATGTATGGACCCCGCTGGTCGAGCGGCAGATCGACGATCAGGCCAAATCGCACAAGATCCCGCGCGAAGCCGTCATCCGCGACGTGCTTCTCAAGAACCAGCCGAACAAGCGCTTCGCCGCGGTCGAGGAGTTGGGCGCGCTCACGGTGTTCCTGTGCAGCGAGGGCGGAAGCTCTATCACCGGTGCGGCTATCCCCGTCGATGGCGGGTGGACTGCACATTAGGGAGGAAGACCCCATGGATCAGGTAACCATATCCGCGAATCCGCGACGCAGCGTGAGCAAGGTGTCCAGGACCAAGACCCTGAACCTGGCATTGCAAGGCGGCGGCGCCCATGGCGCCTTCACCTGGGGCGTTCTCGACCGGCTGCTCGAAGAGCCCAGGCTCGATTTCGAGGGAGTGGTCGCCACCAGCGCCGGCGCCATGAATGCGGCAGTGATGACCTACGGCCTGATCGAAGGCGGGCGCGAGGGCGCGCAGAAGGCGCTGGCCAATTTCTGGCGCCGGGTGAGCCATGCCGCGGCCTTCTCGCCGATCCAGCCGACGCTGCTCGACCGCCTGACCGGCAATCGTTCACTGGAGAACTCGCCGCCCTATGTCCTGTTCGATCTGGTGACACGGCTGATGTCGCCCTATCAGTTCAATCCCTTGAACATCAATCCGCTGCGCCGCGTGCTCGAGCAGTCGATGGATTTCGAGACGCTGCGCACGGAGCGCTGCAAGCTCAAGCTCAATATCTGCGCCACCAATGTGCGCACCGGCAAGGTCAAGGTATTCTCCAATGACGACATCACTTGCGATGCGGTGATGGCTTCGGCCTGCCTGCCGTTCCTGTTCCGGGCCGTCGAGATCGGCGAGGATGCCTATTGGGACGGCGGCTATATGGGCAATCCGGCGATCTTTCCTCTGATCTATGGCTGCGAATCGCCCGATGTCCTCATCGTTCACATCAATCCGATGGCCCGGCCCGAGCTGCCGCACACGGCGACCGAGATCATGAACCGGATCAATGAGATCAGCTTCAACTCGTCGCTGATGCGCGAGATGCGCGCGATCGATTTCGTCACCAAACTCATCGACAGCGGGTCGAAATGCGGGATGGAGCTCAAGCGCATGCTGATTCATGCGATCTCGGCCGACGACATCATGCTGGACCTCGGCGTGGCCAGCAAGCTGAACGCCGACTGGGAATTCCTGACCGACCTGCGTGACGCCGGCCGCGAGCGGGCGTCGGCCTGGCTCGGCCAGAATTATGATCATATCGGCAAGCAGTCGACCGTCGATATCGGCAACACCTATTTGTGAATCTCCCAAGCAGCCTCCCCGCCTCCCCCTCCTGGCTGCACCCTCGGCCGCTCCCCAAAAGGGAGCGGCTTCTTTATGCGCCGGACGGCGCAATCATAGAGCGCCGCTATCATAACCATGCGGATACGGCATTTCAGTTCGACAGTTGTTTGGCGGAAACTCCTGGTCATCGGTCAACGAGGCCGTGTGAACCCAACATTCCCAATGGAGACTCCAATGATCAACACCAAGCTTCTCGTCGGATCGGCGCTCGCGGCCATCACCACGCTCGCGGCGAGCGGCGCCTTCGCCGGTCCCGCCGAGCAGCCCAATTATCAGTTCGAGAAATGCTACGGCGTGTCGAAGGCCGGCACGAATGACTGCCAGACCTCGACGCATTCCTGCGCCGGAACGGCGACGGCCGACAATCAGGGCGATGCCTGGATCTATCTGCCGGCCGGCAGCTGCGCCAAGCTGACCGGCGGGGCCACCGAACCCAAGGCCTAAACACACTTGTTGGCGCGTGATCTGACGGAAAACCGGCCTCCACTTTTCCTGATCACGCGCCGGCAGAGCCTCAGGCCAGTCCACCGAAAGGTCACTGACATGCCGACGAAGCCCCTCCGTTCTCCCCTGCCTCCCGTCGCCGGCATCGGTTTGCGCGGCCCCCATCTGGCGCAAATGCTGAAGCAGCGGCCCTCGGCGGGCTGGCTTGAGGTCCATGCCGAGAATTACATGCATGCGAGCCCCGCCACGGCGGCGCTCGAGCAACTGCGCAAGAACTACACGCTCTCCATCCATGGCGTCGGCCTGTCGCTGGGCTCGGCGCAAGGCGTCGAGGCTTCGCATCTCGCCCGCCTGAAGGCGCTGTGCGACCGTTTCCAGCCGGCCATGGTGTCCGAGCATCTCGCCTGGTGCGTCGGCGACGGCATCTATCTGAACGATCTCATGCCCCTGCCGCATGACGAGGAAGCCCTCGCCATCGTCTGCCGCAATATCAACCAGACGCAGGAAGCGCTCGGCCGCCGCATCCTCATCGAGAACCTGTCCTTCTATATCGGCTTCGCCCGTTCGACAATGGAAGAACCCGAATTCCTCAGCGAGATCGCCAAGCGCACCGGCTGCGGCCTGCTGCTCGATATCAACAATGTCTTCGTCTCCGCGCAAAATCTCGGCTTCGATGCGGAGGCCTATGTTGCGGGCCTGCCAGGCGAGAGCATCGCGGAAATCCACCTCGCCGGCCATGCTTCCAACGAAACGCCCGATGGGCCGGTCCTGATCGACAATCACGGGTCGAGAGTGGCGCCCGCGGTGTGGTCGCTCTACCGTTTCGCGCTGGAAAGATTCGGCGCCCGCCCGACGCTCATCGAATGGGATTCCGACATCCCGCCGCTCGAGACGCTGCTGGGCGAAGCCATGTGGGCTGACCTCCTGTCCGAAACCGTGACGCGGCCTGAGCCCTCGGTTCTGCCTTTCCTGCCGCCGAGTCGGTCAAGGACGGCGAAGGTGGCTGTTTGCGATCATCATCCCAGCCGAAAGGAACTCGCCCATGCGTGATCTCGCAGAGCTCCAGGTGTCCATGACGCGCGCCCTCATCGACGGCAGCTTCAGCGATATCGAAGGCGAGTTCACGGCCGGGCATGCCGATCCGGCACGCCGCTACGCGATCTACCGCAACAACATGTTCCTGTCGCTCATCGCCCATTTGCGCACGATCTTCCCGGTGACGGCCAAGCTCGGCGATGAGCGGTTCTTCGCCTATGCCGCGCATCAGTTCATCCTGCGTGGCCCCCCGCGCGAGTCGCGTCTCGTCGTCTATGGCTCGGCTTTCCCGCAGTTCCTGTCGCGCTTTCCCGCCTGTCGGCATGCGCCGATCCTGGCCCAGATGGCGGCGCTTGAATGGGCGATCCATCGCGCACTCACCAGCGCGCAATTGCCGTTTCTCGACTTCGCGGATTTGGCTCACGCTTCAACGCTCGATCTCCAACCGAGCCTCGGCTTCGTCGTCTCGCGCTGGCCGGTCCTCGGCCTCTGGGCCCATCAAAGCGAGCGCCGGCAGGCCTTGCCGCGCCGGATAAGCCGCATCGCCTTGCTCCGCCATGACGATGACATCAGGTTCTTCGAGCTCAACACCGCCCGATTTGCCTTCTGGCGTGGCCTCTCCCGCCGCCTCACGATCGAAGAGGCGGCGGCTCGCGCCCTGGCGCGCGACCCTCACTTCAATCTGACCGACGAGATCGTCTTCCTGTTTCGCAACCGGCTCGCGACCGGAGTTGATGCGGCCGAGCCACAGAAAGGATAAGCCCCCATGATGAATCCCGCCATGCCGGCCACTGGCAAGCAGGCCTTTTCGGCTCTAGGCCTTGTCAGGAAAGCCATAGCTGCCGCCGATGCCATTCCGCTGTCGGTGATACAGCTCGCCGCTCGGATCGCCGTCGCCCATGTATTCTGGAATTCGGCACAATCGAAACTGGCGAGCTGGCCGATCACGATCCAGCTTTTCGCCATGGAATACCGCGTCCCGCTGCTGCCGCCGGAGATCGCCGCGCCCCTGGCGACGGCCACCGAACTGACCGGTTCGATCCTGATCCTTCTCGGTCTGTTCACCCGTCTCGGGGCGCTGGCGCTTTTGGGCATAGTCGCCGTGATCCAGATATTCGTTTATCCTGGACATTGGGGCGAGCATCTTTTGTGGGCGAGCCTGCTCGGTCTCCTTCTGGCGCGTGGCGCAGGCGTCGTGTCACTCGACCAACTGGGCAGACGCCTGATTTTGGGCAACAGGTGAACTTTGAACCAACCTTCTGCAATAGAGCGTGCCGGACAAGCTCCGGCCCGCCCGCAAGTCGTCATCCTGGGTGCGGGCTTTGGCGGGCTCTCCGCCGCCACGGCGCTGCGCCATGCGGCCGTCGACATCACGCTGATCGACCGGCGCAATTACCATCTGTTCCAGCCGTTGCTCTATCAGGTCGCGACCGCCGGCCTGTCGCCGGCCCAGATCGCTTCGCCGATCCGGCGCATCGTCGCGCCGCAGAAGAACATTACTGTCTTCATGGACAAGATCATCGCTATCGACAAAACGGCCGGCGAGGTCGTGACGTCGACGCGTCGCATACATTTCGACTATCTGATCGTCGCGACCGGTGCGCGCCATGCCTATTTCGGCCATGACCAGTGGGAGGAATTCGCGCCCGGACTCAAGAAGATCGAGGATGCGACCGAGATCCGCCGGCGCATCCTCCTCGCCTTCGAGCAGGCCGAGGCGACGACTGACGAGAATGAGCGCCGGCGCCTTCAGACCTTCGTCGTCGTGGGCGGCGGCCCGACCGGTGTCGAGATGGCGGGCGCCATCGCCGAGCTCGCGCATCGCACCATCCTGCGCGACTTCCGCCATATCAATCCGGCCGAGACGAAGATCATCCTTGTCGAAGCCGGTGGCAGGGTCCTTCCCGCCTTTCCGGAGAAGCTTTCATTGTCGGCGGCAAAGCAGCTTGGCCGGCTGGGCGTGACGGTCATGACCGACGCACCGGTCACCGATTGCCACCAGGACGGCATCACCCTCCAGGATGGCCGCCGGATCGAAACGGCGACGATCATCTGGGCCGCCGGCGTCATGGCCTCGCCGGCGGGCAAGTGGCTCAATGCCCAATGCGACAAAGCCGGGCGGGTCATCGTCGATGCCGCGCTTCGCTTGCCGGGCTTTGACAACATCTTCGTCATTGGCGACACGGCGGCGGTTACCGATGGCAATGGCGTCGTCGCGCCCGGAATAGCACCAGCGGCCAAGCAAATGGGGTATTTTGCGGCGGCGTCGATCCTGGCGGATATCAAGGGCAAGCCGCGGGAAAAGTTCAGGTACCGCAATTACGGGAATCTCGCGACCATCGGCCGGAGCTCGGCGGTGGCGGATTTCGGCCGCTTCACCTTGTCCGGATTTCCCGCCTGGGTGATCTGGTGCTTCGCCCATATCTGGTTCCTCATCGGCTTCCGCAATCGTCTCATTGTCTTCCTCGACTGGATCGTGGCCTATGTCTCTTTCGAGCGCGGCGCCCGCCTCATCACCGGCGACGAGAACTGACGCCAGTCCGCGCCTCAAGGTGCGGATCGGCACCGCCCTGACCGGGCTGGTGCTGATCGCGGTGCTTGCGACCGCGCTCATCGTGCATTTCTCATGGATGCGCACCGCCAACCGCAATGTCGAAACCGTCGTCGGCTCGATCAATGTCCAGACCGCGGGCGCCGTGAAGAAGGAGCTCGAAGCGACATTCCGCGCCTCCGAAGGGGCGGTCGAAGTCATCCGCTCCATCCTCTTCCAGGGCGCGATCAAGGCCGACGACGAGGCCAAGCGCGAATTCGTCTTCCTGTCGGTCCTACGCTCGCTGCCTTCCGTGTCCTGGATCGGCTTCGGCTTTCCGGACGGCCGTTTCTTCGGCTCGCACATACTGGGCGACGACCGGATCGAGATGGTCGAGATCGGCGCTCCACTGGCGAATGGCGCGCGCAGCCTGCGCCGGGACCGATACAGGCCCATCCCCGGCGACATATTTTTCGAAGAGCGCAGCAAGGGCGAATCGGCCTATGTGACGCCGGGTAGTAAATGGTATCGTGGCGCCATGGGTGGGGAGGGGCTGGTCTGGACCATGGTTGACCTTTTGCCGAGCGGCTTCGAGCCGGCGGCGGTGGCGGCGACGCGCTTCGATCTGCACAACCGCTTCCAGGGCGTGATCATGGTTTCGCTCAATCTGCGCCGTTTGGCTGATTTCCTGGCGCGGCTGGATGTGGCGCAGAAAGGGGCCGCGGTCATCGTCAGCGACAGCGGCACGGTCGTCGCCTCATCGCTTGCGGATATGAGATCGGCGTCCTTGCTCGAAGCCGGCGACAGCGCTCAGATCGTCAATGCCCTCAATCGTGCAAATACCGGCAAAGCGCCGGAGGGCATGGTCACGACGAATGACGGAACGGTCTTCTATGTGACCAGGACCACCCTGGATTTCAATGGCTGGGCGCTGGTCACGGCCATACCGCGCTCCGCTTTCACCGAGGAGATCGACCGGAATACGCGCCGCCTCCTGTCAACGCTGGTGCTGTTCGCCCTGCTGACGGCCGGCCTTGCGGCCTTGTTCGCGCATTACTCCTTCGTCAGGCCGATCCAGCAAGTGGCCGGTGAGATCAGGCATGTCGAAAGCTTCGCGCTCGCCAATGTCAGGCACATCGCGACGCGGCTGTTCGAGCTCGACAGCCTGTCCGGCGCGCTTCACCGCATGGCCGGAAGTCTCAAAGCCTTCGGCCTCTATGTCCCCGCCGACATCGTGCGCAGCCTCATCCAGCAAGGAGTTGAGCCCAAGCCCGGCGGGGAGTTGCGCGAGATCACAGTGATGTTCGCCGATCTCCCGGGCTTCACCCAGCTCACCGAGGATCATGGCCCCGATGTCGCGCCCTTCCTGACCGAATTCCTCACTCTGGCGACCAAGGCCATTCATGAGGAAGGCGGCATCGTCGACAAGTTCATCGGCGATTGCATCATGGGCATCTGGAACGCGCCGGCGGCCAATGAAAATCACGCCTTCAGCGCCTGCCGCGCGGCTGAGACGATACGTCAGGCGATGCAATGGGTGGCACGCCCGGATGGGCGGAAGGACGGGCAATTCGTTCGCATCGGCATCAATAGCGGCATCGCGCTTGTCGGCAATATCGGGTCGTCCGAGCGCCTGAGCTATACGGCCATCGGCGATGTGGTGAATGTCGCGAGCCGCCTCGAGGCGCTGGGCAAGGAACTCAATGCCGAGATCCTGATCAGCGAGGACACCCGCAAGCTCGCTGGACCGGCGATCGTGACGAGGTCGCATGGCGCTGCGCCCATCAAGGGACGGACCAGCAAGGTCATGGTCTTCGAGCTTCTGCGCCTGGCGGAAAAGAAATCAGAAGAACCGGGAGAGATCCAGCATGCCGCCGCAGGATGAGGCATCGGTGTTTGTCAAATTCTGGGGCGTGCGCGGCAGCATAGCGACCGACGGCGAAGAGATCATGGCTACGGGCGGCAATACCGCCTGTGTCGAAATCCGCTGCGGTTCTCATCTCCTCCTGTTCGATGCCGGTACAGGCTTGCGCAAGGCCGGGCGGTCCCTGGCCGGGGAAGGGATCAAGACTTTTAATCTCTTCCTTTCCCACAGCCATTATGACCATATCATCGGCCTGCCGTTCTTCGCGCCGCTGTTCGATCCCGACACCCAGTGCGCGATCTGGTCGGGTCACACGATGGGGGCGATGAAGACGCAGGCGCTGGTCGATGCGCTTCTCAACCCGCTGTTCTTCCCGGCCGGCGCCGGCATGTTCCGCGCCCAGGTGAGATATTGCGATTTTCTGGCCGGCGACGTCATCTCGCCGGCGCCCACGATCCGGATCGCGACCGCACGGCTCGATCATCCGGGCGGCGTCACCGGCTACAGGATCGAATTCGATGGACGGACCGTCGCCTATTTGACGGATACAGGAGTGCGTTCACACGAGGCGCGGCAAGCTTGCCTGCGCCTTGCCGACCAGGCTGACCTCGTCATCTATGACTGCATGTATACGGAAGCCGAGGCTTCCGAGCGCGTAGAATTCGGCCACTCGACCTGGGAAGAAGGCGTCGCCCTGTGCGAAGGCGCCCGCGCCAAGCGGCTGGCGCTTTTCCACCACGCGCCCGAGAGGGACGATGGCGACCTTGCGGGACTTGAGCAGCTGGCCCGCACGCGTTTCATCGGTGCATTTGCGGCGCGCGACGGCATGACGCTCAGCCTTTGATCCCTCACGATGCCGCTTTCCTTTTCGATGTGCCGAAAAGAATGCGGCGCTCTTCCTCGGAAATGTTCCCGGCCGAAGCCGAGTAGGAGTCCTTCGTGCCGACATAGGCTCTGACGACCGCCGGGCGCCGCGCGATCGTCTCGAACCAGCGCTTGAGATGAGGGTGTTCCTCGAGCGACTGGCCGTGCCCCTTGTGGGGCACGATCCAGGGATAGCAGGCCATGTCGGCGATCGAATAATCCCCGACGATGAAGTCGAAGGTCGCGAGGCGGGTGTTCAGCACACTGTAGAGGCGGTGCGTCTCGCGCGCATAGCGCTCGATCGCATAGGGGATCTTTTCCGGCGCATAGGCATTGAAATGGCCGATCTGCCCGGCCATGGGACCGAGGCCGCCCACTTGCCAGAACAGCCATTTGATCACCTCGTTGCGGCCTCTGAGATCGCGCGACAGGAAACGGCCGATCTTGTCGGCGAGATAGAGCAGCATGGCGCCCGATTCGAAAAGCGCGATCGGCTCGCCGCCATCTACGGGATCGTGATCGACCATGGCGGGGATCTTGTTGTTGGGCGAAATCCTCAAGAATTCCGGCTTGAACTGATCGCCCTTGCCGAGGTCGACGGGAATGATCCGGTGGGGAAGCCCCGTCTCCTCGAAAAACACCTTCATCTTCAGGCCGTTGGGTGTGCCGCAGTAATAGAGATCGATCATTTGCTCTCCGTTTTTATCGATCATTCACGATGCAGGGCTGCGCGGCGTCGGAACAGCACCAAAAACAGCATTTCGCACTGGACCACTCTTTCCCGGAATGGGCCAAGGTCCTCGGGAGTATGTCAGATATGCACATAGTTCTGGTGTCAAACGCACGGCAGCGGTTAAGATTGCTGTCCTAGAAAGGGTCAATTCTCGGGAGGAAACATGACGGGCGATGATCTTTCATTTGCGTCCGCCGGCAGCATTGCCGATGCGATCAAGGCCAAGAAACTGTCACCGGTCGAGGTGGTCGACTATTTCATCAAGCGCGTCGCGGAACGTAATCCGAGCCTCAATGCCGTCGTCCATATGGCGCCGGAAGAGGGCCGCAAGGCCGCGAAGGCGGCGGAAGCCGCGGTCATGGCCGGCAAGAAGCTCGGGCCTCTGCATGGCGTGCCGATCGCGATCAAGGACCTGTTCGACTTCAAGCCGGGCTGGCCCGCGACGCTCGGCGGCATCAGGGCGCTGAAGGACTTCAAGCCGGATTATCTGTGTCCTTTCTCCGAGAGGATCGAGCAGCGCGGCGGGGCGATTATCATCGGCAAGACCAACAGCCCGATCATGGGATTCCGCGGCGTCACCGACAATTATCTCTTCGGCCCGACCGGCAATCCCTTCGACACCAAGCGTAATCCCGGCGGCTCGTCGGGCGGCAGCGCCGCGGCCGTCGCTGACGGACTGTTTCCGCTGGCCGAAGGCACCGATGGCGGCGGCTCGATCCGCATTCCCTCATCCTGGTGCGGCGTCTATGGCTACAAGGCCGCTTTCGGCCGCTTGCCGTTGTGGACGAGGCCCAATGCCTTCTCGGCGGAAACGCCTTTCATCCACGAAGGCCCGATCACCCGCAATGTGCGCGATGCCGCCCTGGCGCTCTCGGTGCTTGCCGGCTATGACGCGCGCGATCCTTACGCGCTCGATGAGGAGGTCGATTTCCTCGGCGCCCTCGATCGTCCGATCAAGGGCATGAAGATCGCCTATAGTCCGAATTTCGACGTGTTCCCGGTCGAGCCCGAGGTCGCCGAGACGGTGCGCAAGGCGGTCGATGCCCTCCGCGAGGCGGGCGCCACCGTGACGGACGTCAAGCTCGGCATCAAGCGCTCGCATATGGAGCTCGCCGATCTCTGGTGCAAGATCATCATGCCGCTCAATGTCGCGGGCGTGATCGGCATGAAGGCCGCGGGCTATGACCTCATCGGCAAGCATCGCGACGACCTGCCGCCCGAATATCTCTATTGGTATGACCGCTACGAAAACATCACGCCGGCCGAGATGCACGAGGCGCAGTCGGTGCGCACCGAAATCTATGATGCGGTGCGCGGCGTCTTCGCCGAGCATGACATCCTCATCTCGCCGACGCTCGCCTGCCTGCCGGTCGAGAATGCCAAGGACGGCAATACGCTCGGGCCCAAGACGGTCGCCGGCGAAGAGGTCAACCGGCTCATCGGGTGGTGCCTCACCTTCCCGATCAATTTCACCGGCAATCCGGCGGCCTCCATCCCGGCGGGACTCGCCAAGGGACTTCCCGTCGGCATGCAGATCATCGGCAAGCGTTATGCCGACACAGATGTCCTTGCGGTAAGTGCCGCCTTCGAGCGGCTGCGACCCTGGCAGCAAACTTACGATATTTGCCGCAAGCGCAAACTGTCCTAATCTTGCTCCACATCAACTGAGTGCGTTCGCGGCGGTGCCGCGAGCGCGTCTGTCTGTGAGTGGAGAGTTTCATGAGCTGGCTTCCGACAAAAGATCCCATTCTGGGCGACGTGAAATCCTGCGATGCGCTCGATCTCGTGATCGTGCCGCGCGTGCGTGATCTCGGCGACGGCTTCCAAGTGCGCCGCGCCCTGCCGCATGGAAAGCGGCAAATGGTGGGGCCGTTCATCTTCTTCGACCATTTCGGACCGGTGCAGTTCATCGCCGGGCACGGGATGGATGTAAGGCCCCATCCCCATATCGGGCTTGCCACCGTCACCTATCTCTTCGACGGTTCGATCCTGCATCGCGACAGTGAGGGCAATATCCAGGAGATCGTGCCGGGCGCCATGAACCTCATGACGGCGGGCCGCGGCATCGCCCATTCGGAGCGCACGCCCGATGTGCCGCGCAAGACGGGGCAGCACATGCTCGGCCTGCAAAGCTGGATCGCGCTCCCCGCCGACAAGGAAGAGATCGCCCCCTCGTTCCAGCATTTCGATGCGGCCGTCCTCCCGGTGGTGGAAGAGACGGGGCTCAGGGCGCGCATCATCGCCGGTGAAGCCTTCGGCGCCAAGGCGTCGGTCGACATGGTGTCGGACTGGTTCTATGTCGAGGTCGCGGCCGATGCCGGTGTTTCCGTGCCGCTCGATCCCACTTACGAGGAGCGTGCCGTCTATCTGGTCGAAGGCGAGGTCGATATCGCCGGCGACAGATTCGCAGCGCCGCAAATGCTGATCTTCCGGCCGGGCGACCGGATCACCATCAAGGCCGTCACGAAGACGCGGATGATGTTCTTGGGCGGCACCGCGCTCGAAGGCCCGCGCCACATCTGGTGGAACTTCGTGTCATCGCGCAAGGAGCGCATCGAGGCGGCCAAGGAGGACTGGAAGACCGGACGCTTCGGCCCGGTGCCGGAAGAGACGGAGTTCATTCCGCTGCCCGAGCGCTAGGAACCAATCCGCGAGGCTGCCGTTGAAGGCGGAGCTGTTTTTTACCTGCGCGGGTAAGAGTCATGGTCGCGAGGAAGAAACTTGTTCCTGCCGGCAAGCTGGCACGGGAAAACGACCGCCGGTTCCCTAACGAAAGTGCTGCCTATCGGCGCGCACGCGATGGGAAGAGCAGCTGCAGTATGATTGAGCGGAAATGAAAGCGCCGCCCCATAGATCGGAGCGGCGCTTAACTATTCAGGGGTCGAAAGGGACGGCTTACGCGCCGGCTTTAAGCCTGGCATTGCACAGGCTGTAATAGCCGCCGCCCTTCTGGATCCATTTCAGGCCGCCCAAGGCATCGTTCTCCTTGTTGGCATAATACTGATCGAGGCAGGTGTGCATGCGCGCCTTGCCTTCCGACTCGTTGGAGTATTTGCTCGAAATGCCGCGCGGGAATTTGACGCCGCGCGGTACGGTGACGGTCGGTGCCTCCGGCTCATTGGTGTAGCTCGCTTCGTCCGGCGCCGGGACGGTCTCGTCATCCGCTGCATCGGCGCTGCACTTGGCCTTGCGGAACGAATTCCACTTGAGGTCGCCCAGCTTGCCGTCAGCCTTGGCTTGCTGATATTTGGCGCTGCATTCCTTCATCGTCAGGCCGCCGCCCGACGTGTCGGCCTTGGCGACCGCCTTGGTGGACTTCTTCGACTGGACCTCCATGGACGAGCCCGGGCCGCATTCGGCCTTGCGGAAGTCGTTCCACTTCATGTCGCCGAGCGCGTCCGCCTCCTTGGCCGCCTGGTACTTGGCGCTGCAGTCCTTCATCGACAGGCCCTTGGCGTCGTCATCGTCGTCCGACTTGGCCGCCGTCTTCTTCTTGGCCTTCGAGTCGCTGTCAGCGGTGGCGCCGGGGCCGCATTCGGCCTTGCGGAAGTCGTTCCACTTGGCATCGCCCAGCGTGCCCGCTGTCTTCGCCGCCTGATACTTGGCGCTGCAGTCCTTCATCGACAGGCCTTTTGCGGCGTCGTCGTCATCCGACGTCGAGGCCGCCTTCTTGGTCTTGGCCTTGGTGTCGATCTCGGCCGTGGCGCCGGGGCCGCACTGCGCTTTACGGAAGTCGTTCCACTTCATGTCGCCGAGGGTACCGGCTTCCTTGGCCGCCTGGTATTTGGCGCTGCACTGTTTCGAGGTCAGGCCCTTGGCGTCGTCATCGTCGTCATCCTTCTTGGCGGCGGCCTTCTTCTTGGCCGGCTTCTCGATCTCGGCCGAGGCGCCCGGACCGCACTGCGCTTTACGGAAGTCGTTCCACTTCATGTCGCCGAGGGTGCCCGCCTCCTTGGCCGCCTGGTACTTGGCGCTGCACTGCTTGGAGGTCAGGCCCTTGGCATCGTCATCATCGTCGGCCTTGGTCGCAGCCTTTGTCTTGGTCTTCGTCGTCGCTTGGTCGGCGTCATCGTCATCCGTTGCAGCCGCAGCACATTGCGTCTTGCGGAAGTCGTTCCATTTCATGTCGCCAAGCGTGCCGGCCTCCTTGGCCGCCTGATATTTGGCGCTGCATTCCTTCGTGGTGAGGGCCTCGGCGGGCGTGACCGCGAAGGCCGCCGCTGCCAGGGCAATGCCGGCAAGGGCCGTGAGACGGGCAATAAACATATGGGGGACCTCCATTTTCCGAAGGCGCCTTGGCCCGGCGCCCTCTGCCGCTGTGGCCACACTGTAACAAAAACATTGTGACGAAAGAAGATCGTCGCCGTTAACGGTTACCGCCCTGACTTGCCTACGGCCTCGGCGCTGATCCGGGTCAGGGACATGACCCCCTTGACGATCTCGGCCGGCGTCACGGTCCCGAAGCCCAGGACCAAGCCCGGTTCCTGCCTGCGGCGGCCATAGAAGGAGAGGGCGCGGGCCTCGATGCCCCTTTGCGCGGCGAGACGCGCCACGGCCGCATCATCGGCGCCGGGCGGGAGCCAGGCAATGGCGTGCATGCCGGCTGCGGGCTTCATGAGCCGCATCAGCCCCGCGGCCTGTTTCCCGAAGTGATGCTCGAGCGCCGCGGCGCGCTCGCCATAGGCCTTGCGCATGCGGCGAATATGGCGGGCGAAATGGCCGTCCTCGATGAAATCGGCGAGCGCCGCCTGAAGCAGCATCGGCGGATGGAAATCGATGAAGCGGCGCCGTTCGACGAAGCGGTCGACGAGACTGTCGGGGAGCACCAGGAAGCCGAGCCTGAGGCCCGGATAGAGCGACTTGCTGAAACTGCCGACATAGATGACGCGCGCCTGCTGGTCGAGGGAGAGAAGGGCAGGGACAGGGCGGCCGTCGAAGCGGAACTCGCTGTCATAGTCGTCTTCCACGATCCAGGCTTTCTCTCTTTGGGCCCAGTCCAGAAGCTCGAGCCGCCGCGCGAGGCTCATGGTGACGGCGAGCGGAAATTGGTTGGAGGGCGTCACGAAGGCGAGACGTGCCGGCGCAGAGCTTTGCCGGGGAACCCGCATCCCTGTGGCGTCGACGGGCCGCCTGACGAGAATCGCGCTTGCGGCATGGATGACCCCGGCAAAGCCCAGATGGCACGGGTCTTCGACGAGGGCACGGTCGCCCGGCTTGAGCAAAGCGCGGGCCACAAGGTCGATAGCCGCCTGGGCGCCGGCGCAAATGAGGATCTGCTCGGGCGCGCAAGCGATGCCGCGCGACACCGCGATATGCGCGGCAATCGCCCGTCTGAGGCGGGGTAGGCCCAACGCGTCATGGTAGTCAACCGTCTCGCGCGCCGCGCGGCGGACATGCTTGCCGACGAGCCGCGCCCAGATCTTGAAGGGCACGAGATCGAGGGCCGGCAGAGCAAGCCTGAAACAGGCCTTCCAGTCTTTGGTCGGGAGACGGAACTCCGGGCCGAAGATGCTCGGGTGATCGCCCAAACCGTCATTGGCGATCAAGGCTGGAACGGCAGGCGGGCGACGCCGTGCCGGCGCCCCCGACAACCCATCGGGCAGATGACGCACGACGCGCGTGCCGGCGCCGATCCGGCCTTCGACATAGCCTTCGGAAAGAAGCTGGTCATAGGCCGCAAGCACGGTGGTGCGCGAGACGCCGAGATCCTCCGCCAGGCTGCGGGTCGACGGCAGGCGGCTGCCGGGCTTCAGCGTACCGGTGAGAACCGCCTGGCGCAGATGGCGGTAGATCTGCAGGTGCAAAGGTGCTCGCGATCTTGGGGCGAGGACGAGCCCGGGAAGCGCCATGCGGTGCGTCGGCTTGGTCATAATGGTATTGTCAGTCTAGCAAGAAATGGTCGTTTCAATAAATCCATTTCCGGAGCCAGATGCAGACGTTCAACCAATGCTCAGGAGCACCAGATGAGTGAGCGCAAAGACGTCGGCATGGATCCGAATGACAAGGCGGCCCAGCGCGAAATGTGGGACGGCTGGTGGTATGACCGCTTCGAGATCCCGCATGCCATCCCGCCCGACGCCCGGCGGCTCGAGCTCGAAATGGGCGGCGACATCTTCGGCGCCGTGCTGCTCGACCATCTGGCGCCCAAGACCTGCCAGGCCTTCTGGGAGCTCTTGCCCTATGGCGGCAACATGATCCACTGCGCCTGGTTCGGGCACGCCGCCTTCTATCTCGACCGGGTACCCATGCTCGACAAGCTGGGCTATGAGCTCGAGAACCGCTTCCAGCAGCTGGCGCCCGGCGACATGATCTGGGATCCTTATATCGAGGAAGTGACGATCGCCTATGGGCGGAACGCCTGCGTGAATTTCCCGACGACGATCTACACGAAGGAAGGCCTCCAGCATCCGAACCAGGCCTGCATCTTCGGCCGCATCATCGACAATCTCGACGGCTTTGCCCTCATGTGCAAGCGCCTGCGCTATGAAGGCACGAAGCCGATGGTCACGCGGCGAAAAGCTTGAGGCTCAGCGCAGGACGAAGGGATTGGGGAAGTCTTCGGCAAGGTTCATCCAGACCGACTTGGTTTGCAGATATTCATCGATCGCGCGCATGCCGCTCTCGCGCCCCAACCCTGAGCGCTTCATGCCGCCAAAGGGAGCGAGATAGCTCACCGCGCGATAGGTGTTGATCCATACCGTGCCGGCGCGGATGCGCTCCGCCATGCGCAAAGCGCGCCGCGCATTCTCCGTCCACACGCCGGCGGCGAGCCCATAGGCATTGTCATTGGCGATGCTCACCGCTTCGTCCTCATCGCTGAAGGGGATGATGCTGAGCACCGGCCCGAAGACCTCCTCGCGCGCGATGCGCATGCGGTTGTCGACGCCGGCGAAGATCGTGGGCTCGACGAACCAGCCTTGCGCCAGATGGGGCACCTCGGGGCGCTTGCCGCCGAGCATGAGCTTCGCGCCTTCGGCCTTGGCAATATCGATGTAAGAAAGGACCTTCTTGAGCTGCGCTTCGGTGGTGATCGGTCCGACCTGGGTTTCGGCCTCGGCGGGATCGCCAAGCTTGGCCTGGCGCGCCAAGGCGAGGAGACGGTCGACGAAGTCGTCATGGATGCTACGCTCGACCAGAAGGCGCGAGCCCGCGATGCAGGTCTGGCCGGAAGCGGCGAAGATGCCGGCAACGGCGCCCTTCACCGCATTGTCGAGCCGGGCGTCGGCGAAGACGATATTGGGCGACTTGCCGCCGAGCTCCAAAGTGACATGCTTCAAATGGCGCGTAGCGGCCGCACCCACTTGCGCGCCGGTCGCATCGCCGCCGGTGAAGGCGATCTTGGCGATGAGCGGATGCTCGGTGAGGGATTGTCCGATCTCCGAGCCATAGCCCGTCACCGTGTTGACGACTCCCTTCGGGAAACCCGCTTTGGCGAAGAGCTCGGCAAAAGCGAGCGTCGAGGCGGAAGCAAATTCGGATGGCTTGATGACGACGGTGTTGCCGGCGGCGAGCGCCGGCGCCAGCTTCCAGGCGAGGAGCAGGAGCGGCGAATTCCACGGCGTGATCGCCGCGACCACGCCCAGCGGCTCGCGGCGGGTGAAGGCGAACATGTTGGGCTTGTCCATCGGCAAGACCGCGCCTTCGATCTTGTCGGCGAGGCCGCCGAAATAGTGGAACCATTCCGGGATATAGCGGAGCTGGCCCGACATTTCGGCGAAGAGCTTGCCATTGTCGCGCGTCTCGATCCGGGCCAGGCGTTCCGCTTCGCTCAGCACGAGATCGGCGAAGCGATGCAGCAGCTTGCCGCGCGCCGAGGCGGTGAGCTTCGGCCAGTCGCCGCCGGTGAAGGCGCGATCGGCGGCGATGACGGCTCGATCGACATCGGTCGCATCGCCATGCGGGATTTCCGCCCAGGCCTCGCCCGTGAACGGATTGTAGGAGGGAAACCAGCGGCCGCTGGCGGCCGTGGCCTTCCCGCCATCGACGATATTGTGGAAGCGTTCGAGAGTCGCCATGCGCAAACCTTCAAATGGTCGGGAAGCCGAGGGCGGCGCGGAACCTGTTCTTCACATGGACGGCATCGCGCGGCGGCAGCGAGCGCGGCAGGTTTTCGGGCTTGACCTTCAGGACGATGAAGCGCGGTCCCACCATGGTCTCATGCAATCTCTTGCGGATGCGCCTGACGTTTTTGATATCGCACACTTCCTCGACTTCGGCGAATCCGCAGGCAGTAGCGACCTTGGCGAGGCTCAGGCCCTTGCCGGTGTGGCTCAATTGCATGCCGGTCTCGCCGAAATGGCCATTGTCGATGACGGCAATGGTGAGGTTCTTCGGCGCAGCGGCGCCTATCGTCGCGAGGCCGCCCAGGCCCATGAGCTGCTCGCCATCGCCGGTGATGACGAGCACGCGCCGCTTGGGCTGCGCCTGGGCGAGGCCGAGGCCGACAAGCGCGGCCGATCCCATGGCGCCCCACAGATAGAAGTTGCTCTCCGCATCGCCGCAGGCATGGACGTCATAGCTCGGCGAGCCGAGGCCGGTGACGACGAGAAGCTTGTCGCGATAGTCGAGCAGCGCCTTGACGGCCTCGCGCCGGTTCATCTCCGATGTCATCTGCCTTCTCCCTTTGACTCATCCCCTAGTCCATTGCCGGCGATAGAATAAATCGTATATTGCGTGAGCAGCTATCGCAAAAAGCGAATAATCGGATGGATGTCGGCCAATTGCGCACCCTGGTGCATGTGGCGGAGCTCGGAAGCCTGAGCAAAGCCTCCGACCGGCTCCATATCGCCCAGCCGGCGCTCAGCCGGCAGATCCGCCTGCTCGAGGAGGAATTGGGGGCGCGGCTCTTCGACCGCCACGGCCGCGGCATGGTGATCACCGATATCGGCCGCGAGGTGCTGGCGCATGCGCTGAGAGTCCTCGGCGAGATGGAGCAGATCCGCGCCTCGGTCGCCGATCTCAATGCGTCGCTGCAAGGCACCGTCGCCATCGGCATGCCGCCGACCGTCGCCGAGATCATCACCGCTCCGCTCGCCCGGCTGTTCCGCGACAAGCATCCGCAAGTGGTGCCGCGTTTCGTGCCGGCTTTCACCGGCTATCTCCTCGACTGGCTGCAGCGCGGCGAGGTCGATGTCGCTGTGCTCTATGACCCGCAACCCTCGCGAACCCTCAAGATCAAGCCGCTTCTCCTCGAAAACCTGTTCCTGATCGGGCCCGCCGAAGCGGACCTGGTCCAGATCCGGGCCGTGCCGTTCCAGAAGCTCGCCGGCGAGAAGATGCTGCTGCCGAGCGCGAGGCATGGGCTTCGCGCCATTGTCGACCGCTGCGCCGAGGAGGCGGGCATCTCCTTCTGCGTCGCCCTCGAGGCCGACTCGCTTTCGACGCTCAAGGACCTGGTGAAGACGGGCTTCGGCCTGACGATCCTGCCTTTGGCGCCCATTCACGAAGATATCGCCGCGGGCCGGCTCAAGGCCGCCCCTCTCGTCGATCCGACCCCGACGCGCCGCCTGATCCTCGCTTATCCGGGCGACCGTCCGATCAGCCGGCTCACCCGATTTGCCGGTGAAAGCATCGGCGCCGTGGTCGGCGATCTCGTCTCGAGCGGCGTCTGGGCAGGGCACTTGCTGAGCGACAAGGCATAGAAACTCGCTATATCTCATCGAACCTCTATGTCTTGGTGTTATTTCGTGGCGCCGCGTAAAAAACCGAGGAGCGAATCTCAGGAGCTTCAATGGACAGCGAAGAAGTAACGTCGCATCGCGAGATCAGGGAAGAGATCCGCAAGCTCTGCCTGCGATTTCCCGGCGACTATTGGCGCCAATGCGATCGCGACCGGACATATCCGGCGGAGTTCGTTCAGGCGCTGACCGAGGCCGGCTGGCTCTCGGCGCTGATCCCCGAGGCCTATGGCGGATCGGGACTGCCGCTTTCGGCCGCCGCCGTCATCCTCGAGGAGATCCAGCGCAATGGCTGCAACGGGGCTGCCTCGCATGCGCAAATGTACATCATGGGCACTTTGCTCAATCACGGCGGCGAGGCGCAGAAGCGCGAATATCTGCCGCGCATCGCCTCGGGCGAATTGCGCCTGCAGGCCTTCGGCGTCACCGAGCCCGCAAGCGGCACCGACACGACATCGATCCGCACCTTCGCCAAGCACGAGGGCGACCACTATGTCGTCAGTGGCCAGAAAGTATGGACCTCGCGCGCCGAGCATTCCGACCTCATGCTGCTCTTGGCGCGCACGACGCCGCGCGAGGAAGTAGTCAAGCGCACCGACGGGCTCTCCGTCTTCATCGTCGACATGCGCGATGCGCTGGGCCACGGCCTCAGCATCCGGCCGATCCGCACGATGATGAACCATTCGACCACGGAAGTGTTCTTCGACGGGCTCAAGGTGTCGGCCAAGAATCTCATCGGCGAAGAGGGCAAGGGCTTCCGCTACATCCTTTCCGGCATGAATGCCGAGCGCATCCTGATCGCCGCCGAATGTATCGGCGATGCCAAATGGTTCATCGACAAGGCTTCCGCCTATGCCAAGGAGCGTGTCGTCTTCGGCCGGCCGATCGGCCAGAACCAGGGCATCCAGTTCCCGATCGCCAAGGCCTATGCCGGCATGCGCGCCGCCGAGCTCATGGTCTATAAAGCCGCGTCGCTGTTCGAGGCGAACAAGGACTGTGGTGCCGAAGCGAACATGGCGAAGATGCTCGCCGCCGATGCCGCCTGGGAAGCGGCCAATGTCTGCGTCCAGACCCATGGCGGCTTCGGCTTCGCCGAGGAATTCGACATCGAGCGCAAGTTCCGCGAGACGAGGCTCTATCAGGTGGCGCCGATCTCGACCAATCTGATCCTGGGCTATCTCGCCGAGCATGTGCTTGGCCTTCCGCGCTCCTATTGAGGCTCTCATGACCCGTCCGCTCGCAGGCCTTCTCGTCGTCGCCCTCGAACAGGCGGTCGCGGCGCCGATGTGCACCGTGCGGCTTGCCGATGCGGGCGCCCGCGTCATCAAGATCGAGCGCGAGGAGGGCGACACTGCGCGCCACTATGATGCGACCGTCCAGGGCACCAGCGCCTATTTCGCCTGGCTCAATCGCGGCAAGGAAAGCCTGGTGCTCGATATCAAGGCTGAGAAGGACAAGATCCTGCTCGAGGCGATGCTGGCCAAGGCCGATGTCTTCGTCCAGAATCTGGCGCCCGGTGCCACGCGGCGGCTCGGCCTCGGCTCGAAGGACCTGGTCAAGCGCTTTCCCCGCCTGGTGGCGCTCGACATCGTGGGCTACGGCCAGGACACGGCATATGCCGGCATGCGCGCCTATGACATGCTGGTCCAGGCCGAGTCGGGCCTCTGCGCCGTGACCGGAGCGCCCGACGCGCCGGCCAAGGTCGGCGCGTCGGTGGCCGATATCAGCACCGGCATGAATGCCCATGCCGCGATCGTCGAAGCGTTGTTCCGGCGCGAGCGCACCGGCGAGGGTGCGGCGATCGAGATGGCCATGTTCGACGGACTCGCCGACTGGATGAACGTGCCCTTGCTGCATCACGACTATGCCGGGCGGGCGACGCCGCGCGTCGGGCTGTCGCATGCCGCGATCTATCCTTATGGGCTCGTCGCCTGCCGCGACGGGGCCGTGGTGATCGTCGCCCAGAATGCCGGCGAATGGTCGCGATTGTGCTGCGCGGTCCTCGACCGGCCCGAGCTCGTCGACGACATCCGCTTCCGCGACAATCCCTCCCGCCTCATCCACCGCATCGAGCTCGATGCGGAGATCAGGCCCATCTTCGCCAGGCTCTCGACCGCCGAAGCGATCCAAAGGCTCGAGCAGGCGCAGCTCGCCTGGGGCAAGGTGTCGACGGTCGCCGATCTCGCCACCCATCCGGCCTTGCGCCGCACGGCGAGCGAGGTTCCGGGCGGATCCTTCGAACTCGCGGCACCGCCGCTTCATCCCGATGTCGCTCGGGCCAAAGTGCCGGCGCTCGGCGAGCACAGCGACGCGATCCGGCGGGAATTCTCCGCCATGGCCGTGCCGTCATGACCACCGCGATCGACGTCGATTCTTTGCAGGCCTGGGTCGGGCGAACGGAAAGTGCCGAAGACGAGATTACCGTCGAACGGGTCCGCGCGTTCAGAGCGACGATCGGCGGCGATCTCTCCCTCCCGCAGAAGGGCGATCCGGCGCCGCTCGCCTTCCATTGGTGCCTGGCGCCGCGCCTGTCGACGCTCGCCGAGGCCGATGTCGACGGGCATCCGAAGCGAGGCGATTTCCTGCCGCCGGTGCCTTTGCCGCGCCGCATGTGGGCGGGCGGCGAGCTCGAATTGCTGGCGCCCTTGCGGGTCGGCGATACCGTCATGCGCCGGTCGCGCATCGCGGATGTCGCGCTCAAGAGGGGCCGCTCCGGGCCATTGTGCTTCGTGACCGTCGTCCATGAGTTCAGCGCCCATGGCTCGACATGCATCCGCGAGCGTCACGATATCGTCTATCGCGACAAGCCAAGCGGCGAAGCGGCGACGCCGGAAGCAGCTGCCGAGGCACATGTCGCAGAAACGGTGATCGATCCTTCACCCGTCCTTTTGTTCCGTTATTCGGCGCTCACCTTCAACAGCCATCGCATTCACTACGATGTCGAATATGCGATGCGCGAAGAGGGCTATGCGGGGCTCGTGGTGCATGGCCCGCTCCAGGCGACCTTGCTGCTCTATCATGCGGCGGCGATTGCCGGGCGCGCGCCCCGCCGGCTTTCCTATCGCGGCATGGCGCCTCTGACGCATCGCCAGCCCTTCCGAGTCCGCTCCGCGCCTTTGCGGGATGGCGCGCTCGAATGCTGGACCGGCTCGGAAACGGTGCCCATCGGCATGACGGCTTCCGCCTCCTGGTGAGGAAGCTCTCGCCCCGCTTTATAGCTGATCACAAAAACCGGCAGTCATCCTTTTGGGGCAGTTGCCTTATCTGAGACGGAACACAGGGGAAGGAAACGCACGTGACGGACGCCGCCATCGAGAACTGGCCCGCCAGACTCCACCAGATCCTGAAGCAGGCGAATATCCGGCAAATGGCCTATGTGCCCGACGCCGGTCATTCGAAGCTCATCGAGCTCTTCCTGGCCGATCCCGATGTCATATCGACGGTGCTCACCACCGAGGAGGAGGGCATCGGGCTCACCGCCGGCGCCTGGCTTGGCGGCCAGCGCAGCGTGCTCCTCATGCAGTCGAGCGGCGTCGGCAACTGCATCAATATGCTGTCGCTGGCCGCGAT
Organism: Taklimakanibacter deserti; assembly: GCA_003574785.1. The sequence continues at coordinate 124,441 of QORU01000011.1, read as the reverse complement.
GTCGCGCTTCCCGCTCCTGATGCTGGTGACGATGCGCGGCGAATGGGCCGAGTTCAATCCCTGGCAGGTGCCGATGGGACGCGCGACGGGGACATCGCTCCATGCCATGGGCGTCCACTGCCTGCGCGCCGACACGCCCGAGGACCTTCTCGATATGGCCGAGTCCTCCTGCACATTCGCTTTCGAAGCCGAGCAGCAGATCGCCATACTGATCTCGCAGCGCATGCTGGGGAAGAAGAAATGGTGAAGGCGCTCATCATCGTCGCCCATCCCGAGCAGCAATCCTACAATCATCACCTCGCTCGATTTGCCAAAGACATCCTCGAGCAGCAAGGGGCGGAAGTGCGGCTGACCGATCTCGCCGCCATCGCGCTCGATCCGGTCGAGCATCCGCGCCACTATCGGAAGCGGCGCAAGGCCGACCGCTTCGATGTGCAGAGCGAGCAGCGCTGGGCGCATGAGGATGGCGCGACGCCGCCCGATGTGACGCGCCAGATCGAGGATCTGATGTGGGCGGATCTGGTCATCGCCCAGTTTCCGCTGTGGTGGTTCGGCTTGCCCGCCATCCTCAAAGGCTGGATCGACCGCGTCTTCATCTATGGCGGCATGTATTCGGGCGGGCGCCGCCACGATACCGGCCATTGCCGGGGCAAGAGATTCCTCGCCTCGACCACGGCGGGCGCCTCGGCGCGGGCCTGCGCCTATAACGGCCAGGAAGGCGAGACCGAGCTCATATTGTGGCCGAGCCTCTATGCTTTTCGCTATGTCGGCTTCGATGTCCTGAGGCCCTTCATCATGCATGGCATACGGGGCGGCGTCGGGCCCGACGAGCTTGCGGATTATCAGGCGATGATCGCCGGCTATGAGCGCGATTACGCCCGAGTCCTTCGATCCTTGGATGAGCGTCCGCTCGTCCCCTACAATCCGGATGAGGATTATGACACCTTGCGCCAGTTGCGGCCGGGGGCGCCGGTCCATTCGCCTTTCATCCGTCATGAGCGCGATCCCCGCTGGGATTGCTCTAACCAAGTCAAATAGGAGGGACGGATGATCGTCAGGACGTTGCGCGAGATCGCGGGCACGGAACGGGATGTCAATTGGGGCAACGGCCAGAGCCGCCGTTTCCTCATCGAGAAGGACGGCATGGGCTTCGCCTTCACCGAGACGCTGATCCTCGCCGGCACCGACATCTTCATCCAGTATCGTCATCATCTCGAAGCCTGCTATTGCATCGAAGGGGAAGGCGAGATCGAGGACACGCAAGGGCGCAAGCATGAGATCAGGCGCGGCACGCTCTATGCGCTCGACCAGCATGATCCGCATCGCTTGCGGGCCTGGACCGACATGCGGCTGGTGAGCGTGTTCAATCCGCCGATCAAGGGCGATGAGAAGCACGACCTCGCCGGCGCCGGCACCTCGTCCTACTGACAATGACATCACCGGACGCCGACCTCGTGGCGAAGCTCGCCGAGCCATATGCGAAGGACCTCGATGAGGCGCGCCGGCGCGCGATGAAATTGCGGGCTGCCCTCGAAGAGGTTTCGAGCGAGCGCACCAGACCATGACGACGCCGGCGCTTCTCTCCTTGATCGAGGCGCGCGACGCCATCGCTTCGGGAGAGCTCGATCCGGTCGACTATGTCGATGCGCTACTGGCGCAGATCGACGCCCATGATCCGGCCGTCCATGCCTTTCTCCGGGTCGATGGCGACAAAGCGCGGTCGATGGCCAAGGCCTGCCGCAGCGCTTGGCGGCGTGAAGGATTGCCCCCGCTCTTCGGCATTCCCTTCGCGGTCAAGGACAATATCGACATCGAAGGCCTGCCGACGACGTGCCATTCGCGGGCGGGCGACAGGACAGCGGCCCTGCGCCATGCGGTCGTGGTCGAGAGGCTGGTCGCGGCGGGCGCCATTCCGCTCGGCAAGCTAGCCCTGCATGAATATGGGCTGGGCGAGCCCGGCGAAGACGACCCTTGGCCCGCGGCACGCAATCCCTGGAATCCGGCTTTCACGCCGGGCTCGAGCTCGAGCGGCTGCGGGGCCGCGCTTGCGGCGCGGATGGTGCCGCTTGCCGTCGGCACCGACACCGGCGGGTCGATCCGCAGTCCCGCCATGATGAATGGCGTCGTCGGACTGAAGCCCGGCTTCGGCAGGCTTTCGACCGCCGGCACGTTTCCGCTGGCCCCCAGCATGGACACGGTCGGCCCCATGACGCGCACCGTCGGCGATGCGGCGCTTGCCTTCGAATGTCTCAGCGGCGCGCCACCCTCCCGACCGGGCAGGCCGCCGCGCATCGGTCTCCTCGATCATCTATGGCGAAGCGATCAGACGCCTTCTCCTGATGTCGCCGCGGTCATCGACAGAGCCATCGCCGAGCTGACGGAGCAAGGCTGCGCCTTGGTCGAGCGCCAAGTGGCGCCGCTCGCCAAGATCAACACCGTGGGCTGGGTGACGCTCCATGTCGAAGCGCTCGCCATCCACCGTATGCGGCTCATCGAGGCGCCCGAGCTCTATGGCGCGGCGTTGCGATCGATGCTGCTGACCGGCGCCTTTCTCGACATGGATGATTATCTCACCGCCCAGAAATTGCGGAACGATCTTGCGGCCCTTGTCGATGATGCCTTGACGGGCGTCGATTGCCTGATGACGGCGGTCAGCGGCTTGCCGCCGTGCCGGATGGACGATGCCCAGGCGCTCGACGCCTTGTCGGAAGCCTCGGTGCGCATGCTGTGCAACGTCACCGGCCATCCGGCCTTGGCGCTGCCCGCCGGCTTCTCGCGCGACGGCCTGCCGATCGGCGTCCAGCTTATCGGCCGCAAGGACGCCGAGCCCGAGCTTCTCGCCATCGGGCAATGGATCGAAGCGCGCCTCAGCTCCTGGTCGAGCAACCGGCTTCCGCCGCTCTTGCGTTCGGGCGGACTCTAAGGCCCTCCCGGTCCAAGAACAGCGAATATCAGGGATTATCAGGGATTATCAGGGAATTTTTGCGAAAAACTTTTCGCCTCCAATCATTTCAAGGCGTTGGTGGTTCAGCATGACGCGGAGCAGGGAATTTCTCGTCTTGAAAAAGAGGTCTTCCAGTTTTCGGGCGGACATTCTGGCGTGATGTGATTGACTGATCGTGAAGCGAATAGACGCAGGTTGCCAGCCTTGTATTTCCCAAATCCTCCGTTTTGGCCCGCAATGTCAATAGATAGATCTGGATGAGACCGATTTGCAGCCTCAGCTTCCAGCTTCGATTACGCTGACATATCCATCGCCGCCGCGACAATGGCGCGTCTCAACCAGATGTGCCTCGGCGCATCCTGCTGGCGTGCGTGCCAGGCGAGGCTCATGGTGAAGCTCGCAAGATCGAGGGGCGGCGGCAAGGATACGAAGCGCCTCATATTGGCGGCGGCGCGCGCCAGGCTTGCCGGCAGGGTCATGACGAGGTCGGAGCGAGCGGCGATCTCGACGGCGGCGAAGAAGTTCGGCACGCGCAGCTTCACCCGTCGCGTTCGCCCCATTCGCGCCAGCACCTCATCGACAGGCGCAGGCCCGACGCCGGTGACGCTCACCACGATATGCTCGAGCGCCAGAAAGCGGTCGAGCGTGAGCTTTCGGGCGAGCGCAGGGTGGCGCGCCCGCATGAGCGTTACGAGTTCTTCGTCATAGAGGCGGCGTCGGTGGATGCCGGCCGGCGCTTCGTCGATCAGCGCCACCATCGCATCGGCGTCACCGTGCTCCAGCGCTTCCATCCCGTTCGTGCCGGGTGCGACAATATCGAGATCGAGGGATGGGGCCTCCTCTGCGAGGCGGGCGAGCAAATGCGGCGCGAGTGCCACGGCCTGGAGATCGGGCATGAGAAGCCGGATCCGGCCCGTCGCCGTCGCGGGATCGAACACGTTCGCTTCCAGCATTTCTCCGATACCGGCCAGTATCCGGCGCAGCGCCGGGCGCAGCTCTTCGGCGCGGGAGCTCAGGACATAGCCGCCCGGCCCATCGACCAGCAGCGCGTCCGACAACAGCGCGCGCAACCGTCCGAGCGCCCGGCTCGCGGCCGGCTGGCTCATGCCGAGCCGGTGGGCGGCCCGTGTGACGTTCTTCTCTTCCAGCAGTGCCTCGAGCGCCACCAGCAGGTTGAGGTCGATCCGGCGTAAATCCATTTCGCGCATGCTGACTATATATACCATGCATTGGACGCATGGAAATGTCAGGCTTATCCGTTCTCCAGCGAGCAACTGAAGGAGAGCATCATGTATGTCGTGCTTGGAGCAAACGGACGGGCCGGCGGCGAGGCAGCGCGCGCCCTCATTGAACGCGGCAAGGCCGTGCGCGTCGTCCTGCGCCGCAGGGACCAGGGTGAAAAATGGACAGAACTCGGCGCGGAGGTGGTCGTCGCGCGCATCGAGGATTCGGACGCGATGGCCGATGCGCTGAAAGGTGCGTCGGGAGCGTTCCTTCTCAATCCGCCGCCGGTGAGCGGCGATCCCTATCAGCGCACGGAAGAACTCGGCGCGGCGCTGGCCGATGCGGCACGGCGGGCGCATCTGCCCAAGGCCGTTATCCTGTCGTCCATCGGCGCGCAGCATGCCTCCGGCACCGGCGTCATTGCCACCCTCAACCGGTTCGAGGCCCTGCTTGACGGGGTGGCGCCGGCGACCGCCTTCCTGCGGTCGGGCTATTTTGTCGAGACCTGGGGCGAGGCGGCGGAAACCGTCCTGTCGGAAAGCGTGCTGCCGACCTTTCTCGAACCTTCTCAGAAGATCCCGATGGTGAGCACGATCGATGTCGGGCGCGCAGCGGCAACCCTTCTGGGCGAGGAATGGACCGGGAAGCGGATCGTGGAGCTCAGCGGACCGGAAGACTGGAGCGCCGGCGATGTGGCGTCGGCCTTTGCGCAAATTCTCGGCCGTCCGGTGGCGCCGGTGCCGGTGCCGCCGGAACGCCGCGCGGCACTGCTTGCCGAGGAAGGCGTGCCCGGCGAGGTGGCGAAGGCACTTCTCGGCATGTTCGAGGGCATAGAAAACGGCCTGTTCATGCGCCAAAACGACAGCGAACACCGGCGCGGCACGACTTCTCTGATGACGGCGATCAAGCGCGTTGTCGCAGCGGTCAAACCAACCGGCCCCTGATCCTCAGCCGAGGAGCGAGTTTTGGGATTCACGGCCGCCGGATACGAGCCGGAGTAGGGAAGTAGTCTAGCTCGCGCGCTCGACCGCCGCGATCATGGCTTCGCCGGTGATGACGCGCTCGACCTCCTCGATGCTGGTCTGCTTGGGATCGATGTCGTCGGCGACGATCCGGCCGCCGCGCATGACGATGATGCGGTCGACGACCTGGAAGACATGATGGATATTGTGGGCGATGAAGATGCAGGAATGGCCGGTATTGCGCGCCTCGCGCACGAAGCGCAGCACGCCCTGGGTTTCGGCGACACCGAGATTGTTGGTCGGCTCGTCCAATATGATGAGATCGCTGTCGAACTGCATGGCACGCGCGATCGCTACCGCCTGGCGCTCGCCGCCCGACAGAGCGGTGATCGGCGTGTCGGGCGGGATCTCCTTGGTGATGCCGACCTTCTTCAACAGGTCGCGGGCGACGCCGTTCATCGCTTCGTGATCGAGCCGGTTGAGGAAGCGCGGGCCTTTGACCGGCTCGCGTCCCAGGAACAGGTTGCGGGCGATCGAGAGCTGCGGCACCAGGGCCGAATCCTGATAGATGGTCTCGATGCCATTGGCGATGGCATCGGTGGTGCTCTTCATCTCGACCTTGCGGCCCTTGACATAGATCTCGCCGCCCGACATCGGCACGGCGCCCGACAGGACCTTGATCAAAGTCGACTTGCCGGCGCCATTGTCGCCGAGGAGCCCCACGACCTCGCGCCGCAGGATTCTCAGGCTCACATCGCGCAAGGCATGGACGCGGCCATAGAACTTGTTGATCCGCTCCATGCGGACGAGTTCGTCTTCCATCTGCTCAAGTCCCCGCATTGTGCCGGCGTTCGAGCCATGAATGGAGCGCCATCATGCCGAGGATGATGGCGCCGATGAAGATATTGTAGGCAAGGCCCGGCACGCCGACCAGCACGATGCCGTTGCGCATGACGCGCAGGATGAAGATGCCGAGCACGGTTCCGAGGATCGTGCCGCGGCCGCCGGTCAACAGTGTGCCGCCGATGACGACCATGGCGATGACTTCGAGCTCATAGCCGGTGCCGCTATTGGGATTGGCGGCCGAGGTGCGGATCGACGAGATGATGCCGGCCAGCGCCGACATGGCGGACGCGAACATGAACAGCAGGATCTTGGTGCGCTTGACATTGACGCCGCGGGCGCGCGCGGCGCCGGGATTGCCGCCCGAGGCCTGGATCCAGTTGCCGGCCTTGGTCTCGGTCAGGAGATAATGCGTCGCGATTGCCGCAAGGGCGAACCAGAAGACCGACATATAGACGCGGAAGGTGCCGATATAGAAGCTCCCGACCAGGAGATCGGCGAGCCAGTTGCCTTCGGCATTCCAGGTCCGCTGCGGGAAACCGTCGGTGACATAAAGTGCCGTGCCGCGCACCACCAGCAGCATGCCCAAGGTCACGAGGAAGGAGGGGATGTTGAGCCTGGTGACGAACCAGCCATTGGCAAAACCGATGAACAGGCTGACACCCAAGGCGATGAGAAAGGCCACTTCCAACGGCACGACACCGCTGTTGAACAAGGTCCACATCAGCACGGCCGAGAAGCCGAAGACCGAGCCGACCGAGAGATCGAACTCGCCCGAGGTCATGAGCAAGGTCATCGCCAGCGCGATGAGGCCGAGCTCGACAGTGAAGGCGAGCGTGTTGCTGATATTCTGGAGCGACAAGAAGCCCGGATTGATCGACCAGAAGACGAGAAGCTCGAGCACCAGAAGGACGAGCGGGCCGAATTCTGGCGCGGCGATGAGGCGCTGCAAAAGGGAGCGGTGCTGCATGACGGCCGTCAACACTGTTCGCGCGGCACCGCTCCCCATCCGGCTACCCGGCCCCAGGCCGGGTAGCCACCTTCCCCGCAAGGGGGAAGGATAAGGATGGCGAGATGCGCTTGCGGACTTTCAGCCAACACTACTTGCCGGAGAGGATCTTGTCATAGACCTCGGCCGTGTCCTTCTCATAGAGGGCGCCGGTGATGATGTTGAAGCCGGGCGGGATCTTGCTCGACGCCATGGCGGCCATGGACAGCGCCATGTAGCTCGTCGCCTGCGGGTCCTGCCATTGCGCGGCATTCACATAGCCGGTGAGCACTTCCTGCGTGGTCTCGGTCGAGTTGCCCCAGCCTACCACCGGAATCTCGCCGGCCTTGACGCCGACCTGGTCGAAGACGCGCTTGATGCTGCCGGTCACGAGATCGCCGAGCCCGATGATCGCCTTGATCTTGGCGCGGTTGGCGGTCAGGTAGTCCGACATGCGGGTGATGATCTCCGCCTGATCGAGCGTGGCGTCGGTGATCTCCCAGGTGATGTTGAGCGGCTTGAAGACGCTCGATATGCCTTCCTCTTCCTGCACGCCATAGGTTGCGCCCGGCACCTCGACCGGCATCCAGACGAAGTCGCCCGATTTCACCAAACCCTTGTCGACCAGATATTGCGCCCAGTTGCGGCCGAAAGTGACGTTGTCGCCGCCGACATAGGCATCGAAGCTCGCTTTCGGATCGGGCGTATTGAAATTGATGATCGGAATGCCGGCGTCATTCGCTTCCTTGGCGACCGCGACCAGGCTGCCGGGATCGGGGCTGGTGGTGACGATGCCGTCGGCCTTGGCGGCAATGGCGGCGCGTACCGCTTCCTGATGCGCCGGCACATCGCCATTGTGGAAGGAGGTGTTCACCGTGTTGCCGGTGTCCTCGGCCCATTGCTTGGCACCGGCGAGGAAATAGGTCCAGACCGGATCGGCGGGCGATCCATGCGATATCCAATAGAATGTCTTCTTGGCCTCGGCCGAGACGCTCGAGGCCAGCCCCAGGCTCAGCGCCACCAGTGCGGCACTGAGACAGACCATTATTCGCTTCAGCATTTCATCCTCCCACTAATGTTGCGCACTTATCTTTTGGGTGGCCGGGTCAAGCCCGGCCATGAACTCAAAATGCTATTTGAGCCGCATCATTTTGATGATGGTAGGAGGAAGCGGAAGCGCGAGTCAAGGCGCGTCAGAGGAAGCCGGCGAGGAAGGGCACCTTGCGTGTGTCGCCGCTCGCATCGGTGAGGGTGATCTCGCCATTGCCAAGAGCGATGTCGCTGACCGCGGTCCAGTTCGCCGGCACCGGGATGGCGCCCAGCGCATAGCGGACCGTGACCTTGCCCTTGCCGAGCGCCACGCCCGCAAGCCCGTCCTCGGGATCCTCGATCAGATGGTGGTCGAGCGATGCCTCCTCGATGCCGATCACCGCCCGGTGGCGGCCGTTCCATGGCGCGTAGTTGCGTCCGCCATTGCTCATCCACAGGGCCGTATGCGGCAGGACGGTCGCATCCTTGAGCGCGAAGAACAGAAAGCCATCGGCCTTGGCGAGCGCCGCCGACCAGCCGAGCTTCGTGCCCGGCCTTTCACTCATGATGATGAAGTCCTCATGTCCCTGATCGAAGGGATAGAGGCTCGCATCGCTGATGCCGCCATCGGCGCGCTTGACCTTGGCCAGGGACGCGAAGCGCTGCGGATAGAGAAGCACCGAGCGGCCGCGCTTCGGATCGGTCTCGAGCGCCTTGCCGAGCGTGAAGCCCGAGGCTTTGCGTGAAAAGCTCAAGCGCGCGCCGCCCGGCACATGGATCATGGCGTGATGCGCCACGGGAATGGCGCCGGCGCCGCCCTCGAAGACATGGCTTTGATAGACGATCGGGTGATGGGGGCAGAGCGTCAGATGCTTGACGAGGCGCGCGCCTTCGACCGCCTCGCGCAAAGCATATGTCGTGGTGACGGCGCCGTCACCTGCGCGGTCGCTGCCGGCCTTTTCCCATGTGCCATTGGCGGCCCAGCCATGGATCGGAATGTCGGCCTTCGTCCGGCCGAAAGGCGCGCAGAAGAAATCACCGGCAAGGCGGCTTTCGACGGGCGCCACACCATCGGGCAGGGCTTCGCCGGAGCGGACCCAGGGGGCGCGATGCAGGGGCCGCAAATCCTTCGCTCCTTCGCAATTGATCACGAGATCGTCGATGATGCCGCTCTCGGGCCGGAAGGCGAGGGAGATCCCCTCGGTGCTCATAGTGTCCATGCGCTCAGCTTTCATTGGGGATGTTTTCGCGGAAGACCGATTGTATGCGGATCGTGGCGGTGGAAATATCATCTTCGCCGCGCACCGCGCGAACGAGGCGGTCGACGACCTCGCGCGCCTCGACACGGGCGTTCTGGTCGATCGCCACATCCATGACGCCGGTCAGGAGATATTGGCGCGTGTCCTCGGTCAAATCGTGGCCGACGAAGACGACGGACTTGTCGCGCTGGCGTTCGATCAAGGCGCGGGCAATGCCGTCCTGGCCGGCGCCGATGCAATAGATGGCGCTGAGGTCGGGATGCTCATCGAGAAGGGAGCGCGTCTCGCGATAGGCGCGGTTCGCATCCTCGCGCACCTCGCGCGCCGCGACGATGCGCAATTGCGGGAAATTCTCCTGCAATATGTGACGGAAGCCCATCTCGCGCTCCTCATGGCCGCGATAGGCGAGGGCGCCGGCGAGCATCGCCACCTTGCCGGCGGAGCCCGCAACGAAACGGCCAATGAGATAGCCGGCGAGCCGTCCGGCGGCGCGGTTGTCGATGCCGACATAATTCACGCGCCCGACATGGCTGATGTCGGAGACGAGCGTCATCACCACGGTGCCTTGCGCGATGAGCTTGCGCACCGCCTCGCGCACCGCCGGACTGTCGAGGCCGATCAGCCCGACGCCCTGGCACACGGTGCGCAGATTGGCGAGCCGGGCGGCGATCTCTTCCGGCTCGATGCCGCCCAGGCGATGGATCTGGATGTCGACATCGCCGCGCGCGCCGACCTGCTTCTCGATATGCCGGGCAAGATCGGAGATGAAAGCATTGCTGCCGCCGGGAAGGACGAAATCGAGACTGACCTTCCTGATCGCGGCGAGCGCCGATTTCTCACCCGAAAGCTCGGCCATCACGGCAAGCACATGGGCGCGGGTATGGTCCTGGACGCCCGGACGCTGGTTGACCACCCGGTCGACCGTCGCCTTGGAGACGCGGGCGGCGCGGGCAATCTCATCCAGCTTGGGTCGCTCTTTGGCCAAGGCGGTCCTTTCGATTCGCTGAAGCTAGCGGGGTGATAGGACAATGGTCAAGAAAAACCTCAAAATGAGGTTTTATCCGGGCTGATTGGTCGTAATGTCCCTTGAACCTGCCCAATTCGAATGCTATCCTCAAAATGACGCATCAAAATGATGTCATAGAGCGGGTCCGGGGGCGGACCACAAGGGTGAATGAGGTGCCGATGACACCCTCAGCACGCGATTACAGCCTGATCGGCAGGGATTCGGCACTGGCTGAGGAAAACGGCCTGTCGGCGGCCGAATGGTATGCCTGTCCGATCCCGCGCAAGGCGCTCAAGGAATTGATGAAGCGGTCCGACGGACCGGCTTTGCGCGACACGGTGATATGGTTTGCGGCTTTGCTTTCGTCCGCGGCCGGGGGCGTTTATTTCTGGGGCAGCTGGTGGGCCGTGCCGTTCTTCCTTGTCTATGGCGTCCTCTATGGCTCATCGAGCGACAGCCGCTGGCATGAGGCTGGACATGGCACGGCCTTCAAGACGCGCTGGATGAACGACGTCGTCTATCACATTGCGAGCTTCATGATCCTGCGCGAGCCGACGGTGTGGCGCTGGAGCCATACGCGCCATCACACCGACACGATCATCGTCGGGCGCGATCCGGAGATCGCCGTGCCGCGCCCGCCCGACGTGACGGGGCTCCTGCTCAATGTCTTCGCCATCAAGAGCAGCCTGCGCACCATCCGGCATCTGTTCATCCATGCGGCGGGGCGCCTCACCGCCGAGGAGCAAACCTTCATCCCCGAGATGGAGCGCTGGAAGGTCACTCTCGTGGCGCGCATCTATCTCGCCATCTTTGCCGCCGTCATCGCGGCCTGTTTGTGGATGGGAAGCCTCCTGCCGGCAATGCTGGTCGGGCTTCCGACCTTCTATGGCGGCTTCATGACCATCTTCTTCGGCCTGACCCAGCATGCGGGCCTTGCCGAGGACGTGCTCGACCATCGGCTCAATACGCGCACCGTCTATATGAACCCGCTGTTCCGCTTCCTCTATTGGAACATGAACTACCATGTCGAGCATCACATGTTCCCGATGGTGCCCTATCATGCGCTGCCCAAATTGCACGACGCGATCAAAGACGATTGCCCGGCACCTTATCCGAGCACCATCGCCGCCTATCGCGAGATCATCCCCACCATCCTGCGGCAGATCCGCGAGCCCCAATATCACGTGGTGCGGCAATTGCCGTCCGGCGCCAAGTCCGTTCCCTATAATTTCGGCACCGTGCTGAGACCTGCGGAGTGACATTCATCATGGGAGATCAATGGATCGATGCTGGCAGCGCCGAGGACATTGACCCGGAGGATGTCGTCCGCTTCGATCATGACGGGCGCACCTTCGCCGTCTACCGCACCGAGGACGACCGCTACTTCGCCACCGACGGTCTGTGCACGCATGAGAAAGTGCATCTTTCAGGCGGGCTGGTGATGGGCACGATCATCGAATGCCCGAAGCACAATGGCCGCTTCGACTACACCACCGGCAAGGCCAAGGGCGCGCCGGTCTGCGTCGATCTCGCCACCTATCCGGTGAAGGTCGATGGCGGCCGGCTCTTCATCAAGCTCGGCTGAGACTTGAACGTGTCGGATCGCGGCATGGTCATCATCGGGGCAGGGGAATGCGGCGGCAGGGCCGCGGTCGCCTTGCGCGAGCAGGGCTGGACGGGCGCCATCACGCTCATCGGCGCGGAAGAGCATGCGCCCTATGAACGCCCGCCTCTGTCGAAAACCTTCCTGACCGATGATGGTCCGGAGGCCTGCCAGTGCAATGCGGATGCGGCGCGCTTCCAAGAGCTGGCGATCGACCATCGCCGGTCGCGCCGCGCGGTCGCCATCGAGCGGACAGATCGCACGATCCGTCTCGATGACGGTGCGACCGTTCCCTATCACCGGCTGCTGCTCGCGACCGGGGCGCAAGCCCGGCCGCTCACCGTCCCGGGCGGCGCGGCGGCGCTCACCTTGCGCCATCATGGGGATGCGCTGCGGTTGCGCGCGGATCTCACGAAAGGCAGTCGCGTGACCATCATCGGCGGCGGCTTCATCGGCCTCGAGCTTGCGGCAAGCGCCGTGCAGCGCGGCGCCTTTGTCACCGTGATCGAGCTTGCGCCACGGCTCCTGTCGCGGAACGTGCCGGCCGACATCGCCGCCATCGTCGAGGCCAGGCATCGCGCCGCCGGCGTCGTCTTCCATTTCGGTGTCGCGGTCGAGAAGATCGGTCTGGACGGCAAGGTGACATTATCGACTGGTGAAACGATCGCCGGCGACATCGTGATCGCCGGCGTCGGCGCTCGTCCCGATATTGCGCTTGCCGAGCAGGCGGGCCTCGCGATCGACAATGGGATCGCGACCGATGCCTGCCTTCGCACCAGCGATGAGATGATCTTCGCCGCGGGAGATTGCGCCGCCGCGACGCATCCGCTGTTCGGCGGCCGGCGCCTCAGGCTCGAATCCTGGCGCAATGCGCTGGAGCAAGGGGCGCTCGCGGCCCGCAACATGCTGGACCAGCAGTTGAGCCAGACGGCGGTGCCGTGGTTCTGGTCGGATCAATATGAAATCTGCCTGCAGATTGCCGGTCTGCCCGACAGCGGTGCGACGACGATCGCGCGCGCCGTGCCGGATGCGGTGCTCAATTTCCATCTCGACGCCACGGGAAAGCTCGTCGCCGCCAGCGCAATAGGGCCTGTGGGCGCGATCGCCAAGGACATCAAGATCGCCGAGCTGCTCATCGCGAGGCAGTGCCGGCCGGATCCGCAAGTCCTTGCCGAACCGTCCTATCGGCTCAAATCCCTGCTCGCCGCCTAGGAAGGACCTCATGAAATCCGCACAGGCCACCGTCGCCGATCTCCTTGCGCTCAAGGGCAAGCGGCAGCTCAGCAAGCTCAGGGTCGAATCGCTCGATGAAGCGGAAGCGGCAAGCCTCGCCGGCATCGACATGCTTTCAGTGCCGCCCGAGATCATCGAGCAGCCGAGGTTTCGCGCTGTGTGTCCGACACCCTTTGCCGTCGCCGGCCTCGAGCCCGGACTCTATGTGACCGAGGAAGACTATCTGCGCGCCGCCTTCCGGTTCCTCAAGCTCGGCGCCAATGCGGTCTATTGCGGGGCGAGCCTCGCCATCGTCAGGCGGCTGCGCGATGAGGGCATTCCGGTCGTCGGCCATGTCGGCCTCATCCCGTCGCGGCGCACCTGGACAGGCGGATTCCGGGCAGTGGGCAAGAGCTGTGAACAGGCCTTGGAAGTGTGGCGGCAGACCAAGGCGCTCGAAGAAGCGGGTGCCTTCGCCGCCGAGATCGAGGTGGTGCCGCCCGACGTGGCGGAAGCGATCTCGCGGCGCACCCGGCTGCTCATGATATCGATGGGCGCCGGCGGGAAATGCGACGCGCAATATCTCTTCGCCATGGATGTGCTCGGCAGCCATGACGGACATTATCCGCGTCATTCCAAGGTCTATCGCGACTTCCTCGGCGAGAACCGGCGCCTGCAGCAAGAGCGGGTATCGGCTTTCCGCGAATATGCGCATGACGTCGGAAGCGGCGCCTTCCCGGCGGAGAAGCATCTGGTTGCCATGAATTCCGGAGAATTCAGCCGCTTCATGGAGGAGCTTGGGAAGATTCCGGAGATTTGAGTCTGCGCCGTCTGGCGTGCAGAATGAGGGGAAGGGAGGACGATATGACCAGATGGCGCGTGGCGGGAATCAATTTCGACCATATGCATATGGGCGACCTGTTGAGAGAAGTGTTCAACCATCCCGATGCGGAGATCGCCGGCATCTATGACCCGACGCCCGGGCGCATGGCATCGGCGATCGCCAATTTCAACATCCCCGACGACCGGGTGTTCACCGATCTCGACGAGTGTCTCGAGAAGAGCAATCCCGATCTCGCCGTCATCTGTGCTGCGACCGCGGCGCATGCCGATCACGTCGAAAGGGTGGCGAAGCACAAGGTCCATGTGCTGGTGGAGAAGCCCTTCGCGGCCTCGATCGCGGAAGCCGACCGCATGATCCAGGCGATGAAAGCGGCCGGACGGAAGCTTGCCATCAACTGGCCGCTCGCCTGGTATCCGTGCCATGTCACCACCAAGCGGCTGATCGATGAGGGCGCCATCGGCAGTGTCGTCGAGGTGCATTACTATGACGGCAATCGCGGGCCGCTCTATCACCTCGCCGACAAGGTCGAGGTGACGGCCGAAGAGGTGGAGGCGGCGAAGCCAGAGTCGTGGTGGTACAAGCGCGCCTCGGGCGGCGGCAGCCTGCTCGATTATCTGGGCTATGGCGTGACGCTCGGCACCTGGTTCCTCGATGGCGACCAGCCGATCGAGGTCACCAGCGTCGTCGACGAGACGCCCGGCATCGAGGTCGACCAGCATTCGGTCACCGTCTGCCGCTATGTGCGCGGCCTGTCGAAATTCGAGACGCGCTGGGGCACCTTCTCCGATCCCTGGACGCAGCAGCCGCAGCCCAAATGCGGCTTCGTCGTGATGGGGACCAACGGCACGCTGTCGAGCTATGACTACGAGCCCATCGTCACCATCCAGACGCGCGAGCAGCCGGCGCATCGGGCGGTCGCGGCGGACGTGCTGCCGGCGGGCCGGCGGGCGCCGATCGAATATATGCTCGACTGCATCGCCAATGACAGGGAAGTCACCGGACCTTTGTCGCCGGCTTTGTCCCGCATCGGCCAGCAGATCACCGACAGCGCCGTGCTCTCGGCGCGCGAGAAACGCACCGTGGCGCTCCTGCCATGAGCGAAACCCCCAGCGAAGACGCCTATGCGCTGGCAACCGCGCCCGTGAAAATCGTCGCGGCGCCGGAGCTTCCCTATCGGCCGCCGCGCGCGAGGAGCTACAGGCCGGGGATTGCGCTCATCGGGGCCGGCGGCATCTCCTTCGCCCATCTCGATGCCTATCGCAAAGCGGGACTCGATGTCCGCGTCATCTGCAACCGCACGCTCAGCAAGGCCGAGGCGCGGCGCGATCAGTATTTTCCCGAAGCCGAGGCGACGAGCGATTTCGCCCAAATCCTCAGGCGGCCCGATATCGACATCGTCGACATCACCACCCATCCGCGCGAGCGCTATGGCATGATCGAATCAGCGCTCGGTGCGGGAAAGCATGTGCTGTCGCAGAAGCCTTTCGTGCTCGATCTCGACCAGGGCTGGCGCCTGGTCCGGCTCGCCGACGATGAGGGCGTCAAGCTCGCCGTCAACCAGAATGGCCGCTGGGCGCCGCATCTCTCCTATATGCGGGAAGCCGTGCGCGCCGGCCTCATCGGCGATCTCATCTCCTGCCATGTGGCCATCCACTGGAACCATGGCTGGATCAAGGGAACGCCCTTCGAGGCGATCGACGATCTCGTCTTCTATGATTTCGCCATCCACTGGTTCGACTTCCTCGCGAGCCTGATCGGCGATGGCGCGCGCTCGGTCTTCGCCTTGCGCGGACAGGCGGCGGGGCAAGAGGTCAAGCCGCCGCTCCTGGCCTCGGCTCTGGTCCAGTTCGACAAGGGCCAGGCCTCGCTCATCTTCGATGGCGCAACACCTTACGGGCCGCAGGACCGCACCTATGTCGCCGGCACGAAGGGCAGCCTTCTGAGCGTCGGGCCCAATCTCGGCGAGCAGAAGGTCGAGCTCTACACCGAAGCCGGGGTCGCCGCGCCCAGCCTCACGGGGAGCTGGTTCAATGACGGCTTCCATGGCGCGATGGCTGAGCTCATTTGCGCCATCGAGGACGGACGCGAGCCGCTGAACGGGGGGCGTGGCAATCTCGCGAGCCTCGCTCTGGCCTTCGCCGCCATCGCCTCGGCGCATAGGGGTGTTCCGGTCAGGCCGGGCGACATCAGGCGTCTCGATGCGGCCGGCGCACTCCAGCATATCGCATAGCTCATGCATTTCCGGCTTGCGTAAGAGAAGCGATCGGGACTAAAAGGCGTCATTCCACAGGGGTGCTCCGTAACGCCGGGGCTGAGATGCGGACGACATGTTCGCGGACCCTCAAGCTGATCTGGATAATACCAGCGGAGCGAGGTGACGATGTTTTCCGGCGCACAGATTTCCCTCTATCCCATGTCCGATGATTTCATCGGCATCATCCTCGGCGCCATCAAGGCGCTCGACCCCTATCGGCCGCATTTCCGCATCGAGACCGACGATGTCTCCACACTGATCGTAGGTCCGCCGGAACAGCTCTTTCCGGCGATGCGCGACCTCTTCGTCGCCGCGGCGCAAACCGGCGCGCATTGCGTGCTGTCGGCGACCGTGTCGCGCGGCTGTCCGGGCGAGCCCGACGATCCGATCTGCACGCCGCAAAACGATATGAGCTCGGCCTTGCCGCTCTCAGACCGCATCGATGCGGCGCGCGAAGCCGTTGCCGCGGCGCCGTGGACGGGCCAGGCGATCGCGGCCCAGTTCTCGCTTTATCCGCTCGGTGTCGGCCACCATATGGACGAGATCTATGGCTGCATCGATTTCCTGAAAAACTCGGGCGTGTTCGACCGGCCGAAGAATTTCTGCACCAGGCTCAAGGGCGATGCCGGTCCCGTCTTCGCCACGCTTGCCGAGGCGTTCCTGCGCTTCGGGGCGCCAGAAGGCCATGTGACGCTCGATCTCACCGTCTCCGCCAACAGCCCCAGCGCTAAAGTGTGAGGTATGCCATGAACAGCCGCTTCCATTGGTCCTTGCGTGAAATCCTGATCGTCGCCGTGCTCGGCGCGGTCTTCGGCGTGCTCTATCTCGGCTGGGTGCAGGTCTGGCTCATCGCCCAGGCGATCTTCGGCGCCGTCACCATGGATGTGGTGATGGGCTTCTGGTTCATCGTCTCGATCATCGCCGCCGCCATCATCAGGAAGCCCGGCGTCGCCATCATCTCAGAAATGCTGGCGGCGGCGACCGAGATCCTGCTCGGCAGCCCGGCCGGCCTCATGCTGCTGCTCTCGGGCTTCATCCAGGGGGCCGGCGCCGAGGTCGTCTTCGCAGCGACAGGCTGGCGCAACTACCGCCTGCCGGTGCTGATGGCGGCGGGTATCGGGGCGGCGATCTTCTCCTTCGTCTATACCTGGGTCCTCTTCAACTACGGCGCGCTGGCGCCCGGACTCCTCATCGCCATGTTCGCCTTGCGCTGCCTGAGCGGCGCGCTTCTCGGCGGGCTCCTCGGCCATGTGATCGTCGAGGCGCTCTATCGCACCGGTGTCCTCAACGGCCTCACGATCGACCATGACCGAAGGCTGCAGCGCGCCTAACGAGGTCGCCGCGTCGTGGCGAAACGTGGTTGTTCGGTATCCTTACGCGCAACGCGATGCCGTCGGTCCCGTCAGTTTCGATCTGAAGCGCGGCGAGCGACTTCTGCTCCTCGGCAGCTCAGGCTCCGGCAAGTCGACGCTGCTCAACACGCTCAATGGACTCGTGCCGCAGACGATCCCGGCCGAACGCCAGGGAGATATCCGGCTCGGTGACGAGGATGTCGCGACGCGCGCGCCGGCCGGTTGGGCGTCGGAGATCGCGCGGTTCTTCCAGAATGCGGAAGAGACCTTGTGCGGCATGCGCGTCGAGGACGAGATCGCCTTCGCGCTCGAAAATCGCGGGGTTCCGGAGAATGAGATCGCCACGCGCGTGAGGGCAGCCTTGCGGCTCGTCGACCTGCCGGAGCATTGGCTGGGGCGCCGCTCGGCGACTCTATCGGGCGGCGAGAAGCAACTGGTGGCGCTCGCCGCCTGCTTCGCGCAGGAAGCGCCGATCTTCGTGGCGGACGAGCCAACGGCGCATCTGGCGCCGGCTGTGGCGGCGCGCCTGCATCGCCTCCTGATGGACCGGCACGAGGAGCGCAGCGTATTCCTGGTCGATCACCGGCTCGACGGGCTCATCACCTCGCTCGACCGTGTCGTCATATTGGATGCATCGGGCCGGATCCTGGCCCAAGGTCCACCGGCTTCGGTGTTCCGGACGCATCGCACGCGGCTCGAGGAGCTTGGCGTCTGGTTGCCGCTGGCCGTAGCCCTCGACGGCGAGCTGGAGAAGGCCGGACTTGCGCCAAAGGCCCCGCCGCTCACCTTGAAGGCGGCGCTCGACGGCGTCGATGCCGAGAAGGCCATGCCGGTGGTCAAGACCTTCGTCGCGCAGCATGTGGCGCGAAACGCATTGGCACCGGCGGGTGAAAGGGTGGCACGGCTGGTCCATGCCGATTGCGCGCCGCTTTACGGACCGACTGTGCTCGATGATATCTCGCTCGCCATCCAGGCTGGCGAAATCCTCGGCATATTGGGCGCCAATGGCGCGGGAAAATCGACGCTGGGCGCGAGCCTCGCCGGCCTGTTGAAGCTCAAGGCCGGCAGGCGCGAGGGCAGGCCTGCGGGCATCGCCTTCCAGAATCCGGAGAACCAGTTCATCTCAGGGTCGGTCGGCGACGAGATCGCGGCGGCTTTGCCGCGCGGCCTCGACCGGACGGAGCAGCGCGTGGACCAGCTTCTCCATGAGTTCGACCTCGCCTCTTTGCGGCATCAGCATCCCTTCGAATTGTCGCAAGGCCAGAAGCGGCGCCTGTCGCTCGCGTCATTGACCGCGGCGGGCCAATGGCCGCTCTTCGTCCTCGATGAGCCGACGGCGGGCCTCGATGCCAAGGGCGCCAAAATGGTCGTCAGGCTGATCGAGCGGCTGGCGCAAGCGGGCCATGCGGTTGCCATCATCACCCATGACATGGATTTGGCCTTGAGACTCTGCCCGCGCTCGGTCATCCTCGCTCATGGCCGCATCATCGCCGATGGCACAACCGCCGATCACCTGAGCGATCCGGATCTCCTGGCGCAGGCCGGACTCGCCCCGCCCGCGATCGCGCCGGCGCTCCACTGGCTCAGGCAGCATGCGCCATGCTGAGCACACTCCATCCCTTGCCCAAGCTCGTGATCTGCCTTCTGTGGATCGTGATGGCCATCCTGATGTTCGATGCCTGGTTCCAGCTCGCCGCCATCCTGCTCTGCGTCGCGGCGCTCATCGTGCTCGAAGGAAAGCCACCGCTCCTGGTTCTAGGCTTGATGGTGCCCTTCGCGCTGTTCGGCTTCGGCTTCCTGACGACGAGCGTGCTGTTCCGGGTGGATAGCGATTTTGCCCTCCATGCGGCGGAGCAATCGCCGTTCGCCTCGCAGGCCTTCTCGGCGGGGATCGTACTATTTCTACGCGCGATCGCCTGCGGCATGATATCGGCGGTCTTCGTGCTCACCACCGATCCCGGCCATTTCATCAAGGCGCTGATGGCGGACTGGAAGCTGTCGCCACGCATCGGCTATTCGCTGTTCTCGGCCTTGCAGCTCGTGCCCGACCTCGCAAGCGAGCTCAGGCAGATCCGCATCGCCCGCGCCATGAAACGCGGCAAGCCGCCCTCCGCCTTCATCTATCCTCAAGAGCTCGTCACCTTGTTCATTCCGCTCCTCGCCTATGCGATCCGCCGCGCCGGGCGTGCGGCGATCGCCATGGAAGCGCGCGGACTGGGCGCAGGGCAGGCGCGGACCATTCTTGCCGCACCTCGCCTCGGCCGGCGGGATGCCGTGTTTGCCGGCATCGCCCTCGGCCTCCTCATTGTTGCTTTGGCGATCACGCTCATATGAACCAAAGGCGTCGCGAACCGTTTTCGTGACGCATGGTGAAATTTCCCCTTGCCCTGGAGACAAAGATGATCCTCACGACATACAGGAAGTTCAAAGGCGATCGCTTGATGCCATGGGGCAAAGCCACGGTGGTCAGCGGTGCCAAAGGATATGTCTTCCTTTCCGGCAATACGGCCACCACGGAGGATTACGATCCCTCGACCCGGCGCGGCGGCGCTGTCGGCGACCCGGTCATGCAATGGCGCGCGATACTTGCGAACATCAAGGCGGATCTGGAGGAAGTCGGCAGCTCGCTCGAGCATCTGATCAAGCTGACATTCTATGTCAAAGGGCCGTTTCCCGATGGCGGCGTTCTCAGCTCACCCAATTTCCGTCTCGATGTGATGGATGAATTTTTCGCGGAACATTGCCCGAAGCACTGCAGCTACAACAATCCGCCCCCGTCAGAGGTGATCGGCGTCGCTGCCCTGGCGCAGCCGGATCTCGTAATCGAGCTCGTTGCCATCGCCGCTTTGCCGGACTGAGAAGGCGACTCACATCTTTCATCCGGGCTCATGGCTTCCCACATAAGGGCCTGGTGCTTCGACACAATGACTGAAACCTTAAGCCTCTTTCCACCGACGCTCGGTGGCCCGTCAGGGTTGCGTTATCAGCCGGACTTCATCTCCTCCGCCGAAGAGGAGGGGCTCATCGCACATGTCCGCGAGCTGCCGCTCGTGCCCTTCCAGTTCGGCGCCTATGAGGGCAAGCGCCGGGTCGCCTCCTTCGGCTGGCGCTATGACTATGGCGAGCGCAAGCTGCACAAGGCCGAAGATATTCCGGAATGGCTTGCGCCTTTCATCGCCAGGGTCGAAGCCTTCGCCGGTCCGGCGAGCGGCCCCATCCGGCAAGTCCTCGCCACCGAATATGATGAAGGGGTGGGGATCGGCTGGCATCGCGACAAGCCGCATTTCGACGAGGTCTTCGGCCTGTCGCTCAAGTCGGAATGCAAGTTCCGCTTCCGCCGCCAAGCGGGAAGCTCATGGGAGCGCTTTACGCTTACGGCCGAGCCAAGGTCGCTCTATATGATGACGGGCGAGGCCCGGAGCCAATGGGAGCATAGTATCCCCGCCGTCGAGGCCCAGCGTTATTCCATCACCTTTCGCACCATGCGCTAATGCGCTTGCTCATTGCGTAGGATCTCCTGGCGCAAGCGCTTTTCGACGAGCTTGTCCAGGCGCTCGGCGATGGAGGTGAGATTGAGATAGCCATCGACAATGATGCCGTTCCGGTCGGCTCCCCCAACGACAGCGCTACCGAAGCCAACATCCTCGATGATCGTCAGCAGGTCACTTTTGGTTATCGTTTGCATGAACGCCCTCTCCCATAAGGGCGGACTTCCAACGCGCAACTGTTCATTCGGTTCCATCCAAGGGCATGGAACTTGATGGGAACTTTCGCCGCAAGCCGCTCTTGATTCCAGGCAGGCAACCAAGAAAGCCAATGCCATGCCGAAGACGACGAATCCGCGAAAGACCGAGCTTCATCTCTACCGGCTGGAGCCCTCAGGCCCGATGCGCGACCGCGACGAATGGGCGGCGAGCACGGTCAAGGAGACCTGCTTCGTCTGGGCGACGAGCGCGCAGGAGGCGCGCACCATGGTGGAGGTCGAGACGCGCACCCGCCAATCGCAGTCGCAGACCAAGCTGCCTTTCTTTTCGCCCTGGTCGAGCAGCAGCTTCACCACATGCGAAGAGGTGGTGCCGGGGGCCAAGGCCAGCTCCTATCCGGCGGGCATGGTTTTTACCGAAAACGGTCCGATCAAAGAGGCGTCGGGCCCTCAGCACCGGCAGGAGCCGTGAGACCGTCACGTCCGCCTGAAGCAGTCCGAGGGCCGATGAAGAATGTGCGCGCCTTCTCGATCGCCGCCTTGTCGGCCGTGACATCGCCAGGGCGATTGCCATAGCCCAGGAGGACGCCGCCGAAATTCATCTTCATATAGTCGGCGGTGATGGCGAGCGTGCCGACGAGCGGGTCGGCGCGCGACTGATCCTCATCGGATATGGCGGAGACGCCCCACAGTGTCCTGCCCGCCATGCGCGCCTTGAAGTCGGCACCCGGCACGCGCAGCCAGCCGCTCCAGTAGTCGAGATAGAGCTTGGCGCTGGCGGGCACGCTGTACCAATAGAGCGGGACAATGAAGACGAGATCGGTCGCGGCAAGCGTCGCCTCGAAGAGGGTCCGCTCATTGCCCTGGGGCTCGGGATAGACACCGATCGAATGACGGATGTCCTCGAAGGGCGCCAGCGGCAGATCCGCCAGATGCAGCCATTGCTGCGCGGTGCCGGGACTTAGATATTCGGCCGCCTTGCGGGCGAGCCACTCGCTGTTGCCGTCGCGCCGGGCGCTGGCGCTGAGGAAAGTGAAGTGCCGTTTGGCGGCGGGGATGACGGCGTCCTGGGCCAAGGGTCTCTCCTGCGGTTGGAGGTAGTCATCCTCACTTAACCGGCGGCCCGGCGGCGGACAAATGACATCTCTTGATCTTCGGATGAATATAATTCATCTGAAAGAGCATGGTCGGGCAAAAGCATATCGCAGGCCTTCCCTGGACGGCGCTCCGGGCCTTCGAGGCCGCCTCGCGGCTCGGCAGCTTCAAGGCGGCGGCGCAGGAACTCACCCTCACGCCGACTGCGATCAGCCATCAGATCCGGCGGCTCGAAACCCATCTCGGCGCCAGCCTGTTCGAGCGTCTGCATCGCGGCTTGCGCCTCACGCCCACGGGAAAAGTTCTGGCGCGCGACGTGCAGAAGCTCTTCGCCGGCCTCGAAAACAGTCTCGAACGGCTCATGCGCGAGGGACGGGCGAAGGAAGCGCGGGCGCTCAGCGTGAGCGTCGTCCCCTCGCTCGCTTCGAAATGGCTGGCGCCGCGCCTCCATGGCTTCCAGAGCCGGCATCCGCAGATCGGCCTCAGGATTGTTTCCGACGAGGTGCTGGTCGATTTCAAGCGCGACCGCGCGGTCGACATCGCGCTTCGTTATGGCCCCGGCACGGCGGCGAAAGGCCTATATGCCGAGCGGCTGTGGCCCAAGGTCGAGATCATCGCGGTCTGCCGGCCCGATATCGCCAAGGACATCGCGCCAGGCTTGCCCGATCGTCTTAAGCGGCAGTCGCTCCTGCGCACCGCGCCGCCGCGGGCACGATCGCCGACGGGCCGGTTGCCGCATGTACCGGACTGGACGGACTGGCTCAGCGCCGCAGGGATCGCGCTCGATGCCGACAGGCGCAAGGCGCTCGACGGTCCCGTCTTCAACACCACCCAGCTTGCCGTCGAAGCGGCGGTCGCCGGCCGCGGCGTGGCACTCGCTCCGCATGTCCTCGTCGAAGCCGATATCGCCTCCGGCCGCCTGGTGCGTCTGTCCTCGACCAGGCTCGCCGATCCCAACAGCTTCTGGCTCCTGTGCCGTGCCGACCGGTTCAAGGACAGCCGGATCCAGGCCTTCGTCAAATGGATCAGGCAGGAGGCGGGCAGAACATAGCTCATGAGGGTTGATTAATTGATTGACTCAAGCAATAATATGGAATGAGCGACGACGGACGGACCGGCAACCTGGTCGGCGCGCTGGTGATCGCCCTCGGCGATGCCCTGCGCGTCGATCTCGAAACAGCCTCAGGGCGCGGTATCAGTGCCTGTGCGGCATTGGCCACGGCCTTGGCCTATCCGGGCGAGTCGGTCGATGCCTTGCGCCGCACCCTGGGACTCTCGGCGGCGGGGGCGACCCGGCTGGTCGATGGCTTGCAGGCGGACAAGCTCGTGGAGCGTCGCGCCGAATTGGAGGACGGGCGGTCGCGCGCGGTCGTGCTGACCGATGCCGGACGCAAGCAAGCCAAAGCGGTCCTTGCGGCTCGGCGTGCCGTGCTGGCGCGCGCCTTGGCGCCGCTCTCCAAGCGGGAACGCGGCGAACTGGCACGGATGCTCAATGTGATGCTGGCGGCGCTGACGCCCGACCGGCAGACCTGCGATCGCATTTGCCGGCTGTGCGACGTCAGCCGCTGTCCGCAGGACAATTGCCCGGTCGAGCTTGCGGCTCTGCGGGCGGAAAGAGCCTGACAGCGGTCGCAAGGAACGCCGCGCCGCCCTGAGCGGACGGTTTCATTGTTTGTGCAGTTGATAGGAGAATTCCCATGACACGATCTGCGGACTCACGCACCAGCCGCGATGCTTCTCGCCTCACTGCGGACTGGCTGATCGATGGCGGCCGATGGATTGCGCTCATCGGCGTCATACTGGTGCTCTTGCTGATCGGGGGACTGAAGTTCACGCAAATCGAGATCGACGGTTTGAAGCCAATCATCGGCGGAACGCCGTGGCTCGCCTGGATGTATCCGGTGCTGGGCGAAGCCGGCGCCTCCTATCTGCTTGGCGTCGTCGAGCTTGCGACCGCGGCTTTGCTTGCCCTTTCACCCTGGTCGCGGCGCGCCGGCATCGTCGGCGGCGCGCTGGCGAGCCTCACATTTCTTTGTGACCTCGACCGTGATGCTGGCGGTCCCGATCTGGGAAGCGGGCACGGGCGGATTTCCCTGGCTCAATCCGATGGGGCAATTCCTGATCAAGGACGTGGCGCTGCTCGGCATCGCCCTGGGAATTCTCGGTGAAAGCCTCAAGGGCCACAGCGCCCCCTGATATCACATCTTGTCCATCAGATGCTCCGGCCTGATCGGCATCTCGCGCACGCGCACGCCGGTCGCATGGAAGACGGCATTGGCGATGGCGGCGCCGATGCCAATGGCGCCGAGCTCGCCAATGCCGCGCGCCCCCAAGGGGCTCGCATGGGGATCGAAATCATCGACGAAATGCGCATCGATCCCGCTTACATCGGCATTCACCGGCACGAGGTAGCCTGAGAGATTCTTCGACAGGAAGCGCCCGAGGCGCGTGTCCATCTCCGAGCGCTCGAGCAGCGCCTGGCCGATGCCCCAGATGATGCCGCCGGTCATCTGGCTCCTGGCGGTCCTCGGATTGAGGATGCGTCCGGCATTATAGACGCCGAGCGCCCGGGTGACGCGCGGTATCGGGATATCGGGATCGATACGCACTTCGGCGAAGATCGCGCCGAAGCTGAAGACGGTGGGCGCTGCAGGATCCGCTTCCGGCACCCAGGCGCCGTCGGCGCTCAAGCGCTCCCCACCCAAGGCGGCCAGCGCGCCCGCATAGCCGTCGGGCCCATTGGCGCCGGCTTGCGTGAGAAGGGTCTTCAGCTTCTCCGCCGCGTCCTCGACCGCCGAGCCCACGCTCATGGTGTTCGAGGATGCGCCATTGAACGAAGCGGCGGGCAACGCGGTATCGCCGATCGCCAGGCTGACGGATGCGACGGGCACATCGAGCACGCTCGCCGCGATCTGGGGCAGGATGGTGCTGAGGCCCTGACCGACATCATGGGCAGCGGTCTCGACCAGCACATGACCCTGGCGATCGATACTCACCCGCGCGTTGGACGGAAAGCGGAAGGCGCGCAAGGCGGCACTCGCCATGCCATAGCCCACGAGCTCGCTTCCATCGCGCATGGACTTCGGTGCCATGCTGCGCTTTGCCCAGCCGAAACGCCTTGCGCCTTCCTCATAGCATTCGCGGAGCTTGTTCGAGGAAAAGGGCCGGCCATCGGCCGGATCGGCCTTGGCATAATTCCTGAGCCGCAGGTCAAGCGGATCCTGGCCCAGCTCATAGGCAAGCTCGTCCATGGCGATCTCGACGGCGACGAAACCGACGCCGCCAAAGGGCGAGCGCATGGCCGCGGGGCTCAGGCGGTCGAGCTTGCGCCGGCGATGACTGATCTTGAAATTAGGCGTCGCATAAAGCGCGTAAGTGTCCCAGCCGGCGGCCTCGATATATTCGCCGATATGAGCACCGGCCGCGATCGTGTCATGGCGAAGGCTGGTGAGCGTGCCGTCGGCCGTGGCGGAGAGCGCCACGGTCTGGCGCGTCGCCGGCTGATAGCCATGGGCGGTGTAGGATTGCGCCCTTGTCAGCACCAGCTTCACCGGCCGTTCGAGCGCGCGCGCCGCCATGGCGGCGAGAAGCGTGTGCGGCGCGCCCCAGATCTTGCCGCCAAAGCCGCCGCCGACGAAACCCTGCCGGACGCGGATCTTCTCGGGCGCCATGCCAAAGGCTTGCGCCAGCACCTGGCGCTGCTCCGACACGCCCTGAACGGCATCATGGAGAACGAGCTCACCGTCGCGCCAGTCCGCCATAGTCGCCACGGGCTCGATCGCATTGTGATGGCGGTCGGAAGTTACGTAGGTGCTTTCGATTTTGGCGTCGGCCTTGTCCCAGGCCGCCCCGACATCGCCCCAGGCCGTATCGAGCGGCAGGCCGAAGAACTGCGTCACCGGCTCGGCAAGCTCCGCACCGGCCTGGAAGTCGGTATCGAAGGGCTCGTCGCGATAGGCGACATGGACAAGCCTCGCCGCTTCCGTCGCCTGTTCCAGTGTCTCGGCGACCACCAGCGCCACCGGCTGGCCTTCATAGAGGACGCGATCGTCCTGCAATGGCGGCAAATTGGCATCGGCCAGGACGACATTGACGGGGGCGAGTTTGGGCGCGTTCTCATGGGTGAAGATATGGATCACGCCCGGTGCCGCGGCAGCGCTGCGCGTATCGATGGCGATGATGCGGGCCTTGGGACGCGTCGATCCGACGATCACCGCATGCGCGACACCGGCCACGGGCGTGTCGGCGGCGTAGAGCGCGCGGCCCGTCACCTTGGCCGGACCGTCACGCCGGCTCAGAGCTTCTCCGATTGCGCCTTTCATGATTTCTCTCCCGCGATCCTGATCGCCTTGATGGCCGCCCTGAGAGCAAGTTCCGTCTTGAAGCCATTGTGGCGGCCGGGCCGGGCAGCGGCGAAATCGCCGGCCAAAGCCCGCCGCAAGGCCTCGTCGTCGGTAAGCGCGACACCTGCCAAAGCCTTCTCCGCCCGGCGAAGGCGCCAGGGTTTTGGCGCGACGCCGCCCAGCGCCAGGCGCACCTCACGGATATGGCCATTCTCGACGACGAGGCCGGCGGCGACCGAAACGAGCGCGAATTCATAGGATCGGCGTTCCCGGATTTTGAGATAATGCGAATGTCGCGCCGTTTCCGAGGCCGGCACATGAATGGCGGTGATCAACTCTCCGTGACGCAGCGCCGTCTCGCCCGTGGTCCCGTAGAAATCGGCAAAAGCGATGCTGCGCGTCCCCTGCAACCCCTCGACATGGATCGTGGCGTCGAGAGCGGCGAGCGCTACGGCGAGGTCGGAGGCGTGGGGTGCCACACAGTCTTCGGTCCAGCCGAAGATCGCGGCGAAGCGGTCTTGTCCGGCGAGCGCCGCGCAGCCGCTACCGGCCTTGCGCTTGTTGCAGGGGAGCTCGACCTCGGCGCGAAAATAGGGGCAGCGGTTGCGCTGCATCAGATTGCCGCCAAGAGTCGCCATGTTGCGGAGTTGGGGCGAGGCGCTCTTGACGAGAGCTTCGGCGATCGCCGGATAATCGCGCCTCACCGCGGCGTGGCCGGCGGCATCGCTCATGCGGGCGAGGGCGCCGAGCGTGAGGCCCTTGGCATCGGCTGCAATGCGGTCGAGGCCGGCAAGGCCGCCGATATCGACAAGGCGGCGAGGGGCTGCGATGCCTTCCTTCAGCCAGTTGACGAGCTCGGTGCCGCCGGCGAGCGGCACGGCGCCCTTGTGCGCCAGAGCGGCGATCGCCTTGGGTAAGGTCAAGGCACGTTCATAGGCGAAATCCTGCATGGCTCAGTTTCCTTCCTGGCTCGCGGCCGCGCGCACCGCCGTCACGATCTGCGGATAGGCCGAGCAGCGGCAGAGATTGCCGCTCATGAATTCGCGAATCTCATCATCGGAGCCGGCATGGCCCTCGCGGATCAGCGCCACCGCGGACATGATCTGGCCCGATGTGCAGAAGCCGCATTGGAAGGCATCATGCCCGATAAAGGCGGCCTGCACGGGGTGAAGGACCTCACCCTCGGCCAGGCCTTCGATGGTCGTGATCTCCTTGGCCGTCGCGGCGTGTGCCAGGATCAGGCAGGAGAGCGCACGCCGGCCATCGACATGCACCGTGCAGGCGCCGCATTCGCCGCGATCGCAGCCTTTCTTGCTGCCGGTGAGGCCCAGATGCTCACGCAACGCATCGAGCAGGGTCACGCGGCTGTCGAGAGCGAGCTCATGCACGGCGCCGTTGACAGTGAGGATCGTTGTCCGTGCGGCCGCTTCATCAGGTCCATCCTTCATCGCCACTTCCTCTCTCGCAAAGACATCATGAGAGGCAAAATAAGTCGCGCTTGTCTTTCATCAAGTACCTACTATAAAGTGCAATACATACCTTTCAGTAAGAATTGGGGTTCTGCAGATGAAAGAGCAGCCTTATAGCTGCGGGCTCGGTCCCGCTTTCGAGGTCATCGGCGGCAAGTGGAAGGCGCTCATCCTGTGGGAGGTGAGCGAGAAGCCGCGGCGCTTCGGCGAATTGAAGCGGCTGGTGTCGGGCATCAGCGAGAAGATGCTCATCCAGCAATTGCGCGAGATGGAGGGCGACGGCCTGGTCCGCCGCAAGATCTTCCGCGAAGTGCCGCCGCGCGTCGAATATTCGGTGACGCCGCGCGGCAGCTCGCTCAACAAGGCGCTGGGTCCGCTCGCCGACTGGGGCGAGCAGTTGGAGCGCGAGCGTGAGCGCACCGCCCGCAAACTGGTGCGGGCTTGAGATCACGACTTAGTGTTCTTGTATCAAAGTATGGCGCTGGGCATTTCTGGCACGAAGCGTCAGAGCTGGGAAGGATAAGGAGGCGTCTGTCCGACCAACCCATCCTGGAGCGATAGACGCATGCCGCACGATTTCTCCCGACGCAATGCTCTTCTTCTGCTTTCGACGACAGCTGCTCTCGTGGGCAAACCAACTGACGCGTGGGCTGCACCCGATTTCCGGCCAGCCCTCGAGGCGGCCATTGATGCGTTCTTCGACGGATGGCGATCCGGCGACTGGTCTCCCTTCCTGGCGCGTTGCGCGGACGACTTCACCTTCCAGTTCCCGGTCGGGCCGCAACGTGGGCGTCGCACGGGCACCGAAGGCAAGGCTTCGATCACGGCCTGGTGCAGAGCGCATGCGCAAGCGGGCAATCGCATTACCGAGAGCGCGGTCAGCTTGCGGCTGTTCGACGCCGACTGGGCAGTCATTTGCGACCGGGGCAACGGAGTGATCGAAGGCCAGCCTTATACCGGACTGCATGCGATCTTCATGCGCGCCGGCGCGGCAGGGCAGATCGTGGAGATGCGTGAATATTTCGGCGAGCTTCCCGGTTAGCCGATCTCCACAATCCGATCGGACGTCAAGACCGATTGGATGAAGTCGGGAATTTCGAGGCCGGCTTTCACCTTGGCCTCGAGAGCCGATTCCGCCGCGCGTATTTGCGGCAGCCGGGCGATGACGGCGCTCGCTTGCTGGCGGGGGATGATGACGGGGCCGTCATTGTCGGCCACGACGATATCGCCCGATGCAATCGCGACACCGCCCAAGACGACCGGCAGGCCGACCGTTCCCGGGCCATTGCGGGCCGGTGAGTTGGGCGTAAGGCCTGCGCAATAGACCGGCAGGCCGACGCCCAGAATACCGGTGAGGTCGCGCGCCAGGCCGTCGGTTACGAGACCTGAGAGACCGCGGTTGCGTGCCATGCCCATGAGCAGATCGCCGGTTATGGAAGTGCCGGTGAAGCCGTCGGTCGCGGCCACCAGAATGTCGCCCGGCTGTGCGGCGGCAAGTGCGGCGAAGAGGGCGAGATTGTCCGCCGGACCGCAATGGCAGGTGATGGCCGTGCCGACCAGGACCTGTGACACGGGCGCCAGGGGCTTGATGCAATGATCGAGCGCGCCACGCCCTTCCATCGCATCGACGACATGGCCGGTCATGACCTGGGCGAAGGCCGCAAGCTCCGCGGGGCTGGGCCGCGGGAAATTGCGTCTTATGGTGAGAAGCGGAGGATCCTTGATCATGGCTTGAATACGATGTCCTGGTTGATGTCGGCGACCGCCGAGATGCCGCAGAGGCCCATCACGCGGTCGATCTCGCGGCGATAGATGTCGAGCATGTGCACGACGCCGGCTTCGCCGGCAACGGCGAGGCCCCAGAGTTGCGGCCGGCCGACGAGACAGGCCTTGGCGCCGAGCGCCAGAGCCTTGACGACGTCGCCGCCACGCCTGACGCCGCCATCGATGAGGACCGGAATACGCTCATCCACCGCATCGACGATGGCCGGCAAGGCATCGATGGTCGCGGGCGCGCCGTCGAGCTGGCGGCCGCCATGGTTCGACACGATCAGCCCGTCGATGCCTCGTTCGACCGAAGCCGCCGCCTCATCGGGATGAAGGATGCCTTTGAGGATGAGAGGGCCGGTCCATGTCTTGCGCAGCTCGTCCACGTCCGTCCATGACATGGAGGGATCGAGAAGCGAGGCCATGCGGCCGGCGAGCGTCTTGATATCGGCCGCTTCGCCCGGCCTGACATAATTGCCGAAGGTGACGCGCTTGATCTCGCGGCGCATGCGCCACAGCCATTCGGCCTTGAGCGCCATGCCGGCGAGACCTGAAAGACCGAAGCGCGGCGGTATGGCAAAGCCGTTGCGGATGTCGCGCTCGCGATTGCCGAGCAGCTGGTTGTCGACGGTGAGGACGAGGGCGTCATAGCCCGATTTCGCCGCGCGCTCGGCCAGTTCGCGGGTGAAGCCGCGATCCTTGTAGATGAAGACCTGCATCCATTTGGGCGCATTACCCGCGGCGGCAACGTCCTCGAGCGTCGCGACCGAGCCATGGCTCAGGCAATAGGCGGTGCCCGCGGTCTCAGCCGCGCGCGCAACGCAGCGTTCGCCGTCCGGCCAGAAGAGGCCGGCAAGACCTGTCGGCCCGATGACGACCGGCAGGCTGAGGCGCTTGCCGAACAGAGTGAGCGACAGGTCGCGCGCGGCCGAGCCCGAAAGCGGACGCGGCAGCAACTCGACTTCCTGAAACGCGGCCTCGTTACGCCGGAGCGTATGCTCGTCCTCAGCACCGCCATCGGCGAAATCGAAGACCGGCCGCGGCAAGGCCCGGCGCGCCAAAAGGCGCATCGCATCGATGCTGTAGGCGCGGCGCTGCCAGTCCGGTGTCATTCAGCACTGTCGAGGCGGTAGAAGTCTATGGCGTTGTCGTGGAAGAGCTTGCGCTTCTCTTCGTCGCTTGCACCTTCGACGACCCAGTCGACGATGTCGACCCATTCGGGATAGGTGCCGGCGAGCTCGAGGACATGCCAGTCGCCGCCATACATCACGCGGTCGAAGCCGAAAGTGTCGATCGTATAGGCGATATAGGGCTTGAGCTGCTCGCGCGTCCAGTTCTTGTGGTCGGCCTCGGTCGAAACGCCCGAGATCTTGCAATGGACATTCGGCAGGCCGGCCAGCTCCTTGAGATGCTGGCGCCAGGGATCGAAGATTCCGGCCTTGATCCCGGGCTTGCCGATGTGGTCGAGCACGAAGCGCACCTCAGGGCACTGGCGCACCATCTTGATCACATTGGGCATCTGGTGGTGCAGGATGCAGATGTCGAAAGCGAGATCATGCCGCGCCAGGAGCTTGAGGCCGGCGATGAAGTCGGGCCGGATGCAGAAATCAGGGTCGGCGTGGGTCTGGATCAGCCGGCGCACCGCGCGCAGCACCTTGTTCCGGCGGAGCTGGTCGAGCTCGGCCTCGATCGCCTTGCCGCGCTCGAGTGGGAGCGCCGCCACCATGCCGGCCAGCCGCTTGTCGGTCAGGGCCAGACCCTGGACCCATTCGGCTTCTTCGAGATGCTGCGGGAAATTGACATCGACCTCGACGAAGACGAAGCGGTCGACCTCGACCTTGCCCGCGGCCTTGGTGAAGTCGGCAGGCAGCACCGTTCGTTTCAGCGACGGCGCGTTCTTCGTCCAGTCATAGCCGAAGCGACTCGGGTCGCACAGATGCACATGGCTGTCGACGATCGGAAAATCAGGCACCGGCTTTTTCCTCCCCTACATATAGACGCCGCCATTCACATCGAGCACCGTGCCGCAGACATAGCTTGCCGCATCGGAGCACAGGAAGGCAATCGGCCAGGCGATCTCATGCGCTTCGGCTTTCCGGCCGAGCGGAATGCGCTCGAGATCGACCGGCCGGTCGCGCATCATGGGCGTTGCAACCGAGGCGGGCGCCACGCCATTGACCAGGATGCCCTGTGGCGCGACCTGGCGCGCCAGCCATTTCACCAAGGCATGCACGCCGCCCTTCGAGGCGACATAATGCGGCCCAGCGATGAGGCCGCCCATGCGGCCGGCGAGCGAGCCGATGAAGACGATGCGCCCCGAGCGGCGCGCGATCATGCCCGGCAGGAAGGCGCGCACCGCATGCAAGGGCCCGAGCACATTGACCGCCATGACGCGCTCAAAGCTCTCGTCCCATCCGGGCGCCAGCCAGTCCTCGTCCCAGGGACAGAGCGCGGCATTGAGCACAAGGGCGTCGACGGCGCCGGTTTGGGCGGCGATCCGCTCGATATCGCCGCGCGAGCTTGCATCGGCCGTGAAGCTCTCCGCCTTGCCGCCGGTGCCGCGGATCGTTTCGGCAAGAGATGAGCTGTCCTTGATGTCGACAAGCACGATCTCGGCGCCCAGCGATGCACAAATCAACGCCGTCGCGGCGCCGATGCCTTCGGCAGCGCCGGTGATCAGGATGCGCCGGCCGGACAGAGAATAGGCGTTGTTCATCCTAGGGCTTGCCTGCTGTTGCGACATTGCGCTGCTCGCGGCGGCGATAGGTATAGCCGGCGAGGCCGACGGCAAGGACGAGCATGGCGCCGTTGAAGAGGTTCTCGACAAAGAAGGGGGCGCCGAGCTGGGTGAGGCCCGCCACGGCGACAGCGAGGACCGCGACCGCCAGCACCGTTCCCCATACATTGGGACGTCCCGGGCGGATGGCGGTGGCGCCGAGCAAGGCGCCGGTGAAAGCGGGCAGCATCAGCTCCTGGCCGACGGTGCTCTGGCCGACCTGGAGCTGGGCCTGGAGGATGACGCCGGCAAAGGCCGCCAATGTGCCCGACGCGATGAAGGCCAGGGTCACATAGGTCGTGGCCGAGATGCCGGTGAGCTCGGCGGCGCGCGGGCTGTCGCCGATGATGTAGAGATAGCGCCCGAGCGGCAGGTAGTCGAAAACCACCCACAGCACGAGCGCGATGATCAGCACATAGATGACGGGAAGCGGAATGCCGGCGAGCTTGCCGGACAAGGCGACGAAATCGGCAGGGAGCAGGCCCACCACCTGCATGCCGCCCGTATACCATTGATTGAGCCCGAGCAGCAGCGTGCCGGTGCCGAGCGTCGCGATGAAGGAATTGATCTTGGCGCGGGTGACGAGGATGCCGTTGATCAGCCCGACGACGCTGCCCAGCGCTATGCACAGGACCGCCGCCGCCTGCCAGGGAAGGCCTTGCTGGGTGATGAGCCCGTTGGCCAGCACTTGCGCGATGCCGAGGATCGAGGCGACAGACAGATCATAATTGTTGGAAGCGAGCGGGATCATCACCGCCAGCGCCACCATGGCGTTGATCGAGCGGCTGTTCACCATCGACTGGAAGGTGAAGGCGGTGAGGAAGGTGTCGCCCTTGAGGAGCGAGAAGACGCCGATCAGGATCACCAGGAGGATGGCGAGATTCCACACGGCGAAGAACCGGGTGGCGGTGCTACGGAAATCTGCTCTGCCGGTGATCATGACGCTCATGCCAGTCTCGCTCTGATCTTGCCTTCTTCGGCGCCCGATGCCAATGCCGTGAGCCGCGCCAGCGAGAGCTCGCTGCGCGGCAATTCGGCCGTCACCCGGCCGCGGTCGAAAATAAGGGCGCGATGGCAGATGCCGGCGACCTCCTCGAAATCGGACGAGATCAGGAGCACGGCAAGCCCCTGATCGAGCGCCTCTTCCAGAAGCTGATAGATCTCGGCCTTGGAGCCAACATCGACGCCGAAGGTCGGTTCCTCGAGCACCAGGAGGCGGCAACCCGCTTCCATCCAGCGCGCGACGATGACCTTCTGCTGGTTGCCGCCCGACAGCGTCGCAATGATCCGTTCGGGATCGCGCGGGCGCACCGAGAAGCGGATGAGGGAGTTGAGGCAGCGCTCCTGCTCATGGGCCGGCCGGATCGGCTGCAGCAATCGCATGCCGTTGGTCACCGGATTGACGAACAGGTTCTCCCTCACCGTCATGCTCGGCGCCAGGCTCTCCTCGCGGCGCTTGCTCGACACGAAGCCGATCTGCCGGCGGATGGCCTCCTCGGGCGAGGCAGGTTTCAGCTTCTCGCCCGCGAGCGACAGCGTGCCCGCGGTTATCGCGCTATCGCCGAAGATCGCCCGTCCGATGGCGCGGTGCCCGGCGCCGCGCAGGCCTACAAGGCTTAAAATCTCGCCTTGCGCGATCGAGAAGGAGACAGGGCCCACGCCATCGGCGATGAGACCGTCCACGTCCAAGACCTTGGCGGATGTCTTGGCCGACGGCTTGATGAAGAGCTCGGCCAGCGAGCGGCCGACGATATCATGGACGAGAGCCGACGGTGTGGTATCGGCGATGGCGCATGAGCGCACGCGACGCCCATCGCGCAGGACCGTGACCCGGTCGGCAATGCGGAAGACCTCATCGAGCCGATGCGTGACATAGACGATGCCGACGCCATTGGCGCGCAGGCGCTTGAGGACATCGAGAAGGCGGGTGACGTCGGCTTCCGGCAAGGCGGCGGTGGGCTCGTCGAGGACGAGAAGATCGCATCTGACCGCCATGGCGCGCGCGATGGCGACGATCGACTTGTCGGCGGCGGGGAGATCGCCGACCCGCGCATCGGGATCGACGCCGCCGCCCATGCGCTCCAGCGCATTCACCGCGACGGTCCGCGCCGCGGCCCAGGAGATGAGCCCGTTGCGGCGCGGATAGCCCGCGATCAAGGCGACATTCTCGGCGACGGTCATCGTGTCGACGAGGCCCAGATCCTGATGGATGAAGGTGATGGGCAGCTTCTCGGCCTCAGGATCGACAGGCCGGCCGTCGAGGCGGATCTCGCCGTTATCGGCGCGATGCACGCCGGCAAGGACCTTGATCAGGGTCGACTTGCCGGCGCCGTTCTCGCCGAGCAGTGCATGAACCTCACCGGCGCGGACCTCGAGATCGACCTCATCGAGCGCCAGCGTGCCGGTGAAGCGCTTGGTAAGGCGGGCGATCGCAAGCAGCGGAGGAGATTCCGTCATGATCACATCGAGGCCTCAGCGCCTCAGTAATTTTCCCTTCTCCCGCGCGGTACGCGTGGGAGAAGGTGGCCGAAGGCCGGATGAGGGCTCTTTCGTGAAGCGAGTGAGGTTTTTCAAGAGCATTTGTTTTGCAGACAAAAAGCCCTCACCCGCCCTTCGGGCACCCTCTCCCATTGCTTCGCAACGGGAGAGGGGGAGGGTCGGAGAGGGCATATAACCGCTCAGCCCTTCACGCCCCACAGGTCGAGATAATGCTTCTCGTAATCGTTGCTGGGAATGAAGGTGTTCTTGTCGCCGCCTTCGGCATTGATGTTCTCGGGCGTGACGAGATAGGGCGTCTGGACGAAGCCGCTCGGCGGCTCCTTGTTGAAAGCGCGGTTCAATTCGTCGATCGCCTGATAGGCCTGCATGCCGTAGGGCTCGGATGCGGTGACGAGCTGATACTGGCCACCGGCGCGGATGCGCTCATAGGCCGACTTGTTGCCGTCGGCGGAGACGAGGATGACGTCCTTGGGATCGACGCCGCCAGCCCGCAAGGCGGGGATCTGGAAATCGGCGGTGTAGTCGGCGACCGATGTGATGTAGAGCGGCGTGCCGTATTTCTGCACCCAGGCCGTTACCAGCGCCGGCTGGCGCTGCGCCACTTCGGCGATCGGCGAGTTGGAGAATTCGAGCACCTCGCAGCCCTTGCATTCCTTGATCCGCTCTTCGGTGGCATGCGCCTTGGCGCAGGCGATCGCATATTCGCAATGGCTCGTCACCACGGCCCTCGCCTTGCCGCCCGAATGCATAATGATCCAGTCGGCCTGGGCGCGGCCGATGTCGCGCGGATCCTGCTGGATATTGACGAAGAGGCCGAGCTCGGGCTGCGGTCCCGGAAAGCCCGAAGCGTGGATGCCGACAACGACGATCCCTTTGGATATCGCATCCTTGATCTGGGGCTGCAGGCTTGCCGCATCCGCATCCATCACGATGCCGTCCACTTTGAGCGCGATGGCCTGGTTGACGCCTTCCTGCCAGCCGACCGGGCTGCCGCGGCCGTCGATGATGACGACCTCCCAGCCGATCTTCTTGCCGATATTGGCGATATGCGTGCCCCATTCGCGGGACGCGTCGTTCTGCTGGTTGCTGGAGAGATAGGCGACCTTCTTGGCGGTAGCGAGCTTGGGCGAAGCGGTAGGTCCGCGCCAATCCGATTGCGGTCCGGCAAAGACCTGAACCTCGGCCTTGACCTTGTCCATGAATTCGTCGGCCGCGGCCGGCAATGCCGCGAGCGCGGTGCCAATCGCGAAGGCGGCGGGCAAAATCCAACGCACTATCTTCATGATCTTCCTCCCGTTTCTCCACTGGCGCGGTTTGCGCTCGCGCCTATTGACGATTGTCTTGAGGAAGGTATCTTACTGTCAGACAGTCAGATAGGTCAAGATTGAGCGACGCCCCACTTTTCCCCGCTCCCGCCCGGAGCCCGATCCGCCGCCGCAAGCTCTATGAAGAAGTGGCGCAACGGATCGAGGAGATGATCCACACCGGCCGCTACGCGCCCGGCGACCAGCTTCCCTCCGAGAAGGAGATCATGGAGGAGCTGGGCGTCGGCCGCTCGACGGTGCGCGAAGCAATGCTGTCGCTGCAGAAGATGGGCCTGACCTCGGTCAAGAGCGGCGAGCGGGCGCGGGTGACGGAACCGACGGCGCAAGTGCTGGTCAATGAATTGTCGGGCGCCGCGCGCCTGCTGCTCGCGCAGCCGGGCGGCGTGCAGCGCTTCCAGGAAGCGCGCGCGCTGTTCGAGATCGGGCTGGCGCGCGCCGCGGCGCAATGCGCCAGCGAGGAAGATCTGCATCGGCTCAAGGATACGCTCGACGCCAATTTCCGCGCCATCGGCGATCCGGTCGGCTTCGTGCGCACCGACGTCGCCTTTCACTATGCCATCGCCGTCATCCCGCGGAACACGATCTTCACCGCGCTCTACAATGCCGTCGTCGAATGGCTGACCGAGCAGCGCGAGATTTCCGGCAAGGCGCCGATGTCGCCCGAGCTCGCTTATGCGGCGCATGAGCGGATATTCAAGGCCATCGCCGCCCACGATCCCGTCGCGGCGGAGGCGGCGATGCAGGACCATCTCGACCAGGTCGCCAAGCTCTATTGGCAGGTCAAGGATCAACGGCCCGATGGCTGAATATCCGGGCAGCGAGACCGAGACGCGCGTCATGCCGGGCGAGCTCGCAGGCGTCGTCGCCGCCATCTTCCAGGCCTGCAAGATGGATGAGGCCGATGCCGCCCTTCTCGCCGGGGCCCTTGTGGCCGCCGACCAGCGCGGCATCCACTCGCATGGCACGCTGCGCGTGCCCGACTATGTCGCCAAGCTCACCAAGGGCGGCGTCGATCCGCGCGGGCGCCCGGCGATCGCCTCGCGCAACGGCGCTGCCCTCGTCATCGATGCGAAGAACGCCATGGGACAGATCGCGGCGCATTTCGCGATGTCGGCAGCGATCGAAACGGCGCGCGCGACGCATGTCGCCATCGCCGCGGTCGGCAACAGCAATCATTGCGGCGCCATGGATCATTGGGCGGCGATGGCGCTCTCGCACGGCATGATCGGGATCGCCGCGACCAATGCCTTGCCGACCATGGCGCCCTGGGGCGGGATCGACAAGATCGTCGGCATCAATCCGCTGGCCGTCGCCATACCGGGCGGAGATGAGCCCGCGACCATCCTCGACATCGCCTTCGGCGCGACGGCGCATGGCAAGATCCGGGTCTATCACCAGAAAGGCCATCCGATCCCGGAGGGCTGGGCATACGATGCGGAAGGAAGGCCGACGATCGACGCGGCCCAGGCGATGGCGGGCCTCATCCAGCCGATCGGCGGTCACAAGGGCGTCGGGCTCGGCATCGTCATGGGCATGCTGTCGACGCTGCTTTCCGGTGCCGCCTATGGCAGCGAGCTCGGCAACATGATCGAGGGACCCAAGGCCGGCAAGGACGGGCATGTGTTCATGGCGATCGATGTCGCCGCCTTCCAGCCGCTCGATCGCGTCAAAGAGCGCGCCGACGGGATCAGCCGGCAGATCCAATCGAGCCGGCGTCGCGCCGGGGTCGAGCGCCTCTATCCGCCGGGCCTGCTCGAGGCCGAGTTCGAGCGCCGCTATGCGAGCGAAGGAATCCCGCTCAATGCGGAAACCATCGCGGGAATCCGTCACGCAGCGGATCGGTTCGGCATAGCGCGTGAGGCGGCATGGCTGAATGAGGCCGCACAAACGAGCTGACTCTCGCTCGCGGGTTCTGTTTCCAAAATTCCGCCCGATTGGAAACATCCTGTTACGTTCTGGAAAAATTCCGGAAAACCTCTTCCGATAGAATCGTGCCACGACGCATGTGTGCACCCTGTCTCCACTCTGCATCACAAGCGTGCAGCGCTGATCCCCTTCGGCGCCCACATGGAGGCGCCTCCAACTTTCGACCAACCCCGGAGGCGTCTCCACCTTTCAACGCTAGCGAGGATATCTGCAATGCCTGTCACCGCCGCTCTTCTCTGGTATCTGGTGGCTTTCGAGCCGCAAGGGGGCCTCGCGATGATGCCGACACCCTTTCAAACCGGCGAGCAATGCCAGGCGGCCCTCAGCGAGTTGCAGGCGAGCAACCCTGCCTCGACATGGGACCTCCACTGCCTGGAGCCTGACGAATAGGAAGCGGCCGATCCGTCACGTGCAATCGAGACCGATATCGAGAGCGCGCGTGCTGTGGGTGAGCCAGCCGCAGGAGATCAGGTCGACACCTGTCGCGGCGACAGCGGCGGCCGTCGCGGCGGTGATACCGCCCGAGGCTTCGCTGATCAGGCGGCCATCGATCATGGTCACCGCCTGACGCAAAGTCTCGACCGGCATATTGTCGAGCAGCACCGCATCGGCGCCCAGGGGAAGAAGCTCCTCGAGCTGGGCCAGCGTGTCGACTTCCACTTCGATCTTGACCAGATGACCGGCATGCGCCCTCGCACGTTCGACGGCCGGGCGAATGCCGCCGGCAATGGCGATGTGGTTATCCTTGATCAATATCGCATCGTCGAGGCCGAAACGGTGATTGGCGCCGCCGCCGGCGCGCACCGCATATTTCTCGAGCGCGCGCAGGCCCGGCGTCGTCTTGCGCGTGCAGACGATGCGCGCCTTGTGGCCTTTCACCGCCTTGCAGAGCATCGCCGTGGCGCTGGCGATGCCGCTCATATGGCACAGGAAGTTCAGCGCGGTGCGTTCGGCGGTCAACAGAGCGCGGGCGCTGCCCCGGATGCGGGCCAGGGTCTCGCCGGCCGATACTTCGCTAGCGTCGGCGCATTCCCTGTCCATGACGATCGCGGGATCGACCAGGCGAAAGGCGAGCGCCGCCACGTCGAGGCCGGCGACGATGCCGGGCTCACGGGCGATGAAGGCCATCATCGTCTGCCGGCCTTCCGGTATGATGGCATCGCTGGTGATGTCGCCGGCGCGGCCCAGATCCTCGAGGAGAGTCCGGCGCACCAGATCCTCGAAGATGATGTGTGGCAGGGCCGGGATCATGATTGGGCTTTCCTGACAGGTCGTGGCGTTTCGGTGAGCTCCCGCGCCTGGGCGAAGGCTTCGTCGAGCCGCACTGTGGCGCGCCGGGCCGTGGCGGCGGGGAGCGGAAAATCGGTGCGGTAATGGCCGCCGCGGCTTTCCTCGCGCCTGAGCGCCGCGACGGCGATCATCAGGCCGACCAGAGCCGGATCGGCTGCCGCCGAGTTACTATGAGCGAGCGGCAACAATTCGGTGATGGCCTGACGAAGCGCCGGTCCGTCACGCATGAGCCCGAGGCTTTGCGACACGATCGGCCGCACCGCCGATGCATCGGGCAGGGGTGGGAGGTCTGCGATCTTCGCTCGCCGTATTTTTGTCCGCGGTGATCCCGAGAGGCTTTCCGCGACCTGCTTCGCACAAACGACGGCTTCGGTGAGTGAGTTGCTGGCAAGACGGTTGGCGCCATGCAAGCCCGTGGACGCGACCTCGCCCAAGGCCCAGAGACCCGGCACGGAGCTTCGTCCCGCGGCATCCACGGCAATGCCGCCCATGTGATAATGCACTGCCGGCTTGACCGGCAAAGGCTCGGCCGCCGGATCGAGGCCGGAGGCCTGGCAGAAGGCCGTGATCGACGGAAAGCGTGCCGCGAAACGCGGGCCAAGGCTGTGGCGCGCATCGAGGAAGACCTTGTGGCCGTCGGCGAGGTGCCGCCAGATGGCGCGGGCGACGACATCGCGCGGAGCGAGCTCCGCTCCCGGCACATCGCTCATAAAGCGGTGCCCGGTCTCATCCACCAGCGTGGCCCCTTCGCCACGCACCGCTTCGCTGATGAGCTGCATCGGCCGCGACGGCCCGTCGAGCGCCGTCGGATGGAACTGGATGAATTCGAGATCGGCAAGCGCGGCACCGGCGCGTGCCGCCAAGGCCAGCCCCTGGCCGAAATTGCCCATGGGGTTCGTGGTCTCGAAGAACAATCCGCCGAGACCGCCCGTGGCGAGCACGACGCGACCGGTGCTGAAATGCGCAATGCCCGCATTGGACTGGGCCAGGACGC
The DNA here is from genome assembly GCA_003574785.1 of Taklimakanibacter deserti. The sequence continues at coordinate 83,734 of QORU01000011.1, read as the reverse complement.
CGGCAATGGCGCCGTCCTCGACGAGCAAGCGGCGCGCTTCCAGGCCTTCGATGATGGTGATGGAGGGCGAGCGGCGCACCGCCGCGATCAGCGCCCGCATCAGCTCGCGGCCGGTGCCGTCGCCCTCGGCATGGATGATGCGGCGCCGGCTGTGGGCGGCCTCGCGGCCGAGCTCAAAGCGGCCATCGCCCGAGCGATCGAAGCGTACACCTCTCCGGTCCAGCGCGGCGATGGCCTCCGGCGCGGCCTCGACAATGGCGCGGGCCGCGGCCTCATCGCACAGGCCGTCGCCCGCAGCGAGCGTGTCGGCGAGATGAAGAGCGGGATCATCGTCATTACCCAAAGCGGCCGCAAGGCCGCCTTGCGCCCAGCTGCTCGATGCCTGCTCTCCCAGAGGAGCCTTGGTGATCAGGATGACGGGCTCGGGTGCCAGCGAGAGCGCCGTCATCAGCCCGGCGAGGCCGCCGCCGATGATGACGGGACGCCCGTCGAGGTGAATGAGATCCGCGGTCATATTGCCAGCATCCGTTCGACGGCGCGGCGCGCGCCCGCGGCGACCTCGGGGTCGATCGTCACCTGGTGCCGGTTTTCCTCGAGCGCCCGCCTGATGTTCTTGAGCGTGATGCGCTTCATATGCGGGCAAAGATTGCAGGGGCGGATGAAGTCCACTTGCGGATTCTGCACGGCGACATTGTCGCTCATCGAGCATTCGGTCAGCATCGCCACGCGCTTCGGCTGCCGCCGGCTGACATAATCCGCCATCACCGCCGTCGAGCCCGAGAAGTCGGCCGCCGCCACGACCTCGGGCGGGCATTCGGGATGCGCCAGCACGGTGATGCCGGGATAGGCCTCGCGCAGTTCGCGCACCTCATGCGGCGTGAAGCGCTCATGCACCTCGCAATGGCCGTTCCAGGTGATGATCTCGACATCCGTCTCGGCGGCGATGTTGCGGGCGAGATATTCGTCCGGCAGCATGATCACGCGCGGGACGCCGAGCGATTCAACCACCTTGCGGGCATTGCCGGAGGTGCAGCAGATGTCGGATTCGGCCTTCACCGCCGCCGAGGTGTTGACATAGGTGACGATCGGGACGCCGGGATATTGCCGGCGGAGGCGGCGCACATCCTCAGCCGTGATGGATTCGGCGAGCGAGCAGCCGGCCTTGAGATCGGGAATGAGGACCGTCTTCTCCGGATTGAGGAGCTTCGCCGTCTCGGCCATGAAATGGACGCCGGCGAGCACGATCACCTTGGCGTCCGTCGTCATCGCCATGCGGGCGAGCGCCAGGCTGTCGCCGACCAGGTCGGCGACGCAGTGATAGATTTCCGGCGTCTGGTAATTATGCGCCAGGATGACGGCATCGCGCTCGCGCTTGAGGGCGAGGATGGCATCGGCATCTTCGGCGAAGACCGGCCATTCGACGTCCGGGATGACATGGGCGACCTTGGCATGAAGGGATTGGGTGCGCGCAACGCTTTCGATGAGGGTCATGATATTATACTCAGGTTGAGCATTTATGAGATATACTTAAACTGAGTATAAGTGGATGTCAAGGCCGGAGCAGAGGCAGCTTGGTCCCCGCCGCCGCCCGCTCGGCGAGCACTGCCTGGCGGAAGCGGAAGAGCTTGGCGGGCCTGCCGCCGGTCTCGAAGCTCGTCTTGCCGGTTTCCTCGACCAGTTCCTGCTGCTCGATCAGCCGGCGGAAATTCTGCTTGTGGAGGAGGCGCCCGGCGAGCGCCTCGACGCTCTTCTGCAGCTGCAGGAGGCTGAAGGCCTCGGGCATCAGCTCGAAGACGACCGGGCGGTATTTGATCTTGGCGCGCAAGCGGGCAATGCCGGTGGCGAGGATGCGGCGATGGTCGGCCTGCATCGCGAGGCCCGGCACCGCCGCGTTCGCGTCAGACACAGCCTCGGGCACCAGCCCCGCTTCATAGAGAAGCTCATAGCGCTGCAGGACCAGCTCTTCGTTCCACGCTTCGTCGTCGAAGCCGAAGGTGATGGCGGCGCGCTGCCAGCGCTCTTCGCGGGCCGGGCGACTGTCTGCGGCTTGCGCCCATTTGCGCAAGCGCGGCATGAGCAGGGCCGTGAAGATCTCGGGCTCGCCGTTGCGGTGATCCTCCCAGGGAAAATAGCCGTACCAGTTGCGCCATGCCACATCATGCGTGAAGCCGCTGCTGTCGGCGCGCGTCAGTCCCAGATAGCTGATGGAGATGGCGCGCCGTCCTTCCTCCGTCCGGTCACGGTCGGCGAAAGTATAGAGCTGCTCCATATAGCCGATCGGATGGCCGGTCTGCGCCTCGACCCAGGCGCGCAAACCCGATTGCAGCGAGCGGTGGCCGGTCACGAAGGGACCGGAGGGCAAAGCGCGGGCATCGCGGATGGTGAGGATATGTGGCTCGCCGGCAATGACCGCGACGAGGACGGCGATCAGGTCGGCCGCGATCGCCTGAGGCTGGGATTTTGCGGGTTTTGCGGTGTTGGTCATGGGCAATGCCCATAGTTGCCCGGTCAGCTTGAGTCTTTCAATGCCCGCACGGGACGGGATGGACCGTCACTCGCTGATCAACCGCGTGGCGAGATCGCCGTCGACAATCAGCCGATTGATCAGGCCCGAGCGCAGAAGGGCTTCCGCCGCCTCGGCCTTGGCGAGGCCCGCGGCCAGGAGGACGATCTCATGTCTCGCCATGTCGTCGATCGAAATACCGGGCGTGCGGTAGTTCAGCTTGCTGGGAACGGGCTTGCCGTCGCGGTTGAAGAATTTCCCCAGCATGTCGGCGACCGCGCCCGATGCGAGGACGTCCTCGATTTCTTCGGAGCGCAGCAGGCCGTGCTGATGGATGAAGGAGTTCATCGAGCAGTCGCCGAAGCTCGCAATATAGAAGTCGGCCTTCTGCGCCAGAGCGAGGGTCTGGCGCACCAGGCTCTGCGCCATGATGATCTGATAGTCCTCCTCGCTGTCGGTGATGAAGGGGGCGGGCAGAATATAGGCCTCGCCACCGCAGGTCTCGGCGAGCTTCTGCACCACCTCGAACGGGTTGGTGCGCGCGGTGCGGCTGAGCGAGCCCATGAGCGACACGAAACGCGCGTCGGGGCGGTTGATCTTCGGCATCTCATCGACCATCGCCGCGATGGTCCGGCCCCAGGCCAGTCCGATGATGGGCGATGTGGCGCCCTGCAGCCGGCGCGCCAGAAAGGCGGCTGAGCATATGCCGACGGCGTGGCGCGCACGGGCCTCGTCCGCCTGGGGATCCGCGGTGGCGCCCATGGGCGGCGAGACGATGCATTCGACCAGGCCGAAGCGGCGGCAGAGGGCGTCGGCGAGCCTGTGCGTCTCGACCGACTGATGGTCGATCGAGATCTTCACGATCTTGGCGTCGCGCGCCTTGGAGAGGAGCCTCAGGATCTTGAAGCGCGACAGCCCGGTCTGCTCGGAAATCTCCTCCTGGCTGTGGCCGCCCACATAATAAAGCCAGGCCAGACGGACGAGGAGTTGCCGTTCCTGATCGATGCTTTGGTCCATGGCGTCACTTTCCTGCACTGTGTGCACTTTTGTGTTGACCGTCAATCTGGGCCTTGTTACGCTAAATGTGCAGATTGTGCACAAAAGTGCAATCTCTTTCACCGGATATCGACAACGCGCCGGAAAACGGCCTGGAGGAAACAGACATGTTCGACTTGTGGCGGAGAGGGACTATGGAGCGTTCAGTGCGGGCATTGGCATTCGGTCTCATGTGTTCCGTGGCGGGTCTCACGGCATTGCCGACGCCAGGCTCAGCCGAGACAAACTGGAAGCAGGCCGAGGGGGCCACCCTCAACCTCCTTCTGATTTCGCATCCCTTCGTCGATGCGCTGAAGCCGATGCTGGCGGAATTCACGGCCAAGACCGGCATCAAGGTCACCTTCGAGGAGCTGGCCGAGCAGCCGGGCTTCGAAAAGCTGCTGGCGGACCTGTCGTCCAAGACCGGCGCCTATGATGTCTTCATGACCTCGCCCTTGAACAACTGGCAATATGCCTCGGCCGGCTGGCTCGAGCCGCTCGACGACTACATCGCCAATGACAAGCTCACCGATGCGGCGGAATATGATGTGAAGGATTTCATCCCCGGCATCCTCGCTTCCGGCCGCTGGACGCTCGAGCCGATGAAGGGCCTGGGCGAAGGCAAGCTCTGGGCGGTGCCGATCAATGCCGAAAGCTATCAGCTCGCCTACCGGCCGAACCTCATGAAGAAGCTTGGCCTCGAAGTGCCCAAGACCTATGCCGATTTGCTGGCGATGGCGCCGAAGCTCAAGAGCGAAGGTCCCGATGGACCGATCCATGGGCTGATCACGCGTTTCGATAAATATTGGGATCTGCCCTATCTCACCTTCGGCACGATGCTGCAGTCCTATGGCGTCGAGATGGTCGATGCCTCGGGCAAGCTGCAGATCTGTTCCGATGCCAGCGTCAAGGCGACCGAGGATTTCGTCAAGCTGATCCGCACCGCATCGCCCGAGGGGGCAGGGGCCTTCACCTGGGACCAGGCCATGCAGGGCTTCGCCTCCGGGCAATATGTGATGTCGCTCAACGAGGCCAATCTCTTCGCTTCCGTCTATGAGGATCCGAAGCAATCGAAGATCGCCGATGATGTCGGCTATGCGCTGACGCCGCTCGGGCCCGACGGCAAGCGCGCGGCCGCCGCCTGGGTGTGGTCGATGTCGATGAATTCGGCTTCCAGCCACAAGGATGCGGCCTGGCTGTTCCTCGAATGGGTCACTTCCAAGGACGTCATGGTGAAGATGCATCTTGCCGGCAACATGAATCCCGTCCGCCACTCGGCTTGGGCGGATGCCGAGCTTGCGAAAAAGGTCGAGAGCTGGGGCGAAGTGCCGGGCCAGTATCGCAAGGTGACCGAGGAAGAGAGCGAAGTCGCGGCAGTGCGCTTCCCGCCGCATCCGGAGCTGACCCGCATGCTCGACCGCTGGGCCGGCGCCATCCAGCAGTCCTATTTCGACAATGGCAATGTGCGGGAAAATCTCTGCGCCGCGCAGGCAGACGTCGAGCAGATGCTGTCCGAATAGGACAGGCGCCAACCGACGGATGCAACGGTCTGACGTGATGCAGCGCAGTGCGAACGGACGAGGGGCCCTTGCGGGCGGGCGGGCGGTTTACATCGCCATGCTCGCCCCGGCCCTCTGCCTGCTGTTCGTGACCGTCGTCCCGTTCCTCGACGGCGTCTATACGAGCCTCACCAATGAGAAGCTCTATGCCGGTGCGACCCGCTTCATCGGCTTCGCCAACTACCTGAAGCTTGCGCAGAATTCGACATTCTGGGTGGCGCTCGCCAACACGCTGATCTATGCCGGCCTCGCGACCCTGATCCAGATACCGCTCGGCCTTGCCGTGGCGCTCCTGCTCGACGTGCCGAGCAAGGTGCAATGGTTCTTCCGCAGCACCATTGCGCTGCCGCTCCTCATACCGCCCGTCGTCGCCGGCCTCATGTGGAAGACGATGATGCAGCCGCAAAGCGGCATCCTCAACTGGCTTCTGGCGCAGATCGGGCTGCCGCCCTTCGCCTGGCTCAGCGATCCAGCGACCGCGCTCCTCTCGATCATTCTGATCGACACCTGGCTTTTCATGCCGCTGGCGGCCATCATCCTCTTGGCCGGGCTGCAGTCGATCTCGGGCGAGGTGCTGGAAGCGGCGCGCATCGACGGTGCCAATGCCTGGCAGACGGTCCGCCATATCAAGCTGCAGGCGCTCAAGCCCTATATCGTGCTGGTTGCCCTGTTCCGCATACCGGATGCGCTAAAGTCGCTCGAGATCATCTATGCCACGACGCGAGGCGGCCCCCTCAATGCGACCAGGACCTTGCATGTCATGGCCTATGAAGAGGCCTATCGCTGGTCGAGCCTGGGGCGGGCCATGGCCATCGTCTTCATCCTGTGGGTCTTGTCCTATGTGTTCAGCACGATCCTGCTGTCGCTCTGGCGAAAGGAGGAAGTGAGGTTCCATGGCCGCTAGAAGCACGCCGCGCCATCTCCTCAATGGGATCCTGCTCATCTTGGGCTATGCGCTCCTCGGCGGCTTCGTGCTGTTTCCGATCTACTGGATCTTCACCATGTCGCTCAAGGAATTCGGCGACATCATCGCCTATGCGCCGCGCTTCACCTTCGCTCCGACGCTCTCCAACTATGTCGAGGTGCTGTTCGGGACGGCAGCCGATCAGGCCGGCGGCGTGATGCCGGACCTCCTGCGCTTCCTGCGCAATTCGGTGATCATTTCCTCAGGCGCCGTCCTTCTGTCGGTCATCCTCGGCCTGCCGGCCGCCTATGCCTTGGCCCGCGGCGAGCCGCGCCGCGCCAATCGCGCACGCTTCACCATCCTCTCCTTCCGCTTCGCGCCGGAGCTGGCGATCATCCTGCCGCTCTATGCCTTCTATACGATGACCGGCCTCTATGACAGCTTCCTGGGCATGATCCTCGTGCACCAGCTGATCACCTTGCCGCTGATCATCCTGATCCTCATGAGCTTCATCCGCGACATTCCGCTCGAGATCGAGGAGGCGGCACGCATCGACGGGGCCGGCCCGCTCACCATCCTGCTCAGCATCATCGTGCCGATCGCGCGGCCGGGCCTCGCCAGCGCCATGATCATCGCCTTCATCTTCAGCTGGAACAACCTGATCTTCGGCCTGGTGCTGGCGGGCGGCGAGACGCGCCCGATCACCATGGGCATCCTGCAGGCCATGACCTTCGACCAGATCAAATGGGGGCTGATGGCGGCGGCGGCCATGGTCTCGGCCGTGCCGGGCATGATCGCTTCGCTCCTGTTCCAGCGCCAGATCACCAGCGGCCTGACACTCGGAGCGGTCAAATGAGCGGGCTCGAGCTTTTTTCCATCGGATCGTGGTCGATCTTCGATCACCTGCTGCGGATGAAGCGCCTGCCCGCCGAAGGCGAGACGGTGCCGCTCGACATGCCGATCGAGGAGATGGAGCGCCTGCATTTCGGCGATTGCAGCGCCAATATCGCCGCCGTGGCGGCGCGTCTCGGCCTCCGCACCGGCCTCGGCATGGTGGTGGGAGATGATTTCGAGACCTCGGGTTACGGGGCCCATCTGCAGGCTCTCGGAGTCGACCTCTCGGGCGTCGAGATCCGGCCCGGCGCCAGATCGGGCCACAGCTTCAACTTCTTCGATGCCGAGAACCGCAGCTTCTGCGTGTCGCATCTCGGTGTCGCCGAGAAGCAGGACGACTGGCGGATACCCGAAGCCGCCATCGTCCAAGCCAGGGCGCTGGTGGTGAGCGAGATGTTCGGCCCCTATACGCTCGGCGCCATCGAAGCCGCGCGCCGCGCCGGCCGGCTGACGGCTATCAACGGCATGGTGGCGAGCGCGGGACAATCCGCTTCACGCTTCCTCGCCGCTGCCGACATCCTGATCCTGAGCCGCGGCGAGGCCGCCGATCTCGTCAAGCGCCTCGCGCTCGACGCCGCCGGCGATCTCTTGGATCTCGGGCCGCGTCTGGTCGTTATAACGGAAGGCAGCGATGGCAGCCGCTGGCATCGGTGCGAAGGAGAGACCCGCTTGCCCGCCGTGCGGACCGAGAGTTTCGTCGACTCGACAGGGGCAGGCGACAGTTTCGCGGCTTCGGTCATGTGCGGTCTCATCCGCGGCTGGCCGATCGAGCAGACCGGTAAGTTCGCCGCGACCGTGGCGAGCTTTGTGGTCGAAGCCTGGGGCTGCCAGACCAATCTTCCCGACATGGACAGGGTGGCCCTGCGCTACCGCAACTACTTCAAGGAGAATCTGATCCCATGAAGGTCATCGACGCCCATATGCATTACGGCACCGATGCCAATGTGGCCGCGCATACATGCGTGCCCTATCTGGTGAACGGTGAGCCCGACAGCGTCATCCGGCTTCTCGACGAGCAGAATGCGTCGCATGGCGTGCTCTTCCCGCATGACCGGCGGATGAGCCCGCCCTGGGATGCCGACTATGACAAGGCCAATGGGCTGGTCGGCGAGGCGGCGCGGAAATATCCCGACCGCATCGTCGGTGTCGCCCGCATCGATCCCACTTTCGGGGCGGAGCATACGGCAGCGCTCATCGACCGCTATGTCGGGGAATGGAACTGCCGCGGCTTGAAACTCGTCGCCGGCTACGACTTCTACCGGCCGAACGACATGAAGGTGATGGGACCGCTGCTCGACAAGGCCGAGGAACATGGCCTGACCGTCCTGTTCCATTCCGGCGACGCGCCGCGCGATCTGCCTTACCTGCAGGCGCAGGCGGCCAAGGCCTATCCCAAGGTGCAGTTCGTCCTTGCCCATATCGGCATGCATGCCTTCCTGTGGGAGTGCATCCTCGCCTGCCAGGAATATCCCAATATCAGCGTCGACATGTCCCAGGCCTTCGCCTTCGACATCATGACCTTCATCAAGAACGTGTCGGCCGACCGGCTGCAATATGGCTCCGACGTGCCCTATCAATCCACGAAGATCGAGCAATTGAAGCTCAGGGAAATCGGTCTTTCCGAGGCCGATCTCGAAAAGGTCTTCTGGCGCAACGCCGCCCGCATCTGGGGCATCGACCGGACCCAATAATCAACCATGAACCCGCATATCAGGACGACAACCATGCTCGATCAACCACCCGCAGCCGCCAATCCCTTGCGCAAGCTGTTCTCCGTGAACAAGCCGATCATCGGCATGGTGCATGTCAAGCCGCTGCCCGGATCGCCGCGCGCCAAGTCGGTCGATCTCGAAGCGGTCTATGACGCCGCGGTGGAGGAGGCGCTCCGCCTCGTCGGCGGCGGAGTCGACGGATTGCTGCTCGAGAATGCCGGCGACATTCCCTTCCTCAAGCCCGAGGACATCGGCTACGAGACGGTGGGCGCGATGTCGGTCGTCGGCGACCGCATCCGCAAGGCGACGCGCGTTCCGCTCGGCTTCAACATCGTCGCCAATGCCGCGCGCGCCTCGCTCGCCTGCGCCAGGAGCTCAAATGCCGATTTCGTCCGCGTCAATCAGTGGGCCAATGCCTATGTCGCCAATGAAGGCATCATCGAGGGCGCCGCAGCGCGCGCTTTACGCTATCGCAGCGCCATCGGCGGCGACGACATCCTCGTTTTCGCCGATGTGCATGTCAAACACGGCAGCCACGCCATCGTCGCCGACCGCGATCTTTCCGAGCAGACGCGCGATGTCGAGTTCTTCGGCGCCGATGTGCTGATCGCGACGGGCAACCGCACCGGCCATGCCGCCGAGGTCGAGGAGATCGAAGGCATCCGCAAGGGGGCGACGCGGCCGATCCTGGTCGGCAGCGGCATCACCCCCGACACGGCCGAAAGCCTGCTCACCGCGGCCGATGGCGCCATCGTCGGCAGCTGGTTCAAGGACAGCAACGACATGTGGGGCGACGTGGTGCCGGACAAAGTGTCCCGCCTCATGGAGAAGGTGCAGCGCTTCAGATAGCGCGCGCTTCATACGGCAGCAGAGACGAGGGACCCATGGCATCGGTCACGATCAGGAACGTTCGCAAGCTCTTCGGGCAGGTCGAGGTCATCAAGGGGCTGTCGCTCGATATCGGCGAAGGCGAGTTCGTCGCCCTGGTGGGACCTTCCGGCTGCGGAAAGTCGACGCTGCTGCGCATGATCGCCGGCCTCGAGGACGTCTCGGACGGCGAGATCCGCATCGGCGACCGGGTCGTCAACGACATCGAGCCCAAGGACCGCGACGTGGCCATGGTGTTCCAGTCCTATGCACTCTATCCGCATATGACGGTGGCAGAAAATCTGAGTTTCGCGCTCCGTCTCAAGAAGACGCCGGCCGAGACCGTCACGGCGCAAGTGGGACGTGCCGCCCACATGCTCGGGCTTTCCGATCTGCTGCAGCGATTGCCGCGGCAACTCTCCGGCGGCCAACGCCAGCGTGTCGCGATGGGCCGCGCCTTGGTCAGGAATCCGCAAGTGTTCCTGTTCGACGAACCTCTGTCCAATCTCGATGCCAAGCTCCGCGTCCAGATGCGGGCCGAGATCAAGAAGCTGCACCAGACGCTGAAGGTCACGACGGTCTATGTCACGCACGATCAGATGGAGGCCATGACGCTGGCCGACCGCGTCGTCGTGCTGCAAGGCGGCATCATCGAACAGGCCGGACGGCCGCTGGAGCTCTATGATCGTCCGGCAAATGCCTTCGTCGCCGGCTTCATCGGCTCGCCGGCCATGAATCTGCTGTCCGGCCGCATCTCCGCCGACGGTGCCGGCTTCGAGATGGCAACACGCGCAAGGCTCGGGCTGCCGGAGCCGCTGCAGGCGCTTGCCGGAAAGCCCGTCATGCTGGGCGTGCGGCCGGAGCATCTCGCCGTCACCAAGGATGCGCGCGGAACGCCGGCACAGGCCCTCGTCATCGAGCCTACCGGTGCCGAGACGCATGCCGTCCTGGATCTGGGAGGGCAGGAGGTCACGGCCGTCTTCCGCGAGCGCCTTCCCGTCGCGCCGGGCGAGACGGTCGCCATGTCCATCCTGCCGGGTTCGGCGCATCTCTTCGACCCGGATTCGGGAAAGAGGATTGCTCACTAACCCAAGAAGCGATCGAGCACGTTGCGGGTCACCTTCATGACCATTTCGTCCTGACGCAGGAGGCCAGCCACCCATTCGCAGGTCCCGGCATGGAAGACCTCGCCTTTGCCGCGGCGAAAATTGACGATCATGCCGCAGCCGCGCTTGGTCGCTTCGACCGCCGCGGCATCCGTGCTGCCTGCAAGCACGCTCGCCACATATTCGGCATCCTCTGAGCCGAGGAAGGTCTTGCCAGGGAGGATCGTCGGACCTTCCTCGATGGTCGAGGAGAGGCCGAGCGCCAGGATCTGCAGGCCTTCGGGCGCCACCTCACTTGCCGCGACATGGGGCAGGCCGCCGCGGATCTCGTAATCGAGCCCATCCACCTCATAGCCGAAGATGACCGAGCCCGCGCCCAGCACATCGCCATAATAAAGTCCGGTGCCTTCGAAGGCCCAATGCTCCGGGCGATAGACGGGAAAGCCCCTGGCGCCGCGCGGCGAACAGCCGGACCAGCCAGCATAGAGGCCGCGCGTCGCGTTGAGGCCGAAAGTCGTGGCGCCCGGCCGGCCGATCTCCTTCGCCTCCCAGGATTCGGTCACCAGATGACGCGGCCCCGTGGTCATCAAGGGATCGTTCCGGGTCGCCAGATATTTGTGGCAGACCTGGGTGCGGCCTTCCTGCTCGAGCCGGATCTGCCACATGAAATTGCCGGCGAAACGCGCGATGCGGCCGCCCTGATCGACATAGGCATCGATGGCGTCGCGCATCTCCCATGACCAATATTCGTCATGGCCGACCATCACTAGGCAGCGATAGGCGATGAGGATCTCGGGGTGAAAATGCAGATCGGTCTGCGCGATGACGTCGATCACATAGCCTGAGGCTTCCGCCCAGCGCAGGAAATGCCGCTCATAGCTCGCCCAGCCGGCGGATGCATATTTCTTGCTGTAGCCATGGGCATGGGCCCATTCCATATGCGGATAGCGGGGCTCCGCCATCATCGCCGGCGGCTCGAGAAGCGTCGGCCGCGGCGCACATTCAGGCAAAGTGACGAAGCCCTTGGCGAAAGGGCGATGAGTGCTGAGTACGGCCGAGAAGAGGTCCTTATTGGGACCGGTGAAGCCCTGATAGTGGTTCGATCCGCCCCAGTCGTTGTAAGCGGTCCAGGTCGAGGTCGCGGCGATCAGGAGAAGGCGGCCCGTTTTGTCAGTATCAGATGCCGGGCGGACGATCAGCAGATGATCATGCGTGTCGGCGACCTTGCCTTCATGGCGGCACTGCGTGCGGATGATATAGGCGCCGGAGCGCCAATCGGCGCCGATCTCGAATTCGAGCGCCACCGGCCAGAAGCAGCCCGCGATCGAGCAATCTTCCGGAATGGGATGGAGCTTGCCGGGCAATCCTCTGCGCTCCAGAACCGTCTCTTGCGCCAGGCCGTCACGCATGACGAGAAGATCATAGCTTCGGGCATTGGTGCAGCTATGGAGCCTCACCTTGTCGCCCGGCGCATAGGATTGCGCATCCGTATAGGACCAGACGCGAAGGCGATCGAGGGCATCGGCGCGGGGCCGCTCGGCATAGTTGCCGAGCACGGCTTGCTTCAGCCATTCGGGAGAGGGCGGAGGGGTATCGGCAATCATGCATAGCGCCTAGCAAATATCCGCTCTGTTCAAAAGCGTGCGATTGTGTTTTTCAATTCCCCTCATGAAGCATGAACGCATCAGCCTTCCCAAAGGGCGGCCCGCACCCGGCAAGCCCTGCCGTATCCTCATCGACGCTTATGGCGTGCCGCATCTTTATGCGGAGAACGAGCAAGACCTGTTCTTCCTTCAGGGCTTCAATGCGGCGCGCGACCGCTTGTGGCAGATCGATCTCTGGTACAAGCGCGGCCTCGGCCGCCTCGCCAAGAATTTCGGCGAGGCCTTTCTCGTCCATGACATCGCGGCGCGAAAGCTCCTCTATCGCGGCGATCTCGACAAGGAATGGGCGGCCTACGGCCCCGATGCGAAGGCGATCTTCGGTGCTTTCGTCGATGGGGTGAATGCCTTCATCGCCTTGACCCGCTCCGGCGACCAGCCTTTGCCGGCCGAGTTCGCGCATACAAGGACTGAGCCCGATTTCTGGACGGCGGATGAAGCCATCACCATCCGCTTCCATGGGCTCATGCAGAATGTCGAGGAGGAGGTCGCCCGGGCGCGCTTGCGCGCCGACGGGAATAAAGCGTGCGAGCGCTTCCTCGGCCGCTTGCAACCGTCAATCGACGACGCCTCGACTTTCACCCGCGCCGAAGCCGATCTTCTCGAAGCGGCGCTTGCGGTCTATCGCCATGGCGTCGATCCGATCAGCTTCGGATCGACGGCAAAGAGCGGGGCGAGCGATCCCGGCGGATCGAATGCCTGGGCGATCGCAGGCGCGCGGACGCCGAGTGGCAAGCCGATCCTTGCCAGCGATCCGCATCGTGCCTTGACCATGCCTTCCTTGCGTTATCTCGTCGGCCTGCATGCGCCGGGCCTCGACCTCATCGGCGGCGGCGAGCCCATGCAGCCCGGCGTCTCGATCGGCCACAATGGCACGGCGGCTTTCGGCCTGACGATCTTCCCGGCCGATCAGGAAGACTTCGTCCTCATCGAGGGCGACGGCGTTGCGGTCACCACTGTGCGCGAGCCGATCGAGGTGCGCGGGCGATCCGAGCCGGTGATGACCACAATCAACCTGACGCCGGTCGGTCCTATCCTCGCCTCGCATGAGAAGAGCGCGGTGGCGCTGCAATCGGTGTGGTTCGAGCCGGGCGCCTTTCCCTATTTGCAGAGCCTGCGCTACCGCAAGGCGCGCTCGCTTGCCGAGTTCAGCGCGGCGGCGGCGCACTGGGGATGTCCGGCGGTCAATCTCATCTATGCCGATGAGGCGGGCGACATAGCGCGGCTGTCGACGGGCTTCATGCCGAAGCGCCGGCAGAACGGCCTCGTGCCGCGCCGCCTCCCGGACGATGCCCGATGGGACGGCGTGTTCTCCATCGCCGAGGAGACCAAAGTGGCCAATCCGGCGAGCGGCTACGTCCATACCGCGAATGAGTTCAACCTGCCGGACAAATCGGCGCGCGAAAAGATGCTCGGCTTCGAATGGTCGGAATCCTCGCGGGCGCGGCGGATCAAAGCGCGCCTCGGCGGGAATGAGACGGTCACGATCGCGGATTCACTGGCCTTGCAGCTCGACAAGACATCGCTGATCGCCGAGCGCGTCTTGGCCTTCGCCGCGAAGCTCGCTTTTGCCGATGAGAGGGTGGAAGGCGCGATCAAGCGCCTTTCCGCCTGGGATGCAGTCCTCGATCCGGAGAGCCGCGAAGCCGCCCTCTTCGAAATCTGGCATGTCCGGCATCTCAAGCCGGTACTCGTCGCGCACGCCGCAGGCCGGCCGTTCTCCATGCCCCGCATCGACAATGAAGTGTCCTGCGATTTCCTTGAAAGCCTGGGCAGCGACAAGGCGACGCCGCTGATCGAGACGACGCTCGGCGCGGCGCTCGACGAGCTCGCCCACCATGACAGGCGCCTTGGTAAAGAGGCCCGCTGGGGCGATCTGCATCACGCGCTCTTTGCGCATCCCTTGTCCGGCCAGAGCGAGCGGTTCCCGGTCGTCGGGCCACTTCGCCAGGGCGGCAGCGAGTCGACCGTCTTCCACAGCGGCTTCGATGCCGCCACTTTTGTGAAGCTGACGGGATCGACCTTCCGGATCGTCATCGACCTGGCCGATCTCGACAAGAGCTTTTGGATCAACGCGCCCGGCCAGAGCGGCGACAGTACATCGCCATTCTATGACGCGATGGCGCCTTTATGGGCGAAGGGCCAAGTGGTCCCGCTTGCGAGCTCGGCCGCCGCGGTGCGCAAGGCGGCCGAGATCGAGATCGACGTGGTCAGCGCATCGTCGGCATGACGAATTCGGATCCGGCCCTGATTCCGGTCGGCCAGCGCGACGTGATGGTCTTGAGCTTCGTGTAAAAGCGAATGCCTTCCGGCCCATGCATGTGATGGTCGCCGAAGAGCGAGGACTTCCAGCCGCCGAAGGAATGGAAGGCCATCGGCACCGGGATGGGGACATTGATCCCGACCATGCCCACCTGGATCTGATGGGCGAATTCGCGGGCCGCGTCACCGTCGCGGGTGAAGATCGCGGTGCCGTTGCCGAATTCATGCTCGTTGATCATGCGGGCGGCGGTCTCGAAGGAATCGGCGCGCGAAACCGCGAGCACCGGGCCAAAAATCTCTTCCTTATATATCTTCATGCCGGTGGTCACATGGTCGAAGAGCGTGCCGCCGAGGAAATAGCCGTTCTCATAGCCCTGCATGCGGAAGGAGCGGCCATCGACGACGAGCTTGGCGCCCTCGGCGACACCGGCATCGATATAGGACTTCACCTTCTCATAATGCTGGCGGGTGACGAGCGGGCCCATCTCGGCTTCCTTGTCGGTGCCGGGACCCACCTTGAGACCGCGCACCCTGGGCTCGAGCTTCGCCACCAGGGCGTCGGCAGTCTTCTGGCCGATCGGCACGGCGACCGAGATCGCCATGCAGCGTTCGCCGGCCGAGCCATAGGCCGCACCCATGAGGGCATCGACGGCCTGGTCGAGATCGGCATCCGGCATGACGATCATGTGGTTCTTGGCGCCGCCCAGCGCCTGGCAGCGCTTGCCGGTCTTCGCCGCGGTCTCGTAGATGTAGCGGGCGATCGGGGTCGAGCCGACGAAGCTCACGGCCGCGATGTCGGGATGGTGCAGGAGCGCATCCACCGCGACCTTGTCGCCGTGGACGACATTGAAGACGCCTGAGGGAAGTCCCGCTTCCTCGAGCCATTGGGCGAGCAGCAGCGCGGCGGAAGGATCGCGCTCGGAGGGCTTCAGGATGAAGCAGTTGCCGGCCGCGAGCGCCACAGGGAACATCCACATCGGCACCATGGCAGGAAAGTTGAAGGGCGTGATGCCGGCGACGACGCCGAGCGGCTGGCGCAGCGAGTGGCTGTCGACGCGGGTGCCGACATTCTCGGTGATCTCGCCTTTCAGAAGCTGCGGTGCGCCGGTCGCGAATTCGACGACCTCCATGCCGCGCTGGATCTCGCCTACGGCATCCGACAGCACCTTGCCGTGCTCGGCGGTGATGACTTCCGCAAGCGCGTCGGTTCGCTCTTCGAGGATGCGCAGGAACTTGTTGAGGATGCGGGCGCGGCGGAGCGGCGTGGTCGCCGCCCAGGCGGGAAAGCTCTTCCGCGCGACGGCGACGGCTTCGTTCACCTCCTCGACCGAGGCCAAAGCCAAGGCACCCGTCTCATCGCCGGTGGCCGGATTGTAAACCGGGGAACTGCGGCCCGAGCGGCCCTCGACCTTACGGCCACCGATATGATGCGGGATAGTCTTCGCCATGTGAGGCACTCCTCGATAAATCACGAGGCCGTTATGCGGCGTTAAATCATGCACAGCAATAAACAGAATTGCAGCTTTGTTGTGCATATTTTATAGTCATCTCATGGACTGGGATCGCATCCGCATTTTCCTCGCCGTCGCCCGTTCCGGCCAGATCCTGGGCGCGGCGCGGCAATTGAAATTGAACCATGCCACGGTCGGGCGGCAGCTGACGGCTCTCGAAACCGAGCTCGATGCGCGGCTGGTCGAGCGCCAGACCCATGGCTGCACGTTGACTCCCGCCGGCGAGGTGCTGCTCAAGGCGGCCGAGCGGGTCGAATCCGAATTGCTGCAGGCGGGAACGCTGCTCTCCGGCGCCTCCGAGGCGCTCACCGGCGCGGTGCGGGTCGGCGCGCCCGACGGCCTCGGCAATTATTTTCTGTCGCGCGCCCTGGGGGCGCTCGCCGCCCAGCATCCGGGATTGACGATCCAGCTCGTGCCGCTGCCGCGGACCTTTTCGCTCACCCGGCGCGAGGCCGATATCGTCATCACGCTCGACCGGCCCAAGCAGGGACGGCTCATCGTCAAGAAGCTCACCGACTATACGCTCAGCGTCTATGCCGCGAAGAGCTATCTCGTGCGCGCCGGACGTATCCTGCGGCCGGAAGATCTCGCCGGGCATCTGTTCATCACCCATGTCGAGGACTTCGTCTACAGCCGCGCGCTCGATTACGCCGCCGAGCTCGGGCGGCTGATGAGCCGGCATTATGAATGCGGCAGCGTCGTCGCCCAGATGGAGGCGGTGCGGGCAGGGCACGGCATCGGCATCCTGCATGACTATGCGGCCGGCCAATTCCCCGAGCTCAAGCGCGTTCTGCCGCAAACCCGCTTCACGCGCACCTATTGGCTGATGTCGCATCCCGACACGCATCACACCCGCCGCGTGGCGGAAGTCTATGACTTCGTTTCGAAAAGCGTCGCCGCGGCCAAGGCGAGCTTCGTCATTTCCTGATGCGCCGCGGCTTTGTTCATCCCCGGTTCAGCCGACATTACCTAAGGGTAATGATCTAGTGGCGGATGTTGCAACCGTGGAGATCGTGAATGCGGTACCTTGGCTTGCTTGGTCTTGTGCTTATCGCATTCGCCACATCCCAGGCGAACGCCCAAGACAATGCCGTTTTTACGCGCGGCGACGCCGTGGTCACGGGCTTCTCCGGCACGAAACCCGCCGATCCGCCCCCCGCCAGCGGCAATCCGATCGATGAAACCTTCATCGACCTCGATGGCGCGTCGGCGCGGATCATGCGGCTCGCCCCGGGAGCGCCGCCCGCCGGGCAGCTCATCACCGCCCCCTCCGTTCTCCAGGTCAAAGCCCGCGATGCCGGCCAGGTTTTCGCCATCGGCCTCGATACGCAGGACACGCCCAACATTTATCTCGGCGCCACCTCGGCTTTCGGGCTGCAGATCGTGGCGCCCGACTCAGATGGCGACGGGCGGCCGGAACGCCTGAAGAAGGGCGACGCCCAAGCCCAGTGGATGGCGGGGCAGTTCGGCCGGAATGGCGGCCCCGGCTCGATCTACAAGGTCGACGGCAAGACCGGCGCCGTGTCGCTCTTCACGACCATACAAGGCAACAGCGGGCCGGGCCTCGGCGACATCGTCTATGACAGCGCCACAAGGCAGTTCTTCGTTTCCGATTTCGACAACGGACTGATCCATCGCCTGGACGCGACCGGAACGCTCATCGACTCATTCGATCATGGCCAGACGGGGCGGCCGGCGGCGGGCCTGCCCGCGGTCGCGGATGACGGCGTGGCGATGGACATCAAGTCGCCGGCCTTCGACAGCGAAGATTCAGGCAGCTGGGGCTTCACCCAGCCCGAGCGGCGCGTCTGGGGGCTCGGCCTGCGCGCCGGGCGCCTTTATTACGCCCCCTTCGTGGGCGCCGCGGGACCGGAAATCTGGTCCGTCTCCATCAATCTCGACGGCACCTTCGGCAATGATCCCCGTCGCGAAATCGAGGTTTCGGGAACGCCCGGCAATCATCCCATCTCGGATATCGCCTTCGATGCCCAAGATTACATGTATGTGGCCCAGCGCGGCGGCATCAAGGGCAGCTACGACTATTCCGTTTTCGCCGATTCGAAACAGTCGGTGGTCTTCCGCTTCGGCCGGGAGATACCGGACGATCCGGACACGCCCGGCATCTGGGTGCCGATACCTGATGAATATGCCATCGGCTACCCGCCCGATTATCGCAACACATCGGGCGGCGTGGCGCTCGGCTACGGCTATGATGCGGCGGGAGCGATCCGGCCCGGCGCATGCGATATCACCATTTGGGCGACAGGCGATGCGTTGCTCTCAAATGCATCGCCCACGCAGGAGGCCGCCACTCCGCAGTCGCCGGTCGTGAATGGCTTGCAAGGGACTGACCGCGCGCTGACGCGGCCGGACAATGAGCCGCCGGCGAAATCCTATTTTCTCGACTATGATGGTGTGACGGGCGATCCGCGTGAGCTCGGCCATGTGGGCGATGTCGAGATCTGGCAGCCTTGCGCGCCGGGGGCCGACTTCGGCACCTATGTGCCGTCCGCCGATGTGCCGCCCGACTATTTCCCGCCAGGTGAGACGCCTGAGGACGGCGTGCCGCCGGGCGATGTACCGCCGGGCGATGTGCCGCCGGATGGCGTGCCGCCGGGCGATGTGCCGCCGGACGGTTTTCCGGAAGGGGTCTACAATCTGCGCCTTGAAAAGCGGTCGCTGCCCGGCGCCTGCGTGGCGGGTGGGCTCGGCTTCCTGTGCGATTACGTGGTGCGCGTCACCAATACGGGTCCGGACCCTTATTTTGGTCCGATCGTCGTCAATGACGAGCTGCCGGCAGCGCCGGCGGGCGCGGTCATGACGCTCGCCAATATTCCGCCCTGGGTCTGCTTTGCCATCTCGCCGACCGAGCAGCAATGCACCTATGGCCCGGCAGGGCTCCTGCCCGGAGAAAGCATCGACCTTCACGTCGAGGTCGATCTCCCGGTCGCGGCACCCGTCTGCCATCTCGACAACGAGGCCGGACTTGTCTGGCCGCTGGGTTTCGGCGATGCCGATCCTGCGGATGACTTCGACCTGGCAGTCGCCACGATCCCGGCTCCTCACTGCCCGCCGGTTGACGGCGAGAAGACCAATCTCAAGATCTCGAAACACAAGATTGGCGATGTCTGCATCGACAAGATCGGCCACTTCGAATGCCGGTATAACATCGTGGTCCGCAACATCGGGGCCGGCGTCTATAACGGCCTCATCAAGGTCGACGACACCATCCCTGCGGGGGCCACCGCGACCTTCGCGCCGGCGTCATGGGCCTGTGCAGGCCCCGGGCCGACCTATTCCTGCCAGAGAGGGCCGGTGGTTCTCTTGCCCAACCAGGCGGTGAATCTGAACGCCGTCGTCAAGGTCCCGAAAAACCTTGCCCAGCCTTTGCAGTGCCAGGCGAAGAACGAGGTGAAAATCGTCGCGGCCGCGGGCGGAACCGACCAGAACACCGATCCGACCGATGATGAAGCCGACGCCACGATGATCCTGCCGGGCGAGCTCGCCGAGTGCCCAGGCTTGCCCGCATTGAGCAACCTCAAGATCTCCAAGAAAGGGCCCAATGGCGAGTGCCCCGTCGTGTTCGGCAATTGGATGTGCGAGTTCAAGATCACCGTCCAGAATTTCGGCAAGCCTTACACAAGCCCCATCCAGTTCCTTGACTATGTGCCGTTGAACAATCCTCCCGGTGCCACGCTCTCGTTCCAGCCGCCCGCCGGCTGGAATTGCGGCGGCCCGGCACTGTTCCCCAATCTCTATCAGTGCAACAGCGATAATCCCGACCTTGCGGATATGGAAAAGGTCGAGATCCCGGTGACCGTCAGGATTCCGGTGGCGCCCGTGCCGAAATGCGAGGTCACCAACACCGCGCAGATCATCAAGGCGCCAGGCGGCACGCTGATCAACTCCTTCGCCGGCGATGACAAGAGCTCGGCCAAGGCGCAGCTCGCTGCCGCGGTTGCGCAGGGTCTCTGCCTTTCCGACCTCAAGATCACGAAAACCGGACCTGCCGGCCCGTGCCCTCCCAAAGGCAACGACTGGGAGTGCAAGTTCAAGATCACGGTGCAAAATTTCGGCAAGGATTATAAGAGCCCGATCCAGTTCCTCGACTTCCTGCCGGGCCTGCAAGCCGGCGCCACGGTCGCGTTCCAGCCGCCCGCCGGATGGAATTGCGGAGGACCGACATTCCCGAATCTGTATCAATGCAGCAGCAACAATCCCAATCTCGCGCATCAGGAAAAGGCCGAGATTGGGATGACGGTCAGGATTCCTGTATCGCCCCAGGCGAAGTGCCAGATCACGAACACCGCGACGATCGTCAAGGCGCCGGGCGGGACCGCGCATAATTTCTTTAAGCCCAACGACACGGATTCGACTCAAGCCCAAGTCGCGCCGGTATTCCCGCAGGGCGGAGGCCAGGGCATCTGCCTTGCGGCGAATATGGACCAGTCCGAGCCGCCGCTCACCTCGCCCGAAGGGAAGGAGAGCAATCTCTCGATCACCAAGACGGCTTCTGCAAGCCAGGTGACGGCGAGCGGACAGAGTTCGACATTCACCATCACTGTCACCAACCAGGGGCCAGGCGTGTTCAACGCGCCGATCGAGGTCCGCGATACGCTGTTCGACGGCCAGATCGTCGAGCCGTCCAACGGAAGCTGGTCGGCGCCTTGGGTCTGCGAAGGCCAGTCGGCGGTCGGCCATCCCGAGCAGGGGATCTGCAAGCATCCGCAGATCGCGCTCGATCCGGGCGAAAGCGTCGTGCTCGAGCTCGAGATCGAGGCGCCGAACAGTTTTGTCGCGCCCTCCGGGTCGCAGGTGAAATGCGGCTACAAGAACAAGGCCGAGATCCTGAGACCTGCCCCCGGCAGCCCGAAGAACAACGACGCGAGCGATGATGTCGCC
This sequence comes from Taklimakanibacter deserti, assembly GCA_003574785.1. The sequence continues at coordinate 62,818 of QORU01000011.1, read as the reverse complement.
TTTGCCGACGTCAAATTTGCGCCGTTCGAACTGCACGGCAAGAAGTTCTGCGAGCCGGGCCTCACGAGCGACCCTGGCCGCGACAGGAACCTCACCATCACCAAGACGGTCGGCGCGTGCGATGGCACCGCGAGCGGTCAGAACTGTCCGTTCACGATCACCGTTACCAATGCCGGACCAGGCGTCCATAACGGCCCGATCGAGCTGCGCGATACGCTGTTCGACGGCCAGATCGTCGAGCCTTCGAACGGCAGCTGGTCGTTCCCCTGGGTCTGCGAAGGCCAGTCCGCGGTCGGCCATCCGGAGCAGGGGATCTGCACCCATCCGGCGGTCCAGCTCGATCCGGGCGAGAGCGTCGTGCTCACTCTCGAGATCGAAGCGCCGAACAGTTTTGTGGCACCCTCGGGATCGCAGGTGAGGTGCGGCTACAAGAACAAGATCGAGATTCTCGAGCCGGCCGGCGGCACGCCGCAAAATACCAATGCCGGCGACGACACCGCCTTCGTCGAAGCCAAGTTCGAGCCGTTCGAAAAGCACGGCACGGAATTCTGCGGCCTTGGCCTGACGACGCCGCCTGCGTCACAGGCCTGTCCGCAAGGCTGGTCGCGGACACCCATACCGGGCAAATGCTGCCCGCCCAATTCGGGCTGGGATGGCGAGCGCTGCAAGCGCGACGTGAAGCCGCCCGAAGAGAAGTGCCCGGTGAATTCCGCCGGCGATTATCCCGATTGCCGCTGCAAGTCTGGCTATACGGGCACGCCGCCCAATTGCCGCAAGATCGATGTGCCCGAGAAATGCACGGGTGGCATGGAGCGGATCGACGGCGAGTGCCGCTGCCCGCGCGGGATGCGCTTCATCGACGGCAAGTGCCGCATACCGTCATCGGGGCCGGAGAAGACCTGCGATGTGAACGAGGTCGGCACCTATCCGAATTGCCGCTGCGCCAAGGGTTTCACCGGCGCGCCGCCGAACTGCCGGCCGATCGTCTGCCCGCCGGGCACCAGGGGCAAGTTCCCCGACTGCCGCAAGATCGACTGCCCGGCCAACCAGGAGTGGATCGACGGCGCCTGCCGCTGCCGCTACCCGCTCAAATGGAACGGCAAGCGTTGTGTCGCCGATACGCCCAAGGTCTGCCCGGCGGACTCCGTCGGCAACTATCCGAACTGCCGCTGCAAGCGCGGCACGACGGGTGTGCCCGGCAAATGCGAGCGCATCGTCATCGAGCCCAAGAAGTGCCCGGCGGACTCGGTCGGTAATTTCCCGAACTGCCGCTGCAAGCGCGGCACCACGGGTGTGCCCGGCAAGTGCCAGCGCATCGTCGAGCCCAAGAAGTGCCCGGCGGACTCGGTCGGCAATTTCCCGAACTGCCGCTGCAAGCGCGGCACGAAGGGCGTGCCCGGCAAGTGCGAGCGCATCGTCATCGAGCCCAAGAAATGTCCCAAGGGCTTCAGAGGCACGCCGCCCAATTGCGTGCGCATCATCATCGAGCCCAAGAAATGCCCGAAGGGCTTCCGCGGAACGCCGCCCGATTGCAAGCGCATCGTCATCGAGCCCAAGACGTGCCCGAAGGGCTTCCGCGGCACGCCGCCCAATTGCGTGCGGGTCATCATCGATGCGCCGCGCCGGCTGTGTCCCCAGGGCTTCCGCGGCACGCCGCCCAATTGCGTGCGAGCCGGCACCATTCCCCAGTAGCCGGATCGGCGTGCTCTCTTTAAGCGTGATGGTTCCAACCATCACGCTTTAATTTTCCGGATCATGCTTCAGCTCGTGCGATCCGGCTCGGTCATGGCGAAAGCGTCGATCTCGATGACCATGCTCGGATAGGCGAGGGCCGGCAGCGGGATGCCGGTCGTCGCCGGGCCGGGTTCCTCGAAGAAGGACGAGCGGATGAGCAGGTTGTCGTGCAGCACGTCATAGGAGCTCTTGCCCTCATACATGGTCGTGATCTTGCAGACATCCGCATAATCGGCGCCAAGCTCCTTCAGAATGGTGCCGATATGGACCATCGCCTGGCGCGTCTGGGCTTTCAGATTGCCGGGCTCGACCGCCTTGCCCTGCTTGTCGAGCGACACCTGGCCGCCGAGGAAGATCATGTCGTGGCATTTGAGACCGTGCTTGTAGGGCAAATGCGTGGTCCAGTCCCACAGGCTCTCGGGCCACACATGGCGGCGTGGCAGGCGGCTTCCGTCCTCGCCGAGCATGGCGACGACCTCGATCTTGATCTGCTGCCCGTTCTGCGCATGGCGCGGCAGCGGTATGCCGGTGGCGGCCGGGCCCGGCTCGTTGAAATGAGCCGCACAGGCCAGGGCCGCGGGCTCGAAATCCTCGACCGTGCCTGAGCCCACATACCAGCGGTTCAGCTTGACCACATCGTCGAAATCGGCTCCGAAATCTTTGAGCGCGATGCCGATCTGCCGCATCACCTGCTTCGTCTGGGCGACGATGTCGCCCTTGTGGACAAGCTCACTCTTGTCGCCGACCGGCGTCTGCGCGCTGACGAAGATCATCTTCCCGCAGCGCAAGGCCTTCGCGAAGGTTGCGGGCAGCGGCGAAAGCTCAGGCGCTTCGGCGAAGGCGCGCGGCAGGCTGGCACCGTCGGCTGCCTTCATCGCATAGCCCTCGATCTCGACGATCATGCCGGGATAGGCGAGATAGGGAATCGGCACGGCGGTGATCGCGGGGCGTGCGTCGGCGGGCAGGGCCTTCGCCACCATCGCGAGGAATTCGCGCTCATCGAGCGAGCCGTCATTGACATAGAAGCACAGCAGTTTGACGAGATCGGTCAGCTCGCAGCCGAGCTCCTGCAGGACCCGCTCGAAGTTTCGCATGCTGTTTCCGACCTGGACGGGGAGGTCGTCAGGATTGTTGACCTCGCCTTTGCTGGTGATGTCGACTTGCCCGCCGACCCAGATCATCTGTCCGCAGCGCACGCCATGCTTATGGCTGACGTGAACCGGCCAGCTCCAGTGGTCCTCCGGCCAAGCATGCTGTTTCTCCAAGATGCGATCCTTTCATGACGTGGTGGTGAGAGAAGAAGCCCGAGCCTGCGGCCAAGGCAAGCTTCGTCATATCCCAAAGTGCATGGCGGTGCCCAGCGCCGAGCAACGGCGCTCCCACCCGGACGCCTTCCGGGATCCGAGTGGGAGACCATCGCTCGCAAAGTGGGCCTGCGAGCCGATCACATATGAGCCAAGGCCTGCCCTGCGTCGTGCCGACAACCGCGGCGCACGGCGCTAGTTCCGTACGACCGGCGGTGGCGCCCCTGTGCGCAAACAGTGCGGATATAAGAAGAAACGGTCTAGTTGGACCTTGGGGAGCTTGCGATCAATGCCGACCCAATCCAAGTTGGACCAAGGGCACGGGCAGCGTCGGCGCTCCCCCGCCATTATGTCAGAGGAGCAGCAGTTTCTTCACCAGGGCGAATATCTCCTTGTAGGGGAGCGTGGTGGCGCCGGCCGCCGCCAGCGGCAGCACGGCCGCAGCCGCCGCGGGAACGAGCGCCGAGCGGTTCAGTAAATAGGCGGACATCTTCTTCGCCGCATCGTAGAATTTGGAAGGATCCGGGATCTCCTCCTTGCCGTCGTCCTTCCGATCATCCGCGACCACGTTCCGGCCCAGGAGTTTGTGCTCGGCCGAGCGGTGAAAGTTCGTCGCCTGCGTGGCCGCCAGGAGCAAAGCGGATTGCTTGAGCCGGGCGAGGGGCGGCGTGAAGGCGAGTAGCGGATAGGAGAAAAACGCGAACACGATCACGAGCCACGCGGTCATGATCGATCCATAGACCGTCATGCTGATCGTCTCATGCAATAGCTGATGGCTCAGCACAGCGCCAATGACGCAGCTGACGCCGAAGACGAACATGGCGAAGGCATTGGGATAATCGCCGACGAAAGCAAGCCCGCCCTTGCCATCGGGATGGGTCGCGGTCAATCGCAGATCGAGCCGCGCCAGCGACCTGAGCAGTTGCGCCCAGACATTGTGTCGCCACAGACCGCGCAGGAACAGGAACCAGAACAAAGGCGTGCTCACCAAGAGGCACCACCAGGCGGTGAGCGACAGCCGGCGCGATTGCCCATCGTCGACGACCGCCCAGGAGAGCGCTTCGGCTTGTTTCAAAAGAGTGTAAGCGGTGATGACGGCGATGACGGCCAGAAGCGCGCACACGACCTCGGCCCAGAAAGAGTCGCGCGCCGCCAGCGCTTTGGTGACGGCTTTGGCGGCATCGTCGGATGAAGACGGCAGGAGAAGCGGCGCGTTCCAGAACTGTTTCAGTATCGTGCGCAGCTGCCGCTCGACGGCTCTCTCCGCCAGGATGAACATGGCGATCGCGATCAAGAACCGGGCCCAGGTCATCGGATCGCGCAGGAACGGGCGCTGCTCGACAGGGCCCCAGCCATGGCCCTCGGCGAGCGCAATCAGGCACGGGACGAGCCAGGCGAGAAGGACGAAGATCACGGCGCGCTTGCCGGCGCTCAAGGCATTGATTTGCAACAGCCGCAACCGCCGCTGCAGCTCGAAGAACGGCCCGCCGTGGAATGCCAGGAAGTCCATATGGCGGTCGAGGGTATGTCCTGATCTCAGGGCGAGCTATTGGACTTAGGGGACGATCCGTTAAGGAAGAGGTCCGGAAAGAGTGGAAAAACCACACGCCTAGGTCCTAGGTCCAACTATTGCCGGACAAGTGATTGCGTTAAGGGCCAAGTGATGGCCAAGACGCCCACTCGTATCGCAATCGTGGATGACGACGCCTCCGTCCGTGGCGCCCTCTATCGGCTGCTGCGTGCGTCCCGGTTCGAGGCGAAAGCCTACGGCTCGGGCGGCGAGTTCGTCGCCGATTGTCCCGCGTTCCGGCCGCATTGCGCCATCGTCGACCTGCATATGCCGGGCATGAGCGGCCTCGAAGCGCAGCAGCACCTGGCGAGCAAGGGCATGTCGGTTTCGGTCATCATCATCACCGGCCATGACGCGCCTCACGCCCGCGCCGAATGCCTGGCGGCCGGCGCCATCGCCTATCTGACCAAGCCCGTCGACGAGCAGGTGCTGATGTCGTCGATTGCCAGGATCGCCCAGGTGAAGGGGGCGGGCATCGCAAAAGCGCGGGAGCGGGCCGTCAGATGAACGGAGTCGATGAGATGGATAACCGGACAAAGCGCACCGCCCATGAGGCTTCGGCACGCGAAGGCATGAAATGGATTCCGGGCGGCACCTTCCTGATGGGCTCGGACCGGCACTATCCGGAAGAAGCCCCCGCGCACAAGGTCAGCGTCGATGGTTTCTGGATCGATCAATATGCCGTCACCAACCGTGACTTCAGCCGTTTCGTGGCGGAGACCGGCCATGTCACGCTGGCGGAAAAGCCGGCTAACCCGGCCGATTATCCCGGCGCCAAGCCTGAGCTCCTGGCGCCGTCCTCGGTCATGTTCCACAAGCCCAAGCAGCGTGTCGATCTCAAAAACCGCTACAACTGGTGGATTTATGTGCGGGGCGCCAATTGGCGCCATCCGCGTGGCCCCGCCAGCACGATCAAGGGCCTCGAGGATCACCCCGTGGTCCATGTCGCCTATGAGGACGCCGAGGCCTATGCGCGCTGGGTGGGCAAGGCGCTGCCGAGCGAGGCCGAATGGGAATATGCCGCGCGTGGCGGGCTCGACGGCGCCGAATATACATGGGGCGACGATTTCGCGCCGGGCGGGCAATTCATGGCCAATAGCTGGCAGGGCGAGTTTCCCATCCAGAACAAGATCGAGGACGGGTATGAATGGACGGCACCCGTCGGCTCCTTTCCCGCCAATGGCTATGGTCTCCATGACATGGCCGGCAATGTTTGGGAATGGACCTCGGACTGGTATCAGGAGCATGGCCGCATCGACAGCCCCTGCTGCACGATGCACAATCCGCGCGGCGGCGAGCGCGAAGAGAGCCACAGCGCGGAAGATGCCATCCGGATCCCCCGCCGAGTGATGAAGGGCGGCTCCTATCTCTGCGCGCCGAATTATTGCCACCGCTATCGCCCGGCAGCCCGCATGGCGCAGCCCACAGATACATCGACCTGTCATGTCGGCTTTCGCTGCATTCTGCGCGCCAACGGCGGAGACTGAGATGAGTGACGCGAGCGGAGGTTTTCCATGAGCCCGCAATACGGATTGACCAGGCGAAGCATCGTTTTGGGAATGAGCGCCGCTGTGCTCGGCGGCATGGCGAGCCAAGGTGCCGTCGCCCAGGCGGAGCCGTTGCCCTCCTGGAATGCCGGCCCGGTCAAGCAATCGATCGTCGATTTCGTGGACCGCGTCACCAAGGAGGGAGGAGCGGATTTCGTCCCACCCGATCGGCGCATCGCCACTTTCGACAATGACGGGACGCTGTGGGCGGAGCAGCCGATCTATTTCCAGGTCGCCTTCGCCATCGACCAGGTGAAGGCGCTGGCGCCCGGGCATCCCGAATGGAAGGACAAGCAGCCATTCAAGGGTATAATCGAGGGAGATATCAAAGCGGTCATGGCCTCGGGCGAAAAAGGGGTGCTCGAGATCATGGCGGCAACGCATACCGGCATGACGACGGAGGAATTCACCAAGACGGTCACGGATTGGATCGCGACGGCCCGGCATCCGCGTTTCGACAAGGCCTATACGGACCTCGTCTACAAGCCGATGCTCGAGCTTCTCGGCTTTCTGCGGTCCAAGGGCTTCAAGACCTTCATCGTGTCGGGCGGCGGCATCGAGTTCATGCGGCCTTGGACCGAGAAAACCTATGGCATCCCGCCCGAGCAAGTGGTCGGCTCGTCTGGCGTGGTGAAATTCGAGATGGGACCTGACGGCAAGCCCGTGCTCATGAAAGAGGCGAAGGTCGAATTCATCGACGACGGGCCCGGCAAGCCGGTCGGAATCAACCGCTTCATCGGCCGGCGTCCGATCTTCGCTTTCGGCAATTCCGACGGCGACCAGCAGATGCTCGAATGGACCGCGGCGGAAGAGGGCCCGCGCTTCATGGGGCTCGTCCATCATACGGATGCCGAGCGGGAATGGGCCTATGACCGGCAATCCCATATCGGCAAGCTCGACAAGGCGCTGGACGAAGCCCAGTCCAAGGGCTGGACGGTCGTCGATATGAAGCGCGACTGGGGGCGTGTTTTCGCTTTCGAACCCTGATTCATGAGCTCCCGTATCGACTGCGCAACTTCCGATTTAGTTGAAATTTATCCAGTATTGGTACACTTGATCATGCATCAATATTTGGCCTATTCTCCGAACCGCAAATAAATTCGGTATGTTACTGCCGTTTTGACTGCGCTACGGGGGCGCCGACCAGCGCTTTTCGTATCACTTGGGACGGGTGAGAGCGGGCAAGTCGCGGAACGCCGACAGCGGTTTCGAGGTCAAAGTTGGGGTTGACGCCAGACCGTTCCAAGTGGAGGCGCCGGTTGTCGGGCGCAATCGCGATATTCTGTTTTTTATTTCTGGCCCATGGGCAAACGGCATCAGTGCCGGGGCAGGCGGCCGAGCATGTGCGCAATGTCCTCGTCCTTTCATCGACCCAGCCTGAGCTTCCGGCAAGCCAGGCGCTGGTCATAGGGCTCGAAAGCGTCCTGAGGACGGATCCGAGTGTCCGTGTCTATTATGAATTCCTCGATGCCATGCGCTTTCCGGGCGAGGCCTATCGGCAGCAGGACGAACAACATCTGCGCGCCAAATTCGCCAGGACGCATTTTCATGCCGCGATCGCGATCGGCCCGGAGGCGCTTTCCTTCCTCATCGACCGCGAACCCTACCTGGTTTCGCCGAGCAATGTCGTCTTTGGTGGCATCAGCGAGGAACGCGTCCTCACCAACAGCAGCATAAGCGGGGTCGTCAGCTACTTCGACATCGTGAAGACCCTCGAACTGATGGAGAGACTTCAGCCCTCTCTCAAGCATGTCGTGGTCGTCACCGGCGCCTCGCCATTCGACAAGCAGTGGGAAATGACGGCGCGGGCGAAATTCTACGGCTTTTCCAGCAAATACCGTTTTTCCTATCTCGCCGGCCTGCCGATGGCCGAGCTCTTGAACCGCATTGCAACACTGCCCGAAGACACGGCCGTCCTGTATCTGACTGTTTTCGAGGATGGTGAAGGTGTGCGCTACCTGCCGCGCGATGTCGCGGACAAGATCTTCGGCGTCACCAAGGCGCCCGTCTACAGCGTCTATGACACGCTGATCGGACGCGGCATCGTCGGCGGCCATATGGACACGTTTGAGGCGGTCGGCCGCCAGGTCGGCGATATGACGCTGAAAAAGCTGGCCGGCGCCACCCAGCCCACTATCGAACTCTCCAGGTCGCACAATTTCATCGTCGACTGGCGCGCGCTCGAGCGCTGGGGCCTGCCGGAATCAGCGTTGCCCCCGGGCGTCGAGGTCCGCTTCAAACCTGTGTCGCCCTGGGTCCAATACAGGGAGGTGATCCTCGGCGCCGCGGCGGTGTTCCTGGGGCTCTGTTACCTGGTGCTGAGATTTTATCGCGAGGTGCGCGAACGCCGGCGCGCCGAACAAACGGCGACCGACAACCGCGATAAGATCGAGCTTTCCGTATCGGCCGCCAATCTGGGTCTATGGGAGTGGGATCCGATCACCGACAAGGTGTGGACGTCGGAGCACTGCCGGGAGCTGCTGGGATTGGGCAACGACGCAATCATTCCGCGCGAGCAGTTCCTGAACTGCCTGCAGGACGAGGATCGTACCCTCGCCGTGGCCCGGATGCTGAAGGCGATGACGACCGGCACCCAGTGCGAAGCAGAATATGGCCTTCCCCAGAAGGACGGGACGATCAAATGGCTCGCCTCGCGGGCGAGCCCGAGGAAACAGAGCGGCGGCAGAGCTGGCCGGCTTCTCGGCGTGCTCATGGACATCACCGAGCGCAAGCTCGCCGAGCATGAGGCGATCGAGCAGCGCAAGCAGCTCACCCATCTGACCCGCGTGTCGGTCCTCGGCGCCCTGTCGGGCGCGCTCGCGCATGAGCTCAACCAGCCGCTGACGGCGATACTGAGCAACGCCCAGGCGGCGCGGCGGATCCTCGCCAGGAAACCCTACGACATCGCGGAGATCCGGCAGATCCTCGAGGATATCGTCGACGACGACAAGCGGGCGGGCGACGTCATCCACCATTTGCGCACCTTGCTGCGGCGGGAGGAGGGGCCCCGGACGCCGATCGACATCAACCAGCTCGTCACCAGCGTGCTCGATCTCGCCCGCAGCGACCTGGTGCTCAAGGGCGTCACCGTGACCCGGGAATTGTGCCGGGACTGCACCCTCATCGATGGCGATGCCGTGCAGCTCCAGCAGGTGCTCCTCAACCTCATCGTCAATGCCTGCGATGCCATGAGCCACAAGCTCCCGGCCGAAAGACGGCTCGGCATCGTCACCAAGATGACGAAGAAGGGAAAATTGCGCATCTCGGTCATCGACAATGGCGAGGGCATTTCCGAGAACAGCCTGAAAAGCCTGTTCGAGCCGTTTCACACGACCAAGGCGCTGGGTCTCGGCCTTGGCCTGCCGATCTGCAACTGGATCATCCAGGCGCATGGCGGCAAGATTTTCGCGCACAGCAATCCCGAGGGCGGCGCCACATTTTCCTTCGACCTACCTTTGCCGGTAAAGGTGACAGATGAGCCAGCAGCATCCCACAGTCTATCTGGTTGACGACGACCCTTCGGTCCTTCGCGCGGTGAAGCGGCTGCTGGCGTCGGCCGGGTTCGATGCCAAGTCCTATGCCGATCCGAAATCGTTCCTTGCCGAGCATGATCCCGCGGTGCCTGGCTGCATCGTGCTCGATGTCTCGATGCCCGGCCTGACCGGGCTCGACCTGCAGTCCTTGCTGGCGGGATCGAGCCACTGTCAGCCGATGATCTTCATCTCGGGAGAAAGCGACGTGCCGACGAGCGTCGCCGCCATGAAGGCGGGCGCGGCCGATTTCCTCACCAAGCCGTTCGACGACACCGTGCTGCTGGCGGCGGTGAGCCAGGCGATCGCGCGCGACGGCGAGAAACGCCTGTCGGAAGAAGCGCAGACGGATTTCCAGTTCCGGCTCAATGCGCTCACCGTGCGCGAGCGCGCGGTCTTCTTCCGGGTGATCCTCGGGCGCCTCAACAAGCAGATCGCGGGCGACCTCAATGTCGTCGAGAAAACGATCAAGGTGCATCGCGCCCGCATGATGAAGAAGATGGGCGTGCGCTCGGTCGCCGAACTGGTGCGGATGGCCGACAGATTCGGCGTGGTGGAGCCCACGGATATGGCGGCAAAGCCGCTCATGGGAGGCTGAGCGCCAGGCATTGGGCCTTGGTCCAACTATCGGCTGATATGTCTCGCGATTAACCTTCCCGCTTAGGGATGGCGGGAAGGTGACTATCGTGGCGAGGTGGCGAATGATCGGCCTGGCCGCTGTTCTGACGACGGTGCCATCGTTGGGCGCAGGGGCGCAAGAAGCATCGGAACTCGCCGAGAAGCTGAGCAATCCGATCGCCGCGATGATCAGCGTGCCGTTCCAGTTCAACTACGACAATGAGATCGGTCCGGAGCGGGACGGCGAGCGCTTCCAGCTCAACTTCCAGCCGGTCGTGCCCATCCCGCTCGGCGAGGATTGGAACATGATCTCGCGCACCATCCTGCCGATCATCGACCAGGACGAAATCTTCCCCACCACAGGCGAGCAGTTCGGCCTCGGCGACATCACCCAGAGCCTGTTCTTCTCGCCCACCCATCCGGGGCCCAGCGGCATCGTCTGGGGCGCGGGGCCGGTCTTCCTCGTGCCGACCGGCACCGACGAATTGCTGTCCGCCGAAAAATGGGGCGCCGGACCGACGCTGGTGGTCCTCAGGCAATCCCACGGCTGGACCGTCGGCGCGCTCATGAACCATATCTGGTCCTTCGCCGGCGATGACGACCGCGACGCGGTGAGCACGACCTTCCTGCAGCCCTTCCTGAGCTACACCACGCCCGATGCGTGGACTTTCGGCGTCAACACCGAATCGACCTACGACTGGGAGGCGGAGAATTGGAGCGTTCCCGTCAATGTCTCGGTCAGCAAGCTCGTCAATTTCGGCCATCAGCCGGTCAGCATCGGCGGCACGGTCAGATACTGGGCCGAAAGCACCGATGCGGGGCCGCATGGCTTCGGCGCGCGCGCCACCATCACCTTCCTCTTTCCGGAATGAGAGCGGCAGGGCGGATGGTTAAGGCCCATTGGGCCTTGGTCCAACTATCCGGCCTCGCGCTTTTCGAGACATGATTTGCCATGGGCCGGAGCTGTCTCGCCGGCCATGAGGTTCGAGCACTTTCGGAGGTTGTAATCATGCCCTTCAGCACCTGGATGAAGACCTTGGGAGTGCCGGCCGCGCTTTCCGCAATGATCGTGCTGCAGCCGGCTCAATCCAGCCTGGCGCAGGACTCGACCCAGCAGGCGACGGCGCCGCAAGCGGCGGCAACTCAGCCTGAGCTCCTGTCGGCGGAAGAGCTCGAGACCCTGGTGGCGCGCATCGCGCTCTATCCGGACGATCTCGTAGCTCTCGTTCTCGCCGGCTCGCTCTATCCGCTGCAGATCGTCCAGGCCCAACGCTATCTCGACGACGTCAAGAGCAAGCCTAATCTCAAGCCGAATGCGGATTGGGACGGCAGCGTCATCTCGCTTCTCAACTATCCGCAAGTCATCAAGATGATGAATGACGATCTCAACTGGACTGAGGAGATTGGCCAGGCCGTGGTCAATCAGCAAAAGGACATGCTGGTCGCGATCCAGGAGCTGCGCGACAGGGCCGTCGCCAATAACATCATCAAGTCGGACGACAAGGTCGTCGTCGAGAAGCAGAAGGACAATGTGATCATCAAGCCGGCCAAGAAGGAAGTGACCTACGTGCCGCAATATGACCCGGTGATCCTCAGCCCGACCTATGTGGTCGAGGCCTCAGCACCTCCCGTCTACTATGGCGATCCTTACCCGTCCTACTACTATCCTTACGCGCCCTATTGGGCGGGCTTCGTCACCGGCGCGGTCTTCGGCGCGGTCGTCGACTGGGACGACTGGCACTCCTGGGGCGGCGATGACATCGATATCGACATCAACGACATCGACATCAACAACTTCAAATGGGACAAGAACAACATCAACAACATCAACTGGGACAACGACAAGTTCAACTTCGACCGCGATTCGATCGCCGACAACCTGCGGCGCAACAATAGCGCCCGCCTCGACCGCAAGCCGAACCGGGAGCGTGGCGGACTCTCCAATCTAGGCGGCCAAGGAAACAAGATCACCGGCCGCGATGTGCGCCGCGACGTGCAGCAGGGCTTGAAGAACAAAGGGCGCGAGGGCGGCAAGAACCTGTCAGGCCAGACCCTCGGCGACCGCGGAAAAGTTGCCGACCGGAAGGCTGGACAGAATCTGGGCGGTCAAACCAGGAAGGCTGGGCAGAATCTGGGTGGCCAGGTCAACAAGCCAGCCCGCAACAAGGCGGCCAGCGCCAACCGGCCGGCGAGGAAGCCGGCAGGCAAGGTCGACAAGCGGCCGCGGCAGGTGTCGGGCCTCGGCGACTACGGCCGCGGACGCGAGACCAAATCCTTCTCACAGCGCGGCCGCATGAGCAGCGGCGGCGGGCTCGGCGGTGGAGGCCAGCGCATTAAGCGCTCCAGGGGCGGCGGATTCGGCGGCGGCGGTCGTGGTGGGGGCCGGAGGCGTTGATCTCAGCCAGCGCAGTCATTCCAGGAGGATACACTATGTATCGCAAGCATTTACTCACTCTCCTTGCTGCGGCTTGCCTGGCCAGCGCCGCATTTGTTTCTTCGTCCTGGGCCGCGGATCGCATCGAGCGATTCCTGGGCTCGGCACCGCAGAATTTCAAGGAAGCTTCGGAGGCCGTCGATGCCTTCAAGGCGAAGATGATCGCCAAGGATGTGCCCGGTCTTGCCGAACTGATCGGGCTCAACGCCAAGGAGATCGCCAACACTGAGGATTTCGACAATCGTCTGTCGAACCTGCAGCAGGCCGCGAAAGAGCGTGTCGGGGTCGAAGAAGCGGGCGCCGATCGCCGGATCATCCTGCTCGGCAACCTGCTTTGGCCGTTTCCCTTCCCGCTGGTGAAGACCGACAAGGGCTGGCATTTCGACAATGTCGACGGATTGGAGGAAGTGCTGGCGCGGCGCATCGGCGAGAACGAGCTCGAAGCCATCGACACCTGCCGCAACTACATTGCGGCGCAGCAGGCCTATGCGAGCGACGACCGCGACGACGACAATGTGCTCGAATTTGCGCAAAAGCTGATGAGCACGGAAGGCAGCCATGACGGTCTCTATTGGCCGGCGGTCGATGGCGATGAGAGCCCGGCCGGTCCCTTCGTCGTCGAGGCGAAGCTGCAGCAGGGCGTGCCCCCCGAACAGGGTTATTTCGGCTATCGCTTCCGCATCCTGAAGGGGCAGGGCAAGAATATCGCCGGCGGTCAGTATGATTACGTCATCAACGGCAACATGATCGCCGGATACGCGCTCATCGCCTGGCCGGCGCGCTATGGCGAGACGGGCATCCAGACCTTCCTGGTCAGCCATCACGGCACGATCTACCAGAAGGATCTGGGCCCCGACACGGCCAAGCTCGCCGAGCGGATCACACGGTTCAATCCGGACGAGAGCTGGGACGAGGTCGCTGATTGAGGTCGCATGGGCCGTCCGGCCCGCTCAAGCTCCATCTCAGCCTGCTGATCATCCTGCTCCTGGTCGGCATCTCCGGGCCGTTGATCTGGCTGTCCTATCAGCGCGGCCAGGCCGCCGCGATCGCCGATGCCAACCGGCAGATGACGGCGCTCAGCGAGCGGACGATGGACCGCTACCGGCTGCTGTTCGCCGATGCCGTGCCGATCCTCAATGTGCTGTCGGCGGCGGATGCGACCGCCAGGGTCTCGCCCGAAACACTGACCGCCCGACGCGACATGCTCGTCGCGGCGCTCGCCGATGCCTCCCATCTCGATGGCATCTATTGCGCCTATCCCGATGGCAGCTTCGTACATCTTGTCCGCCTCGAGGAGGGCGGCGCCTGGCGCAAGACCCTCGCAGCGCCGGGAGAGGCCTTTTTCGCCTTCCGGATCATAGAGACAACTGACGCGGGTAATCGGGTCTCGCGATGGCAGTTCCTGAACCAGGCCGGCCAGGCCATCGCCGCCGCGGCGCCGTCAAAAGCCGACTATGATCCGCGGGTGAGGCCCTGGTACAAGCTCGCCTCGGCCGTTCCGGGCATCGTGGCGGATGGTCCCTATGTCACCGCGACGACGAAGTCGCTCGCCGTCACCATCGCCAAAAGCCATGCGCAGGACGGACGCATCGTCATCGGCACCGATATAAGGCTCGACACCATCGCCGAATTCCTGGCGCAGGAACGGATCTCGCCGGGCGGCAAGGCCTTCGTCCTCGACGCGCAAGGAAACCCGGTGATCCAGTCGACCGGTGCCGGGCCGCCGTCGCCCGAGGACGAGCGCCTGCTCGAGGTCGTGAAGAAAGCCGAAACCGGTTCCGAGGCCCGCATCGAGACGGTCGGCGGCGGCACGGCGCCGCCAGAGAAATACCTGGTGAGCGCATCGCGGATCGCCTTCTCGCCGCTGCTCCAGGGCAACGTCCTCGCTATCGCGGCGCCGTTGCGCGATTTCACGGCGGAGAGCGAGCGCCTCCTTGCGCAGGGCGTCGGCCTGTCCCTGGCGCTGCTGCTGGCGGGCATCGCCTCGGCGATCGCCGTTTCGCGTTTCATCACCCGATCGCTTTCAAGGCTGACGGCCGACGCGGTCAAGCTCGGCGATCTCGAAACCAGGACGGTCCCGTCCTCGCCGTCTTATGTGACGGAGATCAATCTCCTCTCGGATGCGCTGGCGGTCGCGAGAGATGCCATCCGCAATTTCGCTCTTTATGTGCCGCGCGAACTGGTGCGCAAGATCGTCGCGAACAAGGGATCGGTCACTCTTGGCGAACGCCTGGACGTCACCGTCCTGTTCACCGATATCCGCGACTTCACCACCATCTCGGAGGACAACCCGCCGGAGGACGTCGTTTCCTGGCTGTCGAGCTATTTCGATCTCATGAATGAAACGGTGGAAGAGAATCACGGCACGATCATCCAGTATCTGGGTGATTCCATCTATGCGATGTGGAACGCGCCGGTGAGCGACCCTGCGCATGTCGATCACGCCTGTCTCTGCGCCTTGAAGCTGGCGCGCCGGATAGAGATCTTCAACGAAAGCCAGCGCGCGGCGGGGAAGCCAGTCCTCGTCACGCGGTTCGGCCTCCATACGGGCCCGGCCGTGGTCGGCAATGTCGGCGCCAGGAACCGCCTGCAATATACCGCGATGGGCGACACGGTGAATGTCGCGTCGAGGCTCGAGGGCATCAACAAGGCGTTCGGCACGACGATCCTGGCAAGCCGGGCAGTGCGCGATCATGCGCAAGCGGGCTTCGTTTTCCGGCCGCTCGGATTCCACCAGGCCAAGGGACGCGAGGAGAAGGTCGAGATCTTCGAACTCACAGGCACTCGCGAGGCGCAGGATTGAATTACTGCGGCGGATGCTTGGACCAGAGGATTCCGTTTCTCCCCGCGCCGAGGTTGCCGCACGCTACTTCACATTAGGTTCTTCATGCTTGGCCTGGCTGAGGGCGAAGGTCACAAATGCATTCCAGCCCTCGGCCCGGTTCTCAGCCTCGAATTCATAATAGCCCTTGATATTGAGATAGGCCTGCATGCCGAAGGCCGGGAAGAGGAAACCGACTTGTGGCCCGACACCGAAGACGCGCGATTCGAAATCTCCGAGGACCGCGCCATCGCCGCTGTCGCCGGTGATCTGCTGATAGGCATAGCCGACGACACCGAGATGCGCTGTCCGCGACAGGAACTGCGAGGCGCCCCAATCGAGGTGCCAGTCTATGCCGTTCTGATAGTCGGTATGTTCGTTCTCGAAATTGTAGGTGAGGCCGGTGACGAAGGAAAACTCATGGCCGGTCTCGGGGTTGAAATAGGTGTAGCCCACGCCGCCGTCGATCGCGCCATGGCCGATGCCGAGATTGGCAAGCCGGTCCGGATCATAGTCACCCACCGGAATGTCGCCCGCGAGATAGAGCATGTAGTTGCTGGTGCCGTGGTTCCATTTGAGCGTGGCGGAGGGAAAGAGATCGCCGTAGGAGAAAAGCGACTCCTCTCGCTTGCCGGAAATCTCATTGCCATTGGGTCCGGTCAACGTCGCTTCGATCGAGGCCTTGCTGTTGCCCACGATGCCGAGCAGGCTCAGCGCAAACTGGCCCCCGAGAACCGGCTCTTCGAATATGTAGCCCGGCCCGAGCGCCACAAGATCGCCGCGGGCAGCGAGGCCGGCGCGGATTTCGCCGCCATGCGCGAACTCGGCTCCGCCCCCGGCCTCGGGCTCGGTATGATAATAGAGCGATGTGAACGTCCAGCCGGGATTGCCGGGGAGCGCTGCGAGACTCCCATATTGCCCCGGCAGCCAGAAGCTCACGCCGCCTTCGTCGGCGACCGCTTTCTGCGCCGCGCTGTTCCAGAGAACCATCACCATCGCGGACGCGCCCCATAACAAGCGCTTGGCTGAGCCCTTGGCAGCCGCGCTTCGCGTCATGATCATCCCCGCCACTGGTTCCCCGCGTCCCGGGGCATTCTCCCCCGAAAGGAGAGACCCGGGTAGTTGGACCATGGCCCAATGCCGGGCAGGGCGCTCGGGGACGCTTACGGTGATGAGGTTAGGGGAAATGGCTTGCCGAGCCGTAGCTCGCGGAAACAGGCCCGCCTTCGCACGCTTCGCGAGCGAAGGCTGGAATAGTCACGCCTGCCCCGGCGTATCTTCGTTGATCGTCCGCACCTCCTCAA
This sequence comes from Taklimakanibacter deserti, assembly GCA_003574785.1. Next base: position 45,956 of record QORU01000011.1, on the reverse strand, counting down.
GAGCACCAAAGGATGAGGCCTGCGGCGTGCGGCTTCGTTGAAATGCAGTGGCCGTCCCAACGGATCGTCGAGGGACGTTGCGCGTTGGCTGGCGAGGATACCCTTGACCAGGAGATACACTAATGTTCAGGCGTGGAATTGAGACAAGCATGCCGGCGATGATGCTTTCGCTGGCCGCGGCGTTCACCGTGACAGCGGCATATCCGGCAGAAGCTGCCGGCATGAAACGCACGATCACCATGGTGGCGGTCGAGCCCAAGGGCGGAACGACAGTGGACAAAGAGCCCTTTCCCACCACTGCGCTGCCAGAGGGCAAGGGCTACGAGCTCAAGGCGCCCAATGCCGAGGGGCGGTGGGAAGTGTCGACCTATCGCTGGGAGCCCAGCCAGATCATCGTGAATCAGGGTGACGAGGTCACGCTGGAGGTTCTGGGCGTCAATGGCGCGGAGCACCCGGCGGTGATCGATGGCTACGACATCACCTTCACCGTCAAGCGCGGCCAGCTTTCGACCGTAACCTTCACCGCCGACAAGGCGGGAGTGTTTGAATTCCGCTGTGGTATCCACCAGCCGTCGATGACGGGCGAGCTGATCGTGCTGCCAAGCGGCTGACGGACGCGCGCCCGAGAATTTCTCAAAGAGCGCTGGCCGGGAATCGATCAGTAATCCATTCCGCCCATTCCGCCGCCGGGCATGGCGGGCATGCCGGTTTCCTTCTTCGGCTTTTCGGCCAGCATCGCTTCGGTGGTGATGAGGAGGCCGGCGATCGATGCCGCGTCCTGGAGCGCGATGCGCACGACCTTGGTCGGATCGACGATGCCCTTTTCGACGAGGTCGCCATACACTTCCTCTTGGGCGTCGAAACCGAAATTGCCCGATTTCTCGAGCACACGGCTCACCACGATCGAGCCCTCGACGCCGGAATTCTCGGCGATCTGGCGGATCGGCGCCTCGAGTGCCTTCGACACGATGTTGATGCCGGCCTGGATATCGGCATTGTCCGATGTGAGCGCCGCGATCGCTTTCTTGGCGCGCAGCAGGGCGACGCCGCCGCCCGGCACGATCCCTTCTTCGACCGCAGCACGGGTCGCATTGAGCGCGTCGTCGACGCGATCCTTGCGCTCCTTCACTTCGACCTCGCTGGCACCGCCGACCTTGATCACGGCGACGCCGCCCGCAAGCTTGGCCAGGCGCTCCTGAAGCTTCTCGCGGTCATAGTCCGACGTCGTCTCTTCGATCTGCTGCCTGATCTGGGTGATGCGTCCTTGGATGGCGGATTTTTCGCCGTGTCCGTCGACGATGGTGGTGTTCTCCTTGTCGACCTTCACGCGCTTGGCGCGGCCGAGCATCTCCACCGTGACATTCTCGAGCTTGGTGCCGAGCTCTTCCGAGATCACCTGGCCGCCGGTGAGGACGGCGATGTCCTCGAGCATGGCCTTGCGCCGGTCGCCGAAGCCCGGCGCCTTGACGGCCGTGACCTTGAGCCCACCCCTGAGCTTGTTGACGACGAGGGTCGCGAGCGCTTCGCCCTCGACGTCTTCCGCGACGATCAGCAGGGCCCGGCCCGTCTGCACCACGGCCTCGAGGATCGGCAGCATGGCTTGCAGCCCTGTGAGCTTCTTCTCATGCAGAAGGATATAGGCATCCTCCATTTCGGCGATCATCTTGTCGGCATTGGTGATGAAGTAGGGGGAGAGATAGCCGCGGTCGAACTGCATGCCCTCGACGACGTCGAGCTCGGTGTCGAGCGATTTCGCTTCCTCGACCGTGATGACGCCTTCATTGCCGACCTTCTGCATGGCCTTGGCGATCATGTCGCCGATCGTCTTGTCGCCATTGGCGGAGATGGTGCCGACCTGGGCGATTTCATCGGAGCCCTTGACCTTCTTCGTCCGTTTTTTCAGATCCTCGACCGCATTGCGCACCGCGAGCTCGACGCCGCGCCGCAGATCCATCGGGTTCATGCCGGCGGCGACCGCCTTGGCGCCTTCGCGCACGATGGCATGGGCGAGAATGGTGGCCGTCGTCGTGCCATCGCCCGCCGCATCGCTGGTCTTGGACGCCACCTCGCGCACGAGCTGCGCGCCCATATTCTCGAACCTGTCCTCGAGTTCGATCTCCTTGGCGACGGTCACGCCATCCTTGGTGGTACGCGGCGCTCCGAAGGACTTGTCGATCACGACATTGCGGCCCTTGGGCCCGAGAGTGACCTTCACTGCATTGGCGAGAATGTCGATCCCGTGCAGCATGCGCTCGCGCGCTTCATCGCCGAAACGGATTTCTTTTGCTGTCATGGTTTGCTCCCTTGAGCGCGACGGCCGGCTGCTCGGGAACGCGACACCTAGGCCGCCGGCTCTTTCTTCGAGCTCGCGTTATGTGGGCATATTCTGCATCAAATGGGGGGTGCTGAGAAGGGGCAGCCCTCCTACGCTAAAGCTTCGGAGGGCATCCTGCTTCGTGGAGGAACCTCTGCAAATCCTGCGAAGCGCCGTGGGTGCGAAGCAGGATGGTGGGCGGTACATGGATCGAACATGTGACCCCTACGATGTCAACGTAGTGCTCTACCGCTGAGCTAACCGCCCTTGCCATTTGCCTGAAGCGGGCCGGGTATATCGGGAAGCGGGCCCGGGCGCAAGTCCTGTGACATAGAGCAAATCCCGCCAAAACCTGCCCCGGACTACTCGCCGGGGTGCGCGCTGCCCCCTCAGGCCGCCATCATGCGGTCGACCTCGGCCACGAGCTCGCGCAAATGGAAGGGTTTGGACAGCACCTTGGCCTCCTTGGGGGCGCGGGAATCGGGGTGCAGCGCCACCGCGGCGAAGCCGGTGATGAACATGATCTTGAGCGAGGGATCGAGCTCGGCCGCCCGGCGCGCCAGCTCGATGCCATCCATCTCCGGCATGACGATATCGGTCAGCAGCAGATCGAAGGTCGTCTGCTTGATCTCCTCGAAAGCGCTGGCGCCTTCGCCGAAAGAGATGACGACATGGCCGGCGCGCTCCAGCGCCCGCACCAGAAACCGGCGCATATCCTCATCATCCTCAGCCAAAACGATCTTGGCCATGTTGTCCCGGGTCCCTGGAGGCTCTTTTCACTAGCGCGCATCCCGGCGAAGTGGAAGCACTTCGCCGAAAGGATTCGCGCCAAATCAATATCCTGGAGTAAATCCTTATCGCCAAAGTCTTCAACCCCGGGTCCGGGGCAGGCCTTTGGCGGGATTTGCTCTGTCATGCGTCTTCGGCCCGCCAGCCTAGGCCGGACAGGTAAATGTCCTATAAAGCCCGTCTTGCTTGTGGACAACGGCGCTTTTGACCGCGATACTCGCCCATGATGCAGCCACAAGGAGCCATGCGAATTGGGCAGACCCTCTGAGATGGAGCCGTTCGCCATCATCGCCCCCAGGCAATGGACCCGGCCGGTGATCTTCAACTCACCTCACAGTGGCCGCACTTATCCCGAGGATTTCCTCGCCGCCTCGCGCCTCAACCCGCACGCCTTAAGGAAATCGGAAGATTGCTATATCGACGAGCTCTTCGCCTTCGTCGCCGATCTGGGCTCCCCCTTGCTGCACGCCCATTTCCCGCGCGCCTATCTCGATGTGAACCGCGAGCCCTATGAGCTCGATCCGCGCATGTTCCGCGAGGAATTGCCGGGATTTGCCAATGTCTCTTCCATGCGCGTGGCGGGCGGGCTCGGCACCATTCCCCGCATCGTCAGCGAGGGCGATGAGATCTACCGGGGACCCTTGCGGCTCACCGACGCCATCGCCCGCATAGAAACCATCTACCGGCCCTATCACCGCACCCTTGCCGATCTCATCAACCGGGCGCGCGAGGCCTTCGGCTATGCGCTCCTGGTCGACTGCCATTCCATGCCCTCCACCGCTTGCTCGCATGTCACACCCTCGCCAATGGGACGGGTCGATATCGTCATCGGCGACCGGCATGGCGTAGCCTGCGCCGATGAGATCGTCTCCACGCTCGAGGAGCTGATGCGCAGCCAGGGCTTGAGAACCTTGCGCAACAAGCCTTACTCCGGCGGCTTCATCACCCAGAATTACGGTTCGCCGGCGCATCAGCGGCACGCGCTGCAGATCGAGATCAATCGGGCATTGTATCTCGACGAGCGGACACTCGAGCGCAGCCGCGGCTATGCCGCCGTCAAGCTCACCTTGCATCGGGTCTTCGCCGGGCTGCTCGCCGCCTTGCCCGACATCATGCAGCCGCGCCGGCAGGCGGCTGAATAGAGCGGAGCAGAAAAGGCCAAGAAAAAAGGCCGGTATCACTTTCGTGAACCGGCCCAAGTCTAGGGAGGAAACGCCCAGGAAGGGCATGCGAGACGTCTCCGTCTCACGCAGTCTATTTGGCAGTGCAGCAGCGAAATTTCAAGCGAAAGAGTCAATCGAAGTGAATAATCTTATACATCTTTAAGAAAATGCAGATCGGCAAAATATGAGTTATCTATTTGTTTTAATTGCATAAATTTACTTATTCCGGGAAATATCCATACATCTTTGGATAAAGGATATGCGGGTAATGCATGCCTGAGACAGGGGATAATTCTGCTGCGTCGCAGCAAAACTTCACCGCTTGAGCCATCGACCGGGTTCCCGTAGATCACAAGGACCCGACCCCAGTTTGTACTAACTCCATAAAACTGATCGAATTCATAAGCTTAGCGAAAGCGCCGAAACAGAGCCCGCCATGACCGCGCAGAACTGGACCGACCTCACCCAATTCGCCCTCGAACTCGCCCGCGCCTCCGCAGAGGCGATTCTTCCCTTCTTTCGCCAAGACATAGAGATCGATGTCAAATCCGGCGCGCTATGGGACCCCGTTACCGAGGGCGACCGGGCGGGAGAGCGAATCATGCGGGCCATGATCGAGGAGCGCTATCCCGATCACGGCATTCACGGCGAGGAATATGGGCTGAAGCCTGCCCGGTCAGGCTTCACCTGGGTGCTCGATCCGGTCGACGGCACGCGCGCCTTCATCTCAGGCATGCCGACCTGGGCCACGCTGATCGGTCTCACTTTCGAGGAGAGGCCCATGGTCGGCGTCATGAATCAGCCCTTTGTGGGCGAGACCTTCTACGGCAATCCGCAAGGCGCATGGTCGCTGCATCAGGGCACGTCCCGCAAGCTCAACACCCGCGCGGCGCGGCCCCTGTCGCAAGCGACCTTCACCACGACCGCGCCCGAGCTTTATCGCAGCGCCGCCGAGAAAGCCGTGCTGAAGCGCTTGACCGAGGCCACGCGGTTCACGCGCTATGGCGGCGATGCGTATTTCTTCTGCGTGCTCGCCGCCGGCCAGACCGATCTCGCCCTCGATGCGCATATGCAGCCCTATGATATCGCGCCCTTGATTCCGATCATCGAAGGAGCAGGCGGCATCGTCACGACATGGGAGCGGGGTCCTGCGGCACGGGGCGGCAATGTGGTCGCCGCCAGCTCGCACGCCCTTCACGAAGAGGCGCTTGCGCTTATCCAGTCGTGAAGGCTTCGAAGGCGGCGAAGAACTGCTCGCGGATGCTGTCACGCTCGAACAGGATCTCGTGGCGGGCTTCCGGAATGAAGGCGAGCGACACGCCGGTGGCCGCCGCGCAGAACCGGCGGATCGCCTCATTGTCGACGACGCGGTCGCGTCCCGCCGCCACGATGAGGATCGGCGCGCGGAATGTCGCCTTGGCGCCTTCGGCGGCCATCCGGTCCATCGATTTGAGCGCCGCATGGAGCCAGGAAAAAGTGGGGCCGCCGACACCGAGGTCGGGCTGTTCCACCAGCGTCTTCGTCGACTGCTGGAAACGGCGCTGATCGCTGGTCAGATTATTGCCGGGAAAATTCTGCGGCGCGAGCGGTCGCTTGCTCTGGCCGGGCAGGAAGAGGCGGCCAAGGCCCACTTTGGGAAAAGTCCAGCACAGGAAGCGAACCAGCGGCAAGGGCCAGATGCCGACATCGACACCGAGCAGGGGCGCGGAAAGAACCGCCCTCTCGAACCAGGTGCGCCGCGTCAGCGCCTGGAGCAGGATGAGGCCGCCGGTCGAATGGCCGACGGCGAAGAAGGGCGGCGGGCAGTCGGGCAGGACGACCTGCGTCATGAAGGAAGCGAAGTCGTCGTCATATTCGGCGAAGTTCTTGACGCCGTCGCGATAGCGGTCGGTGTAAACGCGTTCCGATCCGCCTTGGCCGCGAAAATCGAAGGTGGCGACGGCAAAGCCGCGGCGGATGAAATCCGCGATCGTCTCGAACCAGCGTTCGATGAAATCGCCGCGCCCGCAGAGCAGCACCACCGTGCCCTTCGGCGAGCTCGGTATGACGTAAGCGGCCCTGAGCTTGCGGCCGTCCTTGGCGGTGACGGTGGAACTCACCAGGCCTTCCGGCAGGCCGTTGCCGGGAAGGGGGGTCAAGGGAATCAAAGGGGCTTTCAGAATCTGATCCAAGCGCTGGTGCTCGTTCATGGCCTCCAACAGCGCTTACATGATGCCGGGCACGGCGGCAAGGAACGGAAGCGGGCTCCGTTCCTTGCTCTCGAGATTATTGTTTGAGCTTCTTGACCTCGGTCAGCTCGCCCGAGGCGGCGCTGAGCTTGACCGAAAAAGGCTTGCCGTCGCGGGTCGCATTGAAGGCATAGACCTGGCCCTTGCAGCTCACCTGCTCGACGCCCTTGAAACCATAGCCCGAGACGATCTGACCTGCCTTGGCGCAGGAGATGGCGGTCGGCTTCTTCTTGGCGGCCTGCGTCTTGGGCCGCGTTTGGGCAGGCTTCGTCTCGATCTGCGGCCGGGCGTAGGATTTGCGCTTCTTGCGCGGCGGTATGTATTCCGGCTCGTAATAGTCCGGTTCATAGGCATAATCGTCCTCGTCTTCCTCGTAGTAGGCGGGACGGTCGCGCAAGTAACGGTAGTAGCGCGGCTGCGGCACGTATTCAGGACCGTAATAGAAATCATAGTCCGGATCGTAAGAGTAATATCTCATCTTCCAGCGCTGGCCGGCATCCGCGCTGGCCGCGAAGGCCACCGTCATGGATACCAAAGCTGCCGCGATGAGTCCGAGCCTGATCAGCATGGCAATATTTCCTCAAAAGGCGAGAGCGTCGCCACTCCCCGCATATTCTTCTCGATAGTCATCACTGTCGTCGTCGCAGTCGCCACGAATCAGCGCGCGCCTGACGCATGGGGCTGGCCACTACCAGGCCAAGGGACAAGGCCCCTGCCGCCATTATTGTTCTAAGCATGCCCCTCTCCTCAACCACAACGCACTTCTCCATGGGACGGCGCCAAGTTGCGCGCGGATCATGAAGAAAATGCGGCGGCCCGAAGCCTTCTCAAGGCATGAACAGGCTGGAGAAAATCCAGGGCTTTCGATAAAGTTCCCGCCCGAATCGGGGCCCGCGGACTAAATCTGCTGACGCTTGACGATGTCGCCCGTGCGCGGATCGAGGTCGATGATGAAACGGCCTTCCACGCGGCTGACCTCGAAGCGGTAGACATTGCCCGAGCAGCTGAGCTCCGCGATATCCCGATAGCCGCGCATCTTGAGAATGCCCGTGGCTTCCTTGCAAGTGAGGGTCAAGCTCGCGCCGGCATATCCAGGCTTGGCATAGACCGGGCCGCCATCCTTCGTGCCATAGGGCATGAAGAAGTCATAAGTGGACGGCCAAGTGTAACCGCCTTTCTGGGAGTCCGCATGGGCCGCGGAAGAGATCGCCGCCGGTAGTGACAAGGCGGCGAGGAGAAAAGTGTAACGCAATTTGGCAGTCATAACGGCTCCGTCGATACTCAGTCTGCGCACAAACATGTCAGACTGCATCTGAACCGCGTCCCACGCTGGAATTCATTCACGGTTCACTTCTTATGTAGGTTCGCGCCGTCAAAGAAAAAGGGCGCTCCGAAGAGCGCCCTTCCTACTGAAGCTTGGATTAGATGTAGTTGACGCCGACGATATTGCCCCACCGGTTGACCGTGACGATGACGGGGGTGCCCTTCTTCTTGGCCTTGAAGCGCATGTGCTTGCCCTGGCAATCGATGGCGTAGACCTTGTAGAAGCCGTGGTTCTGCACGATCTTCTTGGCCTTCCAGCAGCTGATGCCGTCATAATAGCCGCCATAGACGGGGTAATAGCCGCCACCGTAATAACCGCCGCCATAATAGCCGCCGACACCGACGCCGATACCGAGGTTGAAGTCGATATTGGTCTTCGCCTGAGCCGGCGCGGTCGTGACAACCGCAGCCGTCAGCGCAGCAGCAGCGACAAGAATCTTGAACATTGATCTCTCCTTGACCGATCATTCGGGGTGATGGCCTTCGCCATCGATGGGCGCGACATTACGGCCTCGTAACTGAACGGCATGCGAAGCCCGCGTTCATTCTGCATTCATTCGAAGCCGCGCCGCTTGCCCGGTAAGCTTTTGTTTTATTTGTAAGAATCTAAGCCGGGCTGACCTCTTGAAAACGCGCGCAAAAAAATTATTTGAGTTGTGCGGGCGCCGCTTCGGCGGGTCCGCAACGTGAACGGCCCGGTCATTCTGGCGGGCCAATGCAACTGCACCTTGCTCAAGGAGGATGTGCACAATGTTTGATCTTTCCCCCCTTTATCGTTCGACTGTCGGCTTTGATCGTCTGGCCCAGCTTCTCGACAATGCCGGAAGCTTCGAGGTCCCGGCCTATCCGCCCTACAATATCGAGCGCGTCGGCAATGACGAGTATCGTGTGACCATGGCGGTCGCCGGTTTCGGCCAGGACGACATCACGGTCGAAGTGAAGCAGAACACGCTCACGGTCAGCGGCAAGAAGGCCGACAAGACCGAAGCGAAGACCGAGTTCCTGCATCAGGGCATCGCCCAGCGCGCCTTCGAGCGCCGGTTCCAGCTTGCCGATTTCGTGCAGGTGCTGGGCGCCGAACTCGACAACGGCTTGCTCCACATCGCGCTGAAGCGCGAAATCCCGGAAGCGATGAAGCCGCGCACGATCGCCGTCACCAGCGGCAAGAGCGAGCCCAAGGTGATCGAGAGCAAGAAGGCGGCTTAATCAGCGTCCGATTGTTGAACTTAAGGGGCGTCCGTGCATCCGCACGGGCGCCTTTCGCATGCGTTACCGGCCGGTGTGGACGCCGACGAGATTGACCAGATGAATGAAGGCCAATAAGGCCACGAAGCCGCTGACGAGCAGGACTGGCGTCGTCGGAATGAGGCGGGGATTGAGGTCGTCGCGCGGACGTTTCTCCAAGACGACCATCCGGGCAATAGCCCCAAGTGCTGCCACCAGCACCAGGAGGGTCATGAGGAAATGCGGGTTGAGCATCGCAACGGATCCAGCCGGAATTGACAGGGAAGGTCCATATCATTATGGTCCCGCCTCCGAAAGAGGCACCCTTCCCAAAGGGGTGGGTGCGATTTATTTGGTGATTGTCATGAAGATCCGTAACTCGTTGAAATCGCTCCTGAAACGCCACCGTGACAATCGTCTGGTGCGGCGCAAGGGGCGTATTTACATCATCAACAAGACCAATCCGCGCTTCAAGGCCCGCCAGGGCTGAGGCCTCATCGTCCACGGTTTTGTGATCACCGCCGCCGGGCCACGGCGGCGGTGATCATTTTGTTGCCGCACTGGCGCATTGTATAATGGGACCATGACGCTTAGGCGCGGTCTTCTCGTCCTATCTGCCGCTCTCCTCTTCGCCTCCGGTGCCGAGGCCCAGTCGGGGCGTGACGACAGTCCCCAACCCATCCCGGCGGTGGCGCGGCTCAAGCCGGCGGAAATCCGGGCCGAGCAGCTCGACAAGCTCTTCGCCCGCCTGATCAAGAGCGCCGATGACGCGGAAGCCCAGCGTATAGAGCAATCGATCTGGTCGCTGTGGATGACGTCGGACAGCCCGACGGCCGATGCGCTTCTCGCGCAGGCGATGAAGGCTTCCGCCGCGAATGAGACCGCTGCCGCACTTTCGATCCTCGACAATGTGATCGAGGTGCATCCCGATTATGCCGAAGCCTGGAACAAGCGGGCGACAGTCTATTTCATCATCGGCCGCTACAATGATTCGCTCAGCGACATCGACAAGGTGCTGGAGCTCGAGCCCCGGCATTTCGGCGCCCTTTCCGGTCGCGGCATGATCAAGCGCCAGCAGGGCGATCTCGGCGCGGCGCGCGCCGCCTTCGAAGAAGCGCTCGGCTTCAATCCGCATATGGATGGGGCCAAGCGCGCGCTCGAAGAGATCGAGAGCGAAGAGCGCCCGATCTAGTCCAACTTCGGGCTTCTCTCACTTTACTGGAAAATGAATCAGCGCCAGCCATCATGACCCGCGCACCATCCATCGTGACTGGGATCGTTCTCGCGCTGGTTTCGGCTTGCGAGACTGAAGCCGCGGAATACTGCACAACGCAACTCGCGTCAGTGCCAGCGACGGCAAAGGAGCAGGAATATCGCGATCCGCCGTGGTGGCGGCCCGAGGCTCATCCTTTGGTGACGGATGTGGCGTCGCTCGGCCTAAGGATCGAACTCGATAGTAACGCAATGCGGGTCATCGGCGCCGATGGCAGCATCAGCAACCTGCCGGTCCCGATGTCGGGAATCGACTATATGGGCTGGCTCAATCTACTGGTCCTGCCCAATGGCTGGTTCTATGGCGTTGGAGCGCAATATGACAGCGCATTCAAGCCGAGCTGAAAAAACGGCACAACATAACGCGCGTGGTTGCAAAGATCGGCGATCGCCGGGTCAGCCCGGCGCTAGGCGCCATTCTCTTTCTCGGTGATCAAGAGAAACTGGTTGATGGCGTATTTTCCCCAATTCCGGGGACTGGGATGCGCCGCCACTACGGTGATGTAACGACGTCAGGCACCGCTTTGATGAGCGACGCGCATGGACATCTCTTCTCGTATGACGGACGAACCGTCGAACAGCTTGACGGGCCCGCCATCGCGCCTTTCGGCTGGGGCTGGATGAACCGTCCCATCGAGAGCGAGCGTACTTTTGTTGACGGCGGCGGCCGGCTCTATGAAATTCGTGGAACGCGTCATGGCGAACTTGCGCTGTTCGAGCTCGTTCCCGAAGACAGATCCGATCCCGGTTGGTTCCATGCCGTGACGATGCCGAACGGCACGCCAGCGATTGTCAGGAGACACGGTATTTACGAGATCGTCGCAGACAAACTGCGGCCGATCTGGTCACCACCTCAGGGGCAGTATGTCGTGGGGCCGGCTCGAGCCAATCGGCTGACTGACGGCGGGCTTGTCGTCACCGTTGGAGATGAAGAGTTGAGAACAACGAACTGGCATCTTGCGCCTTGCACTACGGCAAGGGATCTCAATCGCGGCTGAGATAGGCGATGCGCAGCATGTTGGTGGCGCCGGGCGTGCCGAGCGGGACGCCGGCGGTGATGATGATGCGCTCGCCCGGATCGGCGAAGCCTTCGGCCTGCGCGATGTTGCAGGCGCGCGAGACCATGTCGTCGAGATCATGCGCATCGTCGGTCAAGACGCAATGCAGGCCCCAGACCAGAGCCAGGCGGCGGCTCGTCGCGGTGATGGGCGACAGCGCGATGATCGGCACGTCGGGCCGCTCGCGCGAGACGCGAATGCCGGTCGAGCCCGAAGCGGTGTAGCAGACGATGGCCGCGAGATTGAGCGTCTCGGCGACCTGGCGGGCGGCGGCCGAGATCGCATCGGCGCTCGTGGGCTCCGGCTCGCTTCTCTGCGCGGTGATGATGCCGCGATAAAAGGCGTCGTTCTCGACCGACTGGGCGATCGCGTCCATAGTGGCCACCGCCTTGTCGGGCCATTTGCCGGTGGCGCTTTCGGCCGACAGCATGATGGCATCGGCCCCCTCATAGACGGCGGTGGCGACGTCGGAAACCTCAGCCCGCGTCGGCACCGGCTCGACGATCATGGATTCCAGCATCTGGGTGGCGACGACGACGGGTCGTCCGGCGCGCCTTGCGGCGCGGGTGATCTGCTTCTGGCGCGCCGGCACGGTCTCGAGCGGCAGTTCGACGCCGAGATCGCCGCGGGCCACCATGATGCCGTCCGAAATCTCGAGGATTTCCTGCAGCGCATTGAGCGCCGAGGGCTTCTCGATCTTGGCCATGACGCCGGCACGCCCGGCGATGAGCTTGCGGGCCTCGGCGACATCGTCCGGGCGCTGCACGAAGGAAAGCGCAATCCAGTCGACGCCGATATGGGCGGCCAAATCGAGATCGGCGCGATCCTTCTCGGTCAAGGCCGGGATAGGCAGGATCGTGTCCGGCAAATTGAGGCCCTTCTTGTCCGACAGGACGCCGCCGAAGACCACGGTCGTGACCAGGCGGTCGGGCTTCACATCGGTGATCTCGACCCTGAGACGCCCGTCATTGACGAGCAGGCTGTCGCCCGGCTTGACGGCGGAAAAGATCTCCGGATGGCCGAGATAGACGCGGGCTTCATCGCCAGGCGCCGGGTCGGTGTCGAAAGTGAAGATCTGGCCGGCCTTGATGCGCGCTTCGCCGTCCTTGAAGGTGCCGATGCGCAATTTCGGTCCCTGAAGATCGGCCAGTATGCCGATCGGCCGGTTGAGCTTGGCTTCCACCTGGCGGATCGCGCCATGCAGCTCCTCGAGCAGCTTGTGCGAGGTATGGCTCATGTTGATGCGGAACACGTCCGCACCCGCCAGGAACAGCTTTTCGATCATCTCCGGGCTGGAGGAGGCAGGCCCGAGCGTGGCGATGACCTTGACGCTGCGATTGCGTCTCACTGGGGTTGATTACCGGTCGCGGTCTTTTCACCTGAAAGCGAAATCGTCCAGTCGACTTCCTCTTTGGTGTCGACCTCGAAGAAACCGGTTTTCTGATAGCCGCGTTCGGGGCAGTTGCCGATGCCGCGGATGGTGAAGATCTTGTCCCTGGTGCACATCATCGACTTGCCGCCCCATGAACCGCCTTTGTCATAGTCGACGGCGAAAATATAGTAATAGCGGGCGATGAGCGGGCCCTTGAGCAAGGTCTCGCAGTTATTGGCGCCGATATTCCACCAGCCTTCGGAGGCCCAGCCTTCCTTGTCCTTATAGCCAAGCGCCACGCCCACACGGCTCTCCGTCTTGTTGCACAGCTTGAGATCGGCCTTGGCGCCTTGGGTCATGAAGGCCAAAGCCAGAAACGCGGCAGCCATTGTTGCCGACCATTGTGACATTCGTCCCGTGGCCTCCAGAGATACTATCGAATCGATCATAACATTCCCTGTCAATGAACAGGCGTCAACCGCCGGCAGGCCTCCAGGCGCACCCGCGTTGTGCCACAACTAGTCCTGCCGTCAAGTTTGGCAAGATGATGACTGGTCATTTCGGACCCCCTATAAGACCCGCAATGTTTGAAACAAGCCTTAATACAAGCCGCGATGAGAGTTTTGCCCGGATTCCCGGAGATTTGAAGCGGGGAATCATCCTCATTGCCGATCACGCCAGAAATTCCTTGCCGGCGGAATACGGGTCGCTCGGCCTGCCGCTCGAGCAATTCGAGCGGCACATCGCCTATGATATCGGGGTCGAGGCGGTGACACGCGGTCTGGCTTTGGCGCTCGGCTGTCCGGCGCTCCTGGCGGCGTTTTCACGACTCCTGATCGATCCCAACCGCGGCGCCGATGATCCGACCCTCATCATGCGGGTCTCGGACGGGGCCGTCATCCCGGGAAACGCCCTGGTTGACGATAAGGAACGGGAGAAGCGCCTCGCCCGGTTCCACCGGCCCTATCACGCCGCCATCAGGGCCGAGATCGACGCCGCCCTGGCTGAAGGCACGGCTCCGCTCCTGGTCTCGATCCACAGCTTCACACCCACTTGGAAAGGCATCTCCCGGCCCTGGCATGTGGGCATCCTGTGGGACCAGGACGACCGTTTCGCGGCCCATCTGCTTGGCGCGCTCCGGGCAAAGGGCGATCTCCATGTCGGCGACAACGAGCCCTATTCGGGCGCGCTCGAAGGCGACACCCTATATACCCATGGGACGCGCCGGGACTTAAGGCACGGCCTCATCGAGATCCGCCAGGACCTGATCGCCCGGCAAACAGGTGTGGATGAATGGATCTCGCGGCTGGCGCCGATCCTCGAAGCGTTTATGAAAGGTGGTTCATGATGATCGACCAGAAGACCCAGACCGAGCTCGAAGCGGCGGTTTTCCGCCGCCTTGTCGAGCATTTGCGCCAGCGCACCGATGTTCAGAACATCGACCTGATGAACCTGGCCGGCTTCTGCCGCAATTGCCTGTCCAACTGGTATGAGGAAGCCGCCAAGGCCAAGGGTCTCGCGATCGCGCGCGAGGATGCGCGCACCCATGTCTATGGCATGCCCTATGCCGACTGGAAGGCCAAATATCAGCGCGAAGCAAGCCCGGTCCAGGAAGCCCAATTCAAATCCACCCACAAGCACTAGCCAGGACCGAACCCGCCATGGATACCAAGACCAGTTTCGCCCAAGGCCAGCTCAAGAGCCTCGTCGAGCGCATCGAAAGGTTGGAAGAGGAGAAGAAGGTCATCGCGGGTGACATCAAGGAGATCTATGCCGAGGCCAAGGCCAATGGCTTCGACACCAAAATCCTGCGCAAGGTCATTGCCATCCGCAAGAAGGACCGGCATGAGCGCGAGGAAGAGGAGGCGATACTCGATCTCTATCTGAATGCGCTGGGCATGCTGCCGGCGGAAGAAGCGGCCTGAGATAGGCTTTGCACAAGCGCCGACCGGTGGCGCGGAGCTGAACGAAAGTCTCCCGGTTCGCTTGGCGCGCCGAAGTGAAAAATCACGAACCGTTTTTCGGACGATACCGGCGCGCAACGAAAGACATTGAATGCCGGCTGACGCTCAGCGGAGCGAAAGTCGGGCGCGCCTCCGCCGAGGGAGAAATTCCCGATGCCGGCCGTTCGTCAGATTCCTGAAAAAAATTGTGGATAGGTGTGAATCGCCGGGAACCAGTCCGGTATTTGCGCATTGTTGGCGAGTGGAAATCCGAGGGCCCGACCATGAGAGAGCATCCGTTGAGCCGACCCACCTTCGAAAAAGCCGAATTCCTTGAAATGCTGTTGCGGATGACCGGCGGCGGCCTGACCGTAGGCCTCCTGATCGTGTTGCCGGCGCTCAAGATCCTCGGTCTGGCGTGAGCGAGCGTCCGGGCGACGGATGAGGTCAACCTCAGTCCGATGACCCCCTCCGGAAACAAGAGCCGCCCAGACAGCCAGGCGATGGACAGGCGCGCGCGATTGATCTTGACGCGAGCGAAAGAGCTGCTTGTCCGTGACGATCCGACCGCAGGCTGGGTCGAAATTCCCGACGGCCATGACACCAGGACGATCGAGCGGCAGGCGGCCTGTCTGTCACTCGCCGAGCACCAACTCCTCGCGGAGCAGCGGATCGAGAGCGTGGACCAGAGCTGATCCAGAACTGATCATCCGTAGTCTGATTATATGACAGAATCAACCGCTCGCCCCATCTTGCTCCTGCCGCACCCTTTCTTCGATCAGAACGAAATGCCTGAATTAAAAGGGCTTTTTCTGTTGTAGAAAAACCACAGAGGGGAGGAAATCCGCCGCTTCCGACAGGCTTGCGATTGATCTTCGGACGGCCCCCGGTTATCTCGCGGCCACCTGTCCTGGTCCCAGCCCGGGGCAGTCGGCCGGAGGGCGGGCAGTGCAAGCTCAACGCCTCTCCCGAAAGCAGGTGCTCATCCGCTCTCCGGCTCCCAAATAGGAACGGGCGGCCGATCAGTTGCTGTCGGTGACGTCTTCGATGAACTGGCCGAGCGACTGGCGCTTCTTCTGCATCGCGACCGGTTCGTTCGTGAGCATGCTGCCCTTGGTCGACCGATTGACCTCGAGGAGATCACCCTTGCCGCTCGACACGCTCTGCAGCGCGGGCATCTTCGGCGGGAGCGCGGCATTGGCCTGGGCGACCATCAAGGTGCTCGACGAGGACAATTGCGGGGCGGCCATCTCGGCGATCGTCTCGCTGTCGTCCGGCACCACTTCCTGCGGCGCACCGTCACGGCGGATGGCCTGCTCAGGGCTGAAGGTCAGTTGCTTCGGCCACCAGAAGAGATCGTCATTGGCGGCCGAGGCCGTGCTCAACGGTTTGATCAGCGGGACATTGTCAGCCGTCCCGTCACGCAGCGAATCGGCGAAGCTGCCCTTGGCGGAGACATTTGCCGTTTGCGTCACGTCCGGCTCCTCGGCCATCGATTCGGCGCCGGCGATGACGCCCAGCGACTCGGAATCGAAACGCGACTTGAAGTTCGTCTGGACATCGGCCGGCGGTGCGGCGGCAGGGGAGATCTGCATGTTGGCGGCCGCCATCATGAGCACTTCGATCGGCTTGGGCCTGGGCAGCGGGACCGGATATTCGTCGACCACCTCGACGGGCCTCTGCGCCGGCTTCACCCGCGGGGTCGGCGCCGGTTTCGTTTCCACCTGGGCTGTGGTCTCAGCCGCCGTCTCCTCGGCGTCCTCTTCGTCATAGTCGGTCGAGGCGATGCTGGCGAGTTTCGCGTTCATCGCATTATTGTCGGTCTCGGCCGAAGCCACCAGGATCTGGTCATCGCGATTGATGCGCGCGCCGATCGTCTTGCGGTAGTCGCGGAAAATCCGGGCCATCTGCGATGGTGCAATGCGCGGCCAGGCGCGCACTTTGCCCGAATCGATATGGACGAAGCCGCTGGGGCCTGACGAACGGTAATAGCCAACGCCGCCCACTTGCCGGACAAGCGCGCTGTTGCGCAGCTTTTCGGTCGATATATCAGGGAAATAGAGGTCAATGGCCTTCCCGATCATGTGCTGGCTCTTCTTCGCCACATTGCGCCCGATGCGCTTCAGGAAGGAGTTGGTCTTGGGCGAGCGATAGCCGCAGATGATGTGGATGGGGCGCGTCGAGCCCAAATCGGCATGCAGCTCCCACATGAGGTCGATGGTCTTGGGATCGATGCGGATCACTTCCTTGCGGCGCCAATCGCGCATCAGATAGTTGATCTTCTCGAGAGCGGAGGGGATGTAGCGGCCATCCACCTTGTAGGTGATGGTGAGGCTTTCCTTGGTGTGAACGTGATAGAGCGAGAGGGTGCGGGTTTCACCGCCGGCGGAGGCATCGTGACCGAACCCGAACCACAGGCCGGCCGTCAAGGCGCCAGCCAAAGCCGTGGAGAGGGCGATCCGCTTCGCGCGCGAGGCTAATGATGCGTGGTGTCCGTTTTCAGCGGCCAGCAAACCCATAACTTACTTTTAGACCGGAACCCCGGTTCCCCTACTATTATCCCGAAACGATGCACCCGTCCGTCCCTGACGGCTTACACCACTTCCATCCTTGCGACAAGAATACGGCCACTCTTAGGCAGCGCCTGTCGAAAGCCATCCTAAATCACCATGATTAACAGGGGCTTAAGTAAAAAATACCTTTCACTCTAGGACAAGCCCCAAGGTCACCTTGTCGACACAGCTGTTGCCAAAAGCCCGATTCCATGCGCCGGAGCCGGTTTTTGCCCCCCCGATTGTCACGTGCAGCGGCAAATGGCATGCTTCTGTCACCGCCAGGTGTCACCCTTGATCGAGAGGGCCAGCCTGTGGGAGGCGTCGATGATAGATCATCATCACATAGATCTGTCTGATGATTTTCCGGTCGATTGCGATGACCCGCTGCTGCGGCAACTCATGAACCGTCGCCGGATGCTCGTCTCCGGCATGCTCGGCGCGTTTTCCGTCTACGCTCTTGTGCATGAAGCGCGGGCCGCCGCTCCAGCCCTCGACAGCCGTCTTCCGGCTCGGCAATGGATCGACCGCCAGGAGGAGCTGGCGCAGGGCCTGCGTTCCGGCGCTGTTTCAGAAAAGAGTTGGCACGATGAAGTCAATCGGCTTGCGAAAGAGGTCGATATCGCCTCTCTGGTTGCCGAGATCAGGCGGGCGCGCGTGAAGCCGGCCGGCCAGCGCTTCATGGGGGATCCCATCAAACGGAAAATCCGTTTCAGGGACGAGAACGGGATGCCCATGAAACTTGCCTACACCGCTGCGACTTTCACGTTCGATCCATCGCACGTCATTACCCCGCATGGCCATAAGCATATGGCGAGCGCGCATATGGTGATCGACGGGAAGGTCCGTGTCAGAACCTTCGACCGCGTGGGCGAGAAGGATGGTGCTCTGATCATCCGACCGACGGGCGATCACGTTACTGGTCCCGGGGGCGCCGCCCCGATGACGACGGCAATAGACAACATCCACTGGTTCACGCCGGAAACTCAGAGTGCCACGACATTTGACGTCATCATTTCCAATCTCGATCCGGGACAGGACGCCTTCCTCATTCAGCCGGTCGACCCGCTCGGCGGAGAGAAACAGAAGGATGGAACCATCATCGCGCCCCTCATGAGCTTCGAGGCGTCGATGGACCAGTATCCGTCCACCAAGTAGCGCAAGCGATCCAGATTATCTCGCCGCCACGGCGGTTGCCGAAATCGCCGTTTCCATGCGCTGATCGCGGCCATAGACGTCGTCATAATAGACGATCTTGCCATTCTCATCGGGCCAGGCGGTGAAGTAGGTGATGTGGACCTTGATGTCGCCCCTGACCTTGGCGCTCTGGCTCCTGCCGCTGTCGATGCGCTTGGCCACTTCCTCGGAACTCAAGCCGAGCAATGTTTCAGCGAAAATGCGTGGATTTTCGACGCGCACGCAGCCATGGCTGAAGGCCCTGGCCGAGCGCGCGAAAAGCGAGCGCGCCGGCGTGTCGTGGAAATAGATGCTGTGCGAGTTGGGGAACAGGAATTTGATCTCGCCGAGCGCGTTGTCGTCGCTCGGCGGCTGCTGGATGGAATAGGGCACGCCCTTGCTGTAGGCCGACCAGTTGACCGAGCTTGAGCGCACGATCTGACCGTTCCTGCTGACCACACGATAGCCCAGCCGGTCGAGATAGGAGGGGTCGCGCCTGAGGATGGGCAGCATTTCCTTGCGGATGATCGACGGCGGCACGCCCCAGGACGGGTTGAAGACCACCGTTTCCATCCGGTCGTGGAAAGCGACCGTCTGGGTGAGCGGCTTGCCGATGATGACCTTGGTGCGCCAGACCTCGCGGCCGCCGGCGACGACCTCGAGCTGATAGGCGGCCTGATTCACAAAGACATATTTGCTGCCGAGATCCTTCGGCAGCCAGCGCAGCCTCTCGATATTGTAGACGAGCTTGGCTACGTTGCGCTCCTCGGTGCGGTCATTGAGGGCTTTGACGGTCGCCTGGTCGAGACCGCCCCAAGCCTTGAGCTGGGCCTCGTCCTGGAAGGCCTTGAGCGCTTCCGACATTTGCGGATCGAGGAGCGGGCCCGTGTCCCCGCTCGCCGACGGCTCGGCCGTGAGATAGCCCAGCCTTTCGAGATGATGGCGAACCAGCGAGAGCCGATCATCGGCATCGCCGGGCTTCACCCTTTTGCCGGGCGGGATCGCCTCGCTCTCGGCGACATGCAAAAGCGCGCGCTTCTTGGCGAGCTCCGCCTTGAACAATTCGAGAGCGGGATGCTTGGGCTCGAGGCTCTTCAGATATTCGAGCGGGAAGGGCGACCAGGCGAGGACCTTGGCGGCGGCGGCCGGATTCACCGGGTCGGGCGTGATGTCGTTGTATTTCGTCAGGCGATTGGGAACGAGGCGGCCGCCCGAGATATGGCGGGCATATTTCAGCGTCATGGCGGTAAGGCCAAGATCGAGACGGGCGAGATGAATCATGTCGTCCTTGAAGACCTCAGGGCCGTCGGTGAACGAGCCGAGCACCGGCGGCAGATAATCGGAGGGCTCCAGGGCCTCATCCGCGCTCTTCGCCAGCACTGCCAGGACGTCCCGGCCGCGCCGGTCGAGGCCGTCGGCCGACGTCCATAAGGGCTTGAAGCCGCTCGTGCGGTAAACGTCCAGAATAGCTGCCTTTTCGTCTGGCGTGACGCGCAGCGTCGTGTCCTTGTTCAGCAATTCCCGATAGATGGCCGCCGGCAGCGGTTCCTGAGGCAGGGCTTCGGCCAAGCTGTCGACCTGCAAGGTCTGCAGCTTTTCGGCCCGATAGACCAGCGGCGCCTCGGGCACGTCCTTTTCGATCGCCGGCGCGTTCTGGATGCGCGGGCCCGGCTGGCGGTAGCGGCGGACTTCCCGGCTGCGCTCCAGCTGACGGCGCTCATAGCGCTTGCGCTTGAAATATTCGAATATCGAGCCGGACCGCTTTGCCGCCGGGTCGTGACGCGGCGCGAACCAGTCAGTTTCCGCCTGCGCCGTGGGGCCCAGCAGAAACAAAGCCAGAACGAGCGCAGAGGTGCCCGCCAATCCCCGCGTCAGCCGCATCGTCGGTCTACTCCCATGGTCACACCATAGCTAACCGCGGCTTCGTGGCATTTCAACGGTACCCGCATCCTTAACGTCACATTAAACTGGGAGTGTAACGTTTTTGCCGCAACTTCCGGCGCAGCTTGGCAAAAATCAGGCCGTCGAGCGTCCATTTTCGGTATCTTCGAGGCCCAGATCGCGCATCTTGCGATAGAGCGTCGATCGGCCGATGCCGAGCTTGCGGGCCACTTCCGACATCTGGCCGCGATAGCGGTGGAGGGCCAGTCGAATCATGTCGGCCTCGATTTCCTCGAGCTTGCGGATGTGGCCGCCATCGGTGACGGCCGGGATTCCGAGCGCCATGCCATCTGAGATGACCGTCCCGCTCGAGCGCGCCGCCGAGCTAGCGGCGGGCGTGGCTTGAGCCTGAGGCTGAGGCGGCAATTCCGGGATCTTCACCTCATAGCCTTCGACCAGCGAGGCGATCTGGGGGAAATCCTGGATTTCGAGACTATCGCCTTCGCAAAGCACGATGGCGCGGAATACGGTGTTCTCGAGCTGGCGGACGTTGCCCGGCCAGCTATAGGCCTGCAGCATGGTGAGCGCCCTGGGGTCTATGCCATGCACCTTTCGCCCTTCCTCGGCGGCGAAGCGGGTGATGAAATGATTGACCAGAGCCGGAATATCGTCCTTGCGCTCCTTGAGCGGCGGCACCATGACCGGGAAGACATTGAGGCGGTAATAGAGGTCCTCGCGGAACTGCCCAGCCTTGACCATCTCGATCATGTTGCGGTTGGTGGCCGAGATCAGCCTGATATTGACCTTCACGGGCTTGCGCGAGCCCACCGGATCGATCTCGCCTTCCTGGATGGCGCGCAGCAGCTTGACTTGCATGTCCAAAGGCAGCTCGGCCACCTCATCGAGGAAGAGCGTGCCGCCGTCGGCCTCCTGGAACTTGCCGATATGCTTGGACGTGGCGCCGGTGAAGGATCCCTTCTCATGGCCGAACAGAATGCTTTCCACCAGGTTTTCCGGGATGGCGCCGCAATTGACGGCGACAAAGGAGCGGCCGCGCCGCTCGCTCTCGCCATGGATGGCACGCGCGATGATCTCCTTGCCGACACCCGACTGGCCCTCGATCAGGATCGGGATGTTGGATTGGGCGCCGCGCCGGCCGAGCCGGATGACGCCCGCCATCGCCGCCGAGGAGGCGATGAGATCCTCGAAGGTAAGGGCGCCGCCGACCTTCTTGTTGAGGCGTTTGACCTCTTCGGTAAGGGCGTTCACCTTCAGGAGATTCTGCACCGAGACGCGCAGGCGCTCGGGCGAGATCGGCTTCACGACGAAGTCGTCGGCGCCGGCACGCATGGCCTTGATGACGGTCTCGATCGATCCTTGCGCGGTCTGCACGATCACCGGGATGTGGCCGCGCACGCCCGCCATGCGCTCGAGGAATTCAAGCCCGTCCATGCCCGGCATCATGAGATCGAGGATGACGAGCTCGATCTGGCCGCCGGATGCGCCGGCCAATATATCGAGGCCCTTGGTTCCGCTTTCGACGCTTGCCGCATCGAAACCGAACCGCTTCATCATCTCTTCCAGTATGCGCCGCTGGGCTGGGTCGTCTTCAACAATAAGGACGCGCGCTGTCATGCTTGACCGATACCACTCAGCTGTTTGGCCGCTCGGGGTGAAAGCTGCCTCAGGCGCGCCGCCCAGCCGCACCGTGGCCTCTCCCCCATTCGCGGCCGACTGTGACAAAGAAGGGTAAAGAGGCAATTAAGGACCTGGCGAGAATGGGGACAGTTTCGTCCCCTGTCCAGCGCCTCGTCAATTGGCCTTACGTCACTGCGGGGCTTTTTCATCCCTTATTGCCGCCAGAGGGGGCATGGGCCATATGAGCACAAACCTCAGACCGGATGCCTTTTCCATGGACACTGCCGCCCTCTCGAAAAAACTCGGTTCCCTTCCCGAATGGAATCTCGCCGATCTCTATGCCGCGCCCGATGATCCGGCCTTCGCCGCCGACATGAAGCGCGGCGAGGAGGAGGCGAGACGCTTCGCCGAAACCTACAAAGGCAAGCTCTCAGGGCTTTCGGGCGAGGATCTGGCGCAAGCCATCAGGGCCTATGAGGCCTTGGGCGATCTTCTCGGCCGCACCGGCTCCTATGCGCAGCTCTATTATGTCGGCAACACGACCGACCCAGCGCGTGCAAAATTCTACGGCGATGTCAGCGCCAAGCAGACCGACATCTCGGCGATCCTGTTGTTCTTCGAGCTCGAGCTCAACAAGATCGCGGATGACGAGCTGGCGCTGAAACTGAAAGTACCGGCGCTGGCGCATTACGGTCCCTGGATCGACAATCTGCGCAAGGAAAAACCCTATCAGCTCGACGACAAGAGCGAGGAGCTGTTCCTGGAGAAATCGCAGACCGGGTATTCGGCCTGGAACCGTCTCTTCGACGAGAGCCTCGCCGAAATGCGTTTCACTGTCGATAGCGAGGAACTGTCGCTCGAGCCGACGCTGACGCTCCTGATGGCGCCTGAAGAGGCCAAGCGCAAGGCCGCAGCGCAAGCGCTGGCGCAGAGCTTCAAGAAGAATCTCAGGCTCTTCACCCACATCACCAACACGCTCGCCAAGGACAAGGAGATCTCGGACCGCTGGCGCGGCTTCAAGGACATCGCCGATGCCCGCCATCTCTCCAACCGGGTCGAGCCTGAAGTCGTGGCCGCCCTCGTCGAAGCGGTGCGCCAGGCCTATCCGCGCCTGTCGCATCGCTATTACCGGATGAAGGCGAAATGGCTCGGCAAGGCGAAGCTCGACCACTGGGACCGCAACGCGCCTTTGCCGCAAGAGGACGCGCGCGAAGTCAAGTGGGACGACGCCAGGACGATCGTGCTCGACGCCTATCGAGGCTTCGCGCCGGAAATGGCCGAGATCGCCGGGCGCTTCTTCGACAAGCGATGGATCGATGCGCCGGTCAGGCCCGGCAAGACCTCAGGCGCCTTCGCGCATCCGACCGTGCCCTCGGCGCATCCCTATGTGCTTCTCAACTATATGGGCAAGACGCGCGACGTGATGACGCTCGCCCATGAGCTGGGTCACGGCGTGCATCAGGTGCTCGCCGCCGATCAGGGCGCGCTCATGGCGCAGACGCCGCTGACGCTCGCCGAGACGGCGTCGGTCTTCGGCGAGATGCTCACCTTCCAGGCGCTGCTCAAGGAGGCCAAGGATCCCAAGAAGCGCAAGGCCATGCTCGCCCAGAAGGTCGAGGACATGCTCAACACGGTGGTGCGCCAGATCGCCTTCTACACCTTCGAGCGCAAGATCCACACCGCGCGCAAGGAAGGCGAGCTCACCGCCGAGCAGATCAATGCGATATGGCTCGAGGTCCAAAGCGAAAGTCTGGGCCCCGGCATCGCCTTTTCGGAAGGCTATGAGACCTTCTGGGTCTATATCTCGCATTTCATCCACGCGCCCTTCTATGTCTATGCCTATGCCTTCGGCGACTGCCTGGTGAATTCGCTTTATGCGCGCTACCGCGAGAGCGCCGAAGGCTTCCAGGAGAAGTACTTCGCCATGCTGAAGGCCGGCGGCAGCAAGCATCACAAGGAGCTGCTGGAACCCTTCGGCCTCGATGCGAGCGATCCGACCTTCTGGCTGAAGGGCCTCAAGGTCATCGAAGGCTTCATCGACGAGCTCGAAGCGATGGAAACCGCATAAAAATCCCCTCTCCCCCGTTGGGGGAGAGGGGAAGCAGTGAGGATCGTGTGGCCGACGACGAGAACAGCCTGACCGGTCGATTGCTGCGCTATGCCAATGTCGGGACCGGCGTCGGCACCGCGGTCGCCCGCATTGCCGCCGGGCGGTTCCTGGGCGCCGAGAAGGGATCGGCGGCGGAGGGGCAGCTCCTTGCCGAGGCGCTGGGCAATCTCAAGGGTCCCTTGATGAAGGTGGCGCAACTTCTCGCCACCATTCCCGATGCGCTGCCGGCCGGCTATGCGGCGGAGCTGGCGCAGCTGCAGTCGCAGGCACCGCCGATGGGCTGGGCCTTCGTGAAAAGACGGATGGCGGCCGAGCTCGGGCCGCAGTGGCGCACGCTCTTCGGCGACTTCACGCATGAAGCCGCGCATGCGGCTTCGCTGGGGCAGGTGCACAAGGCGACGTCGCTCGATGGCCGCCAGCTCGCCTGCAAGCTGCAATATCCCGACATGGATTCGGCCGTCGAGGCCGATCTCCGGCAGCTCAATGTCGTCTTCGCCTTGCATAAGCGCATGGACCCGGTGATCGACACCAGCGAGATCGCCCAGGAGATCGCGGCACGCTTGCGCGAAGAGCTCGACTATGTCCGCGAGGCAAAGCACATCCGGCTCTATTCGGAAATACTGAAGGATCACCCGGGCATCCATGTGCCGGTGGTCGAGCCCGAACTGTCAACGCGCCGGCTCATCACCATGGGCTGGCTCGAAGGCCGCAAGCTGCTCGAATTCAAGGAGCATGATCTCGACACCCGCAATCTCCTGGCGCAGCGTCTGTTCGAGGCCTGGTGGACGCCCTTTTGCGGCCATGGCGTGATCCATGGCGATCCCCATCTCGGCAATTATTCGGCGGCTCTCGATCCGACGGGCCGGCCCAAAGGCCTCAATCTTCTCGATTATGGCTGCATCCGCATCTTCCCGCCGCGTTTCGTCGAAGGCGTCGTCGATCTCTATCGCGGCCTCATGGAAAACGACCGGGCGCGCATCGTCCATGCTTACGAGATCTGGGGCTTCGAGGGCCTCAGCAACGAACTGATCGACATTCTCAATATCTGGGCGCGCTTCATCTACGGCCCCTTGATGGAAGACCGGGTGCGTGCCATCGCCGGCGACGTCTCGCCCGCCGAATATGGCCGCAAGCAGGCTTTCGCCGTGCACAAGGCGTTGAAGGAGAAGGGACCGGTCAAGGTGCCGCGCGAATTCGTGTTCATGGACCGCGCCGCGATCGGCCTCGGCGGGGTGTTCATCCATCTGCGCGCCGAGCTCAACTTCTACCGCCTGTTCAACGAGGCGCTGGAAGGCTTTTCGGTCGACGGCGTCGCGGCGCGGCAAGAGGCGGCGCTCGCAACGGCGGGGCTTACATCCAGTTCCCCATCAGGATGAAGGCAGACCAATAATAGGGATGTGCGGTCGGCACCGCGGCCGTTTCTCCAGAAGCATCATCGATGACCGTCATCGCCCGGCTGGCTTGAAGCGTGGGCTCCGCCTTTCCCCGGATCAACTCGAGTTGGGCGATCCGCAAGGCGCGGGCTTTGTCCAGGCCCTGTTTGATGAGCCCGTCATAGAAATCCGTCATGAGCACGGCGGTCGAGTCGTCCGCGATCTGCCAGAGCGTCGACAGGACCGCCGAGGCGCCCTTGGCTTGCGCAAGCATGCCGAAGCTTTCGATTTCCTCGCCTTCCGCTCCGCCTCCCAGCGCCGTCTCGCAAGCCGAGAGCGTAATAAGATCAGTACCGCGGAAACGATACTGTCGTTGCGTGCGCAGCTGTTTCAGAGTGAGGCCGTCGCCATTTCCAAGAAGCAGGTAAGAATTGGTTTCGTTGCCGGGACGGAAGCGGAAATGACTGGCGATGTGGAGTATCTGGATTTTCGCCGAGAGGGCCTGGGCCAGGCTCTTTTCGTTGAAGGCGTCATCGAGCTTGGGCTTGCCGCCGACGATATCCAGGACGGCGGTGAGCTCGCGGGCTGCGCCGGGCAACGCTGCGAAACCCGGATGCTCTCGGGTAACGCCGAAACCAGCGCCTTTGATCCTGCCGCGGCGCAGCGGCGTGAATTTCGTCGGATTGGCAGGGTTGTAGAGCGCCGGGGCGAAATCCTCGACGAGATAATGCCGGCCGTCATGAAGCGCCGCAAAGGGAACGTAGCGCAGGAAGCCCGACAGATCGAGGAGGAGGACCGGGACCTCAGCGCCATTGCGCGTCGCTGCAGCATCGAGATCCGGCCGAACCGGCCTGATGAGCTGATCATAGAGTCCCGCCAGCTGCGGGATCGCGTCATCTCCGCGGTTTCTGACAGCATTGACGGCTGCGGACACTTTTCTGGCGAGCTCTGAACGGCTCACCGGCACTTTGCGTTGCACCGTATCTCGCCCAGCCGCGCTTACGAAGAAATACAGTCCGTCTTCGAGACTCATGATCTGCAAGAGCGCGGTGTTGGGGCCCATGGCGCGCAAATCCACCTGGATCTTCTCGGCATAGCGTTGTCCGGAATCGAATGCCATCTTGCGCGCCAGAAGATTTTCAGACTCGGCGCGGTCGATGAGACCATGGGCAGATGTGATGAATTCCGCCACGGCTTGATCGCGTTTGACCTTCAGTTCCTGCAGCCGCGCCTTTTGGTCAGGCAAGAGCGTTCCCGTCGTCTCCCTCGCGCCCATCAAGTTGCGCATGTCCGAAGCGATCTTGAGGGCAGGCGCCATGGAGGCCTGCATCTCCGTCCAGAACTTCAGCTCCGCCTCGGTGAGACGAATATTGCCCGGCTCGATTTCCGGATCTTCCGGAGACCGGCCATTTCCCTTCTGAGTGAATTCGTAAAACTCCTGCTGCTTGAGCAGGCTGCCTACAAATTGCGCTTCAGAAAATTGACCGTCCTCCAGCAGTAGCTCTGAGAGGAGGTAATAGGAAGGTTGAAAGCTCTGGCCGAGCGTGGCGCGCAGTTCATCCGAAAGGCTGCTGTTGCGGGCGCGGACTTCCTGATGCGCATTGACGGCTTGTTTGGCGAAGAAGACGGCTGCTGCCCTTTTCCCCTTGGCCTGGAGAGTGCGCGCCAGCATGCGGAAAGTATAACGCTGATTGTCGAGATCGGCGTTTGTCGCACCCGTTTGAATGAGCAGTGCCTCAAGGCCGTAATCGAGAGCGATGTCATAGCGTTTGAGCTTGCGTGACGTGTTGCCGAGGCGGCCGACCATACTGGCGGCTTCGAGGTGATCGGGACCATAGGCATCGAGGATAATCTTGAACGCCTTCTGATAGTTCGTCAGAGCGTTCTCGAACTGTCCGAGATCGTCATCCACATTCCCCAGATTGATGAGCGGGTGCATCATCTCGATGTGGTTGGCGCCGTACTGGCCTTCCAGTATCTCAGCAGCGGCGCGGTATTCTCTGCGGGCGTCGTCATAATGGCGAAGACCCTGATAGGCGAGACCCAATATTCCATGCGCCGCTGCGAGCGTGCGTTGATCGGGTGAGGGGGCTTTGTTGTAGAGCGAGAGAGCGGACTGCGCCGCCTCGATCGCTTCCTGATTGCGCCCCAGAAGATTATAGGCGCGGCTTCTGTTCCTGAGGATGTCGGCGATCCGCATGGACTCAGGGCCACCCAGCTTCAGATAGATGGCTTGGGCTTGATCCAGGGCATTCAACGCTTCGCTGTAGCGTGCCAGACTGATGAGGCTGATGGCCTTGTTCTGGTGGAGGTTGGCCGTCAGCTCGCTGTCATTGCCCATCAGCCGGACGACAAGCTGCAGAGCCTTTTCCGTTGCCGCAAGAGACTCCTCCTGGCGTCCCGCGCCGGCGAGACCGTTGGCAAGATTCATATAGGCGCCGGCGACCTGCGGATGCTTTTGTCTCAGCTTCCGCTCGAAAATCCGGCGTGCCGCTTCATAGGCCACGACGGCCTCTTCGAAACGGCCAAATCTTTCGTAGATGAAGCCGAGTTGCGACTGGATATTGGCTTCGACGAACTCCAATCCTTTTCTCTGCCTCGCGAGGCTCAACGCCGCCACGGCGTGGAGCAAGGCCTGGTCGAGATCGCCCGGCTTGGCTCTTTCCCTAAGCGTAAAGCTCAGCAGATAGAGGGCGTTGGCGTCATTGGCCTGAGCTCCGGGCGTGAACAGCCTGATGGCCATGTCGAGGTCGCGCTTGACCCCGGTGCCGTCCAGATAGGCCTCGCCGAGGGCGATCATCGCTTCCGCATCACCCGCTTCGGCACGCTGCGTGAGGCCGGGGATATCGGGCGGGGGCGATGCGTCCTGGGCTAGAGACAGGGTGCCCGAACCCGTGAGCCACAGGCCAAGTGCAAGCCAGAAGACTGCCGGTCGCCGTCGCATGAGCCGTCCAAAGCGCGGGAAGCGATAGGGATTTTGCCCTGGCTTTGCGGGAATTTGAAGGCGCCTTGAGACTCATCGCCGCGCCGGCCCTCAGTCCTTGCGGCAGGGGAGCCTCTAGGCTAGTTAGGCTCCTTGGATTCTAAGGCTTTCGAGGGGATTTCCGACATGGCGGAGCATACGGTCGACCATCACCTGGACATCGCGGCGCATCGCAGCACCTACGCGAATTTCGTGCGCGGCTCGGTGGCGCTGGGCCTGATTTGCGCCTTCGTCCTCGTCGCTTTGTGCGCCTTCGCCTTCGGCCACACGCTCCACGTGTTCACGGGCTTCGCCGGTCTCATCATCGGCATCATCGCCGTCATGATCGATGCCCGATCGGGATCGCAGCGCTGGCTCCTGTCGGTGGGCGTCCTCGTGCTGTTCGGACTGATCACCGCCATCAGCGTCGGTTAGGGCCTTCGCCATATGAAGATCGCGGTCTCAGCCGAAACTCACCCGGGCGAGAGCCGCGTTGCGGTGACCCCGGACACGATCAAGGCTTTCGTCAAGAAGGGGCTGGAGGTTGCCGTCGAGGCGGGCGCCGGGGCAGGAGCCTTCATATCGGATGACGCCTTCGCCGGGGCCGGCGCCAAGATCGGCAAGGGCGATGCGGCGCTGCACGACGCCGATATCCTTCTCAGTGTCCGAAGGCCCGAGGCCAAAGCCACCCAGGCCCTCAAGAAAGGCGCCGTCGTCGCCGCCATTCTCGACCCCTATGGCGACAGGCCGGGGCTCGAGACGCTGGCCAAGCAAGGGCTCACCCTCTTCGCCATGGAGCTCATGCCGCGCATCACCCGCGCGCAGTCGATGGACGTGCTCTCCTCGCAGGCCAATCTCGCCGGCTACAAGGCGGTGATCGATGCCGCGGGCCAGTTCGGCCGCGCCTTCCCGATGATGATGACGGCGGCGGGCACGGTGCCGCCGGCCAAGGTCTTCATCATGGGCGTCGGCGTCGCCGGCCTCCAGGCCATCGCCACGGCGCGCCGGCTCGGCGCCATCGTGTCGGCGACCGACGTGCGCAAGGCGACGGAAGAGCAGGTCAAGAGCCTCGGCGCCAAATTCGTCTTCGCCGACGTGGCGGATGCGGCGACCGCGGGCGGCTACGCGCGGGAACTGTCAGCGGAAGACAAAGCCAAGCAGGCGGCGCTGATCGCCGAGCACATCAAGACCCAGGACATCGTCATCACCACCGCCCTCATTCCGGGCCGGCCGGCGCCGGTGCTGGTCACGAAGGAAATGGTCGAAACCATGAAGCCGGGCTCGGTGATCGTCGATCTCGCGGTCGAGCGCGGCGGCAATTGCCCGCTGTCGAAGCCGGGCGAGATCGTGACCCATGACGGCGTCACCATCATGGGCAATCTCAATCTCGCCGGAAGGCTCGCCGGCAATGCCTCGCCGCTCTATGCCAGGAACCTGCAGAACTTCCTCGATCCCCTGATCAAGGACGGGGCGCTGAAAATCGACTGGGCGGATGAGATCATCACCGGCACGCTCGTCGCCAAGGACGGCGAGCTGGTGCACAAGATGTTCAAGGCTTGAGGACCTCCCCATGGAACATGCGATCGATCCTTTCGTCTCGCTATTCGCGATCTTCGTGCTGGCGGTCTTCGTCGGCTATTACGTCGTGTGGAACGTGACGCCGGCGCTGCACACGCCTCTGATGTCGGTCACCAATGCGATCTCCTCGGTGATCGTGGTGGGCGCGCTCCTTGCCGTCGGCGCCGGGGCCATTGCCTCGGGCTCGACGCTCGCCATGATCTTCGGCTTCCTCGCGCTCATCCTCGCTTCCGTCAACATCTTCGGCGGCTTCCTCGTCACCCAGCGCATGCTGGCGATGTACAAGAAGAAGGGAAAGTAGGCGCATGTCGGCCTCACTCGCTGCCTTTCTCTATCTGATCGCCGGCGCCTTGTTCATCATGGCCTTGCGCGGCCTGTCGAGCCCCGAATCATCGCGGCAAGGCAATCTCTTCGGCATGATCGGCATGGGGCTCGCGATCGTGACGACGCTGCTCCTCTCGGCACCTTCGAGCGGGCTCGCCTGGCTCCTCATCATCGCCGGCATCGCCATCGGCGGCGCCATCGGCGCCGTCACCGCCAGACGCATCGCCATGACGGCCATGCCGCAGCTCGTCGCCGCCTTCCACTCGCTGGTCGGCCTCGCCGCGGTCTTCGTCGCGGCCGCCGCCTATTATTCGCCGGAAGCCTTCGGCATCGCCACCAATGGCGAGATCCATTCCCAGAGCCGCATCGAGATGGCGCTGGGCGCGGCCATCGGCGCCCTCACCTTCACCGGCTCGATCATCGCCTTCCTCAAGCTCGACGGGCGGATGAGCGGCAAGCCGATCATCCTCCCCGGCCGGCATTACATCAATATCGCGCTAGGCCTCGCGCTCCTGTTCTTCATCTACGGCTTCTTCGCCAGCCAGAGCGCCTTCGATTTCTGGATGATCGTGGTCATCAGCTTCGTGCTGGGCTTCCTGCTCATCGTGCCGATCGGCGGCGCCGACATGCCGGTCGTCATCTCGATGCTCAATTCCTATTCGGGCTGGGCGGCGGCGGGCATCGGCTTCACCCTTGCCAATACCGCGCTCATCATCACCGGGGCACTCGTCGGCTCATCGGGCGCGATCCTCTCCTACATCATGTGCAAGGGCATGAACCGCTCCTTCATCAGCGTCATCCTCGGCGGCTTCGGCGGCGAGACGGCGGCTGCGGCGGGTGGTGCGGAGGCCAGGCCCGTGAAGCAGGGTTCGGCGGATGATGCCGCCTTCGTCATGAAGAATGCGGGCTCGGTCATCATCGTACCGGGCTATGGCATGGCGGTGGCGCAGGCGCAGCATGCGTTGCGCGAGATGGCGGACCACCTCAAGAAGGCTGGCGTCACGGTCAAATACGCCATCCATCCGGTGGCGGGCCGCATGCCGGGCCACATGAACGTGCTCCTCGCCGAGGCCAATGTGCCCTATGACGAGGTGTTCGAGCTCGAGGACATCAATTCCGAGTTCGCGCAGTCCGACGTCGCCTTCGTCATCGGCGCCAATGACGTGACCAATCCAGCCGCCAAGGACGACCCGGCCTCGCCGATCTTCGGCATGCCGGTGCTCGAAGTGTGGAAGGCGAACACGGTGATGTTCATCAAGCGCGGCATGTCGTCGGGCTATGCCGGCATCGACAACGGCCTGTTCTACCGCGACAATACGATGATGCTGTTCGGCGACGCCAAGAAGATGACGGAAGAGATCGTCAAGGCGATGTGAGGCGATGCTCGATTACGAGCGTGATGGCGTAGCGCTCAGCCCCGGGGTCGTCGGCGTCGATATCCTGGAGAAGCTTGCGGAAGAGTTCGATGAGGCGGGCGTGCGCGTGGGCGCGCGTCCCTTTGCTCTGTCGCCTGTCATCAGGCAGCTCGTCATGCCGGAGGGCATCCTCACGCGGAAGGCGAAAGAATGGGCGTGTGCAGATGCGCGCCCGGTGCGGGTGCTGGCCTTCGACAAGCGGCCGGAGGCCAATTGGCATCTGCCCTGGCATCAGGATCGGGTGATCGCGGTCAAGCGCCGCATCGATCTGGCGGACTACGGAAATTGGACGGTCAAGAACGGCCAGCCGCATGTCGAGGCACCCGCGCGCCTGCTCGAGACGATGTTCAACCTGCGCCTTCATATCGACGACTGCGATGCGGAGAATGGCGCATTGAAAGTGATCCGCGGCAGTCATCGCCTCGGAAGGCTGAGCGATGCGCAGGTGCGCGAGGCCGCGGCGCGTGGTCCGGCCATGATCTGCGCCGCGCCGGCGGGCGGCATTCTCGCGATGAAGGCGCTGACGCTCCACGCCAGCGATGCCTCGAAATCACCGCGCCGAAGACGGGTGCTGCATGTCGATTATTGCTTCGGCAAATTGCCGGACGGGCTCGACTGGGCGCTCGATGTATAAGGCCGCTATTGCAGGCCGTATCGGTCTTTGAAGATGGCGAGTGCCTTTTCCACAGGATCGCCGGCGTGGATCTCGGTGGATGTGTGAAGAAACACATTTGCGGCGAGATAAGGTAGTGGATCGTAGCCGGAGTGTTTCTCGAACTCGTGATAGAAGAGCGGGCCAGCGACATTTATTGCGCCGATCGCGCGCACCAGCTCAAATCCCATGCAGAGAGACTGCATTCGGGGCGATGCGTCGCTGTCGATGAAGATCATCGTCTTCTCTATGGTCGAGCGCTTCTGATCGAAGTAGATCGTCGTGCGGCAGGGCGCCGGCCGTGGTGGAAGAAGAAATTTCGATCCGATATGGGCATCAATATGCAGCGCCTTGTCGACCTCGAGGTCGCGCTTGTCGAATTCCACCGGGTCCGTTGCGACATATATCTCGATCTGGGCGGTGTCGGGCTCGGCGCCGCGGGCTCCATAGGCCCCCGGCACGCGGGATCGCAGGTCATCGAGAATGCGCAAAGGATGAGGATCGCAACCGGTAGTCGGGCAGCGAAGATAGATCGCGGGCGGTTGCCGGAATTTTATGAATCCTGAATAGGTCCACGCCGCAGCCGCGTATTTGACGATGAATACCAGCCGCTGCTCGGGGATAAGTGCCCGGATATAGCCTTCGGCATTTGCCTCTGGCGGAGGTTCACCTGAGAGTAGCCCAGCGACACCCGCGAGAATAAGCCAATCGGCAATCGTCGCCATTTTTCGCCCCGGGACCAATCAGGCCCGGGCTAATATGGGAGCAGGGGACGGGGTCTTCCAGCTCCCGACCGGTGGCAGGGGCTCCCCGATTTCGAAAGAGGCAGTTGAGTCATAGGCATCGCCGCCTGTATCATGGGTAAAATCTGCCATTTTGGCAGGGCGGCGATCAGGTTATCGGCAGGCTTCACCGTCTCGCTGTTAACCCGCCACGCAATCGTCTAGATTTGACGCCATTTACCGCCGCTTGAGGGTTCTGAAGGCGACCATGGCCGACGCAAAAGAGCATACTGTCCTCGAACTGCCGAAAGTCTATCTCGTCCGCATGCTCGTGTTCATGCTGGTCGTGAGCATCCTTGCGGTTGTCCTGTTTCCCCATATGCAACGGGCCTTTATGGCCAATCCGGGCCTCAACGGGGTGATCATCGGGGCGCTGTTCCTGGGGGTGATCTACTCCTTCCGCATGGTCTGGCGGCTGTGGCCCGAGATCAATTGGGTCAATGGCTTCCGAATCGTCAATCCGGGCCTCGAGCTCACCCATACGCCCAAGCTGCTGGGGCCGATGGCCACCCTGTTCCGCGACCGGCCCAACCGGACGGTTCTATCGCCGCTCTCGATGCGCTCGCTGCTCGATTCGATCGCTTCCCGCCTCGATGAGGCCCGCGACATCTCGCGCTACCTGGTCGGCCTCCTGATCTTCTTGGGTCTCCTCGGCACCTTCTGGGGCCTGCTCGAGACCGTTACCTCGGTCGGCGATGCCATCCGTGCCCTGGATGTCTCCTCGGCCCAGTCGGCGACCGTCTTCGACCAGCTCAAGACCGGTCTCGAAGCGCCGCTCTCCGGCATGGGCCTCGCTTTCTCGTCCTCGCTCTTCGGCCTTGCCGGCTCGCTCATCCTGGGTTTCCTCGAGCTGCAGGCAAGCCAGGCGCAGAACCGCTTCTACAACGATCTCGAGGACTGGCTGTCGACGATCACCGATCTCCAGGCGGGCGACAGCGGCTCGTTCGCCGTGCCCGGCCATCTCAGGGTCGATATCGCCGGCCTGCAGAAGGGCATCGAGCGTATCAACCAGACGCTCGACGACGCGCTGACGGCCGACGTGCCGGGGCCCGCACCGGCGTCCGCGACCGGCTTGCCCAGTATCTCGGCGCAGGACGGTGAATCGATGGAGAAGCTCGCCGATGCGGTGGCGAGCCTCGTCCAGCAGATGCGCGAGGAGCAGAAGATCGTCCGGCAATGGGCGCAAGCCCAGCAGGTGCAGCAGAACGAGATGCAGAAGCTCATCCTGCGCACCACCAAGCAAGTGCCGGGCTCGACCACCCGGTTCAGCCAGGCCGCCGCCGTCGAAGACGAGGAATAAATCATGGCGCAAGCCCTTGCCCGCCGCCGGCGGCATTATGAGGCGCCCTACTGGCCGGGCTTCGTCGATGCGATGGCGCAGCTTCTGCTCGTCATCACCTTCCTGCTCTCGGTGTTCATCGTCGCGCAATTCCTCCTGGCGCGCGAGATCTCAGGCCAGGACAGCGCGCTCGGGCAATTGCGCTCGCAGATCGCCGAGCTCACCGAATTGCTGGCGCTCGAGAAATCGGCCAAGTCCGAGCTCGAGCTCAATCTCTCGACATTGGGCGATGATCTCAATGAAGAGAAGGCGAAGTCGGCCAATCTGGCGCTCCAGCTCGAGGGCGAGAACGCCAAGGGCGAAAGCGCCGGCACGACGATCACGGGCCTGCGCACCCAGCTCGATGAGGAAAAGCAGATTTCCTCCGAAGCGCTGGCCAAGGTCGAGCTTCTCAATCAGCAGCTCGCCGCCTTGCGCCGGCAGATCGCCACCCTCAACGGGCTCCTGGCCGATGCGGAGTCGCGCTCCAAGACCGACCAGGCGCAGATCATCGATCTCGGCAAGAGGCTCAATTCGGCGCTGGCGCAAAGGGTGCAGGAGCTGACCCGCTATCGCTCGGAATTCTTCGGCCGCTTGCGCAAGATCCTGAGCCAGCGCTCCGACATATTGGTGGTGGGCGACCGCTTCGTCTTCCAGTCGGAAGTGCTGTTCCCGACAGGTTCGGCCGATCTCCAGCCGGCCGGTCTATTGGAAATGGACAAGCTCGCTTCCGCGGTCAAGGAACTCGAAGCGGAAATTCCTTCCGATATCGCCTGGGTGCTTCGTGTCGACGGCCATACCGATAACGTGCCGATCCGGGACGCCTTCAAGTCGAACTGGGAATTGTCGTCGGCGCGCGCGATCGCCGTCGTCAACTACCTGATCAGCCAGGGCGTCAACCCCAAGCACCTGGTGGCGGCGGGCTTCGGCGAATTCCAGCCGCTCGATCCCGGCGACAGCGAAGAGGCCAAGACACGCAACCGCCGCATCGAGCTCAAGCTGACCGAGCGCTAAACCTCGATCGTATTGACGACAATTTCGTAGTTGCGCGCGAACTCATCGAAATCCGAGAGCGCCGCGCGGCCTTGGGGCTCGATATGAGCAACTTCCGGATCGGGGCCTGAGAAGGCCTTGATGGTTGCAAGCGAGTCCCACAGCGTGACGGCAAGAAATTCGACACCGCCTTCGACTTCGCGGCGCAGCAAATAAGCGCCTCTGTGCCCGGCGATGCTTTTGAGATTGGGCACCACCTCGGTGGTGAAATGACGATGATAGTCATTGGCCTTGGCGGCTGTGGCGCGGCCGCGCCATGTACGTGCGATCATTTCCTTCTCCTCGTCTGCACGGCAGCCGGTTCGACTTGGCGGCCGCCGCATGTCAACATATCGGCATGAGAAACGGATTTTGCCATGATGAGGATCGCGGTCATCGGCAATAGCGGTGGCGGCAAGTCGACGCTCGCGCGCGGTCTTGCGCGGGAGCTTGGGCTGCCCTATCGCGAGGTCGATGCCCTGCTGTGGGAGCCGGGCTGGATCCTCACGCCTGCGGATATCTACGGGGCCGAGCATGACCGGCTTCTCGCCGAGGAGAGCTGGATCATCGACGGGCTGGGGCGGCTGGAATCCATACCGGCGCGTCTCGCCAGGGCCACGCGCATCATCCTCATCGACATGCCCCTATGGCGGCATTTCTCGCTCGCCGCCCGGCGGCAGCTCGACTGGGCCTCGGGCCGGCTCGCCCATCCGCCGGCGGGTATCGCCCAAATGCCCGACATGGACGCTTTGTTCGAGACGATCTGGACCGTCGATCAGGAGTGGATGCCCGAGATCCGCACCATGGTCGCGGCCGAGGAGGCGCAGGGCAAAGCCGTGACGCGGCTCGGCTCACCCCAGGAGCTTGACGGGTTTCAGGCGGACTGCGCGCTGAACTGGAGCTCGGCCAGGCGCGAATAGAGCGGGTTGGACTTGGTGAGCTCGCCATGCTCGCCCTGCGCCACCAGCTTTCCCTCATCGAGAACCAGGATGCGCCCGGCGCTACGCACCGTCGCCAGGCGATGCGCGATGACGAGCGTGGTGCGGTTCTGGGTGAGCTCCTTGAGCGCTTCCTGGACCAAAGCCTCGCTTTCGGCATCGAGCGCGCTCGTCGCTTCATCGAGCAGCAGGATGGGCGCGTTGCGCAGGATGGCGCGGGCAATCGCGATGCGCTGGCGCTGGCCGCCCGAAAGCGTGATGCCGCGCTCGCCGACCTCGGTGTCATAGCCCTTGGGCAGGCTTTCAGCGAATTCCTCGACATGGGCGGCACGCGCCGCCTCCCCGATCTCGGCGAGCGAGGCCTCGGGCCTGCCGAAACGGATATTGTCGAGAACCGTGCCTGAGAAGATCACCGTCTCCTGCGGCACGACAGCGATGCGCGCCCGCACGTCCTTGGGATCGGCCGCTTTCACATCGACACCGTCGATCAGGATCCGGCCCGTTTGCGGATCGTAGAAGCGCTGCAGAAGCGCGAAGATGGTGGATTTGCCGGCGCCCGATGGACCGACAAGCGCCACCGTCTCGCCCTGCGCCACGGTGAAGCTGACGCCCTCCAGAGCCGGACCGTCGGGTCGTGTGGGATAATGGAAGCTGACGCGATCGAAAGCGATCTCGCCTCTGGGTGGTGAGGGCAGGCGGACGGGCGACGGCGGTGCGGCAATGGCCGGCTTCTCATCGAGCAGCTCGGCGATGCGTTCGGCCGCACCCGCGGCGAGCTGGATCTCGCCCCAGACCTGCGACAGCTCGCCGAGCGCGCTCGCGGCAAGCACGGCATAGAGCACGAACTGGCTGAGCGATCCCGCCGTCATGGCGCCCGAGATCACCTCGCGCGCGCCATACCACAACACCATCGTCACCGAGCCCAGAGAGAGAAAGATGATGGCGCCGGTGAGGAAGGCGCGGGCCCCCGTCCGCTTCGCCGCGGCGGCGAAGGCGGTCGAGGTCGCGTCGCGGAACGCCTTGATCGCGGTCGCCTCCTGGAGGAAGGACTGGACCGCCGTGACGGCGAGCAGGCGTTCCTGGGCGTAGGCGGCCGAATGGGCGAGCGTGTCCTGGGCGCTGCGCGACAGCGAGCGCACCCGGCGCCCGAAGAAGATGAGCGGCAGCACGATCAGCGGTATGGCGAGAAGCACGAGGCAGGAGAGCTTGACGCTCGTCACCACCATCATGACGGCAGCCCCCACCAGCATCACCAGATTTCGCAACGCGATCGAGGCCGAGGTCGAGAAGGCGGACTTGATCTGGGTGGTGTCGGCGGTCAGCCTGGAGACGATCTCGCCCGAGCGGTTCGCCTCGAAGAAGGCCGGGCTCAACGCGAGGAGGTGGGTGAAGAGGAGGTCGCGCGTGTCGGCGACAATGCGCTCGCCGAGCCAGGTCACGAGATAGAAACGGGCGGCGGAGGCCAAAGCCAGCACGGCGACGACCAGCAGCATGACCGCAAAATACTGGTTGATGAGGGTGCTGCCATCGGCGGAAAAGCCGTGGTCGATGACGCGGCGGACCGCCAGCGGCACGATGAGCGTGGCCACGGCCGCGACGACCAAGGCCAGGAAGGCCAGAGCGACGGGCAGGCGGTAGCGTCCGAGGAGCGGCAGGAAGCGCTTGAGCGGCTTGAGGCTCTTGCCGGCCGGCCGGGGTGGGGCGGTATCTTCGGATGAACGGGCCATCGCGCTCCAGTTATTTGCGCATCGACTTATCCGAAAGCTGGGATGGCCGGGTTAAACCCGGCCACAAGCTTTTCGGGCCGATGCTGTAGACCAGGCTCCGGGGCCTATGAAGGGGCCAAGCCGCCGCACTTGCAAGCTGGGGCCCCCTCCTGTATAGACGCCGCCCGAAACCCTTAAATTTGCAGTTTTCCGGCGCCGGGACGCGCGCCTCAAGAGAGTTTACGCCATGAAAAAGGATATTCATCCCAAATACCACACGATCAATGTGGTCATGACCGACGGCACCAAATTCCAGACCCGCTCGACCTGGGGCAAGGAAGGCGACACGCTCAATCTCGACATCGACCCCAAGTCGCATCCGGCCTGGACCGGCGGCCAGCAGACGCTTATCGACCGTGGCGGCCGGGTCAGCAAGTTCAAGCAGAAATTCGGCTTCCTCAACAAGTAAGCCAGAAGCCCGAACGAGCATCGAAACCCGGCCGTCGCGCCGGGTTTTTTCATTACAAGACGCAGGCTTTGTCCCGAAAAGTCTGCAACTTTTTCGGGAGCCTGCTTAGTGGAGACACGATCATGCCCCGCATCGCCATCACCTATTGCACCCAGTGCCAGTGGCTGCTGCGCGCCGCCTGGATGGCGCAGGAGCTGCTTTCGACCTTCACCACCGATCTCGCTGAAGTCGCCCTCATACCGGGCACCGGCGGCGTCTTCCAGATCACCTGCGACGATGCGCTGATCTGGGAGAGGAAGCGCGACGGCGGCTTCCCGGATGTCAAGACGCTGAAGCAGCTGGTGCGCGACAAGGTCGCCCCCGAGCGCGACCTGGGCCACACGGATCGCTAGCTGGAATCGCACGACGCCCGGTCTTTGTGCTAGTGTGCTGGATACGAAGCTCGGCACACTAGATCATCAATTCGCTAGGGGTGCGGTGAAATGGCTCATCGATGGCTGTTCAAGAGCGAGACCTACGACAACTGCAGTTGTGCCATGAATTGCGGTTGCCAGTTCAACCTGCCGAGTACCCACGGTTATTGCCAGTCGGCCTTCGTCGGCAACATCGTCGAGGGGCACTTTAACGATACGCCGCTCGCGGGCCTGAACTGGGCGGCGCTGTACAAATGGCCCGGCGAGATCAAGGACGGAAACGGCCGGCGCCAGATCGTCATCGACAAGCGTGCGGATGAAGCGCAACGGACTGCGCTCGAAACGATCGTTTCGGGCGGGGCATGCGAGCCGCTGAGCAATCTCTTCGCCGTATTCGCGTCCACCTGTTCGGAATTTTGCCACACGCTGTTCCTGCCGATCGATCTCGAAGCGGACCTGGAACACAGAACCGCGAGAGTGGAGATACCCGGTGTCATGCGCAGCCGCGGCAGGCCGAAGATCAACGAGTTCACCGGTCAGCCATTCCATATTGCGCTGGCGCGTCCCAGTGGCAGTTTCGAGTTCACCTACGCAGAAATCGGACTCGGCACCACATCGGTCACGGGCGACATGGAAATGGCGTTCCAAGATTCATGGGCGCATTTTTGTGTTCACCACTTCAATCAGGATGGCCTGGTCAGGGAAAGATCAAGGCTCACGGCGTGGCTTGGACACATGCGTTAGCGGACCAGGTCGGTGTCGGGCTGGTTGACATAGATCAGCACGCCCAGGATCGCGACATAGAACTTGAAGGCGGCATCCTGGCCGTTCCAGGTCGAAGACTGCCACATCGCGAACCATTCGCCGCCGACCACCATGAAGCCGAAGAACCAGACGAGGAAGCCCATGGTGGCGCCGATGACGGCGAAACGCTTGGCCTGATTGAAGGCTGCCGCCGTCGCTTGGCGCGCCTGCCAGAGATGAAAGGCGCCGATGAGAAACAGCACGCAGGTCAGCGCCTCGCCTGCGATAATGAACCAATAGGCGGCGTTCCACAAAGTCGCGTTGGTGATGGCGCGATACATCAGCTGGTTGCCGGGAAAGGTCGTGTCCATGCTCAGCACGTGCTGGA
Organism: Taklimakanibacter deserti; assembly: GCA_003574785.1. Next base: position 5,819 of record QORU01000011.1, on the reverse strand, counting down.
CAAAGGCGAAGTTCGAGCCGTAATCGGTGATGTTGCCGAAAGTCACCAGAAAGGCGAAAGCCGCCAGGCACAGGCACATGATGATCTTGGAAAGACGGACGGTCATGGCAGAAACTCCCCCAGACGATTCGCCCGATGATGATAACGCTCAAGACGAAACGGGACTAATGCGCAAATGCACGATCCGCCTCACCGACAGCGCCGAGCGCTATGCGGCGCGGCATCAGGTGGAGGAAGAGCTCGCGAAGATCGAACTCGGCCCAGAGAGCCTGACGGGCGATCTCGTCTCGCTCGAGACCAGGGACCGGCCGCATGACTTCATCATCACGAGCCGGCGCTGGGTGGTCTCCAACGAGAGCACACGTCTCGAATTGACGCTCGATCATCCGGTAAGGCGCGGCCGGCCTTAGCGGCGTGCCATTTTGAATACCTGGGCCAGCCGGTCGATCTGGTGGCTGACCGGGCTTGGCTGAGGGCTCACGAACTTGGCCTTGGCGGAGAGCATCTTGTCGAGCTTCTGGATGCGCTCGTGGAGCCGCAAGGAGCGGTCGACGAGGTCCTTGAGGGCGGGCGGGAGCTGTTCAAAGCCGGTCAAGGTGTGGCCGGCGCCGATCTCGGTCAGGTTGATACGGTGCTTCTCCTTGGAGGCGTCGGCGAGCGAGATTTCGCCGGCACTCACCGCGCGCTGCAGCAGGAGCCAGGAGGCGAGCTGCATAAGCCTGGTCGTGAGCCGCATGCTCTCGGTCGCATAGGCGATGGCGCCGGTGCGGTCGAGGAGCCTCGCGTCCTGGCGGCCGGGGCCATCCAGGTAATTCGCCGTTTCCTCGACTAAGCCCATGCCCTCCTTGAATATTCCGGCAAATTGGTCAGACGCGGTGAAGCGTGCAAGGAAATCGACCAGGCTCTCACTGCGGTCATTTCCGGAATTGTCCCCTGTAGCCTTCATGAGAATCGATTCTTTCGTTCTTTTCTCCATCGCACCCTCAGCGAAGCGGGATTAACGGATCATTAATCTTGGTTCATTTTCGGCCACTATCCACAGAAAATGGCGGCGGCAGGCATCGACGAGCAAGTGCCGGGCCAAAAAAAAGCCGCGCTGAAAGCGCGGCTAAAGGTTCTAACAGGGAGGCGTCAAACAGAGTGGACAGGAGCCACTCGGAGAATCCAGATGACTGGATTACATTGATGAAAATACAACCGAATCCCTTACTGATTGGTTAACGATACGGTTGCTTAACGCAAAAAGAGTCTGAACGGCCGGTCAGCTCCGGAAAAAGGCGTCGGCAGCGGCCTTGCTCGACTGCTTGCCGGCAATCGCCTCGCGAATGCGGACGATCTCGGATTCCAAAAGATGAACGCGGTGTTCGAGTTCGGCCACCGACAGCAAGGCGAGATCCTCGCCGATGACGATTTCGGGCTTCTTGATCGGACGGATGTCGTCGAGGTCCATGGGCCTGCTCCCTTGACGATGTGAAAACCGGAGGCAGTTTGGCTCCGGCATGCCGCGCTGGCAAGCCTAGCGGCCGGTACCTTGCTGACGCAGCGCCATTATTTCCTCCTCGCTCAGCAGGGAGACGAGATTGTGCAGGACGAGCGCCACCGCCTCGTCGCGGCCGATCTCGTGGCCGACCGCCTTGCGCAGCCACAGCCCGTCGATCACCGCGGCAAGCGAGAGAGAGGCTTGCCTCAGGCGTCCCTTGTCCAGAAGGCCGCCGAAAGCAGAAGCGAGGTTGGAGACCAGGCGGCTGTAGAACAGGCGCTGCAGGCGCTCGTAATTCTGATTGACGTTGGTCGCAGCACAGACGGAGAGCCAGGCAATGGCGACATTGCGGGTGAAAGAGTGGTCGGGGAAATTGCCCTCCACGATCGCCTCCAGGCGCTCCCATGCGGTCGTGGCCCGGCGCATGCGGGCGATCACGTCCTCCATCAGGAGGCGATTGTTGAAGCGCACCATGGCATAGAGGACCTCCTCCTTGCCCTTGAAGTAATAGGCCAGGATACCGGGCGACATGCCCGCCTCCTGACAGATGCGCGCGGTGGTCAGGCCCTGAAGACCTTCCCGCAGGAAGACGCGATGTGCGGCCTCGATGAGCTCGGCGCGGCGGATTTCGTCGATTCGCTTGCGCATGATCGGTCTACTTTATTCTAAACCAACAATTTGTACGATCATATAATTTTCTATATTGACATAAAGCAAAGGGCGGATAGGCTCATGGAAAACAACCAGAACCAGGAGAGGAAATCCGATGCGTAAGCTTCTTGCCCTCGCTCTCTTTGCCGCGGCCGGCGCCACGACGGCGGCCCATGCCGCCGATGCGCCGCAATGCCAGAAGGTCCGCATCTCGGATCTCGGCTGGACCGATATCATGCTCACCAACAGCACCGCCGAAGTGCTGCTCGATGCGCTGGGCTACGATGCGACGCAGACGCTTCTCGGCCTCGACGTCACCTATGTCAGCCTCAAGAACAACGAGATGGATGTGTTCCAGGGCAATTGGCGCCCGGTGCAGGACGAGCAGTACAAATCCTATTTCGAAGAGGGCGCGGTCGAAGTCCTCGGCACCAATCTCGAGGGCGCCAAATTCACCCTCGCCGTGCCGAAATATGTATCCGATGCGGGCGTGAAAAGCTTTGCCGATCTCGCCCAGCATGGCGACCAGTTCGGCAAGAAGATCTATGCCATCGAGCCCGGCTCGAACCAGCCGCTGCTCGACATGGTGGCCGCCAACCGCCATGGCCTCGGCGGCTGGGAGATCATCGAGTCGAGCGAGGCCGGCATGCTCACCCAGGTCAAGAAATCAGTGCCGGAGAAGCAGTGGATCGTCTTCCTCGGCTGGGAGCCGCATCCGATGAATCTCGATTACGAGCTCACCTATCTCGCGGGCGGCGATGTCGAATATGGACCGAATTTCGGCGGCGCCACGGTGCGCACCATCGCGCGCAAGAACTATTCGGCCGAATGTCCCAATGCGGCAAAACTCTTCGCCAATCTCGTCTACGACCTCGATTACGAAAATCACGGCATGCAGATGGTGATCGGCGAGGGCAAGAGCCCCGAGGATGCGGCGCGCGAGATGATGAAGCGCAACCCCGAGAAGCTCGCCAAGTGGCTCGACGGCGTTTCGACCTTCGACGGGAAAGAGGCACTGCCGGTCGTCAAATCGGCACTCGGATTGTAAACTCGACAAGCCGGCATAAACGCTTCACTCTCCTCGGATCCCCGCAACCTCGAGGAGCCCTGGATGACCGCGCTGCCCCGTGAGATGACCGCCATCGCCATCACGAAACCCGGCGGGCCGGACGTCCTCAAGCCGCAGCGGATCGCCGTGCCGGTGCCCAAGGACCATGAGATACTGATCAAGGTCGAGGCGGCGGGCGTCAACCGGCCGGACGTGCTGCAGCGGCAAGGCGGCTATCCGCCGCCGCCAGGTGCTCCTTCGACGCCCGGCCTCGAAGTGGCCGGCAAGGTCGTCGCCGGAGGCGCATCGGCCAGACGCTACAAGGAAGGCGATGCGGTCTTGGCCCTCGTGCCGGGCGGCGGCTATGCCGAATATTGCGCCGCGGCCGAGGACAATGCCCTGCCGATCCCCGAGGGCCTCTCGATGAGCGAGGCGGGCGGCATTCCTGAGACCTTCTTCACCGTCTGGACCAATGTCTTCGAGCGCGCCGGGCTCAAGCCCAACGAGACGTTCCTCGTCCATGGCGGATCGAGCGGCATCGGCACCAGCGCCATCATGATGGCGCATCACCTGGGCGCCCGCGTCTTCGCCACCGCGGGCTCGCCCGAGAAATGCCGGGCCTGCGAAAAGCTCGGCGCCGAGCGCGGCATCGACTATCGAGCTGAGGATTTCGTCCAGATCGTCAAGGATGCGACCCAGGGCAAGGGTGCCGATGTCATCCTCGACATGGTGGGCGGCGACTATGTCGGGCGCAATCTCGCCGTGGCGGCGATGCATGGCCGCATCGTCAACATCGCCTTCCTGAAGGGCTCCAAGGTTGAGGTCGATCTTCTGCCGATCATGCTGAAGCGCCTCATCCTCACCGGATCGACGCTGAGACCCCGCAGCGTGGCCGAGAAGGCCGAAATCGCCCGCGCGCTCGAGGCCAAGGTCTGGCCGCTGTTGGCTGAAGGCAAGATCAGGCCACAGATCTACAAAACCTTCCCGCTCGCCGAGGCCGCCGAGGCGCATCGGCTCATGGAATCGAGCGCCCATGTAGGCAAGATTATGCTTGTGCCCTGAGGGGCGGCGCGCCTATATAACCGGCATTCCATCGATTTTTGATCTTTGAGATCACAGAGCCACTGGTTCTGAAGGAGTTTTAACCTATGTCACGCGCACCCCTGATGCCCAAGGCGACGGCCGTCTGGCTGGTCGAGAACACCGCGCTCACCTTCCGGCAGATCGCCGATTTTGCCGGCCTGCACGAGCTCGAAGTCAAAGGCATCGCCGATGGCGACGTGGCGCAAGGCATCAAGGGCCTCGATCCGGTGACCGGCGGCCAGCTCACCCGCGAAGAGATCGAGAAGGGCGAGAAGAGCCCGGACTACCGGCTCAAGCTGCTCGAGCCCAAGGTCAACATTCCGGTGCAGAAGGCGACCAAGGGACCGCGCTATACGCCGGTCTCGAAGCGCGGCGACCGTCCCGACGCCATCGCCTGGCTCCTGCGCTATCACCCGGAACTCTCCGATAGCCAGATCATGAAGCTCGTCGGCACGACCAAGACGACGATCGCGGCCATTCGCGACCGCACCCACTGGAACACGCCGAACATCAAGCCGGTGGATCCGGTGTCGCTGGGCCTGTGCTCGCAGATCGACCTCGATTTCGCCGTGCAGAAGGCCGCGCGCAAGTTGGGCCGCGGCATCGCCCCCGATGCCGAGCCGGTCCGCACCTTGATCCCGGCCGCCGCCAGCGTGGCGCCGGAGCCCGTCGCACCGCCCAGCGAGGCGGAGGCGCCCGCGAAGAAGCCGGAAGAGGAGGAATATGACGCCGATTCCGTCTTCGCCAAGCTCAAGGGCCTGAAGGCGCCGTCGGAGAACGAATAGTGCGTATACTGATCATCGGCGCCCACGGCACGCTGGGCCAGGCCGCCGTCGCGGCGCTGAAGGACCGGCATGAGATCATCACCGCCGGACGCTCGTTGGGCGATGTGGCGGTGGACCTGCTCGATCGCCGATCGATCACCGACATGTACAAGAAGGCGGGCGCGCTCGATGCCGTCGTCACCTGCACCGGGCATGCCTATTTCGGGCCGCTCGCCGGCATGACCGAAGACCAGTTCATGATCGGGCTCAAGGACAAGCTGATGGGCCAGGTGAATATCGTCCTCATCGGCCAGTCGCTCATCAATGACCGGGGCTCGTTCACCCTGACTAGCGGGGTCCTCGACCGCGATCCGATCCGCAAGGGCGCCAATGCCTCGGCGGTGAACGGCGCGCTCAACGCCTTCGCCATGAGTGCTGCGGTCGAGCTCGAGCGGGGCATCCGCATCAATGTGGTGAGCCCCACCGTGCTCCAGGCCTCGGCCAAGAAATATGAGGGCTTCTTCCCGGGCCACGTGCCCGTGTCCTCCGAGCGGGTCGGCTTCGCTTATGTGAAGAGCGTCGAAGGCGCCATCACCGGCCAGGTGATCGCGCTCGACTAAGGCCTGTTTACAATCATAGTAGCTGGGACGATTCCCAAATCATCGGAAATTTGATTCAAGGCTGAAAACTGGAGGGCAGCCTTGATTCGATTGATGTTGAACGATGCGCAATGGCAGCGCATTGCGCCGGAACTGTCTGGAAAGCCGGGCGATCCCGGTCGCAGTGGACGCGA
>QORU01000102.1 GCA_003574785.1 Taklimakanibacter deserti | reverse complement strand
TGGCCAGTCCTGTGCATGTGCAGCGGACACAGAGAGAGTAAGAGCCACTGCGCCACTGCACGTGGCGGCACACAGGACATTTACAAGCTTCTTCATGATCAACTCCTAGAGGAGGTGGTTTCTCCCGGCAAATGTTCGCCATGCGAACACTCATTCGCTAAATGCACCACCCAGCCTACTGGCATCATTCTTACACAACATATTCAACTTTGGTTTTACGCCAACAGCGTAGGCCGCGAGCCTGTGACATTGACCAACGGTGACTGCTCCCCGCCCTAAGCGCTGACGCGCCACGGGCGAGGCTTCCCACTTCTCAGGCAGCAGCCGGCGATGTGCCGGACTTACGCAAGCCTCCATGGGCAGAGACGGACAGCCCTTCCGCCTTCAACTGGATGATGCCTTGCTGCTTGATGTTCAACGCCGCGTTGATGTCCCGGTCGTGTTATGTGTGGCAAGCCAGGTTCAGCGTCTCGACGATCACCGCTTGGTTATCGTCAACG
>QORU01000101.1 GCA_003574785.1 Taklimakanibacter deserti | reverse complement strand
CCTGGCCCGCCCCGAGGCCCACGGCGCCTGGAACCGTCCCGGGGTGATGCTCTACGGCAGCGACCCGCTGGAGCGCGCCAACGAGGCGAGCCGCCGGCTCGCGCCGGTGATGACCCTGCGCTCGGCGATCATCGCCGTGCGCGAGCTGCCCGCCGGCGAGCCGGTGGGCTACGGCGGGCGCTGGGTCACCCCGCGGCCGTCGCGCATCGGCGTGGTGGCCTGTGGCTACGGCGACGGCTACGACCGCCACGCCGTGGACGGCACCCCGGTGCTGGTGGCGGGCCGTCGCACCGCCGTGGCCGGCAAGGTCTCCATGGACATGATGACCGTGGATATCACCGATATCCCCGAGGCGGAGATCGGCAGCGAGGTGGTGCTGTGGGGCCGGGCCACCAATGGCGAGGTGCTCGGCGTGGACGAGGTCGCCCGTCACTGCGACACCATCAGCTACACCCTGCTCACCGGGGTGCTGCCCCGGGTGCCGAGGCGGTATCATGGGGAATCG
>QORU01000100.1 GCA_003574785.1 Taklimakanibacter deserti | reverse complement strand
CGGTTGCAGCAGTGCCTGAAAGGAACGCGAACCGCGATCTTGCAACCCCCGGCCAGCGCCTTCTGGATGCGGCAGCCGAGTGGAACCGCAACAGCAACGGCCAGAACCCCAGCGAACTGCGATGAAACACTAACACCGCCCAACCAGAGGGCGATTGGTGCATTCGGCGATCCGCATCACGCGGATCGCCGCCGTCATAGTGACCGCCAGAAACCACGCGCCTACCACTCCGCCAAATGTGCGTCAAGCGAAGCATCGGAACTGAATCGCGGACGGTTAGAAAAATGTGCGTCTTCGCACACACATTGCATGATCCCCGGTAAGCGAACGCCATGCTCGGATCGAAGCAAGGCAACAACCACCATTTCGCCACCATCTCACCACACTATCACCACCATAAAGCCACATTGCGCACACCGTACAGCCACAGTGTAACCACATTTTTCCCGCAAATTGCACCACACAGCTTACACACTGTTAGCACAGTGACAGCAATGTGTTACCATA
>QORU01000010.1 GCA_003574785.1 Taklimakanibacter deserti | reverse complement strand
CGCAACCCGCTACGAAAAGACCGATGCTTGCTTTGCCGGGTTCATCAGCCTCGTCGCCGCTTTCTTCGCTATCCGCTGATTGTAAACAGGCCCTAGAGCCGATCGTCATGCAGTCTTTCTCGCTCGCTTCCATTCCTGAAATCGTCTTCGGCAATGGCCGTCTTTCCGATCTGCCTGGCCGGATGACAAGCCTCGCCGGCAAGAATCAACCGGTGATGGTCGTTGCCGATCCGGCGATGACCTCCTTGGGCATCACGGCAAAGCTTGCAGCGCTTCTGGCCGCGGCCGGCCATGAGTCGAAGCTCTATGACGGCTTCAGTGGCGAGCCCAAATCGGATGACGTGGACCGTGCCGCGTCCCTGGCGCGCGAGGTGAAGGCGAAAGCGGTGATCGGGCTCGGCGGCGGCACGGCGCTCGACACGGCGAAGCTCGTCGCGGCCTGCACGGTCTCGGGGCGGCCGGCCGAAGCCTATCAGTTCTGCGAGACGCCCTTGCCGGCCGATCCCTTAACCCTCATTGCCGTGCCGACGACGGCGGGAACGGGTGCCGAGGTGACCCGCACCGCGATCTTCACCAATGCCGGGCATCAGAAGGTCTGGGCCTGGGGCGATGAGCTCAAGCCCCGCCTCGCTCTGCTGGATCCGGAACTGACGGTGGGCGTTCCGCCGGCGGTGACCGCGGCGACCGGCCTCGATGCGCTTGTGCATGCGATCGAGGCCTCGACCAATCGCAACCGCAGCGACGCCAACGATCTCTATTGCCACCGCGCCATCAGCCTGATCTCGGGTGCGCTCGAGCAGGCGGTGAAGGCGCCGCGGGATCTCGCCGCGCGCGGCAGCCTGTTGCTGGGGAGCTGCTATGCCGGCATTGGCATCGACAATGCCGGCACGGCGCTGGCGCATAATATCTCGCATGCCATGGCCGAATTGGCGCCGGTTCCGCATGGACGGGCGACTGGCCTTGCGATGCTCGCCACGATCGAGTGGGTGAGGGACGGCAACCCGGAGGCCTTCGCCAAGGTGGCCGGTGCCATGGCGAGTGCCGCCGACGTCGCCGCCGCCTATGAGAGCCTGGTGCGGCGGTCGGGCATCAAGATCAATCTCAGCGGTGATGGGCTCGATCTCGCCCATCCCCATCGCCTCGCCGAGCGCATGGCCTCGCCCGCCCATGCGCCGATGCGCCGGAACACCGTCCGCGAGATCAGCGACAATGACCTTCTCAGCCTGGCCGAACGCGTCTATGCGCTAGGCTAGCCATGACCAAAGACGCAGCGCCGATCTTCCGGCTGATCGAGCAGATCGATCATTATCTGGCCGACCTCACGGGGAAGGGCTTGGCTGAGGTGCGCCAGGGCATTCTCCGTTTCGGGGAAGGACCGGCGCGGGAAGGGCCGGAGCCCGCCTCGCCCGCTTGCGGCCATCTCGATGCGGCGCTTTTCTGCATGAACGGCGCCGATCCCTTGCGCCGGGCCATCAATGAGGCGAGGGCCGGGCTGCGCTGGGTCACCTATGGCGCCTATCCGCCGGAGATGATCGGCCGGCGCTTTCCGGTGGCGCATGCCTTTGCGAGCCTCATTGGCGGGGAAGGCCTCCTCCCGGCCGATGATTTCGAGCTCGGCCTGTTCCTCATCGCGCCCAAGACGCTGTATCGCGATCACCGCCACAAGGCGCCCGAGCTCTATGTGCCGTTAACCGGCCCGCACGAATGGCGTTTCGGTGCGGGTGAAAGCTGGACAGAATATCGGCCTCACACACCCATCTGGAACGAGCCGATGCAGGTCCATGCGACATTGGTGCGCGACATGCCCTTCCTTGCCCTTTTCGCCTGGACGCGCGATGTGACGGCGGATGCCGAGGTGGTCCCCGCGGCCGATTGGGCCGAGATCGAGGCCGGGCTTTGAACGACGAAATCTATGGACCGGCGACATGGATCATCGATGCGATCCGCCGATCGCTGAAGGGCGAGCACGCCCAGCATGTGAAAGCGCGCCTGGCCGAGCAGGACCTCTCGCCTTCGGCGGTGGTCGAGCCTTTGCCGCTGAGGCTGCCCGCCACGCGCTATCTGCCCGAATGCGTCGCCGCCTCGATGTTCATGAGCCCCGACGTTGCGGCAGCCCTTGCCGAGGTCGAGGAGTTCCTGCACTGGCGGCAGAATCCGAATTATTCGGATGCACTGCTGGGGGCAGGCTATATGGACAACTATGCCTACACGGAAATCATCGGCCCCAACGGCTTCTTCGCCGGCGACGATTTCCTGATGGGATTGCTGCTCTTGGGGCCTGGCGTCCATTACCGCGACCATCATCATGCCGCACCCGAGCTCTATTGGCTGCTGACGGGGCCGAGCGAGTGGCGCCGCGGCAATGGAGATTTCGAAATGCACGAGGCCGGAGACGTGATCTGGCATGAGCCCCATGTCGTCCATGCGACGCGCACCGGTGCCAGCCCGCTCCTGGCCGTCTGGGCCTGGACACGGGATGTGAGCGAGCCCGCCCGCCTCGCGGAGGTGCCATGAGCTTCGACATGGTCTCGAGCCTGCGCGCCGTCCTGGTCTTTGCCGTCGCGGCTTACGTCTTCATTGCCGCCTTCATGTATGTGACCCAGCGCAGCCATCAATATTTCCCCGGCAACCAGGGCCTCGCGGCGAACGCGGTCGGGCTCGAAGGGGTCGAGGACGTCAAGCTCGCGAGCCAGGATGGCGAGACCTTGCAGGCCTGGTATTCGCCGGCCAAGCCCGGCAAAGCGACCATTCTTTATCTCCACGGCAATGGCGGCGAGATCGCCGACCGCGCGGAGCGCTTCGCCGCCTATCAGGCTCAAGGCTTCGGCGTGTTCTTCTTGTCCTATCGCGGCTATGGCGCCTCGACCGGCTCGCCCAGCGAAACGGGTTTGGTGAATGATGCGCGCGCCGCCTATGACTGGCTGACGGCGCGAGGCGTCACCCCGCAAGAGATCATGCTGGTGGGCGAATCATTGGGGAGCGGTGTCGCGGTGCAGCTTGCCGCCGAGCGGCCGGTCAAGGCGCTGGCGCTCGAAGCGCCCTTCGCCTCTGCCGCCAATGTCGCGGCCGCGGCCTATTGGTGGCTGCCCGTGCGCCTTCTGATGAAGGACAAGTTCGATTCCTTCGCCTATATCGGCAAGATCAAGGCGCCGCTTCTCATCATCCATGGCGACCTTGATGGCGTCGTGCCTTTGAGCGAAGGCCGCGCTCTCTTCGCAGCTGCCAATGAGCCCAAGGAGATGATCGTCATTCCCGACGGCAACCATGGCTCGATCTTTTCCGCTGACACTTGGCTGCGCGAGATGCAGTTTTTCGATCGATACATGACGCGATAGGGGGCAAAAAAAGCCCGCGAGCTTGCGCTCGCGGGCTCTGGTCATGCCAGTAGAGCGACTATGCCGGCGCGATCGCCAGCGTCTCGCCGAAGATGTAGAGCGTCGGATGGATCTGGAAGCCCTGGACGCGCTTGTCGTAAGCGGCATAGACCGACCGCCACAGAGGCTGCGTGATCGGGCCGTCTTCCAGCATGATCGCTTCGAGCTCGCCCAGGATCTCGCGGCGCTTGTCGACGTCGAGCGTGCCTTCGGCCTTGCCGAGCAATTCGTCGAACTGCTTGTTCGAATAGCGCGACTCGTTCCACGGCACGCCGGTGCGATAGGCGAGCGCCAGCACCATGAAGCCGAGCGGCCGGTGCGTCCATTCGGTGAAGCCGAAGGGCACTTCCGTCCACAGTTCCCAGAACTTCGCCGATGGCAGCACGTTGATCTTGGCGCGGATGTTGCCGGCCTTCCACTGTTCCGCCATCGCCTCGACCGCCGCCTGCTCCCATGAAGGATCGGGCTTGCAGTTGATCTCGATGTCGATGCCGTCCGGATAGCCCGCTTCGGCGAGGAGCTTCTTCGCCTCGTCCGGCTTGTAGCCGAGCGGCTCGATCTTCTTGTAGTCGGGATGGACGGTGCAGACATGGTGATGCTCGGCCGGCTCGCCGACACCCTTATGCGCGATCTGCAGGCACTTCGCCGGATCGGTGGCGAGGCGCACTGCTTTGCGCACTTTCGGATCGTCGAAGGGCTTCTGCGTCATCTGCATGCGCGCGACCGCGGTCTGCGCCGTCACCACCTGGTGGATGTCGACATGCGGCAGGCCCTTATAGAGGTCGAACTGCTCGATGTTGCCCTGATAGATGCCGTCCACCTGCTTCGAGGCAAGCGCCGCGGCGACCGCCGCCGGATTGTCGCCGAGATCGATGAACTGCAACTCATCGAGATAGCCCGGCGCATCGGGACGGCGCTTGAACACCGCCTTGCGGCCGACTTCGAGCTCGACGAGCTCAAAGGATTCCGTGCCGTTCGAACCGACCTGGAAGTCGCCGTTCTCGGCCGGGTCGAGCATCAGGAACGGATAGTGGAAGAGATGCTCGGGCACCGCGACCTGCGGCTGCTGGAGATTGAGGACCAGGGTCTTCGGATCCTTGATCTCGATCGCATTGGCATCCCACAATTCGGTGGTCATCACCGGATTGCCCTTGTCGTCCTTGGTGCCGGTGTCGACCTCTTTCAGCATGTAGCCCTTCATCAGGCCGACGACCGAGGAGCCGACTTTCGGATCGAGGCAGTGCTTGATGTTCCAGGCGGCCTGTTCGGCGGTGAAGTCACCGCCCTTGTGCCACTTGGCGTCCGCCTTGATATGCAAGGTCCAGGTCTTGAGGTCTTCCGAGGCCTCCCACTTTTCGACGAGATGCGGGCGGGTCACGTTGTCGACGCCGGTGCGGGTGAGATAGCCGCAGACCTGGCGCACGACATTCGAGTCATAGACCCAGGAGAAGGTGTGCGGGTTCTGCACCTTGGGGATGCGCTGGGCGATCTTGAGAGTACCGCCTTTCGGCATGTCCTGGGCCATGGCGGGTGGTGCCAAGGGCTCACCAGTGATCTTGCCGGCCCACATATAAGCGGCGCCCGACGACATGCCGAGCAAGCTCGCATAGCGAACGAATTCGCGCCGGTCGATCTTCTTGTCCGCAAGCTGCTGCTTCAGCTTGGGAATCCAGATATGCTCTTTGTCTGACATTGGTCTTCTTCCTCCCTCCCATTTGGGGGTTTTCCAAAAGATGGTTGTGGCGCCCGTTGATCGGGCGTCTTCATTCTCAGCCGTCTGCGTACTTCTTGGATGCTATCACCGTCAAATTAATACGCAAATGGTGAATGGAATTTACGCATTGCCGGGACGTCGGGTTGCATATTTGCGGCTAGGTATGACGGGGAGGCGGCACGAAGCTGTAATAATCGCGCTCCAGGAGCTCGGCGAAGCGCAAGCTGGTCAGGTCGGCGAACTGCCGGGTGATGATCTGGACCCCGGCCGGGAGGCCCTGGGCGGTGAGCCCGATGGGGGCCACGGTCGAGGGCAGGTAGAAGCCGCCGGAATAGCCGGCCCAGAAAAGCTGATCCGTCGTCGGCACTTGCCGGCCATTGACCAGGATCGTCCGGTCATGGCGTTCGCCCTCCTGGTCATGCGGGAAAGCGGCAGAGGCCGCGGCCGGGCAGATCATGACGTCCCAGTCGTCGAAAAAGCGGTCCCACAGGAGCCGCATCTGGTGGCGGCGCTCATTGGCCATGAGCCAGGAACGGTGCGGCAGCACATTTGCCCGTGTCATGCGGGCGAAATAGCTCTCATCAGCGGGCCTGAGCTCGCTCACCCGCTTGAGATTCAGGGCAAAATCCGCATCGCTCTGGCGCCGGCTGGTCGCTGCGCGCAGCAGCTTGACATAGACGTCCATCGCCTCGACCGTGGTGAAGGCCGGCCGGGCGTCGGTCGAGAGCTTCTTCACCCGCTTGGAGAGAAACCTGACAAGCTGGCCGAGGAGATCCTGCACCGGCTGGTCGACCTCGCTCACGGGATCGCTCAGCATCACCGCCACTCGGAAGGCCTTGAACGAGGCCTCTGGCGCCGGCGGCAGCCTGAGCGTCGTCGCCCGCGCCTCGAGTGCGTCGGGCCCCGCCAGGAGCTTGAGCATCGCGGTCAGGTCCCTGGCGCTTCGCGCCATGGGGCCGGCGACGGAAATGTCGCTTCCCGCCACGATGCCGGGCAGGAACTGGCCGCGCATCGGCACGATGCCATAGGTCGGCTTGTGGCCGTAGACGCCGCAATAATGCGCCGGGTTGCGGATCGAGGCGCCGATGTCGGAGCCGACTTCGAGCGCGCTCATGCCGGCGGCGAGCGCCACGGCCGAACCGCCCGATGAGCCGCCGGGCGCGCGGGTCACGTCCCAGGGATTGTTCGTCGTGCCGTAGACGGCATTGAAGCTCTGCCAGTCGGCCAGCATCAAGGGCACGTTGGTCTTGCCGAAGATGACGGCACCCTCATCGGTAAGGCGGGTCAGCGCCACGGCATCGGATTTGGCGATGTTCGACGCGAAGCGCGGATCGCCCCAGGTGGTGGGCGTCCCGGTCCAGTCGAAGCTCTCCTTGATGGTCATCGGCACGCCGTCGAAGAGGCCCTTGGGCTTGCCCGCCTTGAGGCGCCTGTCGGCGGCGGCCGCGGCCTTGCGAGCCCGGGCGATGTCGCTGACGATGACCGCGTTGAGGGCAGGGTTGTGCTTCTCGACCCTGGCCCAGCAGAGATCGAGAAGCTCGCGAGCGCCGATCTTGCGGGTGCGCAGGAGCCGCGCCTGCTCGAGCGCCGGTCTGAATTCAACGGGAAGCTTGGCGGTCATGATCGGAAGGCTAATGTTTCGCTGTCGCCTCGGCCGCGGGGGTGGTGTCGTCGGGATCGTGCCGGCCGACCTTGATCACCGGCTCCATCGAGCGCAGCACATCGTCCGGCAAGTGGCACATGATCATATGGCCGTTGCCCATATCCTTGTTGGGCGGCATCTCGGTCTCGCAGATGGCGCCGATCTTGCGCGGGCAGCGCGTCTGGAAGGGGCAGCCCGAGGGCGGGTTCATCGGCGAGGGCAACTCGCCCTTGAGCACGATATGCTTCTTGGTGACCGATGTATCGGCGATCGGCACGGCCGAGAGCAGCGCCTCGGTATAGGGATGATAGGGCGGCGAGAAGACCTGCTCGGTGGTGCCCTGTTCCATGATGTGGCCGAGATACATGACGACGATGCGGTCGGCGAGATAGCGCACGACCGAGAGGTCGTGGCTGATGAAGACGAGCGTCGTGCGCTTCTTGCGCTGGATGTCGGTGAGGAGGCCGGTTACCGCCGCCTGCACCGAGACATCGAGGGCCGAGACCGGCTCGTCGGCGATGACGACGGCCGCCTCGCCGCCGAAGGCACGCGCGATGCCGATGCGCTGCTTCTGGCCGCCCGAGAGCTGGCGCGGCTTGCGCTGGGCGAATTCGCGCGGCAGCTTGACCATGTCGAGAAGCTCATAGGTCTTGCGCTCCGCCTCGTCGCGGTCCTTCGCCACGCCGAACTTGCGCAGGACGCGGGCGATCTGGGCGCCGACCGAATGGCTCGGATTGAGCGTCTCGAAGGGATTCTGGAACACGATCTGCAGGCTCGATATGAGGCCCGCCGGGCGCTTGCGCACCGGCATGTGGCCCACTTCGAGCCCGTTCACCAGCACTTCGCCGCCCGTCGATTCCTCCAAACCCATCAGCACTTTGGCGAGCGTGCTCTTGCCGCAGCCCGATTCGCCGACGATGGCGACGGTCTCGCCTTCGCGCGCTTCGAAATCGAGCTTCTCATTGGCTTTCACGAAGCGCGTTTTCGTGCCGGAGATCATCGCCGCGATCGAATTGTCGCGGATCTCATAGTACTTCTTCATGTTCCTGATCTGCAGCACCGGCGGCCCGGGCTCGATCGGCTCGGCCTCGAGGCCCTTGGGCCGATACTTCTTCCAGTCGATCTCGTCATAACGCACGCAGCGCGCTTCGTGGCCCGGATCGCCCTTGATGTCGAGCATCGGGATCGGCTTGTCGCAGCGCCCGGCCTGGAAGAAATCGCAGCGCGGCCCGAAGGTGCAGCCTTTCGGCCGGTCGCGCGGCAGGGGCAGTTGCCCGCGAATGGGCACCAGGGGATGGGCGAAGCGGTCGGCCCCCGGCAGCGGGATCGAGGAGAACAGCCCCCGCGTATAGGGATGGCGCATATGGTCGAAGACCTGCTTCACATTGCCGACCTCGACCGCCTGGCCCGAATACATGACGCAGATGCGGTCGCAGGTCTCGAGGATGAGGCCGAGGTTGTGCGAGATATAGATCATCGACGTCCCGAAGCGCTGCGAGATGTCCTTGATCAATTCGACCACGCCCGCCTCGACGGTCACATCGAGCGCCGTCGTCGGCTCGTCGAGCAGGAGCAGCTTGGGATTGGAGAGCAGCGCCATGGCGATGACGACGCGCTGCTGCTGGCCGCCCGAAAGCTGGTGCGGATAGGAATTCATGATGCGGTTGGGATCGGGGAGCCTGACCGCGTCCAGCACCTCGACGGCGCGCTTATAGGCGGCGTCCTCGCTGATCCCTTCGTGGATCTCGAGCACTTCAGTCAATTGGGTGCGGATGAGGAGCGAAGGATTGAGCGACGCCATCGGCTCCTGATAGACCATCGAGATCTGCGAGCCGCGGATCTTGCGCAGTTCCTCTTGCGACATGGTGCGCATGTCGCGGCCCATGAACTTGATCTCGCCGCCGGTGATGGCGCCGTTCCTGCCCATATACTGCATGATGGCGAGCGCCACGGTGGATTTGCCGCAGCCCGATTCGCCGACGATGCCGACCGCTTCGCCGGGCATGACGGTGAGGTTGAAGTCATAGACCGCAGGGACCGCGCCGGCGCGCGTGTAATAGGAGATCGAGACGTTCTTGCATTCGAGCACCGGTGTCTGGGCAGTGGTCATGGTCTCATCCTCAGTCACGCAGTGAGATTTCGCGCAAGCCGTCGGCCAGGAGATTGAGGCCGAGCACCAGCGAGCAAATGGCCAGGGCGGGCCAGACCATCGCATTGCTGGCCATGGCGCCGAAGCCACGCACCTCGGCAATCATCTTGCCCCAGTCCGGATAGGGCGGCGGCAGGCCGAGGCTCAGGAAGCCCAGCACGGCGATGGCGATGATCACATAGCCGAGGCGCAGGCAGGCATCGACGATAAGGGGGCCGCGCGCATTGGGCAGGAGCTCGACCAGCATGATGTAGAGCGGTGTCTCGCCGCGCACTTCGGCGGCGGCGATATAGTCGCGTGTCTTGAGGTCGAGCACCAGGCCACGCACGATGCGCGCCACTTGCGGCGCGGTGCCGAAAGTAATGGCCACGATGATGATGATGCCCGACACGACGGTACTGCCGACGCCGAGACTGCCGATATACTGGCCCATTGGGGAATTTGGACCGAAGTTCGTCAGGATGACGAGGAACAGCACCATCGGCGGAAAGGAGAGAAAGACATTGCCGATGAAGGAGATCACCTCGTCCCACCAGCCGCCGCGATAGCCGGCCATGACGCCGAGCAGCATGCCGACCGCATAGGCGACCACAGTGGCCAGGATCGACCAGAACAACACCAGCCGCGATCCATAGATGAGGCGCGAGAGAATATCGCGCCCCTTGTCGTCGGTGCCCAGCCAATACAGGCCACCCTCGGGAGCCGGCGACATGGCCGGCTTCAGAAGGTCCGGCGCCGATTGTGCCAGGGGATCGCGCAAAGGCATCAGATCGGCGCCGAGCGCCATGAGGATCCAAAACAGCACCAGGACGGCGCCGACCATGGCGATATAGGATTCACGCAGGAGCGCGATCGCTTTGATGAACCTCATGAGGCCGCTGGGCCTCTTGGGCATCTCGCTCGCCGGTGCTGTCACATCGCTCATGCGTCACGTCCTCAACTGAAGCGAATGCGCGGATTGAGATACGTATATCCGACATCCGAGATAAACTGTGACAGGACCGCCACAAAGACCGCCACCATGGCGCAGGCCGAGACGACATAGGTGTCGCCGAACAGGGCGGCATCGTACATGGCCTTGGCAAATCCGTCATAGGCGAAGAACACCTCCGTCACCACGATGCCGGAGAGCAGGTAATTGAGCTGCAGGATCATGACGGTAAAGGGCGCAATCAGCGCATTGCGCAGAGCATGCTTCACCACCACGCTCCGGGGCGGAAGACCCTTGAGAACGGCGGTCCGCACATATTGCGAGGTCATGACTTCAGCCATGGAGGCACGAGTCATGCGCGTGTAGTAGCCGAAGTTGAATAGCACGAGCGCGGTCACCGGCAGGACAAGTTCCTTCACGCTGAAGCCGTTGCTGAAGGACGATGAGCCCGGGAACCAGTCAAGCCAGTAGACGAAGATGGCGACGAGGAAGGTGCCGGAAGCAAACTCCGGGAACGAAGTCGTGACGACGGAGGCGATCGAGATGATGCGGTCGCGCAGTCCGCCTTCATTGATGCCGGCAAGTACGCCGAGGATCAGCGAGATGATCGCCGTGATCACGAAGACGCACAGACCGAGTATGGCGGTATTGGCGAGACGGGGCGCCAGGAATTCGAGCACCGGGCGGTTGAACTGGGCGGAAACGTTCCAGTCGCCGGTGAAGAAGCCGAACAGCCAGGTGATGTAGCGCACCGGCAGCGGGCGATTGTAGCCATTGTCCTCGAGCCACTGCAGGCGGCCTTCCATCGGCGAGTACTGACCGAGAACCCGCGCCGCAAGCGCCAGCTTGTCGCCCTCGAAAGCGAGGAACAACAGGAGCGAGATCACGATCATGATCAGGATCATCGACGCGAGGCGTCGGCCGGCCAATAACAGCATCCCTCACCCTGTCTGTTCTTGTTCTAGTTGCGAGGATGATAGAATCATTCAAAGGAGCGAAGCAAGCATTAGCGACACTCAACAGCTTAAAAGCGAAACGGCCCCGCAAATTGCGAGGCCGTCTTAACGTCAGAGCGGAACGGAAACGTCAGATCGCTTCCTTGAGCTCCTTGGCGGCGCGGAAGGCAACCTTCTTCGACGCCTTGATCTTGATGGCTTCGCCAGTGGCGGGGTTGCGACCCATGCGCGCCGGACGCCGACGGACCTGCAGGATGCCGAGGCCGGTCACGCGCACCTTGTTGCCCTTCTTCAGGTGCTTGACGACGAGATCGACGAAAGCGCCAAGGAATTCCGTGGAGGCCTTCTTCGACATCTCGTGCTTCTCGGCGAGTTCCGCTGCCACTTTCGACAGGGGAATCGTCACGACTTTCACCGCCTTATCATCAGCCATATATTTGCTCCTTGCTTGCTGAATTCGGTAAAGCGAGCCCTAGCGCATGCTTTGATTCGTGAAAACCCTTATTTTCAAGGGTTTTTGCGCCGCACGCGCTGAAAAACGCCCATTTGGCGGGCTAAATCCGCTCCTCCTCCCTCCAAGCCGGCCCTGAACCGGCCTTGCGTTCCTCGGACTCAGCTCTGGAAAAGCAGGGAAATCAGGCAAAAAAACAGCAGGGTGGAGACTATCCACCCTGCTTTCGGCACTTCGGTCGCAGGCGTGAACGGGTGATTACACCCAGGGGCAGTTGGAATTGCGGTCGCCGAAGGTCTTGCCCTGGGCGAAACGGGTGAAGGCGAAGGGCGCCAATTCGGGCACCGGCTCGCCCGAGACGAGGTGACGGGCGACCAGCTTGCCGACCCCGATCATCTTGTAGCCATGGTTGGAGTCGGCGATCATGTAGCCGTTGTCGGCGACCCAGTCGAAGATCGGCACCGAGTCCGGTGTGAAGGCGCCGATGCCACCATTGCGCCGCTGCTTGAACTGGCTGCCATAGTTCTTGAAGCGGTCGAACAGATAGGCGAGCGTCGCCATGTAATAATCCTTGAACCACGGATCCGCCTGATAGAGGTCGTTGGCGTGGCCGTAAGGATCGAGCACCGCCTTGGGGCCCATCTTGATCGGGATGGTGCCGCCCTGGACGCCAGGCGCCCCGGCGCGCTCGGCGGCATAGCGCACATACATATAGAAATGCTGGTCGGGGAACTGGTGGCCGTCCTCGGTGATGACCGGCGTGTTCATCAATTCCACATGCAGGACGGGCGGATCCTTGTCGTCGCCGGTGCGATACTTGTCGCCGTCCTTCATCAGCACCTCGCCTTCGAGCAGACGCCAGTAGGTCCACATGTCGGCGTCCTTGACGACGCCGCCGTCGGGATAGCGCATGTCGAGCTTGTCGGGGAGGCCGAGCCAGTCCCAGTGCTTGGTGATCCAGGCACCGGCACAGATCACCACCGCATCGGCCTTGATCGTGCCTTCCGAGGTGATGACGCCGGTGATGCTGCCGTTCTGCTTGTCATAGCCTTCGACCGAGATGCCGGTGAAGGAACGCACGCCCCACTGGTCGCATTTCTCCTTGAGCGCCCTGACCGCGGTATGGGTGCCGGCATAGCCCGAGGGAATCTCATGCAGCACGACATCGGCGCGCTCGACATTGAAGTCCGGCCAGATCTTCTTGAGAAAGCTCTTCGCTTCCTTGCCGACATACATGTCCGATTTGTAGCCGGCGGCATTCTGGCTCTTGTGCATCTTCTCGTAATCGGCCTGCTGGTTGCCTTCGCCGACCGACACATAGCCCACTTGCTGGAAGCCGAAATTGACCGGATCCGACTCCCACACATCGACCGAATGGCGCAAGATGTTGTGGATGGGCGAGGTCATATAGAGATTGCGCACGCAGCCGCAGGCGATGCCGGTGGCGCCGGCGCCCGGCCCCACCTTGTCGATGAGCACCACGTCCGAGCCTTTGCCCTTGCCGGATTTCTCGAGTTCCATCGCCAGGTGCCAGGCGGTCGACATGCCATGCATGCCCATGCCGACGACGACATAGGCGGCCGATTTCGGTAGATGCGCGGTGGTCATTGTTCTCTCCGTGGACTGAATAAGGTGATCACTTGATGAGGGGATGGGCGACGGGCTCTTTCGGCCGGAAGAAATAGCGCCGGAAAATCTCGCCATAGCCGTTCATGCGGTAGCCGTTGTTCTTGTCGATGAGCGCGTCGCGTTCCGAGCGGTAATAGGCCGGCAACTCGTACCAGGGCAGCCTCGGCCTGGTATGATGGGCGACATGCAGGTTGTTGTTGAGGAACAGCAACGCCCAGAAGGGCGAGGCCTCGACGATGATGGTGCGCTCGCCTTCCTTCTCGGCCGCCTGGTGCTCGCAGAAGGAGCGCACCAGCATGAGGGCGACACCCGGATAGGCGAGGAACAGCACATATTGCCAGAAAGGTATGCCGCATACCCAGAGCGCGTAGAGAAGCGTGACGGCACAGGCCGGCATATGGAGCAGCCAGGCCCGGATGATGTCGCGATCGCCCTTGATCATGGCGAGCGCCTCCGACGACCAGAAGCGGATCGAGGCGATGATCGGCCCCATGATCATGCGCCCGGCGAGCGTGTTGTTGAGCGTATAGAGCTGTTTCAGAGGCGTCGGCAGCCCGGCCCAGCGATCGGGCAGGAGGTAATAGGATTCGGGGTCGAGGCGCGGATCGGTCAGATGCTCGTCATTGTGATGGGTGAGATGCAGCTTGCGATAGCGCTGATAGGGGAACCAGAGGCTCGGATTGATCGACACCAGGAGTTCGTTGACGAGCCGGTTGCGGGTCGGATGGCCATGCAAAGCTTCATGCTGCAGCGAGCCGTGAAGGGCGATGAGATAGGCGCCAATGGGGCTCGCGACCCACCAGGGCAGGCGGGTGAAGGTCCACATCAGGAGCGCCAGGAGCGTATACATCAGGGCGATCAGCGCCACCGTCGGCCACTCTATTCTGAGCGGCTTGGCGGTTTCGATTTCGCGGGGCAGGGCCATGGATTTTTTATAGCTGCATTGGGCTTTACGGCCTATGCGATTATGCGCATAATCTGTTTATTCTGATACGCATCCGCGACTTTTGGTGACGATTGTAAACAATGCAGAAGCGCGACACCTCCGACATCTTTCGCCAGCGGCTTCTGGCGCTCATCGAGCGCTCTGGCCTGTCACGGGCACAGTTCGCGACGCGGGCGGGGCTGGATCGATCCACGCTTTCACAACTTCTATCTGACGTAAACGTAAGATTACCCAGAACCGAGACCATCGCCCGGATCGCCGCCCGGCATACGGTGTCCATCGACTGGCTTCTGGGACTTTCCCAGCAGGATCAGGTCGCCGCCGACATCGTTTCGCAACTCGCCATCGAGCCGGATGCCGGGAGCCCTGCCGATGAGCGGTTGCTGCGCTGGCATGAGGAAGCGCGGGGCTTCAAGATCCGCTATGTGCCCGCGACCTTGCCCGATCAGGTCAAGACCGAGGCGGTGATCGCCCATGAGACGGGCAGGCTCGAGGAGACGGCCGCCAAGGCCTGGGCCGGCATTGCCCGTGCCCGCATCATTCATGCCAAGCGCAGCGAGCACGAGATCGAGGTCTGCTCGGCCGTCCAGGGGCTCGACGGCTTTGCCCGGGGCGAGGGGATCTGGCGCGGCCTCGCGGCGGCCGATCGCCTGGCTCAGCTTGAACAGGCGGCACAGCTCACCAATGAACTCTATCCCGCCTATCGCTGGTTCCTGTTCGACAATCGCGAGCGCTTCTCGGTGCCCTATACGGTGTTCGGCCCCTTGCGCGCGGCGATCTATGTGGGCGACATGTATTTCGTCTTCACCTCGACCGAGCATATCCGCGAGCTCTCGCATCACTTCGACAATCTCATCCGCAATGCCCGTATCCAGCCGCATGAGACGAGCCGCTATATCCGCAAGCTGATGGACGAGGTGCGATGATCGTTTCGCTGCCCATGTATGACTGGCCGGAGATCGGCGAGGCGACCGATGCCTTCGCGCAAGGCGTTCTCAGGCATCTGGGCGGCGAAAGCCCGAGGCTCGACCGCAATCCGGACTATTTCGCGCTCTGGCGCCGGCCCGACCTCGTCTTCAGCCAGACCTGCGGCTATCCCTTCACCCATGAATTCCGCGGGCGGCTCTCCTATGTCGCGACCCCGCATTATGCCGCGCCCGGCTGCGCGGGCGCGCAGTATTCGAGCTTCGTCTTCGCCCGCGAGCGGCGCCCGCTCGCCCAATTTCGCGCCAGCCGTGCCGCCGTGAACAATCCCGATTCCATGTCGGGCATGCTGGCGCTGAAGCTCGTCTTCGCGCGCCATGCCGAGAACGGCCGCTTCTTCTCGCACGTGGTCGAAACCGGCGGCCATGTCGGCTCGATGATCGCGGTGCGCGATGGTAAAGCCGACATCTGCGCCATCGATTCCGTCTGCGTTGCGCTGGCGCGACGCTATCGTCCGGACTATCTCGAGGGCCTCGTCGAGATCGCCCGCTCGCCGATGGTGCCGGGACTTCCCTTCGTGACCGCAGCAGGACGCGATCCGGTGCGCTTGCGCCTTGCGCTCGCCAGGGCTTTTGCCGATCCCGAACTTGCCCCAGCGCGAGAGGCGCTTTTCCTCGATCGCCATTCGATCCTTGCCGAGGGCGCTTATGACCTTATTCTGGAACTCGAACGGCAGATGGAAAAAGCGGGAGGCCTGAAGCTCTCATGATCGATCTCTATACCTGGAGCACGCCCAACGGCCGCAAGATATCGATTGCGCTCGAAGAGATGGGGCTTCCCTACACGACGCATCCGATCAATATCGGCAAGGACGAGCAGTTCGCGGCCCCTTTCCTCAAGATCTCGCCCAACAACAAGATCCCCGCCATCATCGATCGCGACAACGATCAGAGCATCTTCGAGTCGGGTGCCATCCTCATGTATCTCGGCGACAAGACCGGAAAGCTCTATCCGAGCGAAGCCAAGGCGCGCATCCGCATCCATGAATGGCTGATGTGGCAGATGTCGGCCGTGGGTCCGTTCCTCGGCCGCGCGCATTATTTCCTGCACTTCAATGCCGGCAAGGCGCCCTTCGCCGATGCCTGGTTCGAGACGGAAGCGAACCGCCTTTACGGCGTGCTCGACCGGCTGCTCGAGACCCAGGACTTCATGTGCGGCGATTATTCCATCGTCGATATCGCAACCTTCCCGTGGATCGCCCGCTTCGAATGGCAGCGGATCGACCTTGGGAAATATCCCAATGTCCGACGCTGGTACCGCGCCCTCGTCGCCCGACCGGCGGTGATCAAGGGCTACAAGGTGCCCGATGCCAAGGCCGAGATCCCGCAGGCCTGATCGAGCTTAAGGCTTCGCCGGCATGAATTCATCGGGAGCAGGCCGCGTCTCGATGAAGGCATCGAGCGCTTCGCAGCGTTCGTTCAGGCGCTCGAGATTGGGATAGAGGCCCGGCGGGAAGGCTTCCGTCAGGCGCAAATTCAGATAGCCGGCGAGGCAGCCCAACGTGATGTCGGCCTGGGTGAATTTCCGGCCGAAATACCAGGGATCGCCGGCATGGGCGTCGAGATGAACAAGAGCGCCGGAGAGCTGCGCCATGCAGCGCACCGTCCATTCATGGGCGATGGTGTGGGCGGAATGGAAGCGGCGTTCATAGACGACGGCGATTGCCTTATCCATGGCGCCCGTCGCCAGCGCCAGGACCTGCAGCACGCGCCGGCGCTCATCGCCCGACCTCGGGATCAGGGCCTTTTGCGGGCCGGCCAGCTCGTCGAGATAGTCGATGATGGCGTTGCTGTCATAGAGCGTCTCGTCGCCGTCGATGATGAGCGACGGCACCCGCATCAAGGGATTGATCTCGACCATGCCGGGATGGAAGGCCGACAGCCGGTTGCGCTCGAAGCGCAAATGATAGTGATGCAGCGTCACCGCCACCCGGCGCACGAAAGGTGAGTCGAATTGACCGACGAGGATCATCAGGCAGCCTTGTCATCTGCGTCCCGGAC
This sequence comes from Taklimakanibacter deserti, assembly GCA_003574785.1. The sequence goes on along the minus strand of QORU01000010.1, from coordinate 302,471 downwards.
GTCGATCAATAGCTTTTTTCCCAGCACTTCGAAAGCATGTTCGATCTTGGCGAGATTGGTTGCGTGATTGAGGTCGAGAATGCGGTCGACCTCTTGCTTGTGAATCGACATGCGCCGCGCCAGCTCCGCCTTGCGGATGCCGCTTTCCAGCATGGACCGATAGAGCAGGACCTTGACCGATGCCTGCACGGGCAGGGCCACGCGAATATCCTTTGCTTTGCCTTTTGACGGTGCAGGAATTTCTTCGCGATCCGAGATACGCGCCTCGATGGCTTCCTCGAAAGCACCCAAGGCATGAGCGAGCGCCTCCTCGCGCGTCTCCCCGAACGTGGTGAGCTCGGGAAAGTCCGGCGATGTCACAAGGAATGTGCCATTGTCGTCGGGCTTGAGGTGAACGCGATATGAGATCATTTCAAACCGAGATCTTTCTTGATCTTGTGAACGAGGCCCGTGCCCAGTTCTTTGCCCTTGCCATGAGCGGGCAATTGCGATTTTCGGTCTCCCAATCTGACGGTAATATGACCACTACCGCCTTTGTGTGTCTCAAAAGTGCAGCCTTGTTTCACTAACCAACGGCGGAACTCTGAATAATTCATCTCCCTCTCCAGCCTTAGGCCAACATTTCTGAGTGTTCTTCATTTCTGACCCACTTGGCTGAACATTAGAGATGGACGCGAATTCTCCGGCTCAGCACCCCTTAAAAGGCGCCCAAGACACAGTGTAAATCCACCTGGAAAAGCAAGTCAACATAAATGTTGACTCTCAGTTGGTGCTGAGTCTTTCCACAACTCGCTCCCGCCCGATGAGCGGCAGGAGGAGCGCGAGCTCGGGCCCGTGGTCGAGGCCGGTGAGCGCCAGGCGCAGCGGCATGAAGAGCGCCTTGCCCTTGCGGCCGGTCTCGGCCTTCACGGCTTCGGTCCAGGCTTTCCATGTATCGCCTGTCCATGGCGCCTCGGGCAGGAGGCGGGCCGCCGTCTTGATGAAGTCGCGATCCGCTTCGGCGACGATCGGCGTCACCATCCCTGAGACGATATTGTGCCAATATTGCGCATCGGCGAGGGTCGAGAGGTTGCCGCGCACGGCGAGCCAGAAGGCTTCGTCGCCGAAAGCGAGCCGGTCCTTCACCGCCGCATAAGGCAGCATGTGCAAAAGCCTGGCATTGAGACCGCGCAACTCATTCTCGTCGAAGCGGGCGGGCGCGCGCGACAGCTTGTGGAGATCGAAGCCGTCGATGAGCTCGCGATAATCGGCGCAAGGATGGATGGAATCGGAAGTGCCGAGGAGGGCGGCATGGCTCACCACCGCCATCGCCTCGAGGCCCTGCTCGCGCAAGGAGGCGATCGACAATGAGCCCAGACGCTTCGACAGGCCCTGGCCGTCGGCACCGGTCAGGAGGCTGTGATGGGCGAAGTTCGGCACCTTGCCGCCGAGCGCCTCGAAGAGCTCGATCTGCACGGCGGTGTTGACGACATGGTCCTCGCCGCGGATCACATGGGTGATGCCGAAATCGATATCGTCGACGACCGAAGGGAGCGTGTAGAGATAGGTCCCGTCCTCGCGCACCAGCACCGGATCGGAGAGGTTGGTCGTGTCGATATGCTGCGCCTTTCGAATGAGGTCGTCCCATTCGACGATGCGATGCTCGAGCTTGAAGCGCCAATGGGCCTTGCGTCCCTGCGCCTCGAGCGCTTGGCGCTCCTCCACGGTGAGCTTGAGGGCGGCGCGGTCATAGACGGGCGGCTGATGGCGGGCGAGCTGGCGCTTGCGCCTGCGCTCCAGCTCATCCGCCGTCTCATAGCAGGGATAGAGCCGGCCCGAGGCTTTGAGCTTTTCAGCCGCGGCATCATAAACGGCGAAACGCTTAGACTGATATTCGACCCGGTCCGGTGCGATGCCGAGCCAGTCGAGATCCTGGGCGATGCCGTCCGCGAATTCCTGTTTCGAGCGCTCGAGATCGGTGTCGTCATAGCGCAGCACGAAGCTGCCGCCGGATTTCCGCGCAAAAAGCCAGTTGAGGATGGCGGTGCGGCTGTTGCCGATATGAATGCGGCCGGTGGGCGAGGGCGCGAAGCGAAGGACAGGGGTCACGTCAGCCTTGATCCCGGAAACCGTTGACGATTGGATAGCGCCGGTCGCGGCCGAAATTGCGCCGCGTGATCTTGACTCCGGGTGCTGCCTGGCGGCGCTTGTATTCCGCCACGTAGAGCATGTGCTGAACGCGCTTCACCAGGGCCTCCGGATGGCCGCGCTTGACGATGTCGGCGACCGGCATCTCCGCCTCGACGAGGCAGGAGAGGATGTCGTCGAGCGCGTCATAGGGCGGCAGCGTGTCCTGGTCGGTCTGGTTCTCGCGCAATTCGGCGGTCGGCGCCTTGGTGATGATGCGTTCGGGGATGAGGTCGCGCTCAGGGCCTTTCAATCCTGCGGGACGGTTCTTGTTGCGCCATGCGGCCAGGCGATAGACCTCGGTCTTGTAGACGTCCTTGATCGGGTTGAAGCCGCCGTTCATGTCGCCATAGAGTGTCGCATAGCCGACCGACATTTCCGACTTGTTGCCGGTGGTCAGCACCATCGATCCGAATTTGTTGGAGATCGCCATCAAGATCACACCGCGGCTGCGCGACTGGATGTTCTCCTCGGTGGTGTCGCGGTTCCGGCCGTTGAACATGGGCTTGAGCGCCGAGAGGAAGCCTTCGACCGGCTCCTTGATCGGCACCACGTCGTAGCGCACGCCGAGCGCCTTGGCGCAGGCTTCCGCGTCGACGAGGCTGTCCTTGCTCGTATAGGCATAGGGCAGCATCACGCAATGAACCCGCTCGGCGCCCAAGCCGTCGACCGCCATGGCCGCGACCACGGCCGAATCGATGCCGCCCGAGAGGCCCAGCACCACCCCGGGGAAGCGGTTCTTCTCGACATAATCCTTGAGGCCGAGCACGCAGGCGAGCCAGGTCTCTTCTTCCTTTTCCGGCAGCCGGGCGATGTCGCTCTTCTCCATATGCCAGCCGCTCTCGCCGCGCGCCCATTGAGTGATAGCGATCGCCTCACCGAACATCGGCATCTGCAGAGCGAGGCTCCTGTCGGCATTGATGACGAAGGAGGCGCCGTCGAAGACGAGCTCGTCCTGTCCGCCGACCTGGTTCAGATAAGCGAGCGGCAGGCCGGTTTCGGTGACGCGCGCCACCACCAGGTTGAGCCTTGTGTCGTCCTTGTTCTGCTCGAAGGGCGAGCCATTGGGCACGAGCAGGAGCTCGGCGCCGGTCTCGGCCAGGGTCTCGCAGGATTCTTCCGTCCAGATGTCCTCACAGATCGGCACACCGAGGCGCACGCCCTTGAAGCTGATGGGACCGGGCGCCGGGCCCGCGGCGAAGACACGCTTCTCGTCGAAGACGCCGTAATTCGGCAGATCATGCTTGAAGCGCAGCGCCTCGACCTTGCCGTTGTTGAGGAGGGCGACGGCATTGTAGACGGACTTGCCTTCGCGCCAGGGCGTCCCGACCAGGATCGCAGGTCCTTCCCCCGTGTCGCGCGCGAGGTCCTCGACGGCCTCACGGCAGGCGGCGACGAAGGACGGCCGCAAGACCAGGTCTTCCGGCGGATAGCCGCAGATATAGAGCTCGGAATAGAGGACGAGATCGGCGCCCTTGTCCTTCGCTTCCTTATGGGCGAGCCTGGCCTTGGCGAGATTGGCCGCGACCGCGCCCACGGTCGGGTTGAGCTGGGCCAGGGCGATGACGAGACGGTCGGTCATGCGCCCGCTATTAGCGCAGCTCAAGAGGCTCATCAATTGATCTCGATGCGCTTCCGGCATGCTGAATCTCGTCCAGTTTTCCCCCTCTCCCATCCTTCGGACGGGAGAGGGGGGATAATCCGTAAGGGCCGGGAGGGGATGACTTATGACCAGAATCTGTGTTTTCGGCGCCGGCGCGATCGGCGGCTTTGTCGGGGCGAGGCTCGCCAGGGCGGGCGAGGCGGACGTCTCGCTGATCGCGCGCGGGCCCCATCTGGAGGCGATGAAGGCCAACGGCCTCAGGCTCAGCGAAGGCCATGAAGACCATGTCGTCCATCCCCGCGTGACCTCCGATCCGCGCGAGCTCGGCCGGCAGGATTTCATCATCCTCACCCTCAAGAGCCATGCCTTGCCCGGTGTTGTGGATGCGCTCCAGCCTTTGATCGGCCCCGATACGGCGATCCTCTTCGGCCAGAACGGCCTGCCCTGGTGGTATTTCTACAAGCAGGGTGGGCGGTTCGATGGCCGGCATCTCGAAAGCGTCGATCCCGGCGGCCTCTTGTGGAAGAGACTGGGTCCCGAGCGGGCGCTGGGCTCGGTGATCTGGCAGGCGGCCGAGATCAGAAGACCGGGCCATGTCGTTCATGTCTATGGCGATCGCATGCCGCTGGGCGAGCCCTCGGGCGAATTGACCGACCGGGTCAAGAGCTTGAGCGGACTGCTGATCAAGGCCGGGATCAAGAGCCCGGTGAAGCCTGATCTGCGCGATGAGATCTGGCTCAAATTATGGGGCAATCTGAGCTTCAACCCGGTGAGCGTGTTGACCAATGGCACGCTCGAGGGACTTGCACGCGACGAAAGCGCCAGACGCGTCCTCCGCGCCATGATGGTGGAGGCGCAAGCCGTCGGCGAGGCCTTGGATGTGCGCTTTCCCGTCGATGTGGAGGAACGGATGGACATGGCCGCCAAGGTCGGTGCCCATCGCACCTCGATGTTGCAGGACATCGATGCCGGCCGGCCGATCGAGCTCGATGCCCTTCTGGGCGTCGTCATCGAATTGGCGCAAATGACAGGCATCGCGACTCCGGCGCTGAAACTGGTATATGATCTGACTGGGTTCCGCGCCCGGCTAGGCGCTTTGGGACCATCCGACAGGAGGCAGGTGACGACATGAAACTCGACAATGAACGGCCCAGCGACAATATCGAGGATCGCCGTGGCCAGGGAGGCGGTTTCGGCTTTCCGCGCGGCGGAGGCGGTGGTGGCTTCCAGATCCCGATGGGCCGGGGTGGCGGCGGCATCAGCCTGCAGACCATCATCCTTATCGTGGCGGTCTATCTGATCGCCAAATTCGTCTTCGGTGTGGACCTCATCCAGATGATCACCGGCGGCGACCAGGTGCAGCCGCCGCCCGGGCAGCAGCAGAGCGAAACCCAATTGCCTTCCCCCGGAGGGCAATCCACCACCCAGAACAACCAGACGACCGGCAGCGGCCAGCAGACCGGGCAGCAGCAGACGACGGATGTCACGGGCGATGCCGGCAAGGACTTCGTATCCCGCGTCCTGGGCTCGACCGAGCGGGTATGGACCGACAAGTTCCAGCAGATGGGCCGGCAATATCAGAAGCCGACCCTCGTGCTGTTCAGCGGCTTCGTGCAGTCGGCCTGCGGCATGGCGCAATCGGCCATGGGTCCCTTTTATTGCCCGGGCGACCAGAAGGTCTATATCGATCTCTCCTTCTATCAGGACATGAAGAACAAGCTCGGTGCTCCCGGCGACTTCGCCCAGGCCTATGTGATCGCGCATGAAGTCGGCCATCACATCCAGAATCTCCTCGGCATCGCCGCCAAGGTGCAGCAGGCGCGCATGCAGTCCTCGCAGGAGGAGGGCAATCAGCTCTCGGTCCGCATGGAGCTCCAGGCCGATTGCCTGGCCGGCGTGTGGGCGAAGACGGCCAACGACACGAACCGGATTCTCGAGGAAGGCGACATCGAAGAGGGCCTCAATGCCGCAGCCGCGATTGGCGATGACCGCTTGCAGCGTCGCTCGCAGGGCTATGTCGTCCCCGAATCCTTCACCCACGGGTCGTCCGAGCAGCGCGTGCGCTGGTTCAAGCAGGGCATGCAGACGGGCGACATGAACTCCTGCGATACGTTCGGCACCAATCAGCTGTGAGCGGGCGCCTTCTGTCCAAAACAAAACGGGCGCCTACGGGCGCCCGTTCGCATTTTGATGGAGACTCGATCAGGCTTTGCTCATCGAATTCTTGATGAGGCCCGCGATTACCTGGAGGACTGCGCCGCCGACGCCGCCACCGACGACATTCTGAATGATGGCGCCGATGCCGCCCGTAGCGGCCGCTGCCGCCGCCGGATCAGCAGGTGGGACAGCACCCCCGGTGAGCGAGCTCAGAATCTGACCGAGAACGATGCCGCCGATGGCGCCGACGATCGAGTTGCCCGTCGAGCCGAGGCTTGAATTCTTGACCACGGCACCGCCGACATTGCCACCCACCGCACCCAAAACCAACTGAATGATAAGGCCGATCCAATCCATGACTTGACCCCTCTAATAGTTGCCCAGAGCTGCGTTACCGCAGCTGGTGGGAGTCTATACCTCTCCCGCCTGGGGTAAAGAGCGAATATCGACCCTGTGCATGAGGGGCCAAAACCTCAATAGGCGTTCTGGGTCTTAAGCAGCGCCAGCGGCGTCTTGGCGAGGATATAAAGATCGAAGCCGAGCGACCACTGGTCGATATAGTCGAGATCGTGCAGCACGCGTTGCTCGATCTTTTCCTTGGTGTCGGTCTCGCCGCGCCAGCCATTTATTTGCGCCCAGCCGGTGATGCCGGGCTTCACCCGATGGCGGGCAAAATAGCCGTCGACGACCTGCTCGTAGAGGGCGTCCTGGGCCTTGGCCTGGGTGGCATGCGGGCGTGGTCCGACGAGTGAGAGCTGACCGGTTAAAACATTGAAAAGCTGGGGTAATTCGTCAATCGAGGTCTTGCGGATAAAGCGCCCGACGGGGGTCACGCGCGGGTCGCCCTTGCTCACCAGCCGGATGGCGTTGGCGTCGCTTCGATCGGCATACATCGAGCGGAATTTATAGACCTCGATGAGCTCGTTGTTGAAGCCGTAGCGGCGCTGCTTGAACAGGATCGGTCCCTTGCTGTCGAGCCTGACCGCGAGCGCCGTCAAGGCGAGGATCGGTGACAGGACCACGATGAGGAGGACGGCGAGGCCCCGGTCCATCGTCGATTTGAGGAACGATCCCCAGCCGGTGAGCGGCCGGTCGAAGACCGCGAGCAAGGGCAGGTTTCCGAGCTGGGTATAGGCGCGCGGGCTCAATTTGAGCTTGGAGGCCTGGCCACTGATTCGGATGTCGACGGGGAGCTCCCACAGCCGTTTCAGGATCTGCAGGAGCCTCGCTTCGGCGGAGAGGGGGATGGCGACGATGATCAGATCGACCCGATGCTCGCGCGCGAAAAAGGCGAGCTCGCTGATCGAGCCTAGCTTCTTGTGGGTACCGATCGATTGCGGACTGCGGTCATCGAAACGGTCGTCGAAGAGCCCGACGATGTCGATATCGAGATCGGGCGAGGCTTCGAGCGTGGCGATAGCTTCCTCGGCTGCTTTGCCGCCACCGACAATGGCGATGCGGCGACGGAAGCGGCCGGCGCGATCGAGAGGTGCCGCCCACAAAGCGGCGATGCCGCGAGTCGCGGCAAAGTAGAGCGCGGTGAAGAGGGCCCAGGCGGTAAACCATTGCACGGGCAGATCGAGAAGCCCCGTAACCTTCGCCACGAGATGATTGAGCGCGCCGCAGACGAGACAGACGGCGAGCGATAGGGCGATGGATCTGAAACCGCTGCGCAACGAGGCAATCTCGTAGAGACCGAGGCTGCGCAAGGCGAGCATGCTGAGCAGCACCAGCTCGAGGCAGAAGAAGCCGACAAGCGCGTCGTTGTCGGGTGCAGAAGCGAGACCCGCGGTGTCGAACGTGATGGCGAGCGCGCCGAGGCCGAGGATGATGAAGTCGAACGCCTTGAGCAGGCGTTGCGCCACTTCCACATCGATATAGGGCGAGCGCGGCGTCCCCGGTCTTTCGATCATGTGATGCCCCCATTGACCTTCCTCGCAAAGAGGAATCGGATCTATCCGCGCCATATCACGACGAAAAATAAGCCGAGGTAAAAGCCTAGCGCACCGGCGAATGTCTGCGGCTCGGATGGTTCAAACGGTCTTAACGGCGGAAGCGCCGGGCCGCCAAAAGAAAGCCCCGCGAAGCGCGGGGCAAATGAAAGTCAGGTGCTGTCAGGAGACGGGGAGAGAAAATATCGGGGGGTCGATCGGCCGTCCCATCTCGATCGGCAACGTATCATTTCATGACGGGTGATTCACGTTAATCAGCCGTTAGCCTTGATGGGTTGTTAACGCATTGCGTGCGATTTTAGTGAAATCGGCGCCCTCAGGCCTCACACCTTTCGACCGATTAACACTGGGGTGAAAAGGCTCTAGTCTATGTGCCGCAGTCTTGCCATGTGGGCATGCAGTGCTTGGGGAAAAGTGTCTGAGGAGGAACAAATCGTGTCTGGACCAGCCTTAACGCGCCGTCATTTTATCGGCGGAGCCCTGGCGAGCTGTGCGTCCGCGCCGGTGAGCCTTTCCACCACGGCCGCCTGGGCCGACCAGGACCTGGACGATCCCTATCCGCTGCCGCCTTTCGACGAGAAGAAGCTGCCCAAGCAATATCGCCGGGCCGTCGTTCCCTACCAGACCCGGCATTGGCCGGGCACGGTGATCGTCAACACCGGCAGCCGCCAGCTTTTCATCGTCCTCGAAGGCCAGCAGGCCCTGCGCTTCGGCTGCGCCGTCGGCCGCGACGGCTTCCGCTGGGCGGGCCTCGCCGATGTCGGCCGCAAGGTGATGTGGCCGCGCTGGACGCCGCCCAAGGACATGATCGAGCGGAGCCCGGAAAAGGCGAAATGGAAGAACGGCATGCCGGGCGGCCCCGAAAACCCGCTGGGCGCCAGGGCGCTCTATCTGTTCCAGAACGGCAACGACACGCTCTACCGCATCCACGGCACCAACGAGCCGATGTCGATCGGCAAGAATGCCTCTTCCGGTTGCATCCGCATGCTCAACCAGGACATCATCGAGCTCTATCGCCGCGCCCCCGTCGGCAGCCGGGTCGTGGTCATGGCGGAGGGCTGGTGATGCGGAAGCCCTTGAGCGCAGTTCCCGGCTGGGCCGCGGTCGTCTTGGCCGCGGGCCTGCTTGCCGCCTGCAGCTCTTCCGACAAGAGTGTCGACACGGGGACCGGGCCGACCGTCACCGAGCCGCCGCCGACGACCGTTCCCACGGGCCCGATGAAGGCCGGCGATATCATGCGCGTCCTGTCGGGCAACAGCTTCCGCTACACCCGCCCCGTCAACCGCACCGGGACGACGACCTTCAACAGCGACGGGACCTTCAGCTACCAGGAGAGCGGCAAGGGCGAGGGGACCGGCATCTGGCAGGCGAGCGATGGATCGCTGTGCGAGGCGTTCAATCCCACGAGCTTCCTGCCCAGGGGAACCCGCACCGAATGCCATCCGTTCAAGCAGACCGCGCAAGGGGCCTATTCGGCCGGCAGCGCCACCTTCGAGCCGATGTAGGGTCGCCCTAAACCCGGCTCAATAAGCTTTGCGGTCGGCAGGTGCTTTGCAATAGCGGCGCAAGGACGGCTCCCGGCTATAGACCAGGACAATCACGGATGCGTTCATGACAGGACCACTGAGCCGGTCCGTTCCCTGCCGCAAAACCTGCTGATGTAGGTAAGGCGCCGTCCATCCAGCCAGTTCACTTCGACCACCCCTTGCGTTTGCTTTTCAATGAATGGAGGAGCGTGAACAAACCGCCGCTCGGTATACACAAACAACAATTTCCTGCCGATCAGACTGCCGTTTTCGCCAAAGAATCTGCGCAGCGATGCCGATGAAATGTCGGCGCAGCGGAACGTTCTTCCCGGGTTGGTGAAGCGGGTGGCCGCTTCATATTGCAGCCTCTTCACCGGTAGAGGCACATTCGGGAACTCTGCAAAATAAACTTTAAGACTCGGGGCGGGAACGGGAACCGTGTACATGCCATATCCTCCGAGCCGCCACGGATTTATCTGGTCAGTTGCGACCAGACGCAGGTGGATTCCGATCCAGACAGTGTGAAGGGCCAGCAGACCGACGACAGTCCATTTCCGCCACTTTGTGCTATGCAGCATAGCTCAGCACCATGTTTAGAAGGTTGGATAGACGGTAAACATCGACGGCGAGAAGGATCACGCTACCGACGAGCAACCACAAGGGCATGCCAAAGCGGAAAACGATGCAAAGCAGGGCGATGTTCAGGATCTGAAAATTCATCTCATCGGCATAGACTCCGGCTCCCAGAAGAAAACCGATCTCGATGGCGAGAAAGACGAGTGAATTCAATCCAAGCAGCAGAAGAATGCCGACAGCAAGCTGCCAGACAAGTATGAATATCGAGATCGCTCGATAATATATGCAGGGAGTAGTCGAAGTGCCGTCACACAGAAATGAAAACAATCTCTCGGTCGTTGAGCCGCCCGTGCTGAGCCACGCAATGAATGAGCCATCTACGTAGCTGCCTGCCAAGATTTTCTGGGAAAACGCGGCAAGCATCACTATCCCAAGAGTTATCCTCAGATAATAAGCATAGAGATCCGACGTCCACCAATCTTTGAACAGGAGTGCGATTGGTATGGACCAGAGTGCAAGATAGGTGTGATTGGCGAGCATGGCCCAATCCGGCAGGATCGCAAGCGCTGCTATGGCGATAAAGAGCCCGACCGCCAATCTGCTTGTGCGGGCCCATGCGGCGAGCACGGAAGACAGTACAAGCCCCGCGCCCAACACGTCGAGAGTAAACCGACCGTACAAATGCACTTTGACATATGAGCCAATCCAGAGCGGGTGTTCCTGAAAGGCCACTGATAGAATAGCCACGGTCAGCGGCACACGATATCTGGCTCCGCTCGCTTCATATAATTGTGAAAGCTTTGAAAAATACGGATTGGTTTTTGGCATTTCATCGTAGCGTTGATCTACGGTGCGGATAAACCGGCTATCCATGTTTCGCCTCAGCAATGAGGTCCTCCCAGGAACCTCGTCAATTAACCGAGAAAGACTCAACAGAGAAACACGCACGAATTGGAATGACCGACACCTCCCCTCAGTCCGATCCAGAAAGCCCGGCGGGAGGGGAGATGAATGAATGACAATGGCTGTCTTCTATTGCCGCTTGCCTGGCAATTGATATCGGCTTCTCGCGCATTCGTCCACGAGCTTATCGGGCCGGATGCTCTAACGAAGCCAATTTAACCGCGCATGCCGGTTCACATCCTTGTAGAGAAGGTAGCGGAAGCGCCCCGGTCCGCCGGCATAGCAGGCTTGCGGGCAGAAGGCCCTGAGCCACATGAAATCGCCGGCCTCCACTTCCACCCAGTCCTGGTTCAGCCGATAGACCGCCTTGCCTTCGAGCACATAGAGGCCGTGTTCCATCACATGGGTCTCGGCGAAGGGAATCACCGCGCCTGGCTCGAGTGTGACGATCGTCACATGCATGTCGTGCCTGAGATCCCGAGGATCGACAAAGCGCGTGGTCGCCCATCGACCGTCGGTGCCGGGCATGGGGTCGGGCTTGATGTCGCGCTCATTGGCGACAAGGGCCTCCGGTTTTTCGAGGCCCTCGACCGCCTCGTAGGATTTGCGGATCCAGTGGAACTTGGCGGGGCCTGAGGCCTCGTTGCGGACCGACCAACGGGTGCCCGGTGGAATGAAGGCAAAGAAACCGGGCGTCATCTCATGCCGCTTGCCTTCGATCGTCAACGCCAGGCTGCCCTCGACGACGAACAATCCCGCTTCCGCATTGCCGTCGGTTTCGGGCCGCGTGCTGCCCCCGCCGGGACCGACTTCCATGATGTATTGCGAGAAGGTCTCGGCGAAGCCCGAGAGCGACCGCGCGATGATCCAGGCCCGGGTCTTTTCCCAGAACGGCAAGGCGCTCGCCACGATATCGCGCATCACGCCTTTCGGAATGACGGCATAGGCTTCCGTGAAGGCCGCGCGGCCGGTCAGAAGCTCGCTCTGCGCCGGGTGGCCGCCGAGCGCGGAAAAGTATTTTCCGGAGGTCATTGGGGTTTGCTTTGAACGAGATCGCCAAGGGCGGTCAGAAGCGGGGCGAGCTCCGTCTCATAGCGCCGCCAGCGCTCGACCGAGCTGCTATAGATCGGGTTCCTGACCTGCTGCCGGCTGAAGGTGCGGACCGTTCGTCCCGCTTCATGGAACTTGAGGCAGGCGTCGTCCCACGGCAGCCCGATGAAGTCGATCAGCTTCCTGGCTTCGTTCTCGAAGTCCGCCGTGAGCTGCTCATAGTTCAGCTCATAGATTCTCAGGGGCACCACCGTTTTCCAATGATCCATGAGCCGCTTGTATTCGCGATAATAGAGGCCCAGATCCGTAAGGTTCCTGCTGTAGCCGTGAGCTTCATTGAGCGGATTCTGGAAGCATGACCAGCAGGTATCGACCGGATTGCGCGAGCAATGGACGATGCGCGCCTCGGGACACATCAGAGCCAGGAATGCCAGATTCTCGAAATTATGCGGTAGCTTGTCGACGACACGTTCCGCCTTGGGGGCGTGGAACTTGAGCAGGTCGACGTAATTGTCGCCCATCTCGCGCAGGCCCTTGTCCCCCAGAGCGCCGAGCGACGCCATGAACTTGCTGATATCGCGGCGAGGACCATAGTCGAGCCGATTGACGAACAGCCCGATTCGCAAGAGCTCGCCAGCTCCGCCCGCCCGGCCATGGCTGGCGATAATCTGCTCCGTGAGTGTCGTGCCCGAGCGCGGCATGCCGACGACAAGGACAGGGAGCGGGCTTGGATTTCCAACGGCGGAGCGTTCGCGGAAAAAGCCCGGAGTGACAATCTCGATGAGCCTGTCCACCCAGGCGCGGTATTTTCCGATGTCAAAACTGCCCGTGGACAGCCGGTTGGCCTGGTCGAAATGCGAAAAGGCCAGGGGATAGTTGCGTGCCCTCTCGTGAATGAAGCCGAGGGCGGTGTGGAGCCGGCTGCGTCCCTCCTCTTTGAGCTTGTCGTTTGCCAAAAGCTGCTCGATTTCGGCGGTGATCGCGGCATCCCCTTCGGGGGGAGGGTTTCGCGAGAAATAGTAATATGATCCGATGCGGTTGTTTGATCGCGACTGCCGTAGCTCTTGATAGAGCACGCTCGCCGCATCACCCTTGCCGTGGGCATCGAGGCTCTCCGCAAGCTCCCGCTTCACGTCGCTGTCACCCGGCATGATCTTGTGAAGACGCTCGAGATAGGGCAGCGCCTTTTCGGCCTTGCCGACCTCATTGTAGTATTTGCCGATAGCGAGAAGGGCCGCCGAGAGATCGGGCTTGATCGCCAGCGCCTTGTGAAGGAAAGGCAGAGCCAGTTCGATGAGATGAAGATCGATATAGAGACGCCCGAGATTGTTCAGATAATGCGCATTCTCCGGCTCCGCCTTGACGGCGAATTCGAAATGGGGAACGGCCAGTCTATTCTTGTCCTGTCGGACATAGGCGACGCCCAATATGTTATGGACGTCGGGCCTCCGCGGATTGGCCTTGAGGAGTTTGAGGGCTTCGGTCTCGGCTGCGGCAAGATCGTTACGCTCCATCAGCGAACCGATCCGCCGGATCTCGGCCACGACCGGATCCGGCCTCTTATAGGAAAACTGCGAGCCCAATTTCATCTTCATTGCAGACCGATCCGAAACCCTTGCGCGTGATGCCGGCTCCATAGAAGCCATCACGCTTTAGCAGGAGCAACCCTGTAGTCCAATCCGGAAAAAAACCAAAGGCCCCTGCAGTGATGCAGGGGCCTCTGGTAGGAGATCGGAACTCAGGAATGAGAAGCAGGAACGACCACTCCTGAGCCCGCAATCCTCAACTGCTGTTACGGGAACCGCAGATAGGTGCCGAACCACACCTGCAAGCTGTCGCCATCGTCTTCGATCCCAGCGGTGCTGCCGGGGGCATTCACGAAGTCGTTGAACTCGACATAGGTGGCGCCGAAGCCCAGCGTAACCTGGCTGACCGGATCCCAGAAGATGCCGCCGTTGAAGCCGAGCGCTTCACCACCAAGATCATAGTCTTCGTAGCCGAGGCCCAATTCCAGCCGGGTATCCTCGGACACATTGGCGATCACGCCGCCGCTGGCGCCCCAGAACTCGTCATCCGTGGTGACCGGCGAGACGTTGTTCGCATAGGACGATGTGCCTTCGCCAACCACCGCAGCCGCGTAGAAGGTGAAGCTGTCGGCGATGCCAATGGTGGCGCCGCCGCCGACCGCCCAGTCGGTCGACCCGAATTCGTCGTCCTGAAGGAGGCCGACGACCTGAGCCGTGAAGGCGTCAGACGAGTACATCAAGTAAGCCTGGAGATTCGGGATGTCCGACTTGTCTTTCTCCGTTGTCGAAGTCGTCAGCACCAGGAATGTGCCGGTGTTGCCGACGCCGTCGGTGGTCGTCACGGTGGCGACGCCGGTCTTCACGGTCGTGATATTGTCCGGATCTTCGACGGAGATCGCGAAGGCCAACGGGCCGCTCGTGAAGGTGAGGCGGAACTGCTCGTTGTTGACGTTCGACGGACCGACCGTGCGGACCGGGAGCGAGCTCACCATCCAGTCAAGGCTGGTCTGCAGAGCGCCGGTATTGTCGTTATAGCCGGCCATCAGCTCCCATTCCGGAGCGAATTTCCACCAGCCATAGGCCTTGTTCATATTGGTGGATTCGGAATAGTCCGAGAAGTTGCCGCCGCCCGAGGCTTCGAGACGGAAATAGCCGCCGACTTCGCCGACCGCCGTGTCGACCTTGCCGCGGATAAAGATACGGCCGCGATTGGCCACATCAAGCGTATCGTCGCTGTGCTTGTCGTCGATATCGGTATAGACCAGGGCGGTGCGGATTTCACCGGACACCGATACTTCCGCGACCGGAGCCGCGTCAGCCGTCGGCATGACCGAGAACGTGATACCCGAATCTTCACGCACGCGATCACCATAACGCTCAGGCAGGATACCTTCGAAGGTTCCCTGGCCGTCACGGAAGGTCAAAAGGCTGTAGCCCGACGGCGCCGACGCCTGCGGCTGAGCCTCGAGCTGCGACACTCGCGTCTGCAGAGCCTCGATCTGCGCCTTGAGATCGGCGAGATCGTCGGCTCGGGCAGCAGTGGCAGTCACGGCCACAGCCGCACTACCGAGAAGCGCCCACTTCATCATCTTCATTATGTTTCTCCCACTTCTTGGAGTGTTCAAAGCGGCCCCCCGATCCCCTACAGAAACTGGCTTGGAAGGCTGCACGACTGAATCGTGCATGGCGCTACATTCTTCTCGCTGGTCTCCAGCGTCAAGTAACCTGGGCCGCACTATGGCAGAATCTCGACAGGTGTTGCCGGTTTGCCACATATATGGATGGAGGGATTGGCAGGAGATTCCTGATTTGTTTCACTTTGGGGCGACGCTCCTAGCCCTTATCAGGCTTAAGAAATACCGAATTTAACTATGAGGAAACACCGTCGGAGGCGGGAAAAGGCCGAAGGCAGACGGCGGCCGGAATAAAACCCGTTCGGGCTAGCTTGCTGGAGCCGAAGCTCACGGTAGAGAGGCCTGCCTACGCCCTTCGAGCCCCGGCGCGGCGCGGCCTGAACCTCAAGCTGGCTCGATTCTTGACTTTGCCGGGCCTAGGACCCTATATCGCGGCACTCCTGAATAGGGCGATTAGCTCAGTTGGTAGAGCACTGTGTTCACATCGCAGGGGTCACTGGTTCGAGTCCAGTATCGCCCACCAGCCTTCGCTCGCGAAGCGTGCGAAGGCTGCCGCGCCGAAGCCCGAAGGGCGAAGGCGGGCCGGTTGCCGCGAGCTTCGGCTCGGCAAGCCAGCCCTAAGGTTCAAATGGTCTTCGGATCGGCAAGCCAGCCCTAAATTTAAAATGATCTATGTCTATGAAGTTGCGCCTGTTTTCACGAGCTTGGGCTCGGCAAGCGCCGCCCGAATCGGCTCATAGGCCTCGGAAAAGTGGCTGATCAGGGCGTCGGGCTTGAAGCTCTGGATGGGCAGGGCGGTGTAGCCGAAGGTCACGCCCAAGACCGGAACCCCGGCGGCCCTGGCCGTCAGCACGTCGGTCTCGCTGTCGCCGACGAGGAGGGAACGCGCCGTCTCGGCCCCCATCCGGCGCAGCGCCTCGCGATAGGGGGCGGGATCGGGCTTGGCGATGCCGATCGTGTCGGGGCCGACAATGGCGCTGAAATAGGTGCTGAGGCCCAGGGCATCGATCAGCTTGACCGACAGGCCTTCGAGCTTGTTGGTGCAGATGCCGAGGCCGATGCCGTCCGCCTTGAGCCGGTCCAAGAGCGCGACGCAGCCCGGAAAAGGCACGCTTTCCCTTGCGATATGGGCGCCATAATAGGCGACGAATTTCTCATAAAGGGGCTCGATATCCTGAGCGTCGAGCGGGCCTCCCGTCGCCGTGAAGCCGCGGGCGATGAGCTTGCGGGCGCCATAGCCCACGAATGCGCGCACCTGGCCGAGGGTTACTTCGTCGCGGCCGGCGCTGGTGAGGACATGATTCGTGGCGCGCCACAGATCGGGAGCGGTGTCGACGAGCGTCCCGTCGAGGTCGAAGATAACGGCTTTGTGGGTCATGATCGGTCTGGGCGCCCGGATATAGCCGTGCTCTCCCGGTCCCGGCAAGACTGTGCGTCCTGCTGCGCGCCCATGGGGCGCTTCGCAGGACTGGAGGGGAACCCTCCGAAGCTCGAGCTAGCGAAGGAGGGCACGGCAGCCATGAAAACCGCCTTTTTGCGGTTTCGGGCGCCTGTGCTAAGACGCCGCCGGCGAAAGCGTCAGGCGCTTCACAATTTACCGAACCTTCCCTAATGGCGCTGCATTGACAGGCCGGGAAGGCTCCAAAGGACAGGAGAGAGGACCCATGGATATCCACAAGACCCAGGCACTGCGCGACATCCTCAAGGACAAGTCGCTCCTCAAGGAGAAATGCTACATCGACGGCAAATGGGTTTCGGGCAAGGCTGTGATCGACGTCACCAACCCGGTGAACGAGGACGTGATCGCCTCCGTGCCCAATCTGGGTGCGGCCGAGACCAGGAGCGCCATCGAGGCGGCCGCCAAGGCCCAGAAGGCCTGGGGCTTGAAGCCCGCCAAGGAACGCACGGCGATCTTGCGCAAATGGTATAATCTGATGCTGGAGAACCAGGAGGACCTGGCCCAGATCATGACCGCCGAGCAGGGCAAGCCCTTGGCCGAATCGCGCGGCGAAGTGGTCTATGGCGCCTCCTTCATCGAATTCTTCGCCGAGGAGGCCAAGCGCATCTATGGCGAGACCATACCCTCGCCCTGGCCGACGTCCCGCATCGTCACCATCCGCCAGCCCATCGGCGTCGTCGGCGCCATCACGCCGTGGAACTTCCCCAATGCCATGATCACCCGCAAGGCGGGTCCGGCGCTCGCCGCCGGCTGCAGCTTCGTCTGCAAGCCCGCCAGCGAGACGCCGCTCTCGGCCCTGGCCCTGGGCGAACTCGCCGAGCGCGCCGGCATCCCCGCGGGCGTCTTCAACGTCATCACCGGGTCGGCCAGGCCGATCGGCGGCGAGCTGACCTCCAACCCCCTGGTGCGCATCCTGACCTTCACCGGCTCGACCGAGATCGGCAAGCTCCTGATGCAGCAATGCGCCTCGACGGTGAAGAAGGTCGGCATGGAGCTCGGCGGCAACGCGCCCTTCATCGTCTTCGACGACGCCGATCTCGATGCCGCGGTCCAAGGCGCCATGGCGTCCAAATACCGCAATGCCGGCCAGACCTGTGTGTGCGCCAACCGCATCCTGGTCCAGGACAAGGTCTATGACAAATTCACCGAGAAGTTCGCCGAAGCGGTGAAGAAGCTGAAAGTCGGCAATGGCGCCGAGCAGGGCGTCACCACCGGCCCCCTGATCAATCCCGCCGCGGTGAAGAAGGTGCGCGAGCATATCGATGACGCGGTGAAGAAGGGCGCCAAGCTCGTGACGGGCGGCAAGGAGCTCGGCGGCAATTTCTTCGAGCCGACGATCCTGCGCGATGTGACGACCGAGATGGCGGTGGCGCGCGAGGAGACCTTCGGTCCGGTGGCCCCGCTCTTCCGCTTCAAGACGGAAGAGGAGGCCATCAGGATGGCCAACGACACCGAATTCGGCCTCGCCTGCTATTTCTATGCCCGCGACATCGGCCGCATCTGGCGCGTCGCCGAGGGCCTCGAATATGGCATGGTCGGCATCAATGAAGGCATCATCTCGACCGAGGTGGCGCCCTTCGGCGGTGTCAAGGAATCAGGCATCGGCCGCGAGGGCTCGCATCACGGCATCGAGGAATTCACCGAGATCAAATACATGCTGATGGGCGGCCTCGGTTCGTAGGCGTAAGGTTAGCCGATACACGGCAATTTCTCCCTCCGCCGCCGAAGGCGGGGAGGGTGGCGCGCGGAACGCGCGACGGGTGGGGTGTCTACGCAAGGGAGGTGTCTCAAAGCAATGCAGGCAGTTCAAGCCACTCATTGGACATATCACGGCGGAGAGACCCCACCCGTCCGCCCTTCGGGCGTCCACCCTCCCCGCGCTTCGCGCGGCGGAGGGAGGTTCGACAGCGGGGCTTCATGACTCCCGATGAGCTGAAGAAGGCCGCGGCGCTTGCCGCGCTCACTCACATCAAATCCGGCATGAAGCTCGGCCTCGGCACCGGCTCGACGGCGAAGCATTTCGTCGATGCGGTGGGTGAGAAGGTCAAGCAAGGCTGGGACCTCCTCTGTGTGCCGACGTCGGAAGCCACCCGCAAGCAGGCGGAAGGCCTCGGCATAAAGCTCACGACGCTCGACGAGACGCCGGTGCTCGATTTGACCGTCGACGGCGCCGACGAACTCGATGGCCAGTTGCGCCTCATCAAGGGCGGCGGCGGCGCGCTGCTGCGCGAGAAGATCGTCGCCTCGTCCTCGCGCAAGATGATCGTCATCGCCGATGCGAGCAAGAAGGTCGAAGTGCTCGGCAAATTCCCCTTGCCGGTCGAGGTCGTGCCCTTCGGCCTGAAGGCGACGGCGATCAAGATCGACCAGGCTTTCACCTGGACCCGCAATGAGGGGAAGGTCGCCTTGCGCATGCGCGACGGCAAGTCCTTCGTCACCGACAACGGCAATGTCATTCTCGATTGCGCGCTGGGCCGCATCGAGAATGCCGACAAGCTCGCCGCGGCCCTTTCCTCCATCCCCGGCGTCGTCGATCACGGCCTGTTCATCGGCATGGCCTCGCTCGCGATCATCGCCGGTGCTGCGGGCGTCGAGACGCTCGAACGATGACGAAGTTCGATTACGACCTCTTCGTCATCGGCGCGGGCTCGGGCGGTGTCCGGGCGGCGCGCATCGCCGCCCAGCATGGCGCCAAGGTCGCGGTCGCCGAGGAATATCGCGTCGGCGGCACCTGCGTCATCCGCGGCTGCGTGCCGAAGAAGCTCTTCGTCTATGCGAGCCACTATGCGGAAGCCTTCGAGGATGCCGTGAATTTCGGCTGGACGACCGAGAAGGTCGCCTTCGACTGGCCGACCCTGGTCGCCAACAAGGACAAGGAGATCGACCGGCTCAACAAAGCCTATATCCGCAATCTGGAAGGGGCGGGGGCCGAGCTCATCATGGCGCGCGCCGCCTTCGAGGACCGCTACACGATTGCTCTTTCCGATGGCCGCCGCGTCAGCGCCAAATATGTGCTCATCGCCACCGGTGCCACACCTTTCGTGCCGCTGCATCTGCCGGGACGCGAATTCGCCATCACCTCGAACGAGGCCTTCCATCTGGAAAGCCTGCCGCAGCGCATCTGCATCGTCGGCGGCGGCTATATCGCGGTCGAATTCGCCGGCATCTTCAACAATCTCGGCGTCGAGACCGTGCTCATCCATCGCGGCGAGAAGATCCTGCGCGGCTTCGACGAGGACCTGCGCGACCATCTCACCAACGAGATGAAGAAGAAGGGCATCGAATTCCGCCTCTCCTGCGACGTCGCCCGGATCGAGCGCTCGGGCACCGGGGTGCGCGTCACCTGCAATGACGATGCGGTGTTCGGCGCCGGCCAGATCATGTATGCGACGGGGCGCATCCCTAATGTCTTAGGGCTCGAGCTGGAGAAGATCGGCGTCGAGCTCACTCCCCATTATGCGGTGAAGGTCGACGACTATTCGCGTTCGAGCGTCGACAACATCTATGCCGTCGGCGATGTGACCAACCGGCTCAACCTGACGCCGGTCGCGATCCGCGAGGGTCATGCTTTCGCCGATACGGTGTTCGGCGGCCGTGACATCAAGGTCGATCATACCAATGTGCCGACCGCCGTCTTCTCGCAGCCCGAGATCGGCACCGTCGGCATGACCGAGGCGCAAGCCCGGGCGGCTAGTCCCACGATCGACATCTACAAGACGTCGTTCCGCCCCATGCGCCATACGATCACCGGGCGCGACGAGCGCATGCTGATGAAGCTCGTGGTCGATGGCGGAACCGACAAGGTGCTCGGCTGCCATATCGTCGGGCCTGATGCCGGCGAGATGGCGCAGCTTCTCGGCATCGCCGTCAAGATGGGGGCGACCAAGGCCGATTTCGACGCCACCATGGCGCTGCATCCGACCGCCGCCGAGGAACTGGTCACCATGCGCCAGAAATGGACCGGCTGAAAAATTAGGCATCGGCTGCGACCCGGCGACACATGCCGCCGCAGCGTCATCCCACTATGCTTCGCAAAATGACCCTCGAACCGCATCCGTTGCGCGGCGCCGTTCTGGGCGAGGTGCATGCGCGCCCTTTTGCGGCCATTTCACCGCCGCTGCGCCTCCTGCATTTCGCGTTCATGACCGATGCCGAGCTCGCCCAGCGTGACCGCGCCGCCTTTGGCGAATTCGTCGCGGCGCGCGGCCATCGGGGTCCCGATGCCTCATCGAAGCATTACCGAGTCGCCTTCGCCGATTCGGCCGTGCGCTGGGAGCAGCATGCCGAATTCACGACCTATACCTGGGAGCTCGCGAGCCTCGACACGACACCCTTCGCCCGTCCGGCGGCTGATCTGCAGAAGGCCATGCTGCAATTGCCGCAGCCCGGGCCTTTGATGGTCGCGGTCGATCTCCATTTGCTCGCGCAAACGGAAGGCGACGAATGGCGCAAGGTCTTCGATCCTGCAGGCCTCGTCGCCTGCGAGACCGAGGCGGGCGATGCTCTGGTGGCGACCGATTTCCATGCCGCCCATGACGGCTTCGTGCGCATCCTCGTGCTCGACCGCGGCATGTCGCCCTTGCGCGCTGGCATCTTCGTGCAGCAGCTCCTCGAGCTCGAGACCTACCGCACCTTCTGCCTGCTCGGCTTACCCGAAGCGCAAAGACTGCAGCCGGTCGTGCGTCGCATCGAGCAGTCGCTGGGCGAGATCACCGCCGAGATGACCCGGAGCGAAGGCCTCGCCGCCAACAAGGCGCTGCTCAACCGTCTGATGGCGGTCGCGGGCGAGCTCGAGGCCGGCGCCAGCCAGTCGCAGTTCCGCTTCGGCGCCACGCGTGCCTATGCCGAGATCGTGCGCGCCCGGCTCGCCTCCTTGCGCGAGCGGCCGATCGACGGCCTCCAGACCATGACCGCCTTCATGGACCGGCGCCTGATGCCGGCGATGCGCACCTGCTTCAGCATGCAGGATCGCCAGACCGACCTGTCCTACAAGCTCATGCACGCCGCCAATCTCCTGCGCACCCGTGTCGATATCGATGTCGAGGAGCAGAACGGCAATCTCTTGAAGGCGATGAGCGAACGCACGCGGTTACAGCTCCGGCTGCAGCAGACGGTGGAGGGGCTTTCGATCGCCGCCATCAGCTACTATGTCGCGGGCCTTCTGAGCTACTTGCTCGATACCCTGCCCAAGGAGGCGCTGGGCATCGACATGAAATACGTCAAGGCCGTCATGATTGTAGCCGTCGTCACGGCTATAACCCTCATCGTTCTCAGGATCAGGCGCCGGCATGGGGAGGGTGCCCCCGCCGGGGCCATGGAATAAACTGCCTTTTGCTGCTGTATCTGGGATTAAAGGTCGAGATGAATTTCCGCGCTGATCTCACTGCCGAGATACCGTATCTGCGCCGTTTTGCCCGGGCTCTCACGGGTGATCCGGCGCTGGCGGACGATCTCGTCCAGGATTGCATCGAGCGGGCGCTGGTGAAGAGCCATCTCTATGATGCGACGCGGCCCTTGCGGGCCTGGCTCTATGCGGTGCTGCGCAACATCCATGTCAGTGGCCTCAGGCGCGAGAGGCGGGCCGGGATCGTGAAGACGGTGGACGATCTGACCGATCCCGAGGCGGCGCTGAAGCCCTCGCAGGAGGGCGAGACATTGTTCATGCAAGTGGCGGCGGCGCTCGACCGGCTGCCCGACCAGCAGCGCGAGGTGGTGGTCCTCGTGGCGCTGGAGGACATGAGTTACCGCGATGTCGCCGAGATCACCGGCGTGCCGGTGGGAACGGTGATGTCGAGATTGTCGCGGGCGCGGAGCGCGCTTAGGGAATTGATAGGCGAAGAGGCGAGACCCTCTTTGAGACGAGTGAAATGACTGAGCCTGAAAACAGCCAAGACTGGTCGTTGCACGCCTATGCCGATGGCGAGATCGCCGGGCAGGAATGCCGGGCGCTGGACGAGCGCCTGGCCAACGATCCCGAGGCGCGCGCCAAGGTCGAGGCCTGGCGGCGCCAGAAGGCCTGGCTCAAGGAAGCCTTCGATCCGGTGCTGGAGGAGACGGTGCCGCCGCAGATCAAGGTGGCGCTGCGCCACAGGCGGGGCTTCACCTTGTCGCCCGCCGCCATCGCGGCGGCGCTGGCCCTGCTGCTGCTCGGGGGCGCCGCCGGCTGGTTCGCGAGCCTCCAGGTGAACGCACCCAAGGCGATGCAATTCGCCGATCTCGCCATCGAGGCGCATGAGATCTATTCGCGCGAGAACCGCCACGCGGTCGAGGTTGCGGCCAATGACAGCGAGCACTTGACGAGCTGGCTGTCGAAGCGCGTCGGCCACAAGCTCGTCATCCCGGATCTGGCCGCGCGCGGCTACACCTTCCTCGGCGGCCGTCTCCTCGCCGCCGGCACGCAGCCTGCGGCGCAACTGATGTATGAGGACGCCAACAAGCGCCGCATCACCATCTTCCTCACCGCCAATCAGGGCGGGTCGGAGACGAAATTCGTCATCGAGGAAAAGCACGGCGTCACCGCCTGCTATTGGCTCGACGGTCCTTTGGGCTTCGTCATCGCCGGAGAGACGAGCCGCGACGACATCATGGACCTCGCCAACATGGTCTATCGGTCTTTCGAGAGCTGATGCCGGTTGCTTCGGCAAGAGGGGCGCGCGAGCGCTGTTCTCGGATACAGGGAAAATACAGGCAATTTCGCAAGAAAAGCGGGTCTGCGAAGGGCGAGGATCACTTCAGCCTTGCAATCGAGAAGTCCGGCACCGTGTCGGGCTTCACCATGACCGCATTCTGCCGGTTCTGGGTAAGTTTCCTGACCTGCGTCGTGAGCCACAGATTGAGCTCGGCGGTCGAGATGCTGCCGTCCTTCTCATAGTCGGCGCCGCCGGCGATGCCTTGGAGCAGCGCCTCGGTGAAGGCGCCGTTGTTCCAGTCGGCGCGCTCGAGCGAGAGTTCGTTGCCGCCCGACGAGGCGAACATGATGACGCCGGAATCGGCGCGCGCCATGCGGTTGACCACCGCCGTCACATCGGCCTGGGCGACATCGCCCTTGAGACTGTCGGCCGAATGGCAGGCATCGATGAAGAACATCGCCTTGCCGGCGAGCGATGAGATCGCCTCGCGGATCTCGCTTTCCCCGATCGCCGTCGAGCGCAGGTCTTCCGGATCGCCGCCGACGGGCAGGAAATAGAAACGCTGCTTGGCATCGGTGACGCCGTGCCCGGCCATGAACAGGAGGCCCACGTCCTCAGGCCCGACCTTGTCCTCGAGCCAGCCCAAAGCGGAGCGGATGTTTTCGGCGCTCGCTTCCGCATCGGTCAGGAGCTTGATCTCGGTCGCCTCATAGAGCGCACCTTTTTCAGCCGCCGTGCTTTGCGAGAAATCGCGCGCATCGTCATCGGCGAAATTGAGCTTGAGACCAGCCTTCTCATAGTCGCTGACGCCCACGAAGACGGCATAGAGCTTGCGCTTGATCTGGTCCTCGGACGGCGGGCCGGCCCATTTCAGCGTGATCCGCGCCGGCACGCTCACCGCATCGCCCTGCCTGGCGATGAGCGACACGTCGACATCGCGCGCCGGGATGGTGACGTCGAGGCTCTGCGTGTCGTCGTCGGTGACGACGGCAGCGCCGCGCTGGCCTTGCGGGCGCCCGTCGATCAGGACCTCGATCTCATCGGCAGGCTTTCCGTCGGGCGTGCGCACGCGGTAGGCGAGCGTCACCAGCGTCTCGGTGACGGAAGCGCCTTGGCCGGGATTGACGATCTCGATCACCGGGGGCAGGGCGTCGGCGATCTCCTGCTTGCGGTTCGGACGCTTCGCTTTGGCGTTGGCGGCCTTGATCGCCTCGCCTTCATCATAGGTGTTGAACACCTCGCGCACGATATCGGGCCGATAGAAGCGGTCGTGGAACTGGCTCGCCGGGAAGAAATCGGGCGTCTCGTCGACGCCGCGATTGACATGCCAGCCGATGAGGTCCTCGCCGCCCGGAGAGGCGGCGTAATAGCCCGTCGGAGTCCAGGCGATCCAGCGCTTGTCGACGGCATTGACGAAAAGCGCCAGAAGCTCGGCGCCGTCGGCGAGCCGGTACCAGCGGATCGTGCCGTCGGTGTGGGCGGCGATCAGCAGCTGATCCTTCGCCGTGATGTTGAGGCCCCAGGGGATCGAAGGCACGGCGAGCTTCCAGAGCCGCGTGCCTTTCTTGGTGTAGCGCCGGAGGGCAAAGTCGGTGCCGAGCACCAGGGTTTCGCCATCCTCCTCGATGGCGAGAGCGCGGCTCGTTTCATTCTTGTCAAGCTCAAGCGGTGCGCCGCTGATGCTCGTATCGTCCCGGCCGTTCCAATCCTCGACGGCGAGCTGGGTCACATTGGCGGGCTTGAGATCGCCTGGCGGCTGCGGGGATTCGGTGAAGCGAAGCGTCGACATGTCGAACAGCCACGGATCCAGGCCTTCTACGCCGAGGCCGAACCGCACGCGCATGCCGTCCTCACTGACGGTAAAATTGTCGCCGAGCTCGCCGCGCAGATCGGCGGCGATGCTCGTCTTGCGCAGCACGATGTCGCCATTCGCGTCATAGACGGTGAAACCGTGATTGGCATCAGAAATGGCGGCGCCGCCGCCCGGCATGGCCTTGAGATCCATCACCGTATTGGCCGCCGCATCGACGGCCAGGCGCTCACCACGGCCTTCATCGCCCCATGCGAACATTTGCATCCGCTCTTCCTTGCCGCCTCGCGTATAATAGTCGCCCGCGGCAAAGATCATCCGGCCGTCATCCGACCATGCGACGGCGGCAAGATCGCCAATATCGAGCCCGCTGGTATCCGCCTGATAGAGAAGCTTGAGACTCTTGGCGTCGAGGATATCGACGGCCATGGTGCCGACATAGCCGACCACCAGCTTGCTGCCGTCGGGCGAGAAGGCAATGCCCTCGGCCCTGTCGTTGCTGGGCGCGTAAACGCTTCCGAGCAGCTCGAGATTGGGTGAGTAAAGCCTGAGCCCGCGATCATGCGAAGTGACCGCCATCTCGCCGCTCGCGCTGAAGGCGATGCCATTCACTTGATCGCCATACTCGCTGTCGCTCAGCACTTGACGCCAATCGGTGGTGTCCCAGACGGCGATACCCGCGCGGTCCCCCAGGCCGACGGCGAGCCTTTTGCCGTCAGGCGAGAAGGTGAGCTCGTTGATAACCTGCCTATGCGGACCGAGGCGGCCCAGCAAGTGGCCGGTTATGCGGTCGAAGATATAGACGTAATAGTCGAGCGCCTCGGGATCGACATCGTCCCATCCGCCCGCCGCGACGAGCTTGCCGTCCGGGCTCAGGGCCACCGCGAAAACCTTGCCGACATCGCCGGGGGCCGTCGGGAGGCGCAGGGTCCGGAGCAGGCGGCCGTCGGGGAGGGACCAGACCCTGACCGTCTTGTCCTCGGAGCCGGTGACCAGGACCTTGCCGTCGGCGCTGACATCGAGGCGCCGGATAACGGCCGTGTGCATGCCGCCGTCGATCCGGAGCATCGGTTCTTTCGGCAGTTCGGCCGCTGGAGCGGCCGTCGCCGCGCCGATGAGGAGAAGTCCCAGTAACCGGATAAGCCACGTCATCATGCCGTCCTTGATAGCGTGAGGGGTCGGGAAATAGCCATCTCCTTGGGGCAGGATTGTGAATTGGGATTGTAAACCTAGGATGCCGCCCTTTCCCCTGGCGGCTTTCGCTGTTACAAGCCCGCCCGACAAACAATCAATTTTGACTTACGAACCGAAGATGAACGACAAGCCCGACACCCCGGCTCGCGACTATCGCGAGACCCTGTTCCTGCCCAAGACCGACTTCCCCATGAAGGCCGGCCTGCCGCAGAAGGAACCGGAAATCCTCAAGCGCTGGCAGGAGATGGATATCTTCACCCGGCTCAGGGAAGATGCGAAGGCCAAGGGCCATGAGCTCTTTATCCTGCATGACGGTCCGCCCTATGCCAATGGCAACATCCATATCGGCACCGCGCTCAACAAGATCCTGAAGGACCTGGTCGTTCGCTCGCAGCAGATGTCGGGCCGGGACGCCAATTACGTGCCGGGCTGGGACTGCCATGGCCTGCCCATCGAATGGAAGATCGAGGAGCAGTATCGCGCCAAGGGCAAGAACAAGGACGCGATACCGATCAACGAATTCCGCCAGGAATGCCGGGCTTTCGCGGAGCACTGGATGGGCATCCAGTCGCAGGAGTTCCAGCGCCTGGGCGTGGTCGGCAACTGGAAGGATCCCTACACCACCATGGCCTTCCCGGCCGAGGCCCAGATCGCCCGCGAGCTCATGAAATTCTCTGCGAGCGGACAATTGTACCGCGGCTCGAAGCCGGTGATGTGGTCGGTGGTCGAGAAGACGGCGCTCGCCGAGGCCGAGGTCGAGTATCAGGACTACACCAGCGACACGATCTATGCGAAGTTTCCGGTGGTGAAAGGGCCCAAAGATCTCGCGGGCGCTTCGGCCGTCATCTGGACGACGACGCCCTGGACGATCCCCGGCAACCGCGCCATCAGCTATTCGCCCAAGATCGCCTATGGCCTCTATGAGATCACCGCGGCGCCCAACGACAACTGGGCCAAGACCGGCGATCGCCTGATCCTTGCCGACAACCTCGCGGCCGAGACCTTCAAGGCCTGCCGCGTCGAGGATTTCAAGCGCATCGGCGATGTCGATATGGCGAAGGTCGCGACTTGCGCGCACCCGCTTAAAGGTCTGGGCTACGATTTCGCCGTGCCGTTGCTCGAAGGCGATCATGTCACCGACGATGCCGGCACCGGCTTCGTGCATACGGCACCGAGCCACGGCGCCGACGACTTCGAGGTCTGGGAAGCCAATCTCGGCAAGCTGAAGGCCTTGGGAGTCAAGACGGAGATTCCCTTCACCGTCGATGCCGAGGGCATCTTCACCGCCGAAGCGCCGGGCTTCGAAGGCAAGCGCGTGCTCACCGAGAAGGGCGAGAAGGGCGATGCCAATGAGGCGATCATACAGGCGCTTCTGGCCGCCAACGCCTTGATCGCGCGCGGCCGCCTCAAGCACCAATATCCGCATAGCTGGCGCTCCAAGAAGCCGATCATCTTCCGCAACACGCCGCAGTGGTTCATCTCCATGGGCGATGGCGAGACGGGCGGCTTGCGCGCCAAGGCGTTGAAAGCGATCGACGAGACGGAGTTCGTGCCGCCGGCCGGCCAGAACCGCTTGCGCGGCATGATCGAAGCACGTCCCGACTGGGTGATCTCCCGCCAGCGCGCCTGGGGCGTTCCGATCGCGGTCTTCGTCAACAAGGCGACCGGGCTCGTCCTCAACGATCCGGAAGTGAACGAGCGCATCGCTCAGGCCTTCGAGACCGAAGGTGCCGATGCCTGGTTCGCCGAGGGCGCGCATGAGCGCTTCCTCAAGGACCGCGTCACCGACACCGACGAATGGGAGAAGGTGAACGACATCCTCGACGTCTGGTTCGATTCGGGCTCGACCCATGCTTTCGTGCTGGAGCAGCGGCCCGATCTGCGCTGGCCGGCCGATGTCTATCTCGAAGGCTCCGACCAGCATCGCGGCTGGTTCCATTCATCGCTGCTCGAGAGCTGCGGCACCAGGGGCAGGGCGCCTTACAACACCGTCATCACCCATGGCTTCACCATGGCGGAAGACGGCCGCAAGATGTCGAAGTCGCTCGGCAACCAGGTCTTCCCGCAGGACGTGATCAAGCAGTCGGGCGCCGACATATTGCGGCTGTGGGTGGCCTCGACCGATTATGTCGACGACCAGCGCATCGGGCCTGAGATCCTCAAGAGCAACGTCGAGGCCTATCGCAAATTGCGCAACACGCTGCGCTACATACTGGGCGCCCTCGACGGCTTCGCGGAGAAGGAGCGTCTCCATCCCAAGGACATGCCGGAGCTCGAGCGCTATATCCTGCACAAGCTCGCGCAAGTCCATGCGAGCGTGCTTGAAGGCTATCGCACCTATGATTTCAAGCAGGTCGTCGCCCAGCTCATCAACTTCATGAATGTCGATCTCTCGGCCTTCTATCTCGATATCCGCAAGGATTCGCTCTATTGCGACGCGCCCTCGTCCAAGCGCCGGCGCGCCTGCCGCACGGTGATGGACCAGCTCTTCCACTGCCTCGCCACATGGCTCGCTCCCATCCTCTGCTTCACTGCGGAAGAAGTGTGGCTGTCGCGCTTCAGGGCTGAGAAGAGCTCCGTCCACCTGATGCAGTTCGCGAGACCGCCCGAGAAATGGGTCGACGCCGATCTGGCGGCGAAGTGGGACAAGATCCGCGAGGTGCGCCGCGTGATCACCGGGGCGCTCGAGATCGAGCGCCAGGTGAAGAAGACCATCGGCTCATCGCTCGAGGCGGCTCCCGAGGTCCATGTTTCCGATGAGGATTTGCTCGCGGTGTTGAAAGGCATCGACATTGCCGAGATGGCGATCACCTCCGATGCGACGCTCGTCGCGGGCGAGGGACCGGCCGATGCGTTCCGGCTCGACGATGTGAAGGGTGTCGCGGTGGTGTTCAAACCGGCAGAGGGGCGCAAATGCGCCCGCTCCTGGAAGATCACGCCGGAAGTCGGCAGCGACAAGGAGTTCCCCGATATCACGCCGCGCGATGCGGACGCGGTGCGCGAATGGCAGAAACGTCACCAGAAGAAACTTTTCGCGTGAGGCTGTGGGGGCGGCTTTCGGGCCTGGGCCTGGTTTTCGCAAGCGCGAGCTTCGCCGTCGACCAGGCCTTCAAATGGTGGATGCTGCATGTCGTCGACATCGAAGCCCGCCAGCCCATTGCCGTGCTGCCGGTCTTCGACATCGTCCTCGCCTGGAACCGCGGCATTTCCTATGGCTGGCTGTCGGACGGCTCCTGGGTTTCGCAAGGGCTCCTGATCGCGCTCGCGGTCATCATAAGCGGGGCGCTATGGACTTGGATCGCCACGGCATCGCGTCCTTTGACCGCCGCGGCCGTCGGCCTCGTTCTCGGGGGGGCGCTCGCCAATGCCTTCGACCGTGCCGTTTATGGCGCCGTGGCCGATTTCTTCTCGTTCCATATCGGCAACTTCGAATGGTACATTTTTAACCTGGCAGATGTAGCCATCGTTGCCGGGGTAGCCCTCTTGGTTTATGAATCCCTAAGCGAGGCTCGGAATAACTAGACGGTCACGGAAATGCCTGATTGCCCGGGCAAATTTCTAAAAGCCTCGCCGCACAATCCGGCAGTGAATGCGACGTTTGAAGGGAATAGCATTAACATGAACAAGGCCACTGGCCTCGCTTTGAGCCTGATGGCGGCGCTTGCCGTCGCCGGTTGCTCCGAGACGAAAATGCAGGATTTGCTGGGGTCGGGCAAAGACGCGACGCCCGATGAAAGCCAGGTTCGCATCAACCGCAATCTCTCGATGCCGCCCGATCTCAATCTGCGTCCGCCCACCGGCGAAGTGACCGAATATGGCGAGCCCAACCAGGTCGCGAGCGCCGCACCGCCGGCCCAGCCGGCGATGGACCAGGCGCAACCCTCGCCTGAGCCTATGCAGACGGCAGCCGCTACACCGCCTCAAGCTTCCGGCGCGGAACCGCCGAAGCAGGACGTCTATGAGAAATACGGCATTTCCAAAACAGGCCCTGACGGCAAGCCGAAGACGGAAACCCAGCTGCTCAGGGAGCTGCGTGCCGCGGAGATCGCCGCGAAGCGCAAGGCCAATCCGAATTACGGCACCATCTGGAACATGGGCAACGTCTTCAAGGACGAATAGCGCTCCCTGCGGACGGATCACGGAAAATTGTGTCACGATTTTCCGGCAGAATGTTGCTTAACTCACTGCCACGCATAATCGCAAAGGTACCCTTCATGAGTTTCCAGCGCCGCGGGCTGAAAGCCGCCTTCGCCGGCCTCTTCCTGCTTGCCGTCTTCGTGCGCCCGCTTCCCGCAGCGCAGCCGCTCGCCGAAACCTTCACCCTCAACAACGGCATGCAGGTCGTGGTCATTCCCGATCACCGCGCGCCCGTCGTCACCCATATGGTCTGGTACCGGGTCGGATCGGCCGATGAGCCCCAGGGCCAGACCGGTGTCGCGCATTTCCTCGAGCATCTGATGTTCAAGGGCACCACCAAATATCCGGCAGGCGCCTACAACCGCCTCATCCGCGAGAATGGCGGCGACGACAATGCCTTCACGTCTAAGGACTACACCGCCTATTTCCAGCGCATCGCCAAGGACCGCTTGGGCCTGGTGATGGATCTCGAAGCCGACCGCATGCAGAATCTCGTGCTCAAGGACGAGAATGTCCTGCCCGAGCTCAAGGTGGTGGAAGAGGAGCGCCGCGAGCGCACCGACAATGATCCTTCGAGCATCCTGGGCGAGCAGCTCGATGCCATCCTCTATCTCGTCCATCCCTATCGCAAGCCGGTGATCGGCTGGTCGACGGAAGTGCCGAACCTCACGCGCGCGGACGCCATCGCTTTCTACAAGGCGCATTACACGCCGGCCAACGCCATTCTCGTGGTGGCGGGCGATGTGACGGTGGATGAGGTGAAGAAGCTCGCCGAAGAGCATTATGGCCGGCTCACCAATACGTTCGATGTCAAGCCGCGCGAGCGGGCGAAGGAACCGGATCCCGTGGCGCCGCGCCGCGTGACGGTGACCGATGCGCGTGCCGCGTCGCCGATCGTTCAGCGCAGCTATCTCAGCGTCTCCTACGCGACGGCCGAGAAAGGCGAAGCGGAAGCGCTCGACGTGCTCGCCGAGGCGCTGGGCGGCGGCGCCACCAGCCGCCTCTACAAGAAGCTCGTGGTCGAGAAGCGCATCGCCTCTTATGCCGGCGCCTGGTATACGGGCGATGGTCTCGATTCCGGAACGTTCGGCGTCTACGGCTCGCCCGTTCCCGGCGGCAAGATCGAGCCGGTGGAGACCGAGATCGACGCGGTGCTCGCGGACATCAAGGCGAACGGCATCACCGCGGACGAGCTCAAGCGCACCAAGGCGACGCTCCTCGCCAGCAATGTCTATGCCCGCGACAACCAGGGCAATCTGGCGCGCGCCTTCGGCACGGCGCTGACCACCGGCACGACCGTCGCCGACGTGCTCGAATGGCCGGATCGCATCGCCGCGGTGAAGCTCGAGGACGTGAAGGCCGCTGCCGCAAAGGTGCTCGACATCCGGCGCTCGGTCACCGGCGTCCTCCTGCCGGCGCCCGGATCGGCGGCCGGCGGCGGTGAGCCGAGCCCGCCGTCGATCTCCAATTCCTCGCAACAATAAGCATGAGGCTCGTGATGCGCCCGCTTCGTCCTGTCCTCGGGGTCTTCGCCCTTCTCGTCATCGGCGTCCTGCCCGCAGGGGCCATCGACATCAAGGAAGTGAAGAGCAAGGCCGGCGTCACCGCCTGGCTAGTCGAGGACCACACCAATCCCTTGATCGCCATGCAGTTCGCCTTTTCAGGCGGTGCCGCTAACGATGCCAGTGGCAAAGAGGGTACGGCGCATTTCATCACCGCGATGATGGACGAAGGGGCGGGCGATCTCGATTCGGCCGCCTTCCAGGCCAAGCGCGACGAGCTCAACATGAAGATGTCGTTCGATGCGAATTTCGATCATTTCGAGGGCTCGTTCCAGACGCTGACCGACAAGCGCGACGAATCTTTCGCGCTTCTGAAGCTCGCTCTGGCCAAGCCGCGTTTCGACAAGGAGCCGCTCGACCGGGTGCGCGACCAGCTCCTGGTCGGAGCCCGCGACAATGCAGAGGATCCGGAGAAGATCTCGTCCCGCGCCTGGATGGTGAAGGCTTTTGACGGTCATCCTTATGCGCGCGAAGCGGAAGGCACTGTCAAGTCGCTGGCGACCATCACCGGCGATGACCTCAAGGCGATGCACAAGCAACTCTTCACGCGCAAGGGACTGAAGGTGGCTGTCGTCGGCGATATCGACGAGGCGACGCTGGTCCGGCTTCTGGACGAGACCTTCGGCGACCTGCCGGACACCGAACCGCCGCGGCCCGCGCCGATGATCCATGTCGCCGACAAGCCGGAGACGCAGATCATCGAGCGCGACATCCCGCAGAGCATCATCACTTTCGGCCATGACGGCATGCTGCGCTCGGATCCGGATTTCATTCCGGCCTATGTCGCAAGCTTCATACTCGGTGGCGGCGGCTTCGGCTCGCGCCTGACCGAGGAGGTGCGCGAGAAGCGCGGCCTCACTTATGGCGTCTCGATCGGCCTCTATCCCTTCGACCATGCCGGGCTTGTCTTCGGGCAACTGGGTACGCGCAACGACAAGGCGGGCGAAGCGCTCGCCGTGGTCAAGGAGACGATGAAGAAATTCGCTGAAGGTGGGCCGAGCGCGACGGAGCTCGCCGAGACCAAGACCTATCTCACCGGCTCCTATGCGCTGCGCTTCGATTCCAACGCCAAGATCGCCAACCAGCTCCTCGCCATCCAGGAGGACAATCTCGGCATCGACTATGTCAATCGCCGCAACAGCCTCATCGAGGCGGTGACGCTCGACCAGGCGAAGGCGCAGGCCAAGCGCATCTCCGATCCCGACAAGCTCATCGTCACGATCGTCGGCAAGCCGGAGGGCATCACCACGTCCTCGGCGCAGTAACAATCAGGGCTTCGGCGCGACGAAGGGATTGGTCTCGCTGGCGTTGCGGTTGGTCTCGTAGCAGCGCTCGAGCCGCGCCAGGGCGGCGGAGCTCTTGTCGAGCGGAATCCTGAGAGTAGCACCCGCACCTCTGACCTCGAGCCGATTGGCATTCCGAATTGCCTTGTTGAAGCGGTCGTCGGTCAACGCCACGCGCACCGTGTCGGCGGTCGCCGTGACGTCGGTTTTCCAGACGAGTGAGCCCGCCGCGAATTCGACCGGGTAGGTCTTGCCGTTGTCGAGCTTCCAGCGCGGCGATGTCAGCGTCAGCGAGGTGCCGGCTTGGTCGCGGGCAAACCGCGATTCAAGACCGTTGTCGACCGTGCGGCTCATCGTGCAGCGGTCGAATTTCTGCTCCTTGGTGAAGCTGGCCTCGATCCTCCAT
Source organism: Taklimakanibacter deserti (assembly GCA_003574785.1). The sequence goes on along the minus strand of QORU01000010.1, from coordinate 268,898 downwards.
GGCCCGATGAGAACGGATTTCTCATCGCCGCCACTTTGCGCCAGTACCGGCGCGCTGAAGAGAAGAACAACCGGGAGAAAGAGCACGCGACTTTTCATGCAGACCTCCTCGAAGCCCGTAAAAGGTGAACTGCTGGCAAACCCCGCTCTGACATAAGAGCGCCGCCGGCAAAAAGTTCCCTTACCCGGATTTATTCAGGGACGAGGTGCCCCGCAAGGCGGCGTTCTCCGCTTCGAGCCTGGCGATGCGCGCCTTGAGTTGCAGCAGCACCTGCTCGACATCAGAGGCATCGATCTTCTGCGGGATATGTTGCGGGCAGTTGATGTCCCAGGCCTCGACCTCGAACAGGATGGCCTGCTCCGGCCTTGCGTCATAGGCTTCCGGCATCAGGCGCGCGACAAGCGCGTCGTCATCGGCGACGGCCCGGGCGCGTCCCCAGATCTTGACCCGCCTCCTATGCGCATAGTCCATGAGGAAGAGGAAGGCGCGGTCGTTCTCGGCGAGATTGCCGGTGGTGATATATTGCCGGTTGCCCTTGTAATCGGCGAAGCCGAGCGTCCGGGGGCCTAATATCTTGATGAAGCCCTTGGGACCGCCCCGATGCTGGGCATAGGGCTGGCCTGCCGCATTGGCGGTGGCGAGGAAGGCGGTGTCGACCCCGCTGAGGAACTGGGCCAGGTCGTCGGTCAGCTCGGTGCGGAAGCCGCCGCGCTCCTCCATGCGGGCATAGTTGGCGCGCGAGCCGCGCTTGGCCTGGATGGCCTTGATGCGCGGGGTGAAGGCGATATCGCTGGAGGGGGTGCTCATGGCCGGTAATGTAATTCTTCCCAAAACAGAGAAAATCGCTCCTCTTGACAAAAGATTATTGTCGTTATTGCAATAATCCATGGACCGATTTGATGCCATGACGGCCTTCGTCGCCGTCTGCGAGACCGAGAGCCTGACCGCCGCCGCCCGCCGCCTCGGCTTTTCGCCCTCGGTCGTGTCGCGCCAGATTGCCGCCCTCGAGGGCCGCCTGGGCACAAGGCTGTTTCATCGCACCACCCGCCAGATCAGCCTGACCGATGCGGGGGCGCGCTATCTCGAGCGGGCGCGTCGCATCTTGGCCGATCTCGACGAGGCGGAACGTGTGGCCCAGCGCGACCGGAGCGAGCCTTCGGGCCGGCTCTCCGTGACGGCGCCCCTGATCTTCGGGCGCCTGCATGTCGCGCCCTTGCTCGCCCGCTTCGCCGATCGCCACCCCCAGGTCTCGGTCGAGCTCAGCCTGTCGGACCGCTTCGTCAACCTGGTCGAGGAGGGCCATGACCTGGCGATCAGGATCGGCCATCTGCCTGACTCGCAGCTGATCGCCCGCCGCTTCGGCGAGACGCGGCGCGCCTTGGTCGCGTCACCTTCCTATCTGGCGAGAGCGGGCGTTCCTGAGCATCCGGGCGATCTGGCGCGGCACGACACGATCGCCTTCACCCCGGTGACCCCCAGCTTCGACTGGCATTTCGACGAAGAGGGGAGCGATCTGAAGGTTCGCCTGGCGCCCCGCTTCGTCACCAATAGCGGCGACACCGCGATCGCCCTCGCCTTGGACGGCGTCGGCATTGCCCGCGTCCTCTATTACCAGGTGCGGGAAGCCATCAGGGAGGGACGCCTCATCGAGGTGCTGAACCCCTTCGTGCCGGAGCCCATGCCCATTCACGCGGTCTATCCTTCCGCCCGCCTCCTCTCGGGTAAGGTCCGCGCCTTCATCGAATTGATCGATGAGATGGCGCAGTGGCATCTCGCCCGATAAACTCGGGGCCATGAGGATTCGCAGACTTCCCGAGGGCATCGCCAACCGCATCGCCGCGGGCGAGGTGATCGAGCGCCCGGCGAGCGTCGTCAAGGAGCTGGCCGAGAATTCGATCGACGCCGGCGCCCGCCAGATCGACGTCGCCTTCCGCGATGGCGGGCGCAGCCTCATCCGCGTCAGCGATGACGGCGAGGGCATGGAAAGGGGCGAGCTCGATCTCGCGGTCGAGCGCCATGCGACCTCGAAGCTTCTCGATGACGATCTCATCGATATCAGGACCTTGGGCTTCCGCGGTGAGGCCTTGCCCTCGATCGGCGCAGTGAGCCGCCTCTCCCTCGTCTCGCGCGCCAAAGAGGCGAGCGACACCTGGCGGATCGAGGTGGCGGGCGGCCGCAAGAGCGCGGCTCAGCCCGCCTCGCGCATCGACGGCACGATCGTCGAGGTTCGCGATCTCTTCTTCGCCGTGCCGGCGCGGCTCAAATTTTTACGCTCGCCGCGCGCCGAGACGGTCGAGGCGGCCGATGTGGTGCGCCGTTTGGCGCTGGCCGCCCCCACTGTCGGCTTCAGCTTCGCCTCGGAGGAGCGCGTCCTCATCGACCTTCCGGCCGAGGCCGAAGGCGATCAGGGCAGAAGGCGGCGCATCGCGCGCGTGATGGGCGATGAGGTCTTCGCCAATATGGTCGATTTCGACGGCGGCCGCGACGCGTTCAAGCTCTGGGGTCTCGCGAGCCTGCCCACTTATCACCGTGCGCAAGCGGGCCTGCAGTTCTTCTTCGTCAATGGCCGTCCGGTGCGCGACAAGCTGCTCGCCGGCGCCATTCGCGGCGCCTATGCCGATCTCCTGATGCGCGGGCGTTTTCCCGCCGTGTGCCTGTTCATCAACTGCCCCAATGCCTTCGTCGATGTGAATGTGCATCCGGCCAAGGCGGAAGTGCGCTTCCGCGATTCGGGCCTGGTGCGGGGCGCCATCGTCTCCGCCATTCGCGACGCCCTGGGCAGCAAGAGCCGCAGGACGGCGAGCGGCCTTGCTTCCGCGACGGTGAGTGCGCTTCGCCCGGTGATGCCGCGCCCTCTGTCCCGCGTCCTCGAGACCTCGTTCGCGGGCTTTGCCCCGCAAGGCGGGCTTGCCGAGGAGCAGGCGCATTTCGCCATGGACAATGTCGCTTCGGCTTCCGTGGCCGACCTGCCGGTGCTCAGCGATGACCCGCATCCTCTGGGCGCGGCGCGGGCGCAACTGCACGGTAACTATATCGTGGCGCAGACCGAGGACGGCATCATCCTGGTCGACCAGCATGCCGCCCATGAGCGCCTCGTCTATGAGAGATTGAAGGCCGAGCGCTCAGGGCACCGCATCGCCACCCAGCCCTTGCTCATTCCCGACGTGATCGATCTCGACGCCGTTTCGATCGAGCGGCTCACCAATGCTGCAGGATTGCTCGCCGAGCTTGGCCTCGTCATCGAGCCCTTCGGCGATGGCTCGATCGTGGTGCGCGAAGTGCCGGCCGCTCTTGCCGGCGGCAATATCGCGAGGCTGGTGCGCGATGTCGCCGATGATCTGGGCGAGGACTCGAGCTCGACCGTCGAGGAGCGCGCCAATCATCTCCTTGCCACCATGGCCTGTCATCATTCGGTGAGGGCCGGGCGGCAATTGCGCCCCGAGGAGATGAACGCGCTCCTGCGCCAGATGGAGCGCACGCCCAATTCCGGCCAGTGCAACCATGGCCGCCCGACCTATATCGAATTGAAGCTCAGCGATATCGAAAGGCTGTTCGGCAGGAGCTGAGCAGTCAGGCGGCCTTGCGCCGCTTCAGCCGGTGGCCGACATCGACGATCGCCTGGATGGCCGGGACGAGCTCGCGCCCGAGCGCCGTCAGGGAATATTCGACCGAGGGCGGCGAGGTCGGCATGACCTTGCGGATGACGACGCCCTTGTCCTCCAATTCATGCAACCGACCGCTCAGCACCTTGGCCGAAATCAAAGGGATATCGCTGCGCAATTCGCTGAAGCGCCGGGCTTCGCCGCTCAGATACCAGATGACATTGGGCGTCCAGGCGCCGCCCAGGAGCGCCATGCACTCGGTCAAGGGGCAGGCCGGCATCGGCGGCGGGACTTTGCTTTTTCGTCGCTTGAGCGTCATCACGAAAATTTTCCGGTTTCCGGATGGATACCTCAAAATGGCGGTTACATCAAGTTAGGGGGTTTCAAAAGGTAACCATCGTCGCCTATCTCGTGGCAGTCAATGTTCAACACGAGGACCCGATCATGAAGCTCTATTATTCTCCCGGCGCCTGCTCGCTCTCGCCCCACATCGTGCTGCGCGAGCTCGGCCTTCCCTTCGCTCTCGAACGGGTCGACATGGCGACCAAGAAAACCGCGACCGGTGCCGATTATCTTCGCGTGAATGCCAAAGGCTATGTCCCGGCGCTCGAGCTCGATGACGGCGAAATCCTCACCGAGGGTGCGGCGATCATCCAGTATCTCGCCGACCAGAAGCCCGAAACGCGGCTCACACCGCCGACCGGCAGCTTGCCGCGGGCGCGGCTGCACGAGCATCTCAATTTCCTCAGCTCCGAATTGCACAAGGCTTTCGGCCCGCTCTTCACCGCGGCAGCACCCGAGGACGCCAAGCGCAATGCGTCAAAAAATGTCGGGCGCCTCTTCGATCATTTCGAAAAACTGCTGTCCGACGGCCGCCGCTATCTTCTGGGCGAGACCTATACGATTGCCGACCCTTATCTCTTCGTGATCGCCGGCTGGGCCAAGCCCACGGGGATCGGCTTCGCCAAATGGCCCAATCTTGGCGCCTTCGTCGAGCGCATCGGCATGCGCGAGGCGGTGCAGGCGGCGCTCAAGGCGGAAGGAGGCGCGTGATGCTCGACCGTCCCCAGAATCTCGACCCGCGTTATGGCGATATTGTTGCCGCACTCTCGGATTATTTCGAGGGCCTGCATCACAGCGACACAAGCCATCTCAAGCGGATATTCCACCCTCAGGCCATTTACGCCTGCGCCACCGAAGGCACGCTGACAAGGCTTGCGATGGACGAGTACTTCCCGATCGTCGATCAAAGGCCGTCGCCGGCAAGCCGCGGCGAGCTCCGGACCGATCGCATCCTGTCGATCGAGTTCGCGGGCCCGGTGACGGCCTTCGTGCGCGCCGAATGCTCGATCGGCGTCAAACACTTCACCGACTTTCTCACCCTGGTCTGCCTCGATGGCGAGTGGCGCATCATCGCCAAGGTCTTTCATTTCGACATCAAGGAGGAGGCCTGATGCCTTATGTGAACATCAAGATCACGCGCGAGGGCGCAACGGCGGCGCAGAAAGCCCGGCTCATCAAGGGCGTCACCGATCTCCTGGTCGACATTCTCGACAAGAGCCCGGCGACGACCTTCGTGGTGATCGACGAGATTGCGCTCGAAGACTGGGGCGTGGGCGGCCTGCCGGTCGGGGAATTCCGCCGGCAGGCGCGCGGCTAGTCCTGTGCGGGCCGGTAGCGTGCGGCCGGCTGAGCGAGCGACAGATTGGGCGCTAAGGCATTGCGCGCCGTCTCGAAGGCGTCCCAATCGGCGCTGTCGGGCAGGGCCGGAATGGTGACGAACTCGCCCTGCGCGAGCCCCGCCAGTGCCGCATCGACCATGTCTTCGGTCGACATCACGATCTCCTTGGGCAGGTTGCTTACGGGGAAGCCGGCGTTGTCCCACAGATTGGTCGCGGTGGCGCCGGGCAGGACCGCCTGGACGCGAATACCTTTATCGGCGAGCTCGTTCTCGAGCGACTGCGAGAAAGCGAGCACGAAGGCCTTGCTGCCGGAATAGACGCCGTTGAGGAGCTTGGGATTGATGGCGACGATCGAGGCGATGTTGATGATGGTGCCTGAACCTCGCGCCACGAAGGCCGGGGCCGCGGCATAGGCAAGCCGGGTCGGCGCCGTCACATTGAGCGCGATCATCCGCTCCATCTCATCGACATTGGATTGCAGCAGCGGCGTGACCGCGGCGATGCCGGCATTGTTGACGAGGAGCGTGATGCTCTGGTCGGATTTCAGGACCGCCTCGACGCGGGCGAGGTCGTGGCGCTCAGTGAGGTCGGCGGCGAGCGTCTCGATCGAGCGTCCGCTGGCATCGGTCAGCCGCTTGGCGATCTCCGTGAGGCGGTCGGCGCTGCGCGCGACGAGGATGAGGTCATAGCCGGCCTTGGCCAGGCGGTCGGCGTAGATGGCGCCGATGCCTGAGGAGGCGCCGGTGACAAGGGCCGTGCCCTTGGGGGTGGGGGTCGTCATGAGAGGGCTCCTTCCGCCGGCAACTGCGCCGGCAGGAGCTCACATGGGACCTGGAAGTGGTGTCTTGAATGACATATATACCACCTTTCAGGACATTGTGAGGTCTCATGCTCCGCATCGGTTTTGTCCTTTCCTCGGGCTTCCAGGCGATGAGCCTCGCCGCTCCGTCGGCCTTTGAGCTCGCCAATGTGAGCGCCGGCGAGACGCTCTATGACATCCATCTCTTGTCGGAGGAGGGAGGGCCGCTGCCGAGCTCGCTCGGCGCCAAGGTGGACACAAGGGCCTTCGCGGGCGGGGCCTTCGACACGCTGATCGTCGGCGGCTTGCTGAGCCCTGCGCCCTCGAGCGCAGGGCTGCTGGCGCTGTTGCGCGAGGCGCTGCCAAAGACCCGGCGCATGGCCGCCATTTGCACGGGCGCCTTCATCCTGGCCGAGGCGGGCCTGCTCGATGGCCGGCGCGCCACCACCCACTGGGCCTTCGCGCGCGACCTGCAGGCGCGCTTCCCGCGCGTGAAGGTCGAGGAAGACCGCATTTTCATCATCGACGGTGCGGTGTGGACGTCGGCCGGCATGACCGCCGGCATCGACCTGGCGCTCGGCATGATCGAGAAGGATTTCGGCCTGGAGCTCTCCCGCTTGGTCGCGCGCAAGCTCGTCGTCTATCACCGCCGCGCCGGCGGCCAGTCGCAGCATTCGGTCTTGCTCGAGATGGATGCCAAATCCGATCGCATCCAGACGGTGCTGACCTATGCGCGGCGCAACCTGCGGAAAGAGTTGAGCGTCGAGGAGCTGGCGAAAGTGGCCCATCTGAGCCCGCGCCAATTCAGCCGCGCTTTCCGGGCGGAGACCGGACAGTCGCCCGCCAAGGCGGTCGAGCATCTCAGGGTCGAGGCGGCGCGATTGATGATGGAAGAGAGCCGGCATCCGATCGATGTGGTGGCGGCCGAGGCCGGCTTTGTCGACCGCGAGCGCATGCGCCGTGCTTTCCTCCGGGCCTTCGGCCAGCCACCGCAAGCCATCAGGCGCACGGCTTTCACCCCGGCCTAAGCCTGGCGCGCGATGAGGATCTGCGTCTCGCCATAGACGCGGCGGTCGATCTCGGCGAGCTCGGGCGGAGAGGCGAGCTCCGCCCGCTCGGCTTCCTCGATCACGACGATGGCGCCGTTGTTGAGCCATTGGCCCTCGACCAGCGACGCGAGCGCCTTCGTGCCGAGACCCTTGTTGTAGGGCGGATCGGCGAAGACGAGATCGAAGCCCGGCTGCGGTGCGGCGGGGCCGAGCCGCGCCGCATCGCGCCGCCAGATCTTGCATTGGCCGATGACGCCGAGCGCATCGGCATTGCGCCGGATGATGCCGCGCGCCTCGGCCGAGTCATCGACGAACTGGCAGAATCTGGCGCCGCGCGACAGGGCCTCGAGCCCCATCGCCCCGGTGCCGGCAAAGAGGTCGAGGACGCGGGCCCCCTCGATCGTGAAATCCTGAATCCCATGCGCCAGGATGTTGAAGATCGCTTCCCTGACGCGGTCGGATGTCGGCCGCGTCGCTTGCCTCTTGGGGCCTTGGAGGCCGTGACCTTTGAATTTTCCGCCGACGATGCGCATGAGGGCGGTTCCTACAGGCTGCGGCGGATTTCGGCTATGCCGAAGAAGACGAGGAAGCTCCCCGCCAGGCGGTCGATCCACAGCCGGACCCGCCGCCCGAGCGCATGGCGGAAGGCCGTCACGCAGGCGACGATGAAGCACCACCAGAGGAGCGAGCCCAAGGTGACGCCGCCGACCGTCGCCAAAGCGCTCACCGGCTCGAAGCCCGCTTTCGGCGCCAGCGCCGCGAAGATCGCGGCGAACATGATGATGGTCGGGGGATTGGTAAGGGTGAGCAGCAGCGAGCCCCAGAAGGCGCGCCCCGTCGAGGCGGCAGTGGGCATAGCGGCCGGGGCGCCGTCGTCACCGTTGCGCCAGAAGGTCTTGAGCCCGAGATAGAGCAGGAAGAGGCCGGCCGCGAGATGCAGCGGCCGGTCATAGGCCAGCATGAAGGCCGAGATGCCGGTGAGGCCGAGCGCCGCGACGGCGGCATAGAGCCCGTCGCCCGCGGCGATGCCGAAACCGGTCGCGAGGCCATGACGCCAGCCGATCGTGAGGCTGCGGCGCATGCACAGGATGCTCATCGGTCCGACCGGGGCCGCGACCGCGAGGCCGAAGCCCATGGACTTGATGAAAATGGGAAAAAGGCTTGCAAGGTCAGTCATCGAACTCTCCTGAAAATCAAAGCGGGGAGGTCATGACTCATGAAAAAGCCCCGCCGGGTTGAAAGGCGGGCACTGAAGCGGGATGGGGAAATCTTAAAGGATGGTCCTCGTCATCACGCGCAAGGGAGCGCACGCCGGTTGTTGCCGGACGTTTGTTGCGTGATGGCGGGTTTCAGTTTCATGGGCGGGCCCATAGCACAATGGGTGGCACAATCAAGCCCGGCCGCGGTTTGCCGTCTTGGCCTCGGTCCGGCGCTGCTCGGGCTTTGGCGCGGGTGCGGAAACCTTCCGTCCCAGTTGTTCGCTGAGCACGCGCGCCGGCACTTCCGCCACTTGGCCGCGTTCGAGCTCGCCGAGCTGGAAGGGACCGAAGGAAGTGCGGATCAGCCGATTGACCTGGAGTCCCAGATACTCGCAGATCTTCTTCACCTCGCGGTTCTTGCCCTCGCGGATGGCGATGGTGAGCCAGGCATTGTCGCCCTGCATCTTGTCGATCTCTGCCTCGATCGGCCCGTAATGCACGCCCTCGATGGTGACACCGCCCTTGAGCTTGTCGAGCGCCTCAGGATCGGGCCGGCCATAGGCGCGCACCCGATAGCGCCTGACCCAGCCGGTCGCCGGCAGCTCGAGGAGCCGGGCGAGCTCCCCGTCATTGGTCAGGAGCAGCAGGCCCTCGGTATTGATGTCGAGCCGGCCGATCGAGATCACTCGCGGCAATTGCTCGCGCAAGGCATCGAAGACGGTGCGCCGGCCTTCGGGATCCTTGTGGCTGGTCACCAGCCCGGCGGGCTTGTGGTAGCGCCACAGCCGGCTCGACTCCTTCTGCGGCAAGGGCTTGCCGTCGACCAGGACCACGTCCTGAGGTGTGACATTGATGGCGGGCGAGGCGAGGACCTTGCCATTGAGCCTGACACGTCCTTCGGTGATCAGCCGCTCGGCATCGCGCCTGGAGCACAGGCCGGCCCTGGCGATCGCCTTGGCGATGCGTTCCCCCTCAAAGGCGCTTTCCTTGACCATCTGACACCTTTCGCGTCTTGTGGGGCAAGCATGAAGCACGATCAACCGCCAGATCCGATGTCGCTGGCTTTTGCCGAGGCCGAATCAGCCGGCGGGCGCGGCGAAGTCCCCATTGGCTGTGTCATTGTCGATCAGTCGGGCAATGTGATGGCAAAAGCCGGAAATCGCACGATCGAGCTCAAAGATCCGACGGCCCATGCCGAGCTTCTCGCCATTCGCGACGCCGCGGCGAGGCTCGGCAGCGAAAGGCTCGCGGGCTGCGATCTTTATGTGACGCTCGAGCCTTGCGCCATGTGCGCCGCCGCCATCTCCTTCGCCCGCATAAGGCGGCTCTATTTTGCCGCGGGCGACGAAAAGATGGGCGGCGTCGAGCATGGGGCGCGGTTCTTCAACCAGCCCACCTGCCATCACGCCCCCGAGGTCTATGGCGGCTTGAGCGAGGCGCGGGGGCAGAAGCTGCTTCGGGCGTTCTTCCAGGAGCGCCGTAAATAGGGTGCACCGTCGCCACCTTGAATCGCTTTCTCAGACGTCTGGTCCAAGTGATTCGTTTGATTCGTGATTCCATCGCGGCGGCCTTGCGCCTTGACGTTGCGGTTCCTTGACCGTCCGGTCTCTTTCGCGTTTGTTGTGCGCACGTCCTTCTGCCCACCCGCGAGGATTGAACGATGCCGCAAGCTTCATCGCCCGACATCCACATCGTGTTGTTTCGCAAGCCCGGCAAGACCGGCATGACGGCGCTCTGCCGCAGGATCGGCCTCAAGAGCGCGCGGGCAACGGCCAAGGCGCAGCGGCCGCAGACGGCGCAATTCGCCAATGAGGCGGGCGTCGAAGCGACCCTGTTCCAGCTCCTGGGCGTGGCCGTCATCCGCGCGCGGCCCGAGCAAGTCGCCCGCATTGCGCGGCTGGACGAGGTCGAGGCGGTCCTGCCCAATCTCAGGCGTACCGTTCCGCGCCCGAGGCGCGGCCCAGGCGAGGTCCGCCCCGAGGCCCGCTTCGAGGACACGGCGACCTTGACCTGGGGGCTCCAGGCGATCGGCATCACTCCGCAAGCGAAGCTCACCGGCAAAGGCGTGCGCGTCGCGGTGCTCGACACCGGCATCGATCTCGATCATCCCGATTTTCAAGGGCGCCTCGTGCGCAAGAATTTGCGATCCTTCGTGACGGGGGAAGCGGTCCAGGACAGCAACGGCCATGGCACTCACGTGGCGGGCACGCTGGCGGGCCCCAGCGAAAGTGCTTCCGGGCGACGCTATGGCGTGGCGCCCGGCGTCACGCTCCTGGTCGGCAAGGTCCTCAACAGCGAAGGCGAGGGCTTCGATGATGGGATCATCAATGCCATCCAATGGGCGATCGAGCAGAAGGCGCGCATCATCTCGATGAGCCTCGGCTCGAAGCGCGCGGTGGATGAGCCCTATAGCCCGCTCTATGAGCGTATCGCCGAGCGCGCCTTGCAGGCCGATCCGGGCACGATCATCGTGGCCGCCGCCGGCAATGACAGCGACCGGCCGGCGATGACGGCCCCGGTCGGCAATCCGGCCGCCTGTCCCTCGGTCCTGGCGGTGGCCGCCTGCGACCAGGCGCTCGCGGTGGCGCGCTTCAGCTCGGCCGAGATGGACGGCATCGGCGCCGTCGACCTGACCGGGCCCGGGGTCAATATCTATTCGGCCGCGCCGGGCGGGGGCTATGAGGCCTATGCGGGAACCTCCATGGCCACCCCGCACATTGCTGGCATCGCCGCTCTGTGGCTCGAGCACACGCCGAAGATGACGGCGAGCGAACTCTGGGATAGACTGAAGATCAGCGCTCAGACGCTGGGCCCCGCCGCCGATTTCGGCGCCGGCCTCGTTCGCGTGCCAGGTGCTGAAAGCGGTGCTGTGTCATGACCAGGATCGTGAGAATCCATATCGGGGTGAGCCGCGAGCTCCAGGTCAAGCTCGAAGCGGGCAGCATCACGGTCACCGACTTCACCCACGCCATCGGCTTGAGCAAGGTCGATACCGGCAAGCTCAAGGATTTCGGCATCCTGACCGGCGAGGCCGAAGCGGAGCGCCTCGACGATATCCGCAAGCGCACCGGCATTGATTTCGTCGAAGAGGACCGCTCGCGCCGGGCGATGTAGCGCGAGGCTCGGGTCCGGCTTGAATCACTCTCTGAGCGGATCGTCCTAAGTGATTCTTTCGATTCGCAATTCCAGCGCCCGCTTGAGCTCGTCCTTGGCCTTCGACGCCGCCTCGATCATTTCCGAGATGCGGAAGAAGTCGTTGGCCATGAAGCCTTCGATCGGCGGGTTGATATAGATGTCGGGCGGGTTCTGCTGCCGGCGCAGCACGGCGATCTGATGGAACATGATCAGCATCGAGCCGACGGCGAGCTCCATATTGCTGTGATGGGCGCGGCGCGGCTGGCGCAGGCGCCCGGTCACGTCGATGGCGACGACGAGATCGCTGCCCGGCCGGACATGGTCGAAAGGCACCGGGTTGGTGATGCCGCCATCGACATAGAGCCGGCCGTCGATGGTGGGCGCCGAAATGAGGCCCGGTATGGCGATCGAGGCGGCGACAGCCCGGCACATCGGCCCCGAGGAGATGACGTGCTCGCGCCGCTCGGCGAAATCGGTGGTTACGATCTTGAGCGGGATCTCGGCGTCCTCGACATGCTTGGCGACACCGTCGGGAAAGATGAAGCTGGTGAGCTGCTCGCCATCGATCAGGAGCGAGGTGAGGCTCTTTCGTTGCAGGAGGTCGCGCAGCCGCGCCCCTTTGACGCCGAACAGATATTTGGCGGCCTGCACCCGGTTGGCGAGGATATGGCGGGCATGATCGCCGATGTCCTTGGCGGGAATGCCGGACGCATAGGCGGCCCCCACCAAAGCGCCGAAGCTGCAGCCGGCGATGACGGCGGGCTTGATCCCCATCTCGTCGAAGACTTCGAGCATGGGGATGTGGGCGAGACCGCGCGCCGCACCGCCGCCGAGCGCCAGACCTATTCTAGGTGCGCTCATGTGCCGGCCTTTTCCGCGAAGCGTAAGGCCGTCTCGGCCAGAGGACGGACTTCGCTCGCCATGAGGGCGGCATTGCGATTGGCGGCCGTGCCGTCGCGCACGCGCCCGACAATGCCCTGCAGGATGGCGGCGATGCGGAAGAAATTATAAGCAAGATAGACATTGAGATCGGGAATGCCGTCGCGGCTCGTGAGGGAGCAATATTCCTCGATATAGGCGTCGATCCCGGGAATTCCAGGGTCGTGCTCATGGCCGAGGAGCGAGCCCACACCCGCCCCGCGCTCCGATTTCGGCATGAACCACATCATGAGATGATAGGTGTAATCGGCGAGGGGATCGCCAAGGGTCGCGAGCTCCCAGTCGAGCACCGCAGCGACCTGGGGCTCGTCGGCAGCGATAATGCAATTGTCGAGGCGGAAATCGCCATGCACGATGGCCGCGCCCGACTGCCTGGGGCAGGCCCCGGGCAGCCATTCCATGAGCCGCTCCATCGCCGCGATCCGTTCCGTCGCCGAGGCGCGATACTGCTCCGACCAGCGCTTGATCTGGCGGGCGACATAGTCCTCCGGCTTGCCGAAATCGGCAAGCCCGGTGCGCGCCGGATCGATGCTGTGCAAGCGTGCGATGGTCCGGTTTAGGGAGGCGAAGAGCCTGCTCCGTTCTTCCGCGGTGAGGCCCGGCGCCCAGGGCTCCCAGAATACCCGGCCCGCGACATGCTCCATCACGAAGAATGCCGTGCCGATGACGCTTTCATCGGTGCAATAATGAAGCGGGCGCGCCACCGGAAACCCTTCCGCCGCGAGCGCCGATGTCACCCGGTATTCGCGGTCGATGGCATGGGCCGAGGGCAGGAGCGAACCCTGCGGCTTGCGCCTGAGGACATAGCGGCCGGAGGCCGTGGTGATGAGATAGGTCGGGTTCGACTGTCCGCCCTTGAACTGCTCGACGGCGACCGGCCCGCGAAAGCCCGGAATATGGACCGCGAGATAGGGAAGGAGGCGGTCGGGAATGTCGCCCGCCGGGCGCGTGCCGGAAAACGCCTCCTGGCGATCGAGCTTCTGCGCCGTCACGTCTTGCTGGCCTTGGCGAGGAAGGGCAGAAGGTGATCGAGGGTGGCCTGCGGATTCTCCTCTGGCAGGAAATGTCCGCCCGGGACCACGCCCGTCGTGACCGATCTGGCCCAGCCCGACCAAACGGAATCGAGGCCGGTCATCTGGGTCGGAATACCGGTATCGCCCCACAGCACCAGGAGCGGGCAGTCGATCTTGCGGCCCTGGGCCCGGTCGGCCTCGTCATCGGCCAGATCGCAGGTCTGGCCGGCGCGATAGTCGTTGCAGGTCGCTTGGACATGCTCGGGGGTCGAGAAATGCAGGCGATATTCGGCGAGCGCCCGGGGATCGAAGGCGCTCAGGTCCTTCGCCTTGGTCCAGCGCGCCATGGTGTAGTCGAGAAAGCCGATGGGCGCCGTCTCGATGAGCATCTCCGGCAAAGGGTGCGGCTGCGCCAGGAACAGCCAGTGATAGGTCTTCATCGCCATCGTCACGGAGAAATTATGCCACATGTCGAATGTCGTCATGATGTCGAGAAGGGCGAGGCCGGTGACGGTCTCAGGGTGATCGAGCGCCAGCCGATAGGCGACGCGCGCTCCGCGGTCATGGCCCAGGATCGCAAAGCGCTCATGACCCAGGCCGCGCATCAAGGCGATCATATCTTCGGCCATCACACGCTTGGAATAGGGCCGGTTGTCGGCGCTGTTGGCAGGGCAGGACGAGAAGCCATAGCCCCTGAGATCGGCTATGACGCAACTGTAGCTTTCCATGAGCCGAGGCGCCACCCTATGCCACATCGAATGGGTCTGCGGATAGCCGTGGAGGAGAAGCAGCGGCGGCCCGCTGCCGCCGATGCGGGCGAAGATTTCGGCGCCGCCGGTATCGACGCGATGCTCGCGTGTATGGGGAAAGAGATCCGACATCGGCAACGCTCCTCGAGACTGGACTGATCCTATTCTTGGCCGAACCAGGCGTGCGGCTCAAGCCTCTCGCGCGACGCTGAAGATCTCCTGCATACCGGCAATGTCGCGCAATTCATGCGCGCCGAGGCTCACGAAGGCCGATGCCGAGCCCTTCGCAAAGGCCTCCGAAATGACGATGTCCTGGTCGAGCGTCTTGGCGATCTCGAGCAGGCGGCTGGTCGCGTTGACGGCGGGGCCGATGGCGGTGAAGTCGAGGCGTTTGCGGCTGCCGATATTGCCATAGGCGATCTCGCCCGCACCGAGGGCAAGATGGAACTTAAGCGGCGCGAGCTGCGCCTTCGGTCGTTCGTCATTGAGCGCGGCGATCCTTCGCCTCGCATCGAGGGCGGCATCGAGCGTCGCAGCATAGGGCAAGGCTTCTCCTTCACCAGCCGGGAAGATCGCGAGCAGCGCATCGCCGATGAATTTGAGGACCTCGCCGCCCTTGGGTTCGATCGCCGCCACCAGCGCGTCGAAGAAGTCGTTGAGCGTCGCCAGCACATTCGCCATCGGTTGTGTTTCGGAATAGCGCGTGAAGCCCCTCATGTCGGCGATCAGGATCGTCGCGGTGATCATCTCGGGGCGTCCGCGCTCGACCGCGCCGTCATAGATCCGGGCGGCGCTGCGCCGCCCGACATAGGTGGTGAGGAGGTCGATGGCGATCTTCCTCAACACATAGCGCTCGGCGCAGGGTGCGAAGAGGAGGGTGGCTTCATCGAGCAGCGCGATCTCGCGTTCCGTGAAGCCTCCGGGCTTCAGCGTGGCGAACGAGATATTGGCGACCCGTTGACGGTCGAGAAAATGCAGCGGGGCTATGTAGTAATCGGTGGCGCCCATTTGCCGCAAGTCTTCGAGGAACGGCATATCGTCAGCCGGCGCATCGAGCCTTCTGCGATAGGGCTGACCCGTCTCATCGACGATCGGGCCCGGACTGCCGCCATAATCGGTGCCGCGCGGCATGAAGCGGGTCGAGACTTCATGCGCGAGCCAGCGAATCTGCGATCCGTCGATTTCGGGATCGAGCATCTCGAGACCGAGCGAGGAACGCCAGAGCGGCAGGCCGAGACTGACCAGCTTCTCGCACAACAGCCGGTGCAGATCGGCGACCGTCATCTCGCTGGTCGCCGTCTTGATCAGCCAATCGGCAAAATCGCTCGAAAGTCGCATGCTGAGACTAGATCACGCACGTTTGTCTGCTGCCGGGCGAAAGCAGGGTGAGCCTATCAGACGTCAGGCGGGAGGATCACCACCCGCGTTCCAAGCTCCACACGATCATAGAGATGGATCACCTCGATATTCAGAAGACTGATGCACCCCGCCGTGCTTCTCTTTCCGATGAGGTCAGGCTTGTACGCCCCATGAATGCGGATGACCGTATCGACATCACCCTGATAGAGATACAGGGCGCGTGCACCCATCGGATTGTTCTTGCCGCCGGGCATGCCATGAATCCACTTAACGATTTTCGGATGCTCCGCTATGTGCTCCGGCGTGGGCACCCAAACCGGCCATTTTTCTTTGCGCTTGATCTCGGCCGCGCCATACCAGGTCCTGCCTGCCTTCCCCACGCCGACGCCGTAGCGCGTTGCTTTCCCACCCTCCTGCACATGAAAAAGGTAGCAACGCTTGGTATCCACGACCACAGTGCTCGGCGGCTCTTTCGTTTCATAGTCTACAGTCTGCCGACGGAACTCTTGGGGAATTTCCCGAACATCGGATTCGAAGACGGGGTGCGGCTCATCCAAAAGGTCCCCCCGCGGTTGGCAACCGGGAAGGACCCCGGCGGCAAGCGCGGACATCACCAATGTGCGACGTGAAATCAATATCGCCCCTCTTCCCTTGGGAGAGGTTCAATCCTAATCCGACACTCGCGCTTAATCAATATGGAAGCGCGCGGAAGTCGAGCAATGTCGGCTTATCGCCAAGCCCTGACCCTACGTGACTCAAGCATCCTCCGCTAGAGAATAGACCTGCTGTTCGCCCGACACGTCGCGCAGTTTGTGAAGGCCGAGGCTTGGGAATTCGCGGCCGGCCGCGCGCACGAAATTCTCGGAAATGACGATGTCGCAGTTGCGCTTCTTGGCGATTTCCAAGAGCCGGCTGGTATGGTTGATGACGGGGCCGATGGCTGTGAAGTCGAGCCTGGTCTTGCTGCCGATATTGCCATAGGCGATTTCGCCGACATTCAGCGCCAGGCCGAATTTAAGCAAGGTGCGGCCGGCCTTGGCGCGCTCCGCATTGAGCGCCGCTATCCGCCGTCTCGTGTCGAGGGCGGCGGCGATGGCCGGCGCGCAGGGCAGTGCCTGCTTGTCGGCGGCCGGGAATATCGCGAGCAGGGCATCACCGATGAATTTCAGGACCTCGCCGCCATGCGGTTCGATCGCCGCCACCAGCGCGTCGAAGAAGTCGTTCAATGTCGAAAGCACATTGTCGATCTGATGCGTGTCCGAATAGCGCGTGAAGCCCCGCAAGTCGGCGATCAGGATCGTCGCGGTGATGATCTCGGCCTTGCCGCGGTCGAGCGCGCCGTCATAGACCTTCATGGCGCTGCGGCGCCCGACATAGGTGGTGAGGAGGTCAACGGCGATCTTCTTGAGCACGCGCCTTTCGGCATAGGGGGTCAGGAGCAAGGCGGCACGGGTGAGGTCGGTGATCTCCTCATCGGTGAAGCCGCCCGGCCTTTGTGTGGCGAAGGAAACATGGGCCGTCCGCTGCTGGTCGATGAAGGCCAGGGGCACGATATAGTAGTCGGTGGCGCCCGCCTGGCGCAGATCTTCGAGGAGCGGCATGTCGCCGATCGGCGCGTCGAGGCGGCGGCGATAGGGCTTGCGCGTATCATCCACGACCTTCGCCGGGCTGTTGTCATAGTCCGATAGATCATAGCTGCCGCGCGGCACGGTAAGCATCTTCGTTTCATGCTCCACCCAGCGAAACTGCGAGCCCTCGATCTCGGGGTTCAGCAATTCAAGGCCGAGCGACGAGCGCCACAGCGGAAAACCGAGGCTGACAAGCTTGTCGCAGAGCTCGCGATGCAGCTCAGCCACAGTCTTCTCACCGATCGCCGTCTCGATCAGCCAATCAACGAATTCGCCACTGAGCGGCAACTCCGCCTCCGTTAGATTGTCACTGCCGCCATGTTACGACGCCCGCCAGCCGATGTCGCGGCGGCAGAAGCCTTCCGGCCAATCGATGAGATCGACCGCCTGATAGGCGCGGGTCTGCGCTTCGGCGACCGTGCGGCCGAGCGCCGACACATTGAGGACGCGGCCGCCATTGGCGATGAGCTTGCCGTCCTTCAGCGCCGTACCGGCGTGAAAGATCTCGACGTCGTCTCCGTGCGCGGCCGCGTCGAGATTGCGGATCTCGCTGCCTTTCCCATAGGCGCCGGGATAGCCCTTTGTCGCCATGACGACGCTGAGCGCCGCCTCGTTGCGCCAGCGCACCGAGACCTTGTCGAGCGTGCCGTCGGCGGCGGCCAGGAGAAGCGTCAGGAGGTCGTCCTTGAGCCTGAGCATCAGCACCTGGCATTCCGGATCGCCGAAGCGGACATTGTATTCGATGAGCTTGGGCCCGCTTTTGCCGATCATCAGGCCGGCGAACAGCACGCCCTTGAAGGGATGCCCGCGCTTGTGCATGCCGGCGACCGTCGGCCGGATGATCTCGGCCATGACGCGCTCGCTCATCTCGGGCGTCATGATAGGGGCGGGCGAATAGGCGCCCATGCCGCCGGTATTGGGCCCGGTGTCGCCGTCGCCGACGCGCTTGTGATCCTGCGCCGCCGCCAGCGCTACCGCATGCTCGCCGTCACAGAGGGCGAAGAAGCTCGCCTCCTCGCCTTCCAGGAATTCCTCGACCACGCATTCGGCCGCGCCGAACTGGCCGGCGAAGATATCATCGATGGCCTTGAGCGCTTCCTCCGTCGTCATGGCGACGGTGACGCCCTTGCCGGCAGCAAGCCCGTCGGCCTTGATCACGATCGGCGCGCCTTGCACCTTCACATAAGCTATCGCTTCCGCGCGATCGGTGAAGCGGCCGTAGCTTGCCGTCGGGATATCGAACTCGGCGCAGAAATCCTTGGTGAACCCTTTCGAGCCTTCGAGCTGGGCCGCGGCCTTGGATGGACCGAAGACCTTGATCCCGGCTGCCTCAAGGTCATCCGCAATGCCAGCCACCAAAGGCGCTTCCGGTCCCACCACCACGAAATCAATTCGTTGCGTGCGACAAAACGACATTACCGCCTGATGGTCGGTGATATCGATCGCCACACATGTGGCATGTTGCGCGATGCCGGGATTGCCAGGTGCGCAATAGAAATCACCCAAAAGCGGGCTTGCGGAAATGGCCCAGGCGAGAGCGTGCTCGCGACCGCCGGAACCGAGAAGAAGAAGATTGAGTGGCGTCATTGGGGCATCCTTGTGGCCCTTGTCCTATGGCGAGATTCATCTTCCGTGCAAAGTTCAATTTGTCGGAACAGGAGGGAGCAGCCACCGTTAGCTCATACGGGATGGCGTTTCCAATGGAGGAACAAAATGTTCAAGCGACCTCTAGTCAAGCCTATGCTCGGCGCGGCGGCGCTTATTGCGTTGGGCGCTCTCCTTCCTGTTTCCAGCGCCAATGCGGGACCAGCGTCCTGCTCGGCCTATGCGCGTGACGTTGCAGCGTCCGAGGCGCCGCGTCGCGGATTGATCGACGGCGTCGTCATCGGCACGCTCGATACGGTGTTCACCGGTGGCGCCGGCGCAGATCATCGCTATCGCCGCATTTACAACGAAGCCTATAGCGAATGCATGGATCGTGATCGTGTCGCTTATGTGCCGCGGGCGCGCGCCGTGATCAAGCAGTACCGCGCCGAGCCCACCGTGGTCTCGAATTACCGGACCCAGCACGTCGTCGTCAGCGAGCGTCCGGAAGTCGGCAGCGAAGATTGGGTGGCCTATTGCTCGGCCAAGTATCGCTCCTTCGATCCTGATACCGGCACATATGTCAGCTATGAAGGTGAAACCGTGCCGTGCCGTTAGGCAACTATCATGATTGACATGGCTTCGTGACCCGGCAAGTGTCGGGTCATGATCGACCATGACCCCGATACCGGTGAGATTCGGGAGGCGCAGAAAGCCAATGTCGCCGAATTCACCGTCTCCGAGATTTCCTTCGCGCTCAAGCGCACGCTCGAAGACTCATTCGGGCATGTGCGGGTGCGCGGGGAAATTTCGGGTTTTCGAGGAGCCCATTCCTCGGGCCACTGCTATTTCAGCCTGAAGGACCAGGGCGCGCGCATCGACGCCGTGATCTGGCGCAGCGCCTTCATGCGGCTCAAATCCAAGCTCCAGGAAGGCCTGGAAGTGATCGCCACCGGCAAGATCACCTCCTATCCGGGCAAGTCCTCCTATCAGATCATCGTCGACCATCTCGAGCCCGCCGGTGCCGGCGCCTTGATGGCGCTGCTCGAGGAGCGCCGCCGCAAGCTTGCCGCCGAAGGCCTGTTCGATTCCGAACGCAAGAAAGCCATACCCTTTTTGCCGCGCCTCATCGGCGTCGTGACCTCGCCGACGGGTGCCGTCATCCGCGACATCCTGCATCGCCTCAATGACCGCTTTCCGCGCCACGTGATGGTATGGCCGGTCCGGGTGCAAGGCGAGACCTCGGCCGCGGAAGTGGCGGCCGCCATCAGGGGCTTCAACGCCATGGCGCGGAAGCCCGATCTTCTCATCGTGGCGAGGGGCGGCGGCAGCCTCGAGGACCTGTGGGGCTTCAACGAGGAGATCGTCGTGCGCGCCGCGGCGGAAAGCACCATCCCCCTGATATCGGCGGTCGGGCACGAGACCGATTGGACGCTCATCGATCATGTCGCCGATATGCGCGCGCCGACGCCGACGGCCGCCGCCGAGCGCGCCGTGCCGGTGCGCGCCGATCTCCTGGCGCAAATCGCCTCGTTCTCGGCCCGCCACGAGCGCGGCGCCAGGCGGCTGATGGATGAGCGGCGCACGCGCGTCAGGGCGGCCGCCCGCGCTTTGCCGCGTCCCGACGACATACTGGCTCTGGCGCGCCAGCGCTTCGACAACACCTCGGGACGCCTCAAGGCGGCGCTCGCCCGGAACACCTTGCTGCACCGGCGCGATTTCGAAGGCTGGTCGGCGCGTCTGACGCCGGTTTCGCTCAGGCGCAATCTCGCCGAGCAGTCGCGCCTCCTGGCGCGCCATGGCGCGCAGCTCAATCGCGATCTGCGCCGTGCCGTCGAGCAGCGCCGCACGATGCTCAACGCCAACGCCAAGCTCCTGGCGTCGCTCTCCTACAAGTCCGTCCTGCAGCGCGGCTATGCGCTGATTCGCAATGAGGTGCGCATACCCTTGCACGCCGCATCGCAAGTCAAACCCGGACAGGAATTGCGCATCGAATTCCAGGACGGCGAGATCGCCGCCCAGGCCAGCGGTCCGCCGCCTCCGCCCAAGGCCGCAAAAACGCGTGAGGGCGGGCAAGGGTCATTGTTCTGACAGGATCGGCAGGCTAATTGATGAGGACATGAACAGGCACGAATCCTTCCTCCCGCGCGGCCGCCAGGCGAAGATCCGCTATCTCGACGCCGACTTCCAGGTGCTGAGCGAAGGCGATCACGTGATTTGCGCGGTGACGGGCATGCCGATCAAGATCGAGCAGCTGACCTATTGGAGCGTGGCGCGCCAGGAGCCTTACATCTCCGCGGAAGCGGCCTTCCGCCGCCTGCTCGAGACGGAATTCAGATAAAATACTTGAGAAACGGGCGCACGGCTCTCAGCGTGTCATCGCGAAAGATGACCGCCACGTTGAGGGTCAGGAACAGCACGCGCATGAAGTGGACCGTGGCGGGCCGGAGCGGCCGATCCTTGACGATTTTCGCATAGAGCCAGAAGAGCAGGAACCCGCCATTGACGATGGCCAGCAGCATCCATAGCGGCGGACGCCCCTGCTGAAAATAAACCAGGAGCGTATCCCATTGAGATTGAACGAAAATGTCTTTCATATTGGGACTGCGGCTTGTCGCTTTGGCAATTATGCCGGAGAAGGTTTAATGATCTTTGGCAAGGCTACGCAAAACTGGCGCGAGGCCGCCAGGCTGTGTATAAGCCGCGGGCCCTCGGGCGGGATTTCCGAGGGGTTAAGTGGAGTTGAGAATTATGGCGAAGGCCTGGACACCTGGCGCATGGCGCAATCTGCCGGTCATGCAGCTGCCCGTTTATGACGATCTTGCCAAGCTCGCGGAGGTCGAGAAGCAGCTTGCGGGCTATCCGCCGCTGGTTTTTGCCGGCGAGGCCCGGAAACTCAAGCGCAAGCTCGCCAAGGTCTCGGAAGGCAAGGGTTTCCTGCTCCAGGGCGGCGACTGTGCCGAAAGCTTCGCCGAGCATTCCGCCGACAATATCCGCGATTTCTTCCGCGTCTTCCTGCAGATGGCGGTCATCCTGACCTTCGCCGGCGGCCAGCCGGTGGTGAAGGTCGGCCGCATCGCCGGACAGTTCGCCAAGCCCCGCACCCAGCCGACCGAGACGGTGAACGGGCGCGAGCTCCCGATCTATCGCGGCGACATCGTCAATGATTTCGCCGGCACGCCGGAAGCGCGCCGCCCCGATCCCGAGCGCCAGATCATGGCCTATCGGCAGTCGGCGGCTACCTTGAATTTGCTCCGCGCGTTCGCCCAGGGCGGCTATGCCAATCTCGAGCATGTCCACAAATGGACGCTCGGTTTCCTGAAGGACGGACCGGCCTGGGAGCGCTATCAGGCGCTGGCCGACCGTATCACCGAGGCCTTGGGCTTCATGCGCGCCTGCGGCATCAATCCCGACACCGCGCCGCAACTGCGCTCGACCGAGTTCTTCACCAGCCACGAGGCGCTGCTCCTGGGTTACGAGCAGGCGCTGACCCGCATCGATTCGACGAGCGGCGACTGGTACGCGACGTCGGGCCATATGCTGTGGGTCGGCGACCGCACCCGCCAGCCCGACCATGCCCATGTCGAGTTCTGCCGCGGCGTGAAGAACCCGATCGGTCTCAAATGCGGGCCGTCGCTGACACCCGACGATCTGATCCGGCTGATCGACCTGCTCAATCCCGACAATGAATCGGGCAGGATGACGCTCATCACCCGCTTCGGCGCCGACAAGGTCGACAAGCATCTGCCCGAACTCATCCGCGCGGTGAAGCGCGAGGGCCGCATCGTCGTGTGGTCCTGCGATCCGATGCATGGCAACACCATCAAGTCGCGCTCGGGCTACAAGACCAGGCCCTTCGACCAGGTGCTCACCGAGTTGCGCCGCTTCATGGCGGTGCATCAGGCCGAAGGCACCCATGCCGGCGGCATCCATGTCGAGATGACCGGCAAGGACGTCACCGAATGCACGGGCGGCGTGCGCGCGCTGTCGGACGAGGACCTCAACGACCGCTACCACACGTTCTGCGACCCGCGCCTCAATGCGGCGCAGGCGCTGGAACTGTCTTTCCTGGTGGCCGAGGAGCTGAAGAAGGAGCAGGCGCTCCATCCGCGCGCCGATGACGACGAGGCGGCGGAAGCGGCGGAGTAGATCAGAGCGCGCCGTGCCGGTACCATTTTGCTCGCGGCGGCCCACCATCGATGCTGCGAATTCGTATGGTCCCCAGGATGCTCGGTTCGAAATTGCGGGCATTGACGGCGATGTGTTTCTCGCGGCGCGGCGAAGCATACTCGTAGTACATGACCGTGCCGCAATGCGAGCATCGAACGAAGCGGCGGATCTTCCGGCCCCACATATACTTGTCGAGCGCCTTTCCCCTGGCGGCGACCTTCACGTTTGCAGCTTTGTAGTAAGCCCATAAAGCGCCATATCGCCGGCAGATCGAGCAATCGCAGGCGGTAAGGCTGCGAGGGCTTTGCGGGACCGTGAGCTTGACGTCGCCACAATGGCAGACGGCGATGAGCATAGGTTGAGCCTCTTCATGTCCTAGACAACTGATCGATGAGGATTCATTTTTTACAATTATATCAATATCTTGATAGTGATGCCACGGGGTCGCTGGTGTTATGCCGCAGGCTGCGGCTGCTCGTGTTGCAAGGGGATCGGGTTGGATAGGCAAAGGCTAATCAATGCTTCAGTAAGGCATAATTTTCATAAGGCCGTCCCTGCGTGACACTGGGCTTAAGCGGCGAAGTCCGCCACGGGGAGGGAAATCCAAGTCATGGATGACCTATAATACGACCTCTGACTTTGGCGCTGGCGCACCCTGTGGCGACAGCTATCGTGCTTCGTCTGAGGGCAAATCGAAAGGCAAATCAAAGCCTGCGGTCGTTGCCGATACGCCAACGATCGAACCGTCTCTACAAGAAACAAGGAGGAGGAAACGAAAATGTTGAAAGCAATCATGCACAAGATAGGGCTCGCGGCGCTGTCGGCGGTTGCGGGCCTTTCGATGCTGGCCACGGCCGAGGCCGGAAACATGCGCCTCGGCATGACCACGTGGGTTGGCTATGGTCCCCTGTTCCTGGCGCGGGACAAAGGCTTCTTCAAAGAGAACGGGCTCGATGTCGATCTTCGCATCATCGAGGATGCCGCACTTTACATGGCCGCTATTGCCGCGGGCGAGCTCGACGGCAATGCATCGACCATCGACGAGATCATGAAGTACCGCTCGCCGCAATTCTGCTTCAAGGCCGTGCTGGCGCTGGATGACAGTCATGGCGGTGATGGCGTGCTCGTGCGTGAGGGCGTCAATTCCCTCAAGGACCTCAAAGGCCAGCAGGTCGGCATGAATGAAGGTTCGGTCTCGCAATTCTGGTTCAATATCCTGCTGACACGCGAAGACATGAAAGAAACCGACCTGCAGATAACGAACATGACGGCCGACGATGCCGCTGCGGCGTTCATCGCAGGCCAGATCCCCGCGGCGGTGACCTGGGAGCCGCATCTGTCGCTGGTACGCACGAAGAAGCAGGGAAAGGTCCTGATCGATTCCTCGCAAACACCCGGCCTGATCGTCGATGTCGTAGCGCTGACATGTGACTACATCCAGAAGAACCCGAAGGATGTCGAAGCTCTCCTCAAGGGATTCTACAAAGCCGTCGAATTCATCAAGACCAATCCTGACGAGGCCTACGCCATCATGGCCAAGGGTGTCGGCGGCTATCTCGAGAAGCCCGAGGATTTTGCTGAAGCCGCTAAGGGCGTGCGCTTCTACGACCAGCCTCGAAATATCGAATTCTTCGGCACGCCGGAGAAGGGCGAGGCCAAGGATCTGATGGAGCTCGGCAACAAGATCTGGGGCGGATTCCAGAAGATGAAGATGACGATCACCTATGCCGATCTGGTCGACACTTCCTATATCAATTCGAAATAGAGCTGGTCATACTGGGGCGGGTTCTGCGATGTTCGTCGCGGAACCCGCTTCGTATTTCGCCATCCGTGAAAGCCATGAGCAAGAAGCGCTCCCTGCTTCAGACTTTCCTGATCCCATTCGGTGAAATCCCGGCATCGGCCGCCGTGGTCGCGGGCGCCGTGATCTGGATCCTGGTGTTCGGCTTCTGGGCATTCGCCACCTATGGCGGCTACGTTGCGGACATGTTCCTGCCGGTTCCGGATGCGGTCATCCGGCGCGGCATTGCCTTGGCGTCCGATGGTACGTTGTTCGTGCATATGTGGTCGAGCATCAAGGTCGTGCTGCTCGGCTTCCTTGTTTCGGCTGCGATCTCGGTGCCGCTTGGGCTCTATATGGGGACCTACAAGATCGTGCAGGCGATGCTCGAACCCATGGTGAATTTCATCCGCTATTTGCCGGTCACCTCCCTGGTGCCGCTGTTCATCCTGTGGATCGGCATCGGAATCGAGCAGCGCATCACCGTCATATTCTTCGGCACTTTCTTTTCGCAGCTGGTCATGATTTCGGACGAAGCGCGCGCCGTGTCGCGCGACCTGCTCAATGCCAGTTATACCCTCGGTACCAAGCGCAGCGAGGCGGTTTGGCACGTGATCTTCCCGGCGGCGCTCCCCGGCATCATCAACACGTTGCGCGTCACCATGGGATGGGCCTGGACCTATCTGGTGGTTGCCGAGCTGGTAGCGGCCAATAGCGGGCTCGGCTTCATCTCGCTCAAGGCCATGCGCGGTTTCCAGGTCGATACGATCTTTCTGGCCATCGTGCTGATCGGCCTGCTCGGCCTTGTGTCCGATCTCTTCTTCCGCTTCCTCAGGCGACGGCTGGCGCCGTGGGCGGCGTGACATGAGGGCATTGAAAGGCAGCCTGTCGATCAGCAACGTTTCGCTCATCTACGGTGCAGGGGCCAAGAGTGTGCTGGCGCTGGATGGCATATCCTTCGAGGTGCGGGCGAACGAATTCACGGTCATCGTCGGCCCGTCGGGCTGCGGAAAATCGAGCCTCCTCTACATAGCCGCTGGCCTCACCGAAGCGACTTCCGGTCACATCGATGCCGGCGGCAAGATGGTGACGGAGCCCGGCGCCGATCGCGGCATGGTCTTCCAGGCCTACACGCTCTTCCCCTGGCTGACGGTGCGCAACAATGTCGAATACGGCTTGCGGCGCAAGGGCGTTGCTCCCCTCGAGCGAAACAAGATCGTCGACTACTATCTGGGTGAGATCGGCCTCGCGGCCTTTGCCGATCACTTTCCGAAGCAGCTGTCGGGCGGCATGATGCAGCGCGTGGCGATCGCCCGCGCTCTCGCCAACGATCCCGACATACTGTTGATGGACGAACCTTTCGGGGCGCTCGACAGTCAGACGCGACATGCCATGCAGAAGCTGCTTTTGCGGGTCTGGGAACACGCCCAGAAAACCGTGGCCTTCGTCACCCATGATATCGACGAAGCCATCCTGCTGGGTGACCGGGTCATCGTCATGACGGCACGGCCCGGCAAGGTGAAGGCCGATATCCGGATCGACATCCCGCGCCCGCGTGACCCTGAGATCATGCTCGAGCCGGAATTCATTGCGATCAAGCGCCGGATCATCAACGAGCTTCGCGACGAGATCGACGAGACGCATTGAGGGGGTAGTGATGCGCGATCCACGCTACGACATACTCTTCGAGCCGGTCCGCATCGGACCGGTGACAACTAAAAACCGCTTCTACCAGGTGCCGCATTGCAACGGCATGGGTTACCGTGATGCGACCGCGCTCGCCACGATGCGCGCGGTGAAGGCGGAAGGGGGATGGGGTGTCGTCTGCAGCGAGCAGGTGGAGATCCACCCGACGGGCGACATCGCCCCTTTCATCGAGTTGCGCAACTGGGACGAAAGCGATGTCGCGATGCTCGCGCGCATCGCCGAAGCCACCCATGCGAAAGGCGCGCTCGCGGGCCTGCAACTCGCCCATAACGGCATGAATGCGCCCAATCTCTATTCGCGCGAGATCCCGATCGGGCCCGTCGATCTCCCCGTCTTCTCGATCCTCAATGATCCGGTTCAGGCGCGCGCCATGGACAAGGACGATATCCGCAATCTCAGACGCTGGCACCGCAACGCGGCGCTGCGCGGCAAGCGGGCAGGATACGACCTCGTCTATGTTTATGCCGGAAAGCTGTTCGGCGGCGCCATGTTCTTCCTGTCGCGGCGCTTCAACACGCGCGGCGACGAATATGGTGGCAGTCTCGAGAACCGCGCGCGCCTGCTCAAGGAGCTGATCGAAGACACGAAGGACGCGGTCGGCGACAGGATGGCGGTTGCCTGCCGCATATCGGTCGACGAGCTTCTCGGCGAGGAAGGTCTGCATGCCGCCGAAGCGCGCGACATCATCGCGCATCTGGCGGAGCTTCCCGATCTCTGGGACCTGACGCTGTCGACCTGGGACAATGACAGCCAGACGTCGCGCTTCGCGGAGGAGGGGTATCAGGAGCCTTTCATCACCGGCATCAAGCCGCTCACCTCCAAGCCTGTCGTCGGCGTGGGCCGGCTCACCTCGCCCGACTACATGGTGAAGCTCATCCGTTCCGGCATTCTCGATCTCATCGGCGCGGCGCGCCCTTCGATCGCCGATCCGTACCTGCCCAACAAGATCAAGGAAGGCCGCATCGACGACATCCGCGAATGCATCGGCTGCAATATGTGCGTCGCGGGCGATCACACGATGAGCCCGAGCCGCTGCACGCAGAACCCGTCCTTCGGCGAGGAATGGCGGCGCGGCTGGCATCCCGAGCGGATAAATCCCGCAACGTCGCGTTCCTCGGTCCTGGTCGTCGGCGGAGGTCCCGCGGGCCTTGAAGCCGCCATGATGCTCGGCCGGCGCGGCTATGAGGTGACGCTGGCGGAAAAATCCCGGTCGCTCGGGGGAAGATTGGTCGAGGAACGGCGGCTTCCGGGCCTCGCCGCCTGGGGCCGTGTGGCGGACTATCGCGAGGGCCAGATCGACAAGCTTTCGAATGTCACGGTCTATCGTGAGAGCGACCTGACCGCGGACGATATAATCACCTTCGGCTGCGATCACGCGGTGATCGCCACGGGGTCGACATGGCGACGGGACGGCGTGGCGCGCTATCTGCTGAAGCCCGTGACCGTGGCGGAAGGCGCGGATGTGCTGACCCCCGATGACCTGTGGAGCGGCGCGCGGCCGCGCGGCAGGCGCGTTGTCGTCTATGACGACGATCACTATTACATGGGAGGGGTGCTTGCCGAATTGCTCGTGTCGGAAGGGCGTGATGTGACGCTGGTGACGCCCGCTCCCGACGTGTCCAACTGGATGCGCAACACCATGGAGCAATTCCGCGTCCAGGCCCGGCTTCTGCAGTTGGGCGTGAAGATCATCACGCAGCACGGCCTGGCGGCCATCGGCATGAAGGCTGTGGAAGCGGCCTGCGTCTTCACCGGGCGGCTGACGAGCATCGAAGCGGATGCAGCAGTACTGGTTACGGCGCGTCTGCCGCACAATGCGCTGCTCAAGGATGTCAAGGCGCGGATGGCCGAAGGCGCTTCGCTCAAGTCCATAACGGTGATTGGCGATGCCGCGGCGCCGGGCACGATTGCGGCGGCGGTATTCGCGGGTCGCCGCTATGCCGAGGAGCTGGAGGTGGTGCGCGATGCTGATGCGCCGCTTTTCAGGCGCGAGGTGACGCAACTGGCGAAAGGGCCGCTGCCCTGGACAACGCCTGCGTGAAGGCGCGCATCGCCGTGGCGATGAGCAGGTTATTGCTGTTGCATCTCGACCGCGCGCATTGGGGTCTGGCGCTTTGAGGCAGCATGGTAGGCCAGGTATTTGCGCTGCGTGGCTATCCGGTCCGCCAGATGTTTGGCGTCGTGCCACACACCCCAGATGAAGCTGGACGCTCTTCGCGACAGCCATGGCAGCCCGAGGAAATAGATCCCGGGCTCGGCGGAAACACCGCGCTGATGCTTAGGCCGGCCTTGCGCGTCGAAGGCGTCAACCTTCAACCAGCTATAGTCGGCAGCAAAGCCTGTTGCCCAGATGATCGTGGTCACGCCGGCTTCCTGCAGGTTCAGCTCGAGAATCGGATTGGTCACGCATTCCGGATCCGGTTCGATCAGGCGCGCTTCGGGCTCGAACGGAAGGTCGAGGCCGTTGCGGGCCGCATAGGCGTCGGCTTCGTCCAACAGCGACAAATAGTTCGCATCACCGCGCGCAATATTGTCCGCAAGATCCGGCGCGAAGGTCATCGTACCGTTGGTGTAGGATTTGGTCAGGCCGACAAGCGTCATGCCCCGCGCGGCAAGGCGCCGGAAGTCGACCGTCTGGCCGCCATGGGCGCCGCTGACCGCGATCGTGACATGCTCTTTGCCGGCTTCCCGGATCTCGGCGTCCCACTTGCCGAGAACGCCCAGCCACCAGCAAAAGTCCAGTCCACGATAGGCCCGCGGCGGGCGTTCATGCGGACCGACCGAGAGATAGACCCGTCTTCCCGCCTGGACGAGCTCGTCGGCGATCTGGGTCCCTGAGGATCCGGCCCCGACCACCAGCACTGCACCCCCTGGCAACTGACGGGGATTGCGGTAGGCGCTGGAATGGATCTGAAGGACACCTGCCGCCTCGGGAACAAGGGATGGGATGATGGGGCGTTGGAAAGGTCCCGTGGCCGCAACGACGTTGTTGGCCTCGATCGCACCACCCGACGTCTCGATCCGAAAGCCAGGCCGGCCGACGTTCTTCTGCACAAGCGTCACCTCTACACCGCAGCGGACGGGGGCGGCGATCTGCCTTGCGTAGGCGACAAAATAGTCCGCGACCTTCTCCTTGGGGGCGAAGGCATCGGGATCGATATCGGCGAATTCCATGTTCGGAAACCGATCATGCCAGGCTGGACCATTGGCAACCAACGAATCCCATCTTTCCGAGCGCCACCGCTCGGCAATGCGATGCCGTTCGAGGACCAGATGAGGTATGCCGTGTTTGCTCAAATGCTCGCTCATGGCCAAGCCCGCCTGGCCACCGCCAACGACAACTGTATCTACGCATTCGATTGCCAATTTGCGTCCCTTGGGAGCCTCCTGAGGCTTTCGCCGATAGGAAGATGCTCTTCTGTCAATGTAAGCGAGGGACGGGCCCCTCGGAAATTACGATTTCATGGGGCAGTGGTTAGCTTATCCCGATACTGGATTGGGCCTAATTATGGTCTTTGGTGCCTTCGATCTTCCGGCGATTATGGATTCATATGCTCGCGGCACGTCGTCCAGCGTAATCTCGGCATCCAAGATTGCAGAAAAGTCATTGGAATATTCCTGGCAGGCCCTGATGGCCCCCGGCAATTCGTCATTGAAGGCGTGACAGCCCGTCAGCCTGATCTCCTTTTCCACGAGGAGGTTGGCGCTGATGCTTAAATCACCAGAGCCCAGCCCAACCAGGGCTATCGCGCCACCGCCAGGCATGATGTGCACCAACTGCGAAACGACCGGAGGTGATCCGGTAGCATCGATTGCAAAGCGCGGAAGGTCTCGCGGCTGCGTGGCCGCCTGGAGATCGATCACTTGACCGGCTGTGATCCGCGCCACCAGGCTCGCACGATCCGGGGATTTGTCTGCAAGCAGCAAACGATGCCCGCGATGTCGAGCCAGGATACCGCAAATGGCACCAATGGGGCCGCAGCCAACGATCAAAATGGCCGAGTCCGCAGGGGCTGCCAGGCGTTTGAGCGTATGCAATGCGACCGCGGTCGGCTCCGCCATCGCGAGCACTCTTGCGTCCGCAAATTCGTCCACCTTGTGGAGCAATGCGCAATCGAGGACGACCTCCTCGGCAAATCCTCCATCGACAACCTCACCCACGAACCCCAGTTTTTCACAGATCTGGGGATAACCCTCCACACAATTTCTGCACCGGCCGCAAACGACACGACTGTCAGCGACCACCCGGTCTCCGACGCGAAGCGACAAAACGGAATCGCCAACCTGAGTTACGATGCCGGCGAATTCGTGTCCGGCAGTCGACGGGCTCCTTGAAATCCATTGGCCGGTGCGAAAGTTGTGAATGTCCGAACCACAGATGCCGGCTGCCAGAACCCTGACCCTGACCTCAAGCGGAGCGAGCACATCGGGCGCTTCGATTTCTTCCACCCTGAGATCGTTCTTCGAGTAGAGTCTGACAACCTTCATGTTGTGGCCTCTTCCAAATTGCGCGAAGCGGCCCTGGCGTCGTGGAATTTTGCAAGTGCGCTATGGCGCAGCCAGGGCCGGTTCCTTGCGCATCTCATGCCAGATATGGCCGGCGACGGCCAGAAGCACGATGATGCCGCCCGCGAGCGTATAGGGGCTCGGCACTTCACCGAAAACGAGCCACACCCAAAAAGGGGCGAGGGGCACGTCGAGGGCAGTGAGCAGCGTCGCCTCGGCGGCCGGGATCATGCGCGAGCCGAGACTGAACAGCACGAGGCCGAGTGCGCTCTGGGTCACGCCGAAAAGCGCCAGCATGGCAAGGTCGAAGGACGAGACGTCGAAGGGATCCGAGAACCAGAAGGCGACGATGGCGGTGATCCAGGCCGAAAGGCCGAGCGCCGGCATGATCGGGATGTCGCGCTTCCAGCGCAAGATGACGGCCATCAGCGCCATGGTGAGGGTCATCAGGAAGGCGACGAACTGGCCCAGCAGGCTGCCGCCATAGCGTGCGCCGGTCAGCATGACCACCACGCCGACAACCGCGAGCAGGCTCGCCGCGAGCACGCTCCACGAGGCTTTCTCGCGCAGGATGAGCCAGGCGACGCCCGCGGTGACGAAGGGCACGGTGGCATAGATCACATAGACATCGGCGACCGTCGTCAGCATGAGCGAGCCGATGAAGGCGATCATGCCGAGCCCGCAATTGAGGGCCAGGAGCAGACCCATGCCGCCGAGGCTCGCATAGGCCGCGATGACCTTGCCGCGGTGATGGACCGCCGTCATCACCAGGAAAGCGAGGCCGCCGAAGACGCCGCGCCAGAACAGGATCGTCCAGACGTCTTCATCGATGAGGCGGGTGAAGAAGCCGGCGGTCGACCAGGCGACGGCCGAAAGGCTGACCAATATCCAGCCCAGATATCGCTGATTCTCATCGCTGCGCATGCGGTGCAGTATCCCGCATCGGGCTGCCAGACCGTGTCAGGATCAGACGGGCGGCGGCAAAGCCCGTCTGGGCCTCATTTCGGTGAGGATATGGCCGAAGAGCGCCAGCATGACGATGCCACCGCCGATAAGCACGGTCCCGGCCGGCACTTCGCCGAGGAAAAGCCAGACCCATAGAGGCGTGAAAGGAACTTCGAGCGCTGCGATCAAGGTCGCTTCGGCGGCCGGGATCTTGCGCGACCAGATGGCATAGAGCACGAGGCCGGTCGCATTCTGCACGATGCCGAAGAGCGCGATGAGGAGAAGGTCCTGGCCGGTGACCGACAAGGGAGAGGCAAACCAGAAGGTTATCGAGGAGCACATCCAGGCGGAAAGCGCCATCGCCGGCAGCATCGGCACATCCTGATGCCGCCGCATGATCGTCGTCATCCCGGCCATGCCGAGCGTCATGAAGACGGCGAGGCCTTTGCCGAACAGGCTTCCGTCCCATGAGGCATCCTTGAGCATGATCCCAACGCCGGCGAGGGCGACGACCCCGGCGATGAGCGTGCTGAGACTCGGCACTTCGCGCAGGACGAAGAAGGCAAGGGCGGCCGTCATGAACGGCACGGTCGCATAGATGATCAGCGCCTCGGCGATGGTGGTGAAGCGCATCGATCCGATGCCTGAGATCATGCTCATGGCGGACAGGGCGGCCACCGCGAAGACCGGCGCCGACAGGCTTTTCAGCCGCATCAGTCCCGCTTTGCCCTCGAGCAAGAGATAGACGAGCAGCACCGCGGAGCCCGAGAAGACGCCGCGCAGGAACAGCATGGTCATGAGATCGGTGGTGATGAGCCGCACGAAGATGCCGCCGGTCGACCAGAACAGAGCGGCAAGCGCCACCAGCGCCAGGCCAAGGCGGTGGTGCGCGACGGCATCCCTGTTCAAGTGAAGGGCATCGCTGCTCATGCGGTTTGCCTGGCTTTGAAGAGGTTGAGGGTGTTGGCGCCCAGGATGAGCAGGGTGCCGATGATCGAATAGAAGTCGAAGCCTTCCCGATAGATCCAGTAGCCGACGAGCACGGTCAAGGGCACGCGCAGGAAGTCCAGGGGGGTCACGATCGTCATGTCGGCGAGCGAGATCGCCTTCGACAGGCAGTAATGCGAGAAGGTGCCGGCGAGGGCGACCACCGCGACCCATACCCAGTTGTGCGGCTCTGGCCATTTCCACACGAGGTAGGCCGGCACCGCGCCGATCACCGTCTGGATCAGGAACATCAGGAAGATGACGGTGAGCGCCGAATCCGTGCGGGTGATGATTTTGGTCATCGCGACCGAGATGGCGAAGCCGACCGCCGCCAGGAGCGCCACGGCATGGCCTTCATCGATATGCGCGGTACCCGGCTTGACGATGAGCAGGATGCCGACGAAGCCCAGCGCAATGGCCGTGAGCTTGAAGCGGTTGAGCTTCTCGCCGAGGAACAGGGCGGCGATGAGGGCGCCCCAGATCGGCATGGTGAATTCGATCGCGACGACCTGGGCGAGCGGGATGAGGGCGAGCGCCATGAACCACGAATACTGCGCGCCGTAATGCACGATGTTGCGGACGATATTGAGCCTGAGATTGGTGAAGCGGCCGCTGAAACCGCCGTAATAGAGGACGATCGGGGTGAGGATCGCGACCGCGATCACGCTGCGGAAGATCATGGTCACGAAGACCGGGATATCGTGACCGAGCTCGCGGCCGGCGACGCTGAGCGCAAGTGTATTGACAAGCCATCCTCCCATCCAGATGGCCGCTTGTGCTGTCGACTGCTGCGGCAAGCCCGATTCTCTCCTGTTTCAGCGACCTTAAGGGGGAAATTCAAGGCCCGGCTAGGGCCGAAAGGTCATATCAACCCTGCGGAACTGGTCAGGCTTGACGGGAGGGGACAGTTCGGCCATTTTGCCAGCCCATGACAACCGCCCGGAAATATGCCGTTCACATGTGCGGCATTATTATTTGCACCTAGCGCACAAACGCTGGCTGGCGGCCGCTTTTCCTCAATTTCGATCAAAGCGATCCTCCGGGCCGGCAAGCCCCAGAGAAGCTTATGGCCACCCTGAAACTTTACAATACCCTGACCCGAGCCAAGGACGTCTTCAAGCCGATCGATCCCAAGGCGATCCGCATGTATGTCTGCGGCCCGACCGTCTATGACTATGCCCATAT
Source organism: Taklimakanibacter deserti (assembly GCA_003574785.1). The sequence continues at coordinate 234,880 of QORU01000010.1, read as the reverse complement.
CGGCAATGCCCGGCCGATCATCGTCTTCGATATGCTGTTCCGGCTCTTGCGCCATCTCTATGGCGCCGAGCACGTCACCTATGTGCGCAACATCACCGACATCGACGACAAGATCAATGCCAAGGCCAAGGAAGAAGGCGTCGCGATCGGCGAGCTGACGAGCCGCACGACGCACCAGTTCCATGAGGATATTGCCGCTCTCAACGTGCTTGAGCCGACGCATGAGCCCCGCGCGACCGGCACGATCCCTGAGATCATCACCATCATCGAGAAGCTGATCGCCACGGGCCATGCCTATGTGGCGGAAGGCCATGTGCTCTTCGACGTGCCCTCGATGAAGGATTACGGCAAGCTGTCGCGCCGCCCGCTCGACGACATGATCGCCGGCGCCCGCATCGACGTGGCGCCCTACAAGAAGGGCGAGATGGATTTCGTCCTGTGGAAGCCCTCAGGCCCCGATCTTCCGGGCTGGGACAGCCCGTGGGGCAGGGGCCGGCCCGGCTGGCATATCGAATGCTCGGCCATGTCGTGGAAGCATCTGGGCGAGACCTTCGACATCCATGGCGGCGGCATCGACCTCATTTTCCCGCATCACGAGAACGAGGTGGCGCAGACGCGCTGCGCCTTCGGCCTCAAAGTCATGGCCAATGTCTGGATGCACAACGGCTTCCTGCAGATCGACGGCCAGAAGATGTCGAAGAGCCTCGGCAATTTCCTGACCATCAACGAGCTGCTCAAGGATTGGCCGGGCGAGATCCTGCGCTTCAACATGCTGCGCACCCATTACCGCCAGCCGATCGACTGGACGGTGAAGGGACTCGAGGAGAGCCGCCGCATCCTCGACGGCTTCTATAATTCCGCCTCAGCACGCCTCACCGAGGATGTGCGCTTCTCGCCCGCCGTGCTCGAAGCCCTGTGCGACGACCTCAACACGCCGCGCGCCATTGCCGAGCTGCATACGCTCGACCGGCCGAATTTCCAGGCGGAGCTCGGCGCGACGCTCAATGCGCTGGGCTTCACCGGCAAGCATGTCGAGGACAAGGCCGCCAAGATCGATGAGCACAAGGTCAACGAGCTGATCGCGGCGCGCCTCAAAGCGCGTGGCGCGCGCAATTGGGCCGAGAGCGACCGGCTCAGGAACGAGCTCGACGCTTTGGGCGTCGTCGTCATGGACAACAAGGACGGCACGACGAGCTGGGAGGTGAAGCGATGACACGCGAGCGCCTCTATCTCTTCGACACGACCTTGCGCGACGGCCAGCAGACGCCGGGCGTCGATTTCTCGCTCGAGGACAAGCTCGTGGTCATGGGCATGCTCGACGGGCTCGGTCTCGACTATATCGAGGGCGGCTATCCGGGCGCCAACCCGACCGACACGGCGCTCTTCGCCGAGGACCGGCCGACCCGGGCGACCTTCACCGCCTTCGGCATGGTGAAGCGGCCGGGCCGCTCGGCGTCCAACGACCCGGGCCTCCAGGATATCTTGCGCGCCAAGGCCAAGGCGATCTGCTTCGTCGCCAAATCCTGGGACTATCATGTCCGCGTCGCGCTCGAGACCACGAATGAGGAAAATCTCCTCACCATCCGGGAATCGATCGAGAATGCGAAGCTGCTCGGACGGGAAGTCCTGCTCGATTGCGAGCATTTCTTCGACGGCTTCAAGGCCAATCCGGACTATGCGCTGAAAGTGGCGAAGACCGCCTATGACGCCGGCGCCCGCTGGGTGGTGCTGTGCGACACCAATGGCGGGACCTTGCCGCGGGAAGTCGGGGAGATCGTGCGTGCCGTGACCAAGACCGTTCCGGGCGATCACCTCGGCATACATGCCCATAACGACACCGAGCAGGCCGTCGCCAACTCGCTGGCCGCGGTCGAGGCGGGGGTGCGCCAGGTCCAGGGCACGCTCAACGGCATCGGCGAGCGCTGCGGCAACGCCAATCTCGTGTCGATCATCCCGACGCTCGTGCTCAAGAAGGAATTCGCCGATCGCTTCGAGACCGGTGTGACGATAGACAAGCTCGCGACCCTGACCCATGTCTCGCGGGCCTTCGACGAGCTCTTGAACCGCAACCCGAACGGCCAGGCGCCCTATGTGGGCCGGAGCGCCTTCGCCACCAAGGCCGGCATCCATGCCTCGGCCATCGTCAAGGAGCCCGAGACCTACGAGCATGTGACGCCGGACAGTGTCGGCAATCGCCGCCGCGTGCTGGTCTCCGACCAGGCGGGCAAGTCCAATCTTCTGGCCGAGCTTGGGCGCATCGGGCTTAGCGTGGACAAATCCGATACGCGGCTCGATGCGCTGCTGCGCGAGGTGAAGGAACGGGAAGCGCAAGGCTATGCCTATGACGGAGCGGACGCTTCCTTCGAGCTTCTGGCGCGCCGCATGCTCGGCACCGTGCCGCATTATTTCGACGTGCTCTCCTTCCGCGTCATCGTCGAGCACCGGCACAATGCGCTGGGCGAGCTCGTCACCGTGTCGGAGGCGGTGGTCAAGGTTAAGGTCGATGACGAGGTGTTCATCAATGCCGGCGAAGGCAATGGCCCGGTCAACGCGCTCGACGTCGCCTTGCGCAAGGACCTCGGCAAGTATCAGCGCTTCATCGACGATCTCGAGCTTGCCGACTTCAAGGTGCGTATCCTCAACAGCGGCACGGGAGCGACGACCCGGGTTCTGATCGAAAGCCGTGATGGCCAGGGCAATCGCTGGTTCACCGTCGGCGTGTCGCCCAACATCGTCGATGCCTCCTTCCAGGCCTTGTCGGATTCGATCGTCTTCAAACTGCTGCGCGAACAGGTGGCCCTGGCGGCCTAAAGGCGTGCGCGCCAAACATGCGACCCATGCCGTGTTCCGGGTGGTCCACGAGGCCAAGGCCCGGTAAACCGCCATCATGTCCGCCATCGATCGGCCTGCCTTTGCCGACGGCCCTTCCGAGGCCAGAAAGGGCGTCGCCTATTGCGTGGCAGCCCATGTCGTCTGGGGCGTCATGGCCTACTATTTCAAGCTCATCGAGGACGCATCGCCGGTCGAGATCGCGGTTCATCGCGGCCTGTGGTCGATCGTCGTCGGGCTCGCCGTCATCTGGCATCTGGGGCAGTTCGACAATGTCCGCCGCGCCATGGCCAATCCGCGCATTCTCCTGACCTTGTGTTTCACCGGCTTGCTGATCCTCTTCGGCTGGAGCTTCTATATCTGGGCGATCCAGCATGGCCGCACCATCGAGGCGACCCTCGGCTTCTATGTCAACCCGCTGATGAATGTCGTGGCCGGCGCCTTGTTTCTGGGCGAGCGCTTCAGCCGTCTTCAGCTGGTCGCCATCATCCTCGCGGTCGTCGCGGTTCTGATCCAGACCATTGCCTCAGGGATAGTGCCCTGGCTCGGCCTGATGCTGAGCGCGAGCTTCTGCCTCTACGGCCTTATCCGCAAGACCACGCCGGTCGGCGCCACCGAAGGCTTCTTCATCGAAGTGCTGGTGATTTTCGTGCCCTCGCTCGCCATGGCATTCTGGCTCGACAGCACCGGCGAGGCGAAGTTCCTGACGACGCCTTTCTACACGCTGATGCTGATGGGCTGCGGCGTCCTGACGGCGGTCGCGCTTCTGTTCTTCGCCGCGGCCATCAAGCGCATCCGCTATTCGACCGCGGGCCTGCTGCAATATATCTCGCCCTCGCTCGTCTTCCTCACGGCTGTCTTCATCTTCGGCGAGCCGATGGACGGCTGGCGCTGGTTCGCTTTCGCTCTGCTCTGGGTGGCGCTTGCCATCTATTCATATTCGGCCCTCGAGCAGATGCGCGAACCCGCCCCGGCGTAAGGGTGCACCTTATACATGTGACCCATGCCGTGTTCCGGGTGGTCCGAGAGGCCTTATCCCGGTAAACCCGCCGCCCATGTCCGCCATCGATCAGCCGATTTCCTCCACGAGCCTTTCCGAGGCCAAGAAGGGGATCCTCTATTGCATCACGGCCCATATCTTCTGGGGCCTGATGGCCTATTACTTCAAGCTGATCGACAAGGTCTCGCCGGTCGAGATCGCGGTGCATCGCGGCCTGTGGTCGCTCGTCATCGCCTTTGCCGTCATATGGTTCCTCGGCCAGTTCGACGATGTGCGCCGCGCTCTGGCGAAGCCGCGGATTGTCGCGACCCTGACGCTGACAAGCTTTCTGATCGTCTTCAACTGGGGCTTCTACATCTGGGCCATCCAGAACGGGCGCACCATCGAGGCGAGCCTTGGCTACTACATCAATCCGCTTCTCAATGTGGTTGTGGGCGCTCTGTTCCTGGGCGAGCGCTTTACGCGCACGCAACTGGTCGCGATCGCGATCGCGGTCACCGCGGTGGTGATCCAGACGATCGCGCTCGGCGTCGTGCCGTGGCTCGGCCTGATGCTGGGGGCTACCTTCTGTCTCTATGGCTTCATCCGCAAGACGGTCGATGTCGGTGCGACGCAAGGCTTCTTCATCGAGGTGCTGATCCTCTTTCTCCCCGCTCTCGCTGTCGCGCTGTGGATGGGAGAAACCGGACAGGCGGCATTCCTGACGACGCCCTTCTATACGCTGATGCTGATGGGCTGCGGCGCGCTCACGGCGGGGGCGCTCCTGTTCTTCGCCGCGGCGATCAAGCGCATCCGCTACTCGACCGCTGGACTGATGCAATATATCTCGCCCTCGCTCGTCTTCCTCACCGCGGTGTTCATCTTCGGCGAGCCGATGGATTTCTGGCGCTGGCTGTCCTTCGCCATGCTCTGGGCGGCGCTCGCCATCTATTCATATGCGGCGATCCGCACAGGCCGCAGGCTCGAGGTCGCCGAGGAGCCGGCGCAAGCTTAATCATGTGGTGCCGATGCGAGTACGATTCATACGCTTGACAGGTGGCTCTTTGTAGTTTACAAACTACATGCGTGATCGAGCTCAGGCAGACCGAGATTTTCCAAAAGTGGAGAACGAAGCTTAAGGATCAACGTGCTCGGGCGATGATCGCGTCCCAACTTGATCGTCTCGCTCAAGGAAATGCCGGCGATGTGCAGCCGGTCGGGGAGGGGATCAGCGAATTGCGCATCCACTATGGCGCCGGCTATCGCATCTATTTTCAGAAGCGGGGCGAGTTCATCATCATACTGCTTTGTGGTGGTGACAAGAGCACGCAGGCCAAGGACATCAAGACGGCGAAGCGCTTGGCTGAGTCATTGAAGGAGTAAATATGAGCCGAACACGAGCGCAAAAACTGACTGCCTATGATCCGGCTGAGGACCTCAACTCAGATGAAGCAATTGCCGTGTTCATGGAAGAAGCATTCAAGACCGAAGATGTAGGCTACATCGCGCACGCGCTTGGTGTGGTCGCTCGCGCCAAAGGCATGGCGCAGATCGCGAAAGAGACAGGGCTTTCCCGTGAGCAGCTCTATCGTTCTTTCAGTGAAAACGGCAATCCGACGCTGAAAACGACGATTGCAGTCATGAAGGCGTTGAGAATGGAGCTGACAGCGAAAGCTCATGTCTGAGTCCTCACTCGGCGATCAGTGCAGGGCGCTACCCTGGAATAGCCAATCGGCAGAGTCTCTGGACGCCGGCTATCGCGTCAGGCCTGCAGCGCCTGCCGCAAGGCGGCGAAGCGCTTGCGATATTGTGCCGGCGTGATGCCGGTCTTGCGCCGGAACAGGCGGCTGAACGAGCTCGAATCCTCGTAGCCCACCTCATGTGCCACCGCCTCGATCGAGAGGTCGGTCGTCTCGAGAATCTGCTTGGCTTCCTCGAGCCGCAGCGATTGCACATAATCCATGGGCGACCGCCCCGTGGCCCGGGAGAACCGCCGGTTGAAGGAGCGCTCGGGCAGGCCGCTCATCTCGACCATGGTGGCGACCGGCGTGCCTTGTTTGTAGTTGTCGGCGAGCCATTCCTGGCATTTGGCGATCTGGGCATCGCTCGCCTGCTTGGCCGTGACCAGTCCCGCATAGGGAAGTGTGCCGGCATCGTGCCAGTCGAGCAGATACACCTTCGCGACCTCGACGGCGGCGCCTACGCCGATAAAGCGAGCGATGAGAAACAGCGCGAGATCCTGGAAGCTGGTGCCGCCGCCGCTCATGAAGATGCGCTGGTCGTTGCCGCTGACGACCAGCGTGCGGCCGGCATGCACGCGGATGCGCGGATACATCTTGGCCATGGCCTCGCAGAAGCCCCAATGCGTCGTCGCATCCTGATCGTCGAGGATGCCGGCTTCGGCAAAGAGGAGCGCGCCGGAGCAGGCTGAGGCGACGGCCGTGCCGGCTTCGTAGCACCGCTTGATCCAGGCGACTTCGGGCTCAAACCGCCCCGCGCAGCTTTCCCAGGGCGGGATGAAGAAATCCGAGACGCACAGAATGTCAGGCCGCGGACAATCATCGAGTGCGTAATGCGGTGTGATCGTGACGCCGTTGAAGGCAGCGACCGGGACCTTGTCCCGCGCCACGATATAGGGCTTGGCCGCTCCTTCCTTTTGGCACCCCTCCGTCAGATAGGCCCAATCGCGCCCGGCGGAGGCGAAGAGGTCGAACATGCCGTGCAGTGTCGAGCCGGTGACTTCTGGTAGGGCCAGAAGGGCGACGTTGAGTGGGCGATTGGCGTCACTATGGGCTTTCATGGCTGAAATGACCGGTTCCTTGCCGGAATAACCTTAGTGGGCACCGCGTCTTTACGCTAGGTCGACGCGCCTTCGCCGGTCCCTGCCGGCCAATTTTGATGGAGTTTATGCATGTCGAAATATCGCCAGGCCTTGCCGCAGCTGAAGGGCGGCGTTTTCCTGACCGACGGCGGTCTCGAAACGACGCTCGTCTTCCTCGAAGGCGTCGAGCTATCCTATTTCGCCTCCTTCCCCTTGATCACCACCGAGAGCGGCCGCGAGAAGCTCAAGAACTACTTCCGCCCCTATATCGAGCTGGCGAAGCTCAAGCAGGTCGGCTTCATCCTCGATACGCCGACCTGGCGCGCCAGTCCCGACTGGGCGGAGAAGCTCGGCTTCTCGCCCGACAGGCTCATCGCCGCCAATCGTCTCTCGGTCGATTTCCTGGTCGGACTGCGCCAGGACTATGCCGGTCTTGTCGAGCCTCTGGTCATCAATGGCGTGATCGGGCCGCGCGGCGACGGCTACAAGGTCGAAACGCGGATGAGTGCCGAGGAAGCGCAAGCCTATCACACGATGCAGATGAAGGTGTTCAGCGACAGCGAAGCCGACATGGTGACGGCGGTGACCCTCAACTATGTCGACGAAGCTCTGGGCATCATGCGCGCCGCCAAGGCCCACAAAATGCCTCTGGTCATTTCCTTCACCGTCGAGACCGACGGCAGGCTGCCGTCCGGCGAAAGCCTGCGCGAGGCGATCGAGACGGTCGATCGCGTGAGCGGAAACTACCCGATCTATTACATGATCAACTGCGCGCATCCCGAGCATTTCGAAGACGTGCTGAGCGCCGGCGCCTGGCTCAAGCGCATCCGGGGCTTGCGCGCCAACTCATCGGCGAAGAGCCATGCCGAGCTCGATGCGGCGACCGAGCTCGACATCGGGGACCCGGAGAATCTCGGCGCCCGCTACAGCGCCTTGCGCGCCAAGCTGCCCAATCTCGTGGTCCTGGGCGGTTGCTGCGGCACCGACCATCGCCATCTGACGGCGATCTCGGATGCATGCCTCGCGGCATAGAATGTAATGAGGGTGGGTGCGCGGAGGTTTCGCGCGCTCACCTACAGTGTCTTGCGGATCGGCTCCTGCGGGACCTTCGCCGTCGATTGCTTGAGCCGGTCTTCGAACACCGAGACGACTTCGCCGGGTGACTTCACCACGTCGAATTTGAGCTCGAGGCCTTCGCGGATGAATTTCTCCTGGCGCATATGGTTGATGAGCGTGATGAGCGGCGCCCAGTAATCGTCGATATCGCAGATGATGATCGGCTTGGCGTGGCGGTCGAGCTGCGCCCAGGTCGAGATCTCGACCAGTTCCTCGAGCGTGCCGAGCCCGCCGGGCAGCGCCGCGAAACCGTCCGAGCGTTCGAACATCGTCATCTTGCGCTCATGCATGCTGGCGGTGACGATGAGCTCGTTCACCTCGGTGAGCATCCGCTCCTTGTTGACCAGGAATTCCGGGATGATGCCGACCACGTGGCCGCCCCCGGCGATGACCGAACGGGCGACTTCGCCCATGAGGCCGAGGCTGCCGCCGCCATAGACGAGGCCGATGCCCTGATCGGCCATATGTCCGCCGAGCGCGCGCGCCGCCGCCATGTAGGCCGGGTTCCGCCCAGGTCCCGAGCCGCAATAAACACAAAGATGCCGCATGATTCTCCTATATCCATTTGGTCGCGCGATGGCCGTCCGTCAAGCTGACCCCATTGCTTAGTCTTTGCAGATTCGCCGGTAATTCATTATTTACAGGGCTAGATACGGAACCGCGACAATGAAAAACCCGCTTGCAGTTTTCACCGGCGCCGCCTTGGCGACGCTCGCCGCCTTGGCGGGGCTCAATATGACCAATTGGCCCGGCGGCGGTCCGGATGCCCAGAAGCCGGCGGAAGCGGCAGGTGCGGCCCAGGAACCGTCCGATACGTCAGGCGCGACCCAGAAACCGGCGCAAACGGCTGGTGCATCCCAGAAGCCGGCCGCCGAAGAGACGAGCCCATCTCCCGAAAAACCGACTGAAATGGCCGCAATTCCAGCCCCCGAGCCGCCGCCCAAGGCGGAGACGGCGGCCGGCACCGAACCCGAGCTCGATACGGTCAGAGTCGAAAGCGATGGCCAGGCCATCGTGGCGGGCAGGGGCAAGCCCGGTTCCGAAATCGCTCTCAAGCTCGGCAATGAGGTGATCGGCAAGGGTATCGCCAGTCCCGATGGCTCGTGGGTCGTGGTTCCCGACCAGCCTTTGCCCAAGGGCGCGCATGAGATCACCATCGAGCAGAAGGCGGCCGATTCCGCTCCCGTGACCGCGGAGCAGTCGATTGCGGTCGCAATTCCGGAAAAACCCGGCCAGCAGGCCATGGTGGCGCTGACGGAACCGGGAACAGCGACCAAGGTTCTCCAGGCCGGCGGGGATCAGGAGCAGGCGTCCTTATCGGAGCCACAGGCTGAGCCGGCCCCCGGCCAGCCGACGGCGCCCGAAAAACCCGCCGAGCCGGCGCAGACGGCCGTAGAGCCGCCCAAAGCCGATGAGCCGGCCGGCACGGTCCAGAAGCCGGAAGAAGCCAGCCCGCCCGCCAAGCCCGCGGACCAGGGCACGGACGTGGCCAAGACCGAGGTGTTCCCCGAGGCCGTGAAGCCCCCCGAAGCAACGGCGCCGGCCGCGCCGGCCAAGACGGCTGAAAATATCCCGCTCAGGCTCGATGCAGTCGATTACAACGACAAGGGCGACATCATCTTTTCCGGGCGGGCGAAGCCTGGAACGGCTGTCCGCCTCTATGTCGACAACCGGCCCGTCGGTGATGCCATCGTCGATTCGCAAGGCAGCTGGTCATTCGCCGGCAAGGACATCATTGCGCCCGGCACGCACAATCTGCGCGCCGATCAGATCAACACGGGCGGCAAGGTCATTGCCCGCATCGAGCTGCCTTTCCTGCGCGAAAATGCCGAAGCCGTCGCGGAACTGAACTCACCGCTAGGGACCGAGGCGGTGGAAGCGCAGCCTGAGGAGATGGAAGCCCAGGAGCCGGCGCAGACGAGCGAGCCGCAGCCCACTGCCGAGCAGCCCAAGACGGCGACCGCCGAGCAGCCCAAGACCGCGACGGCCGAGCAGCCCAAGACGGCGACTGCCGAGCCGCCTGCGCAAAAAACGAGCGAGCCGTCAGCTCAGGCAAGCGCATCACCGAAGACTTCCGAACCGCCGCAGACGACGACCGAGCAGCAGACGGCCGAGCAGCAGACGGCCGAGCAGCAGACGACGACCGAACCGCAGCAGCCCGAGGCAAGCGCGCCCGCGCCGGCCAAGACCGCCGAGGCTGAGCCGCAGCAAGCCGCCGAGCCCGAGGCCGCAGGGCCGGCAGCCGATCAGCCTGCCGCCGGCGACAAGAAACCGGAGGTGACGGCGACCGCGGCGGCCGAGCAGGCGGCCAAGGCCATCGACCCTAACCAGCCGCGCACGGGCAAAGTCGTCATCCAGCCGGGCAACAATCTGTGGAAGCTGTCGCGTGTGATCTATGGACGCGGCAAGAACTACACCGTGATCTATCAGGCCAATAAGGATCAGATCCGCAATCCGGGTCGCATCTATCCGGGACAGATCTTCGCCATTCCGGGTGCGGCACCACCCGAGCAGATCGACCCCAAGCGCAAGGATCCGCTGACCAGCGCCGAGGGCGGCGCCGCGCAATGAGGCGGAAGCCCACTTCGCACCGCGCTGCTTTGGGGCGTGGTGACGGTAGCCTTTGGCTGACCCTCAAGGACATCATGCCGCTGTTGTGGCCCGCGGGCCGCACGGATCTCAAGATCCGCGTCGTCATCGCCATCACGGCACTGGTGCTGGCCAAGGTAGTGACGGTTCTCACTCCCTTTGCCTATAAATATGCCGTCGACGCGCTCACCCTCAAGAACGGCGTGCCGGCGCTGGTCGTGGTGCCGGTCTTCATGATCCTGGCCTATGGCGTCGGCCGCGTGATGCTGGTGGCCTTCGCGCAACTGCGCGATGCGATCTTCGCCAAGGTTGGCCAGCGCGCGGTGCGCGAGCTCGCCATGCGCACCTTCCGGCATCTGCATGCGCTGTCGCTCAGATTCCATCTTGAGCGGCGCACCGGCGGCCTGTCGCGCATCATCTCGCGCGGCACCAACGGCATCGACACCATACTGCGCTATTCGCTGTTCAACACGCTGCCGACGGTGCTGGAGCTCGTGTTCATTTGCGCCATCCTGGCGCGCTCCTATGGCTGGCTCTATGCGCTGGTCGTCGCCCTGACGGTCGCCGCCTATGTCGCCTTCACCTATCTCGCCACCGAATGGCGCATCCATATCCGCCGCGCCGCCAATGACGCCGATACCGACGCCTCGACCAAGGCGATCGACAGCCTGCTCAATTTCGAGACGGTGAAATATTTCGGCAATGAGGAGCATGAGGCGCGCCGCTACGACAAATCCATGGAGCGCTATGAGAAGGCCTCGGTCAAGACCTGGATCTCGCTCGCGGTGCTCAATGCCGGCCAGGCCTTCTTCTTCGCCATAGGCCTAACCATCGCCATGCTGATGAGCGGCTATGCCGTTCATGCCGGCAGCATGACGCTCGGCGATTTCGTCATGATCAACGCGCTGATGATCCAACTTTATATGCCGCTCAACTTCATCGGCTCGGTCTATCGCGAGATCAAGCAGGGGCTCATCGATGTCGAGGAGATGTTCGCGCTTCTCGAGGTCGATGCCGACATCAAGGACCGGCCCGGCGCCGTTCCCTTGCGCACCGCCAAGGGCGAGATCGTCTTCGACCACGTGGACTTCGCCTATGACGCCGGGCGCCCGATCCTGCGCGATCTTTCCTTCCGCGTGCCGAGCGGCCATACCGTCGCCATCGTCGGGCCCTCTGGCGCCGGCAAGTCGACGATCTCGCGCCTGCTGTTCCGCTTCTACGACGTCGGCGCGGGCCGCATCCTGATCGACGGGCAGGACATCGCCCAGGTGACCCAGAAGACGCTCAGGGCCGCGATCGGCATGGTGCCGCAGGACACCGTGCTGTTCAACGACACGGTGCGCTACAATATCCGCTATGGCCGGCCCGAGGCGGACGACGCCGATGTCGAGGACGCGGCCCGCCTGGCGCAGGTCCATGCCTTCGTCATGTCGCTTCCCAAGGGCTATGAGACGATGGTCGGCGAGCGCGGCTTGAAGCTCTCGGGCGGCGAGAAGCAGCGCGTGGCGATCGCCCGTACCATCCTCAAATCGCCGCCGATCCTCATTCTCGACGAGGCGACCTCGGCGCTCGATTCGATGACCGAGCGCGAGATCCAGAGCGCGCTGGCACAAGTGTCGCGCAACCGCACGACGCTGGTCATCGCCCATCGCCTGACAACCGTGGTCGATGCCGACGAGATCATCGTTCTCGATCAAGGCACCATCGCCGAGCGCGGCACCCATGCGGAGCTCCTCAGGGAGCGCGGCCTTTATGCCGCCATGTGGAATCGCCAGCGCGAGGCCGAGGAGGCGCGCCGCCGCCTTGCCGATATCGAGCATGAGGAAGGCGAGCTGCATGAGCCCGAAGACGAGGACGAGGTCATGTTACGGGTCGTTAACTGACCGCTGCTGTATTTCACCGGGCCGCTAGGATAGGCTGTATTCGAGAACACCATGTCACTCGTCAACTCCATAAGCTCGACATTCGTGCCCATCCATCGCGAGGGCTGGCGCTTCGTCGCCATCGCGGCGGCGGTCACGCTCTTCTTCTATTGGCTCGACTGGGAGTTCCTGGCCCTCCTGGCGCTGGTCGTGACCTGCTGGTGCGCCTATTTCTTCCGCGATCCCGATCGGGTGACGCCGCTGAAGCCGGGGCTCGTGATCTCGCCCGCCGATGGCCGCATCAGCGCGATCGAGAGCGTCGTGCCGCCGCCGGAGCTCGATCTTGCGCGCGAACCCGTGACCCGCATCTCGGTCTTCATGAATGTCTTCGACGTCCATATCAACCGCTCGCCTGTCGATGCCCGCATCGCCCATATCGCCTATGTGCCGGGCAAGTTCCTGAGCGCCGATCTCGACAAGGCGAGCGCCGACAATGAGCGTCAGGCCTTGACGCTCGAGCTGGATGACGGCCGCAGGCTGGGCGTGGTGCAGATCGCCGGCCTCGTGGCGCGCCGCATCGTGAAATTCGTGAATGACGGCGACATGCTGAAATCGGGCGAGCGCTTCGGCCTCATTCGCTTCGGCAGCCGCGTCGATGTATATTTGCCGGCGGGCGTCAACGCGCTGGTCGTCGTCGGGCAGCGCTCCGTGGCGGGCGAGACGGTCTTCGCCGATCTCGCTTCAACGGAAGCAGAACGCGCCGGCCGGCGCAATTGAGGAGATAGCCCCATGGCGAATTTCCCAGGTATTGAAGAAGAAGCGATCGGCAAGAGCCATCGCGAGCAGCGCCTGCGCCGTTTCAAGCAGGTGCCGATCCGCATCTTGGTGCCCAATCTCATCACGCTGCTGGCTTTGTGCAGCGGCGTGACCGCCATCCGTCTCGGCATGGAAGGGCGCTATGAGCTCGCGGTCGGCGCGGTGATCCTCGCCATCGTGCTCGATGCCATCGATGGCAGGCTCGCGCGCTTCCTCAAAGGCACGTCGCGCTTCGGCGCCGAGCTCGACTCGCTCGCCGACTTCGTCAATTTCGGCGTGGCGCCCGCGATACTGATCTATCTGTGGTCGCTCAATGCGCTGAAGAGCCTGGGCTGGCTGGTGGCGCTCTGCCTCGCGATCTGCTGCGCGCTCAGATTGGCGCGCTTCAATGTCGCGATCGATGATCCCGACAAGCCGGCCTGGATGATGAATTTCTTTACAGGCGCGCCGGCGCCGGCGGGTGCCGGTCTTGCCATGGCGCCGATGTATCTGGGCTTCCTCGGCCTCATTCCCGACGGCCACACGGTCGCCTGGCTGGTTCTGCCCTATATCGCCGCCGTGGCGCTTCTGATGGTGAGCCGGGTGCCGACCTTCTCGGCCAAGACCTTGGGCTCGCGCATCAGCCGCGACCTCGTCCTGCCGCTGCTCGGCGTCGCGGCGCTGGTCATCGTCAGCCTCATCGCCTTCACCTGGGAGATGCTGACCGCGATGTCGCTCCTCTATATCGCGCTCCTGCCCTTCGGCATTCGCTCCTACCGCCGCCACAAGGCAGAGTATGAGAAGCGCAGCAGCGAGGCTGAGGCCGAGAGACCGTCGACCGCTTAGCCACGTTTCTCGAATCGCACCTTGCGGGCGAGCCAGCAGCCGACGGTGACGGCGGTGATCTTGCCGACCGTGTCGCGCTCGAAATGCAGCGTCCAGTCGCCCGGCGCCGAGGCATCCATCGAGCGCTGGCACGGCATGCGCCAGAGATCGGTGCCGACCGGATAGAGGGGCTGCATCGCGCCCTTGCCGAGAAAGCCCTCGAAGCTGCCGAAAAGGGCGCTGCCCTGCGCCACGATATGGAAATCGGCATCGAGCTCGGGACTGTGAAACACGCCGCTAATGTCGGAAGTTGCGGTTCCCGCGACGCGCCTCGCCGTGGTTTTGAGATTGTCGCCCGGGCGGATCATATGAACGTTATCGCCGTCGCGCTTGAGCATCGCGTCGGGGGCGGAGGCCTCGCTCTCGCTCGTCAGATCGAGAAGGTCGGCATTGGTGGTGAAGCGCGCGATGACCTGGCCTTTCTCCCGCTCCGGCGAGATGTCGAGCAGGAGATCGGTGTCGGGATCGTGATAGGCGCCCGTCCAGGCCGCGTCATAGGCGATCCGCGGCTTGGCCGGCGGCGTCTGACCCAGTGCGGAGCGCAGCACCTCGAAGGCGGCCTCATGCGCGTTGGCCTGGTGATTGAACAGGACGACGACAGACAGCCGCTCAGCCGACGCATGGAGCCGCTGGCTGCGCCAGCCGCGCAGCGCGCCGCCATGGCCGGTGAGTGCCACGCCTTCGCTCTCCATATGGGCAAGGCCGAAGCCGTAACGGGCGGGCGTGCCGTCGGCGAAAGACGGCTTGACCGCCAGGCGCCGATAGAGTCCCTCCGGATCGTCGCGTGTCGCGTCGATGAAACGCTCCCAGGCGATCATGTCGTCGAGCGAGGCCGCGATGCCGGCATCGCCCGTCCAGTTGATGCGGTTGACCGCCGGGATGAAGCCGAAGTCGTTGTCGCCCTCATAGCCGATCCCGCCGCCCGGAATGTCGCCGGTCTCGGGATTGAAGCACGCGGTTTCCATCCCGGCCGGCCGCAAGATCCGCTCGGTGAGGATCTCGGCGAAAGGCCGGCCGACATGGTCCTCGATCAGATCCGAGACGAGGCGGAAATTACCGTTGGAATAGGAATAGCGCTGGCCCGCCGGGAAATGCAGCGTGCGGGTGCGGCCCATCAGGGTTTTGGCATCGGCGGGACGGAACTCGCCTTCGGGCTTGGCGCCGCACAACACGGTGAGCGCCCAGTAGTCGCGCAGGCCCGACTGGTTGTTGCACAGATCGCGGACACTAGGCGGCTTGTCCTGCAGGAGCGGCAGGCGCGCTTTGAGCGCCTGATCGAGCCGCGCCGGGTCGCCCAGCTGGTCGAGCAAGGTGGCGCAGGTGAATTGCTTGCTGATCGAGCAGATGGGAAAGAGCGTCTGCGGCGTGAAAGGCTGATGGCGCGCGAGGTCCGCATAGCCCCAGGCTTGGCGCGCGACGACCGCGCCATCCTTGACGACAGCCACGGCGCCGCCGGGACCTTTGAAATGCAAGGGAAGCTCATCGAGGATGCGGCGGAGATCGGACATGTGAGGCCTTTCGTTTTGACGGAGGGAGAGAGCGTCGCGTCACAGCACCTGGTCGAGGTCGGCGCAGATGTCTTCCGCGTCTTCAAGCCCGACCGAGAAACGGAACACGCCGTCGCCGGCGAAATCACGATAGCGCTTGAGGAGCTCGCCCTCGTGACGGAAGGTCGAGCGCATCAGGTCGGCGGTCGGGATCCAGTAGATGAGGCTCCGGTGATGGCCGAGCGAGACGGCATAGTGCACGACCTCGAGCTTCTCGACCATGCGCTTGGCGAGCGCCGGCCCGTCCTTGACTTGGAAAGTCATCATGCCGGAGAAATTCGTCATTTGCCTCTTCGCCAGCTCATGCTGGGGATGGGAGGCAAGGCCCGGATAGAAGACGCGCTTCACGCGTTTGTGGCCTTCGAGATATTTCGCGACCGCAAGGGCCGTCTCCTCATGCGCCTTCATGCGGATCGGCAATGTCGCTGCCCCGCGCAGGATGAGCCAGGCATTGAAGGGCGAGAGCACGCCACCGAAATGCACGGTCGCCTCGAGATTGAGGGCGTCGAGATCGCTTTTGCGGCCGAGCACTGAGCCTCCCATCGCATCGCCATGGCCGCCGATATATTTGGTGAGCGAATGCACCACGAAATCGGCGCCGAGGGCGAGCGGCCGCGTGCCGATCGGCGAGGCGAAGGTCGAATCGACGGCGACATCGCGCACTTTCCTGGCGCGCGCCAGCTTGACGAGGCTTGCGATATCGGCGAGCCGCATGATCGGATTGGCGGGCGTTTCGACCCACAGCATGCGCGTCCTGGGGCCTATGGCGCGCTCGACCATGGCAAGATCGGACATGTCGACGGGCGTCACCTCGATGCCGAAGCGGGGCAGGGTGTCGCGCACCAGTTCGGCCGTGCCGACATAGTTCGTGTCCGAGATGACGAGATGGTCGCCTTTGCCGAGACGCGCCAGCATGAGCGCGCTCGATGCGGCCATGCCTGAGGCATAGCATTGGCAGGATTCCGCCCCTTCGAGGGCTGCGAGCTTGTCCTCGAGCTGCTTGACCGTCGGATTGGAGAGCCTCGCATAGACGAAGCCCTCATAGTTTTGCCGGTTTCGCGCCGAGAAGCCGGTGGCCTCGGTCGGGGCAAAAGTGGCCGACATCACCAGGTTGGGCGAGGAGGCCCGGCTCACCGGATCGATGCCCTCGCCGGCGTGAATTGCGGTCGTACGCATGCCCTGTTGGCGATTTTTCTTCTTTTTCATGGAGTTGCCCTCATTTTGGACAAGCTGTAACAGGACTGAGTTGGGGATGCCACTTTTTAGGGGATTCGCCGGTCTTGGCCGAGAAGGCGCCAAATTTCCGAAACTGGGAGGACCGCTACCCGCCGCAGGCCGGAAGGCCGCCGCGGCGGATACGGCCGAATATCTTTGCCAGGATGGCGCGTTTCGCCTGCGGCCGCCCGCTGGTCGTCATCGGCCTGTGGATCGCGCTGGCCATCCCGGCCTTCGTCTTCGCGGCGATGACCTTCCGTGTCGAACTGCAGGAGGCGTACCTGGTCTCGGCCGACCCGACCTTGGCGGATGAGCAGAACCGGCTCAATGCCGAGTTCCCCGAGCCCAGCGAAAGCATCGTTGCCGTCATCGACAGCAAGGACCCGGCCGTGGCGCGCGCCGGGGCCGAGCGCATGGCCGCTAGGATGGCCGAACAGACGAAGGTGTTCCGCAACGTCTTCGCACCCGGCACGGGGCGGTTTTTCGACGATAACGGCGTCCTCTATCTGAGCGAGGAGGCGGTCACCGGCATGGTGAGCCGGATCGAGCGCTCGGCACCTTTGTTCCAGGCCTTGTCAATTTCGCCCAATCTGACCGGCCTCGCCGTGCTCGCCGACCAGGTCGCCAAGGCGGTTGCCGAGGGCCGCTCGCCCGTGGGCCTGACCGGGCTCTTCATCGATGCCTCCAAGACGGTGCAAGCCCAGATCGCCGGCAAGCGGCGTGACCTCGATTGGCTTGCGCTGATCGAGCATGGCGTCAGCATCGAGAGCACGCGCTGGTATGTGGTGGGCTACCCCGTGGCGACCGGCGATGCCGATCCGATGCGCCACGCGGTCGACGAGGCGCGCCGCCTCGCCGACCTTCTGGTGACCGAGCTCGATGGCCGGGTGTCGGTGGCCTTGACCGGCCGGCCGGTCCTGCGTGCCCTGTCGCCGCCGGTCAATATCCGAGTCCTGCTGCTGCCGGCTTTGCTGTCGAGCGTCGTCCTCTTGGTGATCTTAGGCTTTGGCCTGTCGCGCTTCGGGCCGGTGATGATCGTCCTCCTGGTGGCGGCGATCAGCATCGTCATCGTGACCGCGCTGGCGCTCGCCGTCGTGGGCTTTTTCGACCGGGTGAGCCTGACTTATCCGGTCTTGTTCACCGGCCTCTTCGGCCTTTCCGCGATAGGCCTGATCCTGCGCGCCGAGGAAGCCGAATATGGGGGGCTCGGCAAGCGCGCCGCGCTGATGCTCGCCGCCCAGGCGCTGGGATTGCCGCTGCTCGTCTGGCTCGCCGGCATATCGCTGATCGGGCTCGCCCTCATCGGCGGCCAGTTCCTGGCGCTCAAGAAGCTCATGATCATTCTCGCCATCATGAGCGCCGTCATCTTCCTCGCGGTGATGACCTTGCTGCCCGCTCTCCTGTCGCTGCAGCGTCCGCTCATTTTCGATCCCACCGATGAGGAGGACGATCGCGGCCATTGGCTTGACGGACTGATGTCGCGGCCCGCTTCCTATAGCTGGTGGGCGCTGCGCCGCGGCCTCGCGGCAACGCTGATCGCGGTGTCGGTCCTGTGCGCCATGCTGGTGCCGGCCTTTCACTTCGAGAGCCCCTCGGCCGTGACGCGGAACGGCAACACGCCGGCCGAGCGCCTGTTCCGCGAGCTTTCGACGCGCGAGCCGTCGCTCCTGGCGTCGGGACAGATATTGGCGGAACCCGGCGATCCCGCCCGCTCCCTGGTGCGCCGGCTGGCCGTCCTTCCGGAAGTGGAAGGCGTGCGCTGGGTCGAGGCTTTTCTGCCTACCGGAGAGGCCGAGAAGCGCGCCATATTGGCGAGGCTCCAGGGCGTGTTCCCGCGCAACACCAACGCCGTCGAGGACATTCCGGACGAACTTTTGCGCGCCGAGATCGTGAAGCTCGAGGATGGCCTGCGCCGCATCGCCGCGGAGCCCGCAGCGACGCCGGAGCTGGCGCGCGCCGCCAACGAGCTGCGCCGGTCGCTGCTGCTGCTCGACGGCAACGGGCCGGCGCCGCCCTCGGCCTTGCGCCAGCTCGAGCGCACTTTCTTCGTCAGGCTGCAATTGCTGCTCGACCGCATCGATCGCCTGTCCCGCCTCGAGCCCTTGACGGTCGAGCGCCTCGATCCCGCGATCTACCGGCAATATGTCTCGCGCGACGGTCTCTGGCGCATCGAGGTGCAGCCGCGCCGGCCCGACGACATCGAAGCATTTGCCGCAGCGATGCGCAGCGTGACGCCCCGGGTTGCCGGCGCCGCCTTGATCGAGGCCGACCGGCTCGCCGTCATGCGCGCCGCCATGCCGTTCTTTCTCGGCGCCTTTCTGCTCATCGCCGTGATCCTGCCGCTCGCTCTGTTCCGCAATCTGCGCAAGGCGGCGCGCATCTGGCTGCCGGTCTTCACGACGACGCTGCTCGGCCTCGGTATCGCCGCCATGATGGGCATCCACCTCTATCCGGAAAGCCTCGCCATCTTCGTCCTGCTGGTGAGCTTCACGATGGGTGCCGCGGCCTTGGCCGAAAGCTGGTATGGCGCTCAACCGCCGGGTCAGGGGCCGCTCATATCGTCACGCCCCCGCGCGCTGCTGCTTTCGGCCTTTCTGGTGCTCGCCGCCTTTGCGCCGCTCATTCTGTCGCCTTTGCCGGCGGTCCAGCAGTTCGGCAAGCTTCTCCTCGTCGCGATCTGCCTGAGCCTGCTCGGCTGCTTCATCCTGCTGCCGCAATTGCGGGTATGGACGGCACCCAGGCGCAAGAGCAAGGCTGACGAGGATGACGAGCGTTAGGCCAGGGTCTTGAAGTCGAGCGAGCGGGGGCCGTCGCCGAGAGCCGCCATCACTTCCGCCACGATCGCCTTCTCGGTGAGGCCTGCATCCTCATATTGCTCCTTCGGCGCTCCATGGGCGACGAAGCGGTCCGGCAGATGCATGGTCTTGATGCGGCAGCCGCTATTGAGAAGGTTGCCACGCGCCAGGTAGTGCAGGACCTGCGTGCCGAAGCCGCCAATGGCGCCTTCCTCGACGCTCACCAGGACCTCATGGCTATGGACGAGGCGGCGGATGAGATCCTCGTCGAGCGGCTTGGCGAAGCGCGCATCGGCGACCGTTGCCGAAAGGCCCAGACTCTGCAGATGATCGGCCGCCTTCAGGCATTCCTGGAGCCTCGCGCCGAAGGAAAGCAGCGCCACCTTCGTACCCTGGCGCAGGATGCGGCCGCGGCCGATCTCGAGCGGAATTCCCTTGTCGGGAAGGTCGACGCCGACACCTTCGCCGCGCGGATAGCGGAAGGCCGACGGCCGGTCGTCGATTTGGGCGGCCGTCGCCACCATATGGACGAGTTCCGCCTCATCGGCCGCGGCCATGACGACGAAATCGGGCAGGCAGGCGAGATAGGTGACATCGAAGCTGCCGGCATGGGTCGGGCCGTCCTGGCCGACGAGTCCGGCGCGGTCGATGGCGAAGCGCACCGGAATGCGCTGCAGGGCGACGTCATGGACGATCTGGTCATAGGCGCGCTGCAGGAAGGTCGAGTAGATGGCGCAGAACGGCTTGAAGCCCTCGACCGCGAGGCCGGCGGCGAAGGTGACCGCATGCTGCTCGGCGATGCCGACATCGAACATGCGGGTCGGGAACCGGGCGGCGAATTTGTCGAGGCCGGTGCCCGACGGCATGG
This sequence comes from Taklimakanibacter deserti, assembly GCA_003574785.1. The sequence continues at coordinate 214,579 of QORU01000010.1, read as the reverse complement.
CGGCGGTGATGCCGACGATCCTCTCGTCCTTTTCGGCCGCAGCGATCAGCGCCTTGGAAAAGACCGATGTATAGCTCGGCGCGTTGGAGACGCTCGTCGCCATTTCCAGGGTGGCGGGATTGAACTTGGGAACCGCGTGGTATTTTTCCCGGTCGGGCTTGGCGAAGGGATGCCCCTTGCCCTTTTCCGTCACCACATGGACGAGGATCGGCCCGAGCTGCCTGGCATCGCGCACATTCTGCAGGATAGGAACCAGCGTATCGATATTGTGGCCGTCGATCGGGCCGACATAATAGAAGCCGAGCTCCTCGAACAAGGTGCCGCCGGTCAGCATGCCGCGGGCATATTCGTCGGCGCGCTCTGCGGCGGTGCGCAAGGTGCGCGGGAACTTCATGGCGAGCTGCTTGGCGATATCGCGCAGCGACAGGAAGGATCGCGACGAGACCAGCCAGGAGAGGTAGTTGGTGAGGGCGCCCACCGCCGGGGCGATCGACATGCCGTTGTCGTTGAGGATGACGATGAGCCGCGTATCGAGGGCCCCGGCATTGTTCATCGCCTCATAGGCCATGCCGGCGCTCATCGCCCCATCGCCGATGACGCAGATCACGTGGTTGTCGCGGTCTTTGAGGTCGCGTGCCACGGCCATGCCGAGGCCGGCGGAGATGGAGGTCGAGCTGTGGGCCGCGCCAAACGGATCATAGTCGCTTTCCGAGCGCTTGGTGAAGCCATAGAGCCCGTCCCGCTGGCGGATCTGGCGGATGCCGGGACGCCGGCCGGTGAGGATCTTGTGCGGGTAGGACTGGTGGCTGACATCCCAGATCAGCCGGTCGCGTGGCGTGTCGAACACATAATGGAGCGCCACGGTGAGCTCGACGACGCCGAGACCGGCGCCGAAATGACCGCCGGTCTTGGCGGCGGCATCGATGGTTTCGGCCCTGAGCTCGCGGGCCACTTGGGCGAGCTGCGAGGGCATGAGCCGGCGCAGGTCGGCGGGATCATTAACCGTGTCGAGCAGAGGGGTGGAACTGGTCATCGGGGGACTACTTAGGCGGCGGGGGAGGAGCGTGCAATTCCCATGTTTGACGCGGGGATATTGCACTTTCGATCAGGGTTACATGACGTGGGACAAAGCTTCCGGCGATGGTATAGTGCGCCCGTTCAGGTCCGGCGGCTTTCGGCAATTCCGCCTTTAACAGAGCCGCCTCTTAGGGAGGAACTAAATGAAAAGAAGCCTTCGCTCGCTGCTTCTCGCCACGGCGCTCGTGACGATAAGCTATTCGGCGGCTTTCGCCGAAATGATCTATAACAGGGGCAACACGACCGATCCGGAATCGCTCGATCCGCACAAGACATCCACCGTCAACGAAGCCCACATCCTGCGCGACATGTTTTCAGGGCTAGTGATGCAGGATGCCAAGGCCGAGCTCATTCCCGGCGCCGCCACGAGCTGGACCATATCGGATGACGGCAAGGTCTATACATTCAAGCTGCGCGAGGGCGCTACCTGGTCGAATGGCGATCCCGTCACCGCCGATGACTTCGTCTATTCCTTCCGCCGACTCGAGCAGCCGGAAACCAAGGCCGAATACGCCTCGATGATGTATGTGGTGAAGAACGCGAAGGAGATCAACGAAGGCAAGATGAAGCCGGAAGAGCTCGGGGTGCGGGCGGTCGATGCCAACACTTTCGAAGTCACCCTCAATGCACCGGTGCCTTATTTCCTCGAGATGCTGACGCACCAGGCCAATTATCCGGTGCACAAGGGATCGATCGATAAGCTCGGAGACCAGTGGACGAAGCCCGGCAATCTTCTGTCGAACGGCGCCTATGTCCTCGCCGAATTCGTTCCCAATGATCACATCAAGCTGGTCAAGAACCCGAAATTCTACGAGGCCGACCAAGTCAAGATCGACGTCGTCAACTATTTCCCGACCCAGGACCGCGCAACCGCGCTCAAGCAGTTCAAGGCTGGTGAGATCGATTCGAACGACGATATGCCGTTGGAACAGCTGGCGGAAATGAAAGCCGACCTCGGCGACCAGGTTCGCATCGGCCCCTATCTCGGCACCTATTACTATCCGATGCGGACCGACAAGGAGCCGTGGTCAAATCCGAAGCTGCGCCGCGCCATCTCGCTGGCGATCGATCGCGACTTCCTCGCCGAGAAGATCTGGAAAAACAGCATGATCCCCGGCTATTCCATGGTGCCCCCCGGCATCGAGGGTTACGAGCCCGCGATCGCCGATTATGCCGAGATGTCGCAGATCGACCGCGAGGACGAGGCCAAGAAGATCTTCACCGAACTCGGCATCAGTCCGGAGAAGCCGATCAAAATGGACATCCGGTACAATTCCTCGGACAACCACAAGAACACCGCCGTTGCCATCCAGGAGCAGTTGAAGCCGTTCGGCATCGAGGTGACATTGACCAGCGTCGACGGCCTGCCGGCGCATTATGGCTTCCTCGAGCAGAAGGGCGATTATGATTATGCCCGCGCCGGCTGGATCGCCGACTACAAGGACCCGGAGACGTTCCTCGGCATCGCGCGCAAGGCGAGCGGCAACAACTATTCGAACTACAACAGCCCGAAGTTCGAAGAGCTGATGGACAAGGCGGCGGCTGCCGGCGGCAACGCGGCCGAGCGTTCGAAGATGCTGTCCGAGGCGGAAAGGGTGCTGATCGATGATCTCGGCGTCATGCCGCTGCTCTATTACAGCTATCACGACCTCGTCTCCTCGAAGCTCAAGGGCTTCGAGGACAATGTCATGGACGTGCATCCGTCGCGCTTTATCAGCAAGGAATAACTGGGGTGAAGCAATCGCCGTCCCGCAAACGAGGCGGCGATTGCGCCTTGCCAAGATAGGGGGGCGCGCATGCTGCGCTATGTCTTCCGGCGGTTGTTGACCGCCATTCCGACGCTCTTCGCGATCGTCACGATTTCCTTTTTCCTGATCCGCGTCGCTCCGGGTGGGCCGTTCAATCAGGAGCGTGCGCTCAATCCGATCGTCAAGGCCAATATCGAGCGGCAATTCGGCCTCGATCAGCCCTTGTGGATGCAGTATCTGCGCTATCTCAACAATCTCCTGCATGGCGATTTCGGCCCGAGCTACACGCTACCGGATTTCTCCGTCGCCGAGCTGTTCAAGGTCGGCTTGCCGATTTCCGTGCAAATCGGGGCCTCGGCCCTGATCCTCGCTCTGGTCATCGGCTGCATTCTCGGCGTCATCGCAGCACTCAAGCAGAACCAGGCTGCCGACTATGCTGTCATCGCCGCGGCGACGGCCGGCAGCACCGTGCCGACTTTCGTGATTGCGCCGCTTTATCAGCTCCTGTTCGCCTCGACCCTGGCACTCGTCCCGGTCGCAAGTTGGGGCGGCGGCGCCTTCGTGAACAAGATCGGTCCGATCGTCACGCTGGCCCTGCCGCAAATCGCCATTGTCGCCCGCCTGATGCGCGGGTCGATGATCGAATCCCTGCGCTCGCATCACATACGCACCGCGCGCGCTCTCGGGCTTTCTGACTGGAGCATCATCTTCAAGCACGCGCTACGCGGTGCCTTGCTGCCGATTGTTTCCTTCTCAGGGCCCGCTGCGGCGGCGCTGCTTACCGGCTCGATCATCGTCGAGACGATTTTCGCAATACCGGGCATCGGGCGTTATTTCGTCGAGGCGGCGCTCAATCGCGATTACACGCTGGTGATGGGGACGGTCGTGGTCATTGCCATCTTCACCATCATGTTCAACCTTATCGTCGATATTCTCTATGCCGTAATCGACCCCAGGGTGCGCTATGACTGACCTTGCCGCCGAGGCGCCGATTGTAGGTCGCTCTTTATGGGCTGATGCCGTGGCTCGGCTCAAGGCCAACAAAGCGGCCATGGTGAGCCTTATCTACCTGGTGCTTATGGCGCTGGTCTGTGTCGTCGGCCCCAATCTGCTGCCCCATCCATACACCGCGATCTACGCGGACTATGTAAGGGTGTCGCCCAGCCTCAGCGCCTATCCCAAGCCCGAGATGATCGAGACGGCGCTCCAGGACGTCGTTCGCCGCATGCGCGCCGATCTCGAAGAGTGGCATGAGGCGGATGGTCGCATTTTCCTGACGGTCTCCGGGCCCAAGCCGATCGACGAACGTGTCACCCGATATCTCGATCGATCCAATAGTTTCAAGGATACTCGCATCGAGAGCAAATCGCCGGACGGTCTCAAGCTCACCATGAGTGCGATGATCAAGGAGGAGTACTTCTTCTTCGGCACCGACAATACCGGGCGCGATCTTCTGACCCGGACGCTGATAGCTGGCCGGGTGTCGCTCGCCATCGGTCTCCTGGCGGGCTGCGTGGCGGTCGCCATTGGCGTCCTCTACGGGGCGACCGCCGGCTTCATGGGCGGCAAGACCGACGAGGTCATGATGCGCATCGTCGACATCCTCTATTCGCTGCCCTTCATCTTCTTCGTCATCATGCTAGTGGTGTTCTTCGGCCGCAATTTCATCCTGATGTTTCTCGCCGTCGGCGCGGTGCTGTGGCTCGACATGGCGCGTATCGTGCGCGGCCAGGCCTTGTCGATCAGGCGCCAGGAATATGTCCAGGCGGCGGAGGCCTTGGGCGTAGGCTCCGGCGGCATATTGCGGCGCCATATCATTCCCAATCTCTTGGGCCCCGTTGTCATCTACATGACCTTGCTTGTGCCGCAAGTCATCATCCTCGAGAGCTTCCTCTCGTTCCTGGGGCTCGGCGTCCAGGAGCCAATGACGAGTTGGGGCGTGCTCATCTCGCAGGGCGCAAGAAACATCGGCTCGGCCAATTTTCTCTTGCTGTTCCCCGCCTTCTTCCTGGTGTCGACGCTGTTCGCGCTCAATTTCATCGGCGACGGCTTGCGCGACGCGCTCGACCCCAAGGATCGGTGACCTGATGAGCACAAAGGAAACGATCCTTTCGGTGGAAGACCTGCATGTCCGCTTCCGCACCCTCGACGGTGTGGTCGACGCCGTGAAGGGCATCAACATGCAGGTCAAGGCAGGCGAGACCGTCGCGGTGGTGGGTGAATCGGGCTCAGGCAAAAGCCAGACCATGATGGCGGCGATGCGGCTTCTCGCCGGCAATGGCGAAGCGACCGGCACGATCGCCTATCGCGGCGCCAATCTGCTCAGCCTGTCCAAGGCCGAGCTCAACGAGGTGCGCGGCCGCAAGATCACCATGATCTTCCAGGAGCCGATGACCTCGCTCGATCCGCTCTACACCATCGGCAACCAGCTGATGGAACCGATCATGCGGCATCGCAAGATCGGTGGAGAACAGGCGCGCCAGGAGGCGGTGAAGCTGCTGAAGCTGGTGCGCATCCCCGAGCCCGAGCGCCGGATGAAGTCCTATCCCTATGAGATGTCCGGCGGCCAGCGCCAGCGCGTGATGATCGCCATGGCGATCGCCAATGATCCCGACCTTCTCATCGCCGATGAGCCGACGACGGCGCTCGATGTGACGATCCAGGCCGAGATCCTGGGTCTCATGGCCGATCTGCGCAGGCGCCTCGGCATGAGCATGATCTTCATCACCCACGATCTCAATATCGTGCGGCGCATCGCCGACCGCGTCTATGTGATGAAGCTCGGCGAGGTGGTGGAGGAGGGCGAGACGCGCGCCATCTTCGCCAATCCCAGGCACCCCTATACCAAGGCGCTGTTGGCGGCCGAGCCCTCCGGCCACAAGGACCCCGTGCCCAAGACCGCGCCGAAGGTGCTCGACGGCACCGATATGAGAGTGACCTTCAAGGTCGGCGGCGGCTTCCTCGCCGGCGAGCCGATCTATCTGAAGGCGGTCGATCGCGTTTCGGTGACGCTGAGGCGCGGGCAGACCATCGGCATCGTCGGCGAATCGGGTTCGGGCAAATCGACCCTGGCGCGCGCTTTGCTCAAGCTTCTGCCGAGCGAAGGCTCGATCCATTTCGACGGGCGCAACATCGAGAAGCTCGATGCGCACGCGATGCGTCCCTTGCGCCGGCAACTGCAGATCGTGTTCCAGGATCCTTTCGGCTCCTTGAGCCCGCGCCTCACCGCCGGGCAGATCGTGACCGAAGGCCTTCTGGTGCACGAGCCTTCGATGTCGGCTAAGGAACGCGACCGCCGCGCCGCGCAGGCTTTTTCAGAAGTGGGCCTCGACCCCGCCAACCGCAACCGCTACCCGCATGAATTCTCCGGCGGCCAGCGCCAGCGCATCGCCATTGCCCGCGCCATCATCCTGAAGCCCAAGGTGGTGGTGCTGGACGAGCCGACATCGGCGCTCGACCGTCAGGTGCAGAAGCAGATCGTCGAATTGCTGCGCGACCTGCAGAAGGCGCACAATCTCTCCTATCTCTTCATCAGCCATGACCTCGCGGTGGTGCGCGCCATAGCCGACCATATCATGGTCATGAAGGACGGCCGCATGGTGGAGCAGGGGTCACCCGAGGAGATCTTCGATCATCCGCATGAGGACTATACCAAGCGGCTGATGGCGGCGGCTTTCGTCGACCATGCCGAGGCGAAGGTGTGATCGGGAGGGTCAGACCGGATCGTTGATGACGGCTTCGATCTGGTAGCCGTCGGGATCCAGGACAAAAGCTGCGTAGTAATGCGGTCCGTAGTTCGGCCTGAGGCCGGGCGCGCCGTTGTCGCGTCCGCCATGCCGAAGAGCGGCGGCGTGAAACCGCTCGACCGCGCCGCGGGAATCGGCGGCGAAGGCGACATGGAAGCCGCGGCCCGGAATCGACAAGCCAGCCGACACGAGCTTGATGGCGAACTTGTCCTCATCGCCCACGCGTCCATAGCCTATGGCCGTTTCGTCGCCCCACACGCGCACGAAGCCCAGCGGCGCCAAGGATGCATCATAGAACGCCTCGGATCGGGCGAGATCGGAGACGCCGAAGGACAGGTGATGAAGCATGTGTCCTGGCAAGCCGCATCTCCATGAAACAAGGGTTCAGGTTAGCTCTGCACCGCCTGGAACGGGTGATATTGATAGAGCCAGGTTTCGCTGAGCACCTGCTCATCGTTCTTGAGGAAGAGACGCATCTCGACCGGATCGGCGCCGGTGACCGTCAGGTCGAACTGGGCGCGCCAGTGGCCCGCCACGCCGTTGGGCACGGCCTCGGTGAAGATATAGGAGAATGAGCCGCGCGAGGCCCAGAGCACGGGCTCCGGCTTGACGCCGAAGGGCAAGGTCGAAAGCGGCCCGCCGCGGAACTCGACCATGAACTTTCGCACCCCTTGCGGGCGAGGCCGGCCGGGCTCGCCGCCATTGCCGAGCCGCGTCGCCACGCACCGCGCCAAGGGCGTCGGATAGGGCTCGTCGGCGAGCCAATGGAGCCGATAGCGCAGCCGATAGCTTCCCCCTGCCTTGGCGGGTTCCGCCGGCACCCATGCGGCGACGATGTTGTCATGGATCTCGTCATCGGTCGGGAGCTCCACGAGCTGGACCGCACCGGCGCCCCAGCCCGAGAGCGGTTCGACCCACAGGCTCGGCCGCCGGTCATACATGACCCCGTCCTGATAGTGGTCGAAATCGCGGTCGCGCTGCAGGAGGCCGAAGCCGCGCGGGTCCAGGTCCTTGAACGAAGAATCGAGGATGCGCCGCGGATTGTTGAGCGGCCGCCAGATGCGCTCGCCCGCTCCGGTCCACAGAGCGAGCCCGTCCGAATCATGCACCTCCGGCCGCCAGTCGACTGCCTCGAGCTTGCGCGTCTCCGAGTACCAGAACATGGAGGTCATCGGCGCGATGCCGAAGCGGCCGATGTCGCGACGCGGGAAAAGCGCCTTGTCTATGTCCATGACGACGCCTTTCTGACGCGTCAGGGCGAAGCGGTAGGCCCCCGCTATGCTCGGCCCGTCGAGAAGGGCGTAGAGGATGACCGTTCCGCTGTCGTCGCTCGGCGTTTCAAAATAGAAATGAGTGAAGCTCGGGAATTCCTCCGGCCGATCGGGCATGGCCGTATCGATGGCGACGCCGCGGGCGGAAAGGCCATATTGGTAAAGCTCGCCGATGGCGCGGAAATAGGAGGCGCCGAGGAAGGCGACCCAGTCATTCTTGCGCCAGGCGAGTTTCTCCTGGTCGTCGAGACGACTCTCCTGGAAGCGGAAGCCGGCGAAGCCGCAGTCCTTGGGCAGCTCACGCGCCGGGCTGTCGGCCGGCATGTCGAAATAAGCGGGGTCATAGATGATCTCGCGCGCGACCTGGCTGCCCGGGCCGCTGGAGACGACATGCATCCGCACCGGAGACTGGAAGTATTTGCCGAGGGAGAAGAACGTCGCGGGGAAGGGGCCTGGCCCATCGACGAAGAGAGCCCGGTCGGTATCGAATTTGATCTGGCCATGCGCCTGATAGTCGATCCGCTCGAGCACATCGCGGGGCGGTGCCGTTGGCGCCGCATAAGGCGTGCCGGCCAGGGTCCGTGCCTTGTCAATCAGCGCATCGAAAGAGAAGCTCTCCTCGACGCCAAGCTCCAGTCCGCCTGCGGCAAAGGCCTGCGTCGGCACGCCGAAAACGGCTAAGGCCGCGGCGGCTGTGGCCGTGCTCAAGAGATCGCGACGGTTCATCATGGGCGAAATATTGTTCCCTCTTTCTCCCGCCCCGCTTGCAAAATAGTCATCTTGAGCGGTCATGCAACTTATCGATACGTCATGGGGGGTTGCGGCAGATTCAGTGCTATATGACCTAACGTCATGCGGAGTTGGAACCGAAGGCTTTGGCTCCAGGCTGATCCTAAATATCGAATTCCTCGATGTCGGCAAAAGCCCGCCGCAGCGCCTTGCCCCACTCGCTCGACAGCTTCTGGAAATAGGGATCGTCGCGCTCGATGCGGCGCACCCGCTCGAGCTTGAGCGTGTCCCTGGCGTAGACGAGAAGGTCGATCGGCAGGCCGACGCTCAGATTCGAGCGGATGGTGGAATCGAAGGAGAGCAGAACCAGCTTGGCTGCCTCGCCGAGCCGCATGTTGGGATCGCTGACCCGGTCGAGGATTGGCTTTCCGTATTTGTGCTCGCCGATCTGCAGGAAGGGCGTGTCGTTTGTGGCTTCGATGAAATTTCCGGCCGAATAGACCTGGAACAGCCGCGGCCGCTCCTCGCCGATCTGACCCGCGAACAGGAAGCTCGCGGAGAAGGTGTCTTCCGACCGGAACAGCTGCCCTTCATCCGTCCTCTGAACGTCGCGTACCGCGCGACCGACGATCTGGGCGGCCTGGAACATCGTCTTGGCGCTGAAAAGATTGTCGACGGCGCCGCGCTTGCGTAGCGACTGGGTACCTTCGGTGAGGAGGCTCACCACGCCTTGCGTGGTCGCGAGATTGCCGGACGTCGCGAGCCCGAAGACGCGCTTGCCCGGCTGCGCCCAGCTGTGCAGTTTCTTGAAGGTGGCGATATTGTCCAGGCCGGCATTGGTGCGCGTGTCGGCTGCCAGGACGAAGCCGTCCTTCATCAGCATTCCTACGCAATAGGTCATTCAAGGCTCCAGGCTCGGATCACAGGGATCATTGCTCGGCGGCAGGTTGGACCGTTACGGCGACGGTCATGCTTTCGACCTCTCCGCCGCGCCGGCTGCCGCGTACAGGCACCACCCCCAGTGCGTCAAGACCCGTGGCCACGCGCACATAGTCGGCGGTGGGGCATTTGCCGTTCGCCGCATCGAACCCGACCCAGCCGAGATTGGGCACCAGCACCTCGGCCCAGGCATGACTGGCGGTCGCCGGATCATCGGCCTCGGTCACCAGGTAACCCGTAATGTAACGTCCCGGCATGCCGAGGAAGCGGACGATCGAGAGCATCGCATGGGCATGGTCCTGGCACACACCCTTGCCCTCGGCCAGCGCTTCGGCTGCCGTCGTGTGGAAATAGGTCGTCCCGATCCGATAGGCGATGCGCTCCTTGAGCTCGGCCATGATGGCATGCAGCCTTTCGAGCTCGTTGGGATGTTTTGCGGCAGCCTCGCGCGCCATCTCGCTGAGCTCGGGGCTTGGTTCCGTCGCCGTCGTCTGCCGCAGGAAGACGCTGTCGGGGGCCTGGCATTTGAACCCGCGCACGACGCCGGAGGCATCCTGCGTGTCGACCACGCCCTCGGCGATGACGGTCACATGATCATGCGGGCCTTGCGAGGTGATGACATGCACCTGGTTGCCGAAGCCGTCGGTATAGACGAGGGCCTTGTCGATGCCGGGCGCCGCGATCGCCCAGGAGACGATCTTCTGTGTCGCGAAGGAGGAGGGCATCAGGTAGAGGCGCTGGATCGATGAGCGCACGCTCGTCTCATAGTCGTAACGCGTCTCATGGTGGATATGGAGCTTCATGGGAAATTGTAGGTCTGGGCGATGTCGGTGGCGAGCTGGTTGTTGGCCTTCATGAAATCCTGCAGGAATTCATGCAGGCCGTTCTGGAAGATGTCTTCCATCTTGCCGAGCTTGAGGCGGCCATAGATGTCGATCGCCTCGTCCTGGCAATCATAGCGCTGCTGGTAGAGCTCGGCCAGGCCGTCGAGCGCGCGCGTGATCCACTGATAGCAGAAGGTGAGCGAGCGCGGCATCTCCTCGCGCAGGATCAGGAATTCGGCGACGAGCCACGGCCTGTAGGTGCTGTCGTGATAGAACCAGCGATAGGCGCGATGCGCCGAGACCGAGCGCAGCACCGTCGCCCATTGCTGGATATCGACATCGGACCCGACGTCGCTCGGCTTCGGCAGCAGGATGTAATATTTCACATCGAGGATGCGCGCGGTGTTGTCGGCGCGCTCGACGAAGGTGCCGAGCTGGCTGAAGAAATAGGTGTCGTGCCGGAGCATAGTGCCGAGCAGCGCGCCGCGGAACAGCATGGCGCGCTGCTCGATCCAGTCGAGGAAGCCCGGCAGCCTGTCGGTGGTGATCGATTCCGGCTTCACCTGATCGAACTCGTTCCAGGTGCCGTTCAGGCTTTCCCACACATCGCGGGTGAGGGCGGTCCTCACCGCCCGGCCATTGTTGCGCGCCGTTTCGAGGCAGGTGCGCACGCTCGAGGGATTGTCCTCGTCGAACAGCAGATGGTGGATGATGTCGCCCGTCGTGATCTCCTTGTGCTTGGCGAAGTAGCTCGCCTCGCAGGCGGCCGTGGTGAGCGTCGAGCGCCATTCGTCGCGATGGCCTTCGATGGCGCGCGGCATCAGCGATATGCGGTAGCCGACTTCGAGGAGGCGCGCCATGTTCTCGGCCCGCTCGACATAGCGCGACATCCAGAACAAAGAAGCGGCGGTGCGGCCCAGCATTGTGCGATCAGTCCTCCAGCACCCAGGTGTCCTTCGTGCCCCCACCCTGGCTCGAATTGACGACGAGCGATCCGTCCTTGAGCGCGACGCGGGTCAGGCCGCCCGGCGTGATGCGGATGCGGTCGCCGGTCAGCACGAAGGGCCTCAGATCGATGTGGCGCGGCGCCACGCCGGCATCGGTGCACGTGGGCGAGGCCGAGAGCGCCAGTGTCGGCTGGGCGATATAATTCTTGGGGTTCGCCTTGAGCCGGGCGCGGAATTCATCGATCTCCTTCACCGATGATGTCGGGCCGACCAGCATGCCATAGCCGCCCGACCCATGGACCTCTTTCACCACGAGCTCGGCCAGATGATCGAGCACATAAGAAAGATCCTTGGGATCGCCGCATCGCCAGGTCGGCACGTTCTTCAGGAGCGGTTTCTCGCCGGTATAGAATTCGATGACATCGGGAATGTAGGTGTAGATCGCCTTGTCGTCGGCTATGCCGGTGCCCGGCGCATTGACGAGCGTGACGCGCCCGGCGCGATAGAGATCGAACAGGCCCGGCACGCCGAGCGCCGAGTCAGGGCGGAAGGTCAGGGGATCGAGAAACGCATCGTCGATCCGGCGGTAGACCACATCGACGCGCTTCGGCGCCTGGGTGGTGCGCATATAGAGATAGCCGCCGTCCACGAAGAGGTCCGACCCCTCGCACAGCTCCACCCCCATCTCATCGGCGAGGAAGGCGTGCTCGAAGAATGCCGAATTGTGGATGCCGGGGGTCAGGAGCACGATTGTGGGCTCGCCGCCCGCGCCTTGCGGCGCAACGCTTTCCAGCGTCCGGCGCAACATCTGCGGGTAGTTCTCGACCGGCGCCACGCGGTGGCGCTTGAACAGATCGGGGAAGAGAAACATCATCGCTTCCCGGTCCTCGAGCATATAGGAGACGCCGGAGGGCGTGCGGCAATTGTCCTCCAGCACGTAGAATTCGGTCTCGCTCACGCGCACGATGTCGACCCCGATGATGTGGGCATAGACGCCGCGCGGCGGTGTGAGCCCCACCATCTGCGGCACGAAGGCCGAGTTCTGCAGGATGAGGTCCTTAGGGATGCGGCCGGCGCGCAGGATCTCCTGGCGGTGATAGAGGTCGTGCAGGAAGGCGTTGAGGGCGCGCACCCGCTGCTCGATGCCGACGGTCAGCCTGCGCCATTCGGAAGCCGCGAAGACGCGCGGGATGATGTCGAAGGGGATGAGGCGTTCGGCGGCTTCTTCCGTGCCATAGACGGCGAAAGTGATGCCGAGCCGGCGGAAGATGCTTTCGGCTTCTTTCAGGGCACGTTCGACATTCTCCTTGCCGAGCGAGCCGATCCAGCCGTGGATCTGCGAATAGGGGCCGCGGACCGAGCCGTCCGGGTTCAGCATCTCATTGAAAAAAGTCCCCATGCCGTTCCTTATGCTGCACTGCGATATTGGGCGGAAAAGGCGTCCCATGCAATAGATTCATGACGGATTTGTCCGGCCTCGGCATCAAGCATAAGCACCGTCATCGGCATATCCCTGCCGACGCTGCATCGGGCCTATCGGACTGAACTGGACAACAGTGCCGCCCAGGTGGAAGCAAATTTGGTCGGCAACCTCTTGCGGCTGGCGAAAAGTGACGGCGGACGCTATCAAATCACGGGCTCGCCGGGCTTCTTGAGGGCATACACCCACGTCAAGCCGTACTCGTCCACCATCTCGCGCTCGAACCGCATCCCCGCCTTCTGCGCCACGCGTGCCGACGCGGTGTTGTCGGGAAAAACATAGCAGACCAGCTTCGTCAGACCCAGGGTACCGAAGGCATAGTCGATGATGCCCCGCGCCGCCTCGCTTGCCAGCCCGCGCCCCCAATATGGCTTGTCCAGCAGATAGGCCACCTCGGTCTCCAACCCGTGCGGCTGCTGCCACGGGATCAGCCCACACCGGCCGATCAGCGCGCCCGTCTCCTTCAGGATCGTCGCCCACAGCCCATAGCCGTGCTTGCCGTAATACACGTTGATGATCCACTCGATCTCTTCCTTCGTCTGCTCGCGCGTCTGCGTGCCTTCGGGGAAGAAGCGTCGGATCTCGGGGTCCGCATACATCGGCGCTAAGGCGTCCAGGTCGTCCAGGGTCAGCGGGCGGTTAATCAGGCGGGCGGTTTCAAAGAGCGTACGGGGCATAGGGGAAACCTTTGTCACGAATTACACGAACTGGAACGAATTGGCGCTGTTTGAGTTTTGCCACGACGGCCTATCGTTTCAGGTCTTGCAGGGATGAGCGCAGTTTCGACAGCGTCTGACCTGTCTTCCTCGTCTCTTGGCTGATCGCTTCAATTGCCGCTTCCCGTCGCCATGAAGCGGCAGTCTGCCATGTCCTTTGAGGAAAGAAAAACCGCTGGCCCAGTGCGTATCGCCGCTATTTCAGAGGGCGCGCCCCTGGTGTAGAGTATCTTTCCAGTGTGGACGTAAACCGCGATCTCTTATGTCCGGATTTGTGGTAAGCGCTTGATTTAACGAAAGATTTGGGTGATCCCAAGTGTGTTTTCGCATCACAGCCTCCGGCGGCTGCCTCAGGGCGGGGTCGCGCACCCTCAAGCAGGAGGTCATGCTTCACTGCGCCCGCATCGGCTATAAGCCGTAAGAGCTGTCATTTCCGCCTGCCACCGCTTGGGGCCTCAAGCCCTCTTTCCAGCATTTCCGGAGATGACACATGACCGTCCATGCCAAGAACCTGAATATCGCCGAACTCGTCGCACGGGACACCGAGCACCACTTCCATCCCTTCACCGATCACAAGGCCTTCCATGCCGAAGGCGGCGCCCGGGTCATGACCCAGGCCGACGGCGTGTGGATCTGGGACGCCAAGGGCAACAAGCTGCTCGACGGCATGGCGGGGCTGTGGTGCGTGAATGTCGGCTATGGCCGCAAGGAGCTGGCGGAAGCCGCCTACCGGCAGATGCTCGATCTGCCTTACTACAATACCTTCTTCAAGACGACGACGGTGCCGACGACCGAGCTCGCGGCCAAGATCTCGTCTCATATGCCCGAGCGCTTCAAGCACATCTTCTTCGTCAATTCAGGCTCCGAGGCCAATGACACGATCGTGCGTTTCGTGCGCCATTACTGGAAGCTGATGGGCAAGCCCTATCGCAAGGAGTTCATCGGCAGGAGGCGTGGCTATCACGGCTCGACCATGGTGGCGGCGAGCCTCGGCGGCATGGAGGGCATGCATGGCCAGGGCGGCCTGCCGCTGCCCGGCTTCCATCATGTCCAGCAGCCTTATTGGTATGATTTCGGCCGCGATCTGTCGCCGGAGGAATTCGGCCGCGAAGCCGCGGCCAACGTCGAAAAGAAGATCCTCGAGCTCGGGCCCGACAATGTCGCGGCCTTCATCGGCGAACCCATCCAGGGCGCCGCCGGCGTGATCATCCCGCCTTCGACCTATTGGCCGGAGGTGCAGAGGATCTGCCGCAAATACGGCGTCATCCTGATCGCCGACGAGGTCATTTGCGGCTTCGGGCGCACCGGCAACTGGTGGGGCTTCGAGACCTTGGGCATCGAGCCCGATATCGTGCCGATGGCCAAGGGCCTGTCGTCGGGCTATCTGCCGATCGGTGCCATCGCCTTCTCCGACCGGCTGATCAAGGACTTCTTCGAGAAGGGCGAGGAGTTCTATCACGGCATGACCTATGCCGGCCATCCGGCGGCCTGCGCGGTTGCGCTCAAGAACATCGAGATCATCGAGGCCGAGAAGCTGGTCGAGCGTTCCAGGGAATTGGGCAGCTATTTCGCTCAAGGCCTGGAAAGCCTGCGCGATCATCCCATTGTCGGCGAGACCCGCTCGGTCGGCCTCATCGGCGCCATCGAGATCGCCCGCGACAAGAAAACACGGCAGCGCTTCGACAAGCCCGGCCGGGTCGGAACCATTTGCCGCGACCACAGCTTCAACAAGGGGCTCATCATGCGGGCCTGCTGGGACACGATGGTGCTCTCGCCGCCTTTGGTGATCTCCAAGAAGGAGATCGACGAGATGGTGCGCCTGGCGAGAGCCGCCCTGGACAAGACCTATGCGGACGTCAAGGCGGAGGTCGCCTGACAATTAAGTTGAACGCGGCTGGCCCGAGGCATAGGCTCAGGTCAGCCAAACATGCGGGCGCCCCGGTGATGCGGGGCGCCCCGAAGAATAAGGGAGTTATCATGCCTGTCTATTGTCCAGGATTTTCCGCCCGGCGCCGTTCAGTACTGAAGGGTCTGGGTGCGCTCGGCTTGGGCCTCACGTTCCTGCCGCGCAATTCGTTGTCGGAGGAAGAGAAGAAGCTCAATTTTTACAATTGGGATACTTATATCGGCGAGACGACGCTCGCTGATTTCGAGGCCGCCACTGGCATCGCGGTGAAGATGGACCTCTTCGCCGACAATGATGAATTGTTCGCCAAGCTCAAAGCCGGCAATCCCGGCTATGACGTGATCTGCCCGACCAACGACAATCTCGAGCGCATGATCAAGGCCAAGATGGTGACGCCGATCGACAAGGCAAAGCTGCCCAACTTCAAGAACCTCGATCCGGTCTTCCAGGACGCCAAGTTCGATCCTGGCCGCCAGCATTCCATTCCCTATCTGTGGGGCACGGTCGGCATCGGCTTCCGCAAGAGCAAGGTCGAGGGCACCGTCGACAGCTGGAAGGTGCTGTTCGAAGACCCGAAATATGCCGGCCGCATCGCGCTCCTGGGCGACGCCAAGATCGTCATCGGCTCGGCCCTCAAATATCTCGGCCAGTCGCTCAACTCGACCGACCCCGCGGTGCTCAAGAAGGTCGAAGATCTGCTCATCGCCGGCAAGAAGAACGTCAAGGTCTATGCCGACGACAATGGCCAGGATCTGCTGGCCTCGGGCGACGTCGATCTCACCATGGAATATAATGGCGACATCCTGCAGGTCATGGCCGAGGATGACGACATTTCCTATGTGGTGCCGACCGAGGGCGCCGAGATGTGGCAGGACTGCCTCGCCATTCCGACCGGGGCACCGCGTCCTGAGAATGCCCATGCCTTCATCAACTTCGTCCTGGACCCGCAAGTCGAGGCGGGGATCGCCAAGACGGTCCAATATGGCACGCCCAATGCCGAAGCGAAGAAGCTGATGGACAAGGCCTATCTCGAAAATCCGGCGATCTTCCCGCCGGCCGAGGTGGTCGCCAAATGCGAGCCGGCTCTCTATCTGGGCGAGGAGGCCACCAAGGCCCGCGACGAGGTCTGGACCCGCGTTCAAGCGGCCTGAAGACTTGTGATTTGATCGCGACCGGAGATGGCATGTTGCCGTCTCCGGTCTTTTTGTTCTAGCATCGCGGCAACAAAATAACAGGGGTGGAGTGGCGGCATCGTGGACAGTTGGAGGGATAATCTCCGGACTTTCTGGACACTCGGAACGCCCGGCACCTTCTGGCTCCTGATGTTCTTCCTCATCCCGCTCGCCTATATGTTCGGGATATCCTTCAGCGAGAAGATCTCGATCACCGAGAACCAGTTCACCGGCACATTGGCGAACTACATCCGCTCCTTCGATGCGGTCTATCTGCAGATCATCTGGAAATCCATCTGGATCAGCGTGCTGGCGACGGCCGTCTGCCTGCTGCTCGCCTATCCGATCGCCTTCGGCATCTGCTTCGCGCCGGCCAAATGGAAGCCGTTGCTGCTGCTCCTGGTCATCCTGCCCTTCTGGATCAACCTCCTGATCCGCACCTATGCGCTGATCGCGGTCTTCCGCAGCCAGGGCTATCTCAACCTGGTGCTGGGCTGGATCGGACTCGGGCCCTTCGAGATGCTCTATAATGACGGCTCGGTCATCATGGGCCTCGTCTATGTCTATATGCCGTTCATGGTGCTGCCGCTCTATGCCACGATCGAGCGGCTCGACCGCTCCTATCTCGAAGCGAGCCTCGATCTCGGCGGCTCGCAGTTCCAGACCTTCTGGAAGGTGACCTTGCCCTTGACCATGCCCGGCATCGTCACCGGCATCATCCTGGTCTTCATACCCTGCCTCGGCTCGTTCCTTACTCCCGACATGCTGGGCGGCGCCAATGCCATCATGATCGGCAATGTCATCGAGCGGCAGTTCAAATCCGCCAATGACTGGCCCTTCGGCTCGGCGCTCTCCTTCCTGCTGATGTATGTGACCTTCGGCGCGCTCGCCTTGCGCGCCTTCCTCGCCGCCCGCAGCAAGGGGGTCGACGTCTGATGGCCGAGACGCTCAAACCCGGCTCTGGGCCGCTCGACTATGGCAGCCGCTGGTGGCTCAGGATCCTGTTCGTCGCGATCTTCATCGCCCTCTATGCGCCGATCTTCACCCTGATCGCCTTCTCCTTCAACACCGACAAGCGCGGCGTCGTCTGGCGCGGCTTCACCTTGGACAATTATGTGAAGGCCTGGAACAATTCCGCTCTCCAGGAGGCGCTGATCAATTCGCTCACCATCGCCGTCATCGCGACCCTCATCGCAACGATCATCGGCGCCATGGCGGCGCTGTTCCTGTGGCGCTTCCGCTTTCCCTTCAAGGCCGCCTATGAAGGGGTGATGGCGCTGCCCATCGTGATCCCCGAGATCTGCATGGGCGTGTCGCTGCTTCTGTTCTTCATCAATACCGGCATGATGGAATGGTCGGTGGGCATGCCCTGGCCGATGAACCTGATCAACATCATCATCGCCCATGTGGCTTTCTGCTTCCCCTTCGTGGCGGTGGTGGTACGCTCGCGGCTCGTCGGTTTCAACCGCCAGCTCGAGGAAGCCTCGAAGGACCTGGGCGCCAGCGAATGGCAGACCTTCTGGAACGTCATCGTGCCCTTCATGATGCCGGGCCTCGTCGCCGGCGCGCTCCTTGCTTTCACTCTGTCACTCGACGATTTCGTGATCACCTTCTTCACCTCGGGGCCGGAGACTGTAACTTTCCCGGTGAAGGTCTATTCGCTGGTCCGCCGCGGTGTCTCGCCCGAGATCAACGCGGCATCGACGGTATTGATCGTGATCACGGTGATCGCCACCGTCATCGCAATGAAACTTCAAGCGCCCCAGAAGTCGGGCGAAGGGTAGGACAATGGCCGAAGCAATCGTATCCTTACGCAATGTGACCAAGACTTTCCCCGGCGGCGTCAAGGCCGTCGACGATGTCTCCTTCGATATCGCCCAGAACGAGTTCTTCGCGCTGCTCGGACCCTCGGGCTGCGGAAAGACGACGCTGTTGCGCATGATATCCGGTCTCGAGACCCCGACCGGCGGGCGGATCGTCATCGGCGGCGAGGACATGGCGCTGACGCCGCCCAACAAGCGGCCGACCAACATGGTGTTCCAGTCCTATGCCGTCTTTCCGCATATGACTGTCGCCGACAATGTCGCTTATGGCCTCAAGGTGACGGGCGTTCCCGCCGAAGAGACCAGGAGGCGGGTCGGCGAGGCCCTGGACATGGTGAAGCTCACCCATCTCGCCAACCGCAAGCCCGACCAGATGTCGGGCGGCCAGCGTCAGCGCGTGGCGCTGGCGCGCGCTTTGGTCAAGCGTCCGAAGGTGCTGCTGCTCGACGAACCGCTCTCGGCGCTCGACGCCAAATTGCGCGACGAGATGCGCCTCGAGCTGACGCGGCTCCAGGAGAATGTCGGCATCACCTTCATCATCGTGACCCACGACCAGGACGAGGCCTTGTCGATGGCAAGCCGCATCGCGGTCATGGACAGAGGTGCGGTCCAGCAGATCGCCACACCGTCCGAGCTCTATGAGCAGCCGGCGAGCC
Organism: Taklimakanibacter deserti; assembly: GCA_003574785.1. The sequence goes on along the minus strand of QORU01000010.1, from coordinate 195,545 downwards.
GCTTCGTCGCCGACTTCATCGGCAAAGTGAACCTGATCAATGCCGAGGTCGTCTCGTCCACCGCGAAGAAGCTCGTCTGCGACGCCAAGGGCTTGGGCAAGGTCGAGTTGCCGCATGAGGGCAGGGCGACCGGCGGCGCGATCGCCATCGCGGTGCGCCCCGAGAAGCTCAAGATCTCGGAAGCTCAGCCCAAGGCGGCGAAGGCGATCAAGGCCGAGGGCAAGGTGCGCGACGTCGCTTATTATGGCGACACCAGCCATGTGGTCGTGCGCTGCAACGATGATCTCGAGCTTTCCGTCAATGTGCAGAATGACAGCCGGTCCGGCGGATCAGGTGTTGAACGCGGTCAGAAAGTGTGGATTCACTGGGCGCCGGAAGACACGCTGGTATTGACGGAGTAGATCTTGACCCTCGAAATCTCGAAGCTGACCTCGGTTCCGGGGGACAGCGCCTTTCGCCGCAAGAACCTCAAAGGCACCGACCTCGAGGCGACCTATGCCGGCGCGCTCTCCTATATGCGGCGCAAATATACGCGCGATCTCGCAGGCGTCGACATCGCCGTCACCGGCATTCCCTTCGACCAGGCGGTGAGCAACCGGCCCGGCACCCGCTTCGGACCGGAAGCGATCCGCAAGGCGTCCGTCGAGCATGCCTGGGGACCTTACTGGCCGTGGATGTTCGATCCTTTCGACACGCTCGCCGTCGTCGATTATGGCGACTGCTTCTTCGATTGGGGAAGGAAGGATCTGGCGCCCGAGGCGATCTCTGAGCATGCGCTGTCGGTGATCGAGAAGGGGACCGGGCTCGTGTCCCTGGGCGGCGATCATTTCGTCTCCTATCCCTTGCTCAAGGCGCATGCCAAGGTGCACGGGCCTTTGGCGCTCGTGCATTTCGACGCCCATCGCGATGTCGAGCCCGATGACGGCGACCGCATCGATCACGGCACGATGTTCAACTATGCGGTGCGGGACGGGCTCATCGATCCGAAGCGCTCGATCCAGGTCGGCATCCGCACCACCTTTCATGGCGAACAGACCTTCGGCTTCAAGATCCTCTATTCCGACCAGGTGCATGAGCTGAGCCCGGCCGAGGTGGCGCAAGAGATCGCGCGCACGGTCGGTAGTGGGAAGGCCTATCTCACCTTCGATATAGACTGCCTCGATCCCGCTTTCGCGCCGGGCACTGGCACGCCGGTCCCTGGCGGCCTCTCGTCACACCAGGCTTTGTCGATCATCCGTAAGCTCACCGATGTCGATTTCGTCGGCATGGACCTGGTCGAAGTGTCGCCGCCCTATGACCATGCCGAGATCACAGCGCTCGCCGGGGCGACGATCGTGCTCGATTATCTCTGCCTCAAGGCCTGGCAGAAGGGCGCGCGGGGAGTGCCGTTGCCGGAATAGGGGGAACCCGCCGCGCTTCAGATCGTTGACGCAGAGTTCAGTGATCAATGCGAGGAACCATCATGCCGGCAAAATCCAAAGCGCAACAGAAGGCCGCAGGTGCTGCGCTCGCGGCCAAGCGTGGCGAGCAGAAGGTGAGCGAGCTCAAGGGGGCGTCACGCGAGATGTATGAATCGATGAGCGAAAGTCAGCTCGAGGAATTCGCCGAGACGAAGCGCAAGGGCCTGCCCGAGCACAAGGATTCATGAGCCCGGCGGCGCGACGACCGGATAGGCGCTCGAGAAGATTTCCGACACACTGGGATGTCCAAAGGTGCGGTCGGGGTAGCGCGCGATGAGGCCGTCGAACTGGCGCTGGGCGCGCCGGACGTCGGCCGCGTAATCGACGCCGGGAATCTTGCGATCCTCCATGACGAAGCGGCCGTCGATCACGACGCTGCGCACGTCGCGTCCGGTGCCGCCGATCATCAGCGTCTGGATGGGATCGATGATCTGGCCCAAATCCGGGTTCGCCAGGTCCCAGACGACGATATCGGCGCGGCATCGGGGAGCGAGCCTTCCCAGATCATCGCGGCCCAGCGCCTCGGCACCGCCAAGGGTCGCGGCGTCGAAATAATCCTCCGACCGGCAGGCGATGACACTGTGCTCGGCGAGCCGGCAGAGCATGAGACCGATCTGCATGTTGAGCAGCATATCGGGCGGCGACGTGTCGGTGCCGAGTCCTATTCTCAAGCCCCGCTCGCGATAGCTCTTGAAGCTTTCGAGAGCCTCGCCGAAGCGCGCGGAAACGAGCGGACAGTGGACGAGAGCGGCACCCGTCTCGCGGACGATGTCGAGGTCGCGCCCGGGTCCCGGAATATGGCGCGACGGCTTGACGAAGATGCCATGCGGCAACAGCGTGCGCTCCGACAGGAAGCCGAGGCTCTCGAGCCATTCGATCGATGTCATGCCATGAAGGCGGCGCACGGTGTCACGCTCGAAGGCGCCTTGGGCGCAATGGAGGCGGATGGGGACGTCGAGATCGGCGCCGGCGGCCGCGGTGCGCTGGAGCAGGCCCGCCGTGCAGGTCTCGATCCGGTCGGGCGCCAGCATGGTGCGAATGAGGCCTTGAGCCTTGCCTTCGAAGCTTTTGCAGAAGGCGATGGCGTCGGTAAGTCCGCGAAACCCGCGGTCTTCATCGAAATGGAGCTCGAAATGATCGGGCGCCACGACATAAGGGTTGCCGGTGCGAAAAGCGGGGCCGAGATAGACCCTGAGGCCCAGCTCCTCGGCGGCCCGGGCGGCGCCGGCGAATTCATGCGTCGTCTCGCCCCATTCGCGATAATAGAGCGAGGCGATCGGCAAAGCGGTGGTGATGCCGTTGCGGATCAGGCGGGCAAAGGCATGCCGCTTCTGGAAGACGAGCTCTTCCGGCGAGTACATCTCATAAGGCCCCGCATCCATATAGCTCTTGGGCCAGGTTCGCCCCTTTCGCCATGAGGGATGGTTGTCGAAGGCGAGGATCGTGGTGTCGAGATCGGACAAGGCGTCGAGATCGATGAAGCCGGGCGCGATGAGGGCGCGGCCATAATCGCGCCGTTCCGCGACCTCGCCAGCGAAACCATGGCCGACGAAGACGATCTCGCCATGCTCGAAGACGACCTCGCCTTGCCGATAGAGCAAATGATGGCCGTCGGCATGGCCGACGACCCAGTCGGCGGTCAGGAGTGTTCGTTGGGATGCGGGCATGCTGCTATCTGGATTGTATACACTTTAGAGGCGGATCTTGTTGCGCTCTCGCAGCGCGTTTGGCGTTTTCCCATTCGGCGACGCTCATCGTCGGCAGGTCGAAATAATCGCGGGTCCGCGCATAGCCATGTCCGCCCATCCGCCCGATGGCGTCGAGGCCATAGGGATCGATGTGGAACCGGTCATTGACCAGAGCGGCATTGACATGCGCCGCCAGCACTTCGCCGAGGATGATCTGGCGCGAGGCGCCGATCTCGAGCGTCACATGCTGCCGGCATTCGAAGGCGGCGGGAGATTCGCCGATGCGCGGCGCGGCCACCTTGGCGCCGGCGATCGCGGTGAGGCCGGCTTCGCGCACTTCATCGATGCCGGGCCCGAAAGGCACCGCGCAGACATTCATCGCCTTGAGGATGCCGTCCGAGACGATGTTGACCGTGAACACGCCGGTCATGCGGATGTTGCGGGCGGTATCCTTGAAGGCGAGGTCGTCGTGATTCTCGACGCCGAGCGCCAGGATCGCCGGTTCGGCCGAGAGGCAGTTGAAGAAGCTGAAAGGTGCCGCGTTGATCCGGCCTTCAGGATCGACTGTTGTCACCAGCGCGATCGGGCGCGGCACGACGGCGCCGATCAGGAGCTTGTATTTCTGCCGTTCCGACAGCGTGCTGAAGTCGAAGCTTGTTTTCTCGCTCATGAGCGGTGCGTCCCGAGCTTGGCATGGTGGAGGAGGGTGGCGGACCGGTCTGCCGGAGCGGCCGGTCGGATCAGGCTTCGCCGGCGGCCGGGCGATAGGCCGAGAGGATATCCTGCAGGCTGCGCTCGCGCTTGAGATCGGTATCGAGCAGGCCGCGCGTCGCCACCGCCACAAGATGCTCGTCCATGAGCCGGATCGCTTCCTTGATGTCGCCCCTTTCGAGCGCATCGATGAGGATGCTGTGCTCGTTCACGGCGCATTCCGACGAATGCGGCCGGCCATAGAGCGCCAGAATCAGCGAGCCGCGCGACACCACTTCGCTGATGAAGCGGATCAACAGCTCGTTGCCGGTGAACTGGGCCAGAAGCAGATGGAACTCGCCCGAGAGCCGGATCGATTCGGGCTCCGCATGGCGCTTCGCTTCCTCTTCGCTCGCCACATGGGCGCGCAGCCGCGCCAATTGCTGAGGCTCGAGCCGCGGCCCGAGCTCCTCCATGACCATGCGCTCGAGACCCCGACGGACGCGGAAGATCGCCCGCCCTTCCTCGAGGCTGGGCGAGGCGACGGTGGCGCGCATATTCGGCTGCTGGACCACCAGGCCTTCGGCAACGAGCCGGACGATGGCGCTGCGCACCACCGTGCGGCTGACGCCAAAGCTCGTGCCGACCGAATCCTCGGGAAGTTTCGTGCCGGGAGCGAGCGCCTGCTCGATGATCGCGCGCCTGAGCGAGGTATAGACATGCTCGGCCAAATTCCCCGCGCGGCTGGCGCGTTTGCCTTTCGGCGCCCCCCGGCTGGCGGTGTTCGAGTGATCTGTGTTCCTGCGAATCATGCCTGCCAATCACGATACTGCCTCACCCTCTCGGTGGCTATTGTCTACACTATCTGAAAATAAATGTATACAGTTTTGACGAGATAGTGTATGCGAATATTTCCGGCTCCACCGTGAGCCGTTCGAAGCGGCGCATCAGAACGCCGCGAAGGGCAGGGCAGGCATGGTCGATCGAAGACGGCCAGTCATTGGCGCTGCCGGATGGAAATGACCCGAAGAGGAGGGACTAAATGAAATCACTCACCAAGCTGTCATTGCCCGGCATGGGCGTCATGGCGGCGCTCATGCTGCCGCTGGCGGCCTCGGCGAATGCCGAGGAGTTGCGCTGGGGTGCGTCGCGCGACATGGATTCGCTCGATCCCTATTCCTATGGCAGCACCTTCACCATCTCGACGCTGAACCATGCTTATGAAGGGCTCGTTCGTTACGACGACCAGCTCAAGATCGAGCCGGCGCTCGCCACCTCATGGGAAGACATCTCGCCGACGGTCAGGCGCTTCCACTTGCGCAAGGGCGTCAAGTTCCATGACGGGGCGCCGTTCACGGCCGATGACGTCATCGCCTCGCTGACCCGGGTGAGCGATCCGAAATCGCCGCTGCGCGGCAACCTGCCGGCCTATCAGGGCGCGGAGAAGATCGACGACTACACCGTCGACATCAAGGTCACCGAGAATTATCCGCTGATCCTCAACGACCTGACCAACATCTTCATCTTCGACAAGGAATGGCTCGTCGCCAACAATGCCACGGCGCCGACCGATGTCGGTGCGGGCGTCGAAGGCTATGCCACCACCCATGCCAACGGCACCGGGCCCTTCAAGGTGGTGTCGCGCAAGCCCGATGTCGAAACGGTCTTCGAGGTCAACAAGGACTGGTGGGACAAGCCGCGTCATAATATCGACCGGATCGTCTTCACGCCGATCGCCTCGCCCGCGACCGCGGTCGCGGCCCTCTTGTCGGGCCAGATCGACTACATGGAGAAGGCGCCGCTGCAGGACATTCCGCGCCTCAAGCAGACGGAAGGCGTCCAGGTGCTCGCCAGCAACGAATTGCGCACCGTCTTCTTCCTGTTCAACCGGGCGGAGAAGCTCGTGGCGGACGGGGCCAAGAACCCTTTCAACGACATCAAGGTGCGCGAAGCCCTCTACCGCGCCATCGATATCGATGTGCTGCAGAGGAAGGTCATGCGCGGCCTCTCCCGCAATACGGGCTCGATGGTGGCGCCGGCGATACCGGGCTATGTCGCCGATCTCGACGAGCGGCTGGGCTATGATCCGGAGAAAGCCAAGGCGCTCCTCGCCGAAGCGGGCTATCCCGATGGCTTCAGCTTCACCATGGTCTGCGACAACAATGTCTATGTGAATGAAGAAGAGATCTGCCAGGCGGTTTCCGCCATGTGGGCGCGGATCGGGCTGAAGCCCAGCCTCGACACGGCGCCGACCAGCATCCAGACGGTCAAGTTCGAGAGCGGCAAGTTCGATGTCGGCATCCTCGGCTGGGCCAATGAGCCGATGATCGACAGCTATTCGATCCTGGTCCAGGTTGCCCATTCCAAGACCGGCACCTCGGGCGTGTTCAACTGGGGCGGCTGGAAGGACGCCGAGGTCGACCAGCTGATCGACGCGGCCGCCAAGGAGCTCGACCGTGAGAAGCGCCTGGCGCTCCAGTCCAAGGCGCTGCTCAAGCTCAAGAGCAATGTCGACTTCCTGCCGCTGCACCAGCAGCCGATGGCCTGGGCTCTCGGTCCCAAGGTGAAGAGCGTGGTACAACTCTCCGACAACAAGTCACGCCACTGGCTGACCGTCCTCAAGTGACGCCGGATCGCCGGGAGCCGCCTTGCGCGGTTCCCGGCCTCCACTAGGAGAGGAGGCTGACCCATGATCTCGATGGTGATCAAGCGCATCGGCAATGCGGCGGCGGTGATGCTCGCCGTGGCCTTCGTCGCCTTCATGGTCTTCCAGTTCCTGGGCGATCCGATCCAGCTGATGCTGAACGAGCAGGCGACCCAGGCGGAACGCGATGCGCTGCGCGAGCGCCTCGGCCTCAATCAGAATTTCATCATGCAGTTCGTGACCTTCGTCACCCGCGCCACGCAGGGCGACTTCGGCATCTCCTACCGCAACCAGCAGGAGGTGATGTCGCTGATCGCCGAGCGCTTCCCGGCGACGCTCGAGCTCGTCCTCGTCTCCACTGTGATCGCGCTTTGTGTCGGCATTCCGCTCGGCGTCTATGCCGCGATCCGCAAGGGGAGCCCCATCGCCCGTCTCCTCACCATGTTCTCGATGATCGGCGTGTCCATTCCCTCCTTCGTCATCGGCATCCTCCTGATCCTCGTCTTCGCGGTCCAGCTCAACTGGCTGCCGGCCTTCGGGCGCGGCGACGTCGTGAAATTCGGCTGGTGGTCGACCGGCCTCCTGACGCCGAGCGGTCGCCGGGCGCTGATCATGCCGGCGGCATCGCTCGCCATGTTCCAGATCTCCTTCATCATGCGCCTGGTGACGGCCGAGATGCTCGAAGTACTGCGCACCGACTATGTCAAGTTCGCCCGGGCCCGCGGCTTGCCCAACCGGCTGGTCCATTTCCGCCATGCGCTCAGGAACTGCCTGATGCCGGTCGTCACCATGACCGGCATGATGATCGGCGACCTGATCGCCTTCGCGCTCGTTACCGAGACGGTCTTCCAGTGGCCGGGCATGGGCCAGCTCTTCGTGCAGGCCGTCATGTTCATCGATATCCCGGTCATGGCCGCCTATCTGATGATCGTGTCGGCGATCTTCGTCACCATCAACACCATCGTCGACCTGATCTATCTGTGGGTCGATCCCAGATTGCGGCAAGCCGGCGCGGCGCGAGGCTATCATGCACATTGACGAAGCAGGCCAGGCCGGCCGCCTGGCAGAGTGGCGCCGGCGCCTGAGCGAGGCCTGGGACAGCGATCTCGCTTACAGCTTCCGGGGGACGCCGATGGCGGTCGCTTCGGCGCTGGTCCTTCTGATCGTCGCGCTGACGGCCTTTCTGGCGCCTTTGATCGCGGTGCAGAACCCTTACGACCTGACCCAGCTCTTCCTCGACCAGGCGGAGCTGCCGCCGATCTGGAACGAAGGCGGCGCTTGGCCCTATCTTCTCGGCACCGACGTGCAGGGCCGGGACGTACTGTCGGCGATCCTCTACGGCTCGCGCATCTCCTTGCTGATCGGCTTCGCCAGCGTCATCGCCTCCATGGCGATCGGCATCGCGGTCGGCTTGATCTGCGGTTTCGCCGGAGGCCATGTCGACAATCTCCTGATGCGCGTCGGCGACTTCGTATTGTCGATCCCGACCTTGCTGGTGGCGATCCTGGTCAGCGCCGTGTTCCGGGAATTGCTGCCGGTCAACCTGCGCGATGCTTTCGCGCCGGTCATCCTCACCGCCTCGATCGCCATCACCTCCTGGGTGCAGTATGCGCGCATCGTCAGGGCCTCCGCCATGGTCGAGGCGCGCAAGGAATATGTGCTCGCCGCCCGCATCCTCGAAGTGCGCACGCCCCGCATTCTCCTGACCCATATCCTGCCCAATGTGATGACGCCGGTGCTCGTCACCGCGACCCTCAATCTCGGCCTCGCCATCCTCGCCGAGGCGACGCTGTCGTTCCTCGGCGTCGGCATGCCGGTGACCCAGCCCTCGCTCGGCACGCTGATCCGCATCGGCAACCAGTATTTCTTCTCCGGCAGCTGGTGGGTGGTGCTGTTCCCGGCCTTCCAGCTCGGCCTCATCATCCTGGCCGTCAACCTGCTCGGCGACTGGCTGCGCGACGCTCTCAATCCCAAGCTGCAATGATTTCGCGAAAGGTGTTCACGTGACCAAGAAGACGATCCTCAAAAATGTCCGTCCCTGGGGCGAGACGGCGACCGACATCACCATCAGCGGCGACCGCATTGCCGCGATCGGCGCGGCCGGTGCAGGGGCGAGTGCCGAGGTGATCGACGGCGCCGGCGCCATCCTGCTGCCCGGCCTGATCGAAGCCCACACCCATCTCGACAAGACGCTCTTCGGCATGAAGTGGAACGTCAATGACGTCGGCTACACGCTCATCGACAAGATCACCAACGAGCGCGAGATGAAGACGAAGCTTGGCCTCGACCCGGCGCGCCAGTCGGCCCGCCAGGTGGCGATCTCGGTCGCGCGCGGCACCACCCATATCCGCAGCCATGTCGATATCGACACGGTGCATGGCCTGAAAGGCGTCGAGGGCGTCATGGCGACGCGCGAGAAATATGCGCCCTTCATCGATATCGAGATCGTCGCCTTTCCGCAGTCCGGCATGATGATCAGGCCGGGCACGGTGGAGCTGATGGACAAGGCCCTGGCGATGGGCGCCGAGGTGGTGGGCGGCCTCGATCCCTCATCGATGGACAAGGATCCGAAAGGCCATCTCGACACGGTCTTCAAGCTTGCCGAGAAGCATGGCAAGCCAATCGACATCCATCTGCATGAGCCGGGCGAGCTCGGCCTCTTCACCATGGGCATGATCGTCGAGCGCACGAAGGCGCAGGGCCTCAACGGCAAGGTGACGGTCAGCCATGCCTTCTGCCTCGGCCATGGCGATTATCTCGTGGTCGGCCGCATGCTGGAGGATCTCGCCAAGGCCGGGATCGCGGTGATGACGACGGGGCCGTCGGGCTGGCCGTGTCCGCCGCTCATCCGCACGCTCGACGCCGGCGTGACCGTGTGCTCGGGCTCGGACGGCATCCGCGACTGCTGGCATCCCTGGGGCTCGGGCGACATGCTGGAGCGCGTGATGTATCTGGGCGAACGCAACTATCTGAGCCGCGACCGCGACATCAGGCGCATCTTCGATGTGGTGACGGTGGGCGGCGCCAAGGTCATGGACATCAAGGGTTATGGCCTGGCTGCCGGCAATATCGCCGACCTCATGTTGGTCGACGGCGAAGCGCTGGCCGAGGCCGTTGCCTCATGCCGGCCGCGGCGCCTGGTCATGAAGCGCGGCCAGGTTGTGAGCCGCGACGGCGCCTTGCCCTTCGAGGTGAACTGAGACGTGACCGCCCAAAGCGCCATATCGATCGAAGCGCCGGTTCAGGCTCCCTTTACCGGTCCGGTCCTCGATATCCGCAATCTCGTCGTCGAGTTCCCGACGCGGCGCGGTGTCCTGACCGCGATCCGCGGCATCGATCTCTCGATCGGGCGCGGCGAGATCTTGGGCGTTGTCGGTGAATCGGGCGCCGGCAAATCCCTGACGGGCGCGGCGGTCATCGGTCTCCTCGAATCCTCAGGCCGGATCGCCGCAGGCGAGATCTATGTCTCCGGACGGCGGATCGACCGGCTGCCCATGCGCGAGATGCAGAAGCTGCGCGGCCGCACCATCGGCGCGATCTTCCAGGATCCGCTCACCTCGCTCAATCCGCTGTTGACGGTCGGCGACCAACTCGTCGAGACTATGCGCGTGCATCTGCCCTTGTCGCGCACCGAGGCCGCCCAGCGCGCCATCACCTTGCTGCAGGAGGTTGGCATTCCATCGCCCGAGCTCCGGATCGGCCAATATCCGCACCAGTTCTCGGGCGGCATGCGCCAGCGCGTGGTCATCGCTTTGGCCTTGTGCGCCGAGCCCGAGCTCGTCATCGCCGATGAGCCGACGACGGCGCTCGATGTGTCGATCCAGGCGCAGATCACGGCCTTGCTGAAGCGGGTGTGCCGCGACCGCGGCACCGCCATGATGCTGATCACCCATGACATGGGCGTCATCGCCGAGACCGCGGACCGTGTCGCCGTCATGTATGCCGGCCGTATCGTCGAGCTGGGACCGGTCGCCGCGATCATCCGCGATCCGCGGCATCCTTATACGAAAGGCCTCATCGGCTCGATCCCGAGCCTGACGGAGCGCTGCGAACGTCTCACCCAGATCGACGGCGCAATGCCCCGTTTGAATGCGATGCCGTCGGGATGCGCCTTTCATCCGCGCTGCCGTCTTGCCAACGAGCAATGCCGCAGCGAGCGGCCGCCCTTGATGGCCGCTGGTGCGAGCCAGGCCGCATGCTGGCACTTGGAACGGGAGGTGGCACATGTCCGCTTGTGAACAGCCCGCTCTCAAAGCCACTGACATCGCTTGCTGGTTTCATCTGCCGCAATCCTGGCTCGACCACACGGTGTTCGGCAGACCGTCGCGCATGGTGAAGGCCGTGGATGGCATCTCCTTCGAGATTCCGCGTGGCACGACCTTCTCCATCGTCGGCGAGTCCGGCTGCGGCAAATCGACGGTCGCGCGCATGGTGGTCGGCCTCCAGGCCCCGACGCGCGGCAGGTTCGATTTCGCAGCCGGACGCGGCCGCAAAGGCCGCTTGCGCACGCAGATGATCTTCCAGGATCCCATTGCCAGCCTCAATCCGCGCTGGCGGGTGGGCGACATCATCGCCGAGCCGATCCGCGAGCTCGGTCTTAGCGACAGCCGCAAGGGCACCGAACGGCGCATGCATAAGCTCCTCGACACGGTCGGCCTCGGCAGCCGCGACGCCGGACGCTATCCGCATGAATTCTCCGGCGGCCAGCGCCAGCGCATCTCCATTGCCCGGGCGCTTGCGGCCGAGCCTGAATTCCTGGTCTGCGACGAGCCGACCTCGGCGCTCGATGTGTCGGTCCAGGCGCAGATCCTGAACCTGCTTGCCGATCTGCAGAACGATCTCGGCCTCACTTATCTGTTCATCAGCCATAATCTGTCGGCCGTGCGCCATGTGTCGGACCGGGTGGCGGTGATGTATCTCGGCCGCATTGTCGAGGAGGCGCCGGCCGACGAGATATTCGATCGCCCCAAACACCCTTATACGAAGTTTCTCTTGGGCTCGGTGCCTGACCTTCTCCATCCCGATCGCGAGCGTGTGCCCGTCGCCGTCGATCTGCCGAGCCCGATCAGCCCGCCACCCGGTTGCACCTATCATCCGCGCTGTCCGCTGGCTTCGCACGAGTGCCGGACGATGGCGCCCGATCCGTCGCTGGTCGCGGCCTCAACGGTTCGTTGTCACCATGTTGCACAAGCTCAGGTTTCATGATGGACGCAGGACGGCCCCACAAGACGCGCATCCGGGTGATCAACCCGAATACGACCGAAGCTATGACCGAGACGATCGCCGATGCGGCGCGGCGCGTGGCATCGCCGATGACCGAGATATCGGCGGCGACATCGAAATCGGGTGCTGCCTCGATCGAGGGGCATTATGACGAGGCGATCAGCGTCATCGGCCTGATCGAGGCGATTAGAGATCATCCCGATGCCGATGCCTATGTGATCGCCTGTTTCGGCGATCCGGGCCTGCTTGCGGCGCGCGAGTTCACGACGGCGCCGGTGCTCGGCATCGCCGAGGCGGCGATGCATGCCGCGAGCTTCATCGCCACCGGCTTCTCCATCGTCACGACGCTCGAGCGTACGCAGATCATCGCCGAGCATCTGGTCCGTAACTATGGCATGACCCAGCATTGCCGGCGGGTGCGCGCGGTGGGCATACCGGTTCTCGAGCTCGAAGATCCGACCTCGACCGCGCGCTCGCGCATCCTCGCCGAATGTGAGAAGGCGGTGGCCGAAGACAGTTCCGGCGCCATCGTGCTCGGCTGCGCCGGCATGGCCGATCTCACGCGCTATCTCGAGGATCAGTTGCAGATCCCGGTCATCGACGGTGTCGCCGCGGCCGTGAAATTCGCCGAGGCGCTGGTGGGCCTCGGCTTGCGGACGAGCAAGCGCGGCGATCTCGCTTTCCCGCTGCCCAAGACCTATCGGGGGATTACGGCCGCCTACGCACCGCGCTAGCTGAGCGCATCACGAAGCCGGTAGAACAGCATCGCCGCGACGAGGAGGGGAGTTCGGATCGGACCGCCCGGGAAGGGCAAGTGCTTGATGCGCGCCAGGAGATCGAAACGCTCCGACTGCCCCTTGACGCATTCCGCCATCAGCTTTCCATACATGCCGGCGAGCGCCACGCCTTGGCCGGAATAGCCATGCGCATAGTAGATGTTGGGGGCGAGCCTGCCGCAATCGGGAATGCGGTTGGAGGTGATGGCGATATAGCCGCCCCAGGCATGATCGACCTTGACGTCGCTGAGCTGCGGGAAGACCGATAGCATGCGCGGGCGCATATATTTGCCGAGATTGGGCGGCTCGAGCGTCGAATAGCTGGCGCGGCCGCCGAAGAGAAGGCGCGTATCCTTGGTCAGGCGGAAATAGTCGACGATGAAATTCGTGTTGGCGACCGCGTCATTGTTTCGGATCAAGGATTTCGCCCGGTTCTCGCCCAGAGGCTCGGTCGCGATGATATAGCTCGTGACCGGCATGATGCGGCCATAGAGTTGAGGTATCATCCGCCCGATATAGGCATTGCAGCCGATGATCATGAATTTGGCGCGGACTTTTCCGTGCGCCGTGCGCGCCGTGACAGTGGGGCCCTGATCGACATCGAGAACGGCAGAGTTCTCGAAGATCTGCGCGCCGGCGGCCATCGCGGCCTTGGCCAGTCCCAGGCAATAGTTCAGCGGATGGAAATGACCGGCGCCGCCTTCCCGCAAGGCGCCGTGATAGATGGTCGTGCCGAGGCGCTCCTCGAGCTCGGCCTTGCTCAGGATTTGCGTGTCGGTATAGCCGAGCGCGTCCCATTCATCCTTCCATTCGCGCAAGTCCTCGAATTGCGAGGGCTTGGGTATCGCATGCAGGTAGCCCCATTCGAGGTCGCAATCGATCTTGTATTTGGCGATGCGCTCGACGATGAGCTTCTTGGCTTCCTCGGCGATGGCGAAACATTTGAGCGCATCTTCCTTGCCGAGCTGCGCCTCGATGCGCTGCTGGCCGGGGGAGAAGCCGGTGCAGATCTGTCCGCCATTGCGTCCTGATGCGCCATAGCCGACCTGGCGGGCTTCCAGGACCATGACCTTGTAGCCCGCCTCGGCAAGCTCAAGGGCTGCGGAAAGTCCGGTAAATCCGGCACCGATAACGCAAATATCGGCTTCGACCTCGCCTTCTAGGCGAGGTTGCGGGGGGAAAGGGTGGGCAGAGGCCTGGTAATAAGATTTCGCATCGATGGAAGCCGGCATGGTCCTTAGACCAATGCCAATCCCTGTTTCCTCCGTCAAGAAGCCCGGCTAAGGTAAGGCCCCGTAACAATTTTATAGGGTATCATGTCGCAAGCGAAATTTGAGGAATGGATTAGTGAACGCCGGATCAGTGAAGTGGAATGTTTGGTGGCCGATATGTCCGGAACGGCCCGGGGGAAGATCTTGCCCCCGTCGAAGTTTTTGAAAGGCAACAAGTCGCGGGGCTTGCGCATCCCCGAAGAAGTTTTCACTCTGACCATCAATGGCCGCTATGTGTGGGAAACGTCCGCCGTCAGCGATTCAGCCATCGATATATATCTGCAGCCCGACTTCAACACCATCAGGCTCGTGCCCTGGTACAAGGAGCCGACCGCGCAGGTGATCTGCGATGCCTTCCATCTCAATGACGAGCCGGTCGAGATCTCGCCGCGCCATGTGCTGACGCGCGTGCTCGACCTCTACAAGGAGAAGGGCTGGCGGCCGGTCATCGCTCCCGAGCTCGAATTCTATTTGGTCAAGCGCAATATCGATCCCGACTATCCGCTCGAGGCGGCGGTCGGCCGATCGGGGCGCAAGGAGGCGGGCGGCCAGGCCTATGGCATCGACGCCGCCAATGATTTCGATCCCATCGTCGAGGACATCTATGATTTCTGCGAAGTGCAGGAGCTCGACGTCGACACGCTGAGCCATGAAAGCGGCCCGGCCCAGCTCGAGATCAATTTCAATCACGGCGATCCGCTCGAGCTCGCCGACCAGGTGTTCCTGTTCAAGCGCACCGTGCGCCAGGCGGCGCTGAAGCACGACATGTATGCGACCTTCATGGCGAAGCCGCATGAGAACGAGCCCGGCTCGTCGATGCATATCCACCAGTCGGTCATGGACGTGAAGACGGGCAAGAACGTCTTTGCCGGCAGGGACGGCAAGCCGTCAAAGCTGTTCCTCGCGCATATTGCCGGCTTGCAGCGCTATCTTGCCGCCGCCTTGCCACTCGCCGCCCCCAATGTGAACTCCTACCGCAGGCTGGTGCCCGAATCCGACGCGCCGACCAATGTCCATTGGGCCATCGACAACCGCACGGTGTCGCTCAGGGTCCCGTCCTCCGATCCTTCCAATCTCAGGGTCGAGAACCGCGTGCCGGGCGCCGATGCCAATCCCTATCTCGCTTTCGCCGCCTCGCTCGCCTGCGGCTATCTCGGCATGATCGAGCGGCTGAAGCCTTCCGATCCGGTCGAGGGCTCGGCCTATCGCTATGCCCATACTTTGCCGATCAGCCTCGATGAGGCGCTCGACAAGTTGAACTACACCAAATCCTTCAAGCAGGTGCTGGGCGAGAAATTCGTCGAGGCCTTCCAGGACGTCAAGCACGAGGAGATGCAGCATTATCGCCGCGTCATCAGCTCGTGGGAGCGCGAATATCTGCTGCTCAATGTATGACGCCATTGCCTGAATCGTTGAGATTGCCGATGATGTGATGCGGATGGGTTGCGGAGGCCGGATAATGACTTTACGTCGTGCGACGACAGCGCTGGCGCTCATCGTGACACTGGCTTTCGCCATGCCCGCCTTCGCCGGCAAAGGCGATCGCTCGGCGGGCCCTTCCTATGGCGACATGACGTCGTCGATCGCGCTGATGCTCGCGGCTCCTGAGCGCCTGGAATTGCCACTGGAGCGCATTAGGCAGCAGCTCAAGACCCACTATGTCGACAATGGCGGCACCGTCTATTGGGTCGGCACCGGGCGCATGACGCCCTTCATCCAGAGGCTGCTTGATGCCGAGGATGACGGGCTCAATCCGGACGACTATCCGATCGACACGCTGATCGATCTGCGCGACGGGCTCGATGCGAATGATCCGATGAGCGCCGCCAGGGCCGAGCTCTATTTCTCGGCCTTCTTCGTCGCCTATGCCTCCGATCTCAAGACCGGCCGGGTCATCCCGCAGAAGGTCGACCCGCGGCTCTTCCGCAACCGCAAGACGGTCGATGTGCTGGCTGTCCTGACCGACATGAACAAATATCGCGGGCCCACCCAGTATCTCAATGTGTTCGAGCCGAAGAACCCGCAATACCAGGCGTTGAAGAAGCTCCTCCGGGACTATCGCGATCTCGAAGCCAAGGGAGGCTGGGGCACGATCGAGCCTGGCGAGAATTTGAAGCCTGGCATGACCGAGCCGCGCGTCGCCGAGGTGCGCAAGCTGCTCGGCGCCACCGGCGATTATGAGTGGCAGACGCCGGGCGATCCCGATTTCTATGACGAGCAGCTCGCCATCGGCGTGAAGCGCTTCCAGGCGCGGCACGGGCTCGAGGCGAAAGGCCTCATCGGCAAGCAGACGATCATCGCCATGAACGTGCCGGTCGAGGAGCGCGTACGCCAGATCATGCTCAATATGGAACGCTGGCGCTGGATGCCGGAAAATCTCGGCGACTATCATTTCCTCGTCAATATCGCCTCTTTCGAGCTGCAGCGTATCCAGGCCAACACCATCATCGACCGGATGAACACAGTAGTGGGGGCGCCGGCGACACAGACGCCGGAATTTTCCGACGAGCTCGAATATGTCGAGTTCAATCCGACCTGGACGGTGCCCTACAGCATCGCCACCAAGGAGATGCTGCCGCGGCTCAGGCGCAATCCTTTTGCCTATGCGGGTGATTTCGAGGTCTTCGTCGCGGGCAAACTCGCCTCCTGGGGATCGATCGACTGGTCGGCCTATGGGCCCGGCAAATTCCCCTTCACCTTCCGCCAGAAGCCCGGACCGAAGAATGCCTTGGGCAAGGTCAAGTTCATGATGCCCAACAAGCACAATATCTATCTCCATGACACGCCGGCCAAGGACAAGTTCCTGCAGACGGCGAGGGCTTTCAGCCATGGCTGCATCAGGCTGTCGCGTCCGGTCGAACTGGCTTATGGGCTGGTGCCCGATCTCGGCGGCTGGTCGAAGGCGCGGATGGATTCGGCCTGGGCCAGCGGCAAGACCACGCGGGCATCGTTCACCGACCACATCCCGGTGCATCTCATCTACGGCACGGCCTTCAGAGGCGATGCCGGCATGATCGAGTTCCGCCCGGACGTCTATGGCCGCGACCGTAAGCTCTATAACGCGCTGTTCGGGCGGCCAACTTCGTGATCCCCATCTCGTCATGGCCGCCCTTGAGGCGGCCATCCAGTCTTTCCGTCAGACCGTTTCCAAATTGAAGGACTGGATGGCCGGGTCAAGCCCGGCCAGGACGGAGTGGAGCGGAGGAGAGGCAACGCCTCGTGATCGGCCCTCGGTGCGCGGGCTACTGCTTCAGCCAGCTCTCGAGGCCGTTGATGGCGGTGTCGGCATCCTCGATTCCGGCGGTGCGCGCCTCGAGGTAGTATTTGAGCGCCATGGTGGGATCGGGCTTGAGGCCTTGCACATTCTTCTCGCGGAACACGACCGGATCATAGGTCTTGCCGAGGCGCAGCGAGGCTTCGCGGTCGCCGAGATCGCGCGCCCGGCGGAAGAAGGCGCGCGCCGCGGTGAAGTCGCCGATGTCGAGAAGCTTGTCGCCATTGCGCAGCAGCGTCGCGCTGTCCGCCGTACCCGTCTTGGTCTTGCTTTCCATGGGCGCCGGGATCGGTTGGGCCGCAGCAGCAGTCTCATGCGGTGATGCGGCGGGGGGCAGGTTGAAATTCCGCTTTACCGTATCGGTCGCCGGCGCGGAGGCGGGCAGTACTTTCGATGCGGCCGTTGGTGCCGGCACATCGAGGGCGACCTTGATCTCCTCGCTCGGCGCCGCGAGATCGCCGGTACGCGGTTCGATCGCTTCGACATTGATGAGGAGGGACGAGCTCTCGGCCTTGGGCACCATGAGCTTGACGCCCTGGGCCTCGCCGCGCTTCAGCAGCCAGGCATTGTTCGCGAGCTTGGTGCCGGCGGTGAGATAGGCATCGGCCGGCAGGCCGGTGAGGCGCAGGGCGATGTCCTGGTCCGGTTGTCCCGGCTCCGCGCTGATCGACAGCGGGATCGGCGTGTTCACATTCCCCTTGGCATCACTGACATCAAGCCTTGCTGTGGTGACCGGCTTCTTGAACGATCCCGGCGTGCTGCGGCTTTCCGGCACGATCGCCCCGGTATTGGCGGCAGCGACGGCATTGTCCTGGATATTGAGGCCGGTCAGGAAGGCGCCGATCGAGTCGAAGGCGGTTTCGCTGAGCTCGCCGCCATTGGCCCGGTCATAGACGACGGCGCCACCGAGCGCGCCGACGGCGATGGAAGCGAAGCCGGCGATAACGGCGTCCCGCAGCCGCAAGCCGCCCGAAGCGCGGCGTGGCGGACGGCGGCGGCGCCGCGGCGTCTCGTCATCCCAGTCGATCTCGTTCTCGTTGCTCGCGGCGTTATGCTCACCCGGCACAAACCGGCGGTTGCCGATCGGCGCGAGTGACTCGTCCTCGCGCGGCTCGCGCATCTTGGCATAGCGCATATAGGCTTCGAGCTGGCTCGGCCCCCGCTCGCGCGGATTCTCGGCAGCCTCTTGTTGCGGTTGCGCGGTCTTGTCCGGTTTCTTCTGGGCAGGCTCTGCCTCTTTGGCCGGCTTCTCGGCCTTGTCCGCTTTGGGCTTGCCTTTCAGCTCGCGGCCCAGGAACCATAGGCCCCGATCCGCTTCCTCGCCTTCCTGCTCGGCTTCCGGCGCAGGTTTCTTGGCGCGCTTCGACTTCATCACAAACTCCTCAAACCCGGCGCCAGTTACTGAAGCGCGCTCGACTTCATCTCGCTCAAATCGATGCCGGCATTGCTCCGCTCGAGATAGGACTGGAACGCGGCCTTGAGGGCGGCCTCTTCCTTGGTCTCGCTCTCGGCCCGAGCCCGCTTGCGGTCGGCCAGCCACTCATCGGCGCTCACATAGCGGGTCCAGCCCGGAAGGTCAGCAGAAAGATTGACGTCATTCCAGGCGGCCTGCCATTGGCCGGTCTGCAGATCACCGATGCCCGAATAGAGGACGTCGGCGAATTTCCGCAGCTTGTAGTAGCGATCGGTTCCCTTCTTCCAGTTGAAGACGGCAACCGCATAGCTGACGCCCAGTGTCTGGGTGGCGCCCTCGGGCGCCAGGCCGCGATAGCTCCGGGCGGTGAGCATTGCCGGCGCATAGATCCGATCGAGCTCGTCATTGCTGGCGACATTGAGGAGTTTGAAGTCGCCGGCCCGGGCCAGCTCTTCGGCGACGGACGAGGGTTCGGGCGCCAACAGGACGATGGCGTCGACCTTCCCGTCCTTGAGCAGCTTGGCCGCTTCGGTCTCCCGGCCCTCGACGGCGTTGAAACTGATGCCGAGGGACTCGAAAACCAGGCTTGCCGTAACGAAACGCGCTTCGCTGGCGGCGCCGACATTGATCTTCTTGCCGGCGAGATCCTTGAGCGTCGCGATATCCTTGCGGGCGATCACATGGAGCTGCGCCGAGCCGAGGCGGGCTATGTAGGTCACCTTCTTCTCGACATCCTCGACCAGGCCCTGCTTGCGCATATAGGCGACCGTGTCGGACGGGATGATGCTGGCATCGATGCCGCGCAGGAAGAGGAGGTCACGTAGCGCCTCGACGGGCCCACGTCCCATGACGGGAAGAATGCGCAGATCGTGCTCGGCTTCCATCAGCGCCGCGAGATCGGCGGCGTAATGCGAAGCCTGTATATCGTTACCATCGGTAATAAGCGTGACAGCGCCCGCATTCATGCGCGCGACGTCCTTGGTGTCTTCCCCCTGAACCGACCCAGCGGTAGTGAGCAAGGTCGCTGCGAGTACGCATACCAATCTCAAGGCTTTACTCATGCCTTGTCTCCCAGCTTGTATGCCGTCCCAAAATTCCTACAGGGTGTTTCCCCGCGCCTGTCGAAAGTATCAGTCAAGACCCAGATTATGGCACAGGTCCGGCATTTGTGTGGATTCTTTACTTTTTGTTAACAAGGTGCCTAGGGTTAGGTAATTAATCCTGTTACGTGGCGAGCAATGACCATTTCTTCATTGGCTAGCACAATATGCACCGGAAGGGCGTTTATCCAGGCAAGATGGTGAATGATGCGTCGGCGGACAGGCTCGGCGTTCTCGCCAATGCCGCCGGTGAAAACCATGGCGTCGACCCCGCCCATGGCGGCAATGAGGGAGCCCGCCTGCCGCGCGGCCCAGTAGCAATAAGTCTCGATGGCGTTGCGGGCCTGAGGCGCTGAGCTTTCGAGCAGCGAGCGCATGTCGCTGGTGAGGCCGCTCAAGCCCAGGAGGCCGCTTTTCC
Source organism: Taklimakanibacter deserti (assembly GCA_003574785.1). Next base: position 175,587 of record QORU01000010.1, on the reverse strand, counting down.
GGTAGAGGATTTCCTCCATTTCTTCAGGCGTTAGACGATCATCCTTCATGATCGCTAGAACGACGCCGGGATCGAGGGCGCCGGGCCGTGTCCCCATCACCAGCCCATCGAGCGTCGAATATCCCATGGTGGTGGCGACCGACCGGCCATCCTTCACGGCACAGAGGCTGGCGCCATTGCCGAGATGGGCGATGAGGAGGCGCCGCGGAAGGGGCGCTCCCGTTTGCGCCGGAAGTGCCGAGACGACATGCTCGTAATTGAGGCCGTGAAAGCCATATCGCCGATAGCCGCGCTCGAAATAGGACGCGGGCAAAGGGAAGCGTGCGGCGATCTCGGGCTGGGTCGCATGGAAGGCCGTGTCGAAGCAGGCGACCTGCGGGATACTCGGCGCCTTTTCCCGAAGTAAGCGCAGGGCATCGAGGCCGTAGGGTTGATGCAACGGCGCGAGCGGGCGCAAGCGGTTGAGCTTCGCCTCGATATTATCATCGACGAGGACGGGCCCTGAGAATTCGGTGCCGCCATGGACGATGCGATGGCCGATGCCGGCAAGCCCGGTGACATCGATCTTTTCGGCCGCGAGGCGGGCAAAGAGCGCGGCGAGCGCTTGCGAGCCGGCGCCCTGGACCTGGTCCTTGAACCGCAAGGCGAGCTCCGGACGCTCCTCCAACAGCGCGAATTTGAGGGTCGAGGATCCGGCATTGACGACGAGGAGGGTCACTCCGCTGCTCCCGCAGCCGGCCGCGTGAAAGTGCGCAAAGGTCGCTCTTCCATCGCAGAGAGGCTCGCAAGAGCCACCAGCAAGCCCAAGGTCGCGGCACTGAAGACCCAACGGAAGACCGAGCCGATATCGCGGCCGGCGGCGGCGAAGGTGCTCGCGAGGTTTTCTATAGTGACATGAGCCGCCATGTCCGCCGGCAGGCTGCCGATCACGATGGCCCCGAAGGCGGCGACGATCAAGGCGCCGCCCAGCGAGCGGAAGAAGTTCAATGTGCCTGTGGCCGTGCCCATCTGATGCGGCTGCACGGCATTCTGGATCGCCACCAAAGTGAGGGGGAACACCGTGCCGAGGCCGACGGACGCCACCGTCAGGATCACTGCCAGGGCGGCAAGCGGCAGGCCTTGCGGCGCGAGCGACACCCCTGCGAGGCAGGCGGCGGCAATGGCGAGGCCCGCCATCGTGGGGCGCTTATAATGCGTGATGCGCGCCATCAGGCGGCCCGAGAGGGTGGCCCCCGCGACCGTGCCCACCATCAGCGGGATGAGCGTGAAGCCGGACTGGCTGGCGGTGAGCCCATACATGCCCTCGAGGAAAATCGGCGTGTAGATGGTGAGGCCGATGAATACGCCGATGGCCGAGCAGGCCGCGGCGATGCCCATCGCGACGACAGGGTTGGCAAGGATTTCGATGGGGATCAAGGGCTCGGGCGCGGTCTTCAGGCGGGCAATGAAGGCGATCGAGAACAGGAGAAAGGCCGCGAGCAGGCCGAGGATCGGCGCCGATGTCCAGGCGTAATGCGGGCCGCCGAGGCTCAGCGCCAACAACAGGGCGGTGGTGGCGATGATCATCAGCCCGGCGCCGAGGAAGTCGAGCCTATGCGGCTTCTCATGCCGCGGCAGCTTCTTGAGCAGCGAATTCGTCATCCAGAAGGCCAGGAGGCCGAGCGGCAGGTTGATCCAGAAGATCGCCGACCAATGCAGTTTTTCGGCCATGAAGCCGCCGAGCGCCGGCCCGGCGATGCTCGATGTCGCGAAGACGCTGGCGATATAGCCCTGATAGCGCGGCCGTTCCTTGGGCGACACGATATCGGCGATGATGGTCTGCGCCAGCGAGATCAGCCCGCCGCCGCCCAAGCCCTGGAGCGCCCGCGCCAGGATCAGGGCCAGCATCGTCGGCGCAAGGGCGCAGAGGATCGAGCCCACGATGAATATGCCGATGGCCACCAGCAGCGTCACGCGCCTTCCGGCGATGTCTGATATCTTGCCATAGAGCGGGGTGACCGCCGTCGAGGTCAGGAGATAGGTGGTGACGACCCAGGGGAGATTCTCGAAATCGCCGAGCAGCCGCCCGATCGTCGGCATGGCGGTCGCGACAATGGTCTGGTCGAGGGCGGCGAGGAACATCGCCACCATCACGCCGAAGATGATCGAGCGCACTTCAGGGGGTGTCAGCGCGGAACTGGTCTTATCCGAATGGGGCATTCCTGCGCCTCAATAGCAGGAACTTCCCACCCGGCACACCAGCCGATCCTGCATATCAGGCAGGAGCCTTCACATTCGTGTGCTTGTACTTGTCGAGCAGGCGCTGGGGGTATTTGAGCGCGTCACGGCGGAAGGGGTCGCCCAGTTCCTGCGTGACCATGACTTCGATGACCGTGGTCTTACCCTTCTTCTGGGCAGCGCAGGCCTTGTCCAGCGCCTCGCCGACATCGCCAAGCTTATCGATGGTCTGGCCTTCGGCCCCGAGCGAGCGCGCGACCTCGGCCCAGCTCGGATTCTTGAGATTAACCCCTAAGAACCGCGTGTCGTAGAAATCGACCTGGTTCTTCTTCTCGGCTCCCCATTGCTTGTTGTGGAAGACGACCGCGGTCACCGGGATGTCCTCGCGCACGCAGGTCAGGATCTCGGCGAAGCTCATGCCCCAGGCGCCGTCGCCGACATAGGCCACGGCCGGCCGGTCGGGGGCGGCCACCTTGGCGCCGATGATGGCGGGCAGCGCATAGCCGCAATTGCCGAAGCTCATCGCCGCGAACATCGAATTGGGCTGGTTGAAGCGCAAATAGGAATTGGACACCGAGCAGATATTTCCGATGTCGGTCGACACCATGGCATTCTCCGGCATCGCCTTCTCGAGCTCGCGCAGCATCTGGCGCGGATGCATGTAGGGCGAGCCCTTGGCGATCTCGAGCGACCAGCCGTCCTTCTCATGCGTCCAGCTGTCGAGTTCCTTCTCCCAGGCATCCTTCTCCGCCTTGATCTTCTTCTTGCGCTCGTCGGCATTTGCGGACGAGGCGAGCTTGCGGTTGGCGAGACGGTAGGAGAGCGCCTTCGCCGCCTCCTTGGCGTCGCCGACGATGCCGACCGAGATCTGCTTGACGAGGCCCAGCATGCGGTGATCGCTGTCGACCTGGATGATCTTCGCGTTCTTGGGCCAGTAGTCGAGCCCGTGCTGCGGCAGCGTGCCGAAGGGGCCGAGGCGGGTGCCCAGCGCCAGCACGACATCGGCCTCGGCGATGAGCTTCATGCCGGCCTTGGAGCCCTGATAGCCGAGCGGGCCGCACCACAGCGGATGCTTGGCCGGGAATGAGTCATTGTGCAGATAGGAATTGACGACGGGCGCGGAGAGCTGTTCCGCGAGCGCCACGCATTCGGCAACGCCATCGGAGAAGATGACGCCGCCGCCCGACACGATGACCGGGAACTTCGCCTTGCTGAGGAGGTCGGCCGCCTCGTCGAGATCGGCATCGGCGCCGGGACCGCGGGCGATCTTGCGCGGCCTGGCGATCTCGTAATCCGCCTCGCCATAGAAATTGTCGCGCGGGATATTGAGCTGGGTGGGGCCTCTCTCCGACATCGCCATGTCGAAACAGCGCGCGGTGAGCTCGGCCATGCGCGGATGCTTCGCCACATGCGCCTGGTATTTGGTGATCTTGGAGAAGATCGGCAGCTGCTCCGTCTCCTGGAATCCGCCGAGGCCCATGGTGCCGGAGCCCGTCTCGGGGGTCACGACGACGACCGGGGAATGCGCCCAATAGGCCGCCGCCGTCGAGGTCACGAAATTGGTGATGCCGGGGCCGTTCTGGGCGATGCAGACGCCATGGCGGCCGGAGACCCGCGAATAGCCGTCCGCCATGTGGCCGGCGCCTTGCTCATGTGCCGTCGGGATGAAACGGATGCCGGCGGTCGGGAACAGATCGAGCGCGTCCATATAGGCCGAGCCCACGATGCCGAACACATTCTTGACGCCATAGGCGGCGAGCGTCTCGACGAAGGCTTCGGAGGCGGACATTTTGGGCATGCGAGGCTCCTGGGGCAGGGGAAAGGGATGGCATTTTCCCTATTCTGGCATCCCAGCCCATGAAAGCGCCAGTTCCGGAGGTCACTCAGGTCCAGAGCGCCCGCAGGCCGAAGAAGGCCGTGTCCTTGACCCTGCGCGCCATCCCTTGCAGGGCGGAATTCCGCGGATCGGCGCAATAGGTCATGCTCCAGATCACCCGCTTCTCGCCTTCGGCAATGGGCGTCACCTTATGGCGCACAGTCGCGCCTTCGAAGACGATCATGGCATTGGGCGGCGTCGGGATCACGCGCTCACGGCCCTTCTGCCTGACCATCAGCCGCGCTTGCGAGAGGCCGTTGGGTTCGCGCCCGCGGTTGATGAGCGGTATGAGGACGGTGAAATGCCGGCCCTTGTAGAAATTATGGTCATAGTGCCAGCCGATATGGTCGCCTGGCTTCTCATAGAAGAGCACCGAGCAGGAGCTTTGGTCATGCAAGGGTGTCGGCTCGATTCGGAGCTTGACGATGTCCGAGACCAGCGCCTGCAAGCCTGGTGAGCGATAGAGCGCGACGAGGCTCGGCGCCTTCAGCTCCAATGTCTCATAGGCGACGGTGCCGCCTTTCTTATGCGCCGGCAAATAGCTGCGCTCGGTCTCGACCAGCTTCTCCACCTCATCGACGAGACGAGCGAAATCATCGGGCGGCAGAATGCTGTCGAGCGTCGCCAGACGCTCAGCGAAAGAGGGCAAAGGCTGATCGGGCGTGAAAAGTGGGTCCATCTTGAGGACCCGTACTCTAGCTTTCGACTTTACAATTTTATGACATGGCCGGGCTGTGCTTGAGGTCGGCATGATAACGCCGCATCCAGTCGAGGCTTGTCGCGTCGGCCAGTTTTGCAACGCCGGGCTTCACATCATCGGTATCCGGCGCCGCAACACCGAGTGCATCGCAGATGCATATCAATGCGGCGGCGGGATCGGCCGAGAGCCGCTCATAGCCGATACGCAGAGGACTTATGTCCTGCTCTTCGAACCACGTGTTCCAGGCGTCGTCGTAGCTCTCGAGCTCCATGATCTCCTGCCTGATGCGCTGGAAGTCATACTGGGGGTCTTTCGCCGGGGCCAGCCGCTCGATCTCGGTTCCGTCGGGAGCGATATGCCAGAGGCCGGTCTGCTCAGCTTTGACCAGCGAAATGGCCTGGGCGAGCTTGTCGTCGCGGGAGAGGTGCAGGTAGAGGATCTTGCCGAAGGCTTTTTCGAGACGTGCCCTGTCCGATGGCAGACCTGGTTGGATTTGATCCAGGATGGCCGAGAGTTCGTCCAGATTTTCCCGCATCAGGCGAAGGCCGAAGATGTCCGTGCTGCCCTTTCCGGCCCTGATTGCCGCTTCGAGGAAGGCAATATTGAATTCCTTCCCGGTCATCGTGTCGGAGCTCGGCAAGTTCCATTCCTGAGCCCACCAGGAAATGGTCTGCCGCCGATAGAACGAGTCAGGATTGCCGGTTCTCCTTGTGGAGGCCAGGAGGCCGCACAAGAGCGTGCTGCCGGTTCGCGGCGTGCCGCAGATGATGTAGGCGTCGAACATTCTATTTGATCTCGATCTCGATGAAGGCATATTCGCCGTCATTGGCATTGATGACGTCGTGCTCGACGCCTTCATTGCGGAAATAGGGCACGCCCTTCTTCATCTCGGCGAAATTCTCGCCTTGCTTGGTGAGGAGTTTCACCTTGCCATCCATCAGGGGCACGACGACATAATCATGGCCATGCCGGTGCCAGCCGGTATTGGCGCCGGGCGCGAAGCGGTATTCGGTGACGATCACCCTGTCGTTCTCGATATGCTTGATGGCTTTGGCGGTGCCGGACATCGATGTCTCCTTTGTTTTATTTGAGGAACCAATAGAGGATGAAAGGAAGGATGAGGGCGGTCATGACCGCATTGAGCGCCATGGCGATGCCGGCGAAGGTGCCGGCCACCTCGTCGACGACGAAGGCCCTGGCCGTGCCGATGCCATGCGCCGCAAGGCCGGCGGCGAAGCCGCGCGCGGCATAGTCCTTGAGGCCCAGCGCGTTCATCAGCGGCGTGACCATGATGGCGCCAAAAAGGCCGGTGGTGACGACAAGCACGGCGGTGAGCGCCGCTTCGCCGCCGAATTGCTCGGCGATGCCCATGGCGACGCCCGCCGTCACCGATTTGGGCGCCAGTGCCGCGAGCACCGGATCGGGCAGGCCGAAATAGGCCGCGACGGCGAGCGCCGAGACGACGGCGGTCACCGATCCCATGACCAGAGCGGCGATCATCGGCAGCAGGTTTTCCCGCACTTTGTCGAGATTGCGATAGAGCGGTATGGCGATCGCCACGATCGCGGGCCCCAGAAGGAAGTGCACGAACTGCGCGCCCTGGAAATAGGCGGCGAAGGAGGTGTGGGTGACGATGAGAAGGGTGCCGAGCGCAATGATCGAGAGAAGGACCGGATTGACCACCGGATGCCGGCCCGATGCGACGGCGATCCGGTCGGCAGCGATCCAGACGATCAAGGTGACGGTCAGCCACAGAAGCGGCGTCGAAGCGAGATAGACCCAGAGATCGAAAGCCGGCGTCATGACACTCCCCGCGGCGACCGCCAGCTTTTAACCGCGGTGAAGGTCAGCGCGGTGACGGCGAGGGACAAAGCGGTGGAGACGAAGAGCGCCAGGAACAGGACCGGCCCATAGGTTTGCAGAAGATGCAGGTGATCGATCACACCGACACCCGCCGGCACGAAGAGGAGGGAGAGATGCTGCAGCAATCCTTGGGTCGCGCGCCCGAGCGCCGTGTCGTTGATCGATACCGCGCTCGCCTTCCCGAAATTCTGCGCGATGACGAGGCCGGCGAAGAGGATGAGCAATCCGATCACCGGACCGGGCATGGGCAGGCCGAAGCCATGCGACAGGACCTCGCCCGCAAGCTGGCAGAGGAGGAGAAGAGCGAAGGTCTCGATCATGTAGGCAGGCTATCCGAGCATTATACGAGGTCAAGCGTGGTCGCGAAGCCGCTATTGCCTCCCCTTTGTTCATGTTGCCGGGCGGACTCAATGCGAAAGGTCAAGCAATCTAGAATCCGGGATTGGGGTAGGGCAAGCGCCGCTTGTAGGGCCTTGGTCCAACTGCCGCGCGCTCCCCCGGTCGTATAGGCTTGGCGAGGTTTCCAGTACCGACTTCACGCCTCTACCCGAGCTATCGATACGTTGACGACGCAAGCCGGTTTAGCTGCGTCGTCCGCAACGAGCAACGAGAGGAGACAGCCTCATGAGGAACCTGGCACGTCATACGGGCATTCTGGGGATCTGCGGGGCACTGCTGCTGGGCAGCACCGCGCAGCTTTCGGCGCAGTCGGTGCTGAGCAAGGCCACGCGGGCGAGCGAGAGCCTGGAGCCGGCCCTGGTGCATCCGCAGCAGGCGGAGACGGCCCAGCAGAAGCTCGACGCGCTCTTCAGGAAGACCGGCAAGCGGCCGAACATCGTGTGGCTGGTCGTCGACGACATGGGCTATGGCGATCCGGGCTCCTATGGCGGCGGTGGGGCCATCGGCGCGGCGACGCCCAATATGGACAGGCTGGCGCGCGAGGGCCTCAAGCTGACTTCGGCCTATTCGCAGCCCACCTGCACCCCCACGCGCTCGGCCCTCCTCACCGGAAGGCTGCCCGTGCGCACCGGGCTGACGCGCCCGATCCTGGCGGGCGACAGGATCACCAAGAATCCGTGGGCGGACGAGATCTCGTTGCCGAAACTACTGGGGGAGGTGGGTTACGCGACCGTTCTTTCGGGCAAATGGCATGTTGGCGCCCCCGAAGGCATGCGCCCGCACGATGTCGGTTTCGACGAATTCTACGGCTTCTACGAGGCCGAGAAGGAGATCAGCCAGGGCGTCGACAAGCGCCGCTATCCTGATCTCGTTCTCAATCCGGAGCGCCTTGCGATGCTGCGCAAGACCGGTGCCAGCGACGCTCTCGTGCACGGTTTCAAGGGCGGCAAGACGACCGACGTCGTGAAGATCGACAGTATCGAGACGATGGCGGAAGGCGACCGCATGACGAAGGAGTTCAGTGTCGCCAAGATCAAGGAGCTCGCGGCCGGCAACGCGCCGTTCTTCCTCGAGCACTCCTTCATGAAGGTGCATGCGGACAATTTTGCCAGCAAGGCCTTCGAGGGCAAGAGCGCCAGCAAATATGCCTATAAGGACGACATGGTCGAGGTTGACGCTTATGTTGGGGAGATCGTCGCGGCGCTGGACGAAGCTGGCGTCCTCGACAATACTTTCATTTTCGTCACGTCCGACAACGGGCCGCAGCTCGACAGCTGGCCCGACGCCGGGTACACGCCATTCCGCGGCGCCAAGGGCTCGGCCTGGGAGGGTGGTGTGCGCGTGCCTGGCATCGCCTATTGGAGAGGCATGATCAACCCCGGCCGCGAGAGCGACGACCTGTTCGATCTCATGGATCTCTTCAACACCTCGCTGCATTTCGCCGGCGCCGCCGACAAGATTCCGACCGACCGCTATATCGATGGCATCGACCAGACATCCTTCTTCATCGCCGATGACGGCCAGTCCAACCGCGAGAAGGTCTATATCTGGAACGAGAGCAACCTGATGGCCATGCGCATGTACGAATACAAGATCCATGTGAAGGTCGTTGAGCATAAGGCGCAGTGGCTCAATATCGATATGACCACAGTCAGCGACGTGGGCCTGGCCCCGTGGCTGTTCAACCTCTACATCGATCCCAAGGAGGAATATCCTGTCGGCCACCGCATGAATGCCTGGCTCGCCTCGATGGCGGGCGAGCTCAAAGGTCATGCGGCGACATTCAGGAAATACCCGCCGAAGGATATCGGCCTCGGGCGATAGGAGGACGGGATGACCATTCGCTCAAAGACTCGAAACTGGGTTGCGGCGCTTCACGCTTTGCGCGCCAGCACTGTCCTTGTCGCGTCGGCTATCGCCTTCACGGCGCCGATCCAGGCGCAGTCGGCGCCGGACGACGGCTCCGTCCTGCCGTTTCCGCCGACACCCATGGCAAGCAAGATAGCGCCGCGCCTGCAGGATTCGACCATGGCGTGGCCGCAGGAGCCGCAGCGCCTGCCCAAGGGGGCGCCCAACATCCTCATCGTGCTTCTCGACGATGTCGGTTTCGGCGTGGCCGAGACCTTCGGCGGCGAGGTGCATACGCCGACGCTGGCGCGACTTGCCGCGGAGGGCATCAGCTACAACCAGTTCAATACAACCTCGATCTGCTCGCCGACGCGCGCCTCGCTCCTGACCGGGCGCAACCATACACGCGTCGGCTCGGGCACCATCGCCGAGCGCGCGGTGGCCTTCGACGGCTTCACCGGCATCATTCCCAAGACGGCGGCGACCGCCGCCGAAGTGCTGAAGAACTACGGCTATCACACCTCGGCCTTCGGCAAGTGGCACAATACGCCCGCCACCGAGACGACCGCCATCGGACCGAAGGACCGCTGGCCCAACGGCTATGGCTTCGAATATTTCTACGGCTTCCTCGGCGGCGAGACCTCGCAATATGAGCCGCGGCTCACCGAGAATTACGATGCGGTCGAGCCCCCGCACGATCCGAAATATCACCTGACCAGCGACATGGTCGACAAGGCATTGAAATGGCTCGACGACTATCGCGCCTACGATCCCGGCAAGCCGTTCTTCATGTACTGGGCGCCGGGCGGCGTCCATGGACCGCATCACATTTTCCAGGAATGGGCCGACAAATATAAGGGCAAGTTCGGCAACGGCTGGGATGCCTATCGCGAGCGCGTCTACAAGCGCCAGCTCGAAATGGGCGTGATTCCGCCGGGCACCAAGCTCACCGAACGCGATCCGACCATGCCCTCCTGGGACAGCGTGCCTAAGGAACAGCGCCCGTTCCAGGAGCGGCTGATGGAGCTCTTTGCCGGCTTCGTCGAGCACACCGACACCGAAGTCGGCCGGCTGGTCGACGGCCTCGAGGTGCGCGGGCTCAGGAACAACACCTTGATCTTCTACATCTTCGGTGACAATGGCTCGAGCGCCGAAGGCCAGCAGGGTTCGATCAGCGAGCTTCTCGCCCAGAACAACATCGAAAACACCGTCGAGCAGCAGATCGCGGCACTCGACAGGATTGGCGGGCTTAAGGTGCTGGGCTCGCCCCGGACCGACAATATGTACCATGCCGGCTGGGCCTGGGCCGGCGGCACGCCGTTCAAGGGCACCAAGCTGCTGGGCTCCTATTTCGGCGGCACCCGCAATCCGATGGTGGTGTCGTGGCCGGGCCACATCAAGCATGACGGCAAGATGCGCCAGCAATTCCAGCATGTGATCGACATCGCACCGACCATCTATGACATCCTCGACATCCGGAATCCCAAGGTGGTGAACGGCTATGAGCAGATGCCGATGGACGGCACGAGCTTCGCTGGTACTTTCAGCGATGCCGCGGCGAAGACGCAGAAGACCATGCAGTTCTTCGACAACAATGGCAGTCGCGGACTCTATCTCGACGGCTGGTTCGCCGGCACGATGGGACCGTTCATTCCCTGGGATACACCTGGTTCGGTCAAGCGTGTGGCCGAATGGGATTCGGCGACCGATCCTTGGGAGCTCTATGATCTGAGGTCCGACTTCTCCCAGGCGAACGATCTTGCAAAGCAGGATCCGCAAAAGCTCGAGGAGATGAAGAAGCGCTTCCTCGCCGTCGCTGACGAAAACAAGGATTTTCCGATCGGCGCCGGAAACTGGCTCAGGCTTCATCCGGAGGATCGCGTCAAGACCGCCTATGATGAATGGACTTTCGGCCCCAATAGCCGCCGCATGCCGGAATTCTCGGGGCCCGGCGTCGGGCGCCAGAGCACGCATGTGACGATCGACGCCGTGTTCGGCGAGAATGCCAATGGTGTGCTCTACGCTGTCGGCGGCGCGGGCGGAGGCCTCACCGTCTACATGGAAGGTGGCCACCTGGTCTATGAATACAACATGATGATCATCGAGAACTACCAGGCGCGCACGGAGAAGATTCCGGCAGGCAAGCATGAGATCGTCATCGATACGAAGATCGTGAAGCCGGCCGGGCCTGCCGAGGTGGTCATCACCGTCGACGGCGCGGAAGCTGCGCGCACGACGGTGAAGCGAACCGTGCCGGCCGCCTTCACGGCGACCGAGTCTTTCGACATCGGTGTCGATCTCGGCTCGACCGTTTCCTTGTCCTATGAAGACAAGCGGCCTTTCGCCTTCGACGGCAAGATCGAGCAGCTGAAAGTCACACAGAAATAGGAGAGGGATGGCGATCACCCCACGCCCGCATTGAACGAGGTCAACATCATTTTGGCCGCGGGTTCTTGAGTCCGGCATCGACCTGCCCAAGCTTGCCCTTGCGCTTCAGCGTCACCGCGGCGATCAGGGCCTCAGCCGCGTTGCGCACTTCCGCCTGGAAATCGCGGTCCTGATCGAGATCGTCATGGCTTGTTGCATAGTCGCGGTAATAGCCGACATAGCGGTCGAGCAGGGCCTTTGTGCCTGCCGGGATCAATCCCATATCGGTCAGCCAGTCGGATAGGTTGCGGCGCAAATTCTCCGTGCCCGAGGCATCGCCATGCACGATGACCGAGAACACGCGGCCGGCGAGATGGCGCGGATAAGGCCAGCCCTTGAGCTCGAGCGCTTTCGCCGCTTCCGCGTCCTTGCCATGGGTCGAGGTCGGGTCAGGATTACCGCCATCGGCGCAGACCAGCCGGTCCATCATCGCCTTGAGGCCCGCCGGTACATGATACCAGTTGACCGGCGTCACGATCATGATGCCATGCGCCCTGACCCAGAGCGGATAGATCTCGTTCATCCAGTCGTTCACTTGTCCGATCGCATGATTGGGATAGCAGGAGCAGGGCCAATGGCAGAGCGGCATGGCGGTCGAGACGCAGGCCTTGCACGGATAGATGACGCGGCCATATTCGGAAGCAAGACGGCTGAGATCGAGCACTTCTGCTTCGAAGCCGCGCTGCGCCTCGACGATCCTGCGCGCCATCTGCGTGAGACGCCAGCTCTTCGACATCTCGCCGGGACAAGTCTGGTCGCTGCGCATTGATCCGTTGATGATGAGGATGCGCGAAGGCAAGGCTTTGTCTCGATGCTGCCGTTCGGCCGCCCTTATGCTCTGATGCGCGGCGAGCCAATCGACCGACAGATCATAGGCGGGATCGGCGAAGCCCTTGCCGGCTTTTCGGGTACGCGGGCTCTTGTGATAATCGTGATAGGAGGTCCAGGCCTGGGGCAGCAATGCCTCGATCTCCTTCGCATTTTCCGCAAAGACCGGATCAAAGAAGCGCGCCCTGAAGCGTTCGACGAATTCCGCCTTGGTCAAGGCGACGCTCGGCATCCCCTTGCGGACTTTTGCTTTCCCCATGGCGCACCTCCATCGGACCGACTCGCTGGAAAGCGAGCCGTTCCATGGACGGTCCTACGCCGGATGAAAGCTGTCAAATCCGATCAGGCGGCAAGCGCTTTCTCGGGCGGCACATATTCGTAACCGAGATCGTCGGCGACGGCCTTGTAGGTCACCTTGCCCTTGCAGACATTGAGGCCGGCGCGCAGATGATGGTCCTCGAGCAGCGCCTGCTTGTAGCCCTTGTCGGCGATCCTGAGACCGAAAGGCAAGGTCACATTGTTGAGCGCGTAGGTCGAGGTGTGCGCCACGCCGCCCGGCATGTTGGCGACGCAATAATGGATGACGCCGTCGACCACATAGGTCGGATCGGCATGGGTCGTGGCCTTGGAGGTCTCGGCGCAGCCGCCCTGGTCGATTGCGACATCGACGAGGACGGAGCCGTTCTTCCAGTCCTTGAGCATCTTGCGGGTGACGAGCTTCGGCGCCGCGGCCCCCGGAATGAGGACGCCGCCCACCACGAGGTCGGCGGTGGCGCAGAGATCTTCGACGGCACCTTGCGTCGAATAGAGCGTCTTGAGCTGCGTGCCGAAGCGGGAAACCAGTTCTTCCATCCGGTCGGTGCTCTTTTCGAGGATGGTGACATCGGCACCGAGGCCCATGGCCATCGCCGCGGCATTGGTGCCGACGACGCCGCCGCCCAGGATCACGACCTTGGCGGGGGCAACGCCCGGCACGCCGCCCAGGAGAATACCCAGGCCGCCTTGCGCCTTTTCCAGGCAATGGGCGCCCGACTGGATCGACATGCGACCCGCCACTTGCGACATGGGGGCGAGCAGAGGCAGGCCGCCCCTTGAATTGGTTACGGTCTCATAGGCGATGCAAACGGCGCCCGACTTGACGAGGTCCTTGGTCTGCTCCGGATCCGGCGCCAGATGCAGATAGGTGTAGAGGATCTGGCCTTCGCGCAGCAGCTTGCGCTCCACCGCCTGCGGCTCCTTGACCTTCACGATCATGTCGGCCTTGGCGAAAATTTCTTCCGCCGTCGGAATATTCTGCGCGCCGGCGGCCCGGTAATCCTCATCCGATGCGCCAATACCCAATCCCGCGCCGATCTCGACCCATACCTCATGGCCGTGGCGCACGGCCTCACGAACCGAGAGCGGCGTCATGCCCACCCGGTATTCGTGATTCTTGATCTCTTTCGGAACGCCAATCAGCATGATGGAAGAACTCCCAAAGGACACGCGAGCGAGCCTGGCTGCCCAGCGGTCTGGATTGATGGTTGTCGGAATTAGCTAGTTGCCGGTTGCCCTCGTAGCACCAGTTCACCTGGCTGCGTCAGGCCAGTTCGTGCCGGCCCTGTTTGCGCGAGGGGCTTATACTCCTGGACGCGATGCGCCGACAACCCCCGCGGTTTTCCTGCACAGGCCGGGGAATGGAATAGGTTTTCGAACGAAGAAGCCGGTCTCAGCGCAGGAATAAATCACGTCTCGGCGTTGACCTGCTTGCGGCTCGGCAGACTCTGCTGTTGCCGGTCGATCCGCCGGTCCGCCCACAGCATGAACAGCCCGGCCAGTAGCACGATCGCGCCGCCCCACAAGGTTCTGAGGCTCGGCACATCGCCGAAAGCGAGGAAGCCCAGCGCCGCTGCCCAGAACATGGCGCTGTATTCGAAGGGCGCCACGAAGCTCGACTCGGCACTCTTATAGGCCATGGCGAACAGCACCATGGCGATGGCGACGGTGGCGCCGAGAAGCAGCATCGCGGCGAAATCAAGCAGAGGCGGCCACTGCCAGGGCCGCGCCAGGAAAGCGAGGCTCTTGTGCTGGACGGCGCCCATGTCGAGGAAGGTGAAAATGAGAGCGAGACTGACCGCCACGGCGAGATAGACGGCATTGGTATGGAAGGCCATGGTCGCCGGCGGCACGGTGCGCACGATGCGCCGCGCCAGCGTCTGGCTGACCGCATAGCCAATGGCGGAATAGAGGGCCAGCAGCGCGGCGGGCTCGAGCACGCCGCTGCCCGGATTGATCATGATCATGACGCCGATGAAGCCGCCGATGATGGCGATCCAGCGATGCACGCGCACGCGCTCGCCGAGCATCGGTCCGGCGATGACCGCCACGAAGAGCGGCATGACGAAATAGATGGCGACCGAATCGGCCAGGGGCATCGCCGCGATGGAGAGGATGAAGGCGAGATAGGCGGAACTCATGATGGCGGCGCGCATGAGGCTGAGCCCGGTTCCGGGGCCGAGCAGGCTCCGGAGCGATGCGTTTCTGTGAACGATGAAGGCCAGGATAGGGATCCCGATCAGGCAGCGGATGACGAGGATCTGATGCACCGCATAGCTGCCGCTCAGCCATTTGACGACCGCATCGCCGCAAGAGGCGATGCCGACCGCACCGCAGGCATAGAGGACGGCGAGAAGCTTGTTGTCAGCGGGCGTCTGAGGGGCCATGCTCCAGGCCATAACCCAGTTCGTAGCGTAAAGAAACCGGACGGCGGAGAAGAGGGCAACGCATGAGACGCATGGCATTGCGCGGTCTGGTACTCGCCGCCTGTTTCATTCCCGCGTTGCTGGCGGCGGAGGCGGCCCAGAAGAAGATGCGGCCGCCCTTGCCGAAGCCGAAGCCCACGGAACTCCTGAACCCCTTCGAAGCCGAGCCGCCCGAGACGGCCGCCCCGCAGCCCGAGGCACCGGAGGTTGCGGCGCCCGAGCCCGAGGCGAGTGAGGATCAACCGGACCAGATTAACTCCGCCATCGTCATCCC
Source organism: Taklimakanibacter deserti (assembly GCA_003574785.1). Next base: position 160,414 of record QORU01000010.1, on the reverse strand, counting down.
ACGCGAAAAGCCACCCGAGTTGCGAAAGCCCGAGCCCGCGCCCGAGGTCACGCCAAAGCCCGAGCCGAAGCCGGACGCAGCCGAGGGCACGGATGAGGAAAAGCCCGATCCCGGCGAAGATTTTGCGATCTGCCGCAAGGAACTGGCGGCGCTGGGCGCGAAATTCAAGGTGCCCGACATGCCGGCGGCCGAGATGGCCAGGTGCACCGTGCGCAATCCGGTCCAGATCAGCGCCATCGCATCGCCCGCGGGCGAGGTCGACTTCCCCGGCGAGCCGATCCTCAACTGTATCTTCGCCAAGCGGTTCACGTCATGGGTTTCAGACATCGCGGGTCCCGTGGTCAAAGCGCAGACCGGCGAGGCGCTGGCGGCGATCGCGACCGGTCCCGGCTATGAATGCCGCGGCCGCAATGGCGACGGCAGCGGCAAGATCAGCGAGCACGCCCTCGGCAATGCCGTCGACATTGCCGCCTTCAAGCTCGCGAGCAAGGAAAGCATGCCCGTGTCCAATGTCGCGAAGACGGAGAATGTCGAAAGCCGCTGGCTCACGGCGTTGCGCGTCTCAGCCTGTGGCTATTTTACAACGGTTCTCGGGCCTGGCTCGAACGCGGCCCATGCCGAGCATTATCATTTCGATCTCGGACTGCACGGCAAGAGCGGCAATTACCGGATCTGCGAATAACGTCCGGAAGCCGGCGTTATTCGGCGGCCAGCCGCTGCGCATCGGAGATCGTTTCGGCGAGAAGGCGGATGCCGGGCTCGATCTTCTTTTCCTCGATAGAGGAGAAGGCGAGGCGGAAGAAATTGTCGGGGGCGTTTTCAGCGCCGAAATGAATGCGTCCCGGCTCGATCACGATGCCACGCGCCGCCGCCTGCTTGGCGAGGCTTTCGCTGTCGAGCGCGCGAGGACCTGCGACCCAGAAGCTGGTGCCGCCGAAGGAGGGGATGCGGGCCGATTCCGGCAGATGCGTCTGCAGCGCCGCCCCCATGATCTCCCAGCGCGTGCGATAGGCCTTGTGCAGGCGCCGGATCAGCGTGTCGTGATGGCCGAGCGACAGGAAGAGGGCAGCGGTGCGCTGGTTGTTGTTGGGCGCATGGCGCACCATGAGCCGGCGCAAGGCGCGCGCCTCCTCGACGAAGGGTTTGGGGCCGACCAGGAAGCCGAGGCGAAGGCCCGGAAACAGCGTCTTCGACAATGAGCCCACATAGATGACGCGGTCCTCGTCATCGAGCGATTTGAGCGCCGGGCAGGGCTCGTTCACGTAGTTCGTCTCGAACTCATAATCGTCTTCGATGATCACGAAATTATGCTGGGAGGCGAGCTTGAGCAGATCGAGACGGCGCGCCAGCGGCATGGTCGCGGTGGTTGGAAACTGGTGGCTCGGCGTCACGAAAACGAGATCGGAGCCCGCGACCTGATCGGTGAGGGTGAGGCCGCCTTCATCGACCGGCACCAGCGCCACCTTCTGGGTCTTGAGGCGGAAGATGTTGCGCATGTCGGGAAAGCCCGGCTCTTCCATGGCGACGCGGCTTTTCTCGTCGATGAGCAGGCTCACGATGAGATAGAGCGCGTTCTGGGCGCCGAGCGTGATCAGGATCTCGTCATCGCTCGCCATGATGCCGCGCCTGGGCAGGATGCGGCGGCGGATCTGCTCGACGAGGAGCGGATCATCGAAGGCCCAGGTGTCGTTGGTCCAGGTGCCGAGCCATTTCTTGCCGAGCGCCTGGCGGGCGCAGTCGCGCCATTCGGCGAGCGGGAAGAGATTGTGGTCCACTTGCCCGTAGATGAAGGGATAGGTGTAGCTCTGCCAGTCGAGCGGCTTGAAGATATTGGCCTGTGCTGCCGGATGCTTGAGCAGCCGCGCCTTCCAATTGGGATCGGTGCCCGCCTCGCCGGCGGTGGCGCCGCCCGCTTTCGCCGGCCGGACCGCCGTCTCCAGCGCCTTGTCGGCGACGAAATAGCCGGACCGCTCGCGGGCGAAGAGATAGCCGTCGTCGAGCAGGCCCTGATAGGCGAGGACCACGGTGTTGCGCGAGACGCCGAGGCTCTTCGCCATCTTGCGGGTCGAGGGAATGGGCTCGTCGCGCGCCAGTTGCCCATCGAGGATGGCGGCAACCAGAGCTTCGCGAATCTGCGTCTGCAGGCTCGAATGATTGTGGCGGCGTATATGGACCAGCCAGTCGCGCAACGGGGATCACCTCTGGACCCATCATAGAGCCAAAAATCCCCGCAACAACATCGAAGCTGGATCAAAACTGGTGAATTGATCTCAACAATTGAGCAAAGCTCGGGGTTGCCAAGGTCTTAACATTTCAGCGAAACGAAGCCTCTGGTTCCTGCTGTCCGCGTTCATTGGCCCTATGGTTAGGGCTGGTCCCATCATGTAGTTTGCAGACCGACTCTCATTGCCTGGACGTCCATGGCCCAACCCAAGATCGACACCTCGCTCAAGACCTGGGACGAGATCAAGACGACCACCTGCTACATGTGCGCCTGCCGCTGCGGGATCAAAGTCTATCTCAAGGACGGCACCGTCAAATATATCGAGGGCAATCGCGACCATCCGGTGAACAAGGGCGTGATCTGCGGCAAGGGTGCGTCGGGCATCATGCAGCATTATTCGCCGGCGCGGCTGTCGAAGCCTTTGCTCCGGGTCGGCGAGCGGGGTTCGGGCGAATTCCGCGAGATCGACTGGGAGGAAGCACTCCAGCTCGCGACCACGTGGCTCAAGAAAGTGCGGGCCGAGGATCCGAAGCGCCTCGCCTTCTTCACCGGCCGCGACCAATCACAAGGCCTCACCGGCTGGTGGGCGACGCAGTTCGGCACGCCCAATTATGCCGCTCATGGCGGCTTCTGCTCGGTGAACATGGCGGCGGCCGGTCTCTACACTTTCGGCGGCTCCTTCTGGGAGTTCGGCGAGCCCGACTGGAAGCACACCAAATATTTCCTGCTTTTCGGCGTCGCCGAGGACCATGCCTCCAATCCGATCAAGATCGGGCTCGGCAAGCTCAAATCGCGTGGCGTGAAAATCGTTTCGATCAATCCGGTGCGCACCGGCTATTCGGCGATCGCCGATGAGTGGATCGGCATTCGTCCGGGTACGGACGGCCTCTTCGCTGGCGCCCTCATTCACGAATTGCTGGCGAGCCGGAAGGTCGATCTCGACTATCTCGCCCGCTACACCAATGCGCCCTGGCTCGTCATCCGCAATGAGGGCCACGCCGATGACGGAACATTCGCGCGCAATGCCAATGGCGAGCCTCTGATTTATGACGCGGTCATCGGTCGGCCGCTCTCCGCCTATCGCGCCGACACCTCGCCCAAGCTCGTCGGCGAATTCACGTTGGTCGACGGAAGGCGCGCCGTTCCCTCCTTCATGCTGCTGACCGAGCGGTTCCTCAGCCGTGAATATTCGCCGACGGCGGTCGCGGAGAAATGCGGCATCGAGGCGGACACGATCCGCCGCATCGCCGCCGAACTCGCCAGGACCGCCTTCGACGAGGAGCTCTGCCTCAATATCGGCTGGCGCGACTGGGCCGGGCGCATCCATGACAAGATGATCGGCCGGCCGGTTTCGATGTATGCGATGCGCGGCATCTCCGCCCATTCGAACGGCTTCCAGACCTGCCGCACGCTGCACCTTCTGCAGATCCTCCTCGGCACCATCGACGTGCCGGGCGGCTTTCGCTATCGCGCCCCGTTCCCCAAGCCTGCGCCGCCCGGCATCAAACCCGCCGGCAAGCCGGGGCAGGTGAAACCCAACACGGCCTTGCCGGGACCGCCGCTCGGCTTCGTCACCAGTCCCGACGATCTTCTCATCGACAAGGAGGGCACGCCGCAGCGCATCGACAAGGCCTATTCCTGGGAGGCGCCCTTCGCCGCCCATGGCCTGATGCACACGGTGATCGCCAATGCGGCGAAGCGCGATCCTTATGGGGTCGACGTGCTCTTCCTCTATATGGCGAATATGAGCTGGAACTCGGCGATGAATGTCGCCGAGACGACGGCGCATCTGACGGCAAAGGACGAGAAGACCGGCGACTATGTCATCCCGCATATCATCTATTCCGACGCCTATGCCTCGGAGATGGTGCACTATGCCGATCTGATCCTGCCCGACACGACCTATCTCGAGCGCTGGGACTGCATCTCGCTGCTCGACCGGCCGATCTCGGAAGCGGATGGTCCGGCCGATGCCATTCGCCAGCCGGTCGTCGAGCCCGACCGCGACGTGCGTCCGTTCCAGACGGTGCTGCTCGATCTGGGCGCGAGGCTCGGCCTCACCGGCATGACCAATGAAGATGGGACGCCGCGCTATCCCGGCGGCTATGCCGATTACATGGTCAATCATGAGCGCAGCCCCGGCATCGGGCCGCTCGCCGGCTGGCGCGGCAAGGAAGGCGTCTTTCACGGCCGCGGCGAGCCGAATCCCAGGCAGCTCGAACGCTATATCGAGAATGGCTGTCACTGGTTCTACGAATTGCCGGATCACGTGAAATACTACCGCCACGCCAATCGCGACTATCTCGAATGGGCATCATCCTTCGGCTTCATCGGCAGGCCCGAGCCGATCGTCTTCCAGCTCTATCTCGAGCCCTTGCAGAAATTCCGCCTCGCCGCAAAGGGGCATGGCGCGGTGCAGCCGCCGGAGGCGCATCGCGCGCGCGTCGCGCGCTATTTCGATCCGCTGCCCGGCTGGCATGAGCCGCTCGAAGAGAGCGTGCGCGACCACAAGGAATTCCCGCTCCATGCCATCACCCAGCGGCCGATGGCCATGTATCACTCCTGGGGATCGCAGAATGCCTGGCTCCGGCAGATTCTCGGGCGCAACTGGCTCTATCTCGCCAGGTCGCGCGGCGAGGAACTGGGCCTCGCCGATGGCGACTGGGTGCATGTCACCTCGGCCACGAGCCGCATCAAGGTGCAGGTGAAGCTCATGGATGGCGTCAATCCCAACACGGTCTGGACCTGGAATGCGATCGGCAAGCGGTCGGGCGCCTGGGCGCTCTCGCCCGACGCGCCGGAGGCGAAGAAGGGCTTCCTGCTCAATCATCTCATCGCCGAGCTTCTGCCCGAGCGCGACGGCGGCTATCGCTATTCCAATTCCGATCCGGTCACCGGCCAGGCCGCCTGGTACGATCTGAGAGTCCGCATCGAGAAAGCGCCGGCTGACGAGGCGGCGGTCAGCGCGCCGCAATTCCCGGCGCTGAAGCGCCTCGCCGGGCTCGTCGCCGGGAGGCGCGCATGACCTCGCTTCCGAGACCTCAGCCTAACCAGAAGAAGCTCGGCCTCGTCATCGATCTCGACATCTGCGTCGGCTGCCAGGCCTGCGCCACCTCCTGCAAGGAATGGAACACGCAAGGCTATTCGGCGCCGCTCAACGACAGGCACGCCTATGGCGCATCGCCCGAAGGCACCTGGCTCAACCGCATCCATGGCTATGAGGTGAAGGCGCCAGGGGACGAGCAGTCGCGCATCGTGCATTTCCCACGCTCCTGCCTCCATTGCGAGGAGCCGGCTTGCGTCACGGTGTGCCCGACGGGCGCTTCCTACAAGCGCGCCGAGGACGGCATCGTTCTCGTCAACCCTGAGACCTGCATCGGCTGCAAGCTCTGCTCCTGGGCCTGCCCCTATGGCGCGCGCGAATATGATTACGACCATGGCGTGATGAAGAAATGCACGCTCTGCGTCGACCGCATCTACAATGAGAATTTCGCCGAGGAGGACCGCATCCCGGCCTGCGTGAAGGCGTGCCCGACGGGGGCGCGGCATTTCGGTGATCTGGGCGATACTGAGAGCAAGGTCTCGAAGCTCGTCGCCGAACGCCAGGGCTATGATCTCTTGCCGGAAATGGGCTACAAGCCCGTCAATAAATATCTGCCGCCGCGCCAGCGCAACAAGACGACAGCCACGGCGAGCGCGCCCGTCGAAAGCGGCGGGAAGACGGTGATGGATGAGTTCTTCCGCTGGGCCGATCGTCTGTTGAGCCGGTAGCATCCATGCATCCTGCTTATTCGGTCATCCTGTTCACCACCGCATCGGGCGCGGGCTATGGCCTTCTCGCCCTTCTCGGTCTTGTCGGCTTCAATCACGGCCCGGCCTCCAGCGTCTGGTTCGGCGCGACCGCGCTGGTGGTGGCGCTCGGCCTCATCACGGTGGGGCTTCTGTCATCGACCTTCCATCTGGGCCGTCCGGAGCGGGCCTGGCGGGCCTTCTCGCAATGGCGTTCGTCCTGGCTGTCGCGCGAAGGCGTCGTCTCGGTCCTGACCTTCGCGCCGGCGCTTATCTTCGGCGCTCTGTGGCTGCGCATTCTCGATTATCCGCAGTGGCTAGGCCTTGCCGGCCTCGCGACCGCGCTCATGTGCGCGATCACCGTTTTCTGCACGGCGAAGATCTATTCGACGCTCACCACCATCCGGCAATGGCATCAGCCGCTGACCGTGCCGGTCTATCTCGCCTTCGCCCTCGCAACAGGTTCTGTCCTCTTGATGGCGATCGCTTCGCTCTTCGGGCCCTATCAGGTCTTCCAAGCCGGCCTCACCGTCATTGCTCTCATCCTCACCGTGGCGTTGAAATTTCTCTATTGGCGCAGGATCGACAGCGAGCCCAAGACCCGCACCATCGAAGCGGCGACGGGCCTCGCCCGGGACGGAGAAAAAGTGCGGCAATGGGAGGTGCCGCATACGGCTGAGAATTTCATCATGAAGGAGATGGGCTTCGCCGTCGCCCGCAAGCATGCCGAGAAGCTGCGCCGGATCGTCCTCGTTTCGCTGCTCATCGCCATCGCCGTGACAGCGCTGACGATCGCCGCGCCTTTCCTGGCCATTGCCCTGTCGCTGATCGCGGTGGTGCTCTCAGGGCTTGCCGCGGTCTTCGAGCGCTGGCTGTTCTTCGCCGAGGCGCAGCATGTCGTCTCGCTTTATTATGGCGCCGAAAGAGCGTAAGCTGCCTCGCTATGAACGTTGCAGATTCCGAACTCATCGTCAGGCAGTTCAGCGAAGGAGAGCCACCTGTCCTGTCGCCTCGCCGCATCTCACAATTTCTTGGCATTGAACAGTCAGAACTGGCGGCTCTTATTGGCATTCCAAGGGAGGCCCTGAGCACGAAGACTCACGCCCCGAAGCTTGAACAGGCGTTGCGCTCGCTGGTACGGATCCTGGCGATGGCGATCGAGATGACCGGAGAAAAGAGTAGGGCTGCCATCTGGTTCAAACACCAGCCAATCCCCGGTTGGGCAGGCAAGACGGCGTATGATCTTGTCGGCGCGGGCAAGGTCGGTAAGGTTTCGGACTATCTAGAGTCTGTCCGAGCCGGCGTGTACGCCTGATTTTCCACTGAAGCTCCAATAGGATGACAAAGCCGCACATCCGCTGGTTCGACGACTGGTATGCGATCGAGGCGATCGCGCCGGGTCTATTCGGCATCGGGGAGCCAAAATATCATCAGGTCAATTGGAATTATCTGATCGTCGGGCAGGAGCGGGCGCTGCTTTTCGATACGGGACCAGGCCTGCGCGACATCACGCCCGTGGTCGCAAGCCTGACGGACAGGCCGGTTACGACGCTGCTGTCGCATCTGCATTTCGACCATACCGGCAACTTCCATCGCTTCGCCGATCGCGCTCTGCCGGACCTCGCCATCTTGCGGGCATGCGTCAGGGATGGCGTGTTGGTGGCGCCGGAGGAACTGTTCTTCGGCAGCCTCGAGGACATGGTCTGGGTGCCGGTCGACATTGGGCATTGGTGGCCGATCGGCCATCGCATCGATCTCGGTGGCCGGTCGCTTGAGATCATCGCGACTCCCGGTCATTCCCCCGAGTCGATTTCGCTCTATGACGCGGGCGGGAAAATCCTGCTGGCGGCGGACTTCCTCTATCTGGGCTCCCTCTATGCCCAGATACCGGGCGCTTTCCTGCCGGACTATCTCTTAAGCGCCGAGGCGCTGGCGCGGCGGCTGCCGGAAGACGTGCTGATCCTCGGCGCTCATGGCAAGCCGTTGCCTGACGGCACGCAAGTGGCGCCGAGGCTGTTCAGGGGCGACCTGGCCGATCTCGTGACCGGGCTTAAGGCCATTCGCGACGGCAACATGCCGCCCATGGGCCAGAATCCCGACCGCTACTGGATTAATGGCCGATTGATGCTGCTGGCCGGCCCCGAATCCTATGGGTCCTGGCGGTCTGAGCAGGGCGGTTGAAATTCATATAAAGATATGTTTATATGATCATGTATCCTTGGGAAACCTTTCGATGACGCATCCGACCTTTACTCAAGCCCTGAATTCCCGGCCCTGGCTGCTCGCCGACGGCGCCACCGGCACCAATTACTTCCAGATGGGCCTCGTCTCGGGCGATGCGCCCGAGATCTGGAATTTCGAATTTCCCGAGCGCGTGCGCTCGCTGCACCGCCGCTTCATCGAGGCCGGCGCCGACATCATCCTGACCAACACCTTCGGCGGCAATCGCCACCGGCTCAAGCTGCACAACGCGCAAGACCAGGTGCGTGAGATCAATATGGCGGCCGCCAAGAATGCGCGCGCCGAGGCCGATGCCGTGGCGCGGCCGGTCTATGTCGGCGGCTCCATCGGGCCGACGGGCGAGATCTTCGAGCCCTTGGGCTCGCTCTCGCATGCGGACGGCGTCGCCGCTTTCGCCGAGCAGGCCAAGGCCCTGAAGGAGGGCGGCGTCGACGTCCTGTGGATCGAGACCATGTCGTCGGAAGAAGAGCTGCGCGCCGCGGTCGAAGGCGCAGGCCAGGCCGGGCTTCCGATCGTGACCACCATGAGCTTCGACACCAATGGCCGCACCATGATGGGCATCACGCCGCAGAATTTCGGCACGCTGACCACGACGCTCAGCACCAAGCCAGTGGCGATCGGTGCCAATTGCGGCGTCGGCGCCTCAGAACTCGTCGCGACCGTCCTCGGCATCACGACGGCTAGGCCCGATGCGCATGTCGTCGCCAAGGGCAATTGCGGCATTCCGCAATATGTCGACGGCCATATCCACTATACCGGCACGCCCGAGCTGATGGCCGACTATGCGCGCATCGCGCTCGACGCCGGCGCCCGCATCATCGGCGGCTGCTGCGGCACGAGCCCGGAGCACCTGGCTGCCATGCGCAAGTCGCTCGAGACTTACAGCAAGGGGGAGCGCCCGACCGTCGCCCTCATCGAGGCGCGCCTCGGCGCCGTGTCGGAACTGGCCAAGGGCTTCGACACCGCCGCTGCAGGTGCCGCCCGCCGCGAACGCCGCCGCGCTCGCGACTAGCCGGCCGCTCGTGCCGACAGCCATTTGCCTGACACCCGACCGGCGTTTCTTCGGTCCCGCTCTCTGCGTCGCTTCGCAGATCATCGCTTGTGGTCTGCCTGATGAGGCCGATCTCTTCCTCGTTTGCGAAGAGACGGATGTCTGGCCGCGCTTCGAGGAGATCGACGAAACCATAAGGAAGCGGCTCAAGCTCGCCGTCACTTCCTTCGACGATGTCACCCGCAAACTCCCCTCCAACAACAATGGCGAGCATGCGATCACGCGCCGGCTGTTTCTCGATCGCGTCCTGCCGGCGCAGTATGACCGCATCATCCCGGTCGATTCCGACATGATGATCGTGAATGAGGGGCTGGCGCCGCTGATCTCGCTCGACCTCGAGGGCGCTGTTCTCGCCGCCGCGACCGACATGATCTCCTATATGGATTTCGGCGGCCATCTGGCGGAGGAATTCCAGGCCTATCGCGCCAGCCTCGGCATGACGCCCGATACGCTTTATTTCAACAACGGCCTCACCGTCATCGACCGGGCGCTGTGGACCAAGGCTGAGATGGGCGAGCGCACCTTGCGCTTCATCGCGGCCAACCCGAAGCTCTGCCTGCGCTTCGAGCAGAGCGCGCTTAATGCGCTGCTCAAAGGCGGTTTCGTCCGGCTCTCGCCGCGCTTCAATTTCATGGGCGACTTCATGAGCCTCGATCTCGAGGAAGAGATCCGACCCAATGTCTATCATTTCGTCAACCGGCCGAAGCCCTGGCAAAGGGGATGGGTCGGCGACCCGCGCTATGCGCATGCGTTCAGGGACTGGTTCGCGATCTCGCCCTGGCCCGATTTTCCCGATGTCGAGCCCGTCGACAATCACTACGAGCCGGTGAATCAGGACTTCCGCCGGCGCCTGTGGTCTTTCCTCGAGACGCAGCATTTCGCCGACGGCTGGCAACCTCAGATGTCGGCATAGATCTCGAGCAGGTTTCCATCGGGATCGCGAAAGAACAGGGTGCGATGGGCCCAAGGCTGGTCCGTTGATGGCGAAACGATGGCGACGCCCTCGGCGCGAAGCGCCGCTTCGGCCGCATCGACCTCTTCCCGCCGCACGCGAAAGGCGAGATGTGTCGCGGCGGTCCCGATCGGCAAGGTGGCATCGGGGATGACGAGGCCGGGTTTGCACAGGGCGAGGATGTTGCCGCCGACGCGATATTCGACCCAATCGCCGTTCAGGAGCTCGAAATAATGCTCGAAGCGCATCACTTCGGCGTAGAACCGGCGCATGGCTGCCATGTCGCGCGCGAACAGGATGGTATAGTCTAAAGCGCGAATGGCGCGCAGCGGATGGCCGGAAAAGGGCGGGCGGCTGTGAGGCGGGGTGTGGGTGTCGGTCATGAAGGGAAATTCCATGGTTGCAGTGCCCCACGAAACTAGCGACAGCGTCGAAGCGAGCCAGACCAGTAGTGATGCTGGTATTGGCACTACCACCCTCGCCATGGCCGATCCCGACCTTCAGCGCCGCGCCGAGCTGGCGCTTTTCCTGAAAGCCAGGCGCGCGGCGATCGCGCCCGAAAAAATCGGCATGCGTCCCGCGCGGCACCGGCGCGCCCGCGGTCTCTTGCGCGAGGAGGTGGCGCAGCGGGCGGGCATCAGCCCGACCTGGTACACCTGGCTGGAGCAGGGACGCGAGATCAAGCCGTCGAGCGAAGTGCTGGAGCATCTGGCCGATGCGCTCTTGCTCAGCGAGAGCGAGCGAGGCCATTTGATGATGCTGGCGAGGCCCGAGGCATCCGCCCGGTGGGGCAGGCGTTTTTCTCATGCCGTGCCGCAGGCGCTGAAAGCGTGGACGGAAGGCCTACACCAGCCAGCTTACGTCCTGAACGGACGCTGGGACGTGCTCGCCTGGAATGAGCCGGCCAAGGAGATGCTCGGGGATTTCGCGTCGGTTGCGCCCGCCGATCGCAATATCTTGCGGATGATCTTCCTCTGGCCGGATTGGCGGCGGCTGTTCGTCGAGTGGAGCTGCCTCGCCGCCTCCTCGGTCGCCCAGTTCCGCGCCGACACGGCGCGCTATGCGGGCGCCGAAGAGCTCGAAGCCCTGACGCGCAAGCTCAGCTGCGACAGCGCGGATTTTGCCGCGCTATGGAGTGCCGGCGAGGTCGATGCGCCAAGACTGCGCGTCAAACGGATGCGTCATCCCAAGCTCGGCATGATCGACCTCACCTATGCTCCCCTGCAACCGAAGGGCCTGGCGGGAGACCTTTCGGTGGTCGTCTATAGTCCGCAGGCCGTCTGAAGCGGCCCTCAAGCCAGGCCTTCCCGTGCGGCGATCAGCATGGACACGACGGTGACCACGATCACCGCTTCGATGAGGTCATCGCAGTATACCATCGCGTCATGCGAGAGCTCGACAACGTCATCTGCCGCGGCCGGTGAAAGCGGCCGCCAGGGGAAAGCCGCCAGAGGCGTGTCCGCCACCTTGCCGCGGACCTCATCGATCATGTCCAATATGCCGATCACGGTTTCAGTCGGATTTTCTATGCCCATGCCGCCCTCCCGCTGCGAGGAAGACGGACGCGCTATCGGGAATCCGTCGGCTCACACATAAGGATTGAGCTCGCGATAGAGCGGGTTGAGCGTGGCGAGGAGAGGCAGGACGGCGGCGCCGCGCGCGACGGCATCGGCGCGGAGGCCGCTCTTCATGATGCGCGGCAAGGTGCGCTCCACCCGGCCGACGGAAGGGAGCAGAGGCTCGACCCGCGCCATGAACGTGTCGATCAGCCAGTCCGGCGCATTGCCGCCGATCATGATCGATTGCGGATCGAGCATGTTCTCGATGGCATTGAGGCCGTTGCGCAAGGGCTCGATGCCGGCCCCGATCCAGTCCTCGATCAGAGGATCGTTCGGACCGAGGCGGGTTGCGAATTCAGCCATGGTTTCGATCTCGATGCCCTTGGCCGCGAGATGGCGCAAGGCGGAGTCGACCGACACATAGGTTTCGAGGCAGCCGCGCTTGCCGCAGATGCAGTCATGGCCGTTGGGCACGACCGTGATATGGCCGATCTCGCCGGCATTGCCGGCGGCCCCGCCAAAGGCGGCACTGTGGATCATGACGCCGCTGCCGACGCCGATGCCGAAATAGACATAGACGAAATTGGTGAGGCGCCGCGCCGCCTCGCCGAACCGCCATTCGGCGACGATGGCGCATTGGCCGTCATTGGCGAGCGATACGGGAAGGCCGGTCGCGTCATGCAGCAGGCCGCGCAGAGCGAGGCCGTCCCAGCCCGGCAGACGCGGCGGGCTCAGGCCCTTGACTGCGAAAGGACCGGGTGTTGCGAGCCCGATCCCCAGGAAGTGGTCCTGCGGGATTTCGGTCGCCGCCATCAGCGTCTTCGCCGCGCGCTCGAGCTCGATCACCGCATGCTGGGGCTCGAGATCATCGAGCGGGCGGTCCTCGCGATGCAGCACCTCGCCCGCGAGATTGACGGCGATGGCGGACATCTGCCCGACATCGACATGGAAGCCGAGCGAATAGGCGCCATTGGGATTGATGCCGAGCGGTGTCGGCGGCTTGCCGACGCGCCGCTTGGCCACCTTCGTTTCCTCAACGAACTGCAAGGCGATCAGCTCGTCCACCAGATCGGAGCTCGCCTGCTTCGACAAGCCGGTCTGATCCGCGATGCCCGATCGGGAAATCCCGCTATTCATCCGGATCGTGTCGAAGACCACCCACAGATTGATGAGCTTGGCTTTCACAACATTGGTGGCGGTCAGCATAAGTCTTTTTCCTGCAAGGCAATTTAATTAGTAAGTCAGAATGACTGAATAATTATTGACAGCCCTTCGCCGAGGCGTCAAACCTTATTCGCCAACAAAGAGAACAGGGAGGTTCAGATGGTCCATAATTTCAGCCGCCGGCATGTCCTGAAAGCGGGAGCCATGGCCGGCGCCGCAGCGGCACTGCCGGGTTTCCTGGCGAGCCAGGCCCGGGCGCAGTCGGCAACGCTCAATGTCTTCTCGCCGCTGCCGCCCGATCCGGCACCGCCGGGCGCCGCCAAATTTTCGGAGGAGGCTTTCGCCAAATGGCAGGCCGACAATGGCGCCACCGTCTCCTACGAGATGCTGGCCTGGCCGCAGCTCCATGACCGCATGGCGACGGCCTTCGCCTCGGGCGCCGCTCCCTGGGATATCACCTACAATTGCGGCTGGGTGCCGGAATTCCAGTCCTTCCTGACGCCCTATGCCGACAGTCTGCCGAAGGCCCTGGTCGACGACCTGCCGCCTTCGAGCTTCGCCACCACCACGATCGACGGCAAGCGCTATGGCGCCGTCTTCACGCTCTCGCTCCTCACACTCTTCTACAACAAGGAGCAGCTGGAGCAGGCGGGTTTCAAGGAGCCGCCCAAGAGCTGGGACGAGCTCAAGGCCTGCGCCAAGGAACTGACGAAGGACGGCCGCTTCGGCTTCGTGCTGAATTACGGCGATCCGGCCGGTATCGGCGGCACGGCGAGCTACTGGATGGTGTTCCTGCAGCAGGCCGGCGGCAAGATGTATGGCGAGGACGGCCTGCCGGTGTTCAAGAGCGATGAAGGTGTGGCCGCGTTGCAGATGATGGTCGATCTCATGCCCTCGACCGATCCTGGTTCCATTTCCTATGCCGGCATCAATGACGCGACCAATGTTCTTCTGGCCGGCCGCGCCGGGATGATGATGAACTGGCCCTTCATGTGGAATGCCGGCAGCGATCCCAAGCAATCGCAGATCGTCGGCAAGCTGGCGAGCGCCGTGCTGCCGGCAGGACCCAAGGGCAGCGCCTCGATTGACGGCACCGATGCCTGGACCATTACCAAGGCGAGCAAGAACCAGGAGAAGGCGCAGAAGCTCATCGAGTTCTATCTCGATGCCGAGGTGCAGAAGCGCCAGGTGCTGGACACCGGCTGGCTGCCGATCCGCCTCTCGGTGCTGGCCGATCCCGAAGTGCAGGCCAAGGCGCCCAACGCGGCGGTCGTGCTCGACCAGGCGAAGCATCCCTATGACAGCTTCGTCACCGCCGACTACAACCAGGTGACGGTCGCGGTCGGCACCGAGGTGCAGAAGGCGCTGCAGGGCAACAAGACGGCGGCCCAGGCCATCGCCGATGCGTCTGAGGCGGTGACCGCCATCGTCAAGCGGCGCGGCTGAGCGCGAAACTTGCGTATGCGCGCGCGGGGGCAGCCGTGACGACGACCACATTCGAAGAAAAGCGGCGAAGGACGGGATTGTTCTTCGTCGCGCCGGCCTTGCTCGTGCTGGTGGTGATCCTCTTCTATCCGATCGTCGCTTCGATCCTGCTCGCCTTGCAGCGCGTGCAGCTTGCCGGCGGCGAAGTGCTGCAGGAATGGGTCGGCCTTGGCAATTTCCAGCGCCTCTTCGGCGATGCCGTGTTCTGGAAGGCGGCGCTCAACACCGCCTATTTCTCTTTCATGGAAGTGGTGCTGGTGACGCTGATCAGCCTCGGCGTCGCCTTGCTTCTCAATCATCCGCTGGGCCGTTCGGGTCTCTACCGCATCCTGCTGATCGTGCCCTGGGCGATCGCCCCCGTCGCCAATGCCGTCTTGTGGAAATGGATCCTCAACGCCAATTACGGGGTCCTCAACGGGCTTCTCACGTCGATGGGCCTGATCGACAATTATCAGGTCTGGCTCGGGACGCCTTTCTCGGCTTTGAATTTCCTCCTGATCGTCGATGTCTGGAAGTCGGTGCCTTTCGTGGCGCTGCTGATGCTGGCCGGCCTCCAGCGCGTGCCGCAATCGCTCTATCGCGCCGCCTATATGGATGGCGCAGGTCCCTGGCAGAGCTTCCTCAATATCACGCTGCCGACGATGCGCGGCGTGAGCGCCATCGCCGTCGTGCTGCAGACGATCTGGTCGTTGCGCGTCTTCGATCTGGTCTTCGTGCTGACACGAGGCGGACCTGCGGACGCGACCGTGCTTCTCAATTTTCTCGCCTACCGTGTCACCTTCAATTTCCTCGATCTGGGCTACGGCTCGGCCATCGCCAACATCATTTTTGCGCTGACCTTCCTGCTCGCCGCCCTTTATGTCTGGCTGCTCTGGCCGCGCGAGCCGCGGGGTGCCCGATGAGCTTCGCCAGGCTTCAGCATGGCGGCCCTTTGCGCCAGGCCTTCATCGCGCTCGGCCTCGCTTTGTTCGTGCTGTGGTCGGCGGCGCCGGTCCTGTGGCTCGTTTTGTCGAGCCTGCTCGAGCAGAAGGCGCTCATTGCGCAACCGCCCGATCTTTCACTTGTGAACTTCACATTCGAGAATTTTTCGACCGTCATCGGGGCCGCGGCGGCACTCGGGCGCGGCATCGTCAATTCCCTGATCGTCGCGCTCTTCTCGACCGCGCTCGCTCTGGCGCTGGGCGCGCCGGCGGCCTATGCGCTGGCACGCCTCAGCGTGCCGCGCGCCGATGCCATTTCCTTCCTGATCCTCGCTACCCAGATGCTGCCCGGCATCGCCATCGCCATACCGCTCTTTATCGTGATCAGCCGTTTGGGCCTCATCGACAATGTGCTCTCGCTCGGCAGCGTCTATCTTTCCTTCAACCTGCCAATCGTGATCTGGATCCTGCGGGGGTTCTTTCTAGGCATTCCGGCCGGCATCGAGAAGGCCGCCGCCATCGATGGCGCCGGCACCTTCGCTACTTTCTGGCACATCGTCTTGCCGATCTCGCTGCCACCCCTGAGTGCCGCCGCGGTCTTCGCCTTCGTCGAGGCCTGGAACGAGTTCTTCTTCGCGCTCATCCTGACGCGCCAACAGGCGCAGACGGTGCCTTTGGTGATCGCCAACTTCGCCGGCCAGTATCAGACCGTGTTCGGGCAGATGATGGCGGCGGCCGTTATCAGCGTAGCACCGGTCATCCTGCTCGCCGTCCTGTTTCGCAACCAGATCATCCGCGGTTTTGCGGACGGCATGATGAAAGGGTGAAGCCCACAGTGCCTGCCATCGAACTCAAGAATGTCTCGAAGCTGTTCGGCCCCTATGCGGCCTGCAAGGACGTCAATCTCACCATTGCCGAGGGCGAATTCGTGACGCTCCTCGGCGCTTCGGGCTGCGGCAAGACGACGACGCTCAATATGATCGCCGGCCTCGAAGACGTGACCTCCGGCGACATCCTGATGAATGGCAAGCGCGTCAATGATCTCTCGCCCGTCGAGCGCGACGTCGCCATGGTGTTCCAGAATTATGCGCTCTATCCGCATATGACGGTCGCACGCAATATCGGCTTCACCTTGAAGATGCGCGGACTCGACCCGCAGGAGATCAAGACGCGCGTCAAGAAGGTCGCGGCGGCGCTCGAGCTTTCGACCATGCTCGATCGCCTGCCGTCGCAGCTTTCGGGCGGACAGCAGCAGCGCGTCGCCATCGGCCGGGCGCTGGTGCGCGAGCCCAAGACCTTTCTGTTCGACGAGCCTTTTTCCAATCTCGATGCCGGCCTGCGCATGAAGATGCGCGCCGAGGTGAAGGAATTGCATCAGCGTCTCGGCGTTACTTCGATCTTCGTCACCCATGATCAGGAAGAGGCGATGTCGATCTCCGACCGCATCGCCGTGATGAATCTGGGCCGGATCGAGCAACTGGGCACGCCGGAGGAGATCTATGCGCGGCCCGCGACGCGTTATGTCGCGACTTTCATCGGCAGTCCGCGCATCGAACTGGCGCCAGGCGAGATCACCGATGCCGGAAGCGTCAAGATCGGCTCCATCACCATCCCGCTCTCACGTCGCCTGAAGCCCGGCACAAAGGTCGAGCTCGGCATAAGGCCGGAGCATGTGCGGCTCGGCGAGGCCGGCATCCCGGCGACCGTCAGGCTGGTGCAGCCGGTCGGACCCGCGACCCATGTGACGCTCGATTGGGAGGGCGGCGTGCTCATGGCGAGCCTTCCTGGTTTCGTTCGATTAAGTCCCGGAGCTCGGACGCGCGCCGCGCTCGATCCCGATCATCTTCTCATATTCGAAAGGCAACAGCCATGAACCAGCATTTCAAACCGAACTCGGTCGCCGGCCGCGATGTGGCGAGCCATCTGCATTCGCAGACGAATCCCAAGCGCTTCGAGGAGAAGGGACCGCTGGTCGTGACGCGGGGCGAAGGCATCCGTGTGTTCGACGATGCCGGCAAGTCTTATATCGACGCCATGGCGGGCCTGTGGTGCGCCTCGCTCGGCTTCAACAATGCGCGGCTCGCCGCCGCCGCCAACCGGCAATATAATGAGCTCGGCTTCTACCATACCTTCTTCAACCGCACCCATGGGCCGGCGACGGATCTTGCCGAAAAGCTTCTGGCGCTCACCGGCATGAAGGGTGGCAAGGCCTATTTCGCCACGTCGGGCTCGGAAGCCAATGAGACCATGGTGAAGCTCGCCTGGGTCTATCACACGGTGAGGGGCAAGCCGACCAAGCGCAAGGTGATTGCGCGCGACCGCGCCTTCCACGGCTCGACGATCGCCGCCGCCTCGATGTGCGGCCTCACCTTCATGCATCGCGAATTCGGCCTGCCGCTTCCGGGCTTCATCCACACGCTCTGTCCCGATACCTATCGCGGCAAGCTTGACGGTGAGAGCGATGATGCGTTCGCCGATCGGCTCGCGGCCGAGCTCGAGAAGCTGATCTTGCGCGAAGGGCCGGACTCGATTGCCGCCTTCATCGCCGAGCCGATCAATGCCGGTGGCGGCATCATCGTCCCGCCGAAATCCTATTTCGCCAAGATCCAGAGGGTCCTGAAGAAATACGACATACTCTGTCTCGATGACGAGATCGTCTGCGGTTTCGGCCGCACCGGCAATTGGTTCGGCAAGGAGACGGTCGGCTTCACGCCCGACATGATGGCCTTGGCCAAGGGCCTGTCCTCGTCCTATTTCCCGATCTCGGCTGTGGTGCTGGCGCCTGAGATCTATGATGCGGTCAATGAGTTCAACAAGCAGGGCGGCTCCTTCGGCCATGGCTTCACCAATTCCGGTCATCCGGTCGGTGTCGCGGTGGCGCTGGAAGCCATCAAGATTTATGAGGAGATGGACGTCGTAGCGCACGTGCGCAAGATGGGGGCCAGGCTGCGCGAACATTTCGATGCGCTGGCGAAGAAATTCCCGATCATCGGCGATGTGCGCGGCGCCGGTCTCATGCTCGGCATCGAGATCGTGGCCGACAGGGAAAGCCGCACGCCTTTCGATCCCGCCCTGCAGGCGGGATTGACCTTCGACCAGATCGCCTATGAGAACGGCCTGATCGGCCGGTGCATGGGCGATACGCTCGGCTTCTCGCCGCCGCTCATCGTCACCGAGAAGGATGTCGACGAGATCGCCGAGCGCTGCGAGAAGAGCCTCAAACAGCTCGCGACCTATCTCGCGAAAAGCTGACGTCACATTCAAGTGTATCCGGGAACCTTGCCGGGCTCATCATCTTTTCCTAAGACTTGCCGTCTTTTTGGAGAGATGAATGCGAATCCTATTGGCTGTGTTTCTGGTCCTGAGCGCGAGCCGGATTGCGCTGGCCGAGACTTTCGACACCGAGAAGGGCAAAATCTCCGTCCAGTCGATAGCCGAAGGCCTGTCTCATCCCTGGGCGATCGATTTCCTGCCAGACGGAAACATGATTGTCACCGAACGCGAAGGCAAGATGCGCATCGTCACGAAGGCGGGTGGCCTGGGTGAGCCGCTCAATGGTGTTCCCGATGTCGATTCGCGCGGGCAGGGCGGGCTGCTCGACGTCGCGGTGCATCCGAATTTTGCCCGCAACCGGCTCATCTATTGGAGCTATGCGGAAGCGGGCCCAGGCGGCAATTCGACCGCCGTGGCGCGCGGCCGGCTGAGCGAGGACAATACTTCGCTCCTCGAAGTCAGGGTGATCTTCTCGCAGAAGCCCAAGCTCCGCAGCACCGCGCATTTCGGCAGCCGTTTGGTCTTCGACGGCAATGGCCATCTGTTCGTGACCCTGGGAGAGCGCTCCAATGCCAAAACCCGCGGCCAGGCACAGGAACTCAACTCGCATCTGGGCAAGATCGTCCGCCTCACCGAGGAGGGCCAAGTGCCGTCCGACAATCCCTTCGCCGACAAGCCGGGCGCCTTGCCGGAAGTCTGGTCCTATGGCCATCGCAACGTGCAAGCCGCGGCGATCAATCCCGCGACCGGCGCGCTCTGGGAGATCGAGCACGGGCCGCGCGGCGGCGATGAGATCAACATCCCCGAGCCTGGCAAGAACTATGGCTGGCCGGTCATCTCCTATGGCGTGAATTATTCCGGTTCGCCGGTCGGTAGTGGCAAGACGAAAATGCGGGGCATGGAGCAGCCGATCTATCAATGGACGCCGGTGATCGCACCCTCCGGCATGGCTTTCTATACCGCCGACCTCTTCCCGCAATGGAAGGGCAATCTCTTCGTCGGCGGACTTCGGGCGACGGCCCTCGTGCGGCTCGAGCTGAATGGCAACAAGGTCGCCCATGAGGAGCGCCTCCTGCACGATCTGGGCGTGCGCATTCGCGACGTGGCGCAAGGGCCCGACGGCGCGCTCTATGTGGTGACCGATGAGGAAGACGGTCAGATTCTCAAGCTTTCTCCCGCGACGCCCTGATCAGTAAAGCCCCCAGCACGCCAATCACGGCAAAGAGCGCAAGCCAGACCCAAGTCCCGGGGCTCAGGAAGCTGGCGCGGCCCGTCTGCACATGGGCGAGGATGAGCGAGAGGACGGCGAAAAGCCCGAGGCCCGCCATGAACACGCCGCCCACGAGACATTCTTCTCTGGCTGCCGAGCGCGCGAGCAGGAGCAGGCCGATTCCAGGCGCCAGGAACACAGCGCTGTAAATGCGCCCATGCATCGCATCGATGGGCCAGGGCCAGAAGCCTGCCGCGAAGCCGGGTACCACGAACAACGCCGCGCCATAGAGCACCAGAAGGACACCGGCGATCGGCATGATCCTTCCCAGGCGCTCGCTGATGGTGAGCGGGGGGACGGCCGGCAGCCGGCGATAGAGGAGAAGCGCGCCAAAGGTCAGCGCCGCATAGCCGACATAGAGAATGAACCACAGTGCGACGCGGCGAGGACCGGCCAAGGAGGTGAGATGGAGGAGCGAGGCGATGGAGACGACGAAAGTGAAGACAAAGGCCACGACCAAAGCGGCGCGCCCGGGCGACCAGCGGTTGTGAGTGAAGAGAATAGCGAGACAGAAGAGCTCGGCGACATAGACGGCGCCAAGGAAACGCGCATTGAAAGGTGTGATCGCCCACGGCCAATAGGAGACGATCACTTGCGGCGCGAAAAGCAGCAAGGGTCCGGCGATCAGGACGATCAAGGCAACCCCGGTGAATACCCTCACCCAAGGTGAGAGTGGGGCATTAAACGAGGCATCGCTCACGTGATGGTTCCCAGCTGATCACAGGCGTAAATAATTCTACGCCCTTGAACGCTTGAGAACGAGTTCTAATTCCGAAGTGAAATAACCTCATCGAGGGCTGTGATGAAGCTATCGACTTCGGCCTCGCTGTTGTAATGAGCAAGACCCACGCGCAAGACGCCGCCTTGCTCCATGAGGCCCATGCGCGCGACCGGCTCCACCGCGTAATTGTGCCCCGACCAGACGAAGATGTTCTTCCTGGCGAATTCCTTGGCGAGCGCCTCGGGCCGCATGCCGTCGAGCGTGAAGGACACGGTCGGCACGCGCCGGTGCACGGCATTGGCCGAGGTGATGCCGCGGATCTTGAGGCCCTTGACCGGGCTCAAGCCTGCGATGAGGCGGTTGCACAGATGATGCTCCCATTGGGTGAAGACATCGAAGGCGCGATGGACCGCGGCTCCCCGTGCGCTCATATGCTCATAGGTCTTGCCCGACGCGCCCGGCTCATTGCCATGGCGCGCGAGATATTCGACGGCGCCGAGCGTCCCCGCCATGCCCTCATGGCTGAGCGTGCCGGTCTCGAACTTGTTCGGCAGGTCATCACCGGCCGGGCGCACCTTGTAGCTGAAGGTCTCGTTCAGCAGCTCTTCGCGCCCCCACAAAATGCCCTGATGCGGGCCGAAGAATTTGTAGGCCGAGGCGACGAGGAAATCGCAGCCGAGATCCTGGACATCGATGCCGCAATGGGGCGCGAGCTGCACCGCATCGACATAGAACAAGGCGCCTGCGTCATGCGCCTGGGCGGCGAAACGCTTCACGTCATTGATCGTGCCGGTGCAATTGGAGGCAAAGCCCATGGCGACGAGCCGGGTCCTCGGGCTCAGCATCCGGGTCAAAGCATCTTCGGCGAATTCATAGGTGTCGGGATCGAAATCCATCCAGCGCACGGTGAGGCCCTTGTCCTCGGCGAGGAGCAGCCAGGGGGCCACATTGGCGTCATGATCCATGCGCGACAGGACGATCTCATCGCCGGGACTGAAGCGCCTCGCAAGGCAGCGCGACATATGGAGCGTCAGCGTAGTCATATTCTGGCCGAAGACGATCTCGCGGGCTGAGCGGGCGTGGTAAAAATCAGCCATGGCCTGATGAGCTTCATTCACCAGCTCATCCGCCGCCACCGTGGTCGCGAAATAGCCGCCGAGATTGGCGTTCTTGGCCGTCATGGCCTCGATCGTGCGGTCGATCACCGTTTGCGGCACCTGGGTCCCGGCGGGATTGTCGAAATAGATGCGGGGTTGACCGCCGTCCTTGAGGGCAAGGGCGGGGAACTGGGCGCGCAGCGCCTCGATCGGGAAGTGGGTTTGGGGCATGGAAAACTCTGGCGGATGGAGGCCCCGCATAGCATTGCCGCCCAAGCCTTTCCAGGCCTGTCGGTTTCAGGCCTTCCACCGTCGCAGGTGATCGGGAATAACCCTTGCGTCGCGCTATTTTAGCCGTCAGAAGAGCGGCTGAAATGCCCGGAGACCAGCTATGAGCGATGAAGGCGAACTTGACCTCAGATCCTTGAATGACGAGGAACTGACCCAGCAGATTCACGACGACCTCTATGACGGCCTCAAGGAAGAGGTCGAAGAGGGCGTCAATATCCTGCTGGAGCGCGGCTGGACGCCCTACAAGGTGTTGACCGAGGGCCTGGTCGAGGGCATGCGCATCGTCGGCATAGACTTCCGCGACGGCATCCTGTTCGTGCCGGAAGTGCTGCTCGCCGCCAATGCGATGAAGGCCGGCATGTTCATCTTGAGGCCGCTGCTCGCCGAGACCGGAGCGCCTCGCCTCGGCAAGATGGTGATCGGCACCGTCAAGGGCGACATCCACGACATCGGCAAGAACCTCGTCGCCATGATGATGGAAGGGGCCGGTTTCGAGGTCATCAATATCGGCATCAACAATCCGGTCGAGAAATACCTCGATGCGATCGCCGAGCACCAGCCGGACATCCTCGGCATGTCGGCGCTGCTCACCACCACCATGCCCTATATGAAGGTGGTCATCGACACGCTTAAGGAAAAAGGCATGCGCGATGACTATATTGTGCTGGTCGGTGGCGCGCCTCTCAATGAGGAGTTCGCCAAGGCTGTCGGCGCTGATGCCTATTGCCGCGATGCCGCGGTCGCGGTTGAGACGGCGAAGGACTTCATGAAGCGCAAGCACAATCAGATGGCGGCGTCTGCGTGATCCCCGGCCGGGCCCACGTGGTGTCCGGAGCAAGGATCGGTACATGACTTTCGTCAATGTCAAACCTTCCGAGGAATTCGAATTCCTGAACGGCCAGGGCCATGTGCTGCTGATCGCCTGCGGCGCTTTGGCGCGCGAGATCGTCGACCTGATCGAGAGCAACCGCTGGAAAGCCTTCGACGTCGCCTGCCTGCCGGCCAAGTGGCACAACACCCCGCAATTCATCGTACCGGCCATCCGCGACAAGATCCGCGAGGCGAAAGGCAAGTACAAGTCGATTTTCGTGCTCTATGGCGATTGCGGCACCGGCGGCCAGCTCGACAAGCTGCTGGACGAGGAGGGCGTCGAACGCATTCCGGGTCCTCATTGCTACGCCTTCTTCTCCGGCAATGACGCCTTCTTGGCGAAGCAGGATGAGGATTTCACCTCCTTCTTCCTCACCGATTACCTGGCGCGCCATTTCGACAAGCTGATCTGGGCCGGCATGGGGCTCGACAAGCATCCCGAATTGCTGCCGATGTATTTCGGCAATTACAAGAAGATCGTCTATATCGCCCAGACGCGCGATGAGGAGCTGGCGCGCCGCGCCATGGCCGCGGCGAAGCGCCTCGGCCTCGATTATGAATACCGCTTCGTCGGCTATGGCGAGCTGGCGAGCGAGATGAAAGACCGCGCTTAAGCCTTGGTCACCACCTGACCATGCCGGCATCGACATTGATGGTCTGGCCGGTGATCCATTTGGCATCGTCGGAGGCGAGGAAGGACGCGACACCGGCGATCTCGACCGGCTGGCCCTTGCCCGGCAGGGCCTGCAGCATGCCGACGAAGTCGAAGGCGTTATTGTGCGGGCTCGCTTTCACGCCGTCCGATTCCATGAGGCCGGGCGAGATGGCATTGACATTGATGCCATGCTTGCCGAGCTCGGTGGCGAGCGCTCGGGTGAAGCCGATGACGCCGCCTTTTGCCGCCACATAGGCCGCCATATTGGGCGTGCCGGCGAAGAAGGTATTGGAGGCGATGTTGATGATCCGTCCCTTGCGGCCGAGCTTGCGCATCTGGTCGGAGGACGCCCGGCACATCAGGAAGACACCGGTGAGATTGACGTCGATGAGCTTGCGCCAATGGGCGAGGTCGACATCGTCCCAGGCGATGAAGGGCACGATCGCCGCATTGTTGACCAGGATGTCGACGCCCTTCGCTTTCTTCTCGACCTCGGCATGAAGGGCTGCGACCTGTTCGGGGTTGGACACATCGCAGGTGACGGCGAAGGCATCATGGGGCAGGGACTTCGCGACCTTCTCGGCCCCCTTCACGTTGATATCGCTCACCACGACGCGGGCCCCGTCCTCGGCGAGGCGGCGCGCGATGGCCTCGCCGATGCCTTGCGCGGCACCCGTGACGATGGCGGTCTTGCCCGAATGTCTCTTGCTCATGATCTTCTCCCTAGATTTTTTTGCCGATGGTGGCGAGCACGGCTTCGACGCCCGCCCCCGTATTGGTCTTGCGGCCGAGTGCATTGAGCGCGCCGCCCAGCGCCGATATGGCGACGACCGAATAGATCGGATGTGCCGTCGGGCCCATATGGCCGATGCGGGTGAGCTTGCCTGAGGTCTCGCCGCGCCCGGAGGAGAAGGTGACGCCATAGAGCGACCGCGCCGCGGCGCGCAGCTTCGCCTCGTCGACGCCGGAAGGCGTCTTCACCGCGGTCGTGGTCGGAGAGGCGATCTCCTCGCGCGCCGCCCAGAGCTCGAGTCCCATGGCCTTGACGCCGGCGCGGCAGGCCTTGGCGGTAAGCGCGTGCCGCTTCCACACCGTCTTGGGCCCTTCCTCCAGATAGACATCGAGCGCCGCATCGAGGCCGTTGATCTCGGAAACGGATGGCGTGAAGGGGAAGGGCCGGTCGTGGCGATGGGCCTCTTCCCAGTCCAGGATCGACAGCATCGAGGCGCGGGGAGCGTTCGGGTTCTTCTTCATCTTCTTCCAGGCGCGATCGCTCACCCCGAGCAGCGTCAGGCCCGGCACGCCGCCCAGGCATTTGTTGGGCCCGGTGACGAAGATGTCGGAACGGGACGACACGGCATCGATCGGCATGCCGCCGAACGATGAGACGGCATCGGTGATGAGATAGGCGCCATGCTTGGCGACGATGGCGCCGATCTCCTCCGCCGGATTGATCGTGCCGGAGGGCGTATCGTGATGGCATAGGCTGACGATGCGCGTCTCCGGCCGCTTCTTCAGGGCACGCGCGACATCGGCGGGATCGATGGCCTCATTGTAAGGGACGTCCACTTCATGCAGGTCGGCGCAGTAGCGCTTGGCCCAATAGCCGAAACCCTTGCCATAGACGCCGGAGGCGAGGTTGAGCACGACGTCATCGGGTGCGATGAGCGAAGCCGCCGCCGCTTCGAGGCCCAATACCGGCTCGCCATGGAGGATGACCGGTGCATTCTTGAGCTTCATCGCCTTCTTCGCCTTTGCGGCCACTTGCTCATAGAAAAGCTGGAAGGCCGGATCGAAGTCATAGGACACGGTGCGTGACAGGCCGCGCAGGACCGCCGGATAGGCATCGACCGGGCCCGAAGTGAGCGTGAAGACCGGCCAGTTGAGTTTGTCTGCCATGGTCGCCTCCTCAACCGTAGAATTGCGTGCCCGTCCGATAGGACTGGAACTCGCCCATATCATGCGAATACATGAGATCGGCCTCGCGGTCCTGGGCGAGCTGCTTCAGACGCCGCATCGAGGTGACGCCGGCTCGGGGATCGATATGGAATGAAGCCTGGCACAATATCTCGAGGCTCTTCTTCGTATAGGAGGCATCGATGGTGAAGAGGATCGGCTTGCGGTTGGAGAACTCGACCAGCAGGCTGTAATGGCCGATCGCATGGCCCGGCGTGAAGATGAGCTTGACGCCTTTCGCGAGCTCCACGTCGCCCTCGATGCCCTCGAAGGTCGAATTGGCGACCGTCGTTCCGGCGAGCAACTGCGCCGTCGCATTGCGCGCCTCGGCGGCGGCGGCCGAGAAGCTCAGATCCGAATAGCCCAGGACTTCGAAAGGCTCCGGCGTCATTGCCTGCTTGATCTCGTCCTTGTGGCAGATCTTCTTGGCATGCGGGAAATATTTGTTGCCGCCGACATGGTCGAAATGGAAATGCGAATTGACCACGATGCCGATATCTTTGGGCTCGAGGCCGAGGAGCTTGAGCGCGCCGGGGATCGTCTGGTCCTTCGACTGGATGGGCTTCTCGAAGGGCAGTACCTTCTGCACATGGTCATAGTCATAGCCGCTGTCGATCAGGAAGCGTCCGTCCTTGTGCTCGACCAGGATCGAATAGACGGGAAAGCGGACCTCGCCGCCCGGTCCCTTGTTCCAATAGACATGAAAGCCGTCGAGGACGAGCGAGCCGCCGTCGAGCAGATAGACTTTGGTGTCGGTCATGTGCGTTTCCTCCACTGTTTCTTCATCGCGCGCCCCGCACATAGGGAATGCCGAGGGCGGCGGGCAAATGGGCATTGCGGCCGAAGATGACGAGCACCGCCATCACCGCCGCGAAGGGGATCATCTGGATGACATCGGTCGGCACATTGACGCCGGCCACTTGCAAGGCCGTGGTCAGTGACAGGCAGGCGCCGAAGATCGCAGCGCCGAGCAGCACCCAGACGGGCCGTCCGCGCGCCAGCATGGCGAGCACGATGCTGATGAAGCCGGCACCATTGGTCATGAAGGGCACGAAGAGACCGGCGCCGACCTCGGCGAGGAAGGCGCCGCCGAGTCCGGCAAGAGTGCCGGCCGTGAGCACGGCGGCGGTGCGGATGCGCGTCACATCGATTCCGGTGACGTCGAGCGCCGCGGGCTTGTCGCCGGCCGCCTGCAGATAGAGCCCGAGATTGGTGCGGCGATAGGCGAAGGCTGCCAGGACGACGAGCAGCACGGCCAGATAGACGATGACCGGCCGGTCGAAGAGCGCCGGCCCGATGACCGGAATGTCGGCGAGGCCCGGGAGGCGCAAGGTCTCGACCGCCGGCAGGCGCGGATAGGTACGGCCGAAGAGATTGTAATGGAGGAGCGCGGTGATGCCCTCGAAGCCGAGCGTCAGGCCGATGCCGATGACGATCTGGTTGAGGCCGAGGCGCACGCAGAGAAGCGCCATGAGGAGCGCAACCCCAAAGCCGCCAAGGGCGCCGGCGACGAAGCCGAGGGCGATCGATTCGGTCGAATAGGCGACGAAGAATCCGGCAAAGGCGCCGGCGAGCATCATGCCTTCGATGCCGACATTGAGGACACCCGCCTTTTCCGACATCTGCTCGCCGAGCCCGGCAAGGAGGAGGGGCATGCCGGCGGTGACCGCGCCCGAGATGAGGGCCGTGAGGAAGGCGGTGGTGAGGAGTGCTTCCATGGCTCAGCCCTTGCCCTTGGCGCGCCGCCGCTGATCCAGCCATTCGGCGAGCGCCAGCAGGATGAACATGGTGGCGACGAGGATCAGGGTGAAATGCTGCGGCACGCCGATGCGGCGCGCCGCACTTTCGCCGCCGATCTCGAGCACCGCATAAAAGAAGACGAAGGCGATGGCCGCATAACCATTGAAGCGGGCCAGGAAGACGAGCGGCACGACGGCGAGCGCATAGGCCGGATTCCAGTCGGCGCGCACATTGCCGAAGACGCCCAGGATGTCGACCGCGCCGCCGAGCCCGGCAAGAGCGCCCGACAGTGCGAAGACCACGACGGTCAGCAACGGGACCGCAAGGCCGGCATGGAGTGCCGCCTTGGCATTGGCGCCCACCACGCGCAATCTGAGGCCGAAAGCGGTGCGCGTCATGACGACATGGACGGCGATGACTGCCGCAAGGCCGATGAGGAGCCCGCTCGAGATCGTCGTGCCATAGAGCCAGGGTAGCCGATCGTCGACCGGCAAGGTGCGCGTCTGCGGAACCGTGGTGCCGGGATCGAGGAAAACGAGCTTTACCAGGACATTGGCGAAGGACGTGCCGAGAAAGGTCATCATCAAGGTGGTGATGATCTCATTCACCCCTTGATAGGCGCGCAGCAAAGCGGGGATCAGTGTCCAGGCCGCCCCGACCAGCATGGCGACCAGCATGCAGACGATGAGCGTGATCCAATCGGGCATCACGGTGATGAGAGCGGGCGCCAGCGCGGCGGCGATCACGGCGCCGAGCAGGAATTGTCCGTCGCCGCCCAGATTCCAGATACCGGCCCGGAAGGCGATGATGAGGCTCGCCGCATGGAGGAGGAGCGGCGCCATGCGGGTCAGTGTCTGCTGCAGGCCCTGGCCTGAGAACACGCCGCGCTCGACGACATAGAGATAATAGGCGAGGGGATCGTAGCCCGCGACAATGAGCGCCAAGGCGCAGAGGACGAAGGCGGCGAGGATCGGCCCCAGCGTCACCACGGCGAGGCTCGTCCAGGCGTCAAGAGCGAAGCGCGGCTTCGTCAGTTGTGGAGGGCTCACGGCTTGCATCTCATCCATCATGCCGCCTTGCCCACCATGAGATTGCCGATCGCCCAGCGCGCCTCCGGTCCGTTCTCGACAATGCCGGCGATATGTCCGCCCACCATGACCGCGATGCGGTCGGAGAGCTCGAGCAACTCGTCGAGCTCGGTCGAGATCAGGAGGACGGCAAGGCCTTTCCCGGCCGTCTCGCGGATACGCGCGCGCGACAAGGCGATATTCTGGAAATCGAGGCCATAGGTCGGCTTGTTGAAGATCATGACCCGTGCGTCGCCGGCAAGCTCGCGCGCCAGCAGCGCCTTCTGGATATTGCCGCCCGACAATTTGCCGATCGGCGTGTGAATGCCGGGTGTCCTTATGTCATAGCGCTCGACCTGGCGCTCGGCATAGGCGTCGATCTTGTCTTTCTGCTCGATGCCGCGCCGCCAGAAAGGCTCGGCACCGATCGTCTTGAGGAGCAGGTTGAGGCTCAAGGGGAAAGAGGCGACGGTTGCCTCGGACAGGCGGTCATCGGTGAGATAGCGCAGGCCCAGCCGATGGCGCAGGCCGGCCGGCAGATGCTCGACGGGCTCGCCCCCGAGACGGATGGCGCCCGACGCCAGGGGACGCTGGCCGGCGATCGCTTCCGCCAATTGCTTCTGGCCATTGCCGTCGATGCCGGCAATACCGAGGATCTCGCCCGAGCGGATGGTGAGATCGATGCCGTGAAGCCCCGGGATCCCGGGTTCAGGCGTTACGCTGAGGCCCTGGATCTCGAGATCGTTATTCGCCTCGATTGGTGCTCGCACGACGGGCGCCGGGCTGTCACTCTTCTCGTCCTGGCGCGCGAACATGGCCTTGATGATCTCATCGCGCGCTTCTCCCCGGTCCATGGCTTTGAGGCGCTCAGGCGCAAGGCTCGCGATCTTGCGGCCGCGCCTCAGGATGGTGATGCGGTCGCCGAAGCGCAAAGCCTCGTCGAGCTTGTGGGTGATGAAGACGATGGCGAGGCCTGAAGCGACGAGCTTGCGCATCATGGCGCCCAGGTCCTCGATGCCCTTGGGCGTCATCATCGACGTGGCTTCGTCGAGAATGAGGACCCGGCTCTTGTGCAAGAGAGCGCGGGCGATCTCGACCTGCTGCTGCTCGCCGAGCGAGAGGTCGCCGGCGCGCGCATCGAGCGCGACGTCGAGGCCGAAATCCGCCTTGAGATCGGCGAGGCTTTGGGTCAGGCCGGCAAGGCCCGGTCTCTGCCACCAGGCACCGCCGAGCAACAGGTTTTCGCCAACGGTCAGACTCGGCACCAGCATATTGTGCTGGAACACCGTGCCGATGCCGAGGCCGAGAGCGGCGCGCGGCGAGACGATCGTCTGCCTCTCGCCGGCGATCAGGATGTGGCCGTCATCCGGCTGCTGCAGGCCCGACAGAAGGGCGATGAGTGTAGATTTGCCGGCGCCGTTCTCGCCCAGAAGCACGTGAACTTCGCCTGGCCACAAGGAGAGGTTCACATTGTCATTGGCGATCACGCCGGGGAAGCTCTTGGAGATATTGACGAGTTCGACGACGGGCTTCCCGGCCGCGGGACCGGAAGTCGCAGCCGTGGGTGTCGATGTGGTCTTGGCCGTCACGATAAAAGCAGCGCCGGCCAGGCTGATGCCGGCCGGCGCAATTCCGGCTTACTTGACGGTGTTCACGAGTTCATGGACTTTCGCCGCGTCCCAGATCGGCTCGACCTTGATCTTGCCCGACACGATGTCGCCGCGGATCGCTTCGATCTCGCCCCACACGGCATCGGTGATGTCCGGCGTCTTGAGCAGCTTGACGGAGTCGTCAGCAAGCTGGATCGAGTAGTTCTTGGTGCCGAAAGTGTCGGCCTTGAGGTCGGCGATCATCGCACCATAGACGGGCTCGAGGTTCCACAAGACCGACGACAGGAGGAAGCCCTTGTTGATCGGCGTCTTGTCGCCGATGACGTCGATGAAATAGACCTTGCCGCCATCAGCCGCCTTGGTGGTCTCGACCGCCTGCAGCATGCCGAAGCTCGAACCGTTGCCTTGTCCGAAAATGATGTCGGCGCCAGCCGCGATCACGGTCTCGGTCACCCGCTTGCCGCCGGCCGCATCGGCATAGGCGGCAGGCCCGATCACCGCATAGAGGATCTTGATGCCTTCCTTTTCGGCCTTGGCCCCTTGCGCGAAGGCGGCGGACTGCGAGTTCCATGACGGCGGCTCGCCCGACACCACGATCCCGACCGTGCCGCTGCGGCTCATCTTGGCGGCGAGCCTGCCGGCGAGATAGGCGCCTTCATGGCCGCTCAGCGTGTAGTCGGCGACCTTGCCGGCCTTCTTCGCATCCGGCATGTCGACGATCGCCACCGGCACATTGAGCTCGGCGCCGATCTCGGGTGCTGCGGTATTGTAGCCGCTGGCATGGGCGATCAGGAGATTGGCGCCTTCGCCGGCGAGCTCGCGCAAGGTGGGGCGCACATCGCCATAGCCCAGGCCCTCGGCGACCAGCACCTTGATGCCGGCCTTCTCGCCCACGGCCTTGGCGGCATCGACACCTTGCTGGTTCCAGCCATAGTCATTGCCTTGCTCGGGAGCGAGGATGGCGATGGTCTTCACTTCGGCGGCGAGGCTCGCCGTGCCGAGAAGGGCCAGCATCGTCAGGGCCGTGAAAGATCTCTTCCAATATGCACGCATGATGTCTCCTCCGTCTGTGTTATTAAATTTGATTATCGTCCATTCACTTGCAGGCGGCAGCCATGTAAAGTGCCGGTCACATTCCGAACCTCGCCATGTCTGCAAAATTTCTCCCGTGTCTCATTCTCGCTCTCGGCCTTGCGGCGCCCACGGCTCTCGCCGCCGGGCGCGGCAGCGAAGGGCTTATCGAAACCCCGTTCGTCGCGCGCAACGCGGCCCAAAGCGAGATCAGCTGCTCGGTATCGCTTGCACACTGGTATTCGGCCGAGCTCGGGCGCGCCGCACCCGGCGCCAGGATCAGCGTGAGCTTCTGGCGCGATCCCAAGAGCGGGGCGCTGTATCTCCTCAATGAGACCGGTGACCGCATGGCGGTGCAAATGACCTGGTGCGGCCTTGCCGGGAAGAGCTGGGAAACCCGCAGCGTCGTGACGCCGGCCGACGGCAAGCCCGCCGACCTCACTTGCGTGAGCGGGACAGACAGGCTCGCTTGCCGCTGAAGCGTCATTTGCCGTCCTTCTCCTCCAGCGCCCGGCGCACCGCCACGAGCTTGCGGGCCCGCTCAGCCGCCAGCTCCTTGCCGCGCTCGGGCGTATAGGCATAGACACCGCTGCCGGTCTTGAGGCCGAGGCGCTTCTCCTGGACCCGCTTAGTGATGAAGGGGGCGATATCGGCGCGCGTCGACAGCTCCTGATTGAGGAAGCTCGCCACCGAATGATAGATGTCGAGCCCCGCCACATCGAGCAGCGCCATCGGCCCGATGACGCTGAGCTTGTAACCGATGCCCCAGGACACGCAGGTATCGAGCGCCTCGGGCGCGATGACGCCTTCCTCGACGAGATCGATAGCCTCGCGCAGCAAGGCGTAGAGGATGCGGTTCTCGACGAAGCCCGCCACATCCTTGTTGATGACGACGGGGAGAAGCCCCAAGCTCTCGATCAGGTCGACGATGGCCTTCGCCGTTTCGGGCGCAGTCTTGGCGCCTGATATGACCTCGATCATCGGGATGATGTGGGGCGGGTTCGACCAGTGCATGCCGCAGAAGCGCTCAGGGTTCGAGAGATGCTCCTGCAACTTGCTGATCGGTATGCCGGACGTGTCGGAGACGACCAGTGTCTCGGCGCCGATCAGCCTGTCGATGGCGCGATAGACCTCGGCCTTGACCTCGATCCGCTCCGGCACATTCTCGATGATAAGATCGGCATCCTTGACGGCTTCGGCGAGGGAGGCCGCGAACCGCACCTCGCCGCCGGGCTTCGGCGCAATGCCGAGCTTGTCGAGCACGTCATTGATCAAGGGAAGCGCCGCCTTGGCCTTGTCGATCTGCGCCGTCTCCATATCGAAGGCGGACACCACGAGGCCGCCCCGCGCCAGGCGCTGGGCGATGCCCGGACCCATGGTCCCCAATCCGATGACGGCGATATGCTTCATCAGGCGGCCTTCTTCTCTTTGGCGCCGATCGCCACCTGGAAGGCCGAACGCTCACCAATGGCCTTGATCCAGCGATCGAGCTCGGCGAAGGCCGGCCGCTCGAGCGGGAAGTCGAGGCAGCGCTTGAGGATGGGGGCGAGCGCGATATCTGCGATGGTGAGCTTCTCCAGGGCGACATACGATCTGCCTTTGAGATGGGCGTCGAGGATCGCCATTTGTGCCGCGAGCTCCTTGATCTGCGCATCGTAGTCGGGCGCGCGCTCATTGGCGGGCTTCTTGGAGTCCTTGAAGGCGGTGAGATAGCCCGGATTGACTGCGGCGAGCACCCAGTCCATCCAGCGCTCGACCTCGGTGCGCTCGGCGGGCGTGGCGCCGGTCAAAGCCGGGGCATAGGCGGAAGCCAGATAGCGCAAGATGGTGTTCGATTCCCAGATCACCGCCTTGCCGTCGACGAGGGTCGGCACTTTCGAGGTGGGGTTGAGCGCCTTGTATTCCGGTGTCTGGGTGTTGTTGAACTGGCGGCCATAGTCCTCGCGCTCATAGGCTTTGCCGGTCTCTTCGAGCATGAAGATGACCTTCTGCACATTGCCTGATGTCTGGCGGCCGAGAAGCTTGATCATGTGATGCCTCGCATTGCTGGTTGAGTTTCGTTCACCGTCATTTCTTCAAAGGCTTGGCGGCGAGGATGAAGCGATTGGAAAAGGCGGCCTCGAGATCGATATCCTTCTTCATCACGCCTTGATCGCGCAAGACCTTGGCCGTCGCCGTCCAGGTGTCGAGCGTCATCGCGCCGATCCCGTCCTTGGCCGTCTCGGCGCTGAAGAAGGTCGATTTGATGTCGGCCTCTAGCTGCTTCACCAGGATGTCGCGCTTCGCCGCATATTCGGGATTGGCCTTGATCACGATATCGGCGGCCTCGCCCGGATTGGCGATGACATCGGCGAAGGCCTTGAGATAGGCGGCGGTGAAGCGTTCGACGAGGTCGGGCTTGTCCTTGGCGAGCGCTTCCGAGGTGAAGAGGCCGGAGCCATAGACATTGTAGCCCCAGTCGGCGCCCATGATGATGGACAACGAGCCGGGACCGCCGGCTTTCGCCTCGAGCTCCGGCACTTCGGCGTCGATATAGCCGGGCACGGCCGCGACACGGCCGAGAAGCAGATAATTCTCGTAAGGCGGCGCGACTGTGCTCTTCTTGATGTCGTCCTCGCTCATGCCGTTGGCGGCCAGGAAGGCGCGCAGGAAGACATAGGTCGATCCCGCGGTGTGCACGCCGACATCGAGGCCCTTGAGGTCTTGGGGCTTGGACAGGGTCTTGGTCTTGGCGAGCGCGATCATGCCCATGGGGCTGCGCTGATTGACGGCGGCAAGCGCCACGACCGGCACGGATTGCGAGCGCGCGATCGCCAGCGTCGGCAGGTCGCCGAAACCGAAATCGGCATTGCCGGCGCCGACGAGGCGCAGTGCGTCGACCGAACCCGTACCCTTGCGGATCGCCGTCACCTCGATGCCATTATCCTCGAAATAGCCCTTGTCCCTGGCGACGAAGAACATCGCATGATTGCCGCGCACCACCCAGTCGAGCTGGATGCTCACCTCATCGGCGGCCCTGGCCGCGACGGTGGCGGCGAGCAGCATGATCGTCGCGAGTGTCAGTCTGAGCCTCATCGTCATCTCTGTCCTCCAATCATCTGTTGCCCGGGTCGTCGAATTTCGGCGCCCACGGGATGAGAAGCCGTTCGGCCAGTTCCACCACATAGTAGAAGGCAAGGCCCAGGACCGAGACGACGAGGATCGCCGCGAAGACGAGCGCCGTCTCGAGCTGGGTGGAAGCGAATTGGATGATATAGCCGAGGCCCGCCGAGGCGCCGGCGAATTCGCCGACAATGGCGCCGATGACGGAGAGCGTGACCGCCACCTTGAGGCCTGCCATGAGCTGCGGCAAGGCATGCGGCAGGCGCACTCGCTTGAGGATGGTGCCGGGGCCGGCGCCCACCGAGCGCATCAGCGAGACCAGCGAAGGATCGACCGACTGCAGGCCCGACAGCATGCCGATCGCCACCGGGAAGAAGGCGATCACCACGATGAGCAGCACCTTGGGCGCGAGGTCATAGCCGAACCACAGGATGAAGATCGGCGCCAAGGCTACTTTCGGCACATTCTGGAAGAGCACGATCAGCGGATAGAGCGCCCGACCAAAGGTCTCGAAACGCGCGATGACGACGGCGACGAGCACGCCCGTAACGGCCGAGAGCGCGAAGCCAATGAGGATCTCTTCGGCCGTGACGAGCGCTGCCGCCGCCAGCGACTGGTATTGATCGACCATCACGAGGGCGATGGCCGATGGGGCGGGAAGCACGAAGGGCTCGACCTTGAACAGCCAGATGGCGCCTTCCCAGAGAAGGAGGCACACCAGGCCGAGCAGGATCGCCGGGGCGACGTCGATGACGGCGCGCGAGACCTTGGGAGCCGGAAGGGCTTGGGTGATCATGTCAGGCGCCTCCCTTATGGCTCTTGACCAGGAGCTCGCGCAGACGCGCCTCGGTTTCCGAGAAGCGCGGATCGCGATAGGTCTGGGCGTCGCGCGGATAGGGCAGATCGTTGGCGATCGTCTCGAGGATGCGCGCCGGCCCGGTTCCCATCACATGGATGTCGCTCGACAGGAACACCG
Organism: Taklimakanibacter deserti; assembly: GCA_003574785.1. The sequence goes on along the minus strand of QORU01000010.1, from coordinate 125,330 downwards.
CTTCGTCGAAGGCGTGGGTCACGAGAAGGATGGTCTTCTGGGTGCGCTGCCAGATGTCGAGGAGGAGGCTGCCCATTTCTTCGCGCGTGATCGCATCGAGAGCGCCGAAGGGCTCATCGAGGAGCAGCACTTCCGGATCGAGCGTCAGCGCGCGGGCGATGGCGACGCGCTGGCGCATGCCGCCCGAAAGCTGCGACGGACGCTTGGCTTCGGCACCGCTCAAGCCCACGAGATGGAGATTATGCTGGGCTCGCTTCCTCACCTCGGCGCGAGAGAGCGAGGGATCGGCGGTCTCGAGCAGGAAAGCGGCATTGTCGAGCGCCGTCTTCCACGGCAGAAGTGTCGCATCCTGGAAGGCGACGCCGATGAGTTTCTTGCGCGCCGCTTCGGCGGGCGCCATGCCCGCCACTTCGATCTTGCCGGCGCTCGGGCTCATCAGCCCGGCGAACAGTCTGAGCAAGGTGCTCTTGCCGCAGCCCGAAGGACCGACCAGCGCGACGAGCTGGCCCTTGCCGACCTTGAGATCGATGTCGTTGAGGACGCGCTGCTTGCGTCCGCCGAGATCGAATTCGACCGCCACGCCTTCGGCGCTCAGATGTGCCGGCCCGGGGCGCCGCGATTGCGACGCGGGCGATGGCGCGGCTCTGAGGATCGGGCGGGTGGCCGACATCTATTTCTCGTCCTTCGGACAATAGGCGATGGCATCCATCTCGATCTTGGTGCTGATGACGGCACGCGCTTCGACGGTGGTGCGGGCGAGGCCCGCCGGGTTTTTGAAATATTCGCCGAACACCTTGTTGTAGCGCCCGAAGTCGCGGGTGTCTTCGAGATAGGTGCACACCCGCACGACATCATCGAGGCTCGCGCCATCGGCCTTGAGCACGCGCTCGATGGCGAGGATGGTGGCGCGGGTCTCTTCCTCGATGGTGCCGTGGATCATATTGCCGTCGGCATCCTTGGCCACTTGGCCCGACACGAAGATGAGATCGCCGACCCTGACGCCTGGATGGAAGGGCAGGTTGGGATTCTTGGTTCCGATCGGATAGCGCTTGGCCTTGCTCTTGCTCATCATCTCTCCGTCACATGACACTGGTTTCGATGATATCGACCCCACGGATGCGGTCGATGAGATAGATGAGGCCGCGATCATCGATGGTGACATCGTTCGACGACGCCATCTCCGCGCCCTCGGGCATGTCCGGCACATAATGGCCCACTTCCTTGGGCGCGAAAGGATCGGCGATATCGACTAGTCTCAATCCTTGCGCGAACCAGGCGAAGGGGATGACCGTGCCTTTGAAACGTTCGGAAGGCTGGTGGCAACCCGTCATCGGCGGTTGCGGCGCGCCGTCCTTGTCGAGCCCCGGCACCTGGTAGGTCGCGATGGGGACCGGGCAGCGCTCTTCGGTGATGTCATAGATCCAGGCGAAGGAAGGGGCGGCGGGGCGCAGCTTCGCCACGTCCTCATCGGCCACCACCATGATGTTGCGGCCCTTGAGCGGCTTCGGCATCGGCAGGCAGGTGTGGGTCGGATGCGGGAAAGCCGGGCTTGTATTCGTATGGGCGATGGCCACGGGCTTCGTCATGTCGGTGAGATCGAGGATGAAGAGGCCATGGTGCCAGTAGCTCACATAGAGCCTGTTCCCCATGCGCAAGGGATGATGACAGCGGGGCTGCGTCCAGTTGGCCCAGGGATATTCCTCGCCGCCCGCTTGCCACTGGCCGGGGATCCACCAGCGGCCGACCTCGACAGGCTTGGTCGGATCGATGAGGTCGAGGATCATCACGATATTGCCGATATAGCCCTCGACGGTGGGCGAGATATAGGCATAACGACCGTCGAAGTCGTAGCGATGAACGCCGCGCCCGCCTGTCACCCATTTGCCGATCTGCTTCGGCGCCGCGGGCTTCGACACGTCATAGATGCCGAGGCCGCCGCCGAATTCCCAGGCCCCGTCAGGCCCAAGCTTCTCATGATTGACGATCATGATGCCGTCCTGCACCCGCACCTTGTGCGAGTGCCAGCCTTTCGGCACGTCGACGACGGCGAGCACCTTGGGCTTCCGGGGGTCGGCGATGTCGACGATGGTGGTGCCGCTCGGCGCCCGCATATGGCCGATATAGAGCGTGGTGCCGTCGACCCAGACCTGGCCGCCGCCCGGGCAATCGATATGCGCAATCTGCTTGGTCTTGTGTGAGCTCTGCACGATGAACCGGGAACTGGAGGTTGTCTCGACGGATGGTTTGCGGTGGGACGGGAACGGAAGAGGGTATGAGCCGCTCTTCCTTCCGCCTGGATTGCCTCTGGCCGCGTCAGGCGAGCCGCACCATGTCTCCCGCCTTGTCACGCCCCCATTTCTTGTAGAGGGCGAGCACCTTGAGCGTGGGCTCGTCGCTGGCGACGAAGAGGAAGACCGGATCCTTGTCGGAGCCGTTCACATGCTCGCACCAGGCGCCGCCCGGCACGGCGAGCGTGTCGAATTCCTTCCAGTCGAAGCGCTGGCCATCGACGATGGAATAACCCTTGCCGCGGAATGGCGCGACGAGAAGGCTCGCCGTCTGGCGCAGGGGCAGGGTCTTCTCGCCGGGGCGCAGCATCTGAGCGAAGAAGGTGATGGTCTTGAACACCGGGTTTCCCGTGGTCGGATCGACATATTCGGCCATCAGCGCTTCGTAGGGGTCGCCATCCCAGTCCTTGTGACGGTCGAGGAGCTCTTCCATGCGGTCCCAGCGATAGACATACATGGGGGACGAGAGGCCGGAGCCGCGCTTGTGATCGGCAAAGCGCGGCAGCATGCCGCCCTCGCCATAGACGCGCTGCGAATAGTCGGACGGATAGCGCGATGTCTGCTCTTTCTTCTTCACCATCTTGCCGTCTTCGAGCTCGGCATAATTGTGGTCGAAATGGATGGCGTTGAGGTTCTCGACCAGCGGCAGGTCGAGCACTGAGAGATTGACCGCGGGCTCGCCGCCCACCGTGCCGTGATTGTGCCAGGTGTCGTTGGGGGTGAGCACCATGTCGCCTGGGCCGAAGGTGATGTTTTCGCCCTCGACGCCGGTGAAATTGCCCTTGCCGGTGAGGCCGAAGCGGATGGCGCTCGGCGAATGCTTGTGCGGCGGCATGATCTCGTCGGGATCGTTGAGGCGATAGGCCGTGTACATGGTCGAGACGGTGGCGCGCTTGGGGGCCAGGCCCGGATTGATGAGGATCAGCGAACGGCGCTCGCTGTCGTCCATCTTGATGAGGTCGGCAGCGCGATGCAGCAGCGGGTCGATATCCTTGGCATAGTCCCACATGAAGGGCACTGCCTTCTTGGTGCCCATGAGCTGCTTGATCTCGTCATTCTCGACATCGGCCGAGGTCGCCCAGAAGGGGAACATGTTGCCGCGGGCAACATCGTCGTAAAGGCCGCGCAAGGCTGCGTCGCGATTGGGAAGGGCGGCTGATTTGGCGCCTGACATTCAATCCTCCATGCGTTCGAATTTTTTCTTTGGGTCTCGCCTGGTCGAAACCGTAGGCCAACCAGGTTCGACCGTCAAGCTTGTTGGTTGCGACCAAGAATGAGATCAGCACCGCGTTCGGCGACGGCCAGCACGGCGGCGTTGATATTGCCGGAAATGCCGCCTGGAAACACGCTGGCATCGACGACGCGCAAGGCGTCGACGCCCTTCACGCGCAAGTCGCCATCGACCACACCACCCATCCGACAGGTGCCCATCGGGTGATGGACGGTGATGGAGGTCGCGCGGATATGCTCCTCGATATCGCTCTTGGTGAGCTCGGCCGCGATGAAGGCCTGCATCTCAGGTCTCGCCGCAACCTGGCGCGCCATCTCGACGCCGGCCGTGAGGCCTTTCCAGTCGCTTTCGGTGGCGAGGAAATTCTGATGGATGAGGGGCGCTGCGGTGGCATCGGCGGAGGCGAGACGGACGGAGCCCCGGCTTTCCGGCTTGACCAGCACGATGCGGGTGGCGAAGCCGTCCTGGAAGGGCTGCTTGAAGGGTGCGAAATAGGGCCAGGCGGCGAGCGTCGCGGCAGTGAAGAGGAACTGCACATCGGGCACCGGGCTCTGCCCGCTATTGAGGAAAGCGGTGATGCCGCCCGGCACGTCCGCGGCAAAGCCGGTGCCGAAGAGATGCGCCTCGGCCATCGCCAGCGCGATCCGGTCATAGCGCATCATTCGGTAGAAGGGGCCGTGCTGCTTGCGCTTGTACAAGAGGATCACCGAGACATGATCCTGGAGATGTTGCCCGACATCGGGAAGCGGCACCTGCGTCTTGATGCCATGGCGTGCCAGCGCCTGCGGATCGCCGATGCCCGACAGCATGAGAAGCTGCGGCGAATTGATGACGCCGCCGGCCAGCAGCGTTTCGCGCCTGGCCCGGATCTCGCGCCTGCCTTGGGCCTCGGCCACTTCGACACCGAGCGCGCGGCCCTTGTCGATGAGGAGTCGCGTCACCAGCGCATCCGTCATGACCGTGAGGTTGGACCGGCCGAGCACCGGGCGCAAATAGGCGGTGGCGGAGGATGAGCGCCGGCCCTTGCCGATCGTCATCTGCAAGCGGCCGAAGCCTTCCTGCCTTTCGCCATTATAGTCCTCGGTCCAGCCGAAGCCTGCACTCTTGCCGGCCTCGCCGAAGGCTTCGACGAGCGGATCGGCGAATTTGCAGAATTGCGTGCTGACCGGACCTTCACCGCCGCGAAAGGCGCTCTCGCCGCCTTCCCAATGCTCCTGGCGCTTGAAATAGGGCAGGAGCTTTTCAAAGGACCAGCCGGAAAGTCCGTCCGCCTTGGCCCAGGCGTCGAAATCGGCGCGGTTGCCGCGCACATAGGCCATGGCATTGGTCGAGGACGAGCCGCCGATCACCTTGCCGCGCGCGCATTCGACCTTGCGCTGGTTCACATTGGCTTCCGGCTCGCAGAAATACATCCAGTCGTGCCGGCGCTGCTGCAGGATCTTGCCCCAGCCGAGCGGGATATGGATCAAGGGATCGCGGTCCCAGCCGCCCGCCTCGATGAGGAGGACGGAGTGGGTGGGATCGGCGCTCAGCCGGTTGGCGAGCACGCAACCTGCCGATCCCGCGCCGACGATGATATAGTCGAATTCTGCCATGGTCCCGGCAAGACAACCATTACTCAACCAGCTTCGTCAAGAAGCCGGCAACCGCAAAGATGTGGTTGAGTTTGGTTGGTGACTCTGCTAGACCCTTGCGCATGACGGACATCACGATCACCGCTCCTGCCCAGCGACGCATCCCGCACAAGACGACGGCCGAGCTCTCGGCTCTGATCGATGCGGTACGCGGCGCGATCCGGACGGCCGGCGCCGTGCCGCCCGAGCGCGATCTCGCCGCCGAGCTCGGCATCAACCGCCATCAATTGCGCAAGGCGCTGAAAGTGCTGCGCGATACGGGGGAGATCGAGCCCCGCACGGGCAAAGCCGAGACGCCGCCGTGGCACGAGCTTGCCCATGCCACCAATCCCATCGAGGTCATCGAATTGCGCTCCGTCATCGAGCCCGCTCTGGCGCGGCTTGCCGCCTTGCGTGCCTCGCCGGCGCAGGTCGATCAGATCGTCGCCGCCGTCGAGAATGCCGATGACGGCGACTATGGCGGCGCCGATCTCGCCTTCCACAAGGCGGTCGCCGATGGCGCCCGCAACGGGCTTGCGAGCGAATTCTACCGGCTGCTGCGCGCTGTCGGCACCGATTCGCGCATTCGCCTCGGCCTGCCGGCGAGCGTCTGCCCGAAGCGGCGCGCCGAACGCGATGCCGAGCACCGCGCCATCGCCAATGCCATTGCCGCGCGCGATCCCGAGACGGCCGAGCGCGAGATGCGCCGCCATCTCGCCAATGTGCAGTCGCAGATCATGGATCGTCTCACGGTGCGTTAGGTCTATCTGTTCTCGATGATGCGCAGATAGATCGCGGTCACGAGCAGCACGATCAATCCGAATAGAATGCGCCTGGCCCCTTCCGGCATCTGCAGGATGGTGAGCAATGTCGTCAGGATGGTGAGGATGAGCGCGCCGACGATCGTGCCGGCATAGCCGCCGCGGCCGCCGAAGATCGACGTGCCGCCGATCACCGCGGCGGCGACCGAAGGCAGGACCAGGGGCTCGGCGAGCGAGAGCGACGGCGATTTGATGAGCCCGATATAGAGCAGCCCGGTGATGCCGGCGAGGAGTGCCGAGAGGGCATAGAGGGCGATGATCACCTTCCAATAGATGACGCCCGACAGCCGCGCCGCCTTCTCATTGTCGCCGACCGCATAGAGAAGGCGCCCGAAGCCGGTCGCGTTCAGCATGAAGATGATGAAGGCCGCGACCGGCACGAACAGCAGAAGCGCATTGGGAAAGCCATAGGTGATGCCGGTGGCGAGCCAGGCCAGGCTTTCGGGGACCTTGGCGCCCGAGGCGATCACGGTGCGCTGATAGACCAGGAGGCAGCCCGTGCCGATGAGGCTCGTGCCGAGCGTCATGATCAAGGGATGCACGCGGAAGACGCCGACGCCTATGCCATTGACGAAGCCGATGAGCAAAGCGGGGACGAGGGCGATGAGAATGGCGATCGCCGGATCGTGGAGCGCTGCCTGCGTCACCATGATGAAGGCGCCCATGGTCGCGACGGTGCCGACCGAGAGATCGATGCCGCCCGTCAGCATGGTCATGGTCTGGCAGCCGGCAAGGATCGCAAGCGGAATGGCGAAGCGGACCGTATTGGCGGCCCAGCGCTCATTGACGATGCCGGGCCTCAGAATCTGCAGGACCACGACGAGCGCGATCAGCAGGATGATCAGCGGCACCAGAGGCTGGTCGCTCATGAACCGGCTGATGCGCCGGCCGAGGGACAGTTGCGGTGTGGCGGCGGTGGCCTGGTTCATGAAGAGCGACCTCGCAAGGCGATGTAAGCGCCGAACATCACGACGATGACCATGATGGTTCCCTCGATGATCGCGGTGACATTGGGATCGACCGCGAGAAGTGTGAGATCGGTCCTGACCAGCCGCAGGATGAAGACGGCGACGATGGGACCGATGATGCCGCCGCGGCCGCCGCTGAGCGCGACGCCGCCCAGCACCACCGCGGCGACGCTGGCCAGGAGATAGGGGCCGGGTATGGGTGCCCCGATGCCAGTGCTCATGGTGAGGCTCAAGCCGCCCATGGCGCCGAAGAGGCCGCCCAGCGCATAGCTGAGGATCTTGGTCCTGGCCACCGGCACGCCGCTGCGAAAGGCGGCAAGCGGATTGCTGCCGACGGCATAGAGCGAAAGATCGAGGCCGGAGAGCCTGAGCGGGACCCAGACCAGAACGAGGCAGATGACGAGAAGCACCAGCGCCTTGGGAATCCAGGCGGTGATCGCCTCGGGCAGTCCCGGCAACTGGACCGTACCGGTGATCAGGGCTTTCAGCCATTCGGCCGCAGCACCACCCGGCGCCTCGAGGACGAGGAGGGCGGCCCCCTGGAAGACGAAGAGCATCGCCAGCGTCACGACGATATCGGGCACGCGGGTGACGACGATCAGGAGGCCGTTGAGGGCGCCGAGCACGAGCCCCATGACGAGCACGAAGGGTACGACCAGCAGCGCAAATTTCTCGCTGGCGCCGTTCATCATCGAGGCGGCGGTGACGCTGGTCAGCGCCATCATCGAGGCGACCGACAGATCGATGCCGCCGGCGATGACGACGATGGTCTGCGCCGCGACGGCGAAAGCGAAAGGCAGGACGGCGCGGGCCAGCGAGCCGAAATCGCCGGCGCCATAGAAGGGCTGGATCGCCTTGGTGAAGACGAAGAGCAGCGCCAGCAGGGCGACAAGGCCCAGGACCCAGCCATTGCGCGTGATGAAGCGGGTCATGATGCGCCGGGCGGTGGGTTGGGGAGATCGGCCAATATGCCGACATCCTCCTTGGCATTGCGCGGCAAGCCATAGGCGGCGCGGGTGAGGGCCGCCTCATCGGCGATCTCGACGGGGAGCACATCGACCACGCGTCCGCCGAAGATGACGATGGCGCGGTCGCAGGCGAGCTGGATCTCCTCGAGCTCGGATGTGTAGAAGAGGATGGATTTCCCCTGCGCCGCAAGCTCGCGCAGCAGCCTATAGATCTCCTGCTTGGTGCGCACATCGATGCCGCGCGTCGGATCGAAGCACAGGATGGTGCGCACATCCGCCGCGATCCAGCGCGCGATGGTGACCTTCTGCTGATTGCCGCCCGACAGGCGCTGTACTTCGCGCTGGGCGCGTGTGTCGATCTGCAGCCGCTCGATGGCGCGGGTGACGCGCTCGCCTTCGCGGCGCCGGTCGATCGGACCCCAATTGCGCCAATGGGCGCTGAAGGGCAAAGCGATGTTCTCGCGCACCGGCTGCTGCATCAGCAGCGCCTCGGCGCGGTCGCCGGGCACATAGGCGATGCCGGCGCCGATGGCATCGGCGGGACGATGGAACTGGACAGGCGTTCCATCCACTTCGATGCCGCCGCCCGATGCCGGCGTCGAGCCCGACAGCGCGGCGAAGAGTTCGTCCTGGCCCTGGCCTTCGAGCGCCACGACGCCCGCCACCTCGCCATTGGCGAGATCGAAGGAGACGTCGTGCAGCTTGTTGCCGACGCTCAAGTTTCGCACCCTGAGGCGCGGGCGAGCGTCGACCGGCTCCGGTCCCTTGCCGGCGCGCCGCGCCGCGGCACGGGCCTTCTCGATCTTGGCGCCGAGCATGAGTTCGACGATCTTCTCCTCGATGCCGGGCGCGATGTCGACGACGCCGACGGTCTCGCCGTCGCGGAGCACCGTGGCGCGGTCGCAGAGCGAGGAGATCTCGATGAAGCGGTGCGAGATGAAGATGACCGAACGCCCGGCGCGGCTCTGCCGGCGCACGACGTCCAGCACCTTTTCGGCGAGATTGGCCGGCAGAGCGGCAGTCATCTCATCGAGGAGCAGGACGTCGGGCGCGATCGCCAAGGCCCGCGCCAGATCGAGGATGCGCAAGATCGCGAGCGGAACGTCGCGCGCCATATCGCGCAGGTCGAGATCGTCCACGCCGAGCTCGCGCACCCATTGCCGGAAGGGCTCGACCGGCGTGCGGGTGAGGCGAAGATTGGCGGCGACGTCGAGATCGGGGATCAGCGCCGGCTCCTGATAGACCGAGACCAGCCCGGCGCGCCGCGCTTCAGCCGGCGAATGCACGTGGTGCTCTTTGCCGCGGATGAGAATGCGCCCGGCATTGGGCCGGATCGCCCCGGTCAGGATCTTGACCAGAGTGGACTTGCCGGCGCCATTGGCGCCCATCAGCGCATGCACTTCGCCGGGGCGCACCGAGAGCGAGGCGTTGCGCAAGGCGGCAACGGCGCCATAGGTCTTGGCGACGCCAGTGGCTTCGAGAATCGGTTCCGTCATCAGCTATCGATAGTGAAGAGCGAGCGGGAACGATGTTCCCGCCCGCATCAATGCGACACTATTCACCCGGCCCCTTGCAGGCGACGATCTGCTCTTTCGTATAAGTGGTCCAGTCGGGAATCGAGATGCTGACCGGCCATTCCGGGCTGAGCGAGGGATCGGCCGCCGCCTTGAGCTTGGCCTTGCCGTCATCCGTCGTGTTTTCCCAGAGCTGCGGCTCGACCAGCACGGTCTGCTGTGCCGGCTTCTTGCCCTCGAGGATCTGCAGAGCGAGGGTCACGCCGGCGCCGCCGATCGAGCCCGGATTGGTGACCGCGGCACCCTTCAGCCCCTCGACCGAATTGAGCTGGCCGACGAAGCCCGCATTGTCGGCGCCGACGACCGGCACCAGCGGCGTCTGCGATTCGGTGAGCGCATCGACGATCACATTGTCGATGCCCGACGTCCAGATGCCGTTGAACGGCGTGCCCGTCGCGATGAAGTCGAGGATCTGCTGCTTGCCCTGGTCCTGCTGCCAGCCGGTGAAGACCTCATGCACGACCTTGATGTCGGGGAATTCGGCGAGCGCCTTCTTAAAGCCCTTGTCGCGGTCGCTGTCGGCGGAAGCGCCGGCGGCGCCGCGCATATAGACGACATCGCCCTTGCCGCCCAAGGTCTGGAACAGCCATTTGGCGCCGAGATAGGCATATTCCTCCTGGTTGTTGGAGATGATGTAGGCGGTGGGCTCGGTCACCGTCTGGTCGACGGCGACGACGACGATGCCGGCCTTGGTCGCTTCAGCGAGCGCGTCCTTGATGCCGGCGGGATCGGCCGGATTGACGACGATCGCGTTGACCTTGGCGCTGATCAGGTTGCGGATGTCCTCGAGCTGGCCCGCGGCGTCGGTGTTGCGATGGGCGATATTGAGCTTCGCCACCTTGCCCGAGGCGAGCGCCTGGGCCTTGATGGCGCAGATCATCTCCTCGCGCCAGCCATTGCCCTGGACGGTGTTGGACACACCGATCGTAAAGGTGCCTTGCGCGCCAGCCGCTGCGGCCGAAGCCATCAGGGCTACGCCGGCGAGGAGCAGTTTCACGTTTCTCATGTTTGGCATTGCAGTTTCCTTTCCTCCCAAAAGACGTTCATTTCACAAAAGGACGAAGCACGTCGCGCGCCAGCATAAAGCCGCGCTTGATCGCCTCGTCGCTGCCTTCGAATTTCCGGTCCTCATGCTCGATGATGACCGGCCCGTCATAGCCGGCCCGGTAGAGGCCGGAGAAGATGACATTCCAATCGACCTCGCCCAGGCCCGGCATGCGCGGGATCTGCCAGCCCATGCCGGCCGAGAGAATGCCGCGCTCATAGAGGCCGTCCTTGTCGATCATCAGATCCTTGGCATGGACATGGAACATATGCGCGCCGAATTCGCGGATGAAGCGCGCCTGGTCGATCATCTGCAGGACGAGATGCGAGGGATCGTAATTCATGCCGATGGCGCCGTCCCAGGTTTCGAGAATGCGCCGCCAGATATAGGGCGAATAGGCGATATTGTGACCTCCCGGCCATTCATCATAGCTGAAGATCATCGGGCAATTCTCGAAAGCGAGCTTGACGCCATTGTCGCGCGCATGGGCGATGATGTCGGGCCAGACCTTGAGTGCCTCTTTCCAATTGTCGTCGATATGTTTCGTTGCGTCACCGCCACAGAAGGTGTTGACGACCGAAACACCCATGCGGCCGGCGGCGGCGATGACTTTCTTCAAATGATCGATGACGGCCTGGCGATGCTGGGGATCGGGATGAAGGGGATTCGGGTAGTAGCCGAGCGCCGAGATGGAGAGGCCCATTTCAGCGAGGTCGGCGGCGATCTGCTTGGCTTGCGACGCCGAGATCGTGGCGACGTCGATATGGCTGGTGCCGGCATAGCGGCGGGTAGCACCCGACGATTTCGGCCAACAGGCGATTTCGAGCGCCTTGAATCCCGACGTGCTTGCCCAATGGGCAACTTCGGCGAGCGGCGCGTCGGGAAAAGGCGCCGTCAATATGCCAAGCTTCATGGATCCTCCCGTTTTTCCCGTACTATGCCTGTTGCGCGGCGCTATTCAACAGGTGGGCGGAAGACTTTCGGAAAAACAGGAATTCACATCATTTTGAGGCGTCGCGTGAGGCTAGCTTAAGTTCGCTCAGATAGCGGGCGTGGAACCGGGCATAGCCCTTTTCCACCTGACGGAGATGACCTTCGATCAAGGCATGGAATTCCGGCAGCCGGTGGAAGGGGACGCCCGGATAGGCATGATGCTCGGCATGATAGGGCATATTCCAGGCAAGCCTGCGGACGAGGATATTGGTGAGGGTCGTGCGGCTGTTCTCCAACATATTCGCGACATAGGGGCAGCGGCCATGCTCGGCGAGGAGATAGAGCCTGAGGAAGGGTTGTCCGATGAGCGCCGGCAGGATCCAGGCGAAGAGCAGCACGGGCGTCCGGAAATAGACGCAGAGTATCAAGATGACCGCATAAGCGGCGATCATCGCGCGCGCTTCCATCCGCACCTTGCTGTGGCCCTTCGGCGGCACGAAACCGTCGCGGCAACGGCCCAGCGCATTGACGGCGAGCGTCTTCACATGTCCCCGCCAGACCGGCAGGCCCGACACGTGGAGCGCATATTGCCAAGGCGTTGCGGGTTTGGCGAAAGCGAGTTCCGGGTCCTTGTCCGGGTCCTGGGTGAAACGGTGATGGGCGAAATGGAAATAGCGGAACCAGTCGGCGGGGAGCGCCAGCATGAAGCTCGCGCTGCGCGCAACGGCCTCGTTGAGCCACGCCGTGCGGAAAGCGGTCTGATGGATGGTCTCATGCAGCAAGGTGAAGAGAAAGACGATGAGTATGCCTTGCGGGATCATGAGCCAGGGCCAGAACGGCACTTTGAGCGCGATGAGCGTGCCGAGGACGAGAATGGTGCCCCAATGGGAGAGAAGAAGCGGCAGGCCGGGCAGGTCCGACTTCGCGGTCAGATGATCGCGCTGCTCTTGCGATAAGGAAGTGACGATCTCGCGATGGTCCATGGGTAAAGCCTACGACGTAGATTGTCTTTCTTAAAACAGGAATTTCTGTCATTATAGTAAGATAGACTTATCCAAATCCATGACAGCTCTCCCGTCTTTGCGGACATTGCAGGCTTTCGAGGCTGCGGCGCGCACTGGCAGCTTTGTCGCGGCCGCCGAGGAACTGGCGATCTCGCCCGCGGCCATGAGCCAGCTCGTCGCCACGCTCGAGGATCATGTCGGCCGCAAGCTTTTCCACCGCATCAACCGTCGGGCCGTCCTGACCGAAGCCGGCCGCGAAGTCCTGCCGCGGCTGACCCTCGCTTTCGAGGAATTGAACGGTGCCGCCCGCGATCTCATCGGCAGTGCGCACCGTGCCCGGCTGGTCGTCTCGGTCCCGCCGTCGGTCGCCGTGAGCTGGCTGCCTTCCCGCCTTCCGCTCTTCATCGGGCTCCATGGCGAGGCCGACATTTTCTTGAAGGGCGAAGAAGAGCCGATCGCATTCGAGCGCGATCTCATCGACATCCGCTTGTCTTATGGGCGCTTCCCCGATCGCGACCATGATGCCGAGCCGATCGCGAGCGATGCTGTTCATCCGGTCTGCACGCCAGGCGTTCTCAGCCACAATGGCCCGGTGCGGGACGCGCGCGACCTGCTGTCCATGCCCTTGATCCATACCGACTGGGGGCCGGCCGCCGCGTCCTTTCCCACCTGGCGCTTATGGTTCGAGGCGGCCTCGGTCACAGCCGGCCGCGAGATCCACCGCGGCCTCACCGTCAATTCATCGGCGGCGGCACTCGATCTCGCTCTGTCCGGCCTGGGTGTGGCTCTCTGCCAGGGTCTCTTCGCCGCGCGAGCGGTCGAAGAGGGAAGGCTTGTCAAGCCGGTGAAGCAAGCCCTGCCGCTTGCCCAGCCCTATTGCCTGACCGTGCCGCAGAGGAGTGCGCGACGCGCCATTGTGGCGGTCTTCAAGGACTGGTTTGTCGCCGAATGCCTGAAATCCATCCAGTCCCGGGCACTTGTCTAGCATCGCTTGATTGTCGACAACTGACTTATGCACGCAGCCTGGAAATGAAACGGAAATAGAATGTGCATCAGCACGATCAGGGCCTATCGCCTGCGCCAGCCTTTCGTCGAGGGACCTTACAAGATGTCGAAGGGCCGCGCGGCCGACGCGTTCGATGCGGTGATCGTATCGCTCACTTCCGACACGGGGATCACCGGCTGGGGTGAGATGGCGCCGCTCGGCACTTTCTATTCCGCCGCCTTTGCCGCCGGCGCCGAGGCGGGCGTCGCCGAGATTGCACCGCATCTGCTGGGCCGCGATCCGCAAGCCGTTGCCCAGCTCGGCCGCCTGATGGACGTCGTGTTCAAGGGACATCCCTATGTGAAATCTGCCATTGACATGGCTTGCTGCGACCTTGCCGCCCGCGCCGCGCAAGTGCCGCTCGTCACATTTCTGGGCGGGCGGGAGGGCGAGACCGTCGAGCTCTATAAGGTCGTGACCCATGGTTCAGTAGATGCCATGGCAAAGCTCGCCCGGCGCATCACTGGGGAGGGTTTCAACCGCATCCAGGTCAAGGTCGGCGGCGATGTACGGAGCGATATCGAGCGCGCCGCGGCGGTCGCGGATGCGGTGCCGAAGGGCACGGTGATCTTCTGCGATGCCAATGCCGGATGGACGCCGTTCCAGGCGCGGCAGTTCGCCGATGCCAGCCGCGCCATCGACTATGTCTTCGAGCAGCCTTGCCCGACGATCGATGAATGTCTCTCGGTCAGGCGAGCGGTCGACAAGCCGATGGTCCTCGACGAATCGGTGACCGGGCTGGAAGACCTGCTCGCCATTCACCACAAAGGCGCGGCCGACGGGTTGACGCTCAAGATCTCGCGCATCGGCGGCGTGTCGAAGACAAGGAGCCTGCGCGATCTCGCCGTCGATCTTGGTTTCATGGTCACTGTCGAGGATACGGGCGGTGCCGAGATCGATACTGCCGCCATGGCACATCTGTCGCTTTCGACACCTGAGGAGCGCCGCTTGCATGCCATTGCTTTCCATGAATGGGTGACGGTCAAGACGGCCAAGAGCCCGCCGCCGGTCAAGGGGAATCGCATGGGCATTCCCGACGGTCCCGGCCTCGGCATCGACGTGCTGCCCGAGCGGCTCGGCAAGCCGTTCCTCGAGCTTTCGGAACGGCCGTGAAAATTCTTTATGGCGCCTTGGGATCCGTCGCCCATTGGCCGAGCTTGTAGTCGCCGCCGGTGATCTCGTAATAGTCGCCGGCATCGTCGCAGAAGATATGGCCGGCGAGCTTGACGCCGGTCGGGCCGTCGATGGCGCCGGCGGCGATAGCGGTGTAGTCGCGGCCGTCGCCTTTCCAGAACAGCGTCGAGCCGCATTCGCTGCAGAAGCCGCGCCTGGCCGTGCCGCTCGAGCGATACCATTTGAGGCCGCGCGTCTCGGTGAGCTTCAGATATTGGTCCTTGGTGCCGGTCGCCGACATGTAATTGCCGGTCTGCTTGCGGCATTGATGGCAATGGCAGGCGATGATCGAGCGCAAAGGGCCCGTCACTTCGAAGGTCACGGCGCCGCACAGGCAGGACCCGGATTTGCTATCGCTCATCAAATTCTCCCGAAAGCTTGAGCCAGGGCCTTGATATGGCTCGGATTGGTGCCGCAGCAGCCGCCGAAGATGCTGGCGCCGGTCTTCTGCCACTCGCGCGCCTCGGCCACCAGCGCCGAAGGCTCGATGATGTCGACGAACTGCCAGTCCGGCATCTTGAAGAAGCCGCTCTCGGGATAGGCGCCGAGCGGTCCTTTCCAGATCTCGCACACGACCTTCAGCGCGGGGCCTACGTGATTGGGCAGCGTGTGCATGATCGAGATGACATCGGCGCCGGTGGGGGCCAAAGCGGCGATGATCTCTTCGAGCGGCCAGTCGGGCCGCGCGAAACCGGTGAGCTTGCCGTCTTCGCGGGGCTCGGTCGAGATGCCGACCCAGACCGGCAGGCCCGTCGCCACCGCCGCTTCCGTCGCCCACACCGAATAATCGGCGTCGCGCATCATCTCCATCATGATGAGATCGACGCCGGCCTCGGCCATGCTTTCGGCCTTGTGGCGCATCAGCGCCTTGGCGTCCTTCTCGCTCCATTCGCGATATGTCTTGACCCGGTCGACGCCCGTTTCCATCGGCCGCATGACGGAAAAGGAGCCGGCGACGGCAACGCGCCCTGCCGCTGCCTCGCGCGCGATCCGCACCGCCTCCTTGTCGATCAGGACCATGTCCGCATCGCGCCCGAGCGCATTGAAGAGGAGGGGACTCGTCGGATAGGTGTTGGCGGTGATGATCTCCGCTCCCGCCTTGATATAGTCCTCATGGACCGAGCGCACGACGCCCGGATGAGAGAGATTGGCTTCGGCGCACCAGGTCTCGCCCGCCATGGGCACGCCGCGGCTCTGGATATCGGTGCCGGTGCCGCCATCGAGGATGATGGTCTCGCCTTTGGCGAGCTTCTTGGCGATGCGGCTGTAGCTCATGCGGAAATCCCGTCAGGTTGATGGGCTTTGAGAAAGGCGCGCATATGGAACTGCATCTGCTCGCGCCCATAGGTGAAGTGCTGTCCGACCGGGCAGGCCCGCCTGGCGAGGCAGCCGCCGGTCATGCAGTCTTGACCTTTTGGTGAGGCGATGTGATCGACGCAACGCGGCACATCGTAGCTGATGCCGGAGAAGGCGCTGACCGGACAGGCGCTGAGACAGGGCTTGCCCTCGCAAGTCTCGCAAGGGTGAGCGCCTGGGGAAGGGGGCGGCAGGTCGAAGGCGACCGGGAACAGCAAGGCGGCCCGGAAAGCATGCCAGAGCCCGTAGACGGAATGGATATTCATGCCGAGCGGCGAGACATGCCCGGCCTTGGCGCGCCTCGCCCAGGTGAGGAACGGCAGCGGCGGCTGGTCGAATGGATAGACGGCGCGCGCGTCGAGGTCGCGCGCGAGCCGTCCTATGACCTGGCGGCACCAGTCGTCCATGCGATCATGCAAGGGATCGCGCTCGCGGGCGAAGCGGCGGAACATCTCAGGCCCGGCATTGCCGATGAGGATGACGAATTGCGTGCCGGCCGGCACGCGGTCATCTTCATTCGGCGCAAACCAGCCGAGAGCGGTGAAGCTTTCGCGCCTTATCGCATTGAGCACGGGATGATCCATGGGTAGGGAGTCTAGCCCCTGCCGGGACATAGGCAAATCAACGCTTGCGGCCGGTTGCGGACCGTCGGCGACAGCAGCCCTATTTGAACCACCTCGGATCGCCCATCCGCATCACCTCGCGCGGCAGCTTGATGTCGTGCTTGGCGCGGATGAGGTCGTCGATCGCTTCCGGTATGTATTCCGGATAATAGGTGGTGAGGATCTCCATCTTCTTCGCCGTGGCGCGCTCGACGATGTCGGGCTTGCCGGCTTCGTTCCATTCCTTGGGACTCATGCGGTTGCCGAGCACCGGATAGATATACTCCTTCTGCATCAGCGACAGCGTCTGGTCGTGGCCGAGATAATGCCCGGGCCCTTCGATGCAGACATTGGCGATGACATCGAGCGACAAAGTCTCGTCATTCACCTCGATGCCGCGCACATTGCGGTTGATCGAGCCCAGCATGTCATTGTCGATGAGCAGGCTCTCGAGGCAGAAGCCGAGCAGCGAGGCATGCATGCCGGCACTTTCATAGAGGAGATTGATGCCGGTCATGGCGGCGAGCGAGGCGGTGACGCCTTTCTCATAGCCGGCCTGGATGTCGGGCAGCTTCGAATCGCACATGCCGGCGGCCGAGCCGACGGTGAGGCGGTAGAAATGCCCCATTTGCGCGCAAGCGGCGGTGATGAGCGCCTGCTCGCCGGACCCTCCCGACATGGCGCCGGTGCGCAGGTCGGAGACGAAGGGCCACGGCCCCCAGATGGCGATGGCGCCGGGCTTGATCGCATTCACGTAAGCCAAGCCCGCCAGACATTCGGCGACCGCTTGCGCGACGGTTCCGGCAAGGGCGGCGGGCGCGGTGGCGCCCGCTTGTCCGGCCGACAGCAGCAGCACCGGCATGCCGCCCCTGACCGCGACTTCGAGGCAGCGGCAGGCATCCTCGGCGAATTTCAAGGGCGGCACGACGAAGCAGTTCGATTGCGAGACGAAGGGCCGCGCCCGCCATTTCTCCTCGCCGCCCGCGACATAATGCAGGATCTCGAGACATTCGGCGACATGCTCGGGCGCCACCATGCTGGTGCCGACATGTTTCGACGTGCCCGCCATGCAGGCATACATGGTGTTGATATCGAGATCATGGCCGGTGAGCATGTCGCGCGCCGTGATCGGGCGCTGATAGAAATGGATATGCTCGCATTGATCGACGATGCGGGCGCAGTCATAGAGATCGACCAGCACGGAATCGCGATAGGTCCTTGTCTCGACATCGACGACATGGACGGCGGCACCGGCGGTGCCGAAATAGACCTTGTTGCCCCAAGGCTCCATGTCATGCTTGGGATCGCGGCCATAGAGCACGAAATCGCGGGCGCAGTTGGCTAGCGTGTCCTCGATGAGCGCGCGGGGGAGGCAGAGCCGGCCATGCTCGCTCATGAAGGCGCCCTTGGCGGTCAGGACTTCGATGCAGGAGGGAATGGCCTGGCCGAGCCCGACTTTTTCGAGAAGGTCGAGGGCGGTCTCATGGATGCGCTCCATGTCGCGCTGGCTGAGTGGTTTGTATTGCCCGCCTTCCATGCCGGGGCGGACGGCCGCCTCCTCGCGGGGGATGGGCCGTGCACGGAGCGCCTTGCGCGCTTCGCGCCCGCCGCGCCTGCGTGATATTTCCTCGACAACAGTCATGAGAAGCTCCTGATTTCACGCGGAATGTGCTCCGTTTGCCGGCAAACCGAAAGCCTCAATCTTGTTGACTGGATGGTGAGTAAAATTCACCAAAATTTTGCCGTCGTTCTCATTTGATCCACTTAACACCCATGTTTTCAACCTGTTATAGATGCGGCGCTCGATTTTCTGGTGAACTCACTTGCCCCGTCGCGATCTTCCTCCCTTGCGTGCCCTGACCGCTTTCGAGGCCGCCGCCCGGCTCGGGTCCTTCCGGCTTGCGGCGGCCGAGCTCGGCATCACCCGCTCCGCCGTCAGCCACCAGGTCAAGGCGCTGGAGCAGCAGCTGGGCCTGCAGCTCTTCAAGCGCGATGCCAGGCGCGCCGAGCTCACGCAAGCCGGCCACGCCTATTTCCCGCCGGTGCGCGATGCCTTCGACCAGATCGAGGCCCAGACCCGGAATTTGCGGCCCGCCGTCGCCGACAATGAGCTCACCATCCAGGTCTATGTGACGGTGGCGCTGAAATGGCTGATCCCGCGGCTGCATGATTTCGAGCGCCGCTATCCCGACATGAAGGTCAGGCTGTCGACCGCCTATTTCGATTGGGAGTTCGACGAGACGAATGTCGATTGCGGCATCGTGCTGGCGCGCAACAAGTCGCCCGGCCACAATTACCGTGCGCTGTTCCGCTCGCTGTTGACGCCGGTCTGCTCGCCCGATCTCCTCAAAGGAGCGAATGCGCTGAAGACCCCGGCCGATCTGAAGAAGCACAAGCTGCTTTATGTCTATACCGCCGAGGAGGACTGGCGCTTGTGGCTCGAAGGGGCAGGGGTGAAGAATATCGAGCTGTCGGACCGGCTCGCTTTCGACAGCTATATCCTGGCGCAGGAAGCGGCCGTCGAGGGCCGGGGCCTCGCCATGACCATTGGTCCTTTCGCCACCGACGAGATCCGCATGGGCCGGCTGGTCCAGCCTTTCCCGCTGCTGGTGCCGCATCGCCACCGCTGGCAGTTCGCCTGCAAGCCCGAAGACAAGCTCAAGCCCAAGATCAAACGCTTCGAGGAATGGCTGGTGAAGCAGGTCGCCGCCGATCCCAACCTTGCTGCTTACAGGTAGTTCGCCATGGCTGACGCCTCTCTCGAAACCTCAACAGCTCACCGCCGCCGCCGCGAAAGCCGCCGTGGCGATGCGGGCCATGCCGCGAAAGGCATCGCGCAATTGCCGCGCCGCAAAAGCACCCGGCGTTTCCCGCCGATGGAGATCATCTCCGCCGATGAGGTCGAGGCGATCCATCAGGCCTCGCTCACCGTGCTCGAGGATATCGGCATGGATTTCATGCTGCTCGAGGCGCGTGACCTCCTGAAGCAGGCCGGCGCCAGCATCGAGGGCGAGCGAGTGCGCTTCGACCGCCATATGGTCGAGGAACTGATCAGGACGGCGCCGGAAGATTTCATCTTTCATGCCCGCAATCCCGAGAACAGCTTCAGGGTCGGCGGGAATGCGATGAATTTCGGCACCGTCGGCAGCCCGCCCAACAGCGCCGATCTCGACAATGGCAGGCGGGCCGGCAACCATGCCGATTACCGCAACTTCCTGAAGCTCGCGCAGTATTTCAACTGCATCGGCTTCGTCTCGGGCTATCCGGTCGAGCCGATCGACCTCCATGCCTCGATCCGCCATCTCGAGGCCTTGCGCGACATGGCTCTCCTGACCGACAAGCCGTTCCATGCCTATTCGCTGGGCAAGGAGCGCATCTGCGACGGCATCGAGATCGCCCGCATCGCCCGCGGTATCAGTCCCGAGCAGCTCGAAAGCGAGCCGTCGCTCTTCACCATCATCAACACCAACTCGCCGCTCAAGCTCGACGCGCCGATGCTGCGCGGCATCATGGAGATGTCGGCGAAAAACCAGATCGTCTGCGTGACGCCCTTCACGCTGGCCGGCGCCATGGCCCCGGTCACCGTGGCGGGTGCCCTCGTCGAGCAGAATGCCGAGGCGCTGGCCGGCATGGCCTTCACCCAGCTCGTCCGCAAGGGCTCTCCCTTCATCTATGGCGGCTTCACGTCCAATGTCGACATGAAGTCGGGCGCGCCCGCTTTCGGCACCCCCGAATATATGAAGGCCTGCATCGTCGGCGGCCAGATGGCGCGCCGCTACAAGGTGCCTTATCGCACGTCCAACACGTGCGCGGCCAATGCCGTCGATGCCCAGGCCGCCTATGAGAGCGTCTTCTCGCTCTGGGGCGTCACCATGGGCGGCGGCAATTTCATCATGCATGGGGCGGGGTGGCTGGAAGGCGGCCTGGTGGCGGGCTTCGAGAAATTCGTGCTCGATTGCGACCTGATCCAGATGGTGATGGCATTCCTCGAGCCTCTGGCCACCGACCGGGATGCGCTTGGGCTGGAGGCCATCCGCGAAGTGGGGCCGGGGGGCCATTTCTTCGGCGCCCAACATACGCTGGCGCGCTATGAGACCGCCTTCTATGCGCCGATGATCTCCGACTGGCGCAACAACCAGCAATGGCTCGCCGCCGGGAGCCCTCAGGCCTGGCAGAAGGCCAACCAGCTCTATAAGCAGGCGCTCGCCGACTATCGCGAGCCCGTCATGGATGCGGGC
This sequence comes from Taklimakanibacter deserti, assembly GCA_003574785.1. The sequence continues at coordinate 104,471 of QORU01000010.1, read as the reverse complement.
GTGCGCGCCGAGCTCGACGATTTCGTCGAGCGCCGCAAGCGCGAAGGCGGGGCGCCGACGGATTTCTAGGATCGCGCGGTTTTGTCCCTCGCCGCATCGACACTGAGGGGCCCGCCGCCGGCTGTGGCGAGATAGAGGCAGGCAAAGCACAAAACGATGGCGAGGCTGCCACCGTTGAGCAGGGGATGCCATACGGGCTCAGGATCCCTGAACATATGGCCCATGAAATAGGCAAAAGCCATCTCGCCCGAGAGGATGAAGGCGGAGATCCGGGTAAACAGGCCGATCGTCAACAGTCCGCCGAGCACGAGTTCGATCCAGCCGGCCGCGAGGATCAGCGGCGGGAGGTTCGCGAAATACTCCATGGCCGGGTATTTGAGGATCTTGGCGACGCCGAAGGCAAAGAGCACCAGGCCGACGACGAAGCGCATCAGGCTGAGGGCGACGGGTTGCGATTTAGCGATCATTTGTTCCATGGTCGGTTGCTCCCTTGCGGACGGCGATGGCCCCCGCCATGATTCATGAGCAGGAGTGGCAGGCAGCAGACCTTTTAGCGCATGATCCGGAAAAAGCGATAATGGCTTTCCTTGGGGTCATGCGCAGGCTGGAGAATAAAGCGTGAAGGGGATTCAACATCAAGCCGGCACGATCGAGATCATGGTAGACATGTCCGGCACCGTGATGGAGTGATGGCAGGCCGAATGAATCAGTTTCTCAGCATCGCACCTGAAGTTGTTGAGGCGATTCGAGAAAATCGCCCCGTGGTGGCGCTCGAATCGACCATCATCGCGCATGGCATGGCGTTTCCGCAGAATGCCGAGACGGCCTTCGCGGTGGAAAAGATCATCCGCGATGAAGGCTGCGTGCCGGCGACCATTGCGGTCCGGGCCGGCAAGCTGAAAGTGGGCCTGTCCAAGACCGAGATCGAGACCCTGGCGCGCAACGGCGCCTCGATCGCCAAGCTCTCGACCAGGGACCTGCCGCATGCCGTGGCGCTCGGCCGCGACGGGGCGACGACGGTTGCCGCGACCATGCGGATCGCGGCCCTTGCCGGCATCAGGATATTCGCGACCGGCGGTATTGGCGGCGTGCACCGGGGGGCCGCGGAGACTTTCGACATCTCGGCCGACCTGGGCGAGATGGCGTTGAGCGATGTCGCGGTCGTCACCGCCGGCGCCAAGGCCATCCTCGACCTCGCCTTGACCATCGAGAAGCTCGAGACCTTGGGCGTGCCGGTCGTCGGCTATGGAACCCAGGAATTTCCGGCCTTCTATTCGCGCATCAGCGGCCTCAAATGCCCGATGCGGGTCGATGGTCCGGAAGAGCTGGCGCGGCTCATGCGGGCCAAATGGGCCATGGGGCTCAAGGGCGGCATCGTCGTCGCCAATCCGATCCCCGCCCAATATGAGATCCCGGCCTACGAGATCACGCCGATCATCGAGAAGGCGGTCGCGGAAGCCCGCGACGAGAAAGTGGAGGGCCGCGACGTGACGCCGTTCCTCTTGGCGCGCCTCGCCCGCGCCACCGCCGGCCGCTCACTTGCCGCCAATATCGAACTCGTCAAGAACAATGCCCTTGTCGCTGCCCGGATTGCCAAAGCCCATGCGGAGCTCCCATGACCCTCATCGACAATGAAGCCCGGCATCATTCGCGCGGCCGCGGCCGCAGGCCCGATGCCAAGCATCAGAAGATCCCGCAGCTTCCCTTCGCGCAGCCGAGGCTGACGCTGGAGCCGTCGCGCATCCTGTCGGACGACCAGATCGAGACGATCCACACGCGCTCGCTCGATGTCCTCGAAGAGATCGGCATGGACGTCCTCAACAAGGAGGCGATCCGCATCTATGAGCAGGCGGGCGCCAAGGTCGAGGGCGAGCGGGTGCGCATCGGCCGCGACATCGTGGCGGAAGCGCTGAAGACCCCGCCTTCCGAATTCACCTTCCATGCCCGCAACCCGGCGCATACGATCCAGATCGGCGGCAGATGGATCGCCTTCGCCCCCGTCGGCGGTCCGCCCAATTGCTCCGACATGGACAAGGGGAGGCGGCCAGGCACGCTCGAGGACAATGCCAATTTCATCCGCCTGGCGCAGTTCTTCAATTGCATCCACACCGCGGGCGGCGGCTCCGTCGATGCGCTCGACGTCCATGCCTCGGTGCGCCATCTCCATATCATGCGCAACAAGGTCAGGCTCTCCGACAAGATCCTCTATACGATCTCGACGGGGCGGGCGCGGCTCTTCGACGGCATGGAGATTGCCCGCATAGCGCGTGGACTTTCACCGGAGCAGTTTTTGAAAGAGCCGTCCTGCTACACGGTGATCAACACCAATTCGCCGCTCAAGCTCGACGATCCCATGGGCATGGGCATCATCGAGATGGCGCGCCACAATCAGGTCGTGGTCTGCACGCCCTTCACGCTGGCGGGGGCCATGGCGCCGGTGACGATCGCGGGCGCCCTCGTCGAGCAGAATGCCGAGGCGCTGGCGGGGCTCACTCTGTCGCAGCTCGCCAATCCGGGAGCGCCCTTCGTCTATGGCGGCTTCACCTCGAATGTGGACATGAAGTCGGGCGCGCCCGCCTTCGGCACACCCGAATATATGAAAGCCTGCATCATCGGCGGGCAGCTGGCGCGCCGCTACAAACTGCCTTACCGCACCTCCAACACCAATGCCGCCAACATGGTCGATGCCCAGGCGGCCTATGAGAGCGTCTTCTCGCTGTGGGGCGCCATCATGGGCGGCGGCAACCTGATCCAGCATGCGGCGGGCTGGATGGAAGGCGGCCTCGTGGCGTCCTACGAGAAATTCGCCCTCGATGCCGATCTGCTCCAGATGGTGATGGAGTTCCTGAAGCCGCTCGATTTCTCCGAGGATGCGCTGGGCCTCGACGCCATGCGCGAAGTGGGGCCGGGCGGCCATTTCTTCGGCGCCCAGCACACGCTTCAGCGCTATTCGTCGGCCTTCTATGCGCCGATCATTTCCGACTGGCGCAATTTCAGCCAGTGGCAGGCTTCGGGCAGCCCGCAGGCCTGGCAGAAGGCGAATGAGGTGTGGAAGCGGGCGCTCGCCGAATATCAGGAGCCGCCGCTCGATCCCGCCATTGCCGAGGAGATCGACGCCTTCGTCGCGCGCCGCGAGCAGGAAGGCGGCGAGAAGACGGACTTCTAAGTACTCGTTCGACACAGAACGGCCATCACCCGGTTTAGTCTTTCCAACAACTGGACCTGTCCTTCAGGGCTGAGCGATTCACCGCGGCGGCTCCGCTCGTCGCCATCCTTGCCCAGCGCGGGGGTCGAATCATCCACGCTGTTGCACAACCGGCGAGGAGTGCTAGGATGGCTTGCAGATCTCGAGGGGGATCGGACCATGGTCGATTACCTCAGCGGCCCGCAAGAGGCTGCCGGCAATGTTGTGTCGGTTGTACCTCCCGTCATTCAGCGCGCGGTCCCGCCGGGACAAGCGGAAAGCACGCACTTCAGCATCGATGGCGCCAAAGGGTCTTTGAAGGCGCGATTCGTCCCGGACGTCGCCAGCATCAAGCTGGTCGAGATGCAGAGCATGCGCGTCACGCAACGCCCATTCAATCCGGAGACCGACGGCCCCCTGCCCAATGGCGTGCGGCCGCCGCCCTTCGTCGTCGAGCGCGAGCTGGTAGAAGCTGTCGGCCCAGGCGCCACCTTGCGGGACGTCACCGGTCTCGACGTGCTCTGCAAGATCACGTTCCAGACTAATGCATCGATGCCGTGGCTCACCTCCACGATGCTGATCTTCGACGCATCCGAAAGCGGCCCATTCTCCGTTCCCGTCAACTTGTTTTGCGGGCTTCCGACCGTGACAGTCCTCGGGCAACCTGTTCAGGCTGAGATCGGCCGTACTACGCTCATCCGCGCGCGGGTCAGTCTCCCCAGGGGTGCGCCTGCAGTCGCCCTCACCTTGAGTGCCATCGATGGTCCGGTCACCATCCTGCCGCGGGTGGTCGCGGTCGCCGGCACCATGAGCTCGGTCGCCGAGCTCAACCTTTCCCTCAGCGTTGCGACCGAGCCCGGCATCCTTCAGTCCGAGCTCATCATCGACGGCTTTGCCAACGAGCAGTTCAGCGTGCCATTTAGAGTCAAGGCCGTCCTGCCGCCGCCGCCCGCCGAACCGGTCGATCACCCGGCCAACCTGGCCGCCATCAACAACTATTGGCTTGGCCATGGCGCGCAGCGCGGGCCGCTCGGTTATCCGATGGCCAAAACCGAGCGCAACGGCCACATCTTCCTGCGCCGCTTCACCGGCGGCGGCGTGAAGAGCGTCAGCGCGCGGGCGTCCCTGGACTATCGGCAATGGGTGCGCGTCCGCTTCGTCGGGCACCGTTGCCATTGGAAGCAGACACCGCATGGCAATGATGAGCCCTACTTCATCATCGGCGTCGCCGGCGCGAATGGCGCGGTGACCCGACGGTTCGGGCCTTACAGCGTCGATGCCGGGCAAGACACCGCCGTCATGTTCGAAGTCGCCGGTCCCGAGCTCATGCTGGTTCCGCCCATCACGCTCGCCATCGTCGGACTCGAGCACGACAGCGGCACACCGAGCGAAGCAGAGGACAAAGTCCGCATCGCGATGGCGGCGCTCCCCGAAAAGCTCGCGAGCGTCCCCGATCCCAGCAGCGTCGAAGTCGACAGCCACGTGGTCGGCAAATTTCTGCGCGATCTCGGCGTCGGAAAAATCTGGGAAGTGCTTGCCCAGACGTTCGGCATGGGCGACGATCCGATCGACCGGCGCGTTCTCCTGCTCTATGACGAAAAAGTCAACGAACAGGGGGTGTTCGGCAACAAGGGCCATTTCTGCGGCCAGTATTTTAATATCTGGATGCCGTTCGGAAAGGCCAACGGGTTCTACGACCTCTATTTCCACGCCGAGCTGGTCGTCGATCCGAATCCGCCGGAACTCTGAGACGTGTGGAAGCGGGCGCTCGCCGAATGTCAGGAGCCGCCGCTCGATCCCGCCATCGCCGGGAAGATCGACGCCTTCGGCGCGTGCCGCGAGCAGGAAGGCGGCGACACGGCCGACGGACGGCGATACGTATTGATCACATCCTGGCTATGGCCGGCTGCCGCCCGACAGAGCCGACACCCCACCATCTGCATTCAGATCAAACACTACATTGCATCGAATCCCTGCCGGCAGCCGCAAGCCGGGATTGGGAAGTGAAAGGCGCACGCCAAAAGTTCCGCTGGCAGCGTCGAGCACACGGTCCACAACCACGACTGTGGCCGGGTAGGAGCCACCAATGGGTTCCTCTGGCCGGACTTCGGCAATGGTACCGGCCCGGACCTGACCGTAATACGTGACGGGAGCAACCACCTCGACTCGAAGAGGATCGATCTCAGCCAGCGTCAAGACAGGGCTTTGCTCGTTCTGATACTCGCCGGGTACCAGCAGCCGTTCGACAACAACGCCATCAATCGGACTCCGCAACGTTCGCTGAGCCAGGACCTCCTCTGCATGGCGGACCTGCAGGGCAGCAACCTCCTTTTCCAGTTTCCTCTCCTCGAGTTGGTGGGCGGCGACGTTTGCCTCCTCCTCGGCCTTCTGCAGTGCAGCCCGGGAGACAATGTCCTTGTCCTGAAGCTTGATCAGTCGCTCGTGCTCGCCGCGCAAAAAACGCAGGCGGGCTTCCGCAGACCGGATCGAAAATTCGTTCGTCGCACGCGCGCGGGCGAGCGCAAGGGCAGCCGCCTCAACCCCAGCCTCCAGCCCGCCAACGACCTGACCCTTGCTGAGAATATCTCCCCGATCGACGTCGAGATGCGAAATCACCCCGACGACCGGACTGGCGAGCTTAACGACCTGCTGAGGCTCTATGACACAGTCGAACTCGACTGGCTCCGACCGCCCCTCCGAAGCGGCGAAGGCACCAACGAAGAGCATTCCAAGAAACCTGCCCGACCAGTTCCCGCTGAGCCGTTTGCGCCCGATGCAGGTGAAGAACATAGGTCCCAAATCCCGGCAATGCTGCGCGAGTTGCGCTTGGGCTGCAGCATATCTATAATCGACCCATCGCGCGAACGGATTTTAACGGACCGAGAGCGCCGTAATGCGTACTTTGTCCGTGCTCGCCGATCTTGAACGGCAAAGTCGATCTTTGGGACGGCTAAAGTCGATCTTTGGGACGGCGAACATGTCTGAACCGGCGCTGGTCGGATCGGAACAACCCGACAAACCTGAAGAAAGACGGTTCGCCGGCAGGCGGCCATCTTTGCGCGCCGAGCAGAGCGGACTGTCTGACGCCGGAAATGAACAAGCATATTGCTCGGCCTGGCTGGCGCTTCAATGCGCTCGCATTTCGGGTGCTACGGCAGGCCTGCTTGTCACGCGACGGCCGGACAAGAGCCTGTCCGTTTCTGCAGTTTGGCCGGAACGGCATGTTGAGCTTCCGAACCTCTCGCGGCTGGCGGAGCTTGCCTATTCCGAGCAGCGGATCGCCATCTCGCGACATCCGGCGGAGGGAGCTATCGGCCCTTCGCAACCTGGCGACCTTCTCATCGCCGCTCCTATCGGAGCGGGCGAAGTCATTGCCGTGGCAGCGGTTGCAATAACAACGCGGGCGGGTGCAGTTGCGCCGGTCCCCGAAGTTATCGCCGAGCGACTGCGATGGGGTGGCGGCTGGCTTGCAACTTTGCCTTGGGTTCAGCACGCCAAGGAGACCTCGGCACGAATTGTTCGGGCAACCGCGTGCCTGGATCTCCTGATCACGGTCGGCGAGCAGGATCACCTGCACGGGATGGTCATCGCAATCGTCAATGATCTTGCGACAAGGCTTCGTTGCGACCGTGTGTCGATGGGCATCCTGCGAAGAAACGGCTCAATCCGCCTGCGCGCCATTTCGCATTCCGCCCGGTTCAAGAATGAGGGCCGCCTGATCGACGCGATCGAAAATGCCATGGAAGAGGCGATCGACCAACGTGCCACTGTTCCCTGCCCGCAGCTGCCTTGGGCCGTACGCACCGCGAACATGGCCCATCAGACGCTCTCCGAGGTCGTCCGGACGCGAGGCCCTCTGCTGACGGTTGTGGTTGGTGACGGCAAGGGTGGTCTGGTTGGCGCGATAACTCTCGAACGCCATCACGATGAACCCTTTGACAAGGAGACAATGCAACTCGCTGAGGCCGCAGCGGTGCTTGTGGGACCGGTCGTCCGCCAACAGCTTCTGACCGACAGGCTGGTGGCCGGCCGCATTGCCGATCGCGCCGGCGATGGTATCGCGGCGATTTTTGGCCGTGGCCGCCCGGGTCTCAAGCTGGTCGCAACCGGCCTTGTCGCGCTCGGTCTGTTCCTCCCCTTCGCGAGCGCCGAGCACAGGGTGACGGCGAAGGCAGTGCTGGAGCCGGAACTGCAGCGAGCGGCAGTGGCCCCGTTTGACGGGTATATCCGCAACGCTCACGTGCGCGCCGGCGACACGGTCAGACGAGGAGATGTTCTGGCCACGCTCGACGACCGGGATCTTGTTCTCGATCAGATGAAGTGGCGTGCAGAACGCGACAAGCTGGTGCAGAAGCAGCGCGACGCGCTTGCAAAACACGAGCGGACGAATCTCGTTGTCCTGACCTCGCAGGTCCGCCAAGCCGAATCGGTCCTCTCCTTGGCTGAAGACAAGCTACTGCGGTCCCGGATCGTCGCTCCGTTCGATGGAATCGTCGTCTCGGGCGACCTCAGTCAGAAGCACGGCTCCCCGGTCGAGAAGGGCGATGTTCTGTTCGAAATCGCTCCGCTTAATTCCTATCGACTGATCGTTCACGTCGATGAGCACGATGTCCGCTACATAGCGGTCGGGCAGCCCGGCAAGGTCGCGCTGGCGGGATCGCCGGCCGACGCATTGCCGCTGGTCGTAAGCAAGATCATGCCGGTTACGACCGCTGATGAGGGGAGCAACACGCTCCGGGTCGAAGCCCGGCTGACGGAGCCCGGCCAGCGGCTGCAGCCAGGAATGGAAGGGGTCGCAAAAATCGAAACCGGGCAACGCTCCCTGCTGTGGATATGGACACACGGGGTGGTCGACGCGGTCCGTCTGGCCGCGTGGAAGTATCTGCCGTGAGGTATCCGGGATGAGCAGCGCGACGTTCCTGAGTTCTTCCTGGTATCGCGTCGCTAATCTGCGGCCCAAGCTGAGAGAGCACATCTCGGTCAGCAGGCATCGATATCGTGGCCGCAGCTGGTACGTCCTCAACGATCGCGCGACCGGCAGCGTGCACCGCCTCTCATCGGCCAGCTACTTGCTGGTCGGCAACATGGATGGACGACGGACCATTGACCAGATTTGGCGCGAGGCGGCAACAAGCCTTGGTCAGGAAACACCGAGCCAGGACGAGATCATTTATCTGCTAGGACAACTGAACTCCGCTGATCTGCTCCAGACCGAGGTTACGCCCGACTCGGCCGGGCTTTTGGAGCGCGCCGCCAAGACGCGGCGATCGCTATGGTTGCGGAACGTTCTCAACCCGCTGGCATTCCGGAAAACACTTTGGTACCCGGACCCATTCTTCGAGCGCACTTTGCCGCTGGTGAAATGGCTTTTCAGTTGGCCAGCCGCGATCATTTGGCTCGCTGTAGTGATCATCGGCATTATCTTGGCGGCATTGAACTGGCAGGCGCTCAGCCACAACGCCACCGACCGCATTCTTGCCGCCGACAATATCCTGTTGATGGCCCTGTGTTATCCGGTGCTCAAGGCACTGCACGAACTAGGGCACGGATATGCATTGAAAGCATTCGGCGGCGCGGTTCACGAAATCGGCGTGATATTCCTGGTGTTCTTCCCGATGCCCTACGTCGATGCTTCCGATGCGTCGAAGTTCCGCAGCAAATGGCAGCGGGCTCTGGTGGGTGCGGCGGGAATGATCGTCGAAGTGTTTCTTGCCGCCGTCGCAATGTGCGTATGGACCCTCGTCGAGCCCGGAGTGACCCAGGCCGTCGCGTTCAACGTCATGTTGATCGCCGGCATTTCGACACTGCTGTTCAACGGCAATCCTCTTTTGCGGTTCGATGGCTACTACATTCTCGCGGACCTGCTCGAGATTCCCAACCTGTCGCAGAGAGCGACGCGCTATTGGCGGTATCTGGTCGATCACTATGTCTTTCGGACGGACGGGGCACGGGATTTTGCGGCCACCGCCGGAGAGCGGGTGTGGCTGTTCCTGTATGCGCCGGCGTCGTTCGTCTACCGGCAGTTTATCCTGCTTGCCATCGCGATTTTTGTTGCAGAGGAGTATCTGGCGGTTGGCATTGCGATCGCGATGTGGAGTCTTCTCACCTGCCTCGTGTTGCCAATCGGCAAGGCGCTCTGGCAGGTAGCCGCAAGCCCGCGCTACAGGCGGAACCGCGCCCGCGTCGTCACGGCAACGTCGGCCATGATCCTGGCGTCGTTGGCCGGCCTCTTCCTCGTTCCAGCCCCGCTATACACGACCGCCGAAGGCATAGTCTGGCTGCCCGAGAGCGCGCAGGTGCGGGCTGGCACGAACGCATTCGTGAGCCGGCTGCTGGTTGAACCGGGGCGTCACGTATCGCTCGGCGAAGCGCTCATGGAGAGCGAGGAGCCAATGCTCGATGCGAAGCTCGAACTCCTGCAGGAACGCATAGCCGAACTCGCCGCGAGACTCGCCGCGGAGCGTTTCGCCGACAGGGTGCAGGCCAGTATCACGACTACCGAGCTCACACACGCGCGAGCGGAGTTGGCGAATACGATCGATCAGGTCGAACGGCTCACGGTGCGCAGCCGAAGCGAGGGCACTTTTTTCGCAGTGACGCCGCAGGATCTGCCGGGCCGTTTCCTGAAGGAGGGCGAGCTTATCGGATACGTCTTGCCGCCGGCTTCGCGCATCGTCCGCGCGGCGATAGGACAGGACGACATCGCACTCATTCGCGGTCAGTTACGGCACACCAGCGTCAGACTTGCCGCGCGGCCGGAGGAAACGTTGTCTGCCCGAATTGTACGCGAGGTTCCGACCGCCCGCGACGAGTTGCCGAGCAAGGCCCTTGGCGGAGCTGGCGGAGGGGCTTTGCCTGTCGATCCGCGCGACGAGCAAGGGACGAAGACTCTCCGGCGGGTCTTCCAGGTGGATATCGAGCTGGTGTCCGATACCTTACCGTCTGCAGCGTTTGGCAGCCGGGTATACGTCCGCTTTGATCATCCATGGGAGCCCGTGGGCCAGCAGCTCTGGCGGCGCACGCGACAGCTTTTACTGTCGCGGCTCCAAGTCTGAGATTGGTTACGTGCTCGTCTCGCTCGGCCAGAGGCAGGAATCAAACCGGGATCGCCTCGCCATCAATGGTCCCTATGTAGAGCGAGCCGATTGGCCGGGGAACCGGCTCGACGAAGCGCTGTCCAAGACATGGGGAAGCATTGCTCCCTATCTCTATTCCGGGAGCTACCGCTGGCGTCTCGGACGGTTCGTCCGTCGTGTCGAGGATTGCGGACACCAGTTCGCGACGGTGCCGGATGAACAACTGCACGAGGCGGCCGACGGATTGCGCAACCGATTGATGTCGGCGACATCCGGACACGGCGAATTGGCACTGGCATTCGCCCTGGCCCGCGAGGCAACGCAGCGGCATACGGGAATGCGTCATTTCCCGGTTCAACTGCTCGGCGGCGCTGCAATGATGAGCGGCGCCATCGCCGAAATGCAAACCGGTGAAGGCAAGTCCCTCACGGCGGTATTGCCTGCGGTCGCAGCTGCACTGATGGGACAGTCGGTTCACGTCGTGACCGTCAACGATTACCTCGCGCGGCGTGATGTCGAACTGCTTCGCCCCGTCTATGAAGCGCTTGGCCTCACGGTCGGGCTCATTCAGCAGGGCCAGCCGCAGCTCGAGCGAAAGCACGCCTACGCCTGCGACGTAACCTATTGCACCAACAAGGAACTCGCCTTCGACTATCTGCGAGATCGCCTTGCGCTCGGCCCGCGCAGGGCAAGCGCGCGCCTTCTCATGGATGACCTGTTCGAAGCCGCGTTCGCCGGACAGTCTCACAGGCTGGTGCTGCGCGGTCTGCAGTTTGCGATCATCGATGAGGCGGACAGCGTCCTCATCGACGAGGCGCGTACACCCCTGATTCTGTCCGGCGTGCCCAATGAATCCGGAAACAAGGCTCAGTTGTATGAGACCGCGTTGCGGTTGGCGCGCCAGTTGGTTGCGGGCGAGGATTTCCACCTGGCGGCAAGCGAGAAGACGATACGCCTGACCGAGCATGGCGAGCGCACGCTGTCCGGTCTCACGTCGGGCCTGGGGGAGCTGTGGGACATTCGACGAGCTCGGGAGGAACTCGTTCGGCAGGCGTTGTCGGCAATCCACCTGTTCGGGCGCGACAAGCAATACATCGTCTCTGAGGGAAAGATTCAGATCGTCGACGAATATACGGGTCGCGTCATGCCCGACCGCTCGTGGGAGCATGGGCTGCACCAGCTCATCGAGGCGAAGGAGAGCTGCGTCGTCACCGAGCCCAGCACGACACTTGCCCGTACCACCTATCAGCGGCTCTTTCGGCGCTACCTGCATCTTTGCGGCATGACCGGCACCGCGGTAGAAACGAGCGGCGAGATGTATGGGGTCTATGGTGTCCACGTCGTGCCAATTCCGACCAATCGCCCGGTTCGCCGGACCGATCTTGGATTCCGAGTCTTCCCTACGTCGGACCTAAAGTGGAAGTCGGTGGTCGAGTCGGCGCTCGAGGCGACGCGAAAGGGTCGGGCGGTCCTGATCGGCACACGATCGGTTGACGCGTCAGAACATGTCGGAAGGATGTTGTCGGCGGCCGGAGTTGAGCCGGCCATCCTCAATGCGCGTCAGGACCGGCGAGAAGCGGAGATCGTCGCAAATGCCGGCCAGCCCGGGCGTGTGACCGTGGCAACCAACATGGCCGGCCGGGGCACCGACATCCTGCTTCATCGGGATGTGAAGGCCGCCGGCGGTCTTCATGTGGTGCTGACCGAATATCATGAATCCCGTCGCATCGATCGCCAGCTCTTCGGACGAACAGGACGTCAGGGCGATCCGGGCAGCCATGAGGCCATCGTTGCGCTCGACGATGAACTGTTTCAGCGCTTTGCCAATCCACATCTCCTTCAATTGATAAGGAAAACACTGTTTCGCAAGGAGCGAGTCCCGGCCGCGCTGGGACGTGCATTGAGGATCTATAGCCAGTCCGCTGCTGAGCGGCTGCATGCGCATGCCAGGAGATCGGCCGTCGCCGCGGAGGATCGCTTCAACAAGCTGCTCGGCTTCGCGGGCAGGGATTAGAGCGCCGAACGTTCAGTTGTTCGTCGCGGCGCTCTATTATTTTGTTTGCGCATCGGACTATCCGAAAGCCCGAATGGCGGCGTTTAACCCGGCCATCTCACCGGTTTTCCGAAAAGATCACGCGCAAACAAAAAGATAAAGTGCGATGGCGACTCGATGTAAAGCCCATCTTGTTTCAGTTTGGCACGCAGCGACCTGACGCATCCGAAGAAATATTACGCAAAGTTGATTTGACGGAACGGAAGCAGATTCTGTAGGCTGTAATTTCGGACGGCAGGCCAGACATGGGGGCAGACATGAGGGGACATCATGCGCCCGATGAGTCTGCTTCCAAGCCTCCGGAAATTTGATCGGTCATCCAGCCACACGAGGTCGGATTTCGCGTCTCGCGAGAGCTTCGTCCTGGAATCGCTGGAAAATCGGCTGCTTCTATCCGTCACCGTAGAGGGCATACCGACCTGGGATCCGCAGGGACCAGCCCCGGCAGAGAATGGTCAGGTTTCCGCGGCGCCGGATGATCAGGTCGTTGGCGCCGTCGAGGCTCTGGCCGCCCATCCCACCAATCCGGACATCCTCTACGCCGGTGGCGTCACTGGTGGCGTCTGGAAAACGACCAATGCCACGTCGGCCACACCGACCTGGACCCCGCTCACCGATCAGCACACTACGCTTGCCATCAGCGATCTCGCCTTCAGCCCGCTGGATGCAACCAACAACACGCTGTTTGCCGCTACCGGCGGCTTCTCCAATGGCGGATTCAATGGACCGGCCCAGGGGATCCTCAGGACCACCGACGGCGGTGCAACATGGGAGCAGTTCGGTCAGACCACTTTCAACAATGATCGCATCCGCTCGATCGTCCCCACATCGATCGGCACGTCACTGGCCGATCAGGTGGTGCTGGTCGCCGCCATTGACGGCAACGGCGGCGTTTATCGCAGCACTGACGGCGGCGAGACTTTCACCCTCGTTTCCGGAACGAGCGGCGTCGGCGATCTCCTCGACAACGATGCCGACGGAATGACTGATGAGGCTGGCGAGGTCAACCTTCCGCTTGGCCAGGCCAGCTATCTCGTTGCCGATCCGGGCAACGCCAACCGCTTCTATACGGCGATCGTCGGTCAGGGCGTGTTTCGCAGCGACAATGGCGGACTAAACTGGGTTGAGGTCAACAATGGTCTTGCTGCCGCAGACTTGGCGGCAATCAGTATCGAGCTGTCGGTGAGCCCGGCAGCCGGAAATGCGATATTTGCCGGATTTATCGACGCTACTGGCACGCTCACCAATGTCTACCGGTCCGCAGATCAGGGCGGCACCTGGACGGCAATCGGAGCGGCGCCGGCCATTACGCCGGGTGGCCAGGGCTTCACCGACTTCTCGATGGTCGCAGACGCTGCAGATCCGAACGTCGTCTATGTCGGTGGTGACCGGCAAGCCGCTGACCCGTTCGTCGGCAACCTGTTCCGCGGCGACGCGGCGGCTAATACCTGGACCGATATTTCGGATGTGGGCACTACCTTCGGATCGGCGCCGCATGCCGATTCGCGCGACATGGTTTTCGACGCGAACGGAAACCTCATCGAAGCAGATGACGGTGGCGTGTTTGTGCTCGCGAACCCGGCCGGTCCTTTCAGCCTGTGGACCAACCTTAACAGCAACCTTCAGGTGGGCGAGTTCTATTCAATAACCTACGACCATGTCCGCGACGTGATCGTCGGAGGCACCCAGGACACTGGTTCGCTGGTGCAGACCGGCTTTCTCAGCGACACCTGGGACTCGGTCAACCTGGGCGACGGCGGCACCTCCGGCGTCGGGTATTCAGGCGGCGCCAGCGTCCAGTACACCATGGGGAACAACTTCGCCACATTTGAACGCCGCTTCTCCTTCTTGCCGGGTCTGGGTATTCAACTCGGTCTCAACGGACTGGACTCCACCGACGCAGGAGTCACCGGCTTCGTCGTATTCCCATACCAAGTGAATCCCTTTGACTGGACCAGGCTCGTAATCGGAGGCAACAGCCTCTATGAAAGCACTGACTTCGGCGACAACCTCACCAACATCACCCCGACCGGCGTGAACGGCGTTTCCGCCATTGCCTATGGCGGAAACCAGGGCGGCGTTGCCAATCCCGACGTGATTTACGCCGGCGTCGGCGGAAATCTCTACCTGCGCACCACCTCGGGCGGTGCATTCACCCAGTTGACGAATTATACGGGCAACGCTCCCGTAGACATCGTCATGGACCCGGATGACTGGGGACGTGTCTATGTCTCCGACGGCACATCCGTCTATTACACGTCTGACGCCACCGACCTGACCGCAACCTGGACCATCATCAACGCGGCAGGCCTTTCAGCGTTGACCAACAGCCTGTCCGCCCTTGAAGTCTTCAGCCCGACCACGACACCGGGCGACGAGGTCCTGCTGGTGGGCGGCACCAGCGGCGTGTTCCGGACGCGCAATCCAGGCGCCGGGGCTACGGCACTATGGAGCGAGTTTGGAACGCAGCTTCCGAACTCGCCGGTGACCGACCTGCAATATGACGCCACAGACGACGTCCTGGTCGCGAGCGCCTGGGGCCGAGGCGTCTGGCTGGTCGAGAATGCCAGTGACTTTCTGCCGGTCGCTGGTGTCGTAATTGTTGACGGCGACACCGACTTCCCGGGCCAGGACGACCTGATCACGCTCATCCGTGATCCCAACGTCCCGAGCCTGCTGAATGTCTTCCTCAACAACCCGTTCAATCCCGAGCTGACGGTTCCGATTGCTGCCGTCGAGCAGATCATCGTCAACGGTCTTGCCGGCAACGACACTTTGATTGTCGACAGCACCAATGGGCTGATCAACGTCGTCAGCGGCATTCGTTACGACGGCGGGACCGGATTTGACGAGTTGCAGTTGTTGCAGACCGATGGCCCGACCCATGTCAGCGACACCTATACGGTGGGACCGACCATTGGGGCGGGGACGAGCACGATCGTGGGCGCCGGCTCTGACGGCACCCAGATGGTGTTCTTCGAGAATGTTTCGCCGGTGATCGACCTGGTGCCGGCACTGACATTTACCGTCGATGCCACGGCGACCAACAATGCGATCAGCTATACGGCCGGCTCGGTTGCCGGGCGTGGGCTGATTACCATCGACGAGCATGAGCTGATCGAGTTCTCCAACAAGACTTCGCTGACGATCAATGCCGGCGCGGGCCAGGACACGATCAGCCTGAACAACCCCGAAACACCGACCGGATTGTTGGATATCGAGATCGACGGCGGCGACCCGAGCAGCGGCGATACGCTGACGGTTACCGGTGTCGACGTGGCGGTATCCGTCAACACGTTCACGCGCACGATCACCGGCGCCACGGGTGCCGGCGGTGCGGTAGACGTCACCTATGTCGCCGGGACGATCGAGAATCTCGAACTGCTGGCCGGGATCGAAGACCTGACGGTGACGACGACGGCGGCCGCCGATACGGTTACGGTTACGCCCGGATCGAGCACCGGGGCCAACAGCGGCACCGTGCAGTCGAGCGGCGCCGTGCCGCAGATCGTGTTTGTCAACAGCGGCGATTTCACCGCTCATCTGGGTACCGGCAACGATGCCCTGATCGTGAACGCCTCGGCGGTTGCCGAAACCATCGCGGTCAGCGGCGCTACCGTGGCGATTGCCGGACGGCGGCCCGTCATCTACTCCGGCGTGGAAACGCTCAGTGTGAACGGCAATGCCGGAAGCGATGTCTTCAATGTCATGCCCAGTGGCAGCACGGCAATGTTCATCGACGGCGGCGATCCGGTTGGCGCAATCCCGGGTGATGTCCTGAACCTGGCCGCCGGTGGCGGTCTGCTCACCTTCAACGCCGGCCCCGAGACCGACGAAGGAAGCCTGGTGGCCGGCTTCAACGAGGCGGTCAGTTTCGATCATATCGAATCGCTCGGCATCACCGGGGGTGGCCCGGTCGTGATCAACGGCACGGATGGGCCTGATGAGATCACGATCATTGCCCGCGACGCGACGACCCATGCGGGCGCGGATGGGGTCCAGGACTTCACCGTGGCGCTCAATTCGGGGCCGGAATTGCTGTTCATCGACGTCGGTTCGCTAACCGTCAATGCTGAAGGCGGCAGCGACCAGATTACATTGCAGACGCCGGCTCCCAACGGCGCCGTGTGGGACGTTGACATGAACCTCAATGGCGGTCCACCCGCTACAGGCACCAGCGACCGGGTGATCGTGCAGACTCCTGGTATCGTGACGGCGTCCTATACCCCGACCGCCTTTGACGCCGGGACGTTCGACCTGGCATCGCTGTCGTCGCTTGCGACCCTCACCGGCATCGAGCTCCTCAGCTATGACGGGCAGGGAGACGATGACAGCTTGACGGTCGTCGCAACCGGCGGTGACGATACCATCGTCCACAGCCCGGGCAGTAACGACCAGTCCGGCTCCTTCCAGGTCAACAGCCTGCTGGGGCTCAGCTACCAGAGCCTCGGAAGCGGTGCGAGCCTGATGGCTGACGGCGCCGGCGGAACGGATACGCTGATCTACAATGGCACAGGGGCGAACGATGCCTTCACGATCGGTACGGCCGGCCAGGTGAATCTCAACACCCGTGCGGTGCTCAACACCTCCGGTGTAGAGGTGCTGACGCTGGAGGGCCTGGGCGGTGACGACACCTTCACGCTGGTGCCGGCAATTTCGGCGAGCCTCTATCCGACGATCAATCTGAACGGCGGCGCTGCGGCTTCCGCTACCGGCGATCGTGTCAACCTGATCGCCACCGCCGGCAGCGACGATATCGTCATCAGCGGGCAGGCGGTCAGCCTTGGCGGTGTGACCGTCAACTCGAGCGGTGTCGAAAATATCAGCCTCGATGCACTCGCTGGCGATGACCTGATCACCTACAACGGTGTCAGCGGCGTCACCGAGAATATCATCGTCAGCTCATCGGCCATTGCCGGAGGCGGCCAGTTGAGTGCGCCGGGCGTGACACTGGTCAATTTCAGCAGTGTCGAACGGATCGATGTCAATGGCAACCTGCCGACGCCGACGGAGACCGATACCTTGACCTTCGGCGGCACCAATGCCGCTGACACGTTCCAGATTAACCTGGCTGCCGATGGCACCGATGCCGATCCGATCCTGAGGTTGGAGAACAGCCTGGGCGCGACGCTGCTCACGCTTCGCAACTACACCAACTTCGACACCTTGAAGGTGCTCGGTCTCGATGGCGAGGATACGTTTAATGTCGCGACGGACGCTTCGGGCCCGAGCCGGGATCTGTTCGTCGACGGCGGCCTGCCTTTTGGCAAGAAGAAGTCCACCGACAAACTCAACGTGACCTACATCATGCCGCGGCCGCACATCATTCACAGTGCCGCGACCCAGGATCCGGATGCCGGCTTGGTCGACCTGTTCTATGACCCCGAGCAGTTCCTGGTTCAATACGATAACGTCGAAAAAGTCACGATAGCGAAAGCCTGAACACAATTCCCGCTCCCGGGACCGCCCGGGAGCGGTTTGCTCCCTACTCGGCAGAATTGACGTGCCAGTTGAGTTTTGCGTCTTTTCAAGCGAAAGAAGCGTCGTTCTTCCGACGGCAGCGTTGTTCCTTGCGTGTCTTGTGCCCGTGTGCGAGGCGAGAGGTTGGATGGGATACGGCCGAGACAACGATGCCTCGATAAACGAGAATTACCTGGCCGCGCCAAGGGTCATAGAGGCGTCGCAAAATCCACGCTCACCTTGCGGCCTCGACATCGAGGTCAGTGGCGGGACATTCTCTCCTGATGTCTGCCAGTTCGAGATCGTCTCTGGCGGAGCCATCTGCGCAGATCCTAAGGCGTGCAGTCCCGATTATGTCATCAGCCTGAAGACCAGCAGGCCAGGTTCCGATGAAATCATCAGCGTCGTTCTCTTCAACATCAGGGAGTTCAAAACGGGAGTGTACAAATTTGACCCCGGGACCGGCTCGACGGATTTCAAGGGCCAATTGACCGACAAGAATGCAGTCGCGCGCCACCTCCTGCGCGGCGCGATCACTCTCGACCGGCGGGGTGACGACAAAGTACAGATCGTGTGTGATGTTCACTTCGCAACCGACATTGTTGTGCGTGCTTCCGGCCTGGTCGATGTAAAGCGACTCAACGCACCCTAGCTTGCCGCAGCAATCGAAAGGGGTTTTGCCTGATGCCATCCGGTCTTCCGTCGTCTGCATTTCAACTGATCGATCCGTCGAACGTGCGCGAGGTTTTTTCCGATTCACTGGGCCAGGCGCTATTCGACGGTCAAACGCTTCGCCTGGAGTTCTGCGTCGTCCGGTTCGACAGCGTTGAGGCGAGTGCCACGGCCCAAAAAAAGCCTGCCGGCAAACGTCATGTCGTCGCGCGGCTCGTGCTCGATACGGAAGGAGCCGTGGAACTGGTCAACCAGTGCATGAAATTCGCCGCCGTGATGGAGCAAAGAGGGCTTATCAAGCGCAATCCGCCGGCAGGAACGGCACCGAAAGCCCCCGCGCAAGGCGCGAATTAGCATCGATGCCGTTTAGCTTGGCCGTTTCGATCAGTGAAGCAATGAGGTGTGGAAGCGGGCGCTCGTCGAATATCAGGAGCCGCCACTCGATCCCGCCATTGCCGAGGAGATCGACGCCTTCGTGGCGCGCCGCGAGCAGGAAGGCAGCGAGAAGGCGGATTTTTAGACTCGGGATTTGCGCATAGGCTTGTCCGCAAAACAGGATGGCCGGGTTTAACCTGGCCACAAGCCTTAGAGCCGATACGCTGACGTGACTTTTCGCACTGAAGGCGAGGGCGGTCATCGGTTAGAAAACCGGCATCCTCTGGTCCTCGTCGGAATCGATGTGTCCCAAAGGAATACAGGCGCTTGTCGCCTCTCGTTGTGGCAAGCGACCGGCCAAGACGCTCGCGGAAACCGACCCTTGGTGTTGCCGAAAAGGATGCGCTCATCGAATATCCCAAGACCTCCTGAGAGGCTCTTCACATGCCGATGGCCTGGCGATCGACTTACGAGAGAGTCCAGAACGGGATCATCAAGTTCCTGCGTGGCCCGCTGCTGCTTCTGGCTCTCGGCATCGCGGCCGTCCTCTATGCCAACTACAAGTTCTTCTATGTCGAGCCGCAGAACGTATGCGCCGATGTCGAAGCGGAGCGAAGGGGCCGTTGCCGCGCGAATATTGCCGAAGAGCAGTTCAAATACGGCTCGATGAATGCCGAGAATGAGCGCGGCGTTCCTTACCCCATCTTCTATGTCCTGCCGCGCGTGTTTCCGCACTGCCTGCCGGGCAACAAGCTCGGCGGCTACCGGGCTTTCGGCTTGCCTTGGGAAGAAGGCCGCGAGCTGCCGGTCGGCTTTTCCAAGCGCCGCCTGGGTTTTGATCGCATCACCCAGACCTGCGCCATCTGCCATACGGCGACCTATCGCATGAGTGTCACCGACAAGCCGGTCATCGTACCGACGGGTCCTTCGCACACGACGGCCTCGCAGGAGTTCCTGCGCTTCCTGCGTTGCGCTGCCAATGACGAGAAGTTCACCTTCGATGGCCTGTGGGAAGAGATCAAGCGCAACTTCGAGATGGGTCTCGACGACTGGGCGATCTACCACGCGCTGATCCCGATCGTGCGCGCCCGTCTTCTTGGAAAGGTCGAAGGTCTTGCGTGGATGGACCAGGACGAGTTCCGCCCCGGCATGAAGCGGCCCGATTGGGGACCTGGTCGTGACGATCGGATACATCTCACCAAGTACTTCCTGGACGCTGACCGCCGGAAGGACCACACGACAGGCAATGCCGATTTTCCGGCGATCTGGAATCTCTCGGTGCGCGAAGGCCAGTCGCTGAACTGGGGCGGCGAGACGCTGGATCCGCTCGCCGTGATCATGGATTCGGCATTGGGCCTTGGCGCGCCGCCGGGGCCGTATTTCGAGAGGCAGATGCGCGATATCCGCGCCTATCTCCAGCGCGTGCAGCCGCCCAACTATCCGCTGGCGCCCAAGCCAGGAAATGCCGACGTCGTGGCGGGGGCCGCGCTCTACAAGACCAATTGCGCCGAATGTCATGAGACCGGCGGCAGATATTTCGGCAAGGTGGTTCCGATCGAGGATATCGGCACCGATCGCGAACGCTACGACGCCTGGCGGCAGGAAGATGCCGATCGGGCGAACCGGGTGGCGGTGGAGATGGGTGTCCAGCGCGCCAACATGATCAAGAGCAAGGGCTATATCGCCGGGCCGATCTCGGGGCTCTGGCTGACCGCACCCTATCTGCACAATGGCGCGGTAGCGAATCTGAAGGAGCTGCTGACCGCACCGGAAGAGCGGCGCACCAGCTTCTATCGCGGCTGCGACCTCTATGATCCGGTCAATATGGGCTTCATCTCGGACCGGGTGGAGCCATCCTGTCCGAGCAATTTCCTGTTCGACACGACGCTGCCCGGCAATGGCAGGCTCGGCCATGCCTATGGAACCGATCTGACGCCGGAACAGAAGCGCCAGCTCATCGAATATCTGAAGACGCTGTGAGCGGAGGAAGTTGCAATGGACACCGCGCTCGATCCCAGGACGATCTCCACTGCTGGAGCCCAGCCGCTCAGCGGGGAGGATCGCATGTTGCGCGCCGAACTCGCGACGGTCGGAACAAGGCGGGAAGCGGCAAAGGAGCTCCATGCAAAGCTGCAAAGCGGGGCCTTGGGCGAAGGGCCTTACACAGTGGGACTCGCTCTCTCGGGCGGCGGGATTCGTTCAGCCACCGTCTCTCTCGGCATCCTGCAGAAGCTTGCCGGGGCCGGACTGCTGAAGCATGTCGACTATCTCTCCACCGTCTCGGGTGGCGGATATATCGGCTCGGCCCTCACCTGGTGGTTGCGCGGCAATGCGCGCGGCGAGCCGGTGCATGAAAGCCGGTATGATACGGAGAGCCGCTTTCCCTTCGGGACGAACGACCCCAGATTGCCGGAGCCGGGCGAGGGGATCGTGAACGGGAAGGACCGGATGCTGACGCCGCTGCAGTATCTGCGTGTCCAGGGAAACTATCTGGCACCGGGTAACGGTCTCTCCATCTGGTCGGGCATTGCGGTGGTCGGGCGTGCCATCCTGCTCAACCTGCTGATCTGGGTGCCGGTGACAGCGCTCATCATGGGCCTCATCTATGCCTTGGGGCGGCTTCCCGTCTTTAAAGGGCTGCCTTTTGCCGTGCGCATGGCAGCACCAGGCACGCTCGAGACCGCCGCCGATGTGGTGGGCACCAGCACGGAGCTGGATATCAATCGGACCATTCCACCGGTCTTTCTCCTGATGCTCGTGCTGGCTCTGGTGCTCTTTGTCCTGTTCATCCTCGGCAGCATCAATCACTCGCTGCTGTCGTGGAGGAGTCTGACGGAGTCGGACTCCGAACCGAAGTCGGCCGATGCTGCAGCGCCTGAAACGTCGAAATGGTACAGCTGGCTGCTGGTCGGCGTCAGCGCCGTCGCCGGCTTCGTCCTGCTTGCAGTCACTTTGATGTGGATGGAGCCCGCGATGGAGGCGCTTTTCGCACGTGGCCGTTCTGCGGCAATGGTGGAAATGCCGAGCCTGGCGACCGGCCTCATCCTTTGGGCCATCGTCTTTGTCGGCGCGGTGCTCGCCACCGCTTTCATCGGCAGGCGTGGCCTGGTCGAGGGCCTGAAGAGCGAGGAACAGAGGCCGATCGCCAGAGTCTTGCTGGGGTTGCTCGCGATCCTGGTTCTGAGTGCCATTGCCGATCGCATCGTTCCGAACAAGGGCTGGCAGATTCTCGGAAGATTTCCGGAATTCCTGCTGTTCGTTTACAGCGTGGCTTTCCTCATCTTCGCTGCCTATATCACCGGCCTCCTCATCAGGCACCTGCTCAGGGCGGAAGCCGTCGGGAATCCAACGGCCGAAATGCAGCGCCCGACGTCGGCGCTGCTGCAATATCGCGCGCGGCGCGTATTCGAATGGTTCTTCGGCCGGATATTGTTCTGGATCATCGTGCTCCTTCTCTTTGGCAGCCTGCCGCTGGTGAGCCATTACATCAATTATAGCCTGGGCGGCGTGTGGGCGGCGCTGGGGCTCGGCATCACTCTGGCGGGCCAGCTCCTCACCCGGATCCGGGGCGACAGCCGGTTGACCCAGATCACGATAATGATCGGCGCGGCCCTGTTTGCCTATGGCGTCCTGCTGGTGGGCCACAGGCTCGCCCTCACTTTCATGGAGGGTGAGACGATGCAACGGGCGCTCATTGGCGCTGCCGTCATCGCCGCCCTGATCGGCGGCTGGTTCGTCAACACCAACCATATCGGCCTGCATCGCTTCTACCGCGACCGGCTGATGGAAGCCTTCCTTCCCGACGCCGACACATTGCGCGGTGACGTCAATGCCGCGGCGACGGCGGCCAATGAGCGCAAGCTCGTCGATTGCTGGAACGAGGCCTGGTCCAAGGGCCCCTATCAGATCATCAATGCGAATGCGGTGCTGACCAATTCCTCGCAGCGCAAATATCGTTTACGCGGCGGTGACAATTTCGTTCTGACCCCGGAATTCATCGGCTCGTCCGCCACCGGATGGCACCGCACGGCGGACAGCGCCAATGCCGACCTGACCCTGGCTTCGGCGATGGCGATTTCAGGCGCCGCCGCCAATCCGCGCGGTGCCGCCGGCGGACGCGGCCTGACCCGCAGCCCCTTCGTCTCGCTGGCGATGAGCCTGTTGAATGTCAGGCTCGGCTACTGGATCCCCAATCCCCGCTATGGTGTGCCCGGAGAGCTGATGCGCAGGCCCAATCACTTCTGGCCCGGCGGAGCCTATGCGGCGGCGCGCAGCGGCTATACCGAGACGGCGAAATGGCTGGAGGTCGCCGATGGCGGTCATTTCGAGAATCTCGCTGTCTATGAGCTGGTGCGCCGGCGCTGCGGCCTGATCATCATCTGCGACGGCGGGCAGGACATCGCCTCCTCCTATCGCGATCTCGTCACCGCGGTGCAGCGCGTCGGGCAGGATTTTGGCGCGACGGTCCATTTCGATATGCAGGTCAAGAAGCCCGGCAAGGCTGCATTCGAAGGCTCGAGCCCGGCCCAGATGATCGCCAGCAGCAAGCTTACCGACTATCCCAAGGGTGCCGAATTCGCCGAAAAGGGCTATTTCGTGGCTCGGATAGACTATGGCGAGCGCGGCGGGAAGGGCTGGCCGAAGACCGGCATTTTGATCTACATGAAATCCACCCTCATCCCTGATTTGGCCATCGGCGCAAAGGGCTATCGCGGCGCGCATCACGACTTTCCGAATGAATCGACCGGCGATCAGTTCTTCGATGAGGATCAGTTCGAGGCCTATCGCGAAGTGGGATATCGGATCTGCGAGCAGATGATCGGCGAACTCGATCTCACGACCTTGTTCAAGGACGGTCCGCCACCTCTGACAAGGCTCAGGCAAAACGACCGGTTCAAGATGCCATAGCCGTCGCGCCCGCAAATCCGCGCACCCATCGCCACGGATACAGGGAAAAAACAGGGTATTTTTGAAAAAGGGACGCAGCTTGCAGGCATCTGCGGCTCAAAGAGCCGAATAAGAACAGCGGCCTAGCTGAAATTCCGCGTCATGACCACCAGGGAAATTAGCCCGGTGCCGGCAGGCAACATGCTATGGCACGGGAGGGAAAGCGGGGCGTGGTCGAAATTGCGGATTTTCTGGCCACCGCTCACAGATCCATGGGCAGCGCGAAACCAGCCTTCACGCGATCCATCACCACCATGGTCTTGAAGCCCTTGATGTCATGGTTCTCGTAGAAGAAGCGGCGGGTGAATTGCTCATAGTCCTCCATGCTCTTTGCGGTGATGAGGAGGACGAAGTCGGCATCGCCGGTGACGTAGAAGCCGATCATCACTTCAGGCGTCGAGCGGATCGAGGCCTTGAAGCGGTCGATGATGTCGGCGCGCTCGCGTTCGAGCGAGACCAGCACCAGCATGGAGACGGGCCGGCCGACGGCCTTCGGCGCCACGATGGAGATGTCGGCCTCGATCACGCCCTCGGTGCGCAGCCGCTTCAAGCGCCGCTGGCAGGCGGTGGCCGAAAGCCCGACCCGCTGGCCGAGTTCCTCCGTCGTCAGCCGGTTGTTGTGCTGCACCGCCTCAAGGATCTCGATATCTATGCGATCCAATTCTGTCATGAAGGTATCCTGCGTCTAAATCTGAAAAATTGCAGATTTTCCAAACCAACTGAGCAGGAAACGCAGTCCAGCGCAACGCGTCAGCGGCTATTTTGCGCTCATCAGTCGCATGAATCACATGGAGATCGTCACCCATGAAAGGTCTGGCCGTCGATGCGCTCCGCCGTCTCAAACGGCGCGATCTCCTGGAGAACCGCGCCTTCATTGCCGGCGAATGGCTGAGCGAGAATGCCACCTTGCCGGTGATCGATCCGGCGACGGGCGAGCATCTCATCGATGTCGCGGCTTGTCCGGTCGAGGCTGTCGATCGCGCCGTGGCCGCGGGCTCGGCCGCCTTCCTCGCCTGGCGCGACCGCACGCCCCTCGAGCGCGGCGCGATCCTGCGCCAGTGGGGTGCCCTGATGCTGGCCAATGCGGAGGACCTCGCGGTGCTGATGACGGCCGAGCAGGGCAAGCCGCTGAGTGAGGCACGTGGTGAGATCGCCTATGCCGCGAGCTTCCTCGACTGGTTCGCGGCGGAAGGCGAGCGGACCTATGGCGAGACGATCCCGAGCCATCTGCCGGGTAGCCGGCTTAGCGTCCATATGCAGCCCATGGGGGTGACGGCGGCGATCACGCCGTGGAATTTCCCGAGCGCCATGATCACGCGCAAAGCCGGCGCCGCCTTGGCGGCAGGCTGCGTGATGATCGTGAAGCCCGCGCCCGAGACGCCGCTCTCAGGGCTTGCGCTGGCGCGCCTCGGCGAGGAGGCCGGCATTCCCGCAGGTGTCCTGCAGGTCGTGACGGGCGAGGCGCCGCCCTTGGCGCGGCGGCTTCTCGATCATAAGGAGGTGCGTGCCTTCTCCTTCACCGGTTCGACGGAAGTGGGCCGGCTCCTGCTGGCGCAGGCGGCCAAGACCGTCAAGAAGGCCTCGCTGGAGCTCGGCGGCCATGCGCCCTTCATCCTGTTCGCCGATGCCGGCTTCGAGCAGGCGGTGAGCGGATGTATCGCCGCCAAATTTGCGACCTCCGGGCAGGATTGTCTCGCCGCCAACCGCATCTATGTCGAGCGCCCGATCTATGAGAGGTTCATCGCCGCTTTCGGCGCGGCGACGGCGCGGCTGAAACTCGGGCACGGCCTCGAGCCTGAGATCGATATCGGCCCGATGACGCGCGCCTCGGTAGCCAAAAAATGCCGTGAGCAGATCACCGATGCCTTGTCCGCGGGCGCACGCCTTATCGCCGGCGGCGAGGCGAATGCGCTCGGCGGAAATTTCGTGACGCCGACCGTGCTCGCCGACGTGACGGACGACATGCTGATCGCGCGTGAAGAAACCTTCGGGCCGGTCGCCGCCATCCTGCCGTTCGATCATGAGACCGAGGTCGTCACGCGCGCCAATGCCAGCGAGATGGGGCTCGCGGCCTATGTCTATACGAGCGACATCGGCCGGGCGATGCGCCTCAGCGACCGCCTCGATTACGGCATGGTCGCGCTCAACACCCCCAAATTCACCGGAGCGCCGATCCCTTTCGGCGGCTGGAAGCAATCGGGCCTCGGCCGCGAAGGCTCGCGGCACGGCATCACTGAATATCTCGAACCCAAATATGTCTGTTTCGGCAATCTCGCCGCTTGATCACGGGAAGAATCTCATGACCATCAATGTCAAGGAAATCAGCGCCCTCGACCGCGCCAGCCTCCTCCATCCCTTCACCCAGCTCAAGGATTTCGCCACCGGCAAGGCGGGCGATCCGACGATCGTCGAAACCGGCAAGGGCATCCGCATCAAGGACGCGACGGGGCGCGAATATATCGACGGCTTTGCCGGCCTCTATTGCGTCAATATCGGCTATGGGCGCACGGAGGTCGCGGAAGCGATCGCCCGTCAGGCCTACAGGCTCGCCTACTATCACTCCTATGCGGCTCATACGACGGACGAGCTCGCGACGCTGTCGGGCCGGCTCGTCAAGATGGCGCCCGGCCGGATGAGCAAGGTGTTCTTCGGCATGTCGGGATCGGATGCCAATGAGACGCAGGCCAAGCTGGTTTGGTATTACAACAATCTGCGCGGGAAGCCGAAGAAGAAGAAAATCATCTCGCGCGAGCGCGGCTATCACGGCTGCAGCGTCGTCTCGGGCTCGATGACCGGCATGTCCTTTTATCACGATCACATGGACCTGCCGCTGCCCGGCATTCTGCATACCGGCTCGCCGCACCATTATTGGGGGGCAGAGCCGGGGGAGAGCGAGCGCGATTTCTCGAAGCGGCGTGCCGCCGAACTCGACGCGCTCATCGAGCGCGAAGGTCCCGACACGGTCGGCGCCTTCATCGGCGAGCCGGTGCTCGGCACCGGCGGCATCACGCCGCCGCCGGAAGGCTATTGGCAGGCGATCCAGCCCGTCCTCAGGAAGCATGACGTGCTGCTCATCGCGGATGAGGTCATCACCGGCTTCGGCCGCGTCGGATCGATGTTCGGCTCGCATCATTACGGCATCGAGCCCGATCTCATCACGGTGGCGAAGGGCCTGACTTCGGGCTATTTCCCGCTGTCGGGCGCGATCGTCGGCGAGAAGGTCTACAAGGTGCTCGAGGAAGCGGCCGACCGCATCGGCAGCTTCTCGCATGGCTATACCTATTCCGGCCATCCGATCGGCGCCGCCGCGGCCAATGCGGTGCTCGACATCGTCGAGACGGAGGACTTGCCGGGCAAAGCGCGCGATGTCGGCGGCTATTTCCAGGAGCGGCTCAAAGCGAGCTTCGCGCAATTGCCGATCGTCGGCGAGGTGCGGGGCGTCGGCCTCCTCGGCGCAATCGAATTCGTGGGCGACCGCGCGAAGAGGACCCGCTTCGATGCCGGGCTCAAGGTGGGCGCCCGCATCTCCAAGGCGGCGCGCGACAAGGGCCTTATCGCGCGCGCCATGCCGCATGGCGACATATTGGGTTTCGCGCCGCCGCTGGTCACGACGCGCGAAGAGGTCGATGAGATCGTCGCGATCGCCGAAGCCGCGGTCCGCCAGGTGATGGACGAGCTCGCGCGCGACGGCGCGATCTGACGATCGCGCCGTTGCCGAACCTTTCTCATCTCAACTCCGGCTTGTTTGTGGCGATACTGCGAGCCCGAGAAAGACGAGCAGCGCTCGGTTCAGCTGCAGCATGCTTTCGTCTTCCAGTTTTCCAATACGCGACCCGAGCCTCGTCTTTGGTATCGTAGTGACCTTGTCGACCATCAGGCGGCAAACTGCCCGCAACCCGTTGTGCTCGCTGGGTGCGACCGGCACCCGGAACAACGGCGCATCCGTGTCGTCGGTCGTGAAGGCGCAGATGGTTATGGACGCAGTGGCATCAAAGCTACCGTCCTGCACAATGACGACCGGACGGGGCTTTCCTGCATAGGACTGGCCTGGGGAGGCAGTCCAGATCTCGCCTCTCTTCATCTATTGAACCAAATCTGAAATCGCATCGATGAAGGCCTGATCGTCATTGCCTTGGCGGCTCCGCGCCACTGCCAGCGACTGACGATGGGCTTGCAACTTGAAGGCAGGAGAGCGCATGTCCGGAACCCAGATCTGAATGGGACGAAGGCCCAGCCGCCGCAAACGCTCGCGGTGCTTCCTCACCTTCTCGCGGGATGGCTTCGGTCTTGAGACGGGCGGCATGAGCAATTCTCCAGCTAGGTTACATGTAACCTAGCATAGGGGATGGCGAAAGCAAGATGCCCGGTCCGAATTGGAGGTCGAGTCGCTCAGGTAAGCCGCAGGAGACGGCCCCCTTGTTCACTGCCGCCAGATCACCGGGAACCAGTCCTCGCGCAGGCGCTGGCCGTCCTTCATGTCGTGGCCCGGATAGGGCGGCGAGGTGCGGCCGGGCCGCGTGACATAATGCGCGTCATCGCCGACCCAGCGCATGGAGAAGGCGCGCCGCCGGCGGTCGGAATTGTTGCCGCGGGCGCCATGCACGGTCTTGTAGTGGAAGGCGACGGCATCGCCGGGCTCCATCTGCCATTCGACCACCTTGTATTTGCCGGGCTCGGCGTCGGGATCGGGCACCGGGATATAGTCATGCTCGCCGGCATAGAAATTCTGCTCCGACAGCCAGCGCACCGGCAGCACCATCCTGGGCCACTTATGTGAGCCTGCGATGCAGCGCAGCGCTGCTTCCTTCACCGGCTCCACCGGCACCCAGAAGCTTACCGTCTGCTCGCCGTCGACGAAATAATAGGGCGCGTCCTGGTGCCAGGGCGTGGGCTTCGACGTGCCGGGCTCCTTGACCAGCACATGGTCGTGGAAGATCTGCGCCGTCTTCGACTGCATGAGCTCGGCCGCGGCCTGGGCGGCGGGCGACTTGCGGATGATCTCGGTGAATTCCGGGATGCGCTCCCAGTTGCAGTAATCGTCGAAGAAGCGGCCGCCTTCGCCGGGCTTGAGGTTCTCGGCCGCATATTGGCTGGGCTCGCGCATATTGCGCTCGATGCCTTCGCCGATCGTGGGCACCCAGTCCTTGAACAGCCCCTTGATGCAGACGACGCCGTCACGCTGGTAATCGGCGATCTCATCGGCGCTCACATATTTGCCCATCGGGTCCTCCATGTCTCGCGGAGGACCGTTGCATGCCGCCAAACATCAAGTAAAATAATGTTTGATAATATGGCACATCAGGAAAGCCTATCTCTGACGCTCAAGCAGCTGCGCTATGCGGTGGCGGCCGCCGATGCCGGCAATGTCACGCAAGCCGCGGAGAGCCTGCATGTGTCGCAGCCTTCGATCTCGGTCGCTATTGCCCAGATCGAGGTGCATTTGGGCCGCAAGCTGTTCGTGCGCCACAAGGGCGAGGGCGTCGAGCTCACCTCCTTCGGGTCGGCTTTCATACGCGACGCACGCGCCCTGTTGGAAGAGGCTCGGAGGCTCTCTCGCCTCGGCCAGGCGGCGGAGGCGGCATCGGGCCAGGCGACTCTCGGCTGCTTCACCGATCTCGCCCCTTATTATGTCCCCGCACTCATCAGCCGGTTTCGCAAGGCGATGCCGGCGATCACGGTCGATTTCCGTGACGCGGGCTTCGACGAGCTGGCCGCGCAACTCGGCAAAGGTTCGATCGACCTGGCGCTCACTTACGATCTGGGTCTCGGATCCGGCATCGAGCGCCAGACCCTCATCGAATTGCATCCCCATGCGATGCTGCCTGACAGTCATCCGCTGGCGCGAAAGGCGGCCGTCTCGCTCGCCGATCTGGCCCGGCACCCCTTGATCCTCACCGACCAGGCGCTGAGCTGGCAGCATATCGTGGCGCTGTTCAAGGCCGTGAGCCTGGAGGTCGACGTGGCGGCGCGCGCCTCATCTTTCGAACTCCAGCGCAGCATGGTGGCGAACGGTCTCGGCATTGCGGTCGCCTATACGCGGCCCAAATCCGACCGCAGCTATGACGGGCGCAAACTCGCCATAAGGCCGATTTCCGACAAGCTGCCGGCGCAGCGCATCCTGCTCGCCTGGGCGAAGGGCGATCCCCTGACGCCGGCGGCGCGCGCCTTGCGCGATTTCATCACGAGCCGTTTTCAAGCCTGAGCCGGAAGGCCTCGAGCTCGTCTGCCGGAATGGCGGCCACTTCGCCCTTGGCCGGGAAATCGCCTGCGGCGACGGCGCCGCGAAATCCCTTGAGCGCCGCGAGGCGTTCCTGCTTGACCTGATCCTGTAGCCTTTTGACATCGCCCCAGGCGCGCGCATGGCGGGGCAGGCGCTGGCTCTCGCCGCAGATATCGGAAGTGAAGAGGAAGATCACATCCGCGGAAGGTCCGGAGCCCAAGGAGACGGTGACGAGCGAGGTGCGCTTGTTGATCTCGGCCATGACGTCGGCCGCGATGACCTCGCATTCGGCGGCAAAGGCGCCAGCATCTTCCAACCCCCGGAACCGGTCCCACAGCTCGGCAGCTTCCTTGGCCGTCTTGCCGACCGCGCGCATGCCGCCCATCCAGGTGGACTTGCGCGGCACGAGGCCCAGATGCCCCATCACCGGGATCTGCTCGCGGGCGATGAGCCGAACGGCCTCAGCGCTGCGGCTGGTGAGAACCGCATCGGCCCCGCCGGTGACGGCGGCGAAAGCGCTACGCAGGATCTCGTCATCGGTGATCGCCTCGGCAAAGCCCAGGGCGGCGGTGACGAAGACGCGCTTCGATCCCTCGCGCAGGCGCGGCACATTGGCGGCCCGGCAGATCACCATCTCGATGCCGGCGGCTTCCGCCGCTGCCGCTTCCTCGGCCGTCTCGGCGGTCACTTGCGCGACATGCCGCCCGCTGCCTTTGAGTTGGCGGAGATCGGCGACCGTCAGGCTGCGCTCCACCTCGCGGCCGCCGAAATCGAAGATGCGCGGCATGGAGGCGCTACTTCTTCATCTTCTTCGCATAGTAGTCGGGTGGAACCGTGCCTTCCTTGGAGAACCAGGCCGGTACGTCGACGCCGGAATAGAGCAGGATATTGCCCCAGGGATCGAAGGCGCCGGTGCGCACGATGACCTTGGCCTTTGCCGCCATCTCGGTCAGGATCGTCTCATGCCTGGCGGTCTCGAAATCGGCGCCTTCGAAGATGCGCTGCACCTTGGCGAGAAGGCGCGGATTGTGCTTCGGCAAAGTGTCGGCATAGCCGACGCGCTCGCAGATCAGATTGGCGGCGATCGGCGTGAGCACGGTCTCGAGATCGGGCAGATCGGGCGCGATGGCGAGATCGATGCGCCAGGCCGAGGAGGGGATGGGAAAGCCCGCATCGCAAACAATCATCAGATCGCCATGGCCCATGAGCGCGATGGCATGGCTGAGTTCGGCATTGAGCAGTCGGTTGCGGTTCACGGGTGGTCCTTCCATACGGTTTTGCAGGCTTTCTCATACATGGCATCGGCCTCAGCGCGCTGGGCGAGGCTCGGGATGACGCCGAGCCTGGTGCAG
Organism: Taklimakanibacter deserti; assembly: GCA_003574785.1. The sequence continues at coordinate 73,132 of QORU01000010.1, read as the reverse complement.
GCAAGGGCGCCGCAGACGACGCCGAAGCGCACGGCATCGACGATGTCGCGTCCCTCGGCGAGCGCCACCGCGAAGCCTGAATTGAAGGCATCGCCGGCGCCCGTGGTGTCGACGACATCGACCGGCACGGCCGGCACCATCTGGTCGAGATCGTCGGTGAGGATGAGGGCGCCCTGGCGGCCCAGCGTCACGACGACATTGCGCACCCCGCGCCGGCGTAATTCCGCCGCCAATTCGCGCGAGGAGCGCGGATCGTCAGCCGGAAGGCCGAGCAGGATGCGCAATTCGCTTTCATTCGGCGTCAGATAGTCGACGGAAGCGAAGATCCCGGGCGGCAAGGCCCGCGCCGGCGCCGGGTTGAGGATGGTGCGGGCGCCACGCAAACGGGCGAGCTCCATCGCGCGGGCGGCCGCTTCAGTCGGCACTTCGAGAACGGTCATCACGACGTCGCTCTCGGCGATCCGGGATTCCGCCAGGTCGACGGATTTCGCGTCCATGAGCTCATTGGCGCCCATGTCGAGGATGATGAAATTCTCGCCCTTGTCATTGAGGATGATGAAGCCGACGCCGGTCGGGCGCTCGCTCTGCGAGGTCACGAATTCGGTGTCGACGCCCTCGGCCGCATAGAGGTCGGTGGCGATGCCGGCGAGCTTGTCGGTGCCGAGAATGGCGACGAGCGACGAGCGCGCCCCGAGCCTCGCCGTCGCCACCGCCTGGTTCGAGCCCTTGCCGCCAGGCCCCATGTCGAAATCGGTGCCGAGCATGGTCTCGCCGAAAATGGGGAGCTTCGGCGCGCGGATGGTGAGACCCACGGCGAAGCTTCCGACGATCGTGATCTTGGGGGCAGTCACTCTCTATACCTCACGATGCCATGGCGCGCGCCAGGATGGCTTCTTCATTGATATCGGTCCCGGTCAATTCCTCGCTGAGCCGGCCGGCGCGGAGCACCAGCACGCGCTCGGCGTTCAGGACCAGCTCCGGCATCTCGGAGGATATCATGATGATCGCGACACCTTCGCCGGCGATCTGCCGCAGGATGGAATAGATCTCGGCCTTGGCGCCGACATCGATGCCGCGTGTCGGCTCGTGCAGCACGAGGAGGCGGGGATTGGTGACGAGGCTGCGGCCCAGGATAATCTTCTGCTGGTTGCCGCCCGAGAGGGTCGCGAGCTTCTGGCCGAGATGCGAGATCCGGGCGTCGAGCCGCGCCACCTGGGCGCGCGCGGCACGCTTGATCCGGGCCCGGCGCAGGAAGCCCGACAGCGAGAACTGCTTCAAGGCGGCGGAGACGACATTGTCGGCGACGCTCATGGCGAGAAGGGCGCCGGCGCCCCGCCGGTCGGCGGGGACATAGGCCATGCCGTGGCGGATCGAGGCCGAGGGATTGGCGGCCGGCAGATCCTGGCCGTCGACCGCGATCCTGCCTGAGCGCGCCGAAAGGCCGAAGAGCACGTCGCCGAGACGGTCCTTGCCGGAATCGGGCAGGCCGCCAATGCCGAGGATCTCGCCCGAGCGCACCGTGAAGCTGATGCCCTCGAGCCCCGGCGCCGTGAGGCTGTCGACCGCGAGGACAACGGGTGCGTCGCGCGAGGAATGCTGCGCCGACCAGGGCTTGGCGGAGCCCAGTTCGCGACCGACCATGGCGCGGATCAGCCGCTCCTGCGGGACATTGTCATTGACCATGGTCTCGATGGTGCGCCCGTCGCGCATCACGGTGATGCGGTGGGCGATATCGAGCACCTCATCGAGGTGATGCGAGACATAGATGACCGCGACACCTTCGCCGCTCAGCTGCCGCACCACCTCGAACAGGCGCTCGCTTTCGCGCGTGGAAAGGGCGGAGTTCGGCTCGTCCAGCACCAGGAGGCGCGCCTTCTGGCGGATGGCGCGGGCGATCTCGACCAGTTGCGCCTCGGCGACGCTGAGCCGGCCGACCTTGGTGTCGGGATCGAGATGGCCCATGCCGAGCCGTGCCAGAGCGAAGCGCGCCTCGCGCCGCATTTCCTCGCGCGGCACGAAGGTCGCGACGGAGCGCGCCGCCATGTCCGGCATCATGATGTTCTCGGCGATGCTGAGCGTCGAGCAGAGCGCCAGCTCCTGATAGACGACGGTGATGCCATGGGCCCGGCTCGCCAAGGGAGAGGCGATGATGGCAGGCTTGCCGTCGATGAAGATCTGGCCGTCATTGGGCTGAAGGTCGCCCGCCAGGATATTCATCAGCGTCGACTTGCCAGCACCATTCTCGCCGATCACGGCGTGCACCTCGCCGGCGCGGAAAGCGACCTCGATATGGTCGAGCGCCAGGACGCCGGGGAACCTCTTGGTCACCCCGGAAATCCTGACGATCGGTTCTCGCTGTTGGTGATCGCTCATCACTTGCCGAATATGAGGTGTCTCCACCGTTTCCCCCTCTCCCGTTGCGCAGCAATGGGAGAGGGTGCCCGACAGGGCGGGTGAGGGCTCTTTGTCCGAGACATTCCGTTCACTCAGAAGAGCCTTCATCCGGCCTTCGGCCACCTTCTCCCATCCTTCGGACGGGAGAAGGGGAAGGTTGAGTTACTTCTTCTTGGTGACTTCGGCGATGTTGTCCTTGGTGTAGACGCCGACACCGGTGTCGAGATTATCGATCGGCTCGCCCTTCACGAATTTGACGATGAGATTGACCGCCTCGAAGCCCTGGCGCTCGGGCGCCTGGTCGATCGTCGCCTGGATATTGCCGCTCTCGACGAGCTGCACCGTCTGGTCGAGGAGATCGAAGCCGACGACCTTCACCTTGTCGGAGGCCTTGTTGCGCTCGACCCAGGTGCCCGCCGCCGGCGTCGAGCAGCATTCGAGCGACAGGATACCGTCGATGTCGGAATTGGCGAGCATGGCGTTCTCGATCGCCGAATAGATCTTCTGTGGATCGGTGCCGGTATTGAGCGTCTGCACGACCTCTATGCCGCTCTCCTTCTGCAGCGCCTCGCGCGCTCCCTTCTCGCGGTCGATCGACCACTGCGCGGCGGCATCGATGGTGGTGATGATGACCTTGCCCTTGCCGTTCAGCACTTTCGCCATGAGGCTGCCTGCCTCGCGGCCCGACTGGACCAGATCCTGGCCGGCAAAAGCGAGGCGCTTGCTGTCGGGATTGTCGGTGTTGAAGGTGACGACCGGGATGCCGGCGGCGAGCACGCGGTCGATCACCGGCGCCAGTGCGTCGGTCGAGACGGAGGAGATGGCGAGCCCGTCCATTTTGCTCATCAGCGTCTCGATCTCGCTGATCTGGCCGTCGGCATCGGCGCCGACGGGGCCGATGAATTTGGCATTGACCTTGTCTTCGGTGGCAGCACGCTCGACGCCCGCTTTCATGAAGGGCGCGAATTCGTTGGAGACATCATGATAGGAGACATAGATGTCGAGGGGCTGGCCGGCCGCGACCTTGCTCTTGATGCGCTCGGCCAGGGGGAAGTCGGCGAGCTTGGATTCGGCTGCCGCCTGCTGCAACGGCCACAGGCAGAGCGCCGTGGCGAGGATGACGTGTCTTAGTTTCATCTGGATAGTCCTCCCTTTGGATAAAAGCCGATCGCCATCAGGCGCGCCGGTGGGTTGTCCATTTGTCGATGCCGACGGCGATGATGATGACGAGACCGATCATCAGCTCCTGCACGAAGGGCGAGACGCCCATCAGCACGAGGCCGTTGCGCATGACGCCGATGATCAGGACGCCGAGAATGGTTCCGAGAATGGTGCCTTCGCCGCCCGACAGAGAGGCGCCGCCGACGATGGTGGCGGCGATCACGTCGAGCTCGAGGCCGAGCCCGGTGCGCCCGGCCTGGCCGCTGGGCAGGAAGGCGAGGCTCAGTATGCCGGCGAAGGCGGAGAGCGCGCCCATCAGCACGAAGGCCCAGATCTTCACGCTGTTGATCGAGATGCCGGATACCCGCGCCGCCTTGGCGCTGCCGCCGACGGCGAAGACGCGGAAGCCGAAATTGGTGCAGGACAGCACCACCCAGGCGAGGGCGGCGATGATGATGAAGAAAACGAGCTGCATCGGCACGACGCCGAAGAGATAGCCCTGGCCGATGAAGCTGAAGGTCTCGAGCACCGAAGGATCAGCACCGTTGCGGACATTGACGGTGACCGGCTGGCCGTTGGTGAGGATGAGAGCGGCACCACGCACCACCGAGAGCATGCCGAGCGTCGCGATGAGCGAGGGGAGCCGGCCATAGGTCGAGAGGACGCCGTTGATGAGGCCGATCGCCATGCCGGTGAGGAGGCCGACGCAGAGGGCGGGCAAGAGGCCCCAGCCAGCGATGATGAGCATGCCGGTGGCAAGCCCGGAGAGCGCGTAGTTCGATCCGACGGAAAGGTCGACCTCGCCCGAGATCAGGACGAAGGTCATGCCGACCGCCATGATGCCGAGGAGCGAGATCTGGCGCCCGACATTGAGCAGGTTGATCGAGGTCAGGAAGCCGTCGGTGGCGAAGGTCAGGAACAGGCATAGGACGACGAGCGCGAGAAACACGCCGGTTTCGCGTGCGCGCAAGAGCCCCGACACTGAAATGCGGTCCATGGCAGGTGCGCGCGCACCGGTCCTGACCGTATCGGTCATCCTGTCCTCCCCTCCGGCCGCTTGCGCGGGTCCGGCTATGATCCGGGCGTCGCCCGGCTTCGGCCTCAAGACGCCATGCGGAACGAGCCCGCCGGCACTTTCTTCAATTCATCGAAATTGCCGTATTCGCGCACCTTCTTGAACGGCGCGTTCTCGACGGCGTTATAGGAGCAGATATAGCCCCAGCGATACGTGTCGGAGCGGTTGGCGTCCGAGCGATGCAGCAGATTGCCGTCGAACACCAGGGCATCGCCGGCCTCCATCTCGACATAGACATGCTCGAAGCGCTTGAGCGCCGCATCGAGATGCTCCTGCTCGACATTGGTCTGGTCGTTCTCGCGGATATGATTGAGGCGGCCGAGCTTGTGCGTCGCCTTCAGCACCTGCAGGCAGCCATTCTCGCGCGTCGCCTTGTCGAGGGCGATATAGATGCTCATCATATCGGGGGCGAGGCAGCCGTAATTATACCAGTAGCCGAAATCCTGGTGCCACTCCCAGGCGCCGCCTTCATTGGGCTGCTTCATCGTCATCTTGTGGCTGTAGAGATAGATGGGCTTGCCGATCGCGGCCTCCGCGAGGCCGACCATGCGCTCGTCGCGTGCAAGGAGGCCGTATTTGTCGTCCTCGGCCTTGGTCCACATCTTGAGGAGGGTGGTTTTGCCCTCCTTGTCGCCCTTGGCCATGATGGCGCCGGTCTTCTTCTCGGCCTCGAGCTGCTGGCGCGCATGGCCACGAAAATCGGCGACCTCTTCCTCGCTCAACAGGCCCTTGCGGATGATGTAGCCGTCGCGCGCATAGTCCTTGGCTTCAGCTTGCGTCAGTCCGAGCATCGGCTATCTCCCTCACAGGAGCGAAATCTCCTGAAAAACCTTGTTTCGCTCGTGTTTTCGAATGTCTGGCGGGCATCCTATGCGCGGCATGTCCGGTGGGAAATGGACAAACGGGACTCATTTTTTGTATAAAACGCGCATGCGCCAGAGCGTCTTTCTCGAAAGCCTGCATTATGTTCCGGAGCCCGGCTGGACGAAGGCCGCGGCGAGCGTGCTCAGGGCCGGCAAGGTCGAGGCGGCGCCCGATTACCGCGTCATGCGGGCGTCTCATCCGGGCCAGGACATTCTTTATTGCCTTTCAGGCGCCGGCACGGTGGAGACGCTGGGCGAGCGCCAGCCCATCGGGGCGGGCGAGCTGGCCTGGATCGCCAATGAGACGCGCCATGGACATTCGGCCGATGAGGCAGAGCCCTGGACGGTGCTGTGGTTCCGGCTCGACGGTCCCAATCTCGCCGAGCTGCGCCGGAAACTGTTCGGCGACGCCTTTCCCAAGGCCACAATCGCCGAAAGCGTCAATCTCGTCGCCTGGTTCGACCGGCTCTTCGCCACCATGCGGCGGCGCGATCCGGGGCTCGATCTGCGCCTCAACCAGCTTGTCGCGGAATTCCTGACCATGATCGACCGCAGCCTCTCGGGCAACGGCTCGCGGGAGCTGCCGCCGGCCTTGGCGGCGACGATCAATGCCATGCGCGCAAATCTGGAGCTTTCCTGGGAGGCCGAGGATCTGAGCCAAGTCTCCCGCCTCGGGTCGTCGCAGATCCGCCGCCTGTTCCGCAAGCATCTGCGCACCAGCCCGCGCCAGTGGCTCATCCGCGAGCGATTGATGCAGGCCCAGTCGCTGCTCGTCGGCGGCAGGAGCCTTGCCGAGGTGGCCGAGCGCTGCGGCTTTTGCGACGTCTATCATTTCAGCCGCGAATTCAAGCGCTCGACCGGCGTCGCGCCCTCGTCCTGGCGGCGCAACGAGCTCGGAACGAAGAGCTTGCCGCGCTGAGCGGCGATCTACGAGAGTTTCTTATCACCGATGATGAATGTCGCTAGACCTATGTGCCCGGCCGTGACCTGATAGATCGCCACCATCTCGACATGGCCCGGCCCTTCCGGGAAGGTTCGCGCGACATGCTCATGATCGATCACGGTATTGCCGAGCACGATCCGCGATTTGAGATGCGCGTGCAGATCAGGATCCTGGAAGCGCGTGGTCATCCGTGCACGGATGGCATCATGGCCCTCCGCCAGCAGCTTGTCCGGATATTCATATTGCCTAGCGTCAGGCGCATAGGTGGCGAGCCACGCTTCCATATCATGAGCATTGTAGGCGTCCAACTGACGTTGGACGACGCTCGTGGGATCTTCCGCTTGCGACATGTCAGCCTCTGCGGCGCCGGCGCCGCTCACCGCCATCGGCTTCCGGCGGCGTGATGATCTTGGGCGCCGGGAACTTCACTTCCTTGGCGAGATTGGCGAAGACCGCCGTCTTGTGCGGGATGGCCATCGCCTCGACGAAATGCTGCTGGAACAGAGGCTCGACCGCCGTCTCGATCTTCTCGATGCGCCTGACGACATGCTCGATCTCATCGCGCGCCTTGGTGTTGAGAAGTGCTATACGCGCACCCGTGCCCGCCGCGTTGCCGGCCGACTGCACCTTATCGAGCGGACAATCGGGAATGAGCCCCAGGATCATCGCGAATTTGACGTCGATATGGCTGCCGAAGGCGCCGGCGAGGCGGATGCGGTCGACATGGTCGATGCCGAGCTTGTCCATGAGCAGCCGCGTGCCGGCATAAAGGGCGGCCTTGGCGAGCTGGATGGCGCGCACATCGTTCTGGGTGATGGCGATGAAGGGCTCGCCGTCGCGCACCACATAGGTGAAAGTGCGCTTATGCGGCCTGATGCGCGGCGACCGTTCCGCCATCGCGCCATCGACCAGACCGTCCTGATTGATGATGCCGGCAAGATACATTTCGGCGATGACTTCGATGATGCCGGAGCCGCAAATGCCGGTGACGCCGGTCGAGGCGACCGCGTCCTCGAAGCCCGGCTCGTCCGACCAGAGATCGGAGCCGATCACCCGATAGCGCGGTTCGAGCGTCTCGGGATCGATGCGGATACGTTCTATCGCGCCGGGGGCGGCGCGCTGCCCGCACGTGATCTGGGCGCCCTCGAAAGCGGGGCCGGTCGGTGACGAGCAGGCCAGCAAGCGGTGCTTGGAGCCGAGCACGATCTCGGCATTGGTGCCGACATCGACGATGAGCATGTTGTCTTCGGAATATTGCGGCGATTCCGACAAGACCACGCCCGCGGTGTCGGCGCCGACATGGCCCGCGATGCAGGGCAGCACATAGACTTGCGCGCCGTGATTGAGGTCGAGATCGAGCTCGCGGGCGGGCCGTGTCACCGAGAGCCCGGTGGCGAGCGCGAAGGGCGCGCCCCCGAGCTCGGTCGGATCGATGCCGAGGAAGAGATGATGCATGACCGGATTGCCGACCAGCACGGCTTCGAGAATGTCGGTCTTCTCGATCGAAGCTTCCTGGGCGACCTGGGCCGCCAAGGTATTCAGCGCCTCGCGCACGGTCGCGGTCATTTCCTTCTCGCCGCCCGGATTCATCATCACATAGGAGACGCGGCTCATGAGGTCTTCGCCGAAGCGGATCTGCGGATTCATGAGGCCGGAGGAGGCAGCGACCTCGCCGGTCGAGAGATTGCACAGATGCGCCGCGATGGTGGTCGAGCCGACGTCGATGGCAAGGCCGAAGGCGCTGTCGTGATAGCCGGGCCAGATCGCCGTGATGACATTGCCGCCGCCGGCGGGGCGCGAGAACACGGCGACGGTGATCTTCCATTCGCCCTGGCGCAGCACCTTTTGCAGGTTCTGGATGATGGCGAGGCTGGCCGAGACATTCTTCACATCCCACTGCTCCTCGAGGGCGCGATAGACGCGCTCGAGATCGGAGGAGGGCTTGTGCATGTCGGGCTCTTCCACCTCGATGTAATGGAGGCGGGTCGCCGGATGCATGTCGATGGCGCGCGCCTCGGCGCGCTTCCTCACCACCTGCTTGTGCACCTGGCTTTCGGGCGGCACGTCGATGACGGCATCGCCCAAGAGCTTGGTCTGGCAGGAGAGGCGGCGGCCGGCGAGAAGGCCGCGCTTGTCGTCATAGCGCTTCTCGACGGCGGAGAATTCGCTGAGATGCGAGACGCTCGATCTTATGCCGTGCTTGGCGAATTCGCCCTCGCCGATGGTGATCTGGCAGCGCCCGCAAATGGCGCGCCCGCCGCAAACGGAATCGATATCGACGCCGAGCGAGCGGGCCGCCTGCAGCACCGGCGTGCCGATCGGGAAGCGTCCGCGCTTGCCGGACGGCGTGAAAACGATCAGGGCATCACTTCTGGTGTCGGCCATATCACCTATCCACGGCGCCGGCGCCGCTCCTCGCGCGCCCGGCGGCGGGATTCGACATCTTCACCGGAGGCGCCGGGCAATCCATCGCCGACGGCTTGCGAAACCGCGGCGGGAGTCGACATTTCGCGGAACTTGTTCGTCCACACTTTGCAGTTCCGGTCGGTGCCGTTAAGGACGTTGGCCGCCAGGATAGCATGCATGTCTTCGTCATGGAGCGGATTCATGATCGCCGAGGTCATGCCGTGCGACGCCGCCATGGCAAGGAAATAGCCGGTGAGCACGCGCCTGTTCGGCATACCGAAGGCGATGTTCGAGGCCCCGCAGGTCGTGTTCACTTTCAGCTCCTCGCGCAGGCGCCGCACCAGGCGGAACACCTGCTGGCCGGCCGTGCCCATGGCGCCGATCGGCATGACCAGGGGATCGACGACGACGTCTTCCGGCTTGATGCCGAAATCGGCGGCGCGCTGCACGATCTTCTTCGCCACTTCGAAGCGCACATCGGGATCTTCCGAGATGCCGCTCTCGTCATTGGAGATGGCGACCACCGGCACGTTGTATTTGGCGACCAGCGGCAGGATGGCTTCGAGCTTCTCTTCCTCGCCGGTCACCGAATTGACCAGCGGTCGGCCCTTGGCGGTCTCGAGGCCGACCTTGAGGGCGGCCGACACCGATGAGTCGATGCAGAGCGGCAGGTCGGTGACCGACTGCACGATCTCGATCGTCTGCTTGAGCAGCGGCGGCTCGGTCTCATTGGGATTGACCGCGGTGACGCCGGCATTGACGTCGAGCACATTGGCGCCGGCCTCGGTCTGGGCAAGGGCGTCCTTGATCACCGTCTCGAAATTGCCGGCCTGCATCTCGGCCGCGAGCTTCTTGCGACCGGTGGGGTTGATGCGCTCGCCGATGACGCAGAAGGGGCGCTCGAAGCCGATCAGGAATTGCTTTTTTTCAGAAGCGATAAGGGTCTGGGTCATCTTTGTCCTCGAAACGGGGGTGAGGTTCAGGATTTTGCCGCGCCGCCATTGGCGATCAGGGCTTTGAGCCGTTCTTTGTCATAGGCCTGTTCGATCTCGGCCTTGGCCTTGTCGGCCTCCGCCATGAGATCATCGCCGACGGCGACCGGATCGGCGCGCCGCCAGTCGGCGAGATAGGCGTCGGTATCGGAAGCCCCGCCGCGCATGGCGGCCATGTCGATCGCTTCCTGGAAGCGGTCGGCGAGCATGCGCTTCTCCTCCTTGCGTCCGGCCTTGACCGAGACGGCGGAAGGAATGTCGCGCCAATAGGTGATCACCAGATTAGCCATGGCAGTTCTATGACCTTTCCTCACTCGTCAGGTCCGTCCGAAAGCGACATTTAGCCGATGGAGGCCGAATCTCGAAGCTTCGCGATGTCGCCCGCCGTGAGGCCGAGGACCCTGCTGAGGACATCTTCTGTCGCATCTCCCAGGCGAGGTGCCGCTTTTGCGTATTCGATCGGTGTCGCCGAGAACCTGACCGGATTGGCGACCCCTGGCGTCTCGGTGCCGTCCTCGCGGGTCAGCGTGACACTGAGGCCGCGCGCATTGACCTGGGGGTCGGCGAAGACCTGGTCGATCGTGTTGATCGGCCCGCAGGGCACGGCGGCGGCCTCCAAGGCTTCGATCCATTCCGCGGTCTTGCGCCGAGTCATCGGCTCGGTGAGGAGCGCTATGAGCGCCTCGCGATGGTGGACGCGGTCGCTGTTGGAGCGGAAGCGCGGATCATCGGCAATCTCGGGCACGCCCGCGATCTTCGTATATTCGCGGAACTGCCGCTCATTGCCGACCGCGATGATGATGAAGCCGTCCTCGGTGGCGAAGGTCTGATAAGGCACGATATTGGGATGGGCGTTGCCGAGGCGCCTGGGTGCCTTGCCGCCGACCAGGAAATTGAGCGCCTGGTTGGCGAGGACGGCGACCTGGGTGTCGAGCAGAGCGAGGTCGAGATATTGCCCTTCGCCCGTCCGGTCGCGGTGATGAAGTGCCGCCAGCACGCCGATCGTTGCGTAAAGTCCGGTGAACACATCGGCGAAGGCGACACCGGTCTTGACCGGCTCGGCGCCGGGTGTCCCGTCCGGCTGGCCGGTGATCGACATGATGCCGCCCATGCCCTGGATCATGAAGTCATAGCCGGCGCGCTGCGCATAGGGGCCCGTCTGGCCGAAACCGGTGATCGAGCAATAGATGATCTTTGGATTGATCGCCTTCAGGCTCGCATAATCGAGGCCGTATTTCTTGAGGCCGCCGACCTTGAAGTTCTCCATGACGATGTCGGACTTGGCCGCAAGCTCACGCAGGAGCTTCTGGCCTTCGAGTTTCGTCATGTCGATCGCGACCGACTGCTTGCCGCGGTTGGCGGAGAGATAATAGGCGGCATCGCCGCGCGATCCGTCCGGGTTGGTGACGAAGGGCGGGCCCCAGCCGCGCGTGTCGTCGCCTTCGCCGGGCTTCTCGACCTTGATCACCTCGGCGCCGAAATCGGCAAAAATCTGCGTCGCCCAGGGGCCGGCCAGCACGCGTGTGAGATCGAGAATACGGATGTTCTTAAGCGGCCCGGCCATGCGTTACTCCTTAGCGCGCTTCCCGGCGAGGTGGACTCCACCTCGCCGAAAAGGATTCGCGCCAAATTATTATGTTGGAGCAAATCCTTATCGCCAAAGTCGGGAGACTTTGGCGGGATTTGCTCCGAGGGAGCATGCTTCTAGCCTTTGATTCCCTCAGCTGCAAATATTGGCCGGCATGCGCAGGGAGCGCAGCGGCAAAGCCCCTCGCTTCTTCCAAGGCGAGACTCAGATCAGCCAAAAATCATTCTGGCCCTTCTGCCGTCTTTCGCAGCGATCCAGGACCTGGCTGATCCTGAGATGAAGGCCGATGTCATAGGCGTCCGCCGGCCGCGCTTCATATTCATGAAGGCGTGCGACGCTGATGCCGACTTCGTTTGCGAGCTGGGCCTCGGAGATTCCGAGCCCGACCCGGCGATGCCGGTCGGAGGCCGGTGAAAATCTGTTCTCGACGGGCTTGTCCATCATCGTGATCCAGTTATATCGTATAACGATATATTAATAGCACAATCCCGGCGAATGTGACAGATTTTTCAGCCCGCCAGGCGCTGCCACAGAGGCTCGGCCACCACGATGCCGGCCTGCCGGGCCAAAGCGAGCTTTTCCTCATATGGGTTCTTTGTCCGCTCGCCGCCCAGCGCGAAGGCCGGATCGACCGGGCAGCCGATGCCGATATTGGCCTTGACCGAGAAGGGCAGGAGATAGAGCCCATGGTGGACATTACGCAGGAAGAGCCGGCCCTGCGGCTCGACCATCCGGGCGACAGGAGGGCCAAGGAAGACACAGGAAATGTTCCCCAGATCGAGGCCAAGGACGTCCGCTTCGAGGACCGGATGACGAGCCTCAGGCGGCGTCGCATCGAGGGCTTCGAGCAGGAGCTCGACCCCCGGATAGGCGCAGGCCGCAAGCCAAGCGCAGGCCCAGCCGCTCTCTTCCGCAATGTCGGGCGAACCGCTCTCCCGCAACCGCCGGGCAGCAGCGGCAGACAGGTCATCAAAGCCTATGGGCACCTCTTGGGTCCTCTCCTGGGCGCAGGCTGAGCCTAGGGCTGGCCCCGCTTTTGCAAAATCGTCGTCCAACTGTCTCAAAACTGTAACCCGACCGTAGCCCGACCGTCATCGAGCGCCTTGGGTGGGAGGAATGCGATGTTCCGGTCTGCCGTGCGGCTTTTGGCAAATCATGCCGTTCTTCTCAAGATTCTCCTGCTTTCGGCATTCATTGCCCTGACCAATTTCGGCTTTGTCGGCCGTATCGACGTCCTCGTCGCGCAAAATCGCTACGTCACCCTCATCGCCTTCCTGGGCGTGTGGCTCCTGTCGGTTGCCGCCATTTTCGTAGCAGCATTTCAGCCGCGCTGGTCCTCGCGCCTGTTCTGGGCCGTGATCCTAGCCGTGTCGACCGCAGGCTCCGTCGGCTATTACAGCATCAGCGGGTCGGAATTCACCGTATTCGATGTTGTATCACTGTGGAACGCCCGCCAGGAAGCCGGACGGGCGGCGGATTTCTATGGCTGGCATCTGATGATGTCGGCCGGCCTCACCTTGGTCGCCGGGCTGTTGATCATGGGATTCCCGGCACCGTTGCGTAGGGCAAAGGCCCGTCTGTGGATGGGCCGCCTCGCTGTCCTGCCGATTCTGCCCTTCGCCGCAATCGCGCTGATCGTGGCGATGAAGTCGGGCAGCGGCCAGCAGGCGATGCCGAAGCAATTCGCGCCCCTTTCCGTCACCGCCTTCGCGGCGGGAAAGATCGCGACCCTGGAAAACCAGGTCCGCGGTGAGGTGACGTGGACGCCAGATCCGCAAGCGCGGGTGAAGAATATCCTCATGCTGGTCGATGAGAGCGTTCGCGCCGATTATCTCGATTTTTCTCCCGGCAACCCGGTCACGCCGGATCTGCCGGCGCTCAAGGCGAATTTCGTGGATTTCGGTCCGGCGGCGTCGGGCGGCAATTGCAGCCACTATTCCAATTTCATCCTGCGCAGCGGCGCCAGGCGGAGCGATCTCACGACCAGCGTCAACACCAACCCGCTGATCTGGAGCTATGCCAAGAAGGCCGGGTACCGCACCGTCTTCATCGATGCCCAGGGCGCCATCATGAAGAATCCCGGCAAGCTTACGAACTTCATGACGATCTCGGAGACCCGCAATATCGATCGCTATGTTTCGCTCGACTATGTAACGCCCGATCAGGCCGATTTCGAGCTCCTGCGCATCATCGCCGAGGAACTGAAGGGTGATCAGCCGGTCTTCATCTACGCCAACAAGAACGGCGCGCATTTCCCCTATGATGCGACCTATCCCAAGGACCAGGCGAAGTTCGGTCCGACCATGATCGAAAGCGGTTCCAGCGATACCCCGCACCGGATCGCGTCCTATCGCAACGCCATCTCCTGGTCGGTCGACCATTTCTTCGACCGGTTCTTCAAGGACATCGGTCTTTCGAATCTGGCGATGGTCTATACCTCCGATCACGGGCAGGCGCTCCGCGAGGGCCAGCTCACCCATTGCTCGATCGAGGATCCCGATCCGCGCCAGGGCCTCGTTCCGCTGCTCGCTTTTGCGAGCGATCCCGGCCTGCGCGCCAGGCTCGAAGAAGGGGCGCGCTCGAGCCACGGCTGGGCGAGCCACTTCACCATCGTGCCGAGCCTTCTCGAAATGATGGGTTATACCCATGCCGACGTCGCGAGCTATTACGACGAGTCGCTCTTCGCCCGGCCGTCAGTCGCGCCGGCCTTCACCAGCGGCGACATCTTTGGCCTGTTCTCCAAGGAAGTGCTCTGGCATCCGATCGATCTCACGCAGGACTATCGCGAGCCGGAGTCGCTCGAAAGCAAGCCGCGCGCACCGCAGACAGCGAGCGTCACGCCATGAGAACGCTTTCCCGCAAGCTCGGCAAGACGGAGCATGATCTGCGCTTCGTGCTGCCCAATCTCTTTACCGCCGCTTCGCTGTGCGCCGGCATGACCGCCCTTCTGCTCGCCGCGCAGGACCGCATCGAGCTTGCCGTGCTCTCGGTCTTCCTCGCCGCCATCCTCGATGCCTGCGACGGCCGCATCGCCCGCCTGACCGGCACCACCTCGCGCTTCGGCGGTGAGCTCGACTCGCTCGCCGATGTGGTGAGCTTTGGCGCCGCTCCCGCCTTCATCGTCTATTGCTGGGGCCTCGAGCAGTTCGGCATGACCGGATGGCTGCCCTGCCTGGCGCTCGCCACCTGCTGCGCCTTGCGGCTCGCCCGATTCAACGTGGCGCAATTGGATGCCAACGCACCCGCCTGGATGGCGAATTATTTCACCGGCGTTCCGGCACCCGCCGGCGCCTTCCTGGCGCTCGCCCCCATTCTCGCCCAATTGTCGGGCGCTCTCGGCCATGACGCGGCGTCTTGGCTTGCGCTCGGCGTGCTGACAGCGGTGGCCGGCCTGATGATCAGCACCTGGCCGACCTTTTCGGGCAAAGCCCTTGGCCGCAAGGCATCCCGTCTCATGCTTCTGCCGCCGGTGGCCTTGGCGGGACTATTGGCGCTCGGCCTGCTGAAATGGCCCTGGGCCACATTGCTTACCATGGCGGTTCTCTATGTCGCGACGCTGCCCGTATCCAGATGGCGCCATGGCGTGCTGCTGGCCAGGGCTCGGCCTTGAGGTCCAGCCGCTTCCGGGACATGGAGCCAGGTTCCGAACCCCATTGCCCGACAGTCATCGGCCCGTCATACTGGACTGAAATCAAGAAAGAGCCGGACCTGCCGGCCACGTAAATTGGGCATTTACATTGGTGCCGCGGGAATAGTCTCGCGGCACTTCGGAGGAAGCAGATGAAGAAATACGATCCCCAAAAGGCGACTTTGGATCTGGTGCGCGCCGCACAGATAAGCCGCCGCAGCCTGCTCAAGGCGAGCCTCGCCGCCGGAGCGGTCGGGCTGACGAGCCCTCTCTATCTCAAACGTGCCTGGTCTTCATCGGGTGAGCTCTCGATCCTCATGTGGTCGGACGAGTATCCGGACCCCGTCATTCCAAATTTCGAGAAGGCGACCGGCATCAAGGTCAACACCACGCCTTTCTCGCAGAACGAAGAGCAGATCAACAAGCTCCAGGCGACGGGCGGCGAAGGCTTCGATCTGTGCTCGCCGACCATGAACCGCGCTCCGCAATATAAGGACCTCGCGGTCTTGGCGCCCTTCGACACCAACAAGCTCAAGAACATCGGCAACATCATTCCCTCGATGCTGGGCAGCGCCAAGGAGCTGTGGGAATGGGAAGGCGGCCTCTATTGGCTGCCGCATGTGTGGGGCTCGGAAGCGATCTCCTACCGCACCGATCTCTATAAGGGCGATCCGGCCCAGCTCTCCTATGGCTCGCTGTGGGATGAAGGCGTCAAGGGCCATGTCCAGGGCCGTCCGCATTCCTATCTGCTGAGCATCGGTCTGTGGTGGGACGCCAATGGCAAGATGCCGTCCAACCGCATGAAGGACGGCTACAAGGACGAGGAATCCTTCAAGAAGCTTTGGGATCCGATCCTCGCCTTCGCCATCGAGAACAAGGCCTTTGTCAAGCAGTTCTGGGATTCGGCCGACAACACCAAGTCGGGCCTCATGGAGAACGATGTTTGGATCGGCCTCACCTGGGACGGCCCGCCGATCTCTCTCAAGAAGGAAGGCAAGCCCGTCAACTACACCGCACCCAAGGAAGGCGCCATCGCCTGGGTGGACGGCGCTTCGCTGATGAAGTCGGCCAAGAATGTCGACCAGACCTATGAGTTCCTGAACTTCCTGCAGACGCCTGAATCGTCCGCGCATCTCGCCGAAGGCTCCGGCTACAACCCGGTCATCACCGGCGCCGATGCCTTGCTGTCGGATGCGGCGAAGAAGATCTTCCAGGAAGCCTTCCCGGGAGACGCGCTCAAGAACCTCTGGCCCTGGCCGGTGGAGCCGACTTGGTATGCCGAGATCCGCAGTCAGTATGCGGACAAGTTCAAGGCCGCCTGAGCGGTTTGAAACGAATATCGCAGAGCCGGCCCCGCCACTGTCGGGGCCGGTTTTCATGGCCGGGCTCCGACCCGGCCATCCAGACTCGGCGTGATATAGCTGTTCCACGGACGGGACTGGATGGCCGCCTCAAGGACGGCCATGAATTGCGCTGGACCGGCGCGCCAGAACGGTTTTTACTGACGGCAGAACAGACTTCGCCACAAAGGCGAGCGACAGGGCTTTTAGGTAGGGCAGGGGATGAGCGCTAACGTCGAACTCGACCGCGTTACGGTCAGATTTGGTCAATTCACCGCCGTCAGCGGCGCGTCGCTGCAGATCGCGGGCGGCGAGTTCTTCTCGTTCCTGGGCCCATCGGGGTGCGGCAAGACGACGATCCTCAGGACCGTCTCGGGTTTTCTCGATCCTTCCGAAGGGGCTGTGCGCATCGCCGGACAGGATATGGCGGGCATCGGGCCGAACAAGCGGCCGACGGCGCTCATCTTCCAGAATCTGGCGCTCTTCCCGCTGATGACGGTTGCCGAGAACATCACTTATGGATTGCGCGTGCGTGGCGTCTCCAAACCCGAGCGCATGAAGAAGGCAGACGAACTGCTCAGCCTGATCGCCCTTCCCGGACAGGGCAAGAAGCTGGTGAGCGAGCTTTCCGGCGGCCAGAAGCAGCGTGTCGCCATTGCTCGCGCGCTTGCCGTCGAACCGAAAGTGCTGCTGCTCGACGAGCCACTCTCGGCGCTTGACCTCAAGCTGCGCCAGCATATGCGAACCGAATTGCGCGCCATCCAGCAGCGTGTCGGCATCACCTTCATCTACATCACCCACGACCAGGGCGAGGCGCTCACCATGTCGGACCGCATCGCGGTCATGAACAATGGCGTCATCGAGCAGATTGGCGACGGCAAGGTGGTCTATGACGCGCCAAAGACCGCCTTCGTCGCTTCCTTCGTGGGCGAGAACAATCCTTTCCCCGGGCGCGTCAGCAAGGCCGATGCATCGGGCGCCGTCATCGACACGGCCTTCGGCCCCTTGCGCGGGCGCAATCCCGGAGGCGTCAAGGCCGGCGACAAGGCCATTCTCTTCATCCGCCCCGAGGCGCTGCGCCTCGGCAAGGGCGCACCGGATGCGACCATCACCTCGACGGTCCTCAGTGTCGCTTTTGAAGGCAATGCCAGTCACATATTCCTGAAGGGTGCAGCCAAAAAGGACATCACGCTCACCGTCGGGCGCCTCGAGCGCGTGACGATACCCGAGCAAGGCGTCGAGGCGCAGGTCACCTACGATCCCGAGCTGGGGCTGGTTCTCCCGGAAGGAAGCATGGCCCGTGAGTAGGCTTCTCGTTTACCTCATCCCGGTGCTGGTCATCGCCGCCTTCATGGTGATGGCGCGCTATGAGCAGCGCTTGGCCCATGATCCGACCCATCGCGGCTTCTTCGAGCGCAACGGCCCGGTACTGGGCCTCGTCTTCATCGGGCTGGTGGCCTTCTGGATGCTCATGCTGGTTGTGCTGCCCTATCTCTATATGGTGCAGGAGAGCTTCCATCCGAAGCTGGTCGCCGCCGACCGCGGCGGGCCGAAGGACATACTGACGCTCGATCAATATCGCTCCTTCTTCATCCAGCCGACCGATGGCTCGGTCAACACGACCCATCTCTGGGCTTTCTTCTTTACGCTTGCCATTTCAGCGCTCGTGACCTTTCTCAATTTCGCGATCTGCTATCCTTTGGCGTATTACATGGCGCAGGCCGGAAGCGCGCAGAAGGTTCGCCTCCTGATGCTGGCACTGATCGTTCCCTATTGGGTGAACGAGATCCTGCGCGCCTTCTCGCTGCGCTTGCTCTTGGCCAGCAAGGGTCTCATCAACCAGATGCTCATGGGGCTCGGGCTCACCGATGCGCCGATCGACTTCCTCGGCAACAATGTCGGCCTCTATGTCGGCCTGTCCTATGCCTATCTCCTTGTGATGGTCTTCCCGCTCTACAATGCGATCGAGAGCCTGGACAAGAACCAGATCGAGGCGGCGCGCGATCTCGGCGCCTCCTGGTGGAGCATCCATAAGGATGTGGTCATCCCCTATGCCAAGCCCGGCATCGCGTCGGGCTGCACCATGGTCTTCATGCTGTCGGCGGGCTCGCTGGCGGCACCTCAGTTCCTCGGCGGGCCCAACACCTTGTGGTTCACCTCGATCGTCTATGATTTCTTCTTCCAGGCCTTCAACTGGCCGCGGGGGGCGGCTTACGCCTTCATCCTGCTTGCCGCCTGCATCGCGCTCGTCCTGCTGATGCTCCGCCTGTTCAAGGTCAGTCTCGGGGAGGCGATAAAATGAGCTCCCGGACGATCAACAAGGTGATGATCGGCTTCTATATCCTGCTGTTCTTCGCTTATCTCTTCGGCCCGCTGGTGGTCATGAGCATCACCGCCTTCAACACGCCGTCCTACCCGACGGCCTATCCCTTCGAAGGCTTCACGCTCGGCTGGTTCGTCAAATTATGGAACCATCGGGCCATGATGGACGGCCTCATCAATTCGATCATCATCGGCATCGGCGTCATCTGCGTGTCGGTGCCGGTGGGCCTTGCCGCCTCCATCGTGATGAACCAGATCTATCACCGTGCCCGCTCGCTCTACTATCTGGTGACCGTGTCGCCGGTGCTGACACCCGGCGTCATCATCGGCATCTCGACCGTGATCTTCTGGCGCGATTTTTCCGAGATGACCGGCACGCGCGGGGTTTTCTACAAAGGCATCGTGCTCGCCATCTTCGGCCAGTCGAGCTTCATCGCCGCCTATTGCCTTCTCATCATCATGGCACGGCTGCAGCGTTTCGACCGCGCCCAGGAGGAGGCCGCCCTCGATCTCGGCGCCAGCTACCCGCAGGTCTTCTGGCATATATTGCTGCCGTTCCTGAAGCCGGCCTTGATCTCGGCCGCCGTCATCGCCTTCCTGTCGTCCTTCGAGAACTACAACACCACCACATTCGCGATCCTCGCCGACAAGACGCTGGTGACGGTTCTCGCCGGCGAGGTCCGGCAGGGCACGACGCCGGCGTTGTCGGCGCTGGCCTTCATCATCATCGCGATCTCGCTCCTCGGCGCGATCGCCTATGAGATCATGAAGCGGCGCGAAGAGCGCCAGAGTGCGAGGCTCGCGGAACAGGCGAAGCGCGCCGAGCGCGGCGAGCTTGCCCAGAGTCCGGCGCTCGCAGCACCTGCCTGAATGCTCAATCAGTTCGGCCCTTAACGATGATTGCGGGAAATTCCGGTGATTATCGAATAACTTGCCGCGTTCGCTAAGATTGTAGCCATTCACGCAACATCGAATTTATTAATCCCTGCGAATGTTCGCGTACCTGCCTTCACGGTATTTTTGACGGCGCGGCAAAAGATGGCGAAATTTCCAGACTGCATTAAATTTTTACTGGGAAACGAGCGCGGAAGCACCGCGGTCATTGTTGCCCTCTCCATGCCATTGGTCGTGGCGGGCGCCGCTTTCGGCGTTGAAACCTCCTTTTGGTATTACAGGGATATGCAACTGCAGGCGGCGGCTGATGCTGCCGCCTATGCCGGCGCCCTGGAGAAGCGTGCCGGCTCGAATCAAGAGGCGGTCAAGCAGGCTGCGACGAATGTTGCCGTCACCAATGGCTTCCGCCAGGCGATCGGAACAGCGGACCTCAATTCGCCGCCCTCATCGGGCGCCCATATCACCTCCAAGGCCGTGGAGGTCTTGCTCGCGGAAAACACGCCGCGTTTCTTCTCCTCCTTCTTCGTGAAGACACCGGTCGTCATTCGAGCGCGGGCGGTTGCAACTTACGAGGATGCCGGCAGCGCCTGCATCCTGGCCTTGCATAAATCGACGCCCAAGGCCGCGCTGTTTTCCGGCAGCTCGACCAGCAAGTTCCTGGGCTGCAGCGTCATGGCGAACTCGCTCGCCACCGACGCCGTGACGGTGCAAGGCACCGGCAAGCTGGAAACCAGTTGCATCTACTCGGTCGGCGGCGTGAGTCTCGGCGATGGCGCAGTGCTGAATGACTGCAAATCCGCGCAAATCGGCGTGCCGCCGGTCGGTGATCCCTATGCGGACGTCGAGCCTCCTGCGATCCCTGAAACTTGCCAAAGCGACAGCGGGCCGACATTGCAGCCGGGAAAATATTGCGGCGGCCTGACACTGAAGGGAACGATGACGCTCGATCCGGGTGTCTATGTCATTTCCGGCGGCGACTTCAAGGTCAATGCAAATGCGAACATATCCGGCTCAGGCGTCATGATCTATCTGACCGACGGCGCCAGGGTCAGCATGAACGGCACAGCCACGGTGAAGTTGAGCGCGGCCACCACGGGAGATTATTCGGGTCTCCTGTTCTTCGGCGACCGCACCGATACGGGTTCGACGAAGAACAACTTCAACGGCACGGCGGATTCCGAACTTACCGGTGCCCTCTATTTCGCCAGCCAGGATATCCAGTTCCTCGGCAATTTTTCCGGCATCGACGGCTGCACCCAGGTCGTCGGCCTTACCGTCGAATGGACCGGCAACGCCAGTGTCAGCAAAGACTGCACGGCTCACGGAATGAAGGCCATTCCCGCAACTCAGCTGGTGAAGCTGGTCGAGTGAACCCATGAATTGCCTGCGCCGGTTCATCACCCACAGCGGAGGCGTCTCCGCCATCGAGTTCGCTCTTGTCGCACCGATGCTCATTCTGGTGCTGGCCGGCGTGGTGACGGGCTGGACCTATTCGATGCAGCTCATGGAGATGCGCACGGCGGTGAAGACGGGCGCGAACTATATTCTGCAGGGCGGCGTGGACCTCGATGCCGCCAAGAGTGCCGTGCTGCTGTCATGGGCGAACAAGCCGGGAGACGCGAACGTGCAAATTGTTCGTCAATGCTCCTGCGCTGGAACGGTCAGCGCGTGTTCGACGGTTTGCACCGGCAATGGCGCGATCCCGAATATGTCGGTGATCATCACCGCGAGTGGGTCCGTCGATATGCCGCTCCACAATCTGTTTGCGACGGCCAGGGTGCAAGCGCGCCGCGAGGACGTCATCCGTGTGCGCTAAAGCCGTTTTGGCAAGATTGGCGGGCGGTTCACTCGGCCTGTGGCGGTCGAACTCCGGAGCGGCGGCCGTGGAGTTCGCCTTTGTGCTCCCGCTTCTCCTTGTTCTGATACTGGGCGTCTATACCGTGGGCGCCGTCATGCATTCCATATCGAGTGTGCGCTACGCGCTCGAGGAGACGGCGCGAACGCTGCAGATGAATCCAAAGCTTACACAGAGTGATCTGCAGAAAGCCATCGACGGCAAGCTGGTGAACTATGGCAAGCAAGCGGTCACACTGACGATGACGGTCCAGAAGAACGATTCCGGCTCGGATGTCGCGCGTCTGACCGCAAGCTATCCCTATATGATCGCGGTTCCGTTCATTCCCAAATATGAGGGCGCCTACCAGCAGACGGTCGACATTTTTCTGGTGATCGCGCCCTGATCACGTCACGGCCGTTGCCTAATGCCACGTTCCGCGCTCGGCCTGAGGATCCATGTCAGCCGGATGGCGGTTGAGGAAGGCATCCATATGGACGACGATCTTGTCGGCCGCGGCATGCACCACGGCATACATGGCGGGCTCATCGCTGTAGATCGTCGCGACTGAATCCGAGACCAGCGGCAATTGATGCACGAGGCTCGGCGGCGCCGAGAAGCTCATGCCGCGGAACTGGCCGCTGATCGGGCGATGGGCGTGACCGAAGAAGATGTGTCGCACCGCATGGCCATGAAGGAGCGCCAGGAAGTCTTCGGCGTCATCGAGCATGATCAGATCCATGAGATCGTGAGCGATGGCGAAAGGCGGATGGTGCATGAAGAGATAGAGCGGATGCTTGCCGGCGGCGGCAAGCTCGGTTTTGAGCCACGCCTGGCGCTGGGCGCAATAGAGCCCGGCTGAGGAGGGCGGTCCCTTCAGCGTGTCGAGGAACAGGAAGCGGGTGCCGTCCCGCGTGATGGCGCTCTGGACGAAGCCATTGTCGTCCTTGGGTCCTTCGGTGAAGACCGACAGGAAATGGGCGCGGTCGTCGTGATTGCCGAGCATGACATGGGTTTCGATGGGAAAATCGGCCAGGCGGGCCTTGAGCTGGCGGTAGGCCAGGACATCACCCTTCTCGGCGAGATCGCCGCTGATGACCACGAAGGCCGCATCGCTGTGGAGCTTGATGATATCGTCGAGACAGGTCTCGAGGCGGACGAAGGGATCGAGGCCCCAGAGCTTGTCGCCCTTGGGCACCAGATGCAGGTCGCTGACATGGATGAATTTCACGGGTTCCTGTCCCAATTTTTGCCGGCCCACCAGAGATTAGCGCATTGACGGGGACTATTTCGACCTCTTTTCGGGCTTGATGCGTGAGTCGCGCAAAAGCCCGGCGGCCTCGATGATCGGATAGCCGGCCGAGACGATATGCGAATTGATCCGGTGCAGATCGCGGATCAGGTCAACGAAAAGGGCGCTCTTGCGCAGGGAAGCGCCCCGCGCCTTGCCGCTGTCGCGGAAATGCTCATCGATGATCCGGTTCTCGAGCGTGCGGAAGGCGTTCTTCTGCTCGACCAGCCGCTTGGCGCCTTCGACGTCGCTCGACGTCAGGACCCCGGTGGCGAGCCTCAGCGACTGGCTGATGATGAGGCACAGATCATCGAGCGAGGCGTGCTGCTCGAGGGTGAAGTTGATGCTCTGCTTGGCCTTGGCCTTGATGCGATCGGCAAGATTGAGATGGATGACGTCGCCCGCGTGTTCCAGGTTGCTGGCATAGAGCATGATCTCGAGCGCCCGCTGGGTGTCCTTCTTCTCGAGCTCCGACTGGGTCAGGTCGGAGAGATATCCATGCACCGAGGCCTGATAGCGGTTCAGCCGCTCGTCGAGCGCCTTGAGCTCCTTGAGCTTCTCGAGGCTGCCGCTGCGCAGCGCCACGATCGCCATGTCGAACATGCGGTCGAGCAGCTCGCTCATGCGCACGGTTTCGAGCGTCGCATTGGAAAGCGCGACGCTGGGCGTCGAAAGCGCCATCTTGTCGAGATAGCGCGGCTGGCTGAGATTGTCGGGCGCCTGCTTCACGTCCGGCGCGACGCGCCGCATGAGATTAGCGACCGGCCGCGTGAACGGCAGGTAGACCAGCGCGGCAAGCAGGTTGAAGCCGGCATGGAAGACGACGGCCATCTCGACCAGACCGACCGGAAGCTCTGTCAGATAAGGCGCGATCCGGCTCACGAAAGGGAGCAGGACGATGGCGACGGTGCCGCGGCAGAACAGGTTGGCGAGCGGCAGGCGGCGGGCCTCGGGCGGCATTTGCAGTGTCGCCGTCACCGCCGGCAGGCCGCCGCCGCAATTTACCCCCAAGATGAAGCTCAAGGCTCCCGCGATGTCGAGGCTGCCATTGGCGAGGAAGGAGGCGATGAGGAGGATGACGGCAAGCGTCGAATGGCAGAGCCAGGCAAGGACCGCGCCGACGATGAAGGCGAGAAGCGGCTCGCGCCCGATGGCGGTCAGGGCGTCGTGGAACAGGCTCGCCTCGCGCAAGGGGACGGTGGCGCCGACGATGAGCTTGAGCGACAACAGCATCAGGCCGAAGCCGATGAGCATGCGGCCGAAATTATGCGGACGAAACTCGCTCGAGGCCGAGAAGGTCACGTAGCCGGCAAAGAGGAGGAGCGGCGCTCCCCACAAGGCGTAGGAGCTCGACGAGGCGAAGACGGCCGAGACGAGTGCCGATCCGACATCGGCGCCGAGCAACACTGCGAGCCCGATCGCCGTGCCGATGGCGCCGCTGCCGGCGAGCCCCGCCATGATCAGCGCCATGGCGGTGGCGCTGCCGAGAGCTGCCGTCGCGAGGCCGCCTGCCACGAAGGCGGAAATCCTATTGCCGAGCCGCTGCTGGATGAAGTGCTTCAGCCGGTCGCCCCAGCCGCGCATGATGCCGGTGCGCACCATGCGCACGCCCCAGAGCAGCATCGCGACACCGCCCAGAAGCTCGATGATGACCGTTGTGCCGGCGGTCATGACCGATAGACCTTACCCTCGCCCCCAACGGGGGAGAGGGAGGGGCCCAATGCGGAGCATTGGGAGGGTGAGGGGGAACGGACGGAGGCAATGAGTCCGCTGCGGCGCCGGTTCCCCTTCACCCTAGCCCTCTCCCCCGCAGGGGGAGAGGGGATTCTCTTTATGGCCAGGGCAGGGACCAGGTTTTCACATTGGTGTAGAATTTCATCGCCTCCAGCACGCCCTCTTTGATGCCGTTGCCGGAATCCTTGATACCGCCGAAAGGCGACATCTCGATCCGGTATCCCGGCACTTCCCAGATGTTCACGGTGCCGACATTCAGTCCTTCGATGAAACGGGTGATCCGGTCAAGCCGGTTGGTGCACACGCCGGAGGATAAACCAAAGGGCGTGGAGTTGGAGATCCAGATCACCGCCTCATCGTCATTGGGCACGCGCACGATCGGGATGATCGGCCCGAAGGTCTCCTCGAAGACGAGCTCCGACTCATGCGGCACGAAGTCGACCGTGATCGGCGGCAGGAGAGCGCCGTTGCGGCCTGGATTGTACAGAACCTTGGCGCCTTGTGATTCCGCAAGATGTACGCGCTTCTCGAACAGGGCGGCCGCCTGTTCGTGGACAACCGTGCCGAGGTCGGTCTCGGGCGCCATCGGGTCGCCGAATCTGATCTTCTTGGCCTTTTCGAGCACCAGAGGCACGAATTTGTCGGCGATGCGCTCCTGCACCAGGATGCGCTTCACCGCGGTGCAACGCTGGCCGGAATTGCGCGTCGCCCCTTGCACGGCGAGCTCGGCCGCCTTGTCGAGATCGGCATCCGACAGGTCATCGAGCACGATCAAGGGATCGTTGCCGCCAAGCTCGAGGGCGGCGCGCCGGTAGCCTGCTTTGCCGGCGATGATCTTGCCGACCTTGACCCCGCCGGTGAAGGTGATGACGTCGATATTTTCGTCCGTCACCATCGCATCGCCGATGTCCTGGGGCCAGCCGGTCACCACCTGGAACATTTCGGGCGGCAGCCCGGCCTCATAGAGAATGTCGGCAAGCGCGATCGCGGTCAGGGGTGTCAGCTCGGTCGGCTTGCACACGACGCAGTTGTTGGTGGCGATGGCGGGCGCTACCTTGTGCGACACCATGTTGAGCGGATGGTTGAAGGGCGTGATCGCCGAGATGACGCCGACCGGCTCGCGCTTGGTGAAGATCTTGCGCGGCTTGCCTTGCGGGGTGAGGTCGCAGGAGAAGATCTGGCCGTCATCCAGGATGGCGAGCTGGCCCGCCAGCGAATAGACGTCATAGGCGCGCCCGCATTCGTAGAGCGAGTCCTTCTTGGACAGGCCGAGTTCGAGCGTGATGAGATCGGAAAGCTGGTCGCGCCGGTCGCGGATGAGCTCGGCGGTGCGGAACAGGATCTGCTGGCGTTCATAGCGCGTGAGCCTGGGCTTGAAGGCGCGGGCTGTGGCGAAGGCCTTGGCGGCATGCTCGGGCCGTCCCGCCGGCACCGTGCCGATGATCTCGTTCGTATAGGGATAATGGACGGGGACGACATCGTCGGCGGCGACAGGTTTGCCGCCGATCCGCATTGTTCCGGTGATGACCTTGCGCGTGGGGGTGATCTTGTTCATGGGATGGGCTTTCGTTACGCCGCCTGTTCCTGGCGCGCCGCGATGTGATTGCAGCCGATGGCGAAGGCGTCGAAATTGCGCAAGTCGCTGCCGAGGCCTTGCGTCTTGCGGTTGACGATGATGGGGATTTCCTGCTCGGAGAGGCCGCCATGCGAGCGCAATGGCTCGGTGAGGCCGGAAAGATCATGTTTGTCGCGGCTGGTTCCGATCACTTTGCTGTGGCTCTCACCACCCGAAACCACGATGAGATCGCCCATGCGGTCCTCCGGCAGCTCGAAACGGGCCGAGCCTTCCTTGCGGTCAAGCACGACGTCGATGCCGGGCTCACTGGCGATGAGCCCGGCAACAGCCTTGGGCTCGGGCCCATAGAGATAGACCGTGGCGAACGAGCCGAGCGCGCCGTGATGCACGACGTAAGGGTCGGTGATCGGGAGGATCACCTTGGTCTTGCCCGGCCCATAGGCCTGGTCGAGCACATCCTGCAGGAAGACCACGTCGGGCTCGCCATTGCTGAGATGCTTGTCCTTCATGCCGTGATCGGCGACGATGACGATGGTGGCGCCCTCGGCATCGAGCTCGCCCAGATAGCGGTCTATCATGGCGTAGAAGTCATTGGCCTTGCTCACGCCTGGCGCATATTTGTGCTGGATGTAGTCGGTCGTCGACAGATACATGAGGTCGGGCTTCATCGTCTTGAGCAGCGCCACACCCGAAGCGAAGACGAATTCGGAAAGCTCTGCCGAATAGACCTCCGGCACCGGGAGCCCCACGAGCCGGCACGCATCCTCGATGCCGTTCTCAGGCAAGGTCGCCTTGTCGGCTTTTTCCGAGGAGAAGCAGACGGCGCTGCCGTCGAAGGCGAGCCCCTTGCCGAGCAGCAGCCGGAGCTTGTCCTTGGCGGTGATCACCCCGACCTTGGCGCCTTCCTTCTGGAAGGCCGCGAAGATGGTGGGCGCCCTCAGCCACTTGGGATCGTTCATCATCACCTCGCGGCCGGTCTCGGGATCGATGAGATAGTTGCCGCAAATGCCGTGCACGGCCGGCGGCCGGCCGGTGACGATCGACAGGTTGTTGGGATTGGTGAAGCTCGGCATGGCGGAGAGGCCGCGCCGGTTCTCACCCTTGGCGATCATGCGATCGAGATGGGGCATCATGCCCTGGGCGCGGGCGGTCTCCATATAAGCGGGCTCGCTGCCGTCGCAGCAGATGACCACCAGGGGCGCTTGCGGCCAGGCATAGGTCCGGCCGTTCACCGACACGGTTTTTCGATTCTGGATCATGAACTTAGCTCGTCTCTTTGACTCTTTTTCTCAACCTTCGAGCGGCCGCATGTCGGTGACCTTCATTTCCTTGAGCACGTCGCGGATGGCCGTCAGCGCGCCACGGATCACGGTCTCGTCGATCTGGCCGATCGTGCCGATGCGGAAGCTCGGCCGTTTGGTGAGTTTGCCTGGATAGATCGCATAGCCACGCCGTCTCAGCAGCTCATAGAAGGTCTCGAAGCGGAAGCTGGCATCGCGCGGCGTCAGGAAGGTCTGGATGATCGGTCCCGCCTGATCGTCTCGGAGCAAGGTCTCGATACCCATTTCGCGCATGCCCTTGACCAGCACTTCGGCATTGCGCGCATAGCGGGCATGGCGCGCGGCAAGGCCGCCCTCGCGGGCATATTCCTCGAGCGCCTTCTGGAAGGCGACGAGGGCGTGGGTGGGCGGCGTGAAGCGGAACTGGCCGGTGCGCTCGAGCACCGCCCATTGCTCAAAGAGATCGAGCACGGTCGAGTGGCAGATGCCTTCGCTTTCCTCGAGCAGCGTGCGCTTGACCAGGGCATAGGAGAAGCCGGGCACGCCCTCGATGCATTTGTTGGAGGACGACACCATCACATCGATGTTCGAGCTCGCCATGTCGATGGGGATGGCGCCGAAGGAGGACATGGCGTCCACCATCACGGTGAGAGCCCGGCCCGCAACGGCCTTGCAGATCGCCGCGATCGGATTGACGATGCCAGAAGTCGTCTCGCAATGGACGATCCACAGATGGCTGATGGTGCGGTCGGCATTGAGGACGCTGACGATTTCATCCGGCGTCGGCGTTTCGCTGTCGCCCTTGTCGAGCGTCACCACCGGCCGGCCGAGGCGGTTGAGGATCTTCGCCGCCCGCTCGCCATAGGCGCCATTGCACACGACGAGCGTCTTGTAGCGTTTCGACGGGCAGAAGCTGCCGAGTGCCGCTTCGATGGCGAAGGTGCCGGACCCCTGCATGATGACGCATTCGTAGTTGTCGCGGCATTGGGCGAGCTCGAGAAGGGAGGTGCGGATTTTCTTTATGATCCCGCGGAACTCGATGTCGCGCGAGCCGTAATCGGCGAGCATGGCGAGCTTGACACCGCGCGACGTCGTCAAGGGACCCGGGGTGAGGAGATAGGGCATGTCCTCCTGGCCCTCGGGGCCATTGAAGGTCGGCGCGAAACTGGTGGTCAGAACGGTGGCGGTCATGGTGTGCCTCGAAAGCTGGAACAGGGCTGATCACATGTCCGCATTTCGGGCCGATGACGAGCATAAGTCAAATCGTTATCTCATATATTGAATATAAGTTTGACTTATGTAAGAAAGAGCCATGCGCTATGCCCAGCTCAAGGCCTTCCATGCGGTCGCGGCGTATGGCGGGTCCTCCAAGGCCGCCGACAGGCTGGCGCTGACCCAGCCCGCGGTCTCTGACCATATCCGCAAGCTGGAGGCGGCCTATGGATCGGAGCTCTTCCTGCGCCGCCGCGGCGGGGTCGAGCTCACGAGCTTTGCCCGCAAGCTCTATGCCGTGACCGAGCGCATGTTCGAGGCGGAAACGGAAGCGCTCGAGCTGCTCTCGCGCGCCAGGGGCCTCGAGGAGGGAAGTCTCAGCATCGGCGCCGATGCGGCGACCCATCTGCTGCCGCTCATCCGCCGCTTCCGCGAGCGCTACCCCAAGATCGGCCTGCGTCTGGTGGCCGGCAACTCCGCCCAGCTCCTCAGCCGGCTCGATCGCTTCGAGATCGATTTTGCCGTCATCGCCGGAGCGCCGCCGCAGCAGGACTATCACGCGCGATTGCTGCGCGAAGACGCGCTCGCGGCTTTCACCGCGGCAACCCATCCCTTCGCCAGGCGGAGCGAGATCGCCTTCGCCGAATTCGTGCAGCAGCCCGTGGTGCTGCGCGAAGAAGGCTCCGTCACGCGCAACCTGCTTCTGGAGGAAGCCGCCCATCGTGGACTGGCGCTCGCCAATGTGCTGGAGATCGAGAGCCGGGAGGCGGCGCGCGAGGCGGTCGCCAGCGGCTTAGGGGTAGGCATCATCTCGACGGCGGAAATCGTCCCCGATGCCAGGCTTCACAGCTTGCGTTTCGGCGATTGGGAGGCGCGCATGAGCGAATGGCTCGTATGCCTCGCGACCCGCGCCGATCTACATCTCATGCGCGCCGTGCTCGGCCTGCTGCGGCGCTGACAGCTAGCTAACGCAAGCGCGTATCCCGGCGAAGTGGAATCACTTCGCCGATAAGGATTCGCGCCCCATAAGTGTTTTGGAGCAAACCCTTATCGCCAAAGTCTTCAACTTTGGCGGGGTTTGCTCTAGGTCAAGCTCGCGAAGTTGAGAAGTGACATAGTTTCCAATTGGTATAGACTGGACTCATGGTTCAGAAATTCATCGCGGCCTGCGTCCAGAATTGCGCCACGCCTGACGTCGAGGCGGATATCGCCATCCTGGCGAAGCTTATCGACACGGCCGCGGCCAAGGGCGCCGAGCTCATTGCTCTGCCGGAATATTGCGCCGGGCTCGATACCAAGGACGGCATGCTGCATCCTTTCGCGGTGCCGGAAGGCGATCATCCGGTATTGCCCGCCATGGCGGTGCTCGCCAAGGCGCACAAGGCCTGGATCCTCGTGGGCTCGATCGGGGTCAAATCCGCCGACGGGCGCATCTTCAATCGCGGCTACATGATCTCACCCGACGGCGCGATCGCGGCGCGCTACGACAAGATCCATATGTTCGACGTCGATCTGGGCGATGGCCATGTCTATCGCGAGTCCGCCACCATCATGCCGGGCCAGGAAGCCGTGCTCTCACCCTGCATCGGCGGAACGATCGGACTTTCGATCTGCTATGACCTGCGTTTCGCGAGCCTCTACCGCACGCTGGCCAAGGCGGGTGCCCAGATGCTCGCGGTGCCGGCGGCCTTCACCCGCATCACCGGCAAGGCGCATTGGCATATTCTCAATCGCGCCCGCGCCATCGAGAACGGTGCCTATGTCATCGCCCCTTGCCAGTATGGGACGCTCGCCGGCGGATCGGAATGCTATGGCCATTCCCTGATCATCGATCCCTGGGGCCGCGTGCTCGCCGATGGCGGCGAGGCCGAGAATGTCATCACCGCGGAAATCGATCTCGCCGAGGTGGCGAAGACCCGGGCGCGCATTCCGTCTCTCGTCCATGACCGGCCGTTCACGATCGAGAGCATCACGCCGGCTGTCGCGGCGGAGTAGGCGCATCGGCCCGAAAAGTTCATGGTCGCCCTCGAGGCGACCATCCAGCTCAGTCAATTCACGTTCGCGGCGACGACCCTCCTGACATTGTTGCGGTGCACGTCCTCATAGGGCGCGAAATAATTGACCCACTTCGCCTGCAAGGGGCCGGCGATCAGCGTCGCAAGCGCCTGCTCGCGAAGCTCCGGCTCGCCGATGCAGCGCTTCAGCATGCGCACATATTGCTGGGTGGCGCGGATGAGGGGTTTCTCATAGCCGCCGCCCGCGATGACATTGGGATCGCCGTGATTGGGCAGGATGCGCGAGATCGGCCAGCTCCACAGCCGGTCGAGCTCGGCCAGATGCGTGTCGAGCGACTTTGGCTCCGCCACGAAGGTCACCGTGTCCTCCAGCGCATCGCCGGCGAACAGCAGGGACAGGTCCTCGATATGAAGCAGCGTCGCATCGTCGCTGTGGATATGCGCATGACGCAAATGGACGGTGAGCCGCCCGACATGGAGCTTGAGGTGATCTTCATAGACCGTCGTGGGCGGGACGAGCGGCGCTATCGCCGGGGCGCCCTGATAGCTGCCGTCTTCAATGCCCGCGCGATCCGCCTCGAGATGCGCGAGCGTCAGCGCATGCGCGATGATCTCGCAATCGGCGAAGGCTTCGTTACCGGCGACATGGTCGAGATGATGATGGCTGAGCACGACACGGATGCGCTTCATGCCCATGCGGTCGAGAAACATCCGGATCTTGCGCGCATGGGCGACCGAGAGATGTGTGTCATAGACGAGGGCGTCGTCCTCATCGACGAGCGCATAGCTCGCCGTGCCGAGAGAGAAGCCGTCATCGTCGAGCCAGTTCTCGTTTTCCGAATAGAGCCGGACATCCGGAATCCGCCCGTCATAGAAGGCATAGACGAAAGGCAAGGGCTTCAGCACGCGCAAATGCGCGACGGGATTGGATTCGATCATCGAGGAGCTCTGGAAGGCGGATCAGGCGCGCGTGGTGATGCTTTCCAACTCGTCATAGGCCTTCTGGATGCGAATGAACATAGCGTTCATGTAATCTCCGACTTCCTTGGGTACGTCCTTGGCGGCGAGCTTGTCGGGATGATAGAGCCGGGCCTTGGCAAGATAGGCCGCCCGGATCTCGCCCCGGTTGGCGCCGCGGTCGACGCCGAGCATATGATAGGGATCGAAGCCCGTGGTGGCCTGCGTGCGGCGCGAGAGCTGGTCGATGCGCGGTAGATCGATGGCCGAGATCATCGCGATGGCCCGCTTGGCGATGAGGCTGAGCGTGTTGTCGCGCTTCTCGAATTCGATGAACTGATCGGGGTTGTTGAGAAGATCGCGCAATTTCTGGGCCTGCCCCGGGAAGACATGGCCGTTGAGGACATCGCCGGAATGGAGGGTGAGCGTGACCGCGATACGCTGCTTTTCTGTTTCGACTGATACAAACATGAGCAAATGATTCCGGTACCAGAATTACCGGCAACCTTGCCCGATGGGCGCCTAGAGAACTATTATAATTGTCCTTAAAATTTAAGCGGTTAGGTTTACGCCGCCGCTGCTCGACCGCTTCTCATATAATCGTCGAGCCACGCCGTGCGATAGCCATCCTGTTGCCAAAGCACGGGAAAATAGCTCTCGTCCATTTCCGTCGAATGCGCCTTCTTGTAGCGCGAGTAAATATAGCTGATTTCGTGGGGATGAAATTTTGCTGTGGACGAGATGCAGTGGGCGATGACCGAGCGGCGCGGATTTGTGCCTTTGTTGTCGCGTGAGCCGTGCCAGGTGCGGCCGTGGTGGAACACCGCCGTTCCCGCCGGCACTTCGATCGGCACGACCTCGTAATCCTTGATGCCGGCGGCCTGTGCCGCGGGCTTGAGATCGGCAAGCGCGTCGTCGGGCGCATGGAACTGCTTGATCGGCGGCGAGATCGGCCACAGATGCGAGCCTCGCACATGCTCGATGGTGCCCTGGAAGGCCTTGGTGTCGTCGAGCGTGATCCAGCAGGTCATCATCTCGCTGGGCACGATCCACTTGTTGTAGGAATCATCCTGATGGAAACCGAGCGGCTTGCCGCCGGGCGGCTTCCAGATGACATTGTCTTGCCCGAGGCGGGCGCCGGGCCAGCCGCGCAGCCGCGCGCAGGCCTCGCCGACATCGCTTCTGAGCACGATCTGGGCGACGGTCAGGTCCGATTTCCAGCCATTGCAGATCTGGCGCGTCAAATCCGGAGCGTCGCGTCCCAGCCGCCAGTTCCATTCATCGGGATAAAGCCCGGTTTCGAACTTGCCGGAAAACATCGGCTCGAAGCGGGCGCGCGCCGCTTCGATCTCGGCCGCATCGAGCGCACCCGTCACGGCGACGAAACCGTCACGGGCGAAATCATCGAGATGCTTCTGGGTAATGGCGATCATGGACACCTCATTTGAGCGCGGAGAGGGCAGCGACCCCGAGGAAGGTCGCGGCAATCCCGAGCCAGCGAAGATAGACGATCCTTTCCTTGAGGAAAATGCGCGCCAGAACGATGGTGATGGCGCCGGAGGCCGTCGCGCAGACGGCGGCAAGCTCGGGCTGATCGCTCTTGCCGGCGGCAAAGAGCAGCCCCGTGCCGACGACATCGAGCAGGCCCATCAGGAAGAGGACGGGCAGGTAGCCCGCCTGCGGCCGCAGCGGCTCAGGTCTGATCAGGAGAAGCGGCAGGATGACGGCCGAACCGGCAAGGCGTGAAATCCACACCGACTGCAATTCATCGAAGAGCACCGCGGACTTCTGTCCGGCGAGGATGGCGATGATGAAGGTGGCATGGGCGAGAAGAGCGAGGATGATTGTGCGCCGCCATCGGTCGGGCTTTTCATCGGATTTCGCTGCCTCATTGGGCTCGGCCCAGGCGACGAGGAATGCCCCGAGTAGAACGATGGTGATGAACAGGAGCTGCAGGGGTGTCGGCATATGACCGGCCAAGGCGCCGAGCAGCACGATCGTCGCCGGGTAGGACATGGCCACCGGGACCGCGAGCGACACCGGGCCCGAAGCGATGCCGGCAAAGAGCCAGAGGGTTGCGAGCGCGACGCCGGCTCCGGCGACGAGGGGCCAAAGGATGTCATTGCGGGCGAGATCCGGGAACGTGCTGAAGGCCATGAGCGTCATCGTGACCAGGACGAGACCGAAAAGTGTCACGGCGGCGGTAGCGCGGATTGCGCCGATCGACCGGCTGACCGAACCCGCGGCGAAGTCGAGCGTCCCGTAGCACAGGGCCGCGAGCGCGCCGAGCAGGACCGGGTTCATGCCGTCAGATGCTGTCGGCGCCGACCAGGTCCTGGCGCGCCGTTTCGAGATGGCGGCCGATGAGATCGGCCGCGGTCGCGGGATCGCGCATCTTCAGCGCCTCGAAGATCGCGCGATGCTGCTGGTTGTAGATGTCGATCTTCTCCTTCACCAGGATGATCTGCTTCATCTGCTCCCACTGCGCGTGGTTTCTCACCGTGTTGATATGCTGATAGAGGCGGTAGAGCAGGGGATTGCGCGAGCAGCGCGCCAGCGCCAGGTGGAATTCCGAATCGAGCTTGGTGAAGAGATCCTGGTCGCTATGCGTCGCCTCGATCCTGACCAGGATGCTGCCGATGGCATCGAGGTCGCGCGCCGAGGCGTGCAACGCGGCGAGCCGGGTCATGGCGGGCTCGATGGCGATACGGGCCTCGATGAGCTGCAGCGGCGAGATGAGGTCGGTGACATCCGACATCGCGTCCTGCACCGGGCCCTGATAGCTCACGAAAGTGCCGGAGCCGACGCGGCGCACCACCAGGTTCTTCTGCTCGAGCTGGTCGAGCGCCTTGCGGATGGTCGAGCGGGCGGTGCCGAAGGCGACCGCGAGCTGGCGCTCCGGCGGCAATTGGTCGCCGTCGCTGTAAACCCCGCTTTCGATGGCGCGCCTGAGCCTCGAGGTGATGGAATTGGCACCCCTGGTGGCGACGAGCTGGGGGTCTTCGCCTTCTGCCTCGAGGGCGCTGCGGGTCTTCATCACGTCGTCCTGCGCTTCCGGGTTCATGGTCTCAATTGGTTGTAATTGGCAAAAATTGGTTTGCAATCGGTCTGAATTTGTGGATCATTATGCCAGAACCAAGGGTTTTGTCCCGAAAAAATCGCTCAAACCGGTTCAGCCCAATCTGGCTGGCAGGGTTCCAAGGAGGAAGGCTTACGCGTCATGGCAGTCCCGTCGGGTGTAAAATATGCGATCATCGGGGCCGGCATTCACGGCCTCTCCACCGCCTATCATCTGGCGCTCAAGCTCAAGGAGACGGGCCGCGGCTCGGGCTCTGACATATTGGTGGTCGACAAGACCGCGATCGCCGCCGGGGCCTCCGGCATCGCCTGCGGCGTCGTGCGCAACAACTACTATCAGCCGGCGATGCGCGAATTGATGGCGCATTCGGTTTCGGTGTGGGAGAGCGATCCCAAGGCCTATTCCTATCATCCCGTCGGCTACATGCAGATTTCGCCGGAAGTCATGCATCAGCAGGTCGGCACCATCTACGAGCAGCAGAAGAATATCGGCTATTCCTCGACCTTCATCGAAGGCGAGAAGGAATCGACCGCTTACATGAAAGGCCTGTTCGACGATTGGCAGGCCAAGGGCATCACCTCGGTGCTGCATGAGAAGAAGGGCGGCTACGCCAACAACACCGCGTCGATCTATGGCCTTGCCTCCAAGGCCGAGGCCGAGGGCGTTCGCATCATGACCGGCGTAGAGGTCAATGGCTTCGAATTCGGCAGCAATTCGCATGCGGTGACCGCCCTCTTGACCAATAAGGGCCGCATCGGCTGCGATTATGTCGTGGTCGGCGTCGGACCCTGGGTGAATCAGGTCTGGAATATGCTGGACCTGCCGCGCACCGTCTCGATCAAGGGCCGCGACGGCAAGATGCATGACGGGGTGCGCATGTGGAAATACTGGTGCCTGGAGGAGGGCACGCTCGGCGTCGATCCCAATATGCACAAGACCAATGACGGCAAGATGCCGCCCGTCATCCATGTCGACACCGACGCGCCGCTTTATTCGGATGTCGATGGCAGATTGCTCACCGACAAGCTCTGGGGCCTCTATTACAAGCCCGATTTCAATTTCGGCGGCGTCCAGGGCGGCGCCTCGCCCTACAAGGTGGAAGGCGAGCCGGACAACGTCGCCATCGATCCTTACGGCCCCGATTCGCCCGATTTCATCGTCGGCGACGAATTCATCGAGACCTGGTGCTCGATGCTGGCGCATTGCCAGAAGCGCTTCGAAGGCAAGATCTCGATCTACAAGAAGGATGAGAAATCCGGCGGTCTCGGCTGCTTCACGCCCGACAATTTCCCGGTCTTCGACGTGTTTCGCGACAATGTCTTCGTCATCGCGGATTCGAACCACGGCTACAAGATGATCGGCGTCGGCAAGCTCGCCGCCCAGGAGATCGTGGGCGAGAAATCGAAGCTCCTCGAGCCGTTCCGCTTCTCGCGCTATGCCGAAGGCAAGCTCCACCCCGTGTCCAACAGTCCCTTCCCGTGGAGTTGATCGAAGAGTTTGCTTTTGAATTTACCAAACCGGTTTTGCCGCGTTAGGCTCAAAAGTCCAAGCGTAACCAAGAACCGGAAACGAAACAGAGGAAATGCCACATGTCGGATTATGAGAAATTCATCAAAACTGACGGCCGCGACGCGCTGATCAAGCAGGTCCGCAAGAAGATCGATCAGCTTGGCATCGAATATCTCTATCTGCAGTTCGTCTCGGTCACCGGCCGCATCATGGGCAAGGGCATCCCGGCCGATCACTGGGAGAATATCGCCAATGGCGGCTTCCAGCTCGTCTATGGCTCGACCGTCAACCTGTTCATGAACCGGCGTGGCGAGTATCTGGGCTATGGGCCGGAAGCGGCCGAGCTCGTCGGCGTGCCTGAGCCCGAGACCTTCATGCAGCTGCCCTGGGACAAGCGCGTCGCGCGCATGTTCTGCACCTTGTTCCGCAATCGCGAGGAGAAGGACGATCCGGGCGCGTTCCTTACCTCCGACTGCCGCGGCAATCTTAGACGCATCCATGACAAGTTCGAAAAGGATCATGGCCTGCGCATGCGCCACGGCACCGAGCCCGAGATGATGTGGCTCAAGAAGGACGACAACGGCAATCCGAATGGCGGCTACTCCAATCCCTATTGCTACCACATCGACCAGTTCGAGAGCCTGCGCCCCGTCTACATGCGGGTAATCGAATACGGCCGGAAGATGGGCCTCGACATGATCCAGGGCGATCACGAGGACGCGCCCGGACAGATCGAGCTCAACTTCAATTATGACGAGGCGCTGCGCACCGCCGACCGCCTCACCACCTATCGCCAGATCTGCGCGCAAGTGGCGCGCGAGTTCAACATCATCGCTTGCTTCATGTGCAAGCCCTTCATGGGCGTGTCGGCCAATGGCTGCCACCACAACATCTCGCTGTGGAAGGGCGGCAAGGACGAGTTCAAGGCGCTCGGCAACGATGCCAAGAACCTTCCTGGCTTCGAGCACAATTACATGTATCGGCGCGGCGGCGAGAACACCTTCATGCCCGACACCACGGACAGGCAGATGCCGGGCAAGCTCGGCCTCTACACGATCGGCGGCATCGTCAAGCATCTGGGCGCCTTGACCGCCATCGGTTGCTCGACCGTCAATTCCTATCGCCGCCTGTGGGATACGGGCTTCTGGGCGCCGGTCTTCGCCGACTGGGGCTTCCAGAACCGCACCACGGGCCTGCGTGTTTCGGCCCCCGGGCGCTTCGAATATCGCGCCGTCGATTCCATGGTGAACCCCTATCTGATGGCGGGCGCCATTCTCAAGGCCGCCGATGACGGCATCCGCAACAAGATCGATCCGGGCAAGCCCGAGGAACGCAACATCTATGCCGCCATGGAGGCCGGCAAGCAGGTTAAGCGCCTGCCAATGACCTTGGGCGATGCGCTCGAGGCCCTGAAGAAGGACGAGGTGATCAAGTCCGCCATGCCGGGCGAGATGCACCGCCTCTTTGACGAGTACAAGCGTGACGAGTGGGAGCGCTTCCTCCACACCTCGACGCAGTGGGATTTGGATACCTATCTGAACTGTCTGCCGTAGTTCCCTCGAAGCCCGAGGGAAGAAGGAAAGGAGAGATAAGTCATGTGCGGGATAGCCGGGCTCATCCACCGCAACGGATCGGGGAACATCGGTCAGGAAATGACCCAGATGCTCCAGTCGCTCAAGCATCGTGGACCCGACTCCACGGGTTATGCGATCTATGGCCAACCGGGGCGCAATGAATATGTCATGCGCTTCAAGGTGGCCGAGCAAGAAGACATGGCGAAGGGTTTTGACATCCAAGACGAGGTCAAGCGCCGCCGTGCCAAGGTCGAAGAGCGCCTGACGGGGCTCGGCGTCCAGATCATCGACAAGGACGAGGCCACCGATTACGCCTATCGCTATCGCATCCAGTATGACGGCGACATGAAGAAGCTCGCCGATTATGTCGAGGATGTCGAAGGCACCGAAATCCTGTCGATGGGCAACGCGCTCGAGCTCATCAAGGATCTGGGCGATGCGGCCCGCGTCGCCGATCAGTATTCCTTGCGCAAGTTCAAGGGCACGCATGGCATCGGCCATACCCGCATGGCGACGGAGTCGGACGTCGATATCCGCTCCGCCCATCCTTACTGGGCCTACCCCTATAACGACATCGCCGTCGTCCATAACGGCCAGCTCACCAACTACTGGATGATGCGGCGCGAATTCGAGCGCCGCGGCCATCGCTTCATGTCGAACTGCGATTCGGAATTGCTGGCGGTCTATACCGCCTACAATCTCGAGCATGGCGCGACGCTCGAAGAGTCGCTGCGCCAGTCGATCCAGGATATCGACGGCGTCTTCACCTATCTCGTCTCGACCAAGGACGCGCTCGGCATGGCCAAGGACACCATGGCGGCGAAGCCGATGGTTCTTTACGAGAGCGACGATCTCGTGGCGCTCGCTTCCGAAGAAGTGGCGATCCGCGCCGTCATTCCGCATGAGATCGACACCTGGGATCCCTATGATGAGGAGGTTCGCGTATGGCGGGCTTGACCACCACGAAACAGGCCCATGTCTCGCATGACATGGGCATGCACACCGAGGCCTTGCGCGGCAAGACGCAGCAGCGCTTCTTCGATGTGACCGAGGAGGGGACGGGCTACGGCTATCCCGACGCGCTCGATGTCGACTTCAACAAGCGCGCCGAGCTCGATTGCGAGAAGCTCGACTCGAAGCAGATCAACGCGCAATTGCGCGATCTGATGAAGCGCGGCTATGGCACGATCGTGCTGCAGAATCCGGGCTCCAAGCATTCGCTCGCCGTCGGCATCCTCAATAGGCTCAACCTCTATATCGAAGGCTCCTGCGGCTATTTCGCGCTGGGTCTGCTCGACGGGCCGAATGTGAAGGTCAAGGGCCGCGTCGGCTGGGCGTGCGGTGAGAACATGCTGGCCGGCACCATTCTCATAGAGAAGAATGCGGGCTCGCAGTTCGGCGCTGCGCTGCGCGGCGGCGACATCGTCTGCAAGGGCTCGGTCGGCGCCCGCACCGGCATCGACCAGAAGGGCGGCAACATCATCGTCGGCGGCGACACCGGCTCGTTCTCGGGCTTCATGATGCAGCGCGGCCGCATGGTGATCTGCGGCAATGCCGGCAAGAACCTGGGCGACTCGATGTATGACGGCACCATCTATCTCGGCGGCGAGGCGAGGAGCCTCGGTGTCGATGCGGTGCCGGGCGAGATGACCGCCCTCGATCGCGAGTGGCTGACCCGCAAGCTCAAGATGTACGGGCTCTATCCCGACAAGGGCATCGGCCACTTCAAGAAGATCGTCGCCGGCAAACAATTGTGGAACTACGACAATCTCGAGCCTGGCGAAAAGAAGCTGGTGCTCTGAGTCATTGGGCGAAGAAGTGAGGTGAGGAACCGTCATGGCTAAAAAAGCGGCCAAGAAAACCAAAGCGAAATCGGCACCGGTGAAGGCAAAAGCGAAACCGCGCGCGCTGGCGCTCGTGAAATCGAACGGCAACGGCGCCGTCAAGCGCACCGCGACCGGGCTTGCCGCCCTTTCGCGGGCGCCAGCCGAGAGCAAGAAATACATCCTGGGCTCGTCCAAGATCTTCACGCCGGAGGTCATGAACGACATCCACATCAAGTCGGAGCTCGGCCGCTACCGCATGCGCGGCTTCTCGCTGTTCAAGAAGATCCCGCATTGGGACGACCTGACTTTCCTGCCGGGCACGCTCACCCGCTTCGTCATCGAAGGCTATCGCGAGAAATGCGACACCAAGACGATCATTGGCCCGCGCGCCAAGCGTCCGATGGTGCTCGACATTCCGGTCTATGTGACCGGCATGTCCTTCGGCGCGCTCTCTTATGAGGCCAAGATCGCGCTCGCCCGCGGCGCCACCATGGCGGGCTCCGCCACCTGCTCGGGCGAGGGCGGCATGATCCCCGACGAGCGGCGCTATTCGATGAAGTGGTTCTACCAGTGCATCCAGTCGCGCTATGGCTTCAACCCGCATCATCTCAGGCTCGCCGATGCCTGCGAATTCTTCATCGGCCAGGGCTGCAAGGTCGGCCTCGGCGGCCATCTGATGGGCCAGAAGGTGACCGACCAGGTCGCCGAGATGCGCTCGCTGCCGGCCGGCATCGACCAGCGCTCGCCCGCCCGTCACCCGGACTGGCTCGGCCCCGACGATCTGGCGCTCAAGATCCAGGAGATCCGCGAGGCGACCAATTGGGAAATCCCGATCCAGCTCAAGCTCGGCGCCGCGCGCGTCTATGACGATGTGCGCATGGCGGTGAAGTGCGATCCCGATTCGATCTATATCGACGCCATGGAAGGCGGCACGGGCGCCGGTCCGCATATTGCCACCGAAGACACGGGCGTTCCCGGCATTGCGGCGATCCGCGAGGCCAGGCGTGCCATCGACGAGCTTGGCAAGAAGGGCGAGATCTCGCTCGTCTATGCTGGCGGCATCAGGAATGGCGGCGACGTCGCCAAGGCGCTCGCTCTCGGGGCGGATGCCATCGCCATCGGCCATTCGGTGCTCATGGCTCTCAATTGCAACAAGCACATCGAGGGCGTGACCGACTATCCGGCCGAGATCGGCGTCGATGCCGGTTTCTGCTATCACTGCCATACCGGCCGCTGCCCGGTCGGCGTCGCGACCCAGGATCCGGTGCTCAGGCAGCGCCTCGATCCCGACAAGGCGGCCGAGCGCGTCTACAACTTCCTCCATACGCTGACCATGGAAGCGCAGCTTTTGGCCCGCGCCTGCGGCAAGACGAACATCCATTCGCTCGAGCCCGAGGACCTCGCTGCCCTCACCATGGAAGCCTCCGCCATGTGCAAGGTGCCGCTCGCCGGCACCAACTACACGGTCGGCATGGAAGGCGGGAACTATCACAAATACTGAGCAGCCCTCCGGCCTCGCGGGGCAGAGGAACTCTCAAGGAGACAAGACATGGCAGGCACAAGCTACAAAGGCTCGGACATCAAGTCGGTCGACCAGTTCATCAAGGACAAGGCCGGCCTTTCCTCCTCGCGCGAGAAGGAGATCGGTCAGCATATCGGCTACCGCTATGACGTGAACCTGATCCCCGACTACAAGCGCTTGACGCCCTTCCTCAAGGGCTATCTGGAGTTCATGGGCTGGGACGACCTCAACTGGCTCGAAGACGTGCATATGGGCTACGAAGAGGGCGAGCCCGCCATCTTCGACCGCAATTGCAACGGCTGGGTGCGCATTCCCAAGAATGTGAAGCTGCCCGACAATCAGCAGGACCGCGACATGATGGCGCGCGAATTGCTGATCAAGTTCCAGATGTCGCCCAACCACCCGATGGTGCAGCTGAACAAGGCCTACCGTAAGGTCTAATCTAGGCCAATTCGCCCTCAGGTGTGCTATTGATTAATAGTGCATCAGGAGGCGGGCGTGGCCGATATTCTCATCGATCTTCCAGACGATGTCATCGAGCGTCTCGAGAGGCGTGCTGCAAGCAAGGGGCGTTCTCTTGAGCAGGAGCTGCATGAGATTGTCATTGCAGCTGCACGATCGGACTTTATTCGTAAAGACCGCGAAAGGTGACGGAACCGGCAATGCGGTCCGGTGGATGCCAGTGTGGCGCGGTACGCTATGAGAGCGCAGGCGAGCCTCATGCGCTTTATATCTGCCACTGCGCCGAATGCCGCAAGCAATCGGCTTCCGCTTTCGGCATGTCGCTGGTGGTTCGGCGCTCGGGCTTTCGACTGACGCAAGGCAGCCCGGAATTCTGGACGCGCCCGGCCGATAGCGGCCGACATGTCAGATGCGCCTTCTGTCCGAGCTGCGGCTCGCGCCTGTGGCATGAGCGCCAAGGTATAGCAGAGACCCTTACGATAAAAGCGGGCTCCCTCGACGATCCCATCGACATGACGCACGCCATCCATATATGGATCATGCGCAAGCTGCCCGGCGTCGTCATCCCGGCTGATGCCGTGCAATATCCGCAAGAGCCGCCTGACTAGGGCTTCAATATCTCGAGTAGCTTCGCCACGAGCCGGCGGGCGATCCAGCGCTGTGGGTCGAGATTGGGATTATAGATGGTGAGCGTCATGCCCATGACCTTGCCCGTGGCGAAAGCGGCGCTGAGCAGGCGGGTCAGTTCCTCATAGGACAAGCCGTCCTTCATCCGGTACTCGACCGCCGGCATGATCTCGTCGTCCAGCACATCGACGTCGAAATGGATCCAGAAGCCTTCGAGCTCGTCCTTCGTCACCCGGGCCAAGACCTGTTCGACACCCTGGGCGCCCTGCGCATGCGCTTGCCGCACATCGATGCGCTCGAGCTCCTTCGGATAGGGCGTCTCGATGAAGTCTTTGTCCTGCAGATGATCGCGCGTGCCATAGGCGCAACAGTCCTCCGGACGGAAATAGGGACCCAGCCCATCGATATTGGAGAGCAGCGCCGGCCCGTTGCCGGTCACCAGCGCCAGATCCATCGAGGCCGCCTCGCCATAGGGCTCGAGCCTGGCATCCCAGTAGTCCATATGGCCGTCGACGAAGAGAAGCCCGTAGCGCCCGCGTTCCTTCAGCGCCAGAGCCGGGCCTAAAAGGATGCTGCAATCGCCGCCGAGAATGAGAGGCACATGCTTGTCCTCCAGCATGTTCCAGACCTCGCGCGCCAGCGTCTGCGTATAGGCGAGGAGCCCTTGCGGGTTGAGCATATGTGTTTCAGGATCGCGACGCGGATCATAGGGCGGCGACTCCAGGCGCAAAGTTTCTGCAATGCCGAGTCCGACGCCAAGCCCCATTTCGAGGAGCACTTTTGGTGCGTCCTGAAGCCCGGAGGCCACAAGCCAAGCACCGAGGGAGCCTCTATGATCGCATAACGGGGCATCGCGACATGACTCTGTCATGTTTTGAGCGGCCACTCCAGGTGATCCGAGGCCTTGACATAGGTCCTTGGTCCAACTATCGCTCGCTCGTTACGCAGCGGAAACTAATGTGGATCCGCGGCTTTGGAGCTGAGGATAGAATTCATCGGGAGGCTTCACTCATGATCTCATTTTCTTCTCGTGCAGTCAGGAAATACGCCGCGGCCGGCGTGTTTCTGATCGGGCTTCTGCCTGCGGGCAGCGCATGGGCCGACGATGCCCGCGAGCTTCTCAAGGCCATGTCCGATTACATGGCCAAGCAGCAGGCTTTCTCCTTCTCCTATCAATCGACGCTCGAGGCCGTCACCGACGGCTTCCAGAAACTGCAATTCGTAAGTTCGGGAACGGCGACGGTCAGCCGTCCGGACAAGATCCACATCACGCGCACCGGCGGCTTCGCCGATCTCGACGTCGTCTTCGATGGCACGACATTGAGCGTCCTCGGCAAGCATCTTGACGCCTATACGCAGATCGAGGCGAAAGGCACGCTTGACGACCTGATCGCCAGGCTCGCCGATGCCGGTGTCCATGCGCCGGGAGGCGACCTTCTCGCCTCGAATGTCTTTGAAGGCTTGATCGACAACGTCACCGACGCCAAGCACATTGCGAGCGCCTTTATCGATGGCGTGGAATGCGAATATCTCGCTTTCCGCACGCCCGAGACCGACTGGCAGATCTGGATCGCGGCCGGCGAGAATCCGTTCCCGCTCCGCTATGTGATCACCAGCAAGCATATCGTCATGGCGCCCCAATACACGCTCCAGATCAGCAACTTCAAAACCGAGCCCAAGGTCGCCGACGCGACCTTCAAATTCGATAAGCCGGCGTCGGCCAAGAAGGTCGATTTGAGCGAACTGGGCATAATCGATGAGTTGCCGACGGCGGCGAATGAGGGAGGAGCGCAATGACACAGGGCAGGAAATATGGGGCGTTGGCTTTGGTCGCGGCATTCCTTCTTTCGGATGTCACGTTCGACTGGGGTGTGCCGTTCATCAGTCTTAACCCGGTTTCACCCGCGGAAGCGAGGATCGGGCATCCGCTGACCCCGCTCTCCTATGCCGGCGTGGCACGGCGGACGACCCGCCGGGTCGTGCGCCGCACCGCTGTGCGGATCAGCACGCTGCCGCGAGGCTGCGTCTATGGTCCCTATTATGGCGCCTATTACTACAATTGTGGCGGCGTCTATTACGCCAAGAGCGGCACCGTCTATGTGCAGGTGATCATCGAGTAAGCTGGCCGATGGAAATGAAGGCGCG
This sequence comes from Taklimakanibacter deserti, assembly GCA_003574785.1. Next base: position 28,883 of record QORU01000010.1, on the reverse strand, counting down.
GAATCGCTAGAAGGTCACTCCTGAGCCTTACAGCGGGAGTTCCTTGCCATGACCAGCGTCGGCGCCTTCAAGCTTTCTACACTCGACGGAAAAGTCGCCATCGTCACCGGCGGCACCCAGGGCCTGGGCGAGGCGACGGCGCATCTTTTCGCCGATCGCGGCGCCAAGGGCTTGGTGATCTGCGGCCGCAATGACAAGAATGGCGAGAGGGTCAAGGCGGCGCTGGAGAAGAAGGGAGCGAAGACGGTCTTCGTGAAAGCCGATCTGGGCTCGGTCGAGGACAGCCGCGCCGTCGTCGCCGCCGCCGACAAGGCTTTCGGGCGCGCCGATATCCTGGTCAATGTCGCCGGCATGACCGATCGCGGCACGATCTGGGATACGAGCCCCGAGCTTTTCGACACGATGTTCGCCGTCAATGTCCGGGCGCCGTTCTTCCTCATGCAGGATGCGGCGAAGCTGATGCGGCGCGAGAAGTCGGGCGGCACCATGGTCAACATCATCTCGATGTCGGGCCATGGCGGGCAGACCTTCATCACGGCTTATTGCGCCTCGAAGGGCGCCCTCATCACCCTCACCAAGAATGTCGCCTTCAGCCTCATGCGCCACAAGATCAGGGTGAACGGCCTGTGCATCGGCTGGATGGATACGCCGGGCGAGGACCGCATCATGAAGACCTATCACCAGGCGGAGGATGGCTGGCTCACCGAGGCGGAGAAGAAGCTGCCTTTCGGGCGCCTGCTCAAGACGGACGAGGTCTCGCGCGCCATCGCCTATCTGGCGAGCGATGAATCCGGCATGATGACCGGATCGATCATCGATTTCGATCAGCAAGTGGCCGGTTGCGCCGACAGCGCGCCGCAGCCGCCGCCGCTGTGATCAGCGCGTCTGACGCTCCCTGATGAAGTGGTCGAGCGACCAGTCGCCGGCGCCCTGCGCCATCAGGAGGAGGAAGCAGGCCGCCCAGGTGCCATGCGTCGGCCAAGCGTCGGGATAGACGAAGATCTCGATGACGAGCGTCATGCCGAGGAGCGCCAGAGCGGCGAAGCGGGTGGCGAGCCCCAGCATCAGCAGGATAGGGAAGAAATGCTCGGCAAAGGCGGCGAGATATGCCGCGATCACAGGATCGATCAAGGGCAGCCGGTATTCCTCGCGGAACAGATAAATCGCATTGTCGGAAACATGCCAGCCCTCGAGCTTGGTCTGCCCTGACTGCCAGAAGACGGCAGCGGGCGCCACCCGGGCGATGAGGGCGATGAGCGCATAGGGAATGCGCTCGAAGAGGGCGATGACTTTCTCCACCAGGGCCATTCACGCCTCCAGGGACGGTTCGGCGGTGATGTCGATAACGGCGCCCGAGCGCAGGAGATCGGCCAGGTTCCGGCCGAGATCGAAGTCTGGATCCGCGTCCATGGCGCTCTCATAGGCTTCGCCGAGGGTTGCGCCCTTCATCAAGGCGAGGAGGAACGAGGCGCTGCCCGCTCCGATTTCGCGCGTCAGAACCGTGAGCTCGGGACGCGTGACGAGGGCGTTCTCCGCCCGCCAGTTCTCGATCGGGACGAGCGCCTGGGCTCCCGAATTCATGGCCCAGATGGTGACGATGGGATGGGACGAGGTGAGGACCGTCGCCGCGGGATGGAAAATGAAAACGAGGCCGCTCATGCGCTCGGGGGCGATGCGCGACAGAGCCTGCGGATCGACAGCGGCAATGTCGCGCGCGTGATAGGCCTTCACTTGCGCGTTCTCCAGCCGGACGATGTCGGCGAGATAGGGGAGGCCCGCGGCGGGCGGGAATGCCGCGACGAAATCGGGGAAGTCGCCGCCATAATGCAAGAGGACCGGCGAGGTGGGCGGCGTGCCAAGCACGAAGTCGCGCGCCATGGCGGTGAAGAATTCCTCGCCGACGATCTTCTCGGTGATGGGAAAGCGCGCAGCGAGCGCGCGGGCGAGGCCCGTCGCGACATTGTTGCGATAGACGCCGTAGCGCCTGGCAGGCGCGCTGCCGGAAGCGGAGCGCAGGCCTTGCGGCACGGGCTTCGCCCGGTCGAGCAGGGCTGCGGCAAAGGCCGCCTGTGTCATGTTGCTCATGGCTGCCTCATGCGGCACGGCGCGCCGGGGCGCGGTCGAGGATGGCTTGTGCTGCTTCCGCCTCGGCCCGCAAAACCGGCCAGGCCGGGATCTTGTCGTCCCATTCGACGAGGCTCGCGATAGGCCCGGTCGTCGCGATCACGCTTTGATAGAGCGACCAGACGGGATCGGTCACCGGAGTGTCATGCGTGTCGATGAGAAGGGGAGCGCCTGTCTCGTCCTCGGTCGCGGCGTGGCCGCTCAGATGGATTTCACCGACATGCTGCAGCGGGAAGGCAGCGATATAGGCCGTCGCGTCGAGCTGGTGGTTGGTCGCCGACACGAAGACGTTATTGACGTCGAGAAGCAGGCCGCAGCCAGTGCGCCGCGCGATCTCGTTGAGGAAATCGGTTTCGGCGATCGTGCTCTCGGCGAATAGCAGATAGGTCGCGGGGTTCTCCAGGAGCATCTGCCGGCGCAAGGCCGATTGAACCTGGTCGACATGCTCGACGATGCGGTCGAGAGTCTGTTGCGTGTAGGGGAGGGGCAGGAGGTCGTTGAGGAACACCGTGCCGTGGCTTGACCAGGCGAGATGCTCGGAGAAGCTCTCGGGCTGGTAGCGCTCACAGAGCGCGCTGAGCCGCGCCAGGTGGTCGCGGTCGAGATCCTGCATCGATCCGATCGACAGGCCGACGCCGTGCAGCGACAGCGCATAGTTCTCCCTGATGCGGTTGAGCTGGGCATGCGGAAGGCCGCCATCGCCCATGTAATTCTCGGCATGGACCTCGAAGAAGCCTACCGGCTGCCGGCCCTCCGCGATGTCGGTGAAATGCTGCGGCTTGAACCCGACGCCGGCCTGGCGCGGCAGATGCGTGCGCTTCATGACGGACACTCCTTGAGAAGTGCGCGCGGCGAAGCTGGCTTCGCCGCGCGTGATCGTTATGACGGGCGGGTGATGGGCGTAAGCGAGCCTGGTCCCAGCGGCGTCTGCATCGTGGTGCAGGTACCCTTCGGCACCAGCTTCCAGGCATTGCCCTGATAGTCCACCTTGGAAGTTCCGGCACAGGTCGTGCCGGGACCGGCCGCACAGTCATTCTGGCCCTGGAGCGCCACGCCGTAGCACTTCTCCTTCGCCTCGTCGGCCGAAGCCTGAGGCAGGCTCAGGAGAGAGAGCGCACTTGCGAGCGATGCCGCCAGAACGGTCTTTGAAGCAGTAGCCATCACCCCTTCATCGGCTCCAGCGTGCCCTTGCCTTTGGGTGTCGTCATCGATGTGCAGGTGCCCTTCGGTACCAGCTTGAAGGACTCACCATCATAGTCGGCGGTCGATTGACCCTTGCAGTCATGCATGCCGGCCTTGCAGTCGTTCTGGCCTTTCATAGCCACGCCATAGCATTTCTCGGTTTCCTGGGCTTGCGCCGGAATGGTGAGCAAGGCCATGGCGGAAGCGAGCGAGCCCGCCAAGGCGAGGCTCAAGGTGCGACGATCCATATTCTCCTCCATATGAAAGCGAGCCTTTGCCGGCTCACAAGGAGGTATTCGGGAGGAGGCTTCCGGATATTACAGGCCGGTCGAAATTTCTGCCGCCCCTCACGCCGGTGTGATAGGCCATGTAACGAATTGACCGCGGCCAGCGAAGGAAGGGATAGTCCCGGACTATGAGTGCCAATGAAGAGGAATGGGCCGTGCTGATGCGCGCCGCGATGGCTGGTGATGAGGCCGCTTACAGGGCCTTCCTGAAAGCGATCACGCCCGCTATTCGCGCCGCCGCCCGCCGCAATCTGGCACGTTATGGCCTGGGTGTCGCCGATGGCGAGGATGTCGTCCAGGACACGCTGCTCGCCATTCACCTCAAGCGCCAGACCTGGGACCAGGACCGTCCCATCGGCCCCTGGATCGCGGCCATCACTCGCAACAAATTCATCGACCTGATGCGCCGCCGTGGCCGTGCCGTCCAGGTTCCGATCGAGGATGTGGCGGCAAGCCTGGCGGCGGAAGAGGCGGGTGCGACGCTCGAAGGCTACGAGGTCGGCCGCATGCTGGAGAATTTGAACGAGAAACAGCGCATGGTGGTGCGCTCGCTTGCAATCGAGGGCGCTTCGGTGCGCCAGACGGCCGAGCGTCTGAACATGACGGAGAGCGCCATTCGCGTGACTTTGCACCGTGCGGTGAAGGCCTTGGCCGTGATCTATCGGGAGCGTGACACGTGAAGACCGACGATCTCATAGAGGCCCTGGTCGAGGACCGTGCGCGCCCGTCCATGACCCCTCGCGCCGCCATATTGGGGGCGGTGGTCTCGGGCGCCGTCATTGCCGGCATTCTCTTCATGATGGTGCTTGGCTACCGGGCCGACATCGCGCAAGCGGCCGAGACCTACCGTTTCCTGTTCAAATTCGTCCTCACCCTCACTCTCGCCGCGAGCGCCATCACCCTCGCGCTGCAGGTCTTCCGTCCCGAAGCGGCTCTCGGCCGCAGGCTCTGGCTCATCGCCGTGGCACCGGCGATGCTCGCGGCCGCGGCCCTCGCCGAGCTCTTCGTCATGCCGTCTTCGACCTGGCTGCCGCGGCTCATCGGCACCAATGCGCGCTTCTGCCTGACGATGATCCCGCTCTTTTCGGTGGCTCCCTTGCTGGCCTTCTTCGCAGCGCTGAGAAAGGGAGCGCCGGCCAATCCCGGCCTCGCCGGTGCGCTGGCGGGCCTCGGCGCCGGCGGCATCGCCGCCACGCTCTATGCCAGCCACTGCACCGATGACAGCCCGCTCTTCGTCATCGTGTGGTATCCGATCGCCATCGGCTTTGTCACGCTTGTCGGCTATCTCGCCGGCCGGCGCTGGCTGAGATGGTAGTGGGAGCCTAGGCGCGGTCCTTCCTTCCTTCCGCAATCAGCTTGTCGAGCTCAGGAATAATGACTTCCGCTAATTCGGCTGGTGTCTCGCCCGGTCCATAAACACGGCGCGGGTCGGGCTTGCGAATGTTGTTGTCGTCCTTATCGGTCATGTGACAGCCTTCTCATGGCCACGGCTCCGCCATGGCGTTCTTCCAATTTGGCCGGAAGCTCAGGACGTCGGCGTCATTGCCGAGATTGGGATTGAACAGGCGGTTGTGCCAGAGGCTTGCCTCGCGGGAGATGTCCCGCGCCGGCAGGCGCTTGACGGCGCAGGCCATGCGGTAGCGCTGGGCAAATTGCTCGAAATCGAGCAGCACCGTCTTGAGCTTGAGGATGCGCTCGGCCACAAGCGAGCCCTTGGCGAAGACGGCGGTGATCTCGTCCGAGAAGAGTTCCGGCAGCTGATAATAGTCGGCCGCCAGGTATTTGATCCCGGCCTCGAAGGCCTGGCGGTGGTCATTCGTCCGCTGCAGCTGGAACTTGAAGAAGGCGGTGCTTTCCTCGGGGTTGATGGGCACCAGCAGGATGGTCATTTCCGGCATGATGATCTCGCCCTTGAGGCTCGAGACCTGGGGCCGGAAGCCCGGCATCGGCACGCCCCCCTGGTCGCGCATCGCCATTTGCCTGAGCCGGCACTGCCAGGCGATAAAACTGCTCTTGAGTTCGCTGTTGGACAGTCGTTTCATACCCTTACTCGTCCGCCTCTAGAACCAATGTCGCAGTGCAGCATGCTTCTTTCACTTGCTAAATTGGTTCAGAATTGGCCTAATAGTGGTCATAATTGGTTGTCGAGTCAAAATAATTGCCGTCCCGCCATTGGGGGCAGGGACCGGTGAATTGGAGGAGAACTCAGGACATGACAAGAGTTGCGGTGATCGGTGCGGGTCCATCCGGTTTGGCGCAGTTGCGGGCATTTCAATCGGCCCGGAAGAAGAAGGCCAAGATCCCGGAAGTGGTCTGTTTCGAGAAGCAGGACGATTGGGGTGGCCTGTGGAATTACACCTGGCGCACCGGCCTCGATGAATTCGGCGAGCCGGTCCATGGCAGCATGTATCGGTACCTGTGGTCGAACGGTCCCAAGGAATGCCTCGAATTCGCCGACTACACATTCGAGGAGCATTTCGGCAAGCCCATTGCTTCCTACCCGCCCCGCGCCGTGCTGTGGGACTATATCAAGGGACGCGTGGAGAAGGCGGGCGTGCGCAAATGGGTGCGCTTCTCGACTCCGGTGCGCATGGTGACCTGGAACAAGCGGACGAAGAAATTCACCGTCACCGCGCATGACCGCAAGAAGGACCGGATGTATTCGGAGGAGTTCGACTATGTGGTCGTCGCCTCGGGCCATTTCTCGACGCCGAACGTGCCCTATTTCGAAGGCATGGCGACATTCAACGGCCGCGTGATGCATTCCCATGACTTCCGCGACGCGCTCGAATTCAAGGGCAAGGACGTGCTGATCGTGGGCCGCAGCTATTCGGCCGAGGACATCGGCTCGCAATGCTGGAAATACGGCGCCAAATCGGTGACCACCAGCTATCGCTCGAAGCCCATGGGCTTCAACTGGCCGGAGAATTTCACCGAGCGCCCGCTGCTGCAGCGGCTGGTGAACAAGACCGCCCATTTCAAGGACGGCTCATCGAAGGAAATCGATGCGATCATCCTGTGCACCGGCTATCTGCATCACTTCCCGTTCCTGCCCGACGACCTGCGCCTCAAGACGGCGAACCGTCTGTGGCCGCTCGGTCTCTACAAGGGCGTGGTGTGGGAGGACAATCCGCGGCTCTTCTATATCGGCATGCAGGACCAGTTCTATACGTTCAACATGTTCGACGCCCAGGCCTGGTACGCGCGCGACGTCATCATGGGCCGCATCAAGCTGCCGGCCAAGGACAAGATGACGAAGCACAGCAAGGCCTGGCGCAAGCGCGAGGAGAAGCTCGAGAATGCCGAGCAGATGATCTGGTTCCAGGGCGACTATGTGAAGGAGCTGCTGGCCGACACCGACTATCCGCAATTCGACATCGAGGCGACCAACCATACCTTCATGGAGTGGGAGCACCACAAGGTCGAGGACATCATGGGCTTCCGCAACAACGCCTATCGCTCGCTGATGACCGGCAACATGTCGCCGACGCACCACACCCCCTGGGTTGACGCCATGGACGATTCCATGGACTGCTATCTGGGTGATGGCAAAACCGGACGACGAGAGGCGGCGGAGTAGCCCGGACAAGGAGGCGCAAGTCCGGCAGGCTTTTCGCCTGCAGGCGGAATGGTGCCGCAATCTGGGCTCGCCTTTCACTGGTTTGTTATGCGAGCTGGCCGCGGAGCGGCTCGACCGCTCGACCGGCATTGGCGAGACCATCCTGGACTGGCCGGGCGATCCCGATTCCAAGGCGGATTCCGTGCCCTTGCGTTTCGCCGGCGCCCTGAACGGGCTGGTGCGCAAGGGCCTGCTGCCCGATCTGGCGCGGCTCTATCCGCCCAATCCGCTGCCCGATGGCGAGGTCCTCTGGCCGAAGGTCGTCGAGGCGCTGGCGGCGGCGGAAGCGAATATCGGGCCCTGGCTTGCTTTGCCGCCGCAGACCAATGAAGTCGGCCGCTCCTCCATTCTGTTCGCCGGCCTGTGCTGGCTCTGGGCGCATTATCCCTTGCCGATCCATCTCTATGAGGTGGGGGCGAGCGCCGGCCTCAATCTCAATCTCGATCGCTATAGCTATCGCTTCGGTGAAGACGTCCTGGGGGCGATGGGCGCGGCCCTGTTCCTGACACCCAGCTGGGAAGGCGGCACGCCGCCCAATCTCAGCCCGCGCGTGGTGAGCCGCTCAGGCTGCGATCTCTCGCCGCTCGATACGACATTGCCCAAGGACCGCGAGCGGCTCGTCGCCTATGTCTGGCCCGATCAGGCCGATCGCGTGAAGCGCCTCACGGCGGCCTTGGCCATCGCCGCGCGTCACCCCGTCAAGGTCGAGCGCAGCGACGCCGCCCAATGGGTCGAGCGCACGGTCGCAGCGACCGCCGCCTGGGGCGAGCAGCAGGTCCTGTTCCATTCGATCGCCTTCCAGTATTTTCCGAAGGACAGCCAGGAGCGCATCATCGCGCATATGGAGCGGGCAGGGGCAGGCGCCACGCGCGACTCGCCGCTCGCCTGGCTGCGCTTCGAGGCCGATCCCGAAATGGACAAAGCCTTTTCCTTGCGACTGAGAGTGTGGCCAGGCGAGGACCATCTCCTGGCGCTGGGCGATCCGCATGGCCGCTGGGTGAAATGGCTGGCGGCGTAAAGGCCGTCACTGCAGCAGCTGATAATTGAATGTGTGGCATTGGCCGAAGCCGCATTGAATGACGACCGAGACCAGGTTGATCAGGCAAAGTACTATGACATAGACACTCAAGATGCCGGCCAGCCGATGGATGATCGGAAATGTCCGCGCATCGGCATCGCGCAAATGATCATCGCCCCCGAGCAAGGCGAGCTTGAGCGCATAAGCGATCAGCAAAGCGAGCGCGATGATGATCGACCAGACCGGCATGTGGATTCCGAAGACGGCGCTGCCGATATATTCATGGCCGGGACGCGGATAGATGTCGAGCAGGCTCTGCCGGACGGAGACGATCAGCAGGAAGATCGCGAACAGCAGGCTGAAACCGGTGTTCCGGGAGGAAAATCCGTTCCTGAAATTGAGCATGATGCCGAAGCAGACGCCGAAGAGCGCCACGCGTTGCAACAGGCACAACGGGCAGGGAAGCTCGCCATAGGCATATTGCAAAGTCATCGCGGTCATGAGGATGCCGGCGATGACCGCCATCATGGCGAGAAGATAAAGGTAATTGAGGCCGGCGAGAAGGCGGCTGGTGCCGGCCTGCATGATCTAGCTCCTTTGCCCGGTCATCGGCGGAAGATCGAGCTCGGTCTGTATCCAGGGCATGCGGAATCCATAGTCCGGGCTGTAGACCTCGAAGAGGAAGAGTCCGATCGCCAGGATCAGGCATGCCGCAAACATCGTAATAGCCATCCAGCGCGGGCCAAACCAGCCGAAAACGAAGGCAAGGAGCAGGGAAGCGAAGACCAGCACCATCATGGGAAGCATGCCGTCCTAATTTGCGACCTTGCCGTGGACTGTGTCAGATTCTGGGGAATCCGGCAATCGCCTGGCGACCAGGCAAAAGGCAGGACGACATAGGCGAGGAGCGCATGAGCCAGGTTCGTTTTCACGATGAATGGATCGACAGTCAAGAGCGTGCCGGTTACGGTCTCTATCCCCAACCCTCACGCTGAGGTGCGAGCGAAGCTAGCCTCGAAGCGTCCATCAGGATAGATAAGAAATGGCATGGGTGTACATTCTGCAATGCGCTGATGGAAGCTTCTATACGGGCATGACAAGGGGCGAAGAGCCTGATCAGCGTTTGTCTGAACATCAAATGAAACTTTCGGCAGGTGCTTATACGGCATCACGGCTCCCCGTCCGTTTAGTCTATTCCGAGTATTTCGAGCTAGTGGCCGATGCGATCTTCGCTGAGCGCAAGATCAAGGGATGGTCGCGGGCAAAGAAGGAAGCCCTCATCAAGGGTGACTGGGCTTTGGTACAAAGGCTGTCGAGTCGGCGCCGCGGAAAGCCCAGAGCTCAATCCTGAAGGACGCTTCGAGGCTCGCTTCGCTCGCACCTCAGCGTGAGGGTCTTAGAGAAGGCTTGTTACGCTGCTGTTAGGATCTCGGCCTTGTCTTCTCCGGATCGAAATGCGGGAAGCGCACGATACGTGCCGGCAGGCGCTTCTGGTGGCCGTCGAGCTTGCCGACCTCGACCTCGGTGCCGATCGCTGCATGGGTGACGTCGACCCGCGCCAAGGCGATGTTCTTCTTGAGCAGCGGCGAGCGCGTGCCGCTCGTCACTTGGCCGATCTGGGCCCGCCCGACATGGACGCAATCGCCGTGGCCCACTGCATCATTGGCGTCGATGTCGAGGCCGACGAGCTTGTGGCGCGGATGCTCCTTGCGCTCGATGAGCGCCGCCTTGCCGATGAAGTCGTCGCTCTTCGTCTTGAGCGGCACGGTGAAGCCGATGCCGGCCTCGAAGGGATCGATCTGGTCGTTGAATTCGTAGTTGAAGAAAATGAGCCCCGCCTCGATGCGCAGCATGTCGAGCGCCTCGAGCCCCAAGGGTGAGATGCCATGTTTCTGGCCCGCCTCCCACACGGCGTCGAAGACGGCGAGCGCATCCTTGGGATGACAGAAGATCTCGTAACCGAGCTCGCCCGTATAGCCGGTGCGCGACACGACCAGCGGCACGCCCTCGAAGCCGCCGATGCGCCCGACCGCGAAGCGGAACCATTCGAGCTCGCCGATCTCGGGCTGCGCCGGCGCTGTCCAGATGATCTCCTTGAGGAGGTCGCGCGATTTCGGTCCCTGCACGGCGATATTGTGCAACTGGTTGGTCGAGGAGCGCACCCAGGCCTTGAAGCCCATCTTCTCGGCCTGCTGGCGCAGCCACAGGCCGCTATATTCGTCGCCGCCAATCCAGCGGAAATTGTTCTGCGCCAGGCGGAACACGGTGCCGTCATCGATCATGCCGCCATGCTCGTAGCACATCGCCGTATAGACGACCTGGCCCGGCGACAGCTTGCGCATGTCACGCGTGACGCAATATTGCATCAACGCTTCGGCATCAGGACCGGTCACCTCGAATTTGCGCAAGGGCGAGAGGTCCATCACCGCGACGCGCTCGCGGCAGGCCCAGTATTCCTCGACCGGGCCGTCATTGTTGAAGCGCTGCGGCAGCCAGAAGCCGCGATATTCGGTGATATTGCGGGTGAGTGCTGAGAAGCGCGGGTGGAACGCGGTCTCGCGCGTCATTTGGGGGTCGGCGTCTGGGGTCATGCGATAGGCCACCGCTCTCGAGAATTTCTCTTTATCGGAATAAGTGCGCACATGGATGTCGGTCGGGTCCCAGCCATTGCCGACATTGATGTCGTCGGGACAGGCCGAGGACACGCAGACGAGATCGGTGAGCGCCCGCATCAGCACATAGTCGCCGGGCCTGGACCACGCCTCGTCGTAATAGAGCTGGTTATGGTCGTCGACGCGGGTGTTGTAGAAATAGTTGATCGCTTCCCAACCCTTGCGCGGCGCAACGCCATAGGGCGCCAGCGCGCGGTTGAAATTCTCGGTGCAGTTCACGTGGCCTGGATAGCCGACATCGTCGTAATAGCGGCTGTTGCAGGCGGTGGCGAAGAAGTCATGCCGTCCGACCGTGTCCTGGACGACCTCGACCAGGGGCTCGAAGTCGAAGCCGAACATCTTGGAGAGGAGGCCGGGGGTGGGATAAGCGCGTCCGGTAAGGGTGCGCGTCACGGTCCCGTCGAGCGCATTTTCAATGCCCTGATCGAGCTTGCGCCGCGAGAAGCATTGGAAGTCGGTCATCTGCCGGCCGGCGACGTCGATGATCTGGATGAATTCGCCGGCGCGCACGACATAGGCCCTGGCGGTCGCGGCATCGACGCGGATCTCCTGCAAGGGATCGGCGAGCGGCTCGGGGAGGGCGATGAGCTCATTGGCGCGGGGCAGTATTGCCCGCTCGATGCGTACGTCGAGAGGTGTGGCGGTGTCCTGCGCTTCGGAATCCATCTTTCCGCCGGGCGCGCCGATGATCACGGCGCCGTCGCGCCCGGCTTTGAAGCTCTGCTTGCTGCCGGCTGGCGATGCGCGCCCGAAGAGCCGGATCGCCTTGGCCCGGCTGAGATCGATCCCGCGCCGGGCCAGGGCCTTGCGCACGCGCAGGGCCGATTCCTCGTCGCTCGCCAATGTCGCCTTGAGGCCCGAGGGATCGCTCGCCTCCTTGGCGCCGAGGAGGGAAGGATCGCTCCGGCCGTCGCTGCCGACGGCGACGATCTCGCAATCCTGACCGCCTTCGAGGTCGGTGACGGTCAGCCGGTCGCCGGCCTTGATGTCGAGGACGAGCGAGCCGCCGCCCGCAACTTTGTAACGTTCCGTGCCCTGGGGCAGGCTCGGCAGACCGGGCCGGTAGACGATGCTGGGACGCGGCGCCAGGCCGGCGGCCGAAGGGTTCTGAAGGCCTTTTTCGAACCTGTTCATGGAGCGGAGGCTAACGCGAAGAAGTCAGGAAAGCAATGGTATGAAATTGGGCGAAATTGGTTTGACAATGGCGTCCGGCTCAAAATGACTCATTATTCCTTTGCCGAGACGCGCTAGAACGCGCGGAGCTTGACGGAGACTTGTCTGGATGAACGCGCCGATCGATGCCCGCGCCTTTCGTACCGCTTTGGGGGCCTTTGCCACGGGCGTGACCATCGTCACGACGCGCGGGCCCAGGGGCGAGCCCATCGGCAACACGGTCAATTCCTTCAGCGCCGTGTCGCTCGATCCGCCGCTCGTCCTGTGGAGCTTCGGCAAGCGGGCCTATAGCTTCAAGTCCTACCTCTCGGCCGATCATTTCACGGTGAACGTCCTGCGCGAGGGCCAGGAGGAGCTTTCACGCCGCTTCTCGCGCTCGCTCGATGATAAATGGGTCGGGCTCGATTACGAGACCTGGGACACCGGCTGCCCGGTCCTGCCCAATGCGCTCGCCGTGTTCGAATGCAAGATGGCCTACACTTACCAGGGCGGCGACCATGTCATCTTTGTCGGCGAGGTGCTCAATTTCGACCATGACCCCACAGGACGGCCCTTGGTCTTCTGGCACGGCGATTATCGGTTGATGACCGAATAGGCCCAATCATTACCGCTTGTACCCAAAAGCGGACCCTTTTAGCATCCACGAATCCGTGAAAAGCGGTTTCATGGTGGGGAAACGGTCATGCTGAAAGCCGGGCAAAGATCCGGATTGGCGTGTTCGCACAGGAAAAAGAGCCAGGCGTTTCGCCGGCCTCTCTCCCTTTGTCTTCAGCTCAGTCGTTCCGCCGGGGTGCTTCAGGCGCCCCACGGCGGCTGTCGCTTCAACATAAGGAGAAGTCGCTCATGACGACGAAGCCGGGCGCTGGCGGGGCTGCCAGCACGACGATCTCGCCGGGTCTGGTCACGACCGAGGCCGGCGAGCTGCACCGGGCCATTGACTGGCGCGGTGCCTTCTGGGTGGCGGCCGGCGTTCCGCCGCTGGTGCTGTTCTCGATCGGCGGCATTGCGGGCACCACCGGCAAGCTCGCTTTCCTGGTCTGGATCATTTCCATGATCATGGGCTTCCTGCAGTCCTTCACCTATGCCGAGATCGCCGGCATGTTCGGCAACAAATCGGGCGGCGCCTCGGTCTATGGCGCCACCGCCTGGCTGCGCTATTCGAAATTCATCGCGCCGCTTTCAGTGTGGTGCAACTGGATCGCCTGGACACCGGTGCTCTCGCTCGGCTGCGCCATCGCCGCGGGTTACATCCTCAATGCGCTGTGGCCCATACCGGCCTCGGACTCGCAGGCCGTTCTCGACTGGGTGACGGCAAATGCCGCAACGCTCACCGCTGAATCGCCGCGCGTTGCCGAATGGCTCACCGCCAATGCCGGCAAGACGGCGCAGGATGCGATGACGGCACTCCTGACGCAGGATGCGGTCGCGGCGCTGACGCCTACGATCCGCACCTGGACGCTCTTCTCCTTCCCGATACCGGGCCTGGCGCAGGCCAATGTCAACGCGACCTTCTTCATCGGCGCGATCTTGATGCTGATCATCTTCGCCATCCAGCATCGCGGCATCGCCTCGACCGCGAGCGCCCAGAAATGGCTCGCCATCATCGTGCTCGTGCCGCTCGCCATCATCGGCCTGCTGCCGATCTTCATGGGCAATATCGATGCGGCCAATGTGACGGCGCTGGTGCCGCCGACGGCGGCCTATTCCGGCGTCGATGGCGCGTGGAACATCGGCGGCTGGACGCTGTTCTTCGGCGGCCTGTTCATTGCCGCCTGGTCGACTTACGCCTTCGAGACCTCGATCTGCTACACCCGCGAACTGAAGAACCCGAGGACCGACACGTTCCGGGCGATCTTCTATTCGGGCCTGCTCTGCATGTTCTTCTATTTCGTCATTCCCTTCACCTTCCAGGGAGTCCTCGGCCATTCGGGCATGCTGGCGCCCGGCATCGTCGATGGCACCGGCATCGGCGAGGCGCTCGCCGGCATGGTGCATGGCGGCAAGGTGGTGACGCAGATCCTGGTGATCCTGATGATCCTGGCGCTGTTCCTCGCCATCATGACGGCGATGGCCGGGTCTTCGCGAACCCTCTATCAGGGGTCGAAGGACGGCTGGCTGCCGCGCTATCTGAGCCATGTCAACTCGCATGGCGCGCCGACGCGGGCGATGTGGACCGATTTCGGGCTCAACCTGTTCCTGCTCGCCATCGCATCCGACCTCGTTGGATATTTCTGGGTGCTGGCGCTCTCCAATGTCGGCTACATGATCTTCAACTTCCTCAATCTCAATGCCGGCTGGATCCATCGCATCGATTCGGGCCATGTGGCGCGGCCGTGGAAGGCGCCGACATGGCTCATCGGGCTCAACACGGTGCTGGCCTTCGTGAACGCGCTGTTCCTGGGGGCAGGGGCCAAGGTCTGGGGCTATTCGACCGCCCTCTGGGTCGGCTTCGTGCTGGCGGCCCTGATCATCCCGGTCTTTGCCTATCGCCACTATGTCCAGGATGGCGGCAAGTTCCCGGCGGGTGCCCTGGCTGATCTCGGCCTCAAGGAGGGCGATCTCGGTGAGCGCAAGGCGAGCATGTGGCCTTACCTCACTTTGGCGGCGGGCTTGCTCGTGGTCCTCATCGCCAACTGGGTCTTCGTCCTGCCGGGCTAGATGACTGGTACAGCTCCCCATCCGGATCCCTTCCGGATGGGGCCCAAAACTAAGCCTTACTTGGGCCAATCGCTGTCCAATTTGACCCAATTATTACCGCTTGCAACCAAAAGCATACCATTTTACCATCCCCTGAGCCGCTAAAGCGGCTCGCGTGCAATGACGCATAGTGGGGAAACGCTCATGCTGAAAACCGGACAGAGATCCGGATTAGCGTGTTCATCAGGGAAGGAAGGCGCTTGGGCGCTCTACCGGCCCGTCTCCCATTGTCCTGGTCACAGCCGTCCTGATGGGGCGCCCTCGGCGCTGGGCGGCACGTGTCACTTCAACATATGGAGATGTCGCTCATGACGACAAAACAGGGCGCTGGCATGGCCTCCAGCGCGACGACGATCTCGCCGGGTCTGGTGACGACCGAGACCGGCGAGCTGCACCGGGCCATCGATTGGCGCGGTGCCTTCTGGGTGGCGGCGGGTGTTCCGCCGCTGGTGCTGTTCTCGATCGGCGGCATTGCGGGCACCACCGGCAAGCTCGCTTTCCTGGTCTGGATCATTTCCATGATCATGGGCTTCCTGCAGTCCTTCACCTATGCCGAGATCGCCGGCATGTTCGGCAACAAATCGGGCGGCGCCTCGGTCTATGGCGCCACCGCCTGGCTGCGCTATTCGAAATTCATCGCGCCGCTCTCGGTGTGGTGCAACTGGTTCGCCTGGTCGCCGGTGCTCTCGCTCGGCTGCGCCATCGCCGCGGGCTACATATTGAACGCGCTCTTCCCGATCCCGGCGGGCGATTCGCAGGCCGTGCTCGATTGGGTGACGGCGAATGCCGCGACGCTCACCGCTGAATCGCCACGCGTGGCCGAATGGCTCACCGCCAATGCCGGCAAGACGGCGCAGGATGCGATGACCGCACTCCTGACGCAGGATGCGGTCGCAGCACTGACGCCCGCCATCCGCACCTGGTCGCTGGTCTCCTTCCCGATACCCTTCCTGGCCCAGGCTCATCTCAATGCCACCTTCTTCATCGGCGCGATCTTGATGCTGATCATCTTCGCCATCCAGCACAGAGGCATTGCTTCGACGGCCGGAGCGCAGAAATGGCTCGCCATCATCGTGCTCGTGCCGCTGGTGGTCATCGGCGTGCTGCCGATCCTCATGGGCAAGATCGACTCGATGAACGTGACGGGCATGGTGCCGCCGACCGCCGCTTATTCCGGCGTCGATGGCGCCTGGACGCTCGGCGGCTGGACGCTGTTCCTGGGCGGCCTCTATATCGCCGCCTGGTCGACCTATGGCTTCGAGACGGCGGTCTGCTACACGCGCGAGCTGAAGAATCCGAAGACGGACACGTTCAAGGCCATCTTCTATTCGGGCCTGCTCTGCATCCTGTTCTTCTTCCTCATTCCCTTCACCTTCCAGGGTGTCCTCGGACATTCGGGCATGCTGGCGCCCGGCATTGTCGATGGCACCGGCATCGGTGAGGCGCTCGCCGCGATGGTCGGCGGCGGCAAGGTCGTCACCCAGATCCTGGTGATCTTGATGATCCTGGCCTTGTTCCTCGCCATCATGACGGCGATGGCGGGATCCTCGCGCACCCTCTATCAGGGTTCGAAGGACGGCTGGCTGCCGCGCTATCTGACCCACGTCAACAGTCACGGTGCGCCGACGCGCGCGATGTGGACGGATTTCGGCTTCAACCTGATCCTTCTTGCCATCGCGTCCGACATTGCGGGTTACTTCTTCGTGCTCGCCGTGTCGAATGTCGGCTACATCATCTTCAACTTCCTCAACCTCAATGCCGGCTGGATCCATCGTGTGGATTCGGGTCACATCGCAAGGCCCTGGAAAGCACCGACCTGGCTCATCGGCCTCAACACCGTGCTCGCTTTCGTGAATGCGATATTCCTGGGCGCCGGTGCAAAAGTGTGGGGCTATGCCAACGCGCTGTGGGTCGGCCTCATCTTCGCGGCGCTGATCCTGCCGGTCTTCGCCTATCGCCACTATGCGCAGGATGGCGGCCGCTTCCCGGCCGCGGCGTTGGCCGATCTCGGACTGAAGGAAGGCGACATGGGAGAGCGCAAGGCGGGCATGCTGCCTTATCTCACACTGGCGGCGGGCCTGATCGTGGTCCTCATCGCCAATTGGATCTTCGTCCTGCCGTTCTGATCGGCGTCGATCTCTCGAAATGTGATGGCGGCCCGCTCTCGGGCCGCCATTTTATTTGCCTTGATCGCTCGGCCAGCCCCGCCGATACTCCCCGACCGTCACAGCAGGGGAGGAATCAATGTCGCTGGGCGTCATACTGCTGGTTGCCATCGTCGTCATCGGCGGCTACCTGGTCTATGCCTATAATGCTCTGGTCAAGAACAAGAACCTGGTCGCCGAAGGCTGGAGCGGCATCGATGTGCAATTGCGCCGCAGAGCCGATCTCATCCCCAATCTGGTCGAGACGGTCAAAGGCTATGCCGCGCATGAGGACAAATTGTTCCGCGACATCGCCGAGTTGCGCGCCAAGAGCATCTCCGGCGGCTCGGTCAGCGAGCAATCGCAAGTGAGCCAGGCGATGACCGGCATGCTGGGCCGGCTCTTCGCCATTGCCGAGGCCTATCCCGAGCTCAAGGCGGATGCGAATTTCCGCGATCTCCAGGACAAGCTCTCAGGCATCGAGGACGAGATCCAGCTCTCGCGCCGCTACTACAATGGCGCGGTGCGCAACTTCAACACCATGATCGAATCCTTCCCGACCAATTTCATTTCGGGCTTCTTCCAGTTTACCAAGGCCGAGTTCTTCGAGATCGGCGACCAGGCCGCCCGCCAGGTGCCCAAGGTGGAATTCAACAAGGCATCATAGGCCATGCGCGCACTGCTGTTTGTCGTAGCGCTGCTGCTCGCGGCTGCGGGTGAAGCGGCTGCCGCCGAGCGCATCACCTCCTTCGTGAGCGAGGTCGCGATCGGCGCCGATTCGGCCCTGACCGTGAAAGAGACGATCGCCGTCGTCTCGGAAGGCAACGAGATCAAGCGCGGCATCCAGCGCGACTTCCCCACCAGATACAAGGATCGCAACGGCCTCAGCTTTGTCGTGGGCTTCGAGGTCCTGGGCGTGAAGCGCGACGGGCGCGATGAGCCTTACACGGTCATGTCGATCAGCAATGGCGAGCGCATTCGCATCGGCAGCGCCGATGTCTTTCTCGACAACGGCCCGCATGTCTATGAGATCACCTACAAGACGACGCGCCAGCTCGGCTATTTCGAGGGCTTTGACGAGCTCTACTGGAATGTGACGGGCAATTCCTGGACTTTCCCGATCGAAAGGGCCGAAGCGATCATCCAATTGCCGCCCGGCGCCACGATCAAGCAGCATGCCGAATATACGGGCCGGCAAGGCGAGAGCGGCCATGATGCCGAGGTCACCCAATCGACGGGTGATCGCTACCAGGCGCACACCACGCGCACCCTTGCGCCGAATGAAGGCTTCACCGTCGCCGTCGGCTGGCCGAAAGGCTTCGTGAGCCCTCCTACGGAGATCGACAAGGCCACGGACGCGGTCAAGGACAATCTCGGCCTTTTCGCCATCCTCGCCGGCGTCCTCCTCTCGTTCCTCTATTATCTCTTCGCCTGGTTCCGTGTCGGGCGCGATCCGCCCGAGGGAACCATCATCCCGCTTTTTACACCGCCGACGGGGCTGGGTCCCGGCGGCATGCGCTATGTATGGAAGCAGAAATTCGACGAGAAGGGCTTTGCCGCCTCGCTGGTGGGCCTCGCGGTCAAAGGACGCGCCCGGATCGTCGAAAACGGCAAGAATTTCTCGATCGAGCGCAAGGAGGATGAGAGCCAGCCTTTGACCCGGGCCGAGGCCGCGCTCTACCGGGCGATGCCGGCGGGCATGACGCTACTCCAGCAGGCCAATCACGCGAAGGTCAGCGCGATGAAGAGCGCGCTCGAGGACAGGCTGGAGAAGGAGTATGAGGGTGTCGCCTTTGTCCGCAATCTCAAATGGTTCTGGGGCGGGGTTGCGATTTCCGTCCTGGCCTTGGCGCTGGGCGCGTTGCTCTTGCCGACGGAGGATGCAGCGATCGGTCTCTTCCTCTCCATCTGGAACGGCGTTTGGTGGGGTGTTCTCCTGGTCTTGAGCTGGAGCCTAGTCAAGGGACTCATCGCCGCGCGTGGTGTGCTGGCCAAGATCAGATCGGTATTTTCCTTGGGCTTCCTCTTGCCGTTCTTTGTCGTTGGCGGTTTTGCTCCAGTAGCGATCTTCTTCAGCGCCACTTCGCCGGGCCTTTACGCCTTTGCCGGCGGCGCAATTCTTCTTGTCATCATGGGCTTCGTCTTCCATCGATTGCTGCGCGCGCCCACGGTTTCGGGGCGCCAACTCCTCGATCAGATCGAGGGCTTCCGCATGTACATGACGACGGCGGAGGAGGAGCGCCTCAAGGTGCTGCATCCGCCGGAGAAGACGCCGGAACTGTTCGAGCGCTATTTGCCTTATGCCTTGGCGCTCGATTGCGAGAATGAATGGAACACGAAATTCGCCGCCGTGCTGGCCGCTGCCGCGGCAGCAGGGGTCGCCGCCGCGCCCGTCTGGTATACCGGCAACAGCTGGAACACCGGCAATATGGGGGGCTTCACCACCAGCCTGGGCTCGAGCCTTGCGACAACAACCTCAGCCGCCTCGGTGCCGCCCGGCACCAGCTCGGGTTCCGGCGGCTTCTCGAGTGGCGGTGGCTTTTCCGGCGGCGGTGGCGGCGGCTCGTCCGGTGGTGGCGGTGGCGGTGGCGGTGGCTCGGGCTGGTGATGGAAGCCCCAGCCGTGTCATGGTTTTTCCGCACGGACGAGCACTTGGCGAAGAGCGGTGTTCGAGGATGTGATCGCCGCCACGCAGCCTATTAGCCGTTTCCTCATTGTGCCGTCCGTGCGCCGCTTCTATCCGATATAACTCTCGAGCTCGGGCAAATCGTTCCGCTTGAACAATTGCCGCGTCGGCTCGAAGGCAAGGATGCGGCCATTGCTGAGGAAGGCCGTCCGGGTCGCCGCGTAGAGCGCGTCATCCGGGTGATGCGACACCAGCACGACCGTGTAGTCCTTCTCCTTCTGCAGTTCCTTCACCAGATCGAGCATCTCGCGCCTGAGCGCCGGGCCCAGCGCGGCAAAGGGTTCGTCGAGCAGGAGGATCGGCTCGTCGCGCAAGAGCGCGCGCGCGATCGCCACGCGCTGGCGCTCGCCGCCCGAGACCTCGCCGGGCTTGCGCTGCGCCAGCGCGCCGAGGCCGGTTCGTGCCAGGGCGTCATCGACGGATTGCCTCTCGGCGGCCGTGAGCCTGAGCGAAGGCGAGATGCCGAGCGCCACATTCGTCCACAGATCGAGATGGGCGAAACTATTGTGATCCTGGAACACCATCGTCACCGGGCGCTCCGACGGCGAGGCTTGCGTCATGTCCTTGCCGTCGAGAAGGATGCGGCCCGACCGCGGGGCTTCGAACCCGGCGATGAGCGAGAGCAGCGTCGACTTGCCGGAGCCCGAGGGGCCGATCACCGCGACGAACTCCGCCTTGGCGGTCTCGAAATCGAAATCGGCGACAAAGCCTTCTGAAGAATAATGGACGGCATCGAGCCTGATCATGCCGTCGCACTCCATTTGTCGAGCAGCGTGATGACGGCCATCGAGAAGATCGCGAGCACGAGGGCCGAGCCTGCCGCCGCATCGATGCGGTAGCTGCCCATTTGCGCATAGATGAGGGCGGGCAAGGTCATGAGCGATTGCGAGCCGAACAAGGTGATGGCGGTGAGATCGCCGAGGGAGAGGACGAAGGCCATGGCCATCGCGAGGCCGAGTGGACGGCGCAGCACCGGCAGGTCGATGAGGCGGAGGCGGCGCCAGCCGCTGATGCCGAGGCTCGAGCATAGCCGGTCATGCTGCGCCATCGCTTGCTGGACGGAAGGGCTCAAGGTCCCGAGCGCGAAAGGCAGCGCCATCAGCGCGTTCATGGAGATGACGAGGAAAGGGGCGGCCGAGAAGGCAAGGCCGGCGCGGCTCGCGGCGATGAACCAGCCGGTGGCGAGCACCGCGGGCGGGACGATCAGCGTGAGGAGGGCTGCGAGATTGAGAAGCGAGCGCCATGACGGGCTTCGGGCGCGGGCCGAGGCGGCGGCGATCGGCCAGGCAAGCGCGATGCTGAGGAACGATGCCGGCAAGGCGATGACGAGGCTGGTGAGCGTTGCATAAGCAAGCGCCGGCCAGTTGAACTCGGCCAGGACGCCCGAGATCACGATCGCCAGGATGGGAATGCCGACGAAAGCGGCGGCGAGCGCGATGGTGAGCCGCATGATGAGGGATAGGCCGGCGGAATGCGTCTCATAGCGGGGCGCGGCGCGCCGGAGCGCGGGCCAGCTCTGTGCCGCACTGGCATAGTGTCCGGCGAGCAGCACAAAGAGTCCGCACAGGGCGAGCTGCACCAGCGCCAGGACGGTGGCGCGCGCCGGATCATAGTCGAAGCGCAAGGCCTGATAGATGCCGACCTCGAGCGTCGTGGCCGCGGGTCCACCGCCCAGGGTGAGCACGACAGCGAAGCTCGCAGCACAGATGAGGAAGATCAGGCTCGCTATGCCGGCAAGGCTGCCTTTGATCTGGGGCCATTCGATGAGGCGGAAGCGCGCCAAAGGCGTAAAGTCGAGCTGGGCCGCGAGGCGCCAGCTTTCGGCAGAAATACCGTCGAGCTGCTGCAGGATGATCCGGGTCGCGAGCGGTAGGTTGAAGAACACATGGGCGAGGAGGATGCCGCTGAGCCCATAGATGTCGAGGGGCTGGCCCAGGAGCTGGCTGAGCCACCCGGTGCGGCCATAGACGGTGACGATGCCCAGAATGACGACGATGGCCGGCAGCGCCAGGGGAAGCGCGAAGAGCCGCAGCAGCAGGCCGCGCCCCAGGAAATCGACGCGCGCCAGAGCGAGCGCCACCGGAATGGCCAGCGCCACGGAAAGCGCAGTCGAAAGCCCGGCCTGCAGCAGCGTGAACCACAGGATGCGCAGCACATAGGCATCGATGACATGGCCGGTGACCAGGCCTTCGCCGATGCCGATCGCCGCCACCGGCGCAAGGCCGACCAGGACGGCGATCACGATGGCCAGGAGCGCCAGGCCGGCGACCGGCATCGTTCCTCGATGTGGCGTCATTTGCTCATGGCATTGAGCCACTCATCGATCCAGGCGCGGCGGTTGCTCGCCACCTCTTCGGGCGTGAACAGGAAGGTCTTGTCCGGCTTGACCAGCTCGTCGAAGGTCTTGGGCAAGGGGGCTGACGTCTTGCCGGCCGGGAACATCCAGTTGTTCTCGGGGATGGCGTCCTGGAAACCAGGGCCCTCCATGAAGCTCAGAAACTTCTGCGCCAGCGCCTTTTCGGGCGAGCCCGCGATGATGCCGGCGACCTCCACTTGCAGATAATGGCCTTCCGCGAATTTCATCGCCTGATAGCGCTCGGTCTTTTCGGCGATGATATGATAGGCGGGCGACGTCGTATAGGAGAGCACCATCGGCGCCTCGCCCTTGGTGAAGAGCCCATAGGCTTCCGACCAGCCAGGCGTCGTGGTGAGGATGCGCGGCTTGAGCTTGGCCCAGGCGTCCGACGCCTTGTCGCCATAGACTGCCTTGACCCACAAGAGGAAGCCCAGGCCCGGCGTCGAGGTGCGCGGGTCCTCGAGGATGATCTTGTCCTCGGGCGCGCCTTCGACGAGATCCTTCAGACTCTTATAGGCCTTGGCTTCAGGGATCTTCTCGGTGTCGTAGATCACCGCGAAATGTGCATAGTCGTAAGGGAGAAACGTGTCGTCGGTCCAGGCGATGGGGAGGGTGAGCTTGGCGGCATCCTGCCCGTGCGGCGCGAAAAGGCCGGTCGCTTTCGCTTCCGCCGTCAGGTTGGTGTCGAGGCCGAGCACGACGTCCGCTTGCGTGCCCGAGCCTTCGAGTTTGAGGCGGTTGAGCATGGCGACACCGTCGGTGACCGCGACCCAGTTGAGGGTGCATTGGCATTCCTTCTCGAAAGCCTGCTTGACCTTGGGGCCGGGGCCCCATTCGGCGGTGAAGCTTTCATAGGTGTAGACGGTAAGCGTTTCCGCCGCGGATGCCGTCAGAGGCAGCGCGCAAAAAGCCAAAAGGGTGAAAAGAAGTTTTCTCACTATTTCCTCCTATTCACCGGGTGAAGGAGGAAGGGGCTGAAACCCGCTCGCAATCCCTCCGCCGGCATGATCCGGATCAGGTTCAGCGGGTTGGCCTTTTGGGCCTCTCAGCTCGAGATCGAGCACCCCGTTGAGAGCGGGAGGGACCATAGGCATTGAGGGGTGCACTGGCAAGCGGCTTCTGTTATTCCTAAGGCCATGAGCCGCTTCGTTATTCTCATGGGTGGCGATTTGACGGTGACGAAACGCCTCAAATCGCAGGTGCAGAAGACACGTGTCATCGCCGCCGATGGCGGCATGGCGCATGCCGAGACGCTCGACCTCACGCCCGAACTCTGGGTCGGCGACTTCGATTCGACCTCGGAGGAATTGGCCGAACGCCACAAGGGCGTCGCCCGCCACGCCTTTCCCCCTGAGAAGGACAAGACCGACGGCGAGATCGCGGTGGACGAGGCGGTGAGGCTGGGCGCCCGCGAGATCGTGATGGTGGGTGGCCTCGGCGGCCAGGCCGATCATGCGCTGGCGCATTTCGGCCTGCTGCTCAAGCTGGGGCGCCGGCGCGTCTCCGCTTTCATCACCAGCGGCCATGAGGAGGCCTATCCGATCCTCAACGGCACGCATCATTTCGACCTGCCGCGCGGCGCGCGCTTCAGCGTCGTTCCTTTCACCGATCTTGCCGGCCTCGATCTCGACGGGGTGAGATGGCCGCTCACCAACCGCTCGGTCCCCCTGGGCTCGAGCCTCACCGTGTCCAATATCGCCACGGGTCCGGTGACGGTGCGGTTGAGCCAGGGCTATGCGGTGGCGCTCGCCTACCCCGAGAGCATGGGGTGACGAGGCTCACTTTGAC
Organism: Taklimakanibacter deserti; assembly: GCA_003574785.1. The sequence continues at coordinate 5,137 of QORU01000010.1, read as the reverse complement.
GGAGATGGGCCGCCATGGCGAGGCCGTCGGCGAAGCGGCAGGCCGTGCCGTCTATGTGCCCTATGCCTTGCCGGGCGAGGTGGTTGGGGCCGAGATTTCGGGCACCCATGCGCGATTGCGCGAGATACTGTCGCCGAGCCCCGACCGCATCCAGCCCTTCTGCCCGCATTTCAGCCAATGCGGCGGGTGCCAGATCCAGCAGTGGCAAGCCAAGGCCTATGCGCAATGGAAGCGCAATCTGCTCGTCACCGCGCTCAGGAACCAAGGCATAACGGCCGAGGTCGATGCCCTGATCGATGCGCAAGGCGAAGGCCGGCGCCGCGCTACCTTGCATGTTGCGAAGACGCCGGGAGGTGTCATTGCCGGCTTCAATGCGGCGCGAAGCCACGACATCCACCCGCTCGATCTCTGTCCCATCCTGGTGCCGGCATTGCGCCATGCGCCGCGCATCGCCCGACGTATCGGCGAGGTTATCGGCGGTTGCGATGTCGCTTTCACCGCCGCCGACAATGGGCTCGATGTCGATATCGCGACAAAGCGCAAGCCGACGCCCAGCCTCGCGACTCTCGTCCATGAGGAGAATCTGGCTCGCCTCTCGCTCAACCGCGAGCCCCTGGTGACGCGCCTTCCGCCGGTGATCGCCATCGGCAAAGCCAGCCTGCGCCTGCCGGCCGGTGCCTTCCTGCAGGCGACGAAGGCCGGCGAGGAGACCTTGGCGGCGCTGGTCATCGAGAATATCGGCAAGGCGAAGAAGGTGGCCGATCTCTTCTCGGGCGTCGGTGTCTTCGCCTTGCGCCTTGCCGCCACAGCGCAGGTCTTCGCCGCCGACAGCGACAAGGCGGCGATCGAGGCTTTGGCCGAGGCGGTCCGCCGCACGCCCGGCCTCAAGCCGGTCGCAGCGAAGGCACGCGATCTCTTCCGCGAGCCCCTGATGGCGCGCGAGCTCAATGCATTCGATGCGGTCGTCTTCGATCCGCCGCGCGCCGGGGCCGAGGCGCAAGCCCGGCAACTGGCGAAATCGACGGTGAAGACCGTCGTCGCGGTCTCCTGCGATCCCGCAAGCTTCGCCCGCGATGCGCGGATCCTGGTCGAAGGCGGCTATCGCCTCGTGCGCGCGACACCCGTCGATCAGTTTGCTTTCACGGCGCATGTCGAGACGGTTGCGCTGTTTCGTGCGGTGACCTTTTGAGGGCTTTGGTCTCTTGACATCGTGGGCCAAAGCGTGATTTGGAAAATTTCAGAATTGAGCCCGTGTGTCCGGAGTTCATGGCCGGACTTGATCCGGCGACAACCGCTGCCGGGCACGTTGCTTTTGTAGTTCGCTCCCCAAAATGGAACCGTCGGATGACCAGCACGCCTTGCCAAAGCGCGGCGCTCGACCGCAGCATCGCGCCATGGGCGAAGATCGCCGCGTGCTTCGCTATCATCGTCGAAACGATCGTGACGATTGCCGGAAGTATCCGCAACAGCTTGCATGAGCTCGACGGCTGTTGCCGGAAGACCGGGCGGCTGCTGGCGCTGTGCCCAGGGCTGTCTCGCCCGATGATGCCGAAGCTCGGCTTCCTGCCACCTTCGGTAAGCGTGCTCCATGCCCTTGCGCGCAAGCGCTCACCCGAATTCGACGCCCAGGACCAGAGCCAGGACGTGACGATCCCGAAGAAAGGCTCATGGATCACGAAAAGCCTGAGGCAAAGGATTGAAAGGGTCCGAAAGGGTATTGGAAGCGAGGGGCATGCCCTCACGTAAGGACTTCGGCGCAGCTTTGCGCCCGTCTATGAATCCTCTGTCAGCAACGGAACACTAGAAATCAGTCCTTCGCGCGCTCGACGTAGGAACCGTCGTCGGTTGAGATCACGACACGGGTGCCGGTTGCTATATGGGGCGGCACCGCGGTACGCACGCCATTGGACAGCACCGCCGGCTTGAAGGAAGAGGCGGCCGTCTGGTTCTTGATCACGGGTTCCGTCTCGACGATCTCGAGCGTCACGCGCTGCGGCAGTTCGATCGAGATCGGCACGCCGTTGAACAGCGCGATCATGCATTCCATGTTTTCCTGGAGATACGCGGCCCCATCGCCGATGAGGTCGGAGGGGAGGTGGATCTGCTCGAAATTCTCCGGATTCATGAACACATACTGATCGCCGTCCTGATAGAGATAGTTGAAGGGCAGGGTCTCGACGAAAGCCCGTTCCATCTGGTCGGTGGTCTTGTAGCGCACCACGGTTTTGACGCCGTCCGAGATGCGGCGCATGTCGATGGAGGTGGTGGGGGTGCCCTTGCCCGGATGGAAGCTTTCGGCTTTCAGCACGACATAGAGCTTGCCATCCTCATGTTCGATGACATTGCCTTTACGCACGGCGCTTGCGATGATCTTGGCCACGAAATTTCTCTATAAAGAATGCATTGGATTATGGGTCGGGCGGGTATTAGCAGCCGCCATGCCATAAGCCAAGCCCTGCCGGAGCCCCTTGATTTGACAGAAGATTTGCCATGGTGGCGTCCCGACATCCATGCCGACAGGCGGCCTTTCCTCGTAGGCCGCGGCCGCATCGTGGCAGCGATCCGCGGCTGGTTCGAGGACCAGGGCTTCATCGAGGTCGATAGCGGGGCGCTGCAGGTCTCGCCCGGCAATGAAACCCATCTTCACGCTTTCGAGACGGCGCTTGTCGATCCGGACGGCACGCGAAAGCCCCGCTATCTCCACACCTCGCCCGAATTCGCCTGCAAGAAGCTGCTGGCGGCGGGCGAAACGCGCATCTTCAGCATGGTCCATTGCTTCCGCAACCGCGAGCGCACGCCTCTCCATGCGCCCGAATTCACCATGCTCGAATGGTACCGCGCGAACGAGCCCTATGAGCGGATCATCGCCGATACGGTCGAGCTTCTGCGTATTGCCGGGCGCGTCACCGGGAATGCGCTCGTGTGGCGCGGGCGCCACTGCGATCCCAACGGCGACGCCGAGACCTTGAGCGTGGCCGAGGCCTTTTCGCGCCATGCCGGGATCGACCTTCTGGCGACGCTGAGACCCCGCGGGTCCGACCGCGAGGCGCTGGCGGCGCAGGCGCGCCAAGTGGGCGTCGCCTTTGCGGCCGATGATTCCTGGTCCGATATCTTCAGCCGCATCCTGGTCGAGCGGGTGGAACCGAAACTGGGGCAGGGGCGGCCGACCGTCCTCTTCGAATATCCGGCGGTCGAGGCGGCTCTGGCGCGGGTGAGCCCGCGCGATCCTCGCATTGCCGAGCGCTTCGAGCTCTATGCTTCGGGCGTCGAGCTTGCCAATGGCTTTGGCGAATTGACCGATGTCACCGAGCAGCGCCGCCGCTTCGAGGTCGATATGGCGCTGAAGCAGAAGCTTTATGGCGAGCGCTATCCGATCGATGAGACTTTTCTTGCAGCTTTGGAGCATATGCCGGAAGCTTCGGGCGTGGCGCTCGGTCTCGATCGCCTCGTCATGCTGGCGACCGGAGCGAGGCATATCGATCAAGTGATCTGGACGCCGTTCAGGTAAGGGAGGCTGCCCGTGAATCGCATCATCTCCGTGCTGTTTCTTGTGGTCCTGGCATGCGGTGCCGTCTTCGCCGCCGAACCGAGCGATCTCTATCGCGGACGCACCATAGTCACCGGCATCAAGGATGACACCCGCATACCCGCAGCACCCATCTGTCTTCTCGACGTGCTGGCCAAGATATCGGGCGATGCGCGCTTGCTCGATGATCCGCGCGCCCGGGAAATTGCCGCCGCAGCCACGTTCCACGCCACCGAATACAGCTATCGCGATCGTTACGCGCTGCGGCAGATCCATGACGAGCAAGGAACCCGGGACCGGCCTTATTACCTGACCGTGACTTTCGATCCGCAAAGGGTCGATGCCGCTCTCGAGAGCCTGGGCCGCAAGCCCTGGACGGCAAATCGTCCGAATCTCGCCTTGTTCCTTGTCGTCAACAACAACGCCAATACCTATGTTCTGTCGGGCGACGGCACCTTTGGCCGCGATCAGCGGGAATCGCTCGCCGCCGCGTCCTGGCTGGTCGGCATGCCGGTTACGCTCCCGAGCGAAGCCGATCTCGCCAAGGAAGGGCTCACCGCCGACGTTCTCTCCACGATCCAGCCGGCCAAGCTCGACATGGTGACGAAGGGCATGGGGGCCGATCTGGTCCTGCTCGGCAGCCTCGTCTGGAACAAGGGCACGCTCGGCTGGGCGGCGGAATGGAAGCTCTTCGACGGCAAGGAAATCAGCGTCTGGAAGGTCAAGGACGTCAATTTCGACGAGGCCTTCCGCAATGCCCTGCGCGGCTCGGCGCTGATCCTGTCGGGCAACGGCAAGCCGGATTAGTTAAAGACCTGGTGTCTGGGCGAGCCATAGCCTTATGCCGAGGCCGATCAGCACGATCGCGAGTGCGCCGTTCACCCATCGGCTCCAGGCCAGGAGGCGGCTGCGTACGCTCGCGATCTGGAGCACATAGACGAACAGCACCCAGAAGCCGGCACTGATGCCGATCGTCGTGCAGATGAGCAAAGCCAGATAGATGACGCTCGAGTCCGGATGCACGAAAACGGCGAGCACGCCCAGGTAAAACAGCGGCCCCTTCGGGTTGAGCAAGTTGTTCAGGAGCCCCTGCATCCACCAGGTTCGGCCGTGTTTCGGCGGGGCCTCGGCTTCCTGAGGCAGGGCCGATGTGGGGCGCAAGCCCTGAAGCCCGAGGAAGATCAGATAGGCGCCGCCGGCAAGCTTGAGGACCGTGAAAGCGGTCGCGCTGGTCGCGATCCAGCCGACCCCCAGCAGGCAATAGGTCAAATGAACCAGGTTTCCGGTGAGGATGCCGGCGCTCGTCCAGCCTCCGGCATTCTTGCCGCCCATGATCGTGTTGCGCGTCACCAGCGCAAGATCAGCCCCGGGGGTGATCATGATCAGGACGGTGAGGCCGGCGACACCCAGGAGATCGGCAAGCATGCTACGACGCTAAGGCCTGTTTACAATCATAGTAGCTGGGACGATTCCCAAATCATCGGAAATTTGATTCAAGGCTGAAAACTGGAGGGCAGCCTTGATTCGATTGATGTTGAACGATGCGCAATGGCAGCGCATTGCGCCGGAACTGTCTGGAAAGCCGGGCGATCCCGGTCGCAGTGGACGCGA
>QORU01000001.1 GCA_003574785.1 Taklimakanibacter deserti | reverse complement strand
CGCAACCCGCTACGAAAAGACCGATGCTTGCTTTGCCGGGTTCATCAGCCTCGTCGCCGCTTTCTTCGCTATCCGCTGATTGTAAACAGGCCCTAGTGCATGTTAAGCGACCATCGACGGCCGAATAAATCTCGACAAAGATGACTTCCACATTCTCGCGACTCGCGAGGAGGTTGGCGTGCCTAGGCAGTTAGCCGCCGAAATGGTGCCTTATGATACAAGTTCTGGTGAATTTAGGGTTCACTATGCCGGCTTCTTTGACCCTGGATTTGGATGGAGCGAAGGAAAAGCTGGCGGCAGCCGTGCTGTGCTCGAGGTAAGATCGTACGGCGTATCTTTCACGCTAGAGCACAATCAGATTGTGGGGTGGCTACGCTACAGTCAAATCGCAACTGGAAAGACCGATCGTGCATACGGCACGGACGTTAGGTCCAACTACCAAGGTCAAGGTGTTGCTCTGGCTAAGCATTTTAGACCCTGGCCCCGATAAGGCGGCCTGAAACGGTCATAGCCGTCGCTTCGCCAATGAAGGTGACAAGCACTAAACTAAGTCACCTCAGAAGTTTGGGCAAACTCGCTGAATCGCCCAAGCGGGATGCTCGCATTCCGGAGGAAGGAAGCGGAACGGCTGGACCAGGCTGTGTTTTGGGGCTTAAAGCTTCAGCTGCAGTCCAAATACCACCCGCCGTCCCCTCCTGCTTAGGCGAAGATCGAGAAGGCGCCAGATCAGGACGACTTTCCTTACGGCAGATGCGATTGGAGCTGGGTTTCTAACTTTGACCAGGGTCGATGCTTCGAACCCATCCGGGCTCACCAAGGAAATCAAGGAGTTGCAAACCCTTGTCCGACCTTAATATCGGCTTTTTTCACTGGGATAACGCGAAGATGTCCCAGGAAATTAAACAATTTACGCTTAGTTAGGCCCTTGATGGAATCGATCCCGCAATTTGCTCCTCGTCGCGGCGTAGCTGTCGCTGCCCTGCTCCTCACCCTCGCCTCGGCGCCGGTTTTGGCGCAGGACACCCCGGACAGCGCGTCGCCGGCCCCGGCCGCCCCCAAGGCGTCGACGTCCAGCAAGCTCGCGACTCACACCCAGATCGTCGCCAATAACGACGAGCTGGCGATGCTGACGGGGGGCTCGGAACAGGCGCTCGCCGATGCGATCGTGATGTACAGGCAGATCGTCAAGAATGGCGGCTGGCCCCAGATCACCAGCAAGAAGCTGGCGAAGGGCGCCAAGGGCGAGCAGGCATTGTTGCTGCGCCAGCGGCTGATCTTCGAGAACTATCTGCCCTTCGACACGCTGGGCGGACCTGACGCCTCCTTGTTCGACGCCGATATGGTTGCCGCGGTGAAGGCTTTTCAGATCAATCATGGTGTGGTGCCGACCGGCACGGTCGGCGATCGCACGCTGAGCGAGCTCAACATCCCCGCCGAGGTCCGCCTCGCCACGCTCATGGAAAACGAGCCGCGGGTCTCGGCCTATGCGCAGGACCTCGCATCGCGCGCCATCCTGGTCAATATCCCCTCGCTCCAGCTCGAGACCGTCGAGGATGGCCGGGTCTTCTCGCGTCACAACATCGTCGCCGGCAAGCTCGATCGCCCCTCGCCCACGCTGCTGAGCACGGTCAGCGACGTGACCTTCAATCCCTATTGGAAGATTCCGGCCTCGATCGTCGAGCGCGACATCGTTCCGCACTATCTCAAGGACTCGAGCTATCTCGCCCAGATGCAGATCCGGGTGTTCGACGGCGTCGACGGTCCGGAGATCGACCCTTCGACGATCGACTGGGCGAATACACCGCCCGAACGCTATTTCTTCCGTCAGGATCCAGGCGAGAACAATGCGCTCGCCACGGTGAAGATCAACTTCCCCAACGACTTCATGGTCTACATGCACGATACGCCGCACCGCGAATTGTTCGGCAGCAATGCGCGGTTCGAAAGCTCGGGCTGCATCCGCGTCGATCAGGTGCAGACGGTCATCGACTGGGTGCTGCGCAACCAGGCGGACTACAGCCCCGATCAGTACGGCCAGATCATCGCCAGCCGGCAGCCCTTCGAGCTGAAGGTCGAGGATCCGCCAAGCGTTCGCTTCATGTATCTGACCGCATGGGCGACGCCCGAGGGTGCGGTCAATTTCCGGCCCGACATCTATCACCTGGACGGCAAGGGCTTCGTCCTCGGCCAGCCGGAACCGCAAGGCGTCCAATCGACGAATTGAGCTCATCGCTATTTACCTTTGCCGCAGCCATCGATTGCCATGGCGCTCCCGCCCCTTGCGTAAACTCTGGATTTGGTGACTATCTTTGCCGGGCCAACGGCAAATGAGAGTCCTATGACCAGAGATCGGCAGCACACATCCACGCGCAGGGATTTTACCATCATCGCATTGGCGGGCATCTCGGCCCTTGCCGCGGGCGCCGCCGACGCGGCGGAACCGATCTCGCCCGAAGAGGCTTTGAAGGCGCTGGATCCGTGGGCGGATGCGATTGTGACCGGCGATCCTGCTGTGGTCGAAAAGGTCCTGGCGCCGGAATTCCAGATCTTGCGGTCGGACGGCAGCGGCCATGACAAGACGAGCTATCTGAAATTGCTTCCGAAGCAGCGGGTCCGTTCCCAATACAGCGACATCATCGCGACGGGGACCGACAATGTCATGGTCGTGCGCTACAACATAGACACGGACCAGACCATCGAGGGCAAGGAAGTCAAAGGAATTTCACCGCGTCTCTCGGTGTTCCGGCGCGACGGCGACCGCTGGCTGATTTCCGCGCATGCGAATTTCGCCCCGCTGAAATAGCCGGCCGGCTCATCGATCCTTGCTCACGGCCACCAGTCCGAGCGGGATGGGGAATTTTTCCGGAGCCGCGGCGAGTCGCGTCGCCATGCCGTTTTCGATTCGGGCTATGAAGTCGGTTCTGCGGTCTGTCGCACCGCCAAGGGCGGCGGCCAGCGTCGGCAGCACCGACGCCCGCGAGAACGCCGCCCAGCGGGCGCCGTAGGCCTTTGCATCCCGATCGCGCTCGAAACCCTCCCAGATCGGGTCGGGGCCTGAAAACACCTCGGCGTGGTCGAGCGACAAGCCCGCGAAACGTCCGTCGTCGAACGGGTGCTTGAGCTGCGCAAGGCCGCGGCCTACCGTCGGTATCGCCATCGAATTCAACTCGGCTTCGCTGATGAAGCCCTGGCGCACGGCTTGCCGGAGCGCGTCATACATCGCCGCGAGGATCGGCCCATAGCCGAAGTCGCCATCCGGGGTGAGCGCCATCGTCAGCACGACCAGCCGGCCGCCGGGACGAAGCTCATCCGCGCGGTGCGCCAGGAATGCACGCCAGTCCTCGGCCGACTGCCGCTCATAGAGGTCCCGCACCGTTTTGTCCGCGCTGACGGAAATATGGACCTGGTCGGGGATCGGGGCCGGTGCCCGGCTCAGCCATTGCACGGCCCAGGACGACCAGCCGAGCGTGACGCTCGCCGGCGGCAGGACCTGTTCGTAGAAGCTGCGGCCGACGGCCGACGCGAAGCTGGCCGGGTCCTGTTTGAGATAGCTGTCCGGATCGCTGGCCAGCGCCTCGAACAGCGTGCTGAAATCGCTGGCGGGAAGGTCGTTGTGCACGACTGAGATTGGCCGGCTGGGTCCGGTGCGCTGTCTGATCGCGTGGATCGCGGCACCGATCTGGCCAAACGAGCTGTGACCTTGCGAAGAGCCATAATCCGCGATGACGATCGGCTCGGCTGCGGGCGGCAGAACCACTCGGGCGGCCGCCTCCTCCCACAGCGGCAAGGCCGGTGAAGCACCGGCCTGCTGGACGCCGGAATGGCGGTTATAGGCACCCTTGCCCTCCATGGGGGCAGGTTTCAGAGCGAAATCGGTGCCCATTTTGCTTCGGCCTCCAGCAGCCAGCTCGATGCCTATGGTTATTCGTTGCGCGTAAATATGTAAGACTGGCCATTGTCGGGAAACAGGACATCGAGCCGGTTATAGTGCCCGGCTGGATCGACCTGGAACTCGGCGAAGCCGATGGGCGTCGGCCCCAGATTCGCCGCGACTGCGGCGAAGCGGTCCTCCGGGCGCAGGATGATGTCAAACAGATACCCGCCCCGCGGCTTGAAATCGAGCACCGCGCCGGTCCGCTCGAGCTTGAGCGCGAGAGCGCCGGCGTTCTCTGTCAGCGTCGCATCGCCGAAGCTGCCATTGCTGAATGTCCCGGCCAATGGCTTCAGGGGCGGAGTCTCGACGGCCGCAGCTGATTTCGCGAAGATTGCGGTCGATGCGGCTTCACCCTCTTTGGCCGCCTTGAGCTTGAGGGCGACGAGATCATCGACCGTGTTGCCGAGCAGCTTGTGGAGGACCCATTCGCCGAGAGCGTCCGGCAGACCGACATTTGCTTCGTTGGTCAGCACGATGACACCGACATCCTTGTCGCGGACCGTGCCGATGAAGGCGCCGAAAGCAGGGGTGCCGCCATTGTGCCAGACGATCTGGCCGTTCGGCGTGAGCTGCACGACCCAGCCCATGGCATAGACCAACTTGTCGGAGACCGGTACGCGCGGTGTTTTGGTGAAGGCCAGGGCCTCCTCGGTCACGATCCGTTTCCCGTCGACCACGCCGCCGGCGAGATGCAGCCTGACCCAGGTGCTCAGATCCTCGATATTCGAGTTGATGGCCCCGGCGCCGGCGAAGTCGTAGGGAAAGATCTGCGTGAACGGCACTTCGACCGTGCCCGTCGACGCCCAGCGGTGGCCCTCCGCATGATTGGCGTTGGCCTCGATGTCCTTCGCGGTCAGCGATGTGTTCTTCATGCCCAGCGGCTCGAAGATCGTTTCCCTGACGACGCTGTCCCAATCGCTCTTGCCGAATCGATCCGCAACGATCTGGCCGGCGAGCATGTGCGTGATGTTGGTATAGGAGAAGCTCATGCGGAAACTGGAAACCGGTTCCACGGCACGCAGCGAGCGGATCATCTCGGTTTGCGTCGCGCCAAGCAATCCGACAATGTCGTTCACCTCTCTCGGCAGGCCGGATCTCTGCGTCAGCAGCTCGAACAGGCGGAATTCCCGCGTCACCCAGGGATCGGCCATCTGGAAGTCGGGATGGAGATCGACCACCTTGTCGTCCCAGGCGAATTTTTTCTGGTCGACGCCGATCGCCATGGTTGTTGCCAGAAAGGCTTTCGTGGTCGAGCCGATCTGGAACACCGTCTTTGTGTCGACGGGCTGACCACCCTTCTGGCGAACGCCGAAGCCTTTGGCGTAAACCAGCTTGTCTCCGGTAACGATGCCGATGGCGAGGCCAGGATTGTCGAACAGCTTCATGCTGCTTTCGATATAGGTCTCCAATTCCGGCGTAATCGCCCTGACCTTGTCGGCCATGCCTTGCGCGTGCGCGACGCTCGGGACGCAGGCGATCAGCAAGGTGGCGATGAGGATGCGCGGAAGCCAGCCCGGCTCGCGGCGCAAGGCTGACAATGGATGCAAACGGTCACGGCTTTCGATCATCACAGTATCACCCCCGGTTCAGGACAGCTCGAAACCCGGCTGCAGTCGAGAAGGTAAGCTGCTTTGCGCCGGCGCGCCACGAGAAACCAAGGCGGGGCGGTCGGCACGGCGAGTTGCCTTCGTCATGGGGCTCATTCATAAAGCTTGAGACCAAATGGCCCGGGAGCCGGATGGGAGGAACTATGCGATCCTATCCATGCCTGATCATCGGCCTGTCCCATGAGGGCCGTGCCGCCTATGTGAAGCAGCACATCCGGGAAGGCGACGAGATCACCCTGCAACGTTCCGGCGAGCCGGGGGCGATCGCCTGCTTTCATGGGCCGAACTGCATTGGCCATGTACCGCAAGGACGGCAATGGGTGAGCCGCTCGCTCTCGGAAGGCGACCGTCACCAGATCAGGGTCACCGGCTTCGACACCAATGATCGCGGTGAGCTCGCAGGCGTCGAGATCGAGATAACGATCCTGGGCGAGGAAGGGCCGGATTCCGATCCTGGCGCGAAATCCGTCATCTCGGAGATCGGCGATGAGATCCGCATCCTGGCCATGGTCGCCGCGGCCGACGGCCTGGTTGCCGCGCCGGAGAAAGCCTTGCTGGAGGAATTCGCGGCTCGGCGGGCGCATGAAATGGGCATCGCCGTAGAGGCGGGCGAAATCGAGCATGCCGTTCGCTGGGCCCGCCGCAAATCGGCCGATAGCCTGGATGCCGCGCGTATCATTGGCAGGCTCGCCACCGAGCACCCGGCAGCGTTACCCGTCATGTTGGAGGAATGCGAGCTCATGGCCGAGATCGACGGCAAGGTCGGCCATGAGGAGCGGCATGTCGTGACCACGCTCCGCAACCTGCTCCAGCATGGGCTCAAGCTGGCGAAGGACCGGAACGGCTAGGAATGTCCGTGTAGCGACGGTCTGCCGCCCAGCGCCCTACTCCTTCCAAACAATCCTAGCCAAGGTTTAGACATCTGTTTTCAAATCAAGACAGTTTGTGTTATGCAACGCCGTCCGGGCATACCGGGCTGGGAGGACGGCAAAAACCCTCCAAGTAAAGGTCATCTGGTTCGCGCTCGGTCTGCCCGGGTGCCGCTATGGTCGTCGTCGCGGGTCATTTTAAGTGGAACTTCAAGGAAAAGGTTGACCGAAATGAAGAAGCAGTTCGGTGCCGCTACGGCTACGGGGGAGGGACGGCGATTGAAAACGGCGGCGCTTCTTGTTCTATTCGGGCTCATTGGCGCGGGCTGTGCGACGATCGTCAAGGGCACGGACCAGTCAGTTTCTCTCGACACGCCGGGCTATCCAGGGGCCAGTTGCACGCTCACCTCCGATAGGATCGGCACGCGCGTCGTCACGACTCCTGCGGTGCTCGATCTCGACAAGTCGAAACACGATATCATCGTTCGCTGCAAGAAGGGCTGCGCCACGGGCCAAGGGGTCATTGTGTCCAATACCGAGGAGATGGCGGCCGGCAATGTGATCCTGGGAGGTGTTATCGGGCTCGGTGTCGATGCGGCTTCGGGCGCCATGAACGAATATTCCCGGAACAATCAGGTCCACATGACCGAAGGTCCCGGCTGCAAGGCCGGATAGTATAGTCTAGACCACAACAGGTCGTTAGAGCCTGGCGTAAAACTCGCGAACCGACTGGTCCTGAAGCAGGACCTGATTCAAATCCATGTACTGGTCGATCAGCTCATTGGTCTTGGCCAACCGATGCCTCAGGTCGAGGGCGAAATTCCGCCACAGCTTCACACCCAGGCTTGGTTTCTCATCCAGCAGCCTGTCCACGGACTTGCGCGAAATTTCGAGAACCTCACACTCTCCTTTGGCGGTCACGGCAGCCGTCGTTCGCGATCCGTCCATGAACGACATTTCTCCAAAGGTCTGCCCCGCCTTCAAGGTTGCCAATGGAACATCCCCGGTAGAGCCGAGCCTGGCGACGGTGACGGAGCCCGAGTGAATTATGAACAGCGAATGATTGAGATTGCCTACGGCGAAGAAGACGTGGCCTGCTGATACTATCTTGCGATCGGCCGCATCGACGAACGCATCGATTTCTTCGTCGTCGAACCCTGTGAAGAGCTGGATTGCCTTAATGTCCTCCCGACGGCTCATGATTCCCTCGCTTTGCTTTGATCCGCCTGCACGCTGCGAGCATTCTCGCCGGACGTCCTCTATCCTACCCGAAGTGTTGGAAGACACCTTGATCGCCCCCGGAACAAGCCGAGGAAGAACGCCAGATGCAGCCACGGACGTCCCGTCAGCAGCTAAGCACACTTCTAATCGGAAGCAAAAACCGGTGGCCGGGTAGACGTTCACGAGAGCGAGCATGCAACCGCCCCCTCGCTATCCCTCTTCGGCTGCATGTAAAACCCAGCGGAGACGCCGGCCATCGAACAAACCTCGACCCAGAAGAAGTGCGGCATCCGGTTCCAGAAGGCCTGAAGCAGTTCCTGGACCGAACGCTCGGGGCACCGGGAACGAGCTTTCCTTCTATGTCAGCCAATCGACCGGCACATCGAGCATTTTTGCCGCCTTGGCGGCAATGGCGGGGGTCAGTGATCGCTTGCCCGCCTCGACATCGGACAGGTGTGCTTGAGAGATGGCCAGCTTCTTTGCCAGTTTGATCTGGGGGATGCTGCGCCATTTGCGTATGGCCTTGATTCTCTTGTCGCCGCGCATGATACCCGCCGATACTTCGACGGGCAGTATTTGCGTCTTGCCCGCCACTAGCTCAGCCAAGCGCTCATCGAAGATGGCTACATCCGCCGCATCTTCGTCCGCCTTCGCCTTCGCAGCAGCGATGAGCTCATCATATTCGGCTTTGGGCACGACCATTTCCTTTGCTCTTGCAGGCTTATATTTCTGGCGCTTCGCGGTCAATTCACGACCTGCCGCTTGGCGCCGCTGTCGACGCCCTCGTCGCTCACATATTCCTCAGCCTGCTCGAAGATCTGGCACATCGAACTGGCCTTGATGAAGGAAAAGGCGATGCAAGCCTCGCTCGCTTCGCAGCTCGCTTCGCAATCCTCGAAGCGGTTCTGCAGGCTCGCGCGGACGGGGTCTCCCGGAAAGGCCTTGTTCCGGAAGCGCAGCATGGCCATCATGGCATTCGATATCGGCGGCGGATAGGTTTCGCCCTTGAGCCCGCTCACCGTGCTCGGATCGAGGAAGCGCAAGGTGGCCTCAGCTTTGAGGAAACAAACCGAATTCCACATATTGAAGGAATAGGCATTGCAGGCCTGGTCCTTGCCGCAGGCCTTTTCACATTGATCGAGATTGCCCGCCGCGATCTTGCCGATCATGGGGCCCGTGAGATCGGTATTGGGCATCTGCCGGAACGTCGCGGTCTCGGCCTCGGCCCCCTCCTCGATTTCCTTGGTCTTCGCCGCGAGCAGCGCTTCCGAGACCTTCAGCCCCTGGGCCGCGCTCTCGCTCGGCCTGATGTCCAGCGCCTGGCGGTAGTCCGCGACGGCGAGATCATAGCGGCCCAGATTCTGATAGACCCGGGCCCGGTTGCGGTAGGCTGGCGCGTTCCCCGGATCGAGCGCGATCGCCGTTCCGAAATCATCGACCGCGCGGTCATAGGCCCCTTTGCGCGCATAGGCATAGCCGCGGTTGTTATAGGCGCCGGCATAGGCCGGATCGATGGCGATCGCCCCGTCATAGCTCAAGATCGCCCGATCGAACTCGCCCCTGTTGGCATAGGCGATGCCGCGGTTGTTATAGGCCAGCGCATGCCGCGGATTGAGGTGGAGCGCCATGTCGAAATCGCTGATCGCCCGGCCATAATCGCGCTTCGCCTGATAGGCATTGCCGCGGTTGTTGTAGACATCGGCATTCATGGGGGCGAGATCGATCGAGGCGCTATAGTCGTTGATCGCCTGGTCGTAATGGCCCTTGTCGAAATATTCGAGGCCGCGATTGAGATAGGCGATGGCGAGCGTGCCGGCATCATGGGTGCCGGCCTCGATGACCGCGCTGCAGGCCCTGAGGCTCGCCTCGCCCTTGAGCTTCTCGCAGTCATGCCGGTCGTCCGCCAGGGACGCTCGGGCGGACAGCGCCAGCACGATCAGGATGGCTCCTGAAAGATAGATCCCGCATGCACTCATGGAAGGAACCTCACCGCCCCGAACCATGGCAAAGACGGCGAGGATGCTAGGGTCGGGCTATTGATAAATGGTTATTTCGGGGCTTTTTCGAAACCGGCGCCGAAGCGCTCGTCGTTAAGTGTAAGCAGTGCTTGGTTATTCGAATGAGCGTGCTAAGGCTCGCTGATGGAGCAGATCGGCGTCATCAATCTCGGACTTTTGTTTCTGGCGGTCCTCATTCTGGTCGGCATCGCCTCGAGCCTCATCGCCACGCGCTTCGGCGCGCCCTTGCTGCTCGTCTTTCTGATCATCGGCATGCTGGCGGGCGAGGATGGGCCGGGCGGCATCGTCTTCAACGACTATCGGCTGACCTATCTGGTCGGCACCGTGGCGCTGGCCATCATCCTGTTCGACGGGGGCCTCAGGACCCGGCTCGCCGTTTTCCGCGGCAGCCTGTTGCCGGCGAGCCTCCTCGCGACGGTGGGCGTCGTCATCACCGCGGCGCTGACCGGGGCGCTTGCCTGCCTGGTATTGGGCCTTTCCTGGCTCGAGGGATTGCTGCTCGGGGCCATCGTGAGCTCGACCGATGCCGCCGCGGTCTTCTTCCTCATGCGCGCCGGCGGCCTGCAATTGCGCCGGCGCGTCGCCGCGGCCCTCGAGATCGAATCCGGCACCAACGATCCCTTCGCCGTCTTCCTGACCATCGTGCTGGTCGAGCTGATCCTGCTCGGCCCCCATGGCTCGAGCCTCGATGTCGTCATCTTGCTCCTGCGCCAGGTCGTCATCGGCACGGTTGCAGGCCTCGTGGGCGGCTGGTTGCTGGTCCAGGGGCTCAACCGCATGGCGCTCCCCTCGGGCCTCCATCCGCTTTTCGCCATAACGGCCGCACTTGCCATCTATGCCGCGGCTGCGGCCGTCGAAGGTTCGGGCTTCCTCGCGGTCTATCTCGCCGGCCTGGTCCTCGGTAACCGGCCCGCCCGCGCCTTTCCCTCGATCCTGAGCTTTCACGATGCGGCGACCTGGCTCTGCCAGATCCTGATGTTCCTGGTCTTGGGCCTCCTCGTGACGCCGTCCAAGCTCCTGGGCTACCTCGTGCCCGCCGTCCTCATCGCCGTCTTCCTCATCGTCATCGCAAGGCCGGTGGCCGTCTGGCTCTGCCTGTTGCCCTTCCGCTTCACCGCGCGCGAAAAGGCCTTCATCTCCTGGGTCGGCCTGCGCGGCGCCGTATCGATCTTCCTCGCCGCCATCCCGACCCTGTCCGGTGTCGCCAATGCCGAGCTCTATTTCAACGTCGCCTTCGTCGCCGTCTTCATCTCGCTCCTGGTGCAGGGCTGGACGCTGACCGCGGTCGCCCGCGGGCTCGGCGTCGCCTTGACCGAGACGGCGCCCGAGACGCAGCGTGTCGAGATCGACCTTCCCGGCCAGATCAACCTCGAAATGGTCGGCTTTCCGATCATCGAGGATAGCCCGATCCTGACCCGCCCCGATCTGCCTACCTGGATCCAGCCGGTCATGGTGGCGCGCCAGGAGAAGGTCCTGGCCTGGGCCGACGCCAAGGCGCTGGCGCCTGGCGACTATGCCTATTTCCTGGTGCCGACCGACCGCGCCCAGCGCCTCGACCGGCTTTTCGCCGCTTCCGAAGCCATTCACACGCATCACCCGGTGGCTGCCTTCAATTTCACCGGCGACATTTCGCTGGATGAGCTGGCACCCGCCTATGGCCTTACCATTCCGGACGACCTGCGCGGTCTCACCGTGACCCAGGCCTTCCGGTTGCGCTGCGAGGACCGTATCGGCATGGGCGACCGCATCCAACTCGGCCCCGCCTCATTGACGGTCGCCGAGCTCGATGGCGAGGACGTGAAGCAGGCCGCGCTCGAGATCGACGAGGTCGAATTGCCGCCGCAGAAAGTGGGCGCGGCCTTCGGCGAGTTCGACATTTTTGGCCGGCTCCAGGCCCTGGTGGCGCGGCTGGCGGAGCGCTTCAACCTTTCTGCGAAAGAGAACTAGGTTGCCGGTCGGCGCGTGAACATCAGCGCCAGGCCGAAACCGATCATCATCGTCCCGCTCGTCCGGTTGAACCATTTGAGGGCGCGGCCATTGCGGATATGGCGCCCGAGCTTCGCGCCGATGAAGGAATAGACCAGGATGGCGAAAAGCTCGAAAACGAGGAAGATCGCACCGAGGATGGTGAAGCTCAGCGCATAGGACTGGGCGTCGACGAATTGCGGAAAGAAGGCGGTGAAGACGAGAATAGCCTTGGGATTCCCTGCCGCCACCCAGAGCTCCTGAAGCGTGAGCGTCCTGAGCGACAAGGCTGGGGCCGAACCCTCATCACCGAGCAACGGCGCACCTGCCCGGATCAGCTTGATGCCGATCCAGATGAGATAGAGGGCGCCGACCCATTTGACCGCCATGAAGACCGTCTCCGAGGCGGCGAGGACGGCGCCGAGGCCGATGCCGGCAATGGCGATCATGACGGCGAAGGAGACGATCCGCCCGGCGGCCGCAAGGATGGCGGGTGCCAAGCCGCTCCGCGCCGCATTGGTGAGGGACAGCAGGTTGTTCGGCCCGAACGCCATGTTGATGGCGAAACAGGCCGGCGCGAAGAGGAGGAAGGTTTCGAGGGTCATGGCCGCAACCGATATGATCGCGGCCCTTCCTACCGTCTCTTCGTCAGCCCGGCAATGCGCCCTTGCAATCGTGGGCCAGAGCGTGGGAGTTGGAGAATACCAGGATGAGACTATGTGTTCCGGCCGGTCGCCTGGTGGCGGGCAAATTCCCTGCTCCGCGAGATTCCGGTAAGCTAACCTCTTGATATTGCTCAGGGCGACTCTTTTTTGGAAAAATTCCCTGATAATCCCTGCAAATCCCTGAATCCGGCCCGCTCAGGCTTGGCCCAGGAACCGCTCGACCAGCCGCCCGAACATGGCCGGGCCGGTCACCAGGAGCGCGTCGTTGAAATCGTAATCCGGACTGTGCAGCGCCGGCTGGCGGCCTTCATTGCCGTTGCCGAGCATGAAATAGCAGCCGGGCACGGCCTCGAGCATGTAGGCGAAATCCTCCGAGATCATCATCGCCGCCGCCATGTCGATGGGCGGATGGGCGCCGCCGAGCTCGGCCGCGACCGCACAGGCGAGTTCGGTTTCCTCAGGACTGTTGACGGTGGCGGGATAGCCGAGCTCATAGTCGACCCTGGCTGTGCAGCCATGCGCCCCGGCGACGCCGGTGATGATCTCAGGCACGCGCTCGGCAAGCTTGCGGCGCACCGCGCCCGAGCAGCTCCTGACGCTGATCTCGAGCGTGGCATTCTCCGGGATGATGTTGCAGGCCGTGCCGGCATTGAAGACGCCGACCGTGACCACCGCGGCGTCCGCCGGATCGACATTGCGCGACACGATCGTCTGGAGCGCCGTCACCACGGCAGCACCGGCGACGATCGGATCGACCGTCTCATGCGGGATGGCGCCATGCCCGCCCGGGCCGGAGATCACCGCGCGGGCGAGATCGACAGCCGCCATGATGATGCCGGGCTTGACCGCGAACTGGCCGGTGGCGAAGCCCGGTATGTTGTGGAAGGCGAAGACCGCATCGCAGGGGAAGCGCTTGAACAGCCCCTCATCGATCATATGCTTGGCGCCGCCGAAATTCTCTTCCGCCGGCTGGAAGATGAGATGCACCGTGCCGTCGAAATTGCGCGTCTCGGCGAGGTAGCGCGCCGTGCCGAGGAGGACCGTGGTGTGGCCGTCATGGCCGCAGGCATGCATCCGGCCGGGGTTAAGGCTTTGATAGGCAAGGCCGGTGGTTTCCTGGATCGGCAGCGCATCCATGTCGGCGCGCAACCCGATGCTCTTGCGCCCGTGACCCTGCTTGAGCGTGCCGACGACGCCGGTCGAGGCGAGGCCGCGCGTCACCTGGAAGCCGAGGCGCGAAAGCTCGCGCGCCACGATTTCGCTCGTGCGCCGTTCCTCGAGGCCAAGCTCGGGATGGGCATGGAGATCATGGCGGATGGCGCGGAGGGCGCCGGCATGGGCGGCCACCCGATCATTAATTGTCATGTTTTTCAAACGGTTAACCTAATATCCTGATACACTGTGTAAAGCGGCGTTCAACGCCGCTGCGGCACCTGGCGCTCAATATAGGCGAAGGCGCGGGTGATGATATAGGTCAGCGCCAGATAGATCGCCGCCACCATCAGCAAGGGCTCATAGACCCGGTAGGTGTCCTGGCGGACCTGGTAAGAGGCGCCATAGAGCTCGATAACGGTGACGGTCGCGGCGAGCGGCGTCGCCTTGAGCTGCAGGATCGTCTCGCCGCCCAGCGTCGGCAGGACGATGCGGAACGCGCGCGGCAGCCAGATCCGCCGCAGGACGGTCCAGGGCGACATGCCGAAGGCGCGGGCCGCTTCGAGCTCGCCCTTGGGCACGCTGAGGAAGGCGCCCTTCATCACCGCTCCCTCATAGCCGGCGAAGCTGAGCGTGAAGGCGAGCGCTGCATAGAAGAACCCTTCGCGCAGCACCGGCCAGAGGAAACTCTGCCGGATCCACGGGATCTGCGGGAAGAACGAGCCGAGCCCGTAATAGAGCAGCCAGAGCTGGATGAGGAGCGGCGTGCCGCGGATGACCGTGCAGAAGCCCGAAGCCAGCCATTTGAGCCAGCGCGGACCCGTCACTTGCACGAGGCCGATCGGGACCGCGAGGACGAAGCCGAAGGAGATCGAGATGACGAGAAGCAGGAGGGTGAGCCAGATCCCCTCGAGGATCATCGGCAGGTATTGCGGGAACCAGGAGAAATCCATGTGTCCCCCTAGCCGAGCTTCGGCTGGCCGCGCCGGACATAAGTCTCGAGCGCGCCGAACAGGCGCAGCGACACCAGTGAGATGATGAGATAGATGAGCGCCGCCGCGCAGAAGAAGGTGAAATAGGCCTTGGTGCCGCCGGCCGCCTGTTTGGTCGCCAAGGCCAGCTCGCTATAGCCGACAACGGCGACAAGTGCTGAATCCTTGGTGGTATTGAGCCACAGATTGGACATGCCGGGTATCGCATAAGGCAGCATGGCCGGCAGGATGATGCGGCGGAAACGCAGGAAGGGCGACATGCCATAGGCCTTCGCCGCCTCGATCTGGCCGACCGGAATCGCCTGGATGGCGCCGCGCAGGACTTCCGTCGCATAGGCGCCCATGACGAAGCCGAGGACGACGACGGCCGCGGTGAAGCCGTTGATGCGTATCGCCTCATAGCCCAGGCTCGCAAGCACGCGGTTCAGCGTGTCGGTGCCGAGATAGTAGAGCATCACGATGAGCAGCAGCTCGGGCAGCGAGCGGATCACCGTCGTATAGACATCGAGGATCCACTTCAGATATTTGCCGCCGGCGATCTTGCCCATGGCGCCGGCGAGCCCGAGCGCCAGTCCGAAAAGATAGGCCAGGAACGAAATCTCCACGGTGCTGAGCGCACCGGTTAGAAGGGCTCCCTTCCAAGTTGCCAGTAGTTCGAGGCTACTTGCGGCAAAGAACATGAATGTCCCGAATGAAACGTGGGGGAGGCTGCACCGCCCCTCGCGGTGCAGCCTCAAGTCGTCACTGCGGAAGGATGATCTTGCCTTTCAGTTTTTCATATTTGTCGGTGATCTTCTGGATCTCACCCGACTTCGCGAGCTCCGTGATCGCCGCATCGAGCTTGGCCTTGAGCTCGGTGTCTTCCTTGCGCAGGCCGCCGCCGACACCTTCGCCGAGGATTTCGAGATCCTCCGGCACGATGCCTTTCATTTCGCAGCAGGCGGCGCCCTGGTCGGTCAGGAGGAAATCCTCGAGCGCGCTGGCGTCGGCCTGGATGTAGTCGAGGCGGCCGGCGGCGAGGTCGTTGTTGGCTTCGTCCTGCGTCTGGTAGTTCTTCACTTCCGCACCCGCGGCGGCGAAGTATTTTTGCGCGTAGCGTTGATGCGTCGTCGCCACCTGCACGCCCATCGTCTTGCCCTTGAGATGCTCGGGCGTGATGTCTTTATCGCCGTTCTTGGCGCCGATGACCGCCGAGGGCGTGTTGTAGTAGAAGGTGGTGAAATCGATGGTCTTCTTGCGCTCGGCCGTGATCGACATCGACGACCAGATGACGTCGATCTGCTTCGCCGTCAGCGCCGGGATGATGCCGTCCCAGGCGACTTCGACGAGCTCGCATTTCTCGTTCATCTTGGCGCAGACGGCATCCATCAAGTCGACCTCCCAGCCGACCCATTTTCCGGACGCGTCCTTCGAGGTGAAGGGCGGATAGGGTTCGGCGGCCACGCCGAATTTCAAGTCGGCTTTGGCCTCGGCGGCGAAGCCGCACATGGCCACGGCCGCGACGGCCATCATCAAACGACGATTGAATTTCATGCTTTTTCTCCCTGGTAGTCGGACCATTCGATCCGGTTCTTGTGAAAATTCCGATGCCGCGGATCGGAACCCGCCTAACCTAAGCCGCCTCCTCCGAATCCCGCAACGGATTAATGGAGCCCCGAGACGAATTGCCTGCACCTGTCGCTCTTGGGAGCGCCGAAGACCTGCGCCGGCGGCCCCTCTTCCTCGATGAGACCCTTGTGCAGATAGATCACGTGGCTCGACACGTCGCGGGCGAACTTCATCTCATGCGTCACGAGAATCATCGTGCGGCCTTCGAGCGCCAGATCGCGAATGACCTTCAGCACTTCGCCGACCAGTTCGGGGTCGAGCGCCGAGGTCGGCTCGTCGAACAGCATGACCTTCGGATTCATCGCGAGCGCGCGCGCGATCGCCGCGCGCTGCTGCTGGCCGCCCGACAGGAAGGCCGGATATTGCGTGCGCTTCTCATAGAGGCCGACCTTCTGCAACAGCCCTTCGGCGCGCTCGATCGCTTCGGCCTTCGGCACTTTCAGCACATGTACCGGCGCCTCGATGACGTTCTCCAGCACGTTGAGATGCGGCCACAGATTGAACGACTGGAAGACCATGCCGAGGCGGGTGCGGATGCGCTCCAGCTGGCGGCGGTCGGTCGGATGGAGGTTGCCGTCATGGCCGGTCTTGAGGCTGATGTCCTCGCCGGTCACCTGGATGCGCCCCTGGGTCGGCATCTCGAGGAAATTGATGCATCTGAGGAAAGTGCTTTTGCCGGAGCCCGAAGCGCCGATCATCGAGACGACGTCGCCCTCATGGGCCGTCAGCGACACACCTTTGAGGACTTCGAGATCACCGAAGCTCTTATGCAGCCCCTCCACGACGACCGCGGGCTGCCCGTTCGAACTCCCCTTGCTCACCTGACGGTGCTCCCTTGTTTTGTTCTTCTTATGCAAAACCTTATCACGCAAATAAAAATTTGGTCAATCCAACATTGGCGGGGGCCGCCGGCTGGCCCCCTGATGGTCCCACGCACAATTCTTTAAGCCTACTTCCCTTCCTCAGGGAGACAAGCTAGCGTCGTGGCAAGGGGGTGCGCAGGATGCTGAACAGAGCCCGATTTCGCGCATCCGAATATATTGGCTCGCAGGGAGGTGACCCATGAATTCCGTGAAGCGAACTTTGCTTTCCATGGCGGCAATCGCCGTACTATGCGGCGGTGCTTCCGCCCAGATGAAGGAAATCGGCGCCGGCGAAGGTCAGGTCAATATCGTCGCCTGGCCCGGCTATATCGAACGCGGCGACACCGACAAGAATTACGACTGGGTGACCGATTTCGAGAAGAAAACGAGCTGCAAGGTCAATGTGAAGACCGCGAGCACGTCGGACGAGATGGTCGCCCTCATGAACGAAGGCGGCTTCGACCTCGTCACCGCCTCGGGCGACGCATCGCTCAGGCTGGTTTCGGGCAAGCGTGTGCAGCCGATCAACACCGACCTCATTCCTTCCTGGAAGACCGTCGATGAGCGTCTGCAGAACGCGCCCTGGCACACGGTCGACGGCGTGCATTACGGCGTTCCCTATCAATGGGGCGCCAATGTGCTGGCCTACAACACCAATGTGTTCAAGGACGCGCCCAAGAGCTGGAAGGTCGTCTTCGAGGAAGAGACGCTGCCGGACGGCAAGTCGAACAAGGGCCGGGTGCAGGCTTTCGACGGCCCGATCTATATCGCCGACGCGGCCCTCTATCTGATGAAGCACAAGCCGGACCTCGGCATCAAGGATCCTTACGAGCTCAACGAAGACCAGTACAAGGCGGCGCTCGAATTGCTCCGTGCACAGCGCAAGCTGGTCGGCCGCTATTGGCACGATGCGATGATCCAGATCGACGACTTCAAGAACGAAGGCGTCGCGGCGTCATCGTCCTGGCCGTTCCAGGTCAACCTGCTCATCGCCGACAAGCAGCCCATCGCCTCGACCGTGCCTGAGGAAGGCGCCACGGGTTGGGCCGACACCACGATGATGCATGCCGAGGCCGCCAATCCGAACTGCGCCTATATGTGGCTCGAGCATTCGATCAATCCGAAGCTGCAGGGCGATCTCGCCGCCTGGTTCGGCTCGGTGCCGGCGGTGACCGCCGCATGCACGGGCAACGCGCTTCTCACCGATGCGGGCTGCGAGACCAATGGTGCCGGCAATTTCGACAAGATACATTTCTGGCGCACTCCGGTTGCCAAGTGCGCGAGCCAGAGCGCCGGCTGCGTGCCCTATTACCGCTGGGTCTCGGACTATATCGCCGTGCTGGGCGGACGCTGAATGCAATTGCTCCCGCCGGTTATGACCGGCGGGAGTTTTCCCCATGACAACAGCCGTTTCCTTCCAGAACGTCTCGCGCCATTTCGGCCCTGTCCGCGCGGTGGATGACGTCACGCTCACCATCGCACCGGGCGAATTCTTTGCCATGCTGGGGCCCTCGGGCTCGGGCAAGACCACGTGCCTGCGCCTCATCGCCGGTTTCGAGCAGCCGACGAGCGGCCATATCGAGATTTTCGGCGAGACCGCCGAAGGCCTGCCGCCCTATCGGCGCAACGTGAACACGGTCTTCCAGGACTATGCGCTGTTCCCGCATATGACCATTCTGGAGAATGTCGGCTACGGGCTGATGGTCAAGGGCGTGCCGCGGGCCGCCCGCCAGAAGAAGGCGCTCGACGCCCTCGATCTTGTCGAGCTCAAAGGCTTCGACGCGAGGCGGCCGTCGCAGCTCTCCGGCGGCCAGCGCCAGCGCGTCGCCTTGGCCCGCGCTTTGGTGAACGAGCCCAAGGTGCTGCTGCTCGATGAACCTCTGGGCGCCCTCGATCTCAAGCTGCGCGAGCAGATGCAGGTCGAGCTCAAGACCTTGCAGCGCAATCTCGGCATCACTTTCGTCTTCGTCACCCATGATCAGGGAGAGGCCCTGTCGATGGCCGACCGTGTCGCCATCTTCAATCAGGGCAGGATCGTCCAGGTCGGCGCCCCGCAGGAGATCTATGAGCGGCCGCGCACCCGTTTCGTGGCCGATTTCGTCGGCTCATCGAACGTCCTGCCGCCCGATTTCGTCGCGGGCACCGGCGGTCCCGCCAGATGGGTGTCGCTCAGGCCCGAGAAGATCGCGATCGCCGCCGGCGCGGCGAAGCCGCCGGCGGGCAGCCATGGCGTGACCGCCAAGGTCACCTCGGTTCACTATCAGGGCGCGATCACGCGTGTGAACACGGAAGCCTCCGGCCAGGAGCTTGCCGTTTCCGCGCCCTCTTCGCTGGCCGGGCTCGACATCGGCGCGACAGTCAGCCTTTCCTGGCCGCTCAGCGCCCTCCACGCCATGGAGGACGAAGCGTGAGCACCGCGACCGGGCTCGCCCGGGAGGAGCGCGGCGGCTTGTTGCGACAGATCTCCGATGCGTTGTTCCGGAGCCCGTTCCTGCTCCTGACCCTGCTGCTGGCGCCGCCCCTGCTCTGGCTCGGCATCGTCTATTTGGGATCGCTGCTCGCTCTGCTCGCGCAAAGCTTCTTCTCGATCGACGAGTTCTCGGGGCTGATCAATCGCGAATTCACGCTTTCGACCTATCGCGAGCTGCTCAGCCTCGCCAATCTCGACATCATCTGGCGCAGCCTCTCGATGGCGATCGCCGTGACGCTGGCCGCCGCCCTCATCGCCTTCCCCATCGCCTATTATGCGGCGCGCTATGCCAAGGGCCGCCTGAAGGCCTTCTTCTATCTGGCGGTGATGCTGCCCTTGTGGTCGAGCTATCTGGTCCGCGTCTATGCCTGGAAGCTCATCCTCGCCAAGGAAGGGATCATCACCTGGCTCGCCGACAAGCTTTATCTGACTTGGCTCCTTGATGCGATCCTCGCCATCCCGATCATCGGCGGACCGTCGCTCAGCATCAGCTATATCGGTACGTTCCTCGTCTTCCTCTATGTCTGGCTGCCTTACATGATCCTGCCGACGCAGGCGGCGCTCGAGCGCGTTCCCGCCAACCTCATCGAGGCTTCCGCCGATCTGGGCGCCCTGCCGCGGCAGACGTTCTGGACGGTGGTCTTCCCCCTGGCGCTCCCCGGCCTCATCGCCGGCTCGATCTTCACCTTCTCGCTGACGCTCGGGGACTACATCATCCCGCAGATCGTCGGCACGTCGAGCTACTTCCTTGGCCAGGCGGTTTACGTGTTGCAGGGCACGGCCGGCAACATCCCGCTCGCCGCCGCCTTCACCGTCGTGCCGATCGTGATCATGGCCATCTATCTCACCATCGCCAAGCGCATGGGGGCCTTCGATGCGCTCTGAGCGAGGTGAAAGAGCGCCGCGCGGATTGGGCATCGCCGCCATTGCCGGACTGTTGTTCCTGCACCTGCCCCTGCTCCTCATCTTCCTCTATGCCTTCACCACCGAGGAGAAGAGCTATCAATTCCCGCCGCCCGGACTGACGGTCAAATGGTTCGCCATCGCCTGGGAACGCCAGGACATCTGGAACGCGATCTGGCTCTCGGTGAAGGTCGCCGCCATCGCCACCGCCATCGCCCTGGTGCTCGGCACCTGCGCGGCGGCGGCCGTCTCGCGCGCCCGCTTCTTCGGGCGCGACTACATCTCGCTGCTCTTCATCCTGCCGATCGCCCTTCCCGGCATTATTACCGGCATCTCCTTGCGCTCGGCCTTCAACATCCTCAATTTCGATTTTTCCTTCTGGACGATCGTGCTCGGTCACGCGACCTTCTGCATCGTCGTCGTCTACAACAACGCGCTGGCGCGTTTCCGCCGCACCTCCGGCAATCTCATCGAAGCGTCCATGGACCTGGGCGCCGACGGCTTCCAGACCTTCCGCCATGTCGTCCTGCCCAATATCGCTTCCGCTTTGCTAGCCGGCGGCATGCTGTCCTTCGCGCTTTCCTTCGACGAGGTCATCGTCACCACCTTCACCGCGGGCCAGCAGGCGACTTTGCCGATCTGGATGCTGACCGAGCTCATCCGCCCGCGCCAGCGGCCGGTGACCAATGTGGTCGCGATCTTCGTCATCGCGGTCACCTTCCTGCCGATCCTCGGCGCTTATTATCTGACCCGCGACGGCGAGCACGTGGCCGGCGGCGGGAAGTGAGCGCCGATGCTGATCAGGCTCCTGATCGTCGCTTTGGCCGTGGTGCTGGTCTCACTCCTCTTGCGGCTCAAACATCGCTTTGAGGCCGCCCCACCCTGGCTCAGGATCCTGCACCTTGTGATCTTCTATGGCGCGCTCGCTTATGCCGTCATCTTCGCGGCCGTCTTCGTCGCGCTGCATCTCTTCGGCTACAGGCTCTAGACCTTCTTCTTCGCCGCCTTCTTGGCGACTTTCTTCGCGGGCGTCTTGGCCGCTTCCGGCTTCATGGTGCCGACGATGTCGGCGAATTTCTCGAAGAACTGGGTCGCCATGGAGCGCGCCGTCGAATCGATGAGGCGCGAGCCCAGCATGGCGAGCTTGCCGCCGACTTGCGCATCGACGTCATAGGAGAGCTTGGTGCCGCCATCGGTATCCTCGAGCCGCACATCGGCGCCGCCGCTGGCGAAGCCGGCAAGGCCGCCTTTGCCTTCGCCCGATATGCGGTAGCTGGACGGCGGGTTGAGATCGGTCAGATTGACGATGCCGGTGAACCCGGCCTTGACCGGTCCGACCTTGGCGATCACCCGGGCTTCGAGCTGGGTGTCGGAATGCCTGGTGATCGATTCACAGCCGGGGATGCACTGCTTGAGGATGTCGGGGTCGTTCAGCGCTTTCCAAACCGTCTCACGCGCCGCCGCGATGACCTCTTCGCCACTCATTTTCATGGGAATTCCGCCTCCAGGATGCTGTGTTGCCCGAAACTTAAGCGGAAACATCCCCCCGCTTCCACTGTTCCTTGGTCGCACGCCGGAAGTCCTCGAAGCGCCCTTGGGCAATAGATTCCCTGATACCCCCCATCAGCGATTGATAATAGGCGACATTGGCCCAGGAGAGCAGCATCATGCCGAGGAGCTCGCCCGACCGGATGAGATGATGCAGATAAGCCCGCGAATACAGCGATAAGGCCGGACACGGGCTTTCCGGATCGAGCGGGCGCGGATCGTCGGCATGCTTGGCGTTGCGCAGATTGATCTTGCCGAAGCGGGTGAAGGCCTGGCCATGGCGGCCGGAGCGCGTCGGCATCACGCAGTCGAACATGTCGACGCCGCGCGCCACCGCCTCGATGATGTCCTCGGGCGTGCCCACTCCCATGAGATAGCGCGGGCGGTCGGCGGGCAG
Source organism: Taklimakanibacter deserti (assembly GCA_003574785.1). The sequence continues at coordinate 608,572 of QORU01000001.1, read as the reverse complement.
ATAAGGCACGGTCTTCTCGATCGTCTGCAGCATGAGCGCCTGGCCCTCGCCCACCGCGAGGCCGCCGATCGCATAGCCCTCGAAGCCGATGGCGGTGAGGCCTTCGGCCGAGATGCGCCGTAAGCGTTCATTGACGCCGCCTTGCACGATGCCGAAATTGCCGCGGCCCGGCTGCTTGCCGAAGGCCTGGCGCGAGCGTTCGGCCCAGCGCAGCGACAATTGCATGGCGCGCTCGGCATCCTTGTCGGTATGGGGATACATCAGGCATTCATCGAGCTGCATCTGGATGTCGGAGCCCAAGAGCCTTTGGATCTCCATCGAGCGCTCCGGGCTCAGCTCATATTTCCGCCCGTCGATATGCGACTGGAAGACCGCACCCTTCTCGGAGATCTTGCGCAATTTGGCGAGCGACATGATCTGGAAGCCGCCGGAATCGGTGAGGATCGGATAGGGCCAGTTGGCGAAACGGTGCAGGCCGCCGAGCTTGGCGACCTCTTCCGGGCCCGGCCGCAGCATCAGGTGATAGACATTGCCGAGGATGATGTCGGCGCCGGTCTCACGCACCTGATCGGCATAGAGCCCCTTGACGGTCCCTGCGGTGCCGACCGGCATGAAGGCCGGGGTGCGGATCTCGCCGCGCCCGGTCGACAGCGTGCCGCGCCGCGCCGCGCCGTCGGTCGCCAGCAGTGTGAAGGAAAAGCCCTCGCTCATGTGGCCTGCGGGAATAGCAGGCTCGCATCGCCATAGGAATAGAACCGATAGTCGTTGGCGATGGCGTGGGCATAGGCCGCCTTCATCCGCTCGAGCCCTGAAAAGGCGGAGACGAGCATGAACAGCGTCGAACGCGGCAGATGGAAGTTGGTGAAAAGGAGATCGGCGACCCGGAAGCGGTAGCCGGGGGTGATGAAGATGTCCGTCGATCCTCTGAATGGCGCGAGCTCACCCGAGGCGGCGGCACTTTCGAGCAGCCTGAGCGAGGTTGTGCCCACCGGGATGACCCGGTGGCCATTGGCTTTGGCCTGCTTCAGCCTGACCACCACATCCTCCGGCACGTCGCCCCATTCGGCATGCATCTTGTGCTCTTGCGTGTCTTCCACCTTGACTGGCAGGAAGGTCCCCGCGCCGACGTGAAGCGTCACAAATTCTACTTTAATTCCACTGGCTTGCAGTGACTTCATCAAGTCGGGGGTGAAATGGAGGCCGGCCGTGGGAGCGGCCACCGCTCCTTCCTCCTCGGCGAAGATGGTCTGGTAATCCTCGCGGTCCTGCTCATCCGTCTCGCGCTTGCCGGCGATATAGGGCGGCAGTGGCATGTCGCCCAGCGTGGCGATGGCCTCATCGAGGATCGGCCCGTGAAAATCGAAAGCCAGCGTGATCTCGCCGCCCTCGCCCTTTTCCTCGACCCGCGCATCGAGCGTGCCGAGCAGGCAGACGCGGCCCTCGGCGCCGAAGCGGATCCGGTCGCCGACCGCGAGCCGTTTTCCCGGCTTGGCAAAGGCCTTCCAGCGCGAGCCGTCGAGGCGCTGATGCAGCAGAGCCTCGATATGAGGCTCGGCATCGCCGCGCCCTATTCTCTTCCCGCTCAGCGCTGCCGGAATGACCTTGGTCTTGTTGAACACCAGCACATCGCCGGATGTGAGCAGCGACGGCAGGTCGCGCACGCTGCGATCCTGGAGACGCTGCGGCTCGACGATGAGGAGTTTTGCCGCATCGCGCGGCTTCGCCGGCCTGAGCGCGATGCGGCCTTCCGGCAGTTCGAAGTCGAAATCGGCGACACGCATCGGGCGCCCAGCGCTACTCGCCCGAGCAGGTTACCGGCCAGGCACCCTCTCCGACGATCATGAGAGTGCCCGCCGTGACGGGCTCGCTGCCTTCATCATGCCCGCGGGTCACTCTGAGCTTCGCGATGATGCGCTCGGCATTGTCGTCGGTAATGTCGATCTTCATGCCCTCGTCATCGGAGAAGGCCTGGGCGATGAGGATGGCCGTCTGTTTTCCCTCCGGCTTCGTCGCCCAGCTCTTGCCATTGGCGTCCATGGTGAGGCTCAAGGGGTTGAGCCCTGGCGTCGTGCCGACCAGAAAAGCCATGGCCGCCTTCTCATCCGCTGAGCTGCAGATGATATTCTCCGTCGCCAGCGCCGCGCTGGCGGAGGAAATCAGGGCGGCGGCCGCCGCCGCCCATCTTCCAGCAGGTCCCATGGGATGCTCAGCCCTTCGCGTCCGCCGCGACCTGCATCTTCACAATCTTGTCGGGATCGCGCACCGGCTCGCCGCGCTTCAGGGCATCGACATGTTCCATGCCGGATGCCACCTTGCCCCACACCGTATATTGCTTGTCGAGGAAGGTCGCATCGCCGAAGCAGATGAAGAACTGGCTGTTGGCCGAGTCCGGATTGGACGAGCGCGCCATGGAGCATACGCCGCGCACATGTGGCTCGCGCGAGAATTCCGCCTTGAGATTGGGCTTCTTCGACCCGCCCATGCCGGTGCCGGAAGGATCGCCGCCTTGCGCCATGAAGCCTTCGATGACGCGGTGGAAGACAACGCCGTCATAGAAGCCTTCGCGCGCCAGCTCCTTGATCCGCGCCACGTGATTGGGGGCGAGGTCGGGGCGAAGCTCGATCGTCACCCGGCCCTTGGCAAGGTCCATATAAAGGGTGTTTTCGAGATCGGTGGCCATTATTGAGTATCCTTCAATATTTTCACGGAAACCATTTTGCTCGGATTGGCCGGCGGCTCGCCCTTGGCAATCTTGTCGACGCAGTCCATGCCGGAGGCGACGCCGCCGAAGACCGTATACTGGCCGTCGAGGAACCCGCCGTCGGCGAACATGATGAAGAACTGCGAATTGGCGCTGTTCGGGTCTTGCGCGCGCGCCATGCCGAGCGTGCCGCGATCGAAATGCGCCTTGCTGAATTCGGCCGGAAGGTCAGGCTCGTTCGAGCCGCCCGTGCCGGTGCCGGTCGGATCGCCCGTCTGGGCCATGAAGCCTTCGATCACGCGATGGAAGATGATGCCGTCATAGAAGCCGGCGCGCGCCAGCTTCTTGATTTGCGCCACATGCTTGGGCGCCAGATCGGGTCTGAGGCCCGCCGTGATCTTGCAGCCGTCGGACGTGGTGATCACCAGTGTGTTTTCGGGGTCGAGATTCTGCGCCTTGACGGGCAGGCTGGCAAAAGCCACGGCGCCGATGAGGCCGATCAGGGCCAGTCTTGATGTCATTCGGGTCTCCTTGGGTTGCGGGAACGGTTTTGAAGATCAGGCTGGCTTTTTCAGGGCGGCCTTGACCGCCGCCAGCGCTTCCTTCGGGATGAACAATGTGACATCGCCGCCCATGGCGGCGATCTGCTTGACGAGCGAGGAGGCGATCATGCGGGTCGCGGGGCTTGCCGCCAGGAATACCGTCTCGATATCGGGCGCCATCGACCCGTTCATTTGCCCCATCTGCACTTCATAGTCGAAGTCGCTGGCATCGCGCAGGCCCCTTATGATGAGGCCGGCATGGGCGCGCCGCGCCGCATCGACGGCGAGATCGTCGAAGGTCTCGACCGCGATCGTGATGCCGGTATGCTCGGCGATCGGCGCCGCCACGGTTTCCAGCAACTTGACGCGCGTTTCGGCGTCGATCAGCGACTTCTTGCCGTGATGGGTGCCGACGCCCAAGACCAGCTTGTCCACGAGCCGCGCCGATCTCGCAATAATGTCGAGATGCCCGTAGGTTACGGGGTCGAAGCTGCCGGGATAGAAGCCTGTGCGCGCCATGGGCAAGCCATAGCCCGATCACGCTCCTGCCGCAACCTGTCAGGAGATGGCGGTAGTCTGGTTTTCACCAATGGGAGGACGTCTTATGGCCAACGACAACCCTTCGATCATTTCGCATGTCTCGGTCGGCACCAACCGGTTCGCCGAAGCCAGGACATTCTACGAGAAAGTGCTGGCGACGCTCGGCTGCAAGATCATCATGGAACATCCGGGCGCCACCGCCTTCGGCAAGCAGTTTCCCGAATTCTGGGTGCAGGAGCCCTATAATGGAGAGAAGGCCCAGACTGGCAACGGCATCCATTTCGGCTTCGTCGCCGGATCAAAAGCGGACGTCGATGCCTTCTACAAGGCGGCCATCGCCGCCGGCGCCACGGATGACGGCAAGCCGGGCGCCCGCGAGGACTATGGCGAACCCTATTATGGCTGCTTCCTGCGCGACCTCGACGGCCACAAGATAGAGGCCGCTTTCTGGGACGAGGCGCTCGCGAAGAAACTGGGTATGGGTTGACGCATGGCCCCGAAAAGTTGCTCGACTTTTCGGACAAGGCCATGCGCAAATAAGCCTTACCTGCCGCGCAGTGCCATCCAGAGTCCGCCGCCGATCAGGCACAGGCCGCTCGACACTTCGACGAAACGCACCCGGCTCTTGGACAGCCACGAGCCCGCATTACCGGCGGCGAAGGCATAGAGGCTGTCGAAAACGGTGGCGATGACCATGAAGCTGATGCCGAGAAGCAGGAGCTGCTGCAGATAGTCGCCATTGGGTGAGATGAATTGCGGGATGAGCGCGCCGAAGACGAGCAGCACCTTGGGGTTCGACAGGATGACGACGAAGCCCTGCAGGAAGAAGCCGCCTTTCGGCGCTGAAGCCGCGGCCGCCAGAAGCTCGCCCTTGGAGCGCAGGAGCTTGATGCCGAGCCAGATCAGATAGACGGCGCCCGCGATGCGGATCACGTCGAACCACACGCCCATCAAGGTGATGGCGGAAGCAAGGCCCAGAATGGCGACCGCCATCCACACGACGAGACCCGCCTGGGTGCCCGCCACATTGAGGAGGCCGGCGCGCTGGCCGTATTTGAGGCTGTTGGCGATCACCACCGTGACCGTCGGTCCCGGCACGATGACAATGGCGATGGCGGCAAGGCAGAAGGCGATATAGGCTTCGAGCGTCATGGGCACCCTCCTCATTCGACAGGGCATGAGCAAGCCATAGGCTTGTCGAAACGCGCAAGCGGATTCTGGACAGCGAGCACCGTCTCTCCTAATTTCCGGTCACTGCCTGGTGCCCTTGCGCTTGCCCCGCAAGGGAGAATCGGAAACACGGTGCGATACCGTGGCGTGCCCAACGCTGTAAGAGGGATTTCTTCGGCTGTTCAAGGCGTTAGCTTTGAACATTGAGCCACTGGTCTAGGCGCTTCCCGCGAAAGTTGTTCGACTTTCGCGATAAGGAAGCGCCCAAACAAGGCCGGGAAGGCGCCGAAGAAAGACGAACTCGAGCCAGAAGACCGGCCCGGCAGGAAGGTCTCGCGCTTGGTCAGGCGCGCGGCAGCGATGCAGCGCAAAGGGGAACAGCGATGCAGGCTTTGCACCAGGATTCGTCATTTCCGAACGATTTCGACGAAGCGGCCCGCGCCGCCGTCTATCGCGCCATCTTCACGCGGCGCGACATCCGCGGATCTTTCCTCAAAGAACCTATCCCTGACGAGATCCTGGCACGGCTTCTTAGCGCTGCGCATCACGCGCCGTCGGTAGGCTTCATGCAGCCCTGGAACTTCATCGTCATCCGCACCCCTGAGAGAAGGGCGCAAATCCGCGACCTGGTCATGAAGGCGCGAGGTGAGGAAGTCCGTCATATCGATAGTCAACAGCAAGACCTTTACCGCAACCTCAAGCTCGAAGGCATCCTGGAGGCGCCGGTCAATCTCTGCGTGACCTGCGACAGAACCCGGGCCGAAAACTCTCCGCTCGGCCGCTGGCACAATCCCGAGATGGATCTCTACAGCACCGTCTGCGCCGTCCAGAATCTGTGGCTTGCGGCGAGGGCCGAGGGCATCGGCATGGGCTGGGTCAGCATTCTCGACAAGGACGCGCTGAAAACCCTGCTCGGCATCCCGGCGCATGTGGTTCCCGTCGCTTATCTATGCCTCGGCTATGTGGCCGATTTCGCCAAGAAGCCCGAGCTTGAAAGCAAAGGCTGGCGCGAGCGTCTGAGTCTCGCCGATCTGATCGCCAGCGAAACATGGGCAAATGCCGGCGAAGAGGCTCTCAAGAGCCTCATCAGGACCGGCGTCTGAAGGCGGCATAAGAGAATTGCTGGGTCGTCCCGAAAGGTGTGGGGTGTGTTTCTTTCGACGCCGCGTAAAGCGAGAAGTCAGGCCCCAGTCGCGCCGCCAGGGTCTCGGCGCTGTATCTCTGCACCGGAAGCCCGCTGCAGCGTTCCGGACCATCGAGCGCGAAGGTCGCGATGATGATGGTCGAGCCGGCTTTCGTCGCCGCCATGAGCGCCGCGACATAGGCGTCCTGTGCCGTTTTGTCGGTCAGGAAATGGAAGACCGCGCGGTCATGCAAGACATCCCATGTCCGCTGCGGCTGCCAGCGCGTTATGTCGGCCGTGATCCAGGTAATCTTCTCGGCAGCGTCGCCAAGCCGTTCCCGCGAGCGGCCGAGGGCCACCTCGGAAACATCGAGCACGGTGATATCGGCATAGTATTCTGCCAACAGCGCATCGACGAGCCGCGATGCTCCACCGCCGACATCGATGATCGCAGCCGAAGGATCGGGCGCCGCCGAAGTGATGAGAGCAAGAGAGCGCTCCGGCACCGGCTGATACCAGCTGACTTGGGTATCAGACTTTGTCGTGTAGGTGTTGTCCCAGTGGGCGCGCGTCTCCATCGGGAAAATATAGGTCTGGAGCATCCAGCCCGAAAGTACCCACGGTTTCCGGATAGCCGATGCGCTAGTCTTCCGTCCCCTCTTCTTCCTCGCTGATCCGCTCGACGGAGACGACATGTTCGTCTTCGGCGGTGTCGAGGACGATGACGCCCTGGGTCGAGCGTCCGGCCTTGCGGATGTCGTGGACCGGGCAGCGGATGAGCTGGCCGCCATCGGTCACCAGCATGATCTGGTCCTCGTCCTCGACCGGGAAGGAGGCCACCAGCGGACCGTTGCGGTCGTTCACCGCCATCGCCACGATGCCTTTGCCGCCGCGATTGGTGATGCGGTACTCATAGCTCGACGTGCGCTTGCCATAGCCGTTGGAAGAGACCGTCAGGATGGTCTGCTCGGCAGCGCCCATTTCGGCATAGCGCTCCTGCGTGAGGATCGCCTCCTGCGTCGTCTCCTCTTCGCCATTGCCATTGCCGTTACCGTTCTCGTCCACCTCATCGCCGGAAACGGCGCGTGCCATCTTGAGATAGCCGATACGCTCCTCGGCGCTCGCCTCGACATGGCGTAAGAGCGCCATCGAGATCACGTGATCGCCGTCCTCGAGCTTGATGCCGCGCACGCCGGTCGAATCGCGGCCCTTGAAGATGCGCACGTCCCCGACCGCGAAACGGATGCATTGGCCGTGCGCCGTCGTCAGCAGGACATCGTCAGCCTGGGTGCAGATATCGACGCCGGCGATCTGGTCGCCCTGGTCGAGCTTCATGGCGATCTTGCCGTTGCGGTTGATGCTCTCGAAATCGGACAATTCGTTGCGCCGGATATTGCCGCTCTTGGTCGCGAACAGTATCTGCAGCGAGCCCCAGGTCGATTCATCCTCGGGCATCGGCATCACCGTAGTGATGCGCTCGTCCTGCGCCAGCGGCAGCAGGTTGATGAGCGCCTTGCCGCGCGCCTGCGGATTGCCGACCGGCAGCCGCCACACTTTCATGCGATAGACCATGCCGGCCGAGGAGAAGAACAGGATCGGCGTGTGGGTATTGGCGATGAAGAGCTTGGTGACGAAATCCTCCTCGCGCGTCTGCATGCCGGCCCGGCCCTTGCCGCCGCGTCGTTGCGCGCGATAGGCCGAGAGCGGTACGCGCTTGACATAGCCCGTGTGACTCACCGTCACCACCATGTCCTCGCGCTGGATGAGGTCCTCGTCCTCGACTTCGCCTTCATTGTCGACGATCTCGGTGCGCCTGGGCGTCGAGAACTCCGCCTTGATGGCGGCGAGCTCGTCCTTGATGATGCCGAGGACGCGCGCCCGCGAGCGCAGGATCTCGAGATAATCGGAGATCTCCTTCGCCAGCTTCTCGAGCTCTTCGGCGATCTCTTCGCGGCCGAGCGCGGTCAGGCGCTGCAGGCGCAGTTCCAGGATCGCCCGCGCCTGCTCGTCCGACAGCTTGTAGGTGTCGTCGGCATTGAGCTTGTGGCGGGGGTCGGCGATGAGCGCGATGAGCGGCGCCATGTCCTTGGCGGGCCACGCCCTCGCCATCAAGGCCTCGCGCGCCTCGGCCGCGTCCTTGGAGCGGCGGATGAGCGCGATCACCTCGTCGATATTGGCGACCGCGATGGCGAGGCCGACCAATATATGGGCGCGGTCGCGTGCCTTGTTGAGGAGATACTTAGTGCGCCGGGTGACCACTTCTTCGCGGAAAGCGACGAAGGCCTGGATCAGGTCCTTGAGATTGAGGAGCTCGGGCCGGCCGCCGATCAGGGCGACATTGTTGACGCCGAAGGTGGTCTGCAAGGGCGAGAAGCGGTAGAGCTGGTTCAGCACCACATCCGCCATGGCGTCGCGCTTGAGCTCGACCACCACCCGCATGCCATGCCGGTCGCTTTCGTCGCGGATGTCGGCAATGCCATCGATCTTCTTCTCGCGCACCAGCTCGGCGATCTTCTCGATCATCGCCGACTTGTTCACTTGATAGGGGATCTCGTGGATGATGAGCGCCTCGCGCTCCTTGCGCAATTCCTCGGTCGTGACCTTGCCGCGCATGACGATCGAGCCGCGCCCGGTATGCATCGCCGATTTGATGCCGGCGCGGCCGAGGATGATGGCGCCGGTCGGGAAGTCGGGACCGGGAACGATGCCGATCAGCTCATCGATCGAGATGCCGGGATTGTCGATCACCGCGATGCAGCCGTCGATCACCTCGCCCAGATTATGCGGCGCCATGTTGGTGGCCATGCCGACCGCGATGCCGCCCGAGCCGTTGACCAGGAGATTGGGATATTTCGCCGGCAGGACCGACGGTTCCTGGAACTCGTTGGAATAGTTGGCGACGAACTCGACTGTGTCCTTGTCGAGATCATCGAGCAGAGGCATGGCGGAGCGGGCAAGGCGCGCTTCGGTATAGCGGTCGGCCGCCGGCGGGTCGCCGTCGACCGAGCCGAAATTCCCCTGGCCGTCGATCAAGGGCAGCCTGAGCGAGAAATCCTGCGCCATGCGCACGAGCGCGTCATAGATCGCGAGATTGCCATGCGGGTGATATTTACCCATGACGTCGCCGACGACGCGCGCCGACTTCTTATAGGCCTTGTCCGGCGTGAAGCCGTTCTCATGCATCGTATAGAGGATGCGCCGGTGCACCGGCTTGAGCCCGTCGCGCACATCGGGGAGTGCCCGCGACACGATCACGCTCATCGCGTAATCGAGGTAGCTCTTCTTCATCTCGTCTTCGATGGAGATGGGGGCGATTTCACCCGGATTGCCGGAGGAATTGGGATCGTTATTGTCGTCGTTGTCGGCCACGGAAAACCTGATTGGATTGGAGCTTCTTGAACCGTTCGAGCGGGTCCTGGGAGGTCCCTGTTTTGCAACGATTCGATCGGCGGAACATATTACTCGGGCGGCCTGCCGGATTCAATGCCAAGCGCATGAAAAGAGTAGGAAAAATGCGATTCTTGACGGCGGAAATCATGCCCTGAAATCAAAGCCTTGCAAGATGGCTGAAAAGCCTTGCGCAAGAGGCTCCGCCGCTCACAATACATGGGTCGGCTTGCCATCGATGCTGAGCATGTTTTTGCGCCGCCAATAGTCGCGCACGCCCTCATCCCCCATGGCCTCGTAGAAGGGCAGAAGCTCAGCCGTCCCGCGCTCGGCCTGGAAATCCATGAGCGGCACGCCGGAGCCGCAGGAGGTCTGCACCAAGTCGATCTCGAGGTCGAAAATCTGCCGCGACCCGGCCATGGGCGGGAACAGGCGGGCGAGTTCGCTCCAGGCATCGGCGCGCGGATGGACCACTTTCGCATGGCCATAGACCCTGAGGATCATCGCCTCGCCCGAGAAAGCGCAGAACATCAAGGTCATGCGGTCAGTCTCGGCGAGATGGGCCGCCGTCTCATTGCCGCTGCCCGAGAGGCTCAGCCAGACGATGCGGCTCTCGTTCATGATCTTGAGCGTCTTGAGGCCCTTGGGCGACAGGTTCACGCGGCCCTCGGGCGCCGCCGTCGCCACGAAGAACAGCGGCTGGCGCTCGATGAAGTCCATGAGCGTGCGATTGAGTTTCGATCCCATGGCCATGCGAGCCTCCTCTTGCCGAGAGGACCAGTCTAAGATCGCCGACGCCAAGGCATGTCAGCAGCCTTATTAACCAGGTACAGGCTATAGGGAACCGTACATGATCGCCCGCTTATGGAGAACCGGCCTGAAACCCGGACGCGAGGTCGCGTATGAGACCTTCGCGCGGGAAATTTCGCTCCCGATGTTTCGTGTACAGGACGGCTTTCTCGGCTGCGTCATGAGCCATCGTGACGATCAGGCACTCGTCCTCACCTTCTGGCGTGACGCGGCCGCGCTCGAAGCGCTGAAGCACTCGCCTTCCTATCAGGCGACGGTCGAGCGCATCCTGGCAGCCGATCTGCTGGCCGGCGAGCAATCTACCGAGGTCAGCGACGTCCACCTTCTGGCGCTCGACCAGCTTAATCCGGGCAAGTCCTGGTAATGACTTTGACCGTGAACTGACGCGGACCGGGACGCTTCTCGCCCGGCTTGTCGACGATGGCAACATCGACATGACAGGCGCCCGCCGTGACGCGATAGAGATCCGTCTTGACGAATTCGATCCGGTCTATCGGCTGTTTGACTTTGAAGGTTTCGACAACCGCAGAGTCGGAAAGGATCGCCTGCAGTTCGGCAATGCGTTGGTAATTGGGTGGGAGCGCGGCCCAAGACTCCGGGACGACCGCAAAAATAACTGCGCCGGCGAGCAAGAGATGTCTCAGTCGCATGATGAATGCCTCTCTGCACATTGCGCGAGCCCTTCTCGCTCACCTCTCTCCAGCCGATGCGACGGCGATGCCGGCGGCGCGCAGTCCCTCCACCATCCGATCGAGCACCGCGGGATCCTTGTAAGGCAAGGTCCGCCTCTGGTGGTCGATTGAGAAATTGGGATTGACCTCGAGCGTCTCTTGCCAATAGCGGCGCGCCTCTTTATGGCGCCCGGTGAGGCCATAGAGACAGGCCAGATAGAAGCGCGACATGTCGGAACGCGGCATCAGCGTCAATCGCCGCTTGAAGGCGATCTCGGCCTCATCGTATCGGCCGAGGGCGAGCAGAGCCCGCCCCAGGAAATGCAGCGACATGTCGAACTGCGGATCGAGGCGATAGGCCCGCGTAAAGAGCGCTATGGCATCTTCGTGCCGCCCCTGGAAGTCTCTTATGTTGCCGAGGCCGGTATAGGCGTCGGCCAGATTGGGCGCGAGTGCGAGGGCCCGCTCGGCGGCCCGTTCGGCTTCGTCCAGCTGGCGCATCCAGCACAGCGTGATGGCAAGCGAGATATGGCCTTGCGGCTCGGTCTCGTCCGTTTCGATGGCCTTGCGCGCCAGATCCAGCGCCCGTGTCAGGTTCTCGGCCGTCGCATTGTTCCATTGATTGGCAAATTCGGCGAAACTGATGATCGAGAGCCGCGCATAGGAAATGGCCAGCTTGGGGTCGATCTCGATCACGCGCTCGAGCATCCGGCGCGCTTCTATGGCCGCCTCGGGCCGCAGCTGCAATGACGTCTGCCGCGAGCGGACGATGAGGTCATAGGCTTCCGGATCGATCTTGCCGCGGTGTTCGCGCCGCGCTTCTTCTCCGGCGGTAAGCTTGACCTTGAGGGCATCGACGATCGTGCGGGTCACCTCGTCCTGGACCGCGAAGACGTCCTCGAGATCGCGGTCGTAGCGCTCGGCCCAGAGATGGCCGCCGCTCGTACCGTCGATCATCTGCGCGGTGATGCGAACCCGGCTGGCGATCCGGCGCACGCTGCCCTCGAGGACGTAGCGGACGCCGAGCTCCCGACTCACTTTGCGAATGTCCGGCGCCTGACCCTTATAGGCGAAGGAGGAATTCCGCGCGATGACGAAGAGACCCGAGACCTTGGACAGATCGGTGATGATGTCCTCGGTGATCCCGTCGGCAAAATAGCCCTGCTCGGGATCCCCCGACATGTTGTTGAAGGGCAGGACGGCGATCGACGGCCTGTTCGGCAGCGGTTGCGGCGCGCCGCTTGCCGCTTCGAGGGCCGCCGCCGTGCCGGCGCCTGGCGACCAGGTCCAGATGTGCAGCGGACGTTCGATGTTCTTGACCTCGTGGCTGCCGCCGTCGACGAAATCGATGCTGAGGCGGCCCTGCACATGCTCGTACACGGCATTCGAGATCGCCACCCCGCCCGGATCGGCCAGCGCCTCCATGCGGGATGCCACATTGACTCCGGCTCCATAGAGATCGTTGCCGTCGACCATGACATCGCCGAGATTGACGCCGATGCGCAGCACGATGTGCCGATCCGCGGCGGCATTGTCGTTCGCGGCGGCCATCGCCTTCTGCACCTCGACCGCGCATTCGACCGCGGCGACGGCACTGCCGAACTCGACCAGCATCCCATCGCCGATTCTCTTGAAGATACGGCCCTGATGTTGGGCGACGAGGGGTTCCACCACCTCGTTCCACCGCAGCTTCAGTTCGGTCAGCGTGGATGTTTCATCCTGCTCCATGAGTCGGCTGTAACCGACCACGTCGGCAGCGAGAATGGCGACGAGCCGACGCTGGATGGGGGCTTTGGACATCAGTGCAAGTGCTTCCTGGCATGCGCCAAGCAGTCTTTTAGGGGTGCACCGTTTCCAAGTCTATTCGGCTTGTCCGCCCCAAAAAACTGCCGTCGGCCCAAGCGCCTGTATGACCGATATCGCTGGCCAGTATACGGACCTTTGACAGTCAAGCGGCCTGTTTCTCTCTGGCTTTGCCTCTCGCTCTCACTTTCACATCGACTTGCATGCCCGCCTTGGCCAGAAGATCGATGAGATTATCGACCGAAAACAGATTGATCTTTCCGCGCAGCAAATCTGATACACGCGGCTGGGAGATGCCCAGGCGTTTGGCAGTCTCCTTCTGGGTCCATCCTGACCTTGTGATTTTCTGCTCAAGCGAGATCATGAGATCGGAACGAAGCTTCATCCGGGCGGCTTCTACCGGATCATCCTCGATGGCGTCCCACACGCTATCATATAGTTTTAGCTTCTTAGCCATGTACACGCTCTTGTATCAATTGCCTGAATCGACGACGCGCCAGTTCAATGGTGTGCTGTTCCGCCTTCTGTGTCGTCTTATGAAAGCAATGCAGGACATAAATTGCTTCCGCATATTTCGCGACATAGACGACCCTATATTCACCAGACGAGTCACGGACGCGAATCTCGGAAACACCAGGACCGATCGAGCGTATTGGCTTCCAATCGAAAGGTTCCAAGCCACGCTGAACCCGTGAGAGTTCCTGACCCGCATGACGTCGAGCGTCTTCAGGAAACTCTCTTATTTCCTCCCGGGAACGCCCTATCCATCCGACAGGTCTCATTGTCGAGTATACGTTAACTTATATACTTTGCAATACCGAAGCGGTTTCCGGAATCGTCACTGCTTAAGCGTGGCGCCCCCCTCAGAACGGAACTTCGTCGTCGAGATCGCGGGCGAAATTCTGTTGCGGCCTCGCGCTGCCGCTGCGCGGCCGGTCCATCGGGCTCGATTGGCCAAAACTGTCGCCGCCATTGGCAAAGCCCGAGTCACCGCCGCCGCCGCGGGCATCGAGCATGGTGAGCTCGCCGCGATATTGCTGCAGCACCACTTCGGTCGAATATTTCTCGACCCCGTCCTTGTCGGTGTATTTGCGCGTCTGCAACTGGCCCTCGAGATAGACCTTGGCCCCCTTCTTCAGATACTGCTCGGCGACCTTCGCCAGGTTTTCATTGAAGATGACGACGCGGTGCCACTCGGTGCGCTCCTTGCGCTCGCCCGTCTGCTTGTCCTTCCAGTTCTCCGAGGTCGCGACGCTCAGATTGACGATCGGGCGGCCGTCCTGCGTATGGCGCACCTCCGGATCCTTGCCAAGATTTCCCACCAGGATGACTTTGTTCACTGATCCGGCCATATCCGCTCTCCTTGCTTTCCGGGCACTAAACTCAGGTCTGGTCAATCCACCAAACCTGTCTTCCGATCCACTGCGGATCGACTTTTATCCCCCGCAAATATGTTCTCTTTATGTTCCGAAAGCAAGCGCTACGTGTTTATCCCTTGACGACAAGTAGCATCTATGCCATTATCCCCTCAGTAAATAGGGGATGGCGATGGCAAAGTACACCTTCAAGCAGTTCCAGACCGAATACCCGGACGATGAAGCCTGCCTTCGTAAGCTCATGGAAATCCGCCACGGCGGGACCGAGATCGTTTGCCCCTCTTGCGGGACCGAGACCACCTTCCACCTGATGACCAATCGCCGGGCGTTCGCCTGCAAGGATTGCGGCCACCATATTTACCCCTGCGCTGGTTCGATCTTCCACAAGTCGCCCACCAAACTGACGATCTGGTTCTTTTCCATGTACCTAATGACCAGCACCCGCCACGGCGTCGCGGCCAAGGAAGTACAGCGCCAAACCGGCGTCACCTATAAGACCGCTTGGCGCATCTGCCACGAGCTTCGCAAGCTGATGGCGAGCGCGGACTACCGTGGCCCTCTATCCGGCCATGTTGAAGTTGACGAAACTCTGATCGGCGGAAAGGTGACGGGGCATGGCTCAGGCCGTCACCGTTCCCGCAAGTCCGCCCTGTTCGGCATGGTGGAGCGCGGTGGCAAACTTCGCGCTGGCCCCGTTCCTGATGAAAGCTCCTACACTCTTGAGCCTATCATTCTTGAGAACGTGACTTGGGGTAGCACGATTAGCAGCGACGCTTGGCGCGGCTACGGCAATCTAGGGCGCACCTACACTCATGGCGTTGTCGAGCACAAGCACAAAGAATACGTGCGCGGCATTCATCACACGAACACGATTGAAGGACATTGGGGACACTTCAAGCGCGCTGTTCTGGGAACGCATGTCCATATCTCAGGCAAGCACCTGTGGAAGTATGCGGCGGAATTTAACTACCGCTACAATCACCGCTCATCGCACGATGGCATGTTCAAGGGTCTTGTTTCGGCTTTTGCACTGCCGCGTCTAGCAGACGATTGAAATCCTCTCGGTGAGTGGGGTTCTCGCCGCTGTCGGGAGGGGCCACACCGGAAGCGGAAGCGGGTCTAAATCTGGACTGGCTTTTGTGCCTTTCAAGCGCCGCTTTGAGCGCCGGTTCCATGTTCTTAATCATCTCGAAAACCTTCTCTATCGGGACCACCACCCCAAAGCCTGTGTTCCGTTCGTCCAGACTTAGCGAGGCGGGCGGATCGGCGTCAGGGTCGCTTGTCTGCCACTGTGGCACGAGAACCTGATCCTGCTTACTCTCGACAACATGATAGCCTATTAGGACGCCAATAGGTAGGTAGTGGTCACCCTCAAGGTGTTCTACCTTGCCATCTCTGGATCGCATCTGTGGTGGATTAAGAAAAACCGGCGATCCACTTAACCCGGCAATCGTTCTCAATTCGACTAGATACGCGTCTAGATAATTGCCCTCAGGGCCTCTTACAGGTTCCTCTCCAGGTAAGAGCGCAACATGGCCGCTTCTCACGACCGGAATATTTTTGGTTAAACCATAGTGCGATGTGTAAAGGCCGACCGCATAAACGTCATCGCCATAAGAAATGCCCTCAAAGAGGGCCTGTGCGTGCTTAAGCTGCCGTTCATCGAAATTCAGGGCTCGATAGTGGTACACATCAGCGCCAATGTTGAGCGGGAAGATTGCAACGTCATTGGCGCTCCACTCAAGAATCTTCTTTTCGTGGATCGGAATTGACTCCGCTCCCCCCGATTTTCTGTTGAGGCGCACATAAATCGTGTCGCCAGCTATCTCTTTGACTACGTGAGCGGCTGTTATGACGAAAAGGATCCGATAGCTTTCCTCCAGTGGGTGGCTAACGATGAATCCCGTTCCATTGGGGCTAAATTGCCCGTTAGCTTCAGTGCCGATGTAGACAATGCCCTCTCGAACGGCATCGACATTTTTGATACGCATTTCTGGCCCAAAGACGAAAGAAGGATGGACCTCTATCATCTTGCATGTTCCTACTTGCTGTCAAGGGATAAACACGCAAGCGCTATAGTGCGCCTTTCCCCAAAAGAGGTCCCCATGCTGAAAGAAATCGCGACCGACGCCGCTCCCAAACCTTTTTCCAACTACGCCCAGGCGATCGAGGTCGCGACTGGGACACGTCATCTCTTCGTTGCCGGCCAGGTCGGTGCCGATCCCGCCACGGGCAAGATCCCGGAAAGCGCCGAAGAGCAGCACCGCCTCGCCTGGGGCAATGTGCTGGGCATCCTGAAGGCCGCCGGCATGGACCATCGCAATATCGTGGATGCGCGGGTCTTCATCACCGACCGCTCGCAGGTCGGGCTTTACCGGCAGGTTCGCGATGAGGTTCTGAAGGGCCACAAGGCGGCGGCGACGCTTCTGGTGGTCGCAGGGCTCGCCGATCCCCGGCTGGTGATGGAGGTCACCGTCATAGCTGCGGCCCCAGGCAAGTAGCCGGAGCAAATCCCGCCAAAGTTGCAGACTTTGGCGATAAGGATTTGCTCCAATATTGACTGGCGCGCATCCTCCCGGCGAAGTAATCCCACTTGGCCGAGATGCGCGTTAGGCCGCTGAAACTTCATGGCCGGGCGCGACCGGCCATGTCGAGACTTGTCTAGAAGATCAGCCGTTAAGGAAGGGCTTGAACAGGGTGAAGCGCTTCGATTCGGTGCTGTTCTTCGCAGTTGCAATATGGCTCGGGCGGGACTGGTCCTGCATCATGGCCGCGTTGTAAACATTTGAATAAGCTTCAAAAATCCAGTTCATGACCAATCTCCTTTCTTTCGTCTCGGTAATTCCTTGGATGGTTGGAAGATAGTCAATTCGCACTTGCATCACAAACGGCATTATCCTACGCTACCTGTAAGGAAAACTTACAGGACACCCTATGGCGCGGCGCCTGCCCTCGCTGAATGCGCTACGGGCCTTCGAGGCCGCCGCCCGCCATGAAAGCTTCACGGCGGCGGCGGAGGAGCTTTTCGTCACCCATGCCGCGATCAGCCGCCATATCCGCGAATTGGAAGAATGGCTCGGCACCGAGCTTTTCTCCCGCACCGGCCGGGGCGTCGTCCTGACCGATGCCGGCCGGCGCTTCGGCAGCCGGCTGACCCCCCTCTTCGACAATATGGCGGAAGCGACCCGCGATGCGGCGGCTCAGGGCACGGTCAGGAGCCTCAATGTCTCGGTCGAGCCCTCGATCGCCTCGCGCTGGCTCGTCCCCAGGCTCGGGCGCTTCAACGACCTCCATCCCGATATCGAGCTCAATATCGATCCCGACAACCGGCTGGTCGATTTCCGCTCCGACAAGGCCGATCTCGGCATCCGCTACGGGCTGGGTCGCTGGGCCGATGTCGAGATCCAGAAGCTCATCTCCGATGTCGATATCTTTCCGGTCTGCAGCCCGCGGCTCATCAAGGATGCAGGGCCGCTCGTCCCCGCTGATCTCGCGAACTACAATCTGCTGCATGAGAGCCGCAAGCAATATTGGACCGATTGGCTCGCGGCCGCCGGCATCAAGGGCGTGGAGGACTGGCGCGGCACCGTGTTCCAGGGCCATCTCGCCATCGAGGCGGCGGAAGCCGGCCAGGGCTTCGCGCTCGGCGACATGATCCTGTGCACCGATGCCATGCTCGAGGACCGGCTCATGCGCCCCTTTGCTCTCGACATCAGAGACCATGGCGGCTACTTCATCGTGCGCGCCAAGGGTTCGAAGGAGTCGGCCCCGGCGCGCGCCTTCCGCGAATGGCTGCAGGCCGAGATGGCCGAGACCCAGCGGAAGTTTGCGAGCATCAAAAGCGCATCTGCAAAGAAGTAAGCCATGCCCAGAAAGAAATATGACTGCCTGAAGTGCCCCGGCTACTGCTGCTCCTATCCGGTGATCGAGGTGAAGGACCGCGATGCGGCGCGCATCGCCAAGCATTTCGACCTGCCGCTCGAAAAGGCGGAGAAGAAGTTCTTCAAGTCCTCGCACGGCTACAAGCGCGTGATGCGGCGCAAGAAGGACAAATATTACGGCCGCATCTGCCAATTCTTCGACACCGAGGCGCGCCGCTGCACCATCTATGAGGCGAGGCCCTGGGCCTGCCGCGATTTTCCCGGCAAGGACAATTGCGGCTATTGGGACTTCCTCGCTTTCGAGCGTAACGCCCAGGAAGACGAGACCTACGTCTCGACCACCTATCACATCGAAAGATGACGGCGTCCGTCAATATCGTAAAGCTGGCCGAGCTTTCGCCGGAAGAGCGCGAGCGCTGCCTCAAGCGCACCGAAAGCGACCTCGGGCCCTATCTCGAGAAGGTCGAGCCCATCGTCGCCGCCGTCGCCGAGGAAGGCGATGAGGCCCTCGCCCGCTTCACTCGCCAGTTCGACAAGGCGCCGGTGACGGCCGACAGGCTCGCCGCGACTCGTGAAGATTTCATCCGCGCGCGGAAAACTCTGGCGCCCGACCTCATCGAGGCCATCGCTTTCGCGGCCCGGAACATCACCCGCTTCCATGAGGACCAGAAGCCTGAGGAGATGTGGCTGCATGAGGTGAGCCCTGGCGCCTTCGCCGGCGACCGGATGACGCCCATTCCTTCGGTCGCCTGCTATGTGCCGAGGGGCAAGGGCTCGTTTCCAAGCACGGTGATGATGACCTGCATCCCGGCCAAGGTCGCGGGCGTCGAGAAGATTGTCATCGTCACCCCGCCCGGCCCCGACGGCAATATCGATGACGCGACCCTCGTCGCCGCCGAGGCGGCTGGCGTCTCGCGGATCTTCAAATGCGGCGGCGCCCAGGCGGTCGCCGCCGTCGCCTATGGCACCGAGAGCGTGCCCAGATGCGCCAAGATCGTGGGTCCTGGCAGCCCCTGGGTCGTCGCCGGCAAGCGCCTCGTCGCCGATCTCATCGACACCGGCCCGCCCGCGGGCCCCAGCGAGAGCATCATCTTCGCCGATGGCACAGTGGACGGCCGGCTCTGTGCGCTCGATCTCCTGATCGAGGCCGAGCATGGCGCCGATTCATCCGCCTGGCTGGTCACGCCCGATGCCCGGGTCGTCGCGGCGGCGCTTGCGGCCCTGCCCGGGTTCTTCAAGGAAATGAGCGCCGAGCGTGTGGGCTATGCCGAGGCCGTGCTCCAAGGCCCGCAAGGCGGCATCATGCTTTGCCCCGATGCCGAAAGCGCTATCGCTTTCATCAACGACTATGCGCCGGAGCATCTGCAGATCATGAGCCGCGAGCCCATGGCCTGGCTCGGCTCGTTCAAGAATGCCGGCGAGATTTTGCTCGGCGAATATACGCCTTCGACGCTCGGCAATTTCGTGCTCGGCCCTAACCACGTGCTGCCGACGGGCGGCTGGGCCAAGACCGCTTCGCCGCTGTCGGTGTTCGATTTCATGAAGCGCACCTCGATCGGCCAGGTGACGCGCGAAGGCTATGAGAGGCTGGCCCCCCATGCCCGCATCATTGCCAAATATGAAGGCTTCGATGCGCATGCCAATGCGGTGTCGGAGCTGCGCCGGAACCTCCTGAAGAACTAGCTGAGGCTGGCAAGCTCCGCGGCCCGCTTGCGCCAGGCGAGAAGCGACAAACCTGTTTCGGCGCGGAAATGGCGCGTGAGGCTGCGCCGGCTCATGCCGATATGTTCGGCCCAGCCGTCAAGTCCGCGGCGCTCGCCTCGGGCCAGGATGGCGTTGCAGAGGCGGACCAGCCGGGCATCGCGCGGCATCGGCAGAGCGAGGCTTGCGTCTGCCGCATGGGCGACCTCATCGACGATGAGCGCGGCGAGATGGCCGCCGCGATCGTGCTCGGCATAACGAGCGGATTCCAACGCGAGCGCCTCGATCGCCGCCGCCAGCAAGGCCGAGGTGACGATGACCTTGCAGCTTGAGGGAAGGCTCGCCGCGGCAGCGCTCTCCACATAGGCGCTGCGCATCGTCACCGCGCCCCGCATGGCGACATCGTGCTCGAGACCGGGCGGGATCCATAGCGCATGGCCGGTCGGCACATACCAGGCGCCGAGCTCGGTCGTCGCGACCATCAGCCCCTCGGAAGCTGTGAGTATCTGTCCGCGTACATGACGGTGCCAGCCGGTGTGCTCGCCATCCGCATAAGGCTGGGCATGGATCGTGACGAGGCGCGTGCCCAGCTCGAAATCATCCATGCAATTGGCCCGAATTATCCCCTCTTTGGCCCCATCCTTTATATCGGGCCAAGTACGGTGCGTGCAACTGCCCTCGGACCCACGACAATGACCGACACCCGCCGCACCATCCTTTTCGTCAATGCCGCCCATGCGCTCGTCCATTATGCGATCCTGATCTTTCCGACCGCCGTGCTCGCGATCGGCGCCGAATGGAAGCTCGACTATGGCGAACTGATCCCGCTCGCGACGGGCTGCTTCGTCGCCTTTGGCGTGCTGTCGCTTCCCGTTGGGTGGTTGGTGAATATCGTGGGCGCGGAGCGCCTTCTCGCCGTCTTCTTCATCTGCACCGGACTGGCCTGCTTTTTCATTGCGGCATCGGCGACATGGCTCATGCTCGGCCTCGGGCTGCTGCTCCTCGGCGCCGCCGGAGCCATCTATCATCCGGTCGGGCTCACCCTTCTTGCCTCCACTTCTTCACGCCTCGGGCAGGATCTCGCCGTCAATGGAGTCTGCGGTAATATCGGCGCCGCGCTGGCCGCCGCGGGGACGGCCTTTTTCGCATGGGCTTTCGGCTGGCGTTGGGCGTTCATCGGTCCGGGCATGGCGGCCTTGACCCTCGGCATTCTATTCATCGTTACGATGCGCCGCTCATCAACCGTCGGAGAGGCGCGCGCGACGACGGCTTCTTCGCCTGGCCTCGCGGTGAAAAGCCCCATCCTCGCGGCGTGTGTCGTCATCCTTGCCTTCATCGCCGGCGGCATGACCTACACCATCGTCACCGTGGCCTTGCCCAAGATCGTCGACGAGCAGTTTGACAGCGAATTGCCGCTGATCGGAACCGGAGCACTTGCGACCATCATCCTGGTCTGCGGCACGCTCATGCAACTCGCCATCGGCCGTCTCGTCGACCGTCTGCCGCTCACCTCCTTATTCGTCGCCCTTGCCGGGCTTCAGCTCACCGGCCTGGCACTGGCGTGGCTCTCGACGGGTCCCCTGCTCCTTGTCGGCCTGGCGCTGACCATGGCGGCGATCTACGGCCAGGTGGTCGTCGACGACGCCATCGTGGCGCGGTTCGTGCCCGGGCACTTGCGGGCACGCGCCTATGGCATCAGCTATTTCGTCGGCTTCGTCGACAGCGCGGCGGCCATTCCCATAATGAGCGCGCTCTATGATCAGGGCTCAGGCTTTGCGCCCGTCCTCGCTCTCACCGCGGCGTGTGGCGTGCTGCTCCTCGCCTGTGCGCTGGGCTTCCGTTATGCCGTCAGATGACGACCTGAATCGAAACCCCGCCGCGCTCATCTGGCGCCGGCGGGGCACTCGATCATTCGAGATTTTTCGAAGTCTGTTTCCGGTGCTCATCACCGGAGGATTTTCGAGACTCTGAGACGACCCAGCTATCGGTGTCTCGCTCTCGCGTGAGCTATTCAAATTGTAGGATGAGCGGCCTGATCAGTGACGTTTTGTGCTGCAGCGCGCTGTCAGGACCGTGACTGCGGAACTTGCCGCAGTCGAAGAAGGTAGCCCGGTGGATTCATGCCTCCCTCCTCTTCTTGTTTATGTTCCGTCACCGACCCTGCGATCGATGAATGATTTTATCTTGGTCCTCCTGCCTTCGATGTCAAGTCAAAAGGGCCAGCCCTTGGCCTCCACATCTTGAAAAGCCTGAACTGTGACCAATATGCAGCATCGCGCCGGGTACCACACCGTCGCGGCCTCGCTTCTCTGACGTTGCAGTGACAGGGTTCCCCTTACGAGCTTGCGGCTTCCGCCAACGGCTGTGGACAGCGGTCAAGCTGCTGACATGTTCTGGCGCTTGAAAGATGCAGCATGTGGACTGGGTGCTCGCCGAGCTTGCCCCCGTTCCCCTTTTGGTCTAGTCAACCACCATGGCTGAAAACAAGAAAATCATCGCTATTCAGGGCGCGCGTGAGCACAATCTGAAGAACATCTCGCTCGAGCTGCCGCGCGACCGGCTGATCGTCTTCACCGGGCTTTCCGGTTCCGGCAAATCCTCGCTTGCCTTCGACACGATCTATGCCGAGGGCCAGCGGCGCTATGTCGAAAGCCTTTCGGCCTATGCCCGCCAGTTCCTCGAGATGATGCAGAAGCCCGATGTCGACCAGATCGACGGCCTCTCGCCCGCCATTTCCATCGAGCAGAAGACGACCAGCCGCAATCCACGCTCGACGGTCGGCACCGTCACCGAGATCTATGATTATATGCGGCTGCTCTTCGCCCGCATCGGCGTCGCCTATTCGCCCGCCACCGGCCTTCCCATCGAGAGCCAGACGGTGACCCAGATGGTCGACCGGATCATGGACCTCCCCGAGGGCACCCGCCTCTATCTTCTGGCGCCGATCGTCCGTGGCCGCAAAGGCGAGTACCGCAAGGAGCTCGCCGATCTCCAGAAAAAGGGCTTCCAGCGCGTCAAGGTCGACGGCAAGTTCCACGAGATCGACGCGGTTCCCGCCCTCGACAAGAAGTTCAAGCACGATATCGATGTGGTGATCGACCGCATCGTGGTCAGGAGCGATCTCGGCAACCGCCTCGCCGACAGTTTCGAGACGGCGCTCAAGCTCGCCGACGGCTTGGCCATCGCCGAATATGCCGACAAGCCCCTGCCGCCCTCGCGCACCAGCGAGGAGAGCGCCAACAAATCGAAGAACGAGACGCATGAGCGCCTTCTCTTCTCGGAGAAATTCGCCTGCCCCGTCTCGGGCTTCACCATCGAGGAGATCGAGCCCCGCCTCTTCTCCTTCAACAATCCCTTCGGCGCCTGCCCCAAATGCGACGGCCTCGGCACCGAGCTCCGGTTCGAGCCGGATCTCGTCGTGCCCGATCCAACGCTATCGCTGCGCGAGGGCGCGATATTGCCCTGGGCCAAGACCGGCAACACCTCGCCCTATTACACCCAGACGCTCGAGGCGCTGGCGAAATACTACAAATTCTCGATGACGGCGCCGTGGAAGGACCTGCCGAAGAAGGCGCGGGACGCCGTGCTCTTCGGCACCGGCGATGACGAGATCACTTTCGTCTATGACGACGGGCTTCGCACCTACAAGACCAAGAAGGCCTTCGAGGGCGTCATCGGCAATATCGAGCGGCGCTGGCGCGAGACCGATTCGCAATGGATGCGCGAGGAGCTGTCGCGCTATCAGTCGGACCATCCGTGCGATGCCTGCGGCGGCTATCGCCTGAAACCCCAGGCGCTCGCCGTCAAGGTCGACAAGCTCCATATCGGCCAGGTCTCCGATATGTCGATCCGCGCCGCCAATGACTGGTTCGGCAGGCTCGAGCCCAAGCTCAAGCCCAAGGACCGCGAGATCGCCCATCGCATCCTGAAAGAGATCCGTGCCCGCCTCAAATTCCTGGTCGATGTCGGCTTGGATTACCTCAACTTGTCGCGCGTCTCGGGCTCGCTTTCGGGCGGCGAGAGCCAGCGCATCAGGCTCGCCTCCCAGATCGGCTCAGGTTTGACCGGCGTTCTCTATGTGCTGGACGAGCCTTCGATCGGGCTGCATCAGCGCGACAATGCCCGCCTTCTCGAGACGCTCATCCATTTGCGCGACATCGGCAACACCGTCATCGTCGTCGAGCATGACGAGGATGCGATCCGGCTCGCGGATTTCGTCGTCGATATCGGTCCCGGCGCCGGCGTCCATGGCGGCGAGATCGTGGCGCAGGGCAGCCCTGAGCAGGTCATGGCCAATCCGCGCTCGCTGACGGGCCAGTATCTCGTCGGTCTGCAGCAGATTCCCCTGCCCCAGCGCCGGCGCCAGCCGGAGAAAGGCCGCCGCATCAAGGTGACGGGCGCCCGCGCCAATAACCTGAAGAACGTGTCGGCGGAGATCCCGCTCGGCGTCTTCACTTGCGTCACCGGCGTGTCGGGCGGCGGCAAGTCGACGCTTCTGATCGACACGATCTACCGCGCCATCGCCCGCAAGCTCATGGGCACGCGCGAGGCGCCGCTCGAGCACGACAAGATCGAGGGCCTCGAATATCTCGACAAGATCATCGACATCGACCAGTCGCCGATCGGCCGGACGCCGCGCTCGAACCCCGCGACCTATACCGGCGCCTTCACGCCCATTCGCGACTGGTTCGCGGGCCTCCCTGAGGCCAAGGCGCGCGGCTATGAACCCGGCCGCTTCTCTTTCAATGTGAAGGGCGGGCGCTGCGAGACCTGCCAGGGCGACGGCGTCATCAAGATCGAGATGCACTTCCTGCCCGACGTCTATGTCACCTGCGATGCCTGCCACGGCAAGCGCTACAATCGCGAGACGCTGGAGATCAAGTTCAAGGACAAGTCGATCGCCGACGTGCTCGACATGACGGTGGCCGAAGGGGCCGAGTTCTTCCGCGCCGTGCCTTTGGTGCGCGACAAGCTCGAGACGCTGCAGCGCGTGGGGTTGGGCTATATCCATATCGGCCAGCAGGCGACGACACTTTCGGGCGGCGAGGCGCAGCGGGTCAAGCTCGCCAAGGAATTGTCGAAGCGTGCCACCGGGCGCACCATCTATCTGCTCGACGAGCCGACGACGGGCCTCCATTTCCACGATGTGCGCAAGCTCCTCGAAGTGCTGCACGAGCTGGTCGACCAGGGCAACACGGTCGTGGTCATCGAGCACAATCTCGAAGTGATCAAGACCGCCGATTGGATCATCGACATGGGTCCCGAAGGCGGCGATGGCGGCGGCGAGGTGGTCTTCGCCGGCACGCCGGAGGACTGCGTGAAGGCGCCTAGGAGCTATACGGGCCAGTTCCTCAAGGATGTGCTGCGCCGTGGGCGGACGAAGACCGAAGCAGCGGAGTAAGTACCTACTTGCTTCCTTGCTGCACTTCGGAAACCCGGCCTGGAGTGACCTCCAGATAGGGAGCAAGGCGCTTGCGGCGCATGAAAATCATGAACGACACCGCCAATCCGATCATCGCCGCGACGACCACTGGCCAGCGAATGCCGACCAGATCGCCGATATAGCCGAGCAGCAGCGCGCCACCCGAGGGTGCCGCATTGAATATCACCGAATAGAAGCTGAGGACGCGCCCCCGTACCGCATCATCGAGCCCCGACTGGACCAGGGTCTGGGCGACGATGTTCTTGCCCGTGACCCCGACGCCCACCAGGAACATCAGGACGAGTGCTATGATCGAATTGGTGCTGAGCGCGAAAAGTGCCGTTGCAGTCGCGCCGATCAAGCCGAAGCCGGCGAGGATGGTCGTCAGCCCCGAATATTGCTGACGCCAGGAAAGCAGCAATCCGACTGAGAGTGCGCCCGCACCCATGGCCGAGATCAGCGCCGCGAAGCCGCCCGGGCCCTTGTCGAACACGCCTGCCGCAAAGGCCGGCAAAAGATCGGCCAGGGGGCGCACGGTGATCGCGAATATGCCGATCAGGATGAAAAGCGGCCGCATGCCCGGATGTGCGGCGACGACCGCGATCCCCTGCCAGACGCCACCCCTCGATTTCTGGCGCGGCGGCGATGTGTCGCCGGCCGTAAGATCCATCATGAGGAGCGCTGCGACGACGGCAACGAAGCTCAAGCCATTGAGGGCGAAGGCCGTGCTGATGCCGCCCCATATGATGGCGGGGCCGGCGATCATTGGACCGAGGATCCGCGCGACATTGGCGAGCACGGACGTCAAGGCGATCACATTGGGCAGATCTTGCGGCGGTGCGAGCTTCGGGATGAGGGTCTGACGCACGGGCTGCCAGAAGGTGCTGTTCAATCCGAGAAGCGCCGTCGCCAGCACGAGGATCCATTCATTCACCAGGCCCAGTGCCTGCAGAACGGCGAGCAGGCCCGCTTCGAGCGCCGCCAGCGTCTGGAAGATCAGCGCGACCCGCCGGCGATCCAGGCTGTCGGCGACGAGGCCGGATATCGGCCAGAGCAGGAGGCGCGGCAGGATCTCGGCGAGGGCCAGCACGCCCAGCCAGGTGGCGGATCCGGTCAGCTGCCACATCAGCCAGCCGGCCGCCACGTCATGGATGCGCGATCCGGCAAGGCTCAGAACCTGGCCCGACGCAAAGAGGCGGAAATTCCGGTTTCGAAAGGCTCTGAGCGGACCAGCGCCGAGATCGATCTTCATCTTCAGGACAAGGTATTGTGCCGCTTCAGGAAGTCTTCAAAACGCTCCGGGGGCCGCGACATCAGATCCACGAAGCGATCCGAGGTGTCGGCATACCGCCCCTCCTCTATGGACGCGCACAAGGACGAGAATGCCACGGGCCAGGGCTCTTCCATCTCCGCCTGGAGCCGCTTCATGTAGTCTTCCGACGCGCATGGTCGATAAGTGAACATCTTGCCCATGACCCGGCTCGCCGCCGCGGCGATCTCGTCCATGGAATAGGATTCGGAACCGGTCAGTGCCCAGATCGGCTCCACATCGTGCAGCACGGCATGAACGGCGGCGGCAGCCACATCATCGCGCGCTACGGGAGCGATGCGTGCGTTTCCGAGCGGCAGCGAAATCTGCTCGTCATCGAGCCAATGGCGGGTGATGAAATCGGAGTAAAGACCGCAGCGGATGACCGACGATGAAAATCGCGAAGCCTTCAGTTGCTGCTCGGCGTCACGATAGACCGGCGCATAATAGAAAGGCGAGCTATCCGCGACATCGACGATGCTCGTGAACACCACTTGCACGACCGCGCTGCGACTTGCCGCGGCGATCACATTGGCGTGCTGGCGCAGCATGTCCGCGGCAAAGCCGTCGCCGGCAATGAACAGCAGCTTCGTCGCTTGGGCAAACGCCCGGTCAAGGCTGAGCGGATCGTCATAGTCGGCGATGACCGTGGGAACGCCGGGCGGGACCGCTTGCCGCAAACGTTCCGCATTGCGGCCCATCGCGGTTACCGGAAGTCCGAGGTCCAACAGACGAGATACGGCCCTGCTTCCGATGTAGCCGCTGGCCCCCGTGACGACGATCATGCGTTCTTCTTCCTGAAATGCTCAGTGCGCTTTTTAGTCCTTTTCCACTTTCCGCAACATGAACACTTCGACAGCCCACACGAACAGGCCGAGGGCGATGAAGAGCTCTTTATATTCGGTGATATCCCAGATGCGCTCGAAGCTGTCGCCGAAGGCAATGAACAGGATCTGCGCCACAATGATCGCGATCCCGAGGCCCGCACAGAGAATCGCCTCGGCCGGGTACTTGTCGCGCCAGGCCCGCCAGGCAAAATAGAGGACGATACCGACCGTCAGATAGGTCGTCATCTGCATCGCCAGTAAATCCCAGCCATTGTAATTCAGGGCCGCCAGGGGTGCGGCAACCAGGGCGACGCAACGGCTTGGGATGAGGGGAGTGAGGTCTCCAATCCTCATGGCCTGCGGCAGCGTGGCATGGATGAAAGGCAGGAGGACCAGAAAGGCGAAGCCCACGAGCTTGTGCAAGGTGCCGACCTGGTTGGTCGCGAGATTGTGCAGATTGAGCTCGTGCTGGATATTGCCGCTGAGCGCCTCTGGCGTAGGGAAACCGAAGATCCGCTGCATCCAGGATATCTCTTCCATGCCGAGCGCGAACAGGAGTCCGGCGCTGAGAAGCAGCGCCGTGCCGATCCAGGAGATCGCCTTCCCGCCCCGCATGACAGTGCGGGCCCAGCACCGGAGCAGGAGAAAGCTTGCCGCGATCGGCAGGAGTGCCGATGCCCATTCGACGAACCCGTCCTCGCGGCTCATCCGGCTGAAGGTCGTGGGCGTCAGCAGGAACACCGCCAGGAACACACTGAGAAGCGCCAGCGACAGAGCGACGGCGGCCGTCTGCCCGATGGTGAGCGGCCTCCCTCTTGGCGCTCGAGTCCAACCCACGAAGGCCGCAAGGACCACGAGAGACAACAGAGCCGTGAAGACCGATCGTCCGAAGGCGTAGAGATCGAGGTCCGGCGCTTTATTGGGCAGCACCGGCACCGACCATAGGATGTATTCCAAGGCCGCCCACAGACCGAGGACACACACTGTGGCGGCCAGCACGACAAGGGGCGGGCCGAACCCGCCAGAGTGCTCATCGAGGTTTTCAGTTGGGGCGATTTTCGATGTCAGATCAACCAATTGCCTTGAAAACCCCGCGTCATGAAGCTGTTACAAGGCATTTGCCTGGGCAAAGGTGTCTTTCTGTGGGCGGCCGTATTCCGATCACCATCTCGTGATTAAAGTCATTCGGTATGATATAACTCACATATTTAATTGGAAGTTCTCGGAAATTTGTTCGAAAGTCTTTGCAACTTTTCAGTGGTTTCTGCGTAAAACCTATTCTGGGTTTCAGCCCTACGACCGGGATTATCACTGGCTGAACCTACGGCTTCGGGGGTATTGCTTTGCATGTCCAGTCTGCCTCTCGCCTTGATTACCGGCGGTTCTCGGGGTCTCGGTTTTGAAACAGCGCGCCAATTGGGAAAGCTCGGCTACCGGCTGTTCATCGCCAGCCGCACCGTTCCTCGTCTCGAGCAGGCGGCGCAGTCCCTGCGCGCCGAAGGCCATCTCGTCAGCTTTCACGCCTTCGACATGCAGGATCAGGACTCGATCCAGACGCTCGTCGATGAGGTGAAGAAGAAGGACGCACCCATCGACGTCCTGATCAATTGCGCCGGCGTCATGTATGAGGCCGGCAATGACGACGAAGTTCAAACCGACATCGGCTCGAATGCGAGTGTCCTGCGCAGCCCTGAGCGGAACGTCACCGACACGATCGCCATCAACATGATCGGCACCTGGAGCGTGACTCGCGCCTTGGCGCCCCATCTGGCGCGCGGCGCCCGCATCGTGAATGTGTCCTCCAGCATGGCCTCGCTCGGCGAGATGGGGCCAGGCTATTACGGCTATCGCGCCTCCAAGGCCGGCATCAATGTTTTCACCCGCACGCTCGCTTACGAGATGCGGCCGCGCGGCATCCTGGTGAATTCGGTATGTCCGGGCTGGGTCAAGACCAACATGGGCGGGCCAGGCGCCACGCGCGATGTCGCCGAGGGTGCTGCCGGCATCGTCTGGGCGGCGACGCTGCCGCCTGACGGCCCGACCGGCGGTTTCTTCCGCGACGGCCAGGCTATTCCCTGGTGATCACACTTTCTTTGATCACCCTTCCCCGCGCTCGCGCCTGAGCTTGGCCCAATATTCCAGCCGCTTGCGGATCTCGCGCTCGAAGCCGCGTTCCGGCGGATCGTAATAGCGTTCCCGCTTCATCTGCTCGGGGAAATAATTCTGGCCCGAGAAGGCATCGGGCTCGTCATGGTCATATTGATAGCCGGCGCCATATTCCTGCTCCTTCATCAGGCGCGTCGGCGCGTTGAGGATAATCTTGGGCGGCGACAGCGATCCTGTCTCCTTCGCCCGGCTCATCGCCATCTTGAAGGCGGCATAGCCGGCATTCGATTTGGGCGCGGTCGCGAGATAGATGATCGCTTGCGCCAGAGCGAGCTCGCCCTCGGGGCTGCCGAGGAAATCATAGGTCTCCTTGGCCAGGAGCGCCTGCTGCAGCGCCTGCGGATCGGCAAGGCCGATGTCCTCGATTGCCATCCGCACCATCCGGCGCGCGATATAGAGCGGGTTCTCGCCCGCGGTCAGCATGCGCGCGAGATAATAAAGGGCGGCGTCAGGATCGGAGCCGCGCACCGTCTTGTGGAGGGCCGAGATCAGGTTGTAGTGGCCGTCCTGCGACTTGTCATAGAGCGGCACGCGCTTCTGCACGACCTCGGCGAGCTTCGCCGGATCGAGCGGTGCCCCGCCTTCCGGCACGGTGGCGAAGATGTCTTCCACCAAATTGAGCAGATAGCGCCCGTCGCCGTCGGCAAGGTTGGTCAGGATCTGCCGCGCTTCCTCATTGACCGGCAGCGCCCGCTTCTCATGCATTTCGGCGCGCGCGATGAGCGCCTCGAGGGCCGCGGCATCGAGCCGGTTGAGCACCAGGACCTGGGCGCGCGACAAGAGCGCGCCGTTGAGCTCGAAGGACGGGTTCTCCGTGGTCGCGCCGACTAGCGTGATGGTGCCGTCCTCCATGACGGGGAGGAAACTGTCCTGCTGCGAGCGGTTGAAGCGGTGGATCTCGTCGACGAAAAGCAGCGTGCCCTTCCCCTGCTCGCGCCGCGCGCGCGCCACCTCGAAGGCCTTTTTGAGATCGGCGACGCCTGAGAAGATCGCCGACATCTGCTCGAAGACGAGGCCCGTGGCGCCGGCGAGGAGGCGCGCGATCGTGGTCTTGCCGGTGCCGGGCGGTCCCCAGAAGATGACCGAGGGCACGCGCCCGGCCGCGATCATACGGGTAAGAACACCTTCCGGACCGGTGATGTGCTCCTGGCCGACGACGTCGGAAAGCTTCTGCGGCCGCAGGCGGTCGGCGAGCGGCCGCGGCGCGTCCTTCTCGAGCCCCGCCGCCTGGAAGAGATTGGCCATCTAGTGTCCCGGTTCGCAAGTTCGCTGACTTGTACCGTCCCTCCGAGCGAACTTGCGAACCGAAAGGACACTAGAAAACTTAAATGATGCTAGTGTGCTTTTGAACGCGAAGTTCCTGTCGGCGCGGGCCGCCAGATTTCAGGAACTTCGCGTTCAGCACACTAGCCGCCTAGTTGCATGCGGATGACACGCCCGCTGCGATTGATGGCGAACTGCCAGAAGCCGTCGCCCTTGTTGATCGCCTCGTTGAGCGTGTCGACCGAATCGATCACCACGCCGTTCACTTCCAGGATGACATCGCCCTTGCGGAAAAGCCGCCGCGCCGGTCCGCCCTTGATGGCGGACGCGACGACACCGGTCGAGCCGGACGGAAGCCCGAGCTCATCGGCAACGGCGGGCGACAGATTGGCGACGATGAGGCCGGTGAAGGGCGTATTGCCCTTCATCAGCGTCTCGTCGCGGGCCGTGGTCTCGGGTGCGGCGATGAGCTTGATGCGGGTCTCGCGCCGCTCGGTGCCGCGCTGATATTCGACGATGGCCGACGAGCCGACCTGCGCCGTGGCGACGCGGTAAGAGAGCTCCTTGGCGTTCTCGACCGGCTTGCCGTCGAGGCCCAAGATGACATCGCCGCGCTTGAGGCCGGCGACCGCCAGCGGGCTGTTCGGATGGAGGCCGGCGATGAGGGTGCCTTCCGGCCGCGCGAAGCCGAGCGAATCGGCGATCTCGGCCGTGACGTCCTGCGTCTCGGCGCCGATCCACGGCCGCTGGATGCGCCCGCCCGTTTCGGCCGACTGCACCACGGTCTTCACCATATTGACGGGGATGGCGAAGCCGATGCCGATCGAGCCGCCCGAGCGCGAGAAAATGGCGGTATTGATGCCGATGAGATTGCCGTTGAGATCGATGAGAGCTCCGCCGGAATTGCCCGGATTGATCGCTGCATCGGTCTGGATGAAGAACTGATAGTCGGTGATGCCGAGTTGGGTGCGCGCCAGCGCCGAGACGATGCCGCTCGTCACCGTCTGTCCGACGCCGAACGGGTTGCCGATGGCGAGGACCAGATCGCCGACCTCGAGATCGTCCGAATCCCCCATCGCCAATGCGGGCAGATCCTCGTCTTCCGTGTCGATCTTGAGCACCGCGAGGTCGGTGCGCTCGTCGGCGAGGAGCAGCTTGGCTTCGAATTCGCGCCGGTCGGCGAGCACGACGCGGATGTCGCTGCCGCCCAGGATCACGTGGTTGTTGGTGACGATGAGGCCCTTGCCGTCGACGATGACGCCCGAGCCCAGCGAGTTCTGCACCCGCTCGCGCGGCGCTCCGAAAACCCCGTCGCCACCGAAGAAGCGGCGGAAGAACGGGTCCGACAGGGGCCCCTGATCGCGTTGCGCCACGAGGCGCCTGGCATAGACGTTGACGACGGCGGGCGAGGTTTCCTTGACCACGGGCGCGAAGGACATCTGTATGTCGGCGCGCGTCTTCGGCACCGTCCGTTCTTCCGCCGTGGCGGGCAGTGCCAGAAAGCTGAGCAGGATGGCCGCGGCCAGTAGTTTCGACTTCATTCTTTGATCCTAACGCCGATCGATCTTGGTCGACAGAATAATGGCAGATTCTGTCCGGGTTACGCCCGGAATAAGTCCGACGACATCCAGCATCCGGTCCATGTCCTCTGCCGAGGAGGTGCGGGCCAGGGCCACGAGATCGAACTTGCCCGCGACGCTGTGGAGCGCTTCGATCTGCGCCAGCTTGCTCAAGGCCCGCCCGACCTCGACCAGCCGGCGCGCTTCCACCGCGATGGTCACATAAGCGCGAATGCTGGCTTTGTCGACCGGGCTTGCGAGCCTGACCGAATAGCCGGCGATCACCCCCTGCTCTTCCAGTCGCCTGATACGGTCCTGAACTGTCGTACGGGAAAGTTTCAGCTTCCGGGCCAGGGAGGCCACGGGCTCGCGCGCATTGAGGCGCAGAAGAGCCAGCAAGTCTTCGTCTTTTTGGGTCAGTATCGCCATCCGTCACCTTGCCGGAAAACTGGTCATTTCGACGTCAAAACCGGCAATCGGCTGCATAACGCCGTCTGCGCTCCGACGCAACCGTGAAGGAAAGTTTGTCCAGTTTTGCGTCAGTTGCCGGGGCAATGTGCCTATAAAAGCAGGGTGGCGAAAAACGAGAAAAGCGGGCCTTGCGCCCGCTTTTCGATTTTGGGCCTCACCCCTGCCCTTCACGTGATCATTGCCATTATGCCGCGGTTTTGCGACATCTGGGGCGCTAACCGGGGACAGCCATGACACGCGGCGAGAAAATCGCCTGGATCTGGGTGTGGAGCGCGATGGCGCTCTTCGCCGCCGCTGCCGTCTTTGCGGCCTGGCATTATAGCCATCTCCCTCTCGGCTATTTCCGAGGCTTCATCTGCTCCGGGCCGAACGGACCCGTCGCCACTTCCGCATGCGAGCGGATCGCTTTCGATGATCAGCTGCCGGTTGGGCTCCGCACGACCGCCCTCAGAAGGTTGATCGACCTTTCCGCGAATGATCAACCGAAGGTCCAGATCGATCGCCTGACTTTGCTGATCGAATTGGAGGCCGCCACCCCCGAGGACTGGAACCTGCGGGGATTGTCCTATTATTCGCTCCACGACTACGAGAAAGCGGCCAAGGATTTCGAGCAAGCGGCCCGGTTGAACAACGTGGTGGGCGTATATTGGTCGAATCTCGGCGATGCGCAGATCGAAATCAGAAAATACAAGGAAGCCTTCGACAATTACACGACCGCCATGAAAAACGGCAACGATACGCCCGAGGTGCTGGGCAATCGCGGCTGGGCCAGCTATCAACTGGGCAATTACGAAAAGGCCGCTGAGGACTACGCTCGGGCGATCGAGCAAGATCCGCGGCACGCCGACAATCTCAACGAGCGGGGACTGGTTCGTCATGCTCTGGGTGAGTATGAGAGTGCGCTCGGCGACTACGATCGTGCGCTGACGCTGAAGCCCGACAATCCCATCATCCTCACCAATCGCGCCATCACCCATGTCCGGATCGGCAACGCCGATAAGGCCCGCGAGGACCTCGTCCGCGCCATTGCCGCCGATCCGAATTACGAGCCGGCCCGCGTGGAAATAACCTGGCTGCTGATCGAGGACGGCGAGCCTGAACGCGCCCTCGCCGAATTGCAGGCGCTCGAACACAACGGTCCCCTGACCATATCGGCGCTCGAGGCAAGGAGCCGGGCGCATCTCGACCTGGGACATTGGCAAGAGACGATTGCCGATGTCGACCGGGCTCTGGCGCTCGGCGCCACTTCCAATTGGCCTTATGACCATCGCGCCAAGGCCAAGCGCGGGCTTGGCGACTATGAAGGCGCGATTGCCGACCTGACGGTCCTGATCGCCCGCGATCCCAAGAATATTGATCTGCTGGCCACGCGCGCAATCGTGCTCCAACTCGCCGGCCGTACTCAGGCGGCGCTTGACGAGATGAATCGGGCGATCACGGATAATAACGATCCGGCCTATGCCTATGAGATAAGAAGCAACATCCACCTCAACGCCGGGCAAATCCAGGACGCGCTCACCGACGTGCGGCAATCCGTAACCCTGACGCCGCAGTCTCCTTACTCGGCAGCAGCGTTGGGCTGGACCCTGCTTGAGGATCAAAAGTCTGCCGAGGCCATCAGGGAATGCAGCAGGTCCCTGACAATCAGACCGACTGCCGGCGCCTATGCCTGCCGCGCCATAGCGGAGCTCGCCTTGCAGAAAACCGAGGCTGCGCAGGAAGATGCATATCTGGCCCTGAGATTGAACAAGCGATTGGGTCTTGTGTATTTGGCTCTGGGCCGCGCCGATCTCGCACAGGATCGACCGGAACGCGCGATGCAGAGGTTCAGCGAGGCGCTGAAGTTCGACATATATGAAAGAACCGAACTCTACATGTATCGCGGCGATGCCGAGGCCGCGCTCGGTCATTTCGAGAGCGCTCGCTCGGACTACGAGACGGCACGCAAATTCGACACCGGTCTCCGCCGGCAGGTGATCGACGAACGCCTCGCCAAGCTGCCCAGCCAGTAGACGGCGGCTGTCCTTCTTCAGTTCTTATGCAGCCTGAGCGGCGACGTCTTCGTCCGGGTGATGATGCCCTTGGCTTCGAGGTCGAGCTGGACGGCTTTCGTCCACCAGCCGGCCTTGGCGCCGCCGGGGAACAGCGTCTGCGGCAGATGCGGCAGCACACGGTCCTCCAGTTCGGCGACGGTCAGGCCGGGCGCCTTCTTGGGCAGGACCTTGAGGACGGCGCGCTTCATCGCCTCATACAGGCGGGCATCGGCGCTGTGCGATTTGCCCGGATGGTTGATATTTTCCAGGGTAACGCGTTCAGAGCTGTCGCGGGACATGGCGTTCCTCCAACTCTCGGATGAAGCGATACTAACAAAAAAGCGGGCCATGAGCCCGCTTTTACGCAATACGACAACTGGCCGATATCAGGCGGCGGCGCTCTCTGCGGTCGCTTCCTCGCCCGTCTTCATCGTCGGACCGGAGTCCTGGCCCTTGGCATTGACGTCGCGATCGACGAATTCAATCACCGCGCGCGGTGCCGAGTCGCCATGGCGGAAGCCCGCCTTGAGGACGCGCGTATAGCCGCCCTTGCGCTCGGCATAGCGCTTGGCGAGCACTTCGAAGAGCTTCTTGACCTGGGCCTCATCGCCGATCTCGGCGATCGCCTGGCGGCGCGCCGCGAGATCGCCCTTCTTGCCGAGCGTCACCAGCTTCTCGACCACCGGACGCAGGTCCTTGGCCTTGGGCAGCGTGGTGACGATCTGCTCATGCTTGATCAGCGATGCAGCCAGGTTGGCGAGCATCGCCTTCCTGTGGGAGGCCGAGCGGTTGAACCGGCGGCCGGCAAATCCGTGACGCATGATGACGTCTCCTCAAATCTCAATAATGCGTTTCGTATTTCTTGGCGAGCTCGTCGATATTCTCCGGCGGCCAGTTCGGCACTTCCATGCCGAGATGCAGGCCCATCTGGGCCAGCACTTCCTTGATCTCGTTGAGCGACTTGCGCCCGAAGTTCGGCGTGCGGAGCATCTCCGCCTCGCTCTTCTGGATGAGATCGCCGATATAGACGATGTTGTCGTTCTTGAGACAGTTGGCCGAGCGCACCGAAAGCTCGAGCTCGTCGACCTTCTTGAGCAACGCCGCGTTGAATTCGAGCTCGGGACGGACGTCCTCGTGCACGATCTTCGAGGGTTCGTCGAAATTGATGAACACCGAGAGCTGGTCCTGCAGGATGCGCGCGGCATAGGCGACGGCATCCTCGGGGCTCATCGAGCCGTTGGTCTCGACCGTCATGATGAGCTTGTCATAGTCGAGGATCTGGCCCTCGCGGGTGTTCTCGATCTTGTAGGACACGCGGCGCACCGGGCTGTAGATGCTGTCGACCGGGATGAGCCCGATCGGCGCGTCCTCGGGACGGTTGCGCTCGGAGGGAACATAGCCCTTGCCGGTGTTGACGGTGAACTCCATGCGCACTTCGGCACCCTCGTCGAGCGTGCAGATGACATGCTCGGGGTTCAGGATCTGGATATCGCCAGTTTGCTGGATGTCGCCGGCCTTGACGACGCCCGGGCCTTCCTTGCGCAGCACGAGCCGCTTCGGCCCTTCCGCATGCATGGCAATGGCGATTTCCTTGATATTGATGACGATGTCGGTGACGTCCTCGCGCACGCCCGCGATCGAGGAGAACTCATGCAACACGCCGTCGATCTGCACCGAGCTCACCGCCGCACCCTGGAGCGATGAGAGAAGGACGCGGCGCAGCGCATTGCCGAGCGTCGTGCCGAAGCCGCGCTCGAGCGGCTCGGCGACCAGCGTCGCCACCCGCTTGCGTTCACGCCCGGCCGAGACTTCGAGCTTGCTCGGACGGATGAGTTCCTGCCAGTTCTTCTGATTCACGTGCATGGTATCGTCCTGTTCAGAACCGTGACGCCTCAACCGGCGTCGGGTCACTATTCACTTGCTTGGGGAAGCATCGTCGCTTCCAAAAAATCTCGTCAGACGCGGCGGCGCTTGGGCGGCCGGCAGCCATTGTGCGGGATCGGCGTCACGTCGCGGATCGCGGTCACCTGCAGTCCGCAGGACTGCAGCGCCCGGAGCGCCGATTCACGTCCCGAGCCCGGCCCGCTCACTTCCACCTCGACGGTCTTCATGCCGTGCTCCATGGCCGACTTTCCGGCCTGCTCGGCGGCGACCTGGGCGGCATAGGGCGTCGACTTGCGCGAGCCCTTGAAACCGAGCTTGCCGGCGGAGGCCCAGGAGATCGTGTTGCCCTGGACATCGGTGATGGTGATCATCGTATTGTTGAACGATGCATTCACATGCACGACGCCCGAGGTGATGTTCTTGCGCTCTTTGCGGCGCGGACGGACAGGCTCTTTCGACATGGATTTTCCTTATTTCTTCTTGCCGGCGATGGCCTTGGCCGGGCCTTTGCGGGTGCGGGCATTGGTGTGGGTGCGCTGGCCGCGCGTCGGCAGGCCCTTACGGTGGCGCAGGCCCCGATAGGTGCCGAGATCCATGAGCCGCTTGATGTTGATGGCCACTTCGCGCCTAAGGTCGCCTTCGACCACATAGTCGCGGTCGATGATTTCGCGGATCTGCAGCACCTCGGCGTCCGACAGCTCGTTGACGCGCTTCGACGCCGGAATGCTGACTTGCTTGCAGATCACCTTGGCGTTGACCGGGCCGATGCCATGGATATAGCGAAGGGCGATTTCAACGCGCTTATTGGTCGGAATGTTAACGCCTGCGATGCGGGCCACTTTGTCTTTCTCCTAAGCCTTACAAGGGCTTACGCCCAAATTCTCCGCCTATACTCGAACGCAGTACCGGGCGCCTAAATGGCACAAGGCCGTGCCTCCGGGAGGGTTTGCCCTTCCTGAAGCCAGCCTTCATGTCGGTCTAATGGGGGTTATCTAGGGCTGAATCGCTCTGGCGTCAACCGTCCTAGATAGCGCACCTGACCTTCATGATCGTCCCAGCACATCCTCGATCTGGCGGGTCACCTGAGCGATATCCGCCATACCGTTTACCTTGTGCAGAACCCCGGTCCGGCCATAGTAGTCGACCAGCGGGGCGGTCTGCTTATTGTAGATCTGAAGGCGGTCACGGACCGTCTTCTCATTGTCGTCGGCGCGCCGGACGAACTCCGTCGACCCGCAGACGTCGCAAACACCGGCCTTTTTCGGCTTCTCGAACCGGTCGTGATAGCCCTTGCCGCATTTGGCGCAGGTATAACGGCCGGCGATGCGCTCGACCAAGGCCTCGTCATCGACCTTCATCTCGATGACCGCATCGAGCTTGAGGCCCTTGTCGTCGAGCATCCGGTCGAGGGCTTCCGCCTGCGCCTGGTTGCGCGGGAAGCCGTCCAGGATGAAGCCCTTCTTCACGTCGGGCTTGTCCAGCCGCTCGGCGATGATCGACACGACGATGTCGTCGGAGACGAGTTCGCCGCGATCCATGACCGCCTTGGCCTTCTTGCCCATCTCGGTGCCTTGGGCCACGGCACCCCGCAGCATGTCACCGGTCGAGAGCTGCTTCAGCCCGCGCTTTTCCTCAATCAGTTTCGCCTGCGTGCCCTTGCCGGCACCAGGCGGGCCCAGAAGAATCAGATTCACCGGCGAGCACCTCTGAGCTTCGCTTTCTTGACCAGGCCTTCATATTGCTGCGCCAGGAGATGGCCCTGCACTTGCGCCACCGTGTCCATGGTGACGCTCACCACGATGAGGAGCGAGGTGCCGCCGAAATAGAACGGCATGGCGGCATAGCCGATGAGGAATTCAGGCAGAAGGCAGACCAGCACCAGATAGAGGCCGCCGAGCACCGTGATGCGGGTCAGCACATAGTCGATATATTCCGCCGTCCGCTCGCCCGGCCTGATGCCCGGGATGAAGCCGCCATATTTCTTCAGATTGTCGGCCGTGTCCTTCGGGTTGAACATGATCGAGGTGTAGAAGAAGGCGAAGAAGAGGATGAGCAGCGCGTAAAGGACCAGGAACAGCGGCTGGCCGTGGCCCAGAAGGGCGGTGATCCGGTTGAGCCAGTCAGGCCCCTGGCCTTGCGTGAAATTGGCGACCG
Source organism: Taklimakanibacter deserti (assembly GCA_003574785.1). The sequence goes on along the minus strand of QORU01000001.1, from coordinate 569,779 downwards.
TGATCGGCAACAGCAGCAGCGAGGAGGCGAAGATCGGCGGAATGACGCCCGAGGTGTTGAGCTTGAGCGGCAAATGCGAGCTGTCGCCCTGGGTGACCTTCATGCCGACCTGGCGCTTGGGATACTGGATCAAGAGGCGGCGCTGGGCGCGCTCGACGAAGACGATGAAGGCGACGACGGCGAGCGCGATGATGAAGATCGCGAGGATGAGGAAGGTCGACATCTGGCCGGTGCGGCCGAGTTCGAGCAGAGCCGCCATGCCGGACGGGAGGCCGGCGACGATGCCGGCGAAGATGATGAGCGAGGTGCCGTTGCCGATGCCGCGCGCGGTGATCTGCTCGCCGAGCCACATCAGGAACACGGTGCCGCCGGTGAGCGTAATGACCGTGCTCGCCCGGAAGAACAGGCCCGGATCGAGCACGATGCTGCCCTGCCCTTCGAGGCCCACGGCAATGCCATAGGACTGCAGCGCCGCGATCAGCACGGTGCCGTAGCGGGTATACTGGTTGATCTTCTTGCGGCCCGACTCACCTTCCTTCTTGAGCTGCTCGAGATGGGGCGAAACCGTGGTCAGGAGCTGGATGATGATCGATGCCGAGATATACGGCATGATATTGAGGGCGAAGATCGCCATGCGGCCCAAGGCGCCGCCGGCGAGGCCGTTGACCCAGCCCAGGATGCCGGTCGAATTCTGCGCGGCGAAGCGGGCGAGCTCGAGCGTGTCGACGCCCGGGATGGGAATATAGGTACCGAGGCGATAGATGACGAGCGCGCCGAGCGTGAACCAAATGCGCTTCTTGAGATCCTCGGCCTTGGCCAGCGCCGAGAAATTGATATTGGCTGCAAGTTGTTCAGCTGCCGATGCCATGTGCTTTCCCTAAGCCCCGCCCCAAATCCCCTAGATGGGGTCTGGGGTGGACGCCCGCAACCTCACTCCGGCTTGGCCGGCTTCTCTTTCTTGGCCGGCTTGGCCGGCTTTTCGTCCTTCTGGGCTTCGGGCTTGGCGGCCTTGGCTTCCTTCGGGGCCTTCTCTTCGCCCTTCGGCGCCTTCGTCTCAGCCTTCGGGGCCTTGGCCTCCTTCACCGGTTCCTCGGGCTTCACCGGCTTCAGCATCTTGACGCTGCCGCCTGCCTTTTCGACCGCGGCAACGGCGCCCTTGGAGGCGTGATGCACTTCGAAAGCAAGCTTGGTCTTGAGCTCACCTGAGCCGAGAAGGCGCAAACCGGCGCGGGCCCTGGACACGACCCCGGCCTTGACCAGGACGTCGAGCGTCACGGGCGCCGCCGCATCGATCTTCTTGGCGTCGACCGCCTGCTGGATGCGGCCGAGATTGATCTCGTTGTATTCGACCGGGAACGGGTTCTTGAAGCCGCGCTTGGGCAGGCGGCGATAGATCGGCATCTGGCCGCCTTCGAAGCCGGCCTTGGCGCCGCCGGAACGGGCCGTCTGGCCCTTGCCGCCGCGACCTGCCGTCTTGCCAAGACCCGAACCGATACCACGGCCGAGGCGCTTGCGCGGACGGCGTGCCCCTTCATTGTCGGAAATCTGATTGAGTCTCATCGCTGGTATCCTTTACTCGACGACGCGCACAAGGTGCTGGACCTTGGCGATCATGCCGCGGACTGCGGGCGTATCCTGGAGGGTGCTGCGCTTATGGCGCTTGTTGAGGCCGAGGCCGATCAGCGTTGCTCGCTGCTCGGCCGGACGGCGCGCCGGGCTGTAGATCTGTTCGACCGTCACGGTCTTGTCTGTCTTTGCTTTCGCCATGGTCACACCTGATTATTCGGCCGTCGCATCCTGATCGCGGCGGCGGGAAAGGATGTCGGAGACCTTCTTGCCGCGCCGCGCGGCGACCGCGCGGGGGCTCGCCTGCTTCTTCAAGGCATCGAAGGTCGCGCGCACCATGTTGTAGGGGTTGGAAGACCCCTTCGACTTGGCCACGACGTCCTGCATGCCGAGCGATTCGAACACCGCGCGCATCGGACCGCCGGCGATGATGCCGGTGCCCGGAGGGGCCGAACGCAACACGACCTTGCCCGCTCCCCAGCGACCGTCAACGTCATGATGCAGGGTGCGGCCCTCACGCAGCGGAACCCGGACCAGGCCACGCTTGGCGCTCTCAGTCGCCTTGCGCACCGCTTCCGGCACCTCGCGCGCCTTGCCATGGCCGAAGCCGACACGGCCCTTCTGGTCGCCGACGACGACGAGGGCCGCGAAGCCGAAGCGCTTGCCGCCCTTCACCACCTTGGCGACGCGGTTGATATGCACGAGCTTGTCAAGAAACTCGGAATCGCGATCGTCACGGTCTTTGCCGCCGCGCTCTCCGCCATGTTCTCTCGGTGCCATGATCCTGCCTGCTCCTCGAAATTAGAACTTGAGACCGCCTTCGCGGGCTCCGTCGGCCAGCGCCTTGACGCGGCCATGATAAAGATATGCACCACGATCGAAGACGACGTCCGCGACGCCGGCCTTCACCGCGCGCTCGGCGACGAGCTTGCCGATCGCGGCAGCCGCCGCCTTGTCGGCACCGGTCTTGCCGTCCTTCTTGAAGCCTTCTTCCAGCGTCGAAGCGGCAGCGAGGGTGACACCCTTCTGGTCGTCGATCACCTGCGCATAGATGTTCTTCGCCGAGCGGAACACCGAGAGCCGCGGGCGCAGCTTGCCGGCAGCCTTCAGCGCCTTGCGGACGCGCGAGCGGCGGAATTCCATTTTTGTGAGCTTGGAAGCCATGATGACACCCGTTACTTCTTCTTGCCTTCCTTGCGGAAGATGCGTTCGTCTGAATACTTGATGCCCTTGCCCTTGTAGGGTTCGGGACCGCGGAATTCGCGGATTTCGGCGGCGACCTGGCCGACACGCTGCTTGTCGATGCCACTGATGACGATCTCGGTCGGCTTCGGCGTCTTGATCTCGATGCCTTCCGGGATCGGGTAGTTTACATCGTGGCTGTAGCCGAGATTGAGCTGCAGCACCTTGCCCTGGACGTTGGCACGGTAGCCGACGCCGTTGATCTCGAGCTGGCGGCTATAGCCCTGGGTCACGCCCTTCATCATGTTCGAGATCATGGTGCGCGACATGCCCCAGCACGAGCGCGCGAGCTTCGTCTGGTCGCGCGGATTGACCGCGACCTTGCCGTCCTCGAGCTTGGCCAGCACATGCTCGACCAGCGCGAATTTGAGCTCGCCCTTGGGGCCCTTGACCGAAATATTCTGTCCCGAGAGGTTGACGGTGACCCCCGTCGGAACCGGAACAGGCTTTTTGCCAATGCGCGACATCGTTCAGTCCTCAGAATACCGTGCAGATCACTTCGCCGCCCACGTTCTGGGCGCGGGCTTCCGCATCGGACATGACGCCTTTCGGCGTCGAAAGTATGGAGATGCCGAGACCGTTATAGACGGTCGGAATCCCGTCGACCGAGACATAGACGCGGCGCGACGGCTTCGACACCCGGCTGATCTCGTGGATCACCGGCGCTCCATCGAAATACTTAAGCTCGATTTCGATCTCAGGCTTGCTGCCTTCATGCTGGACGGTGGCGAAGCCGCGGATGAAACCTTCCTGCTGCAGCACGCCCAGCACGCGCTCGCGCAACCGCGAAGCCGGTGTCGTCACTTTCGACTTGCCGCGCTCCTGCGCGTTGCGTATGCGGGCCAGCATGTCGCCGATCGGATCGGTAAAGCTCATTTGCCTGTTCTCCTTCTCCGCCCGCTTACCAGCTCGACTTGACCAGGCCCGGGATCAGGCCCTTGTTGCCAAGCTCGCGCAAAGCCATGCGCGACATCTTCATCTTGCGATAATAGGCGCGCGGGCGCCCGGTCAGCTCGCAGCGATTGCGAATGCGGTTCGGCGCCGAGTTGCGCGGCAGCTGCGCCAGCTTGAGCTGGGCCGCGAAACGCTCTTCCATCGAAAGCGCCTGGTTCTTGGTGATCGCCTTGAGACGCGCGCGCCGGCTTGCGAATTTCTTCGCCAGCTTGCGCCGCTTTTCGTTCTTCTCAACCGAACTCGTCTTCGCCATTGGGCTACCTCAGTTTAGCTTGACCGTCACGCCGCCTGCCTGCGGGCAGACTTGCGGAACGGGAAATTGAATGCCTCGAGCAGCGCGCGGGCCTCGTCGTCGGACTTGGCCGTGGTGCACACGATCACATCGAGACCCCAGACGCGATCGATCTTGTCGTAGTCGATCTCCGGGAAAATGATGTGCTCCTTGATGCCCATCGCATAGTTGCCGTTGCCGTCGAAGCTCTGGCCCGACAGGCCGCGGAAGTCGCGCACGCGCGGAAGTGCTATGGTGATCAACCGGTCGAGGAACTCGTACATGCGCGTCTTGCGCAAGGTGACCTTGGCGCCGATGGCGAGGTTCTCGCGGATCTTGAAGGTCGCGATCGCCTTGCGGGCCTTGGTGATCACGGCCTTCTGGCCGGCGATCTTCTCGAGCTCCGCCACCGCGACCGGGACCAGCTTGGAATCGGCCGTCGCCTCGCCAATGCCCATGTTGAGCACGATCTTGTCGAGCTTCGGCACTTCCATCGGGTTCTTGTAGCCGAACTGCTCGACGAGCTTCTTGACGATCACTTCGTCATAATGCTGCTTGAGCCGCGGCGTGTATTTGTCAGCCATCGATCACTTCTCCGGATTTCCTGGCGAACCGCACCTTCTTGCCGTCTTTCAGGACCTTGTAGCCGACCTTGACCGGCTTGCCGTCCTTGGGATCGCGAAGCGCGATGTTCGAGATATGGATCGGCATCTCCTTGGAGATGATGCCGCCTTCCTGGCCGGCCGTCTGCTTCTGGTGCCGGCGCACGAGGTTGACGCCCTGGACGAGCGCGCGGTTGTCTTCCGGGAAGACGCGCAGCACTTCGCCGACCTTGCCCTTGTCGCGGCCGGTGCGGACGACCACCCTGTCGCCCTTGCGGATTTTGAGTTTCAACGCCATCACAGCACCTCCGGCGCCAACGAAATGATCTTCATCTGGTTCTTGGCGCGCAGTTCGCGCGGCACCGGTCCGAAGATGCGCGTGCCGACCGGCTCGCCCTGGTTGTTGATCAACACTGCCGCATTGCGGTCGAAGCGGATGACCGAACCGTCCGGACGGCGGATGTCCTTGGCGGTCCTGACGACGATCGCCTTCATGACATTGCCCTTCTTCACGCGCCCGCGCGGGATGGCATCCTTGACCGACACGACGATGACGTCGCCGACATGCGCGTATTTGCGCTTCGAGCCGCCCAGCACCTTGATGCATTGCACGCGCTTCGCGCCGGAGTTGTCGGCAACGTCGAGATTTGTTTCTTGCTGGATCATGGCTTCACCTGTTTTCCTTGGCGCCGAGCAAACTCGCGCCCAATTCCCTTATCGATCCAATCTTCAACCCTTGGCCTGGCCGGTCTTCTCCACCAGAAGCCAGCGCTTCTGCTTGGACAAAGGCTTGGTCTCTTCGATCCACACGACGTCGCCGACCTTGGCGGTGTTCTTCTCGTCATGGGCATGGTACTTCTTGGTCAGGCGCACCGTCTTCTTCAGAACCGGATGGGTCAGACGCCGTTCGACCTTGACCACGATGGTCTTGTCGTTCTTGTCGCTCACCACAACGCCTTCAAGGACGCGTTTCGGCATCACATCTCTCCGTTACTTCGCCGCGCTCTGGGCGCGCTGCTGCTGCGACGTCTTGATCCGGGCGATGTCGCGGCGGATCTGACGGACGCGGGCGGTGTTCTCGATCTGGCCCGTGGCCTTCTGGAAGCGCAGGTTGAACTGCTCTTTCTTCAGCTTGATCAGCTCGTCCTTGAGCTGGTCCGGGGTCATGGCTTTCACGTCACTGTTCTTCATGGCGCCCTCCCCTTACTCGCCGAGCCGCGCCACGAAGCGCGTCTTGATCGGCAGCTTCGCCGCGGCCAGCGCCAGCGCTTCCTCGGCGATCTGGCGGCTCACACCGTCGACCTCGAACAGGACCCGGCCCGGCTTCACCCGGCAGGCCCAGTATTCGGTCGAGCCCTTGCCCGAGCCCATGCGCACTTCGGCCGGCTTCTTCGACACCGGAACGTCCGGGAAGAGGCGGATCCACACGCGCCCGGCGCGCTTCATGCCGCGCGTCAGCGCCCGGCGGGCCGCTTCGATCTGGCGCGCGGTCAGGCGATCCGGCTCCTGGGCCTTGAGGCCGTAAGCGCCGAAATCCAGATTGACGCAGCTCGTCGCCTTGCCGTGAATACGGCCCTTATGGGCCTTGCGGAATTTAGTACGTTTCGGTTGCAGCATGGTTCGTTACCTTAATCCTCAGGCCGCCGTCGCTTCGCGCTCGCGGCGCGGACGCTGACCCTCTTGGCTCTCCGCATTGCGCTTGTCCTGCGCCATCGGATCGTGCTCGAGGATCTCGCCCTTGAATATCCACACCTTGACGCCGTTGGTGCCATAGGCGGTGATGGCGGTCGCGGTGCCGTAGTCGACATCGGCGCGCAGCGTATGCAGCGGCACGCGGCCCTCGCGGTACCACTCGGTGCGCGCGATTTCCGCGCCGCCGAGACGGCCGGCGCAGGTGATCTTGATGCCTTCCGCACCCATGCGCTGCGCCGACTGCACGGCGCGCTTCATGGCGCGGCGGAACGCCACCCGGCGCTCGAGCTGCTGGGCGATGTTCTCGGCCACCAGCGTCGCGTCGATCTCGGGCTTGCGCACCTCGACGATGTTGAGGTGCACTTCCGAGCTCGTCATCTCGGCGACCTTCTTGCGCAGCTTCTCGATGTCGGCGCCCTTTTTGCCGATGACGACACCGGGGCGCGCCGAGAAGATGGTGACCCGGCACTTCTTGTGCGGCCGCTCGATCAGGACCTTGGAGACGCCCGCCTGCTTGAGCTGCTCGCGCAGGTAGTTGCGGATCTTCATGTCCTCATGCAGCAGCTTGCCGTATTCGCGGCGGTTGGCGAACCAGCGCGAATCCCAGGTGCGGTTGATACCGAGCCTAAAGCCGACCGGATTGACTTTCTGACCCATCAGGCGGCCTCCTTCTCTTCACGCACTTCGCGCACGACGATCGTCAGCTGGCTGAAGAACTTTTCGATGCGGCCGACGCGGCCGCGGGCGCGCGGCGTCCACCGCTTCATCACGAGATTCTTGCCGACATGGGCCTCGGAGACGACCAACTGATTGATGTCGAGGTCATGGTTGTTCTCGGCATTGGCGATCGCCGATTCGAGCGTCTTCTTGATCGTGCCGGCGATGCGGCGGCGCGAGAAGGTGAGGTGCGCCAACGCCTTGTCGACCTTCATGCCGCGAATGCCGGCCGCGACGTCATTGAGCTTGCGCGGCGAGATGCGGATCGAGCAGGTGACTGCCCGCGCCTCGTTCTCGGCAAGCGACCGCTTTCTGGCTTTCTTGCTCATTTCTTCGCGTCCTTAGCTGGCGCCGCCTTCTTGTCGGCGACGCTGTGGCCGTGGAAAATCCGGGTCGGCGCGAATTCGCCGAGCTTGTGGCCGACCATGTCTTCCGACACGAGCACCGGCACGAACTTGTTGCCGTTATGGACCTGGAAGGTCAGGCCCACGAATTGCGGCAGGATGGTCGACCGGCGGCTCCAGGTCTTGACCGGAGTGTTGCGGCCGCTCGAACGCGCCGCATCCGCCTTCTTCAAGAGATACCCGTCGACGAACGGGCCTTTCCATAGCGAGCGTGACACCGGACTACCTCTTAAGCTTTCTTGGCATGACGGCTGCGCAGGATGAATTTCTGCGTCGCCTTGTTGTTGCGGGTCTTCTTGCCCTTGGTCGGCTTGCCCCAGGGGGTGGCCCAGTGCTTGCCGCCATTGGTGCGGCCACCGTTCGGATGGTCGACCGGGTTGCGGGCGATGCCGCGCGAAACCGGACGCTCGCCTTTCCAGCGGGCGCGGCCGGCCTTGCCGACGATCTCGTTGACATGGTCGGGATTGGAGACGGCGCCGACGGTCGCCTTGCATTCGGCGCGCACCATGCGGGTCTCGCCCGACTTGAGCTTGAGCAGCGCATAGCCCTGGTCGCGGCCGGCGAGCATCGCATAGGTGCCGGCGGCACGCGCGAGCTGGCCGCCCTTGCCGGGCTTGGTCTCGATATTGTGGATGATGGTGCCGACCGGCATGGCCGAGAGCGGCATGGTATTGCCGGGCTTCACGTCGACCGAGGCGCCCGACATCACAGTATCGCCGACGGCGAGACGCTGCGGCGCCAGGATATAGGCCTGCTCGCCATCGCTGTACTTGATCAGCGCGATGTAAGCCGTGCGATTCGGATCATACTCGAGACGCTCGACGGTCGCGGCGACATCGGCCTTGCCGCGCTGGAAGTCGACCAGGCGATAGGCCTGCTTGTGGCCGCCGCCCTTGCGGCGCGACGTGATGCGGCCCGAATTGCCGCGGCCACCGCTCTTGGTCAGGCCTTCGGTCAGGGTCTTGACCGGCTTGCCCTTCCACAGATGGCTGCGGTCGACCATCACCATATGGCGGCGGCCGGCGCTAGTCGGGTTGAATGTTTTGAGTGCCATGTTTCAGCAATCCTTGAACCTTAGAGACCCGTCGTCACATCGAGCTTCTGGCCTTCGGCCAGCGTCACGAAGGCTTTCTTGACATCGCTGAGACGCGCGGCCTTGCCCTTGAAATTCTTGAGCTTGCCTTTGCGCACCAGCGTATTCACGGCCTTGACCTTGACGCCGAAGAGGCCTTCGACGGCGGCCTTGATCTGCGGCTTCGTCGCGGTCGAGGCCACGTTGAAGACGACCTGGTTCTTCTCGGAAACCAGCGTGCCCTTTTCGGTGATCGCCGGACCCCGGATCACGTCGAAGAAATGTTCCTTGCTCATTTGAACCGCGCCTCCAGCGCTTCGACGGCCGCTTTCGTCAACACGAGCTTCTTGTGGCGCAGCACGTCATAGACATTGATGCCTTGCACCGGCAGCACGTCGATATTCGGGATGTTGCGCGCCGCGGCGGCAAAACCCTTGTTCACTTCGGCGCCGTCGATGATCAGCGCATTGTCGAGACCGAGCTTGACGAAGGCCGACTTCAGCGCCTTGGTCTTGGCCTCGCCGACTTCCGCCTTGTCGAGGATGACGAGCTCGGAAGCCTTAACCTTGGAAGAGAGCGCATGACGCAGGCCGAGCGCCCTCACCTTCTTGGGCAGATCCGTCTCGTGGCTGTGCGAGCGCGGGCCGAAGGCCTTGCCGCCGCCGACGAAGATGCCGGAACGACGCGAACCGTGGCGGGCGCCGCCGGAGCCCTTCTGGTTGCCATATTTCTTGCCGGTGCGGTTGATCTCGCCACGGGTCTTGGCCTGGTGCGTGCCGGCCTGGCGCTTGTTGAGCTGCCACTGAACGACGCGATGCAGGATATCGGCGCGCGGCTCGAGACCGAAGATATGCTCGGCGAGGTCGACCGATCCCGCCTTCTTGGCTTCGATGGTTTGGATGTCGGCTTTCATGACAGGCATCCTTATTCCTTGGCCGCGGCTTCAGCCGCGGGAGCTTGTTGGACCGGAGCCTTGAACGCGCCGGGCTTGGGCGCCTGCTGCGGCAGCTTGCGCTTGACCGCATCGCGCACCGACACCCAGCCGCCCTTGACGCCCGGGACCGAGCCCCTGACCATGATCAGGCCGCGATCCTTGTCGGTCTTGACGACTTCGATATTCTGCGTCGTCACCCGCTCGGCGCCGAGATGGCCCGGCATCTTCTTGTTCTTGAACACCTTGCCCGGGTCCTGGCGGTTGCCGGTCGAACCGATCGAGCGGTGGCTGATCGAGACGCCGTGCGTGGCCCGCAAGCCGGCGAAGTTCCAGCGCTTCATGCCGCCGGCGAAGCCTTTGCCCATCGAGGTGCCCGTCACGTCGACGAACTGCCCCGGGACGAAATGGTCGACGGTGATTTCAGCACCAACCGCGATCACGTTATCGGGGCTGACGCGGAACTCCTGCACTTTGCGCTTCGGCTCGACTTTCTGCGCGGCGAAATGGCCGCGCTGAGCCGCCGTCAAGCGCTTGATCTTGGGCGTGCCCACGCCGAGCTGCAGCGCGGTATAGCCGTGCTTCTCGGCGGTCTTGTGGGCGACCACTTGGCAATTATCCACCTTCAGCACGGTGACCGGCACCTGGGTGCCTTCATCCGTGTAAATGCGGGTCATGCCCAATTTCTGTGCGATGATGCCAGAACGCATCGCTTCACTCCTCATAAGCCCGATCAGAGCTTGATCTCGACGTCCACACCCGCTGCCAGGTCGAGCTTCATCAGCGCATCGACCGTTTGCGGATTCCAATCCACGATATCCAGAAGACGCCGGTGCGTCCGCATCTCGAACTGCTCACGGCTCTTCTTGTCGACATGCGGCGAGCGGTTCACCGTGAAACGCTCGATGCGGGTCGGCAGCGGAACGGGCCCGCGCACCTGCGCGCCCGTACGCTTAGCCGTGTTCACGATCTCGCGCGTCGACGTATCGAGGATACGATGATCGAACGCTTTGAGACGGATGCGGATGTTGTTCGTTTGCATCTTCCAGTATCCGTTATTCTACGATCTTGGCGACGACGCCGGCGCCGACGGTTCGGCCGCCTTCGCGGATCGCGAAACGCAGCTTCTCTTCCATCGCAATCGGCGTGATCAGCTCCACATCCATCGTCACATTGTCGCCAGGCATAACCATCTCGGTGCCCTCAGGCAGCGAAACAACCCCGGTCACATCGGTCGTGCGGAAGTAGAACTGCGGACGATAGTTGGTGAAGAACGGCGTATGACGGCCACCCTCCTCCTTCGTCAGAATATAGGCCTCGGCCTTGAACTTCTTGTGCGGCGTGATCGAACCCGGCTTCGCCAGGACCTGCCCACGCTCAACACCCGTGCGGTCGACACCGCGCAACAGCGCGCCGACATTGTCGCCAGCCTCGCCCTGGTCGAGAAGCTTGCGGAACATCTCAACACCCGTAACCGTCGTCTTCGTCGTCGGACGGATGCCGATGATCTCAACTTCCTCGCCGACCTTGACGATGCCGCGCTCGATACGGCCCGTCACAACCGTGCCACGGCCAGAGATCGAGAACACGTCCTCGATCGGCATCAGGAACGGCTGGTCCTTCGGACGCTCGGGCTGCGGAATATAGCTGTCCACCGCTTCCATCAGCTTCAGGATCGCATCATGGCCAAGCTCGGGGTTCTTGCCCTCGAGCGCCATCAAAGCCGAACCCTTGATGATCGGGATCTCATTGCCCGGGAACTGATACGACGTCAGAAGATCGCGGACTTCCATCTCGACCAGTTCCAGAAGCTCCGGATCGTCCACCATGTCCACCTTGTTCATGAACACCACCAGCGCCGGAACGCCGACCTGGCGGGCCAGCAGGATGTGCTCGCGGGTCTGCGGCATCGGGCCGTCGGCAGCCGAAACCACCAGAATGGCGCCGTCCATCTGGGCGGCACCGGTGATCATGTTCTTCACATAGTCGGCATGGCCAGGGCAGTCGACATGGGCATAGTGCCGGTTCTTCGTCTGGTACTCGACGTGAGCGGTCGAAATGGTGATGCCGCGCGCTTTCTCTTCCGGCGCCTTGTCGATCTGGTCATAGGCCGTATAGGTCGCACCACCCGTCTCGGCCAAAACCTTGGTGATCGCTGCCGTCAACGACGTCTTGCCATGATCGACATGACCGATCGTACCGATATTGCAATGCGGCTTGTCGCGGTTGAACTTCTCTTTGGCCATCGGACTACTCCGTCTTGGATCTTAACTTGATTAAGCGAATTTCTTCTGGACTTCCTGAGCAACCGCCTGCGGCACCTGCTCATAGTGGTCGAACTGCATCGTGTAGCTGGCGCGTCCCTGGCTCATCGAGCGCAGGTTGTTGACATAGCCGAACATGTTGGCGAGCGGGACCATCGCATTGACGATCTGCGCATTGCCGCGATTACCGGTGCCGATGATCTGGCCACGCCTGGAATTGAGGTCGCCGATGACGCCGCCGAGATATTCCTCCGGCGTCGTGACCTCGACCTTCATGACGGGCTCGAGCAGGACCGATCCCGCCTTCTGCAGGCCCTCGCGCAGAGCGGCGCGCGCGGCGATTTCGAAGGCGATCGCAGACGAGTCGACCTCGTGATAGGCGCCATCGGTGAGGGCGACCTTCACGTCGAGAACCGGGAAGCCCGCGACCACGCCCGAGGACATGACCGAGTTGAGGCCCTTTTCGACGCCGGGGATGAACTCCTTCGGCACCGAGCCGCCGACGATCTTGGATTCGAACTCGTAGCCCTTGCCCTTCTCGTTCGGCTCGATCTCGAGGATCACGCGCGCGAACTGGCCGGTGCCGCCGGTCTGCTTCTTGTGGGTGTAGTCGACTTCCGCCTTGCGGGTGATGGTTTCGCGATAGGCCACCTGCGGGGCGCCGACGGTCACTTCGACCTTGTGGGTGCGCTTCAGGATGTCGACCTTGATATCGAGATGAAGCTCGCCCATGCCCTTGATGATGGTCTGGCCCGATTCGGCATCGGTGGTGACCCGGAAAGACGGATCCTCGGCCGCGAGCTTGTGCAGCGCGATTGCCATCTTCTCCTGGTCGCCCTTGGTCTTGGGCTCGATCGACATATCGATGACGGGATCGGGGAATTCCATCTTCTCGAGGATGACGGCCTTCGCCGGATCGCACAGCGTGTCGCCGGTACGGGTGTCCTTGAGGCCGACAAGTGCCACGATGTCGCCGGCATAGGCTTCCGAGATTTCCTCGCGCGTATTGGCATGCATGAGCACCATGCGGCCGACGCGCTCGGACTTCTCGCGGGTCGAATTGAGGAGCGATGTGCCCTTGGAGAGCGAGCCCGAATAGAGGCGGCAGAAGGTCAGGACGCCATACTGGTCGTCCATGAGCTTGAAGGCGAGCATGGACAGGGGCTCGGAATCCGACGCCTTGCGCACGGTCTCTTCGCCGGTCTTGACGTCGATGCCCTTGATCGAGGGACGGTCGAGCGGCGAAGGCAGATAGTCGACGACGGCGTCGAGCAGCGGCTGGACGCCCTTGTTCTTGAAGGCCGATCCGCACAGCACCGGGAAGAAGGCGCCGGTAACCACCGCCTTGCGCAGCAGCTTCTTGATCGTCTCGTTGGAAATCTCTTTACCGTTGAGGAAATCCTCGGTCGCCTGCTCGTCGAGCTCGGCGCAGGCCTCGATCATCTCGGCGCGAGCCGCTTCGGCGGCATCCTTGAGGTCGTCCGGGATTTCGGCGTCATTGTACTTGGCGCCAAGGGACTCTTCTTCCCAGATCACCGCTTTCATGCGGACGAGATCGATGATGCCCTTGAAATTGGCTTCCGAGCCGACGGGGAGCTGGATGGGAACCGGCTTGGCGCCGAGACGTTCCTTGATGTCCTTGATGCACTGCTCGAAGGAGGCGCCGGTCTTGTCCATCTTGTTGCAGAACACGATGCGCGGCACGTTGTACTTGTCGCCCTGGCGCCAGACCGTCTCGGTCTGCGGCTCGACACCCTGGTTCGAATCGAGCACGCATACGGCGCCGTCGAGCACGCGCAGCGAGCGCTCCACCTCGATGGTGAAGTCGACGTGGCCCGGAGTGTCGATGATGTTGAGGCGCTTGCCGTTCCAGAAGGTCGTCGTGGCGGCCGACGTGATGGTGATGCCGCGCTCCTGCTCCTGCTCCATGAAATCCATGGTCGCGGCGCCGTCGTGCACTTCGCCGATCTTGTGGCTCTTGCCCGAATAATAAAGGATGCGCTCGGACGTCGTCGTCTTGCCGGCGTCGATGTGGGCCATGATGCCGAAATTGCGATAGTCTTCGATGGCGTGCGTGCGGGGCATGATCTTGGTTCCTCGGGTGGCTTACCAGCGATAGTGCGAGAAGGCGCGGTTCGCTTCAGCCATGCGGTGCGTGTCTTCGCGTTTCTTGACGGCGGTGCCGCGGTTGTTGGCGGCATCCATGAGCTCGCCCGACAGGCGGTCGACCATGGTGTTCTCGTTGCGGGCGCGCGCGGCAATGATGATCCACCGGATGGCGAGGGCCTGGCGGCGCTCGGAGCGCACTTCGACCGGCACCTGGTAGGTGGCGCCGCCGACGCGGCGGGAGCGCACTTCGATCGCCGGGCTCACATTGTCGAGAGCCTGGTGGAAGACGGTGAGCGGATCCTGCTTGGTCTTGCCGTGGATCTTGTCGAAGGCCCCGTAGACGATCGATTCGGCGACCGACTTCTTGCCTTCATACATCAGGTTGTTCATGAATTTGGAAACGATGAGATCGCCGAACTTCGGATCCGGGTTGATCTCTCTCTTATCAGCGCGATGGCGGCGCGACATGGTCTGGATCTCCCCTTATTTCGGACGCTTGGCGCCGTATTTCGAACGGCGTTGACGGCGCTTCACGACACCTTGGGTATCGAGCACGCCGCGGATGATGTGATAGCGAACGCCCGGAAGGTCCTTCACGCGGCCGCCGCGAATCATGACCACCGAGTGCTCTTGCAGATTGTGACCCTCGCCCGGGATGTAGCTCGTGACTTCGAAGCCATTGGTCAGGCGGACGCGCGCCACTTTCCTGAGAGCCGAGTTGGGCTTCTTCGGTGTGGTCGTGTAGACGCGCGTGCAGACGCCGCGCTTCTGCGGGCATGACTGCATCGCTGGCACCTTGCTCCGATAAGTGGGCGCGGAGCGCGGCTTGCGGATGAGCTGGTTGATCGTCGGCATCGGGCCTTGTCTCTACCTTCGCAAAACTGTTCTGAGCCCGAACGATGTAGCCATCGCGCATGACCAAAAGCGCTGGCGCACCGGGCTCATGAAGGTGCACAGCGCCTCAAAACCAGAGGACCACAGCCGGCAGGCCTTGTGGTCTTGACCTTGAATGTTCAAAGTGTGTTTTCCGCCAGCGTTTAGGTGCGCGAAGCACCTACTGCCTGCCGCCTGAAAACGCGCGGAACATACTGGCGCGCTCCCACCCCGTCAACCCCCGAAAGCAAGAAAATTACGCTATTTATGCCGCAGGCTCCGCTGGTCATTGAAGCTGTCGCGGATCGAGAGTATATACATGAGTATATACTCCATGGAGGAGATTTTCAGATGACGGAAATCAGAACAGCCAAGCTCTTCAAGAACGGCGCCAGCCAAGCGGTCAGGCTGCCGGCCGATTATCGCTTCGAAGGTGACGAGGTCTATATCAGCCGTGATGAGCGCACCGGGGATGTCATTCTTTCGGCGCGCCCCGGCGCTCATGCTTGGGCCGATTTCTTTGAACTGATGAAGACTATTGATGTTCCGGAAGATTTCATGGCCGAACGCCCGATGAACACCCTGCCTGTCGAGCGCAATGTCCTCGCCGAAGACTGAACCATGCTTCACATGCTCGACACCGATATGGCGAGCTACGTCATCAAGGGACGTTCGCTCGCGATCATCGAAAAGCTCACTGCGTTACCGCCAACCGACATTTGCATCTCTGTCATCACCCGTGCGGAGCTGCTCTACGGCCTGAAGCGGCTCGAATCCGGCCACAGGCTGCAAGTTGGCGTACATCGGTTTCTGCAAATGATTCGAGTGTTTTCTTGGGGATCTGACGCTGCCGATAATTACGCCGATATCCGCCACCGGCTGATCTCCAGCGGTCAGCCGATCGGCGAGCTGGATATGATGATAGCGGCTCATTCCCTGGCGGCGGGAGCTGTCCTCGTCACGAACAACAGCCGCCACTATGAGCGGCTAAAGCCCCCATTGGCGATCGTCAACTGGGCGAAATGAGTAGGCAGAACGGGTAAATTGCCCCGATCGTGCCACATCTTCGCCCATTCCCCCCGCCATGATCACTTCCGGACGGCGGAACCAGACCTTCGAGAGGGAGATTATCGATGATGCTGGCGCAGCCCGCCTGGTGGCATGAACTCAATACCTGGGAACCCGAAGTCGCACTCGCCTTCTATGGTCGCACCCTAGGGTGGAAATTCGATTCGACGACGCTTCCCGATGGCGGCAGCTATTGGATCGCCCGCAAGGATAACAAGCCTGTAGGCGGCATTTTCGAGCTCACCTCCCCCCAATTCTCCGACATTCCGTCTCACTGGATGACCTATCTGACGGTGGCCGACATCGAAAAAGCCGAAGAGGATACGGTCCGCGAAGGCGGCGAGGTCATGCGCGCCTCGGCCCTCGTTCCGGGTGTCGGCAAGCTTGCGGTCGTGACCGATTCAGCGGGGGCCCTCATTGGCCTGATCGAGCCCGAAGCTGCGATCGTGGCGGCCAATTGACACAATTTCTTACGTAAAGGCAACATAACACGGGGCCGTATGGCCCCGTTTTCATTTCACGCTGGCCCTAGAATCCTTACGCAAATCGGCAAAGACTGCCTCTCCAAGATCCGGGAGGTCTCCATGGCAGAACTCGCTACCGATTGGTCGGGCGATGCAATCATCGCCCGCCGGGACAAATATTACGCCGCTTCGCAGCGCGCCTTCGTCCCCTATAAGACGCCGCTCATCTTCGCGCGTGGCGAGCGCCAGTATCTCTGGGACGAGAAGGGCAGGAAATATCTCGACCTCCTCGGCATGAATGTCTGCATTTCGGTCGGCCATGCCCACCCTACCGTGACTCGGGCCGTCGAGGAGCAGATTCGGGCACTCCAGCATTGTACGACGATGTTCTATCACCCCGTGCCGGCCCATTTCGCCGAGGAACTGGCGGGACGCATGCCCAAGGGCCAGGACTGGGTGGTGCATTTCACCAATAGCGGCACCGAGGCCATCGATCTCGCTCTCATCATGGCCCAGACCTTTACCGGCAATATCGACATGCTGGCGCTGCGCAACGCCTATCACGGCGCCACGATCGGCGCCCAGTCGCTGACCGGCATCTCGGGCTTCCGCCATTCGATCCCCCTCCTCGGCGGCATCCACCACATCGCCAATCCCGATCCTTATCGCGGCATCTTCGACGACGACACAGAGGCCTATCTCGCCGAGATCGACCGCACCATCCAATTTGCGACGCCGGGCAAGCTCGCCGGCATCATCGTCGAGCCCATCCAGGGCTATGGCGGCATCGTCGAATTGCCGGAAGGCTATCTCAAGGCGGCCGTGCGCAAGGTGCGCGATGCCGGCGGCGTGTGCATCATCGATGAGGTGCAGTCGGGCTTCGGGCGCACCGGCGACAATTTCTGGGCCTTCGAGCATCACGGCGTCCTCCCCGAGATCGTCGTCATGGCCAAGGGCATCGGCAATGGCTTCCCGCTCGCCGCGGTGGTGGCGCGCCGGGATGTCGCCGAGAGCCTGGCCAAAAAATTCTTCTTCAACACCTATGGCGCAAGTCCCATGGCCTGTGCCGCGGGCCGTGCCGTGCTCCAAGTCATCGACGAGGAGAAGCTGCAGCAGAATTCCAGGACGGTGGGCGCCGAGCTCAAATCGGTGCTCCACCGTCTGCACCAGAAATATGAGATCATCGGCGATGTTCGCGGCCATGGCCTGATGCTGGCGATCGAGCTCGTCACCGACCGCAAGAGCAAGACGCCGGCGACCAAGGAGACGGCCGAGATCTTCGAGAAGACTCGCGAGAACGGCATCGTGGTGTCGAAGTCGGGCGCCAACCGCAACATCCTGCGCATGGTGCCGCCGATGTGCGTGACGAAGGAAGACGTCGCCTTGGTCGAGGACGCGCTCGACCGCTGTTTCGCCGGCTACTGAACCCGTCCCCCATGTCACCACTCGTCCTCGGCCTGGGGTCATTCTTTGTCTTCCTGGCCGCCATCGTGCGCGGCTATTTGGGCTTCGGCTTCTCCCTCCTGGTGATCACCGCGCTGTCCCTGTTGATGGCGCCCGCGACCTTCATCCCGGCGATCTTCATGCTTGAAATCGCGGCGAGCCTGCATCTCCTCCCCGGAATCTGGAAGGACATCCACTGGCGCTCGCTGGCGCCTTTGATCATCGGCTGCGCCATCGGTACGCCGCTCGGCGTCTGGCTTCTTGCCAACATGCCGGCACCCCCGATGCAAGTGGCGCTCGCTCTCTTCGTTCTGACCGCCGTCTGGTTCCTGTTCCGGGGATTTGCGCTCAAGACGATGCCGGGCACCGCCGCTTCGGGCACGGTCGGCGCGGCATCAGGTCTCGCCAATGGCGCCTTCGGCATTGGCGGCCCGCCGGCGATCCTGTTCTATTTCGCCTCGCCCGCCGGGCATGATGCCGGCCGCGCCTCGCTCATCGCCTATTTCCTGATGACCGATCTGATCGGCCTCGCCTTCTTGAGCCAAGAGGCCCTGATCACCTGGGACACGGTCTATCTGGCGCTGCTCTTCCTGCCGGCCCTCATCATCGGCAACTGGATGGGCGCCCGCAGCTTCAAATCGGCCGATCCCGCCAGCTTCCGCAAATGGGTGCTCATCCTCCTTGCCGTGCTGGCAGTCCTCTCCGCCGCCAAAGGCATCGCCGCTTATTGGAACGCGGCTGTTTGAGCTAAATACCACCCAAGTCGGTAAAGACAGGGAAGCCACATGTCAGCCCAGCTCGAGATCAGGCAGTATGCCGGCGGCGACCGGCATCGCCACGACTATTGCCAGTTCCTGGTGCCGCTCAAAGGTTCGATGCGCATCGACATCGAAGGCCGGTCGGGCGTCGTATCGAGCCATTGCCTTGCCGTCATCCCACAAGAGAGCGTGCATGACTTCATGCCGAGCGCCGATTGCAACATGTTCGTGCTCGACGTCGAGGCAGCGACGCTCGCCCAGGGCGCGTTGCCCACCGTTCTCAAGGGCGAGGGCCCCATCGTCACGCGCCTGGAGCCCTG
This sequence comes from Taklimakanibacter deserti, assembly GCA_003574785.1. The sequence continues at coordinate 551,029 of QORU01000001.1, read as the reverse complement.
GCTGTGGCGTCTGTTCCGCCAGCTCGGCGCCGAGGTCGAGGCCGATGCGCGGCGGGCCGATGATGTCGCGCGCCTGGCGCTTACCAGCCTGCAGCTCGTCAAGCCCACTTCCGCTCCGCCCGCCGACAAACGCATTCTCGCCGTTGCCCAAGGGCAAGAGGAGACCGGCGTGGCGGAGATGGCGCGCGCCGCCGGCCTGGGTCAAAGCCAGTTCCACGCCTTGTTCCGCGCGACGACCGGGCAATCGCCGAAGCAATATCGGCTGAGCAAGCTGCTCGACCGCGCCGTCGACCGGCTTGTCACCACAGCCGATCCCATCGCCGAGATCGCCTATGGTCTGGGCTACCAGAATGTCTCCTCCTTCAACCGGCTGTTCCGGCAGCGCTTCGGCGTGACGCCGTCCGAGTTTCGCACCGGCCGTCGCAGCTTAAGCTAAGCCCGCCGGAGCTTCGGCTCATCACAGACGGCGGGACTTGCGCTACTCTGCCGTCTTCATGAGGAGGATCGCGAAATGAAGCTGAGCGATTTCAAGGCGCTGACATTCGACTGCTATGGAACGCTGATCGACTGGGAGACTGGATTGTGGAACGCACTGCAGCCGCTCCTGACCGCCGGCCGGCTGGATATTGGCCGCGAGGAAGCACTCGACATCTTCGGCCGCCTGGAGACCGAACAAGAGCTGGAAACCCCGTCGCTGCGCTATTCGACCTTGCTCGCGGTGATCCATTCGCGCATGGCGAAGTCATGGGGCGTCCACACGCATGCCGACCTGCATGACCGCTTTGGCGATTCGATCCCTGACTGGCCGGCCTTCCCCGATTCCGTGGAGGCGCTCGCCTATCTCAAGCGCCACTTCAAGCTCGTCATCCTGTCGAATGTCGACCGCAAGAGCTTCGCCACCAGCAACAAGAAGCTCGGCGTGACCTTCGATGCCGTCTACACCGCCGAGGATGTCGGCTCCTACAAGCCGGACCCGCGCAATTTTGCCTACCTGATCGATCATGTCGAAGCCGACCTCGACATCCGCAAAGCCGAGATCCTACACACCGCCCAGAGCCTGCATCATGACCATGTCCCGGCCGAGAAGGCCGGCCTCGCCCGCGCCTGGATCGACCGGCGCTATGGCAAGCAGGGCAGCGGCGCCACCGCGAAGGTGGCAAAGCCGCCCACGGTCGATTTCCATTTCAAGAGCCTGGCTGAACTGGCTGAGGCGCATCGCAAGGAGAAAGGCGCCTGATCGGCGTAACATCTACGCCGCCGTGCTGCCGCCATCGACGGACATCATAGCGCCGGTCATGAACGACGAGTCGTCGGAGGCGAGGAACAGCACCGCGTTGGCGATCTCGTCGGGATGCTTCAGGCCCTGCTCCTGAGCGAGCCCGCGGTAGCGGTGGGCAATGCCGGCGGCGGTCATGGGCGTATCGATTTCGCCGCCGGATCGTAGAGCACGCTTGGGTGAAAGCCGTAGCGCATGACGAGTGGATCCCATCGCTTCGCGAGTGCGTGTGGCAAGAGTCCGTGCCAAGATAGGATGGGGAGCACTATCCTGTGGGGAAGGCGGCAGCCATGACGAATCCTGACTACGTACTCGGGCATTCAGCGTTCGAGCTGGAACGCTTAGCTCGCCAGGAACGCCTTATAGGTCCGACAACGCGCGACTACTTCCACCACGCTAACATCTTGCCGGGCATGCGCGTGCTCGACGTCGGCAGCGGGACGGGCGTTGTTGCCTTCCTCGCTGCCGAACTGGTGGGACCGTCCGGGGAAGTAGTCGGAACCGATTTAGCGCCGACGGCCGTGGCGACAGCAAACGAGGCTGCTGCTGCGCGTGGTCTTGCGCAAGTGGTGTTTCGCCAGGGCGATCCCGCGGATATGGAGTTCGAACGCCCATTCGATGCGATCGTGGGCCGCTATGTCTTGTGGTGCCAGGCCGATCCCGATGCCATGCTGCGCAAGCTCGCCAGGCATCTGCGTCCGGGCGGCGTGATTGTGTTTCACGAGATGGATTGGAGTTTCGTGCGCTCGGTTCCCGCCGCGCCCACCTATGATCGCTGCTGCCGCTGGATCAGCGACACCTTCGACCGCGCCGGCACGAACATAGACATGAGCGCTCGATTGCACCGTGCCTTCGTCGACGCCGGCCTGCCCCCGCCGACGATGCGCATGCAGGCCGTTATCGGCGACGCCGTGAGCGCTGCCGAATGGTTGCGCGCAATGGCCGACCTTGCCCTCGTTATGGCGCCGACAATGGAGAAACAGGGCGTGGCGACTGCCGCCGAGATCGGCATCGATACGCTCGCCGATCGTCTGGTCCAGGAGGTCGCGATCGGCGGCGGCATCGTTGTTGGCCGCTCGGAAATTGGCGCGTGGGTGCGGATCCAGCCATAACCCAGTAGGCTACGGCAAATCGAAACTACGCTCGTCGAGACGATCGCACGGCCAGCCGTGGCATTGACTGGCACGCGGGAATGGGCGAGCGTTCAGCACGTTCGTGAACGGCGAGAGCCGCAGAAGCAAGGGGCTCGGACATGCAAGGCCCGCTCCGGGATAAGAATGCCCTGGTTACTGGCGGATCTCGCGGCATCGGCCGCGCGGTCGCGATCGGGCTGGCCACTCATGGCGCAAAGGTCGCGATCGGTTATGTCAGAAACGCCTCGCGTGCCGAGGAGGTCGTGCGAACGATTGCCGCCGCGAAGGGAAAGGCCGTGGCGATCAAAGCGGATCTGTCGCGGCCGGCGGAAGTGGCGCGCCTGTTCGACGAGGCCCAGGAAACGGTCGGCATCCTGGACATTGTGGTGGCCAATGCCGCGGACATCATCGTCAAGCCGCTCATGGACTGCAGCGAAGAGGACTATGACCGGATCTTCGACACCAACGCGAAGGGCGTGTTCTTCACGCTGAAGGAAGCGGCAAGGCGGCTGAGAGACGGCGGGCGCATCATCGTCACTTCGACGGGTGGAACCAGGATGTTCTTCCCCGATCAGTCGCTGTATCTCGGCAGCAAAGGTGCCGTGGAGCAGTTCGTGCGTTGCCTGTCATGGGAGCTGGGCAAACGGAACATCACGGTGAACATCATCTCCCCCGGCCCGACGGAGACGGATATGATGCAGGACCGCTATCGCGAGAAAGCAGCCGCCATATCGCCATTCAATCGTATCGGCGATCCATCGGATATTGCCGATGTGGCCGTGTTCCTGGCAAGCGAGGCCGGGCGCTGGATCACCGGACAGAATATCGGAGCCGGCGGTGGAGCGTTTTAGCGAAGCCCGCTGGAAATTCTTTGCTTGCAATCGTGGGCCAAGCCGTGGGATTTGGGAAATGTCACGATGGGAAGGTGCACGCCGAGGGTCGTCCCGGGACACACGATGAACCACTGAAGTTCCCGGCCAAATTCCCTGCTCCGTGATGCAAAATTCCCTGATCGGTTTTCCAACTCATTGATATTGCTGGGATCGGAATCCTTTTCGAAAAAATTCCCTGATAATCCCTGATAATCCCTGTTCTTTGCTGCACTGCACCCTGGGGCGAGAACGGACTCAGGCTCTTCAAATAAAAAACCCGGCGGATCGCTCCGCCGGGCTTTTGATTTCGTATCGCGCGCCGCTTATTCGGCGGCGGGCAGGACCTCGTTGCCCTTGGCCTGCTCCTCGAGGATGAGCGTGTCGCGCCGGTCGGCCACCTGCTTGAAGCGCGACAGCATCCCGCCGGTGCCGGCCGGGATGAGGCGGCCCACGATGACGTTCTCCTTGAGGCCTTCGAGCGTGTCGACCTTGCCGACGACCGAGGCTTCGGTCAGCACGCGGGTCGTCTCCTGGAACGACGCCGCCGAGATGAACGAGCGGGTCTGCAGCGACGCCTTGGTGATGCCGAGCAGCACCGGGACGCCGGAGGCGGGCTTGCGCCCTTCGGCGATCAGCTTGTCGTTGATGTCGTCGAGCTCGACCTGGTCGAGTTGCTCGCCCGGCAGCAGCGTCGATTCACCCGTGGCGGTGATCTCGACCTTCTGCAGCATCTGGCGGACGATCACCTCGATGTGCTTGTCGTTGATGCTCACACCCTGCAGCCGGTAGACTTCCTGGATCTCGTTGACGAGGTAGGAGGCGAGTTCCTCCACGCCCTTGATCGCCAGGATGTCGTGCGGTGCGGGATTGCCGTCGAGGATGTATTCGCCCTTCTCGATGAAGTCGCCTTCCTGCACCGGCAGATGCTTGCCCTTGGGGATCAGATACTCGACCGGCTCGACCGAGTCGTCCTGCGGGACGATGCGGATGCGCCGCTTGTTCTTGTAGTCGCGCCCGAATTCGACGCGGCCCGAGATTTCGGCGATGATCGCATGGTCCTTGGGCTTGCGCGCCTCGAACAGCTCCGCGACACGCGGCAGACCGCCGGTGATGTCGCGGGTCTTGGCGCTTTCGAGCGGGATGCGCGCGAGCACGTCGCCGGCCTTCATCTTGGCGCCCGGATCGACCGACAGAATGGCATCGACCGAGAGCAGATAGCGGGCTTCGCCGCCGCGGGCGAGCTTCGCCACCTTGCCGTCGGCGTCCTTGATCACGATGGCAGGCTTCAGCGAGGAGCCCCGCTGATTGCTGCGCCAGTCGATGATCACGCGGTTGGTGATGCCGGTCGCCTCGTCGGCGATTTCGTTCACCGACACGCCCTCGACGACGTCCTCGAACTCGACCGTGCCGTCGGCCTCGGTCATGATCGGACGCGTATAGGGATCCCACTCGGCGAGCTTGGTGCCGCGCTTGACCTGATCGCCCTCATCGACGAACAGCCGCGTGCCATAGGTCACCTTGTGGACGGCGCGCTCGTTGCCCTTGGCGTCTTCGATGACGATGGCGACGTTGCGGCCCATGACGATGAGCTTGCCAGACGAGTCCCTGACCACGTTCTTGTTGCGGAACCTGATCTTGCCCTCGTGGTTCGACTCGACGAAGGACTGGTCGAGCACCTGCGCCGTGCCGCCGATATGGAAGGTGCGCATGGTGAGCTGGGTGCCCGGCTCGCCGATCGACTGGGCGGCGATGACGCCGACCGCTTCACCCATATTGACGGGCGTACCGCGGGCGAGATCGCGCCCATAGCACTTGGCGCACACGCCGAACTTGGTCTCGCACGTCAAGACCGAGCGGATGCGGGCTTCCTGGATGCCGGCCTTCTCGATCTGCTCGACATGGGCTTCGAGGATCTCCTCGCCCGCCGGGACGATGACATCGCCCGACGCCGGATCCTTGATGTCGTCCGCCGCGGTGCGGCCGAGAATACGCAGGCCGAGCGAGGCGATGACTTCACCCGCATCGATGATCGGTCGCGCGGTGATCGCGGACTTGGTGCCGCAATCTTCCGTCGTGATGATGCAGTCCTGCGCCACGTCGACGAGGCGGCGGGTCAGATAGCCGGAATTGGCCGTCTTGAGCGCCGTGTCGGCGAGGCCCTTGCGGGCGCCGTGAGTCGAGTTGAAGTACTCGAGAACGGTGAGGCCTTCCTTGAAGTTGGAGATGATCGGCGTTTCGATGATCTCGCCCGACGGCTTCGCCATCAGGCCGCGCATGCCGGCGAGCTGCTTCATCTGCGCCGGCGAGCCGCGCGCACCCGAATGGCTCATCATGTAGATGGAGTTGATCGGCTTCTCGCGGCCCGACTCCTTGTCCACCTGCACGGAGGAGATCTGCTTCATCATCTCGTCGGCGACGCGATCGGTGCACTTGGCCCAGGCATCGACGACCTTGTTGTACTTCTCACCCTGGGTGATGAGACCGTCGATATACTGCTGCTCGTATTCGGTCGCGAGCTCGCGCGTCTCGTTGACGAACTTCTCCTTCGTGCCGGGGATGACCATGTCGTCCTTGCCGAAGGAAATACCCGCCTTGTAGGCGTTGTAGAAGCCGAGGCCCATGACGCGGTCGCAGAAGATGACCGTTTCCTTCTGACCGCAATGGCGATAGACGGCATCGATCATGCGCGAGATGTCGCGCTTGGTCATCAGCCGGTTGCACAGGTCGTAGCTGACGCCCTTGTTCTTGGGCAGGAGCTCGCCGATCTTCATGCGGCCGGGCGTGGTCTCGACGATGCGTGTCCTGATCTCGCCGTCGGCGTTCATTTCCTTGACGCGACCCTTGATCTTGGTGTGCAGCGTGATGACGCCTTCCGACAGGGCATGATCGATCTCGGCGATCGAGCCGAAGGCCTTGCCCTCGCCCGGCTCGTTCTGGCGCATGATCGACAGATAGTAGAGGCCGAGAACGATGTCCTGCGACGGCACGATGATCGGCTGACCATTGGCCGGATGCAGGATGTTGTTGGTCGACATCATGAGCACGCGCGCTTCGAGCTGGGCTTCCAGCGACAAGGGCACGTGCACGGCCATCTGGTCGCCGTCGAAGTCGGCGTTGAAGGCGGCGCAGACCAGGGGATGGAGCTGGATCGCCTTGCCCTCGATCAGCACCGGCTCGAAGGCCTGGATGCCGAGACGGTGGAGCGTCGGCGCGCGGTTCAAGAGCACCGGATGCTCGCGGATGACCTCATCGAGGATATCCCAGACTTCCGGCTTCTCCTTCTCGACCAGCTTCTTCGCCTGCTTGACGGTGGCCGAGAGGCCCTTGGCGTCGAGGCGCGAATAGATGAACGGCTTGAACAGCTCGAGCGCCATCTTCTTCGGCAGGCCGCACTGATGCAGCTTGAGCTCGGGGCCGACCACGATGACCGAGCGGCCCGAATAGTCGACGCGCTTGCCGAGCAGGTTCTGGCGGAAGCGGCCCTGCTTGCCCTTCAGCATGTCGGCGAGCGACTTCAGCGGGCGCTTGTTGGCGCCGGTGATGACGCGGCCGCGCCGGCCGTTGTCGAACAAGGCGTCGACCGCTTCCTGCAGCATGCGCTTCTCGTTGCGCACGATGATGTCGGGCGCCCTGAGCTCGATCAGCCGCTTCAGGCGGTTGTTGCGGTTGATGACGCGGCGATAGAGGTCGTTCAGGTCGGAGGTCGCGAAGCGGCCGCCGTCGAGCGGCACGAGCGGGCGCAGTTCCGGCGGGATGACCGGCACGACGGTCAGGATCATCCATTCCGGACGGTTGCCGGATTCGATGAAGGACTCGACGATCTTGAGGCGCTTGGCGAGCTTCTTGGGCTTGAGGTCGCCGGTCGCGACCTTGAGCTCCTCGCGCAGCTCATCGCGCAACTTCTCGAGATTGATCGACATCAGCATCTCGCGCACCGCTTCGGCGCCGATGCCGGCGGTGAACGAATCCTCGCCGTAATCCTCCTGGGCCTTGAGATATTCGCTCTCGGTCAGGAGGCTGTAAGGCTTGAGCGGCGTGAGGCCGGGCTCGAGCACGATATACTGCTCGAAATAGAGCACGCGCTCGATGTCCTTGAGCATCATATCGAGCAGGAGGCCGATGCGCGAGGGCAGCGACTTCAGGAACCAGATATGGGCGACGGGTGCGGCGAGCTCGATATGGCCCATGCGCTCGCGCCGGACCTTCGACAGCGTCACCTCGACGCCGCACTTTTCGCAGATGATGCCCTTGTACTTCATCCGCTTGTACTTGCCGCACAAGCACTCATAATCCTTGATCGGGCCGAAGATGCGGGCACAGAACAGCCCGTCCCGCTCCGGCTTGAAGGTGCGGTAGTTGATGGTTTCCGGCTTCTTGATCTCGCCGAAAGACCAGGACAGGATTTTTTCGGGCGATGCGATCGAGATGCGGATCTGATCGAATGTCTGCGGCGGTGAAGCCGGGTTGAAGATGTTCATGACCTCTTGGTTCATGGACACTGTTCTCCTTTTCGCGGGCTTGCCTCCCCGCCGAGGGTGATTGTCTGAACGCGACGAAACTTGAAGGGTGGCAGGGCGGCGTGACCGCCCTGCCCCATTGATTACGTTTGCTGCTGCGAGTTCTGCAGCTCCACATTGAGGCTCAGCGAGCGCATTTCCTTGACCAGCACGTTGAAGCTCTCCGGAATGCCGGCTTCGAACGCGTCATCGCCGCGCACGATCGCCTCATAGACCTTGGTGCGGCCCGCCACGTCGTCCGACTTGACGGTGAGCATTTCCTGCAAGGTATAGGCGGCGCCATAGGCTTCGAGCGCCCACACTTCCATTTCGCCGAAGCGCTGGCCGCCGAACTGCGCCTTGCCGCCCAGAGGCTGCTGGGTGACGAGGCTGTAGGGGCCGATGGAGCGGGCATGGATCTTGTCGTCGACAAGGTGATGCAGCTTGAGCATGTAGATATAGCCCACCGTCACCTGGCGATCGAACGGCTCGCCGGTCCTGCCGTCGAACAGCCTGACCTGTCCGGATGTGGACAGACCCGCTTCCTTCAGCAGATGCGCGATATCTTCCTCGCGCGCACCGTCGAACACCGGGGTGGCGATCGGCACACCCGTGGTCAGGTTGCCGGCGAGCTCGATCACCTGATCGTCGTCGAGCCCATCGATCTCCTCGTTTTTGCCGTAGATCTCGTGGAGATGATCGCGCACCGGCTTGGCCTTGCCCGATTCGCGATAGACTTCGAGCATCCGGCCGATCTGCCGGCCGAGACCGGCGCAGGCCCAGCCCAAATGCGTCTCGAGGATCTGGCCGACATTCATGCGGCTCGGCACACCCAAGGGATTGAGCACGATGTCGACATGCGTGCCGTCCTCGAGGAACGGCATGTCCTCGATCGGGACGATCTTCGACACCACGCCCTTGTTGCCGTGCCGGCCGGCCATCTTGTCGCCCGGCTGGATCTTGCGCTTCACCGCGACGAAGACCTTGACCATCTTCATCACGCCGGGCGGCAGCTCATCGCCGCGCTGCAGCTTCTCGACCTTGTCGAGGAAGCGGTTTTCCAGGCGCTTCTTCGACTCTTCGTATTGCTGCTTCATCGCCTCGAGCTCGGCGATCGACTTCTCGTTCGACAGCGCGATGTTCCACCACTGTGAGCGCGGAATATCCTCGAGGTTCTTCGGCGTAATCTTGCCTTCGAGCTTGTGACCCTTGGGCCCGCCGGTCGCCGGCTTGTTGACCAGGAAGTCGTGCACGCGGCCATAGGAGTTGCGGTCGAGGATCGCGAGCTCGTCATCGCGGTCCTTGGCGAGACGCTCGATCTCCTCGCGCTCGATGGCGAGCGCGCGCTCGTCCTTGTCGACGCCGTGGCGGTTGAAGACGCGCACTTCGACGACGGTGCCGGAAACGCCCGGCGGCAGCTTGAGCGAGGTGTCGCGGACATCGGACGCCTTCTCGCCGAAGATAGCGCGTAGCAACTTCTCCTCGGGCGTCATCGGGCTTTCGCCCTTGGGCGTGATCTTGCCGACCAGGATGTCGCCCGGCTTCACTTCCGCGCCGATATAGACGATGCCGGCTTCGTCGAGATTCTTCAGCGCTTCCTCGCCGACATTCGGGATGTCGCGCGTGATCTCTTCGGGGCCGAGCTTCGTGTCGCGCGCCATCACGTCGAATTCCTCGATGTGGATGGAGGTGAACACGTCGTCCTTCACGATGCGCTCGGAGAGCAGGATCGAGTCTTCGAAGTTGTAGCCGTTCCATGGCATGAACGCGACCAGCACGTTCTGGCCGAGCGCCAGGTCGCCAAGATCGGTCGAGGGACCGTCGGCGATGATGTCGCCCGCCTTCACCTGGTCGCCCACACGCACCAGCGGACGCTGGTTGATGCAGGTGTTCTGGTTCGAGCGCTGGAACTTCGCCAAGGTGTAGATGTCGACGCCCGACTTGGTCGGATCGGTCTCTTCCGTGGCGCGGATGACGATGCGCTTGGCGTCGACCTGGTCGACGACGCCAGTGCGGCGCGCCGTGATGGCGGCACCCGAGTCGCGCGCGACCACTGCTTCCATGCCGGTGCCGACGAGCGGCGCGTTGGTGCGCACCAGCGGCACCGCCTGGCGCTGCATGTTCGAGCCCATCAGCGCGCGGTTGGCGTCGTCATTCTCGAGGAACGGAATGAGCGCGGCCGCGACCGAGACGAGCTGCTTCGGCGACACGTCGACGAAGTCGACCTTCTCGCGCGGCACGGTGAGGACGTCGCCGTGATGGCGCGCCACCACCAGCTCTTCCTCGAACGTGCCGTCCTTGGTGAGCGGCACGTTGGCCTGGGCGATGTGGTGCTTGCCCTCCTCGATGGCCGAGAGATAGATCACCTCGTCGGTCACCTTGCCGTTCGTCACCTTGCGATAGGGCGTCTCGATGAAGCCGTATTTGTTCACCCGCGCATAGGTCGCGAGCGAATTGATGAGGCCGATATTCGGGCCTTCCGGCGTCTCGATCGGGCAGATGCGGCCGTAATGGGTCGGATGCACGTCGCGCACTTCGAAGCCGGCGCGCTCGCGGGTGAGGCCGCCCGGGCCAAGTGCCGAGAGGCGGCGCTTGTGGGTGATCTCGGAGAGCGGGTTGGTCTGGTCCATGAACTGCGACAGCTGCGAGGAGCCGAAGAATTCCCGCACCGCCGAAGCCGCGGGCTTGGCGTTGATCAGGTCATGCGGCATGACGGTGTCGATATCGACAGACGACATGCGCTCCTTGATGGCGCGCTCCATGCGCACCAGGCCGAGCCTATACTGGTTCTCCATGAGCTCGCCGACCGAGCGCACCCGGCGGTTGCCGAGATGGTCGATATCGTCGACATCGCCCTTGCCGTCGCGCAGCTCGTGCAGCGTCTTGATGACCGCGAGGATGTCCTCCCGGCGCAGCACCCTGACCGTGTCGGCGGCGTCGAGCTCGAGGCGCATGTTCATCTTCACCCGGCCGACGGCCGAGAGGTCGTAGCGCTCGGGATCGAAGAACAGGCCGTTGAACAGCGCTTCGGCCGTTTCGCGCGTCGGCGGCTCGCCGGGGCGCATCACGCGGTAGATCTCGATCAGCGCCTGCTCGTAGCTCTCGACCTTGTCGGCTTTCAGCGTGTTGCGGATATAGGCGCCGGTATTGATGTGATCGATGTCGAGGATGTCGAGCTCGGCATAGCCGGCCTCGGTCAGGCCTTTCAGCAGCTTCTCGGTGATCTCGTCGCCCGCTTCGGCGAAGATCTCACCGGTGCTGTCATCGACCAGTTCCTTGGCGAGATAGAGGCCGTAGAGATCCTCATCGCGCACCAAGAGCTCCTTGACGCCGTCCTCGGCGATCTTGCGCGCAAGGCGCGGGGTGATCTTCTTGCCGGCCTCGACCACGACCTGCTTGGTCTTGGCGTCGATGAGGTCGACCGACGGCTTCTGGCCGCGATAACGCTGCGGGTCGAAGGGCGTGCGCCAGCCGTCCTTGGTCTGGGTATAAGGAACGGTCTTGTAGAAATAGTTGAGAATCTGCTCGCTATCGAGGCCCAGCGCATAGAGCAGCGTGGTGATCGGCAGCTTGCGGCGGCGGTCGATGCGCACATGGATGATGTCCTTGGCGTCGAACTCGAAATCGAGCCAGGAGCCGCGATAGGGGATGATGCGCGCCGCGAAGAGCAGCTTGCCCGAGGAATGGGTCTTGCCCTTGTCGTGGTCGAAGAAGACGCCCGGCGAGCGGTGCATCTGGGAGACGATGACGCGCTCGGTGCCGTTGACGACGAAGGTGCCGTTCGACGTCATGAAGGGCATGTCGCCCATATAGACGTCCTGCTCCTTGATGTCCTTGACCGACTTGGCGCCGGTGTCCTGGTCGACCTCGAACACGATCAGACGCAGCGTCACCTTGAGCGGCGCCGCATAGGTCATGCCGCGCTGCTGGCATTCATCGACGTCGTATTTCGGCGGCTCGAACTCGTAGCGGACGAATTCAAGCATGGCCTGACCGGTGAAGTCGCTGATCGGGAAAACCGATTTGAAAACGGCCTGCAGGCCTTCATTGGCCCGCCCGCCGGCAGGTTCCTTTACCTGAAGGAACTGATCATAGGATTCCTTCTGAACTTCGATGAGATTCGGCATTTCCGCGACTTCCGCGATCTTGCCGAAAAACTTACGAACCCTCTTGCGACTTGCGACAGTCTGCGCTTCAGCCATGTTTCTTCCTTCGTAAGTAAAGCTTTTACAAGCCAATTCAACAGCTTACTTCAAACCCTTCTTTCAGGGTTTCAAGAAAGCTGTTGCCACACACCAGTTTTGGATCACGGGGTCCGCATCACCGGACCCCGTGATATAGTCATTACTTGAGCTCGACGGAAGCCCCCACGGCTTCGAGCTTCTTTTTCATCTCTTCGGCGTCCTTCTTGTTCACGCCTTCCTTGACGGGCTTGGGCGCGCCCTCGACCAGGTCCTTGGCTTCCTTGAGGCCAAGGCCCGTGATCGCACGGACTTCCTTGATGACTTCGATCTTCTTGTCGCCGGTCTTGGCGAGGACGACCGTGAACTCGGTCTTCTCTTCGACCGGAGCGGCGGCAGCGGCGCCACCCACGGCGGCAACCGCCACAGGTGCTGCGGCGGAGACGCCCCACTTCTCTTCCAGGAGCTTCGACAGCTCGGCGGCCTCGAGGACCGTCAAGCTCGACAGCTCGTCAACGATTTTCGACAAATCAGCCATTTTACTTTCTCACTTTCAATCGGTTTGAACCAGGTTTGTTCGAGGCGAGCCGTCAGGCAGCCTTGTCTTTGGTGGCATAGGCGTTGATCACGCGCGCCAACTGGCCGGCAGGCGCCTGGACCACGCCCGCGATGCGGGTGGCCGGCGTCTGGATCATGCCAATGAGCTTTGCCCTCAGCTGGTCGAGCGAGGGCAATTCCGCGAGAGCCTTGACCGCAGCGGCGTCCATGATGGTCTTGCCGAGCGCGCCGCCGAGAATGACGAACTTCTCATTCCCCTTGGCGAATTCGGCCGCGACCTTGGGCGCCGCGACCGGATCGGCGGCATAGGCCACCATCGTCGGACCGGTGAACAGGTCCTTGATCCCGGCTGCGGGCGTGCCATCCAGAGCAAGCTTTGCGAGACGGTTCTTCGCGACCTTCACGGTCGCGCCCGCCTGGGCCATCTTGCCGCGCAGGTCATTGACCTGGTTGACAGTGAGGCCCTTATTGTGGGCCACAACGACAACAGTGGTGGTTTGGAACACCTTGTTGAGCGTTGTGACGAGCTCTTTCTTTTCAGCTCTTTCCACTTGCTCTCTCCTCAGTTGACGCCTCATCCCTCAAGGATGAAGGCGCCGGTGGACCAACCGCCGAAACCTGGCTGCACGCGGCAGATGAGCTTCAGCGGCGCTCATTTGCCTGTCCCCTCCGCCGAAACGGAGGTCTCTAGGTTCAAACCGATCTCCGTTCCCGAGAGGGAACTTTGATCTCTTTGACACCCATCTCATGCGGGCTTTCACGTTTAAGTGGGGAAAATCCCCACGCCTGCAATCTCGGACAGGTTCGCAAGAAATCCGAAGATTTCCTGCTAACCGGCTGAAAAATTTTCGCTTTTCAGCCGGAAACTCGTTTCTCGTCAGACCGTCAGGCTCGCAATATCGAGCTTGAGGCCGGGGCCCATAGTCGAAGAAATGGACACTTTCTTGACAAAGGTGCCTTTGGCGCCTTGCGGCTTCGCCTTGACCACGGCGTCGTAGAAGGCCTTGACGTTGCCGGCGATCTGCTCTTCCGAGAAGCTCGCTTTGCCGACGCCGGCCTGGACGATGCCGGCCTTCTCGACGCGGAACTCGACAGCACCACCCTTGGCCGCCTTGACGGCTGCCGTCACATCCATGGTCACGGTGCCGACCTTGGGGTTCGGCATCATGCCGCGCGGGCCGAGCACCTTACCCAGACGGCCGACGAGGCCCATCATGTCGGGGGTCGCGATGCAACGGTCGAACTCGATCGTGCCCTTGTTGACGGTCTCGAAGAGATCATCGGCACCGACGATGTCGGCTCCTGCCTTCTTCGCTTCCTCGGCCTTGGGGCCCTTGGCGAAGACGGCGACGCGGACTTTGCGGCCCGAACCGTTCGGCAGGTTGCACACGCCGCGGACCATCTGGTCGGCATGGCGCGGATCGACGCCGAGATTCATCGCGACCTCGATCGTCTCGTCGAACTTGGCGATGGCGCGGGACTTCACCAGCTTCACAGCCTCACCCAGGCCATAGAACTTCTCGCGGCTCAGGCCTTCGGTCGTCTTCTTGATGCGCTTGGCTATCTTGGCCATATCAGTCACCCACCACTTCGAGGCCCATCGAGCGGGCGGAACCGGCAATCTCACGCGCGGCAGCATCGAGCTCACGCGCATTCATGCCCTTGATCTTCTTCTCGGCGATCTCACGGCACTGGGCCATGGTCACCCGGCCCGCCGGCGCGCCCTTGCCCGGCTCCTTGGAGCCCGCATTGATCTTCGCCGCCTTCTTCAGGAAATAGGACGCCGGCGGCGCCTTCATCTCGAAGGTGAAGGACTTGTCCTGGTAGGCGGTGATGATCACCGGCACCGGCGAGCCCGGCTCCATACCCTGCGAGGCCGCATTGAAGGCCTTGCAGAATTCCATGATATTGAGGCCGCGCTGACCGAGCGCGGGACCGATCGGCGGGGACGGATTGGCCTGTCCCGCCGGAACTTGCAATTTTACGTATCCGACTACTTTCTTAGCCATTTGCTTTCCCTCGCCTTCCTTTTGGGAAGGCAGTTGAGGTTAGTGGTCCGGCTTTCGAGGCCTCCCACCGTTAACAGGTAGGTCAACGAATCTTCTCGACCTGCCCGTATTCGAGCTCGACCGGCGTCGGCCGGCCGAAAATGGAAACCGCCACTTTGAGCCGTTCCCGCTGCTCGTCCACTTCCTCGACGAGACCGTTGAAGGAAGCGAACGGGCCGTCGGCGACGCGAACCTGCTCGCCGACCTCGAAGCTGATCGATGTCTTCGGCCGCTCGATCCCTTCCTGAACCTGGTTCAGGATGCGGGCGGCCTCGGCATCGGTGATCGGGATCGGCTTGTTGTCCGATCCCAGGAACCCCGTCACCTTCGGGGTATTCTTGATCAGGTGATAGGCCTGATCGGTGAGCTCCATCTTCACCAGCACATAGCCTGGGAAGAAACGGCGCTCGCTCTTGAACTTGCGGCCGCGGCGGATCTCGACCACTTCCTCGGTCGGCACCAGGACCGCCTCGAACAGCTCGCCCAGGCCCTTCGCCACCGACTGTTCCTTGATCGATTCGGCGACTTTCTTTTCGAAATTCGAATAAGCGTGAACGATGTACCAGCGCTTTGTCATCGGCTCACATCCCGAACAGCATCTTCTCGACGCCCCATTTGAGGACGGCATCGACGACCAGGAAGAAGACGGAGGCCAGGACCACCATGATCAGCACCATGACGGTCGTGATCATCGTCTCTTTCCGCGTCGGCCAGGTGATCTTCCTGGCCTCCTGGCGGACTTCCTGAAGGAATTCGAGTGGGTTTGTCTTGGCCATCTGTTCTTTCGCTTTCAGAGACTGGCAGGGGCGGAGGGTCTCGAACCCCCGGCCTGCGGTTTTGGAGACCGCCGCTCTACCAACTGAGCTACACCCCTAATCCTGCCTCCGTTTACTCGACAATCTTGGCGACGACGCCGGCGCCGACGGTTCGGCCGCCTTCGCGGATCGCGAAACGCAGCTTCTCTTCCATCGCAATCGGCGTGATCAGCTCCACATCCATCGTCACATTGTCGCCAGGCATAACCATCTCGGTGCCCTCAGGCAGCGAAACAACCCCGGTCACATCGGTCGTGCGGAAGTAGAACTGCGGACGATAGTTGGTGAAGAACGGCGTATGACGGCCACCCTCCTCCTTCGTCAGAATATAGGCCTCGGCCTTGAACTTCTTGTGCGGCGTGATCGAACCCGGCTTCGCCAGGACCTGCCCACGCTCAACACCCGTGCGGTCGACACCGCGCAACAGCGCGCCGACATTGTCGCCAGCCTCGCCCTGGTCGAGAAGCTTGCGGAACATCTCAACACCCGTAACCGTCGTCTTCGTCGTCGGACGGATGCCGATGATCTCGACTTCCTCGCCGACCTTGACGATGCCGCGCTCGATACGGCCCGTCACAACCGTGCCGCGGCCCGAGATCGAGAACACGTCCTCGATCGGCATCAGGAACGGCTGGTCCTTCGGACGCTCGGGCTGCGGGATATAGCTGTCCACCGCTTCCATCAGCTTCAGGATCGCATCATGGCCAAGCTCGGGGTTCTTGCCCTCGAGCGCCATCAAAGCCGAACCCTTGATGATCGGGATCTCATTGCCCGGGAACTGATACGACGTCAGAAGATCGCGGACTTCCATCTCCACCAGTTCCAGAAGCTCCGGATCGTCCACCATGTCCACCTTGTTCATGAACACCACCAGCGCCGGAACGCCGACCTGGCGGGCCAGCAGGATGTGCTCGCGGGTCTGCGGCATCGGGCCGTCGGCAGCCGAAACCACCAGAATGGCGCCGTCCATCTGGGCGGCACCGGTGATCATGTTCTTCACATAGTCGGCATGGCCAGGGCAGTCGACATGGGCATAGTGCCGGTTCTTCGTCTGGTACTCGACGTGAGCGGTCGAAATGGTGATGCCGCGCGCTTTCTCTTCCGGCGCCTTGTCGATCTGATCATAGGCCGTATAGGTCGCACCACCCGTCTCGGCCAAAACCTTGGTGATCGCCGCCGTCAACGACGTCTTGCCATGATCGACATGACCGATCGTACCGATATTGCAATGCGGCTTGTCGCGGTTGAACTTCTCTTTGGCCATTTCTACAAACCCTGTTCTACGGCTCTGACTTCAACAATTTGGAGCGGGTGAGGGGAATCGAACCCCCGTCATCAGCTTGGAAGGCTGTTGCTCTACCATTGAGCTACACCCGCCCGGGAACTCGAACTCCTCAGACCTCGGCCACTCAGTCGGCGTTCAGGCCCTGCCCCCAAAGCGATGGTGGGGGAAGTAGGACTCGAACCTACGAAGGCGAAGCCAGCGGATTTACAGTCCGCCCCCTTTGCCGCTCGGGACATTCCCCCGAATCACCGTATTGAGCTTGAGCCAAACGCCAACGAGCCCGGGGGTTGCCCGGGCCCTTGAGTGGCGGCTTTATGCGCGTCACACCAAAGGCTGTCAACCTCAATTAATCCAATTCTTACAAGGATTGAGCGGCAACGGACTTTCTATATAAGGTCGCCCATGGCCGATCACCAGAAGCCCCCGCCGGCGGGCGATGAAATTGAGCGCCTTTACGGCGTTCACACCGTCGCCGAGGCCCTCAAGAACCCGAAACGCAAGTTTATCAGGCTGCTCGCGACCAAGAACGCCGCCGACCGCCTGGCGGCCGAGATCGCTGAGGCCGGCGTCACGCCGGAGCCGGCGCTGCCGCGCGAGCTCGACCGGCTTCTGGGACCCGAGGCCGTCCACCAGGGTCTCGTCCTCGACTGCAAGCCCTTGCGCCAGCCCAGGCTCGACCAGATCCCCCGCCAGGGCGTGGTTGTCCTTCTCGACCAGGTGACCGACCCCCATAATGTCGGGGCCATCATGAGGAGCTGTGCCGCTTTCGGGGTGACGGCCCTCATCGCCACCGCCCGGCACAGCCCGGAAGCCTCGGGCGTTCTGCTCAAATCGGCCTCCGGCGCCTATGAGCATGTGCCCTTTTCCAAGGTCACCAACCTCGCTCGTGCCATGGAGGAACTGCGCGGCTACGGCTTCCTGCTCCTCGGCCTCGACAGCGAGGCGGAGGCGGATATTGGCGATGCCCGGCTTTCCCGCCCCTTGGCACTCGTCCTCGGGGCCGAGGGCAAGGGCTTGAGGCAATTGACGCGGCAGACCTGCGATACCGTGGCGAGACTCGACATGCCGGGCGAGATCAAGAGCCTCAACGTGTCGAATGCCGCGGCCATCGCCCTTTACGCCTTGCACCGGTCGGGAAGCTCTCCTTCCTAAAAAGCGTGAGCCTGGAGGGGTTGGATCAGCTAGGACGAAGGTTCCACACTTAGGAATCCAGCCGTGACGACTGCCGAGAACGCCAACACCAACTCCCCATCCCATCACGACACCGTCATCGCGGTGTTGAGCGCGCTCAGCATCTGCCATCTCCTCAATGACATGATGCAGTCGCTGCTGCCCTCGATCTATCCCATTCTCAAGGACAGCTATCAGCTCGATTTCAGCCAGATCGGTTTCATCACGCTGGCCTTTCAGCTGACGGCCTCGCTGTTGCAGCCCGTGGTCGGGATCGTTACCGACCGCTATCCGCAGCCTTATTCGGCGGCGGTCGGCATGGGCGTCAGCGTCGTGGGGCTGGGCCTGCTCTCGACTGCCGATTCCTATCTGCTGCTGCTCGTGGCGGCGGCCTGCGTCGGCGTCGGCTCGTCCATCTTCCATCCCGAATCATCGCGTGTGGCGAGGCTCGCCTCCGGCGGCCGCCACGGCTTCGCCCAGTCGCTGTTCCAGGTCGGCGGCAATATCGGCTCGGCCATCGGCCCCCTGCTCGCCGCGCTCATCATCCTGCCCTACGGCCAGAAAAGCGTCGCCTGGTTCATGGCCGCGGGCATTGTCGCCATGGGCCTCCTGACCTTTGTCGGCCGCTGGTATTCGACACATGGGCGCGCGCGGATCGCGAGCACGTCGAAGCGCACCCATATCGCGCATCTCTCGGAACGCCGCATCGCCCTCTCGATTGCGGTGCTGGTGGCGCTGGTTTTCTCGAAATTCGTCTATATGGCCTGCCTCGGCAATTACTTCACATTCTACCTGATCGAGACCTTCGGCGTGTCCGTCCACAACTCGCAACTTTATCTGTTCGTTTTCCTGGCCGCGGTTGCCGCCGGCACTTTTCTCGGCGGGCCCTTGGGCGATTATTTCGGCCGCAAATATGTGATCTGGTTCTCGATCCTCGGTGCTGTGCCGTTCACGCTGCTCTTGCCTTACGCCAATCTCGAATGGACCTTGGTGCTCGCCATCATCATCGGCCTCATCCTGTCCTCGGCCTTCTCGGCGATCGTCGTCTATGCGCAGGAGCTGGTGCCGGGCCGCACCGGCATGATCGCCGGCCTGTTCTTCGGCCTGGCTTTCGGCATGGGAGGCCTTGGCGCTGCGATACTGGGCGAGATCGCCGACTGGACCAGCATCGGCTATGTCTACAAGATCTGCTCCTTCCTGCCCTTGATCGGACTCGTGACCTGGTTCCTGCCCAATATCGAGGGCAGCCGGTCGAAAGCAAAGGCTTCAGCCTGATCCTTGACCCGGGGCGACGGGCAGCGTCCGCTTGTGGGCGGTGCCGAGATAGATGGACAGAATGCGCTGCCGCGCGGCGGGCCTGATTTCCTTGCCTTCCAGGAAGTCATCGATGTCGTCATAGCTGACGCCAAGGGCGTCTTCATCGGGCTTCAGCGGCGCTTCCGTTTCAAGATCCGCGGTCGGCGTCTTGAGCACGAGCGCAGGCGGCGCGCCGAGATGGCGGGCGATGGCCCTGACGCGCCGCTTGTTGAGTCCGGTCAACGGCACGACATCGGCCGCCCCGTCGCCGAATTTGGTGAAGAAGCCCATCAATGCTTCGGCGGCATGGTCCGTGCCGATGACCAGCCCACCCATTGCGCCGGCCAACGCGAATTGCGCGACCATCCGCTGGCGCGCCTTGATATTGCCATTGTGGAAATCCCGGCGCGGGTGGTCAAATATGTCAGCGGCTTCGGACACGATCTGGGCTGACATCGCATCGGTCGCGGGTTTGATATCGACCGTGACGATCCTGTCGGGCTTGATGACGGCCAAGGCCTTCTGCGCATCGCTCTCGTCGCGCTGCTCGCCATAAGGGAGCCGCATCGCCACGAATGTCGCGTCATAGCCGGTTGCCCGCAACCGCTCCACCGCCGCCTGGGCCAAGAGTCCAGCGGTGAGGGAATCGACCCCGCCGCTGATGCCAAGGACATAGGCGCGGCCCCTGGCGGCACGCAAATAATCGCCGAGAAAGGCGATGCGTCTTGCGATCTCGGCTTCGATGTCGAACGTCGCCGCTACACCAAGATCCCGCGCGATTTTGATTTGCTGATCGAGCATCTCCCTGCCCCCTATCTACACCGGCAGCAATCAGTACCCTGTTTGGCCGCCCCACCAAAGGCGCCGGATCCACGGGGACATTGCGTGGTGAAACGCTGCCCGCTATATGCCTGACGCGTTGCCGGAATAGCTCAGCGGTAGAGCAGCGGTTTTGTAAACCGAAGGTCGGGGGTTCAATCCCCTCTTCCGGCACCATCTTTTCAAGGGCTTAGCTGGGGCTAAGGCTGCCTCTCAGGGGAAGTCACAGGGAAATGTAATGACCCTGTAATGACCAAAAGGGAAAGCTTGAGGGGCGACCCCTCCTTGGTTTCTCCCTGCCTGATCCTGACCCCCTGCACCCTGCCCGGCTACATCAGTAGCGAAGTTTCCCTTTGACAACATGGCTGATCAGTAGGCTGAACCGTCAGTGTACAGATTTTTCCTAGCTACCCCCCGGGGGACCCGGGTGCAAGGGGTGACGGGGGGTCTCCTTTGGGGATGAAAGGATCGAAAAAATCCCCGCATAGAAATTCCGGATTAAATTTCCCGACGCATAATAGCGCTAGAACGGCTTCCCCTCTGGGCTTTCGTCGGTTTGTCGGCAATAAATCGATGACTTAAACGGCTTGTCGCCCATGACTAGATAACCTAAGGTAAGGACAACCGAATGACCCCTGAGCGTGAACATGATTGAGATCGGGCAATTTGATCTCGCCCAGTCAACGATCGAAATTCGATACGACCCAGCCTTCACGCTTTGGGATCGGTGCGGTACCATTGCTAATGAACTAAACCAGCACTTTCCCAACTTCAAACCCGGAGAGGTCAGCATCTTAATCCATCGCTAGGAGTCTTGTTGGATGCGAGCTTTCATAGAGACGACGATACTCGCGGATTGGTTCTTACAGACAGATGAGCGCAAGAACGCATTAAAAACGGCCTTCGCCCAGTTCAGCGAACGATTGCTGCCTGAATACGCTATTAAGGAGTTTAAGGCTGGTCCTCTTTTTTACTTTGTGTACTTCCACAACAAGCTTGTTGCGACAAAGAGCTACTGGAAATCCCTGGAAGCGATTGCGGATCTGAATGGAACGCCGGCGCACTACCGTACCTCCGGCGCACTCCAAGCGCTGGTTGTCACGATGGAAAGCATCGGAAAGAAAATGACCGGCCAACTGGTTGAGCAGTATGGAGATATTGCAAACCGCGACGAAGCTACTTGTGACGAGGCACGCTACTATCTCGCCTAGGCTTTGATCTCATCGTCAGCCAGTAGGCGGTCTCTTGAGGCTGGAGGCCTTGGAGACGGCAGGGAAGCCATTGGCGAGACGGTAATCAAGTCCTCCGAGACGCACCACTTGAAGAAAGGACGAAGGATAGCGAAGCGATTGCGTTGCCTTGCCTTTCCTTTGAGCAGCTTTCGGATATCTGCTTTCGTGACACCAGAGATGGGAGTTGAGTTGCCCAGCTCGGAGATAGCCCAGTCAAGGGTAGTCTCGATATCCTGGTAGTAAACCGTTCCGGTGGATGGCTTTGCCTGATCCAGGTACGCAGTCTTGGCGGAAAGCAAGGTGTTGTTCAGATCGTCCCGAAGCTTTGACCTTTGCTCCCTTTTGTGAGTAGCCAGGTTCTTGCCGTTGGATACCTCGCCCAGGGCTATGCTGGCAGCCTTCCTAGCGTCATCCAGGGCCATTCCGTTCTTTGTCGATCCGATAACAACCCGCTGGGCTTTGCCGCCCCTCCCCCCTTGCCACTTCTGGATCAGCCAGGATGTGCCCCTGGCGGTTACATACGCCCCAAAGCCGGAGAGTTGTGTGTCCCAGATGTAGACCGGTTCCCCAGCCTTCTGGGCCTTTGCAATCGTCTTGAGTGTGATCGTCTCTAGCATGGTTCCTCCGCCTCCTTTGCTGTCGTCCTCCCCTCCACATTCGCCAACACGATGATAGGGAAGCCCCTAGCGGCGATTGAATGGGTAGGAAATGTAATGACCATGTAATGAGAAAGCGGCGATGTAATGACCAAACCGAAGGTGGGAGAAAAAGGGATGGATGGATCAAATAGCCCGTTAAACGCCTGTAATTACTGTCGAATAATGACAGCGAAGTGGTAGAAAAGGTGAGCGAAGCGAACCGCACCAGGGAGCGAAGCGACCGTCAGCAGCGGTTTTGTAAACCGAAGGTCGGGGGTTCAATCCCCTCTTCCGGCACCATCTTCAGTCTGTCCAGCCGGTGTCCGACCCGGACACATGGGTGACAGAACGTACCTAAGACATAGGTGACAACCTCGAGCCGAACGGGTTGTCGATCACCTGCAAGATCTTCTGTTCCAAATCGATACATCCAAGATCATGGCTCATGAACGAGACGAGCCAAATGCCCTTGTCGCCACTGCTTGATGCCTGGTTTCTGGCCGGCCGGTACGTTAGAGACGTTGCAAAGGCGATCGTAGGCGGTGACCAGGATTGGCGCGAAATGCAAAGAAATCGGCACGCTTTCATGGTCCAATTATCATCATCACGAACCCATGAGGACTGAACAATGATCCGCAGAATCCTGATCAGCAGCGTTGCCTTCGTCCTCGCGGCAGGCCCGGCTTTGTCCGACGTACCCGCTAAAACAGTGGAATCTCTATCGGCACCCGACGTAATCGAAACGCGGGCGGGCAAGCTCGATTTCTGGAACGGGGTGCCGACGGAGGAAGCCGCGCAGAAGGTCTACGACACGCTGGATTTCACCAACGCGCTCAACGTCTACAATAACAGTTTCCGGGGAGCGTCCGCGCTAGCCCTTGTCAAGGGATTCGAGGAGATCGGCGCCAAGCCCGGCGAAGTGGTCATCTTCTCCGAACTTATGGACTCGACTTCGCTGTTCCTGACCGCCAATGCCGACACGGTCTACTACATGACGGGACTCGACTTGAGCAAGGGCCCGGTAGTGATCGAGCAGCCGTCGGGCGGCATCGGCACGATTAACGACATGTGGTTCTCCTGGGTCGTCGACATTGGCGCGCCGGGGCCGGATCGCGGGCTTGGCGGAAAGTACCTGATCGTAGGACCGGACTATAAGGGGCCGCTGCCCGAGGGCGGCTACTTTGTTGCCCATGCGAAGACCAATTTCGCGCTCTATGCCGCGCGCGCGAACCTGGTCGGCAACGACCCGAAGCCGGCTGTCGAGAACATCAAGCGCAGCATGAAGGTCTATCCCTACGAGCCTGGCTCTTTCGGCTCCAGCATCGCCCAGGCTCTCGACGGAACCGTGCGCATTGCCGGCGAGCCGAAGATTCCCGAGATGAAGTTCATCGAAGCTACCGGACGTTCGTTCAACACGATCCCGCCCAGTGACTTCGGCTTTTTCGAACTGATCAACGAGAACGTCCAGAACGAGCCCGCCACCAGCTACGACGTGGAGCTGGCCGGCCAGCTCGCCGCGATCGGCATCGTACACGGCAAGCCGTTCAAGCCGGACGATCGGATGAAGAAGATCCTGTCGGATGCAGCCGCGGTCGGACAGGCGTCGGGCCGAGCGCTCAACTGGCGCTATGCGATGAAGCATCCGGAATGGGCCTATTACGAAGGCTCGCACTGGGGCAACATGTTGTGGGAAGGCGGAGCCTTCTTCGAGACGCCGCCGCCGGTGTTCGAAGGCGGCATGTTCAAGCCGCTGCCACCGACCGGCGCCCGTACCCTGGATTCGCGTACCGCCTTCTACTATGGCTACACGCTCGATTCGCCGGGCATGATCATGCGCATCCCCGGCGTCGGCTCGCAGTATCTGATGGGGTTTCTCGACTCCGACGGCAAGCCGTTCGACGGAGCGAGGACCTACAAGGTGACCCTGCCCAAGGACGTGCCGGCGGCAGCGTTCTGGTCTTTCACGCTCTATGACAACCAGACGCGCTCGATGCTGCAAACGCCGCAGAAGTACCCGCGCGCCGGTAGCCAGAGCTACCCTTCACCAGCCGCCGAGGCCGCCAGCGACGGCAGCACTACAGTGTATTTCGGCCCCGCCCAACCTGAAGGGGTCGCTCGCAGTAACTGGATTCAGACCGATCCCCAAAAGGGCTGGTTCACGATCCTGCGACTCTACAGCCCGCTGCCGTCCTTCTTCGACAAGACCTGGCGTCCAAGCGAAATCGAGGCGGTCAAGTGAGCTGAAATACGACGACGGCAGCAACAGCTCAGGACGGACGCCGGTCTCAAATTGGTCGACGAGCCGGCGAGGAACTTGGACAATTCGCGGCTATGCGATGCGATCGTGAAATTCTACGAGACCATCACGACGATGGACAATGACGCGGCAAAGCGCATTGTCCCGCAGCTCGCGGCCAACGCTGCGGCCGGCTGACCCGGTCATTCCGGCACGACCTCGACTTCGATCTCGGTGCATCGGCCGCCATTGGTGGGATGGAAATCGACCGCGCAGGCGGTGATCACGAGCAAGATGTCGCGCTCGGCCTTGAGCCTCACATAAGCACCTGGCGGATTGATCGAGGGCAGGACGTCGATGCGGCCATTGGGCTGCGGCAGGGAGTTTTGAAAGAGATCGACCGGATCGGGCACGAAATCGATCGAGATGTTCTCGCGCGCCAGGGCGGTGATGAGATTGTCCTGGCAATTGGGATGGTTGGGCAGTCCGACGTGATCGTAGAGTGCCTGATCGCAAGCCGGATAGAGCATGTCATGCGGACCTGGCGATGCATCCTCGATCAGTGTAAGCATCGGTTCGGCTTTCATGCTATAGAAGCTCTCGCCGACCAGCGGAAACAAGCGCTCGGTTGCGTTGCGTGTCTGCGAGGTCGAGAGCCACTCGAGCTTGGGCCTATCGAGCGCGAAGGCCCAGAGATCGGCGACCTGCTGGCCTTTCGGATCGATGATCCGGATCATGTCGCCGCGCTTGACGCGGATGGCTTGGCCCGATTGCGGGGCGATCGTGACGCGGCGTGGTCCAGTCATGGATAACCTTTCGCGAAAGCAGCATGTCCGGCATCCGGCCTATCGATATTTCGGGCTTTTATCCAGCCGCAGCAGGGCCGTTACGGCAGGAGCGATGGAACTTTCACCGTCGCAAAACGTTCAATCCCGCATCGACAGCAACCTGAAATGCGAGGTTTTCCGTGGCAAAAGCAAAAAGGGGGCGCCCGAAGCGGGCGAGCCGCTACCACAAGCCCACTGCCAACCGCCTCTTTGACGACGCACTCTCGCTCGCCTCGACCCTGGCCGACAGCCGCAAGCGCGCCGGTGCTGACCGCATCGTCGAGATTGCTTCCGCGACACGCGAATTCGGCGCGAGTCTCGATGAGTTCCCGCAGTTGCGCCATTACAGCGACCAGGCCGCCGCCAGTCTCGACGACCTCGCCGATTACATCGCCAGAACCGACCTTCCCGACATGCTCGATGACTTTGCCGGCTTCGCCAAGCGCCAGCCGGTGGCCACTTTGACGCTGGGTGTCGCGGCCGGTCTCGCCTTCACCCAGTTGATGCATGGCTGGCCGGTGCCGATGAAGGCCCGCCGGGCGGCAACCAACGGGCGGGTCAAGCGACGAGGCCGGCGGCGCAAGACTGTGAACTAGGAGCCGGGCCATGGCGAAGGACGACGGCAAGCCGGGCGATGAAACTCTGAGCGCCGCCTTCGAGCAGCTGAAACGCGACGGCGCCGCCTGGTTTTCGGCCGAGCAGGACTTGCTGCAGGCCCGTCTCAGAAACGGCGTGCGGCGCGTGGAGCTTGCCGCCCTCCTCACCGTCGGCGCACTGATGGTCACTGTCGCGGCCGCGATCACCCTGGCCAACATGCTGGTGCATATGCTGACGCCCCCCTTCGGCCCGGTCCTGGCAAGCCTCCTTGTCGCCATCATCCTGCTCATCGCCGGCGCGCTTCTCATCGTCTGGGTCAAGTCGCTGCTGCACCCGAAGGAGCTGAGCGGACGGGTGCGGAGCCACGCAAAAGTCATTCGGAGCGCCCTCAATGAACCGAATTGACGCGCTCGAGGCCGAAGCCGATCGTCGGCGCGCGAATTTTGCCGAGAGCCTGCGCAAGCTCAAGCGCAAGCTGACGCCTTTGGGCCTTGCCGACGCCGGCCTGCGCAAGCTCGATCCGCACGGCCAGGCGATGAACGCCGTCGGCCACTCGCTGCGCGAAAATCCGCTGCCCGTCATGCCGCTGCTTCTCGGCCTCGGCTGGCTCGCCCTCAATGTACGAAAGCCCGCCAAGCGGCCGCGCCTCAAACGCGGCAAGGGCAGATCCCTCATCGCATCGCAGAAGAAGGAATGACATGATGAAAACCACGAGAAAGCGCAAAGCAAGCAAGACCGGACGCAAGACCGGCAGGACCACGGCCGCGCAGTTCCTCGAGAGCAATGCCGGCATGGCTCTTCGCCGCGGCCGGGAGACGATCAGCCGCGCCTATGGCTGGGCCCACGACACCGCGGAAGGCGCCCATCTCGGGCATTTGCGCATGCCGCGGCGCAGCGATATTGCGCATTTGACGGAAGCCAACCCGCTCCTTTTGGGTGCGGTGGGCCTGGGCCTCGGCGTCGCCATTGGCACGCTCTTCCCGCGCGGCATGAATAGAACCACGTCCGCCGGCCGGCGTGCTCCTGTCGCATCTCCGGCGCCCGTCAAGTCGCGGCGCCGCCGGCGCAAGAAGAACGGAACGGCGGCAACCGGCTGATCACTTCAGCCGCTTCAAGGCTTCCTTGAGCTTGTCGCGCTGGGCGGCGAGCGCCGTCTTGCGCTCGCGCGTCTCCTCCAGCACCTCTTCTGGCGCCTTGGCGACGAAGCCCGCATTGCCGAGGCGGGCCTCGATCACGGCGATGTCCTTCTCGACCTTTTCGAGCTCTTTGCCGAGCCTTGCCCGCTCGGCGGCGAAATCGATGACGCCTTCGAGCGGCAAAGCCAGTGTGGCTTCGCCCAGGACCATTTGCGCCGAGGAGGCCGGCACCTTGTCCTCGAAGGTGATCGCCTTGAGCCGGGCGAGCCGCATGATCTCCTGCTCCCAGGTCGCCGCCCGGCGGCGCGATTCCGTATTGGCGCCGACGATCGCGCAATCGATCCGGGCGCCGGCCGGAATGTTCATTTCCGACCTGACGGAGCGGACCTGCGAGATGAAGTCGACGACCCAGTTCATCTCGGCATCGACTTTCGCATCGCCAAGGCCCTTGTAGCTCGGCCATTCGGCGGCGATGAGCATGCCCGCGGCTTCTGTCTTCTGCCACAGTTCCTCGGTGACGAACGGCATGAAGGGATGAAGCAGCAGGAGGATCTGATCGAGGATCCATTGCGCGCAATGCTGCGTCTCGGCCTTGGCCGCCTCGTCGCTGCCGGCGAGAACCGGCTTGATCAGTTCCAGATACCAGTCGCAGAACACGTTCCACACGAAGCCATAGAGGCTGCCCGCCGCGTCGTTGTAGCGATGCTCCTCGATCGCCTTGGTGACTTCATCGCGGGTACGCGCGACTTCGCCCGCGATCCAGCGATTGACGGTGACGCGCGCCGCGATCGGGTCGAAATCGGGATCGCGCCTGGCGCCGTTGATCTCGCAGAAGCGTGCCGCGTTCCACAATTTGGTGCCGAAATTGCGATAGCCCTCGACCCGCTGGGTCGATAGCTTGATGTCGCGCCCTTGCGCCGCCATGGCGGCGAGCGTGAAGCGCAGCGCATCGGCGCCGAACTGGTCGATGAGATCGAGCGGGTCGATGACATTGCCCTTCGACTTCGACATCTTCTGGCCCTTCTCGTCGCGGACCAGCGCATGGATATAGACGGTGTGGAAGGGCTTCTCCTTCATGAAGTGGAGCCCCATCATCATCATGCGGGCGACCCAGAAGAAGATGATGTCGAAGCCGGTGACCAGCACGTCGGTCGGATAGTGGCGTTTGAGCTCGGGTGTCGCATCGGGCCAGCCCAAGGTCGAGAACGGCCACAGCGCCGATGAGAACCAGGTGTCGAGCACATCCTCGTCGCGCGTGAGGAGCGTGCGCGTGCCGTAATGGCGTTGCGCCGCGGCCAGCGCCAGGTCCTCCGATTCCTCGACGAAGATCTCGCCGTCGGGCCCGTACCAGGCGGGAATCTGATGCCCCCACCACAGCTGGCGCGAAATGCACCAGGGCTGGATGTTGCGCATCCATTCGTAATAGGTCTTTTCCCAGTTCTTCGGCACGAAGACCGTGTCGCCCTTCTCGACCGCTTCGATGGCGGGCTTGGCCAGCGTCTTGGCATCGACATACCACTGCTCGGTGAGCCAGGGCTCGATCACCACGTCCGAACGGTCGCCATGCGGGACCTGGTGGACATGCGGCTCGATCTTGTCGACGAGCCCCTGCTCTTCCAGCATCGCGACGATGCGCTTGCGGGCCTCGAAACGGTCGAGGCCGTGCAAGGCCAGGGTCGCGGGCGGGTCTTCGGCGTCGCGCAGGAAGTCCTCATTGTCCTGAAGCAGCATCTTGCCGAACTGGTCGAGCACATTGATCTGGGCAAGATCGTGGCGCTTGCCGACATCGAAGTCGTTGAAGTCATGCGCCGGCGTGATCTTGACGGCGCCGGTCCCCTTCTCGGGATCGGAGTAGTCGTCGGCAACGATCGGGATCCGACGGCCGACCAGCGGCAGCACGACATTCTTGCCCTGGAGATGCTTGTAGCGCTCGTCATCGGGATGGACGGCAACGCCCGAGTCCCCCAGCATCGTCTCGGGCCGCGTGGTGGCGACGATGATGTGCTCTTCTGTTCCCTCGATCGGATATTTGAGGTGCCACAGATGGCCTTTGATTTCCTTCTGCACGACTTCGAGGTCGGAGATCGCGGTCAGCAGTTTGGGATCCCAGTTGACCAGCCGCTTGTCCTTGTAGATCAGCCCGTCGCGAAAGAGCTGGACGAAGACCTTGAGAACGGCCCGCGACAGGCCCTCATCCATGGTGAAGCGCTCGCGGCTCCAGTCGCAGGAGGCGCCGAGGCGGCGGAGCTGGCGCGAGATGGCCCCGCCCGATTCCTCTTTCCACGCCCAGACGCGCTTCAGGAAGGCCTCGCGCCCCATGGTCCGGCGGTCGGTCTTGTTCTCTTTCTGGAGCAGGCGCTCGACCACCATCTGGGTGGCGATGCCGGCATGGTCGGTGCCGGGCTGCCACAACACGTCGCGCCCACGCATCCTTTCAAAACGGCACAATATGTCCTGGATGGTGTTGTTGAGGGCGTGCCCCATATGGAGCGAGCCCGTCACATTGGGGGGCGGGATGACGATGGTGAAGGGCTTGGCCTTGGGGCTCCGCCCCGGCTTGAAATAGCCACCCTTTTCCCACTCCTCGTAGAGGCGGGCTTCCATTTCGGCAGGGATATAGGTTTTGTCGAGCATGATTTTCTGAAGTTCTGGAGGATATTCGCGGGCTTTAAACACTAGTGCGTCCCGGGTTTCAACAGGCGTGTCGCGGTGGAGCGGGTAGCGTCGGTGCGGTTGCCTCGCCCGGCAAATGGACCGATACTCGGAATCGCGACAACATCTTATCGCGCTCCGACGCAGGCATCCCGACCGAAGGGAGAATAGAGCGATAATGACAAGGGTTTCCCGCAGGGATTTTCTCAAGACCGGCATCGCCGCCGGGGTTGCCATCAACGTAACTTTCCCGGCGCCCTGGGCGGAAGCCCAGTTGATCGAGACACCGCCACTTCCCGGCCCCGACTGGCTGAAACCGGACGGCAGCCCGAAATACCGGCTCGATGCCGTCGCCAAGGTCACGGGCGAGAAGACCTTCGCCCGCGACTATCGCGCCCGCGATCTCGACGGATGGCCGAAGGAACAGTCGCACGCCTTCCTGCTCCATGCGACCAAGGCGGACCGGATCTTCGAGGGCATCGATCTGGGACCGCTGGGCGATGATCTCAAGCCCGACCGGCTCGTGCTCCAGGAAGATCTCGTCGCCGACGGCATCGCCATCCCCGTGCCGGGCTTCTATGGCGATGTCTTCTTCGTGCCCAAGGGCGAGACGCCGCGCCTCCTCGGCCAGCCGGTGGCGCTGCTCGTCTATCGTGATTTCGCTCGCTACGATGCCGCCAAGCGCCTGCTGCATTTCGACGACACGATCGTGCGCTACGGTCGTAAGGCGCCTTACTCGCATCCGGCGCATTATGGCGCTGCCCGTTATGTACGCATCGACGGCGGCGATCCCTTTGCCGAGGACCGCTATTCGCCGCTCAAGGACGCTGTGATCTATGGCGGCTTCAGGGGCGACGACCCAACCTGGCCGCCGGCCGGCGATGGTGATGCGGTGGCCCGCGGCATGAGGGCCGCCGGCGAGATCGAGAAGGAGATCGCCGCCACGGGACCCGATGCGCTCGTGCTGCGGCACAAATATTTCTCGCAGTCGGTCGATGCCTCGGCCATGGAAGCCGACAACGGCAATGTCTGGTACGATCCCGCAAGCGGCATATTGCATGCCATGATGGCGACGCAGTCACCTTATGAAGTCGCCGAGGTCTCGGCGATCCTCGTCTCGAAATCGAAATTCAAGCTCACCAAGGTCGACCTCAAGTCCGGCTATACCGTCGGCTACGGCACCAAGGATCACTCGATCTTCCCGTTCTTCTGCGTCCTGGCAGGCCTCTATGGCGACGGCCGGCCGGTGAGGCTCGCCAATGACCGCTATGAGCAGTTCCAGATGGGACTCAAGCGGCACGCTTTCTGGATGGACAATGTGCTGGTGGTCGACCGCGCCAGCCACAAATTCCGCGCCATGACCGGCCACTTCAAGAATGACGGCGGCGGGCGCGCCAACTTCTCCTTCTCCGTCGCCTTTGTCGGGGCGACGGCGGCACAATCGATCTACTATCTGCCGAAGAGCGACTTTTCGGCCGCCGCCCTCGCCTCGCGCGCCGTCGATGCGGGCTCGACGCGTGGCTATGGTACGCTGCAGGCCATGTCGGCGACCGAGATGATGGTCGATGAGGCGGCCGAGCTCTTAGGTGCGGACGCCATCGATCTCCGGCTCAAGAATGTCTTCAAGTCGGGCATGAAGAACACGCAAGGCGCCATCCCCGCGGGCGCGCTGCGCAATGAGGAGGTCCTGCTTAAAGCCCGCCAGCATCCGCTGTGGGCCGGACGCGCGGCGAAGAAGGCGGAGTTCGATGCCGCCAATCCCGGCAAGCGCTATGGCGTGGGCTACGGCCATGTGCAGAAGGACTATGGCACCGGCGCCGAGGCGGCGCTCGCCACCATCGAGTTCGATGCGGCCGGCCGTCTCCGTTTCGCCCATGTCGCCCACGAGATCGGCACCGGCACCACGACCTCCCAGGCCATCATGGTGAGCAATATTCTGGGCCGGGTGCCGGACGAGACCGAATTCGCCAAGGTCGAGTGGCCGCAAATGCCGCTCGAGACCACCGAAGAGCCCTATACGATGCCACAGGAGGAGGAAGACAAGCGCCGGCAGAATCCGCGCTGGACGCCGAGCTTCACCTCGCCCATGAGCGCCACCAACAGCGTCTATTATCTGGGTCACGCGACGCGCGAAGCGGCGCGCGCATTGCTCGATCTCGCGATTTGGCCGGCGGCGCAGGCGCTCTGGTCGCGCGGCATCGGCGGCGGCGCCTTGGCGCCCTATACCGTGCGGCGCGAGGAATTGCGCCTGGCGCAGGGCATGGTGAATGCCGGCGGCATGCCGCCTTTGCCTTTCGCGCAGGTTGCGGCCGAAGCGCACACCCAAGGCCTCGTCACCGGCGTCACCGTTCACACTTTCAATCGCTGGCAATGGGCGGAGGCCGAGTTCGACATCCAGGGCGCGGGCCGCCGCCGACTGCCCATCGACGCCCTCGCCGTGAAATATGGCGACGGCGCACCGGCCGAGCGCAAAGCGCTCATGACATTGGACGGCTGGCACTTTATCGACCGGGCCACCGTCCATTACCCGCCGACCCAGCGCAACAATGCCGGGGTGACTTATTACGCTCCCATGGCGACGCTGGCCGAGATCGTCGTCGACACGGGATCGGGCGACGTGACGCTCCTGTCGCATCATTCGATCATGGAATGCGGCACCCAGGTCGTTCCCGACCTGGTCTCGGGGCAGATCCAGGGCGGCATCGCCATGGGCGTCGGGCACGCACTCAAGGAATATCTGCCGCTCTACGAAGACGGTCCGGGCGACGGCACCTGGAACTGGAACCGCTATGAATTGCCGCGCTCCAAGGACGTGGCGGTGTGGTCGCAGACGGCGGAGATCCTGGCCCCCCTTTCCGCGACCGATGCGCCTAAGGGCATTGCCGAGGTGGTCATGATCGCGGTCGTGCCGGCGATCGCCAATGCCGTGGCCCACGCCATCGGCAAGCGCTTCTACGACTTGCCGATCACGCCGGAGAAGATACTGGAGGCGCTGGCATGACGACGCCTACGAAGAAACTCTCGCTCACCGTCAACGACAAGCCGATCGAACCCGTCGATGTGCCCGAGACGATGATGATGCAGGATTTCCTCTTTGAATATCTCAATCTCACCGGATCGCGCATGGGGTGCGGCCAGGGCATCTGCCATGCCTGCACCGTGATCGTCGAGAAGGACGACGGGACGCTCGAGGAAATGCGCACGTGCATCACCGGCGCGCATTGGTTCGAAGGCAAGAAGGTGCGCACGATCGAAGGCCTTGCGGCGCGCGATGCGACGGGCACGATCACACAACTGTCGCCGGTCCAGCAGGCCTTCATCGAGCATTTCGCCTTCCAATGCGGCTACTGTACGCCGGGATTCGTCACCGGCGCCACCGTTCTCATGGACGAGTTGAAGCGCAAGCCCGTGGCCCGCGCCGAATTGGAAGAAGCCATCACCAATGCGCTCGACAGGCATATCTGCCGCTGCACCGGCTATGTGCGCTATTACGAGGCGGTCCGCGACCTCGTGCTGAAGACACCCGGCTTGGTCCGGGCACCCTCGATAAAGCGCACGTCGACATGAACAAACGCACCTTGCTGTGGATCGGGATCGCGCTCGTCGTCCTCGTTCTCGTCGCTGTCGGCAGCGTCTTCGCCGGATTGTTCGAGCGAAGCGTGGTGGCGAAGGATGTCGAGCAGCCTTTGCCGCTAGCCCAGATGAAGGCGCTGGCCGAGCGCGGCGCCTATGTCGCGGTCGCCGCCGATTGCTATGCCTGCCACACCGACAAGGGTGGCGCTCCCTGGGCCGGCGGCCTCGCCTTCGAGACGCCGTTCGGCACGATCTATGCGACCAATATCTCGCCCGACAAGGACGATGGCATCGGCAACTGGAGCCGGGCGGACTTCCATCGCGCGCTGCGTGACGGCATCGGCAAGAACGGCACCCATCTCTACCCCGCCATGCCCTATGCATCCTATCGCGGGATGACT
The DNA here is from genome assembly GCA_003574785.1 of Taklimakanibacter deserti. The sequence continues at coordinate 517,788 of QORU01000001.1, read as the reverse complement.
CCGGAAGATGTCGATGCCGTATATGCCTATCTCATGACGCGCGAGCCGATGAAGGTTCAGAACAAGGCGAACGACCTGCCCTTTCCCTTCAACATCCGGCAGAGCCTGACCTTCTGGAACCTCTTCAACCTCCCGGGCGACACCGCGACAAAGGTCCCCGACCGCTCGCAGACCTGGACACGCGGGCGCTATCTCGTCGACGCCCTTGCCCATTGCGGCGAGTGCCACACGCCGCGCAACGCCCTGCAAGGGATGAATCAGCGCGAATACCTCAAAGGCGCGGTGCTCGAGGGTGTGGTCGCGCCCGATATCACCAAGGAGGGCCTCGAGCGCATGGGCTTCGATCCCTTTCTTCTGCCGTCTTTCATGAAGTCCGGTATCTCGGCGCAGGGCGCCATGACCAACCGGATGTTCGAGGTCGTGCATTTCTCGACGCAATACATGAGCGATGACGATCTCACGGCCCTCTCGGCCTATCTGTTCGATCTCGATAAGCTGCCGGAGAAGCCCGCCGAAGCCGAGCCACCCAAGCCGGTCGCTGTCGCCGCCGAGGTCGAAGCGGCAGCGCGCAGCAATTATCTGGCTTTGTGCTCAGGCTGCCACGGCGTCGAAGGTCAGGGCATTCCGCATGTGGTTGTGCCCTTGACCACCAATGCGTCGCTGCGGCTCGCCAGCGCCCGCAACCTGATTCAGACGGTGCTCAACGGTATCCCGGCCCAGCGTTTCCCGGGACTCGAGCGTATGCAGCCCATGCCGGGCTTCGCAGCGCGCCTGGACGACCGCCAGCTGGCCGATCTCGCCAATTGGATGCGCGCCAGGTGGGGTGGACAGGAGCCGGCCGTGAAGCCTGAGGATGTCTCCGCATTGCGTGCGGGCATGTAAGAGACTAACGCGGCCGCCGCACGACCCGCTCGATCTCCTCGCGCACCAGCCGTTCGACGATCTTCGGCAGATTTTCGTCGAGCCACTGTTTCAGCATGCCCTTGAGCAGCTCCTGGGTCACGTCGGCGATCGGGCGCTCGCCAAGGGCGCGCCGGGTGAGCGTCTCGGCCAATCGGCCGAAGGCGGCCTGGGTCGCGTCACTGCTCGCCTCCGACATCAGTCCTGCAGGCTGGGAGAGGTTTTGACGATGATCGGCAATGACTGCCGGCGGCGGTGGCGAATAACGCGGTGGGGTTATCGGCGCGGGAGCTTGGTAAGGTTCCGGCTCCGGATACTCCTCGAGCTGTGCGCCATAATAGCCATCATACACGCGTTGGCCCTCATCGGCGCTTGGCGCAGCGGTAGGCTCCGGCCGCTTGATCGGCTGATAAGGCTTAAAGGTCTCGCGTGGGGGACTGAGCTCACCATAGCTCTTCCTGCTGCCGCTCAATATGCCGGCAAAACCTTGCGGCTGGGAGGCGCCGGCCGCAGGGGCAGGATCATAGCTGCGCCGCGTGCGGGTTTCCTGATTGGCCGGCTTGTCGAACTTCACCCTGAACTCCGCCATCGATCCACCGAGGCGGTCCTGGGCTTGGCCATGCGCGTTCTCGTCTATGGCCCGCCTAATGGAAGCGAGCACATCTTCCATTCTGGGCTCCACCGGCTTCTGCCCGTGCTTCATTGAAATGATCCCGTCGCCGGCGACTCACTTTGCGCCGACGCATGGGCAAGATTGCCCAAATCAACCGCCCATGCAAATTAGGCCCGCAAGTTATCCAGCTTCGCGCTAACGCGCTTCGCAGGATTGAAGGGGGGAACCCTCCGAAGCTTTAGCGAAGGAGGGTCAATCGATCGTTTTGACGCCCGTCCCGAACCACTTGTCGCGGACATTGTCGTAATTCTCGATCGGGTCGTAATAATCGACGCCGAGGCCGATCTGGCGGGCGGTCAGCTGGCCGATCGAGCCCAGGATCTGATAGGCCGCGACGATCTGGTCGCGCTCGGCCTGCGCCAGGATGACCTGCGAATTGAGAAGCTCGGCCTCGGCATTCAAGACGTCGAGCGTGGTGCGCGATCCCACCAGATATTCCTGCTTGACGCCGTCGAGCGCGAGGACGTTGGCCGAGACCTGAGCCTTGGACGAGACGATGGTCTCGCGCGAGGCGATCAGGAAGTTCCAGGCCGTGACCACGGCTTCCCTGACCGTGCGGGCGGCGCCGATGATTTCGATGCGCCGCTGGCTTTCGGTCTGCTTGGCCTCGCGCACCGCCGAATAAACGCTGCCTGATTCATAGAGCGGCACGGTCACCTGCCCAAACAGGCTCAACTGGTTCACATTCCCCTCATCGACATGTTCCAGGTCTTGGATGGTCCGCGTTCCGGCGGCCTGAAGGGTCACCGTCGGCAAGAGGTCGCCCTTGACCACGCCGACATTGTACCGCGCCGCTTCGGCGGTGAAGGCGGCGGCGAGGATGTTGGGATTGATCTTCTCGGCAGTGGCGTTGGCGCTTTCGAGGCTCTTCGGCAACTTCGGCAGCTTCGGATATTTGAGCGAACCCGGCGAATGGCCCATGATCCTGGCATAGGTCGCAATGCTGGCAGCCAGATTGGACTTGGCTTCCGCCACCGTCGATTCCGAGAGGGCGAGCCGCGCGCGGGACTGGGCCACGTCGGTGCGGGTGACCTCGCCGACATTGAAGCGCTCCTGCGATGAGCGCAGCTGCTCGCGCAGCACCGTCACATTGCGCTGGCGGAGCGCCAGGATGCGCCGGTCGCGGATCACATTCATATAGGCCTGCACCGCATCGAACAGGGTCTGCTGCTCGACGGCGAGCAGATTCTGCCGGCCCGCTTCGACCGTCGCTTCGGCCCGCTTGACGCCCTTAACGGTCTTGAAGCCGCGAAATACCGGCTGCGTCAGGGTGATGGAGAAATCGGCCGGATATTCCGTCCCGGTCTGCGTTCCGGTTGGATTGGGGTCGGTATCGGTCTTGGTGACGCCGACATCGGCACCGGCATCGATGCGCGGTCGCCAGCCGGAGAGCGCTTGCGCGGTCTGTTCATCCGTCGCCCGCTGGCGGGCCCGTTCGGCCCGCAAGGTGGGATTGCCGGAATAGGCGCTGGCGAGAGCCTCGGCTAGAGTTTCGGCGCTGACGGCAGGAGATGCGAACAACAGCGGCAGGGCCACGATCCCCGCGATTCCCCACGCAACTCCCCGCTTACGCCCCATTTGCCCAAAACTCACTTTATGTTCCCTTCGAGCCCGACTTTCGATCTTAGCGCAAGATCGGACCCCAATCAAAAGACAAAGGCCGGCCTGTCCACAACGACCCCTGGCAGGCGTCCGATCGAAGCTTCGAAGGCCGGCCATGAACTGATTGCCCCATCATGACGATTATAGGCGGTCGCGGTGGCGACGTCATTGTCACCGACCACGGCGACCAGCCGCCCGCCATCCCGCAACTGCTGGAACAGTGCGGGCGGAACGATCGGCACGCGGCCATCGATCAGGATGGCGTCATAAGGCTGCCCGGCACTCCAGCCGGCCGCATGCGGCGCCTGATGGACTTCGGCATTGGCGATGCCCAGACGCGCGAGATTGGCGCGCGCGGTTTCGACGAAAGCGTGATCCTCGTCGATGGCGACCACCGACTTGCAGAGGGCGGCAAGCAGCGCCGTCGCATAGCCGGTCCCGCATCCGACATGGAGGACATGGTCGCCAGCCTCGATTTCAGCGAGCTGCACGAGCTTGGCGAGTGCCATCGGCTCCATCAGGGAGCGCCCGGCGCCGATCGCGATATCCCCATCCATATAGGCAAGGCCGCGATGTGCTTCCGGCACGAAGATCTCGCGCGGCAGTGACGCCATCGCCTGGATGATGCGGCCGTCGGTGATGCCGTTGGGCCGCACTTGCGATTCGATCATTTTCGAGCGGGCGAGAGCAAAATCGGTCATAAGCTGCTGATAACCAAATAGGTCGTGTCTGTCCATCTGCCAATCGTAACACATTGTAGTTGTCGCGGGCTTCGACTATAAGCCCCGGCCAAGGCCTCGTGGCGGAGTGGTTACGCAGCGGACTGCAAATCCGTGTACCTCGGTTCGATTCCGGGCGAGGCCTCCAAATTCCCCTTTCACGCCAGTAACTTCATCGGTCCCGTGACAGCAACGCCTGAAGTGCTGCGAAGGCTGTTCCGGCATGCGTCGGAGAACGACGTGCACGTCAGGTGCCTTGCAGACACGCAGGTTCATAAGGGCTGCCAGCGCAACTGGAATTCGATCTCCTCAGCCCCCTCTCCGCGCTCATGCTCGATCGAGACGACCGCGCGCGCCGGCACATGGATTCGCTCGCCGGCAATCTGGATTTCGAACGGCTCATCGGCCTCCAGCGCATCGGCCAGCCGCCTGAGCTTGGCGATGAACTCGGAACGCGGATAGGTCTTGTCGATATCGCGGTCGGTTTTCATGGGCATCCTTCGCATATCCGGCGACGCAGCGAGGATAGAGGCGCATCGATGATACTTGTGCGAAGTGGGAAACTCACACGGGCCTCTGCCCGATGGAGAAGCCGAAGCGGCGCGCCCATTTGGGCGACCGCTTGACCAGCCAGCGGCCGAGCCGCACATCGACGCGCCGCTTGAGGCGGCGGGCCATCGGGATGTCGACGGCGAGGATGACGAGGCCGAGCGGCACCATCCAGAAGCCAAGAACCGGCAGGAAGCCCAGGACGCCGCCGAGGAGGAGCAGGCATCCCAATAGGATTCTGATCACCGGATGGCCGGGAAGAGGAATTGACCGCCCACCGAATTTAATGATTTGCATCCTGGACCCGTCTGTTGGCGGGAGAAATATAGGGTCGCCATGACGCCTTTTCGATGGCCGTCAAAAAGACTTTGAAGCCGGGAAAAACCTCTGCTATAGCGGCGCCATTCCCCGGTAGCTCAGTCGGTAGAGCAAGCGGCTGTTAACCGCTGGGTCGCTGGTTCGAGTCCGGCCCGGGGAGCCACCTTTTTCAAGCACTTAGTTTTTCTTTTACTGGCCCCAAATTCGGTCGTTGTACGCCAGTTGTACGCACTCGCATTTCGCTTGGCGGCGAAGGTGCGCGGGTAGTGCGCGGATTTGATACCTTGAGCGCCTATGCTATGGTAACGACGAGTGGCGGAGGGAGCACCCATGGATTCCAACGAAACCCCAAACCTTATCGAACTGGTCGAAGCGCATAACGGCCTGCCCACGGATCTGACCGACCTTTCTGTCTGCAGGGACGAGGGTCAGGATGCTGCCATATCAGTGTGCGCCGATGAGGGCCCGGCTGGCGCGCAACCATAGTTGAGCACCGCGGAAAGCACCGCCAGCGCTGGTCTAGCTAGTCGAATAGCTCGGCGGTTTCAGCCAGAAGTATTCCTAATCGCCAGTCAGCACTTCCGCGAAGTCGTCGATCGCTTGTGAACGCCTCGGCCTTCCGCCGGCTTTCCGCGCCGCGGTCCTGGCCATCTTGGAATTTGTTGGCGAGTTGGCGCGTGCGGCAACGGCACGGTCATTTCAGTAGTCAGAATTGGATCCTGGCAAGGATCCGCCCCGCCCATGCCGTGGTGCAAATGGCCCGGCAAGGCCATCCGCGGGAGTTGTCACGCTCTGCCCGGCACGTTCTGCTTCTTTGGTTTTTTCGTCAAGCGCCTCCCTTCCCGGGGAGCTGCCTTCCATTGACCACGGGCCTGGATTTGGGCTTTCTTGGTCCGGGAAGCATCCGCAGGCCGGTCGGTTGGGTGCCTGAAGAAGGGGAAACGATGACAGCGCTAGCGACATTGAGAGGTCAGTTGATCGTTGCGGCTGCGCTCGCGGTCGCCGGGTGTGCGCCTTCAGCCAACAGAGACCCTGTCGTTATGACGGACCGAGGCAAAGTCGATCTCGCCCCGTACGAATGCCAGAATGACACTGGAAGTGGGTTCATCACCCGCGTCTGTTATGACGCCGGCAGTCGCCGCATGCTGCTTGGCTTCCAGGACGGCACTTACAGACTCTACTGTCGGGTTGGCGCCAGCATACCGAACGGCCTGCTCTCCGCGCAGTACATGAGCAAGTTTTACAGCGAGAGAATTCGAGGTACCGGTAAACGTGGTCCGTTCGATTGTGGGGCGCGGCGAGTAGCCGGCTGGTTGAGCTTGGGCTAAAGAAGGGGCGGAAATGAGCAATGGAAAAGAGGTGAGGCATGACAAGCCATGATCAGGCAGTCTCGAAGGACGCCAAAGCTCTACGCCGTGCAGCTGGCCATGATCCATATGGAGACAGTATTGGTGAAGTCGACGCAATTCGTACGGGTGAGATCGCCATACAAGCCGCTGGCAAGACAGTGCCGAACTGGCATCACTTCTTGAAAGAAGCAAGCAAGTTCCTCGAAGCACTCAAGGCGGAAGGTGGACACGTTGGCAATGGGTAAGTGAACACAATCTGCTGAGCAGAGTGAGGGGACTTGAATGCCAAAGAAGGTGGTGCGGGGCACGCATAGAGGCAAATTGCACGCAGAGTATCCGATAGTGTTAATATGCTGAATTCTGGTCTCTCCGAGTCCGGCCAGGGGAGCCACCTTTTTCAAGCACTTTTTCTCGAACCCAATTTCTCAGTCAGCCCCTTTTCCGCTTCTACCGCTTCCCGCAGCGCTCGCAGGCGAACGGTTTTTTCATGTAGAAAGCCCGCCAAGCGAAGACTGAACCGACGGACTTAGTAAGCGTGATGCTTAGACGGGATATAGCCGAAACGGCCCTTCACCTCTCCGTTCGATCAGTTCCTTGTTGAGCAGCAGGCGAACATCGCCATTTACAAGCTGCTGTACATCCCGACCAAAAAGGCGGTCCGCAATCTCGCTTTCAGAAAGTCCAGGGCATTTGTGGATGAGCCAAAGAATGACATCAACATTGGCTGGCACCTCGAAGGATGCGAGTTTCATGTTTACCTCGATCTGTTGTGGAGATCGGTTCTAAGCACGCCAAGTGTAAGAAAGATAGTTCAGCTTACGGATTTATTTGACTCTTGCCCGTTCGCGTTGTGATCAGTATTGTTTGCCAACGTTCGATGACACAATACCCATATGCAGTCTCTGCTATCGCAAGCGCTCGTCAGGCTTGTCAGGCAACTTGGCTAAGTCTGCATGAATTTGCGCCTCATCCACGGCTGTTGGTTTACCTTTCAGCGCCGCAGAAAGATGTTCTTTCATGTGGGGCAGGAGCGCATTAAACACGGCCTCTACATCCATGCCGCACGAAATCGATGGAAGCGGCGGTTTCTCCCGTTCGCGCTTGCCTGATATAAAAAATTGATGGCCTCCGCCACCTTGGTATATGCCATCCACGCGATTGCGCCACACAACAACGCATCTGGGGCCAACCGTTCCATCCGGGGTTCCATTGTGAACTTCGTCATTCAATTTAGCCAATTGATCCGCAACGGTCCGCGCATGGACTTTGCCCTTGTCATAGCTGCGCACCAGTCTCAGCAAAGGACGGCGCCACGGGCCGGACCTCAAAATATAGGGCATTCCACTGCCGGCGACGCCAACCACAGGAACTTCGGCATTCGCTTTCATGTGCCTGGTAAAAAGAAAATACGGTTCACCGCTCGCACGAAGTTCAATTTCGATCGAATAGCAGCGAACTTGGTCACCCACGAATGCGGTTGCGACTATCGCGTGCTTCGCTGGAAAGCGCTTTGGAATATTTTGTAGATGACGCGGAAACTGCTCCCTGACTGCTCTCGAAATTGTACCGAGCGATTCTTCGAGCGGCAGATTGCGCCCCCTCAATACTGAAACCATCCAATCGGCAGGCTCTGTCCCAAGAGTTGTGCTCCCAAGACCGGCATAACCGACAATAGCGACGCCATCGGACGTCTCGAGACACATCACTTTTCGACCGTCATCCCGCGGCAGTCGGCCCGCAAATGAGAGGCGGCGATCGGCAAGGAGCCAAACCGCTTCCCGTCCTTGTATGGTGAGGACCAGTGTCATCCTGATGCCAGAGAGTTACGCGCCACCGGAGAACCTCCTTTTACACCGTTGCCTGGTAAACGAGAAACCCCGCCGGCCGTGGCCGACGGGGCTCTTCGATATACCGTTTGTGTTGGCCAGCCTAGCTTCCAGCCTTTCGTGCCTCTCCCTGCTCCACGGCAACGTCGTCGACGGTGCGATCACAGCCGGCGTGCCCAAGATCGGCTTCACCCTCGCCATGACGCTGCTCGAACCGGACGAAAGCCGACCGGAAAAACGAGGCGCTGAGCACGCCTTGATTTACGGAGACTGTTGTGATCGGGTCGGCCTGTCGAGTAATCATCGACACACCATCAGGCGTCAGCGTGACGAATTTCAAGGTCCGCCGCTTCCCCCGGTAGGATGCCGGTTCACCTACGGCGCACTGAAACTTTCTCGTCCGTCAGCCCCTTTTCCGCCTCGGCCCCTGCCGCTTCCCGGAGCGCGCGCAGGCGAACGATTTTTTCATGTAGGTTCTGGCGCTCCAGCGCGACAATCGACATGGCATTGGGTGCCGCCAAGAGCTGCCTGCTGTCTTCTGCGGAAACATCTGTGAGATGCATGGCGCAACCCCTCCCTCGTGCGTGCGCCAACGCGATGGCTCCTCGAGAAGTTCCGAAATATGCTTCGCGCCATGTGCGGATCTTCGGCGCGAAATTTCGGACCTGCGATTCACCTATGCTAAGGCAGCCTTCCCTTAGGGCGCCCAGTCTCACATTCCCCGGACATGATCCCTCTCCGGGGATCGCGGGAAAGGCCAGGCTCGCCGGATCGCGCCGTATCCGGTCGGCCGTTGCTGGCGAGCCTCGCTGTCAGGGCCGGCGCATGCAAAGAGCAGTTCTGCTTGAGTATTTGGCAGCGGCGCAGCGGCACGCCAAGCAAAGCGCAGCTTATGTCGAAGCGCAAAAGCAGATCGTTGCCGCGCTGGTAGCCATGGGCAAGGACCCGACCGAAGCGGAATGCATCCTTCAGGATCTCGAGACCACTCAAACTGACGACCTCTCCGATATGGAGCAGATATTGAACGCTCTGGAGCGCGCATCATCGGACGAGGACGACCCATCGTGACTTGGGTTTGGCCCGCCATACTCCCGGCCCCTCGTCAGACCTATCCGAAGGTTTAGTAAAGCGATCCAAGGTCCAGTTTGATATCGATCCCAAGCTCGGTAACATCCAGACGCTGACGGACAAGAATCTCCCCATTCTTCGTCGGCACTACAGTTACTATGCAATCCCGACCGCAAGCTTTTCCCCGAAGCGAGCGGAACCCTACAAGGAAAACCCCGCCTGTCCCCTCGGCGGGGTTTTCTATTTGCCTCAGGGTTTTGAAAGAGCAGAGAGCATCAGAAGAACGTATAGAGAACGAAAAAGTTCAGGGGGGACCTTGGCCGACTTGAAAAACGCCACAATGCTCACGTCACGTTAGGCGAACGGAGGGAGTTGAGCCCATGAACCCTAACACGCGAAATATCGTGATTGGCGTCATTGTCGTCATCGTCCTGTTGCTCATCATCGGCTATCCCGCAGGTTGGTTCGGCGGCACGAGAGAAGCAACGGCGCCACCCGCAACGACCACGACTGAGCAGCCGGCCCAGCCATCGACCACGACCGAGCAGCCCGCCCAACCATCGACCACCGAACAGGGCACCACAACCACTCAACCGTCCACCACTCAGCCGTCTACGACCCAGCCTTAGAGGGCAGCATCACGAGATTAGGTTGGCTGAGGCGGGGAAAACGAGCTCTTCGTCATCCGTCTTCTCGCTTGTGACAGAAGAACCGACGCTGATTGACTTGTCAGTGCGCTGTCTGATGATCCGAAGCTCGGCTCCGGCCTGTCGTTCGGAGAGCAACGCACAGGACAGGCAGATCGATGCCGGCGAGAATTTCTGCCTTTGCCGCACCACTGCAACATTCACTTCAAGCTTGCTCCTTGCGGCGGCGCGACGCCCCGAAAATTTCCAAGCATTGAATCTCAATCCAGTATTGCTTCCGCAACGTAAGAAGTGCAGTCTGGCTGCGCCGGCCAGTGGTCGCCCGCGTCCTCGGCCGAGCCGCAACCACTTCCAATTCATGCCTTTCCAGAGGGAGGAAGCCTTGAGGAACTCTATTGTCATCATGCTGGCGGCCGCGTCCATGCTGAGCGGTATCGCTGAGGCGCAAGCGACGCCGACACAGGCCCAGCAGCAGGCGATCCGCGCGTCGTGCCAGAGCGACTACCGCACCTATTGCGCCAGCGTCCCGACAGGCGGAGCGGCCGCGCTTCAGTGTCTGGAAAAGAACATCGCCAGCCTCTCCGCCTCCTGCCAGCAGGCGGTGAAGGCGGCGACCGGCGGATCGGCATCGACCTCGGGCGGTAGCAACGGCGCTGCGGCGCCCAGCAGCTCCGCAACGACGTCAGGCGGCAGCGGCGGAGCAGCAGCCCCACAGGCGACTACCGGCAGCCAGTCGAAGCCGGTCGTCATCGTGCTGGAGCCAGGCCAGGAACTCCTCGTCATGCGCGAGGCCTGCGGCGGCGACTATCGCAAGTTCTGCGCCGGCATACGCATCCTCGGGGGTGGCGCACTGTCCTGCCTCGTGTCGCACGCTCCTGACTTGTCTCCCAGCTGCAAAGGGATGCTGAGCAAGCTCGGGCAGCGGTTCTGAGGAACCACGACGAGATGAAGGGTCAGGCGTCGCGCCTGCCCTCGCCACAGTTATTTTCGGGCAGCTTTCCGAGAAAAACCCCGCCGGCTGTCGGACCGGCGGGACTGAGCAGCGGAACGCACCTTATCGCCGGACGAGCCGAGCGCGCCCCGCATGTGACTTAACCGCAGAAGAATTCGTAGTCCGCTTCCTCGGCAACAATGCCGGCGGTCAATTCCTCGACCCGGGCTTTGAGCACGGTGATCCGCGCTTTCAGCGCCGCGATCTGGGCCAGGTCCGGATGGGGCGCCTGCTCCAGCTCTTTGAGACGGGCAACGTTGCCGTCGAGCTCACGCTGCAATCGATCGAGCTCTCGCCTTTCGGCTTGAATCCGGTTGTTCCAGTCCTGGCAGACGCCGCCTCGGGTTCGGGTCGTCGTGCTCATCGCATTATCCTTTCGCTCATCGGGGTCCATACCGGACGAAGCGTGATGGAGCTGGACTTACGAATAGCTTACAGATCGTCAGTACCGACGATGGGCCGGCAGGTATTTCTCCACCGACGAGCTCAATCGGTGCGCGGCGGTCGCGCGACGGCCCAGTCGGCGTCGGCGCCGAACGGATGATCCATGAAGAAGTACCAGCTGCCATCGGCACCCTTCCGGTGCACCTCCATGCCGTGATGATGGACTTCGATCGGCTTGCCGTCCTTGTGCTCGCCGGTGATCAGCCATTGCGAGCGCGTCATGGCGAAGTCGCCGGCGATCGTGACGTGGTGGGTAATGACGTCCATATGCGGCTTCAGGTCGATATAGGCGGCCATGGTTGCGCGGATGGCGTCGGCGCCGCGCGCAATGACGGTGCCGCCATGGACCTCGTCCACCTGAACGATCGCGGCGTCCGGATGATAGAGCGCCGCCGCCGCTTCGACATCTTGCGCATTGAACGCGCGCGCCAGCCATAGATTGGAAAATTCGGGAGAAGGAGCACCCATGATTTACCTCCATCTTGCAGTGATGCCCGGAAGATAGGAGACGAATGAACGTTAGAGGAGAGCGCAATCTTGCAGCCCGAATTTGCAAGATCGCACAGGTCGTGGCGCCGCATTGCCGGTTCCTCTTACCGATAGACATCCGTGCTCAGATATCTGAGACCGGAATCGATCATGATCGTCGCCACGGTCGCATCGGAGCCGAGGCGTTCGGCCACGCGCAGCGCCGCGATCGCATTGAGCCCTGACGATGTGCCGGCAAAGATGCCCTCCTCCCGCGCCAGGCGGCGGCACATGAGCACGGCCTCCTCGGTCGTGGCCGAGATCGTCTCGTCGACCTCGTCCGGTCGCCACTGCGGCGGGAGAAAGCCGATGCCGATGCCTTCGATCTTGTGGGCGCCCTTCGGCTTGCCGGACAGCACGGCCGACTCGGCCGGCTCGGCGGCGGCGACATGCAGATCCGGATTGTGCCCGCGCAGGATTCTCGCGACACCGTTGAGGGAGTGAGCGGAACCCACCGACTGCACAAAGGCGTCGACCTTCCCGCCGGATTGCGTCCAGATTTCCTCGCCCATCGGATGATAGCCCGCCGCCGCATCTTTGTTGTTGAGCTGGTCGAACCACCAATGCCCGGGCGCCCGGCTGATCTCCCGGGCTTTATCGATCATCCGCCGGATCAGGTCCTCGGTGATCCTTTTGTCGTCGCTCGGAACGAGAATGATCTCGGCGCCGAAGGCCTGCGTCGTGCGAGTCTTCTCCGCGCTGAAGGCGTCGGAGGTGACGATCTTGAGTCCATAGCCTTTGGCGGCGCAGACGAGTGCCAGAGAAGCGCCGGTCGAGCCGCCGGTATATTCGACGACAGTACCGCCGGGCCTCAGCCTCCCATCCGCTTCCGCGGCCTCGATGGCGGCCTTCGCCATCCGGTCCTTCATGTTGCCGGTCGGGTTCGCCCCTTCGAGCTTGACCAGGACACGGGCATGGCCGGACGGCACGATCCTCCTGAGCTCGACCAAAGGCGTGCGGCCGATGGCTTCGAGAATGTTAGTCGCAACCGCCATGGATCATTCCTCCGCGAACAGCGAATGCGGGAGCTATGGACCAGGCGGCCCCAAGCGTGAGGTACGGAATCCGGACCGCCTGATGGATCAGGCGACGCGGGCGCCGCGTTCCGCCAGAAGTGCGCGCAACACCGAACGATGGCAGCGCCCTTCGTTCTCGCAATAGCAGCCGATCGAAAAATGCGCATCGTGTGAAAGGGCCGCGAGAAGGTCGAGCGTGCGCCGTGGCATCGGCTCGTTCATCTCGGCCCGGAAGGCACGCGCGAAATTCTTCCATTCGGCATCGGTCTGCGCGGCCAGGGCTCTCGATACGAGATCGGTGCTTGGCGAGAGCTCGGGATACCAGACGTCGAACCAGTCGTCCTTTGCGTAGCGTTCCTTTCGCACACCGCGCGGCGGACGCCGCACGGCGCCGATGCGCGTTCCCTCTTGCCGGTGGCGCGGTGTGCCGAGGCGAACGATCCTGACGGTCATGCGGCAGACGACCTCCTGCCGTCGCGCATGGGGCCGATCCCGGCGAACAGATACCGGTCGAACCACGCCGGGAAGGAACGGGTCAGCGCCCGTGTTCCGTTGAGCGACAAGCCCATCCTTTGCGCCGCGAGGAAACTCACATCGCCGCGCCACCAGGCGACCAGGGCGGCAAGGGGCGCCTTCACTCGCACCAGCTCCGGGAAGCCCGGATTGTGGGTGCAGAGCGAAGCCTCCAAGGGGCTGATCAGCAGGAAGCGCCGCTGACTGCCGGCAATATCGAAGCGGATGATGAACGGTTCCTTGGGGACCGCCTCGAACCGGACGCGTCTCTGCATGTCGATCAAGAGCGGCTCGACATCGAGATCTTCATCGCTGGCTCGCCGCGGCAGCCATCGCTGACCCCACTGGGCGAGCTGGCCCACCAGTTGGGCGAGCTCCCTGCCCGCTTCGGTGAGCTCATATTCGGGCCCCTGCCCGCCATCGATGCGTGTCACGACGCCCGCTGAAGCCAGCGCCTGCAGGCGCTCCGAAAGCATGGTACGTGAGATGCGGGGGATTCCGCGGCGGAGGTCGTTGAAGCGCCGGCTGCCGTTGAGGAGCTCACGCACGACGAGCAAGGTCCATCTCCCGCCCAGCACTTCATGGGCGCGCGCGACCGAGCAGAACTGGCCATATCCCGTCATGACGCCATAGTAGCGCAAGGCGGCACGCCGGGGCAGTCCGGATTCTGGACCGGCTTTGGGCTCACATCAGGTCACAGATGGCGCGTCTCTTCCGGCTCCGTCCACCAGCTGTTATCCCGCCCATTGAAATATGTGACCGGCGCGGCCAGCAATTCGGCGGGCGTTACGTTGTCGAGCGTGGACAAATGAATAGAGACATAGTCTCCGCCGATCTGCTCGATATAACCGCGCCCGAACGGGCGCACGCCGCAATTCCTGCAGAACGGATGATGCGCGCTTTTCGTCCCGAACTGATAGTCGCTGAGCGCGTCTTCTCCAGCGAGAAGCCGGAACGCGTCCGGCTTGATCATCGCGCTCCAGCTGCGGGTCTTGGAGCAGATCGAGCAATTGCACTTGCCGACCCCGCGGTCGAGATCGATGTCGGCTTCATAGCGCACTGCGCCGCAGTGACAGCTTCCTGTGTAGGTCTTCATCATGGGCAAGCCTCCAATGTCAAACCAAGCAGCCTGCCTCAAGCCGCGGCGATCAATTCGCCGGGACCGGGCAGCTCAAATCGCCTTCCTCGCATTTGAGATAGGATTTGAAGTCCTCGATCCGGCTCTTCGTCTCAGTATCGAGGCACATCGAATAGATCATCGGACCGATGCTGCCCCCCGCAGTAGCGGAGGATTGAAAGTTGCATTCCCCATCGCGGAAGGCGACCCAGGCGCGCTGCGCCGTCACCAAGAGCTTCGTCCTGTCGGCATCGCTCTTGAGCCGAGCCTCGATCTGCTTGTAGAGCTTGTTCAACTCGGCGTCCGATTTCTTGAACACCTTGTCATAGCACTCATTCAGCCCCGCCTGGCCGCCTTGCGCATTGTCGCATTCATCGGCATGCGCGCGTTGCGAGAGCGCGACGATGGCCAAAGCCGAGATAGCGACAAAGATAGCGCGTGAAATCCCCATGGAAAGCCTCCTTGTTCCGGACCATTTACCGCCGCTTGCTTCCGATTATAGTCATTGTCGATGAATGCGCGAGGGCGAATGGTGCTTCAGCACGAGCGCAAGATGCGCCGGACGAACAAGACCGCGGATGTCCCGGACTTTTCCAATCTGCCGCGAATGATCACGCAGTCTTTGTTTCGCCAGGGGGCGGCGATGCGCCGTATCACGGGTTTCGGTCCACGCAGAGACGGCAAGGGGCCGAGATAGAGCGGATGCGGCCCCGGAGCCTCGGCGCCCTGTGAGATGGCCATCGCATTCCACGGCGGGCAAGGCGTCGTGAAGCACATGATCCGCAGCGGACTGACACGCAAGAGCTCCAGGACGCTGCGCGTCTCAGCATCGGGCGCTGAGAGACAGGCAACGCCCAGCAGGGCGATACCGGCCAGAATATTGACGTGGCGAGCAGGCAGCCGCCGCAATTGGGCACTCGGCATTTTGCAGAATCTCCTTCCCCGAGGTTTGAAAGGCTCGGTGGCAATTTTGCGGCCTGGCGGGCAGAAACCGCTTGCATTTCGCAATCACTTTGGTTATAACCAGTTGCATAATAAAACTGGTTATTGAAAAAATGGAGTTCCCCCATGTCGAAGCTGATTGTCCGCGCCTTTTCGATCTCTCTCGACGGCTATGGCGCCGGCCCGAACCAGAGCCTCGCCGATCCGCTGGGTGAGAATGGCGAGTCCCTGCATCAATGGATCTTCCCGACCAAGACCTTTCGGTCGATACAGGGCAAGGAGGGCGGCGAGACCGGAACCGACGACGATTTTGCCAAGCGTAGCTTCGAGAATGTCGGCGCCTGGATTCTCGGCCGCAACATGTTCGGGCCTGTGCGGGGCCCGTGGCCGGATGAGAGCTGGAAGGGCTGGTGGGGCGACAACCCGCCCTATCATGTGCCGATCTTCGTGCTCACCCATCATCCGCGTCCTTCCCTGCCGATGGAAGGTGGCACGGTGTTCCACTTCGTGACCGACGGCATCGAATCGGCTCTGCGGCAGGCAAAGCAGGCCGCCAAGAGCAAGGACGTGCGGATCGGCGGCGGCGTCGCCACCCTCCACCAGTATTTGCGCGCCCAACTCATCGACGACATGCATATCGCCGTGTCGCCGGTCCTCCTCGGCAAAGGCGAGAATCTCTTCGCCGGCATCGACCTGCCGGCCCTGGGCTATGCGGTGACCGAGCGGATCTCGACACCCGCCGCCACGCATCTCACCGTGGCGAAAACGCCACAAGCTTGAGCTTCATCAGTCGCGGCGGACCGGGAAGAGCGCCCGCAATCCTTCGTCGCGCAGATAGAGCCCGCCCCAGGCCAGGATGCCGAGATAGACGCCGAACAGCATATGGCTGAAGACCGGGCTGCCGGCGCGCAAATGCGTCAGAACCGTTGCGCCATAATAGCCGGTGAGCAGCACGGCGCCCAGCACCGAGGTCCGCGGATAGGCATAGAGTGCCGTGCAGACGAGACCCAGAATGCCGAGGCCGCGCGCGAAGCCGATGCTCGTGGGAAGGCCGAGCGCCGCGCTCGATTCGGTGACGGCTGCGATCGGCACCAGCTTGATGGCGCCGTCGAAGACCATGAACAGGATGACGAGAGCGCTCAACACATAGCCGGCCCAGATTGTAGTCTTGCTGTTCATGGCCATCCTGTCCCCCTGCTCACCCTTGTTGTGCCACACCACCGCCGCTGATCGTCCATGGTGTCCCGAAGCGATCGATCAGCATGCCGAAGGTCTTGGCGAAGAACGAAGGCTGCAACGGCAAGAGCACCATGCCGTTCTCGGCCAAGGCATTGAACACGCGGTTTGCCTCCTCGGGCGATTCATAGGTGAGCGCCACGGAAAAGCCTTTCATGCCCTCATGGGCGCCACCGCCCATCCGATCGCTTGCCATGAGGACGCCGCCATCGGCAAAGGAAAGCTGCGCATGCAGGACCCTGTCGGGGGATGTTCCCGGCATCCGCGCCGCATCGGGCATGTCGCCGACGCGCATGAGGTTGTCGAGCTTGGCGCCGAGAACTTTTTCATAATGGCGCATGGCCTCGGCCGCCGTTCCGTCAAAGGAAAGATAGGTGTTGATCTTCGGCATGCGCGTCTCCCCCTGTAAAGCGCGCCGACCATAGCCTCACGAATGCGAGGCTGTTTTGTATAAAAACGACAACTGCTCTTCCTGGCTCAGGACATCCGCCGGCGTTTGCCCGATGAGCCGCTTGATTGACCTCGCGAGATGCGACTGATCGAAGAAGCCCGCTTCATGGACGGTGTCGAGAATGGACACGCCGCGCCTGAGAAGCTGCGTGGCGTGGCGGGCACGCTCGATCTGGCGATACGTCGCCTGCGTCATGCCGGTCGCCATGCGGAAATGCCGCTGGATGGAGCGCAAGGAAAGCGCTTCATGGTCACCGGCAAGCGCCGCCTGGACGGCGCCGTCACGCGAGACGAACCCGTTCTTCACCAGACGCGCGACGAAGCTTTCGGCATTTTCGAAGCTCGGATATTCCCAAACGTCATCTTCGAACCAGAAGGAATGATCGGAAAGCGAGGGCAGATCCACATCCTGCCGATCGATGAGACGGCTGACGGGCAGCTTCGGCATGAAGGTGCCGAGCTTGAAGCGGATGCCGAGCCATTCCCCGTCCGCCGGACAATCGGCCATCGTCGCCTTTGTTTCGGGGCCGCGGATCGTGAGATAGGTCCTGCCGCGATGACGGGTGACCGCCATTTCCCAATGCGGCGAGGCGATGGAATGGAAGAGGCCGGCGCGCTCGCTATGGCAGTGCCACACCCTTTCGATGAAGGGCGAGTCTGACGGCCTGTCTTCGAAAACCAGGAACACGCCAAAGCCTCCTGTCTTTCTCACTCCATCGAGTCAATCACGTCCATCGCCTGAGCACAATACTGGCATTGACGCCGCCGAAGCCGAAGCCGTTCGAGATGGCGTGATCCATGGTCATGGGCCGCGCCTTATTGGCGACGAGGTCGACACCCGCGGCTGCGTCATCGGGATCGTTCAGATTGAGGGTCGGCGGCGCCACCTGGTCGCGCAGAGCGAGAATGGTGAAGATCGCCTCCAATCCGCCCGCCGCGCCCAGCAAATGACCGGTGGCTGATTTGGTGGCGCTGACGGCGATGCCGCCTTCCCGTCCGAACACCGACTTGATGGCTTCGAGCTCACCCAGATCGCCGACCGGCGTCGACGTCGAATGCGCATTGAGATGCTGCACATCGCCCGGAGCGATGCGAGCCTGGCGCAAGGCGGCCGCCATGGCGCGAGCCGCACCCTCGCCGTCTTCGGGCCCCGACGTCATGTGATAGGCATCGGCCGAGGTGCCATAGCCCATGATCTCGGCGATCGGCGTGGCGCCGCGCGAACGCGCATGTTCCAACTCCTCGATCAGCAGCACGCCCGCACCCTCGCCCATGACGAAGCCGTCGCGCCCCTTGTCGAAGGGCCGCGAGGCCTGCTTCGGCCGGTCATTGAAACCTGTCGACAGCGCCCGCGCCGCAGCGAAGCCGCCGAGGCTGACGAGATCGATGCAGGCCTCGGTGCCGCCGCACAGTGCGACATCGGCTTCGCCGGCGCGGATCAGGCGTGCCGCATCGCCAATGGCCTGCACGCTCGCCGCGCAGGCGGTGACCGGCGCGCCGAGCGGTCCCTTGAAGCCGTGGCGAATGGAGATCTGGCCGGCCGCGAGATTGGCGAGGAAGGAGGGAATGGTGAAGGGCGACAGGCGGCGGACGCCGCGCTGGTCGGTGGTGCGCACCGCCTCGACCATGGCCGGAAAGCCGCCGATCCCCGACGCGATGATCGTCGCCGTGCGGTCGGCCTCATGGGCGTCGGCCGGATGCCACCCGGCCTGGACGATCGCCTCGGCCGCCGCCAGCAGGGCGAAGAGGATGAAACGATCCATCTTGCGATGATCCTTAACCGGTGCGGCCTTCTCGGGGTCGAAACCGCCTTCCGGATCCTGTGTTTTCGCCGGAACGAGCCCCGCGACCTTGGCCGGCAGCGATGCCGCCCATTCGGGCAACGTCGAAAGGCCCGATCGGCCGGCGATCAGGCGCGACCAGGCGAGCTCGACACCGCAGCCCAGAGGCGAGACGAGACCGAGACCAGTGACAACGATGCGGCGCATGGCTTCATCCTTTCGGGTTGGCGTTCTCCGGGCGCATGGCCCGGATCATGGCAAGGCGCTGATGGGTCCGGGGTGTGGCCCGGGGACCGGGAATGAGAGCGGCATCGCCGAGCGTGATCGGCTCTTTGCTGCGGGCATCGACCAGGATCGGATCGAGGCGTTGCGCGGTCTTGCGCGAGGCGATGAGGACCGTCTCGCCCTTGGGGGCCAGGTGCTTGTTGCCCCAGGCGAAGATCGCCATCACCACTGGAAATAGATCGCGGCCTTTCGCGGTCAGCACATAGTCGTGACGCGGCGGCCGCTCACTGTAGAGGCGGCGCTCGAACAGGCCGGCTTCCGTCAGATGCGCCAGACGCCGCGACAGGATGTTGGGCGCGATGCCCAGGCTCTTCTGAAATTCGTCGAAGCGAGTAAAGCCCTGGAAGGCGTCGCGCAGGATGAGGATGCTCCACCACTCGCCGATGCATTCGAGCGAGCGCGCCACCGGACATTCGACTCCAAAGGCTTTCTTCGGTTGCATGCGAAGGGCATAGGCCGGTCACTATCAAAATGCAAGCCACTCAGTTTTGCGCATCGGCTTATCCGAAAACCGCCCGCACTTTTCGGGCCGATGCTATATTTTGAGCTCCCCTTCCGCCTCGCGCAGCGCCTGATCCTCGATCTGGATCGTCGTATGGTCGAGGCCGAAGCTCGTTTTCATCAGCTCGTTGGCATTCGTGAGAATGCCACGCGCTCGCGTCATGTCGGCGACGACCAGATGGCAGCTCATCGCATCGAGCCCCGAGGTTATCGTCCAGACATGAAGGTCGTGAACGGCCGTGACGCCGGGGATAGCAAGGAGCTTGCGCTCCAGGAGCGCCATGTCGACTTCGGGCGGCGTTCCTTCCATGAGGATATGGATCGCCTGTTTGAGGAGGATCCAGGTGCGCGGAATGATGAACAGGCCGATCCCGGCGCCGATGAGGGGATCGGCCGGTGTCCAGCCGGTGAACATGATGACAAGGGCCGCGACGATGACGCCGAGCGAGCCCAGCATGTCGCTGAACACCTCGAAATAAGCGCCTTTTACGTTCAGGCTTTCCGATGATCCCGCCGACAGGAGCTTCATGCTGATGATGTTGACGAGGAGGCCCGCCGCGGCCACCACCAGCATGGGCCCGCTCAGGATCTCCGGTGGATGCAGGAACCGCTGATAGGCCTCATAGAGGATATAGATCGTGAGCAGCAGCAGGACCACGGCATTCACCAGGGCCGAGAGAACCTCCATGCGGACATAGCCATAGGTCTTTTGCGGCGTGGCGGGCCGTTCGCTGAAACGGATGGCGACCAGCGCCAGAGCGAGCCCACCCGCATCGGTCAGCATGTGGGCCGCATCGGCGAGGAGCGCCAGGCTGCCGGTCAGCAACCCGCCGATCACTTCGACGGCGACGAAGGCAACGGTCAGCACCAGCGCCCAGGCCAGCTTGCCCTTGTGCCGCCCGGCGGCGGTCCCCGGGGACGCTCCCGTCCCATGCGTATGCCCGGTACCCATTCGGCCCCTACTCGCTCACGACCGCATCATCATGACACAACAGCGGCCTCAGCCACCAGCCAATCGCGGAAGGCGACCAGCGGTGCGTAGTGGCCGCGTTCCGCTGGGCTGACGAGATAATATTTCTCCGGACTCGGCTGTGCTTGCGCGAAGGCCGGCACGAGCTGGCCCGCCGTGAGCTCTTCCTCGATCAGAAAGGTCGGCATGAGGGCTAAGCCCAGACCGCTGCGCGCGGCACGGATGACCATCTCGAAATGGTCGAACATCATGCCGCGAATGTCGTCGTCGCGTTCGCCTTGGCGCGCCAGCCAGCGCTCCCAGGCATCCGGCCGCGACAGCAGGATCAGGAGCGGCGCCTGGCGGATGTCTTCCGGCGACTTGAATGAATAGCGGGTCACCAACTCGGGCGCGCCGACCGGCAGGACGCTCTCGCCGAAGAGCGGCGTGAAGGTGGCATCCGGCCATTCGGGCTTGCCGAAATGGATCGCCGCATCGATCGAATCGAGATTGAAGTCGAAAGGCGTCATCCGCGAGAACAGGTTGAGGTGAATGCCTGGGCAGTGCAGGGCGAAACGCGGCAGCCGCTGCGCCAGCCAGCGCGTGCCGAAGGTCGGCAGGATGCCGAGGGTGAGCGAGCCCCCTGAGGGATTGGCGCGGATATTGAGCGAAGCGGTGCTGACCCGTCGCAGGGCTTCGCGGATGTCGCGCGCATAGCTCTGCCCGGCGAGCGTGAGGCGGATGGTCTGCTTGTCGCGCACGAAGAGCTCGAGCCCGAGCTGGTCCTCGAGCGCCTTGATCTGGCGGCTGACGGCGCTTTGGGTGAGATCGAGCTCGCGCGCCGCATTGGAGATGCTGCCCGTCCGGGCCGCCGCCTCGAATGCATGAAGCGCGTGGATGGGCGGGAGAAGCCGCCGGGGGATCTGCATGCCTATTCCGATATGGAATGATCTATCTCCCATTTATTGATTTCTCGGACTGATCTTTCAAGCGAGATTTTGCGCCCGCCCAAAGCCCTCCGGAGGTCCAGATGACGGTCAATATCGAGCCCTTCCTGTTCAGCCGCGCGGAGCTCGAGGACGCCACCGGCATCGTGCGCCAGTCTTTCGCGCCGACGCCTCAGATCGCCTGGCCGCTTCTCAAGGAGCGCAGCGGTGCCGAGGTCTGGGTCAAGCATGAGAACCATCTGCCGACCAGCGCCTTCAAGGTGAGAGGCGGCCTCGTTCTCGCCGATGCGCTGAAGAAGGGCCGCTATGGCAAGGTCCCGCGCGGCATCATCACGGCGACCGTCGGCAATCATGGCCTCAGCCAGACCTATGCCGGCCGCAAAGCGGGCTTCGCCGTCACCATCGTCGTGCCTGAGAACAACAACCCCGAGAAGAACAAGGCCCTCAAGGCGCTCGGCGCCGAGCTGATCGAGGCCGGCCACGACTATAGCGCCGCCTATGACAGCGCCGCGCGCATCGCGCGCGAGCGCGATCTCTTCGTCATCGAGCCGTTCCTGCCCGAGCTGATGCGCGGTGTCGCGACCTATGCGCTCGAATTCTTTACTGCCCTACCCGATCTAGACACGGTCTATGTGCCGATCGGCATGGGTTCGGGCATATGCGGCCTGATCCGCACCCGCGATCTCTTGCAACTCAAGACCCGGATCGTCGGCGTGGTGGCCGAGAACGCGCCCGCCCATGCACTCTCCTTCAAGGCGGGCCAAGTGGTGACGACGAACAGCGCCGGCACCTTTGCCGACGGTGTCGCGGTGCGGGTCCCCAAGCCCGAGCCCGTCGCCATCATCCACAAAGGCGCCGACCGGATCGTCACAGTCAGCGACGAAGAGATCGCGGATGCGATCCGCTTCTATCACGAGGACACGCACAATACCGCGGAAGGTGCGGGCGCCGTGCCGCTGGCCGGTCTCCTCCAGGAACGCGAGCGAATGAAAGGCAAGAAGGTCGGTGTGATATTGACGGGCGCCAACATTTATCGCCCGCTCCTCGCCCGCATCCTCGCGCAATAGGCCGTTGCGCTCTCCAGCATGGACATGACATATGGTCCGAACAGGAGAGCACCATGACCGAGAAGCGCGTGTGTTTCGATTTCGAGGTGGATTTCTCGAATGGCGGCGGCATCCAGGGCCAGGATTTCCGTCTCGACATCGAAGGTGACGACATCGCCGATGACGCCCTTGCCGCCTATATCATCCGCGACATGCGTCTTCTGATGGTGGGCGAGGTGCGCATCCTCAACAAGAAGATCATCGCCGAGCGCCACAAGCGCCAGGCTTCCCCTGCCCCCGTGACCGAGACTCGCGGCGCGAGCGGTCATCTGATCGATCTCAGCCACACGATCGAGAACGGCATGATCACCTATAAGGGCCTGCCGGCGCCCCTGATCTGCGATCATCTCTCACGCGCCAGGTCGCGCGAGATCTATGCCGAGGGCACGGAATTCCAGATCGGCAAGATCGAGATGGTGTCGAATACCGGCACCTATATCGACGTGCCGTTCCACCGTTATGCCGACGGCCATGACCTCTCCGAGCTGGCACTCAAGCGCGTGAGCAACATCCCGGCCGTCGTGGTGCGCGTGACAGGTGCCGAGGAACGCGCCATCGACTGGCATCATTTCGTCCCCGTCACGTGCCGCGGCCACGCGGTGCTCGTCAATACCGGCTGGGACAGGCACTGGCGAACCGATCAGTATTTCGAGGGTCATCCCTTCCTCACCGAGAAGGCCGCCGTCTATCTGCGCGATCAGGGAGCACTCCTGGTCGGCATCGATTCCCTCAACATCGACGACACGACCGGCGGCACACGCCCGGTCCACACGGTCCTGCTTGCCGCCGAGATCCCGATCGTCGAGCACTTGACCGGCCTTGGCGCCTTGCCGGCGGAGGGCTTCCGTTTCACCGCCGTTCCGCCGAAGGTGAAGGACATGGGCACTTTCCCGGTCCGCGCCCACGCCCGTCTCGACCGAGC
Organism: Taklimakanibacter deserti; assembly: GCA_003574785.1. The sequence goes on along the minus strand of QORU01000001.1, from coordinate 494,409 downwards.
TTAGCGTTCACTCGAATATCGTCAGCGGCCCGCAATCGTCTTCGGCAATGAAGGTGGCGAGAAGCGAGGCGGGCTCCGTCATGCTGGCATTCTCGGCGAACATATGGATCGTGCCCGGCGGCTCGAACCAAGTCTGTCCGATGCCGAATGTCTCGGCTGGGCCGTCGTTCAGTTGCGATCGCACCTGGCCCTTGAGCACGAAGGCCGTGACCGAGCCTGGGTGGCGGTGGCGCGGCGAATAGGCGCCGGGTGGAAATTCCACCACCACGGTAGTGATCGACTTGCCGGGCACATTGGGCAGCTTTTCGCAAGAGACGGGCCGGACGATGGTTGCCGGACGCTGCGCTGCGATACCCTTGTCTCCGGCATCGGCACTCATGGTCATGCCGGGATGATTCAGGTCCTGTCGGGATGATCCATGAACATAGAAAATCGCGGCCGAAGCAGCCACGAGTCCAAGAAGCGGCAAACTCAACTTGAGAAACTTGTTCGGTTGTTGCGGAACATGAATATCGCTCATCACGCTGTCCTTTCTGCCAGGCGGAAATCGGCGCGCCAGCCGAGCGCGTCCATCGCCTTGCGGCTTGTGGCCTCCCCTCGCGGTTCGGCGATGTTGAAGATGCCGGGCTGCCAATGTTCGACCGCGCAGAGCGCCGCGTAGGCAGCCGCCTCCACATGCAGAGGTGAAGGGCCTTCAGGCTTGTCGCGGCCGGTATCGGGCCCATAGAAATTGCCATAGCGCAGGACGACGCCCTCGAGCGGCGGCGAGCTCAGGACCAGCGTCTCGAGCGCGATGATGCCGCGCATGGTGATGGGCTTGGTCCGTTGCGCATCCACATCGAGCGGGTCCCTCTCGGTGTAGGGCGGCTTTCCTTCAGCATAGGCCCAGGCAATGCTTTGGGCGATCATCCGGCGCACACCGGCGCTGAGCGCGCCCTGTACCAGATTGCGTGTCCCCTCCTCCCTGATCCGCGCATTGCGCAGGGCCGCCTCGCCCATGAGGCTCGGATCGAGGCGCGTGGGAAGATCCGTCAATTGATGGATGATCACATCGGGACGCGCCGCGACGATCGCCTGAGCGAGCGCCTCGGCATCGAAGACATCGACCGCGACATAATCGGCGCCGAGGGCGCTCATGGTCTTGGCCGATTGCGGCGATCGGCCCATTCCCGTCACCTGGTGCCCGGCGCCGACCAGGAGCTTGACAAGCGGCAAACCAACAACACCCGACGCGCCGGCCAGAAAAACGCGAACGCCCATGATTCCGATCCGTAGTTTATGAGGCAGCAGAATGCCGTGTTGGCGTGCCGAGTCCCAGCACCAAGAATGAGCGGAAATCCTGGACCATCACGAAGATGACCGGATCAGCTCGCAAAGCTTGGCGCAGGTTTTCTCGAGCCCGGGGCCGGCGGCATTGGTCACGCTGAGAAGCAGGCCCGGCTGCGCCGGCTCCGTTGCATGCCAGGGCGACAAAGCGCGCGGCAGCATGTCAAGACCGATCGCTTGCCGGACGATGCCGACGTCATCGGCTCCCTCCGGCAGACGCACGAGGACGGCAAGACCGGCCATGGCCTCGACGGGCGCCACGTCGCGCAAGAGCGCCATCAATCCATCGCGGCGCGCGGCATAGAGCTTCTTCATCCGCCGGAGATGGCGCAAATAATGTCCGTCGCGCATGAACTCGGCGATCGCGTGCTGCGCCGTGGCATTGGCGGCCGGCACCAGGCAGGCCGCGATATCGCCAAACCGCGGGATCAGCTCTTGCGGCACCACGATGAAGCCGAGGCGTAGTGCGGGATTGATCGTCTTCGAGAACGATCCGAAATGGATGACTTGGGCGTCGCGGTCGAGCGAGGCAAGAGCCGGCGCCGCGCGCCCGCTGAGCTGCAACTCGCTCAGATAATCGTCTTCGATGATCCATGCCCCGGCCCGCCTCGCCCAAGCGATGAGTTCTTCTCGCCGCTGCGGCGAAAGCACCATGCCGAGTGGCGCCTGCTGGCCGGGCGTCACGACGGCGACCGCTGCCTGGCGCGCTTTGTCGATGCCTTGCGCAACCACGAGGCCCTCGCCGTCGACGTCGATCGGCGCGATCGCAACGCCGGCGAGTTCCAGCGCCTTGCGCGTGACCGGAAAGCCCGGCTCTTCCACCCAGGCGGTGGCGCCTTTGAGATCGAGAGCTTGGGCGATGAGACCGATCGCACCGGCATAGCCGCCGGTGATGAAGATTTGCCGGGGCGCGCAATGCAGGCCGCGCGCCAGCGCCAGGTAGGAGGCGATCTCACGGCGCAATTCCGGCTCGCCGCGGGGATCGGGATAGCTCGCAGGCCAGGCGGCGACGGTACGCGCCGCGCGCGCCATGATGCGCGCCCAGGATTTGAAGGGAAACGCATCCTGGGCGGGCACACCCAATTGAAAGAGCTTTGGCGGCTGAGAGAAACCGGCGAAAAAGCCTGCGAGCGACGCCTGGGCCATGTCCTCTTCACGCGAGCTCGGTTGACGCGGCTCGGCCGAGACATGCGTGCCCGCCGGACCCGAGGCAACGATCAGCCGGTCATCGATCAGCCTTTCATAGGCGGTCTTGACGGTGCCGCGGGCAACGCCGAGCTGGGCGGCGAGATCGCGCCATGACGGCAAGCGTGCGCCGGGCTCAAGCCGGCCTTCCCGGACAGCCTTGCCGATGCCGTTGCTGATCTGCTCGGCGAGAGGTGTCTTTGCTCTGCGCGAGAGTTCGAGCCTGAAGGGACCCGTCACTTGGATCGGTCGCGAGATTTCAGTCGAGCCATTCGGTGATGAATTTGCCGCTCTCATGGATATCGATCATCTCCAAAGGACCGGGCCCGGCATTCTTGAAGCCATGCGGCACACCGGCGGGAACGACGAAGATCTGTCCCTCGCGGCCTTCCATGGTTTCGTCGCCGATCATCAAGGAAACCCGCCCCTTCCGCACGACGAAGGTCTCGGCGTAGGGATGCCTATGCAGGCCGACCCCCGCGCCGACCTTCTCGACCAGATTGGCGATGACGCAGATTTGCGCGCCTCGGGCAGCCCCTTGCCACTCGCCGGCGAAGCGCTCGGGCGCGGTCAGCCAGTCTTCCGGCTGCGTGATGGTGATCGAGGATGTGGTCTGCAGCATTTTTCTCTCCGATTAGCGATGAAGGCCCGCGATCAGGCAGAGTTGCGGTGAACCCCGCACGTCCTTCACTATGGTTTTCCGAATGACAAGCCCACTGCCTGAAAACCCGGCGGCGACCTTGTCGGCGATTTCCTGGCGGCGGCCGGATTCGGGCGGCTCGTAGAACAAATAGAGCGTTCCCTTCTCCTTCAGGCGCTTTCTGACCACCGGAAGCTCGGCGCTGGGATCCGTCCAGAACAGATTGACATTGATGGCGAAGATCTTGTCGAAGCGATTGCCGTCACCCACAAGATCGCGCAACGGCGAATGAACGAAGCTCGCTCTGCCCGATGCCTCCCATGTGCTGTTGCGTTTCCTCGCGGCAGCGATGGCGTTCGCCGACCGATCCAGGCCGAGGATTCGACCGCTCGTCAGTTGGGGCGCGACCAAGCCCACCGCAACGCCGCGGCCACAGCCGACCTCCAAAAGCGAATCGGAGCCCTCGGCGGCGACGATGTCGACCGCCCAGCCGATCCGTTCCGGTATGGCGAAGGTCATATGCCCATTATGGCCCTCGCGCTGGGCAGCGATCAATTGCGGTCGCAAAACCGGCCGCCTTTTTCCGTTCTGCCGCCACAAACGCCGAGCATATCTGACTTGCCCCAAGGGCATTAGAGTCTAAGATCGCCTGGCGACGACCGGTAAGACAGAACCGCTGGATTGCTTAAGGACGGCAAATTGACAATCTCGGAACTTGATCTATGGCTTTCCGGCCGTGTCGAGCGGCTGACCGGCGAGCGGCAGGCGCGGGTCACGCGCACGCCCGAATTCCTTACCCGATTTCCCCTCAAGCCCTGGTGCGCTGATCCCATGATGAAGAAATTTTTGCTCGCCGGCACGGCAAGCGTCCTCCTCGCTCTCTCAGGTCTCACCTCCGCCACGGAGGCCAAGACCCGCATGCTGCTGGTCGGCGTCGCCGACTACAATGAGGAATCGGGCATTCGCGACCTCTTGGGCCCGCGCAACGACGTCTCGATCCTGTGGCGCCTGTTCAAATCGCGCGGCGTAGCGCCCGAGGACATCACCGTGCTGAGCGACGGCGTCCCGCAAGGAGCCGATTATCCGGTCCTCAATGGCGCGGCGACCATTGGCAATATCCGCGCCGCCTTCGACAAGATCGCCGCCGAGACCGGGCCCGACGATGATTTCGTCTTCTATTATTCGGGCCACGGCACCCGCCAGCCCGACAATGATCCGGCCGCCGAGATCGAGCCCGAGGCCGACGGCTATGACCAGGTGCTCCTGCCTTCCGATGTCGGCGCCTATGACCCGACGGGCGAGGGCATCAAGAACGCGCTCGTCGACGACGAACTCGGCCAGAAGCTGGATGCGATCCGCGCCAAGGGCACCTTCGTCTGGGCGATCATCGACTCCTGTCATTCGGGCACGGTGACCAGGGGCGACAGCGTCACCCGTTCCATCGACCCGGCCGCGCTCGGCGTTCCGGAGAAGAGCGAAACGGCAGGCAGCGCAAGCGCCACACGCGGCGGCACCCGCAAGGGCGCTATCGTCGGCAAGAATGAGAACGACCTCGTCGGCTTCTATGCCGTCGATGCCTTCGACGAGGCGATCGAGCGTCCGTTCGCCGGCTACAGCCTGCCGATGGTGGGCGACGGCAAGACCCAGCGCATGGGCGTCTTCACCAACGCCTTGCACCATGCATTGACCCAGGGCACCGCGCAGACCTTCGCCGATCTGGCGCGCGAGATTTCCGCCGATCTGACGACCGACCGTTCCGGCGGCCGCGTGCCGCAGCCGGTCTTCGACGGCGTGCTGGACCGGCCGGTACCGGGTGCGAGCAGCAAAGGCCCGCGGCTCATCACGTCGCTGGTGGCCGATGAAGCGATCACCATTCCGCAAGGCGTGCTGCATGGCTTCGAATTGGGCTCGCGCGTCGCTCTCTATGCCCCGGGCAAGAGCGATGCGCCGATCGGCAAGGCCGAGATCACCGCGGCCGAAGCGGCTTCGAGCCAGGCCGGTAACATTGTCTGGGAGCCGGGTGCGGAGAAGATCGAAAAGGGTCCGATCGCCGTCAGGCTGACCGAACAGGCGGTGAGCTTCCGCTTCGCTGTGTCGCCTCCGCCCCAGGCGGATCTCACCGATAAAGCTCAGTCGGACACGGTGTCGGAAGCCGTCGAGAGGGCCTTCGGCAAGGACTCGGGCTCTTCCGAGATCGGCATCGCCTTGGGCGAAGCCGGCAATCCGGACAGCGATGTGCTGCTCAGGGTTCAGAACGGCCGTCTCTGGATCATGCGCCCCGACCGTCCGCTCGACATGACGGCCGGCAGCTTCGGCGAGACGCCGAGCCTTCCGATCGACGCCGATCCCAAGGCGCTCGCCGAAAAGGTGAAGCAGGCGGTCTGGTCGCTGTCGCGCGCCGAGAAGCTGATCCGCTTCGCCGCCTCCGTCGGATCGTCGCCGGAGGAGAATGCCGACCGGCCGGAGATCACCGCCACCATCGCGCGCAAGGGCGACAAGAGCGCCGATCCTTCGACTGCCTGCGGCAAGCCCGACAAGACCGATCCGGAGAAGTCGCTCGCCGCCTTCTCCCCGCAAGGTGTGGGCAATTGCGACACCGTGCGCTTCAAGATCGCCAACGAGACAGATCAGACCTATTATATCGCCGCTTTCTACGTCGATGCGCTGGGCGGCGTTTTCCCGCTGTCGAACCAGGACAAAGCGCGTGGCTGCGTGCGAACACTCTATTCGGGATCCGGCGAAGTGACCTACACCATCCAGATCAATACCTGGGATGCCAAGGAGAAGAAGCCGGCCGCGATCGGCACCGAGAATGCGGTGATCCTTGCCATCCCGCAGGATTCGACCAAGATCGCGCCCAGCATGTGCTCCTTGATCCAGCCCACTTTATCGGCCATGCAGCAGACGAGAAGCGTGGAGGACAGATCCGCCACCCGCGGCTCGGCGCAGGGCAAATCGCTCAAAGTCCTGCTCGGCGGCATCACCGGCTCGGCGACCCGCGCCGCCTCGATCCAGGAGGATGAGACAGGCGGTCCCGCCATGAGCTCGGCTCTCTTCACCTTCGATGTGCGGCCCTAGAGCATCGCGAGGCGCGTCATGACACCGAAGATCCTGCGCCAGATCAAGACGCGCTACAAAACGTGGGATCGCGGCAAGGGCAAGACCGGAGCGCTCTTCGTCGATCTGTTGTCCGACGATGCGACTTTCCGGTCGATCGGCGGCGGCGTCGAAGCGATGAAGTTTACCCGCCCTCACAGCACCAAGGAAAAGATCAGTGCCTATTTCGAGGAGCTGATCCGCGACTGGCAGATGATCTTCTACACTGTCCGTCTGTTTCTCGTCGACGGCAACACGATCGCCACGGTCTGCGAATGCGCCTGGAAGCACAAGCATACGGGCAAGATCGTCCACTCGCCCAAGCTCGACATCATCCGGGTGAAGAACGGGAAGATGCACGACTTCTTCGAGTATTTCGACACTCATCAGGCCTATGCGGCCTGCGTGCCGGACGGCACCGTCGACACGCGCCGGCCGAAGCCGCTCTATAAATGGAGCTCAACACGAACGGTGAGCGGGGCGACGACAGCGACCCGTGACAATGTCAAGCTGCTCAAGAAGCTCTATGCGCGATGGGACGATACCAAAGGCGGCAGCGCCGACGCGTTCATCAAGGTGCTGGCGCCCAATGTCCTCTGGGGCTCCCTCGGCGCCGGCACCGGTCCCGTCGCCTTCACCAGGACGCGCCTGAGCCGTCAAGAAGTCCGCCAGTATTTCAAGGAGCTCGGATCGGCCTTCCAGATGGATCACTATACGGTCCAGGAGTATATCGCCGCCGGACCCTTCGTTCTGGTGCTGGCAGAGGTCTCCTTCACCAACCGGAAGACGGGTAAGATCTTCGTTTCGCCCAAGGCCGATCTGTGGCGCTTCGCTCACGGCAAGGCCACGGAATTCTACGAATATTACGACACCGCGAAAGCGGTCGCGGCCGCGGCATAATAACGAGAATGACCTAGCGGCAATTTTGTGTTAGAAGGGCACCACCTCAGGCAGGAGGGGGAGTATCATGTCAACACAGGCCCTGAATCGGATCAGATCGTGTTATCGGGCATGGGACCGCGGCAAGGGGTCGACGGGCGAAAAGTTCGTGGAGTTGATGGCTGATGACGGCTCCTTCCGTTCGATCGGCGCGGGTGCCCAACCTATGCCGTTCACGCGTGATCACACGACGAAGGACAAGGTTCGAACGTATTTCAGGGAGCTCGACCGCGATTGGAAGATGGTCTTCTACCATGTCCGTACTTTTCTCGTGCAGGGCAACACGGTCGCGATCGTATGCGAATGTGCTTGGAAACATAAACATACGGGCAAGGTTGTCCACTCCCCCAAGCTCGACATCATGCGCTTGAAGAAGGGCAAGGTCTCCGATTTTTTTGAGTATTTCGATAACCACCAAGCCTACGCCGCGTGCCACAAGGAGGGCATATGCCACGTTCCAGAGAAACCAACGCCGCTTTATAGACCGGGCAAAGCGCAGACGGCGAGCGGCGTCACGCAAGCGACCGCCAATAATGTGAAGAAGCTCAAGAAACTTTATGCCCAATGGGACAAGACCAAGGGCGGCAGCGCCGATGAGTCGATCGGCATCCTGGCGCCCAGTGTGGTCTGGGGTTCGCTTGCCGACGGCGCCGATCCTATTGCTTTCACCAAGACGCGCAAGACCCGAGACGAGGTGAGGGAATATTTCCGTGGATTGGAATCCGCGTTCAAGATGAACTATTACAACGTGAAGGAATATATCGCCGGCGGCCCCTACGTGCTGGTGCTCTCCGAGATCTCCTTCACCAACAGGAAGACGGGCAAGACCTTCGTTACGCCCAAGGCCGATCTCTGCCGTTTCAACCGCGGCAAGGTGACAGAGTTCTATGAGTATTACGACACCGCCGCAGTGATGGCGACGGCGGCTTAGAGTGAATGATCCAAAGCAGCTTTCATACCAGCCTGATGCTCTTCAAAGGGAAAAGTGTCATGTCATCAAAGATCGTGAATCAGATCAGGTCGCATTACCGGGCATGGGACCGCGGCAAGGGATCGACAGCCGAAAAATTCCTGGAATTGATGGCGGATGACGGCTCTTTCCGTTCGATCGGCGCCGGGGCGCAGCCCATGCTGTTCACCAGCGACCACAGCACGAAGGACAGGATCCGCGAGTATTTCAAGGGTCTCGAGCAGGACTGGAAGATGATCTTCTACAATGTCCGCACCTTCCTGGTGCAGGGCAATACGGTCGCGGTTGTCTGCGAATGCGCGTGGAAGCAGAAGCATACGGGCAAGGTCGTGCATACGCCGAAGCTCGACATCCTGCGCCTGAAGAAAGGCAAGATCACCGACTTCTTCGAGTACTTCGACAATCATCAGGCTTACGCGGCATGCTCCCCCGAGGGCGTCTGCACCGTTCCGCAAAAGCCGAAGCCTTTCTACACGTCGGGCAAGTCGCAGACGGCGACTGGCGTCACCGCAGCAGCGGCCAATAATGTGAAGACCCTCAAGAAACTCTATGCCCAATGGGAGAAGAGCAAGGGCGGCAGCGCCGATGCGATTGTCGCGACATTGGCGCCCAATGTTCTTTGGGGCTCGCTCTCCGCCGGCGCCGATCCTGTTGCCTTCACCAAGACGCACAAGGGCCGCGAGGAGGTACGCGACTACTTCCGTGGATTGGTGGAGGGCTTCCAGATGAATTATTACAAAGTGAAGGAGTATGTCGCCGGCGGCCCGTACGTGCTGGTGCTCGCGGACATCTCCTTCACCAACAAAAAGACCGGCAAAAGCTTTGTTTCGCCCAAGGCCGATCTGTGGCGTTTCAACCGCGGCAAGGCCACGGAGTTTCACGAATACTACGACACCGCCGCGGTGATGGCGTCGACGGCCTAGCTATTTCGGCTGCCAGCCTTTTTCGAGCGCCGCGATCAGGTCGGCGGTCACCTTGTCCTGCGGCAACGCCCGCAACTGGCGCACCGCCTCGAAGCGCCAAGCGCCGTTCTGCTGCGCCGCGAGCCAGACGGCTTCGACCTCACCGCGATTTTCCCTGGCCTTGACCTTGTCCGGCGCTTTCGGTGCGACCTTACGCAGGTCGAAGGCGATGCGCAATTTCCGCTTCCTGGCATCCGTCACGATGACCGCGAATTTGCTGCCGCCGATCCTGGCCATCGGGATCTCGATCACCCGCTCGGTTTCGGCGAAGGCCTTGCCGCCCTTGCCCTCATCAATGAGGACCGTGAAAGGCCCCTCGCCGCCCGTCCAGGTCACCCGCAACGGCTGCGAATTCCGCAGCACGTGATTGCGCCCGCGCATCGCGAGCGGCGCCTTCATCTCACCACCGCCCTTGGCCACCAGGACGGAGAGTGAATCATCATCGTCATGGCTGAAGAGAATCTCGGCGATCTGCCCGATAATATCGAAACCGTCATCGCCGCTCGGCATCTCGCCCGCGATTTCCTTGCGCATGAGCTTGCCCGAGACCACGAGATTGCCCTCTTGCGCCAGGTTCAGCGTGATCCGGCTCGCTTCATCGCGGATGAAGACGGAATCATCGTCGTAAAGCGGCATCAGCAGCTTCGGTGCGAGCTCCTTGCCGTCGCGTACGACGACTGTCCCCTTCTCGGCATCGGCGCCTTTGAGCTCATACGCCATGATGTAGCCGGCCGGACGCGGGTCTTCCGCCGCAGCCGGAACGCAAAGACCGACCAAGAGAAGCACTGCGCAAAAGAATGGCTTGAGCACCGGCAGCTCCCTAATGCGGCTTGAGCATGGCGCGCCAGCCTTTGCCATGGCTCCAGTCGTAAATAACGCCCACCAGCGAATCGACGAATTTGTGCAGGACGAAGAGCGTGAGCGTCACCGCGATGATGCGGATCGCCACTTCGAAGCCGAAGAGACGCGAGAGGATCAACGCCGCCGCCACGACGATGGGCGCTGCGACCAGGGCGGCGGGCGCCACCTGCAATTGATAGGAAATGAAGGCGAGGACTGCGAAAATGCCGAGGATGATGAGGATCTCCGTGGCGGGCGTTGCTTCCGGCATGTCGGACATGGCGGTCGCCGCGGCGACGGTATTGGCGAGGATCACCGCGCCCGGCTGCGAGCCGAGTGGCGTCGCATAGAGATCGCGCGAATTGGCATGGGTGACGCCGATCACCACGATACGGTCCTGGAAGGCCTGCGGATGGATCTCGCCGGCGGGCGTTGCGCCCTCGGCGCCGAAATTCACCAGCGTCCAGGCCGGGACCTGCTTGAACAGCGCGACGCTGCCACCCTTGTAGGCAATGGTCTTGGCGGTCGCCTCCTCCGCGCCGGCGTTGAACATATACTGGATGGCGACATCCGGGCTCGCCCGATGCGGCCATGGGGCGGCGGGCTCGCTGTCGAGCCGCTTGCAGTTGCGGTCGACCTGGCCGGCCAGGAATTTCTCGAGATCGCCCGAGCGGTCGCCAGCGGCGGCGAATTTGGCGGCAATGACTAGCGCGGGCGATGGATAGCTGACCCCATCGGCGCCGGCGCAGACGGTTTGCCACAGTCTGAGACGACGCACGATCCGGTCGTCCGACAAGGGCGTGAGGACGCTCACCCACATGGCCTTTCGGATCGCGGCGAACACGCCGTCATAGGGCGTCATATTGACGAGAGCCGCACCGCCGGTCTCGCCGTCATTTGCAGGCCCGGCCCGGAAGCTGCGCACGAACATGAGAGGCAAGGCATTCGCCTGGTAGTTCGCCACCGTTTCCACCAAAGCGGGATCCGGCGCCGTCGCGGGATTTTCGGAAGCGAGGTCGATGTCGACGACGACGGCGGCGGCCCCGCCCTTGCCGGCGACCTCGATGAGCCGCGCCAGCGCCGCATGCGGCGTGATCGCAGGCGCCCCCCAGCGCGACATCGTCTCGTCATCGACCTTGATGAGGGTCACGGGAAAGGAATGCTCCGCCGCACCCGACAGCGCCGCCGAAATCTCGATGATGCGATCGGTCTCGGTGAAGCTCTTATAGGCCGCGGTCAAGCTCTTGCCGCCGCCGAGCAAGGTCAGGAGCGCCACCAAAATCGCGGTGAGGACGGCCCACGCCCAGCGCGGCCAGCCTGCAAGGCTCCATGGCTTCGTCCCGTGGCGAGAGGCCATTCGTCAGTATTCGTCCCTGGGTATGAACTGGGCCGACTCACGCATCGCCGGCCCAGCGAATTCATTGCGGCAGATCAATCCTCTTCCGCCGGCGCATCCTTGGTGCCGGTGCGGCCGAAGAACGCTTTCACGGCATCGAACATCACGCCCTTGGTGCCGTCCTCGTCCTTTTTCCAGATCGCCTCGAACTTTTCCTTGTTCTTCTCGAAGGCTTCGAGACGAGCACTCTCACTGGCCGGATACATCGCCGCCAGGAGCGCGCGGTCGCCTTCCGAGATCTGCGAATTGGGCTGCGGTACGAAGCACTTGCTCTTCTCGCCCTTCTTGTAGAAATCCGCCGGGAACTGATAGAGCATGACCGAATCCTTGTCGAACTTGGTCAGCTGCAGGTCCTCGCCCGAGGCCTGGCGCAAATTCCAGTCGATCTGCTCCTTCGACCAGCTGTTCGGTGGCCCTTCCAGGTAGGAATAGATCTGCTGCCAGTTATATTCGTTGTCGCAGCCGCCCTTGGGATTCTGATGCTCGTGCTCGATGCCGAGCGCATGACCGAATTCATGCCGGATGGTGCCGATCTCATAGTCCGACAGCTGGTCGGGAGCGACATTCATGAAGCCGCCGAGATTGAGCGAGGCCTCTTCCTGCTTGGCGAAGACGACGCTGTTCTGGCCCACCTGCGACCAGTAGCCTTCCTGGCCGAAGGTGATGCGGATCTGCATTTCCTTGCCGTTCTCGGGCTGGCAGGTGCGCCGCTTGCCGGGCTTGCCGAAATCGAGCTTGATCGAGTTGTTCTCGGCCATCCATTCCTTGGCGACATTGGCGACGACGTCGCGCAAGGCCTGGGAGCCTTCGAAGAAGCACACCCGGATCTTGGGATAGTTGGGGCCCCACAGCGAGCTGTTGCGGTAGATGCCCTTCGCCTGCTCGGAATCGTCAATCTTGTCGAGCGCCTTCTGATACTGCTCGATGCGCTTCACATATTTCTCCGGCAGCCCGTCACGCGCGAGCAGCGGATTCTTCTCCGCCGCGATGGCACCGTTTGCCGCCGCCGCGGCAACACCCGCAGCCAAGACCCATTTTGAAACGCCTAACGCCGTCATTCACTTAGTCTCCTTCGCGTTGAATCGGTTCAGACACTTACCCGGAAATCTGTTGGCCGTCATTATATGCCGTGCGCCTGAGCAGAATCATCCAATGATTCCAAGGTCTTCATGTGTTCGGCTACGGGAAGGCCCGAGACAAATCATTACGCTGCCACGGTGCCTGGGTACCCTGGCCAGCCTCGAAACCGACATGCACTACTCCCTGTTGACCCTAACCCTCCCCTGGGCCGAGCGAATCTAGCACAGGGGCACGCCGTGATTAAATACTTATCGCTGCGGAAGGTGGTAAAACTGCGATGCCACTGCGTCAAACTTGGTGCGAACTAAAGGCCGGCATCGGGATGGAACCTCCCGCCAGCGCCCATCTTTCAATACCGGCAAAAGGGGAGCAACATGGGCAAAAGGGAGTTGGCCATTGGATATGCGCGACATCGAAGCCTGTCTGCCGCCGCGGCTTCACTCCTTCAGTCGCCAGGTGCTCGAAATCTATCTCATGGGGCACATGTCGACCGAGGAATTCCGCCGCTGGTTTCACATGCCCAATTCCGACTATCTGATGCTCGGCGATTGCATCGCGCAGAAAGTCGATCCCCACTATGTGCCGGAAGCAAAGCTTCCCCCTTCCATTACGCTCAGACCCAATACACTTTGAGACTGATCTTTCGTGAGCTCATCGGAACTGTTATCGGTTCCTTTCGAGCTTTGAGCCTGTCGGAGTATTCATGGATATCAAACCGGATGTCATCGCCGCGATCGGCAACACCCCCCTGATCAAGCTGAAGAGGGCCTCCGAGCTCACCGGATGCACCATCCTCGGCAAGGCGGAATTCATGAATCCGGGCCAGTCGGTCAAGGACCGCGCCGCCCTGTTCATCATCAAGGACGCGATCGCCAAGGGCCAGTTGCGGCCGGGGGGCACCATCGTCGAAGGCACCGCCGGCAATACCGGCATCGGCCTTGCGGTCGTCGCCAATGCTATGGGCTTCAAGACGGTGATCGTGATCCCGGTCACCCAGAGCCAGGAGAAGAAGGACACGCTCAGGCTCCTCGGCGCCGAGCTCGTCGAGGTCCCGGCCGTCGCCTACAAGAACCCGAACAACTATGTGAAATATTCCGGCCGCCTGGCCGAAAGGCTGGCCAAGTCGACGCCGGAAGGCGCCATCTGGGCCAATCAGTTCGATAATGTTGCCAACCGCCGCGCCCATCTCGAGACCACCGCGCAGGAGATCTGGAGGCAGACTGACGGCAAGGTCGACGGCTTCGTGTCGGCGGTCGGATCGGGCGGCACGCTGGGCGGCGTCTCGGACGGGCTCAAGGCCAAGAACAAGAATATCCGCATCGCCCTCGCCGATCCCCTGGGCGCTGCTCTTTACAGCTATTACACGACGGGCGAGCTCAAGGCGGAAGGCTCATCCATCACCGAAGGCATCGGCCAGGGCCGCGTCACCAAGAATATCGAAGGTGCGGTGGTCGACGACGCTTTCCAGATTCCCGACCAGGAGGCCATTCCCCTGGTGTTCGATCTCCTGAAGGACGAAGGCCTGTGCCTCGGCGGATCGACCGGCATCAACGTGGCGGGCGCCATTCGCCTCGCCAAGCAGATGGGTCCCGGTCACACCATCGTCACCCTCCTCTGCGACTATGGCACGCGCTACCAGTCCAAGCTCTTCAATCCCGAATTCCTGCGTGAGAAAGGCTTGCCGGTTCCGGACTGGCTCGAGGAGCACGCATCGGGCGTGCCGCAAGTCTTCGAGGAAGTGCCCGCCTGATGACCACGCTTCTCTTCCGCGACGACGCGTATCTCAAATCCTGCGACGCCAAGGTCGTCGGCATCAACGATCGCGGCGGCATCATCCTCGACCGCACCGTCTTCTATCCGACCGCCGGCGGCCAACCCGGCGACAAGGGCACGCTCACCGTCGACGGCTCGCCGATTCACATCGCCACCACCGTCTATGACGATGCCAAAAATGCGGTGCATGTCCCGGCAGCACCGGTGTCGCTTGCGTCCGGAGCGCCGGTTTCCGCGGTGCTCGATTGGGACAATCGCTTCCGCAACATGCGCTGTCATTCGCTGATGCATCTGCTGTGCGCCGCAGTGCCTTTCCCGGTGACCGGCAGCGCCCTCACCGAGGAGGGCGGCCGCATCGATTTCGACATTCCGGAAGGACATATTCCGGTCAAGGACGAACTCGCCGCGAAGATCAATGGCTGGATCACGCAAGATCATCCGATCACCACGCGCTGGATCGCCGAGGAAGAGCTCGACGCCAATCCGACGCTGGTGCGGACCTTGTGGGTCAAGCCGCCGCGCGGCTCCGGCCGCGTGCGGCTCGTTTCGATCGGCGAGAATGACGAGGTCGATCTGCAGCCTTGCGGCGGCACCCATCTGCAATCGACTGGCGCCATAGGCCCGATCACCGTCGCCAAGATCGAGAACAAGGGCAAGCAGAACCGCCGCATTAGGCTCGCCTTCGCAACCTGAAACCTATCGGGAGTTCCCATGTCGCCTTATGTCGTATCGACACAGTGGCTGGCCGAGCGCCTGCATGCACCCGACATCGCCATCATCGATGCCTCCTGGCATCTGCCGGCGGCAAAGCGCGACGCCAGGGCCGAGTTCCTCAAGGAGCGCATACCGGGCGCGCAGTTCTTCGATATCGACGACATCTCCGACAGCGCCACATCGCTGCCCCATATGCTCCCCAGCCCTGAGAAATTCGCCTCTCGCATGCGGCGGCTCGGCATCGGCGACGGCAAGAAGGTCATCGCTTATGACACTCAAGGCCTCTTCTCCGCGGCACGCGCCTGGTGGATGTTCCGCATCTTCGGCCATGACGACGTCGCCGTGCTCGATGGCGGCTTCCCGAAGTGGAAGGCGGAAGGCCATCCGATCGATGAGGACCCGCCGGGCCTGCCGCAGGAGCGGCATTTCTCGGCGCGCTTCCAGTCGATGATGGTGCGCGACAAGAACGACGTCCTCGCCGCAGTGACGAACGGCAAGGCGCAGGTCGCCGATGCGCGCTCCGCCGGCCGCTTCTCAGGCAGCGAGCCCGAGCCGCGCCCCGGCGTGCGTTCTGGCCACATGCCGGGGGCCGCCAATGTCCATTATGCGACATTGCTCAAGCCCGACGGCACGCTCAAGTCGCCGGACGAGATCGCCCAAGTCTTCGCCGCGGCCGGTGTCGATGTGAAGAGGCCGGTCATCACCTCGTGCGGCTCGGGCATCACGGCAGCTATACTCACCCTTGGCCTCACGCTGATCGGCGCCAAGGATCACGCCCTCTATGACGGCTCGTGGAGCGAATGGGGGGCAGAGACCGACACACCCGTCGAGACCGGAGCAAGCACATCATGACCCATTCAGACCTCCTCGACCGCTATGCGCAGCTGATCGTCCGATCGGGCGTCAATATCAAGCCCGGGCAAGAGCTCGTCATGACGGCGCCCGTCGACGCCATCCCCTTGGTGCGCCTTATCACCGAGCATGCCTATAAGGCCGGCGCGAGCCTCGTCACCACGCTCTATGGCGATGACTCGGCGACGCTTGCGCGTTTCAAGCATGCGCCCGATGCGAGCTTCGACAAGGCGACGGGCTGGCTCTTCGACGGGATGGCCAATGCCTTCAAGGCGGGCGCCGCGCGGCTCGCCATCATCGGCGATGACCCGTCCTTGCTCGCGGGCCAAGACACCGACAAGGTGGCGCGCGCCAACCGGGCGCGCTCCAAGGCCTATCGTCCGGCGCTCGAGCTCATCACCAGCTTTTCCGTCAATTGGAGCCTGGCGGCGGCGGCGACGCCGGCCTGGGCCCGCTCGGTCTTCCCCGACAAGAAGCCGGAAGCCGCGCTCGACGCGCTGTGGCAGGCCATCTTCAGCTGCAGCCGGGCCGATACGCCGGACCCGGTCGCGGCCTGGGCCGAGCATTCGCGCAATCTTCGTCAGCGTACGGACTTCCTCAATGCGCGCCGCTATTCGGCGCTCAAATATAAAGGCCCCGGCACCGACTTCACGCTCGGCCTGGTCGACGGCCATGTGTGGAAAGGCGGTGGATCTCTCGCCCAGAACGGCGTCACCTGCAACCCCAACATCCCGACCGAAGAAGTCTTCACCATGCCGCACAAGGACCGGGTCGACGGCACGGTCTCGGCGACGAAACCCTTGTCCTATCAGGGCACCTTCATCGACGGCATCAGGGTGCGCTTCGAGAAGGGCCGCATCGTCGAGGCGCATGCCGACAAGGGCGGCGACGTCTTCGCCAATATGATCGGCACCGATGAGGGCGCCGCACGTCTCGGCGAAGTGGCGCTGGTGCCGCATTCATCGCCGATCGCCAAGAGCGGCATCGTCTTCAACAACACTTTGTTCGACGAGAACGCGGCGAGCCACATCGCCGTCGGCCAGTCCTACAGCGACACGGTGGCCAATGGCACGAGCCTCGGCAAGGAGGCGCTCGCCAAGGCCGGCGCCAATCAGAGCCTCATCCATGTCGACTGGATGATCGGATCGGCAGCGCTCGATATCGATGGCGTGCACGCCGACGGCACGGCGGAGCCCCTGATGCGCAAAGGCGAATGGGCGGCCTAGGCAGAGTCAATGGCGCCTGTGCAGCGCAGCAAAGAACAGCGAATATCAGGGATTATCAGGGAATATTTGCAAAAAAATTCCGACTCCAGAAATATCAATAGCTTGGCCTTCGTGAGCGTCCTGGAACAGGGAATTTGCAGGCGCTGCCAATCCCTGTTTCCTTCTCGTTGCTCCGGTGGTTGGATGGCAGGTTAAGCCCAGCCATGAATTGCGGGCGCGGATTTCCCGATCCTGACATTTCCCAACTCCCACGGTTCAGCCCACGGAGTCAAGAGCGGCAGACTTTTCGGCGACAGGTCCGGTCGCTCAATGCAGGATCTGGCTCAGGAACAGCTTGGTGCGCTCGCTCTTCGGGTTCTTGAAGAACTCGAGGGGCGAGTTCTGCTCGACGATCTGACCCTGGTCCATGAAGATCACCCGGTTGGCGACCTGACGCGCAAAGCCCATTTCATGGGTGACGCACAGCATGGTCATGCCGGACTGCGCCAAATCGACCATGACCTCGAGCACTTCCTTGATCATTTCCGGATCGAGCGCCGAGGTCGGCTCGTCGAACAGCATGATGCGCGGGTTCATGCACAGCGAGCGCGCGATGGCGACACGCTGCTGCTGGCCGCCCGACAGCTGGCCCGGATATTTTTTTGCCTGCTCGGGAATCTTGACGCGCGTCAGATACTTCATCGCCAAGGTCTCGGCGTCCGCCTTGGCCATCTTGCGCACCCAGATCGGCGCCAGCGTGCAGTTCTCGAGCACGGTGAGATGCGGGAACAGGTTGAAATGCTGGAACACCATGCCGACCTCGCGCCTGACCTCGTCGATGCGCTTCAAGTCGTTGGTGAGCTCGATGCCGTCGACGATGATCTGGCCCGACTGATGCTCCTCCAGCCGGTTGATGCAGCGGATGAGGGTGGACTTGCCGGAACCCGACGGTCCGCAAATGACGATGCGCTCACCCTTCTCGACCGCGAGATTGATGTCGCGCAGCACATGGAACTCGCCATACCATTTGTTGACGCCGACGAGCTGGATGGCGACCTCCCCCGCCTCGTTCTTCTCGGGCGCCTGGACTTTCGGCGTGGTGGTCTGGGTGGAAGCTTGAGCCATCATATCCCTCGTCTCTTGTGGCCGGTCTGCAGCCGGCGTTCCATGAATATCGAATAGCGCGACATGGCGAAACAGAAAACCCAAAACATCAGCGCAGCGACGAAATAGCCGGTCGAACCGGTCTGCGGCGAGACCCATTTGGGGTCGCTGAAGGTGGCATTGACGATGCCGAGCAAGTCGAACAGGCCGATGGTCAGGACGAGCGTCGTATCCTTGAGCAGGCTGATGCAGGAATTGACGATGGCCGGGATGGATATCTTGAGCGCCTGCGGCAGGACGATCAGGTTCGTCATCTTCCAATAGGAAAGGCCCAGCGCCTGGGCCGCTTCATATTGGCCCTTGGGAATGGCCTGCAGGCCGCCGCGCACATTCTCGGCCATATAGGCCGCGGTGAACAACGCGGTGCCGACGCAGGCGCGCAGAAGCTTGTCGAAGCTCGTCCCTTCCGGCATGAACAGCGGCAGCATGACGCTCGACATGAACAGCACGGTGACGAGCGGCACGCCGCGCCACAGCTCGATGAAGATTATCGAGAACAGCCGCATCACCGGCATCTTCGAGCGGCGTCCGAGAGCAAGCAGGATGCCGAGTGGAAAGGATGCGACGATGCCGGTGACAGCGACAACCAGCGTCACCAGGAGTCCGCCCCATTGCTGGGTCTCGACCGGTACCAGGCCGAAATCGGCGGTGATCAGGACGAGAACCGCAAGCACGGCGCAGCAGGCTCCGATCCAGCCGATCAGGGCCGAACGTGCCGAGATGTCGCGCGAAGAGGCCTCATGGGCAATGGAGAGGACCGCGGCGACAGTCAGAAGGCTGACGATCGCCAATGTGGCCACCGAGACGAAATTGCCGAAGATGTTTACCTGCGGCATCGCGACGAAGAGCGACACGAGGAAGATGAAAAGCGCCACGCCGGCAAGAAAGAGCGCCGTCCTGTTACGCCTGATCCCGTCCTCCACGCCGAAAGCGAAGACCGGCACGGCGAGCGCGGAAAGCAGGAGAAGCCCGAGAAGCCCAAGAATCGTGGACAGGGACAAATCGAGATTGCCGCCGGTCAACAGGATGAAGGTCATCAGCGGATAGATCACCAGCAGGAAAATCGCATTCCACTTCTTGTAAGGAACGGAAGGGATCGCCATCGTGGCAAGGGCTATGGCTCCGACGATGAGGCAGATATTCACCCGCCAGCGCTGGTCGAATGGATAGAAGCCATAGATGAACTGGTGGAACTTGGCCCAGACATAGGGCCAGCACGCACCTGAATCCGGCACGGCAACGCAGGCTTCGCGATCTTCGCCGACGAACACGCCGCGCAACAGGGCCCAGTCGAAGATGGTCCAGCCCAGCCACAGGACGAAGGCGCCGCCGATCAGGGTCAGCACCGCATTCAGGGGCGACGAAAACAGATTCTGCAGGATCCAGCCCATTGCCCCGGTGGTATTGGGCGGCGGCGCGAGCTTTGGCGCGTCTTCGGTACGGACCCAGGCGTGATGCGAGGACAGATCGGTCATGGCCCTATCTCTCCACCAGGCGAACGCGATTGTTGTACCAGTTCATCGCTGTCGAGGTGATGAGGCTGAGCGACAGGTAGACGATCATCCAGATGAGGACGACCTCGATCGCCTTGCCCGACTGGTTGTTGACGACGCCGCCCATGGCCACGAGATCGGGATAGGCGATGGCCACGGCGAGCGAGGAGTTCTTGGTGAGGTTGAGATATTGATTGGTGAGCGGCGGGATGATGACGCGCAACGCCTGCGGAATGACCACCAGCCGCAACGTCGGTTGCGACCGCAAGCCCAGCGCATGGGCCGCTTCGGTCTGGCCATGGCTCACCGCCATGATACCGCCGCGCACGATCTCGGCGATGAATGTGGCGGTGTAAATACTGAGCGAAAGAACCAGAGCGATCAGTTCGGGCAGCACGGTCGTTCCGCCGGCGAAGTTGAAGCCCTTGAGCTCCGGATATTCGAATGTCACCGGCGCCCCCATCAGCAGGAAGGCCAGCAACGGCAGTCCGATGACGAGACCGAGCCCGGTCCAGAAACTGTGGAACTGCTCACCGGTGCGCTCCTGGCGTTGGCGGGCCCAGCGGCTGACCAGGTAAGCGCCGACGCATCCGATCACGAAGGCGATCGCGATGAAGCCTGCCCCCTCACCCCAAATCGGTTTCGGCACCACGAGGCCGCGATTGTTGAGGAAGGCCAGATTGAAAAAGCCGATGCTTTCCCGGGGGCCCGGCAGCGGCTTGAGCACTGCCGCATACCAGAAGAAGATCTGCAGTAGCAGCGGAATGTTGCGGATGACCTCGACATAACCGGTCGCGATCTTGGCGACGATCCAGTTCGACGACAACCGCATGATGCCGACAACGAAGCCGATCACCGTCGCGAAGACGATACCGAGGCCGGAAGCGATCAGGGTGTTGAGGAAGCCGACGACGATGGCCCGGAAATAGGACGAATCACGGGTGTATTCGATCGGCCTCTGGATGATATCGAAACCGGCGGTATTGCGCAGGAAGCCGAAGCCGAATGTCTGGTGGAGCTTCGCCAGATTGGCTGCGGTGTTGTGATAGATCTCGTAACCGAACCACACCAGCAGCAGCAGAAAAACAATTTGCGCGATCCGTGAGCGAAACTTCGGATCATTGAGGAACGAAGCACGCTGCGGGCGTGCTTCATCGATGACTGCGGTCATCCCTTCACCCCTTCCCCCACCTTATTGGCAACCGTCACGTTATTCGTGATCTCGTTGTGCGGAAACGCGAGGAAGCCCGGCTTTGTTCAGGGCTTCCCCGCCTTGATGCTTCAGCGGATCGGCGGGGCGTATTGCAGGCCGCCCTTGCTCCACAGCGCGTTCTTGCCGCGCGCGATCTTGAGCTTGGTGCTTTCGCCCAGATTGCGCTCGAAGATCTCGCCGTAATTGCCGACATGCTTGATGATCTGCGAGGCCCAGTCGTTGGTGAGACCGATGCCGGTGCCGAAATCACCTTCCTTGCCGACGAAGCGCGCGACTTCAGGATTGGTCGAGTTCTTCATCTCGTCGATGTTCTTCTGCGTGATCCCGAGGTCTTCGGCGTTGACCAGTGCGAAGTACGTCCACTTCACGACATTGAACCACGCATCGTCGCCCTGGCGGACCAGCGGACCCAAGGGCTCCTTGGAGATGATCTCGGGCAGAATGATGTGGTCATCCGGTGCTGCGAGCTTGAGACGCTCGGCATAAAGACCGGACTGGTCGGTCGTGTAGACGTCGCAGCGCCCGTCCTGATAGGCCTTCAGCACTTCCTCGTTCTTCTCGAAGGCCACGACCTGATAGGTCATGTTGTTGGCCTTGAAGTAGTCGGCGAGGTTGAGCTCGGTCGTGGTGCCGGTCTGCGTGCACACCGATGCGCCGTTGAGATTGAGCGCGCTGTTCACGCCCAGAGACTTCTTCACCATGAAGCCCTGGCCGTCATAATAGGTGATGCCCGCGAATTTGAGGCCGAGCGAGGTATCGCGGCTCATCGACCAGGTGGTGTTGCGCGACAGCACGTCGATCTCGCCCGACTGCAGCGCCGTGAAGCGCTCCTTGGCGGAGAGCGGCGTGAACTTGACCTTGGTCGGATCATTGAAGATCGCCGCCGCGAGACCGCGGCAGAAATCGACGTCGAAGCCGGTCCAGTTGTTCTGGTCGTCCGGGAAGCCGAAGCCGATGAGGCTCGGATTGCTGCCGCATTGGATGAAGCCCTTGGCTTTGACGTCATCGAGCGTTCCGGCCTGGGCCGCCGTGACCGCGGCAAGGCTCAAGCCAGCTCCCAAAGCCAGTGACATAAGCTTGTTTTTCATTGCTGATCCTTCTCTGAACATGCTGCCGCCCTGAATTACGTCTCGTGCAGGAGATCGTTTCACCCGCTCTGACGCTGATTATCTGTTCCGACGCGGCCTGCCTATTCGCTTTTAGTTACTCCCTCGAGGGCCGGTATATTCGCCATGCCCTCTTGAACTCAGAGAAGCCGAGAAACGCGGCGGGGTCAAGCGCTTACAACTTCATCGAGAAAGGCCAGGACGGCCGAGGGGTCGCCTAAGGTCGGCACCTGCGGCTTGGCCGGACGGGCGACCATGATCACCTCGATGCCCTTCATCCGGGCCGCGACAAGCTTGGCGCGCGTCTCCTCGCCGCCGGAATTCTTGGTTACCAGATGCGTGATCGCATGATCGCGCATCAGGCATAATTCTTTCTCGACATGAAACGGCGGCCGTTCCAGCAGGATGCGCCAATTGCCGGTAACCTCGGTGTCCATAGGCTCGATCATGCGCGCTATGCCGGAAATATCGCTACGGTTGAGGAATGGCCTGACCTCCTTGCGACCTATGGTGAGCAATATATTGGCGCCCGCGGGTATCGCCGCGGCGGCGGCCGCGATATCCGGAACGCCGCTCCAGCGGTCGCCCGCTTCCGGCGTCCAGGCCGGGCGCTCCAGCCGGACCAGGGGTAGGCCGCAAATCTGCGCCGCGGCCGCGGCATGATGCGAGATGACGACGGCAAAGGGATGCGTCGCATCGACAAGGCTCGAGAATCGCTCGGCCGCCAGGTAGCGCGCAAGTCCTTCAGCACCGCCAAAACCGCCGATGCGCGTCTCTCCCCTTGTGATGCCGGGCCGGCTCGTGACGCCGGCGAGCGACGTCACCGGGGCATAGCCCGCCCCATCGAGCATCAGGGCGAGCTTTCGGCTTTCCGCCGTTCCGCCGAGGATCAGCACCCTGCCCTTGCTCCCCTCGGGCGAGGTCGGACGGGACCTTGAAACGGTCGGGGTCGTAGCGCCGCGAGAGGCCATAAGCTGATTGTATTATCCCGGAATTCAGGCAAACAACAGCCGATGGACAAGCAATCGGACAGGCTCAAGAGGCAAGGCTTCGCCAGGCTCGATGGCGAGCCCTTCCCGGTATTCGAGGCCGGATGGGTATGGCTCGTGGGCGCAGGCCCGGGCGCCCCCGGGCTCATGTCACTTCTATGTTATCACGCGCTGCAATCGAGCGACGTCGTCGTCTATGACGCGCTCGTCAACTCCTCGATCCTCGACTGGGTGCGCCCGGGCACGGAGCTCGAATATGCCGGCAAGCGCGGCGGCAAGCCTTCGGCCCAGCAGCGCGACATCTCGCTGCGCCTGATCGAGCTGGCCAGCGCCGGAAAGCGGGTGCTGCGGCTCAAGGGCGGCGATCCCTTCATGTTCGGCCGCGGCGGCGAGGAGTGCCAGCATCTGGTCAAGGCGGGAATTCCCTTCCGCATCGTGCCCGGCATCACCGCCGGCATTGGCGGGCTCGCTTATGCCGGGCTCCCCTCCACCCATCGCGACACCAATCACTCGGTGATTTTCCTCACCGGCCACGATGCGTCGGGCAAGATGCCGGCCAATGTGAACTGGCAGGCCATCGCCACCGCTTCCCCGGTGATCGTCATGTATATGGCGGTGAAGCATCTGGCGGAGATCGCCGACGCGCTGATGGCGGGCGGGCGCGACGCCGGCGATCCGGTGACCATCATCTCCAATGCGACGCTGCCGCAGCAATCGGTGGCTGAAACGCGCTTGCTCGAGGTGAAGACATTCCTGGCCGAGAACGAACTCGCGACACCCGCCATCGTCGTCCTGGGCCATGTCGCCGAATGGCGCCCGGTGCTCGACTGGTATCAAGGCGGGCTCAAGGAGAATCCGATTGGCTGATGGCCTCGTCATCGCCGCACCCGCTTCGGGCAGCGGCAAGACCATCGTAACGCTGGCGCTCTTGCGTGCGCTCAAGCAACGGGGAATTGCCGTAGCCTCCGCCAAGATCGGTCCCGACTATATCGATCCGCGCTTCCATGAAGCGGCGACGGGACGCCCATGCTTCAACCTCGATGGCTGGGCCATGAAGGAAGCGGCGGTCAAGGGTCTCGCGGCCGAGATCGGCGCCGATGCCGCCCTCACCCTCATCGAAGGCGTCATGGGCCTCTTCGACGGCCCGGAAGAGGGTCGCGGATCGACGGCGGATATTGCCGAGACGCTTAGGCTTCCGGTGATCCTCATTATCGATTGCAGCCACCAGGCGCAGTCGATCGCAGCGCTCGTCCATGGCTTCAGGACGCATCGTCCCGGTCTCGCCCTGCCGGCGGTCATCCTCAACCGTGTCGCCAGCGCCCGTCACGCGGAGATCCTACGCAAGGCGCTTGCCCCATCCGATGTCACCGTATTGGGCGCCGTGCCGCGCGATGCGTCTCTTGCTCTGCCCAGCCGCCATCTGGGACTGGTGCAAGCGAGCGAGCATGAGGATCTCGCAAGCTTCCTCGACCGCGCCGCCGCGAGCGTTGCGGCCCATATCGACATGGAGGCTCTGCTGGCGCTCGCCAAGCCGATCGCGGCGGCACCGTCACGACCTTTATTGCCGCCGCTCGGGCAGCATATGGCGATCGCGCGCGATGAAGCCTTTGCCTTTCTCTATCCGCATCTGCTCGAGGGCTGGCGCCGGCAAGGCGCGGAACTGTCGTTCTTTTCGCCGCTCGCCGATGAGCCGCCGGCGGCTGAGGCCGATGCAGTCTATCTGCCGGGCGGCTATCCTGAGCTTCATGCCGAGCGCCTAAGCAAGGCGGAGACCTTCCTCGGCGGTTTGCGCGCGGCGGCACGGCACGACCGGCTCATCTATGGCGAATGCGGCGGCTACATGGTGCTGGGCCAGGCCCTCATCTCCGCCGATGGCGGCGCGCATGGGATGGCGTGCCTCTTGCCCGTCACCACGAGCTTCGCCCAGCGCAAGCTGCATCTGGGCTATCGCCGCCTGGAGCATGAAGGAGCGTTGCCCTGGCCGAAAGTGCTCAAGGGCCATGAATTCCATTATTCCATGATCGAAAGCCAGGATGAAAAACCGTCTCTCTTCCACGCATCGGATGCGAGCGCCCGCGATCTCGGCGCCATGGGCTTGAGAAGCAACAGGGTCATGGGCTCCTATGCCCATGTCATCGCATGACATCACAGCGTACCTGCACCGCCATCATGCTGATGGGCACCGGCTCCGATGTCGGCAAGTCGCTCATTGCGGCGGGCCTTTGCCGGCTCTTTACCGATCGCGGCCTCAAGGTCAGGCCGTTCAAGCCGCAGAACATGTCGAACAATGCCGCCGTCACCATCGATGGCGGCGAGATCGGCCGCGCCCAGGCGCTGCAGGCGCGTGCCGCCAGGACCCTGCCCACGGTCCACATGAATCCCATCCTGCTCAAGCCCGAGACGACGACCGGCGCCCAGGTGATCGTGCAGGGGCGCCGTGCTGCCACCCAAAGCGCCCGGGAGTTCTTCAAGGGCCGCGGCAAATACATGCCCGCCATCCTGGAAAGCTTCGCGTCTCTGGCGCGCGACGCCGACCTGATCATCATCGAGGGCGCCGGCAGCCCGGCCGAGGTCAATCTGCGCCAGGGCGACCTCGCCAATATGGGCTTTGCCGAAGCGGCGAAAATCCCCGTCATTCTTATTGGCGACATCCACCGGGGCGGCGTCATCGCCTCGCTCGTCGGCACCAAGGAAATCCTCGCGCCCGATGATGCGCTGAGGATCAAGGGGTTCATCATCAACAACTTCCATGGCGATCCCGAACTGTTTTCTGAAGGCGTCGCCTTCACCGTTGCGAAGACCGGCTGGCCCTGCCTCGGCGTCGTCCCGCATTTCGCCGCGGCCCGGCGCCTGCCCGCCGAGGACGCCGTGGCGCTGGAGAAAGCGGCGCGGAGCGGGAAGGGTTCTTTCCATATCGCCGTTCCGCGCCTACCGCGCATCGCCAATTTCGACGACCTCGATCCCTTGAAGCTCGAGCCCAATGTCACGCTCTCGATCGTGCAGCCGGGAACGCCGCTGCCCAGGGACGCCGATCTCATTATCATTCCCGGCTCCAAATCGACCATTGCCGATCTCGAAGCCTTGCGGACCGAGGGCTGGCATGTCGACCTCGCCACGCATCATCGCAGCGGCGGCGCGGTGCTGGGCCTCTGCGGCGGCTATCAGATGCTGGGCAAGGTGATCCACGATCCCTTGGGCCTCGAAGGACGGCCCGGCTCGTCCCCCGGCCTCGCTTTGCTCGATGTCGAGACGACGCTGGTGCCGAGCAAGACATTGACGCGCGTCCAGGCGCGTCATGTGGCGGGCGGCGCGACGGTGTCGGGCTATGAGATCCATCTCGGCACCACCAAGGGACCCGATTGCGCCCGGCCCTTCGCCATGATCGGCGATGCGCCGGATGGCGCCTGCGCCAAGGGCGGCCGGGTCATGGGTACTTATATTCACGGGCTTTTCTCCGACGATGCCTTTCGCCGTCACTTTCTCGAAAGTCTCGGCGCCAAGGGCGGCACGCTTGCTTTCGAAGCCACGGTCGAGGACACGCTCGACGATCTCGCCCGGCATCTGGAAAAGAGTCTCGACATCGAGCGGCTCCTGGCGCTCGCCGAGCCCGTGAAGCTTTGACATGTTCTTCGCCACGACCGCCCTTGCTCTCCTGATCGAGCGGTTCATCGGCTATCCGGATATCCTCGTCCGCACGATCGGCCATCCGGTCCAATGGATCGGCGCCTTCATCGCCTGGCTCGATGCGCGGCTGAATCCGGAAAGTGAGCCCGGCAATCGTCTCGCGGGTATGTTGGCCCTCCTCGCGCTCCTCGTCGTGACCGGCGGCCTCGCGCTGGCGGTCGCCCTGGCCTTGCGCAAGCTGCCTTACGGCTGGGTCGCGGAAGCGATCATTGCGACACCTTTCCTCGCCCAGAAATCCTTGGCGGGTCATGTGCGCGCCGTGGCGGATGGGCTCGACCGATCGCTCGCGGAAGGCCGCAGTGCTGTCTCCCGCATCGTCGGCCGCGATCCCGAGCAGCTCGATCGCTCAGGCGTCGCGCGCGCGGCGCTCGAAAGTCTGGGCGAGAACGCCTCCGACGGCATCGTGGCGCCGGCCTTCTGGCTCGCTCTCCTCGGCCTGCCCGGGATCGCCCTCTACAAAGCGATCAACACCGCCGATTCGATGATCGGCCACAGATCGCCACGCTACCTTGCTTTCGGCTGGGCCGCGGCGCGGCTCGATGATCTCGTCAACTTGCCTTGCGCCCGCCTCACCGGCCTCCTCTTTGCGCTGGCTGCTTACTTCTCTTCCCGCACCAGCGCCAAGGCCGCCTTCGCCGCCATGCGGCGCGATGCCCATCGCCATGTCTCGCCCAATGCCGGCTGGCCGGAATCGGCTCTGGCCGGCGCCTTGGGCGTAAAGCTCGGCGGTCCGCGCGCCTATGGCGGACGGCATGTCGATCTGGCCACGATGGGTGACGGGAAGAGCGAGCTCGACGCCAACGATATTCGCGACGGCCTCAGCCTCTACGGCGACGCGCTTTCCCTTTTGGCCGTGATCGCTGTGCTGCTGGCTTTGGCTTTTTGAGCGTCATCGGCAGGCCGGCGGCGATGAACACGACCTCATCCGCGGCATCGGCGATCGCCTGATTGGCGCGGCCCGCCTCGTCGCGGAAGCGGCGCGCCAGCGCATTGTCGGGAACGATGCCGAGCCCCACTTCGTTCGACACGATGACGACCTGCCCCTTCGTCTTGGCGAGGCTCTGACGGAAGCGCTCGACTTCCCGGGCGACGTCTCTGCCGTGATAGATGAGGTTGTTGATCCACACGGTGAGGCATTCGATAAGCGTGAAGGATCGGGCATTATCGGCCTGGCGCAGCGCGGTGACCAGATCGACCGGCGCTTCGATCGTTCGCCAGTGGGCGCCTCTCTGCTCCCGGTGATGGTGGATGCGCTCGCGCATCTCCTCATCGGTGATTTCCGCCGTGGCGATATAGGCGGGCACTCCCTTGTGGCGGCGGGCGAGCGCTTCGGCATAGCGGCTCTTGCCCGAGCGCGCGCCGCCGAGGATGAGCGTGACCCGTTTCATGTCCGGGCCGGCGGAAAGCGGGCAATGAAATGTCCGCGCATCGCCTGCGGCCAGGCTTTGAACGAGACCTCACCCGTCGCACTCGCGCCATGGAGGTCGAACCAGGCGAGGATCGCCTCGGCCGTCTCGCGCGAGGGCGTGAAGCTGCCGGCGAGGTAGCTGTAGCGCTCGCTGTCCTGGAGGAAGACATTGCAATGCTTGAGGCAAGACCACAGGCAGGACTGGCGGTCCACCGCGATATCATGGCGCTGCCTTTCCGCGAGCAGCGCTTCCATGTGCCGCGCCAGGGTCTCACCGCCGGTAACGCCATCGGGCCCTTCCCGCTCCTCGGCGGAATGACGGCAGGTGATGCAGAAAACGATGCGGCGCATGGGGCTCCAAATTGAGGCTTGCCAATCTCGCCGCTTCAATGATTGAGTTAAGGGGTCCTGTCAACGCCACGGAGCCCTTATGGAATTTCGCCGCCTCGCTTTCGTCGCAGCCGAGGTTCCGCAGGCGCGCCGCGCCCTCAATGCGCTGGTCAAGGCCTACGGCCAGGCGGCGCCTGAGGACGCCGACGTCGTCGTCGCCCTGGGCGGCGACGGCCTCATGCTGCAGACGCTGCACCGCTTCATGTCTTCCGGCAAGGCGATCTACGGCATGAATCGGGGCTCCGTCGGCTTTCTCATGAATGACTACAGCGAGAAGCGGTTGCCCGAACGCATCCATGCGGCCGAGCTCACGACGGTCAGGCCGCTCCGGATGACGGCCACCGACCAGGCCGGCCATGAGCACAAGGCCATGGCGTTCAACGAAGTGTCGCTGCTGCGCCAGACGCATCAGTCGGCGGCGCTCAAGATTTCCATTGACGATCACGTCAGGCTGGAAGAGCTTAAATGCGACGGCATCATCCTGGCGACGCCCGCCGGCAGCACCGCCTATAATCTCTCGGCCCATGGGCCGATCCTGCCGATCAACTCTCCCTTGCTCGCCTTGACTCCGATCAGCCCCTTCCGGCCGCGGCGCTGGCGCGGCGCCATCATCCCGCATCAGGCGCGCGTCACCATCGAGAGTCTGGAAGCCGAGAAGCGTCCGGTGGCCGCGGTCGCCGATCAGTTCGAAGTGCGCAATATCAGCAAGGTCGAGATCGCCGAGGACCGCAAGCGCTCGGCGCGCCTGCTCTTCGATCCGGGCCACAGCCTGGCCGAGCGGGTTCTCGCCGAACAATTCCGATTTTAGCGAAGCTTTAAGGATGAAAACATTACACTCACATTCGGAGTGAGTTGCGTGACTGAGTTTCAAGAAGATGCCGGAGTTCCCTGAGCTCCGGCATTTTTTTGTGACCGGGCTTGACCCGGTCATCCAGAAAAAATGAACGACCGAGTTTAACCCCGGCCACTCAGCAAGACTGAAAAAGAGATTTACGCCGCGCTGATCAGCCCGTCACGCAGCCGGTGGGCGATCACCCTTATGCGCTCGCTCGAATAACGGGCGACGAAATCGAGATATTTGGCGCGCTCGGCCGGCGGCATGGCGCCATCGCCAGTCATGATCTCCTCGATCAAGCGGCGGGCGAAATTTTCAGCACTGAGCGTGCGTTTGGTCTCGCGCACTTCGCGTTGCACGCGTCCCGCCGCGCGGATCAGCCCGAAGCAGGTCGACGGCAGCCCGGAGCTGCGATAGAGCGAGTTGAAGCCGGAAACGCCGCCATAGAGCGTCTCCTCCGCTCGTGCCAAGGGCACATTGGCGAGATGCGCCATCGCGCTCTCGACCAGGCGCATTTGCCCGAGGCACGCGGCCCGCATGACGATCGAGGCGGTGAGCATGCTGCGCGACGTCATGAAATGGATGAGCGGCGGCAATTCCTTGTCTTTGGCGCTGTCGAGGATCTGCAGGATGGCGCGTTCCTCGGCATCGGCGACCATGTCGGCGGCATCGTTGGCCGGCACCCAGCCGCGTTCCGCCATCAGCTGATGCACCTGGTTGGAGGCACGCTTCGCCTGCAGGATGCGGATATCGAGCGGCAGCGTGTCGAGCGCCAGCAGACGGTCGATGATCTCCTGCACCCGGCCGAAGCGGGCGTAGAGGATGCGGCAATTGCGCTCGCCGATGGGGCAGTCCTCATTGTCGAAGAGCGTCAGGCAGGCGGAAAGATCGGCCAGGGTGACGATCTCCTTGATGACATCGTCGGTAAGGTCCGACCGCCGCGCCAGCGTCACCTGGCGGGCGGCATCGCCGACGCGGGCGATGCTGCGCATCTTCCAGGGATCGAGTGCCGGGGTCGCGGCAAGGAACGGCAGTGCGATGTCGTCCTCATCGGCGATGATGCTGAACAGGATGTCGCCATTCAGATCCGCGACACCGACGAGCCCGTCCGCAAGGGCGCGGCGGACTTCCTTCACCGGATCCACGGCGAGCTTGAGCACCGTCGGCACGACACAGCTGCGCTCGTTCTCCGGAGCATCGGCGTCGCCGATCAGGCGCGCGAGCTCGACCGCGAGTTGGAGGCGCGCTTGCGTATCCCCGGTTTCGATGATCGTGTCGAAGATGCTGACATCGAGCCCTGGCTGGCCGGACATAGAAATACCCACTCACGAAATTCTCAACGCTAAAATTGTCAGGGAACCATTAAGAAACGGTTCACCATGACGCGTGAGGTTTTTGAAGGGGTTAGCTAGTTTGCGGGCTGCGGCTTGGCTGCGCTTACGTCAGATTGTGGCTTGGCCGCGCCCTCTTCCGCCTGCGCCTGGGCGGCGACCGGCGTCGTCATCGGGCCCACTTTCATGATGTCGCCGGCGGATGCCTTGACACTGGTCGGCCGCTGCTGGCGGCGCCAGAACGCATGCGCCGCCATGATTACGTAGATCACCGCCATGAAGGTCATGAAGCCAGAGGATCCCAGATACTGCATGAAGAAGCCGGCGATCGAGGGCCCGGCCATGGCGCCGGTGCCGTAGAGAAGGACGAGCTTGCTCGACGCGCCCAACATCTGCTCCTTCGCCATGTGATCATTGGCATGGGCGATGACCAGCGAATAGATCGGCAAGGCGATGGCGCCGAACACGGTGAAGAGGCCGATGAGCACGGTGGACGAGATGCCCGCCGCCGGTATGCTGATGAGCGCGGTCGCCGCGGCGATGGCCGAGAGGATCATGATGACGCTGCGCCGGTCATAGCGGTCGGAGAGCACGCCTGCCGGATATTGCGAGACGATGAGCGCCAAAGGCGGCAGCGCCATCATCAGCGAAACGAGGGCGAGCGGCAGGCCCTGCATCAGCGCATAAACCGCGCCCATACTGAAGAAGGCGCTCTGCGCGAGGCCGCTCGCCAAGGTCGCGACGATGGCGAGCGGCGAGGAACGGTAGATCTCGGCAATCGTGACCGAGCGCGTGCCGGCGAGGCTCGGCGTCTCGGTCCGCATCAGGGTCAAGGGCAGCATCGCCATCGACACCAGGGCCGAGACGATGATGAAGCGCGAGAAGCCGGATGCATCGGCCACATTGAGCAGAAACTGTCCGAGGCCCATCGCCGCATAGGTGATGATCATATAGACCGAGAGCAGTTGGCCGCGGTTCTTGTTGGTCGAGGCCGAGTTGAGCCAGCTCTCGCAGACGATGAAGAGTCCCGACGTGCAGAGGCCCGCGACGAAACGCATCAGGAACCACCAGACGGGCTCGACCCAAAGGGGGATGAGCAGCACTCCGGTCGAGACGACGGAGGCGAAGGCAGCGAAGACGCGGATATGGCCGACGCTCTGGACGATGCGCGGCGTGACGATGGAACTGAGCAGCAGGCCGGCGAAGTAGCCCGACATGATGAGGCCGGTGGTCGCGGCGTCGAAATTCTCGGCACTGGCCCTGACACCGACCAGCGATCCGTGCAGGCCATGGCCGAGCGACAGGATGGCCACGCCGAGCAGCAGCACCCAGACCGATCTCAAACCGGCAAACATCAGCTCCCCTCAATATCTGATTGTCGCCTACTGCACGGAGATTGTGAAAGGATTGTGCTCGCCGCGAGCTTTTGTCACGGAAATCAGAGGAGCCCCACCTGCTTCAGCTTGAATTCGAGCAGGTCGCGGTCGAAGGGCTTCAGCAGGAATTCCGCGGCCCCTTCGATGATGGCGCTGCCGATCTCGTCGGTATCGGCCTTTTCCGTATAGACCAGGACGACGGGCTTGCGGCCGTTGGCGGCGCGGCGCACCCGCTTGACGAACTCTCCCGCGCTCATATTGCCGATCCGGTCGGCGGTGACCACGATATCGGGGGAATTGACGCGGCAATGCTTGAGGGCGGCATCGGCCGAGGCGGTCTCGGCCATGTCGAATCCATACTGACCGAGAAGCTCGCTCAGGGCCTGACGCTCCACATGATCCTCATCGACAAGCAGACATCTTGTCATGTCGATTATTCCTTCCAGACGCATCCGCAACCATGCCGTTATTGCCTTAAGGGACTCCTGCGACCGCGGTGGTTAATGCGTCGTTAACAGTCTTTCCACAGTGACGGCCCATCCGGAAAAGGGTCTCTTTTCAGCGCTTTAGGCTGTCACATGACGAAGTTATCCACAGGCCTCGATTATGGCGGTTTGATGCTCTTGCGAGGACTCGCGGCCCGACTCACCGTCAAATCCGCACATCCTGTGATTGTGTCCTAGCGTCACGCCCCATCCAAAAGCATGAAGGGCAGGATGATTCACATTCGCCAGGCGATGCTCTACTAAGGCCGAAAGGAGCATTTCATGCCGGGATTGTGGTTCGAGGATTTCGAGACGGGCAAGGTCTATCGCCATTCCATCACCCGCACGGTGACCGAGATGGACAATATGATGTTCTCTTGCCTCACCATGAATCCGCAGCCTCTGCATATCGACCGCCACTTCGCCGCCCAGACCGAATGGGGCCAGCCGCTCATGAATTCGCTCTTCACCCTCGGCCTCATGATCGGCATCTCGGTGAACGACCTCACGCTTGGCACCACCATCGCCAATCTCGGCATGACCGATGTGAAGTTCCCTGCCCCGCTCTTCCAGGGCGACACGGTCAATGTCACGACCGAGGTTCTGGGCAAGCGCGAAAGCAAGTCGCGGCCCGATGCCGGCATCGTCGATTTCCACCACAAGGCCTTCAAGCAGGACGGCACGCTCGTCGCCGAATGCCGCCGCCAGGCCTTCATGCGCAAGCGCCCGGCTGAGGGCTAGGCTAATGCGCTCGCTCCTCTTCGTCCCCGCCGACAGCGAGAAGAAGATCCCCAAGGCGCTCGCCTCTGAGGCTGATGTCGTCATCCTCGACCTCGAGGATTCGGTGGCGCTCGCCGACAAGCCGAAAGCACGCGGTCTCGCCCGCGAGATCCTGGAGCAACCGCGCAGGCCGGCAAAACTCTTCGTGCGCGTCAATGCGCTCTCGAGCGGCCTCGTTGCCGATGATCTTGCCGCCGTGGCCGCGGCCAGGCCCGATGGGCTCTTGCTGCCGAAGTCGGAATCGGGTGCAGACGTGAAACGCCTAATCGCCATGGCGCAACTTCCCGTCATCGCCATCGCCACCGAGACGGCGGCGTCGATGTTCAATCTCGGCACCTATGGCGATTGCGGACCTCGTCTTCTCGGCCTCACCTGGGGCATGGAGGATCTCGCCGCCGCCTTGGGCGCGCAATCGAACCGCGACGCTGAAGGCCGCCCTACCGCCCCTTACGATCTCGCCCGCACTTTATGCCTCATCGGCGCGCGCGCCGCGGGCGTCGAGCCGGTCGACGGCGTCCAGGCGAATTTCCGCGATCTCGCCGGTCTCGAGGCGCAATGCCGCGATGCGGTGCGCGACGGCTTCACCGCCAAATTATGTATCCATCCCGACCAGGTCGCGATCGTCAACCGCATCTTCACTCCCTCACCCGAAGCGATCGCCAAAGCGGAACGCATCGTGCAGGCCTTCGCGGAAGCCGGCGATGCCGGCGTCATCGGCCTCGACGGCGAGATGCTCGACGTGCCGCATCTCAAGGCGGCGAAGGCGCTCCTCGCGCGCGCGGCTGGCCACTAAGCTTCGACCGTCCGATCCCGACGAGCAAGCGACATCACCAGAAGCGACGCCGCCAGGCAGAAGGCCCCCGCCACATAGAGTGCCGGCAGGTAGGTATCGAGCAATGTCCGGGATGTTCCGGCACCGAATGCCGCAACCGCCGCGCCGAGCTGATGGCCGGTGAATATCCAGCCGAAGATCAGTGCCGCGCGTTCGGTTCCAAACCTTTCCGCCGCCAGCTTGACGGTCGGCGGCACCGTCGCCACCCAGTCCAGCCCGTAGATGACGGCGAAGATCGACAGGGCATAGACGCTGAAATCCGAGAATGGCAGATAGATCAGCGACAATCCGCGCAGGCCATAGAACCAGAACAGCAGCCAGCGATTGTCGTAGCGATCGGCGAGCCAGCCCGACAGGATCGTGCCGGCAAAATCGAACACGCCGATCACGGCAAGAGTGCTCGCAGCGCCGACAGGCGCCACGCCGAAATCGCCGCAGAGCGCGATCCAATGCATCTGGATCAACCCATTGGTGCTGAGGCCGCAAACGAAGAAGGTGAGGAACAGCACCCAGAAAGTCTGCGTGCGCGACGCATCGCGCAGCGCCACCAGGGGCGAAGCAAGCAACGACGCAAGACCGGGCCGCCGCCGCGGCGGCCCGGTCTGCTCTTCGGCGCCATAGGGCATGAGTCCGACGTCGCCTGGATAGTCGCGCATCAACAGGGTGATGAGCACGAAGGCCAGAGCGAGAATGACGAGCACAAAAGTGAGCGCGGCGCGCCAGCCGACACTGCTGGTGAGGCTCGCCATCAAGGGCAGGAAAACCAGTTGCCCCGTCGCGTTGCTGGCGGTCAACAGGCCGACGACGAGACCGCGGCGCTGTGAGAACCAGCGCGTCGCGACAGTCGCGCCCAAGACCAGTGCCGTCATGCCCGTGCCGAAGCCGACCACGACGCCCCAGAGCAACACCAACTGCCAGACCTGCGTCATGAAGAATGAGCCGACGAGGCCGGCGGCAATGAGTCCCAAGGCCGTGGCGACCACTCGCCTAATCCCGAAATGATTCATGAATGCAGCGGCGAACGGCCCCATCAGGCCGAACAGCACCAGCCGCACGGCAAGCGCAAAGGATATGTCGGCATTCGTCCAGCCGAATTCAGCCTGCAGCGGCTCGATCATGACGCCGGCCGATCCGAGCGCACCCGCGGTCGCCAGCATGGTGATGAAAGTGGCCAGCGCGATCACCCATCCGTAATGGATGCCCCAGGCTTGCAGCGCCCGAGCGAGATGAACGGAAAGGCCTCGAGCTTGCTGACCATCGACCATAATTGCCTCACTTATCGGTATATACCCGTATATGCTCACAAAAAATCCGCTGCCGCCTTCACAAGTCATCGCCCAGGCTGAGAAGCTCCCGAGCCCTGCGGCTGCCGAGTTTCCTTTCGATCTCGTCCTGCGCCCTCTTCCAGTGCGGGGCGCCTTCGTCCAGCACGTGGCGGCCTCGTTTCGAAAGCGACAGCGTCGCCTCACGCTGATCTTCGCCCGCAACCGCCGTGACCAGACCCATCCGTTCCAGGACCTTCACATTCCGCCCCGTCGTCGAGCGGTCGAGCTCGCACAGACGGCTGAGCTCGGTGATCGAGACTTCGCCGGCCCTTTCGAGCCTGCGCAGCATGCTGAACTGGGAAAGATTGACACCGACGGACGCCAACGCCTGATCGTACAAGGCCGTGACCTTGCGCGCCGCGGTGCGCAACGAATTGCAGTAGCATTGGCTCTTCATAGAAGCGGGTATATACCCACAATATGTCCCGGTCAAGGAGCGTCCCCATGGAGGCGAGTCCAAAAATTCAGCGGCTCATTGCAATGCGGTCCGCCAAATAGGCCGCGTCCTCGCTCACATAAGCAAGAATGGCGGATTTGAACTTGTACATCCAATGCAAGCCGAGAAAATAGACATTCGGACAGCAGGTGACGCCTCGCTGCTGCACGGGGGCACCGCGCGCATCCAATACCGGCATATGGAGCCAATCATATTCATAGCGGTAGCCCGTGCTCCAGATCACCGATCGGATCCCGGACTTCGATAGATCCAGGCTTGCTATCGGCACAATCGGAATGATCGCGGCAGATTCTCTGTGCTCCACAGGAAAATTCAACCCGGCTTCTTGCGCAAGGCTATCGGCTGCCTTGAAGAAGTTCCAATATTCGGAATCCGCTTCCTTGAGGATCCCTTCCACATCCTCGGCGAAGGCGAGCTTGCCGCCGGCGGCATGGAGCAAGCGGCCGAGAACGACGACACCATCCCCAGCCAGCTTGCGAATATTCATATCGTGGCCACCATGTGTGCCGGTAAGGACAGTCGGCACCGGTTGCTTGCGACCTGGCATATCGTCGATCTTTGCGTCCCAGCGGCCCATCTTCTCAAACCACCAGGTGATATCCCGGCCACGATAGCGCCGTGGCACGCGACGGTGTCGGCTCAGCGCAAGATAGACACGACGGCCGCTCTCACACAGCTCTTCTGCGATCTGACAGCCGGAATTGCCGCTGCCCACCACCAGAACGGCGCCTTCCGGGATCTGGGCGGGATTGCGATAGGCGCTCGCATGAACCTGAAAGACATGCGCGGGCAAGTCCGCGGCAAAGGATGGAAGCAGTGGCCGTTGAAATGGGCCGGTTGCAATCACAACATGCGACGCCTCAATTGTCGTGCTCCGCGTTTTCACCAGAAGGCGTCCGGACGAGCACTCCGCGTCGAGGCTCACGACTTCCGTTGCGCAGCGGACCGGCGCCTCGATCTGAGCGGCGTAGGCTTCGATCATCTGGGCGATATCGCGATAGTTGGAAAACCCTTGCGGATCATCACCGCCATAGCGGTAGCCCGGAAGGCGAATGTCGTAGTTGGGAAACTGGAAGGTAAGCGAATCCCATCGCTCACTATGCCAACGCTCCGCCACGCGCGCCCGCTCCAAGACGACATGCTCGCGGCCATGCTGACGCAATGAGTGACTCATAACCAACCCGGCCTGGCCACCACCAATCACCACAACATCGTGGCGCTCTTTCATTGGCTATGTCCTCCCGGAGCTGGTGACGAATCCGATTAGCCCGACGAGCAGATGGTGGTGTGGCTATCAGCTAGTAAACTGGTCTACCAGCCATGTCTGAGCAAAATAATCCGACCCGAGACAGGTTGATCGCCGAGGGTCTTAAGTCACTGATCCTGAACGGTTTCGGACGGAATCGGGCCGGACGCCATCCTCGATGCGGCAGGCGTCCCAAAGGGCTCTTTCTGCGATTTCTTCAAGAGCGAGGAGGAATTTGCTGGCGCGGTTCTGGGCGCTTGTGAGCGCCACTATGCCAATAAGCGCAATGAGAGACTCAAAGACACGTCCTGCAGCCCCTTGCAGCGGCTCGCAACTATCCTGATCGATTGCGACGAGGGAACGCTGGTTCGCATGGCGATCGAACCGCCTTCCGCAGATTCCGGCGCCTTGCTCTCGACCCTCTCGAGATTGACGATCACCCTAATCCGGCCGGCGCATGCGCCAGGCGGCCTCCACTGTCGCATATTCGCTATAGCCCATGCGCGCGATCGGCCTCATGGCCGCGGTGTCGACGCGGCCCTCCTTGATGAAGCGGTCGTCGATATAGATGCCGACGACGCGCCCGATGATCGCCCATTGCCTGGCATCGCCATTGTCATCCGGCAAGGGCACGATCTGGAACAGCCGGCATTCGAGCGCCGCCGGGCTTTTGGCCACGCGTGGCGGCTTGACGAAGCGCGACGATGCGGGCTCCAGTCCTGCGAGCTTGAACTCGTCGACATCGGGCGCCACGCGCGCCGATGAGGCGTTCATATGCTCGCGCAATTCATAGGTCGCGAGATTGACCACGAATTCGGACGTCGCCTCGATATTGGTGAGCGAGTCCTTCATGTCGGAAGATCCGATCACGACGTAATGCGGCTTCTCGGCGATGGCATTGAAGAAGCTGTAGGGGGCGAGATTGGGCACGCCGTTCCTGGCCATGCTCGATACCCAGCCGATCGGGCGCGGCGCCACGATCGCCTTGAACGGATCGTTGGGCAGGCCATGCGTGTTGTCGATCGCATCGTAATGCATCACCCAGTTCTCCTCAGCAATGCCGGCAGGTCGGCGATGGTGCCGATCACGTGGTCGGCGAGCGGCGCCAGGTGATCCGCCGTCGAGTTGCCGGAGAGCACGCCGATGGCGAGCCCTGCCCCCGCATCATGCGCCGTCTCCATGTCATGCGGATTGTCGCCGACCATCGCGACTTCCTCAGCTTTGATGCCGACCGCATCGGCAAAAGCATGGATCATGTCGCCGAAAGGTTTTGGCCGCGCCACACTGTCGGCGCCGAGGATGACGTCGAAGAGCTGGACCGCGTCGAGGGCGCCCATATGCAGCACCGCGGAAGCGGCCGTGTCATTGGTGGCGACGCCGAGCCTGAAGCCCATGCGGCGCAGTTCCTCGAGAATGGGTTTCAGCGGCATCAGCGCCTTCAGATGCTTCAAGCCGAGCTCGCGATAATCGACGTCGAGCAGCTTCATCTTCTCGGCGACGCTCGCGGCATCGAGCCCCGGCCACCAGACCTCGATGATGTCGCGCGTGGTGCCTTGGGCGAGGATCGATCCCGCTTTGAAGGCTTGGGTTTCAGGATCGTAGCCGGCGGCCACGAATTTCGCTTCGATCTCGGCGGCGTCGCGATCGGGGAAGACCTCCTTGAGGAGTTGCTGATAGGCCGGAACCCACGTGCCGGTCACATCGATCAGCGTGCCGTCCTTGTCGAAGAGAACCCCTTTGATCGCCATGAAAGCCGTCAGCCTCGCCAGCGGGTAATGAGGCTCTCGGGATCGGGCCGCGGCCGGTCTTCGAGTGCCGCGGCGGGCGTGCCGAAATAGACGATGCCGACGATCTTCTCCGTCTCGCTCAGGCCCATTGCCTTCATAATCTTGGAGTCATAGGCGATCCAATCGGTATTCCACTGGGCGCCGACGCCGAGCGCCGAAGCGGCGAGCAATATGTTCTGGGTCAGGGCGCCGGCTGAAAGAAGCTGTTCCCATTCTGGGATCTTCACATGCGGCCCGGCCTTGGAGACGACGACGAGCACGGTCGGGGCCCTCAGGAACAGGCCGGCCTGAAAGCTGAGCGACTCCGCGCCGTGATCGGGATGCAACTCCTGCCAGCGGGCCTTCATGACCTCGCCGAATTTCCGCCGCGCCTCACCCTCGAACAAAACGAGCCGCCAGGGTGTCAGCTTGCCGTGATCGGGCACGCGCACGGCGATCTCGAGGATGGTTTTCAGTTGCTCCGGCGTGGGTCCAGGCTCCGCCATGGCTTTGACGGAGGCCGACTTTCGGGTCTTGAGCAGGCTTAAGGCTGAGGAGGTGTCATTGAGGCGGGTCATACCCTTAACAAGGGAACCCGACCGGCAAAGTCAAGATCGGAAAAAACAAAGCACAATTGCACGATCTGCGTTAACCAAAAATTAAGCATATTGTTGAGGCCGGTCCGCTTCTCGTGTTGGCTGTCCCTGCCGGCCGGGACTGGCCGGGGGTAACAGGGGAACGTCTATCATGTTCAAGGGCCGCCATATGTTGAGTGTTCTGGCGGCCCTCTTTTTTTCCTCTCCGGCGCTCGCCGCCTCCTCGACCGGAGCCATCGACCGCACACCCGACATAGAGCGCGCCGGTGATGATGTGGGTGCGGAGGTCCGCATCGAGCTCACCCGCCCCGGCAATGAGGGCCTCGCCTTCAATGCCCGCCTCAGCGAAGACGGCGGCGTCATCAGCTGGCCGATCTCCTGGCAGGTCAAGGCCTTTGACGGCGAAACCCTGTTTTCGCGCGATGCCGAGACGGCCTCGCTTCCGGCCGAGCCCGGCGACTATATGGTGGAAGCGAGCTATGGCGCGGTGAAGGTCGAGCGCAAGCTCACCTTGCTCGAAGGCCAACGTCTTGCCGTGACCTTCGTGCTCAATGCCGGAGGCTTGCGCGTCCTGCCCAAGCTCAAGCAGCTCGGGCTTCCCGCGGCGCGGCCCTTCACCAGCATCTACAAGTCTTCAGGCGTGGATGGCGGGACGCTCGTCGCCATCACCGAAGAGCCGGGCGAGATTCTCAGGCTCGGCGCCGGGTCCTATCGCGTCGAGAGCCGTTTCCAGCCGGGCAACGCCGAGGCCATGACCGAGGTCATGGTCAAGCCGGGCCTCCTGTCGGCGGTCGAGCTCGACATGAATGCCGGCATTGCCCGGCTCGATGCTTCCGGCGCCGGAGAGCACGACATCTATTGGATCATCACCGATGCCAAGGGCAAGAAGCTGCCGGGCATCCCCGGACCCACCGCCGATGTCGTGCTGAAGCCCGGCCGCTATGTGCTCAGCACACGGATCGACGGCGTGGAGAAGACCTCGGCCTTCACCATTGAGCCCGGCCGGGTCAGCGCCATCATCCAATCGAACTAGCCCCACGTGGCAACAGCATCATCGAGCGCCTGCGTGGCGCGGATGAAATTCATCTCGCGGCCGAGTGCCGCCACTCGCGCGAGCTCGGATTTCGCCGCAGCGCCCCGCTCGCCCCGCCCTACCCGGATCAGGATCCGGGCACGGTCGATGAGGAAATCGGCCCAGGGGAACGGTTCATTGGCGGTATGATCCGCCATCGCCTGGGCGAAGCTTTCCGCCGCTTCCCATTCGCGGCGCTTCAGCGACGCCGTCATCATGTGATTGTTGAAATACATGTGATTGTGGATCGGCGCGCCGGCTTTGAGGATGGCGCGCGCCTGCGCGATATGCGCCTGGCGCTCGCTCTCGCTCTTGGCAAGCTCCGCCAGCATGCCGAGCACGATCGGCCCCATGTAGTTTAGCCCGGTCTCCTCGCAGAGCTTGTACGCCCAACCGGCATAGTGCCGCGCCTCGTCCCAGTGCTCGGCCGTGAGCGCAAGCTCGGCGAAGAACATCTTGCTCTCCGCCTCGAAGCGCCTGGCACCGAGCGCGATCGCGAGATCATCCGCCTTCACCGCATGCTCGCGCGCAACCGCGATCTCGTCGGCCTCGAACTTTCTGAAATAGCCGCAATGATGGGCGATCATCAGCGCCCGCTTGGCGCCGGCACGCTCGGCGAGCTCGATCGCCTCGCGGACGCAATCATCGGCTTCGCGCCATTCGCCTTTGGAGAGCGCGGCAATGGACCACATGGGCAGATTGGCCACTTCGATGCGGCCAAAGCCTTCCTGCCGGGCAAGCTTCACGCAGCGGCTGAAGGCGTCATAGGCACTGAGCATGCGGCCGTTGGCGTAATAGCCGTCGCCCAGCCCGCCGAGAGCACGGATCTCGGCCTCGACCGAGCCCGCGGCTCGGGCGAAGTCGAGCGCCTTCTGGTGCTCGGCAAGGCATTCGGACAAGCGCCCTTTCGGGAACAGCAGATTGCCGCGCAGGTGATGCGACCGTGACAGCTCACGCAGGAGCCGGTCGTTCTCGGCGATCGCATCGGCCCGGTCGAGCGCGGCGAAGGCCTCATCGAAGCGGTCGGACAATCGGAGGCCCTGGGCAAAGCCGATATTGGCGCGACAGAACAGCGCGCGATCGCCTTCGGCGAGCCGCAGGGCGTCGGGCCAGACATCGAGCGATGTCGCGATCTGACCCGTCTCGAGCAGCATCTCGCCGCGCCGTGTCAGGAGCTCGGCCTTGCGCGTCCCCTCCTCCGCCAGCGCCACCGCCCGCGCATTGAGGACGATCGCATTGTCATAGCGATAGATCGACCATTCGCTTTGCGCCGCCTCGTCATAGGCGTCGACGGCGCGTGGATCCTGCGCCTGGTCGAGATGGTTGGCGGCAAGAATCTTATCGTGCTGCCCGAACCATTCGGCGGCCTTCACATGCAGCGTGCGGCGGCGCGACTTCGGCAGAGTGCCATGGGTTGCATCGCGCACCAGCGCATGGACGAATTCATAGTGCTGCCCCGCGCGCCGCAGGAGGACGGCATCGATCAGGGGCCGCAGCTCCGCCCCCCGTTCATCGAGGAGATGATCGATCTCGTCTTGAGTGAAGCGCTGGCCGAGAACCGATGCCGTTTGCACGATGCGCCGATCCTTTTCGGAAAGACGGTCGAGACGCGCGACGATGAGGCTCTGGATCGATTGCGGCAGCGCCTCCCCGCCGGCCCCTGTCTTGTGATGCAGCAACTGCACCAGGAACAGCGGGTTGCCGGCGGCGCGCTGCAGGACGTCGCGCACGAGTGCGGTCTCGCCGGCAAAGACTTGCGCGGCAAGGCTCGCAGCCTCCTTGTCCGTGAGGGCGGCAAGGTTCAGGACCTTGACCGAGGTCGGCGCGACGCGCGCGAGCCAGGCATTGTCCAAGGGATCACCTTCCGGACGCGTCGTGAAGACGAGCGTGATCGGAGAGGACTGGGCCGCAAGCGCCAGCGCCGCAAGCATGTCGAGGCCGTCATCGTCGATCCAATGCAGATCCTCCACCGCGAAGAAAAGCGGCTTCTGCCGGGCGGCGAGGCCGGCGACCTTTGCCAAGGTTTCGATCCGTGCCGTGAGGCGGCCCGCGGCATCGAAGGTATTGAAGACGCGGACCAGATCAGGCGGCATCATCACGCCCATGAGATCATGCAGGAAGGTCTCGTCACGCTCGTCAAGACCATGCTGCCCGACAAAATCGGCAATGCCTTTGGCGAGGCCGGCCTCATCTGCATGCGCCTCGATTGCGAGAAGGGCTTGGGTGATGGTCCGCCGCAATTGCGTCTGGCTGCCGCCACCGAAACTCATGACGGAAGCGTTGAGACAAGTGAGGCTCCGGGCGCGCGCCGCGGCGGTGGCTGCTTCCAGCAAGCGGGACTTGCCGATCCCGGCATCACCGCGAATATGAACGATGCGGCCGATCTCTTCGCGCGCGGTGATGTCGAGTGCGGTCTCGATCTCCGCCATTTCGGCTTTGCGCCCGACAAAGGGCGGTCCGCCCTCCTCGTGAGCGGCATGTTCCTGCACGGAGAGCTTGAAGACGGGAAGCGGCTCGGCGAAGCCGTCGAGCCGCCGGCGCCCGAGCGCCTCCACCGAATGTCGATGAGAGACGGCGTCCGCGAGTTCATCCGACAGCAATATCTCGCCGCGCCGGGCAAGGTCGCACAAGCGCGCCGCGAGATTGACCGAGGAGCCGGTCATCGTATAGGGCCGGTGCACGTCGCTGCCGGTGGTTGCCGCGAGCACCGTGCCCGCCGCCAGACCGCAATGCGCGTCGAAGGGACCCGCCTTGTAGCGCTTTGTGAGCGATGCCATCCCTTCGCGGATGGCGATCGCCGCGGCGACCGCTCTCAGCGCATCATCGCCATGGGCGATGGGCGCGCCGAACACCGCCATGGTGCAGTCACCAATATGACTGTCGACCGTGCCGCCCAGGCGCACGATCGTGCCATCCGTCAGCGCGAAGAAATCATTGAGCAGACTCCGCACGTCTTCCGGATCGCTATTCTCCGAAAACGCGGTGTAGCCCGACAGGTCGGCAAAGAGGACGGTGACCGGCCTGAGTTCGCTTTCGGCTGGACGCGCGGCCGGCGGCGCGGCCTCGAGCGCCGTGCCGCAATTGCCGCAAAAACGCGCCGCGGAGGGATTTTCCCCGCCGCAGCTTCGGCAGATCACGGCGATGGGCGCCCCGCAGCCCGTGCAAAAGCGCTGGCCCGGCTTCGTCTCGGTTCCGCAGTTTCGACAGGCCATCGTCACTCCGACGGTAACAGGATGGCCTATTATCGCCCGGCCGGTTCAGCATTTCCACTGCGGTCATTTGATCTGACAAATGCTGGTCTCCGGCCAGAGGGCGGATTCATGCAATGCGGCATCATCGATGCCGGAGAGGAACGGCGTCGCTTTGACGGTCTCGACCAGGAGCCTTTCATTGTCCTCGCTGCGATAGGGCCGGAACCTTAGGCCGACATCCCCTGCTCCTTCATCGATGCCGAGGAGCATCGTGGGCGCCGCACAGGTGAGATCGAGGCCCGCGAAGCCGGCTGACCTTGCCAGCTTGTTCACGCGCGTCTGCCAATGGACGGTGCGCCGCGCCGTGTCATAGACGATGCTCCATTGCGTGCGCTGCGGCTGGGCCACGTCGGCGAGGGTTGCGAAGGCAAAGGCGATCGGATCCCCGTCACGCAGGCTGCGCTGCGCCAGGGCCGCGCGGGTGAAGCGCGCGAGCGAGCCGCTGCCCGTCGCTTGCGCCGGGCCGGCGGCAGTGTCCGCGGCGAACTCAAGCGAACGGACATATGTGTCGTTGGCGAGCGCCGCATGG
This sequence comes from Taklimakanibacter deserti, assembly GCA_003574785.1. Next base: position 450,103 of record QORU01000001.1, on the reverse strand, counting down.
GGAAGCGCCTCGCCGCTGCGGATCACCGCTTCGCCGTCGAGGAACTCGACGACCGCGGCATGACCCGATGCATCCATGAGCTTGTAGTGGAGCGGAATCCTGCTCTCGATGCGCAGCTTGCTTATATTGGCCAGGGCCTCATCGACGCTGGCCGAGGTGTCGAGCACATATTGCAGCCACTCGACGACGCCAATCGTCGGCCGTCCATCGGCGGCTTCGTAGCGCGCCTCGTCGAGCCACATCTGGCTCGCGGCGAGCCCCGCCTCGTTCATGCCGGTCATCGGGGAATCGCGGCCGAACATGTTGAAGGTGATGGAGGCGTAGCGCGCCCGCCAGCGGGCCGGATCGCCCTTCGTTTCCGACGTCTTGTCGAGGCCGCGCTTGTTGATGAGGACCACGCCCTGCCCGATATGGAAATCGAAATTATAGGCGAGCACGGCGCGGGCGGGGTCGGTGAAGGCGACCGTCGTGCAGGCTTCCGCCAAACCGGGCAGGAGCGCGAGGCCGAGGAGAAACAAGAGACGCCGCATCGGCCCTCTCCGGGCAACCATCATCGTGCCGGATGATATCACATGGCGGGCGTCGCCCGCGTGACCTATTTTGCCAAATTGACGATGATCACACCCAAGAGCGCCATGATGCCGCCGATGATGGCGAAGAGGCTCGGCACTTCGCCCAGCCACAGCAAGCCGAGCAAAGTCGAGATGGGCGGCACGCTGTAGAGGAAGTTCGACGCGCGGCTCGCCGGGAATTTCGACAGCATCACCGAATAGGTGGCATAGGCGATCATGCTCGGACCGAGGCCCAGATAGATGGTGGCGAAGAGCGCCTCGGTCGGTGCCTGAGGCACCTGCATCGCCGCCGACGGAATGAAGGGCGACAGCAGCGCGGCGCCGATGACGATGTTCCAAGCGGCCACTGTTACTGGCCGATGAGTCTTGAGCAGCGGCTTCTGCGCGATGGTGGTGATGGTGTTGCAGAGCGCCGCGCCGAAGATGAAGAGCGCGCCGATGTCGATCCTTAAACCTTCGCCTTCGCCGAGCGCGATGAGCCCGATCCCGGCAAAGGAGACGGCGGTCCCGAGCCAGGCCCTGCCGCTGAAGGTCTCGTTGAGCAGCAGCATGGCGAAGATGGCGGTGATGATCGGATTGACGTTGATGATGAAGGCAGCCGCTCCCGCCGACACGGTCTGTTCGCCGATATTGAGCAACACGGTGTAGAACGCCACGAAGAAGACGCCACCGATCAGGATGCGCCAGATCTCGCCGCCTCTCGGCCAGCCCGGGCGAGTGACCAGGAGATAAAGGGCCGCCGGCACGCCGGCGATGGCGAAGCGGGCGGCGCCCAGTTCCACCGGACCGAAGGCCTGGAGGCCGGCGCGGATCGCCGGGAAAGCCGAAGCCCATATCAGGATGGTGATGACGACCGCGGAAATGGCCGTGACATCGCGGGTCGCGGGAGGGGTTTGGGCAGCGGCGTTGGCCATGGCTTTCTCCAATGGAGAGATGGCGCACGAAACCGAACCGGCTCGCGAGGAAACCATCTCAAACTGCTGAAATTAAAGAGATTGACGAGGCAGCCCATGACTCATCAAACCTTGCTTGCCCCTATTTCGGCGCGATCCAGCTCATTGACAAACGAAACAATCGAGTATGAGCTGTGAATATGGATCACAACCCGACACCTCTGCCGCCGCTCGACACGATCCGTGCTTTCGACACGGCGGCGCGCACCGGCAGCTTCTCCGCCACGGCGGAAACCTTGAACCTCACCCATGGCGCCATCAGCCGGCAGATCGCCAAGCTCGAGCGCTGGTTCGGCCACCGCCTCTTCGATCGCCAGGCGAGAGGCGTCGCCCTGACGCCGGAAGGCCAGCGCCTGTTCCTGCGCACGACCGAAGCCTTGTCGATCATCGCCGATGGATCGGACCGCTGGATCGAGGCGCGGGGATCTGCGGTGGTGCGGCTCACCTCGATCCCCTCGATCAGCGGCCTTTGGCTGATGCAGCGGCTGGCGGCTTTCGAAGGCGGCGACCCGCCCTTGCGCATCGAGCTCAGCGTGGAACATCGCCATGTCGACCTCGAGAGCGAAGGCGGCGATCTCGCTTTCCGCTGCGGTCGCGGGCGCATCCCCCATCGCATCTCGGTGCAGCTCTTCGAGGAGCTGTGCTATCCGATCGCCGCGCCGAGGCTGGCTCATCGCATCGGTCAAGGTGCCCCGGAGAGGTTGTTGGAATTCCCGCTGATCCACGATTCCGATGCCTCGGCCTGGCGCGCCTGGTTCGCCAGCCGGGATATCGATTACCGGCCGCGCCCGCAGGACCGCCGCTTCGAGGACTACAATCTCGTTCTCGATGCCGCCGCCCACGGTCTTGGCATCGCGCTGGCGCGCCCGCCGATGATCGAGGGTTCGCATCACCAGAACCGGGTCATCGCCGTCGACGCCCATCGCGTGAAGAACCCGGTGTCCTATTGGCTTGACCGTCCGGCCCGGAAGCCCCGACCCGCCGCGATCGTGCTGGCGCGCCGCATTATGGCGGAAGCTGGCGTTGCGCCAGAGGAAGCCGAAGCCTTTGTCGCGGCCGAAACGTGAGGATCGAAGAAAAATGGCAGTGAGCAGAGGCGGTTGAACGCCCCTGCTCACTTGCGATGAGAGAACCTATGCCGCCGTTCTTTCACGTTTCACATCAGGCGGAGTCGCTTCCTCGGTGAGCTGCTTGATCACCTCTTCGAGCTTGAGCGACTGCTGCGCCTGAGAACCGAGCCGGCGCACATTGAGCGTGCCCTCTTCCATCTCGCGCTTGCCGGCGACGAGGATGACCGGGACCTTCGCCACCGAGTGCTCACGGACCTTGTAGTTGATCTTCTCGTTGCGCAGATCGGTCTCGACCCTGAGCCCTGCCCGCGTCAGCTCGGCCGCCACCTTCCTGGCATAGTCATCGGCATCGGAGACGATGGTGGTGACGACCGCCTGCACCGGCGCCAGCCACAGCGGGAAGTGCCCGGCGAAGTTCTCGATCAGGATGCCGAGGAACCGTTCCATCGATCCGCATATGGCGCGGTGGACCATGACCGGGATCTTCTTCTGCCCGTCGGCATCGACATAGAAGGCGCCGAAGCGTTCCGGCAGGTTGAAATCGACCTGGGTGGTGCCGCATTGCCAATCCCGCCCGATTGCATCGCGCAGGGTGTATTCGAATTTAGGACCGTAAAAGGTGCCCTCGCCCGGATTGATGCCGGTCTTGATGCGCCCGCCCGATTCCTCCGCGATCCGGTCGAGCAGCCGGCGCAACACATCCTCGGCATGATCCCACAGGTCATCGCTGCCCACGCGCTTCTCCGGCCGGGTCGCCAGTTTCACGACGAACTCCGTGAAACCGAAATCCGCATAGACCGACAGAATGAGGTCGTTGATCTTGAGGCACTCCTCGGCGAGCTGGTCCTCGGTGCAGAACACATGCGCATCGTCCTGGGTAAAACCCCGGACGCGCATGAGGCCGTGCAGCGCGCCGGACGGCTCATAGCGATGAACCGCGCCGAATTCCGCAAGCCTGATGGGCAGATCGCGGTAGGACTTGAGGCCGTGCTTGAAGATCTGAATGTGCCCGGGGCAGTTCATCGGCTTGAGCGCGAAGACCCTTTGGTCCTCGGCATCATCGCCCGCCGTCTGCACCTTGAACATGTTCTCGCGATACCAGCCCCAATGTCCTGAGGTCTCCCACAGGACCTTGTCGAGGACCTGCGGCGCATTGACCTCATCATAGTCGGCCCGGAGCCTGCGGCGCATATAGGCGATGAGCGCCTGGAACAGCGTCCAGCCCTTGGGATGCCAGAAGACGACGCCCGGCCCCTCTTCCTGGAAGTGGAAGAGGTCCATCTCGCGCCCCAGGCGACGGTGATCGCGTTTTTCCGCCTCTTCGAGCGCCGTCAGATAGGTCTGCAGGTCCTTGTCATTGGCCCAGGCGGTGCCATAGATGCGGGTCAGCATCGGATTCTTGGCATCGCCACGCCAATAGGCGCCCGCCACCTTCATCAGCTTGAAGGCCGAGCCGATCTTGCCGGTCGAGGTCATATGGGGGCCGCGGCAGAGATCCACCCAGCCGCCCTGGTCGTAGAATTTGATCTCCTGGCCTTCGGGGATCGCATCGACCAGCTCGACCTTGAACAACTCGCCCCTTGACTTGAAGAATTCCTTGGCCGCTTCACGTGAAACGATTCGTTTAGAAAATGGGCGGTCGCGGGCGATGATTTCCCGCATTTTCTTCTCGATGGCCGGAAAATCTTCAGGCGTGAACGGCTGGTTGCGGAAAAAGTCATAGTAGAAGCCGTTCTCGATCACCGGACCGATGGTGACCTGGGTGCCGGGAAAGAGCTCCTGGACGGCTTCGGCCAGCACATGGGCGGTATCATGCCGGATGAGCTCGAGTGCTTCGGCATCGTCCCTGATGATGATTCGCACCTTTGCATCCGCCGTGATCGGATCGGCGAGGTCGGTCAAGACCCCGTCCTTCATCAGGGCGACGGCTTTCTTCTCGAGCGATTTGGAAATCGAGGCGGCGAGTTGGGCGCCGCTCAGTCCCGCTTGCACCTGGCGCACCGCGCCGTCGGGAAAGGTCAGATTGATCATGATCTTACTCCTGCTCACTCCTGCATACGCAGCAGGTAAGCTTCATTTGTTGCGGGCCCGCTTATGGCAGCGCCGGCCCATTCGGTCAACCGTGGACGGATGATCAGAAAACAGAACGAATACAGGTCACTAACTTCCCATTAACCTTAACAAGTCATCATCCCTGTCCGAACTGCAAGGCAACTCAGGGGTGACTTATGACTAAATTTCTTCTCCGCCTTACTCTGTGCACGGCGGCTCTCGCCGCGGTGACCACGACCGTGGCCAATGCCGCCGACTATGAGCCGCCACCGCCGCCGGCCGACTTCTGGACCGGCCCCTATATTGGCGGCTTCATTATGGGCGTCGGCGTCGAGAGCCACTATGATTCGGAATGCAACGACCCGAACGAATGCGCCTTCGACCCGGAAATGAGCGGCATGACCTGGGGCGGCGGCGTCCTCGCCGGCTTCAACTTCGAGCTTGGCGACGGTTTCCTCCTCGGCGTCGAAGGCGACTGGGGCTGGGCCGGCAAGATCGACAATGACGATCCGATCGAAGCGACCGAAATGAAGATCAAGGACATCGCCACGCTGCGCGCCCGCGCCGGCTACATCTTCAACGACGACACTCTCTTCTATGCCACCGGCGGTGCGGCCTGGGTACGCACGACATTTGGCGGCGAGGTCGGCGATCCGAACAATCCGGATCGGCCCTTCATCGACGACACCCAATGGACGTCGGGCTGGACGATCGGCGGCGGCATCGAGCATGCCTTCAACGAGGCCCTGCATGCCCGCCTCGAATATCTCTATATCGACCTCAACGACGAAGAATATGACCTGGATGTCGGCACGGTTAATCTCAACTTCGAAGGCATCCATTTGGTCCGGGCCGGCCTGACCTACAACTTCGGCAATCTCTTCTGAGCGAAGACCAGGTCGGCTGACAGTCGACTCGAGTAATTCCTGGTAAGTTGTTTACCTGCCTGCAGTATGGAGGCGCCGGTTCCCTTTCGCCGGCGCCTTCATTTTTGCCGCCAAGGAACATGACGCCAGGCACGCCAATCGGCGCGCGGGAATTTCTCGGGAACCGGGTCGAACCCCTCCCCTCCCCAGGGATGACAGCGTGAAACGCGCGCAAGGCCGAGCCAGAAACCGGCCCAGGCACCATGGCGCCTGATCGCTTCCGCCGCGTAGTCCGAGCAGGTCGGCAGATAGCGGCAACGCCGGCCGAGGACCGCGGAGACCGTCAGTTGATAAAGGCGGATGACTCCCAGGAGGACCAGCCCCACCGGTCCCGCCCTCTGTCGCTTTTCCGTTTCATCATGACGTTCGCACATCTGGTTTGATCTTCAAGCCGCGTAGAGTTGCGCCCATGACCTCCGGAGATAGGCATGCCTGACGCAAAGCCCAATATCCTGTTCATCATGGCCGATCAGCTAGCGTCGCGCTACCTCAGGGCCTATGGCCACCCTTTGGTGAAGACGCCGCATCTCGACCGTCTGGCGGCGGAAGGCATCGTGTTCGAGAACGCCTATACGCCAAGTCCGCTCTGTGCCCCCGCGCGCGCGGCGGTCATGAACGGACTGCTCCCCTCGCGCACCGGCGTCTATGACAATGCCGCCGAATTCCCCTCCTCCATTCCAACCTGGGCGCATTATCTGCGGCTCGAAGGCTATCGCACCTGCCTGTCGGGCAAGATGCATTTCGTCGGCCCCGATCAGCTTCACGGCCTCGAGGAGCGCCTGACCACCGATATCTATCCGGCGGATTTTGGCTGGACGCCCGACTGGCGGCTGAAGCAGGAACGCATCGACTGGTGGTACCACAACATGACCTCGGTGCTGCAGCCGGGCATTGCCGAGATCACCAATCAGCTCGAATATGACGACGAGGCGGCATTTCTCAGCATCCGCAAGATTTATGACTATGCCCGCTATGAGGCCGGAACGCCCTTCTGTCTGATGGTCTCGTTCACTCACCCGCATGATCCCTATGCGGCACGGGCAAAGTTCTGGAACCTGTATCGCGACGAGGACATCGACCTTCCCTCCTTCACGACGACGCCCAACGATCTCGACCCGCACAGCCGTCGCCTCCATGACATGTCGGCGATGGATGATTATGTAGTGACCGAGAAGGACATACGCGCCGCGCGCCACGGCTATTACGCTAACATCTCCTATGTCGACGACCTGATCGGCAAGCTCATGGCGGCGCTCGACGCGACCGGCCAATTGGACGATACGATCATCGTCTTCACCTCGGACCATGGCGATTTCCTCGGCGAGCGCGGCCTCTGGTACAAGATGTCGTTCCTCGAGCCCTCGGCCCATGTGCCGCTGATCGTCTGGGCGCCGCAGCGCTTAGCATCGCGCCGGATCGGCGAGCCGGTGACGCTCACCGACATTCTGCCGACCTTCGTCGATCTCGCCAGCGGCGGCAAAGCCCGTCTCGCCCGCAAGGTCGACGGCCGGAGCCTCCATCCCTTGCTCAAGGGGGCGAGCGAGACGGCGGAGGCAACCGCCTGGGGCGAATATCTGGCGGAAGGAGCCGTGGCGCCGCTTTACATGCTGAGACGGGGCCAATGGAAATTCATCCACACGCCGGTCGATCCCGACCAGCTCTTCGATCTCGCCGCCGATCCGGATGAGCGCCGGAACCTCGCCGATGATCCCCTGCACTGCGCCCATGCGCAGTCATTCCGCCGCGAAGTCGAAAGCGCCTTCGATATTCCGCGCATCACGCAAGAAGTGCTCGAAAGCCAGCAGGCCCGCCTCATGATGTTCGAGGCCCTGCGGCGTGGCGCGCATTTCCCGTGGGATTTTCAGCCGCTGCGCGATGCCTCCGAGCAATATACCCGCAACCACATGTCGGTGACCGATCGCGACCTCAAGAGCCGCTTCCCGCCCGCCCCCGATCTGGCGGACAGGAAACGCTGATCACGCCCGGCTTCAGAAATACCAGCTCAGACCGCCGCGCACCGCGTGGAAGTCGTTCTCATATTTGTATTTGGCGCAGAATTCCTTCCCCATCCCGCTGAAGCTCGTGTCCTCGAGGTCGGTGTAACGGTATTCGGCCCTGAGCGTCAGATTGTCGGTAAGGGCATATTCGAGCCCGCCGCCGACGGTGATGCCGAAGGCGATTTCCGTGTCGGACTCATCGAAGCTCCCGTCGAGAAGCTTGAAGGACATGTCGACATCGGCCAGCGCCACGCCACCCGTCGCATAGATGAGCACGCGGTCCATCGCATAGCCGGCGCGTAATCTCAGCGAAGCGAGCCAGTCGAACTCCTTCTCCTGCTTCGCGAAGGGCTCGTCCGTTTCGAAGAGGACATCCGTGTCGCCGTCCATGTCGGAGAGCTCCGCATCGGCTTCGATGCCGAGGACGAGATTGCCCGACTCCAGATTGTAGCCGGCATGAAGCCCGCCGAGGACGCCTTCCGCATCGATCGACCCCTCTTCGGCCGGAAAGAGGGTGATCGGCTGGCTCGCGGCCAAGACCACTACAGATTGGTCCAATTCGGTATTGGCGTCCGATTCTCCCCAACCATAGCCCGCCTGTATGCCGATATAAGGCCCGCTCCAGTCATGCGCGGTGAAGGTCTCGATATCGGCGGCCTGCGCCGCGGACAGTGAAACCAGAAGACCGGCGCCGGCACTCACGATTCTCTTCAACATGCATATCCCCATCCGAAACCAAGGCAACCTTCATCCCCGGACCGGCGAGCTATGCCTGTCGAATCGCTACAAGTAATGGAGAGGACAATGTTTTCTGCTTCAGGAGAGCTTCAGTTTCTTGCCGCCTTTTTCACTGTTGCGCTCCCGTCCCAGACTGCGATCGCTTGGGGCCGCATCCGATGTCAGGCCGGGACCTTGGCCTTGGCCTGCGCTTCGATCTGGTTGACCGCGTCGACGACGGCATCGAAGGTGAGGAGTGTGGAGGCATGCCGGGCCTTGAAGTCGCGCACCGGCGCCAGGGCTTCGAGGTCCTGCCATTTGCCGGAAGGGGCGGGCCCTGCCTCCTTGAGCATCTCATACATCTGCGCGCGGACTTGTCGCAGCTCTTCCGGCGTCGAGCCGACGACATGGCGAGCCATGATGGAGGATGACGCCTGGCCGAGCGCGCAGGCCTTGACCTCATGGCCGAAGTCGCTCACCTGGCCGCCGGCCATCTTCACATCGACCGTCACTTTCGAGCCGCACAGCCGGGAAATCGCCGTTGCCGTTGCGTCGGGTGCGTCCAGGCGTTGCAGCCGGGGAATATCAGCCGCGAATTCAAGGATCTTGCGATTGTAGATTTCGTTGATCATGCACACATTCCTAAAGCATCGGGCCGAAAAGTGCGACGCGGTTTTCGGGTGACCCGAAGCGTAAACCAGGAATGCCGGAAACGCTGGGCAAAGCGGCGTCCGGCAAGTTTGCCCCAGAAACCCGCCCATGATATGGGAACGGCCAAATCGGAAGTCAAAGTGAGCCCTGAAATGGATGCTGTCGTCAAGAAACTCGCGCGGGAATCCGCCCTCAAGCGCCCCTCCCAGGAGGAGGCCGAGGAGGCCGTTCGCACGCTGATCGCCTGGGCCGGTGACGATCCGACCCGCCAGGGCCTGGTGGATACGCCCAAGCGGGTGGTCAAGGCTTACAAGGAATTCTTCAAAGGCTACAGCGAAGACCCGCTGCAGGCCCTGTCGCGCACCTTCGACGAGGATGAGGGCTATGACGACATCGTCATGCTGCGCGACATCGAGTTCAACTCGCATTGCGAGCACCATATCGTCCCCTTCATCGGCCGCGCCCATGTCGCCTATCTGCCCTCCCATGCGGTGGTCGGCATCTCCAAGCTGGCGCGCGTCGTCGACATCTATGCCAAGAGGCTCCAGACCCAGGAGACCATGACGGCCCAGATCGCCAAGGCCATCGACAAGGCGCTCGAGCCCAAGGGCACCGCCGTCCTCATCGAGGCGGTGCATCAGTGCATGTCGCTGCGCGGCGTGAACAAGCGCAATGTCGCGACCATCACCACCCAGTTCACCGGCGAGTTCAAATCCAATCCGGTGCTCCAGGCCCGCTTCATGGAGCTGGTGCGCGCGCCTTCGGGCGGTTTCTCGCTCTGACATGCAGAAGGGCGACGAAGAATCGACGGTCTTCGCGCCGCGCTATGACGACAACGGACTGATCCCGGCCATCGTCACCGACGCCAAGGATGGTTCCGTCGTCATGCTCGCTTACATGAATGCGGAAGCGTTGCGGCTGACGCTCGAGACCGGCGAGGCCCATTATTGGAGCCGGTCGCGCGGCGAGCTCTGGCGCAAGGGAGCGACCTCCGGCGACACGCAGAAGGTCGTCGAGGTCAGGCTCGACTGCGACCAGGATGCGGTCCTCCTGTCGGTGTCTCTCGGCGGACGCGGTGTCGCCTGCCATACCGGCCGCCATTCCTGCTTTTATCGCCGGGTGAGCCGCGGCTCACAACGTTACGAGCTTGAAATAATCTGAGATTTCCCGATCTTCCGTGCACGGTGTAAAGTCGTGCCATGAATGGGAAGGTGAGAAAGGCCATCGGGCTCGCGCTCGGTGCGGGGGCGGCGCGCGGTTGGGCTCATATTGGCGTCATTGAAAGGCTCGAGGAGCACGGCATCCACGCTGCGGCGATTACCGGCTCATCGATCGGCGCGCTTGCCGGCGGACTTCACGCCGCCGGCCGGTTGTCGGCGCTCAAGGACTTCGCCTTGGGTTTGACGCGCCGGCGCGTGCTGTCGCTAATCGACATTTCCTGGCGCGGCTCCGGCCTCATCGCCGGTGAACGGCTGGGCGGCCTTCTCGATGAAGTCGTCGGCGGCGTCACCTTCTCCGATATCCAAATCCCCTTCATCTGCATCGCGACCGAGCTCGGCACCGGACATGAATTGTGGCTGCGTTCGGGCGAATTGGCGCCGGCGATCAGAGCTTCTTATGCGCTGCCCGGTGTGTTCCGCCCGGTGCGCGTCAACGGCCACTGGCTCATCGATGGCGGCGTCGTCAATCCCGTGCCCGTCGCCGCCTGCCGGGCGCTCGGTGCGCGGATGGTGATCGCCGTCAATCTCGGGCCCGAGACGGCGGCGGGCATCGCCATCCAGAATCCGCCGGACATCGCCGCGAGCGACAAGGGTGCGTCGGCGCCGAGCCTCACTTCGGTGATCGCCGCCGCCTTCAACATCACCCAGGACCGGTTGGCACGCTCGCGCCTCGCCGGCGATCCGCCCGACATATCGATCATGCCGCGCACCAACGGCATGAGCCTGTTCGAATTCGACAAGGCGGAGAAGGCAATCGCGGCCGGCCGCGAGGCCGTCGACCGCGCCATGCCCGACATCGAGCGCGCCATCGCGGTGCTGTGATATCGCCGGTTTCGATCTGTTGTAGCACTGCCGAGACGAAGCGCCGTCTAGCCCGATGAGGCGATGTAGCTCTTCATCTCCTCGGCTTCGCGTTCGATCTCCTCGATCCGGTTCTTGACCACATCGCCGATCGAGATCATGCCGCCGAGCTTGCCGCCGTCGACCACCGGCAGATGACGGACACGATGCTCGGTCATCAGCGACATGAGCTCGGCCTCGGTGTCGCGCGGCGTGCACGTCCTGACGGATGCCGTCATGAACTCCCTGACCGGCTTGTCGAGCGCCTTCGGCCCGCCCAGCGCCACGGCGCGCACGATATCGCGCTCGGAGACGATCCCGCCGATGCGCCCCTGCGCATCGACGATGACGACGGCGCCGATTTTCTTGGCGGCGAGTGTCTGCGCCACGGCAAGCACAGTGTCGCCTGGCTGTGCGGTGATCACGGCGCGGCCCTTGGCGGTGAGAATTTGCGCAACGGTCATGCACACCTCCTTCTTCGCTGGCCGCTATTGTAACACGAAGTCAGCGCCTCTGCACCCCTTCTCGGCTGATGACGAAATAGCTGAGGAGACCCGCAGCGAAGCCCCCGAGATGCGCTTCCCAGGCGATGCGTCCGCCATCGGCGAAACCGGGCAATCCCTGGACGCCGGTGAGCAGCGTCATGGCGAGGAAGATGAGCATGAAGATGAGGGCGCGCCGGTCGCGCAGGAACTCGCCGAAGGTCAGCGGCGCGCCGGGCCTGCCGAACATGACGGGAATGGCGGCGGCGAGAAGCCCGGACACGGCAGCCGATGCGCCGACCACGATGATGTCCGCGCCCCAGAATGTGGCGAGCATGGCGAGAGCGCCGCCGAGCGTCGATATGAGTGTGATGGCGAGGAAGCGCAGGGCTCCGAATTGCCGCGCGACCGGCGTGCCGAAGATCAGGAGCCACAGCGAATTGAACAGCACATGCGCCCAGCCGTCATGCAGGAAGCCATAAGTGATGACGCTCCAATATTGCGATCCCTCGATCATCGCGATGCGGGCAATGCCGTCGAAGCGCGCCGGAATGAGCGCGAACGCGTAAAGCGACCAGATCTCCCAGTCCTGCCCGCCGATCTGGATCAGCGCATGGATGCCGACGAGGATGGCGATGACAGCGAGCACCACGGGCGGGGCGTTAACCATGGCGCCGCCGCGTGACCGTCCCTCCGGCGGGCTGAATTGGCCGCCGTTTCTTTCCTTAAGGTCTGGCACGGTTGCTGCACGCTCCCCTTCGATTGTCCACTCTTGACACAACTGCTCACAAGTGCGGTGCCTTATGACGACCACTGATACCATCCAGGCCACGGCAACCCCAGAGGAAATGCTCCATCCGGGAAGCCGCGCCCTGTTTCGCTATTGGGAGGCGATTCGCGGCGAAATGTCGGCGCCGCCGCGCGATTGGCTGGATCTCAGGAAGATCCGCAGCCTCGTCCCCTTCCTGTTCATGATCGAGCGCAAGCCCGGCAAGGCCTATGTCTGGCGTCTCGCCGGCACGCGCGTATGTGAATTGTGGGGCATGGAGCTCACCGGCAAGCCGGCGCTCGCGCAAGGCGAGAGATTCGAGCGCGAGACCGTGGCACGCCTCCTCGACGGCGTCATCGATACGCATCAGCCCTTCGTGCTGCGCTTCCGCTTGAACTCCGCTTTGGGACTGAATGTGGCCGCGGAATTCGTCGGCCTCCCTTTGCGCGCCCGCAACGGCGCCGCAACCTATGTCTTCGGCGTCGTCATGCCGTTCCGGGATGTCAGCCGGCCGCGCCATGACCAGGTGACGGGCTTCGAGCTCTCCGCCGCCCGCACCATCTGGACCGAGCCCGTGCCCGGTGCGTCGAACACATTCGCAAAAAATTCGCAGCAGGCCTTCCAGATCATTAATGGCGGGCGCAGCTAGCGTTGGCGTCCGCGCCGGAATTGACCCTTCCTTAACCAGTTATTTTTAGACCTTCGCTAGATTGCCGATGCTACGATCTCACCTCAAGGAAAGCATCGGTGAACGAGGGGCAATACCGGCCGTGACGGCAAAAATCGCGACGGGTGAGGATATTTCGTCAACCGAAAGGGTGGCGGGACCGACGATCATGTTCGGTCGCTTCATGCTGCCCGATCTGAGCGAGCATCCCTGCCAGGTCAGCGAGTTGACGCCGGACGGCGCCGTCTTCATCACCACGACGGTGCCGGAAAAGGACGCGCAGATCGTCGCCTATCTCGATGACATCGGGCGCGTGGAAGGCCTGAGCGGCGAAGTCCTTCCCGGCGGTTTCCGCATCGTCTTTTCTCATACCGGTCAGCGCAGAGAACGCTTCGCTTCGAGGCTTTCCGGCCGCTCGGCCAAGAACACGACGGCCGGCACCGACTTGCGCCGCCACTCCCGCCACGCGCCGAGCGACGGCCAGTCCTACATCACCTTGCCGGACGGCCGGGTCTATCCGTGCGAGGTCATCGACATTTCTCTGTCGGGTGCAGCCGTCAAGGTCGACGTCATGCCGAGCCTCGGCACCTATCTCATGCTCGGCAAGATGCGCGGGCGCATCGTGCGCTATGTGGACTCTGGCATCGCCATCGAGTTCCTCAAGCCGCTCAACACCACTCAGCTTTCGACCCAGATCCGCTGAACGGCAGGGCTTCCGGCCCGTTCGCTTTGCGCGTTGCGCGCGCCGACGCGCCCGATGGTTAATAGTCATCATTTGCAGCCTTTCCAATTTGTTATTGTTTTTCAGAGAGTTGCGCGAATAAACTGAACGCGATCTCAAAGCCTTGCCGCTAGTCTGACGCCCAACGATAAGGGGAATGGACGTCAAACAATGACTATCTTGGCAAGACTCGGGGGAGTTGCGCTCGGATTGGTCTGCATGATCGGCACGGCGCAAGCCGTCGAAGCAGACTTCGCCCGGGCAGTTACCGCAACCGAACAATTTGCGACCGTCTACGGCAAGGCCCTGCCGCCGATCGGCTATGTGGAAATGTGCGCGCGCGAGCCGAAAGAGTGCCAGGCGCTGGGCGCCAGGAAGACGCGCCTTGCGCTGACGCCGGAGCGCTGGAACCTGGTCTATCAGGTGAATGCCTTCGTGAACGGCAAGATCGCGCCGGTGAGCGATGACGAGCTCTATGGGAAGCCGGAATACTGGACCTTCCCGACCGATGCCGGCGACTGCGAGGATTATCTGCTGCTCAAGAAGCGCTACCTCGAAGGTTTGGGCTTCCCGTCCGCCGCACTCCTGATCACCGTCGTTCTCGATGAGAAGATGCAAGGACATGCCGTACTGACGGTCACCACCGACAAGGGCGATTTCGTTCTCGACAATCGCCGCAACGACGTCATGCGCTGGAACGACACCGGCTACACCTTCCTGAAACGTCAGTCGGCGGAGGACCCGCGGCAATGGGTGTCGCTCACCAAGAAGGCGCCGGCGCATAATGGCACCGTCTCGGCGGGCAGCGCGAAATAACAAACGGATGACATTTGGGAGCTACGGCCCGGTCGGCGTCCCCCTCCCCATCCCCCACCAGACCGGGTCTAGAGGAGCCGGCTCAGCCCCACCCTGAGCCGGCTCCGACTTACTTGTGGCCGGGCCTGACCCGGCCATCCGGCAGATAAGATTATTCAGGCGAGTGCTCGCGCATGCCGGCGGCGAAGCGCCGCCAGTTCTTCACATAGTTCTTCGCCGAGCGGGTCAGCGCTTCAGCCATTTCCGCCGACACTTCCCGCACGATCTTGCCGGGAGAGCCCATCACCAGCGAATTGTCCGGGATGACCTTGCCTTCCGGGATCAGCGCATGGGCGCCGATCAGGCAATTGCGCCCGATCTTGGCGTGATTGAGGATCGTCGAGCCCATGCCGATCAACGTGTTGTCGCCGATCGTGCAGCCATGCAGGATGGCCTGGTGGCCGATGGTGCAGTTGCGCCCGACCGTCAGCGGCGCCCCCATGTCGGTATGGAGCACGCAGCCATCCTGGATGTTGCTGCCTTCGCCGATATGGATGAGCTCATTGTCGCCGCGCAGCACCGCGCCGAACCAGATGCCGACATTGCGATCGAGCTTCACCTTGCCGACCACGATCGCATTGGGCGCGATCCAATAGTCGTTCTCGGGCGGAAGTTCCGGCAGGACGCCGTCGAGCGAATAGACCGTCATGCGCTTCTCTCGTCCATGGAGAACGCCGCTTATTCGAGATCGAAATCGAGGATGGCCATGTTGAAATTATAGGAGAGCTCGCCATCCTCATCGTCGCGGAAGATCACGCCGATGAACTCATCGCCGATATAGACCTCCGCCGAGTCGGTCTTTTGCGGACGCTTGCGGACCTCGATATTGGCGAGCTGGAACTTGGCCCGGAAAAATCGGGTGAGCTTCTTAATTTCTTCGGGATTCACGCGGGCATTCCTTAGCTGGGAGACTGGCCCCAAGCTCTACCCCGACCGTGAAAGGCAAGACAAGCCCTTATTCTGATCCCGCCGGCACGTCCGATTTCAGCTGGTGGTCCATGACCCGTGACGGCTCCTCGCAGCCGGCATAGCCCACGACCTTGGCCGGAACGCCGGCGACGGTGCGGTTGGGTGGCACGTCATGCAAAACGACCGAGCCCGCTGCGACCCTGGAGCAATGGCCGATCTCGATATTGCCGAGAATCTTCGCGCCGGAGCCGATGAGGACGCCATGACGGATCTTCGGATGACGGTCGCCGGTTTCCTTGCCGGTGCCGCCGAGCGTCACTTCCTGCATCAACGAGACATTGTCTTCGACGACCGCAGTCTCGCCGATCACGATGCCATGCGCATGATCGATGAAGATGCCGCGTCCGATGCGCGCCGCCGGATGGATGTCGACGGTGTAGACCACCGAGGAGCGGCTCTGCAGGTAATAGGCAAAATCGCGGCGGTCCATCTTCCACAATTGATGCGCCATGCGATGCGTCTGGATGGCCTGGAAGCCTTTGAAATAGAGAAGCGGTTCGAGATAGCGATTGCAGGCGGGATCGCGGTCATGCACGGCGACGATGTCGGCGCGCATGGCATCGCCGATCGAGGGATCGGCGTCGAGCGCATCCTGGAAGGCCTGCTGGATCAATTCGGCGGGCAGCGCATTGGCCATGCGCTGCGACAGCCGGTGCATCACGGCGTCCTCGAAACGCGGCTGGTTGAGCACCGCGCCGAAAATGAAGCCGCCGAGGCTCGGATCCTTGCGCGCCGCTTCCTGCGCTTCGTCGCGGATGCGTTCCCATACGGGATCGAGGCTGACCACGGATTGCGGATGTGTCGATTGACGCGCCATCGGGGGTTTTCTCCATTTTGAGGGCTCATCCTACGCTACCGCCCTGGAAATGGGGAGCTTTCCTTGAAATGCAACAGCATTGCGTTAACGGCAGGGCTCTGATAGCCGCCTTTTATGACCGAACTCGCCTCTCCGACCCCTCATGTGAAGGCCTGGCGCGAGGGAGCCGTCGGGCATGTCATGCTCGACCGGCCCGAACGCCGCAATGCGCTCAACCGCGACATGTGGGCCGCTTTGCCGGGGCTGATCACGACCCTCGATCGAGATCCCGACACACGGGTCCTGGTGATCAGGGGCTCCGGGGCCGAGGCTTTCGCGGCCGGCGCCGATATCGCCGAATTCTCCGTCGGGCGCGCCAATCCCGATCAGGCGAAGGAGTATGAAGCCTTGAACGGCAAGGCTTTCGCCGCCTTGCGCGACACGGCCAAACCCGTCATCGCCATGATCCAGGGCTTTTGCATTGGCGGCGGGCTTGCTCTGGCGCTCGCTGCGGATTTGCGCATCGCCGCCGACAGCGCGGTCTTCGCGCTGCCGCCGGCCCGGCTCGGCCTCGCCTATCCGATCGAGGGCCTGAGCGACCTCCTGCATGCGGTTTCGCCCGCTTTCGCCAAGGAGATGCTGTTCACCGCCCGCCGTTTCACGGCGGAAGAGGCTTTGCGGGCGGGATTGATCCATCGGGTCGTTGCCGCGGACCGCCTCGCGCAAGAGGTCGCCGACCTTTGCGCCGAAATCGCCGACAATGCGCCCTTGACGATCACGGCCTCCAAACGGGCAATCGACAGCCTGGCGGGCCGGCCGGTTCCCGACGATCCCGTGCGACTGGCTGCCCGCTGTTTCGCCAGCGAGGACTATGCCGAGGGACAGCGCGCTTTCCTCGAGAAGCGCAAGCCGCGCTTCACCGGCCGCTGATTCACGATCTCAAGACCTGACCTTAACTGATTGAATTGAAAAACTTTATCACCGCTTCCTTATGCTGGCGATCGCCCACGGCGTTCATATGATTGCGCCGCGGCAGCGCCACGCCCTGGGCCCCCGGGATCGCGTCGACCAGCGGCTGGACGCGGCCTGCGATCTCGTCGGCCTCGCCCGCCACGACCAGCACCGGCACGCTGATCTCACGGAGCTCGGCCGGGGTGATCTTCTGCCGCTCCGAGCGCATGCAGGCGGCGAGCGCCTTGAGATCGCTCTTGGTCTGCTCGGCGAAAAGCCGGAAGACCCGGGCGCCGGGATCGGTGATGGTGTCCGCCGACTGGGCCTCGAGGGCCTGGGCTATCGGTTCCGATCCGCCAAAACCCTTGATCATGTTCTCGGCCAGGCCGGCGAAGACGGCGGCTCGCACCCGTTCCGGGTGGTTTACGGTGAGGAAAGCCGCGATCCGGGCGCCCATCGAATAGCCCATGACCAGGACTTGCGGGATTCCGAGATGATCGAGGAGACGGCGCGCATCTTCCGCCATTTCCGGGGCCGGATAAGCGGCATCGTCATAGAGCTTGGTGCTCGTGCCGTGGCCGCGATTGTCGAAAGTGATGGCCTGATAGCCGGCATCATTGAGGGTCTTCACCCAGCCCGTATCCCACCAATTGACGCGGGCATTGGAAGCAAAGCCATGGATCAGGAGGACCGGTGGTCCCTCGCCTGCAACGTCATAGGAAATATCGACGATATCGGAGCGGAAACTGGCCATTTGACCTCATGCTTGGCGGGACGTGGCAAGATATGCTATTCGCCCGGCCTAACAAGGAAAAATCAGGAACATCACATGGCGTCGGGCTCTACTCCGCATTTCCAGAACAGCGCCGGCGTGCCGGCGATCGAGATCGGCACCAGGGAATTCATGTGCATCGGCGCCAAGCCGCCATACGACCATCCACATATCTTCATCGATATGGGGGATGATCAGGAAACCGTCTGCCCCTATTGCTCGACACTTTATAAATACAATCCGAAGCTTGCCGCGACGGAATCGAAGCCGGCCGACGCTCTGTGGAAAGACGAAGCCGCCTGATCTCCCGATCAGCGCTGGGTGACGGAACCCGGCACGGCTTCAGCCGCAGCCGTTTGATCGACCATTCCCTTGTCGAGCCTGCTCTGCCCCGGCAGACAGGCGGCGCAGCCTGAAAGCACCGTCAGGCAGAGAAGGGCAAGGAGGATGCGGGGAGAAATCATGCTGCCGCAAACTGACATTGGGACTTGCGATTGTCCAGCTTGATTTCAAACAGTCGAAACGGCACCTTCCCGCCCCCCATGGTCGAGATCAGAGAATATCGGGAATCCGACGCAGCCGCGATAATCGCGCTGATTCGCGAATTGCAGGCGAGCGAGGTGGTGCTCTATGAGCGCATGAAGCCCGCCGCCGATATGGGCCAGTGGTATGTCGATCTCCTCAAGAAAAAATGCGCCGAGGATGAAGGCGTCATCCTCATCGCCGAGGAGAATGGCGCGACCCTCGGCTACGCCGTGATCCTCACCCGGAGCGTCGAGGACGGCACGGGCGATGAGGTCCCTTACGACTATGCCTATGTCGTCGATCTCGTGGTGGCCGGGCAAGCGCGCCGGCGCGGCATCGGCCGGATGCTGCTCGCTGATTGCGAAAGACGCGCGCGCGATGCCGGGCGCGATGACCTGCGCATCACGGTGCTGGCCCGCAACGAAGGCGCCCATGCGCTCTATCGCGCTTTGGGTTTCGACGATCTCCTGATCGACATGCGCAAGGTCCTCACATGACGAAAGGCGACACGCTCTCCAATCTCCAGGCGCGCCGCCTGGCATTAGTCGCGCAAGGCTTTGCCGGACCGAAGCGCGACGGCACCGCCAACTGGACACGCATCGAAAGCGCCATCGCCAAGATGAACCTGTTGCAGATCGACAGCGTCAATGTGCTGGTGCGCTCGCATTATCTCCCAGTTTTCGCGCGCGCCGGTCACTACAGCCATGACACGCTCGACCAGCGCACTTTCGGCAAGCGCAAGCGCCGCTTCTTCGAATATTGGGCGCATGAGGCGAGCCTCCTGCCGCTCGACTTCTATCCGTTGCTGCGCTGGAAGATGGAGCGCGCGGCCGACGGTTCCGGCGAGCACAAATTCCTGGAAAAATTCGGCCGCGAGCAGAAGGCCTATGTCGATGAAGTGCGTAGCTTTGTGAAGGCCAACGGCCCGACCGCCGTCAGCGACCTTCCCGACCCCGGCGGGCGCACCGGCAATTGGTGGGGCTGGAACAAGGGCAAGATCGCGCTCGAATATCTCTTCCACACCGGCGAGGTGACGGCGGCGACGCGCCGCGTCTTCGAGCGCCTCTATGATCTCCCCGAACGCGTGCTTCCAGCCGATACGCTCAATGCGCCGGCTATTCCCGAAAACGAGGCGGTGCGCCGCCTGATCGATCTTTCCGCCCAGGCCATGGGGGTCGCGAGCGAAGCGGACTTGCGCGATTATTTCCGCCTGCCCGTCGATGCCTTCAAGAAAGCCCTGCCGCAGGTCATCGAGGAAGGCATTCTGCTGCCGGTCAAGGTCGAAGGCTGGACGGTCAAGGCCTATCGCCACCGCGACACCGGCGCGCCGCGCAAGGCCGGCGGTCACGCTTTGCTCTCGCCTTTCGATCCCCTGGTGTGGGAACGCACGCGCGCCGAGCGCCTGTTCGATTTCCGCTATCGCATCGAGATCTATACGCCGCAGGAGAAGCGCATCTATGGCTATTATGTGCTGCCCTTCCTCGAAGGCGACAGGCTGACGGCGCGCTTCTGCCTGAAGGCCGACCGCCAGGAAGGTGTCTTGCGGATCAATGCGTCGCATGGCGAGGACGGCATCGATGCGGTGCGCACCGCCGAGGCCGCGGCTCCCGAATTGCGCCGCATGGCCCATTGGCTGGGCCTCGGCGATGTCGCGGCGGCGGCGAAGGGTTCGCTCGCCAAGCCTTTGCGCCAGGCGCTGAAACGCGGATGATGCGGGACGACATCGTGACCGATCGGCTGGTACTGCGGCTGCTGTCGCCGGACGCGCTTGCAGCCACGGAAGCGGGGCGCATCGATGAAGCAGCACGCCTCCTCGATCTCGCGCTGCCGAGGGATGATTGGGACGAAGTCGCCTCGGTGGCGCGCCGGCGCCTCAAGCAATTGCCCGATTGTCCGCAATATCTTCCGTGGTCCATCCGCGCCATTGCGCTGCGGGGCACGCGTAAAGCGGTGGGCTATGTCAATTTCCACGATCTGCCGCAATGGCACGAGATGGCGCAGCGCGACGCCTGCGCCGAACTCGGCTATGAGATCTTCGCCGATCATCGCCGGCAAGGCTATGCCGAGGAAACGGTGCGCGCCCTTATGGCCTGGGCGCGCGAGCGCGGTGCTCGCCATTTCATCTTCTCGGTCGCACCCGACAATGCAGCATCGCAAGGTCTTGCGAGGAAGCTCGGCGCCCGCAAGATCGGCCTGCAGATCGATGAAGAGGATGGACCGGAAGACGTGCTGCTTCTCGAATGAGGGGGAACGCGTTCCGGGCTCTGGGGCGCGGGTGCCTTGGTCTCTACTTGCCCCAAGGATTTATCACGTCGAAGCCGCACGCGTGGAAGTCACTGACATTGCGGGTAGCAAGTTGGGCTCCGCGAGAGCGCGTAATGCCCGCAATCTGCGCATCGAATTGCGCGATCGGACGCCCCGATGTTCGCTTCGTTGCACTGATCTCCGCAAATTCGTCAGCGGCCAGGCTGTCGAAGGCCAGAACCTGTCCTGCCATTTCCATATCCAAGATCTTAATTGCCGCATTCCAGAGCCGATCGCGCCGCTTGCCCGCCGGCAACACGCGGATGCCATAATAAATTTCTCCGCGCGTGATGGTCGTCGTGAATACCGCGGCACGCGGTTGGTCGTTGAGCCATTGTCTCACACGCGGCTCTGGATCGGGCCGCAACATTTCCGACAGAACATTCGTGTCGAGGATAATCATTTGCCGAAGTCTATCGGCTCGCGCATGGCCTGACGGGGTGCAATTTCCAGTTCTACACCGCCTAAAGGTTCTATATGCGCACGAATCGCTTCGGCAAGCCCGCCCGTCTGTGCCGGCTCACGCGACAATGCCGTACGCAGAATGTCGCGCGCCTCATCCTCCATCGAGCGACCATGCCGCGCGGCTTGAATGCGGAGCTTTGCCTTCAATTTCTCGTCGATATCGCGAATTGTCATGCTTGCCATGGTCGATCTCATTAGTCATTGATTGCATATTAATCAATGATATCAAATGGCGCAAGGTTACAGGAATAACGGTTTTATTTCAAATAGTTACTTAATGAATGTCCGGGAAAAAATCGAAATTCGCTATGGCCTCCCACTGTTTCCAGTGGGAGGCCATGCTTGTCCGTTCGCAAGCACGATCGTCAGATCACCTTTTCGCGCACCAGTTCGTCCGTCACCTTGCGGATGGCGGCGCCCAAAGTGTCGACGATGAAATCGACTTGGGCTCGGGTGATGATGAGCGGCGGCGACAGCACGTCGAGATGGCCGATCGGCCGGACCAAGAGGCCATGCGCCTCGCACTCATTGGAGATGCGCTTGGAAATATGGGCGTCATCGGGAAGCTTCTGCTTCGTCTTCTTGTCGGCGACATATTCGACGCACATCATCAAACGTCGGCCGCGCACGTCGCCGACGATCGGCAAAGGTGCGAGTTCGGCCAGGCGCTGCTCGAGATAATCGCCGACCCGCGCGGCATTGCCGCAAAGATCCTCGCGCTCGATGATCTCGATGTTCTTCAGTCCCACCGCGCAGGCGACCGGATGGCCCGAATAGGTATAGCCATGGGTGAACCAAGCCTCGGCATCAGGCGCGCTGATCACCTCATGCACGTCATCCGAATAGATGACGGCGGAGAGCGGGATATAGCCCGAGGTGAGTCCCTTCGCGGTCACGATGATGTCGGGCACGATGCCGAATTCGGCTTCGGACGCGAACATGTGGCCGAGCCTGCCGAAAGCCGTCACCACCTCATCGGCGATGAACAATATGCCGTTCTCGCTGCACAATTTGCGCATGCGCGGCAGGTAGTTGGGGGGCGGCATGGTGACGCCGCCCGAGGCCTGCGCGGGCTCGGCGATGAAGGCGGCGATGTTGCGGGCGCCCAGCGTCTCGATCTTGCGGCGGAACTCATCGACCAGGAAATCGCTGAACTCGGCAAGGCTCATGCCGTCCGGCCGGCGATAGGGATAGGGTGCCGAGAGATGATGCACGAGATCGCCCACATAGCGGAAATGCGGCGACTGGTCGCCGTCGCGCAGGCCTACCGTCATGCCGAGATAGGTCGAGCCGTGATAGGAGTTCTTGCGCGAGACGATGTATTTGCGCTCGCTCTCGCCGCGCCGCGACTGATAATAATGGGCAAGCCTGATCGCCGTGTCGATGCCGCAGGAGCCCGACGTGGCGAAGGCGACGTGATTGAGGCCTTTGGGGGCGAGCGATGCGAGCTTGGCGGCAAGCTCGGCCGCCGGCGCATTGGTGACATCGACGAAGGTCGTCGTATAGCAGAGCTGGAGCGCCTGCTCGGCCATGGTCTCGGCGATCTCCCTGCGGCCATAGCCGGCATTGACGCACCACATGCCGCCGATGCCGTCGAAATAGCGCCGGCCTTCGGCGTCCTTGACATAGCAGCCCTCGCCTTCAACCAGGACGAGCGATCCCTCCTCCTTGAAACTGTCGAAATGCGTGTAGGGATGAAGGAAATGATCGCGGTCCTTTTGCCAAAGATCGTCCGGATTGAAGCGGTTGCTAGCCTGATGAAGCATGATTTCCCTCTCGTTTTGACTGAACGTTCATTCAATATTAAAGCGCGACAAAGGGCCATTCCTCTGTCTTTGACCACAGTAGCCCAGCCCATCACGTGTCAACAAGCGGGTTCCTGTGCGCCTGCGAGACGGATGGCTTGACGCAATGGAAGAGTGGGCCTTCCGCCGATCATCGACGACATATAATCCGTATGCGGAGTAATACGCGAAAGAGCCGCTCGAGTCCGTTTTCGGGTGGATATGACGGACCCTGGCGCCCAGATTGAGCGCATCATCGAGGAGTATTCGTCATGACCTTAAACCTGTCCGCCACGACCCACAGCACCCCCTCTCCCCTGGGCGCGCCCGATGCCGCCATGACTTTTGCTTTCGGCACGACATCCCTGGGCCAGGTCCTGGTTGCCGCCACTGAAAAAGGCGTCAGCGCCATCTTTCTCGGCAGCGATCAGGGCAGGCTCCTTGCCGATCTCATCCGGCATTTCCCGAAAGCCCGGATTTCGGAAGGCAACGATCGGCTCGCCGATACGGTTGGAAAGGTCGTCGCCTTGATCGAGGACCCGGCCAGCCCTGTGGACCTGACGCTCGATCTCCAGGGCTCCGATTTCGAGATCACGGTCTGGCAGGCCCTGCGTGCGATTCCACCTGGCAAGACGCTGAGCTATTCCGAGCTTGCCGCGCGGCTTGGCGTGACGGGGGGTGAGAAAGGTCCCGCGAAGGAAGTCGCCGACGCTTGCGCCAACAACAGGATCGCGGTTGCGGTGCCCTGCCATCGCATCCTGCGCAAGGACGGCACGATCTCGGGCTATCGCTGGGGTGTGCATAGGAAGCGCGCATTGCTCAAGCGGGAGGGCGTCCAATGACCGACGCCCTTCCCTCCTCCCTGGCGAAGCGCGTCGCGATGCGCGACTGGCCGGCGCTCGGCGCCGAGCTCGACAAGCATGGCTGCGCCCTCATCGCGAACCTGCTCACCGCCGATGAATGCCGCAAGCTCGCCGCGGCCTATCCCGACGATGAGCAATTCCGCAGCCGCGTCGTCATGAGCCGGCATGGTTTTGGCCGCGGCGAATACAAATACTTCGCCTATCCCCTGCCGCCGATGATCGCATCACTGCGCGAGGCCCTCTATGCGCCCTTGGCCCTGATCGCCAATCGCTGGAACGAGGCGTTGGGCGAGACGCCACGCTATCCGGAAGAACATGCCGCTTTCATCGCGCGCTGCCACAAGGCCGGCCAGCGCCGCCCGACCCCGCTCCTCCTGCACTATGGCGAAGGCGACTATAACTGCCTTCATCAGGACATCTATGGCGCGCTGGTCTTTCCGCTCCAGGTCGCCATCCTCCTGTCGGAGCCGGGCAAGGATTTTTCGGGCGGCGAGTTCGTCCTGACCGAGCAGCGTCCCCGGATGCAATCGCGCGCCGAGGTGCCGCCCTTGCGCCAGGGCGATGGCGTGGTCTTCCCGGTGCACCACCGGCCCGTCCAGGGCACGCGCGGCGTCTATCGGGTCAATCTGCGCCATGGCGTGAGCCGCCTGCGCTCCGGCCAGCGCCACACGCTCGGCATCATCTTCCACGATGCCGAGTAACGAGTGCGCGTATGCCTCGTTATAGTTTCCCCTTCTCCCGCGCGGAGCGTGGGAGAAGGTGGCCGACAGGCCGGATGAGGGCTCTTTCGTGCAGCATGTTCTGATCTCAACGAGTAATCGTTGCTGAGGCAAAGAGCCCTCACCCGCCCTTCTGGCACCCTCTCCCATTGCTTCGCAACGGGAGAGGGGGAAACCGGGTTAGAGTTGTCGCATTTCTATTGGCCGGCGAGATCACGCCGCACGATCTCGGCGATGCGGCGCTGCTCGGCCTCGGGCAGCGCCGGGAATTCGCGGCTGAAGAAACGCTCGAACCCGTTGGGCTGCTTCTCCGAGACGATCTCGCCTCTGATCATCTGGCTGTTGAGCGCATCGCCTCGGCGATGCGGGGCGAGATGCGCGTGCAGATGCGCGACATCGTCGCCGAAGATATAGACATAGACGATCTCGGCGGCGGTCGCCGCTTTCAGCACCCGGCTCACCTTGGCGATGGTCGCGCCGAAGCTTGCCGCTTCCGGCCCGTCGAGCTCGGCGATGTTGGCGATGTGCCGGATGGGCTCGAGATAGGCGAAGCCCAGAACTTCGGCGTCGAGCGACAAGGTCAATCGCCACAGATCGTTGCGCCACACTTCGGTGCGGCTGAGCGCCTCATCGCCCCTGATGCCCGAGCAGATGATGCAGCCTTGCGTCATTTGGGCTGGAAGAGATGCCGGCGTGCCGTGACGATCCGCTCGATCGCGGCGCAGAAACCGTCGCAATGTTCATCGCTCACCACCAGCGACAGGGCCATATAGCCGCGGCCGGCGACGTAATAGCCCTCTTCCAGGAGATCGAGATAGAGAAGCTGGCGCAGGCGCGGATCGGCCTTGCCGACGTCATCGGGCGTTCCGACCTCGCCCGACAGCGGATGCAGATTGATGAGCGATCCGATGCCGGTGGCCTTGAGCTTCACCTGATAGCGCATGAAGAGATCGTTGAGCCTGTCGCGCAAGGCATCGCCCCGCCGGTTGAGGTCGAGGCAGGCTTGCGGCGTGAAGATCTCGCTCAGCGCCGCGAACCCCGCGGTCATGGTCAGCGTGTTGTTGTTGAAGGTGCCGGCATGCGGCAGGAATTGCGGCCGGGTCGGATCGAACTGCTCCATGATGTCGCGCCTGCCGCCGAAGGCGCCGAAGGACATGCCGCCGCCGATATATTTGCCGAGCGTCTTGAGGTCGGGCGTGATGCCGAGCTTCGCGGCAAGGCCGTGGGGCGCCAGCCTCGAGGTCATCACCTCATCGAAGATGAGGATGATGCCGCGCGCTTCGCTCTCCGCGCGCAGCATCTCGAGGTAGTCAATATCGGCGGGAAGGCAGCCGGCGCCACCCATCATCGGCTCGATAATGATTGCGGCGAGACTTTCCGCATGCTCGGCAATGAGCTTCCGCGTGCCGGCGATGTCGTTGAAGGGCGCCAGCACGATATCGTAGGGCGCGTTCACCGGCATTCCGCCTGGGGTGAAATAGAGCGTGCCGCCGTGATAGCCGCCCCTGATCCCTAGGATCTTCGATCGCTTGGTGAAGCTGCGCGCGGCACCCAGCGCCATCATATTGGCCTCGGTGCCGGAATTGGTGAAGCGCACCAGGTCGAGGCCGAAGCGCCGGGTCACGGCCTTCGCGAATTGCACCTCGAGCCCATGATGGGCGCCGATATTGATGCCCATCGTCAAGGCATCGCCGACGGCACTCGCGATGCGCGGATGCGAATGGCCGTAAAGGCCGGCGGAATATTCGCCGAGGAGATCGACATAGGAATGCCCGTCGACATCGGTGAGGACCGCCCCGTCCGCCTTGGCGATGCGGATCGGAATGGGGGCGGTGAAGAGCACTGTGCGCGTATTGCCGCCCGGCATCACGGTTTTCGCCTCATCCTGCAGCGCCCGCGTCTTCGGCCGCGCCGCGAGGAAGCGCTCGGACGCTTTGGCAAGGGCTGCATCGATGTCATCGATCAGAGGCGCATTCATCCCGAACTCCGTCAGATATATGCGCCGAATCATGCCTCAGCCGGCAAGGTTGCGCAATGTTTCAGCCATGCGCCGCGTACAACCTTGCATGGCGGCATCGCGCCGAAGCAACGATAGCGGCGGCGGGCGGAAACCGCTAGTTTGACCGCATCATGGAGGGGGCCCAGGACAAAATCGCAATAGCGGACGCTTTCCCGCGTCGGGCCCCAGATTTCGCAGGCCAGAGCTGGACGGGGAACTTCGTCGCGACATTGCAACTCGCCTGGCCCATGGTCCTGACCAACATGGCCCAGACCGCGATGATCGTCACCGATGTGCTGTTCATCGGCCGGCTTGGAGCGCAGGCTCTGGCCGCAAGCTCGCTCGCGGTAAACCTCTATCACACCTTCACCTTCTTCGCCTTCGGCCTCGTAAGCGCGGTCGCACCGATGGTGGCGCGCGAAAAGGGCGCGCGCCGGCATGAGGTGCGCGAGATCAGGCGCATCGTGCGCCAGGGCCTGTGGAGCGCGGTCGCCGTCTCGATCCCGGCGATCCTGCTGCTCTGGCATGGCGACAAATTCCTGATCGCCATTGGCCAGGATCCGGCGCTCACGGCGGAAGCCGCCCGCTATCTGCGCGCCCTTGTGTGGGCGCTGCCGTCCTTTCTCGGTTACGTGGTCTTGCGCTTCTTCATCTCAGGCTTGGAGCGCCCGCAATGGGCCTTCATCATCGCCATTGCCGGGATCGCGTTCAATGCGCTCGGCAACTGGCTGCTCATCTTCGGCAATTGGGGGTTTCCTGAGCTCGGCATTGCCGGCTCAGGGATTGCCAGCGCCATCACCACCTTTCTCATGTTCGCGGGGTTGGCCGCGGTCGTCACGCTCGACCGGCGCTTCCGCCGCTATCATGTGCTGGGCCGCTTCTGGCAGGCCGACTGGTCGCGCTTCAAGGCGATCTGGGCGCTGGGCCTGCCCATCGGCGCGATCATCGCCTTCGAGACCACGGCCTTCAATGCCGCCGCTTTCCTCATGGGCTGGCTCGGCGAGGCGGAGCTTGCCGCGCATGCCATCGCCATCCAGGTCGTGGCCATCGCCTTCATGACGCCCTTGGGG
This sequence comes from Taklimakanibacter deserti, assembly GCA_003574785.1. The sequence goes on along the minus strand of QORU01000001.1, from coordinate 422,394 downwards.
ATGGCCCAGGCGGCGACGGTGCGGGTCGGCCTTGCCTTTGGCGCGAGCGACCCGTTGGCCGCCACGCGGGCGGGCTGGAGCGCCTTCATCCTCGGCACCGGCTTCATGGTCGTCACCGCGACGCTGATGCTCGCCATTCCGCACGTCCTCATCGGCCTCTTCCTCGACATCCGCCTGGACGGCAATCTGCCGGTGCTGGCGCTGGCCACGTCGTTCCTCATCGTCGCGGCGGTCTTCCAGATCTTCGATGGCGCGCAGGTTCTGGCCGCCGGCATGCTGCGCGGGCTGCATGACACGCGCATCCCGATGCTCTATGCCGCCATGGGCTATTGGGGCATCGGCCTGCCGCTCAGCTATTATCTGTCGCAGTTCACCGATTTGCGCGGAACGGGCGTGTGGATCGGCCTCGCCGCCGGCCTTGCCGCGGTGAGCGCGCTGATGGTGCCGCGCTGGATGCGGCGCGAGACGCTCGGCCTCGTCCCTCGCCCCATGCTATGAACCCCTGACATAAAGCGGTTTCCCGTTTCGGGAGGTCGCGCTAGAAGGTCGGCCCAGGCCCCCTTGGCGGAATTGGTAGACGCACAGGACTTAAAATCCTGAGCCCACAAGGCGTCCCGGTTCGATCCCGGGAGGGGGCACCACCTTGATATTTCGAAAGAAAAGCCCAGCTGTTGATGCCTAGCCTTTTGCTGTTGGGGGCAGAGTTGGAAGCTATTTCTTCGCACCGACGAGCTTCAGTGCACCTTCCATGCGCACGGCCTTCTGGCGCTGGTATTCGGCCGAGGCTGATTCATGGTGGCCGTAGGTGGCGAGGACCATCTCAGGAGACATGCCCGCGATTTCAGCCGCCTTGAACACGCCCCTGCCCTCCCATAGCGCCCATGTCACGCAAGTGTGCCGAAGCGTGTGCGGCGTCACATCGCTGCTTCGCCGCAGCTTGCCGCCGACCATCTTGTCGGCATGGAGCCCGGCCGCTTGGATCACTCGGGACCAAGGGGTGCGGGTTCGTATCCCATCCCAATCGCCGCGCATCTTGCCGCTGATGACATTGGCAAGGCCAGCCTTGCGGTCAGCTGCCTCCCAGCGACGGCAGAAGGACAGGAGCTTCGGCTCCAGTTGACAAGGCGGCCTGCGTTCGGCTGGAGCCCCTATGCGCCAACGCCAGTGCGCAATGGCCCAGGGCTCCATCGGTGAGGAAAACTGCCCCAACCTCACCGTGCAGGCAGTTCGCTGTACAAATCTCTTACGGCAAATACGACATTTTGCAGAGGATGCTTGTCGCAAAACGCCCTGATGTGTTGCTTCTGCTGTTCAAGTCGCCACCCACGTAGATTCTTCCGGCTGAACACTGCAGAGTCGTTTAAGCCCGTCATGTAACCTTGAGCCCACGCAAAATAATAGGTCTCAGTGTCTTTTGGGTTCTGCTGGTACAACTGTGCAAACTCAGCGCACGGCACCCATCCGGCACCGGCAATAGTTCCAACTTCCTCTTGTGCCAAACATTGAGCGCTTCCGATGGCCGCGAAAACTCCTATCAGAACCAATCGCATTACCCACCCTCCCGCATGGCGATTTGTCTTTCCCTATCTATCAATACTCAGCCTCCCTTGGAATATCCCCGAATAAGGTCGGGATAGGCCTTCGCCCGCTGGCTCAGCCTCGCGGTGGCGGCCTCACGGCTCCGGGGCGCTGTCTGAAAGGGTCAGGGCAGATGGCCGCCACGGCTCATCCTAGGGCCGTGCAGGCTAATAAGGTCTGGCTTGATGTTTCAGGAGTGCGTCAGGCCCAGCCTTACGCTTTCGGACGGCTGAACTCAAACGCCAGCATCAGGCGGCTCTTGTCGAAATCCCTCCGGAATGGAGTTGGCGGATACTGGCGCAGGCCCAAGCGCACTTGTGTAACGTAGTAGCTCTTGTGCTTGTAGCGCACTTTGCTTGTCGGACTCGTGCCCGGTCAGCATGGTGCGAAGCTCACTCAATAGCAGGCCTTCGATCTCGGAAAGCAGATGGGGACCAGCGGCAAAGCCGAACTTTTCGATAAATGCCTTTCGATGCGGCAGGACCGGTATCACGACATCAGCAAAGGGCTGTTCCTTCATCATTTTAGTTCCGACTCCAAATCGGATCACATGAGCTTGCACGATGGTGACGGCAATAATCATTCTGTACGCATTATACAGAGCCCAAGCCTGCGGCGTGAGAAAAGGCATTTCGCTATCGGCAGCCTGATCTTGTGCAAACGTCTCCAATTGAAACGGCTTAAAAAACCGCTCGAATTTCTCCCTTACAGTATCATCCCGCTCAGTTGCTTCAGCCGCAGCCTCAAATTTAATCATGGTCATGATGTGGGCGAAGCCCGAAAACCTTCGAGCCGATATGAAAGAAGCCCAGGTTTTTTCGACGGCTTCTATTCTTCTCTTGTCCAAGGCGATATGACGACTTGTCAGGCCGGTGAGTGCCGCCCCCCGCAGGGAGTCAATTTCAGCCTGCTTTGCGCGAAGATCAGCACTAAAAGCTTCCTCGCTCTTTCTATGCTCTGAACGGATACGTTCCAGCTTTGTTTCGAGCTTCGCGTCGAAGCTCTTGGAAAGGAAGGGTACAACGAGCGTGTCTCGAAAAAAATAGAGGACAGCTAGGATACTAGCCATGGACAGGCCGGTTGAACTCAGCCACGTGACGCCTGTAGACCATAGCCAATCAGTCCAACTCATTGCTTTTTTCCCCTCTCACCGCTTGAACGCCCGCACCTTCACCGCCACCTTGCCGACCGTATGCCCGCTTTCGGCCCTAGCTTTTAATCTTTGCTGCATCGATCATGTGCAATAGTTCGTCCACAAACGCACACACCTTCAGCGCGTTCTCCCTTGTGAATTTATCGGTCAGATGGTGGTGCGTGGGATTGCGAAATGCCAGCATCAGACCGGCACCAATATGACCGATCCCTTCTTGCTCCTCAGCGCTATCGCTCACGACTAGCGCACCGGTTTGCGGAGTCTGAGGCACAGCAGCCCGAACAAGTGTCGGCCCCGTCTGAGAAGAACCCGGGTTCCATTTTCGCCGAATCCTGTCTTCCAAAACTTGCGTGGCTTGGTTTATGACTCGGTCAAAGTTGCCGGGCGCAGATAACAGGTCAGCACACCGGCTCCGTAATTCCTCGTCTCTGATCGCGTTGTACAGAGTGCCAATCTCGACGACTTCGGCACCCAAATGATAGCCTGTCTCCAGAAACCGCAGCGCTTGAATGACGCGGCCCTTTAGATGACTCACCTTTGTATAGCTTTCACTATCGTTACCCCATTGTGAGTTTGGCGGCGCTCTAAAATGGCTCATGTCCTCGTGGAGAACCTTGCCGAGTTGGTCAGCGATTGAGGTCAAGTCATCGGCATAGTGACCGTCGATGACGCTTTCGCGCATCAATGAGTTCAATGCCTCGTCTAGGCCGCGCAGACGACCGTAGATTGCCAGTAGCTTCTGTCTGTCGATTTTGCTTTCAGTCATGCCTTCCCCTTACCGTCTGAACGCTCGAACTTTCACGGTCACCTCGCCGACCGTGACCTGCTTATTCGGCATCCGCCACGCCTTCTCGGCCAACTCCTGCACGTTCAGCACGTTCGGGCCGTCTGGTGCGATCACGGTCACTTCCACCGCTCGATTCCACGGCGTGTCGCTGATCTCGATGATGTCTTTGAAGGTCGCCATAATCTATCTCACATCAGGTTTGGGAAAGTGCGCCAACTGCGAAGAGCATGATTAGGACGGTGTAGCGATAGACGAGCCAGCGCCCCAATTGCGACGCTAAGAACTGTTCAAACACTGATGGCGATATGCCTTGCTGGCGCAGATATGGCAAAAGCTCATTATCCATAAAGGTGGCGACTGAGGCGCGGTCATGCTGTCTCATTCGTACTTGGTCAACGATAACCTCTATTCGTTGACGCGGGGTGGATGTGAATAGCGTTGAACTCTCACCACCACTCAGGAACCTGAGGGTTCTCACGATCCAGCCCTGCGACTTCTTCGTCGCCCTGATGAGCATTCCCTCGTCATTGTCGTCGAAGCGTCTCGGCTGATATTTGAGCTTCGCGAAGTATCGGATCGCGTCACCGTGGACTAGCACGTCCTCAGCCTCTTCCTTGTTGCGTCCTTCGGCTGGGACAACGTCCACCAGGAAGAAGAATATCTTTCGGAGCACCCACGATAGGATCGCGATAACGATCTGCAGCGCAATCGCTCCAAGCTCGAAGAGCGCCACGGCAATTCCGAACTGGACTATTGTCGGGTAACTGAAGGTCCGAGCATACGCGAAAGCTGCGAAGAGCAGAAAAAAGGATAGAGCAATGACGGCAAGTACCAGAGGGACACGTAGCAGCCAGTAGAGCTTGTGCGCTCTGTAGTCCAGCATACCGAACAAAGCATCATCCCCGCTTGCCTGTCGCCATAGGTCTGCAGTCTGCGGCAGAAGGCCAATGAGGTGCAAGGCTGGACCTGATGGCCTCAGGCGCTCGCCATAATTCGTTCTCGGAGCATTCTTGGGGCAGAGTTGCGGGCAGAGTTGGGCTTGATCAGGCATGAACAAAGCGTGACAAACTGGACCGGTTTGCTTGAATTTTCACGGATTTCCACGCGACGCACAGGACTTAAAATCCTGAGCCCACAAGGCGTCCCGGTTCGATCCCGGGAGGGGGCACCATAGATCACGCCTCACGGCGAGAGTTGTGATATGCAGTTTGAGACCGTCTTCGACGCCGCGCAAACCGGCTACAGAACTTGGCCATTTGCAGCATTTGGGCTGATTTTCGTCGTTGTCGGTGCGCTGCTCGTCTTCGCACCACTTTTGATGCAGCCGATTCATCCCGGTGGACTGCAAGGCAGGCCCAGGGTTTATTTCAGCCGGGCTTTTCTAGGCTTTGCGATCTGCTGGACCACCATTACTTTTGCCTCGACTTTTTCCGAATACCGTTCAATTCGATATGCCTTGGCCACCGGACAGTACGAAACGGTGAAGGGCAAGGTCACAGACTTTATACCCATGCCTCATAGGGGCCACGCGATGGAGAGCTTCAGTGTGAACCACGTGAACTTCAGCTATTCGGACTTCGTCATAACAAACGGATTCAACAACACGTCTTCCCATGGCGGACCTATCCGCGAGGGGGTCGATGTCCGCATCTCACATATCGGAAACACAATCATTAAGCTTGAAGTGGCCACGAAGGCTTTGGGCCGATCAAAACCTCAATGATCTAAACCTTCGCGCCATCCTTGAATCCCCGCGACGGGGATTGGCCCACAAGCTCCGCCCTGCGAAGGCAAAAATCACGGGCTCGAATCCCGTCAGACGCCAAATTTCGCGTTATTTAACAATATATTAGACGAACGAGCGCAGGACGGCATTTGTGCCAGCTTCGCGCAGGCACGCGCGTTTGCTTTAACGGTGAAGCATCTGGAATAGTGAGGGCCTCAACCAAACGTGTTATCACCTGGAATGCCTTGGCAAGGTCTCGATAATGAAACGGGGGCGACGTGACCAAGCTTCTTGATTTTGCGCCGGGCGCGCCCGGCATTCCGGCCCGGTGGACGTCGAGCGCCAAGAGCGGCGTCGGCACGGCTCTCTCGGTCACCTCGCCGGTTTGGTTCACGCTCAGCCACGGCATTCTCAACGAGGTCTACTATCCTCGCGTGGACAGTGCCTGCATTCGCGATCTCGGCCTCCTGATCACCGGGCCCGACGGATATTTTTCCGAAGAGAAGCGCGATTGCCTGACCGTGACCAGCCATCTGGAAGACGGGGTGCCGGCGTTTCGCGTGGTCAATACATCCAGAGACGGCCGCTACCGCGTCGAGAAGACCATCCTTTCCGATCCCGTCCGGGCAACCGTGCTGCAGCGCATCACCTTCACGGTGCTTGCAGACAACGCATCGGGCTATCGCGTCTATGCCCTTGTGGCGCCGCACCTGGTCAATGCCGGGATGGAAAATTCAGGCTGGCTCGGCGATCAGCTCGGTGCGCCGATGCTCTTTGCCACGGGTCGCTCGCACTATCTCGCCGTCGGGTGCTCGTTGCCCTGGAAGGCCCGGTCGGCGGGCTTTGTCGGGCAATCCGACGGCTATCAGCAATTGCTTCGCGCCGGCGAGATCGATCCCCAATATCAGCGAGCCGATGACGGCAATATTGCCTTGACCGGCGAGATCGATTTCTCGGATGCGGCCGATACGGCGGTGCTGGCCTTGGGTTTCGGCCAGTCGGAGAGTGAGGCCGGCGCCCACGTGCTGGCGAGCTTGCGCGACGGGTTCGACGCTGCGCTTCAGGCCTATTCCGCCAACTGGCGAGCATGGCAGAAAGGCCTGCGCCCGCTCGGCCGGGGCGCCAGCGAAAAGGGCAACGCCTACCGTGTCTCGACTTCTGTCCTCGCGGCGCATCGCGCGGTGTATCGGCCGGGTGCGGTGGTCGCGAGCCTCTCCATCCCCTGGGGGGCGAGCAAGGGTGATGACGACCTGGGCGGCTACCACCTCGTCTGGCCGCGCGACCTTGTCGAGACGGCGGGAGGCTTCCTTGCCGCCGGCGACCACAAGGGAGCGCTCGCCATCCTGCAATATCTGCGCGAGGTGCAACTCCCTTCAGGTCGCTGGGCGCAAAATCTCTGGCTCGACGGCCGCCCCTATTGGCGCGGCGTGCAGATGGACGAATGCGCCTTTCCTCTCCTGCTGGCCGATCTGTTGCACCGCCACAACCATTTGACGGGCAAGCTCCTCGACGACTTCGTTCCGATGATCCGTCGCGCCGCGGGCTACATCATCGCCAACGGTCCCGCCACCAGCCAGGACCGCTGGGAAGAGGACGGCGGCTATAGTCCGTTCACGCTGGCGGTGGAGGTTGCGGGCCTGCTGGCCGCCGCCGATCTTCTCGAAGACCGCGGCGATGAGCCGGCGGCGCGGCATTTGCGGGAAACCGCCGATTGCTGGAACGAGCAGATCGAGAACTGGACTTTCGTCGGCGACCCCGGCATCTGCGCCGCTGCGGGCGTTCGGGGCTATTATGTGCGCATCGGCGGCAGCGGCGTTACCGATGTGGCGAGGGCCAACCAGGGGCAGACACCCATCCGCAACCAGGTCGTCGACAAGTCCCTGCTGCCGACATGGAATGTCGTGAGCCCGGACGCTCTGGCGCTGGTGCGGTTCGGCCTGCGCGCCCCGGACGATCCGCGCATCATCGACACCATCAAGGTCATCGATCGCACTTTGCGCGCCGACCTGCCGCAAGGCCCGCTCTGGTATCGCTACACCGGCGACGGCTATGGCGAAAATCCGGACGGTAGCCCGTTCGACGGCATCGGCCAGGGACGCCCCTGGCCGTTGCTCGCCGGTGAGCGGGCACATTACGAGCTGGCGGCCGGGCACCGCGAGGCCGCTGAAAGCCTGCTTGAGACGCTCGAGGCCTCGGCCGGGCCTGAGGGGCTGCTGCCCGAGCAGAGCTGGGACGGCCCGGACATGCCTCAGCGCGAGTTGTTCTTCGGCCGCCCCTCGGGCAGCGCCATGCCGCTGGTCTGGGCCCATGCCGAGCACATCAAGCTCTTGCGGTCCCTGGCGGATGGCGCTGTCTTCGACATGCCGCCACAGACCGTCGCGCGTTACGTTGAGCGCCGGACGCCGTCTGCGCTGCGCATCTGGCGCTTCGACAATCGGCTGGCCACCATCCCGCACGGCAAGATCCTGCGGCTGGAACTCGCCGCACGGGCAATGGTGCATTGGAGCACCGATGGCTGGACAAAGGTGTCGGATCTCACGACGCGCGCGACCGCTTTCGACACCCATGTGGCCGATCTCGACACGGCCCGGTTGGAGGTCGGACGGTCTGTGGTATTTACATTCCTGTGGCTGGACAAAGAGCACTGGGAAAATGTCGACTTCCAGGTCCGCATCATAGAGGCTTGAGACCAAAACAGGAGTTGCGATGATGCAGGAGAGGTCCGACGCCCTTGTGGTCTTCGGCGTAACCGGCGACCTGGCGCACAAGATGATCCTGCCCTCGCTCTATCAGATGGTGCGGCGGGGGCATATCAGCGAGCCGATCATCGGCGTGGCGCTCGATGACTGGGATATCGAGCGTCTGGCCGCACGCGCCCGCGACGGCATCCTCAAGCAGTTCGGCACGATCGATGAGGCTGTCTTCGCCAAGCTCAAGGGCCTGCTGCGCTATGTGAGCGGCGACTACAAGAGTGCGGCGACCTTCGAGCGACTGCGTGAAACCCTGGGCGCGGCTCACCGGCCCCTCTACTATCTCGCCATTCCGCCTTCCCTGTTCGGCACCGTGATCCAGGCCCTCAAGGCGGCCGGCATTGCGGAGGAGGCGCGGCTGATGGTCGAAAAGCCGTTCGGCCGCGATCTCGCCTCGGCGCAGGCGCTGAACCGCGTGCTGCGTGCCGTGTTCGACGAGGACGCGGTGTTCCGCATCGATCATTACCTCGGCAAGGAGGCGGTGCAGAACCTGATCTATTTCCGCTTCGCCAATGCCTTTCTCGAGCCGGTATGGAACCGCACCTATGTGGAAAGCGTGCAGATCACCATGGCCGAAGACTTCGGCATTGCCGGGCGCGGCAAATTCTATGACGAAGTCGGCTGCATTCGCGATGTGATCCAGAACCATCTGATCAACGTGCTGCTGCTGCTCGCGATGGAGCCACCGGTCAGCAGCGGGCCCGAGGACCTGAGCGATGAGAAGGTGCAGATCCTCAAATCCATCCGTCCGCTTTCCGGGAAGGACCTGGTTCGCGGTCAGTTCCAGGGTTATGACAAAGAGCCGGGCGTCGCGCCTGCATCCACCGTCGAGACTTTTGCCGCCGTCCGCCTCTTCGTCGACACTTGGCGATGGAAGGATGTGCCGTTCTATATCCGCGCCGGCAAGTTCTTGCCGGTGCGGGCCACCGAGGTCGTGGTGCGCTTCCGCCGGCCGCCTGTCGCCCTGTTCGACGAGGTTTCGGCCGCCGACGGCAACTATCTGCGGTTCCGGGTCGGCCCGCAGGTCATGATCGGCATTGGTGCGCGCCGCAAGGCTCCCGGTGAAGGCATGACCGGCGAGGATGTCGAGCTGGACGCGCTCGACGATACGACCGACGACATGATGCCCTATGAACGGCTGATCGGCGACGCCATGAACGGCAGGCGCCAGCTCTTTACCCGGGCGGACGCAGCCGAGCTCGCCTGGCGGATCGTCGATCCCGTGCTCGACCTCAAGGATCGACCTCAGCCCTACCCGCCCGGCACCTGGGGACCCGTCGATGCCATGAAGGATTTCGCGCCGCCCGGCGGCTGGGTGGATCCGAACCGTGAAGGAAGCATCCATGACCGATAAAGCGCGGATCGTGCTGGCGATCGATATCGGCGGCTCGCATGTCAAGATCATGGAGAGCTCAGGCGGCGACGAGCGCAGGGCCGTGTCGGGACCCGGCATGGATGCATCCGCCATGGCCGACGCGGTGGAGCAACTCGCCAAGGGCATGACCTATGATGTCATCGCGATGGGCTATCCGGGGCCGGTCATCCACAACCGCATCCTGTCCGAGCCGCACAATCTGGCCAAGGGCTGGGTCGGCTTTGATTTCGCCAAGCGCTTCGGGAAGCCCGTCCGCATCATCAACGATGCGCTGATGCAGGCGATCGGCAGCTATGAGGGTGGGCGCATGCTGTTTCTGGGACTGGGCACCGGCCTCGGCGCTGCCATGATCGTCGATCATGTCGCCTTGCCCATGGAACTGGCGCACCTGCCTTACCGCAAGGGACGCAGCTTCGAGGACTATCTCGGCGAAGCCAGCCTCGAAAAGCGCGGGCATGCGAAGTGGGAGAAGCACGTGTTTGCCGCCATCGCGCAACTGACGGCGGCACTGGAGCCGGACTATGTCGTGATCGGCGGCGGCAATGTCGAAAGATTGAAATCCCTGCCGCCCAATGCCCGCCGCGGCGACAACGCCAATGCGTTCAAGGGCGGCTTTGCTTTGTGGCTGGATCGCCGCCTGCACGTCTGACCTGGATGATCATACCTTCGCCCCGTCGCGGATCGGGGGCGTGAAGGCAAGCCCCATGTCCCAGGGCAGATAGATCCAGGTGTCCTGGCTCACTTCGGTGACGAAGGTGTCGACCAGCGGTCGCCCCTCGGGCTTCGCATAGACGGTGGCGAAATGCGCATGGGGCAGCATGGCGCGGACCACCCGGGCGGTGGCGCCGGTGTCGACGAGATCATCGACGATCAGGACCTGCTTGCCGCCGTCGGTCCCGGCGATGGTCTCACCGACCTTCTTCAGCACCTGGAGCTCGCCCTGCTTCTCATAGTCGTAGGAGGCGATGCAGACCGTCTCGATGACCCGGATGCCGAGCTCGCGCGCCACCACCGCCGCCGGCACGAGCCCGCCCCGGGTGATCGCCACCACGGCCGAGAACGGCCCCTCGCCATGCAGCCGCCAGGCCAGCGCCCGGGCGTCACGGTGGAACTGATCCCAGGAGACCGGAAAACTCTTCTGCCACTTCTCGTCCATCTCATCCTCCGAAAGCGCTGTTATGCCGCTTCGTCCTGGACCATGCAATTGGCACGCTCCCGCGTCATCTTTATCCGTGCACTGTCATGATACCTTCACGGGAGTCAGGCCTAAGGTCACCATAACCAGGCAGCCTGGCCGATGAACGCACTCACGAGACCGACGACCCGCTACCGCGCCATCTTCATCTCCGACATCCATATGGGGACGAGGAGAGCGCAGGTTCAATATCTCCTCGATTTCCTGCGCGTCACCGAATCCGACTGGCTCTATATCGTCGGCGACCTCGTCGACAACTGGGCCCTGGAGAAGGCCTGGTTCTGGGACCAGCTCCATAACGACCTGATCCAGAAGATCCTGCGCAAGGCGCGCAAAGGCACGAAGGTCATCTACATTCCCGGCAATCACGACGACAAGTTCCGCGACTTCCGCAATCTGCGCATGGGCCGGGTCGCGGTGCTCGAGGATGCCATCCACCATGCCGCCAACGGCAAGCGCTATCTGGTGCTGCATGGCGACAAATATGACGGCATCGTGCGCTATGCGCCGTGGCTCGCCCGCCTCGGCGACCGCGCCTATGAGATCTCGATGATGGTGAACGGCCTCGTCAACCGTGGCCGCCGCCTCTTCCGCCTGCCCTATTGGTCGCTCTCCGCCTATCTCAAATTCCGGGTCAAGAAGGCGGTCGAATTCATCTCGCATTTCGAGGACGCGGTGGTGCGCGAGGCCCGCCAGCGCGGCGCGCAAGGCGTGATTTGCGGCCACATCCACACGCCCGACAACCGCATGATCGACGACATCCACTACATGAATGACGGCGACTGGGTCGAAAGCTGCACCGCCCTCATCGAGCATCATGACGGCCGCTTCGAGATCATCGAATGGGCAAAGCTTCGCGACACCTTGCTAGAGGATGCCAATGCGGATAGTCATCGTAACGGACGCCTGGTACCCGCAAGTTAACGGCGTCGTCCGTACGCTGAGCGCCGTCGCGGGCGAACTCGCGAAAGGCGGCCATGAGGTGAAGATCATCTCGCCGGAGGGCCGATGGGCGCTGCCGGCTCCGTTCTACCCCGAGATCCCCCTGGCCCTCATCACATCGCGCGGGCTCGGCCGCGAACTGACCAAGATCGCGCCCGATGCGATCTATATCGCGACCGAAGGTCCCTTGGGCTGGGCGGCGCGGGCGCATTGCCGGCGGCATAACATCCCGTTCACCAGCGGATTTCACACGCGTTTCGCCGATTATCTGGCGCTGCGCCTGCCCCTGCCCGGTCTCGCGGCCGCCTCCTGGTCGATGCTGCGCAAATTCCATGGGGCGAGCCGCACCGTCCTGGTGCCGACCCGCAGCATCGCCAATGACCTCGAAGCGCGCGGCTTCGTCAATGTCAAAACCTGGACGCGCGGCGTCGATCACACGCTGTTCCGCCCCTATGAGCGCACCGCCCTCGATCTGCCGCGCCCGATCTCGCTCTATGTCGGGCGCCTGGCGCCGGAAAAGAACATCGAGGCCTTCCTCGCCCTCGATTTGCCCGGCACCAGGCTCGTCATCGGCGACGGACCGCAGCGGCCCGAGCTCGAAAAGCGCTTTCCCGATGCCGTGTTCTTCGGCTACCGCTTCGGCGAGGAGCTTGCCCGCATGATGGCGTCGGCCGATGTCTTCGTCTTTCCAAGCCTCACCGACACTTTCGGCCTGGTCATGCTCGAAGCCATGGCCTCAGGCACGCCGGTTGCCGCTTTCGACGTGCCGAGCCCGATCGATGTGGTTCAGGACGGCGTCACCGGCGCGCTCGACAAGCATCTGAAGCTCGCCATCCTGCGCGCGCTGACCCTCGATCGCGACAAGGTCCATCAGGGAAGCCAGCGCTTCACCTGGGAGCGTACCGCACAGATCTTCGCCGACTCGCTGGTGCCGATCGGCCGGTCATCCGCCGAGCCTGCGGGCGACGTCAGGACCAGCCTCGCACCTTTCCGCTCCTGGTAAGCTCGGCCGCCATCTGGCGCACCTCGTTCATGGCGGTCGCCAAAGCGGCCTGGTCGCGCGAGCGCAAGACCAGGTTGGTGGCGAAGCCTTGCGGGCTTTCGAAGGGATAGGACCCGATGATGACCTGAGGCGAGCGCTCCTGGATGTCCTTGAGCGGCTTCGCCACGTCGCCCTCCCCGCCTTCGATGGTGATCGTCTGCGATATGACGGGCTTGCCGCGCTCGAGCCTCGGCGCCACGTCCTCCATCATCGCATTCATGACCTTGGGAATGCCGGCCATGACGAACACATTGCCGATCTGGAAGCCCGGCGCCTTGGAGACAGGATTGGTGATGAGGCTCGCCCCCTCCGGTGTCCGCGCCATGCGCAGGCGCGCCTCGTTCGGCTCGCGCCCGATCTGCTTGAAATGGGCGAGCAGAATCTCGACCGCTTGCGGGTGATGATCGATCGGGACGCCGAAAGCTTTCGCTACGGCATCGGCGGTGATGTCGTCATGAGTGGGGCCGATGCCGCCGGTGGTGAAGACATAGGTGTAGCGCCGGCGCAGCGCGTTCACGGCAGCGACGATCTCGTCCTCGATATCGGGCACGACGCGGGCTTCCTTAAGGTCGATGCCGAGAGCGGTCAGGTAATCGGCGATGAAGCCGAGATTCTTGTCCTTGGTGCGGCCGGAGAGGATTTCGTCTCCGATCAACAGGACGGCGGCGGTGGGGGATTGATCTGCCATGACAGACTAGCTCTGCCATCGCTCAAGCGTGCTGTCAAAAAAATCACGTGGCGAGCCAGCGCTCCAGATTGGCCGCGACGAAGGCATCGTCATTGAGCTCAGGATAGAGCCGATAGACCCGGTCGATGGCCTCGGCCTGGCCGGGGCTCAGATCCTCCTTTGGGTCGATGCACCAGCGCCCGGCAAGCAGGCCCTGGCGCCGCAAGACCTCGTGGCAGCCGGCGATGACGCCATGGAAATTATTCGCCGCGTCGAAGAAGGCGGCATTGCAATCGGTGACGGCGCTGTCGAGGGCCAGCAGCTCCTTGGCGACGGCCGGCGCGCGCCGTGCGGCCTTGCATTTTGCCAGGAGCTCGACCGCAGGTCTGGTCCACACGCACCAATGGCCGAGCAGGCCGCCGGAAAACCGCGCCTCGCCCGCTTCGCTGTGGAACGGCAGGATCAGATCGAGCACGATGTGATCGTCATTGCCGGTATAGAGCGCGATGCGCCGGAGCGCGCCCGCGGCGGCGACACCCTTGATCACATCGAGCGTGGCATAGCGGTTGAAGGGCGCCACCTTGATGCCGATGACATTCTCTATACGGGCGAAACGTTCCCAGAAACGTGCCGATAGCGGCATGCCGCCGACCGCCGTCTGCAGATAGAAGCCGATGACCGGCATTTCCCTGGCGACCGCCGCGCAATGCTCGACGAGCTCGTCCTCGCTCGCGCCCTTGAGGGCCGCGAGACCGAGCAGCACCGCATGATAGCCGAGCGCTCGCGCGGTGCGGGCCTCCTCCAGCGCCTGAACCGTGCGGCCGACGGCGCCTGCGATCTTCATGACGGGCCGATTGCTCCAGGCGGCCGCCGTTTCGGCGGCGATTTCGAGGACCGGCCGATAGAGGCCGTTCTCGCGTATCGCAAACTGCGTCGTATGCACCCCGACCGCGAGCCCGCCGGCGCCGGCATCGATGTAATAGCGCGTCAGCGCCTTCTGGCGGCGCGGGTCGAGCCGGCGCTGCTGGTCGAGCGCCAGGGGATGGGCGGGAATGACCATGCCGTCGCGAAAGCCTTCGAGCAGTGCGGCGGGAATCTCTTGCCAGTTCATGTGCCTCTTCCTCAACCGAGCTCAGGACCGGCGATGGCGCGCATTTGGGTTGGATCGCCGAACGCTCGCTTTCGCCCGAGCGCCATGCGGATGAAGGCGCGTTCGACGGCAAAACCATGTCGCGTGAGCGTTTCGCGCATTTCCGTCTCTCTGTCGGGCACGTCGATGAGCACCGGTCCGGCAATGTTGGCGATCGCTTCATCGAGAAGCGTGATCGCCTGCCGCGCTGTCTCAGCCACGATCGGCCCGATCTGCGTCGCCGTGCGCCCGGCGCGCGTCAGCAGGAAGGCTCCCTCTCCAGTGCCGAGTGCCGAAGCCTGCGGGCGCGCCAGGAGATTCTTGAGGATGGCCGACCGATCGGCGCCGAAGGCCCTATGATCATGATCGATGTCGACGGTCTCGCGTGCCGAGGGCTCGCCGGTTCCCTTGCCCGATCCGCGCCAGCGCGAGATCGGTTCGACATCGTGGAAGCCGAGCGGCAGATAGATCGTCCGGCCCTGCGATGTGGCATCGAGCATGGGCACGAGGCCGCGCTCCTCGAGATAGGCGATCAGATGCCTGAGCAGCGCGGTGGCGAGCCCGCGATGGCGGTGCGTCCGGGTCACCAGCACCATGCTGATCCAGCCGAAATCGGGCGGATAAGGCAGCGCCAATCCGCTGGCGACGAGGCGGCCTTCGTCCTTGATGCCGAAACCCTTGCCCTCGGCGAGCATCATCGCCCAATCGGCGGCGACCTGATTCCATCCGGCCTCGGCGCTGAGCTTCACCGCGTCTTCGATGTCGCCGGCCTCGAGCTCGATGAGTTGGCCGATCCCGCCGCCTTCAGTAAGCCCCATCGCGAACCTCGAAGCCCGTCGGCTTGGTGAGGCTCGGCATGGCGCGGCTCACCCAGTCGGCCGTCCAATCGATCATCTGGAGCAACGGCACTTTGGGATAGCCGAAGAGCCGGAAGGCCTCGGCGGCATTGTTGAGCCACGCCGTCGGCGCTTCTTCACCGATGATCTCAGGCTTCTTGCCGAGGCGCTCGGCAAAACACTGGGCAAGCCAGCGCACCGGGATGAGCTCGGGCCCGGTGACATTGAGGGGCGCGATCGGGTCGAGCGCCTGCGCCAGCGAGCGCAGCGCCATAGCATTGGCATCGCCTTGCCAGATCACATTGACATAGCCGGTGGTGACGTCGACCGGCTTGCCGTCCCGGACCTTGACCGCGACGTCATAGAGAACGCCATAGCGCAGATCGATCGCGTAGTTCAGGCGAAACAGCCGGCCGGCCAGATGATTGCGCTCGCTCTGCCATTCGATCATGCGCTCACGCCCGACACAGCTATTGGCATACTCACCGGGCGGCGTGAGCGGATAATCCTCGGTGGCCCCACCACCAGTCGCCGACACGAAGGGATAGACGCAGCCGGTCGAGAAGGCGACGAGCCGGCAGTCCTTGAGCGCGCCCGTGACCTGCGCGGCAAGCAAAGTATTCGTCGCCCAGGTCCGCGCCGGCGCCTGCATCGCGCCGAACTTGAAGCCCGTCATCAGCACGACGTTCTTCGCCTTGGGCATCCGCTTCATCGCATCGGGATCGAGGAGGTCGGCCTTGATTGTCTCGATGCCATGCGCCTCGAGGGAGGATTGGGCGGAAGCGTCGGAGAAGCGCGCAACAGCATAGACGGCCTTGTGGGGCGCGGCGCGCCGCGCCATGCGGGCCAGCGTCGGTCCCATCTTGCCGCTGGCGCCTAGGACGAGGATGTCGCCGTCGAGACGGCCGAGATCGGCGATCACATCGTCATCGGGCCGCGACAAGATTTCCTCGAGTTCTTCGACATCCTTGATCGCGTTGGAAATCTTGTTCGTTCGCAACGGCCTGCTCTCGTTCATGCGCCCCATCCCACGCCAAATCTTGTATCAACCATTCAGTTGATCTTGGGAGGGAGCAGTCGAATTGTCAAGCAAGAGGTTGTCGATGTCACCTTGTGCGGATGGCGTTCAGCACAAAGTCGACGATATGAGCGCGCCGCTCGGCGATCGCCGCCGCGGAACCGAGAGAGCGATTGAAGATCCGGCTCAGCGTATGGACATTGGAGAAGTAGAAGAAGGCCATGCCGGCGATCGACAGATAGATGTGGAGGGGATCGAGGCCCCGGCGGAAGACGCCTTCCCTTGTCCCCCGCTCGAGCGTCTCACGCAACAGGTCGATGATCGGCCGGTTCATTTCCTCAACCTGCGAAGCGCCTTGCAGATGGCGTCCGTCATGGGCGTTCTCGTCCGCGATAAGCGCAACGAATTCGGGGTTTTGCGCCAAATAATCGAAAGAGAACTCGACCAGCCGGCGCATCGCTTCCTCGGCCGGGAAGCTCGCCAGGTGCAATTCCTGCTCGCGCTCGCGGATCTCGCGGTAGATCTGCTCGAGGACGGCGGTATAGAGCCCATCCTTGCTGCCGAAATAGTGGTAGACGAGTTGCTTGTTGATCTTCGCCCGCTGCGCGATGTCATCGACCCTCGCCCCTTCGAGCCCGCGCGCGGCAAAGGCTGCCTTGGCCGCCTCGAGCAGCGTCTCGCGCGACGTGGCGCCGAGCGCCTCCTTGCGGCGGCGCGGCTTGCTGATCATCTGTACTTCCGTCATTTTTCAACCAAACAGTTGGATATGATTGACTCCCGTTTTAACCTACCGCATGCTGGGCAGGCAAGGTCGGTCCCCGCGAAAAATCGGGCTCAATGTCGACCGCAACGAAACTGGGGAGGAAGATTTGGCTGCGCCGGTCCACGCAGGACATGTCCCGCCAAGCGAGCGGCTGCGCGATCCAGCGCTCCTCGTCATCGACATGCAGAACGACTTTGTCCGCCGCGATGCGCCGCTCGAGGTACCCGATTCACGCGCCACCATCGGGCCGATCCAGCGCCTCATCGAGGCTTTCCGGACCTGCGACAGGCCGGTGATCTACACGCGCTTCCTCTCCCGCGAGGAGCCGAACCTTCTGTGGCATTGGTCGCCGCAATGCTGGCCCGATGTCAAAAGCTGCTGGAAGGGCCATCAGCGCACCTATCCCGATATTCAAGGTGCGCGCGACTGCAGTGACGTGATCGACGAACTCAAGCCCATGGACGGCGAGATCGTCATCGACAAATACGGCTATGGCGCCTTTCACGGCACCGATCTCGACCGGCGCCTCAAGGCTGAGGCCGTGAAATCGCTGCTCGTGGCCGGCACCGTCACCCAGATCTGCATCGAGGAGACGGCTCGCGAAGCCTTCCATCACGGCTATCGCACGACGATCGTCGCTGACGCCGTATCCTCCTATGCACCCGACCTCCACGCGGCGACGCTCAAGAATTTTGCCATGAAATTCGGCTGGGTTGCCGATACCGACACGGCGCTGTCATGGCTTTAGCCTTGAGATCGGCACGATTCGATGTGGAGACGGTCGGCATCTGGGTGCTGCTGGCAGCGGCTGGCCTTGCCGCCGCCATCGCCATACCGGCCTTCCGCGATCCGGCCAATCTCGCCAACATCCTGCGCCAGGCGAGCGTGCTCGGCATCATCGCCATTGGCCAGACCTTCGTGATCGCCGCCGGCATGATCGATCTGAGCGTCGGCATGATCGCTGGCCTCGTGGTCGTGCTTTCCTGTCTCATTCTCGGCAGCGACCCGTCGCTGATGCTTGCGGTCGTGGCCCTGATGCTCGTCCTCGGCGCCGCCATCGGCCTCCTCAACGGCATCCTCGTCAACCGCCTCAATCTGCATCCGCTGATCCTGACCTTCGGCATGCTGTCCATTCTGCAAGGCGTCATCTTCACCATTACCGACCGCAGCGTCGGACGCGCCTCGCCTTTTCTGCAGTGGCTTGCCAATGGCGAGATTGCCGGCATCCCAGTCTCAGCCCTCCTGCTCCTGGTCCTGGCGGGCCTCGCCCAGCTTGTCTTCACGCGCACGCGCTTCGGCTATCACCTCGTCGCCGCGGGCGGCAATGCCGAGAGCGCAAGGCGTGCCGGCGTGAATATCCGGGCCGTGCGCCTCGCCTGCTTCGTCATCTCCGGCGCATTCGCCGGCCTCGCCGGCCTCCTCCTCGCCGGCCGCCTGGGGACCGGCTATCCGCTCGCCGGCACCGGCCTCGAGCTCGATTCCATCGTGGCGGTCGTTCTCGGCGGCACCGCTCTCGCCGGCGGCCGCGGCAGCGTCGTCCGCTCGATCGGCGGCGTGGTGGCCCTCGCCATCATCTCCAACGTGCTCAACCTCCTCGAGGTTTCGGCCTTCGTGCAGATGTTCGCCAAGGGGATGATCGTCGTCATCGCGATCCTCCTCAACCAGCCAAGGCGGGCCGAAGCATGACGGCGTTGTCGGCATATCGCACTGACGCGACCCTGCATCTGGCCGCGCGCTACGCGATCTTTGTCGTGCTGATCCTGGTCTATGGCCTGGCCATCCTGGTTTCGGAGGCTTTCCTGCAGCCTTCCTATCTTTTCAATGTCATGCGCCAGGTCGCTCCCATCGGCATCGCCGCCATCGGCGTCACCTTCGTCATGATCGTGGGCGGCGTCGATCTCTCCATCGGCGCGGTCATCTCGCTCACCTCGGTATTGTGCGCCGTGCAGATGAACGGGGACGCCGGCAATCTTCCCTTGGCCGTCATCGTCGCCTGTGCCGCCGGAATCCTCATCGGCACGCTCAACGGCTTGGCCTGCGCCTTCACGCGCGTCTCGCCCTTCATCCTGACGCTCGGCACCGGCATCGCGGTCCTCGGTCTCACCCAGATCTATTCAGGCGGCACGGCCCGCGGCATCGTCTCGCCCGGCTTCCGCGAGTTTTTCAATTACCGGATCTTCGGCACGGTGCCGGTCCTGGCTCTCGCCTTCCTCGGCCTTGCCGCCGTGGGTCTCATCCTCCAGAAAACCACGCTTTTCGGGCGCAGGCTTTATCTGATCGGTAGCAACCGCTCAGCTGCACGCCTCTCGGGTCTCCCGGTCGCCCGCACCATCGTGCTCGCTTATGCGCTTTCCGGATTCTTCGGCGCGCTGGCGGGCATTGCCCTGCTCGCACGCTCGGGCGTTTCCAACACGCTTTCGGGACAGGGGCTCGAATTCCAGGTGCTGGCCGCCATCGTGCTGGGTGGCACCACATTCGAGGGCGGCCGCGGCGGCATCGCCGGGACGGTGGCGGGCGTCCTCGTCCTCGTCATCGCCTTCAACCTCGTGAACATCAGCGGCCTGCCCTACCACATGCAGCTCGTGGTGATGGGCGTCATCATCATCCTCGCCTCGGCCGTTCATGGCGGGCTCAATGCCAGAGCCGTATAGTAGCAGAACCACAACAAGGGAGAGACGAACATGAAGATTGCCCGACGACCATTCCTCGCTTTAGGCGCTTTCGCCGCGCTCGGCCTTCTGGGGTCACCTGCCTTCGCCGACCAGGCAACTGACAAGATGCAGACGGAAAAGGCGGCGCAAGCCGCCGATACCGCCAAGTTCAAGAAGGACGGTCCCTACAAGATCGGCGTGTCGGCCGGCTATCTGTCCAATTCCTGGGTGGTCTTCGCGCTTCAGCACGTGCGCTGGGAAGCCTCCAAGCATCCGGAGATCACCGATGTCATCGTGACCGACGCCGCTTTCAATCCGGCCAAGCAGGTCGCCGATATCGAGGACCTGCTGCGCCAGAATATCAGCCTCTTGATCTATTGGCCGGTCGACGACAATGCCATTGCCGATGTCCTGAAGCGCGCGGTCGCGGCCGGCATCCCGACGGTGCAGGCGGGCGGCGGCTTCACCGACAATGAAGGCACCGTGTCCAATGCCTATATCAGCCAGTGGCAGCTCGGCGAGAAGGTGGCGCGCCAGCTGATGGCCGACCTCGGCGGCAAGGGCAAGATCGTCGCCATGCTCCCCATCGCCGGCACGACGGCGGCCGTCGACCAGCTCGACGCCCTGCAGACGGTGCTCAAGGAATTCCCCGATGTCGAGCTGGTCAGCACCGAATATGGCGACTGGAACCGCGCCAAGGCAAAGCAGATCACCGAGAACCTTCTGCAGCGCTTCCCGAAAATCGACGGCGTCTTCTCGCCGGCCGGCCAGATGTCGATCGGCGTCGCCGAGGCCTTCGACGAGGCTGGGCGCCTCACCGAAGTGATCATGTCGCCGGGCGATGAATATAATGGCTGGTTGAAATGGGTCGCTCAGCACAAGCAAGGTGGCGCCGTCACCTTCCCGACGCGCGCCGGCCAGGAGGCGGTGAAGATCGGCGTCGATATACTGAAAGGCAACGGCGTCACGCGCGGCACCGCCGTGCCCTCCGTCTACATAGCACCCGCCGATATCGGCAAATATTTCGACGAGAAGGCGCCCGATGATTGGTGGGCGAGCGAGCTGCCGGCGGATTTCCTGCCGAAGCAATGATGGACGGGGTTCAGGCACCGCTGCTGACGGTCAAGGGGCTCTCCAAGCGCTTTCCTGGTGTCGTGGCCCTTGCCGGCGTGGACCTCTCCGCCGATGCGGGTGAGGTTCACGCTCTTGTCGGCGCCAATGGCGCCGGCAAGTCGACGCTCATGAACCTCATCTCCGGCGCGCAGTCGCCCAGCGACGGCGAGATATTCATTGATGGGAAAGCGGCGCGCTTGGGCGATCCCGCCGCGGCGCAGGATCTGGGCATCGCCACCGTCTATCAGGAGTTCAGTCTCGTCCCGCAGCTTTCGGTCGCCCGCAATATCTTTCTCGGGCGCGAGCCCAAGGGCGCCCTCGGCCTCATCGATCGAAACCGGCTGCTGGCGGATACGCGAGCCCTGCTCGACCGTTTCAGCCTCAAGCTCAATGCCGAAGCCGAGGTCGGCGGCCTGAGCGTGGCCGAGCAGCAGCTGGTGGAGATCGCGCGCGCCTTGTCGCTCAGAGCGCGCATCCTGGTTCTGGATGAGCCCACCGCGGTTCTCTCGCTCGCCGAGCAGGACAATCTCTTCGCCATCATCCGCCGTCTCAAATCGCAAGGCATGCTGGTGCTCTATGTGTCGCATCATTTGCGCGAGGTGCTGGCAATCGCCGACCGTGTCAGCGTGCTGAGGGACGGCCGGAAAGTCGCGACCCGTGATGTGAAGGGGCTGACACTGCCTGAGCTCGTCGAATTGATGATCGGCCGCAGCGGCGCCTATACGCGCATGGCCGGCAGTGGTGATGGCGCGATGGACGCCTCCTCCTTCCGCATCACCTATCATGCCGACGGAAAAGAGAGCGGGCTTGCCGTGCAAGGCGGCGAGATTGTCGGCCTCGCCGGCCTGGTCGGGTCCGGCCGCACGACATTCGCAAGGGCGCTCGGCGGCAGTCGCCGTGACTCCGCCGCGGTCGAGATCGAACATGACGGCCGCAGGCTCGACATCGCATCGCCGGCCGAGGCCATAAGCCATGGCATTGTCTATCTCACCGAGGACCGCAAGCGCGATGGCCTCTTTTCGGGCCTCGACATCATCGCCAACGCGACGGCCGCGGCTCTTCCCGCTTTGCGTCGGGGTCCTTTCCGCGACGCGCGCCAGGAACGCAAGCGGGCCGGCGACATGCTCGAGCGCCTGCAGCTGGTGGCCGCGAGCCTCGATGCGCCGATCGTCAAGCTGAGCGGTGGCAACCAGCAGAAGGTGCTGATCGCCCGCGCCCTGCTCACGGCGCCGAAAATGTTGGTCTGTGATGAGCCGACGCGCGGCGTCGATGTCGGCGCCAAGGCCGAGATCCATCAGATGCTGCGCCGTCTCGCCTCGACCGGCGTCGCGATCATCGTCATCTCGTCGGAGATCGAGGAGCTTCTGGCGGTAGCCGACCGCATCGGGGTCATGCATCAGCGCCGCTTCGTCGCCGAAATGCCGGCCGAGGCCGCCGATGAAGCCAAGATCCTCTTGGCCGCATCCGGCGGGACCGTTGGCTGATATCTACGCTTTCCGCTTGAGCTCGGCGACCACGTCGGTGAGCTGGTCGAAGCCCGAATTGATGCCTTCCTCCATGCCGACGCCGACATATTCATCACGCATCGCCTTGGATTCGAAGAGCGTATGCATCACGAGCTTCGTCTTGCCGTCCCTTTCCTCGAAAGTGACGGTCATGATCATCTTCCTCGGATTGGGCTCCTCGAAGCTGTTGTCGAAGACGATCTTCTTGTTGGGAACGATCTCGAGATATTCACCGCCAAAGGGCGTATTCTGCTTGCCATCGGGGCCGGTCATGGCGAAGCGGTAACGGCCGCCGATGCGGAAATCAACGTCGCACATGGTGAGCGGGTAGCCTTTCGGACCGAACCAGCGCTTGAGATGCTCAGGTCTGCTGTAGGCTTCGAACAGGAAGCGCGCCGGCACGTCGAAGTCGCGGGTGACGACGAGCTCGCGGTCGGCGGTGGTTTCCCTGATATTCATGACGCTCTCCTTATGTTGCAATTCCTTGGCGTAGTCGCCGAGCTGGGTGAGGCTCTCTTCCCAGAAACGGCGGTAATCGCCGAACCATTGGGCGGCGCCGGCGAGCGGCGCCGGGTTGAGGCGAACTGGGCGGAACTGGGCGTTCTTCCCGCGGGTGACGAGCCCTGCCCCTTCCAGCACTTTCAGATGTTTCGAGATGGTCGGCTGCCTGAGCGCGAATGGCGCCACGAGCTCATTCACCGTGGCTTCGCCTTGGGCGAGCCGCGCCAGGATCGCCCGCCTTGTCGGGTCTGCCAAAGCCGCGAAAACGAGGTCCAGTTGAGCCATAAATAGCCGTCCATCTATATTGCTAGATATCTATATAATGCACAAAACACGCTGGTCAAGCGCCAAAACTTGCCGGTGACCCCTTTCCTCATTATGTGAGACGGTCATGACCTATGTGAAAGCGCAAGACGGCACCGAGGGCCGCACCGGCCAGATCAAGCTGCATGGCCCCGAGGGCTTCGCCGCCATGCGCAAGGCCGGCCGACTGACGGCCGAGGCGCTCGATCTCCTCGTTCCTCTCGTCCGCCCCGGCGTCACCACCGAGGCGCTCGACCGCGTCGTCGCCGAATTCTCCCGCGACAACAAGGCGGTGCCCGCCTCGCTCAACTATCGCGGCTTTCCCAAGTCCATCTGCACCTCGATCAACCATGTCGTCTGCCACGGCATTCCCAATGACAAGCCTCTGCGCGAGGGCGACATCGTCAATATCGACGTGACGCTCATCGTCGAGGACTGGCATGGCGATGCGAGCCGCATGTATCGGGTGGGCGAGGTCAACCGCAAAGCCGAGCGGTTGATGGAAGTGACCTTCGAGAGCCTGATGCGGGGCATTGGTGCCGTGAAGCCCGGCAACAAGACAGGCGATATCGGCCATGCCATCCAGGCCTATGCCGAAAGCGAGCGCTGCTCGGTGGTGCGCGATTTCTGCGGCCATGGCCTCGGCCGGGAATTCCACGACCATCCGAATATCCTGCATTACGGCCGGGCCGGCGAAGGCGTCGCCTTGAAGCCCGGCATGTTCTTCACCATCGAGCCGATGATCAATCTCGGCCGCCCGCATGTGAAGATCCTGAGCGACGGCTGGACGGCGGTCACGCGCGACCGCTCGCTCTCGGCCCAGTTCGAGCACACGATCGGCGTCACCGAAACAGGTTGCGAGATCTTCACTCTGTCGCCCAAGGGGCTCGATTACCCGCCGACCGCGCAAAGCTGACCATCGTCTCTTGTCGAAGAAGTGCGTTCATGGTATGTTCCAAGGCGCCATGAAAGCAAGAAGCTTCGATGCAACCCCTTCGCTTGACGAATTTGGGGTCGACATAGGGCGCAGCCGCACCAGGCCTGAGATCGTCGAATTGCCCTGGAGCGTTGCGCCGCGCGATGCCGGCGGTCGTCCCGATGAAGCTATGCCCGCGAAGGCTGAGAAGCTCGGGAAGCCCCATCATCTGGGTCACCGCGAGCGCCTGCGCCAGCGCTTCCGGACGAGCGGCGCCGAGGCCCTCCCCGATTACGAGCTTCTCGAGCTCCTCCTCTTCCGCGCCATTCCGCGCCGGGACACGAAGCCGCTCGCCAAGGCGCTCATCGCCCGTTTCGGCAGCTTCGCCGGGGTGCTGAGCGCATCGCCCGAAAGACTGAAGGAAGTGTCGGGCATCGGCGAAGCGGTCGTCACCGAGCTCAAGCTCGTCCATGCTTCGGGCCTGCGCCTCGCCAAGGCCGAGATCAGGCCGCGCAGTTTGCTCACCTCGTGGAACGCCGTCCTCGATTATTGCCGCGCCGCGATGGCCTTCGCCGATCGCGAGCAGTTCCGCATCCTGTTCCTCGACAAGAAGAACGGCCTCATCGCCGATGAGGTGCAAGGCGAAGGCACGGTCGATCACACGCCGGTCTATCCGCGGGAAGTGATCAAGCGCGCGCTCGAGCTCGCCGCGAGCGCCGTCATCCTCGTGCACAACCACCCTTCCGGCGATCCCACACCCTCGACCGCCGATATCGACATGACCCGCCGCCTGATCGAGGCCGGCGACAAGCTCTCCATCAAGATCCACGACCACATCATCATCGGCCGCAACGGCCATGCGAGCTTTCGAAGCCTCAAGCTGATGTGACGGGTCAAGGGAGCCGGGCGCCGAGCGGCAAATGTATGGTCAATCGATCACCGCGACTGCGTCAACTTCGATCAGGTAGCCTGGAGACATTATCGCTACCCCGACCACCACATTCGCCGGTTTGTGATCTCCAAACAGCGAAATCTGCGCTTCTTCGATGATCGGAACGTGCTCATCGCGCTTATAATCGACAATATAGATTGTGATCTTGCAAACTTGCTCAGGCCGTGCACCCGCCGCATTGAGCGCTCGGCCGAGATTGCCGAATGCCAGGCGCGCTTGCGCGGCAAAATCACCATGCCCAACGAGCTTGCCGTGTATGTCTTCGGGCTGCTGACCAGAGACGAATACCAGCTTGGATCCCGTCGCGAGGACAACCTGCGTGTACATCTCTGGAATTGGCAGATCTTCTGGGTTTATGAGTTCGAGCGACATTAAATGATCTCCTACCGGTCGAGTTTCAATATTCCTACAGATTGGCCAATTCGACGAGAGTGCGCGCAAGAACGCGAGTTCCAGCGGTCATATCATAGAGCGTGGCACTCTCTGCTTCGTTGTGGCTTACGCCGTGCCAACAGGGGATGAATATCATTCCCGCCGGGCACATCTCCGCGATATACCGCGCATCGTGCCCTGCTCCTGATGGAAGATACATATATGAGTAGTCAAGGTTTTCCACGGCCTTCAAGATCGTCTCGGGCACAATCCCTTTAAAAGCCACTGGGCTCGTGTTGCGAAGTTCACTTACCTTGACATCACATGGGCCTGCGTTATCGCGTGCAACTACCGCGATTTTATCACCCAGCAATTTCAAAGCTTCCGGCTCGGGGTGCCGAAAATCGATCGTAAATGTAGCGGATCCCGGGATAACCGCCATCGCGTTTGGAACCACATCCATCTCACCAACCGTAAAGCGAATGACATCGCTCGGGTCGTGGAAGACCTTCCGCAATTCGCTGAAAATCTGCATCGCGGCAACCAACGCGTCTTTTCTGAGCCGCTCAGGTGTGTTGCCGGCATGCCCCGCTTCCCCGGTCACTTGGACCTTGAAGCTTCGGTGACCTTGTATCGCGGTGACGATGCCAATGGTCTTGTCGCGCGCTTCGAGTTCCGGACCCTGCTCGATATGAGCTTCGACATAGTAAGCGATAGGCGATTTGAATGCCCGATGACCGACGCGGGGATGGTCTTCCATCAACTCCGCGAGCGCTTGCTTCACCGGAATGTTCCGGTTGTTTCTGATCTCCATCAGCTTCGGCAACTTGGAAGGGTTCGCGTAGGCTTGAGACCCAAGACATCCAACGCCGAATTGAGCATCGGCCTCCTCTGCTGTCCAAATCACGGCTTCGATCGGGCGTCGTGTCGCAATTCCTGCATCGTCAATTGCCTCGAGCGCTTCGAATGCCGCCAGCACCCCGTAGATGCCGTCGAATCGCCCGCCGTTTGGTTGGGTGTCGCTATGAGAACCGCTGACGACCGGGTCCAAGGTCCTTTCTGTCCCGTCCCGGCGCACGAAGATGTTTCCAAAATCGTCCATTTCTGCTCCAAATCCGCGGGCACTGGCCCAGGAGAGGAACAACCGCCGAGATTCCGCGTCCTCTTTGCTAAATGGAAGCCTATGTACGCCGCCCAGCGCAGTAGCCCCGATACTCGCCATGTCGAGGTGCCGTTGCCAGAGCCGGTCTTGATCGACGTGGCCCGCCATCATCTGAAGCGAGTTCGAATTTGCATTTCTCGACATACGCAGTTCACCCAATTACTGGCATTTCACGAGGCGCGCGACGGTTCAGCAAACTCACCCCATTCGCGCCAACGGCAATGTTTTCTTCATGCACGGACACGTATCTGCGGGTCTCGCCATCGACGTCGATGTGATAGGCCATGCTGGGTTCGATCGTCAGAACCATTCCAGGCTCAACGACTGTAGCCACGCCAGGCGCGATAGACGGGGTTTCGCACATGCGTAACCCAAGACCATGCCCCATGCGTCCAAGCTCGAACGACTCAAAGGGCAGGCCGATTGCCTCTGAAGCTTGCCGCATCGAATTCGACATTTGCTGCCAAATGTCCCCCATCGTGCGCCCAGGTTCAGTCGCCTTGATGCCGACCTCCGTTGCATTCCATACGATCTCATAAATCCGCCGGAGCTTCTCATTGAGAGGTCCGAATGCGTACTCTCGATTGAAATCACAGAAGTAGCCGTGTCGCGTGCTTCCAGTGTCGATTACAAGCACGTCGCCTTCGGAGATCCTTTTGGTTGATGGTTCCAGGTTGATGCAGGGATAACCAAGGCATTCTGCCACTCCAATCACATAAGGAGAGGTTTCAGCGCCGCGCTTCAGCAATTCATGGCGGAATGCCGTGCATGCCTCGCGTATGCTCATTCCGGCCCGCAACCGATCTGGGAGCGTTTCGTAGGCAGAAGACGCAATCTGACCAATTGCCTGGATTTTTGCCACTTCAGCCGCTGACTTCCGCATCAGCAATTCGCGCAGCAAGGGATATCCGTCGACCAATTCGGTGGTCGTTACTTCCCGCCCTAATCGGAGAAAGTCGCCAACCGGCATGGTGAGACGACTTTCGGGACCAAGTTCAGCGCCCACACGACCATAACGGCTGGGTACGCTTCTTATCGCATCGCGAAGCAAGGAAATCCCATCATCATTTGGCTGCGGCGAAATCCAAGTGCGAACGTCCCGAACCCAAGAGGTGCGCAACGCGATCTCGGTATTGCTGGTCGGAATGATAAGAATGATTTCGCCCTGAAATGGCAAGACTGCGTATCGCGGTCTCGTCAGGTTCACCCAAGTTGGGCTGTTAAATCCAGTGAAATACCTGAAGTGATCTTCGCTGGTAATCAGAATGGCATCGAGACGGTCGCGTCGCATAAGCCTTTGAGCCGCTTCAAGACGGTTCTCATATTCGACGACTTCAAAGTCAAACGCGCTCATAACTCATCCCTTTATGGCTTCTCCGACTCACCACGTGCTCACTTTGCGTCGAGCAATTTCTCGAAATCGGCAATTGTCGCTGCTTCGAATACCCGTGGCAATGCGTGCTTGGTCTGGACCATCCACCGCTGTCCGCCAGCCGTCAGAACACAGACCACCGGCCGATCACGGTCAAATCCATCAGCCTTGCAGAGCTTGGGCAAGCACGCTACCGGCAGCGCCGAGCTGGTTTCAACGTTGAGGCCTTCCTCGGCGAGCGAGGATGCCGCATTGTGGATTTCTTCTTCACTGGCGGATAGGCCAAATCCCGCGGATGTTCGGATTGCGTCCAAGGCGTCATCGCTGCTGACCGTTTCGGAGGTAGATTTCGCCGCGCTTTGAAATGGAGGCAATTCAACGGCGCTGTTGGCCCCCCGTGCAAGGGAAACTTCGATGGAGTTGGCTCTCTCCGGCTGAGTGGCTACGAGTCGAGGAAGAGCTGCTATGACACCCGCATCTCGACAATCCAGGAAGCCCTTGAATGCGCCATAGAGCCCGTTTCCTCGCGCGCATGGGAATAGCATCGCACCGGGGGCTTCTCCGAGCTGTTCAACAACTTCATAAGCGAATGAGCGATAGCCCTCCACGCCGAAAGCGTTCTGAACGGGTTTTGCCAAGAACAGGCCAATCGGAAACCAATCCGCCCGTCGCGCAGTCGTCTCAAGTGCAGCAAAGCGTAGTTCTCGCTCGGTAACGGCAATACGCGCGTTGTAGAAACTCGCCTCCGCCAGAATCCCAGCCGGCGTTCCGTGCGGCACGATCACCATGCTCTCCATTTCGAGGGCCGCGGCATAAGCTGCAACTGAAATGGCGAGATTTCCCGTCGACGAGACTACGATCTTGCGAAAGCCGAATGACCGAGCCGCGTTCGCCGACATCGCCACGAAGCGATCCTTGAACGACGCTGTTGGGTTCTGCTGCTCAAGCTTGAAATAGAGGTGGGGAATTCCCAGCCGCTTGCCGATGATGCGGGAAGGAATCAATGCCGTTCCACCTGCGCCCAGCGACAGAAATGTGCCTTTGTCCTGAACCGGCAAAAAATCAAGCCAGCGATCGAGCCCTCGTCCAACGCGCTTTGCAAAACCATCTGAATTGAGCGCAGAGTTACGCACCAGCTCAAGCAAACCTATTTTGCCATGTGTGGCGCATTCCGGGCAGCCGCGCACCATCGGGCCGACGACATAAGCCGTGCGGCAAGTTTGACACCGAAGCCGCCATTCCATTTGGCCTGTGGAAAACATCTCAATTGCTTCCTCGTTTCAAAAAATGCTCAAGGAAGGTCGTTCGCCGGTGAGAGCGCGACAATACTCCTTGTTCAGTGGTGGTTCTTAGCTGCGTTCCGGGTCGCCGTGACTTTCAATGACGCGGGCCGAGCTGCGAATGTGGGCGGCCATTGCCTCACGTGCTGCGTCCGGATCACGGCGTTCTATTGCTGAAAGAATAGCGAGATGCTCCTTCACGTCGCGTTGCGGCATTAGCGGCGTCTCTCGCATCATCCTTTCTCGATATTCTCGGACTTGCACGACCACGAGATTGATCGATTCAGCCAAGACGGGATTATGCGCAGCCGTTGCGATAGCCTTGTGGAACAAGGCATTCTGCTGAAAATAGACCCGGCCAGCTCGCACCTCGCGTTCAACGGCCTTGTGCTGCAGCTGCAGCTCTGCGAGATCTTCAGCCGTGGCGCGCCGCGCTGCAAATTCTGCCGCCTTCGTTTCAAGCGCTTCTCGAACGTCAAAAAGATCGAGTAGAGCCCGCCTGTTGAGTTGATCGACATCGACACTGCGCCGAATGGAGGCAAAAGGACTGGAGACCTGCGTGCTCACAACCGCTCCCACACCTTGGCGGTTGGTAACCAGTCCGAGAGTGACCAACCCGCGCACTGCCTCTCTCACAGTCGAACGGCCGACGGAGAAGGCTTCCATCAGCAGTCGCTCCGATGGCAGTCGCTCCCCTGGCTTGAGCCGACCTTCTCGAATCTCCGTCAAAATTTGATCGAGCACGTTTTGACTCATTGACGTGCGCGAGGGGGGCTTAAAGCGCGTCGGCTGAGGCCCAACGCCATCACTGCTTTCCAAGTGACGTTCTCCCTCCGGCAAGGGCCCAGATTGCCTTGATCGACCCACGGAAAGTCCTCCTCGTTAAAACCACCCAGATGCGCTGCGCCGAGCGAATCTAAAGCGGGGAAACCGCTGCTGTCACGCCGTGTCAAATGGAATGAACACCAAAAGCAACGCCGTGAAATTGTTATCTGCTTATCAGACATATTGGCACAATGTAAAGTGAGAAGTTCTGAAATTGGAAACCACCGTTGGTTGGACCTGCGGTCTCCTTCTTCGGTGAGGTTCCCTGCCTCTGGCGAGCGATAGTCCATAATATAATTTTATAACAACTAGTTATATAAATTCTGCGCAAAGACTTAGTTCGACTTACGCGAACTTCCGGGGGAAATTTCGTAGCCATAGCAACCCTGCCTCTTTACAAATTCATAACTTGTCTGATAAGCAGATGTCTATTAACGGGCTGGAACCCAAGACAGGAGGGAACTATGGTTTCTAGAAGAACATTTCTCGCGACTACCGCCGCTGCTGCGATGGCCGGCACTTTCAAGGCACAAGCCGCCTCTTTCGATGGCCAAACCCTGCGCGTCCAATTCTGGGGCGGCAGTGACGGGCTTGCGATCCAAAAATACATTGTCGATCCGTTTATGAAGGCAACCGGCGCCAAGGTGGTGGTTGAAGAAGGCGTGACCTCAGCGTCGATCGCCAAGGTCACGGCTCAAAAGAATGACCCGCAGATCGATGTCGCGTTCCTTGACGACGTGGGCGTCTTCGCCCTCAACCGACAGGGACTGCTTGACAAAATCGATCTGTCAAAAGTGCCGAATGCCAAGGATGTCTATCCGGCCTTCATCCTCGATGGCGGATTTGGCATCGGGTTCTGGACCTACATCACCACGATCTTGCACAATACGAAGGGTCCGGCGCCGGCGTCTTGGGACGACCTCTGGTCCCCTGCCTATCAGGGCAAAGTGCTTGTGCCCGCGATCACCGATACCCAGGCTCTGCTTCTGACCGTCATGGCTGCGCAGCTCGGCGGCGGAAGCCTTGAGAATCTCGATCCCGCCTGGCCGAGATTGAAGGCCCTGAAGCCTCAGATTTTCTCCTTCATCGAAAACCGAGCGCTCGATGCTCAGGTCCTGCAGGCGGGTCAGGCAACCGTAGCGGTCGATATTCCTACGTATTTCAAGCCATACATGTCCGGCAGTTCGGACATTGGCGTGACCACAGACTTGAAGGAGGGCTATTTCGCCATTACGGGCGCGGCTGTGCTCGTGAAGGGATCGAAAGGCGACCGCGATCTGGCCCACGCCTTCATCAATCAGGCTCTTTCGCCCGACGCGCAGGCCGGCTTTGCCACAGACGTTTGGTACGGTCCGACCAATCAAAAGACGGTCGTTTCCGATTCCGCCGCACC
The DNA here is from genome assembly GCA_003574785.1 of Taklimakanibacter deserti. The sequence continues at coordinate 391,088 of QORU01000001.1, read as the reverse complement.
TTACGTGGTCCATACCCCCGAACAGCTTGCGAAGGCTATCCAGGTGCCACGTCTCGAACTGGTCAACAAGCGGCCGGAGATCGTGGAAAACTGGAACAAGATCTTTTTCAGCTGACGCTAACGACCATACATGGGATCCCACGCCATTGAAAACGCGTCTTCAGACTGACTGGCTTGCGCTCGCCCTGTTTACTCCAGGGATACTCGTTGTCGCACCGCTAGTCGGCGCTTGTTTTATGTTGGTTCGCAACAGTTTCAATGACTGGGATCCCATGCTGACGATGGTGCCTGCCTGGACGTTGAAGAACTATTTTTACATCTTCACCGATCCTGCGCAGATCAAGGCACTGATCACAACACTGAGAATTAGCCTGACGGTCACGGTGGCATGCCTTTTCATCGGCTATCCCGTTGCGGTCGCTATTTCTCGGACCGGCCGCTATCGGGGCTTGCTCATGTTTCTCCTCGTTACCCCTATGCTGACCGATGTCCTCATCCGGGCGTATGGTTGGATGGTGATTTTGGGGCCTAACGGACCGGTCAATAGCTTGATGACGGCGGCCGGGGTCTGGACCGTGCCGAAAAGGTTGATTTACACAGAACTCGCCGTGGTGCTGGAGATGATCCATGAAAATATCCCCTTCATGATCCTGCCATTGGCGGCGGTTTTGGAGAGGATCAACCCGGCCTTGAACGACGCAGCGATGAATCTCGGTGCTTCACCTGCGCGCGCCTTCTTTCATGTCACCTTGCCGCTGAGCCGACCGGGACTCATTGCGGGCACTCTGCTGGTGTTCGCCCTCTCGGCCAGTGCGTTTGTGGCACCGCTGGTCCTTGGTGGGGGCAATGTCAGCGTCATGACTACCCTGATGCAACAAACAATGCTTACGACACTCAATTGGCCGCAAGGCTCTGCGCAATCCGTTGTCCTGGTGGGGCTCGTTCTCATTCTGCTGGCGATTTACGGATGGGTGCTTTCAAAGGGAAGGCGCGTCGCATGAAGTTGCGCTTGACCAGAAATGGGCTCCTTCTGACCTATGTCACGGGATTCTTCGTTTATCTTGAAGCTCCGCTGGCGGTGATTGTGTTTGCCTCGTTCAATAGCGGCCAAATCGTGCGCATTCCGCCCGACGGCTTTTCGCTCAAGTGGTATGGTGCGCTGCTGGATCTTCTGCGAAACGCACCAGCAATGAAACCAGGCTTGGTGGACGCCGTGTTCACCAGCCTTTGGCTGGGTGTAGCGAGCACCGTCGGCGCAGTCATTGCCGGGACCCTGGGTGCATATGCGCTGCAGCGGGCGAAAGTACCCGGCACGCAAATATTGCGGCAACTCTTCCTGCTCCCGCTGCTCTTTCCCCAAATCGTGACCGGCATCGGCTTGGTTCTATGGTTTAGTGCCATTGGCGGCGTTCCGACATGGCTGCGATTGCTGCTTGGGCATTTGATCATCACTTTGCCGTGCGTGGTTATCACGGTGACCGCAAGCCTCGAGACTCTTGATCGGAGCCTGGAAGACGCGGCGATGAATCTTGGAGCAAATCGGGTCGCAACGTTCATCCACATCACGTTGCCGAGCATTCGAGGTGGTGTGCTGGCCGGTGCAATTTTCGCCTGGCTAACGTCATTTTCTAATTTCACAGTGACGTTCTTCTTGTTCTCAGGCGAGATGAACCCGCTTCCTCCCTGGCTATATTCATACATAGAATACTACATCGACCCAGGTGCTGCAGCCCTGTCCACCTGCGTTCTTCTGATTACACTGTGCGTTCTGCTGATGATCAATCGCCTGCAAGCACTCGGTCGAGTGGTGTCGGTATCCAAATGAGCGTTGTTGAAATGAAGAAATCCGGCCAAAAAATTGCCCGAGTTGACGAAAAGCCTGTCTTGGAATTGCGCGGCATATCCAAGTCCTTCGGGCAGATGAATGTCGTCGACGATGTTTCTCTCGACGTCTGGCCGGGAGAGTTCGTTTCGCTGCTGGGCCCGTCGGGTTGCGGGAAAACGACCACGCTCCGAATGATCGCAGGTTTTATCGCCCCTGATGAAGGTCGGGTCATTTTGGGCGGCAAGGACATAACCGAAGTGCCGTCATACAGGCGCGACGTCGGTATGCTATTTCAAAGCTACGCCCTTTTCCCTCACATGACGGTCCGAGGGAATGTGGGCTTCGGCCCAAGAATGCGTCGCGAGACAAGCAGCGTGATCGCGGATAAAGTCCGCTGGGCCTTGAGTCTCGTTAAACTCGAGGGCTATGAAGACCGCCGGCCGAATGAGTTGTCGGGCGGCCAACAGCAACGAGTCGCTATCGCACGCGTTCTCGCCGGCGGCGCTTCGATGTTGTTGCTCGACGAAGCATTCTCCAATCTTGACGCAAAGCTCCGCGGTAGAATGCAGGAAGAAGTTCGCGAGCTTCAGCTTCGTCTCGGCATTGCCACGGTCCTCGTCACCCACGACCAGGAAGAAGCTCTCGCCATGTCAGATCGCATCGTGATCATGAATGGCGGCAAAGTTGAGCAAATCGGCACACCAAAGCGGGTCTACAGTAGCCCATCTTCGTTATTTGTCGCCGACTTCATGGGTCGCTGCAATCGGATCGAAGGAACTCTGCATCACGATGACAGGGCCAAGGCTTGGTATCTCGACTGTGGGCCTTCGGGGAAGATCAAGCTCGAAACCATTCCTCATCCGGCCGCTCGCGAGGGCGAGCAATGCCAAGTTTTCGCGAGGCCGGAGCATTTGAGTCTCACTCAATCCGCGAAAGATCACGAGGGCGATGGACTGAGAGGCCGTATTGAGCGCTTGGTTTATCTCGGATCGCGATCCGTTGCATATGTAACGCTCGAGGGAGATGTTCCCTTCCAAGTCCAGCTACCCAATAAGCCCGGTTTGTCAGACGAGTTTTCCGTTGATGGACCTGTAGTCGTTGTTCCCCTACCCGGCGCTGTCACTCCGTTGCCAAAATGATTCATCGGCTCGTTCACGACTGATCCGAATAACTATTATACGAATGATGCAATGGCAAAAACGCAGGAAGACATTTTCGACTACATCGTGGTGGGTGCCGGCAGTGCCGGTTCGGTGATCGTCAATCGTCTTAGTGCCGATGGCAAGTCGAATATTCTTGTGCTCGAAGCTGGTGGACCAGATCGCAATATCTTCCTTCATATCCCTGCAGGATATGTCAAGACACTCACCAACCCGCACTTGACTTGGCCGTTCAAATCCGAGCCAAGTCCAGGCAGCGGAGGAAGAGCAATCCCACTTCCCCAAGGGCGGGTTTACGGAGGCTCGAGCTCGCTCAATGGTCTCGTTTACAACCGTGGACAGGCCGCCGACTTTGACGAGTGGGCTCGGATGGGCAATTCAGGTTGGGGGTACGAGGACGTCCTTCCCTATTTTCGTCGATCGGAGCGACGCATTGGTCCTGGTGACGCGCGCTATCACGGACGCCAAGGAAATATCACTGTAAGTGATCCCAATTGGAAGAACGAGCTTTGTGAAGCCTTTATCGAGAGCGTGGAATCCACCGGTATTCCGCGCAATCCGGATTACAACGGCGCGGCGCAAGCGGGTGTGGGCTACTTCCAGCGCATGATTGACGGCCGTTTTCGGGTCTCGGCCGCTACAGGTTTCCTTCACCCGGCGCTCAAACGTCAAAACGTCGAGATTCTCCCCTTCGCTCAAGTGTGCGACCTTCTCGTCGAAAACGGCCGGGTCTCAGGTGTCTCGTACTTGAAGGGCGGCAATCCATCCCTCCGCACGCTGGTGCGTTGCCGCCGCGAGGTCGTCCTCTGCGCCGGCACGATCAACACCACGCGCATCATGCAGCTCGCCGGCATTGGTGACGGGGCCATGCTCTCAAAAGCCGGCATTGATACCCGACATCATCTACCCGGCGTAGGTCGGAATTTTCGCGATCACTACTTTATTCACATCAACCAACGGATGAAGAAGGATGTTCTCTCCCTGAACCAACAAGCAAAAGGATGGCGGCTCGGCGTTGAGATATTGAAATGGCTGGCGGGCGTACCGAACATCCTCTCCCTCAGTCCATCTGTCGTTTATGCGTTTTGCAAATCGCACGTCTCGGTCGACAGGCCGGATCTCCAATATATTTTTACGCCTGGCAGCTACAAGCCAGGTCATGTCTACGTTCTGGACGATTTTCCCGCCGTGACATGCGGGTTCAGTCAGCACCGGCCTGAAAGCTCTGGGCACATATCAGTCGCCTCGCCTGATCCAACTGTGCCTCCTTCTATTCAACCAAACTACCTCTCGGCTTCTGCAGATCAGACAGTTGTAGTCACAGCACTTCGGTTGGCTCGCACGTTCCTGGCGGCAAAACCACTTGCTCCTTTCGTGGAGAGCGAGGAAGAACCAGGGAAACCTGTTCAAAGCGATGAAGCGCTGTTGGACTTTGCGCGGCGCACCGGCAATACCGGCTATCACTTCGTGGGAGCCTGCAGCATGGGGCCGCGAAGCAATACACTAGCGGTCGTCGATCCGGAGCTCAGGGTACATGGGCTCGCCGGGCTACGCATCGTAGATGCATCTGTGATGCCCACCATGCCATCCGCAAATACATATGCGTCTACACTCATGATCGCCGAAAAAGGTGCCGACCTCATACGGGGTATCTCACATGCTTGATGCACACTCATCGCGTGCCAGCTTGATCAGAGGGATTTCAAATGTACCAGGACTCGCTGTTACACATTGACGGCAGCTGGCGCCCCGGATCGGCCAGCGAGACCATTGCGGTGATCAACCCTGCTAGCGAAGAAGTGGTTGGAACAGTCGCCAAGGCGAGTGAGGGCGATCTTGAAGAAGCCGTCGCTGCAGCCCATCGCGGCTTCTTGATGTGGCGAAAAATACCTGCGCTCGAACGAGCGAAGATAATGCTCCGCGCTTCTGCCCTTCTTCGTGAACGTGAAGGTAAGATCGCCCGGCTGATTTCAATCGAGCAGGGAAAGCCGCTCCATGAAGCTCTCAACGAAGTTTGGACGGCGGCAGAGACAAATGACTGGTTCGCTGAGGAGGCAACGCGCACCTATGGCCGTGTTATCCCCTCCCGCGGCGAAGGCATTCATCAGTTCACGGTTCGTGAGCCGGTCGGACCTGTTGCAGCCTTCACGCCCTGGAATTTCCCCATAATCCAAATCGTCTGCAAAATGTCTGCGGCCTTGGCGGCTGGATGCTCGATCATCGTCAAGGCGCCTGAGGAAACACCGGCCTCCCCATCGGAACTTCTACGCGCATTCATCGAGGCGGGCATTCCTGCAGGAGTGATCAACCTGGTGTTTGGCAACCCGGCGCAAATCTCACAGTATCTGATTTCACATCCGCTCATTCAAAAGGTCTCGTTTACGGGCTCAACCATCGTGGGAAAGCAGCTCGCCTCGTTGGCAGGACTGCATATGAAGCGTGCCACCATGGAGCTTGGGGGACACGCGCCGGCGATCGTTTTTTCCGACGCTGATCTCGATGCGGCGGTGAATGGTTTGAGTTCGGCAAAGTTCAAGAATGCGGGGCAAGTGTGCATCTCGCCTACCCGGTTCTTGATCCAGGAATCCATATTCGAAACATTCGTTGAAAGATTGGCCGAGAAGGCAGCGACTATTCAAGTCGGCGATGGACTGACCAGCGGCACAATGATGGGTCCGCTGGCAAACAAACGTCGCTTGGAAGCCATTGATGCTTTTGTGTCCGATGCGGTGAAATCCGGCGGTGAGATCAAAACCGGTGGCAAGCGGATAGGCAACCACGGCTATTTCTACGAACCCACGGTGATTGCGAACCCCTCGAATGACGCTAGGGCAATGAATGAGGAGCCTTTCGGGCCTGTCGCCTTTGTCAGGCCCTTCCGGACATTCGATGACGCTATTCAAGAGGCAAATCGGCTTCCCTACGGTCTAGCCGCTTATGCCTATACAAGCTCGGCAAAGACGGCAGCCGCCGTGGGAATGGCAGTCGAAAGCGGGATGGTATCGATCAATCACCTGGGCTTGAGCCTTCCGGAAACACCGTTTGGCGGCGTCAGGGATTCCGGCATCGGGTCGGAAGGAGGCACAGAGGGGATCGACGCCTATTTGTCCACCAAGTTCATCTCGCAAATCTAAGGCACAAGATTTTTGATCGCGGAGCGGCTTCTTATGTTTCGGCTTTTCTCTCAGTTCACAAGTCAAGAATGGTACTGCTCGGATCGCGTGGATGAAAACATATGGAAAATCCGTGAATCGTACATAGACGAGGGCCATGGTTGCAATATGTGGTTCGTGCGAGGACGCGACAGAAATTTGCTTTTCGACACAGGGTTTGGATTTGTTTCCCTGCGCCGCTTTATCGGCGAAGACGTCAGCCGGAATGTCGTGACGGTTTCGAGCCACAGTCACTGTGATCACATTGGGTGCAATCACGAATTTGAATGTCGTTACGCCCACTCCGCTGAAGCCTCCGTACTGGCGAACCCCACAGGGGCCAACACAATCTATGAGCCATACGCGGTGCCGGCGATGATTGCCGTTCCTATTGAACCCCTGGAGATCAAAAACCATAAGATCGCTCCCGCAGCACCGACAAAACTGCTGGAAGATGGAGATGTCGTCGATCTCGGTGATCGGGCGTTCGAGGTGATCCACGTGCCTGGGCATTCGCCAGGTTCAATCATGCTGTACGATCATCGGGACCAGATTCTGTTCAGCGGCGATGCCGTCCATGACGGCTCTCGTGGAATTGGGCGAACCAGCTGGTACAGCTCAAATCATGATCACTATTTGGCGTCTTGCGAGCGAATACGCCACTTGCCTGTTCAAACATGTCATGCCGGACATTATCCCAGTTTCGACGGCAAACGGTATCGGCAGATAGTTGAGGAGTTTATCACCCGGCGGGAGTGAGCCCGGTATTTCAAAGAGGAGAGAACATTGGCACACTTATGCATCAATCCTGAAGGAATAGATGCCCCCAATAACTATACCCATGTCATAATCGCTCGCGGGAGCCGAATGGTGTTCATTGCCGGACAATACCCGGAAGACCCGAGCGGCAAGCTTGTTGGTCAAGGCGACATGGCGAAACAAGCGGCCCAGGCTTTCGCAAATTTGAGTTTGGCCCTGCGCGCAGCTGGTGCGCAGCCACAGGACGTAACCAGGCTCGGCATCTATGTGGCAAACTACAAGCGTGAATATCTGGCGATGATTGATCCGGGCCGCCGGGCGGTGTTTGGAGACTATCATCCAACAGACGTGCTCATAGGCGTGGAAACACTTGCATACCCGGAATACTTGATTGAGGTAGAAGCGATCGCAGTGATCCAAGACGAGGCGGCGCCTTAGCGCCGCAGATCCATCGGCCGCAACGGCCATGCAAGCTTCAGAAGCCTCAAGCTGATGTGAACACGCCCAAAGCCGGCGACCGGAGACAATCCTCACCGACGGCGCGCTGTGTTTGAACTCATGGCCCCTTGGGCAGCACCGGCGTCAGGCCGTGCCGGCGCATGATCTCGAACATCTTGGCGCGATCGGGAGGACCACCGGCCGCCGCGGTGAGCAGCGCAAAAACCTCGCGGAAATAGTTGGGGCCGATCGCTGCCGGCGTGATCACGCACAAGACCTTCGCATCCGTGCTGCCATTGTTGTCGAAGCGATGAACCGCGCCGCGCGGAATGCATAGAGCCTGGCCGGGCCCCACATCGAGTTGGTTTCCGTCGACCGTCCAGGTCAGGATTCCCTCAAGCCCATAGATGGTTTCTTCGTAGTGATCGTGGCTGTGCGCCGGCGCCGGCAGTCGCTGCGCGGCGGCGACGACCAGCTCGAAGGCGGCGATGCTGCCGTTCGATTCGCCGCCCGTGAGCAGGAAGCGCACGGTGAGCCCAGGTGAGCCGATGGTCTCGTCCGCGGGGTTTATGCGGGCTTGCGCCGCTGGCTGTGGCATTCCGCCCTCCCATGTGGTAAATTCAATTTACCGACGCAGAGTAAATGGAATTTACGCCGAATGTCAATACCGCAATCCGAGGAAGGCCCGCCCGGCAAGCCGCCCCTGATCGGCGCCTTGCTCAGGGTGCCGGCCCAGGCAATTCATCGCAAGCTCATCAACGATCTCAAGGCCGCCGGTTTTGAAGACCTTAGTCTCCCCCACATGGCCGTGCTGCAATATCCCGGTCCGGACGGCGTTCGGCCCGGCATCCTTGCCGAGCGCGCCGGCATGAGCAAGCAGGCCATGAACCAGCTTCTCAAGACGCTCGAGGGCCTTGGATATGTCACCCGATCCACCGTGCCGGATGAACGCGGTGCGCGGATCGTCCGCTTCACCAAGCGAGGCCGCGCCGCCTTCAGGAAGATGGTGGACATCCTTGCGGACATCGAGCGCGAATGGAGCCGGGAGCTCGGACCTAAGCGTTTCGCCGAGCTCAAGAGGCTGCTTGGCATCTTATGGGACAGCCGCTTGGTTCGCTGATCTTTGTGCGACAGCGAGCGACCGCTCCACACGTTCCTCGAGCTGCCGCAAGGTCCGGCCGAATATCGCCTTGTCATTGAGCGCACGCGCAAGCGTGAGGGCGCCCTGGATGCCGATCACCGCTTCTTCCGCCAGTGTCCTGGCCGTTGCCGGGGCGACGCCGCCGCGCCTCAACGCATCTTCCAAAGATTCGATCCAGCGCTTGAAATAGGCGCGGATCGGCCGGGCGAAACGGTCGCGCGTCTCATCGAGCGCAAAGGCGCCGATGAGGCAGATGCGCCGGCCGGAACGGAAATAGTCGTCGACCGCCTGCCACATGGATTTGATCGCCCTGCGCGGCTCGTCTCTCTCCAAGGGTTCGAAGACCTTGGCGACGAACCAGTCATGCACGTGGGCCAGGATCTCGGCCGCCATCTCGTCCTTCCCGCCGGGAAAGAAATGATAGAGGCTGCCTTTCGACAGTCTGGTGCGCTCGGTGATGCTGTTCATCGACGCACCTTCGAAGCCGAGCTCACGGAACACCTCGGCCACCAGCGGGACGACATCGCTCTTTTCGAAGACGGTGCGGGTCATGGCATTGCTAGAGGCCGAGATCGGAGAGGCCCGGATGGTCGTCGGGCCGCCGTCCCAAGGGCCAGCGGAATTTCCGTTGGGCTTCCGTGATCGGCATGTCGTTGATCGAGGCGAAGCGGCGCTGCATCAGGCCGGCCTCGTCGAACTCCCAATTCTCATTGCCATAGGAGCGGAACCAATGACCGCTGTCGTCATGCCATTCATAGGCGAAGCGCACCGCGATGCGGTTGCCGGCGAAGGTCCACAATTCCTTGATCAGCCGGTAGTCCAGTTCCTTGTTCCATTTGCGGGTCAGGAATTCGATGATCTCCTGCCTGCCGACCGGGAATTCGGCGCGGTTCCGCCAGCGGCTGTCCTCGGTATATACCAGCGCCACACGCTGCGGATCGCGGCTGTTCCAGCCGTCTTCCGCCATGCGCACCTTGGCGGTCGCGGTCTCATGCGTGAAGGGTGGCACCAGTGCCGCCATGACGTCTCTCCTTTTAAACCATTTGTCTCAGACTAAACCGATCGGTTTATCATGTAAAGAAGCCGTGCCACGCCGCTGCATTCTGGCGTTGAACGCGGGGTGTTTTATGTGTAGACAATAAACCGAAAAGCGCATCGATCCGGAAATTCGAATGCTGAACAAGCGTCCCAAGAAAAAGCCCGATCAGACGGTCGCGCTTGACGGCAACGGCCCCATCTACAAGCAGATCGAGCGCGCCGTGCGTGGCGAAATCATGAGCGGGCGCTGGCCGCCCGGCCACCGCATCCCGCCCGAGCACACCCTGCTCAAATGGTTCTCGACGACACGGGCGACCGTCAACAAGGCGCTTTCCAAGCTCACCGAGGCGGGGCTTCTCGAACGCCGGCGCAAGCAAGGCACGCTCGTCGCCCAGACGACGGACTCGCATGCGGTCATCGGATTTCTCGACATCCGCAAGGAGATCGAGGCGAAGGGCAAGGAATACAGCTACCAGGTGCTGCGCACGACGCGCCTCGTTGCCGGCCCCAAGACCGCCGCCTGGCCGGAAGTACCGCCCGGTACGCCGATCCTGCATGTGCAGGCCGTCCATCGCGGCTTCGGTAAGGCCGAGGTCCTCGAGGAGAGATTCATTAACCTCGACGCGGCGCCGGATGCCGTCCATGCCGATTTCGAGGCGGAGACGCCGAATATCTGGCTCCTCGCCCGCCTGCCCTGTACGCGCCTGCGCCATTCGATCACCGCCGAGACCGCCACGCCCGAGCAGGCCCGGCAATTGCAGATCCCGCCCCATGCGCCCTTGCTGGTCTCGCGCCGCCGCACCTGGGCCGACGCGCTGCCCGTGACATGGGTCAAGCTCCTCTATCCCGGCGACCGCAATGAGTTTGTCGGCGAGTTCAATCCGCTCGATTCACTGCCATGAGCGAGCTCGCGCGCCGTAACCGCAAACGGCTGGTCGATCTCCTCGGCGCCTCGGATCTCATGGTCCTCGCCACCGTCCCCGAGCATGTCTTCTATTGCAGCGGCTACAAGAGCATGGGTTACGACACGGACCGGCACATGCGCATGGCCGTGATCTTCGACTCCACGCACAGCATCGTCATTGGCCCCAAGGCCGATCTATGGGCAGCCAGGGAGGTGATGGGTGATGGTCCCGATTATTTCACCTACGGCACATTCTTCTTCGGTGAGCACGACAAGACGCGCGGCGCCACCGAGTTCGGCACATATGGCGAGGCGCTCGCCGCCGCCATCGTGCGGCTTGCCCCGGGCAAGCGCCATCTGTTTTATGATCGCCTGCCGGAAATCTCCGCGCTGCCTGGCACCCTCGCACTGCAGGATGGATCTGGCACCTTCCGCCGCTCGCGTGCCATCAAGCACTCACTCGAGATCGATCTCATGCGCAAGGTATCGGCGCTGACCGAGGATGCCCTGGCCCGGGCGCTTGCTGAAGCTAAGGCCGGCATGAGCGAGGCAGAGCTCGCCGCGATCATGTCGTCGGAGATCGTCACTCGAGGCGCCCTGCCCGGCTTCATCGTCGTCACCGCCGGCGAAAGGAGCGCCTTTGCCGACGCCTATCCGACGGCGAAGCGGCTCCAGGCCCAAGGCATTGTCCGCATCGATATCGGCTGCATGCTCGACGGCTACTGGTCGGACACGGCGCGCACCGCCTTTGTCGGCGAGCCTCGCGCCGATGCGCTCCTGGCCTTCGCCGCGACGTCGGCCGGCCAGGAGGCCGGGCGCAGACTGGTGAGGCCCGGCGTCTCGACCGATGCGATCTTCAACGCCGCCGTCGCCGCCGTGCGCCAGGCCGGCCTTCCCGATTACCGCCGCCACCATGTCGGCCATGGCCTCGGCATTGAGTCGCATGAATATCCGACGATCAGCGCAACGAATGCCGTCACGCTGGAGCCCGGCATGGTGTTCTGCATCGAGGCGCCCTATTACCGGCCCGGCTGGGGCGGCGTCATGACCGAAGACACCTTGCTCGTGACTGAGCGCGGCGCGGAATACTTCACCCGCCTGCCGCGCGAGCCCTATATCATTCCCGCTTAGCCACGATCGAGGATCGTGAAGGCCGCTTCGACAAAACGGTCGACTTCTTCGATGCTGTTCGACAGGCTAGGCGACACATGGATGCCTTTGAGCGATGGGTCCTCCTCCATCTCGAAGGCCAGCACGTGGATCTTGAACTCGTCGAACAGGAGCTTGGTGAAGGCCTTGTTCTCCAGTCCATCGACCGTGAAGGCGCCGAAGCCGGTACCGGGCTTGGCCTGGATGTCGGTCAGGATCCTCACTCTCTCATGGGCGCTCAGCGGTGCGACCCAACGCTCACGCAAATAGCGCAACCGCGCCGACTTTTCTTCCTGGCCGATCGCGAGATTGAAATCGAGCGCATCGGGAATGGCCGCCGGCAAGGCCTTGAAGACCGTGCCGACCTCCTCGAACTTCTCGATAGAATCGACCGGCTTGTTCGACCAGCTCGCCCACAGCGGCCAGATGTCGGCGATCCGCTCGCGCCTCACATAGAGGAAGCCCGTGCCGCGCGGCCCGAACATCCATTTATGCAGGCTGGTGGCGAAAGCATCGCAGCCGAGTTCCCCGAGGCCGAGTGAAATATGACCGGCCGAATGCGCCCCGTCGATGAAGTGGAAGATGCCTTTGGCGCGCGCCAGGTTCGACAGCTTGACGGCCGGCAGGACCTGGCCGGTGCGCGCGACGATATGCGGGTAAGTGATGAGGCGCGTTCGCTCGCTGATCTGCGCTTCGAAGGCCGCGATGACGTCTTCATCGCTGCCGCGGCCAAAAGGCAGGTTGGCGAGCTTCACCACAATGCCGTCGCGCCTGGCGCGCTGGCGCAAGATGGCAAGATTTGAGTCATAGCAGAAGTTCGTGGCAATGACCTCGTCCCCGGCCTTGAGCGGAATGCCGTTGAGGATGGTGGCGATGCCTTCCATGGTATTGCGGGTGAGCGCGATCTCATCCGCCCCGGCACCGAAATAATCGGCAAGCGACCGGCGGATGCGGATCGAAGACCCGCTCTCCTTGAGCTCCCGGAACGGCTCATATTCATCGAGCTCATAAGAGAGCGACAGATCGACCAGCGACTTGACGCGCTCGCGGACCTGGACGGGTGCCGCCCCCCGGCGCGTATTGACGAGCTGGGTGTGGGTATACATGGGCTGCATCAGCGCCCTGACCGTGCTCCAATAAGTCTCATCATCCGGCGCATTCTTGAGCGCGCGGGCCTCGGCGATGTCATTCTTCGAAAACACGATCAAGCCTCCCGGTCGTCAACGATATCGAGTTCAAACGGCTTCGCGCAGGCGTGGCCTCGCGATCACTTCGCCTCTGTAAATCTGTTCGGCGATGACGCAGGCCGCGCTGTGGCCGGCGGATAGCGCAACGGCCTCGGGCGCAGCTCGCGCGCATATCTCCATGGCCTGCGGGCAGCGGGTGCGGAACCGGCAACCGGAGGGCGGATTGGTCGGGCTCGGTATGTCGCCCTTGAGCGCCGGTGCCTCGCGCGTGGCTTCGATCCTGGGATCGGCGCTCGGCACCGAGGCGAGCAAAGCCGATGTATAGGGATGGCCGGGCCGCGTATAGACGTCGAGCGAGCTTCCCTCCTCGATGACCTTGCCGAGATACATGACATAGACGCGCGACGCCGCCTGGCGCACCAAAGCGAGATCATGGGCGATGAACAGGCAGGCGACGCCTAATTCCTTCTGCAGGTTCAGGAACAGGTTCATCACCTGAGCCCTGACCGAGAGATCGAGCGCGCTCACCGGCTCGTCGCAGATGAGCACGCGCGGTTCGACCGCGAGCGAGCGCGCGATGGCGACGCGCTGGCGCTGACCGCCCGACAATTCGCGTGGATAGCGCTCGGCCAGCATGGCGGGCAATCCCACCTGGTCGAGGAGGCGCAGGATGCGCCGGCGCTGCTCTTCCCTGTCGGCGATGCCGTGGATGGCGAGCGCTTCGGCAATCGCCTCGCCGATCGTCTGGCGGTCGTTGAGCGACGCGTAAGGGTCCTGGAAAACATATTGGATGGCGCGCCGGGTCTCGCGCAGATGTTTTCCGCTGAGTGTGCCGAGATCGATGCCATCGAGCAGCACGCGTCCGCTTTGCGGCCGCTCCAGGCCGACGATCGAGCGGCCGAGCGTCGACTTCCCGCAACCCGATTCGCCCACAAGCCCGACGATCTCGCCAGCATTGAGATGGATGCTGACGTCATCGACCGCCTTGACCCATTTGCCGCGCTCGACGCTCTTGAACCGGGTGACGAGATTCTCCACCCGCAATAAAGCTGTGTCAGCCGGCATAGAGCACCTCGCTGTTGCCGTTCACGACCGGACAGGCCGCCAGCACATGCCGGTCATTCGTCGCCGCGAGCGGCGGCCTTGCCGTCTGGCACGTCTCCACCGCATGGCGGCAGCGGGATGCGAAAGCGCAACCCTTGATCGGCGCGCTGAGCACCGGTGGCGATCCCGGCAGGCCGCGGAATGGAGTGCCCGGCATGTCGTCGACGCGCGGGATCGCGTCGATGAGTCCCCTCGTATAGGGATGCCGGGGTTCGGTCAGCACGGTCGCGGCCGGGCCATATTCCATAACCCGTCCGGCATACATGACGGCAACCCTTGCCGCGATGCCGGCCACCACGCCCATGTCATGGGTGATCAGCACCATCGCCATGTTCAAGCGCTTCTGCAGGTCCCTGAGCAGGGAAATGATCTGCGCCTGCACCGTGACATCGAGCGCCGTCGTCGGCTCATCCGCGATCAGGAGCTTGGGCTCGGCGGCGATGGCGATCGCGATCATGACTCTTTGGCGCAAGCCGCCCGACAATTCATGCGGATACTGCCTGAGGCGTGCCTCGGGATCGGACATCCGCACCATCTTGAGGAGATCGAGCGCGCGTGCTTCCGCCTGCATGGCGGACAGGCCGAGATGCAGTTCGGCCACCTCGGCGATCTGCCGGCAAATGGTCCGCGCCGGATTGAGAGCGCTCATCGGATCCTGGAAGATCACGCCGATCGAACCGCCGCGCAATTTGCGCAGCAGCCCCTCCCCTGCCCCGACGAGTTCCTTGCCGTCGAAACGGATCGAGCCCGTGATGCTGACGCTGACACCCAAAGGCATCAGGCCCAGCGGGAAGAAATTGAGCACCGTCTTGCCGCTGCCGCTTTCGCCGACAATGGCGAGTGTTTCGCCGGCGGCGACCGAGTAGCTCACCTTGTCGACCGGACGCACGCCGGCATGCAGGGTGAAGAGATCGATGGAGAGATCGTTGACGGCAAGGATCGGCGAGGACGCGCTCATGCGGCCTCCTTCGCCCAGAGGGCTGCCGTCGCTTGTCTGAGACGCAGGATCTTCGCCGGCAGCGGCGTCGGCACGCGGTTGAGCGCCACGGCTTCGCCTAAGAGATTGAAGCCGATCACCACGCCGGTCAGAGCGAGGCCCGGCAGGATGACCTGGCGCGGCGAGGATTCGAGATAGGGCAGCGCATCGACCAGCATCTGGCCCCATTCCGGCGTCGGCGGCTGGATGCCGAGGCCGAGGAAGCTCAGCGTGGCGATGGCGAGCGCCACCGCACCTGCGTCCGCGGTGGCGTAGACGAGGACGGCGCCCAGCGTCGCCGGCAAGAGATGGCGGAAATAGATGCGCCAGGGACTGGCGCCTAGCACTTTCAGCGACTCGATATGCGGCCGGTTCATCACATTGACGGCGACGGCGCGGCTGATGCGGGCGCTGCCCGGCCACCAGGCAAGCGCCAGGGCCAGGATCATGTTCCAATAGCCGGTGCCGAATATGCCGATGACGGCGAGCGCCACGATGAGGCTCGGCATGGCGAGACCGACATCGACGATGCGCATCAGACCTTCCTCAACCCAGCCGCGGCGATAGCCGGCGATGGTACCGATGGTGACGCCGACCGACAGGGCAAGGATGAGGACGAGGCTCATGCCGACGACCGAGGTGCGGGCCGCGGCAATGATGCGGCTCAGCGTGTCGCGGCCGAGATGATCGGTGCCGAGCCAATGGGCAAGGGCCGGACCCTGATTGACCGCGAGCAGATTCTGCGCATTGGGATCATGCGGCGTCAGCCACGGGGCAAAGACGCCGAGGAAGACGAAGACCAGGACCGCGCCGACCGCGAGCTTCGGCATGCCCGCAATGAAAGAGAGGAGATCGCGCAAGGATTTCATTGTCAGCTTCCTTGCCGCCTGAGCTTGGGGTCGGTGAAGATCATGCCGATATCGACCATGAGATTGAGCAGGATGAAGAAGGAGATGAAGATCAGGAGACAGGCCTGCACGACCATGAAGTCGCGGAAGCGGATGCCGGTGAGGAACAGGTCGCCGACGCCATGCCAGGCGAAGAGCGGCTCGACCACGACGGCGCCCACCACCATGACGCCGGTCTGGGCGCCGAGCGCATTGATGTATGTGGGCGCGATATTGGGCAGCGCATCGCGGAAGAGGATGGCGCGGCGCGTGAGGCCCTTGGCGACGGCGGTGAGCGCGAAGGGCCGCGCCATCGCCTCTTCGAGCCCTACTCTCACGACGCGGCTCAGCACGGCGGCCGGCAGGAGCCCGATGGTGAGCCAGGGCAATATCCAGCTCGAGGGCCCGGCAAGGCCGAAGGTCGGTACCAAGCGCAATTCGACAGCGAGCCCATAGATCAGAAGCGCGCCGACGAAGAAGGACGGCATCGAGGCGCCGAGCAAGGCGACAAGGCGCCCCAATACGTCCGGCCATTGCCTGGGCCACATGGCGCCGGCGAAGCCGAAGACGAGGCTCAAGAGCAAGGCGACGCTGGCGCCGCCCGCTACCAGCATGGCGGTCACCGGGAGGCGGCTCGCCAGCGCCGGCCCCACCTCTTCACCGGTCTTGTAGGAAATGCCGAGATTGCCGGTGAGCGCGTCCTTGAGCCAGCCGGCATAGCGCACCGGTATGGGGTCGTTGAGCCCGAGCTCCTCCTCGATCTTCTGGATGTCGGCAAAGCTGGCATTGGGCGAGCGCAATTCCGCGATGAGCACCGCGATATTGCCCGGCGCCGAGACGACCAGCGTGAAGCAGAGGAGCGTCGCCAGGATCAGCAGGACGAATGAATTGCGGACCCGGCGCGAGACCAAAGCGAGCATGACTAGCCCTGCTCGCTCAAGGTGATCCCTTCATAGGGCAGGTCATACTCGGTCGCCGGCGGGACAAAGCCTTTCACCCGCAGCGAATGCGCCCACATCGAGGGCACATAGAGCAAGGGCGCGATGGCTGTCTCGTCATGCAACCAGCCATAGATGTTCTGCAGCGCGCTCTCGATATTGGCCTCCGAAGCCTGCATGACCGCTGTGACCAGTGGGTCCAGGTTCTTGGGATCGACATAGAGCTTGCCGTCGACGCCATTGTCATAGGTCGAGAGGAACAGGCCGACGATGCTGCCGAAGGGCTCATAGGGCGCGCCGAAGGTCAGGAAGAAGGCCATGTCGTATTTGCGTGCCGGAATATCGCTATGGCGCGAGGCATGGTCGATCGAACGGATCGTGAGATCGATGCCGATCTCGCGCAGCTGCGCCTGCATGACCTCGGCCACGGCGCGCGATCCGGCGATCTGTTCCTCGCTGGCGACGATCTCGATGGCGAGCGGCTTACCGTCCTTCTCGCGGATCGCATCGCCCTTCCAGCCCGCTTCATCGAGGAAGGCCTTGGCCGCCTCGACATCGCGTGCCGGGACGGCGAAGCGCTTGCCGGCCATGGGCACGGTCTCGGCATAGAGATTGCCGGCGGGCTGCGCCAATCCCTGATACAGCACTTGCGCAATCGCCGCGCGGTCGAAGCCGATATTGATCGCCTTGCGCACGCGAGCGTCCTTCAACGCCTCGTTGCGGTCGGGATTGAAGCCGAGCACGATGGTCGTCGTCCCGGTCTCGACCGTCACGTCGATGCCGGCATTCTTGAGCGTCATCGCTTCATTGGCGGTGAGCGGTGCCAGGAAGTCGCCGCCGGTGAGATCGATCTCGCCCGCCCGGAGTGCTGCCATGCGGCTGCGCGAATCGGGGAGGACCTTGAGCTCGAGCCGTTCGAAGGACGGCTTCTCGCCCCAATAGCTGTCGAAGCGGCGGAACGAGCTGCCGTCATTGCCGGAGCTTTCCTGGATCCATGGGCCGGTGCCGACCGGTGATTGATAATTGCCGTCCTTGTCGACGGATTTGGGGCTGAGGAAGCGGCTCGGCCGGATGAAGGAAAACTCATAGAGCAGGCCCAGCACCGGCTCCTTGAACTCGATCTCGACCGTGTGGTCGTCGATGATCTTCTTGGACTGGTAGGCGCGTGAGCTGTTCATCCAGTTCTGCGCGTCCTTGCCGATCCAGCGGTCGAGATTCCACATGAGCGCCTCGGCGTTCCACGGCGTCCCGTCCTGGAAGGTGACGCCCTGGCGCAGCTTGAGCCGGAAGCGCTTGCCGCCCTCCTCGAGGCTCCATTCGGTCGCGAGGCAGGGCAGCATCTCGCCATTCTTGCCATAGCGGATCAAGGGCTCGAACATGAGATCCTGCACGCCCCAGAGGCCGGCATATTTATGCGGATTGAGATCGCCGGCCGGCTTCACGATCGCGACCGTCAGGGCATTGCCGGCGGCGGCCTCGGCCAGAACGGAAGCGAGCGGAAAAGTCGACAGAGCAGCAGGCGCTGCCAGCATGCCTTTCAGAAATATGCGTCGCGACGCAGTCATTGGCGGTTCCCTCCAGGTTGTTCTTATTGTCTATACAATAAAGCGTAAGCGATTTTTATTGTCTAGGCAATAGAGAATCCATCATCCCGGCGAGAAATCTCGCCGGGATGACCGTAAGCCTGAGAGTGAAACGTGAAGACCGACGCTTAGCCGTCGCGGTCGCCGGTGCTCAAAAAGCGCTTCGCCGCCGCGACCAGGGTCACGGCGCCCACCGGAAGGGCCGCCTCATCGACGCGGAATTTCGGGTGGTGGAGCGGATAGACCGATCCTTTGTCTTCGCTGCGGATGCCGAGACGGAAATAGACCGACGGACGCTTCTCGCTGTAGAAGCCGAAATCATCCGCCGCCGTCCAGCCTGGCGCCTTGAGCACATTCGTCTCTCCGAAAGAGGCGGCGGCACTTTCGCTGACGATCTGGGTGAGCTCCGCGTCATTCACCACCGGCGGCTCGCCTCTCACGATCTTGAGATCGACGTGCACCTGGTGGCTTAGCGCCACGCCCCGCAAGATCTCGCCAAGGCGGCGTTGCGCTCGCTGCCTCGTCGCCTCGCTGCCGCTGCGGATCGTGCCCTTGAGATGCACCTTGTCGGCAATGACATTATAGGCGCCGCCACCCTCGATGCCGGTGATCGAGACCACCAGCGGATCATAGGGATCGGTCTCGCGCGCCACGATCTTCTGGATCTCGGTGACCATGGCGCAGGCGGCGACGATCGCATCGACCCCTTCCGACGGCTTCGCCGCGTGGGCGGAAGTGCCGGTGACGACCGCATCGAAGATGTCGGAAGCGAGCGTATAGGGTCCGCTGCCGACGGCGATCTTGCCTGAGGGCGTATAGGGATCGACATGGATGCCGATGGCGCCGTCGACATCATCGAGGAGCCCCTCCTCGACCACACGCCTGCCGCCCAAGGGCTCGGCTTCCTCGGCCGGCTGGAAGATGAGGCGCACCGTGCCGCCGAAGCTCGCGCGCGTCCGATGCAGGTGGGCGGCCGTGGCGAAGACCATGGCCGAATGCGCATCATGGCCGCAGGCATGCATGACACCGGGATTTGTCGACGCGAAGTCGACGCCCGATTCCTCGATGATCGGCAGCGCGTCGATATCGGCGCGGATCGCGACCTTGCGGTTCGACTTCACCTTGCTGCCGACGATGTCGACCGCGAGCCCGTAGCCGGCGACTTCCTTGATGCCGGTGATGCCTTCCCTCTCGAGCGCCTTCTTGAGATAGGCTTGCGTCTTCTCTTCCGCATTGGAGAGCTCGGGGTTGCGATGCAGATGCCGGCGGATCTCGATCATCCGCTCGAGGATGTCCGCTTCCATTTCCTGACGCTCATGATTTGACATGGATCTCTCTCGGGAACTTCGTCAGCGTCTCATTGCCTCTTTCGGTCACCAATATGGTCTCACTCACCTCGATGCCCCAGCCCTCCATCCACATGCCGAGGATGCAATGGACGACATTGCCGGGCTCGAGCACGGTCTTGTCGCCGGGCCGAAGGCTGATCGTATGCTCGCCCCAATCGGGCGGATAGGCAACCCCGATCGAATAGCCGATGCGCGATTCCTTCTTGAGGCCATAACGCGCGATCACCTTGCGCCAGGCCGCCTCGACCTCTTCCGCGAAGATCCCGGGCTTTGTGGTGGCAAGGACCGCCTCCATGCCTTCGAGGACGGCCTTGGCCGTATCGGCGACCTGCCCTGGCGTCTTGCCGAGCTGCATCGTGCGGGCCAGGCCCGCGGCATAGCGCCGGCACACGCCGGCGAGCTCGAGCGCGATCGTCTCGTCTCTGCCAAAACGGCGGTCGCTCCACATGATGTGGGGTGCCGAGGCATTCTCACCGCCGAGAATCGTCGGCGGCAGCGCCGTGATATCGCCGGCGAAATCCTTCGCACCCGCCACTTGTGCCCCCTGGATCTGGGCGATGGCGTCGCATTCGCGCACATCGGGTGCGATGACCTCATAGGCTTTGCTGACCGCCGCCTGGGCCAGCAGCGATGCCTTGCGCAGATAGTCGATCTCGGCCGGCGATTTGACGGCGCGGATCCAGTTCACCAGGAGATCGGCATCGTGGAACTTGGCATTGGGAAGGCCCGCGACCAATCGCGCATGGGCCTTGGGCGAGAAGTAATAGGCTTCGAGCTCGATGCCGATGCGCCGGTTGCCCCAGCCCTTCTGGACGATCCATTGCGCGATCCAATCCATCGGATGCTTGTCGGCACGCTGCACATGGTCCTCGGGAAAGCCGACGACATTCTCAGGGCGCATCCAGGCGGTCAGCAACCCGCCCGCCGCATCCATGGCGCGCCCGATCCACACCGGCTCTGCATCCTCGATCGGCACCAGCACGACTTGCGGCGTATAGAAGGACCAGCCGTCATAGGCGGTGATGTAGTGCTGGTTGGCGACGTCATTGACGATCAGGAGATCGAGCCCACGCCTTTGCATCTCGGCCCGGATCTTCTTCAGACGTTGCTCATATTCCGCGCGCGCGAAAGGCAGTTCGATCATGTCCGTCTTCTTCCTGTTATGGATTGGGCTTGAGCCGGGCGAGCGCTTCCGGCGTGTCGAAATCGGCGAGCACCGCATCGGAGCGCATGGCGATCTCGGTGATCTGGTCCTCATGCTTGTCCATGAGGCTCTTGGCGCCGCGATCGCCCTCGAGGCTCAGCATTTCCTGGAAATGCTCGCGCCCCCACAGCACCGGATTGCCGCGCTCGCCGCCATGGACCGGCACGATGATGGTGCGGCGCTCGGCCGGATTGAAGGCGGCGATGAGCCGGTTGACATGGCGCCCGGCGACGAGCGGCATATCGCCCAGGGCGACCACCACGCCGTCCGTATCCTTGGGCAGAGCCGCAAGCCCGGTCTTGAGCGAGCTCGCAAGGCCTGTGGCATAGGCCGGATTGTCGATGAACCGGACAGCGAGCCCCGCGAGCGCCGCTTCGACATGCTCGCGCTCATGCCCCGTCACCACCAGCACCGGCCCCGCCGAGGACGCGAGCAAAGCTTCCGCCGATACGCGGATCATCGGCTTGCCTGAGATAGGCGTGAGAAGCTTATTCGATCCCATGCGCGTCGACTTGCCGGCCGCCAGCAGGACGCCGGCGATCTTGGGTGCGCGTTGCGGTTTCGCGTCCTCGCCTTCGCGCGGCGTCGGCCGCGAGGGGATCTCCTTGAGCAGTCCCCCTGCTCCCATATCCATGATGTCCTGGCCCGAGACATGAAGCCCCGCCATGATGCGGGCGAGCACCCAGTCGAAGCCGTTGAGCTTGGGCGAGCGGGCACAAGTCGGCACGCCGATCACCGAAGCCCCTTCGAGCCTTCCGAACATCATCAGATTGCCGGGATCGACCGGCATCCCGAGATGCATCACTTCGCCCTGGGCCGCTTCGACCGCGGCCGGGATGACGTCGCCGCGATCGACGATGGCCGAAGCGCCGAAGATCAGGATCGGATTGAGACCCTTGGCGTGGAGACGTGAAACGGCGTCGCTGACAGGCTTGACGGCGTGGTCGACGACAAGCGTCTCGATGAGCTCGCCTTCGAGATCGGCGATGCGCTCCCGGATCGCATCCTCGGATTTGGCGATGAGCGACGGCTTGGTCTGCGGCAGCCTGGTGATGATGAGACCCGCCTTGCGGTGCTTGAAATTCTCCACCCGGATGAGCGGATCGGCACCGATGACGGAAAGGCCTTCCTCCAGCACCTCGCGCGGCACCGCGAAGGGGATGACCTTCACCGTCGCCACCATTTGCCGGTCCTCGACGATCTCGAACGGACCTGCGGTCGCGAGCGTCAGGCTTTCATGCACCCGGTTGAAGGTTTTGACCCGGTCCTGGTCGATGACGACGAGCCCACGGCCCTTGGCATGCAGATTGGCGCGACCGGTGAACGGCGCCTGCAACACCGTGCCTTCGCCGGCAATGGCTTTCGCCACGATTTCCGCCGCGCGGTCCTCGGGCACGTCGTCTTCGGACAATTGCGCCGCGAAGATGCGGGCGACCTCGCTCTCCTCGAGCAATGCGATATCGGCGGCCGACAGCCTGCGGCCCTTCTTGAACATGCCGCTCTTGTGCTTCACCGAATGCGCCAGGATCGCGCCCTCGGCCGCTCCGACCGCGATCTCGCCGAATTTCATCTCAGCTTCCCAACCGGAGCACGCGCGTCAGCTCGGCCATGATCGATATGGCGATCTCGGGCGCCCCCTGCGCGCCGATATCGATGCCGATGGGGCCATGGATGCGGGCAATGTCCTTCTCGCCGAAGCCCAGTTCCGTCAGGCGCTGCCTGCGGGCACCTTGCGTCTTCTTCGAACCGAGCGCCCCGATATAGAAGACTTTCGATTTGAGAGCGAGATTGAGCGAGGGATCATCGATCTTCGGATCATGGGTGAGTGCCAGCAGCGCCGAGCGCTGGTCCAGCCCGAGCTTGGGCAGGATCTCGTCCGGCCATTCGGCATGGAGCGCGATGTCGGGAAAGCGCTCGCCCGTCGCGAAGGCGCCACGCGGATCGATGACCACGATGTCATAGCCCGCCGCCTTGGCGATCGGGATCACGGATTGCGCGATATGGACGGCTCCGATGACGAAGAGCCGCAAGGGCGGATTGTAGATATGGACGAAGAACTCGCCTTCCGGCACCTTGTGCACGCCGCTGCGGTCGAAGCGGAAGGCCTCGTCCAGCACCTGGGCGAGTATGTCGTCGGCGGCATGATCGCGCGCCACGACCCGTTGCTTGCCACTGTCGAGCGCCGTCACCAGCGCCACCGGCTTGCGCTGGGCGCGTGCATTCATGATCTCGGCGAAGATTTCAGCCTTCATGCGGCAAGCGGTTCCACATAGACCCTGATCTTGCCGCCGCAAGCGAGGCCGACTTTCCAGGCGGTCTCGTCCGCAACGCCAAAGGCCAGCACTTTGGGCTTGCCTGTCTCCAGGACATCGATCGCCTCGGTCACGACGGCACCTTCGACACAGCCGCCCGACACCGAGCCGATAAAATTGCCGTCAGCGTCAATGGCAAGCTGGCTGCCGACCGGCTGGGGCGCGGAGCCCCAGGTTTCGATGACGGTCGCCAGCGCCACTTGCCGCCCATCCTTGAGCCATTGCGCCGCCTGATCGAGTACGGATGCGTCGGAACCTGCCATGGTGAATCTCCTAACCGGCCTTGAGCCATTGTTTCGGATCATGCTCTTGACGCCTCGGAGCCGCAAGCGCGGCCGCCAGGTCGCTGAGGCTCTCCAGCGAATGAACCGGCCTGAACTCATCGATATAAGGCATCATGGCGCGAATTCCAGCGGCCCGCGCCTCGAACCCCTTATAGCGCAGCAGCGGGTTGAGCCACACGATGCGCCGGGCCGACCGTTTGAGGCGCGCCATTTCGGTGGTGAGCAAGGCGACATCCTCGCGGTCGAGCCCGTCGGTCATGATGAGCACATGGGCGCCTTGCGTCAGCACCCGCCTCGCCCATTTGTAGTTGAACTCCTTGAGCGCAGCCCCGATGCGCGTGCCGCCCGACCAGTCCTTGACCGCCGATGACACGCGCGCCATGGCTTCGTCGACGTCCCGCCGCTTCAGCTCGCGCGAAATATTGGTGAGCCTTGTGCCGAAGAGAAACACCGAGACGCGCTCGCGGTCGTTCATCAGCCCATGCAGGAAATGCAGGAACATGCGGCTGTAATTCGAGCACGAGCCCGATATGTCGCAAAGCACGACGAGCGGCGGCTCGCGCCATTGCCGTTCGCGCCGGGCGAGGTCGATGAGATGGCCGCCGGCCCTGAGCGATCCCTTGAGCGTGCGCCTGAGGTCGATGCGCTCGCCCGCATGCGACGGCCGGAAGCGCCGCGTCGGTATTTCAAGGCGATGGACATTGAGCCGCGCAATGGCTTGGCGCGCCCGCGCCTGCTCGGCCACCGTCATCTGCTCGAAATCCTTCCGGCGCAGGACTTCCATGTCCGAATGCGAGAATGTCGCGTCGAATTCGAGCGAGTCCGGCTTCTCCTCGCGCCGGCTCTGGCTTTCCACCTTGTCGAACATCGCTTCCGCCAGGCGCCGGAAGCCCGCTTGCTTCGCCTTCTCGTCGGCGGGCCGGGTGATCTGCTGGAACATCAGCTGCATGAGCTGCTCCAGCATTTTCGGCTTCTTCCAGAAGACGTGGAAGGCCTGGTCGAAGATTTCCTTGTGCTCGCGCCGTTTGACGAAGACCGAATGCAATGTCCAATAGAAGTCCTCGCGCGATCGCAAGGCACCGGCTTGCGCCGCATCGAGCGCATCGATCACATGGCCGGGACCGACCGGCAGGCCCGCCTCGCGCAGCACGCGGGCGAAATGCATGATATTGAGCGCCAGCCGGCCCGACGGTGCTCCCTGTCCCGGCGCGAGCGAAGGCCGGTCCATCACACCCTCGACATGGTGGCGATCTCGGCCTTGATCTGGTCGAGGATGCGCTTGGCCTCCGAGCCTTCCATGCGCACGATATCGTCCTGATATTTGAGCAGCACGCCCAGCGTGTCGTTGACCGTCTGCGGATCGAGCGAGACGGCGTCGAGCTCGTGCAAGGCCGAGACCCAGTCGAGCGTCTCAGCGACGCCAGGCGATTTATAGAGCTCGCCTTGCCGCAGCGCCTGGACGAAGCTCACCACTTCCCGCGCCAGCGCCGCCGGCGCGTCGGGGCGCCGCGCCTTGATGATGGCGATCTCGCGCTCGGCATCGGGATAGCCGACCCAGTGATAGAGGCAGCGCCGCTTCAGCGCGTCATGCACCTCGCGCGTGCGGTTCGACGTGATGACGACGATCGGCGGCTCAACCGCCGAGATCGTGCCGAGCTCGGGGATCGTTACCTGGAAGTCCGACAGCACCTCGAGCAGGAAGGCCTCGAAGGCTTCATCGGTGCGGTCGAGCTCATCGATGAGGAGCACCGGCGCCAATCCCTTCGGCGCCTCAAGCGCCTGCAGCAAGGGCCGCTTGGTGAGGAAGCGCTCCGAGAAGATGTCGTGCCCCAAGCGCTCGCGGTCGAGCTCGCCCGAAGCTTCCGCGAGGCGGATCTCGATCATCTGGGCGGAATAATTCCATTCATAGACCGCCGCATTGACGTCGAGCCCTTCGTAGCATTGCAAGCGTATGAGTCTGCGGCCGAGCGCTTCCGCCAGCACCTTGGCGATCTCGGTCTTGCCCACGCCCGCCTCGCCTTCGAGGAACAGGGGCCGGGCCATCTTGAGGGCGAGGAAGACGACGGTCGAGAGCGCCCGGTCGGCAATATAGCCTTGCGACTTCAGGAGCTCGGCCACGGCATCGATCGAGGGCGGGAGGCCGTTCTTCTTGCTGCTTGAATCCATTCGGTGCTTCCTGACTAGCTAGAGTACCGCCTCGAGATCGAGGCTCTTGGCGGGTTCGGGCAAGGGCCTGCCCGGCTTCACTTCATATATATTGAGATGACGCCCGGCCGCCACCAGGAGCCGCCCGAATATGTCCCAGCCCGCCCAGTTCGCCAGCACGATTTCCTCCGCTCCGTCAATATCGTAGCCGGCGGCGTCTTTCAGGACATAGTCGAATTGCTCATAGCTGCCGAGACGGTGCGTCCGTGCCGTCCTGACCAGAACGGGCTTGGCGCGGCCGCCCGATGGTTGGGGAAATGTCGCAACGGCCGGTGACCTGAAGCGCGCCTCGAGGATAGCTCTCTCGCCTGCCGGCAGCGATTTGATGTCGCGCAGGATCTCGTAGTGGCGGAACACATCATATTCCGGTCCGGCATCCTTCGGCGGTGTATCGAAGACGACCAGCCGCCGGTCGCGCAGGAACACCCCGCCGCCGCCCCAGGTCGATCCGTTGGGGAAGAAGAGATGCGCCTTGAGCCAGGGGGGCGAGCACAGGGCCGTCCAGGTCGATGGATCCGACTTGCCCGCCGTCCGCTTGCCGCGCATGGCGAAATAGATCATGAGGCTGCCGTCGGGCGAGAGATCCGAGCGTTCGGGAAAGAGCCGCCCATAGAACCGCGATCCCTTGCTCAGCCGGTCGCGGCAGCCGTTCTTCCGCCTTTCGTAATCGAGATGCAGGCAATAGGTGGTGAGCCGGCTCTTGCGATAGAAGATCACCGCCACCGGCGCCTGGCGCGCCAGGAGGACATGCGATTTTGGTGTCGCCGGTGTCATTCAAGCACAAGCATCGGACCGAAAAGTGTGAAACGGTTTTCGGACAATCCGATGCGCCAAAAAGACAAAAGGCCCGCATGCTGGAACATGCGAGCCCCAAGATGATGCAGATCCAACAGATCTACTTCGCCGCCGCCACCGCGCGCCGCGCCAGCACATTGACGAGATGGGCGCGATATTCGGGCGAGGCATGGATGTCGCTGTTGAGGCCCTTGGCGCTGACCGAGATGCCGGCAATGGCGTCGGCGGAGAATTTCGCCTGCAGCGCCTTCTCCATTTCCGGCACGCGGAAGACCTTGGGTCCTGCCCCTGTCACCGCCACGCGCACCGAGCCATCCGCGAGCTCGGCCACGAAGACGCCGACCATCGCATAGCGCGACGCCGGATTGGGGAATTTCGCATAGGCCGCCCGCTTCGGCACCGGGAATTCGACCGCGGTCACGATCTCGTCGTCCTTGAGGGCGGTCGAGAACATGCCGGTGAAGAACTTGTCGCCCGGGACCTTGCGCGAAGACGTGATGACCGTGGCATTGAGGCCGACCACGGCCGAAGGATAGTCCGCCGCCGGATCATTATTGGCGATCGAGCCGCCGATCGTGCCGCGATTGCGCACATGCGGATCGCCGATGCCGGAAGCGAGCGCCGCCAGTGCCGGTATGGCCTTCTTGACGCCCTTGTCGGCGGCAACGTCGGCATGCGGCGTCCCCGCCTTCACCGTCACCTTGGCGGCGGCCGCGGTCACGCCGACATTGTTGAGGCCGCCGAGATCGATGATGTCGGATGGAGCGGCGAGCCCCTGCTTCATCGTCGGCAAGAGCGTCATGCCGCCCGACAGGAATTTGCCGTCCTTCGCCTTCTTCATCAGCTTGACGGCGTCGGCGGGTTTCGTCGGCCGGTGATAGTTGAAGTTTTCCATATGTCGCCTCCCTTATTCCGCGGCCATCTTCGTGGCGTGCAGCGTCTTCCAGACCGTGTGCGGGCTTGCCGGCATCGCCAGGTCCTTGACGCCCAAGGCATCGGTGACGGCATTCATCACCGCCGCCGGTGCCGCGATCGCGCCCGCTTCGCCGCAGCCCTTCATGCCCAGAGGATTGGACGGGCATTTGGTCTCGGTGAAGCCGAGCTTGAAGGACGGCACATCGGTGGCGCGCGGCATGCAGTAATCCATGAAGGATCCGGTGATGAGCTGGCCCGAATCCGAGTCATAGACGCAGTTCTCGGTCAGCGCCTGGCCGACACCTTGCGTGATGCCGCCATGCACCTGGCCTTCGACGATCATCGGGTTGATGACGGTGCCGAAATCGTCGACCGCCGTCCAGTTCACGATCTCGGTGACGCCGGTATCGCGGTCGATCTCGACCTCGCAGATATGGCAGCCGGCCGGGAAGGTGAAGTTGGTCGGATCGTGGAAGGCGCTTTCCTTGAGGCCCGGCTCGATCTCGGAGGTCGGGAATTTGTGCGCCACATAGGCCGCGAGCGCCACCTCGCCGAAGGCCATCTTCTTGTCGGTGCCCTTGACCGAGAAGGTGCCATTCTTGAACTCGATGTCGCCTTCGGCCGCTTCCATGACATGGGCGGCGACCTTCTTCGCCTTGGCCTCGACCTTGTCGAGCGCCTTAGCGATCGCCGTCATGCCGACCGCACCAGAGCGCGAGCCATAAGTGCCCATGCCGAACTGCACCTTGTCGGTGTCGCCATGGACGATCGAGACGGTGTTGATGTCGATGCCGAGCCGGTCGGAGACGAGCTGGGCGAAGGTCGTCTCATGGCCCTGGCCATGGCTGTGCGAGCCGGTCAGGATCTCGACCGTGCCGACCGGATTGACCCGGACTTCGGCCGATTCCCACAAGCCGACGCCGGCGCCGAGCGATCCCACCGCCGCCGAGGGCGCGATGCCGCAGGCTTCGATGTAGTTGGCGAAGCCGATGCCGCGCAATTTGCCTTTCTTGGCCGCCGCCGCCTTGCGCTCGCCAAAGCCCTTGTAATCGGCAATTTCGAGCGCCTTTTCGAGCGAGGCGTCATAGTCGCCCGCATCATAGGTCATGATGACCGGCGTCTGATGCGGGAAGGATTTTACGAAGTTGCGGCGGCGGAATTCCGCCGGATCGATCTTCATCTCGCGCGCCGCCGTCTCGACGATGCGCTCGACAACATAGGTCGCTTCCGGCCGGCCGGCGCCGCGATAGGCATCGACGGGCGCCGTATTGGTATAGACCGCGTCCACCTCGGCATAGATCGAGGGGATGGCATATTGGCCGGAGAGCAGCGTCGCATAGAGATAGGTCGGCACGCAGGAAGCGAAGGTCGAGAGATAGGCGCCCATGCCGGCGATCGTGTGGCACTTGAGCCCCAGTATGTGGCCCTGCTCATCCATCGCGAGCTCGGCATGGGTCACGTGATCGCGGCCATGCGCGTCGGCGAGGAAGCTTTCGGTGCGCTCCGCCGTCCATTTCACCGGCCGCCCGCCGATGCGCTTCGACGCCCATGTGCAGACGACTTCCTCGGCATAGATGAAGATCTTAGAGCCGAAGCCGCCGCCGACATCGGGGGCGATGACGCGCAATTTGTGCTCGGGCGCGATGCCATGGAAGGCCGAGATCACGAGTCGCGCCACATGCGGATTCTGGCTCGTGGTATAGAGCGTATAATGGTCGTTGCCGGCATCATATGAGCCGATAGCGGCGCGCGGCTCCATCGCATTGGGGATGAGCCGGTTGTTGACGAGATCGAGCTTGGTCACGTGATGGGCGCGCTGGAAAGCGGCCTCGGTCGCCGCCTTGTCGCCCAATGACCATTCATAGACGGTGTTGTCGGGTGCCACGTCATGGATCTGCGCCTTGGACTTCGTCGCCTTGGCCGCATCGACGACATGCGGCAGCACGTCATAGCTCACATTGACCTTGGCGGCCGCAGCCTTCGCCTGCTCCTTGCTTTCGGCAATGACGACGGCGACGTGATCGCCGACATAGCGCACCTTGCCTAGCGCCAGGATCGGATGCGGGCCCGCTTTCATGGGCGAGCCGTCCTTGGAATGGATCATCCAGCCGCAAATCAGGCCACCGATCTTGTCCTCGGCCACATGATCGCCGGTGAAGACGGCGACGACGCCCTCTTCCGGCTTCCATTTCGGCACCTTGATCGACTTGATCGTGGCATGCGCATGGGGGCTGCGCACGAAATAGGCGTAGGTCTGGTCCTTGAGGTTGATGTCGTCGGTATACTGGCCCTTGCCGGTGATGAAACGGTGGTCTTCCTTGCGCTTCACGCGGGCGCCGATTCCGGTGTCACTCATATGATGATCCTCCCTCGTCTCAGCGCTTACATGTTCTCGGCGCCGGCCTGGATGGCCTTGACGATATTGTGGTAGCCGGTGCAGCGGCAGATATTGCCTTCGAGCTCATGCCGGATGGTCTCTTCGTCGAGCTTCTTGCCCTTGCGCTTCACCAGATCGACCGCGGCCATCAGCATGCCCGGCGTGCAGAAGCCGCATTGCAGCCCATGATGCTCGCGGAACGCCTCCTGCATCGGATGCAGCTTGCCGTTCTTGGCGAGGCCTTCGACCGTCGTCACATCGGCGCCGTCGCAGGCGATGGCGAGTGCCGTGCAGGACTTGATCGCCCGGCCGTTCACATGCACGACACAGGCGCCGCACTGGCTGGTATCGCAGCCTACATGCGTGCCGGTCAGCCCCAGAGTCTCGCGCAGGAATTCTACCAAAAGCGTGCGCGGTTCGACCGGCCCGCACACAGCTTTTCCGTTCACTTTCATGGAAATCGCAGACATCGACGCTTCCTCCCGAGAGATCGCGCGACCCCAGACATGGCGCATTATTGGGCGCGGATCACATATCTTCGCCGCGCGCATCCTTGCGCGCTGCCGCGAAAGGGTCAAGCGATAACCAATAGCGACCAAAGTACACTAGACTGAATCGGCAGGCATTTTGTGCGATAATGGGTATCTGAAACCACCGGTGTCAGCAGTGCGTAAGACCTGGATGGAGGCTCGCCATGACCCGCAGACTGACCCTTTTCGCCTTGGGCCTATTGGCCCTGCTCGCCTTTCCCGGCGCCCTGTCCGCGCAGGCCGTCAGCGAGGCCGAAGCCCAGGAATTCCAGCGCATCATCACCGACCAGCTCAGCGCCTTCAATGCCGATGACGGAGCCGCGGCCTATGGATTTGCCGCCCCGGCCATCAAACGTCTGTTTCCTTCCCCAGAGATATTCATGTCCATGGTCCAGAAGGGCTATCCGCCGATCTACCGCCGGCAGTCCTATTCCTTCGGCCGAATCGGCAATGAGATGGGCGGGGCGCCGACCCAGCACGTCACCATCATCGATGTGAACGGCAAGGCCTGGACCGCCCTTTACGCCATGCAGCGCCAGCCGGACGGCTCCTGGAAGATCGTCGGCTGCCAGCTGGTCGCGGCCCCGGCGGCGGATGCATGAGGTCCTGGCCACGGTCCGGACAAGATCCTGACATGAGATTGAATTGGGAATGAATGGGCGTTTCAAGCCGGATTCAGCCGGAGCGCGGCATGTTGGGCAGCGTTGAGGCATACAACACCGACCCATCAACCGGAGCTCTGTTCATGAAGTCACTTTCGATCATCGCCGCTTTGGCCCTGGGTCTCTCGGCCCAGGCGGCAACGGCGCAGCCGACCACTCAAGCGAGCGTCAGCCCCACGCTCGCCCATAAATATGTGCCCAAATACGATATCGTGACCGCCAAGGTGGCCCAGGGTGTCAAGTTCGAGAACCCGGCCCTCGCCAAAGGCCTCAATCCACAGCCGGAGCCCCCGAGCCAGGGGATCATGAAGTCGCTCCCGTCGCGAAGCCAGTAATTGCGCCCTCATGAAACGGCCGTGGCGACGCGGCCGTATTCTTTCGCCCAAGGCGGACACCGCAGGGTTGAATGCCGCCGAATCAGGCAGTATGGGGCCGGTTATGACGGATATGACGATCCCTAGCCGGTCCGGGCGCCAGACGACCTATTGGATCGCAGCGGCGGCCCTGATTGTGGCCTGCGCTGTCATCCTCCTCGCCATGGGCCGCGAGCCCATTTGCAAATGCGGCTATGTAAAGCTCTGGCATGGCGTGGTGATGAGCTCGGAGAATTCCCAGCACATCAGCGACTGGTACACCCCCTCCCATCTCATCCACGGTTTCATCTTCTACGGACTATTGTGGCTCATCGGCCGGCGCTGGCCGCTGGGTCTGCGCTTGTGCCTCGCCATTCTCGTCGAGGGCGCCTGGGAGATCTTCGAGAACACCGATTTCATCATCGAGCGCTATCGCGAGGCGACGATCTCGCTCGACTACTATGGCGACAGCGTGCTCAATTCGATTTGCGACATCCTGGCGATGGTGGTGGGCTTCTTCATCGCCGCGAAGGCTCCGGTCTGGGTCACCGTGGCGCTGGCGATCGGCTTCGAATTGTTCACCGGCTTCATGATCCGCGACAATCTCACCCTCAACATCATCATGCTGCTCTGGCCTCTCGACGCCATCAAGGAGTGGCAGGCGGCGCTTTCTTCACGCTGAGCGTAGTCTCGAATGTGCAGGCCTCTTCACCGGCGCTTCATGACACGAGCTGCCTGGCATGGCTGGGGGGTCTGCCATAGCGTCCCTTGAAGGCGCGGGAGAATTCGGCGAGCGTCGAAAAGCCGGTGGCGAGCGCCACGTCGCGCACAGTGAGGCGCGAATAGGCGAGCAAACGATGGGCGCGCTCGAGGCGCAATTGCCGGTAGAAGCCGACCGGCGTCATCTGCAGATGCTGGTGGAACAGGCGCTCGAGCTGCCGGCCGGAAATCTCGACCGTCCGCGCCACGTCCTCGAGCGTCAGCCTGTCTTCCACATGCTCCTCCATCAGCCTGATGGCCTTGACGAGACGCGGATCGTCGATGGCGTAGCGCGAGCCCGCCGGCACGCGGGCCTCGCCCGGGTGATTGAGATGGCGGGTATGGACGAGCGTGTCCGCCACTTTCTGCGCCAGCTTCTCGCTTTCGATGGCGCCCAGCCAGTCGAGCATCATGTCGAGGGGGGCAGCGCCGCCCGAGGCGGTCATGCGACCGCGGTCGATGACATAGGTCGCCTCGGCCACGTCGATCTCGGGATAGCTCTCGCGGAAGGCCGGCAAGGTCTCCCAATGGGCGGTGGCGCGATGGCCGTCGAGCACCCCTGCGCCCGCGAGCAGGAAGGCGCCGGTATCGACACCGCCCAGAAGCGTGCCGTTGCGGGCGAGCCGGCGCAGTTCGTTGAAGACGGCGCGCGTCATGCCGGCTTCCTGGTCATAGGAAGCGCAGGCGATCGCGACATCGGGCCGCCCGATGGCATCGATGCCGGCGGTGACCGAGACCGGTATGCCGTTCGAGGCCGCGACCGCTTCGCCATCCATCGACACGAAGCGCCAGGAAAAGGCCTCGCCGGCAAAGCGGTTGGCGACCCGCAAGGGCTCGAGCGCCGAGAACAGCGCGATCATGGAAAAGCGCGGGATGAGCAGGAAGGCGATGTCGCGGGGCATATTGGCGATAATTCTCAATCAGATGGCGAAAAAAGTCAAATACCTTCGAGAATCCGATCCTAGTCTGCCGCCCGACATTTCCTGGGAGGACAGACAGAATGAATCCGAAAGTCATCATCACATGCGCCGTGACCGGTGCGGGCGACACGGTCGGCAAGCATCCGGCCATTCCGGTCACCCCGGAGCAGATCGCCAATGCGGCGCTGGAGGCGGCCGACGCCGGCGCTGCCGTCGTCCATTGCCATGTGCGCAATCCGAAGACCGGCAAGGGCGCCCGCAATGTCGAGCTCTATGCCGAGGTGGTCGAGCGCATCCGCGCCAAGAACAAGACGGTGATCATCAATCTGACCGCCGGCATGGGCGGCGATGTCGAGATCGGCTCGGGCGAGACGCCGCGCCAGTTCAACGAGGCCAATACCGATCTCGTCGGTCCGGTTGAACGCCTTCTCCATGTGAAGGAACTGCGCCCCGAGATCTGCACGCTCGATTGCGGCACGCTCAATTTCGGCGACGGCAACACCATCGTCGTGCAGACGCCGACGCAGTTGCGCGAGCAGGCGAAGCTCATCCAGTCCTATGGCGTCAAGCCCGAGATGGAGATCTTCGATTCCGGCAATCTGTGGTTCGCCAAGCAGCTCGTCGCCGAAGGCCTGATCGAAGATCCGCCGCTCTTCCAGCTCTGCCTCGGCATTCCCTGGGGCGCGCCGGTCAACACCCAGACCATGGCCTATCAGGTCGGCGAATTGCCGAAGAACGCCGTCTGGGCCGCCTTCGGCATCGGCCGCAACCAGTTCCCGATGGTGGCCCAGGCGATCCTCTTGGGCGGCCATGTTCGCGTCGGCCTCGAGGACAATCTCTATCTCGAGAAGGGCGTCTATGCCTCGAACGGCACGCTCACCGAGCGCGCCGTCAAGATCATCGAGGTTCTCGGCTCCAAGGTCGCAAGTCCCGATGAGGCTCGCGACATCCTGAAGCTCAAAAAGCGCTAGACGGTCCGGGAGAACATCCATGTCCATCAAGACCGTCGGCATTGCGGGAACGGGCCTCATTGGCGCGGGCTGGGCCGCGCGTCTGCTCATCCGGGGCTATGACGTCATCGCCTATGACGTGGCGCCCGCCGCCGAAGCCAAGCTCAGGGCCGCCATCGATATCGCCTGGCCCTCGATGATCCGCCTCCTCAACACCCCCAAGGTGAAGAAGGGCAAGCTCAGTTTCACCACCGATCTCAAGGAGATGGCATCGAAAGCTGACTTCATCCATGAGGCGGCGCCCGAACGCGAGGAATTGAAGATCAGGCTGTTCCGGGAGATCGACTCCTTTGCCCGGCCCGATGTCATCATCGCGTCCTCCTCCTCGGGCTTCCTGCCGACCCGGCTGCAATCGGAATGCGCTCACCCCGAACGGGTGATCATCGCCCACCCCTTCAATCCGGTCTATTTGCTGCCTTTGGTCGAGACCGTCCCCGGCGAGAAGACATCGCCCGAGGCGATGGACCGCGCCGGCAAATATTTCGAGGGCGTAGGCATGCATGTGCTGCGTCTCAAGAAGGAGATCGACGGCTATATTTGCGACCGCCTGCAGGAGGCTCTGTGGCGCGAGGCGCTGCATGTCCTCGACAAGGACATCGGCACGACCGCCGACATCGACGACTCGATCGTCTATTCGGCCGGCATGCGCTGGGCCTTCATGGGCTCCTTCCTCACCTATCACGCGGCGGGCGGCCCCGGTGGCATGCGCGCCTTCATCAAGCAGTTCGATCCGAGCCTCGAATTGCCCTGGACGGATCTGCGCTATCCCAAATGGAACGACGCATTGGAGACGCGCTTGGTCGAAGGCTGCGAGGCCCAGGCCGGCGGCCTGACGGTCGCCGAGATCGAGGCCAAGCGCAACGACGTGCTGGTCGACATGATGCATCTCTTCAAGCAGCACAAAGTCGGCGCAGGGCTAGTGCTGGCGCGCGAGGAAGAACGCCGGCTCAAGGCGCTCAAGCGATGGAAGAAGGGCGCCAAGATCGAAGGCCCCCTCGCCCTGCATCACGGCACGGTCATGACGTCCTGGGTCGACTACAACAATCACATGCAAGATGCTCATTATCTCGTGGCTTTCGGCGACGGCCTCGATGCCTTCTTGCGCTATATCGGCGATGACGATGCCTATCGCGCCACGGGCCTCACCTTCTTCACCGCCGAGACCCATCTCAACTACTATCGCGAGATGAAGGCGGGCGAACCCTTCACCATCGAGACGCAGCTTGTCGGTGCCGATGAGAAGCGCGTGCATCTCTTCCACCGCATGCTGCATGGCAAGACCCAAGAGCTCGTCGCCACCAACGAGATCATGCAGCTCCATGTCGACCAGAAGGCGGGCAAGGTCGTTCCCATGCGCGCGGACATCTTCGAAGCCGTGTTCGCCGTCTGGGCCGCGCACAAGAAGCTCAAAGCCCCTGCCGAGCTCGGCCGGGTGATGGGCGTGCCCAAGAAGGACAACAAGAAGAAGCCCGTCGCCAAGAAGGCGGCCGCAAGGAAGAAACCAGCGAGAAAGAAGAAGCGCTGATATCCAACCGGGAGGACAAAATGCTTCAGCGTGTCATGATCACGGCGGGTGGCTCAGGCATAGGCTGGGTCATCGCCAAGGCCTTCGCCGACTCGGGCGCCAAGGTGCATATTTGCGATGTCGATGAGCGGGCGCTCGGCGAGGCAACCGAGAAATATCCGCAGATCGCCGCCACCCATCTCGATGTGACGGATGAGGAAGCGATCGACCAGTGGTTCGACGATGCCATGGACGATCTCGATGGTCTCGACGTGCTCGTCAACAATGCCGGCACCAAGGGGCCGACCGGCTATGTCGAGGAGCTCAAGCTCGACGACTGGCGCGAATGCTTGAGCGTCTGCCTCGATGCGCAGTTCCTGTGCGCGAGGCGCGCAGCCCCCATCATGAAGGACCAGCGCTCGGGGTCCATCATCAATATCTCATCGACCGCCGGCCTTTTCGGCTATGGCCTGCGCACGCCCTATGCCGCCGCCAAATGGGCGGTGATCGGCTTCACCAAGTCGCTCGCCGTCGAGCTCGGCCCCTATGATGTGCGCGCCAATGCCATTTGCCCGGGCGCCGTCGAGGGCCCGCGCATGGATCGGGTGATGAAGGCAGAAGCCGAGAGCCGCGGCGTGTCACCCGAACTCGTCTACAAGGAGTACGTCCAGGCTCAGTCGATCAAGCGCTTCGTCAAGCCGGAAGAGATCGCCGATATGTGCCTCTTCCTCGCCTCGCCCGCCGCCAAGATGGTGACCGGCCAGGCGATCTCGGTCGACGGCCATTCCGAGACATTTCACATAGGAAGCTAGCCATGGATTTCGCCCTTACCGAAGAGCAGCGCATGATCGTCAAGACGACGCGCGATTTCGTCGAGAACGAGCTCTTCCCGCATGAAGCCGAGGTCGAGCGCACCGGCGAGTTGCGCAAGGACCTTTACGAAGAGCTCAAGGCCAAGGCGATCGAAGCCGGACTCTATGCCGCCAACATGCCGGCGGAAGCAGGCGGCGCCGGCCTCGATACCCAGACCTGGGTCATGTATGAGCGCGAGCTTGGCCGCGCCAATTATGCGCTGCATTGGAACTGCGTGGCCAGGCCCTCCAACATCCTGATGGCCTGCGAAGGCGAGCAGCGCGAGAAATATCTCTTTCCCTCGGTGCGCGGCGAGAAAGCCGACTGTCTCGCCATGACGGAGCCTGGTGCCGGTTCCGACGTGCGCGGCATGAAGTGCTCCGCCGTCCAGAAGGGCGATGACTTCATCATCAATGGGGTGAAGCATTTCATCAGCCATGCCGATGTCGCCGATTTCGTCATCCTCTTCGCCGCCTCGGGCGAGGAAGAGACACAGCGCGGCAAGAAGAAGCTCATCACCGCCTTCCTCGTCGACAAGGGGCATCCGGGCTTCGTCGTGCGCGACGGCTATCGCAATGTCTCGCATCGCGGCTACAACAACTGCATCCTCGAATTCACCGACTGCCGCGTGCCGAAATCGGCGGTCCTGGGCGAGGTGCACAAGGGCTTCGAGGTCGCCAATTCCTGGCTCGGCGCCACGCGCCTCCAGGTCGCCGCCACCTGCATCGGCCGGGCCGAGCGCGCCCTCGATCATGCCAAGCAATGGGCAGTCGACCGGGTGCAGTTCGGTCAGCAGATCGGCAAGTTCCAGGGCGTTTCCTTCAAGCTCGCCGACATGGCGCTCGAATTCAAGGCCGCCTGGCTCCTCACCCTCGAAGCCGCCTGGAAATACGACCAGGGCACGGTCGAGGACATGGACATGGCCATGGCCAAACTCAAGGCGACCGAGATGCTGGCCATGGTCGCCGATGAGGCGATCCAGATCCATGGCGGCATGGGCGTCATGGAGGAATTGCCCTTGGAGCGCATATGGCGCGACTCCCGCATCGAGCGCATCTGGGAGGGCACCAGCGAGATCCAGCGCCACATCATCTCGCGGTCATTGCTCAGGCCGCTCGGCGGATAAAATTGAGAAACCATGACCACGCCCCTCACCCGTTTCCTCTCGCCCACATCCATCGCCTTCATCGGCGGCCATGAATGCGAGGTCGCCATCGAACGCACCCTCGCTTTGGGCTTCACCGGCAAGATCTGGGCCGTCCACCCCAAGCGCGAAAAGCTGGGCGGTATCGCCTGCATCAAGTCCGTCGAAGAGATCGACGGCAGTCCCGATGCCGCTTTCGTCGCCGTGAAGCGCGAGCTCACCATCGACATCGTCCGCCACCTGAACAAGATCGGTTGCGGCGGTGCGGTCATCTATGCGTCTGGTTTTTCCGAGACCGGTGACGTCGGCAAGGACCTGCAACGCCAGCTTCTCGAGGCCGGACGCTCAATGCCGCTGATGGGTCCCAATTGCTACGGCTTCGTCAATGCCATGGCGCATGCCGCTTTGTGGCCCGACGAGCACGGCCTCGAACCCCTGGAGCGCGGCGTCGCCATCATCACCCAGTCCGGCAATATCGCCTGCAATTTTACCATGACGCGCCGCGCTCTGCCGGTCGCCGCCGTCTTCGCCATCGGCAACCAGGCCGATGTCGATATCGCCCAGATGCTGGAGGCGCTCTCCGAGGATGAGCGCATCACCGCAATCGGTCTTCATATCGAGGGCCTCAAGGACATTCCCGCCTTCGCCAAGGCGGCCGAGATCGCGCGTACGAACCGCAAGCCGGTGATCGCGCTCAAGACCGGGCGGTCCGAACAGGGCGCCAAGGTCACGATGAGCCATACGTCGTCGCTGGCCGGCGCCGATACGCTCTATGACGCCCTCTTCGAGCGCCATGGCATAGCGCGCATGACCTCGGTGACGGCTTTTGTCGAGACGCTCAAATTCCTCCACCATGGCGGCCCGCTCAAAGACAACCGCGTGGTTTCGATGAGCTGCTCGGGCGGCGAGGCGGCGCTCATCGCCGACATGGCGATCGAGAAAGACGTGCGCTTTCCGGAATTCGACCGCTGCACCAAGCCCAAGGTCGCAGCGACCCTCAATGAATATGTGTCGATCGACAATCCACTCGATTACCACACCTTCATCTGGAACCAGGAGGACAAGCTCACCGCCACTTTTTCCGCCGTCCTGTCCGGCGGCTTCGACGTGGCGATGCTCATTCTCGACATTCCGACCAGCCCACTGATGAAGCCCGATACCTGGCTCGTCACCGCGAAGTCGCTCGCCAATGCGGCGCGCGCGACCAAAGCCAGGACGGCAATGGTGGCAAGCCTGCCCGAATGCATGCCGCTCGATCTCGCCGATGAGCTGGCTGGCTCAGGCGTCGCCCCGATGATGGGTCTCGATGACGCCCTCACCGCTTTTGAGGCGGCGGCTTTCATCGGCCGGAACTGGACGCGGCGCGACAAGGCTCCGGTCCTGCCCGCGACGGAAGCGCGCGGCGGCGATCTTCATACGCTCTCCGAGCATGATGCCAAGCAGCTTCTCAAATCGCATGGCCTTTCCGTGCCGGAGGGCATTGTCTGCCGTCATGGCGAGGCGGTAAAAACCGCCGAGAGCCTTGGTTTTCCGGTGACGCTCAAAGTGTCATCCGCTGCCATCGCGCATAAGACCGAAGCCGGCGGTGTCGCGCTCAATCTCAAGACTAAAGATGAGGTCGCGGCCGCCGCCCGGCACATGGCGCATCTCGCCGATCATGTCATCGTCGAGCGCATGGTGACGGGCGGTATCGCCGAGCTCATCATCGGCCTCAAAGCCGATCCGCAATTCGGGCTGGGCCTCGTGCTCGGCGCCGGCGGCATCCTGACCGAACTGCTCAAAGATTCGGCAACCTTGATCCTGCCGACATCGCGGCCTGAGATCGAGCGCGCGCTCAAATCATTGAAAGTGTGGAAGCTTGTCGAAGGCTTCCGCGGCAAGTCCGGCGATCAGGAGGGAGTCGTCAAGGCGGTCGAGGCGATTGCGGCCTTTGCCGAGGCGCATCGCGGCCTTATAGAGGAGCTCGACGTCAATCCCCTCATCGTTCTGCCTCCGGGTCAAGGCGCCGTGGCGGTCGATGCTCTCATCCGCATGCGCAAGGAATAGTTCATGAGCTCACCCATCATTGTCGAACGCCGTGGCAAGGTCCTCGAAGTCACCATCAACCGGCCCAAGGCCAATGCCATCGACGCTCCGACAAGCCGCATCATGGGTGAGACCTTTGCCAAATTCCGTGACGATCCCGATCTGCGTGTCGCCATCCTCACCGGCGCCGGCGAGAAGTTCTTCTGCCCGGGCTGGGACCTGAAGGCCGCCGCCGAAGGCGAAGCTCCGGATGCGGATTATGGCCCTGGCGGCTTCGGCGGTCTGCAGGAATTGCCCGGCCTCAACAAGCCGGTGATCGCCGCGGTCAACGGCATCGCCTTTGGCGGCGGCTTCGAGATCATGATCGCGGCCGATATCATCATCGCCGCCGATCACGCCACCTTCGCATTACCGGAAATTAACTCTGGCACGGTCGCCGACGCGGCGACCATAAAATTGCCGCGCCGCATTCCCTATCATGTCGCCATGGACTTGCTCTTCACCGGACGGCGCATGGATGCCCACGAAGCCAGGCAATGGGGCATCGTGAACGAGATCGTGACCCAGCCCAACCTGATGATCCGCGCCCGCGAGGTGGCGGCGATGCTGGCCGAGGGCCCGCCGCTTGTCTTCGCCGCCATCAAGGAGGTGGTGCGCGAGACGTCGCATCTTCCGATCCAGCAGGCTTTCGACCTCGTCACCAAGCGCAAGCTTGCGACCGTCGACAAGCTCTATTCGAGCGAAGACCAGAAGGAAGGTGCGCGCGCCTTCGCCGAGAAGCGCAAGCCGGTCTGGAAGGGGCGGTAACCCGACACAAGATGAATCGCCGGAAGTTCTTCAAATGGCTGGGCGGCCTTGCCCTGTCGGGGGCGGCGGTGACGGGCTATGCCTTCGGCATCGAGCCGGGCTTCCTCTTGCGCGTGCAACGCTATGCCTTGACCCCGCCTGGCTGGCCCACCGATTTCAAACTACGCATCGCCGCTCTTGCCGACATCCATGTCGGCGAACCCTATATGAGCCTCAGGCATGTCGAGCGCGTCGTCGAGACCGCGAATGCGCTCAATCCTGATCTTGTCCTGCTGCTCGGCGACTATGCAGCCGGCCATCGATGGGTGACGCGCAAGGTCACGATTAAGGACACAGCTTCGGTGCTCGCCCGCCTGAAAGCGCCGCTCGGCGCTCACGCCATTCTCGGCAATCACGACTGGTGGGACGACCGGCAGGCACAGAAGCGCCGCGCCGGTCCCTGCCTCTATCGCACCGCGCTCGAGGCCGCCGGCTTTCCCGTCTATGAGAATGACGGGGTCAGGCTGGTGCACCAGGACAAGCATTTCTGGCTCCTGGGGCTTGCCGACCAGCTCGCGTTCATCGAAGGCCGCGGCCGCTTCGCCGGCATCGATGACCTCGATGCGACGCTCGCCAGGGTGACGGACGATGCGCCGGTCATTCTGATGATCCATGAGCCCGACGCCTTCACGAAGGTGCCGTCTCGTGTCGCCTTGACGCTCGCCGGCCATACCCATGGCGGCCAGGTGCGCCTCTTCGGCTATTCGCCCGTCGTGCCGTCCGCCTATGGCAACCGCTTCGCTTATGGTCACGTCGTCGAGGACGACCGGCACCTGATCGTCTCGGGCGGGCTTGGCTGCAGCATCCTGCCCGTCCGCTTCGGTGTGCCGCCCGAGATCGACCTGATCGAGCTCGGCGCGTGATCTAGTCTAAAACGCCGGCCCGATTGCGCCACCGCTACCGGGGGAGCCGGCGGGGCCGTTGCCTGGCCCGCCCGCACCGGGAGGACCTCCTTGCCCCGGTTGGCCACCCGGTCCGCCATTCGGGCGCTGCGCAGGCGGTGGTCCACCGGGCTTGCCACCTTGGCCGCCAGTTCCGCCATCCCCGCCCTTTTTGCCGGCTTTGTTCGGATCTCCTTTGCCGCCCTGACCGCCTGGGCCGCCCTGCCCACCCTGACCGCCATTGCCATTTGTCCCGAGGCCGCCACCGGGCAGTGGAGTTCCCGCTGCACCACCCTCGCCGCCTATTCCGCCGTCCCCGCCCTTTTTGCCATCTAGGCCCGCATTTACCGGCCCACCTTGTCCACCAATATTGCCTGGCCCGCCATTGCCGCCATTGCCGGCGTTGCCTGGTGCCGCGCCTGCTCCGCCAGGTGGTCCGGCATCTCCGCCTTTGCCGCCCTTTCCGCCGTCGCCGCCTTTCTTTCCTTTGACGCCTTGATTGCCGATACCGCCCGGTCCACCTGAAGCGCCGACCCAGCCGTTCCCAGCATTGCCGCCATTGCCCGGAGTGGCACCATTGACGGCATCGCCGCCTTTGCCGCCATTGCCGCCGGCTCCGCCGTCTCCGCCGTCTACGCCCTCCTTGTTCGGAGTCGGGTTGGCGATGCTGGCCCCTGGACCCCCGTTCCCGCCGGTACCGCCCTTGCCACCCGTTCCGCCTGGAGTGAACTGACCAGCGGCTCCAGTACCGCGTGGTCCGCCACCGTCAGGTGCCACGATCTTTGGCGCTTTGAGAGTCTTGCCGCCTTCGCCTCCATTGCCTCCTCGACCGCCCTTTCCCGCTTTGTTGTTGACTACTGAATTCGGATCACCCGTGCCGCCTGGGCCGCCATTACCGCCGTTCTGGCCATTGTCTCCATCACCACCCTTGCCGCCGTCGCCACCGTCGCCGCCTTTCTCGCCTCCTTTGCCGCCATTTCCACCTGGGTAAGGACCCTGAACGAGCCCAGGAGGCTGGCCCCGTTGATTTCCGCCATTTCCGCCCTGGCCGCCTTTGCCCGTGCCCGCACCATTGCCGCCGTTGCCCGCCGTGCCACCTATGGCACCATCGCCGCCCCAGCCGCCATTTCCGTTGCTGCCCGGACGAGCATTTCCGCCATTGCCGCCGGCGGGGTTGTTGTTATCACCTGGTTTTCCGTCATGGCCGTTGTCGTGGCCGGGTTTCCCATCAGTCCCGAATGGGTAGTCTGCCGCATATGGAAAGTCGGGTCCTGGCATGTCACGTTCTCCTCTGTTGCATCCGCGAATTGCCGTTATTTTCGACAAATCCGAGCTTCAGCGCAGAAGTGGGAGCGCATCCTCCGAAGGTCAGGACGACTGCGCCGCAGCCGTGAAACATTGCGCAAAAAAGTCTCTCCGCTGGTTCATTGCGAAAATCGCTCGGATGGCCCCCCGGATAGGTGGCGCTGGAGCTTGAACAAGAAGTCCTCGCGCCATGGCATCATCCAACACCCAAATTGACCTCAAGGCAACTATATGATCGAGGGATTGAGCCACATCACTCTGATCGTGCGCGATCTCACCTGGACTGGCCGCATGTTCGAGACTGTGCTCGGCGGCAAGGAAGTCTATCGCAGCGGAGCGAAGCAATTCTAAGGGAGTCGCGCTCTCGCATCGAAGGCCGCTCGCTCTATTTCCACGACCCGGACTATCATCTGTTCGAATTGCACACCGGCACTTTAGCGGCGAGGCTTGCCGTCTATGCGTCTCAGTTTCAATAGGCCTCGAGGCGCGCCCGGCTCATGAAGAAGCCGTGACTGCCGCGCCGGCAATCGAGGCCCGACGTCGTCGCCTTGCATTTGAACGGTCCGGCTTTCCAGAACTTGCCATAGGTGAGCACGGGCCCGGCCGAGCAGCAGGAGGCATCGCCGACATTCTTGTATAGTTTGGCATTGCCCTTGGGCCCGAGCACGATGCGCACATATTTGGGCTCGACCCGGTCGCAGGACAATTCAG
Source organism: Taklimakanibacter deserti (assembly GCA_003574785.1). The sequence continues at coordinate 347,904 of QORU01000001.1, read as the reverse complement.
GCCCGCCATCGACCGGCTGATAGACCGGTGTACCGCCTTGCGGCGTGTAGATGCAGCCGATATTGCCGGACGGCAGGACGAATTCGACCTGCTTCGCCGCGGAAGCCGGGAGCGCGAGCGCGGTTGTCAGGAAGGCCGCCTGAATGAAACGAGAGATCAGCATGCCGAAACCCTCCACAGTGATGGGCGCTTGCATAGTCGATCCGGCCTGAATGCCGGATGAACGTGAACGCCTTCAGAAACCATTCAGCTCGAGATTGCCAATCTGGCTACAATGAAATGGGCTCTCTGCGGTGCAGCATTGGCATTCGGACTTGTGCTTGGCACGTGGTCAAGCCTGGCAGACGAACCAAAGCGCACGGTTCTTATGAAGCCAATCGGCCCCTGCGTGATGAATCTCTTGTGTGCCTATGAAGAGCCCAAAAAGAACGGGATTTACATCATCGCTTGTCACGACCAAGGCCGTCCCACTTGCGCTGGATCGATCAACGGTATGCCGCTTGCGACTATCCTGCGCAAACTGGGGAACGCCCGTCGGCGTGAGATTGAAGCCTGATGGTTGCTATGAACTCCATGTGTCAGGCCGAATCAAACCCCGGCATTAACTTTCGGCATCTGCATGAACACGACTGCTGGGTGATGGATTCGGCCGGTGCCCTTTGTCATGTCCTGGCATCAGGAGACATGACCTTCCATTTCCGATACCCATTGGCCCCGCAATGTCATTCTGATACGACTCGACGGCGACGTATTGACCGATCCCAGTCAGGGGGAGCTTGGTTTGGCGATGAATGTCCTTGACCCGCAAGGGCCCGTTGGCGCCGCGCAAAAGATCATTCTTTTGAATTCCCTGGGAATCATGCTGGCCATCGTCGTGCCGACGATCATCGCCATCTTCGCCTTTGCTTTCTGGTTCCGCCAATCCAACAGCCGCGCCCGCTATCTCCCCGACTGGGAATATTCCGGCAGGATCGAGATGGTGGTGTGGTCCATCCCAGCGCTGACGATCTTTCTCCTTGGCGGCGTCACCTGGATCGGCGCGCACGACCTCGATCCGCGCAAGCCCGTCGCCGGCACCGGCGAAGAGCTGACCATCCAGGTCGTCTCGCTCGACTGGCGATGGCTATTCATCTATCCGGACCAGCGTGTGGCCACCATCAATACGCTGACGATCCCGGAAGGAGCGCCGCTGCGCTTCGAGCTGACATCGTCGAGCGTGCTGAACGCCTTCTTCATCCCGCAGCTCGGCAGCATGATCTATACGATGAACGGCATGACCACGCAGCTTCACCTGCGCGCCGACAAGACCGGCCATTATCAAGGCCTGTCGGCACATTTCAGCGGCGACGGCTTTCCCAACATGGTCTTCGATGTCGATGTGGTCTCGCCGGACGATTTCTCGACATGGGCGGCAAGGGCCGCCAACAGCCCGCTTGTCCTGAATGCCGACGCATACAAGGCCATGACAGTGCCGACGATGGACAGCTCTCGGATCACCTACCGGCTCGGCGACCCGACTATCTTTCATGCGATCGCCACGCAGAAGCTGCCGCCGGCTCCGGGATGGAAAGCCATCTATTGATGCGAGCGCACAAGGAAACCCACGATGTTCGGTAAGCTCTCCTGGGCCGCTATCCCGCTCGATCAGCCGCTGCCGATGATCGCGTCCGCGATCGTGGCCTTGGCCATATTGGCGGTTCTCGCCTGGGTCGTCATCCGCGGCCATTTTCCTTATCTATGGCACGAGTGGATCACCAGCGTCGACCACAAGCGGATCGGCATAATGTACATCCTGCTCGCCATGGTCATGCTGCTGCGCGGCTTCAGCGATGCGATCATGATGCGCCTGCAGCAGGCGCTCGCCTACAATGCCCCGGGATTTCTGCCGCCTGAGCACTTCAATCAGGTGTTTTCGGCCCACGGCACGATCATGATCTTTTTCGTCGCGATGCCGTTCATGATCGGGCTGATGAATTTTGTCGTGCCGTTGCAGCTCGGCGTGCGCGACGTGGCCTTTCCCACTCTGAACTCCGTCGGCTTCTGGCTCACCGCGACCGGTGCGCTGTTGATCAACCTGTCGCTGGTCATCGGCGAATTCGCCCGCACCGGATGGCTGCCTTACCCGCCCTTGTCGGAGCTCCCCTACTCGCCCGATGTCGGCGTCGACTATTATCTATGGGGCTTGCAGATCTCGGGGGTCGGCACGGTCCTCTCCGGCATCAATCTCGTCACCACCGTCCTCAAGATGCGCGCCAGCGGCATGACTTACTTGCGGATGCCGATGTTCTGCTGGACGACGCTTGCCACCAATCTTCTGATCATTGCCGCCTTCCCGATCCTGACCGCCACGCTGGCCATGCTGATCCTCGACCGCTATCTCGGCTTTCATTTCTTCACCAACGATGCCGGCGGCAACATGATGATGTTCATGAACCTCATCTGGGCGTGGGGACATCCGGAAGTCTATATCCTCGTCCTTCCGGCCTTCGGCGTTTACTCGGAAGTCATCTCCACTTTTTCGCGCAAGCCCCTGTTCGGCTATCGGTCCATGGTCGCGGCGACCATGTCGATCTGCCTTCTGTCTTTCATGGTGTGGCTGCATCACTTCTTCACCATGGGCGCCGGCGCCGATGTGAACGCCATCTTCGGCATCGCCACCATGATCATCGCCGTGCCGACGGGCGTGAAGATATTCAACTGGCTGTTCACCATGTATGGCGGCCGCATCCAGTTTACTGCACCACTCCTATGGTCCCTCGGCTTCATGGTGACCTTCATCATCGGCGGCATGACGGGCGTTTTGCTGGCCGTGCCGCCGGTCGACTTCGTGCTGCATAACAGCCTCTTCCTTGTCGCCCACTTCCACAATGTGATCATCGGCGGCGTGCTGTTCGGCGCCTTTGCCGGCTACATGTACTGGTTTCCGAAAGCCTTCGGCTTCAAGCTTCACGACGGGCTGGGCAAGGCAGCCTTCTGGTACTGGATCGTCGGCTTCTATGTCGCATTCATGCCGCTCTATGCGGCGGGCCTCCTCGGCGCGACGCGGCGGATGCAGCACTATGAAGTAGCGGAATGGCGGCCTTGGCTGATGATCGCGGCAGTGGGCGCGGGTCTCATCCTGATCGGGATCATCCTGCAGATCGCGCAACTGGTCGTCAGCATCCGTCAGCGGGAGAAATTGCGCGACACGAGCGGTGATCCCTGGGACGGCCGGTCGCTCGAATGGGCGACACCATCGCCGCCGCCTGCCTTCAACTTTGCGGTCCCGCCCCAGGTGACCGGGGCGGATGCCTTTTGGACCCAGAAGGCACAGGCACGTGAAGAAGGAGCGGCGAAGGGCGGTGTGCGCTATGAACCCATCGAGATGCCGCTCAATTCGCCGACGGGCTTCGTTTGCGCCTTCTTCGCCACCATCATAGGCTTTGCCATGATCTGGCATATCTGGTGGATGGCGATAGTCGGCCTCATTGGCGCATTCGCGACCTTCGTCGTCTTCGCCTGGCGCGATCACGAAGGATATGTGATCCCGGCGGATGAGGTGGCGCGCGCCGTGGGAGCCGCCCGATGACCGCCGCAACCCTGGCGCATGACGAGCTCTATCAGAAGCGGATCAGGACCGGCTTCGGCTTCTGGCTCTTCATCCTGAGCGACATGGTCATCTTCTCCTGCCTGTTCGCGGCCCATGCGGTGCTGGCGACCAGGACGGCGGACGGCCCCAGGGGCGCCGAACTTTTCGACCTGACGAATGTCGCGTTTGAGACCGCTTTTCTGCTCGCCTCGAGTTTCACCTGCGGCCTCGCCAGCATCGCGGCCGGCGAGCGCAGCCGCTTTTGGTTCCAGATCGCGATGGCGGTCACTTGTGTCCTTGGCCTCGCCTTTCTGGCCTTGGAGATCAGGGAATTTGCCGGAATGATCGAGCGCGGCGCGGGCCCGACGCGGAGCGCCTTCCTGTCATCCTTCTACGCGCTCGTCGGATGCCATGGCGTTCACGTCTTCGCCGGTATTCTCTGGCTGCTGACGATGATGGCGCAGGTTCAGGCCAAGGGCTTCCGCCCCGACATCCAGCGCCGCAATCTGTGCTTTGCGCTGTTCTGGCATGCGCTCGACATCATCTGGGTCGCCATTTTCTCCATCGTCTATCTTCTGGGGGTCGCCCTATGAGCCATGAGATCGAGGAGCCGCACGGCGCGGCTGAATATCCGCCTGGTGAGGAAGAAGGCAGCGTCGGTCAGCGCCTGCTCGGCTATGGCGTGGGCCTAGGCCTTGCCATATTGCTCACCGCCACGTCGTTTTTCGTGATCAGCACCGACATATTCTGGCTGCCCAGCATTCCCGTCGCCATCATCGTGCTCGCCATCGCGCAAATGGGCGTGCATGTGGTCTTCTTCCTTCACATTACGACCGGGCCCGACAACACCAACAACGTGATGGCGCTCGCTTTCGGTATTTTGATCGTGCTCCTGGTGGTGGGCGGTTCGCTGTGGATCATGGCCAATCTCGACCACAACATGGTGCCGATGGACAAGCTCATGCAGATGCAGCGCTAGCCGCATGATCCGGAAAAGTGGATACCGGTTTTCCGAAAAGATCATGCGCAACAAAAGATAAAGCCCTAAGCAGCAGCCTTAACCTTCGGCATCAGCAGGAACACCACCGCAGCACCTATCCACAAGGTCAGGGTGGCGGCGATGGTATTGGCGAAAATGCCATGCGCCGCATAGACGCTGCCATAGGCGGCGCCGCCCAGTCCCACGGCCACATAGGTGACGAAGGAGAAGAGCCCCATGGCGGTCGAGCGCTCGGCCTGCGGGGCAGCCCCGATATAGGAGACGAGCGTGTTCATGCCGACATGCTGGATGAGGCCCCAGACCACCGGATAGGCGATCGCGGTGGCGATGTTGAATGTCGCCAATGGCAAGAGGATGTAATTGATGCCGAGGACGAAGAGCGAGGCCGCCATCAGGCGCGACGGCCCGACGCGATCGATCCAGCCGTCGAAGAAGACCGCCAGCCCGAAGCCTATGCCATAGGAACAGGCGAAGAGGCCGCCGAGCCAGGCGCCGGCGTCATGCACATGGCGCACATGATCGCCGATGAATGTATAGGTCTGGTAGAAGGCGATCATGTTCACGAAGGTGGCGAAGAGCACCAAGGGTATGCCCTTGACCGCGAGCGCTTGGGCGTAGGGCACCGGGCGCGACGCCGCCGAGGCTTCAGTGCGCGGCAAGAGGCCGATGCCGAAGATCATCACGGCGGCAAGTGCTGCGACGATGATGAAGGTGCCGCGCCAGCTCAGGAGATCGGCGATCAAAGCGGCGAAGGGAATGCCGGCCACCATCGCCACCGACCAGCCGGTGATCACACGCCCGATGGCGCGCGAGCGCATATGGTCCGGCGTCAGGTCGGCGGTCAGTGCGTAGGTGCCGGGAATGATGACGCCGGCGGCGAGGCCGGTGACGAACTGACCGAAGACCAGAAGCCGCCAGTCGAAGGCCGAGGCGCAGAGCATGAGGCCCGCCGCCATCACGGCGAAGGCGATCTGGATCGCCCGCCGCTTCGGCCATTGGCCGAGCCTCGGCGCTGCCAGAAGGGCCGAGAGCGCCACGCCTACGCCATAGGCGCCGGAGGCGATGCCGACCTCCACCGGCCCCGCCGCGAGCGCCCGCGCAATATCGGGCATCAAGGGCGAGAGCATCAGCGCCTGGATGCCGACCGCGGCGATCCCCGACATCAGAAGCAGGAGATGGCCCTGGAAAGACTGATCGCTGGGGATCGCTGTCATGACACCTAACACCGATAAGGGATTTATACATCCACCCGTATCATGTTATGCTGACCTCGGAAATCGCCTATTTTTCACTACCGAACCGCATTAACAGGACGACCTCCATGGATGCCACCGACCGAAAGCTGTTAGCTATTCTGGCCGACGATGCCACCATCGCCTTCCGCGACCTGGGGCAGAAGCTCGGCCTGTCCGCCCCTTCCGTCTATGAGCGGGTGAAAAAGCTCAAGGCGCAGGGCGCCATCCGCCGCACCACCATCGAGATCGACGGCGAGGCGATCGGCTGCCCCCTCCTCGCCTTCGTCCATGTCGCGACCGACGGCTGGGGCAAGACCCCGGAAATGCTGGCGATTACCGATGATCCCCGGATCGAGGAACTGCATTCCGTTGCCGGCGACACCTGCATCCTCCTCAAGGTGCGCTGCGAGGGCACGCTGGCTTTGGAGCAGCTCCTGAAGCGGATCTACGACATCCCGGGCGTCCGCAATACGCGCTCCTATATCGCGCTCAACACCTATCTGGAACGCGGCCCGCGCACCGAGCTGTTCGCCGAACCGAAGGTTGCGAGCAAATCTTAACGGGGCCTTTCGGCAATCCCCTGATTTTCCGTGTCGGGATTGAAACTCTTTTGACGCCTCTGCCGTACCAAGGTTGGTACAAAGTGGCGACAGGAGGCGCGGTCCGATCGGGGGGCGATTGGACCGCGTTGCTTTTCCAGCTCAGACGGCTTCATCCTCGATGAGCGACCCGCCGCTTTCGCTGACCAGCCTCAGAATGTCCGCTTCCGAATAGCCGAGCAGCCTTTTCGCCGTGGCATTGACCAGCCGCTTCGAGCCTCCTTCATCGGCGCCAAGCCGCACCAGGGCGATCTCCGATGAGCCTTCAGCCTCGGGGTGGCACGCCTTGAAGGCATTGAGCGCATCCCTCGCCCGGGCATAGGCCGTGTCATAGTCGGCGCCCATTTGCTGGGCGAGGCGCCTCGCCCAGCGCTCGCCGAACCGGCCATGGCTCACCTCGTCCGCCATTTCATAATCCTTGAGGATGGCTGAGAGATCATCGCCCATTTGCCGGAAGGCTTCGCGATGCTGCGTCTGGGTGTCGGTCGAGACTTCGCCTTCGGCGATGACGCTCACCATGATCATGCGCTCGACCGGGGAAGAGAGGCTCATGAATTCCTCGAAGCCCGGCGCCTTGGCCGGGAATTGCCCGACATGGCCGCCATAGCGATCGAGTACGTCGAGCAAAAGCTCGACATGGCGCGCCTCGTCCCAGCAGATGCGCGCCGATTCGCGGTGAAACTGCCAAGGACATTGCGGATATTCATAGACATAGCGCGCGAAGATCTCCTCCGCTTCGAGCTCCGAGAAGACGAGATCATGGGCGACGCGCTGCATGTCGCCCGCGAAAGTGCCGGGATAATGCGGCATGGGCGCCGCCGCCGCGAGGTGCTCGACCTCGGCCGGCCAGACGGGCCGCGACTGGGCGATGGGGGTGCGCCCGACGAAATCACCCGCCGCGAAGCCGCCCTCCTTGTCCTCGAGCCGCCACAGGCCCGCCCTGACCTGGCTCTCGATGCCGCCTGAATCGGGCCAGCCCACGCCGCGCTTGGCGAGGAGCGCCAGTCCTGACCCGACATGCTCTTCCTCTTCGGCAAGCGCCCGGCTCAGGAAGCGCTTCGAAGGATCATCGACAAAAGGCGGGCAGGCTTCGAGATGACGGCGATAGTCGGCGATGAGGGCCGGCTTCACCACCCGGAACAGACCGGCCAGGAACTGGTCGGGATCGGTCACTCTCTCGAGCAGCTTGAGCGCCGGCGCGGTGCGCCGGCGGAAATCCGGCAATCGTGCCTCGGCGACGCGCAACTCGACGAGACGTTCCTCGAGCCATGCCGCATGCTCGGCATCCTCATAGAGCAGCCGGCCGAGCAGCAATTTCTCCTCGAGCCAGGGCACGGCCGGCAGCCAGCGTCCGATCAGCCGGGCGATTTCAACTTCGGCCGTATAGAGGATGGAAAGCTTGCGGGCATTCTCACGCACATCATGCAAAGCATGCACGGTCTTGGGCTTGGCTGGTTTCATGATCGCTCCTCCTGAATGGAATAAGAAAAATATCAGGGACGGCGATCATGAGATTGCTTTCGTATCCTCTTTTATGGGAAAATGAGCAATATCATTGCGCATTTATAGCGGAAGCGAGGTTGGCAATGCCCGCGGCGATCCAGCTCGACGAAACCGACAAGCACATCTTGCGCATCCTGCAGGAGGACGGCCGGCGCCGGAACACCGACCTTGCCGATGCGATCGGCATGACCCCTGCTCCATGTCTGAGGCGGGTGAAGGCGCTCGAAGAGTCGGGCCTGATTCGCAAATATGTCGCCTTGCTCGATCCGCCGCTTGCCGGCCAGACGCTCACCGTGATTGTCGAAGTCAAGCTTGCCAGCCAGACGATCGAACGCATCAAGGCCTTCGAGAAGGCGGTGCTGACGCTCCCGAATGTGCTCGAATGCTATCTGGTGACCGGCGATTGGGACTATGTGCTCAAGATCTGCGTGCGCGATCTCGACGAGTTCCAGAATTTCCTGGTCCAGCGGCTCACTTCCCTGCGCGAGGTGCAGAGCCTCAAATCAACCATCGCGATGAAATGCGTCAAGCAGACCACCGCGCTGCACATAGTCTAATCAGGGCTGCTCGGTGATGGCCTTCAGCTTGGCCAGGCCTTTTTCGTAGTCGGCGCCGATCTCACGGTCGTAGAACAGGCCCATCCAGCGCTCGAGCGGATTGCGCAACAGCGATTTGAAGCCCCAGATGACCTTCGTGTCGCTGGCGACCGGCACGAAGTTGAAATAGGAAATCGCATCACCCATGTCGCCGAAAGCCAGCGTTGTGGCGAAGCGCGTATTGGGCTGATAATCGACAACGGTCTGCGAGCCCGAGCCGAGCCGCGGATTGTCGGAGGTCCAGGACATCTTCTGGCCGATGCCGATCGGGGGACCCTCGAACGTATATTGCAGGTTCGGATCGATCTCGGCCCAGGGTGAGAATTCCTTGAACCGTCTCAGATCGCTGACGATGCCGAAGACCTTTCCCGGCGGGGCCTGGATGGTGATCTGGCGCTCGACGACCGCCTCGCCCGGCAGGGCATAGGCCCCGCCCATGAAAATGACGACGATCGCGATCAGCACATAGGCGAGGCTCAGGAGAAACTTTTTCATCAGCGCATTGTTTCCTGGTAGTGGCAATCGGCGCCTCTATAACTCAGCCCATGCTCAAAGCCCATCTGTTCCGCATCAGGCCCTATGAACCGCGCGATCTTGACGCGGCCGCCCGGGCCGCCAACGCCGCCTGCCGGCAGGCCTATGCCTATTTCGGCTACAACCATCCGGTCTCGGCGACGCGCACGCGCCTCACCGAAGCCCTGGCGGAAGGCCAGAGATGTTTCGTGCCGGAAGCGGACGGCGTGGTGGTCGGCATTCTCACCGTGAAGCCGGCTTTCATCGACCGGCTCTTCATTGCGCCCGACTGGCAGGGCTTTGGCTTCGGCACCGCCCTGATCGATTTCGCCAAGTCCCTCTATCCCGCCGGCATCGAGCTCCATTGCGCGCAGCAGAATTTCGGCGCCTGCCGCCTCTATGAGCGCCACGGCTTCGTACCCATGATCCATCTTATCTACGAGCCGCTCGGCATCGGCGATGTTGTCTATCGCTGGCCGGGCAGCTAGCTGCCATAGACCTGGCGCGGCAGCCACATGCCGATTTCGGGAAAGATATAGAGCAGCACCATCGCGATGAGCACGATGAAGAGAAAGGGCATCACGCCCCGGAAGATGTCGTTGATGTTCACATGCTTGGGCGCCACGCCTTTCAGGTAGAACGGCGCCATGGCGACCGGCGGCGACAGGAACGACGTCTGGATATTGAGCGCGATCAGGAGACCGAAGAACAAGGGGTCGATGCCGAAATGCTCGAGCAAGGGCAGGAAGATCGGCACGAAGATGACGATGATCTCGGTCCATTCGAGCGGCCAGCCCAGGATGAAGATGATGATCTGGCTGACGATCAGGAACATGACCGGCGAGAGGTTGAGGCCGACGACGAAATCCTTGATGACCGCATCGCCGCCCAGGGCGGCGAAGACGGCCGAGAACATGAAGGAGCCGACGAACAGCCAGCCGACCATGGCGGAGGTGCGGGCGGTGAGGTACACCGATTCCTTGAGCTTGTCGAAAGTGAGCGAGCGATAGGCGGCGGCAAGGATGAGGGCGCCCAAGGCCCCGATCGCCGCGGCTTCCGACGGCGTCGCCAGCCCGAACATGATGGCGCCGAGCACCGCCAGGATCAAAAGCGCCAGCGGCAGGAAGGACGTGGTGAGTTGCCAGAAGATTGTCGCATAGGGAACATCGCGCTCTTCCTTGGGCATGGGCGGCGCTAGCGACGGATCGATGAGCACGCGGATCATCACATAGACCATATAGAGGCCGGCGAGCATCAGTCCCGGGAAGAAGGCGCCGGCATAGAGCTGCACCGGCGACACGCCGGCGGTCGCGCCATAGAGGATGAGCATGATCGAGGGTGGGATCAGGATGCCGAGGCAGCCGCCGGCGCAGACGACGCCCGCCGACAGCTTGACGTCATAGCCATGGCGCAGCATGGCCGGGAAAGCGAGCAGCCCCATCAGCGTCACCACCGCTCCGACGATGCCGGTGGCGGTGGCGAAGAGCGCGCAAGTGGCAAGCGTCGCGATGGCGAGCGAGCCCGGCAAGGCGCCTGAGGCGAGTTGGATCGAGCGGAACAGCCGGTCGAGGATATTGGCGCGCTCGACGATATAGCCCATGAAGACGAAGAGCGGCACCGAGATCAAGACGTCATTGGTCATCACCGACCAGGTGCGCTGGACGAGGAGTGCCGCCACCGTATCCATATTGCCGTCATAGGCGAGGAAGGCGAAGCCGACGCCCATCGCCATCAAAGTGAAGGCGATGGGAAAGCCCAGCATGATGAGGAAGATGAAAAGGACGAGCATCAGCACGCCCAGTTGCGGGTCGGTCACAGGCGATCTCCAAGCTCTTCGGCTGGCGTTCCATGCTGCGCCAGGATGACATTCTCGAGCTCTTCGACGTCATGCAGCCGCTGCGGCCACTCTCCCCTTCTCAGGCAGAAGATGCAGCGCACCACCTCGACGATTCCTTGCAGGAGGAGCAGCACGCCGGTGATGGGGATCAGCGTCTTGTATTGATAGACCGGCAGACCGTCGGGACTGTAGGCCGAATGCTCATGCGTCATCCAGGACTGCGCGGCGAAACCATAGCCCGCATAGATGAAGGCGATGATGCCGGGGAAGAAGAACAGGAAGTAGAGCACCAGATCCATCGCCGCCTGGCGGCGCGGCGGCCAGGCGCGATAGAGGAAATCGCCACGCACATGCGAATTGCGCGACAGCGCATAGGCGCCCGCCATGATGAACAAGGCGCCATAGAGGATATAGCTCGCATCATAGGCCCAGGTGGTCGGCGCCCGGAGCACATAGCGCGCGAACACCTCATAGCTCACCGCGAGGGTAAGAATGACGATCGTCCAGGCAAAAAGCTTGCCGATGAAGGTCGAGACCTGGTCGACGGGAATAAGGACGCGCTGCAATCGCGGCCCCCACCCCTCATCGGGCGTGCGCTTGGCGAGGTTGAGCCAGAAGCTGGCGATGATGGCCACGACGCCCAGCCAGAAGAGGAGTGATGAGTAAGGCATTGTGCCACGCTCGGCATGGGCGGCGGCGAGCGGCGCGCAGCGCTCGAACGGACCGAACAGGCACATGAAGACCTGGTTGGGCCGCAAGCCCTTGCCGGCGACAAGGCCGCCGACCTGGCCATAGGCATAGAGCGACCAGAAGATGGCGAGGAGTGTGGCGACGACGCCACCCCCGAAGAGAAGCAAGGACAGGCGCTGATTTTTCATGGCGCCCAGCCCCCGCGGATAAGCCGGCATTACCCCTCCCCTAAGTCTTCCGGCTCCCGTCGGGACAGGAGCCGGCACTGATTGTTCTTCTTGAGCTATGCCTTGAAGAAGTGATCGTAGGCCGTCTTCTGGTCGACTTCCAGGTCGAACTGGGTCGCCACCACCCGCTTCGTCCAGGCCTTCTGGCTTTCGACCACCTTGGCGAAGAACGGCTCCTGCGACTGCGCCGCGATCACCTTGTCCCAGGCGGCGAGTTGCGCCTGGAGCACTGCATCGGGTGTGCGATGCACTTTGACGCCCTGCTCCGCCTTCATCGCTTCGAGGTCCTTGGAATAGCGATCCATCGCCTTCCACGACATGTCGGCGGAGGCCGATTCCGCGGCATATTTCACGATCGCCTGGAGATCCGGCGGGAGCGCGTCATATTTCGACTTGTTGAAGATGACCTCGAAACATTCCGCCGACTGGTGATAGCTCTGCAGCATGTAGTCCTTGCTGACATCTGGGAAGCCCAGCAGCCGGTCGGAGGACGGGTTGTTGAACTCCGCAGCCTCGAGCAGGCCGCGGTCCATGGCGGGGACGATCTCGCCGCCGCCCAGGATGGTCACTGCGGCACCCATCTCCTTGAAGAGATCGGCGGAGAGGCCGACGGTGCGGTATTTGAGACCGGCGAGCTCTTCCGGCTTCTCGACCGGCTTCTTGAACCAGCCGAGCGGCTGGGTCGGCATGGGCCCGGTAAGGAAGCCGACCAGATTGAGGCCCAGCACCTGCTGGACGAGCTCGTCATAGAGCGCCTGTCCGCCGCCATATTTCATCCAGCCGACCATCTGGTTGGCCCGCCAGCCCCAGGCCGGCGGCGTACCGAAGAGCGAATAGGCCTTGTGCTTGCCGTACCAATAGGCGCACACGCCATGGCCGCCATCAAGCGTGCCGGCGATGACCGCATCTTGCACCTCGAAGGCCTTGGCGACGGCGCCTGCCGCGAGCAATTCGAGCTTGAGCCGCCCGCCGCACATCTCATTGACGCGGGCCACATAGTCCTGCGCGTATTCATGGAAGATATCCTTGGACGGCCAAGTGCTCTGGAATTTGAACACGATGGCCTCCTGGGCGCGGGCGACGTTGGGCATCGACAAAGCGGCCGCTCCCGCGACCGCCGTTGCTCCCGTCTTCAGGAAGTTGCGGCGCGAGCGCTGGGCCGCATCCCGGTTTTTGGATTTACGATCTTTGGACATTGGGTTCCTCCAGATGAAACGTTGTTCTTGATTGGTGCGCAGTGTGCAGGAATTACCGAGGTGAGGCAACTTGCCGCGTCATTCAACTAACGTCGAAGACGGCTCGCGGGAACTTTCCAGGCTTGCCTTTAAGTCTCTGATTTTGAAAAGGGAAAAAGCCGTGTAAGAGGGTGCGACCCGCACCCCATGAAGCAACCCATGCCTTCACAGATATTTCATCCCGAATTCAAGGCCCGCCCTTTCTGGTGGGAGGCCTATGCGCCCGAGACGATGGCGCCCATCGAGTTGCCCCGGGAGAGCCGCGTCGCGGTCGTCGGCGCCGGCTATGCCGGACTTTCGGCAGCGCTGGCGCTGAATGATGCCGGCATCGACTGCATCGTCCTCGATGCCCATGAGCCGGGCTTCGGCGCCTCGACGCGCAATGGCGGCATGGTGTCGGGCGGCGTCAATGTCGGCAAGCGCTACATCGCCAAGCCCCTGTCCCCCGAAGCGGCTGCTCCTTTCATGAGCGACGCGGCCGAGGCCTTCACCCATATCGAGGACCTGATCGCGCGCGAGAAGATCGCCTGCCACTGGACCAAGGCCGGCTATTTCCTCGGCGCCTGGTGCCAGAGCCACTATCGCGCCATGGAGAAGAAGATCGCCGTCCTCAACGCCAATGCGCAAACGGGCGCCTACATCGTGCCGCGCGAGCGGCAGCGCGACGAGATCGGCTCCGACTATTATCGGGGCGGCATGGTGGTGGAGCGCGCCGCCCACATCCACCCCGCTCTCTATTACAAGGGCCTCCTCGATATCGTCCGTCGGCGGAATATTCCGCTCGCCGCCAGGACGCCGGTGACCAAGCTGACACAGTCGGACTCGGGCTGGATCGTCACGACGCCGAGGGGCGATATCAAGGCGGCCGATGTCGTCATCGCCACCAACGGCTATACCGGCGATGTGACGCCGCAATTCAAGCGCCGCGTGGTGCCGATCGGTTCCTATATCATCGCGACCGAAGAGCTTCCGCCTGAGATTGCCCGCTCGCTCTCGCCCAGGAACCGCTCGATCGCCGACACGCGCCGGGTGCTCACCTATTATCGCATGTCGCCCGACGGCAGGCGCCTCATCTTCGGCGGCCGCGCCAAATTCGGCCAGACGGATCCGGTCGAGACCGCGCCGGTGCTCTATCGCTTCATGGTCGATCGCTATCCGCAGCTCGAGGGCGTCAAGATCACCCATGCCTGGACCGGCAATGTCGCCTTCACCCTCGATGAGATGCCGCATATGGGCAAGTTCGACAATCTGCATTACGCGCTGGGCTGCAACGGCTCCGGCGTCGCGATGCTGAGCTATCTGGGCTTCCAGACCGGGCGCAAAATTGCCGGCCATGTGAACCGCATCTGCGCTTTCGACAGCGAGGATTTTCCCACGCATCCGCTTTATACCGGCAATACCTGGTTCGTGCCGTGGATCGGGCGCTATTTCCGCACCCGCGATTGGATCGACCGGAACATCGGGGGCTAGCTGAAAGCTAGCCGCAGCGTGCCTGCAGCGCCCACACGCCGCCATTGAATTTGGGCGAGCCGACCAGACGGCCGCGCTGGCCTTCCGGGCAGGCGAAATAACCGAGCGACGAGGACGCGATGTTGATCGCATCCTTCTGGCTGTCGGGCTTCATCGCCGCCGTCGTGCCCGACACCTTCACGTCGAAGGCCTTCATCGCGTCATTATAGGTGTAGTTCAGCGCATAGTGCTTGCCGTTGTAGAAGATCGGCTCCGAGCGCGACTGGGTCTGGACCGTGCGCGGCCCTCCGGAATTGATGTCGACATTTCCCGGCTTGCTGCAGGCGGCGGCGAGGACAGACACACACAATAAGGCAAGCACGTTGCGATTCATGGGAGTTCCGGAAATGGCTGGGAGGCCCGGCGCATATAGGGTTGTTCGCCCGATATGTACAGGAAGGAGGTTAAGCAAATGCGGCGATGCGATTGGGGGCGTGCCTAGGGTCAAACTGTGACATTTTTGCGGGAACGCTCGACGGACCGGGGCCTTGCATGGCATAGAGCCCCGCCATGGCTCCCTTCGACGTCGCTTCCCTCCTCGCTCGCCGCACCTCCCAGTCCGACGAAGGTCCCATCGTGCGCATGTCGCAGCGTACCCGCGAACTTAGGGCCAAGGGCCAGGACATAGCGAGCCTGACGATCGGCGAGCCGGATTTCGATACGCCCTTCCATATCCAGGCAGCCGCTGGCGAGGCCATGAAGAAGGGCTTGACCCATTATTCGCCGGTCGCCGGCATCCTCGAATTGCGCCAGGCGCTGGCCCTGAAGCTCAAGGACGAGAACGGGCTCGACTACGCCGCATCCGAGATAGTCATCGCCAATGGCGCCAAGCAGGCCATCGCCAATGCCGTCCTGGCCCTGATCGAGCCCGGCGACGAGGTGATCATGCTCTCGCCCTATTGGGTCTCCTATGAGATCATCGTGCGCTTGGCGGGCGGGGTGCCGGTCATCCTCAAGGCCGGAGTGGAGGAGAACTTCAAGGCGCCGCCGGAGCGGATCGCCGCGGCCCTTACCGACCGGACCAAGCTTCTGATCCTGAACTCGCCCAACAACCCGACGGGCGCCGTGTGGAGCGCCTTTGAGCTTTCAGCCCTTGCCGCGGTGGTGAAAAGCCATCCGCGCCTGATGGTGCTCTCGGACGAGATCTACGAATACATCCTGTTCGACGGCAAGATGACCTCATTCGCCAGCTTGCCCTCCATGCGCGAGCGCGCCATCACGGTGAACGGCTTTTCCAAAAGCTTCGCCATGACGGGCTGGCGGCTCGGCTATGCGGCGGGCCCCGCGCCTTTGGCCCAGGCCATGGCGCGCCTGCAGAGCGGCCTCACCGCCGGTGCCAATTCCTTTGTCCAGCATGCGGCGCTGACGGCGCTTTCGGGCGGCCGCGCTGATGTCGGGCGGATGCGCCGGCGCTACGAGGCGCGCCGTGACATGGTGGTCGCCGCCCTCGCGCGCGTTCCGGGCCTTCGCCTCGCGCCCATCCCGGCGACCTTCTACGCCTTTCCCAATGTCGGCGCCTTCCTTGGCCGCAAGGCCGGCAATCACGTGATGGACAGCGTCGAGACCCTGTGCGACTGGCTTCTGGAAGAGAATGGCGTCGCGACCGTCCCGGGCTCGGCCTTCGGCGATCCGAACTGCATCAGGCTCTCTTTCGCCACCGGCGAAGCCGAGCTCGCCAAGGCGCTCGAGCGCTTCACCGGCGCGCTCGAACGCCTGACCGCCTAAATCACGGCTCTGACCCAGGCGTGCCGGCACTCCTCATGGACGGCCTGGCTTGGTGCCGGGAAATGCGGATCGGCGAAGGAACCGACGGCGACGGCGATGAAATCGGCCTTGCGCTGCGGCTCCCAGAAGACCGTCGAGCCGCAGCGGGGGCAAAAGTGAAATGTCACCGGGTGCCCTGAGTCGGATGGGCGTGAAAAGCTTTTCGCCTCCCCCTCCACTTTGATCCGGTCCCGCTCGAAGAAAGCAGCGATGCCGTAGACGCTGCCGGTTCGCCTTTGGCACGCCAGGCAATGGCACAAGGACACTGTCGAAGGATTTCCCAAGGCGGTCACGCGCAGCTTTCCGCAGGCACAGGTCGCCAGTCTTTCTTCGCGCATGAGGAGCTACTAGTTCGGCTGGTTGGAGGGCGGAGCGGCGCCTTTTCCCGCGGCCACGCTCGCGACGGCGGCGGAGCGGATGACCTTCATCACCTCATCCATGACCATGTCCCGCCCCGAGGCGTAATAGGCGAAACGAGGGCTTGCGGTGAGCTGCGGGGTAAGGGAACCAGGTGCCGCGCCATAGACATAGTTGAGCAGGAAGCAGGTCGTGATCTGCTCGAGCTCACAGCCATTCTCCCAGTCATGATAGGCGGTGGCATAGCGCACCGCGATCTTCGAATGGGGCAATATGGCCCTGTCGCCTTCGCCCCAGAACTGTCCGCGATCGCCCATCGGCTCGCCGACCTGGGTGGCGCGGCCACCGGCGAAGAATTTTATCCGCGCTACGGTGCTGATCGCCGCGGAGAAGCTGTTGCCGCCGGTCAGGATGAAGATGCGGCCGTCGGGCGGTACCGCATCGGCGAGGCGGCGCGCGAAATCCGCCGCTTGCGTGTAGTCGCCGCCGCGATTGTAGCGCAGATCGACCACCACGAACTTGGTTCCTCTGCGCTTGATCGTGTCGAGCACTTCGGCGAGATGGTCGGCGAGCCTCTGCCGCCCCTGGTCGCGCATCCGGTTGATCTGCAGGAAGAGAACCCGCCCCTCATCGACATAAGCGTGCCAGTAATTCTCGTCGAGCTTGGACAGATAGAGCGGCGCGGCATCGAGGACATGCGACCAGCCGGGACCGTCGGTGAGGGTGGGAACCGGGCTCAGGTCGCGCACCGGCCAATAAGGATTGTCCTCGAGTTCCGGCGTGACGTCGGCGACGCTCAGGAAGCGGTCGATCACCAGGCCGTTGGCGAGGCGGAAGCGGTATTGGCTGTTGTCGGCGCTGCCATTGAGGCCCGCAGCCGTCAGGAGCTCGGGGGAAACGATCAGCCGCGGCACATGCTGGCGAAGCAGCGTCGGCGGGCCGCCGATGAAGGGACGGAACGTCGTGATGACCGAATCGATCGGGCGGTCGTTTACCGCAAGCAGCTGCGCCCCGACGAGGTCCTGGGCGTCGCCCAGCGCCTTCACCACGAAGAGGCCGTCGCTGAAGACGCCGAGCCGGATCGGCACCGATTTGAAGCTCCTGTCGCCGAGCTGGGTCAGGACATTGGTATGGCCGTTATCGGCAAGGGCGGTGAGCCGTGCCGCTTCGAGGGTGAGCTTCGCCCTGTCGAACGTGCCCGACTGCGCGATGAGCCGTTCCACGGCGCGCGCGAAAGCACGGCGCTTCTCCTTGGTGAAGCTGCGGTCGATCTCCGGGAGACGGCTCAGATATTCGAGGTCCTGGCGGTTCTTGTCGGCCTCGGTGGCGGCTGGGGGAAAGTCGGCCGCGGGATAGGATCTCCACACCGGATACATGAGATAGGCGAATGCTGCCGCTGCGGCGACCGCCAGGACCATGACTGCCTGGAACAAGCGCTTGAGGAAGCGCCCGGAAGCGGATCGGCGCTGCGACTCGCTCATCCGAGCCGCATCAGGCGAATGCTATTCCGCCGCCTCCGCCGGTGGCGGACGCCGCTCGCGCTGCTTCTTGCTCTTGCCTGCTTCTCTGCGATCATCACGATCATTAGCCGCTTGCGCCGCGACGGGCGCATGGCCAGCATGCCCCGCGGCACCGCCGGCTGCAAGCGCTTCCTTGGGCCGCCGGTCGGCGGCGATATAGGTATAGACGACAGGCGTGATGAACAGTGTGAACATCGTGCCGACGGTCATGCCGGCGGCGATCACGAGACCGATATCGAATCGGCTCTTGGCGCCGGCGCCGGCGGCGACGAGCAGCGGCACGACGCCGATCACCATGGCGGCGGTCGTCATCAGGATCGGCCGCAAGCGGACCGCGGCCGCTTCCTTGATGGCGGCGAACTTGTCGTAGCCCTGCTCTTCCTGAAGCTTATTGGCGAATTCCACCATGAGGATGCCGTGCTTCGAGATGAGGCCGATCAAGGTCACGAGCCCGATCTGGGTATAGATATTGATGGTGCCGGAACCGAGATTGATCGGCGACTGGCCCTGCATCATGCCGTTCACCTCGCCCAGGATGAACAGGAAGAACAAGGCGCCGAACATCGACGCCGGCAGGCCGATGAGGATGATGAACGGATCGCGGAAACTCTCGAACTGCGCCGCCAGCACCAGATAGATGACGATGAGGGCGAACAGGAAGGTGTAGGCCAGCGTGTTGCCTTCGGTCACGAACTGCCGGGCTTCACCCTGCCAGTCATAGGTCATGCCCTGCGGGAAGTATTCCTGCGCCTTCTGCTGCAGGAACGCCACCGCCTCGCCGACAGTCCGGCCGGGGAACGGAGCGCCCTGGAAGGTCGCCGAATTGAGCTGCTGGAAGGTAGCGAGGCTGTTGGGCTGCACCGTCTGGTCGAGCCTGATGAAGGACGACAGCGGCACCATGTCGCCACCCGTGGTGCGCAGCTGATAGTCGAGCAGCCTTTGGGCGGAACCGCGATACGCGCGCGGAACCTGCGCGATCACTTCATATGACCGGCCCTGGATATTGATGCGGTTGACGTTGTTGCCGCCGAGCAGCACCGCGAGCGTCGAGCCGATATCGCTCATCCGGACGCCGAGCTGGTTGGCCTTGTCCTTGTCGATGATGAGCTCGGCCTGCGGCGTCTCGAAGCGCAGATCCGTGTTGGTGAAGATGAACAGGCCGCTCTTCTTGGCATCGGCATCGATCTTGTCGAGCACCTCGGCCACCTTGGTGTAGTCGCCGGGCGTCTTGATGACGAACTCGACCGGCATTTCACCGGCGCCGATCGGGATGGCGGGCGGCGCCGTGGCGAAGGTCTTGACGCCGGAAATGCCGCCGAGCTTGCCCTGCATTTCACCGATGATCATCGTGTCGGAGCGCTCCCGCTGCTCCCACGGCTTGACGATGAGGCCGACGAATGCGGCATGCACCGATCCCATGCCGACGATCGAGAAGACGTTCTGCCGCTCCGGCACGTCCATGAAGGTCTGTGTCACCTTGTCGGCATAGGTCTGCAGATAGTCGAGATTGGTGTGCTCGGGCGCGTTGACGAAGGAGAACAGCACGCCCTGATCTTCCGAGGGCGCCAACTCCTTGTTGATCGCGCTGTAGAGGATGCCCGACATGACGACGATGAGGATGACCATCAGCGCGAAGACCGGCCGCTGCTTCATGGCGCCCTCGAGCCGGCGCGAATAGAAGCCGCGCACCGCGCCGAAGATGCGCTCGATCATCCGCTCGAACCAGCCTTCCTGCTCATGCTGCTTGAAGATCTTCGAGCACATCATCGGCGACAGCGTCAGCGCGATGATCCCTGAGACGATGACGGCGCCGGCGAGCGTGAAGGCGAATTCTCGGAACAAGGCGCCGGTCAGCCCCGAGGTGAAGCCGATCGGCGCATAGACCGCCGCCAGCGTCAGCGTCATGGTGATGACGGGGCCAGCAATCTCGCGCGCACCCGCAAGCGCGCTCTGGAACGGCGTCATGCCGTCCTCGATATGGCGGTGGATGTTCTCGACGACGACGATGGCGTCGTCGACGACGAGGCCGATGGCCAGCACGAAGGCGAGCAGCGTCAGGAGGTTGATCGAATAGCCGAGCGCCAGGAGGAAGATGGCCACACCGACCAGCGACAGCGGGATGGTGACGACCGGAACCAGCGTCGAGCGGATATTGCCGAGGAACAGGAAGATGACGACGATGACAATGAGCGTCGCCTCGAGGAGCGTCTTGCTCACCTCCCAGATCGACGCATTGATGAACTCGGTCGCGTCATAGGCGATGCTCGCCTTGAGCTGCGGCGGCAGTTGCCCCTGCAGGTTGGGGAATTGGTCGCGCACTTGCGAGATCACCGACAGCGGGTTGGCGTCGGGCGTGGTGGTGATGCCAAGGAACACCGCCTTGAGCCCGTCGAAAGCCGAGGTCGAGTCGAAGTTCTGCGGGCCGAGATCGACAGTGGCGATCTGGCCCAGGCGGATGATCGTGTCGTTCTTGACCGCTACGACGAGCTGCAGGAACTGCTCGGGCGTCTCGAGCGACGTCTTGGCATTGATGTTCTGCTGGATGAAGTCGCCCTTCACGCTGCCGGCGGCGGTAGTGAAGTTGTTCTGTGCCAGCGCGTTGTTGACGTCGAGCGGCGTGATGCCGAGCGCCGCCATCTTGTCCGGATTGAGCCAGACGCGCATGGCGAAGGTCGAGCCGCCGAGGATCTCGGCTTCGGCGACGCCGTTGATGGCCTGGATCTGCGGCCGGATCACGCGGTCGAGATAGTCTGAGATCTGCGCCGGCGCCATGGTCTCGGAGCTGAAGCCCATATACATGAGCGCATAGGGCGTGCCGGTCGTGCGCGTCACCACCGGGTCCTTCGATTCCTCCGGCAGCACGCTCTTGACTTCATTGATCTTGGAAAGAACGTCGGCCAGCGCCCGGTCGCCGTCGGCGTCGAGCTTCAGCTTCATGGTGATGGTCGAGACGTTCTGCGCCGATGTCGATTTCAGCGTGTCGATGCCCTCGGTCGAGGCCACCGCCTGCTGGATCGGCGTGGTGATGAAGCCCTTGATCTGGTCGGCATTGGCGCCGGGATAGGTCGTGGTGATGGTGATCGTCGTGTCTTCGACCTTCGGGAACTGCCGGACCGGCAGGTTCCACACCGAATTGGCGCCCACCAGGAGGATGAGAAGGCTTACGACCGTCGCCAGCACGGGCCGGCGCACGAAAATATCGGTGAAGCTCATGGCTCGCCCCGTTATTGCGTGTTGCGGTCAACCGTCAGGTTGAGCGCGATCGAATTGTCGATTCGGACTTTCGAACCTTGATCGATCTTGTTCTGCCCGGCGATCACGACCTGATCGCCGGACTTGACGCCTTCGATCACGTTCACTCTGCCGCTGCGCACCGGGCCCAGTTTGACGAAGCGCCGCTCGATCTCGAGCTCCGGCTCCTTCGCATTGGGATCTGGATTCTTCGCCTTCACCACCGCGAAGACGCTATCACCGTAAAGCGAATAGGTCACCGCCGTCTGCGATATGGTGACCACCGGCTCGGGCGCCCCGACGATCACGGTCACGTCGGCATACATGCCGGGCACCAGGCGGCCTTCCGGATTCTCGATCTCGCCCCTGACCGTGATCATGCGGCTCGTTTCGGAAACGCGGGCATCGAGCGTCTTCACCTTGCCCTTGAAGGCTTCGCCCTGATAGGTGCTGAACCTCGCCTGCACCTCCTGGCCGATCTTGATGCGGCCGAAATCGGCCTCGGTCACCGTGAAGTCGGCATAGATCGGATCGACGCTCTGCATCCACACGACATTCTGGCCGGCCGCCACATATTTGCCGACCGCGACATCGCGCAGGCCGAGCCTGCCGTCCCACGGCGCATAGATCGATTTCTGCGCGATCAGCGCCTCGGTGCGCTGGACATCGGCGAGAAGCCGGTCTCTGAGCATGCGCGCCGCGTCGAGATCGGACTTGGAGGCATAGCCCTTCTTGAACACCTTCTCGCGCCGGTCGAACTCGATCTGGGCATTGTCGAGCTGCACCTTGAAGTTCTTGAGATCGGCTTCTTCCGTATCGATGTCGAGCTGGATGAGCTTCTGGCCCTTCTTCACCAGGTCGCCCGAATCGAACAGGAGCTCCCTGACCACGCCGCCGACCTGGGGCGCGACCTCGATGCCGTTGACGGCTGCCAGCGTGCCGATGGCGCCGATCTGCGGCTCCCACTGGTCCTGGCGCGCTTCCTCGGCCGAGACGGTCTCGACCGGCTTCGGCGCCGCCTGAATGAAGCCGGCGATCATCTTCGGCTTGAAGTCGAAGGCATACCAGGCGATGGCGCCACCGAGTCCGCCCAGCAGCACAATCACAAGTAGGAAATATATGATGCGGCGCAACATGGGCGTCTAGATAAGCCGATTAAGGTTGGATGTAAATGATATAAACTTGCTAGATGGGTCACTACTGACAGACGACAAGATATTTCGGTAAAGTATTTCGTTACGAAATATTTCACTACTTTACGGTGCGGTTGTGAACCGTTTGGCGGTTTTTTGAGCAACCGCTTGTCTTTCCAAAGTGATACGTCTAAGCATCGCTGAACCAGTCGAAAAGAAGCTGGATAACAACTAAAAAAGCAACGGGTGAGGACAAAGGCAGGGGGGCTCATGGAATATTTCCTAGAGCAGCTCATAAACGGCATTACGCTCGGCTCGATCTATGGTCTGATCGCCATCGGCTACACCATGGTCTATGGCATCATCGGCATGATCAACTTCGCCCATGGCGATATATTCATGGTCGGCGCCTTCATCTCGCTGATCGCCATCCTGGCGATCGGGCTTACCGCCTCGGCGAGCTTCGCGCTTCTTCTTCTGGCGCTCCTTCTCGTCCTCGCCATCGCGATGATTCTCGCTTCCGCCTACAACTGGACAGTCGAGCGCGTCGCCTATCGCCCGCTCCGCGGCTCGTTCCGCCTGGCGCCGCTCATTTCCGCCATCGGCATGTCGATCGTCCTTCAGGAGTTCGTGCGTATCGCCCAAGGCGGCCGGCCGAAGCCGATGCCGGCCCTGATCTCGGGCGGCGTCGATCTCGTCCACACCACGACGGCGCAAGGCGAGTTCGTGGTCCGCCTCTCCACCATGCAGATCATCATCATCGTGACGACGCTCGCTCTGATGGCGCTGTTCACGGCACTCATCACCCGCACCTCGCTCGGGCGCGCCCAGCGTTCCTGCGAGCAGGACATGAAGATGGCGTCGCTCCTCGGCATCGACGTCAACAAGACCATCTCCATCACCTTCATCATGGGCGCATCGCTCGCCGCCGTTGCCGGGCTCATGTTCTTCCTGCGCTACGGCGTCATTGACTTCTATATCGGCTTCCTCGCCGGCGTTAAGGCGTTCACCGCGGCCGTGCTGGGCGGCATCGGCTCGATCCCGGGCGCCATGCTGGGCGGTCTTGTCATGGGTCTCATCGAGGTGTTCTGGTCGGCCTATTTCTCGGTCGAATACAAGGACGTCGCATCCTTCGCGATGCTGGCCGTGGTTCTCATCTTCCTGCCGCAAGGGCTTCTGGGCAAACCGGAGGTAGAGAAAGTCTGACGATGGCGACTGCGCAAACCGCACAACAGCAAAAGGGACAAGGCGCAGTGACCGCCTCCTCTCCCGCCCACTCCGGAACCGATTTCAACCGCATCCTCATCGACGTCGCGCTTACCGCCCTGATCGCCTTCGCGATCCTGGGCCCGATCGTCGGCCTCAAGACGGAAGCGCCGCAAGGCGGCCTGGTGCTCCAGCAACGCTGGGGATGGGTGGCGAGCTTCGTCGCCATCATCACCGCCGGACGGCTGGCATTGCATCTTCTCGTCTGGAACCGCCCATCCTGGGTGACGCCGCAACATGTAAAGCGCTGGGGCTGGAGTGCGATGGCCGTCGGCGTCGCGGCATTTGTCATCGGCCTCTTCACCACGGATGCCCCCTTGGGTTTCCTGGCCCAGATCCATGCGCAACTACCGGCCTGGTTCATAGCCTTTGGCGTCTTCGCCTTCTTGGCGGGCGCCTGGCTCGCTTATTCGGCGGCCAGCGAGACGGTGGAAGGCAAGGCTGCGCAATCAGGCTTCGTCCAGGCCGTCGAGCCCTATGGCAAATATTTCGGCGTGGCGCTTCTGATCGTCGGCGTCCTCCTGCCCTTCATACCGGGCATCGACCGCCGCATCGTCGACCTCGGGATATTGATGCTCACTTATGTGATGCTCGGCTGGGGCCTCAATATCGTCGTCGGTCTCGCCGGCCTCCTCGATCTCGGCTACGTCGCCTTCTATGCGGTCGGCGCCTATTCCTATGCGCTTCTCGCCACCGTCTATTTCCCGCTGTGGTTCGGCGACGGCATCACGCCCTGGAGCTTTTGGCTGGTGCTCCCCCTCGCCGGCCTTCTTGCCGGTCTCTGGGGCATCATCCTCGGTTTTCCGGTGTTGCGCCTCAGGGGCGACTATCTGGCGATCGTCACCTTGGCCTTTGGCGAGATCATCCGCGTCATCCTGATCAACTGGTACAGCTTCACCAACGGCCCCAACGGCATATCCGACATCCCCCGGCCGAGCTTCTTCGGAATTCCCTTCACCAGTGACGAGAACGGCTTTGCCGCGACTTTCGGCCTGAAGTACTCGCCGCTCCAGCGCATCATCTTCCTCTATTATGTCATTCTCGTTCTGGCCCTCATCACCAATTTCGTCACCATGCGGCTGCGCCGGCTGCCGATCGGGCGCGCCTGGGAAGCCTTGCGCGAGGATGAGATCGCCTGCCGCTCGCTCGGCATCAACACCACCAACACCAAGCTCACCGCCTTTGCCATCGGCGCCATGTTCGGCGGCTTCGCTGGCTCGTTCTTCGCGACGAGGCAGGGCTTCGTCTCGCCCGAGAGCTTCGTCTTCATGGAATCGGCTATCATCCTCGCCATCGTCGTCTTGGGCGGGCTCGGATCGCAGATCGGCGTCGTCATCGCCGCCATCGTGGTGATCGGCGCCTTCGAGGTCTTCCGCGAGCTGGCCTTCCTCAAGGCGATCATGCCGGACGGCTTCGATCCGGCGCAGTACCGCATGCTGGCGGTCGGCATCGCCATGGTGCTGATCATGCGCTGGCGACCGCGCGGCCTCGTCACCAAACGCGATCCGTCGATCTTCCTGAAAGAGAAGAAGGCGGTCTCCGCCGATCTCGTGGCGCAGGGACACGGCTGAGATGGCGAACTGGAAAGACAATCCCGTGCTGCGCGTGGATCATCTCACCATGCGCTTCGGCGGCCTCGTCGCCATCGACGACCTCTCCTTCAGCGTCGGACGCAACGACATCACCGCCCTCATCGGCCCCAATGGCGCCGGCAAGACCACCGTCTTCAACTGCCTCACCGGCTTCTACAAGCCGACCGAGGGCATGATTGTGATGCGCCACACCGACGGCAAGGAATTCATCCTCGAGCGCATGGACGATTTCCGCATATCGCAATTCGCCAAGGTGGCGCGCACCTTTCAGAACATCCGGCTCTTCGCCGGCATGACGGTGCTGGAGAATCTGGTCGTCGCCCAGCACAACACCTTGATGAAGGCCTCGGGCTATACCGTCGCCGGCATTCTCGGATTGGGCGGCTATCGCCGCGCCGAGAAGGAGGCGGTCGAGAAGGCGAAATATTGGCTCGATCAGATCCATCTGACCGATCGCGCCGACGATCCGGCGGGCGACCTGCCCTATGGCGCGCAACGCCGGCTCGAGATCGCGCGCGCCATGTGCACCGAGCCCAAGCTCCTGTGTCTCGACGAGCCAGCCGCCGGCCTCAACCCGCGCGAATCGGATGACCTCAACAAGCTTCTCCTGGCGATCCGCAAGAACCAGGGCATCGGCGTCCTCCTCATCGAGCACGACATGAAGGTGGTGATGGAGATTTCCGACCATGTGGTGGTGCTCGACTACGGCCAGAAGATCGCCGACGGAACACCGGCCGAGGTGAAGATCGACCCGGCGGTCATCCGCGCCTATCTGGGCGTCGATGAAGAGGAGGCGCCACCGATAGCCGCGAAGCTCGTGACCGAGGCGATCGCGCGCGCCGAGCACGAGGCGCCGTCGGCCCGGAAGGGAGGCCATTGATGGCCAAGCCCCTTCTCACCGTGCGTGGCGTCGAGACCTTCTACGGCAAGATCCAGGCGCTCAAGGGCATCGATCTCGACGTCAATGAAGGCGAGATCGTCACCTTGATCGGATCGAACGGCGCCGGCAAATCCACCTTGATGATGACCATTTGCGGCACGCCGCGCTGCCGGGCCGGAGCGATCGACTTCGGCGGCACGGACATCACCCAGAGCCCGACGCATCAGATCGTCCGCCTCGGCATCGCCCAGTCGCCGGAAGGCCGGCGCATCTTCCCGCGCATGACCGTCCTCGAAAACCTGCAGATGGGAGCCGCGGTCAGTAACCCTGCGCATTTTGAGGCGGATCTCGCGCGCGCCTTCAAGGTCTTTCCCATCCTCGAGAAGCGCCAGGGCCAGCGCGGCGGGACGCTGTCGGGCGGCGAGCAGCAGATGCTGGCCATCGCCCGGGCCTTGATGGCGCGGCCCCGCCTGCTTCTGCTCGATGAACCTTCCCTGGGCCTGGCGCCGCTGATCGTGAAGCAGATTTTCGAGGTCATCCGGGAACTCAATGCCAAGGAGGGCCTGACCGTCTTCCTGGTCGAGCAGAACGCCTTCCACGCCCTCAAGCTCGCCCATCGCGCCTATGTGATGGTAAACGGCCGCATCACCATGACGGGCACCGGCAAGGACCTCCTGGCGAGCCCCGAAATCCGCGCCGCCTATCTCGAAGGCGGAGCTCACTGAGGAAACGACAATGTCTCTCTTCGTCGAGGACAACCCCTGGATCTTCCTGATCATGACGGTGGTGATCGGGGGCGGCGCGGCTTTCCTCGCCGGACGCGCCTTGGCCACCAAATGGCGCCCCTGGGCGATGGCGGTTCTCTATATGATCCCCCTGGGCCTGGCTTTACGCTTCTTTCACTATGCGCTGTTCAATGGCGACCTTTTAAGCCTGCATTATTTCATAACTGACACGCTGGTCCTGATCGCCGGCGCCAGCCTGGGTTACCGGCTGACCCGGGTTAGCCAGATGGTCAGCCAGTATCCCTGGCTTTACGAGCGTTCGAGCCCGTTTTCCTGGCGGGCCAAAGGAGCTCCATGAAATTTGGAACAAGGGCGATGACCCAACTGCATGGCCCTTTCCAATCGCACCCATTTGAGCAAAGATAGGCTCAAGGGGTGTGCAAACCCCGAAGACCGATCAAGGTCATTACCCCAAGGGAGAACCAGATGAAGAAGTTTGTACTATCGGGCTTAGCCGTAGGCTTCGCGACGGCCCTCGCCGCCTCGACGGCCTGGGCCGATATCACGATCGCCGTGGTCGGCCCGATCACCGGGCAGTATGCCGCCTTCGGTGAGCAGATGAAGAAGGGCGCCGAGATGGCTGTTGCCGATCTCAACGCGGCCGGCGGCATCAACGGCGAGAAAGTGGTTCTGGAAGTGGGCGACGACGCCTGCGACCCGAAGCAAGCCGTGGCCGTGGCCAACCAGATGGCGTCCAAGGGCGTGAAGTTCATCGCCGGGCATTTCTGCTCGGGCTCCTCGATCCCCGCGTCCAAGGTTTATGAAGAGGA
Organism: Taklimakanibacter deserti; assembly: GCA_003574785.1. Next base: position 320,094 of record QORU01000001.1, on the reverse strand, counting down.
AGGCATCCTGCAGATTTCGCCGGCCTCGACGAACCCGAAGTTCACCGACGAAGGCGGCTGGAACGTGGCGCGCGTCTGCGGCCGTGACGACGCCCAGGGCATCGTCGCCGGCAACTTCCTGGCCAAGAACTACAAGGACAAGAAGATCGCCATCATCGACGACAAGACCGCTTACGGCAAAGGACTGGCGGACGAAACCCGCAAGGCGCTGAATGCCGCCGGCGGGAAGGAAGCCGTGAACGAATCCTACACGGCCGGCGAGAAGGACTACACCGCGCTCGTGTCGAAGCTCAAGGAAGCGGCGATCGATGTCGTCTATGTCGGCGGCTATCACACGGAAGGCGGTCTCATCCTCCGCCAGCTGCGTGAGCAGGGCTCGCAGGCGCTCATGATCTCGGGCGACGCCTTCGTCACCGACGAGTTCTGGAGCATCACGGGTCCGGCCGGTGAAGGCACGATCATGACCTTCGCGCCCGATCCGCAGAAGTTCGACTCGGCCAAGGCCGTGGTCGAGAAGTTCAAGGCGTCCGGCTACAACCCGGAGGGCTATACGCTCTACACCTATGCCGCCGTCCAGGCTTATGACCAGGCGGTGAAGGCGGCGGGCGGTGCTGACGACAACAAGAAGATCGCCGAATGGCTCCGCGCCGGCAACACGGTGAAGACCGTCCTTGGCGACCTCTCGCTCGACCAGAAGGGCGACATCAAGGACGCAAAGTACGTCTGGTACAAGTGGCATGACGGCAAATATGCCGAGGATGCCGAGCTGAACAAGTAATCAGCCTAGGCGCTGAAACGAAGAAGCCCGCATGGCGCGCCATGCGGGCTTTTTGTTGCGCTGTGCAATCCCGCTCGTTCAGTCGATGCGGAACTGCAACCCGATACCGGGGCCGTAGAAGCCCGGCCCGTAATAGCCGCCATAGCCGTAGCCGTAATAGGGTTCATCCCAGGAGCGGTAGAAGCGCGCATGGCGGCGGCGGTAACAGCCGTCCCACGGATCGCAATATCTGGCCCAGCGCCGATTATGACGCCATCTGCGGCTCTCGCGCCATTTACCCTTGCGGTAATAGTTCTTGCGCCACTTTTTCTTGTGATACACCTGAACCAGATTGCCGTCCTGAGCCGTCTGCATCTTGACCGGCGCGGAAGCGGGCATGGCCTGACTCGCTGCCGGCAGGGGAAGAGCCACACCGGTGGAAACGGCAGCGGCCATCAGCAATGTCTTGATGTTGAGCACGATAAGGTCCCTCCTCTCTCGATAAGACCTCAACAGTTCTGAGGGCTTTCTAGATAGGAAGGGCTTGTGGCCAATCAAAGGCGTCGACGTTCACGCAACATTTCGTAACAAAATAATCCGTGGTCAGATAAAAGCATGGGACCCTGCGTCATATCGCTGTTCTACGCCGCAACAGGTCCACCTGACGCAAGGAGCCCGCATGGCATGGCAGCCATGCAGGCTCCTCATTGAACTCGGTCACTCGTTAGTCGATGCCGAAATACAATCCGACGCCCGGCCCGCGATCATAGCGGTACGGCCTGTAATAGCCATAATAGGGCTCATCATAGTACCGATACCGATAGGACCTGCTGTAGCGATAACGCTTGTAGCAGCGCCAATCATCGGCATAGCGGCAATAGCGCGAAGAATACTTTCTCTTATGCCACTTCCTATGCCGGACATCGACAATGTTGCTGTTCTTAGCGGTGTCTATTTTTACCGGCGATGAAGCGGGCATGGCCTGGGTCGCGACCGGCATGGCGAAAACGACGCCGGCCGAGATGGCCGTGGCCATGGCCAAGGTTTTGATGTTGAACACGATAAGGTCCTCCTGTTTCTCTCTCTGAGACCTGGCTAACCTCAGATGCCTTCGAAAAGGCATCTTGACCAGGGCAACGTTCGGCAGGAAGGATCGTTCCGAAGATCAAAGGAGTCGGCGATGAAAGCCTATTTCGTCCAGATTAAATGCGAGCTGGGCAAAGCCTACCAGGTGGCAACGGCCATTGCCGATGCCGAGATCGCGTCCGAAATCTATTCGACATCGGGCAATTTCGATCTCCTGGCCAAATTCTACCTGGAGCCCGAGGCCGATATCGGCCATTTCGTGAACGAACGGCTCCACAAGATCAAAGGCATCAAGGACACGTATACCATCATCACGTTCCGCGCTTTTTGACGTTCCGCCATGCGCGCACTCGTTTGTCTTCTTGGCCTCCTCATTGTCGCCACAACTTCCGCAAGGGCAGCCGACAATGCCGAGCGCGCCGTCATCGGCTTTTCCCCTGACGGACGCTACTTTGCTTTCGAGCAATATGGCGTGCAGGACGGATCCGGCTTTCCCTTTTCGGAGATCTTCATCGTCGATCTCGATGCCAATCAATGGGTGAAGGGATCGCCCTTCCGCGAGAAGGTGGAGGATGAGGGGGCGCTCGTCAGTGCCGTTCGCGCCAGATCCGCCGAGGCGGCGCAAACGCTCCTCGCGCAATTGAAGGCGGCCGAGCCCGGCGAGGTCCTCGCGTCGCAGCCCATAACCGAGACATCGCCGGACCGGCGACGCCTGACCTTCGATCCCTACTATGCCAGCTTGGGGAAACAATCCGCCAATCGCTACACGCTGAGCCTCGAGCTCGTCCCGTTTGCGGCGCCGGAGAGCTGCTATGCCGAGGACGGCAAACAAATGGGTTTCAAGCTCACCATTACCGACAACGACCAGAACGCGGCAAAAGAAGCTCACAAGGACAGTGCGATCCCCTCCTCGCGCTATTGTCCGCGCGACTACGATATTGCCGATGTGATCGCTTATCGCTCCTCGTCCGGCAGCGAACGCCATGTCGCGCTGATCGGCGTCTACACGCCGGGCTTCGAGGGCCTCAACCGCCGCCTCATCGCCGTGCCTTTCGCCCTGCCCTAATCAGCAATTGCCTTGAGATAGCGCTCGACCGAGCGCGCCACGGCACCCTTGCCGTCTTCGAGGATGCGCATGTTCCAGAAGGCGCTGTAGACCTGCCCGTAGTCGTGGGACTCGAGCGCCCGGGCGATGCGCTTGATGGCGCGCGCATTGAGCGGCCAGGTGTTGGGATAGCTGTACATGAAGCTCACATGTTTGCGGTCCATCACCACCTGGAGGATGTCACCGGCAAGCAGGACATTGGGCTTGCCCCCGCGCTTCCAATGACACACCGTGCCGCCCTCGAAATGCCCGCCGCAACGGATGAGGGTGAGGTCGGGCAGGATGGATTTCGTCTCGCCTTCCCAGAAGACGATCGCCGGATCGGGGCGCGTCACCCATTTGCGGTCGTCCGCATGGATGTAGATCGGGATGCCGCCAAAGGCCCTGCTCCATTCCACGATCACCGAATAGTAATGCGGATGCGAGATGCCGATCGCCTTGAGCTCGCCGCGCGCTTTGAGCGCGGCTACGGTTTCATCATTGACCAGGCTGACACAGTCCCACAGCACATTGCCGGCCGGTGTCTCGGCGAGGAGTGCTCGCTGTCCGATGGCGAAATGGGGCTCGACGCCGATGCTCAACACCCCATCCTCGTCCTTGATGATGACCTTGTGGTCGCGGCCGAGCTCTTCCAGCGTCGTCCAGTCCTGCCCGGCCCAGCGCACATATTGCCGCTCGTCTTCGCAAATCACACAGGATTTGGGGGGTGCATCGCTCGCGGCATATTGCACGCCGCATTGCCGGCACATGAAATGGGTCATTCGAAGCCTCCCGGATAAGCCGGCGAGGATAACGATGCCCCCCGCAGCGGGCAAGACCGCCACGGGAGGACATCTCTTGTCGTAAGGCTACTGCTTCAGCGGCTCAAGGCCTTGCGCCGTCTTGGCGAGGCGCACCAGGTTGATGAATTCGGCGCGATAACCGAAGGCATCGCTGCCCTTGGAGCCTTGAGCCAGCGCAATGACGTCGTCATAGGAATAGGACTTCGTATACTGCCCGCCGCGCAACAGCTGGCCGAAGCCGGCGACAGCGGCGGCGAAACGCGCTTCCTGTGGCGCTGCTTCCACGGTCGGCGCGGCTGCGCTGATCTTGAACGGCTCGCTGATGAGCTTCGAGTCCTTTTCGCCCGGCAGCTTGTAGCGGATCTTCACGAAGCCATATTCGTCAGCGCCTGCGGCCGCGGGCGTGTTCGCTTCGCCATAGCGCAGATCGTCATTGAGCTTCGCCTTCGAGTCCTTGGGCGTGATCTCGTAGATCGCCGTCACCGTGTGCCCCGAGCCGATATCGCCGGCATCGACCTTGTCGTTGTTGAAATCCTCGCGTTTCAGCATGCGAGTCTCATAGCCGATGAGCCGGTATTCGGAGACGGTATCGGGATTGAACTCGACCTGGATCTTGACGTCCTGGGCGATGGTGAAGAGCGTCGCGCTCACGTCGTCGACCAGCACCTTGCGCGCCTCGTTGATCGTGTCGATATAGGCGGCATTGCCATTGCCGTTCTGCGCCAGCGTCTGCATCATCTCGTCATTGTAGTTGCCGCGGCCGAAGCCCAGGACCGAGAGCGTGACACCGGTCGCGCGCTTGCGCTCGACGAAGCTTTTCAGCTCCTCGGGATCGGTGATGCCGACATTGAAGTCGCCGTCGGTGGCGAGGATCACGCGATTGATACCGGTCTTGTCAAAGCTCTGCTCGGCGAGCTGATAGGCCTGGCGGATGCCTTCGGCGCCGGCGGTCGAACCTCCCGCCATCAGCCGGTCGAGCGCCCCCACGATCTTGGCCTTGTCTTTGGCCTTGGTCGGCTCGAGCACCGTGCCGGCACTGCCGGCATAGGTGACGATCGAGACCGTGTCTTCCGGGCCCAGCGTCTCGACCAGCATCTTCATCGCATTTTGCAACAAGGGCAGCTTGTCGGGCGAATCCATCGAGCCCGACGTGTCGATGAGAAAGACCAGGTTGGATTTGGGCTTCTCCTGGCCGTTGAGCGAAAAGCCCTTGATGCCGATATGCATGAGCTTCGTGTCGGGATTCCACGGCGTCGGGAAGACCGACACATTCGCCTTGAACGGCACCGCCCGGTCGGCGGGACCGGCATAGTCATAGGGGAAATAGTTGATCATTTCCTCGACGCGCACCGCATCCTTCTGCGGCAGGACGTTCTGGTTGAGCGATCCACGCACGAAACTGTAGGAGGCCGTGTCGACATCGACCGAGAAGGTCGAGACCGGCTCGTCCTTGGCGATCTTCATCGGATTGGTCTCGATGTCGGTGAACTTGTCGCGGCCCTGATCGCGGTAATAGGCATCGGCCTGGTCGCCTTGCGCGACAATGCCCGAAGCGGGCGCCTTCTGCAGATAGCCCACGCCGCCGGCATCGACGGCCATCTTCTGCCGCGCCATCGTTCCCTGCATGTCGAGGCTGGGCAGCGGCGCGGGCGAAGGCGGCGATTCCGCCAGCGTGTCGATCTCGTTCTCAGCCGGCTTGGCCGCGAGGTTTTCTTGGCTGAGCTCAGCCTTCTTGGGCTCGGGCGTCGTCACCTGGTCCTGATCAGGTGATGTCGTTAAGGGGATATTCTGCGCCTCACGCAGGAGGCCGCTATTGACGACCACCAGCGTGAGGACGGCCAAGCTCGCACCGGCCATCAGGCCGTGGCTCAATTTCAATCCATGCATCTTTGTGCTCCCAGGAATGAGACCCCTCACCCGCTCGATGAGACGGAGGCCCCTTGCCTTTCCTTGGGAACGCTTCGAAAAAATTTCGTCATAGCGCGCCATCGCCCGGGCGATGCCGGCGGCCTTTGCCTGAGGCTCCGGACTCAGGCCTTTCTCGGCGCGGAAGCGCGCTTTGAGTTCGTCGAATTCGTCAGTCATCGTTCGTCGTCGCCATCTGGCTCAGTTGCTTGCGCACTTCATGCATGCGCCAGGACACGGTCGCTTCCTTGATGCCGAGGACATCCCCGGCCTCGGCATGGCTCATCTCCTCGGCCAGCACGAGGAGCGCGGTCTCCTTGAGATCGGGCTTCAGCCGGTCGATCGCTCGATAGAGCCAGCGCACCCGCCGGTCACTGTCGACCCAGTCGGCCGTCCGATGTGCCTCGACCTCGACGAAGGCCGTCTGCATGCGCCCGAGGCTCTTCTGCCGCCGGACCTGGTCGCGGCAATGGTTGAGGACGATCTGGTAGATCCAGGTCGAGAACCGGCTCCCGCCGCGAAAGCTGCCGATCTTTTCCGCGAGCGTCATGGCCATCTCCTGGGCGGCGTCCTCGGCTTCGGCGCGGTTGCCCAGGAAACGGTAGGCGACCCGGTAAAGCAGGCCGTAATGCCGCTCCAGCAGAAGCCGGAAGGCGGCACGGTCGCCGTCCTGCGCAAGCCGGACGAGATCGAGGTCGCTCGCACTCATGTTTTCAAAGGGTTTGACGCAAGCCAGTGGCAAAAGCTTGGAGAGTTGGAGGAATAATTTTTCCCGCTCTCGCACTTCCCGGCCAAATCTGTTAGACCGCCCCCGAAAACGCCGAAGCGAGCAGAAACCCCATATGATTCCGCGCTATACCCGCCCCGAAATGGCTGCCATCTGGGAGCCGCAGACCCGCTTCCGCATCTGGTTCGAGATCGAGGCGCATGCCGCGGATGCCATGGCGGAGCTTGGCGTCATCCCTAAAAAGGCCGCCGAGACCATCTGGGCCAAGGGCAAGGACGCCGTGTTCGACGTCGCCCGGATCGATGAGATCGAGCGTGAGACGAAGCACGACGTCATCGCCTTCCTGACCCACCTGTCCGAGATCGTCGGCCCCGACGCACGTTTCGTGCACCAGGGCATGACTTCGTCCGACGTGCTCGACACCTGCCTCAATGTGCAACTGTGCCGCGCCGCCGACCTGCTGCTGGCCGATCTCGACGATCTCCTGACGGCGCTCGAGCGCCGGGCCAAGGAGCACAAGAACACCGTCACCATCGGCAGGAGCCACGGCATCCATGCCGAGCCCACCACTTTCGGGGTCAAGCTCGCTTACGCCTATGCCGAATTCTCGCGCGCCAAGGAGCGTCTCGCCTATGCCCGCAAGGATGTCGCGACCTGCGCCATTTCGGGCGCCGTCGGCACCTTCGCCAATATCGATCCCCTTATCGAGGAGCATGTGGCTAAGAAGATGGGCCTGACGCCGGAGCCCGTCTCGACCCAGGTCATCCCGCGCGACCGTCATGCCATGTTCTTCGCGGTGCTCGCCGTCATTGCGAGCTCGGTCGAGCGGCTGGCGACCGAGATCCGCCATCTCCAGCGCACCGAGGTGCTGGAGGCGGAGGAATTCTTCTCGCCCGGCCAGAAGGGCTCGTCCGCCATGCCGCATAAGCGCAACCCGGTGCTGTCGGAGAATTTGACCGGCCTTGCCCGCCTGGTGCGCTCGGCCGCCGTGCCAGCGCTCGAGAATGTGGCTTTGTGGCACGAGCGCGACATCTCGCACTCCTCCGTCGAGCGCGGCATTGCGCCCGATGCGACGGTGCATCTCGATTTCGCCTTGCGCCGCCTCACCGGCCTCATCGACAAGCTCGTCGTCTATCCTGAGAACATGAAGAAGAACCTCGATAGGCTCGGCGGCCTCATCCATTCGCAGCGCGTGATGCTGGCGCTGACCCAGAAGGGCATGGCGCGCGAGGAAGCCTATGCCGCGGTCCAGCGCAACGCCATGCCGGTCTGGCGCGGCGAAGGCGATTTCCTGACGCTGCTCCAGGCCGACAAGGACGTGACCGCGAAACTGTCGAAGGTCGAGCTCGCCGAATTATTCGACCTCGGCTACCACACCAAGCATGTCGACACGATCTTCAAGCGGGTATTCGGCTAGTTCGGCAGATCAATTAGTGATGACGATCCGCGTGCCGGCTTTACCATACTGGCGAATGAGGCCGTAGAGCCGCGCCGCATTGCCGGGCGCCAGGCGGATGCAGCCATGCGAAGCGGGCCGGCCGAGGGAACGCAGATAGCCCGTGCCATGGATGGCATAGCCACCGCGGAAAAAGACCGAATGCGGCATCGGCGAGTTCTCGTACTTGCTCGAATAATGCATGCGCTTCAGCAAATAGGGCCGGAAGGATCCGCGCGGCGTCCAGTAGCCGCGCCGCGCCGTCGACACCCGCCAGCTCGCATAGGGCCAGCCATTGACCGACACGAACATGGTTTGGCTTGAAATGTCGATCCTGACCGCGACTTTCGCTTGCGCAGCGGATCCCATGACGAGGAGACTCAACAGACAAGCAGCGGCGACCGCCGCGGCTTTCCGGAAAAAACCAATACGCATGACGCCAACCCTCACAATCTCAGCCACGATAGGAAAGCATACCAAGCCTCGTCCTTCAACAGGCCTATGCTTCACTTCACCGTGATTATTCCTAACCCATTACGGCACGGAACGCATTAAAATTGCGGAATTATGTTTAAGTGAGGCTGTGCGAGGAGAGTTAATCGAACAAGAATTCCCGGCCGACTTTGACCCGCCTGACCCCGTCATAGGCGATGATGTCGGCGGTCGCATAGGTCTCCGACAAGGTCGCCGGCAGGAAGCTTCCCGTGCCGACGATATCGAGCGGCGCCTTGGCGGCGCCCATGACCTGGCACTTCTGCGGATCGAAGCCCGAGGAGCCGACGATCTGGGCATCCTTGTAACCCGCTTCGTCGAGCGCCAGGCGCGCATGGATGATGGAGGCGACCGACACGCCCTTGCCGAACAGGATGCGGCGCACTTTGTCAACCAGGATGTTGCCGGGATCGAGCTGGAAGGCGCGCCCGCCCAAGACCTGTTCGACGATGTTGTATTCGCCCGACACGCCGAGCCAGTGCCCGACCCGCTCGACCGACTTCTCGTAGTCGAGCCCTTCGGCGAAGCGCCCGCCATGGGTGTCGATCCTGATGCCGAAGGTCTTGCCCTTGAGTTGCAGCTCTTCCTCTTCGTAGAACCATTTGGCGCAGCGCAGCGCGTCGGTGATCTCCTCGCCCGTATAGTCGACGAGAACGACGAGCGTCTTGGCGTCGGGAATCGTTGCATTGAAGAGCTTCATCGCCTCGAGCACATCGCCCCCCGTATAGCCGACGAGCGCATGCGGCATGGTGCCCATGCCGACGTCGGCGCCGAACAGGGGCGCGGTCAGGTCCTGCGAGGAGCCGATGAAGCCTCTCACCTTGGGATCGGCGCGCTTCGCCGCTTCGCTGCCGATCGCCGCGCCATAGGCGGCGAGGATGTTCATTTCAGCGCCGCTCGCATGGCGCGCATGCATGTCCATGAAGCCCGCGCTCGGTATGGCGCGGCACATCTCATAGGCGTTGTTCGCCGACACGCAGGGAAAGCCGGTCTTCTGCAGCAGCAGCGTCTCGATCTCCGACAGCTTCGCCATGGAGCCGGTGATTTCCATCATCTTCATTTCGGAGGGCACGAGGTCGCCTTCGTTGAAGAAGCGCTTCACCCGCGCACCCGGTACCAGCCGATTGATGAGGCGGATCGTCGGTTCGAGCGCTGCCACGACGCGCCGGCGCATGAACACCGCGAAGGTCACTTCGGAATCGCCATGCGCCTTCACGATGCGGGACGTGTTGGTGAAATATTTGTCGGTCTGCGCTTCGATCGAGCCGGCGCTCAGGCAGATGTCGACGATGCGGTCCAGGACCTCGTCGCGCCGGGCGGTCAGGGGTGTTCTCTGATCCATGAATGCCTCACTGCCAGGCGAGTTTGTACGCTATTGGTTCCGGCGTCAAATCTTGGCCAATTGATCCTGCATCGCCTTGGCGCCGGCCGTCATCAGACCGACATCGGTCGCCGCGGCGATGAATTTGAAGCCATGTCCGACGAAGTAGGCGCAAGCCTCGGGCGAGCCACCGAAGGCGCCCGGCACCAGCTTGTTCTTCGTGGCCGCGGCGGCAATCGACTTGATCGCGGCTTCGAGCTTGGGGATCTTGAGATCCTTGCCAAGGCCGAAGCCGAGCGAAATCGACAGGTCATTCGGACCGACGAACAGCCCGTCGAGACCGGGTGTAGCGGCGATCTGGTCGAGATTGCCGAGCGCTTCCTCGGTCTCGATCATGGCGAAGATCATCGTCCGGCGATTGGCCTCTTTCAGATAGTCGGCGGGCACCAGGCCTGCCGCCTGGACAGCGGCGTAGCCGCCCCAGCTGCGCATGCCGTTCGGGGCATATTTCGCCGCCTTGACCAGGGCCTGCGCCTCAGCCGGCGTATTGACCATGGGCGCGATGACGGCCGATGCGCCGGCATCGAGCGCCTGGCCGACGAGGCCCGGATCGTTCCACAGGATGCGCAGCAGGAGCGGCTTGCCGGAGGCGGTGATCGCCGGCGACATCGCGGCCACGTCGGTGAAGCCCGAGAGGCCGTGCTGCATGTCGATGCAGACAGCCTCGTAAGGCAGCCTTGCCACCTGCCCTGCGACAATTGCGCCCGGCAGCGTCATCCAGGTGAAATAGAAAGGCTCCGGCTTTTCGAGCCGCGCCCTGAGGTCAATGCTCATTTGGTTTGTCTCAAGCCTCGTCCCGGAGCTGCTGGACAGCCTTCCCGAGGAGTTCGTCCATGGTGCGACGGATCTGGTGGTCCGACACAGCCACGCTCTTGTCGTCGAAATCCTTGCGAATCTTGCGGAAAACGTCGTGATCGCCGGCTTCCTCGAAATCGGAGGCAACCACCGCTTTGGCATAGGCGTCGGCATCGGCGCCGGAAAGACCCAATTTTTGAGCAGCCCACGCACCCAGCATCCGGTTCCGCCGCGCCATGGCCCGGAACTTCATTTCCTCGTCAAGGGCGAATTTTCGCTCAAAACCTTCCTCGCGCTTGTCGAATGTCGTCATTCCGGGTCTCCCTCTCCGCCAAAGTGCTAAAAATGATGCGCCAAATAGCTCGTGGCGGATGAGATAGCGGCTGACCGGCCCCAAATCAACCGCGCTTGATTATCCGGAGGCTTCGGGCTAGGTCCATTGTGCAGCGCAACCACAGGCACTATGTTTAAGCCATGGCGGCAAAGGTTGAGTCGCATAACCTCTCGATATTGGTGGCGTAAGTCCCCCTTGCGGACGTAATTTGCGAGGGCAACAAGGGTTTTCTGGATGAGGATAGTGAATATGAACACCAGGCGCACCCGCATTTATGAGGGCAAGGCCAAGATCCTGTATGAAGGGCCTGAGCCCGGAACCCTGATCGTTCACTACAAGGACGACGCAACCGCCTTCAATGCCCAGAAGAAAGCCGTCATCGACGGCAAGGGCGTGCTCAACAACCGCATCTCGGAAATGATCTTCACGCGGCTCAACGAGCTGGGCCTGCCCACCCATTTCCTCAAGCGCCTCAATATGCGCGAGCAGCTCGTGCGCGAGGTCGAGATCATTCCGCTCGAGGTCGTGGTGCGCAATGTCGCCGCGGGCTCGCTCGCCAAGCGTCTCGGCATCGAGGAAGGCACCGCCCTGCCCCGCTCGATCATCGAATTCTACTACAAGAAGGACGAGCTCAACGATCCGATGGTTTCGGAAGAGCACATCACCGCGTTCAACTGGGCCACGCCCCAGGAGATCGACGACATGATGCATCTCGCCATCCGCATCAATGATTTCATGTCCGGCCTCTTCCTCGGCATCGGCATCAAGCTCGTCGATTTCAAGGTCGAGTTCGGCCGCCTCTATGAGAACGACATGATGCGCATCGTTCTTGCCGACGAGATCAGCCCCGATTCCTGCCGCCTGTGGGACATCAAGACCCAGGACAAGCTGGACAAGGACCGTTTCCGCCGCGACATGGGCGGCCTCGTCGAGGCCTATCAGGAAGTGGCCAAGCGCCTCGGCATCATGCCGGAGCTGACCGAGCCTGAACGTTCCCGTCCGCAACTGGTGAAGAGCGACTGAGAATCCATGAAAGCCAAGATCAAGGTCACGCTGAAGAACGGCGTGCTCGACCCGCAGGGCAAGGCGATCGAGGGAGCGCTCGGCTCCCTCGGCTTCTCCGGCATCGAGCATGTGCGCCAGGGCAAGTATTTCGAGATCGACCTGAAGAGCTCGGACAAGGCGAAGGCCAAGGCCCAGCTCGACGACATCTGCAAGAAGCTCCTCGCCAACACCGTCATCGAGAATTACGAGATCGAGCTGGCTTAGTTCGCTGGCAGATCCAAAGCGGAGCGCAAGCGGCCGACGCCCTTCCGATAGAGCATCGCCTCGTCGGCTCCCGCCAGGAGGTCATCGCGCGGAACGAAGCCGTCGACGATCTTGTTGAACGGAATGGTCCCGCAGCCCGGAACGAGACAGTCACTCTTGCCTTTCGGGCACTGATTGAATTTGCAGAGCCGGCCGAGATACTCATTGTTCTTCGGCTCGAACAGAAAGACATCGACCTGATGCCCGGCGACACCGCTGCCCCGACCGGTCCGATAGGCGTCGTGCAAGGCGCGCACCTCCGCCCGCCGCAGTTCGTCGAGCCGATCCTGGGAAGCGAGCCACAGCGCAAGGTCGAGATCCTTGCACTCATGCCACACCTCGATGCCTGCGCGACGGAAATCGCTGAACCGCGGGACCTCCTTCCATAGTCTCTTCGCAACCGACCCGATGACTGCGATGGCCTGGACTTCCGGGAAATCCATCCAGGCCTCCGTAACGACATCGGCGGCTATTCGGAACTGCCGCTGGTGTTCCAACAGATAGCGATTTTGCTCCTGGATCTTGGCGCGGCGCATCCCATCACCCGAGCAGCTTCATGAAATTGCGTTGTGTGCTCTTGGTTTTCATAAGGGATGCAGTAGCTCGTTGGTTCCGATCAAGTCCAGGGCGATCGCGAGCGATACATTGCTGTGCAATCGCCACCACTGTCCCGTATGTCTGTGCCACATGACATTGAACCGGTGTTCCCCCGCGCTTTCCTCGATATGATCGAGACGGGTGAACGCCATGTCGAACTCTTCGCCGGCATTCTCGGGAAAGCCCGAGCGGTAGCGTGTGATGAAACTGTATTTGTTGCCTCGCCATCGGCCGAAGATGTCGACCGGGTAGTTGAACGAGGTGGGACGGATTTCGGGCAGGAAGCGAGGCTTGAAGAGCTCGGTGATGATGCGTTCGCAAGCGACTGCAATATCCGCTTTCTCTTCTGCGGACAGCGTTCTGACCCACACCCATTGTCCTTTACGCTTCGCCATTTCACATGATCTCCGCCGCTCGATTGTGCCATAATGCGGCTAAGGCGAAGGAGGTCATCGAACCGGTTTCAACAGCATCTTCGCGTAACCACCGGTTCCTTGTCAGGGTGAGCTGCCGGCAGTCTCGGCAAGCGCCTCCAGCAGGTTCGGCGTAGACCAGGTCGCGACACCGGTTCCGGCAAAATCGCGATCGGTCGTCCATATGTCGGCATCGGCATCCCAGGCCAGCGCGAGCACGTGAGCATCCTTGGTCGATCCGTTCCGGCTTGCAACGGCATCGCGCAAGGAGACCTCGCTTCGCGCCAACAGCGGCTCATGCGTCGTCACCGGCACTATCATTATCTCCTCAGCCAGTGCATCGATGATGGTCAGCAGATCCGGCCGCTTCAGGCCGAGTTCGATACGCCGGCGCGCTTCTTCGATTACGCGGTCCGTCGTGACAAGAACAGCATTGCGCAGGGCTTCCGTGATCGCGCCAGCACTTCTTCCACCTGCAGCCGAGATCAGAATCGCAGCATCAAGAACGAGCGTCGCCGATGGCGCTCTCACGACTTTTTCGACCGCTCCTTCAGAAACGCACGCACCGCCTCGACGGACCAATCCGTGGGATCGACCCCGATAGCTGCCAGCGCTGCGTCATCTGCGGCACGATCACGTCCCTTGTTCAGTTCTTCGGCACGCGCGAGAATGGCCGCCATCCGGTCGGGGTCGGAGCGTTTGAAGGGGATCAGCAGCCCCACGGTCCGGTTGCCAGATTTCACGGCTGTCGGTCCCGGCAGGGCTTCGATTTTTTCCCCGGACATCTTCTGCAGGTCTCGAATGCTGATATGGCTCATGCTACTTACATACGCCTATATGTAAATCCGGACAAGCCCCTCGCTGGACGCATCGAAGGGGCTTTTTAACCGGCCGGAATCTCGCTATGCAGCGCCCATGAAATCCGCCGTCATCCTCTTTCCCGGCATCAATCGCGAACGCGATATGGCGCGGGCCCTCGAAGCCGTCACCGGCGAGAAGCCGGCCATTGTCTGGCACACCGAGACGACGCTCCCCAAGGTCGATCTCGTCGCCGTGCCAGGCGGCTTCTCCTATGGCGACTATCTGCGCTGCGGCGCCATCGCGGCGCGCTCGCCGATCATGACCGATGTCCGCGCCAAGGCGGCCAAGGGCCTGAAGGTGCTCGGCGTCTGCAACGGCTTCCAGATCCTGACCGAAGCCGGCCTGCTGCCCGGCGCGCTGTTGCGCAATTCCGGCCTCAAATTCGTCTGCCGCGAAGTGAAGCTCAAGGTCGAGAACACCCGCACCTTCTTCACCAACCGCATGAAGCAAGGCGATGTCGTGCGCTGCCCCGTGGCCCATGGCGAAGGCAATTATGTTTGCGACGCCGATACGCTGAAGGCGCTCGAGGATGAGAACCGCATCATCTTCCGCTATGCCGAGGAGACCAATCCCAATGGCGCGACGAGCGACATTGCCGGCATCATGAACATGGAAGGCAATGTCATCGGCATGATGCCGCACCCCGAGAACATGATCGAGCCCTTGCACGGCAACAGCGATTGCCGGCCGCTTTTCGAAAGCCTGCTTGCGGCGTGAGCGCCGAGGTCACCGTCTTCGGCGCCCGCTACAGCGTCTATGTGCGCGCCGTTCTGATGGCGCTCGAGACGAAGGGCGTCGCCTATGCCCTCGAGCCCGTCGACATATTCTCCCCCGACGCCGATCTCGACGCCTATCGCAAGCTGCATCCTTTCCTACGCATCCCCGCTTTCCGCCATGGCGATTTCGTCCTCTATGAGACGGCGGCGATCAACCGCTATGTCGACGAAGCCTTTCTGGGGCCCGCGCTGCAGCCCGCGGCGGCCGAGAACCGCGCCCGCATGACGCAGATCATGTCGATGACCGATGCCTACGCCTATCGCGCGCTCGTCTGGGACGTCTATGTCGAGCGCGTGGGGAACCCGGCCGAAGGCAAGCCCACCGATGAAGCCTTGATCGCGGCGGCCCTGCCCAAGGCGCGCACCTATATGCAGGCGCTGCATTATCTCATGGGCTGGCAGGCTTTCCTCGCCGAGGAGTTCCCCACCCTCGCCGATTTCCATGCGGCGCCCGTCTTCGGCTATTTTCTCGAGGCCGACGAGGGCCGCAGGCTCGTAGCGGAGTTTCCGCGCGTCGCCCAATGGTGGCAGCGGATATCGGCGACGAAGGCCTGGGCCGGCGCGATCGGGCCTCCCGCATGACCTGAATTGGTGAGTTGTTATCCCTCTCCAAGCCCGCTAAGCAGACCCTTCTCCAGGCCCGGCCCAGCGAAAACCATGATTCCCAACGACATCAAGATCACGCCCGAACTCGTCGCCCAGCACGGGCTCAAGCCCGATGAATATGAGCGCTTCCGCAAGCTCATCGGCCGCGATCCGACCATCACCGAGCTCGGCATCGTCTCGGCGATGTGGAACGAGCACTGCTCCTATAAATCTTCCAAAAAATGGCTGAAGACGCTGCCGACCAAGGGGCCGAAGGTCATCCAGGGCCCGGGCGAGAATGCCGGCGTCGTCGATATCGGCGACGGCCAGGCCGTCATCTTCAAGATGGAAAGCCACAACCACCCCTCTTTCATCGAGCCCTATCAGGGGGCGGCCACCGGTGTCGGCGGCATATTGCGCGACGTCTTCACCATGGGCGCCCGCCCGGTCGCGGCGCTCAATGCCTTGCGCTTCGGCAGCCCCGATCATCCCAAGACCCGCCATCTGGTCTCGGGCGTCGTCGCCGGCATTGGCGGCTATGGCAATTCCTTCGGCGTGCCGACGCTCGGCGGCGAAGTGAACTTCCATCCCCGCTACAACGGCAACATCCTGGTCAATGCCATGGCGGTCGGCCTCGCCGATGCCGACAAGATCTTCTATTCGAAGGCGGAAGGCGTCGGCCTCCCCGTCGTCTATCTGGGCGCCAAGACCGGGCGCGACGGCATCCACGGCGCCACCATGGCCTCGGCCGAGTTCGACGACAAGGCCGAGGAGAAGCGCCCGACCGTCCAGGTGGGTGATCCGTTCACGGAGAAATGCCTGCTCGAGGCGTGCCTCGAATTAATGGCGTCTGGCGCCGTCATCGCCATCCAGGACATGGGGGCCGCGGGCCTCACCTGCTCCGCCGTCGAGATGGGCGCCAAGGGCGATCTCGGCATCGAGCTCGATCTCGATAAGGTGCCGTGCCGCGAGGAAGGCATGACCGCCTATGAGATGATGCTGTCGGAATCGCAGGAGCGCATGCTCATGGTGCTCCGTCCCGAGAAGGAGAAGGAAGCGGAGGCGATCTTTCGCAAATGGGGCCTCGATTTCGCCATCGTCGGCTATACGACCGACACTTTGCGCTTCGTCATCAAGCATGAGGGCGAGGTCAAGGCCGACCTGCCGATCAAGGAGCTGGGCGACCAGGCGCCGGAATATGACCGCCCCTGGGTGGCGCCCAAGGCGCCGCGCGTGCTCGAGGCGGAAGATGTCCCGGCACCCAGAGATCTCAAGGCCGCGATCCTCAAGCTCCTGGGCTCCCCTGACATGTCGTCGCGCCGCTGGGTATGGGAGCAGTATGACCATTTGATCCAGTCGAACTCGGCGCAAGTTCCGGGCGGCGATGCCGGCGTCATCCGTATCGAGGGAAGCAAAAAAGGTCTCGCGGTCTCGACCGATGTGACGCCGCGTTATGTCGAGGCCGATCCCTTTGAGGGCGGCAAGCAGGCGGTCGCCGAATGCTGGCGCAACCTCACCGCCGTCGGCGCCGATCCGATCGCCGTCACCGACAATCTCAATTTCGGCAATCCCGAGCGGCCCGAGATCATGGGCACCTTCGTGAAGGCGATCGAAGGCATTGGCGAGGCCTGCCGGGCGCTCGATTTCCCGGTCGTCTCGGGCAATGTGTCGCTCTACAACGAGACCAACGGCCAGGCGATCCTGCCGACCCCGGCCATTGGCGGCGTCGGCCTCCTGCCGGATCTTTCGAAGATGGCGACGCTCGCCTTCAAGAAGGAGGGCGAGGCCATTCTGCTGGTCGGCGGCCATGGAACCCATCTCGGCCAGTCGATCTATCTGCGCGAGATCCTGGGCCGCGAGGAAGGAGCGCCGCCGCCCGTCGATCTGCTCAAGGAAAAGCGCCATGGCGACCTGATTCGAACTCTCATCAGATCGCGCCAAGTCACTGCCGTGCATGATATTTCCGACGGCGGACTGGCTTGCGCCTTGATCGAGATGGCGCTCGCTTCGAAGACGCTCGGCGCCGCCGTCGGCGCGCTCGATCATGTCGCCCTCTTCGCCGAGGACCAGGCCCGCTATGTCATGACCTGCCCTGCCAAGGAGGTAGCCAAGATCATCACCCAGGCCCATGTCAAAGGCGTCGACGTCATCCGCATCGGCACGGTAACCTCCAAGGCCGGATTGATTGTCGAGGGGGCGGCTTCTATATCCTTGGAGACCTTGGCCGAGGCCCATGAGGGCTGGTTCCCGGCCTATATGGGAACCAAGGCAGCCTGAAGGACCTGAAGGAGAAGACAAGCATGGCCATGAACGCGTCCGATATCGAGCGTCTGATCAAGGAAGCTCTTCCGGATGCGCATGTGGAGATCCGTGACTTGGCGGGCGACGGCGACCACTATGCCGCCAATGTCGTTTCCTCCTCCTTCAGGGGCAAATCACGGGTTCAGCAACATCAGATGATTTATGCCGCGCTGAAGGGTAGAATGGGCGGCGAGTTGCATGCTTTGGCGCTGCAGACCAGCGCACCGGAGGACTGAATCAAGGATGCCCGATCCGATCGCGATTGCCCTAATTCTAGCGATTGTCGTGGCGGGTCTGGTGTTTGTTGTGCTGCGCATATTGAGCAGGCGGAAGGAATATGACTGGCAATTGTCTTATCGGACCCGCGAGCCGAATACGCTGATGAGACAGAGCAACGCCGCCTTATGGCTGGCCGAGAAGTCGGCCGAAGAGCGTCATGAGGAACATAGGGACTATCTGAGAGAGCGAGCTAAAAATGACCGACATCAAGACCTGGATTGACAATGAAGTGAAGTCGAACGACGTGGTGCTGTTCATGAAGGGCACGCCGGAAATGCCGATGTGCGGCTTCTCCGGCCGCGTCGTGCAGATCCTCGATCATCTCGGCGCCGATTATAAGGGCGTCAATGTTCTGGACTCGGGCGACCTGCGCCAGGGCATCAAGGACTATTCGAACTGGCCAACCATTCCCCAGCTTTATGTGAAGGGCGAGTTCGTCGGCGGCTGCGATATCGTCACCGAGATGTACCAGTCGGGCGAGCTCAAGACGCTTCTGGCCGAGAAGACCGCCGCCTGATCTGACCGCCCGCGAGTCTCGAATGGCGCGCGGGCCCTTACCGCGGCCCCATCCGCAGGGCGCCGTCGAGCCTTATGGTTTCGCCATTGATCATCCTGTTCTCGACGATGTGAACGGCGAGGCTCGCGAATTCGGCCGGATCGCCGAGGCGTGACGGGAACGGCACTTGCGCCGCGAGGCTCTGGCGATAGTCTTCCGACACCGTCATAAGCATCGGCGTCATGAAGATGCCGGGAGCTATGGCGTTGACACGGATGCCTGAGGAGGCGAGATCGCGCGCCGCCGGCAGTGTCATGCCGACGACGCCGCCTTTGGAGGATGCGTAGGCCACCTGACCGATCTGGCCTTCATAAGCGGCGATGCTCGCCGTATTGATGATGACGCCCCGCTCCCCGTCTATGGGATCGAGTTTGGCCATGCGGGCGGCAGCGAGCCGAAGCATGTTGAAGGTGCCGATCAGATTGACGTTGATGACCTTGGCATAATCGGCGAGCGGCAGCGCCCCCTCCCTTCCCACCGTCCGGCCAGATGGCGCAATGCCGGCACAATTGACGAGTACGCGCGCCGTCCCGTGCACTTCAGCCGCTTCATCGAGCGCATCGGCGGCCGTTTCCTGCGTCACGTCGCAGGCAAGTGCGAGGCCGCCGATTTCCTCAGCGACCGCCCTCGCAGCATCGAGACTGATGTCGAGGACGGTGACCTTGGCGCCCTTCTCCGCAAGCGCCCGCGCCGTCGCCGCCCCTAGTCCCGAGCCGCCACCCGTCACCACCCCCGCAATCCCCGAAATATCCATGATCGCTCCTTTCTGAGCTTGGCCCTCGGACTTTAGAGCACGGGCCGACCCCACGCATCACGCATGGCTGGCCCTCCCGGCTGGCGATTGACGCTCAGGCGTGCTTCGGGCAACTCACTTCCCAACCTCATGGCGGTCACTCATCCAACGACTTCGCACGCCTCCTCGCTCGCCTTCCTGGCCCTGTTGGGTGCGGGCATAGCGGTTGGCTTCTCGCCGATCTTTGCCCGGCTCTCGGACCTTGCTCCGCTCGCTTCCGGCTTCTACCGGCTGGCTTTCGCCGTCCCCGCCGTCTGGCTCTTCGCTTGGGCAAGCGGCGATCGGATCGATCCCGTTTCCGCTCTCAGCCGCAGCGATCGCATCCGCCTCGTTCTTGCCGGGCTTGCCTTTGCCGCCGATATCGCTTTCTGGCATCTCGCCATCGCCCACACGACCGTGCTCGAGGCGACGCTTCTTGCCAGCACCGTGCCGATCATGGTGACGGTCGCTTCGGTTTTCCTCTTCGGCGAAAAGATCAAGACCTTGTTCATCGCAGGCCTCGGCCTGGCGCTGCTCGGCGTCGCGACCCTTGCCGCGCAGCGCACCGGCGCCGTCGTGACGCCGCCCGACCGGCTGCTTGGCGGCATCTATGCGCTGCTCGCCGCTTTGTTCTTCGGCCTCTACCTCTTGATCATCGCCAATGTGCGCCGCCACAGCTCGACGACGACCATCATGTACTACATGACGTTCGTGGCGGCGCTCGCCCTCCTGCCCTTTGCCTTAGCCATGAGCCCAACGCTGTTGTCAGGCTCGCTCGCGGGCTGGCTGATCCTTCTCGGCCTCGCTGTCATCAGCCATGCCGGCGGCCAAGGGCTCATGACCTTCGCGCTGGCCCACTTGCCCACCTCCTTCTCGTCGATGACCGGCCTCCTGCAGACCGCCGTCGCCGCGGTCGTCGCCTGGATCCTGTTCTCCGAGCCATTGACCCCGATGATGCTGGCGAGCGGGGCTGCGATCCTCGCCGGCATCTGGCTCTGCCGCAAAGCCACGACGAGCTAAAGCCATGGATCGAGCGAAGCCCTTCGCCGCTTTGCTGCTCACCATGCTGATCTGGGGCATGACGCCCGTCTTCCTGCGCTCGCAGTCCTTGGGAATAGGCCCCGCCGACTCCCTCGTCATCCGCTATATCCCGATCTCCCTCGTTTGGATCATCGTGCTCGCCGTGACCGGCGGCTGGCGCATCGCGAGACGCGATTGGCCGCGATTGCTCGTCGTCTCGCTGGTCGGCCTCCTCGGCTATGCCCTGGCCTCGATGTATGGCTTCGCCCATGTGCCCGCGGGCATTGGCGGGCTCATCTACGCGACGCAACCCTTGTTCGTCGCCCTTCTGGCGGTGGTGATACTGGGCGAGAGGCTGACGCTCTCCATCGTCCTCGGACTGATCCTCGCCATATTGGGCACTGTCCTGCTCTTGTGGACCGATCTCACCAACATCGACCTGGGCCAGTCCTACCTCATGGGCGCGGTGCTGCTGCTTCTCGCCTGTTTCGCCTGGGCCTTCTACTCCGTGCCGGGCAAGGCGATTTTCCAGCGCTATGGCCCCCTGCCCATCACCGCGATGAGCACGATCATCGCGACAGTGCCGATGCTTGCTTTGGCATCCCCCCAGACCATCGACACGCTGCACACCATGACCCTGCGGCAATGGCTGGAGGTGCTGTATCTCGCTTCGTGCTCGACCTTCATCGCCATGCTCGGCTGGACCTATGCCTCGGCAAAGCTTCCGGCCACGACGACCGGTCCGTTTCTCTATTTGATTCCGGTGATTGCGGTTCTTGCCGGCGTGCTCATCCTCGGCGAGACCGTGACCTGGCTGACCGTGCTGGGCGGCCTGTGCATCGTGCTCGGCGTTGCCGTCGCCCAGTTCGGGCCGCGATAGATCACGCGCCCAAGGCGGGTCCGGCATGAACAGAAAGCAGTTTGACCAGTTGGTCCAACACCCTATCCTGCGCGGCCCAACTTTCGAGGCGCCTATGAGCGAACAGACCTTGCCGAGAACCAAGCCCTGGTACTTTTTGCCGTCGGTCATCATTGTCGCCGGCTGCCTCGTCGCCATGGTCAATTTCGGCATTCGCTCGAGCTTCGGACTGTTCACCGGTCCGATCTCCGAAGCACATGGCTGGCCGCGCGAGACCTACAGCATCGCCATCGCCATCCAGAACCTGCTCTGGGGAATCGCTACCCCGATTTCGGGCGCCCTTGCCGACCGCTATGGCAGCGCTCGCGTCCTCATGGGCGGTGCGGTGTTCTATGCCGTCGGCACCGCCCTCATGGCCGGGGCGGCGAGCCCCGCCATGCTGCATTTCAGCGGCGGCATTTTGATCGGCATCGGCATCGCCGCTTCGTCCTTCGGCATTGTCATGGCCGCCTTCGGCCGGCTGGTACCGCCGGAAAAGCGGTCCTGGGCCTTCGGCATCGCCACCGCGGCGGGTTCCCTCGGCCAGTTCATCTTCGCGCCTCTGGGGGGCGCCCTGATCCCGGCCTTCGGCTGGTATCAGGCGCTGCTCATCCTCGCCGCCTGCGCCTTGCTCATGATCATCTTCGCTTTCCCTTTGATGGCGCAGAACACCTCGAAGAGCGCGCTGCCGCCCGGCGAAGCCGAGATGACCCTGCGCCAGGCGATCAAGGCCGCTTTCGGCAACCGCTCCTACAATCTGCTCACCGCCGGCTTTTTCGTCTGCGGCTTCCAACTCGCTTTCGTCACCGTCCATCTGCCGCCCTATCTGCAGGAGCATGGCATCAGCGCGGGCTTCGCCGGTCTCGCCATGGGCGCCATCGGCCTGTTCAATGTCGCCGGCTCCTATTATTCGGGCATCATCGGCGGCAGACACTCCAAGCGCATTCCCTTGAGCATCATCTATCTCTTGCGCTCCATCGCCATCGTCGCTTTCATCCTCCTGCCCGTCACCGATGTGACGACGATCATCTTCACCGCCTCGATGGGGCTTCTGTGGCTGTCAACGGTTCCTCTGACCATGGGCCTCGTCACCGTGTTGTTCGGCACGCGCTACATGGCGACACTCTACGGCTTCGTGTTCCTCAGCCATCAGGTGGGCTCCTTCTTCGGCGTCTGGCTCGGCGGACGGCTTTATGACCAGTTCGGCTCCTATGATCCGGTCTGGTGGATGGGGGCGGCGCTCGGTGTCTTCGCGGCCATCATCCATCTCCCGATCCGCGAGCAGCGCTCCACCAGCTTCGTGCAGCCAGCGCCGGCATGACGGGGACCTGGCCAGGTCACAAATTCGCCGCCGCCTTTGGCGGCCTCGTCCTCATCGTGTGGCTCATCGTCATGGCGGTGACCATGCGCCAGGCAGCACTTCCCCTCGAAGCGCCAGGTCCGCTGCTTGCCGTGTTCGAGCCGGGCATGAGCGAGGACGAGATGTTCGCCCGCATCATCGCCGCCAATGGCAAGCCGTTGCGTGGCACATGGCTGGGCTTCGTGTGGGTCGTGGCGGGCGAGGACAAGGGGCTGGCGGGCCGCCTCGAAAGCCAGGGCGCCATTGGCACCTATGCCGAATTGCCCTTCAATCCCTCGCTCGCCGGCTGCTTTGCCTATGCCGACGCCAAGGTCTCCGAGGTCTTTTCACTGCGACCATGAAGTGGCACCGGTTAGCAGCACTCTTCAGCATAGGCTGCTAAGCGTTTGAAAAATAGGCGTTAAATCAATCTTCATCGCCTTGACCGAACATGTCCGGTGTACCAGATTTGGATTCGCCGACTCTCAAGGAGGAATGGCGATGAGCGACAAAGCCTTCGAAGGTCAGTTGCGTGGCTGGAGTCTGACGACGGCGGAGATCATGTACCGCATGCCCGATCACCGCGACATCCTGCAGCTTTTCCTGTGGCAGGACTACGATCTCGCCCCGCAATTCCCGCGCCTCATCAAGTTTCTCGATTTCTGGACCCACAATCTCGATGGCCCCGTCTGCGAGGTGCGCGTGGCGCATTCGTCCATTGTCGGTCCGGCGGAGCTGCGCTTCGTCGGCAGCGAATGGCGATTGCACTAGATTTCTCGGGTCACAAGGGTTTGATTTTGCCGGCATCATCGCCAAGCTAGTTTGATCCGGGGACGCAACCCGGAGGATGACCATGACAAGGATTGCTGGACTTGCCGGAGCGTTTTTGCTCTGCGCGACAATAGCTGTCGCGGCGCAGGATACGTCGATGAGCTTTTTCGTGACCAGCGTCAACCCCGGCAAGGGTGGCGATCTTGGCGGGTTGGCCGGCGCGGACGCCTATTGCGCGAGCCTCGCGGCCGCAGCCGGCGCCGCGACGGGCAAGACCTGGAAAGCCTATTTGTCGACGGATGCCGAGAATGCCAAGGATCGTATCGGCGCCGGTCCCTGGTTCAACGCCAAGGGTGAGAAGATCGCCGACGATGTCGCCTCTCTCCACAGCGACAAGAACAATCTGACCAAGCAGACCGCCTCGACGAGAAGGGCAATGTCATCAACGGACGCGGCGACGATCCGAACCATCACGACATACTGACCGGCTCCAAGGCGGACGGCACGGCGGCGCCCGAGACCTGCGGCAACTGGACGATGAGCGGTGCCGAGGGCGCCGCGATCGTCGGCCACTCCGATCGCATGGGCCTGAACGATTCCGCCGAGGCGAAGTCATGGAACATGTCGCACCCGACGCGCGGCGGCTGCAGCATGGAAGCCTTCAAGGGCACCGGCGGGGCCGGCCTGTTCTACTGCTTCGTTGCGAACTGACCACCGGCGCAAAACAAAACGGCGAGGCAAAGCCTCGCCGTCGTGAAAATCCCGCAAGAGAACCGATCAGCGCGAATAATATTCGACGACCAGATTGGGCTCCATCTGCACCGGATAGGGAACGTCCGACAGGCCTGGCACGCGCGACAGCTTCGCGGTCATGGACTTGTGGTCGGTCTCGACATAATCCGGCACGTCGCGCTCGGCGAGCTGCGTCGCTTCGAGGAGCACCGGCAGCTCCTTCGACTTCTGGCGGACTTCGATGACATCGCCCGCCTTGAGCCGCATGCTGGGGATGGTCACCCGGCGGCCATTCACCTTGACATGGCCGTGGCTCACGAACTGGCGGGCGGCGAACATGGTGGGGACGAATTTGGCGCGGTAGACGAGCGCATCGAGGCGCCGCTCGAGCAGGCCGATCAGGTTCTGCGAGGTGTCGCCGGTCATGCGCGCCGCTTCCGAATAGATGCCGTAGAACTGGCGCTCGGAGATATTGGCATAATAGCCCTTGAGCTTCTGCTTGGCCCTGAGCTGCATGCCGAAGTCGGAGAGCTTGCCCTTGCGGCGCTGGCCGTGCTGGCCGGGGCCATATTCACGCTTGTTGATGGGGCTCTTGGGGCGACCCCAGATATTCTGCCCCATGCGTCGGTCGATCTTGTGCTTGGCTTGCACGCGTTTCGTCATCTGTAGCTCCAAAGTCTCGAAATAATAGGTGGCGGCCTTTGCGACCGCCGGGTTATTGAGCGAGCCCTCCTCTGCCGGTTGCCCGGCCGACAGGACCTTCGTTTCGCCAAGGAAAACCAGGTCCACAGGCAAGCAAAAACGCGGGAAGCCAAATGCGGCCCCGCGTTGGGAGCTTCGTGTAATGCACGCCCGAGGGCTTGTCAATCGGCCGCGCGGCTTAAGGATTACTCAGCCCTCACAAGCACATAGCTGCCAGGCGCGTCCTCGATCGCCTTGAGCTTGCCCTCACCCGGAACCCTGGCCTTGACCTTCTTGCCGGATTTGGGCGTCATCCAGGCGAGCCAATCGGGCCACCAGGAGCCCTTGTGCTCGGTCGCCCCCTTGAGCCAGTCCTCCAGCGTCTTGGCCCCTTTGTCATTCGTCCAATACTGGTATTTCTGCGCCTCGGGCGGATTGACGACGCCCGCTATATGGCCTGAGCCCGCCACCACGAGCCGCGTATCGCCGCCGAAATTCTGATCGAGCCGGAAGACCGACGGCAAGGGCGCGATATGGTCCTCGCGCGCCGCCAGATTGTAGATCGGCAGCTTCACCTTCTTCAGATCGATGCGCACGCCGTCCAAGGTCATCTGCGCCTGCGCCAGGCGGTTGTTGAGATAGCATTCGCGCAAATACTGGCTGTGCACGCCTGCCGGCATACGCGTCGAATCGCTGTTCCAGAACAGCAGGTCGAACGGCATCGGGTCTTTGCCCAGCATGTAGTTGTTGACGACATAGGACCAGATCAGGTCGTTCGACCGCAAGAGATTGAACGCATCGGCGACATGGCGGCCGGCGAGATAGCCCTTGTCCTTCATGCGCCCTTCGGCCCACTCGATCTGCTCCTTGTCGACGAAGACGCGCAGATCCCCGGCCTTCTCGAAGTCGACTTGCGTGGTGAAGAAGGTGACCGCGTTGACCCGCTCATCGCCCTTGGTCGCGAGATACCCCAAGCCCGCCGCGACCAGCGATCCGCCGACGCAATAGCCGATGACGTTCACTTTCCGGGTGCCGGCCGCCGTCTGGACCTGGTCGAGTGCTGCGAGGAAGCCGTCGCGCATGTAATCGGCGAAGGTCTTGTGGCCGTGCTTCTCGTCCGGATTGACCCAGGACACGACGAAGACGGTGAAGCCCTGCTCCGTCGCCCAGCGCACGAAGGATTTCTTGGGATTCAGGTCGAGAATGTAGAACTTGTTGATCCAGGGCGGCACGATGAGGAGCGGGATCTCGAAGACCTTCTCGCTCGCAGGCTGATATTGGATGAGCTGGAAGGTGTCGTTTTGGAAGACGACCTTGCCCGGCGTCGTCGCCACATTCTTGCCGAGCTCGAAGGCCGAAAGGTCGGTCTGCTTGATGCGCAGGCGGCCTTGGCCGGCCTTGATGTCCTCTTCGAGGTTCTTCAGCCCCTCGATGAGATTGGCGCCGTTGCTGGCAAGCGTGGCGCGCAGCACTTCCGGATTGGTCAAGGCGAAATTGGACGGCGAGACGGCATTGGCGATCTGGTCGACATAGAAGCGGGCCTTGTGGCGCGTATGGTCGTCGAGGCCTTGCGCCTCTTCGACGAGATCGCCCGCCCAGCGCGCCGACAGGAGATAGAACTGCTTGAGGAAATCGAAGACCGTGTTCTGCTGCCAGTCCTTGTCGGTGAAGCGCCGATCGCCACGCTCGGGGGCCGCGACCGGAGCCACCTCCTCGCCCAGCGCCTTGCGCCAGGCCGACTGCCACAATTCGCCATAGCTCGACCACAGCCGCATCTGGGCTTCCATGAGCTTTTGCGGATCCTGCGCATAGGACTGGGCGACGGTGGCCAGCGTCTTGACCACCTGCTCGATCGGCGTGACCTGGGCTTCCATGTCGCGTTGCGGATTGGGTGCGGTCTCGGCGAGGTTGCGGGCGATCTGGGCCGCCTGCTCGAAGACTTTCGCCATGTTGCGGGCGAACTGTGCCGGATCGGCGAGGCGGAAATCAGTCTGTTGCGTCTTACCGTCGTTCATGCATACCTCGAACAGGTCCAATATTGACGCAATTTACAAATCACGCAATCACAGATCGCATGTGACGATCCTGACATTTTCCCTTGCTCACGAATAAGTTAAGCGACACGCCATGGCCGGCACCGACAAGACGCAAGCCCATCCCTCAGGCCCCGCCCCGGCGGTCGTCCTGGTCAATCCGCAGCTTGGTGAAAATATCGGCACGGCGGCGCGCGCCATGGCCAATTTCGGCCTGCATGAGTTGCATATTGTCGATCCGAGGGACGGCTGGCCCAATGAGCGGGCGCTGAAAGCGGCCTCGGGCGCCGACTGGATCATCCAATCGGCCGTGATCCACCCGACCCTCGATGAGGCCCTCAAGGATTTCCATCGCGTCTATGCCACCACCGCCCGGCCCCGGGGCATGGTCAAGGAGGTGATCACCCCGGAACAGGCGGGAACCGACATGCGCGAGAGGATCGGCCGGGCTGAGAAGCTGGCGCTGCTCTTCGGGCGCGAACGCTGGGGTCTCAATAATGACGAAGTTTCGCTCGCAGATATCATCATCACCGCTCCCGTGAACCCGGCCTTCGCATCCCTCAATATCGCCCAGGCCGTGCTGCTCGTCGGCTATGAATGGTACAAGCATGAGGCCGAGACCCTGGGCCAGGCGACACCCGAGCTTCCCGCCCTTTCAGGGCCGGGCCTCATGACGCCCGATACCCGCCCGGCGACGAAAGACGAGCTTTATGGATTCTTTCATCATATTGAGAGTGAATTGGACGAAGCGGGCTTCTTCAAGACGCCTGAGAAGAAACCGGGAATGATCCGCAACATGCGCAACCTCTTCGCCAGGGCCGCGCTCACCGAGCAGGAAGTGCGCTCGCTGCGCGGCATCGTCTCGTCCCTCACCCGCACCCATCTCAAGAAGAAAGGCCAGGGCTCCGAATGATCGCCCCGCGCATCCTCCTCTTCGACAGCGGCATGGGCGGCCTCACCGTCGCCTCGGCGGTGAGGGCGGCCGAGCCCAAGGCGACCTTGATCTACGCGGCCGACAATGCCGCCTTTCCCTATGGCGCCTGGGATGAGCCCGCCCTCGTCAAGCGCATCGTCGCCGTCGTAGGCTCGCTCATTGCGCAGACCCGGCCTGATCTCGTCGTCATTGCCTGCAACACCGCCAGCACCTTGGCGCTCGCCGCCTTGCGCGAGGCCTATCGGGTTCCTTTCGTCGGCACCGTTCCCGCCATCAAGCCCGCCGCCGAGCAGACGAAATCGGGCCTCATCGGCGTCCTGGCGACGCCCGGCACCGTCAATCGCGAATATACGAAGACGCTCATTCACACCTATGCCTTTCACTGCAAGGTGTTCCTGCATGGCGCCAAGCGCTTGGCCGAGATTGCCGAAGCGAAGCTCAAGGGCCAGCCTGTCGACAAAGAGGAGCTCAGAAACGAGATCGCGCCGGTCTTCCGCAAGCGTGACGGCCGCATGACCGATGTCGTCGTGCTCGGCTGCACCCATTATCCGCTGTTGCTCGAAGAGATCCGCGACGTAGCCCCCTGGCCCGTGACCTATATCGATCCGGCACCGGCCATCGCGCGGCGTGTCAGCGAACTTCTGCGCACGGCGGCCGTCAATGGCGTGGCGGTCACGGGTGTTCCCGGCGGGACCGTCTATCTCACTTCGGCGCGCGGCCGCGGCTCCGAGAGCCTCGCGGCCTATGCATCGATGGGCTTCGGCGCCAATGAGGTGCTGGATCTGCCGGTATGAAAATCCGCCTCAGGCCATTCTACTGATCTGGGATGCCTTTGGTCCGAATCCAGGGTGAACGAGGCGTCGTTCTTTCGGCCTCCCAATCGGTAGGCAAATCC
Organism: Taklimakanibacter deserti; assembly: GCA_003574785.1. The sequence goes on along the minus strand of QORU01000001.1, from coordinate 291,544 downwards.
AGAACCGGCAACAGGCTCGGATCATCATCGATCACATGCCCCAATCCGACGACACGATAATTGGACGCGACGTTCTCATGGCCTTCACCGCATAAAAAGCACCAGTCGCCGTCTGCGCGAGAGACCAGCAAGACAGGTCTCTTCCTCTCAAAGACGTGTAAGCACACATAGGCCTTTTGATGCCTGTCCATCTGGATTGTGCTGACTCAATCTCCCGCATCGGCGCGGCGGCGGTTCTTGATCCAGCGCACCGTGCCGGTGGCCGAGCGCATCACCACCGTCTCGGTCGTGACATGCTCCTTGTCGAAGCGCACGCCGCGCAAGAGCGATCCGTCGGTGACGCCGGTCGCCGCGAACATCACATCGCCCGAGGCCATGTCGTTGAGCGTGAACTTCTTGTTGAAGTCGGAGATGCCCATCTTGCGCGCCCGCTCCTTCTGCTCGGCGCTCGAGGTCACGAGCCTGCCCTGCATCTGCCCGCCGATGCAGCGCAGAGCGGCGGCCGCGAGCACGCCTTCGGGCGCCCCGCCGATGCCGAGATAGATGTCGATGCCGGTCTCGTCCGGATCGGCCGTATGGATGACGCCCGCGACATCGCCGTCGGTGATGAGCCTGACCGAGGCGCCGGTCTCGCGCACGCCGGCGATGATCTTCTCATGCCGCGGCCGGTCGAGGATGCAGGCGGTGATCTGCGCCATCGGCACGCCCTTCGCCTTGGCGAGGCGCGCGATGTTGTCTTGCGGCGAGAGATCGAGATCGACGGTGCCTTCGGGATAGCCGCCGCCAATGGCGATCTTGTCCATGTAAGTGTCGGGCGCATGCAGCAGGCTGCCGCCTTCCGCCATGGCGACGCAGGCGATCGAGTTCGGCATCGCCTTGGCGCACAGCGTCGTGCCTTCCAGCGGATCGAGCGCGATGTCGATGCGCCAGCTTTTGCCGCCGCCGACATGCTCGCCGATATAGAGCATCGGCGCCTCGTCGCGCTCACCTTCGCCGATGACCACGAGTCCGTCCATCTCGACGATGGCGTTGAGCGCCTGGCGCATCGCATCGACCGCCGCCTGATCGGCAAGCTTCTCATCGCCTCTGCCGCGCCAGCCCGCCGCGGCTATGGCCGCCGCCTCGGTGACGCGGGCGATCTCGATGGTAAGCATGCGATTGAGCATCAGGGTCCTCCAGAAAAGTCTAAAGCCGTTCGATACGGATCATACGCGGCTTGGCGGCGACATGCCCGTCTTTTTCGATCCGGGCGAGAGCATGACGCATGGATGAATCGAGTGTCTTATGTGTGACGAGCATGAAGGAGGCGATGGCGCCTTCCTTCGCGGGAGCCTTCTGCACGATGCTTTCGATCGACACCTTCTCGTCCGCAAGGATCCGGGCGATGGCTGCGACCGCGCCCGGCTTGTCATAGAGCTCGAGCGCCACATAATAGCCGCCTTCATGCGCGCGCTTCGGCGCCGCCTTGTATTTGCGCAAGTCTTTCGCCGGAAGGCCGAAAGAAGGCCTGAGATTGCCGCGCGCGATATCGGCGATATCGGAGAGCACCGCCGAGGCGGTCGGATGCGCACCCGCCCCGCGGCCTTCCAGCATCAGGTCGCCGGCGAAATCGCTCTGCACCACGACCGCGTTGAAGACGCCGTCGGTATCGGCGACCGGCGATCCCTTGGGCACGAGCGTTGGATGCACGCGCTGCTCGATGCCGTCGGCCGTCGCCAGCGCGACGCCGAGCAGCTTGACCTTGAAGCCCATCTCATTGGCGTTGCGGATGTCGGCAAGGGTCACCGCCTCGATGCCTTCGATGTCGATCTCCGCGACATTCACTTCCGCGCCGAAAGCGAGAGAAGCCAGGATGGCGAGCTTGTGCGACGTGTCGAAGCCGCCGATGTCGAAAGTGGGATCGGCTTCGGCATAGCCGAGCTGCTGCGCTTCCTTCAGCACGTCGGCGAAGCTGCGCCCCTCCTCAGCCATCTTGGTCAGGATGTAGTTGCAGGTGCCGTTGAGGATGCCGAAGACTTTCGTCGCCTGGTTGCCGGCGAGCGCCTCGCGCATCGTCTTGACGATCGGAATGCCGCCCGCGACCGCGGCTTCGAAATTGAGCGCGACGCCCTTGTCCTCGGCGAGCCTGGCGAGCGCCACGCCGTGATGGGCGAGGAGCGCCTTGTTGGCGGTCACCACCGCTTTGCCTGAAGTGAGCGCCGTCGTGACGGCGGATTTCGCCGGATCGCCATCGCCGCCGATCAGTTCGACGAATACGTCGATGGCGTCGGACCGGGCGAGAGCCTGAGGCTCGTCGAACCAGGCGAAGCGGGTGAGGTCATGGCCGCGATCCTTGGCCCGGTCTCTGGCGCAAATGCCGGTGATCTCGATGGGACGGCCGGCGCGGCGCGCGATTTCGGGCCCATGCTTGGCCAGGAGGTCCAGAAGCCCGGTGCCGACCGTTCCGAGCCCGGCGACACCCAATTTCAGCGATTTTACCATGATATCCGACAGGAAAGTTCAGTGCGGCCGTTCTTATGGCGGGAACGGCACGGAATGGCAAGGAACCGGCCTATAACCCGAGAGACAGTCTGATGACCCAGGCAACCGCCCCGACGGCAACAATGCCGGCGAGCCAGAGCAGGACGAACCAGGCAAACCTTTGCCAGAGGGGCCTGTCGCCCGGTGTCGCCGTCAATGATAGCCCTCCGTGCCGACCTTGCCGCGGAACACCCAATAGGCATAGGCAGTATAGGCGAGGATGATCGGGATGAGGACGACGGCGCCGATCAGGAGGAAGCCCAGGCTCTCATCGGGCGCTGCCGCGTCCCAGATGGTGAGCGTCGGCGGCACGATATAGGGATAGAAGCTGATGCCGATGCCGATGAAGGACAGCACGAAGAGCGCCAGCGATGCGAGGAACGGCGTCAGCTCTTCGCGGCGCAGGATGCCCTTGATGAGGACGTAGGCCGCGATCGCCACGAGCAGCGGCACCGGCACGGTATAGAGCATGCGCGGCCAGGTGAACCAGCGCTCCATGTAGAGCGGCTCGAGGAACGGCGTCCACAGGCTGACCAGGCCGATGAGGATGAGGGTCGCCGGGCCGAGGACGAGGGCGAAGCGATGCGACTTCTCCTGCATCGCGCCATCGGTCTTGAGGATGAGCCAGGTGGCGCCGAGGAGCGCGTAGCCGACCACCAGGGCAATGCCGGTGAACACGCTGAACGGTGTCAGCCAGTTCCACCAGCCGCCGGCATAGGCGCGGTCGGCCACCGGAATGCCCTGCACGATGGTGCCGAGCGCTATGCCTTGCGCGAAGGTGGCGGCGATCGATCCCGCAGCGAAGGCCCAGTCCCACAGGAACTTGCCGCGATGGGTGCGCCAGCGGAATTCGAAGGCGACGCCGCGGAAGACGAGCGCCAGCAGCATGATGATGATCGGCGCATAGAGGGCCGGCATGATGACGGCATAGGCGAGCGGGAAGACCGCGAAGAGACCGCCGCCGCCCAGCACCAGCCAGGTCTCGTTGCCGTCCCAGACCGGCGCCACCGAATTCATCATCCGGTCGCGATCGCTTTCCGATTTGTAGAACGGGAACAATATGCCGATGCCGAGATCGAAGCCGTCCATCACCACATAGGCAAGGACGGCGAAGGCGATGAGCGCGGCCCAGATGAAAGCGAGATCGATCGTCATCGCAAGCCCTCCCTCTGCGGCTGCAGTTCGCCGACCGATTCGAGCGCCGGCGCCGGCACGATGCCAGCCGATCGCAAATGCGCATCGCTCGGACTGTCGGGCTCGTCCGGGATGGGCGGCTTCGCCATCAGGCGCAGGATATAGAAGATGCCGGCGCCAAAGACGGCAAAATAGACGACGATGAAGGCGATGAGCGAGGCCGCCACCGCTTCCGCCGCGACCGGTGCCGCCGAGTCGGCCGTGCGCAGGAGCCCATAGACGGTATAGGGCTGGCGCCCGGCTTCGGTGGTGACCCATCCGGCGAGCACGGCGACGAAGCCCGTGGGCCCCATCAGGAGTGCCGCGACAAGGAGCGGTCGCGAAACATAGAGGTTCTTGCGCAAGCGTCCCCAGAGCGACCACAGGCCGACCACCAGCATGAGGAAGCCCAGGCCCACCATGATGCGGAACGACCAGAAGACGATCGTCGCATTGGGCCTGTCCTCTTTGGGCCAGTCCTTGAGGCCCTGCACCACGCCGTTCCAGTCATGGGTGAGGATCAAGCTGCCGAGCTGCGGGATCGCCACTTCATAAAGCGTCTTCTCGGCTTCCATATCGGGCCAGCCGAAGAGGATGAGCGGTGCTCCGGCGCGCGTCTCGAAATGGCCTTCCATGGCGGCGATCTTGGCCGGCTGGTGCTCGAGCGTGTTGAGGCCGTGCTGGTCGCCGACGAGAACCTGTATCGGCGCCACCAGCGCCAGCATCCACATCGCCATCGAGAACATGACACGGGCATGCGGGTTGACGCTGTCGCGCAACAGATGCCAGGCGCCGACCGCACCGACGACAAGCGCCGTGGTGAGGTAGGCCGCGATCACCATATGGACCAGGCGATAGGGGAAGGACGGATTGAAGATGATGGCCCACCAGTCGACCGGCATGAACTGTCCCGCGGCATTGACCGTATGGCCGCTTGGGGTCTGCATCCAGCTGTTCGCCGACAGGATCCAGAAGGCCGACAGGAAGGTGCCGAAGGCGACCATCGCGGTGGCGACGAAATGCAGGCCGCGTCCGACCTTGTTCAGGCCGAACAGCATGACGCCGAGGAATCCCGCTTCGAGGAAGAAGGCGGTGAGCACCTCATAGCCCATCAAGGGACCGATGACGGGACCGGCCTTGTCGGCGAACACGCTCCAATTCGTGCCGAACTGGTAGCTCATCACCAGACCTGAGACGACGCCCATGGCGAAGGTGACGGCGAAGATCTTCTTCCAATAGTGGAAGAGCGCCAGAAAGGTGTTGCGGCCGGTTGCGAGCCACAAGCCTTCGAGCACCGCGAGATAGCTTGCGAGACCGATGGTGAAGGCGGGGAAAACGATGTGAAAGCTGACGGTGAAGGCGAATTGCCAGCGGGCCAAGAGGACCGGATCGAAGCCATCCATTGCGGCAAGCCTTCAGATGTCGACGTTGCCCCTAACCTGCGGCAAACACAGCACTGTTGCAACACCTCATCTGTCGCAGCGGGCCTCCATGGCCGCCCTTGAGGCGGCCATCCAGACTCTTAATTTTGGCGCGTGATCGGACGGAAAACCGGTGTCCACTTTTCCTGATCACGCGCCTGCGACTTTTTGCGGGGGCTCCGTTGCTAATGCTTGCCGTCCAGGTGGCGTATCCGGCGCAGCTGCGGAAACCATATCGCCCACAGAAGAGCGACGGCGACGGTGCCGATGCCGCCGAAGACGACGGCCGGCACCGCGCCGAACAAAGCCGCCGATATGCCGGCGCGAAACTCGCCCAGCTCGTTGGAGGCGCCGATGAAGACGATGTTAACCGCGTTCACGCGTCCGCGCACCTCGTCCGGCGTCCATAGCTGGATGAGGGTTTCGCGCACATAGACGCTGATCATGTCGCAGGCGCCGGCGAGCGCCAGTGCCAGGACCGAGAGCCAGATCGCCGTCGAGGCGCCGAATACGGTGGTGAACACACCGAAGCCCGCGACGAAGATGAACATGATGATGCCCGCATGATCGCGAATGGTATTTCGCGCCAGCCACCCGGCGACGAAGAGTGCGCCGATGCCGGGAGCGGCGCGCAGCAGGCCGAGGCCCCAGGGTCCCGCATGCAGCACGTCGCGCGCATAGACCGGCAAGAGCGCCATGGCGCCGCCGAGCAGGACGGCGAAGAGATCAAGCGAGATGGCGCCGAGCACGACTTTCTCCGACCACACATAGCGGAAGCCCGCGAACAGGGTCGCAAGGCTTTTTGCCTGGCCCGAGATGCGTTGCACCGGCTTCGGGATCAAGCCGACAAGAACCGCGCCGATGGCCATGAGGACGAGAGCCGTTCCATAGGCCGCAGTGGCCGAAAGTCCGTAGAGCAGGCCTCCCGCCACCGGTCCGGTAATCGTCGCGATCTGCCATGAGGAGGAATTCAAGGCGATCGCGTTGCTCAGGGCAGCCGGTGGCACCAGATTGGGCAGGAGCGATTGCGATGCCGGTCCCATGAAGGCGCGCGCCACGCCGAACACCGCGAGCAAGGCGAAGATCGGCCAGACTTTCGTGGCGCCGCTCACGGTGATGACCAGCAGTCCGGCGCAGATCGCGGCTTCGAGAACGAGACATATCGCCATGATGGCGCGCCGGTTATAGCGGTCGGCCACGGCGCCGGTGATCAGCACCAGGAGCAGCAGAGGAAGGAACTGCACCAGTCCGACGATGCCGAGATCGAAGGGGTCGCGGGTCAGGTCATAGACCTGCCAGCCGACAGCAACGGAAATGATCTGCGTCGCGAAGGCCACCAGAAGGCGTGACAGCCAGTAATACAGGAATCCGCGGTGACGAAAGGCATAATTCTGCGGGGTCCGGTCTGGCGGGGAGGAATCGGCGGCGGTCATCGCGCCGACGATATGCGCCCTGCCCTCGTCCCTGTCAAAAGCGCTGGCGCAACAGGACCTTGCGTCAATCGTGGAGGTTCAATAGGCTTGCGGGTCCAAATGGCCGGATCGCATTGATGATGCGCCTTCTGATCAAGGCCGCCATGGTGCTTATGGCGCTGGGCGGCGCCTCTATGGTTGCCGAGGCCCAGGATGCCGCCGCGCCGCCGCCGGAAGCGGTTGTGCCGCTGCCCGACAGCGCCGCGGTGAAGCTCGCTTGTCCGGATGCGTTGAGCATCTATGAGATCGCTGCCGGCGGGCGGCAGAAATCCATGCCGCAGGTTCCGCAGCGCCCGGTCACGTCTTCGCTCGATCCGGCCGAGCGCGCCGCCCAGAAGGAATCCAAGATCGCGGAAACGCGCAAGCGGCTTGCCGATGCCATCCGTAAATACGGCGAAAAGAGCAACCGGGCAGCGGCAGCCTATCGCCTGCTGGCGCGCGATTATCGCGATGCGGCGCAATATGAGCAGGCGGTCGATGCGCTGGCGGCCGCGGCCCGCATCTATCAGGACTCAGGGTTGAACCGGCGCGCCGAGTTCGGCGATCTCCAGATGGAGCTCGCTCAGACCTACACCAACAAAGGCGATCGCCTGAGCGGGCGCGCCATGTATGACTCAGCCCGGACGGCCTATGAAGCCGTTCTCGGCGAAAAGCATCCCAAGGTCGCGCTTGCTTTCCACAATATCGGCAAGATCGATCTCAACATGACGCAGTTCGAGGCCGCTCTTTCGGCCTTCCGGACGGCGCGCGAGATCTATGAAGCCAACCTTCCCGCCGAGACGAGCCGCCTCGCCGAGCTTCTCATCGACACGGCGAGCCTGCATGCGCGCCTGGGCAATCGCGAAACGGCTCTGGCGCTGGCCAATGAGGCGGTGACGCTCAGCCGCGACCGGCTGGGCGATGGGCATCGCACCACGGCCTTGGCGCTTCATTTCGCCGGGACCATCAATCGCGGCATGGGAAAGTCGGAAGCGGCTCTCAAGGATCTGGGGGCGGCCTTGCGCATTTACACAGGCCCCGACTCGCGCGCCCAGCGGCGCATCCCGGAAGTCCTCGATGATGTCAGCGTCGCCTTCGTCCGCGCCGGCTGTCTCGATGAAGCCACGCGCGTCCAGAATCTTTCGATCGAGCATTATGTTGCCGCCTATGGCGCGACGCATGACCGCGTGGCTTCCGCCTATCACCGCCTCGGCGGCATCTATCGCGAGAACCGGAAATTCACCGAGGCCCGGCCACCTCTGTTCAAGGCGGCCAAAATCTATGAGAGCATTTTTGGTCCGAATCATCGGCGCATCGCCGATGTCTATTCCGACCTCGCGAGCTCCGCCGCGCGCATCGGCCTCAACAGCGAGGCCCTGACCTATGGCCTGCGCGCCTTGCGCATCCGCAGCCTGCACAAGCAGGCTGCGCCCGAGGACTTGCGGCAAAGCTACTGGTCGCTGTCGCAGGTTCTCAATCAGCAGGGCAATCTCAATGCCGCCATCGCCTTCGCCAAGATGGCGGTCAATATCAACCAGGAGATTCGCGCCCAGAACCGCAATCTTCCCGAGGAGCTCACCAAGGCGCTCGCGGCGCGCTATCGCGAGCTCTACGAATATCTGGCCAATATGCTGATCACCGCCGGGCGCCTGCAGGAAGCCCAGCAGGTCCTCGACCTGATCAAGCAGCAGGAATTGTTCGATTTCGTCCGCCGCGACGACGCGGAAGCCGCCGATGTCGATGGCCGCGCCGCCCTGACGCCGACCGAGTCCGATCTCTCGGGCCAGATCATGGATCTGGTCGACGCGCCGATCACGGCGGCCCGTGAGATCGAGAAGCTGAAGAAGAAGGCCGCCGATATCGGCCTCAGCAAGGACGAAGAACGCCTCGTTCAGGCTTTGGAAACGACACTCTCCCAGCAGTTCCGCAAGCAGCAGACCGATATCGAGGCCCTTCTGGACGAGGTGGCGAATGCCGATCGCCAGATCGAGCGCGAGGTCGGGAAGCTCGATCTCGATCTGGTCGACGCCACTCAGGAGCGTCTCAAGACCATGAAAGGACGCGCGGTCGAATTGCAGATCGCGAGCCTCGACACCGCACTTCACATCTTCCTGACGACGGAACGCACCGGCATCCACAAATCGGTGCCGGTCGGGCGCAAGGAGATGGCGCTTCTCGTGTTCAGGGCCTGGAGCGCCACATCCCGCCGCGATCCCGACGCGAAGCTTCATCTCAAGCGGCTCTACGACATATTGGTGAAGCCGGTCGAGGCCGAGCTCAAGTCGTCACATGCCGATGTCCTCATGTTCAATCTGAGCGGCGTCCTGCGCTATGTGCCCTTGGCCGCACTCCATACCGGCGAGCGTTATCTGATCGAGGACTATGCCATCGCCCTTTCGACGACGGCCGCCAATACGCGCTACGAAGCCACGCCGCGCGAGCGCAGCAAGGCGGCGGGCTTCGGCGTCACCAAGGAGCATGTGGGCTTCGCGCCCCTGCCCGGCGTTGCCGAGGAGCTCGAGGCCATTTTCGACGGCAAGGACGCCAAGGGCCATCTCGGCGGTTTCCCGCGCATGGATGAGGATTTCAGCAACCTGTCGCTCGGCGATGCGCTGAAGGCGCATCCGCTCTATCTCCATGTCGCAAGCCACTTCCGCCTGGTGCCGGGCGATGCCGGCAAGTCAGTGTTGCTCCTGGGCGACGGCCGCAGCCTGTCGCTCGATGAATTCCGCAAGGACGAGAAATTCAGATTGACCGATCTCGACCTTCTCGCTTTGTCGGCCTGCGAGACGGCGGGCGGCGTCGATCAGACGGGAGCGGAGATCGAGAGCTTCGCGTCCGTCGTCCAGAAGCGCGGCGCTTCTTCGGTCATGGCGACCTTGTGGCCGATCGCCGACTCATCGACATCGCTGCTGATGTCGGGCTTTTACAAAGGCTTTTTGGCGGAAGGCCTCGACAAGGCCACAGCCTTGCGCCGCGCCCAGATCGCCATGCTGAAGGGCGAGATGGCGCCTGCCGGGATGGTCACCGCCTCGCGCTCGGCCAATGAGGTCGTCGACATCTCAGCCGCCGATGCGCCCTTGGCCGAACCCGGCTTCCAGCATCCCTATTTCTGGTCGGCCTTCATCCTCATGGGCAACTGGCTCTGAGACATTTTCCCTTCTCCCGCGCAAAGCGTGGGAGAAGGTGGCCGATAGGCCGGATGAGGGCTCTTTTGCGCAGCACGTGCTGATCTCAACGAGCATTCCTTGCTGAGACAAAGAGCCCTCACCCGCCCTTCGGGCACCCTCTCCCATCCTACGGACGGGAGAGGGGGAAACGATGGGCCGTGCTTCCTACTTCGGGATTTGCTCATCCTCCACCTGCTTGCTATAGGCACGGCTCCTTCCGAACATCCAAGCATGAAGAGGCTGGTTCCATGGCAAAAATAAAGGTCGCAAATCCGGTGGTCGAGCTGGATGGCGATGAGATGACGCGCATCATCTGGGAGCTGATCAAGACCAAGCTCGTCCATCCCTATCTCGACATCCCGCTCGAATATTACGATCTTTCCATCGAGAACCGCGACAAGACCAAGGACCAGGTCACCATCGATGCCGCCAATGCCATCAAGAAGCACGGCGTCGGCGTCAAATGCGCCACCATCACGCCGGACGAGGCGCGGGTGAAAGAGTTCAATCTCCACCAGATGTGGAAGTCGCCCAACGGCACGATCCGCAACATCTTGGGCGGCGTCATCTTCCGCGAGCCGATCATCTGCTCGAACGTGCCGCGCCTGGTGCCGGGCTGGACCAAGCCGATCATCGTCGGCCGCCACGCCTATGGCGACCAGTACCGCGCCACCGACTTCAAATTCCCCGGCAAGGGCAAGCTCTCGATCAAGTTCGTCGGCGAGGACGGCAAGACCATCGAGCATGAGGTCTTCTCCGCACCGGGATCGGGCATCGCCATGGCGATGTACAACCTCGATGAGTCGATCAAGGAATTCGCCCGCGCGTCCCTGAATTACGGCCTCAACCGCAACTACCCGGTCTATCTGTCGACCAAGAACACCATCCTCAAGGTCTATGACGGACGCTTCAAGGACATCTTCCAGGAGATCTACGACAAGGAGTTCAAGGCGGAGTTCGAGAAGCGCAATATCTTCTATGAGCACCGGCTGATCGACGACATGGTGGCCTCGGCGCTCAAATGGACCGGCGGCTATGTCTGGGCGTGCAAGAACTATGACGGCGACGTGCAGTCCGACACCGTGGCCCAGGGCTTCGGTTCGCTCGGCCTCATGACCTCGGTGCTGATGACGCCCGACGGCAAGACGGTCGAGGCGGAAGCGGCCCACGGCACGGTCACGCGCCATTACCGGCTGCATCAGGAAGGCAAGCAGACCTCGACCAATTCGACAGCCTCGATCTTCGCCTGGAGCCGCGGCCTCGCGCATCGCGCCAAGCTCGACAACAACGAGGCGCTGAAGAAATTCGCCCGCACGCTCGAAGAGGTGACGGTGGCGACGATCGAGAGCGGCAAGATGACGAAGGACCTTGCGGTGCTGGTCGGTCCCGACCAGGCCTGGCTGTCGACCGAGGGCTTCATCGACGCCGTCGACAAGGCGCTGCAGAAGGCGATGGCCTGACGCATAGCCCCGAAAAGTCCATGGCCGCCCTTGAGGCGGCCATCCAGACTTTTCGGATAAGGCTATGCGCCCGACAACACTTCCAGCGTGGGTCTGCTGACGGAAATTGGCAGGCCCTTCGGATAAGGGTGGGCTCCGATCAAAGGAGACGAATATGGCTGGACCGGTCTTCACAGGCGGCTGTCAATGCGGTGCGGTACGCTATCGCATTGACGGTCCCTTGGGCCGGCCCGGCATCTGCCATTGCCGCATGTGCCAGAAGGCCTTCGGGAGCTGGGGCGCGGCCCTCGTCTCCGTTCCTGTGGCGCAGCTCACCTGGACGCGCGGCCGGCCGGCGGAATTCCGCTCATCGGCCATCGTCGCCAGGGGCTTCTGCACCCAATGCGGCACCCCGCTCCATATGAAGGAAGATGGCGATCCTACTTATGAGATCGCCATCGGGACGCTCGATGATCCGGAAAAGGCCGCACCCATCGAGCAGGCGGGCGTCGAGGCCGAGCTCACATGGTTCAAGTCGCTCTCCGGCCTGCCGCGCCAGAAGACCGAGGACTACCGCAGCCCCGATGATATGGCGAAGCTCAGGAGCTTGCAGCACCCTGACCATGATACGGCCGAGTGGCCGCCGAAGCGCTGACGGCGCCGCTTTGCGCCATCGCCTTGCGCCGCGCCGCGATCTCCGCATGCATGTCGATGATCGCCTGCGAGGCCGTGGTCTCGCAGAGCGCGGGAACGAAGGCGTGCAGGAAGGCGGCGCCCGCGGCCTTGAACAGCCGTCCGCTGAAGGTGAGCGCGAAGAGCATATGCTCGAAATAGCCCTCGCCGACCTTGTGCGGATGGGCGAAGAAAAGGCGCTGCATCATGGGGCTTCCTCCAAACTGGAACAGACACAGATATTCTCACGAGATTCGCGTGATTTCGTCCCAAATATGATTGCTCCGAAGGCAAATATTGGGATATTATCCCAATATGCTGGATAAAACCGACCGCGCCATCCTGGCCGAGCTGCAGCGCGACGCGACGCTGACCGTCGATCAGCTGGCCGAGCGCATCAGCCTGTCGCGCAATGCCTGCTGGCGCCGGATCAAGGCGCTCGAAGAGGCGGGCGTCATCAAGGGGCGCGTCGCCTTGCTCGATGCGGCGAAGCTCGGCCTCGGCCTCACCGCCTTCATCGCCATCCGCACGGCCCAGCATGAGGAGAAGTGGCTGGAGAAATTCTCCCGCGCGGTCCGCGAATTCCCCGAGATCATCGGCGTCTACCGCACCACGGGCGAGACCGACTACCTTCTCCAGGCGGTGGTCAGCGACATAGCGGGCTATGACGATCTCTATAAGCGCCTCATCGCCCGCATCGCGCTGACCGACGTGTCGGCAAGCTTCGTGATGGAGAAGATCAAGGAGACGACGGCATTGCCGATCGATCAGGCGGGCTCTTCTTCCTGAGTCATTTGCCGGGCCGTCATGGCTTCGCGCAAGACAGCCTCGACACGCGGATTCTGTTCCATGAACTTGACGACGTCGGCGGCATCGAGCACGAGGAGCTCCGCGGTTCGTCGCGCGATCACCGTCGCCGTTCGCCGGACGCGGCCGAGCACCGCCACCTCGCCGAAGAAATCGCCTTCCGTAAGCCTGATCGACCGGCGCGGCAGCACGACCTCTACCTCGCCGGACGCGATGAAATACATGCTGTCGCCTTCATCGCCTTTGCGGATGATGATCGTGTCGGGCGGAAATTTTCGCGCCCTGAGGAGGCTGACAAGCTCGGCAAGTGCGGCTCCGTCAAGCCCTGTAAACGCCGGAACCCGCGCCACCATGCCGTAATTCACGATGAAGTCCCGCCGCCGGATCTCGGCCAGGAAACCGGTGGCGATGATCGCGACCGGAAGCGCGAAGAAAATCAGCCCGCACAGCATGACGAAGCCGGTGAAAAGCTTGCCGAGCGGCGTCACGGGCACGACATCGCCATAGCCGACGGTCACCACGGTCACGACCGCCCAATACATGGCGGCGGGAATGCTTCCCAGACGGTCGGGCTGGACGTCGTGCTCGATGAGATACATGCCGGTCGCCGCGACGAGGAGGAGGCCGAGACCGATAAGGCCCGCCGCCATGAGCGGGCGCCATTCATTCGAGAGAACCCGCCCGACGGTGGCGAGCGCCGGCGAATAGCGCGCCAGGCGGAAAAAGCGCAGCACCTGGAAGATGAGGATCGGACCTGAAGCCTGCGGCCGGGCGATGAGCAGCAGGAGCGGCAGGACGCCGACCAGATCGAGCAGCATCAAAGGCGAGGCCAGATAGGCGATGAGCCCACGCCCCTTCTCGCCGCCAAAGACCGGGTGCTCCGGCGCCGTCCACAGGCGGGCGGCATATTCGCAGAGAAAGAACAGGCCAAAGACAAGCTCCGCATTGCGCAGGTTGGCCAGGATCCGGGGATCGAGGCCGGGAACGGTCGAGCCGACGGCACCGGCGACGCTTGCCAGGATGATCAGGATCGACGCACGCTCGAACCAGAGCGCGGGGCTGTCGCGCCTGATGCCGGGCTCGATGATCTCATAGACCCTGCGGCGCGCCGAGACCGGGGCCATGCGCTTCCTTTCGGCCGCTATTTGTGGAATCGAACGGCCGCGCATCATACAACGAAATCGGATCAGGCGGCGACGGCGTCCTTGATAGCCTTGAGCGCCGCTTCGGCCTTGGACGCGTCGGGGCCGCCGGCCTGCGCCATGTCGGGACGGCCGCCGCCGCCCTTGCCGCCTAAGACTTCCGAGCCGATGCGCACCAGGTCGACGGCATTGAAGCGCTGCGTGAGATCGGGCGTCACGCCGACAATGAGCCCGGCGCGGCCCTCTTCATTGAGGCCGATCAGCGCCACGACGCCCGAGCCCAGCTTCGCCTTGCCGTCGTCGACCAGGCTCTTCATGTCCTTGGCATTGATGCCCTTGATCACCCGGGTCATCAGCTTGATGCCGCCCGCTTCCGAAATTCCTTCATCGCCCTTGGACGAGCCGCCGCCGAGCGCCAGCTGCCGCTTGGCATCGGCGAGCTCGCGCTCGAGCTTCTTGCGCTCGTCGAGCAATGTCTCGATGCGCTCGACGACGTCCGACGGCGTCACGCGCAGCACCGAGGCCGCCGCCAGCAGGCGCCTGTCCTGCGTCTCGAGATGACGCCGCGCCGCCTCGCCGGCGAGCGCCTCGATGCGCCTGACCCCTGCAGCGGAGGCGCTTTCGGAGATGATCTTGATGAGCCCGACATCGCCGGTGCGCCGCACATGGGTGCCGCCGCACAGCTCGAGCGAATAGATCCGCCGGTTGTTGCCTTCCGGCCTCAGGCCCATCGACACGACCCTGACCTCATCGCCATATTTCTCGCCGAACAGCGCCATGGCGCCCTCCGCGATCGCCTCATCGACGCTCATCAGGCGGGTATTGACCTCGTCATTCTGCAGGACGACGGCATTCGCCATCGCCTCGACCGCGGCGATCTCTTCAGACGTCATCGCCTTGTTATGCGAGAAGTCGAAACGCAGGCGCTCCGGATCGACCAGCGATCCCTTCTGCGCCACATGATGGCCCAGCGTCTCGCGCAGCGCCTCATGCAGGAGATGGGTCGCCGAATGATGCTGGCGGTTGCCCGAGCGCCGGACATGGTCGACATCGAGCTCGACCGCATCGCCCGCCTTGAGCGCGCCCTTCTCGAGCACGCCCTGGTGGACGATGAGATCGCCGACCCGCTTCTGCGTGTCGGTGACGCGGAACAGCGTGCCGTCGGCCGTGCGGATCACCCCGTGATCGCCGGTCTGGCCGCCCGATTCGCCATAGAATGGCGTCTGGTTGAGCACCAGCGTGCCCTTGGCCCCGGCCTTCAGCTCGCCGACTTCCTTGCCGTCGGCGACGATCGTCCTGATGACGCCCTCGGCCTTCTCGGTGTCGTAGCCCAGGAACTCCGTTCCGCCGACGCGCTCGCGGATGTCGAACCAGATCGTGTCGGTCTTGGCCTCGCCCGAGCCCTTCCAGGCCTGGCGCGCATCCTCGCGCTGCTTCGCCATCGCCTTGCCGAAAGCTTCGGTATCGACGCTGATGCCGCGCGGCTTCAGCGCGTCCTGGGTGAGGTCGAGCGGGAAGCCATAGGTGTCATAGAGCTTGAACGCCGTTTCGCCGGAGAAGACCTGGCCTTTGCCGAGGGTTGCCGATTCAGTGTCGAGGATGCTCAAGCCGCGCTCCAGCGTCTTGCGGAAGCGCGTCTCTTCGAGCTTGAGGGTCTCCTCGATCAAGGCCTCGGCACGGGTGAGCTCAGGGTAAGCGCCGCCCATCTCGCGCACCAGCGCCGGCACCAGCTTCCACAGCAAGGGCTCCTTGACGCCGAGCAGCTCGGCATGGCGCATGGCGCGGCGCATGATCCGGCGCAGCACATAGCCGCGGCCCTCATTGGACGGCAGCACGCCGTCGGCGATGAGGAAGGACGATGCCCGCAAGTGATCGGCGATGACGCGGTTCGAGGCCTTGTGCTTGCCCGTCGCCGGCACATTGGTCTCTTCCACGATCGTCGCGATCAGCGAGCGGAACAGGTCGGTCTCGTAATTGTCATGCGTGCCCTGCAGCACCGCCGAGATGCGTTCGAGCCCCATGCCGGTATCGATCGAAGGCCGCGGCAGAGTGATGCGCTCATCCTTGGTCACCTGCTCGAACTGCATGAAGACGAGGTTCCAGATCTCGATGAAGCGGTCGCCGTCGGCGTCCGGCGATCCCGGAGGACCGCCCGGGATCTTGTCGCCATGATCGAAGAAGATTTCCGAGCATGGGCCGCAAGGCCCGGTATCGCCCATGGCCCAGAAATTGTCCGAGGTCGGGATGCGGATGATGCGGCTTTCCGGGAGCCCTGCGATCTTCTTCCACAGCGCAAAGGCATCATCGTCCTCCGAGAAGACGGTGACGGTGAGTCTCTCCTTGGGCAGCGCAAATTCCTTGGTGACCAGCGTCCATGCCCAATCGATCGCGTCGGGCTTGAAATAGTCGCCGAAGGAGAAATTGCCGAGCATCTCGAAGAAGGTGTGATGCCGCGCGGTATAGCCGACATTGTCGAGGTCATTGTGCTTGCCGCCGGCGCGCACGCATTTCTGCGCCGTGGTGGCGCGCCGGTAGGGCCGCTTCTCGGCGCCGGTGAACACGTTCTTGAACTGCACCATGCCCGAATTGGCGAACATGAGTGTCGGATCGTTGCGCGGCACGAGCGGCGAAGAGGCCACGACCTCATGCCCCTGCTTCCGGAAGAAGTCGAGGAAAGTGGAGCGGATCTGCGCAAGGCCGGTCATGGGGGTCAAGTCCAGTTGAAAACGTTCGGTTGAAAACAGGGTGCGCTGTTTTAAGGATTGAGGACGCCCATGTCCACCCGGGAGCGGGGTTCCGGAAAGGATAAAAAGGGCCACCGGATCAGGCGGCGTGCGAAGCCCTCTATGCAACGCCGAAAGGGCGTCCTCCCGGGGCAAGGAGGACGCCCGACGGTGTGAGGCTTCACACCTTTAGCCGGCCTGGGGATGGGTGAGGGAAGGCCGGAATGGAAAGGAGCTATTCGGCCGCCTCGTCGGGGGAAGAATTGGTGATCTTGGCGGCGATCAGCCCGGCATTGGCTCTGATCGCCTGCTCGATGGCTTCCGCCACATCGGCATTCTGCTTGAGGAAGGTTTTCGCGTTCTCACGCCCCTGCCCGATGCGCTCGCCATTGTAGGAATACCAGGAGCCGGATTTCTCGACGATGCCGGCGGTGACGCCGAGATCGATGAGCTCGCCCGTCTTGGAGATGCCTTCGCCATACATGATGTCGAACTCGACCTGCTTGAAGGGTGGCGCCACCTTGTTCTTGACCACCTTGACGCGGGTCTGGTTGCCGACCACCTCCTCGCGCTCCTTGATCTGGCCGATGCGCCTTATGTCGAGGCGGACGGAAGCGTAGAATTTGAGGGCATTGCCGCCGGTGGTCGTTTCGGGCGAGCCGAACATGACGCCGATCTTCATGCGGATCTGGTTGATGAAGATCACCATGCAGTTCGACTTGGAGATCGAGGCGGTGAGCTTGCGCAGAGCCTGGCTCATCAGCCGCGCCTGGAGGCCGGGAAGGCTGTCGCCCATCTCGCCTTCGAGCTCGGCGCGCGGCGTCAGCGCCGCTACGGAATCGATGACCAGGATTTCGATGGCGCCGGAGCGCACCAGCGTATCGGCGATTTCGAGCGCCTGCTCGCCGGTGTCGGGCTGCGAGATCAGGAGGTCGTCGACATTGACGCCGAGCTTGCGCGCATAGACCGGATCGAGCGCATGTTCGGCATCGACGAAGGCGCAGATGCCGCCCCTCTTCTGGGCTTCGGCGACCGTCTGCAAAGCGAGCGTGGTCTTGCCTGAGGATTCCGGCCCGTAGATCTCGATGACCCGGCCCTTGGGCAGGCCGCCGATGCCGAGCGCGATATCGAGCCCGAGCGAGCCTGTCGAAATCGCAGCGATGTCGAGCGACTGGGTCGTGCCGAGCTTCATGATCGAGCCCTTGCCGAAGGCGCGCTCGATCTGGCTCAGCGCTGCATCCAGAGCCTTGCTCTTGTCCATATTCGTGTTCTCGACAACTCTAAGATTCGTTTGCCCCGTCGCCATCGCCGCTGCTCCTTATTTCACAAGGGTTCCGCCGGTGCAAATGAGTCTCGAACAACGGCGATGTCGTCATAATGTACTTTTTTTGTTCTCATGGCAAGCCTTTATTTAAACTATTGTTTTTTATTGTTTATATTAAAGGACATGAGAACCTGAAGCGAACAAACAAAGAATCGACGCAAGATCCGCTGCGATAGCCCTGAACGAGGCCACAACAAGAAGTAAACCCGAGGTCAAGCCGTCTTCTCCACCCGCAAGGCATTCCTCGGTCTAGGGGATGCGCCCTCTTCCGCTACGACTCCCCCTGATAAAAAACATCTCGCGAACGGCCCAAATCACGGCATTCCGGCCAAAGAAACATAAAGAGAACAACTAACAGAAAAGTTGGAATAGGCAGGCGGGGCGCCAAGTCTTGCGCTGCCGACCGCCGCTCAAACAAATTCTGACAAGACCTAACTAAATGAAATGAAATTGAAAATAATGGATTTATCAGATCAATCGTGAGAGCCGCAGGCGGATGGACAAAATCAAACAGGCAAGCCTTGGGAGAATGAGCCATTAGCGGCCGGCTCGACGGCAATATCAGGCCGCCTCTTTCTTCGCGCGGACGATTTCCATTTGCGAATACCTTCTTTCCGAAAAACCGGTTTCCCCTTCTGGGCGTCCGGTTCTAGAAGACGTCCCGGATCATCTGGAGACTTGAATGAACAAGCCTGAGAAAAGCCCGAGCCTCGCCCGCGATGTCGCCCAATTCTTCGCCAGGCTCGGCCTCCCCCCGGAACGCCTGACCGACGGCAATCATGATGTCCGTTCGCCGATTTCGGGCGAGGTCATTGCCCGGGTCAGGCTCACCGATGCCGCCGAGGCCAAGGCAGCGATCGGCCGGTCGGTGCAAGCTTTTAGCACCTGGCGCCTCGTCCCTGCCCCGGTGCGGGGCGAGCTCATCCGCTTGCTCGGCAATGAATTGCGCGCCGAGAAGGAAGGCCTCGGTCGCCTCGTCACCATCGAGACCGGCAAAATCCTGACCGAAGGCCTGGGCGAAGTGCAGGAGATGATCGACATCTGCGATTTCGCCGTCGGCCTGTCGCGCCAGCTCTATGGCCTCACCATGGTGAGCGAGCGCGCCGACCATCGCCTGATGGAGCAATGGCATCCCTTGGGCCCGACCGGCGTCATCACCGCCTTCAACTTCCCCGTCGCGGTCTGGTCGTGGAATGCCGCCTTGGCCCTCGTCTGCGGCAATCCGGTGATCTGGAAACCCTCGGAGAAGACGCCGCTCACCGCGATCGCGACCGAGGCGCTGTTCCGCCGCGCCGCCGCCAAGCTCGAGGGTGTGCCCAAAGACCTCGTCACCCTTCTCATCGGCGGCCGCGATGTCGGCGAGATCCTCGTCGATGATCCGCGCGTGCCGCTCGTCTCGGCGACGGGCTCGACCGGCATGGGCCGCATCGTCGGCGAGCGCCTCGCCCGCCGCTTCGGGCGCGCCATTCTCGAGCTCGGCGGCAACAATGCCGCGATCCTCTGCCCGTCCGCCGATCTCGATCTGGCTTTGCGCGCCACCGCTTTCTCGGCGATCGGCACCGCCGGCCAGCGCTGCACGTCGCTGCGCCGCCTCATCGTGCATGAGAGCGTCTATGAGAGTTTCGTGCCGCGCCTCAGACAAGTCTATGAGACGGTGGCCATCGGCAACCCCATGTCGTCCGCCACGCTGGTCGGCCCGCTCATCGACAAGCGAGCCTATGAGGCGATGCAGAAGGCGCTCGCCGCCGCGACGCAAGCCGGCGGCAAGGTGCATGGCGGCAAGCGCGTCACGGCGCTGGGCGATGAGGCCTATTACGTCGCGCCCGCGCTGGTCGAGATGCCGGCCCAGACCGGCCCGGTGCTGGCCGAGACCTTCGCGCCCATTCTCTATGTGCTGAGCTACAAGGACTTCGACGAGGCGCTGGCGCTCCACAATGCCGTGCCGCAGGGCCTGTCCTCGGCGATCTTCACCACCGACTTGCGCGAATCGGAGCGCTTTCTCTCGGCCTCGGGCTCCGATTGCGGCCTTGCCAATGTGAATATGGGCTCGTCCGGCGCCGAGATCGGCGGCGCCTTTGGCGGCGAGAAGGAGACCGGCGGCGGCCGCGAATCCGGCTCCGATGCCTGGAAGGCCTATATGCGGCGCGTCACCAGCGCCATCAATTACGGCCGCGCACTGCCGCTGGCGCAGGGCGTCAAATTCGATATCTAGCGCATGATCCGGAAAAGTTCATGGCCGGGCTGGATGGCCGGGTTTAACCCGGCCATGTACCCGGCCATCTCGCCGGTTTTACGATTTGATCATGCGCAATACATAAAAGAGGGAATGACATGACAAAAAGAACCGGCGGCCAGATCCTGGTCGACCAGTTGCTGGTCCAGGGCGTCGAGCGCCTGGCCTGCGTTCCGGGCGAAAGCTATCTCGCGGTGCTCGACGCGCTGCACGATGCCAGGATCGACATCCTCGTTTGCCGCAATGAAGGCGGTGCCGCCATGATGGCGGAAGCCTATGGCAAGCTCACCGGCAAGCCCGGCATCTGCTTCGTGACCCGTGGCCCCGGCGCCACCAATGCCAGCCACGGCGTCCACATCGCCGCCCAGGATTCGACCCCGATGATCCTGTTCATCGGCCAGGTCGAGCGCGGCATGCGCGAGCGCGAGGCCTTCCAGGAAGTCGACTACAAGGCCTTCTTCGGCTCGATCGCGAAATGGGTGGTCGAGGTCGACAGCGCTCAGCGGTTGCCGGAACTCGTGGCGCGCGCCTTCCGCGTCGCTTGCCAGGGCCGGCCCGGCCCGGTCGTCATCGCCTTGCCGGAAGACATGCTGACCGAGACGGCCGACGTCGCCGACGCCCCCAAGGTCACGCCCGTCGAAGCCTGGCCCGGACCGCAGGCCATGGAGCATTTCGGCGAGCTGCTGCGCCAGGCGAAGAGGCCGCTCTTCATCCTCGGCGGCTCGCGCTGGAGCGAGGAGGCGCAGAAATCCTTCATCGCCTTTTCCGAGAAATTCGCGCTCCCCGTCACCACCTCCTTCCGCCGCGCCCACCTCTTCCCGGCCGATCATCCCAACTATGTCGGCGATGTCGGGATCGGCCCCAATCCCAAGCTCGCGGCGCGCGTGAAGGAAGCCGATCTCCTGGTGCTCCTGGGCGCCCGCATGTCGGAGATGCCGTCCTCGTCCTATTCGCTCATCAATGTGCCGACGCCGCGCCAGACCCTCGTCCATATCCATCCGGGACCTGAGGAACTGGGCAAGGTCTATCAGCCGGCCTTGGCGATCCAGGCATCGCCCGATGCCTTCTGCTTGAGCCTGGCCGAGCTCAGCCAGCCCAATGATGCGCCCTGGGCCGAGGCGACGCGCGTGGCGCGCCAGGACTTCCTCGACTGGACCGACAAACCCGCCAAACTGCCGGGCAAATTCCAGTACGGCGAGGTCATGCGCTGGCTCTCCGACCGCCTGCCCGCCGATGCGATCATCGCCAATGGCGCCGGCAATTACTCCATCTGGATCCACCGCTATTACCGCTTCCGCCAGCTCGGCACGCAGCTGGCGCCGACCTCGGGCTCGATGGGTTACGGCGTGCCGGCGGCAGTCCTGGCGAAGCGCCAGTTTCCCGACCGTCCCGTCGTCGCCTTTGCCGGCGACGGGTGCTTTTTGATGAACGGCCAGGAATTCGCGACCGCCGTCCAGTACGGCATTCCGCTCATCGTCATCGTCGTCGACAATTCGATGTACGGCACGATCCGCATGCATCAGGAGCGCGATTATCCCAATCGCATCTCGGCGACGCTGCTCAAGAATCCGGATTTCTCCGCCTATGCGAAGGTCTTTGGCGGCCATGGCGAGCGGGTCGAGACGACGGAAGAATTCGCGCCTGCCTTCGAGCGCGCGGTGGAATCGGGCAAGCCCGCCATCATACATTGCCTGATCGATCCCGAGGCGATCACGCCGGTGCGGACCTTGTCGCAGATCCGCAATGAGGCGATGAAGAACGGCAAATAAAATCTTGGAACTTTTGTGGCGCTGCGCTGTTGTGAATGTGAGGACTGACAGGAGCCGCGTTGCGCCATCCCGGTTCACAACAGAAACACTGATTCATCGACAACGTAAGCTCGATGCGATGATGCTTCGCATCTCTCGGCCCCAACTATCGCTAGGTAAGTCCGTGACGGCTTGCCGTCCGCACCGCCATGAGCAGCACATGCCGGCGCGGATGCGGAGGAGCGAATACGCCCTCAGCGCGCGATGGTAGTCATCGGGCGCTGGCGCTTGGCAAACTCGTAAAACTTGAGCGTTGCCTTTCCACGGTCTGTGGACCGACCTTTTGTCCCGCAAGGCGGCCCAGCTCATCAAGCCAAGCATCGAAACCGTAATACCAGATATTGAGGCAGGCTTCGTCGATCGCCGGAAGGTCGATTTGCGGCACCGCTTCCTCGACATGATGCCCCGCATCGCACAGAGCTTGCGCCGCCGCCTCTACCGCCCTCGCCATTTCCGGGTCCACCGGTGCCGCCATCAACGGGGCCGTCGACCGAGCGGAGAAAGCGGCACGCGAGAATTTTGAGGCGCGGTCTCGTGAGAAGCCGCCGCTTCACACGCCGCACACATGGCAGCTTTGGAGTTTATTGATTTCTCGGGACCATCGGCCCGAACCACAAACTGGCCACTCCAAAATAGCGCAGGCCACGATTATGCAGGACATTCGGCACCGGTCGTGATCCAAGCCTTGATCAGCGCGCCGAAAATATCCTGGGTCCCGGGAGCGGGGCGGCGTCCCTCACCGGGATGCCAAGCCCAGCCGACCAGGTGATCGGTGCTGACATGCTTGTGGATGTCGGCGAGCGAGCGACCGCCATTGCGCGTGGGATCTTTCAGTTGACGGCAGATCTCGCCCAATGTCAGTCCCTGCCAGGCCATGCTCGCCGGCGCAAGCAGCCAGTGCTCGGCACCGGGCACCGAGCCGACCCGGCTTCCCGCCAGTGCCGTGTTGCCGAAGCGATGGCAGGCATGACAATTGAGGCCGGCGCCCCCCTTTCCGCTCTCGCCAGCCATCATCGGCGGCATATGTGCATGCATGTCGTCGCCCTGCGTCGGACTGCGGGTGGCCGGATGACAATTCATGCAACGCGGATCGGTGATGACTTTGGCCGCCTCGGTAAAAAGCGCGCTCGAGCGCGCGGCGGTATCCGCGATGGCGTCGAAATCGGCAGGGCTTTTCAACGCGTCCGCCGTGGATGTCGGGCTGTCGGCAACCACGTTGCGGATGGCGAGCGTCGTGACGATGGCGAACGCCGCTACCGCCAAGATGAGGCTCAAGCGTGAAAATTCCCGGGTTAGTTGCATCCTCAGCTCCTGCTCAGGCCTGTCGTGCCGATAGGCAGCCTGCGCAGGCGCTCGCCGGTGGCGGCAAAGATCGCATTCAGGAGCGCCGGCGCGACGCCGGGTGTCGCCAATTCGCCGACGCCACCCGGAGCTTCCTCGTTCTCGATGAGATGAACCTCGATCGGCGGGCACTCATTCATGCGCAGCACCGGCTGGTCATCGAAATTGCTTTCGACGATGGCGCCCTGCTTCACGGTCAGGCGCCCGTAAAGCGTCGCGCTCAGCCCATAGACCACGCCGCTCTCGACCTGCTGGCGCAATATCTCGGGATTGACCACGACGCCGCAGTCGACCGCAGCCACAATCCGCTCGACCTTGAGCGAGCCGCGCTGGTCGACATGCACCTGTGCGACGAGCGCTGCAAAACTTCCAAATGCCGACAATAGCGCAATGCCACGGCCACGGTCCGGCCCCAGATCGCTCCCCCATCCTGCTTTGTCGGCAGCGAGGTCAAGCGCGGCTTTTAGGCGAGGATTGCCGCCAAGCAGCCGCCGGCGATAGTCAACCGGATCGATGCCAGCGAGATGGGCGGCTTCATCGATCCCGCCTTCAACGGCGGGTGCGTTTCGCGTCGGCCCCACGCCGCGCCAGTTGCCGGTGAGCATGCCGTCCGGCGCTTCATGGCGTACGAATTCCACACGTCTGTTGGCAATGCCGTAGGGACTCTCGGCCGTTTCGACGATATCCAGGTCGATTCCATCCTTGAAGAAGATCGGCAGGAAGCGCGCCATGATCGCCGGTCCTACGACTCGGTGGCGCCACGACACCGGCAGTCCGTCCGCGCCGAGCCGAACATTGATCCGGCTGAGATTGAGATAACGATACGAATCGTGCCGTATGTCCTCCTCACGGCTCCACACGACCTGCACCGGTCCCGCAATATGCTGGGCCATCCGTGCCGCCATGAGCACCCCATCATGGTCGAGCCGGCGGCCGAAACCGCCGCCAAGGAGATGGTTATGGACGACCACCTTGTCGACGGGCAAACCCAGCAGTTCGGCGACCGCATTGCGCGCCCGGCCTGCGACTTGCGTGCCCACCCAGATATCACAGGAATCGGGGCGCACATGCACCGTGCAATTCATCGGCTCCATCGCGGTGTGCGGGAGAATGGGCAGGCGATAGACGGCTTCAAGGCCGCGCTCATGCGTGGCCTCGGCCGCCGCGACGTCGCCCTCGTTCACGGCGACCAGCGCATCGCCGGCCATGGCGGCATCGGCAAGGCGTTCGAGCTCTTCCGTGCTGAGAGAAGCACTAGGGCCAAGATTCCAGGAGACCTGCAGCGCCGCGAGCCCTTTCCGGGCAGCGCCAGTATGATCCGCAACGACGGCGACGGCGTCACTGAGCTTGACGACCTGACGGACGCCTTTGACCTTCAAAGCTTCGCCGTCATACACGGACGAAAGCGTGCCGCCAAAGGTAGGACATATCCTGATCGCGGCAAATTTCACGCCTGAGGGGCGGGCATCCAGCCCGAATTTTGCGGTGCCGTTGACCTTTGCCGGCGTGTCGATGCGTCGACCCGGTTTGCCGATCAGCTTGAACTCGCGCACCGGTTTCAGCGCCACCTCTTGCGGGACCGGCATGGCGGCAGCCTTCTCGACCAGCACGCCATATGAAAGTCGACGGCCGCTCGTCGCATGGATCACCTCGCCCGCTTCGGCACGGCAATCCGTCGCCGCAACTCCCCATTCCTTGGCGGCAGCGGCGATCAGCATGATCCGCGCCGTCGCGCCGGCGCGGCGCATCGGCTCCCAAAAGCCGCGAATGGAGACGGACCCGCCCGTGATCTGATCGCCGAGCGCCGGGTGGGCATAGAGCGCAGGATCTGCCGGCGCCGGAACAGCGACGATCTGGTCGAGCGTCACTTCCAACTCCTCGGCCAACAAGGTCGAAAGGCCCATATAGGCGCCCTGGCCCATCTCGACTGATGCCATGACCAGTTCGACTTTGCCGGCCGCAGTTATGCGGATAAAGGGATTGAGCGCGATCGCATCGCTACCCGCCTGTGCCAAGACCAGCCGGGGACCGATTACCAGGCTTCCACCGGCAAGCAGAGCTGACAGGACGAAAGTGCGGCGTGAAACCCTCACATCGTCCGCCTTTGTCAGTATGCCCATTTACCCTCCATTCCCGTTGCCGGGAGTGCCGGTTGCGGCCTGCTTGATGGCGGCCCGGATGCGTGGATAAGTGCCGCAGCGACAGATGTTGCCGGACATGACCGCGTCGATGTCGTTATCGTTCGGTGCTGGATTCTCGTTCAGCAGCGCCGTAGCCGACATGATCTGTCCCGGCTGGCAGTAACCGCACTGAACCACTTCCTTCTCGTGCCAGGCTTTCTGGATACGGCTTCCATTCGGCGTCTGGCCGACGGCTTCAATTGTCGTGATTGCGGAAGAGCCCGCGCTCTCAACAGTCGTGACGCAGGAGCGAACCGCATGCCCGTCGAGATGAACCGTGCAGGCACCGCATTGCGCGACACCGCAGCCAAACTTGGTGCCGGTAAGGCCCAGGACGTCACGCAACACCCATAGCAAGGGCGTATCGGGATCCACATCGACTGAGTGGCTCCGGCCGTTCACATGGAGCAGTAAAGCCATCTTCAGGCTCCCTGTTTGTCGGCGGAATGAGATCGCATCCCTGCGCATGATCCTTCACATGCAGGCCATCCACATCCGCTGTCTCTTCTGACCGTGGCGCCATCGTTTGTCAGCGACAACATCACGATGAAGGCGAAGCTATCACGGTCACTGCGAATGAGCCGGTTAAATGAGGTAAAATTTTCGCAGCAGCGCGGATGCAGACATCAAGACCGCACATCGATGGCAGTCGCCGGTGTCAGCTTCGGGCAATCGGCGCGGTGAGGAGATGGCTGCGGAATTTTACCACATTTAACCAGCCATGGCCGGCTAAAACGCGCATAACACCATGGCTTATGTGAAAGACTGGTTCGCCAGACCGAGCTCGCCGGTGGCGGCGTGAAGGTCATGCGCATGCCAATTCTCCAGGGGTTGCACGATGGGCGGATATATCCATCCACACTTCCAACCGAGAGCATCGCGTCGGGATGTCCTCATCGGCTCGTCCGTGGCCATCCTCGCAGGCGCATTCCCAGCGGCGTCCTTCAGCGCAACAACAATGGAGCCCCCCATCATGACGACGTTCAAAACCCGTGATGACGTTATGATCTACTTCAAGGATTGGGGGCCGAGGAACGGCCCGGCAGTCGTGCTTTGCCATGGCTGGCCCCTCAGCGCTGACAGCTGGGATGCTCAAGCCTTTCATCTCGCGAGCAACGGCTATCGCGTAATCGTCCATGACCGGCGCGGTCACGGTCGTTCGAGCCAGCCGTGGGATGGCAATGACATGGACCACTATGCCGATGACCTTGCCCAGCTTATTGATCACCTGGGATTGCGTCATGTCTCCGTATTCGGCTTTTCGGCCGGCGGGGGCGAAGTGGCGCGTTTCGTCGGCAGGCACGGCACGGGCAATGTCGCGAAGCTCGGCTTGATCTCGGCCGTGACGCCGTTCCGGCTGAAGACTGACACAAATCCGGATGGCGTGCCTATTGAGGTGTTGGACGGGCTGCGCGCCGGGCAGGTCGTGGATCGCGCACAATTCTTCCTCGGCATCGCCAGCGGCCCGTTCTACGGGTTCAACCGGGCGGGTGCGACGGTCTCACAGGGCCAGATCGATCTCTGGTGGCAGCAGGGCATGATGGCCGGGTTGAAAAATACTTACGACTGCATTGCGGCACTCTCGGAGGATTTCCGCGACGACGTGCGAAAGTTCGACCGGCCGACGCTGGTGATCCATGGCGACGACGACCAGATCGTGCCGATCGATGGCTCGGCGCGCGCCGTAGCACGTCTGCTGCCAACCGCGGAGCTCAAGATCTACAATGGAGCCCCACACGGACTGACCTTCACGCATCGCGAACGGTTGAATGCGGACCTGTTGGATTTCCTGAGAAGCTGACGGCCTCTAGCCCCAAGTGAAATCGACTGGAACGAGACCTGCCATGATCCAGAAGTACACATGCCAATGTACCGGCGGTGCGGTGAACCATGCGGACTAACGCTGAACTGGCTCTTTTTTCGCCAACAAGGCGACATACTACGGGTGGTGGGGCCGAAGGCTACGCGGACTACCAGACGCTGGACGAAACACCATAGCCGTCTCATCGGCGCATGGTGGGGGCATCTTCCTCATGAGTTTCAGCGGCTTCATGTCAAAGCGTACGACGGCAGGACACCAGCCGTAAGGAACAAGTTATGAGCGTGCATGCAGTGCGATACAAGACTGTCGATCTCGGCGAGGTGGAAATGTTCTACCGTGAAGCAGGAGACGTAGCGGCACCAATCGTGCTCCTGCTTCACGGCTTCCCGACATCCAGCCACATGTATCGCAACCTCATTCCACAGCTGGCCGACAAGTACAGGATTCTCGCGCCTGACTTTCCCGGGTTCGGCTATACGAAGGCGCCTCCGCGTGGAGCCTACGCCCATACGTTCGGCAATATCTACAAGGCTGTCCAATCGTTCATCCATGCGCTCGGCCTCGAGCGCTTCGCCATGATGGTGTTCGACTATGGCGCGCCCATCGGCTTCCGGCTGGCGGCCGCGTATCCGCACCGAATCTCCGCCATCATTACGCAGAACGGGAACGCCTACGAAGAAGGCTTGCGGGAAGACACTCTAAGACCCATGCGGGCTTATTGGGATCATCCTACTGCGGCAAACCGCGACGCGCTTCGCCCTTTCCTGACAGCCGAAGCCACACGCTCCCAGTACACACACGGCGTACCGAAAGACAAACTCGAACTCGTGAGCCCGGATGCGATCGCGCACGATCAGACCATTATCGAGCGCGATCTGGAACTGCAGCTCGACCTCTTCGGCGACTATAAATCCAACGTCGCGCTCTATTCGCGCTGGCAAGAGTATCTGCGCACGACAAAGCCGCCCGTTCTCGCCGTTTGGGGAAGCGGCGATCCTTTCTTCGACCCCGCCGGCGCCTACGCCTTCCGGAGAGATGTCCCTGACGCGGAGATCCACCTCTTTGACACGGGGCATTTCGCCTTGGAGACCGACGGGGCGGAGATCGCGGCGCTCATCAGGGACTTCCTGTCCCGCAAAGCTGTCTAGCATCACCTCCAGGACGTGCCAGTGAGGCGAGGAGATCGGCGGCGACCATGAGGTCGCGCGTCGCGAACCCTTCCGAAAATTCCTTATAAACAGAAAGTAGCATCTTGTGTGCATCGTCCTCTCGCGACCTGACGCGCCATAGCTCTGCGAGATCGTTGGCCGATCGCAACCGCCAGGAAAATGCACCGGTTTCCTGGGCAAACGCCATTGACTCGACGAGCAGCGACTCTGCCTCATCCGACCGACCCTGAGCGGCGAGAATGGAGGCCTGGATGCGCAGAACCTCCGGAAGGCACCAGCCCTCATTCTGTGCACGGGCGATATCGAGCGCGGCTTGGATCGTCGTTTCAGCGTCGCCAAGACTCCCGCGTTTGGCCAGGGCGTCCGCCACGGCACTCAAGTAGTAAGGCATCCGCGCCAGGTGATTTATGGCGCGGAATTCCTCAACGGATCGCTTGAGGTCATCGACCACTTTCGCCGGGACGTCACGTTGCGCGCCTGCCAGCGCCGCGCGATAAAAGAGGGCCACCGGACGCCACGTTACGATGCCGTGCCGCGCCACCAGGTCGCCGAGCATATCGACGTAACGCCCACATTCCTCGTAACGTCCGCTCAAGAAGAAAACCGGGCAGGCGGCAACCGCGAGGGCGTTGCTCAGCGACAATTCGTGTTTGGTCTTGAGCGCCTGCTCGACCGTCGCCTCCACCGTGCGCACAGCGGTATCGGGTGAACCCGTCAACCACTGTACGTTCGACAGCACATTGCCGACATCGACGTTCCTGGCGTACAGGAAGCGTACAAAACGCGAGTTGTTGAAGTCTTGCAGATCATGCTCGTAGAGGCGTTCAAGACGTCGGCGGGCCTTCTCAAGTCGCCCGACGAAGAGTTCAGCTATACCGAGGTGCGTTTCGCCCTCCGGCAGGGCAGATGGGTCTTCCGCGGCAGCGACTGAGGCGAAAGTCTCGAGCGTGCGGATCCCAGCATCGTGATCGCCGGTGAAGAGCTCATATACACCGATCATCCGAAGGCAGCGAAGGCGATAGTCGGTGTCGCCAATCTGAATGGCGATGCCCAATGCGCGCCGTAGCGCCACTAGCACCTCCGGCATGAGGCCCCGCACGAAAATAGTGGCGCCGGCGAGCGAAACCTGAAGCTTCATCTCGACCGCCGTCCCGGCAAGTCCTGCGGCGTCAAGCTCCTCGACCGCCCGCGAAACGTGAACGCGACATTCTTCGGTGAGCGAGAAATGGTTCCACAGTAGGCTTCCCGCGACAGTCAGCCGGATGAGCAGCGGCCGATAGGCCGGATCCCGTCCGGCCCAGGCCAGCGCACCGCGCAGATCATCGAGGACGCGCCCATAGGCGGCACCCCATTCGCCGGCCGGGCGCTGCGCCCACTCGCGTGCGGCCCGCTCGAGCACCGTGTGCACATGCTCCGCGTGGCGTCTGCGGACCGCCTGATCCTCGGCGCTGACCCGCAGGCGTTCGAGGCAATAGGTACGAGTAGTTTCCAAGAGGCGGTAGGCAAAGCCATCGCCGTCCAGATCCGTCGCCAGCAGAGACTTCGCGGCAAGCTGCGCCAGCGCTTCCGCCGCGGCCGGGGTATCCACGCCCGAAACGGCCGAAGCGCCATCGAGATCGAAGGCACCCGCACACACGGAGACGGCTCGCAACAGAGCGGCCTCGTCCGCCGAAAGCAGACTGTAGCTCCAGTCGAGCGCCGCCGTCAGGGTGCGGTGCCGCTCCGGGCCTGCCCGGCGTCCGGCAAGGAGGCGGAATCGATCGTCGAGCTGCTTCAGCACGCCGCCGACACCGAATACATCAACGCGTGTCGCGGCGAGTTCGATCGCGAGCGCGAGACCATCAAGTCGCCGGCAGATCTCGGCGACCGTCGGCGCATCGGCATCCATCAGCTTGAAAGCTTCAAGCCGTTCCGTCGCGCGCTCTGCGAAGAGCTGAATGGCAGGGAATGTGAGGGCTTCCTCGGCATTCGGTCGGGATGAGGAAGGTGGCGTGTCCAGGCCCGGTAGCCTGCGGAGGCGCTCACCTTTCACCAGGAGCGGCTCGCGGCTGGTGGCAAGAATTTTCACATCCCGGGTATTTGCCAGGATACGATCCGCGCAGGACGCAGCGGCGTCAATGATATGTTCACAGCTGTCGAGCACCAGCAGCATCTCACGGTCGCGCAGAAATTCGCACAGCGCGGCCAGCATGTTCGCGGAATGCGCCGCCAGCCCGACCGCCGTCGCTATGGCGTTCGGCGCCAGAGCCGGATCCTTCAAAAGCGCAAGGTCGACCAGCCAGACACCATCCCTGAACAGCTCGATCGCATGTTCGGCAACGGCGAGCGCGACCGTGGTCTTTCCGATGCCGCCAGCGCCAACAATGGATACGAGCCGGTACTCGTCCAGATCGCGCTCTATGGCTTCGATCACATCCGCCCTCCCGAAGATCCGCGTTGTCGCGATCGGCAAATTATGGCTGCGTGTTATTGCCGCCCAGGAGGGCGGCGCGACGCCAGACAATCCACTGACCTGGACTGGCGCAATAAACCTATAGCCCCGCCCCGTTACCGTCGCTATGTATTGCGCGGCCCCAGCGCCATCGCCGAGTGCCCGCCTCAATGCCGCCATGTTGACCTTGAGGTTGCTCTCTTCGACTATGACGTTCGGCCAGACGCGCGCCATCAATTCACGTTTGCTCACCGGCTCGCCCGGACGCTCGACCAGGGCCGTCAGGATGTCCAGCGCACGGTTGCCTATTCGAACCGGCGCATCATTCTTTGTCAGCAGTTGGCGCTCAGGCATCAGCACGAAGGGCCCAAAGGCGTAGGACCGCGGAGCACGATCGGCAAGTTCGCGCGTCACAAGCCCTCCTTCCCCGGCACCCCTTCTGGCGGCGGACGGAAACTCATAGCACATGTTAGATCATCCATGGCCAGCCTGAGGTGATCCGTCCGGCCAGAGCCTTTGCCTATTTTTTGGGCGCGAGTCGATTGGATTTGACCGAATGGATTGAGGACTTAGTCGGGCCGTCAGGGGGCCAGTCATAAAGCCCCTTGCCATTCTGCTCGGAACACATCGGCTACCTTGAAAAAGACAGTCGCGCTCGCGCTATCGCGGACGCCACGAACGAGCAGGTCAAGACATGGTACGCGCGAGATGGGCCGGCGAGAGCAGCGATTTTACCTCATTTAACCAGCCACCGCCGGCCAAACGCGGTAGGATTTCTCCGCCGGTAAAGCATCATTCATCTTCATCGGCGACCTGAGCTCTCTCAGGCTTCGCCCGGGTGATCGATCAGGAGTGGCAAAATGAGCGAACAAGCCCATAACGACCTGGCAGACGCCGGACGGCGCGATATCCTGCGCGGCGCGGGTGTTGCAGTGCTGGCGGGAATGACCGCAGCCGCGGCCACGCTGACCCAGTCGGCAGCCGCACAAAGCGCCAGCGGCATGACTGCGGAACAGCGGAACAGTGGACCATTGGGGGCGCGGCTGCAGGGCGTGCAGCATTTCGGGCTGACCGTCCAGAACATGGACCGCGCCTTCGAATTCTACACGGAAGTGCTGGGCGGCACCGAGGTCTTCCGGGATGGCGATTTCCAGGGTGAGCGCATTCACAATACACTCTTGACCGATCAGGAGATCGAAGCGCGCGAGCGCCAGGTCAATCCGCGCACGATGGGCGTTCCCGATCTGGGGGGCGGCACTCAGCGGCTCGACGTGAGGTTCGTCCAGTTCGACAATGTCGTGATCGAGCTTTTGCAATATCGGGACGCCAGTCAACCTGCGGGAAGCGGCAACAGTTTCGCGGAGCCGCGCGATCACATGAGCCCGGCCTATCCGCGCTCGATGCATATCTGCTTCTATGTTCGCGACGACGTCGACTTCAACAAGTTCATCCGGGACCTGGAGGCGGAATCGGAGCGCCGCGGCATGACCCAGGTCAGGGCTAACCGCGTGATCACCGTCACGACCGAGCAAGAGCGCCGGGCAGCGCCGATGGAAGCGAACACCAACCGGATCACCCAAGGGCTCTCGGAGGGCTGGGAGCTGATCTACTGCAAAGGACCGGAGGGCGAGCAGCTCGAATTCGTGAAGGCCCTCGGCCCCGTGAAGAAGCGATTCGCGGACGCCTTTACGGCACGCCAGCAGATGGTGGCTGCGCAAGCGGGATGAAGGAAGTGGCTGGCGGAAGAACCGGACACCGGCCACCTTCTTCCACAACACGCTCGAAGGAGACGAGAGATGCGATCCCCATTGCCCATGCGCGTCGCGTTGAATGCCCTATCCGCCGCCGTCTTGCTGACAAGCGCCGTACCAGCGCTTGCCGAGGAGGCCATCGGCATCCGCTATGACGCGGTTCCCCATGGCGCCTATTCGATCGTCGCCGAGGTCCGCGCCAAGCCAGGCAAGGAAAAGGAGCTTCGCGAAGCAACATTGCCGCTGGTCGCGCTGGTGCGCAGCGATCCAAAGAACCTCGTCTATTTCCTCCAGGAGGACCGTGAGAGTCCGGGCCATTTCATTTTCTATGAAATCTTCGCCAATCAGGCAGATTTCGAGGCGCACAATGCCATGCCCTATGTGAAGGACTGGTTCGCCAAGCTCCCCGAACTCGCGCAAGGCGGCGTCACCGTCATGAGAATGGAGACCCTCGGCAAGGCTGGAAAATGACGGCCGGGGATATTTGCCGGCCGCAAGCCGCAAGGGACTGACGGATGCTGGACAAAGCCTATCAAGCCCAATGCGCCGCCGTGAAGGTGCATTGCACAGACGAAGCGCAGCGGCGGCGGCGCGGTCTCACGCTGTTCGCCCTGGCGCTTGGCAGCTTCTGCATCGGCACCTCCGAATTTGCGAGCATGGGCATCATCCAGCTCTTTTCGGAAAGCCTCGGGATCGACATTCCCACGGCGACGAACGCGATCATGGCCTATGCCTTTGGCGTGGTGATCGGCGCACCGCTCGTGACGCTGGGAGCGGCGCGGCTCAACCGGCGAACACTTCTTTTGTTTCTGATGGGCCTGTTCATTCTTGGAAACATATTGTCCGCCTTCGCCACAAGCCTCGGCATGTTCGGCCTGGCGCGTTTCGTCAGCGGCATGCCGCAGGGCGCCTATTTCGGCGCCGGTGCCGTCGTGGCTTCCTATGTCGTTGGGCCGGGTCAGGGAGGGAAGGCCTTCGCGCTGGTCATGACCGGGCTGACGGTCGCAACGATCATCGGATCGCCGCTGGCCACGTTCCTCGGTCAGACCCTGGGATGGCGGAATACCTATATGGCTGTTGCCGGACTTGGAGCATTTGCCCTTCTGGCCTTGTGGATATGGGTGCCGCGTACGGAAGCGCTGCACGGCGGGCCCGTCGTCCAGGAGCTCAGCTCGCTGCGCAAGCCGCCGGTCTGGACCATGATGGTCGTCGCCGCACTTGGCGTGGCCAGCATCTTCGCCGTCTATACGTTCATCGGACCGTTCGTCACCGACGTGGCGATGCTCGACCCGTCATGGATTCCGATCGCGCTCGCGCTGTTCGGTCTCGGCATGACTGCGGGCAATCTGATCGGCGGCAAACTTGCTGACGTCCATCCCGCGAAAGGATTGTTCGCAGGCTTCGGCAGTGCCCTGATCGTGCTGGCACTGCTGGCGACCGGCGGCGGAAATGTGTGGCTTCTCTTGCCGGCACTGTTCGGAGTCGGCATGACGATGATGGTGGCGATCCCGACGATCCAGGTACGCCTGACTCATTTGGCTCCCGAGGCACCTACTCTCATGGGGGCGATGAACCTTGCCGCCCTCAATGTCGCCAACGCCATCGGCGCCTGGGCAGGCGGCTTCACCATTGCCTCCGGCTACGGGCTGCTCTCCGCGGTTTGGGCAGGCTTTGGATTGACGCTCCTGGGCCTTCTGGTCTTCGCTTTGACCTCGCCCCGGACACCTCAACTCGCTCCCGCGTGAGAAGGCAACCGGGGAGATCCGGTCGGCGTGATCACAGGCGACTGGAGTTGTTGAGCCGGACTTGGATTTCATGGGATAAGAGAGCATGAGCCATCTCGCCCGTCATGCCCGACACGACCAGATGTTTCCTGTTCTGGAGCCTCGCGACATCGAGCGGCTGGCGCGTTTCGGCAAAAGTGCGACCTTTCCCGCTGGGACGCCGATTGCGCGGATGGGCAGCCTCTCGCCCGGCATCGTCGTGCTTCTCTCAGGCAAGGTGGAAGTCAGCCAGATAACGACGCTCGATCACCGCCAGATCATCGTCACCTATGGAGCCGGTCAGTTCACCGGCGAACTGGCCCAGTTGTCGAACCGGCCGTCGCTGGTCAATACGGATGTGGTCGAGGAAACTGAGGCATTCATCCTTTCACCCGACCGCCTGCGCGACGTGTTCGTGCAGGAGGCGGCGCTGGGCGAGCGCATCATGCGCGCCTTGATCCTGCGGCGGACCAATCTCTTGGAAATATCGGCCGGAGGACCGATCATCATCGGACGATCGGAAGCGGCCGATGTCGTTCGCCTGCAGGTGTTCCTCCGCCGAAATGTCCAGCCTCATCGTGTGCTTGACCCCGAACGTGACCCTGACGCTGCGGGATTGATCAGTCGCTTCAATATTGACGTCCATCATCTGCCGATCGTGCTTTGCCCGGACGGGAAAATCCTGCGCAATCCCGGCGAGAACGAGTTGGCCCGCTGCCTCGGCCTCTTGCGGCGTGTAGACGAAACAAAGATTTACGATGTCGCCATTGTCGGGTCAGGTCCAGCCGGGCTCGCAGCCGCGGTCTACGCAGCATCGGAAGGCCTGTCGACGATCGTGCTTGATTGCCGCGCCTTCGGTGGTCAGGCCGGCGCGTCGGCACGCATCGAGAACTATCTGGGGTTCCCGACTGGCATCTCAGGGCTCGCGCTGATGGCCCGCGCTCACACTCAGGCGCAAAAGTTCGGCGTCGAGATGGCCATTCCCGATGAGGTGCATCGACTGGAGCAAGACACAGACTCAAGCTTCAGTCTCGACGTCGGCGACGGCGAGAGGGTCCGCGCTTCCTCGGTCGTCATTGCGAGCGGAGCGCGCTACCGCAGACTGAACCTCGCCAATATCTGCCGGTTCGAGGACTCATCGGTGCACTATTGGGCTTCCCCCATCGAAGCGCGCCTTTGCGAAGGGCAGGAAGTTGCCCTGGTGGGCGCAGGCAACTCGGCCGGCCAGGCCGCCGTGTACCTTGCCGGCCAGGTGGGCAAGGTCTCGTTGATCGTTCGCGGCCCCAGCCTGATAGCCTCGATGTCGAGCTATCTGATCGAGCGCATCAAAGCGCAGCCGAATATCGAGGTTGTGCTCCGCAGCGAAGTGACGAAGCTCGAGGGCGATGAAACTCTGACCGGCGTGAGTTGGCGTAACAGGGAGACTGGAGAGGAGACAAAGCGCCCCATCCGCCATCTTTTCCTCTTCGTAGGTGCCGACCCCCATACGGAGTGGCTGGCGGGCTGCGGTGTCGCACTCGATCAGAAGGGTTTCATCCGGACAGGAATTGGCGAAGGTTGCCATCCTCTCGAGACCAATCTTCCGGGAGCGTTTGCAATCGGCGACGTCCGCGCCGGCTCGGTCAAACGTGTCGCCTCAGCGGTTGGCGAAGGCGCCCAGGTCGTCGCCGCCATTCACGACTTCCTGGCGCGCAGGCGCGTTGAACCAGCCATATTGTGAAGGAGGCTCAGTAATAGGCTTGTTCTTCACGCTTTGCTGATACACTGGCTACCAGATTGCCAGTCTTCTGGTTGAAAGTGCCAGACGACCAAAGCCGAGTTCCAGGGCCTGAGGCATGCTCAGGCAGGTAGGATACCGACGACCTTCGAGACGTCAGGCAGCTGAGACATGCGTCACATGGAGCGGCGGGCGGCGTTGGGCCCACGGCATTGCTTCTTCAAGAAGGCTGCCCAGCTCGATCAAAACGTTTTCTTCGGCGTGGCGCGCGCCGACCTGGACGCCGATCGGCAGGCCGTTCGAATGGATCGCCAGCGGCAGGGAGATGGCCGGCTGGCCCACGACATTATAGATGATCATGAACTGGCACGGCCGCTGTTCATGGATCAGAAATCCTTCCGGCGGCACGTCGATGTCCATGCCGTACCGGCCGTTCTCCTGCGCGACCTGGGCACAGGTCGGCGATAGCCACGCGTCGTAGTCTGTAAAAAATGCACCAAAGGCCCGGCGGAAGCCGTTCAGCGCCCTCAGCGCGCGATGGTGGTCATCGGGCACCTGGCGCTTGGCAAACTCATAAAACTTGAGCGTTGCCTTTCCCACGGTCTGTGGGCCGACCTTTCGTCCCGCAAGGCGACCCAGCTTATCGAGCCAGGCATCGAAACCGAAATACCAGATATTGAGACAGGCCTCGTCGATCGCCGGAAGGTCGATTTGCGGCACAGCTTCCTCGACATGATGCCCCGCATCGGACAGAGCTTGCGCTGCGGCCTTTACCGCCTTCGCCACTTCCGGATCCACCGGTGCCGCCATCAACGGGGCCGTCGACCAGCCGATGCGCAGGCGGCGGCGGGAATTGAGATAATGCGTGAATGGTTCCGCAGGCCGCGCAATCACGAAAGGGTCACCCGGCTGCGGCACCGCCAGGCAATCCAGCATGCGCGCCGTGTCGCGCATTGAGCGCGTGACGGCGAACGCCTGCGCCATGCCGTTGCCGTGCTCATCCTCATCAGGCCCCGTCGACACGCGGCCGCGCGACGGCTGCAGACCGACCGTACCGCACCAGGCCGCAGGCCCGCGCGTGGAGCCGCCCATGTCGGAGGCATGTGCGATCGGAACGAGGCCTGCCGCCACGGCCGCTGCGGCACCGCCCGACGACCCGCTGGTCGAGAAGCCTCGCCTCCAGGGATTGCTGGTGGCGCCATACAGCAGGTTGTCGGCGCATAAGGCCATCGAGAATTCCGGTGTATTGGAGCGGCCGATCAGATTGACGCCGCTCCTGCAGACAAGTTTCGCGAAGAAATCGTCGCTGTCCGACCTGAGGCCCTCGCACAGTCTGCTGCCATATTCGATCTTCCGTCCCTTGAAATGAAAGCCCACATCCTTGACGAGATAGGGCACGCCGCGGAACGGGCCGTGGCCAAGCTTCGTTTCGTCGAATGCGTCATCATATTGCTCGATCACCGCGTTCAGGACCGGATTGACCCTCGCAATCGCGGTGAGCGCGGCCTCGGTGACCTCGGCGATCGCAAGCTCCCGGCGGGCAATCGCCTCGGCAAGTGCGACGCCGTCCATCGCGGCGTATTCGTCAATCCTCATGCTGGCGCCCTCATCGCCGCTGCCGGAAGGCGAACGGGAAAGCGGGCGCGGATCGCTTCATCGATCCCGGCCGGGATATGCGACGGATAGTGCGACGCGAGCGTGTCGTGCACCTTGCGCTGTGCCCTCTGCACGATATTCCTGCTTCCGTTTTCGCTCCATTCCTTGGGACTTGAGCGGTCGGCGACGGCCGGATAGACATATTCTCTCTGCATCAGCCGCAACGTCTGTCGATGCCCCAGGAAATGGCCGGGGCCGCCAAGGCAAGTCTCACGGATGACGTCGAGCGAGATCGCTTCATCATTCACCTCGATGCCGCGAATGGTGCGCTGGGTGGCGCCGATGATGTCATTGTCGATCACCAGCTGCTCGAGGCTGAAGCCGAGAAGTGACGCCATCATGCCGCCCGCCTCATAGATGAGATTCGCACCGGCATTGCCGACAAGGGCGTGATTGCAGGCCTTTTCATAGCCCGATTGCGCGTCCGGCAATTTTGAGTCGGTCATACCCGACGGCGTGCCGCAGGTGAGATCGTAAAACTGAGCGACCTGAGCCGCGGCGGCCGAGAGCAGCGCCTGCTCGCCGCTGCCGCCCGACATCGCCCCGGTGCGCAGATCGGAGATGAAGCAGAACGGCCCGAATATCGCCGGCGCTCCCTGCTGCACCGCATTCACATAGACCAGCCCTGCCAGGCATTCGGCAATCTCCTGGACCAGCGCGCCGGCGAGAGCGGCCGGCGACGTCGCACCCGCCTGGCCCGCCGAAACGAGAAACACCGGCATGCCGGCGCGCACAGCCATTTCCAGAC
Source organism: Taklimakanibacter deserti (assembly GCA_003574785.1). The sequence goes on along the minus strand of QORU01000001.1, from coordinate 253,083 downwards.
AACGGCAGGACTCGGGAGCGAATTTGAGCGGCGGGACGACGAAACAGTTCGACTGGCTGACGAAGGGACGGGCGCGCCACTTGTCCTCGCCGCCCGCAATGAGATGCAGCATCTCGAGACTGGCGCTCATGTAAGCGGGCTCCCCCCAGCTCGTGCCGACATGCTTTGCTGTGCCCGCGACCGAGGCATAGCAGGTGTTGAAGTCCATTTCGAAAGGGTCGGCTATATCGCGGCAGACTACGGAACGCTGAAAGAAATGAACATGCTCCAGGGCATCGACGGTGCGCGCGATGTCGTAGAGGTCCTTGACCGTCGAATCGCGATAGTGCCCGCCCTCGGCGCTGACCATGTGAACCGCCGCGCCCGCGGTTCCGAAATGCACCTTGGTCCCCCAAGGTTCGAGATCATGACGAGGATGCTGACCATGGAGCACGAAATGCCGGCCGGCGCGCGCAATCGTGTCTTCAACCAAGGCGGGGGGAAAGGTGATCCGGCCGTCGCCGCGCAGTTGCGCGCCGGCCCGCGTCAGGACTTCGACGCCGGACGGCGGTGCGTCGGAGAGGCCGATCTCGGCGAGCACATCGAGCGCCGCACGATGGATCCGCACTATGTCCCCGTCGCCAAGAGGCTTGTAACGTCCGCCTGCCATGCCCGGCCATATCGGCCGCTCGTCGGGCGCCAATGGCGCTGCCCGCGCCGCGCGTCGCTGCTCCCGGCCGCGCCGGACCGCCTGAACCATGCCGGCTGCCACCCAAGTCTCCCCTTGCTCTTGCGCCCGCCATGCTAGGTCCGGCACTGGCGGCTGGGAAGCTAGGCGCATAAAGCGACCTGACTGGATATAGAATAAAACAGCACAAAAAAACGCCGCGTGTTTCAGAAATGCGGCGAAAAGGCTTCGTCGCCGCCGGCCAGGTCATTCTGCGTGCAGAAGCGCACATATTTGCTGATCGACTTGCTGTTGCGCTGGAACTGGCCGCATTCGTCGATGCGCTTGCGCAGGTCGATGTCGCGGCCGAGATAGTGCCAGCAGCACCGCAGGCAATAAAGCGAGCGGCTCGAATCGGGCGTGACGCCCATGGTGAGCCCCGACAGGAAGCTGAACTGTTCCTGATCGGCGCCATAGAGGACCGTGAAGAAGGCCGATGAAATCGCCTGCTGCCGGCGCTCCAAAATGTTCAGCATACTGCCGTTGAGATAGGCGATGCCTGTATATTTCACGGTCTTCGGCAAACCGGCCAAGCCCGAGGGATAGCGCTCGATCGTCTTGGTCAGGAGACAGCGATCCTCGATCGACAGGCGCGTCAGGGCGCGGTGAATTTCGGGCACCTGCCGATTCGGCTGAAAATAAACGTGATAATAACCTTCATAGTGCGCCGCGATGTTTGGATCCTGGCCTTCGATGAAGCCCGCCATGTAGTCCGACAGACGATCGCGGGAGCGCTGCAGCTTCGGCGGCCGGATGCGGATGAGCGCCTGGAACTGGTCCCGCGGCAACAGGATCTCGTGCTCTTCGAGGCCGAAGAAATCGCAAAGCCGGCGGAGCGACTGGAGCGACGGTTCGCTCGCCCCGTTCAGGTAGCGCTGCAGTTGATGGCGATTGATCTGCGCATCACGGCAGATCGCCGATACCGAACGCCCGTAGCTGCACAGGAGACGCAAATTGGTGGCGAAATCGCTGACACGGCGCGACATCAGGCATCCTTATGTGAGTTTGTTCCAGTTATGGGCCAGATCGGATACGGTCTGCAAGGGCTCTGACGATTGCCGGGACTCTTGCCGTTCCATTAGCCTCAGACCTGCCCAGCAGGGAGAGAGATTCGTGGCATGACCGTCAATCGTCGCGTGTTCATTCGCAATGCCATCATTCTCAGCGTCGTGCCAGGCGCCGGTCAAGCGCTCAAACCCGCCTCCGCTCGCGCCGAGCCTCAGAGAGGCGGGCTTTTCCGCGCCGCCCTCGGCCAGGGCGCCACGACCGACACGCTCGATCCGGCAACTTGGGGCACCAACTACTTCACGTCCGAACTGGGAAGCATCATCGGCAACGCGCTGACCGAGGTCGATGCGCGCAACGGCATCATCCCGGGCCTCGCCGAAAGCTTTGCGGCGGAGGACGGGGCCCGCAAATGGGTGTTCAAGCTGCGTCGAGGCGTCACTTTCCACAACGGCAGGACCGTCACCGCCGACGACGTCGTCGCGTCGATCAACTATCATCGCGGCGAGAATTCCAAGTCAGGCTCGAAACCCGGCCTCGCCATTGTCAGCGACATCAAGGCCGACGGCGCGGAGACCGTCATCTTCACGCTCAAGACCGGCAGCCCGGACTTTCTTTATGAAACGAGTTCCTACCGTCTCGCGATCTTTCCCGCGACCGACGGCAGGATCGACGCATCGACGGGCGGCACGGGTCCATTCATCATCACCCGGTTCGAGCCCGGCGTGATCCTCGAGGCCAAGCGCAACCCCAACTACTTCAATGCGGCCAAGCCCTATTTCGATGCGGTGCAACTGCGCGTCGTCGCCGACGCAGCGGCGCGCACCACCGCACTCATCACCGGCGAAGTCGACTATATCGACCGTTGCGACCTGCGCACTATCGACAGGCTGCAGCAGAGCAGCGATGTCGAGATCGACAACGTCACGGGTTTCTCGCATCTCGTGGCCACGATGAACACGACCGTCCCGCCCTTCGATGACATCAATGTGCGGCTGGCGCTCAAATATGCGATCGACCGCGAGGAGCTGCTCAAAAAGATCCTCTATGGTTACGGCACGGTGGGGAACGACAATCCTTTCGCGCCGACACTCAAATTCGCGGCCAATCCCGAACCCGTTCACCGTTACGACCCGGCGATGGCCAGATCCTATCTGAGGAAGGCGGGGCTCGACAGTCTCAAGGTGGATCTGTCGACATCCAACGCGGCCTTCGATGGGGCGGTCGACGCCGCCGCGCTGATCAAGGAAACGGCCGCCAGATGCGGCATCGAGATCAACATCGTCACCGAGTCCGCCGACAGCTACTGGGACACGGTATGGATGAAAAAGCCGTTCATGCTGTCCTTCTGGGGAGGCCGCCCGACGATCGATCAGCATGCGACACAGGCCTATGCGGCAGAGGCGCCATGGAACGACACGTTCTGGAAAGATCCCCGGTTCAACGAGCTCCTCGTCGCCGCGAGATCCGAAACTGATGAGGCGAAGCGGGCGGCGATGTATGCCGAGATGCAACAATTGCTGCATGACGAAGGCGGCCAGATCGTCCTGATGTTCAACAACTATGTGGGAGCGCGCTCAAAGAAAGTCGGGCATGGCGAGCTCAATTCCAATCTCGACCATGACGGTACTTACATGTGGCGTCGTTGGTGGCTCAACACCTAGAGCCAACCTCAAGCGAGATCGGCGGACTTTTTTGTGACTCCAACGCTTGCTTCGCACGAGTGCCTCTTGACATCGTGGGCCAAAGGGTGATTTGGAAAATATCACAATCGCGCCCGTGTTGCCGAGTTCATGGCCGGGCTTGATCCGGCCACAGCCGCTGCCGGGCTTTGCTTTCTCAAAAATGGAACCGTCAGATGACCAGCACGCCTTGCCAAAGCGCGGCGCTCGACCGCATCGCGCCATGGGCGGAGAAGATCGCCGAGTTCTTCGCCCTCATCGTCGAAATCATCCTGATGATTGCCGAAAAATTTCCGCAGCGCCTGCCGGAAGGTCGGGCGTTGGCTCAACGCACTGTGCTCACGGCCATCTCCTCGCTCCGTGACGTCGAAGCTCGGCTTCCTGCCGCCTTCGGTGAACATGTCCATGCCCTTGCGCGCAAGAGCTCGCCCGAGGTCGAGCAAAGGTTATTGAACGGGTAAGAAAAGAGTATGAAAGGGTATTGAAAGCGAGGGCGCGCATGCCCCCACGTAAAGCATCCGCCCAGGCATCCGCCGACTATCTGAAACGATAGGTCAGGAACAGGCCGCCGAAGAACTGGTCCGCCGATCCTTCATCCTCGACGATCGGGCTTGCGGCCGCATCCCCGACGAGCCGCTTGTACTGCGCGCGCCCGGAAAGGTCGATGCTCTCGGTGAGCATGTAGTCGAGGCCGAGCGTCACGGCGACGTCCTTGAAGCCCGCATCGGCGTCGAACTGGTCAAGTCCGCTCTTCGCCGACTGCGCCGAGGAGATGCCGAAATAAGTGTCCATATAGTTGCTGTCCGCCCAGGACGTCGATGCTTCGATGCTGGATCTGAGCTCCTCGGTGATGGGCACGCTGATGCCGGTCGATGCCTCGGCCAGCAAGCCATCATGCCCGCCGCCGACATCCTGGACGACGGTCAGGCCCGCCGCCCAGATGCCGACCTGGTATTTGAGGAAGCCGCCGACCTCGATCGAATCATCGACATCGCCAAGTCCGTCGAGCGCGTTGTTGTCATCTTCGTCGCGGCCGAAGCCATAGCGCGCGATCGGCCCGGTCTTGATATTGTCATCGCCCAGCGGCCCTTCGAAATCGAGGAGGTTGATCCCCAGCGATGTGCCCTCGATGAAAATAAAATCGTCATAGACGATCGAGACGAAGGGAAAAGGCTGGAATTCATAGTCGTCCGAGCCTTCGTAGTCGGGCGCATAGGCGCCGCCACCGCCCACCAGCACGCTCCACTTGCTGCCCTTTGCGTCCTGAGTTGACGTTGTGTAATCTTCATCCGCAGCATGGGCGGAGGCCGACCCCATGGCTGTTCCGGCGACACTTGCCATGATTATGAGCCAATTTGCGGTAAGAGCTTGAGCCAGGGTTTTCCGGGCCGGGAGACGGGAACGCATGGACGCTGTCCTTTAAGTGATGGGATGCGTCTCGTGTATGCGCCGATCCTGGCAAGGAAGTTTCGAGCGGGTTTCGATATGTTGCAGATTGTATCACCACGGGCGTCGCGTTGCGCTCCTGCTTCAGGATGCGCGCCATGATCAAGCAGACCAAGCCTCACATACTGATTGTCGACGATGACCGGCAGATTCGCGCCATGCTGGCGCGCTTCCTCGCCGAGCACAGCATGCGGGTGACCCAGGCCGGCGACGGCGAGCAGATGTTCAAGACACTGGAGACCGGCCGTTTCGATGTGATCGTCCTCGATGTCATGATGCCGGGCGACGACGGCTTCACCTTGTGCCGCAGGTTGCGCAGCACCAACACCATCCCGCTCATTCTGCTCACCGCCCGCAACAGCGAGACCGACCGGATCGTCGGCCTCGAGCTCGGCGCCGATGATTATGTGACCAAGCCCTTCAATCCGCGCGAGCTTCTCGCCCGCATCCGCGCCATACTGCGGCGCGCCACCGCCAATCCGGCGGCGGCGGAAAGGCTGGCGAGCGTCACCTACCAGTTCGCCGGCTGGACGCTCGACACCAGCCGGCGCTCGCTGGTCTCGCCGCAGGGTATCCTCACCGACCTGACCACGGGTGAGTTCGAACTGCTGGTCGCCTTCGTCGAGCACCCGCAGCGTGTCCTCAATCGCGACCAGCTCCTCGATCTCGCCCGCGGGCGGGTCAGCCTCGCTTTCGACCGCAGCATCGATGTCCAGGTCAGCCGGCTGCGCCGCAAGATCGAGACCGACCCGAACGCCCCCGCCCTCATCAAGACGGTGCGCAATGGCGGCTATTTCTTCACCGCCACGGTCACCGCGGCAGCTCCGGTTGTGTCGCCATGAGAATCCCCCTCTGGTCGAAGCTGCGCCTGGCGCCGCGGATCGCCATCCTCATCGTCGCAACCGCCATCGCAGCCAAGCTCTTGGACGAAACGCTTCAACACATCCTTCCGCCATCAGGCTTCTTGGTCGTCAACAACGAATGGTTGGCCAAGGCGGCGCAGGAAGCAGAGAAGATCGCCAATGAAACACCGGCGGCGGATCGTCAGGCCGCGCTTGCCAAATCGGAATTCACGCACTGGCTGAATTTTGACATCACTGCAGAAGCGCCAGCTTACCCCCAGGACGACCTGCCAAGACTTGCGCGTGAAGCCAGGGCTGCTCTCATCAAGTCGCTCAACCATCCGCCCGAAGATATCCTGGTCATGACCGAGCATTTCAAGGAGCCCGAGGTCAAGACAAATGTCGTGGTGATTTCAGAGATTCCGACCTTCATGAACACCGAGCTGCTGATGTCGCGTGATAGCATGGTCGTCGGCGATCTCCACATGGCCATCAGGCTCAAGGACCGATCCTGGCTGGTGATCAGCCCGACGGAAGCCGACATCACCACGCTGCACTATTTCCGCAATCTCATCAGCCTGATCCTCACTCTCTTCATCGTGGCGATCTTCTCGATCTGGATGGCACGCAGCATCGTGAAGCCTTTGACCAATCTCGCGCAAGCCGCGGAGAAGCTCGGCCGTGAGCGCGAAACCACGCCGATCACCGGCATGAAGCTGCCCGAGCTCGCTTCGATCGCCGACACCTTCAACGAGATGCAGGCGCGGCTCAAGAAATTCGTCGACGAGCGCATGCAGATGCTGGCCGCCATCTCGCACGACCTGCGCACGCCGCTGACCCGGCTGCGCCTTTATGCCGAGACCGTGCCGAACGAGGCGCAGCGCACCCAGATCCTGTCCGACATCTCCGACATGGAGACGATGGTCTCGACCTCGCTCGCCTTCATGAGCGATGATATCCACCGCGAGTCCTATAGCGCGGTCGACCTGGCGAGTCTCATCATCAGCCAATGCGACAATTTCGTCGATGCCGGCCGCAAGGTTTCCTACCAGGGGCCCGACCATGCCGAGCTCACCTGCCGGCCGGTGGCGGTGCGCCGCGCCATCTCCAATCTGATCGACAATGGCTGCAAATATGGCGGCGAGGTGTGCGTAACGCTCACCGACAATGTCGCTTCCCTCGTCATCGACATCCGCGATGGCGGTCCCGGTATCCCGGCCGATCAGACCGAGCGGGCTTTCGCGCCCTTCCAGCGGCTCGAGGAATCACGCAACCGCGAGACCGGCGGCACCGGCCTCGGCCTCACCATCGCCCGTGATGTCGTGGTGAGCCATGGCGGCGACATCCAGCTCATGCATGACGAAAAAAGCTTCCTGGTGCGTGTCGAGTTGCCCCGCCCCCGCGAGATCAGGGCAAGTCGGGCCGCTAAGCCTCATCCAAAAGCCAGCGCAAGACCGGCGCATCCACAACGACCGCCTCTCCCAGCTCGGAAACGAAAGACGCATAACCTTTCGTCTTGATCTCCGCGAAGGAGAACTCGGCATGGAGCTCGCGGCGTCCGTCTTCATGGACGCGGTGGATCAGAAGCCTTTGGCCGTCTTCGTCGCATTCGATCAGATGTGAATGCCCGGCCATTTGTCCGCTCCTCAGCCGCGCAACGATGCCAGCATCTCTTCCACCACCTTGGCGGTGGTGAACAACGGCTGGTCCTGGCCATGCGGCGCCATCAGCATGAGGCCGGTCGGCGGCTCGCCATCCCGGTGCATCGGCAGCGAGATGCCGCAGCAATCGAGGAAATTGCCGGTGAAGGTGTTGCGCAGCGACATGAAATTGAGCTTGAGGTAATCCTCATCCCGCGCCAGCGCGGAAATGGCGGGCGCTGCATTGCACGTGGTCGGCATCACCAGCGCGTCGAAGCCGATCATCGCCCGGTTGAACTGCCCGATCAGTCTCTGCCGGGTGGCGAGGAGATCGACATAATCGGGCGCCGAGATGAGCGATCCGAGCTCGATGCGCCGGCGCACCCGCTGGTCATAGCCCTCGCCCTTCTCGGCGATCTGGGCGCGGTGATGGAGGAAAGCCTCGACCGCCGATATGCCGCCCTTGGCATTGATCCCCGGCAACTGGGTGAGCTCCGGGAAGGCCACCTCTTCGATCAAGATGCCGGCTCGGCCCAGATGCGCGACGGCACGCTCGAAGGCGGAAGCGACTGCCTCGTCGATCAGCCCTGAGAAATAGTCGCGCGGCATGGCGAAGCGCAAATCGTGGCGCGGTTCCGCAATAGTGCCGTCCCAGTCTCCCGCCATGACCGCATCGGCCAGCGCACAGCACTCGACCGTCCGGGCGAGCGGCCCGATGCTGTCGAGCGTCGTGGACAGCGGATAGGCGCCCTTGGTCGAGACGCGCCCGGTGGAGGGCTTGTAGCCGACGACGCCGTTATAGGCGGCCGGTATCCGGCAGGAGCCGCCGGTGTCGCTGCCGATGGCGAGCGGCACCATGCCGTCGGCGACGGCGACGCCGGCGCCCGAGGAGGAGCCGCCGGGGATGCGCCCGGTCTGCCGGTCATAGGGCGAGCGCGGCGTGCCGTAATGCGGATTGAGGCCCACACCCGAATAGGCGAATTCGGTCATGTTGTTGCGCCCGACCGCGATGAAGCCCTGGGCCTTGAGGCGCTCGATCGCCGGGGCGTCGGCCTCGGCCGGCGCGGCCGTCGCGAGGATGGCGGATCCCGCCCGCGTCACCTGCCCCTTGAGATCGAACAGGTCCTTCACGCCGATCGGGATGCCGGCATAGGCGGGGACCGCAAGGCCCGCCTTGCGCCGCCGGTCATAGAATGCCGCCTGATCGAGGGCAGCGGCGCCATCGAGGACGATGAAGGCCCGTGCCCCCTCGCCCTGCGGATCCTCAATGCGCGTCAGCGCCGTTTCAACCAGGGCCACCGCGGTGACGGCCCCCTTATCGAGGTCGTGCGCCAGAGCGCGCAAAGGCTTGAACATCAGCTTCCCATCACATTCTTGACCGCTTCGGCAAGCTGCTTAAGCGAGAAGGGTTTGGGCAGGAAAGCAAAATCGTGCTCGCCTTCGAGATTTTTCTCGAACGCGTCCTCGGCATAGCCCGAGATGAAGATGATCTTGGTCGCAACCCCGCGCTTGCGCAATTCCTTGAGCAGCGTCGGGCCGTCCATTTCCGGCATCACCACATCGGAGATGACGAGGCTGATCTCATCGCCCTTCTCGGCGAAGATGGCAAGCGCGGCATCGCCCGAAGCCGCCTCGAGCACGGTATAGCCGCGCGACGCCAGCGCCCGCGAGGCGAAGGCGCGCACCGCATCCTCGTCCTCGACCAGAAGCACCGTGCCCTTGCCGGTGTGATCGGCGCGCTTGGCTTCCACGCGCTCACCCTTGGTCTCCTCCGGTGCCGCGGCCTCCTGCGTATGGCGCGGCAGATAGATGCGGAATACCGTGCCCCGGCCGACGACGCTGTCGCAGAAGATGAAGCCGCCGGTCTGCTTGATGATGCCATAGACGGTCGAAAGGCCTAAGCCCGTGCCCTTGCCGACATCCTTGGTGGAGAAGAACGGCTCCCAGATCTTGTCGAGGATATCCTTGGGGATGCCGGTGCCCGTATCCTGCACCTCGCACAGGACGTAATCGCCGGGCGGCATCGACTGGAGGTCGCTCGACTGCCGTTCACTGACGCTCGCATTGGAGGTCCGCACCGTCAGGGTGCCGCCATTGGGCATGGCGTCGCGCGCATTGACGGCGAGATTGATGACGACCTGCTCGAACTGGTTGACGTCGACCTTGACCATGCCGAGGTCGCGGCCATGCACGACCTTGAGATCGACCTTCTCGCCCAGGAGCCGCCCCAGCAGGTTGCCGAGATCGGAGATCACATCGGTGAGCGACAGCACCTCCGGACGCAAGGTTTGGCGGCGCGAGAAGGCCAGAAGCTGACGCACCAGATTGGCGGCGCGGTTGGCGTTCTGCTTGATGTTCATGATGTCGGCGAAGGCGGGATCGGTCGGCCGGTGCTTGGCCAGCAACAAGTCGGAGAAGCCGATGATGGCGGTGAGCACATTGTTGAAGTCATGCGCGACACCGCCGGCGAGTTGCCCGATCGCCTGCATCTTCTGACCTTGAGCCACTTGCACTTCGAGCGACTTGTTCTCCGTCTTATCGGTCGCGAAGACGAGGAAGCTCGCTTCTCTCTCGGCGTGGCCGGAAATGATGAACTGGACCTGGCGCGGCGGGTCGCCGATCCCCGAGGCGTCCACATGGGTGGATCTCGAGCCCATGCCGCCGACTGCCGCCAGCGCCTCGCGTATCTGGCCGCGTTGCTCGGACGGCACCAGGTTCTCGAGCGGAACCCCGCGCCGCGCCTGCGGCGACAGCGCGAGGAAGGCGAGATTGGCGTTGCGGATGATGCCCTCGCCATCGAGCTCGGCAATGCCCATGGGTGCGGTGTTGAAGAAACGGTGCAGCCTGGTGTCGGTGTCGGCGGTCTCGCCGCCCGCGCCGGGTTGCGGCAGGACCAGGCTGCGCGAGGGTTGCAGCCGGCCTTGGCCGTCATGCCCGGCGCGATGGATGATGTGCACCGGCACCGTGCGCCCGTCCTGCGCTTTCAGGTCAATGTCGAAGGCCTCGGTCAGCGTCGTCTCGCCCGAAGGCGCGATACGGGTGAGAAGCTTCTCCCCCGCTTCCGTGACCACGTCCTTGAGCGTCAGCGCCCCGCCTGTCGTCGCTTCGAGGTCGAGCCCCAGCCACTCCGCCAGCGTGGCGTTGATATAGGCGATGCGGCCCTCGGCATCGGCGGAGAAGAAGCCGGCGGGCGCCTGGTCGAGATAGTTGATGATATATTGCAGATGCGCGAAGGCGCCTTCCTGCTTGGCCCGGTCGGCGCTGATGTCCTGATGGCGCCACAGTGAAAGACCGGAGCCCCCATTGATCTCGATCGGCGAGACGCCGATCCTGATCCACACCGGCTCATGGGTCTTGGCGCCGGCGGCGGAGGAACCGGCATTGAGGCGGATCTCCTCGACGCCGGCGCGCCTTTCGCGCACCGATTGCGACAGCCGGTAGATATTCTGGGCGAGCTCGGGATATCCGGCATAGATGTTCTCGATCCCGACGAGCCGCGCCAGACCTGCGGCGGAGAGGAGCTTGAGATAGGCGGAGTTGCCGTAGAGGGCACGGCCCTTGGCATCGGTGACGACGCAGGCATCGCCGATCGCGTCGAGGAGCCCCTGGAAGAAGGCCTCGTCGCGGTCCCCCGGACCGATATGGACGATGCCGGCCAGGAGGCCGAAAAGGACGACGAGGCCCAGGAACGAAAGAACCGCCCCTGCCACCAGGAGCCAGGCCGGCACGGTTCCGCGCAGGAGCCAGGCGACCGCGGCCGTCACCAGGGCCAGCAGCACCGCCAGAAACAGCGACAGGAGCGGCCAGCCTTTGCGGGCGTTCCCCATGGGGCGAGCCCTGACCTCCGCTTGCTTGATACCGGCGTCACTCATCGTGATCGCAACTTCCCCACCCACGAATCGACCCAGTATAGGCGATTGATCAAGGGTCTTAACCCTGACCATCCCAAGCCGGCACAATATTCACTGGCCCACCCCCCCATTATTCATGGTAGAGTGACTTTTATGGCGTATCAGAGCCTGGCCCCGGGGCGTGGATCATCGTCCCTAGGGCAAAGGTTCGCATAAGTGTTTGGGGCGCTTCGCGTCGTCCAACAAGTTTGGCGCGAGGCGTTCGTCAGGAGGCGTAAATGGAAGTTCTGACGGCCTATTGGAGCTACATCGTCGGGGCCTTGATCGTCCTTGCCGTGCTGGTGCTGCTTTTCCTGGTCCTGCGCAGCCTCGGCGGCCGTGTCCGGGGCGGCAAAGGAGCGAGGCTCGGCATCAGCGAATATCACGAGATCGACAAGGATCGCCGCCTGGTCCTGGTGCGCCGCGACGATTACGAGCATCTCGTCCTGATCGGCGGAGCGCAGGATCTGGTGATCGAGACCGGCATTCCGATCGGCTTCGAGCGTGACTATGACGACACGTTCGTCGGCCGGCCGATGCACAATGAGCCCGTGGAACCGCGCGAGCCGCGCCGCAGCGTCCCCCGCAGCGAGCGCGAGGAGCATGCGCCGATCCCCTTGCGCGCCGCGCCCCGCCCGCCAGTCTTCGGCGAGAAGCGCCCGGTTCTGCGCACGGTGGAGCCCAAGCTCGGTCCGCAGGACCGCGACTACGACGACCGCGTCTAGAGCCTCTCCCGCCCGGACCTGACACCCGACAGGGTAAGAAGGCCGGAAATCCGAAAGGCCGTCCAGAAACGCCATCCCTTGTGTCCGCGGGACATGAGGTGTCTTCCTTCATTGCCAAGCAAAAAGCACGATCCAAACAAGTGCTGACAACGGAGGAAGCGGCATGAAGTGGACTGTGAAGGCCTGCGCCTTCGCAAGCGGCTGCACCTTCATGCACACTTGCCCGCCCGACATTCAGAAGCTCTACACGGCAATCTGGACCGACCTCTCCAAGTGACGAAGCCTGCGTCTAGAAAAAGACAAAGGCCCGGATCGCTCCGGGCCTTTGTCTTTTGATCGTTGCAGATCACTCGGTCGCGGGCGCGGGCGGTTGCCGCCTTTCGCTCATGAAGCGGTCGAACTCATCCTGATCCTTCGCCTTCTTGAGCCGATCGAGGAACTCGCCGAAGGCGCGCTGCTCCTCGGCCAGCTTGCGGCGCTCCTGCTCGAGCCGGTCGAGCTCGCTTTTCTTATAGGCGTCGAAGGCGCTGTTCCCGCTGGTGGGCGTCAGCTCATCACGGAAAGCCCAGCGCTTGAGATCCTGGCCCTTGAACCGGCTCCAGGGGGCGACGCTCTGGGATGATCCGGCCCACAGCTCGCCCTTGGCGAGCTTCCAGATAAGGGCCGCAAGGCCGAGCGGCCAGAAGACGATAAAGGCCGCGACGATCAGGGCGATTTCCCAGAAGGACCAGGATTTCCTGGCCCAGCCGCAGCCGCGGCGATGGCTCTGACGGTGATCTGAGGTTTCGTAACCAGGCTCAAAAGTTCCGGATGTGGATGGCGACATGGGACCTCCCTCGTGAGATGTTAGCCATGTTCACATAGGTGGCCAGGAGCCCTTTGCAAGGGAACGGGTGTGTAAAGATATGTTTCACGGCCGTTGGCCCGACCACACTTTGCACGGCCGCTCAGGATTCTGACGTAGCTGCGACCTTGGTCGGGACGGAGATGCCACTGTCCCTCAGCATGGCATCGACGGCGTCGCCGGCGAGCCGGCCGGCCTCCATGGCCGATACCGAGCCAGCGGCGATGAGGCCCGTCATGCCGTGGGTGAAGGCCCAAATCTTGATCGAGAGCTCGCGCACCTGGTGCTCCTTGGCGCCGAGCCCCCGCACCGCGTCCTCGAGCACGGCAAAGGCGCGGTCGCCGGCCTGCGTCACCGACGTGCCGACCGCCGGGAGGCCTGAGGAGAACATCGCCTGGTAGAAGCCCGGCTCGTCGAGCGCGAAAGCGTAATAGGCCGCCCCCATGCGGTGCAGCGCTTCATAGGGCGACGCGACGCCCGCCGTCGCGGCGAGGAGCCGATCGCGGAACAGGTTGAAGCCCTCTTCCGCCGTCGCCTCGATCAGCGCATTGCGATCGCGGAAATGACGATAGGGAGCGCTCGGGCTGACACCGGCGGTGCGCGAGGCCTCATTGAGGGTAAAGCCCTGCGGCCCATGTTCGGCAATGAGCCGACGGGCGGCGGCGATCAGTGCCTCTCTGAGGTTTCCGTGATGGTAGCCGTGTCGGACAAATTGGGCGTGCGGCGGCCTACAGCGCATGAACGGAAGCTACGCGCAACCGGGCCCGCAATCAATCATCACGATAGACCCGCTCGCGCCGCTCATGCCGCTCCTGGGCCTCGATGGAGAGCGTCGCGATCGGCCGGGCGTCGAGCCGGCGCAGGCTGATGGGCTCGCCCGTCTCCTCGCAATAGCCATAGGTGCCGTCGTCGATGCGCTTGAGCGCGGCATCGATCTTGGAAATGAGCTTGCGCTGGCGGTCGCGGGTTCTGAGTTCCAAGGACCGGTCGGTTTCGGTCGAGGCGCGATCGGCGAGGTCGGGAAGGATGTTGTTGTCGTCCTGGAGGTGCGCCAGCGTCTCGCGGCTCTCCTTCAGGATGTCATCTTTCCAGTTGAGCAGCTTGTTGCGGAAATATTCCCGCTGCCGCTCATTCATGAACGGCTCGTCTTCTCTTGGTTTGTAGTCTTCGATTTCGACTTCGACCGCCATCTAAGGCCTCACCCGGTACACGCCTGCATCAACCCTTCGGTGCGGCGGGCTTATAGCGATCCCGCCCTGCTTCGACAATAGCCAAAGAGAGTTCCATCACGGACATGTTCTCTTTACCGCATCACCATGATTCGCAAGGATTTTTCTCAGTTCAGGCCATTTGCCTGAACTCTGTGACAATACTGCAAAGACCATGCCTTTGCGGTCGCGGGGCATGGGCGCTATGACGGTCTGAAGCAAGCGGAAAGGCCTGACATGCGGTTTGAAGGCACCAAGGATTACGTCGCAACCGACGATCTCACCATGGCGGTGAATGCCGCGGTCGTCCTCGAGCGGCCGCTTCTCGTCAAGGGCGAGCCCGGCACCGGCAAGACGGTGCTGGCGCGCGAAGTGGCTTCCGCCCTCGCAACACCCCTCATCGAATGGCACATCAAGTCGACGACCAAGGCGCAGCAGGGTCTCTACGAATATGATGCGGTGAGCCGCCTGCGCGATTCGCAACTGGGCGACGCCCGCGTCCATGACATCCGCAACTACATCAAGCGCGGCAAGCTATGGGATGCGTTCACCCATGACCATCGCCCTGTCCTTCTGATCGACGAGATCGACAAGGCCGACATCGAATTCCCCAACGATCTCCTGCAGGAGCTCGATCGCATGGAATTCTTCGTCTATGAGACGGGCGAGACCATCCAGGCGAAGCAGCGTCCGATCGTTATCATCACTTCCAACAACGAGAAGGAATTGCCGGACGCTTTCCTCAGGCGCTGCTTTTTCCACTATATCAAATTCCCCGAGCGCGAGACGATGCAGGCGATCGTCGACGTCCACTTCCCCGGCCTCAAGGGCAAGCTCGTCCATGAGGCGCTCAACATCTTCTACGACATCCGCGACGTGCCGGGCCTCAAGAAGAAACCCTCGACGTCGGAGCTTCTCGACTGGATCAAGCTCTTGTTGAATGAAGATGTGAGCCCTGAGACCTTGCGCGAGCGCGATCCGCGCAAGCTGATCCCGCCGCTCCATGGCGCGCTCCTCAAGAACGAGCAGGATGTGTCGCTGTTCGAGAAGCTCGCTTTCATGGCCAGGCGCGAAGGGAGATAAACCATGGATCCCGGCATCATTCTTTTGGTGTTGATTGCCGCCGCCGCGCTCTGGGGTTCCTTTTGGCTAGATCGTCGATCCAGGACAAAGACCGACGCAGCGGCGGGATCGTATCCCTACATGGACTCTGCTGCCGTCCGGACCGATTTCACAAATCATCGCGGATACGATAGTGCTGGCGACAACGGCGGAGTTGGCGGCGGCAGCGGAGACGCTGGTGGTGGCGGAGGCGATGGCGGCAGCGGTGGCGGAAATTGAATGCGCTTCATCTCTTTGCTCACAGTCCTTGCTCTGACGCTCGCAATGGTCAAATCACCCATGGCTTCCGAAACCGATCTCCACAAGGCCGCCGGCGCCAACGACACGGCGCGCATCGAGACTTTGCTCAAGTCGGGCGCACGCGTCGATGCGCGCGACTCTTCCGAGCGCACCGCCCTTCTCGTCGCCACGCAAGCCAATGCCGTCGATGCGGCGCGCATCTTGATAGCCGCGGGGGCCGATGTGAACGCCAAGGACAATATCCAGGATTCGCCCTATCTCTATGCCGCCGCCGAAGGCCGGCTCGAGATCCTGCGCCTGACGCTCAAGGCGGGCGCCGATCTCAACAGCGTCAACCGCTATGGCGGCACGGGTCTCATTCCGGCCTCGCATCATGGTCACCCCGACATCGTGCGCGAATTGCTCAAGACCAGGATCAATATCGATCATGTCAACCGGCTGGGCTGGACCGCACTGCTCGAGACCATCATTCTCTCCGATGGCGGTCCGACGCATACCGAGATCCTCGAGCTGCTCGTCGATGCCGGCGCCAATGTGAACCTCGCCGACCGCGACGGCGTGACACCGCTCGCCCATGCCGAGCAGCGCGGCTATGCCGAGATGGCGCGCATCCTGAAAGCGGCAGGCGCCAAACCTTAGTCCCGCGTGAGGCCTTCAAGCCATTGCCGGAAGGCCAACACGCGTGGCTTGCTCCATTTCGCCGACGGTCCATAGACGTAGTAATTGTCGGCATCACGACGAAGCACCAGTTCGGGCAGCGGACAGACGAGCTTGCCGGTCTTGAGCTCATCGGTAAGCAGCGTCAGGTCGCCCATGGCGATGCCCTGCCCCATCACCGCTGCCTGGATCGCCGTATCGAGAAGCGGAAAGGTCTCCCCACTCATCGGGTCGACATCGCCGGCCGCGAATTCCTCGAGCCAGACTCGCCAGTCGTGGCGATCCGGCGTGGTGTGGAGAAGGTTGAAACGGCCGAGATCGGCCGGCGCCCTGATGCTGCGGCCCTCGATGAGGCGCGGCGAGCAGACCGGCGTCATGCTGGCGGGGACGACCAGCATCGCTTCCCAGCCTTCGGGGCACTGGGGGCCGCAGCCGAAAGCGAGGTCGTAGCCGCCGCCAATGGCTTCCGGCCATCCATAGATGCCGGTCGTGACATTGACCTGGATGGCCGGGTGATTCTGCCGGAACAGATCGAGCCGCGGTATGAGCCAGCGGATGGAAAAGCTTGGCTGGCTGATGAGCCTGAGCTTCGG
The DNA here is from genome assembly GCA_003574785.1 of Taklimakanibacter deserti. The sequence continues at coordinate 236,483 of QORU01000001.1, read as the reverse complement.
CGCTTCAGCCGCCACATCGGCGAAACCCGCGGCGATCGCCTTGAAGGCCTTGCTGAGCACGGGCAGGAATTTGCGGCCATGCTCGGTCAGCTCAACCTGGCGCGCGCGGCGGATGAAGAGCGGCAGGCCAAGCTCCTCCTCGAGCAGCTTGACATGCCGGCTGATGGCGCCCTCGCTGACATGGAGCTCGGCCGCGGCGCGCGCGAAGCTCTGGTGACGGGCCGCTGCTTCAAAGGCCCGCAAGGCATTGAGAGATGGCAGGCGCATTGCCGTTAAGCCTTAGTTTTCCTGATCCTTACCCCCAGATAGCTTGCTTTGAATTCGATATAAAGAGGCCGTATCTGGAGGCCTGGATCAGCGCCGCAAGAGGAGGGCAAGATGCATAACACACTCGCAGCATGGATCGCCCGCCACCGTTATCGCCGCGATCTGGTCCGGCAATTGGAACTCGGCAACCATCTCGTCAAGGATATCGGCCTCACCCTCGAGCAGGCGTTGACCGAGATCAGGAAACCGTTCTGGCGCGCTTGATCGGCCGTCCTCGTCTTCCTATATGAGCGGCGCGAGGACGACCTCGCTTTTCCCTTGATCGGTGCACGGGACGACCCTGCAGAAAGCAGAGGTTCGTCATGGCGTGGCTTTTTCTTGTTGTCGCCGGTCTTTTCGAGATCGGCTGGGCCATCGGCCTGAAATACACGGATGGCTTCACGAAGCCGGTGCCGTCACTTCTCACCGCCCTCAGCATGATCATCAGCCTGGTCTTGCTGGGCCTGGCGCTCAAGACCCTGCCGGTCGGCACGGCCTATGCGATGTGGACCGGCATCGGCGCGGTCGGCACCGCTTTGCTCGGCATGTGGCTCATGGGCGATCCGGCACATGTGGCGCGGCTCGTCTGCATCGCCGTCATCATCGGCGGCATTTTCGGGTTGAAGTTTGCGGGGTGATTTTCGGAAGCCTGTTTCCGTTGATGTCGGGCGCCGGACTGGATTACCCCGCTAGTTTGGATAACCCAAACGCAGCGATAAATCCGAGGACTGTTATAAGTCCTGAGTAGTTATGGGTTGTCTCGAAGGCCTCGGGTATCATCGTATCCGCGATCATCGCCAGAATGGCGCCCGCGGCAATGGCTTCAGTCGCGGCGATCGCGTCGGCGGAGACATCGCGGAAGACCACATAGCCGGTGAGAGAAGCAATTCCCGAGATCACGGCGATGCCGCCCCAGAGCCCGAAAACATATAATGCGGACCGACCGGCCCTTTTCATCCCCAATGCGCTCGACAGGCCCTCTGGTATGTTGGACAGGAAGATCGCCACCACGGCGACCCAGCTCACGACACCTCCGCCGATCATGCTCACGCCGATGACGATCGATTCCGGAATGCCGTCCAAAAGTGCACCAACTGCAATTGCGGCTCCATTGTTCTCGACGGAGGAGTGTTTCTCGCCGGATCGCTTGCGGTGCCTGGCGCCATGGCCGGAGAGATACACGTTGGCGGCTGTGTAGACGACTGCACCGGCAATGAAGCCCGATGCGGTTGAATCGATGCCGCCCCGTTGATAGGCCTTGTCCATGAGCTCGAAAGAAAGGGCGGAAATCAAAACACCGCTGCCGAAAGCCATGATTGCGGCGATGATCCGCTGTTGAATATTGGCAAGAAAGCCGACAGCGGCTCCGATCAGAAGCGCGGAACCGCTTACCAAGCCCCAAAAGCCGGCAAGAGCAATGTCCACGAGAGATCCATCCCGTTATTCGATAGACCTGAAGCGAGCATTCCCATGACGATTCGTCAAATGGGGCTTCCAGCTAGTCGAGCGCGTGCGCCTTGCGTCCGCCGCGGCGGATCTTCTCGGCCGGCTCGGTGTCGAGAAGCCGCTGCGCCAGCGCGACCGTGCGGCCTGCGAGATCCGCGGCACCGCGATGCAATTCAGCCGATGAGCGCACCTCGGCGACATTGCGCTCCATGTCCTCGGCCGCCCAGCCGCGCGAATGCGCAATGAACGGAAACTGCGGAAAGTGGAAGCCGAGCTCGGCGAAGAAGCCCAGTATCTGGCCGACGACACCTTGCACATTGTCCTGGCCGCCGACGATGATGAAGGACGCGACCTTGTTGCGGATCAGCACCCGGTTATGCGTGGTGACTTGGTTCTGGATGCAATTGAGCCGTTCGGCCATGCGGAAATAGAGCGAGCTCGCCTGCCCCCAGCGGATGGGTGTTGCGATGATCACCGCGTCGGCCCAATGCACCAGCGCCTCATAGACGGGGGTCAGTTCGTCCTTGGGTCGCATCTGGGTGATCGAGCACGGCCAGGTGCAGGCCTGCGCCGCCTTCGAGTAATAGCCCTCGCATGCTCTGAATTTGAGGTCATTGAGCTTGATGAGCCGGGTTTCGCAGCCCAAGGCCTCTGCCGCCTTGAGCGACGAGCCCAGAAGGTCATCGGAGCCCGAATAGCGCGGCGCCCTCTTGTCCATCGCCGTCGTCGAGATGCCGGCGACACGAACAGGCCCCTCGGCGCGAAGTACCGGCCGCGCCAGAGGATGCGGCTCATGCGGCGCCTTCTGCCGCTTGGTCGGCCTGAGTTGCAGCAGCACGCGGCCATTCTCGACCTTGACCGGAAAGGATGGCACTCGGTCCTCTTCGAAACCGGGCTCGCCAAGCCCCGTCACCCGGTGGAATTTCCACTGGTGCCAGGGACAGACGATGTAGTCGCCATCGAGCGCGCCTTCGCCGAGCGGACCGCCGACGTGATTGCAGGCATTGTGGACCGCGCCAAAGGTACGGGCCGCGCAGGAGAGAGCGATCTTGACCGATTGCACCTCGATGGGCTGCAAGGCTTGCGCCCCGAGTTCATCTGCCGCACCGATGTCGATCCAGTCTTCGCTGTGGGGCATGCTCACTCCGCTGCGAGCCTTACTTGCCGCGCCGCCTTTTCGTCGCGCCGGTCGCGCGCCTGCATCAGCCAGTAATTCGCCTGCACGCCGATGCGACCGAAGGGACCACCGGCCCATCGCGGCGCGAAAGCGGCGAAGCGGCGGTATTCGTCGTCGCCATCGGCGATGGCGCCCGCCAGCAGGAGGCCCGCCATGGCCGTCGTGTTGAGACCATGGCCGCCGAAAGCCGTCGCGAACCACTGTCCGTCGGGCGCCCGCCCGATGAGCGGCATCTTGTGCAACGCATAGGCCATGAGGCCCGCCCAGGCATAGTCGATCTTGGGGGCGCCGAGCTGCGGATAGACCGACAGCATATCCTGCTTGAGCATCCGTGCCAGACGCGAAGGCGTGCTCACCCGCGTGGTGATCCGCCCGCCCCACAGGACCCGGTTGTCCGGGATCAGGCGGTAGTAATCGCCGGCCCGGCGCATATCGCCTATGCCTGAACGCACCCTGATCGCGTCCTGCTCCAGGGGCTCGGTGACGGCGACATAAGTCGCGACCGGCAGGACGGCGCGGCCGGTCGGCGGATGGATGCGGCGGTCGAGCGAAGAGACGCAGTGGACGACATGCCGGGCGTGGATCTCGCCATAAGCGGTCCGCACGACGAGGCTGGTGCCCTCTTTGCGCACGCTGAGCGCCGGGGTGTTCTCATGGATCTTCACCCCGCAATGCTGGGCGTCGTCGGCGAGGGCGCGGGCATAGCGCAAGGGATGGATGAGCAGGCTGCGCGGGTTCCTGATGCTCTGATAATAGCGATCGGTCACCAGGATTTCGCGCGTCTGCTCGGTCGAGAGCACGTCGAGCCCCTCATTGAAGTCGCGCAGCATCATCGCCGCATAGCGGCGCGCCCCCGCGGGATCGTCCACCCTCTGGGCGATGATGATGCCGTCACCCATCTTGATCGAGGCGTCGAGGCGCTGGACCTCGCGGCGGACATATTCGGTGCCATGCGCCGAGAGCCGGTAAAGGGCCTGCGCGTTCCTGAGGCCCACACGCTCTATGATCTCCTCGATCCCGGCGGCAAAGCCATTGCCGACGAAACCGGCATTGCGTCCGGACGCGCCCCAGGCGAGCTGCTTCGCTTCGAGCAGCACGACGATCCGGCCGCGCTTCTGCAGCTCCCGTGCCGTGGTGATGCCGGCAAGCCCCCCACCGATGACGCAGACATCGCAGGCCGCCACGCCCCTGGGCGGGCCCAAGTCTTCGCGCGACGGCGCTGGCGCCGTCGCCTCATACCAGGTCTGAGAAGTCTCGCTGCCCATGGGCTGGTTCACCGAATCTCTACCCTTCCAGCATTCTAGAGCATGATCCGGAAAAGTGTGGAATCTGCCCTGTTTACCCGGCATGGCGGGCCGGTTGCTCTTGAGGGCCCGCATAAGCTATTGAACCGCGGGCGACTTTGAGGACAACCGATGCGTTTCAAGACCAGCAAGGAGTTCCGGGACTGGCCGAACAAGGCCGTGACCGTCTTCGGCATGTCCGGGGTCGGCAAGACCACCCTGGCCGACCTGCTGCAGGGCCGCGCCTGGTTCCACTATTCGGTCGATTACCGCATCGGCACGCGCTACATGGGCGAGCATATCGTCGACAATTTCAAGCGCGAGGCGATGAAGGTCCGGTTCCTGCGCGACCTCCTGCGCTCGGATTCGATCTATATCTCCTCCAACATCACCTTCCAGAACCTGGAACCCCTGTCGACCTATCTCGGCAAGCCCGGCAACCCCGAGAAAGGCGGCATCGATTTCGCCGAATACAAGCGGCGCCAGGCGCAGCATCGCGAAGGCGAGATCAGCGCCCTCAAGGACGTGCCGGCCTTCATCGAGCGCTCGCGCGACATCTATGGCTACAGCCATTTCATCTGCGATTCCGGCGGCAGCCTGTGCGAGGTCGTCGATCCTGAGGATTTCAGCGATCCGGTGCTGCAATGCCTCGCCGACAACACGCTGCTTCTCTACATCGAGGGAACTCCGGCGCATGCCCGCATGCTGGTCGAACGCTTCCGCAAGATGCCCAAACCGATGTATTATCAGCCGCGCTTCCTCGACGAGAAATGGGCGGAGTACAAGAAGATCAACGCCATCAACGAGGATTGCGAGGTCGATCCCGACGGCTTCGCCGCCTGGGGCTTTGAGCAGCTTGTGCATCACCGCATCCCGCTCTACCAGGCGATCGCCCGTAACTTCGGCTATTCAGTGAAGATGGAAGACGTGCCCAAGGTGAAGACAGAAAAGGACTTTCTCGATCTCGTGTCGCGCGCGATCGACGGTTGAGTGACCATGCCCATCAAGATTCCCAACGATCTGCCGGCCACAGCGACGCTCGAACAGGAAGGCGTCATGGTGATGAGCGAGGAAACCGCCGCCCGCCAGGACATCCGTCCCCTGCATATCGGCCTGCTCAATCTCATGCCGACCAAGATCAGGACGGAGACGCAGTTCGCGCGCCTCTTGGGGGCCACGCCGCTTCAGGTCGAGCTGACGCTCGTCAAGATGACCAATCACGTGCCCAAGAACACCCCCAATGACCACATCATCGCCTTCTACCGCGACTGGGAGGACGTCGAGGCGCAGAAATTCGACGGCTTCATCATAACGGGAGCGCCGATCGAGCTGCTCGAATTCTCCGACGTCACCTATTGGGACGAGCTCGAGCGCATCTTCGACTGGACGCAGAGCAACGTCCATTCGAGCTTCCATATCTGCTGGGGCGCGCAAGCCGGCCTCAATCACTTCCACGGCGTTCCCAAGCACACGCTGCCCAAGAAGCTCTTCGGCGTCTATCGCCACAAGAACCTCAAGCCCGCCTCGCCCTATCTGCGCGGCTTCTCGGATGACTTCTCGATCCCCGTCTCACGCTGGACGGAAGTGCGCCGCGCCGACATCCCCACCGATCATGGGCTCGACATATTGATGGAATCGGATGAGGCCGGCCTCTGCCTGATCGAGGACAAGGCGCATCGCTCGCTCTATATGTTCAACCATGTCGAATATGACACGGCCTCCCTCGGCGAGGAATATTGGCGCGATGTCAAGGCCAACAAGCCGATCGAGCTGCCTAAGGACTACTATCCGGACAACGATCCCCATCGCACGCCGGAGAACCGCTGGCGCAGCCACGCCCATCTCCTGTTCGGCAACTGGATCAACGAGGTCTATCAGACGACGCCCTTCGCGCTCGCCGATATCGGGAAGTAGACCTCGACGACGCTGTCGCCACCCTGTCACAAACGGACTATAGTTCGTGCCGCCATGCTTCGGCTCTTCCTGTTCAGGCACGCCAAATCGAGCTGGACCGATCCCGGCCTCGATGACCACGACCGTCCGCTCAATCCCCGCGGCGCCAAAGCGGCACCGCTCGTCGGCCGTTTCATGCGCGCGCAGAAGCTGGTGCCGGATCTGGTGCTGTGCTCGCCGGCGCGCCGCGCGCGCGAGACCTGGAAGCTCGCCTCCGCCGAGCTCGGAACGGCACCGCGACTCCTGATTGAGGAGGCGCTCTATGATTTCGGCAATGGCGGACGCATCCTCGACACGCTGCGCGACAAGGCCGACGGCGCGAAGTCGGTCATGGTCGTCGGACACAATCCCTCGATCGAGCGCCTGGCCCAGCGCCTCATCGGCAAGGGCGATGCGAAGCTGCGCAAGCGCCTCACCGAGAAATATCCGACCGGCGCGTTGGCCGTGATCGCCTTCGACGCCGGCGACTGGGGCGATATCGAGGACGGCAAGGGCATGCTTTCGGCCTTCATCCGCCCGCGCGACCTGGCCAAGGAATCGGACCGAAAACCGGGAACTTAGCTCTTGCGTCAAGGCGTGGCCCGCCCCAACTATGGGCCTGGATTGGTCCATGACGCATTGACGAATTGAAACGCACCTCTTTCATCGACGGCGCCCGCATCGCGGCGGGCGGTCTCAAGGACTTTGCGTCGGGCCTTTCGACGCCGACCTTGCGCCTGGGCGTCACCGGCCTCGCCCGCGCCGGCAAGACGGTCTTCATCACCGCCCTCGTGCACGCGCTGCTCAACCAGACGCGGCTGCCTTTGTTCGACGCGCAGGCGCAAGGCCGCATCACGCGCGCCTATCTCGAGCCGCAGCCCGACGACGATCTTCCGCGCTTTGCCTATGAGGACCATGTCGCTCGTCTGACCGCCAAGGAGCGCACCTGGCCCGAGAGCACGCGCCGCATCAGCCAGCTCCGCCTGACGCTCGATTATACGCCGCAAGGCCTGATCGCGCGGAGCTTCGGCCGCGACCGGCTGCATGTCGATATCGTCGATTATCCGGGGGAATGGCTGCTCGATCTGCCGCTCTTGAATCTCTCCTATGCGCAATGGTCGGCCGAGACGGTGGCGTCGAGCCGGCGCAAGCCGCGCGATGCGCTGGCGCGCGACTGGCATGGTCTGCTTTCTTCCCTCGATCCCTTAGGCTCCGCGAACGAGCATGATGCGGTCAAGGCGGCGGAGCTCTTCACCGCCTATCTCGCGCGCTGCCGCGGCGGCGACGTCTCGCTCTCCGCTCTGCCGCCCGGCCGCTTCCTCATGCCCGGCGATCTCGCCGGCTCCCCGCTTCTCACTTTCGCAGCCCTCGATGTGGCGCCGGATGCCGATTTTCCGCGCGGCTCGCTCGGCGCGCTGATGGCGCGGCGCTATGACTCTTATGTCGCGAAAATCGTAAGGCCATTTTTCTTCGGGCATTTCGCGCGTCTCGATCGCCAGATCGTCCTGGTCGATGCCTTGAGTGCCCTCAATGCCGGACCGGACGCGGTGCGCGACCTGCAAAAGGCGTTGACCGACGTGCTCGCCTCCTTCCGCCAGGGCGCTAATAGCTGGGCCTCGACATTCTTCGGCCACCGTATCGATCGCATCCTGTTCGCGGCCGCCAAGGCCGATCTCATCCACCATTCGAGCCATGACCGGCTGGAGGCCATATTGGAGCTCATCGTCAAGGATGCCGCCGCCCGCGCCGAATTCTCAGGGGCCGAGATCGACATCGCCGCCCTTGCCGCCATTCGCGCCACGCGCGAGGCGACGATCCGCCAGAAGGGCGAGGATCTCGCCTGCATCGCCGGCATCCCCGAGAAAGGCGAAACGATCGGCGGCGAGACCTTCAATGGCGAGACCGAAGCGGCGATCTTTCCGGGCGACCTTCCGGCCAATCCCGAGGAGGCCTTGCGCGGCGGCCTGGAGGGCGCCCTTCATTTCGTGAAGTTCCGTCCGCCTTTGACAGCGGGACGGAGCTTCCCCCATATAAGGCTCGATCGCGCCCTCGAATTTCTGTTGGGAGATCGCTTTTCATGAACGATCACCGCAGGCCGCAGGCTTTCCATATCGATCCGGCACCCAAGCCCGACAAGGTGCGGCGCGCGCCCCGCGCCATCCCCGCCAGCAAGATCAAGTTCGAGGAGGAGCCTCAGGGGCAAGAGGTCGTCGTCGTGCCGCCGGCACCCTTGCCCTCCTCGCGTGTGCTGCGCTGGGGATCGCTTCTCGTCTCGACACTCTTCGGCCTCTTTGTGATGTGGGCCGGCCTCTCCATCACCAGCCTGATCGAGGAGCTCTTCCAGCGCTCGCAATATCTGGGCTGGATCGGCCTCGCTCTCGCCGGCCTCGCAGGGCTCGCCGCCCTTGCCATCATCCTGCGCGAGATCTGGGGCCTCATGCGGCTCAACCGCATCGAGCATGTGCAGGCCGATGCCGCGCGTGCGCTCAATCACGATGATGCCGCGGCGGCCAAGCGTGTTCTCGCCGCGCTCGAGGACATTTATCGCCGGCGTCCTGATGCGGCCTGGGGACTGAAGACCCTGTCCGAGCATGAGAATGACGTCATGGATGCCAAGGACCGCATCAGGCTCGCCGACCGCGATCTCGTCTCGGGCTTCGATGGCGAGGCGCACCGCATCATCGCACGCCGCAGCCGCCGCGTGACGATGCTGACGGCGGTGACGCCGGCGGCGGCGCTCGACATTCTCTTCGTCGCCGCCCAGAACCTGCGCATGCTGCGCGAGATCGCGACCCTCTATGGCGGCAGGCCGTCGGTCCTGGCGACATTCCGTCTTTCGCGCATGGTGATCGGCCATCTCGCCGTCACCGGCGGCCTCGCGCTCTCCGACAGCGTGATCCAGCATGTCGTCGGCAAGGGTCTGATCGGGAGGCTTTCGGCGCGGTTTGGCGAAGGCGCCGTCAATGGTATCCTGACCGCGCGCATCGGGCTTGCCGCGCGCGATGTCTGCCGTCCGATACCGCAAGAGGCGGAAGCCAAGGAGACGCTCGCCAGCCTGACGCGCGAGCTGCTGAATTTTTCGAACGAGGGCGATCAGAATGCCGCCTCCCCGTCTTGATCTGGCCGTCCGGCGCAGCCACGATGTGCGCAATGCACTGCACACGGCGATCCTGATCGGCGGATCGGGACTGCTTCTCGCCATCATCGCCTGGACCGTGCTCGGCTGGACCGGCCTCGTCTGGGCCGCCATCCTGGGCGCTTTCGGCCTGTGGACCATGGGCCGCGTCTCGCCGAAGATGGTGCTCGGCCTCTACAAGGCGCGCCCGCTCGCGCCCGATGAATTGCCGGAGGTCCATCGCGTCATGCGCGAGCTCGCCAAGCGCGCCGAGCTCTCTTCCATCCCGCAGCTCTATTATGTGCCAAGCAAGATCCTCAACGCCTTCGCCGTCGGCAAGCCCGAGGATTCGGCGATCGCGGTGACCGACGGCTTGCTGCGTGCGATGACCATGCGCCAGCTCACCGGCATCCTCGCCCATGAGACCGCGCATATCCGGTCCGGCGATCTGAAGGTGATGGCGCTCGCCGATGTGCTGACGCGCGTGACCAGCTCCATGGCGATGCTGGGCCTCATCGGCATACCAGCTCTGTTCGGCGCCGGCATCGCGATTCCCTGGCTCGGCATCCTGCTCCTGATCTTCGCGCCGACCCTTGGCGGCCTCTTGCAGCTCGGCCTGTCGCGCACCCGCGAATATGATGCCGATCTCGACGGCGCCGCCTTGACGGGCGATCCCGCGGGCCTCGCTTCAGCTCTCGAGACGCTCGAGCGCCGGCAAGGCCATGTCTGGGAGGGATTGTTTCCGGCGGGGCGCGTGCCGAGCCCCTCGCTCTTGCGCACCCATCCCGCGACCAAGGACCGCGTTGCGCGGCTCCTCGCACTGGCCGGCGAAGCCGAGCCGCAGATCGTGGTCAGCAGCAGCACAAGGCCCGAACCTGGACCTTCCATCGTGCCGCCGATCCGCAACCCGCGCATCCACTGGCAGCGCATGGGGATCTGGTACTGAGTGGCCGCCCTTGAGGCGGCCATCCAGAATCTATGAAATCGCCGGGCTTGACCCGGCCATCCAGCGTAAGACAAAGTCGGCCATGTTCCTCACTTTCTTCCATGAGCTCAAGGCCTCGGGACTTCCCGTCACCCTCAAGGAATACCTGACCTTGATGGAAGCGATGGATGCGAGCCTTGCCCGCTTCCGGGTCGAGGACTTCTATTACCTATCGCGCACGTCGCTGGTGAAGGACGAGCGCAATCTCGACAAGTTCGATCGCGTCTTCGGCCATGTCTTCAAGGGCCTTGAAGGCAATGCCGAGATCCTTCTCGCCGAGATCCCGGAAGAGTGGCTGCGCAAGCTCACCGAGAAATTCCTGACCGAGGAGGAGAAGCGTCTCATCCAGTCGCTGGGCGGCTGGGAGAAGATCATGGAGGAGCTCAAGAAGCGCCTCGCCGAGCAGAAGGGCCGGCATCAGGGTGGCAACAAATGGATCGGCACTGCCGGCACCTCGCCCTATGGCGCCCATGGCTACAATCCCGAAGGCGTGCGCATCGGCCAGGACAAGAACCGCAACAACTGCGCCATCAAGGTGTGGGATCGGCGCGACTACAGGGACCTCGACGATGAGGTCGAGCTCGGCACCCGCAACATCAAGCTGGCTCTCCGGCGCTTGCGCATATTTGCCCGCGAGGGTGCGCCCGAGGAGCTCGACCTTGACGGCACGATCAAGTCGACCGCCAACAAGGGCTATCTCGACCTGCGCCTGGTCCCTGAACGCCGCAACACGGTGAAGGTCCTGTTGTTCTTCGATGTCGGCGGCTCGATGGAACCGTTCGTCCGCGCTTGCGAGGAATTGTTCTCGGCCGCCCGCGCCGAGTTCAAGCACATGGAATATTTCTATTTCCACAATTGCCTCTACGAGAGGGTGTGGCGGAGCAACCGCCGCCGCCATGACGAGCCGCTCGATACATGGAAGCTGCTGCATACCTATCCGTCCGACTACAAGGTGATCTTTGTCGGCGATGCGTCCATGAGCCCTTATGAGATCACCCATCCCGGCGGCTCGGTCGAACACTTCAATGAAGAATCCGGCATGACCTGGCTCGGGCGCGTCAGTCATGTCTATCCCAAGCTCGTCTGGCTCAATCCGACGCCCGAGAAATATTGGTCCTATACGGCCTCGACCGATCTCGTCCGCCGGCTCATGGCCGAACGTATGTATCCGTTGACGCTTCAGGGCCTCGATCAGGCCATGCGCGAGCTGACACGCTGATCACGACCCGGTGACGAGCGACGGAATGACGCCCGCGGACCGTCTTCCGATTGACGACAATCACGGAGATCCGGATGCAAAACAAAACCAAGCTCACGCTCGCCATCCTCACCTTGTCCGCTTTGGGCCTCGGCACGCTGACCAGCCATGCCATGGCCGACCGTGGGGGCCGGTGCGGTTGGGGCGGCCACCCTGGCGGCGGCCCGCGTCACCTCATGCAGCGTTACGACACCAACAAGGACGGCAAAGTGAGCCAGCCGGAAGTCGATGCCAACCGCACTGAATGGCATGCGCGCTTCGATGCCGACAAGAATGGCAGCCTGAGCCTCAAGGAATTCGAGGCGCTGTGGCTGGAGGCGCATCGCCAGCAAATGATCCGCGAGTTCCAGCGGCTCGATCCCAATGGCGACGCCGTTCTCACCCTTGATGAATATGCGGAGCCCATGTCGCGTATTGTCGCAAATAGGGACCGTAACGGCGACGGTGTCCTGAGCCGGGAAGACCGGCGCGGCGAAGGCATGCACCGCTGGCATCGCGACCACGACCGTGACGACGACAACGACGACGACGGCGGCACAAACCGGCAATAGCGTTGTGGGTGGACAGCCCGCGGAGCAGGTCTTTTTATCTCTGCGGGCTGTTTTTTCCGTGCCACGCGCCAGATTTTTAGACTTTTGTTAACTGCAAGCCAAAGCTGGCAATCAAGTTGCAGTGATCTTGGGCATTGTGCCTTGGCGGCACACTGGTCGAGACGGGAATGCAACCACAGCGAGAAAACTCACTGGCAGTCTTGAGGCGGGACATGGCTCTTGCCGTCCCGGCCGGAAGTCTGACTATCCCCTGCGCCGGGCATATTTCGCTGGCGACAAATCTGGCGGCCCTTGAACAGCTTAGCCCCGACTGGCGCGAACTCCACGCCGCTTCCGCCCATGCCCATGGCGTTTTTCAGAGCGCCGACTGGTGCCTGACCTGGGCGCGGATCTACGCCAAGCCCGAGCTCGGGATCGAGCCCTGCGTCGTCACCGGCTATGAGGATGGCGCCCTGGTCTTCGTCTGGCCGCTCATGAAGGTGAAGAAGGGCCCGCTCACGATCCTGCGCTGGCTCACCGACCCCCTCGCCCAGTATGGCGATGTCGTGGTGAAGGCCGGCGCCGACGCCCGGCCCTGGTGCCGCCGCGCCATGGAATTCCTGCGCCGGCTCAAGGGCATCGACTGCCTGCGCCTGCGTCACGTTCGCCAGGATTCGGCGATCTATCCCTTCCTCAAGGAGCAGTTCACCCGTGCCGGCGAGGCCGACGAGGCTCCCTGTCTGGATCTGACCCCCTATCCGACCGAGGCCGAATACGACAAGCGCTACAGCCGCGAGCAGCGCAAGCGGCGCGGCAAGATCAGGAAATCGCTCGAAAGCATGGGCAAGGTGGATTTCGCGATGCTGCCGCCGGGCAGCCTGATGGACCGCGCCATGGAACAGGCGGTCGACCAAAAGCGCAATTGGCTCGCCGAGCGCGGGCTCTACAGCAAGCCCTTGCAGTGCCCCTATCTCGGACCCTTCCTGCGCGAGCTGTCGCGCAACGGCGGCGGCAGCGTCTCGCTGGTCACCTCATGCCTCACGGCCGGCAGCCGCCCCATCTCCTGGGAGATCGGCCTGCGCTTCGGCAAGACCCATTTCGGCTTCATCACCGCGCATGACACTTCCTTGACCGATGCGTCACCCGCCCGGCTGCATATGGACATGTCGCAGCGTCAAGCCATCAAGGACGGCATGCGCATATTCGACCTGATGATCCCCGGCGACCCCCACAAGCAGTCCTGGAGCAATGCCCGGATGACGGTCCATAATTTTCACGCCCCCTTGTCCCTGGGCGGCAGCCTTTATGGCTATGGCTATCTGTCCCTGCTCCGCCCGATCGTGCGGCGCTTCTATTACACGGCGCCGACCGCGATCCGCACCCGGTTCACCCGGTTTTTCTCGACCTGATCCGGCGGCGGCGCTCTAACGCCGCATGCCGCGTAACAGACTGGCAGCGTCGCTCGCGGCGTGACAGACTTGCTGGCGATTTAGCCAAGCAGAAGACTGTGATGCCAGCCACCCTGATCCGCGCCAGCGACCCTCTCCTCCAGCCCTATACGATCAAGCATCTGACCCTCAAGAACCGGATCATGTCGACGGCGCATGAGCCGAACTACCATGAAGACGGCATGCCGAAGGATCGCTACCGGCTCTATCACGTGGAGAAAGCCAAGGGCGGCATCGCTTTGACCATGACGGCGGGATCGGCCGTGGTCTCGCGCGATTCGCCGCCCGCTTTCGGCAATCTGCTCGCCTATAAGGACGAGATCGTGCCCTGGCTGCGCAAGCTCACCGATGAATGCCATGAGCATGGCGCCGCGGTCATGATCCAGCTCACCCATCTCGGCCGGCGCACCAATTGGAACAAGGCCGATTGGCTGCCCATTCTCTCCGCCTCGCCGATACGCGAGCCCGCGCACCGCGCCTTCCCCAAGGAAATGGAGGATTGGGATATCGAGCGCATCGTCGCCGACTATGCTTGCGCGGCAAGCCGCATGAAGGAGGCCGGCCTCGATGGCTTCGAGTTCGAATGCTACGGCCATCTCATGGATGCCTTCTGGTCGCCGGCGACCAACCGGCGCGAGGACGCCTATAACGGCTCGATCGACAACCGCCTGCGCTTCACCTTCCGCGTGCTCGAAGCGGTCAGGCGCGCCGTCGGCCCCGATTTCATCGTCGGCTGCCGCCTGGTGGCGGACGAGGATTGGGACAAGGGTCTGTCGCGCGCCGACGGGCTTGCGATCTGCCGCCGCCTGAAGGATTCAGGCCAGATCGATTTCCTCAACATCATCCGCGGCCATATCGAGCATGACGCGCCTTTGGCCAAGGTGATCCCGGTTCTCGGCATGCAGGCCTCGCCGCATCTCGATTTCGCCGGCGAAGTGCGCGCCCTGACCAGGTTCCCCGTCTTCCATGCGGCGCGCATCAATGACGTGGCGACGGCCCGTCACGCCGTGGCCGAGGGCAAGCTCGACATGGTCGGCATGACCCGCGCTCATATCGCCGACCCTCATATCGTGAAGAAGATCACGGAAGGCCGCGAGGCCGATATCCGCCCCTGTGTCGGTGCCACCTACTGCCTCGACCGCATCTATGAAGGCTATGAGGCGCTGTGCATCCATAATCCGGCGACGGGCCGCGAAGGCGCACTTCCGCAAGTGATCACACGCACGACGGGTCCGCGCCGGAAGATCGCCGTCGTCGGCGGCGGCCCGGCCGGGCTCGAGGCGGCACGGGTCTCGGCCGAGCGCGGCCATGAGGTGATCCTGTTCGAGGCCGCGAACGATCCGGGCGGACAGATCCGTGTAGCCGCCCAGGTGAAGCGGCGGCGCGAGCTGATCGGCATCGTCGATTGGCGGACGGAGCAATGCCAGCGGCTGGGCGTCTCTCTGAAGTTCAACAGTATCGCCGAAGCCGCCGACATCCGCGCGCTCGATGCCGATATCGTGATCGTGGCGACGGGCGGCCTGCCGCAGATGAGCAGCATCGAGGATGGCGCCGATCTCGCCGTCTCGAGCTGGGATATCCTGTCGGGCGAGGTGAAGCCCGCCGAGGACGTGCTGCTGTTCGACGACAATGGCGCCCATCCCGGCATGGCCGCCGCCGAGTTCATCGCCGAGGCTGGCTCGGCCCTCGAGGTCATCAGTCCCGAGCGCTTCTTCGCCCCCGAGATGGGCGGGTTGAACCTCGTACCCTACATGAAGATCTTTACCGACCGGCATGTCCGGGTCACGACCATGACGCGGCTGCGCTCTCTCAAGCGGCAGGGCAACAAGATCGAGGCCGTGTTATGGAGTCCCTATACCGAGGCCGACTATGCCACGCGGCTCGTCGATCAGGTCGTCGTCGAGAACGGCACGTCACCGCTGGCCGACATCTATTTTGACCTTAAGGAGGAGTCGCGCAATCGTGGCGAGGTCGATTATGAGGCCTTGATCGCCGGCCGGCCGCAGGGCAAGCAGGCCAATCCTTCCGGCAGGTTCCAGCTCTTCCGCATCGGCGACGCCGTGTCCTCGCGTAATATCCATGCCGCGATCTATGACGCGTTGCGGCTGTGCAGCGTCTTTTGATCAGGTTTCATGACATCCTTGTTGCTGCAGTGAAGAAACGATTAAGGATAAACCGATCGTAATGTGGATGGGGTCTGGATAAGCACAATTCTAACCAATCTCTTAAGCCATGGCTTAGACGCCGATCCTAGGTTGCCGTTCACTCGATATTAGCTTTTCGAGAAGGGGCAATACTCGCGATGTCACCGAAAATATTGGGCAGCATCCTCGCCGCTATCCAGCTGGCAGCAACTGTCGCTTTCGTCGGAGCCCCCGTGCCGGCCCAGGCGGAAACGTTGAACACCTACTACAAGGTGCTCATCGCCGTGCGCAAATGCGAACTTTCGGTCGATGAGACGCAATTGGCCAGACTTCAGGAAATCATCGAGAACCGCGTCACCGACACGGATGCCTCCGCCGACACGATCAACGCCATCTTCGATCAGATAGCGTCCGAGATCGGCACCGATACGCCGGCTTTCTGCGCCGATTATAGCGAAACCGCACTGTCCATCCTGGCAACCCTCTGACCCACGGACCTTGACCCATGCTCAGCTCAAATTTTCGCACATGGCTAAAAGCGCAGTCCGGCCTTGCCGGATTGAGGTCCGACGACAAGGCGAATGTGGCGCCGCTGACCGCCCTGTGCGCGATTCCCCTGGTCATGATCGCCGGGGTCGCCATCGACTCGAGCAGGTTGTCCTCGGCCAGGGTCGAGGTGCAGGCGGCCGTCGACGCCGCCGCCTTGAACGCTGCCGCCGCTTACGGAACCGGCAGTGACGGCTATGTGGCCATAGCCGATGCCAGCTTCGACCAGAATGTGGCCCAGAACGACGTCCTGGCGAAGGCGAACATCGTCACCGACGTCAAGGTCAACAAGGACGACAATACGCTGACCATGACGGCCTCAGGCAATATTCCCACGACACTGACGCGGATCGCGGGCTTCACGCAGATGCCTCTGGGCAGCGATGGCGCGGCCAGCACCGTTTCCTCCACTGTCACGCTCCCCGTCTTCTCCGACTATCACAAGGGCCAGATCATCCTCGTCATGGACTATTCGAGCTCGATGACCGAATATGTCGGCGGCGAGCGCAAATACAAGACGATGCGCGACGAAGCCGTGAAGCTCGTCAAGAACCTGTCGCAGAACTACACCAATCCCGATGTCGAATTCGGCCTGGTGCCCTTCTCGCATGCGGTGCGCGTCACCATGCCCAACAACTTCTATTACGGCAAGACCGGCACGTCGCAATCGACCTATTGCATCGACGATCGCAACTATCCCAACAATCTCAAGACCGACACGCCGGACACCAGCACGAAGAACAACAGCACCAAATTCTTCACCACGAGCTGCAGCTATTTCCAGGACAACAAACTGAAGGTGCGGCCGCTGTCGACCGACCACTCCGCCACGGCGACCCAGATCAGCGAGATGGTTCCTTATGGCAACACCCATATTGCCTTAGGCATGGAGACGGCCTGGCATGTCCTGACGCCCAATGCTCCCTATGAAGCGCCTCAGAATGCCGAGGAGACCCTGAAAGCGATCGTGCTCCTGACCGACGGCAAGCAGACGAGCCCCGGCAACGGCCCGAACAACATCTTGTCGGTGGCGCAGGCCGAAGCCAATCTGGAGAGCCTGTGCACGGCGATCAAAGACGCCGGCATTCGCGTGGTCACCGTCTCCTTCGATCTCAACGACGAAGACAATGCGGACACAGAAACGCGCCTGCACGACTGCGCTTCCGACAATCTGGAAAAGAAGGTGGCGGCGGGCGAGCCGCAGCCCAAATATTATTTCAACGCCGATACCAATGAAGAATTGGCAACCGCTTTCGGCATCATCCGCGACAGTATCGCCCGCAACATGTATATCTCGAAATAACCCTGCAGCGACCTTCGCCCTCCCCAGCCATCCGGAATCGGGTGGCAAACTCCACGATTTCGGCTAAGGAGCGCCCACCCCAGGTTGAAATAAACCCGGGACCATGAACGTAACGGGGCATGTGATACCGCTTTCCGGTTCCTCACATGCAAGGGGCGCGCCGCATGATCAACCGCACGATGGGACCGGCAGAATGGGCCATGCTCATCCTCCTCAGCATCGTCTGGGGCGGTTCGTTCTTCTTTTACGCCATCGCCGTCAAGGAGCTCCCGACCTTCACCATCGTCTTCCTGCGGGTGGGCCTCGGCAGCATCGGCCTTTGGCTCGCCGCCTGGGCCATGGGCCTCTTGCCGCTTCGCCAGCCTGGCCTATGGCGCAATTTCCTCATCATGGGCCTCATCAACAACGCCATCCCCTTCAGCCTGATCGTCTGGGGCCAGCGCGAGGTCGCTTCCGGCCTCGCCGCGATCCTGAACGCCACCACGCCGTTCTTTACCGTGCTGGCCGCCAACATGCTGACGGCGGACGAGAAGCTGTCCTGGAACCGGCTGCTCGGCGCCGTGATCGGTCTCTCCGGCGTCGCCGCCATGATGGGCACGGATATCCTGGGAGCGCAGGGAGGCTCGCCCCTCTCGCAGCTCGCCATTGTCGCGGCAGCTGTGTCCTACGCCTTCGCCAGCGTCTTCGGCCGCCGCTTCTCCACCATCCCGCCCCTGATCACCGCCGCCGGCCAGACTGCGGGCTCCTCCCTCATCCTCTTTCCGGTCATGCTCGCCATCGATATGCCCTGGCGCCTTGCATCGCCGTCCCTCGACGTCTGGCTCGCCATCATCGGTCTTGCCGTCCTGTGCACCTCGCTCGCCTACATTCTCTATTTCACGATTCTGAAGCGCGCCGGCGCCACCAACATCGTACTGGTCACTTTCCTCGTACCAGTGAGCGCCATCCTCTTGGGCATTGCCGTGCTTGGCGAGGCGCTCGGCCTTCATCATATCGTCGGCATGGCGACCATCGCCGTCGGTCTGGCGCTCATCGACGGACGGCTTCTTACTTTTTTGAAACCCCGTCGCATCTAGATCACGATGACTTTTGACGGTACCGTCAAAAGTCATGAGCGTGATCGTCGACTAAATCGAAGCATAATGTTATCGCCAAGACGTGCCGTCTTGGCGCATTATGCTTTGACAAAAATACGGTCTATCATCGCCTCGACGCATCGGGCCGAAAAGTGGATACCGGTTTTCGGATAATCCGATGCGCAATATATAAAGGGAGGCAGGAGGAGATCATGGCCAGTCATCCCGATGTCCAGGGCTTCTTCGACGAAGCCACCAATACGGTGAGCTATGTGGTGAGCGATCCCGCCACGAAAATCTGTGCCATCGTCGATTCTGTGCTCGACTATGACCCCTCGGCCGGGCGCACCTCCTTGCAATCGGCCGACAAGCTGATCGATCATGTCCGCCGTCACGGCCTGACGCTCGACTGGATCCTCGAGACCCATGTCCATGCCGACCATCTTTCCGCCGCTCCCTATATCCAGGAAAAGCTCGGCGGCAAGCTCGGCATCGGCGACAAGATCACCGTCGTGCAGAATACGTTCGGCAAGATCTTCAACGCCGGGACGGAATTTCAGCGCGACGGCAGCCAGTTCGACCGCCTGTTCAAGGATGGCGACCGTTTCAGCCTGGGCTCGATCGAGGCCCATGTCATGCACACGCCCGGCCACACGCCGGCCTGCCTGACTTATGTCATCGGCGATGCCGCTTTCATCGGCGACACGCTGTTCATGCCGGACTATGG
Source organism: Taklimakanibacter deserti (assembly GCA_003574785.1). The sequence goes on along the minus strand of QORU01000001.1, from coordinate 217,207 downwards.
CACCGCGCGCGCCGATTTTCCCGGCGGCGATGCCCGGCAGCTCTACAGGTCGATCCAGAAGGTTCTGTCGCTGCCGCCGGAGACGCGATTGTTCCTGTGTCACGACTACAAGGCGCCGGGACGAGATTTCTTCGCCTGGGAGACGACCGTCGCCGCCGAGCGCGCCGGCAATGTCCATGTCAAGGACGGCGTCGGCGAGGACGACTTCGTGGCCATGCGCACCGCGCGCGACAAGAAGCTCGGCGCGCCGAAACTGATCATTCCCTCGATCCAGGTGAACATGAATGCCGGCCATTTCCCCGAGCCGGACCGGGACGGCAATGTCTATCTGAAAGTGCCGCTCAATCGCATTTAGTACAAAGAACAAAAAGGAGATCGGCATGGCTGAACTGCTGCGCGGCATCCATCATCTGACCGCCATCACCGCCGACGCCCCGGGCAATCTCGCTTTCTACACCGGGGTGCTGGGGCTGAGGCTCGTCAAGAAGACCGTCAATCAGGACGATACCAGCGCCTATCACCTGTTCTATGCCGACGGCAAAGCGAGCCCCGGCAGCGACGTCACCTTTTTCGATTGGCCGGTCGGGCGCGAGAGGCGCGGCATGCACGCGATCTCGCGCACGGCGCTCCGGGTCGGAAGCGAAGCAAGTCTCGCCTGGTGGCGCGACCGTCTCATCGCCGCCAAGGCGAAGACGGGCGAGATCGCCGAACTGGCCGGCTACGTATCGCTCGATTTCGAGGATCCGGAAGGCCAGCGCCTGCGGCTTGTCGACGACAAGGGCGCCGGCCAGAGCCATCCCTGGGACGGAAGTCCGGTTCCCACGGCCCACCAGATCCGCGGCCTCGGCCCGATCACGCTCTCGGTGCCGGATGTGAAGCCGACCGCCGCCGTGCTCACGCAAGTCCTCAATATGAAGGAAGCACGTACGCACCCCTTGCCCAATGGCAAGACGTCGCTTCATGTCTTCGCCATGGGCGATGGCGGCCCGGCCGCCGAGCTTCATGTGGCGGTCGAGCCGCATCTCCCGATCGCTGGCCAAGGTGCCGGCGGCGTCCATCACGTCGCCTTCCGCACGCCGAGCGTCGAGATGCTCCATCACTGGACCGAGAGGCTGGCCAGCTTCAAGCTTCCCTCGAGCGGCGAGGTCGAGCGCTATTATTTCCGCTCGCTCTATTTCCGCGAGCCCAATGGCATATTGTTCGAGATCGCGACCGACGGGCCAGGCTTTGCCGTCGACGAGCCTTTGGAGAGCCTGGGCCAGCGCCTGTCATTGCCGCCCTTCCTCGAAGGCCGCCGCGCCAGCATCGAAGCCGGATTGAAGCCTCTGCAATGAAATCCCGCATTTCCGCAACCAAGGCGCGCCGCCTCATCGCAACGCATGATCTCCTCGTTGCCGGCACGCCCTTGGCCAAGGCATCCAAGGTGGTGCTCCTCATTCATGGGCGCCACGCCTCGGCCGAGGTCATCCTGCCGCTGGCCGACCGGCTGGCCTCACCGGGCGTGTGTTTTCTCGCCCCCAGTGCCGAAACCAGAAGCTGGTATCCCGGGCTATTCATGGGCCCCATTGCCGCCAACGAGCCCTTTCTCATCCAGTCGCTCGACCGGCTCGGCGCCATCTTGCGCGCCGTGAACGAGCTCGGCTTCGATGTCGGCGAGGACATCGTGCTCGCCGGCTTCTCGCAAGGCGCCTGCCTCGTTCTCGAATATGCCGCGCGCCATCCGCGCCGCTATGCCGGCGTCCTCGGCTTCACCGGCGGCCTCATCGGCCCCGATCCGATGCACCGGGAGGAACGCGGGCGGTTCGAAGGCACGCCCGTCTTCATCGGCTGCAGCGAGAAGGATCCTTTCATTCCGGCCGAGCGTGTGATCGAAACCGCCGAGCATCTGAAGGCCCACGGCGCCATCGTGACCATGCGTTTCTATCCGGGCAGCGATCACATCATCACCGATGATCAGATCGCCCATGCCCTTGACATCTTGTCGTCATCCAATGTCGTAGCATGACATCTGAAATCGAGAGGGAGCAGAACATGGATATCGGTATTATCGGTCTCGGACGCATGGGCGCCAACATCGCCCGCCGCCTCATGCGGGAAGGACACAAATGCGTTGTGCTCGACCGCAATCAGGATGCGGTGAAGGACGTCGAGAAGGCAGGCGCCACGCCGGCCAAGGACGCGGCCGACATGCTGCAGAAGCTCTCGTCGCCTCGTGCCGTCTGGCTGATGCTGCCGGCCGGCAAGATTACCGAGACGGTCCTGACCGAGGTCGCAGGCCTGATGCGCGAAGGCGACATCCTCATCGACGGCGGCAACAGCTTCTACAAGGACGACATCCGCCGCGCCAAGGCCTTGCGGCCCAAAGGCATCCACTATGTCGATGTCGGCACGTCCGGCGGCGTCTGGGGTCTCGAGCGCGGCTATTGCCTGATGATCGGCGGCGACCAGGCGATCGTCACCCATCTCGATCCAATCTTTGCCTGCCTCGCCCCCGGCATCGGCAAGATCGAGCGCACGCCTGGCCGCGACCGACGCGATCCCCGTGCCGAGCATGGCTATATTCACTGCGGCCCCGCAGGCTCGGGTCATTTCGTCAAGATGATCCACAACGGCATCGAATATGGGCTCATGCAGGCCTATGCCGAGGGCTTCGATATCCTGCGCAACAAGTCGAGCAGCGACCTGCCCGAGGATGAGCGCTTCACGCTCGACATGGCGGATATCGCCGAGGTGTGGCGGCGCGGCAGCGTGGTTTCGTCCTGGCTGCTCGATCTCTGCGCCATTGCGCTCACCCGCGACGGCGATCTCAAGAGCTTCACCGGCTCGGTCTCCGATTCAGGCGAAGGCCGCTGGACGGTCGAGGCGGCGATCGAGGAAGCCGTGCCGGCGGATGTGCTCTCGACGGCGCTCTACACCCGCTTCCGCTCGCGCCGCGATCACACATTCGCGGAAAAACTGCTCTCCGCCATGCGCTTCGAATTCGGCGGCCATGTCGAGCCGAAGAAGTAAACCATTACCCTGGCCCCCAAAGGGGAGAGGGGATCACATCCTTCCATACTTCTTCATCACGTCGATCAGCCGGTCATGCGGCAGCGCCACGCAGCGATTGCCGTCGCGCCCGACCATCGTCTGGTTGGCGATCATGCTGTCGATGATCGCTTCCTCCGTCGCCTCAATCGTCGCGACGAAGAGCGGATCGATGTCCTGGGTGCCGATCGCCTCCATGCGGCGCAATTCGCCGCGCTTTGCAGCGAAGGCTTCTTCATTGGCGGTCGAGAAGGCAAGGAAGATGTCGCCCGAACTGTTGTGGCCGATGCCGCCGGTCCGTGCCAGACCCAAGGGCACGCGCCGGGCGATGCGCTTCAGCTGATGCGCTTCGAGCGGCGCATCGGTCGCGATGATGACGATGATGGAGCCCGCAGGGCTACCCCGCAGCTCATCGCCCTTGAGATGAAGGCCGACCGGCACGCCGAGGATCGTGCATTCGGGCCGTTGCCCGAAATTCGACTGGACGAGAGCGCCCAGCGTGTAGCGGCGTCCGCCGATCTTGACGACCCGCGATGCCGTGCCGTTGCCGCCCTTGAAGTCGTAGCACACCATGCCGGTGCCGCCGCCGACGCTGCCCTCTTCGACCGGGCCGCCGCGCGCGCCTTCCAGGGCTTGAATCACATGCTCAGCCTTCACATGGAAGCCGTTGATATCGTTGAGGTCGCCATCGAAGGTCTCGGCCGCGACCGGCAGTCCCCAGTCCTGCACATTGCCGCCGCCATGGCGCACCAGCCATTCGATCGTGGCATCGCGCGCGACGCCGCAGGAATGGGTGTTGGTGATGGTGATCGGGGTCTGCAATTCGCCCGACTCCTCGATCCAGATCGTGCCGGTCATCTCGCCATTGCCGTTGAGCGAATAGGATCCGGCGGCGCAGGGTATCTGGGCCTTCTTTCGTCCGCGCGGCAAAAGCGCGGTGACGCCGGTGCGCACCGGCCCCTGCCCGACGATGAGCTTGCCTTCGCCCGAGATCAGCGTCGTCGTCCCGACCTCGACGCCGGCGACATCGGTGATGGCATTGTTCTCACCGGGATCTCCGGAAAAGGGCAGCCCAAGCGCCCGGGCGCGCGTCTTGCCGGCGGGTGTGGCGTGGTGAGAATTCATGGGTCTCCCTCGATTCTGCTTTGCAAGCAGCGAGGCTTCGCACACACTCAAGCCGGTGAGCAACAGGCAAGAACATGTCGTCCCCCGTCGATCCGAGCGCCTATAAGGAAGCCCTGATCTTCCTCGGCACGGCGGGCGTCGTCATTCCCATCTTCCGCAAGCTGGGCCTGAGCTCGATCCTGGGCTTCCTCATCGTCGGCGCCCTCATCGGCCCCAATATGCTGGGAAAGCTCGCCGAGACCTGGCCCTGGCTCGCCAATTTCGTCTTCACGGAATCGGAGGAATTGTCGCGGCTCGCCGAGCTCGGCGTCGTCTTCCTGCTGTTCCTGATCGGCATCGAATTATCCTTCGAGCGCCTGATCACTATGCGCCGCCTGGTCTTCGGCCTGGGCGGCCTGCAGATGCTCGTCACCACCATCGTCCTCACCTCGATCGGCCTGTGGCTGGGCCTGGCGCCGGCCGAGGCGCTGATCGTGGGATCGGCCTTGTCTCTTTCCTCGACCGCGATCGTGGTGCAGCTCCTCTCCGACGCCAAGCGCCTCGGCACCCAGACCGGACGCGCCAGCTTTGCGGTGCTGCTGTTCCAGGACCTGGCGGTCATCCCGATCCTGCTGCTCGTCAATGTGCTCGGCGCCAATGAGGCCGGCCTTTCCTTTGCCGGCATTCTCACCGCCATCGCCCAGGCGCTCATCGCTATCGCGCTCATCGTGGTGATCGGCCGGTTCCTGCTGCGCCCATTGCTGCGCCTGGTGGCCCAGACGAGGAGCGGCGACCTGTTCATGGCCACGACGCTCTTGATCGCCGTGGGGGCCGGTTATGCCGCGAGCCTTGCCGGCATGTCCATGGCGCTCGGCGCCTTTCTCGCCGGTCTGCTCCTGGCCGAAACCGAGTTCCGGCGCGAGGTCGAGGCCATCCTCGAGCCGTTCAAGGGCCTCTTGCTCGGCGCCTTCTTCCTGCTCGTCGGCATGGGCATAGATCTGAGCCAGATCGCCTCCTACCCCGAGATCTTCATCCCTGCAGCCGCAGCCCTCATCGCCATCAAGGCCCTCCTGTTCTGGCTCATCGCCCAGTTCTTCCCGATCGAGCGCCAGGCCCGCTTCGAGACGGCGCTCCTGCTCGGGCCGGGCGGTGAATTCGCCTTTGTCGCCATGGCGGCGGCGGTCTCGGCCGGGGTCGTCACCGCGATCATGAGCGATGCGCTCCTGGTCATCGTGTCGCTCAGCATGGCCTCCATACCCTTGCTCGATTATGTGGGCCGGCCGCTGTCGCGGAAGATCCTGAGCGCCGCGGCCGAGATGCCGATGGAATTGCCGCCCGGCGACAGCGAGGCGCGCGTCGTCATTGCGGGCTTCGGCCGGGTCGGCCGCCTCATTGGCAAGATGCTCGAGGAGCACGACATCTCCTATATCGCCGTCGACACCGATCCCCAGGTGGTCGCCCATGAGCGCAAGGCGGGCAAGCCCATCTATTATGGCGATGCCTCGCGCGCGGAGTTCCTGCGCGCCTGCAATATCGAGCATGTCCAGGTCATCGCCGTCACCATGGACCAGCCGAAGAAGGTCGAGGACGTCATCCTCGCGGCGCGGGCCGAGCGCGCCGATCTCAAGATCATCGCGCGCGCCCGCGATGATCGCCATGCCGTCAAGCTCTATGAGCTCGGCGTCACCGAAGCGGTCCCCGAGACGATCGAGGCGTCTTTGCAGCTGGGCGAATCCGTCCTGGTCGGCGCAGGGCTGGCCATGGGGCTCGCCATCGCTTCCGTCCATGAGCAGCGCGATGTCTTCCGCAAGATGCTGGGCCGCCCCAACCGCAAGGAGGAGCTGGCGCTGCTGCGCCGCCGCAAGACCCGCAACATCAGCCGCGCCGGTGAATAGCCTTACGCGACACCCAGCTTCTTCTGCAGGCTCGAGCTCGAGGTCGTGTACTGGAACAAGAGCCGCTCGCCCGGATGGATGTGGTGGAAGGCCTCTTGCGCCATGAGGGCCGCTTCATGGAAGCCCGACAAAATGAGCTTGAGCTTGCCCGGATAGGAGTTGATGTCGCCGATGGCGAAGATGCCGGGCGTCGAGGTCTCGAACTTGGCGGTGTCGACGGGGATCAGGTTCTCATGCAGGTTGAGGCCCCATTCGGCGACCGGCCCCAGCTTCATGGTGAGGCCGAAGAAGGGCAGCATCGCATTGGCGGTGATGTCGAATGTGCCTTCGGCCCCCTTGACCTGGGCCGAGGCGAGGACGCCATTAGCACCGGTGAGCCCGGTCACCTGGCCGAGCTTGAACTGCATCTTTTCGGCCGCCACCAATTCGCGCATCTTCTTCACGCTGTCGGGTGCGGCGCGGAAATCGTCGCGCCGATGCAGGAGCGTCAGGCGCTTCGCCAGAGGCTGCAGGTTGAGCGTCCAGTCGAGGGCTGAATCGCCGCCGCCGACGATGAGGATGTCGCGCCCGCGCAGCGCCTCCATCTTCTTGACCGAATAGAAGACCGACGTGTTCTCGTAGGCCTCGATGCCCGGGATCGGCGGTTTCTTCGGCTGGAACGAGCCGCCGCCTGCCGCGATCACCACCACTTTGGCGTGGAAGACGAGACCGCCATCGGTCTTGAGCTCGAAACGGCCGTCTGCGAGCTTCTTGAGCTCGGTGACCATCTGGTTGAAGTGGTATTCGGGCTTGAAGGGCTTCGCCTGGTCGAGGAGGCGATGCGTGAGCTCGGCACCGGTGACGATCGGCAGTGCGGGAATGTCATAGATCGGCTTTTCCGGATAGAGTTCGGCGCATTGTCCGCCGGGGCGGTCGAGGATGTCGACCACATGGCATTTGATGTCGAGAAGTCCCAGCTCGAAGACCGCGAACAGACCGCAGGGACCGGCACCCACGATCACGGCATCGGTGGAAATCACCTCTTCGCTCATATCCAACTCCAAATAGTGCTAGAACTGTTTTTCGGGCACGCGGACCCTGAGCCCGTCGAGCGCATCCGAGACTTTGATCTGACAGGACAGCCGGCTCTCCTCGCGCACATCGAAGGCGAAGTCGAGCATGTCCTCTTCCATGGGGTTGCGCGCACCCGTCTTCTCGAGCCAGTCCGGCTCGACATAGACATGGCAGGTGGCGCAGGCGCAGGCGCCCCCGCAATCGGCATCGATCCCCGGGACCATGTTCTTGACCGCGGTCTCCATGACCGTCATTCCCGTCTGCCCTTCGACGGTCTGTTCGGTGCCATTATGCTGAATGAAGGTGATCTTCGCCATTCCGGGCCTTTTGGTCGGGTATTAGGATGCTCCCCGCCCAAGTTGTTCGACTTTGGTGACAAGAGCGCGCTTAGGAGATAGGTGTCGGGCCTTCCGGTTGGATTGCGGCAATCCGGCCGGAAGGCTCGAATGCCGCGGCCTCTTTAAGATATCGCAGCCGCGAACACAAGGAATGGGCCTATCGCCGCAGCCATGCACGGGGCGCTAGGCCCGAGGGAAGGCCGGGTCTCGCTCAACCTTGCTATCAAGAAAATGCGCCAACACCTTTATTCGACAGTCCTTTTTGCCTCATCGGCGAAGGCCGCCATGGCCACGTCGAGGGCGTCGAGGGCCCTTTTCTTGCTGGCCTCGGGCGCGACGAAACCCATGGTTTCGAGCTGTTCCGCGAGGCTTGCGATCTGCGGCGCCCCGATCGAGCGGGCCGACCCCTTGAGGCTGTGGGCGGCGAATTTCCAGTCATGGGCGGAAGCCGCCGTCTCCAACTGCGTCCGCACCGGCGCGAAGTGCCCAAGAAACAAAGTGACGAGCTCGCGCTCGAGGGCTGGCTCTCCATTCGTATACTGATGCAAATGCTGCCGGTCGAAGATGGCCGGATCGGCCTCGCCGCCCTGGCCCCCTTGTGCACCTGTCGCCTGCCGCCCGGACAATTTCATGCCCCTTGTTGCTTCGAATGGCCCTGTCGCTCAGCCTGTTTACGTAAAGAAGTCCGCTTAACATAGGATTTTCGATTTTGATTCAAAGCGAACCATAATTTTAACCAAAACTTTATTTAGCCGGACTGACAAGGTTAAGATGAGTTTAAGCGGGACTCCCAATGGGTTATCATGCAAGCTTCTAAACGGACCACTAGGCCGCCAAGCTTGGTGACGTCCGACGCCCATGCACGCGGTTGGGATCACGAAGCGTAGTTTGGGGACGGCCAACCGGGTGGGACTGGGGTCGGGCGGATAAAAAAGCCGTCGGTGAACAGGGTAGTTGTGCGGGTACAGACATGGTGAACAATCCGAATGAGCCTCGGCGTCCGCAGCGGCGCCAGCAAGGTCGTGGCGACTCCAACCGGCGTGATGCCGACGTGGGAACGACGCGCGAGACGCCCTTGCGGGGACGCCCCGCCAATGAGAACGAGCCCGTCTCGGCGGCCATGACCGCGAGCCTGCGCCGCAGGCCCTCCTTCGCCCCCTATTATTTCGCTTTCCTGCTGTCGCTGCTCTGGGTCTTCCTGTGGTTCTGGAGCTTCAGTCCGGCGGTTCTCGACAAGCCAAACCCCTTCACGCCTCAGGCCATGCCGCAGACCATGATCGCGCTCGCGACCCTGGTGCTGCCTCTGGCGCTGATCTGGACGGCCGCTTGGTTTGTCTGGAAGGCCGCACAGTTACGCCAGGTTTCTGAAGTCCTGGTGCAGACCGCGATGCGCCTCGTCAGGCCGCAGGACATCGCCGCCGACGGGCTGGCCTCCATTGCCCAGGCGGTGCGCTCCGAAGTCGACATCCTGGTCGGCGGCGTCGAGCATGCGGTGCAGCGCGCCTCCGAGCTGGAAGGCATGGTGCACAAGGAAATCTCCGCCATCGAGCGCGCCTTCGGCGGTAATGAAGAGCGCATCCGCACCTTGATCGCCGGCCTCGAGAACCAGCGCGCCGCCTTGCAGCAGGCGGGCGTGGTGATCGGCAGCGAGACCAATCCGGTCCTGGCGCGCCTTGAATCCAACACCCAGAATCTGGATTCGATCATCGCCAGCGCCCAGTCGACGATCCAGCATCTGGAGCATGGTCTGAAGACGACGACCGTCGAGCTCGCCCGCACCATCGATGAAGTGTCCTCGCGCGCTTCCGTCGCGGGCTCCGAGATCTCAGGCCAAGCCGCTCATATGGAGCGCTCATCCTCGATCTTCGTCACCGAGCTGCGCAAATTCTCCGAGCATCTCTCCGAGCAGATCGGCATCCTCGCCAATGCGACGGGATCGCTCAATGCCGAATCGAGCAATTTCGGCATGCGCATCCAGGGCATGGAATCGAATGTCGTGCAGCTGTTGCGCTCGAGCATCGATGAGCTCGGCGCCATCAACGGCCAGATCGCCCAGACCATCGACCAGGCGACCGCCCAGTCGAGTGACCAGATCCGTACCACCAGCACGCAGCTCACCGAGCTGCTGCAGTCGGCCAGCGGCAACATCGTCTATCATCTGAAGGCGACGTCGCAGGAAGTCGCCGAGCAGATCGAGAAGTCCGGCATCGTCGTCTCCCAGCAGATCGAGACCAGTCGTTCCGGCATGACCGACGGGCTGGAGGGTGTCGTCAAGAACTATGTCGACCAGGTCGACCGGGCGCGCAACGAGCTGACGACCTTCGTCGAGCAGGCCGGCACGCAGATTTCCGGCCGGGTGGATGAATCGACCAACCGCCTCTTCACCAAGCTCGACGAAGCGGCGCGCAGCATCCATGTCGGCATCGAGGAGAACGGCAACACGCTCGTCGAGCGCCTCACCTCCTCGACCGATTCCGCCGCCTCCGCCATCAGCGCATCGAGCGCCAGGCTCATCAACCTGGTAGAGACCAGCCGCACCGGCATGACCGACGGGCTCGAAGGCATCATCAAGAACTATGTCGACCAAGTCGACAATGCCCGCAACAGCCTCTCGGCCTATGTCGAGCAGGCCGGCAACGAGATCGCCAGCCGCGTCGATGACTCGACCGGGCGCTTGTTCACCAAGCTCGACGAAGCCGCCCGCACCATCCATGTCGGCATCGAGGAGAACAGCAATGTGATGGTCGAGCGGCTCACCGCCTCGACCGCCTCGGCGGCGGCGACCATCAGCCAGTCGAGCGCCCAGCTCGTGAAGCTGGTCGAGACCAGCCGTTCCGGCATGACCGACGGGCTCGAAGGCATCATCAAGAACTATGTCGACCAGGTCGACAATGCCCGCAATAGTCTCTCGGCCTATGTCGAGCAGGCCGGTAACGAGATCGCCAGCCGCGTCGATGACTCGACCGGACGCCTGTTCACCAAGCTCGACGAAGCCGCCCGCACCATCCATGTCGGCATCGAGGAGAACAGCAATGTGATGGTCGAGCGGCTCACCGCCTCGACCGCCTCGGCAGCGGCCACCATCAGCCAGTCCAGCGCCCAGCTCGTGAAGCTGGTCGAGACCAGCCGTTCCGGCATGACCGACGGCCTCGAGGGCATCATAAAGAACTATGTCGACCAGGTCGACAATGCCCGCAACAGCTTGGCGGCTTATGTCGAGCTGGCCGGCAACGAGATCGCCAGCCGCGTCGATGACTCGACCGGGCGCCTGTTCAACAAGCTCGACGAAGCCGCCCGCACCATCCATGTCGGCATCGAGGAGAACAGCAATGTGATGGTCGAGCGGCTGAACGCCTCCACCTCGGCCGCCGCCAACGCCATCAGCCAGTCGAGCGCCCAGCTCGTGAAGCTGGTCGAGACCAGCCGCGCCGGCATGACCGACGGCCTCGAAGGCATCATCAAGAACTACGTCGAGCAGGTCGACAATGCCCGCAACGGTCTCGCCGCCTATGTCGAGCTTGCCGGCAACGAGATCGCCGGCCGCGTCGATGATTCGACCGGACGCCTGTTCACCAAGCTCGATGAAGCCGCCCGCGCCATCCATATCGGCATCGAAGAGAACAGCAATGTGATGGTCGAGCGGCTGAACGCCTCCACCTCGGCCGCCGCCAATGCCATCAGCCAGTCGAGCGCCCAGCTCGTGAAGCTGGTCGACACCAGCCACGCAGGCATGACCGACGGGCTCGAAGGCATCATCAAGAACTATGTCGAGCAGGTCGACAATGCCCGCAACAGCCTGGCGGCCTATGTCGAGCAGGCCGGCAACGAGATCGCCGGCCGCGTCGATGACTCGACCGGACGCCTGTTCAACAAGCTCGATGAGGCGGCCCGCACCATCCATGTCGGCATCGAAGAGAACAGCAATGTGATGGTCGAGCGGCTCACCGCTTCCACCGCCGCTGCCGCCAACGCCATCAGCCAGTCGAGCGCCAAGCTCGTCAATCTGGTCGAGACCAGCCGCACCGGCATGACCGACGGGCTCGAAGACATCATCAAGAACTATGTCGAGCAGGTCGACCGCGCCCGCAATGGCCTCGCCGTCTATGTCGACCAGGCCGGCACCGAGATCGCCGGGCGCGTCGACGACTCGACCAACCGGCTGTTCAGCAAGCTCGACGAAGCGGCCCGCGCCATCCATATCGGCATCGAGGAGAACAGCAATGTCCTGGTCGAGCGGCTGAGCACTTCGACCGCCGCCGCCGCCAATGCCATCGGCGCCTCGAGCGGCGAATTGATCAGACTGGTCGAGACCAGCCGTTCGGGCATGACCGACGGGCTCGAAAGCATCATCAAGAATTATGTCGACCAGGTCGACCGCGCCAGGATCGATCTTGCCACCTATGTCGACCAGGCCGGCGGCGAGATCGCCGGGCGCGTCGACGACTCGACTGGCCGCTTGTTCAACAAGCTCGACGAGACGGCGCACGCCATCCATGTCGGCATCGAGGAGAACAGCAACGTCCTGGTCGACCGCCTGACGACGTCGACAGCGGCGGCGGCCAACGCCATCAGCAGCTCGAGCGCCGAATTGATCCGGCTGGTCGAGACCAGCCGCGCCGGCATGACCGACGGGCTCGAAAGCATCATCAAGAACTATGTCGACCAGGTCGACCGCGCCAGGATCGATCTTTCCACCTATGTCGATCAGGCGGGCGGCGAGATCGTCGGACGCATTGACGATTCCACCGGCGCCCTCCTCAGCAAGCTCGACGAGGCCTCGCGCACGATGGAAGCGGGCCGCATCAGCATGACCGAGAGCCTCGACTCCACGATCAAGAACTATGTCGAGCACTTCGAGCGGGTGCGCACCGGGCTCACCTCCTATGTCGACGAGGCCGGCCTTCACATCGCCGGACGCATGGACGATTCGACCAGCCGCCTGTTCGCCAAGCTCGACGAGACGGCGCAGCACATCCATGTCGGCATCGAGGAGAACAGCCACGCGCTGGTCGAGCGCCTCAGCGCCTCGACCGACCTCGCCGCCTCGACCATCGCCAATGCCAGCGACAAGCTGATTAGCCGGGTCGACGAGACCTCGGGCCGCGTCGTCGGCCAGCTCAATGTCACGAGCTCGCAGCTCGTCGCCAGCATGGACCAGGTGGCGTCGGGCATCCTCGACCAGCTCAATGTCGCGGGCAGCGAGATCACCGGCAAGGTCGAGGACACCACGACCCGCTTCTTCAACGTGCTCGGCGATCAGACCTCCCTCGTCACCTCGAAGCTCGACGAGTCCGCCAACCGCCTGGCGAACGTCATCGGCGACTCATCGCAGCAGATGGAGAACCGCATCGAGGAAGCGGCCGAGCGGCTCTTCGGCCATATGGGCGCCACCGCGACCGCCATCACCGGCAAGATCGACGAGACGACCAATGGAGTCTATGCGCGCTTGCGCGACACCGCCTCCGGTATCACTTCGGAGCTGCAGACGACCGGCTCCGCGGTCACCGAGCTCGTCGGCTCGACCAGCCAGGCGATCACCGCCCATATCCGCGAGACCTCCGAGATCGTCACCCAGCAGATGCAGGAATCGGGCCTCGCCGTCTCCCAGAACATCGAAGGCGTGGGCGGCATCGTCACCGAGAAGCTCATCGGCACCTCGGGCGACTTCATCCAGAACGTCAACCGGGCCCGCGACGACGTCTTCAATCTCCTGGAGAACGCCTCTTCGCAGATGACGGGCAGGCTCGAGGAGACCACGCTTCAGCTGTTCGGCCGGCTGGAACGGTCTTCAAGCTCTCTCACCGACCAGCTCGAGGAGACCACCCAGCAGCTCTTCGGCCGTCTCGAGAACACCTCGGGCCAGCTCACCACCCAGCTCGAGGAAACGACGAACCGTATCACCGATCAGATCAGCGGCACGGCGACGCTCGTCACCTCGAGCGTCGGCAGGGTCGCGGGCGATCTCGCCAAGGACCTGCACGACACCTCGACGCTCCTCACCTCGCAGCTCGACGAGACCTCGGGCCGCCTGACCTCGCAGCTCGAGAGCACCGCGGCACAGCTCTTCTCGCAGTTGAACCGCACCTCCGAGGACCTGGGCTCGCAGCTCATCGAGACCTCCGATCGCCTGACCACCCAGCTCGAAAGCACCTCGACGCAGCTGTTCTCGCAGCTCGACAGCGCCTCGGGCCTCTTGGGCAACCAGTTGAGCGAAACCTCGACCCAGATGACGACGCAGCTCGAATCGACCTCGACGCGCATCTTCGAGCAGCTCGATTCGACCCGCACGACCATGACCGATCGGCTCGAGCTCACCGCCGCCGAGGTCGCCGACCGCCTCGATCGCGCCGGCAACTCCATGTTCACGCGCATCGACAACACGGTGCGCGACCTGGGCGAGCGTTTCGACGTCGCGACCGATCTTCTCGACAAGATCACCACCGATGTATCGGGCCGCATGGAAGGGGCGAGCCTCTCCTTCGCCCAGACGCTCGACAGTGCCAGCACCAACATCATCACCAATCTCAGCAAGGCGTCCGATGCCTTCTCCGAAGGCCTCGGCCAGACGACCTTGCAGATCTCCGGCCAGTTCGAGCAGCAGTCGGGGCTCCTCGTCGATCACATCGACCGGGCTGCCCGCGACCTCGAGCGCTCCGCCACGGTCTCGACCAAGAAGCTCGAGGAAGCCGGCGGCAAGTTCTCCAAGCATCTGGAGACGGCCAATTCCTTCCTCGCCAACCAGCTCACGAGCACGGCCGAAAACATCGACGAACGGCTCGAAGGCATCAGCATGCAGCTCACCGGCAAGCTCGAGACCGCCGGCAGCCGCATCACCGAGCGTCTCGAGGACGTCTCGGGTGTCGTCCAGCAATCGCTCGACAAGTTCAATACCGACATGGAGCGCATGCTGACCAGCCGCGAGGACACGCTGGGCGGCCTCGTCGATACCCTGGGCAAGCGCGCCCATGACGTCGATGAGATGATGCGCAGCTACATGTCGCTGATCGAGGAGTCGCTGAGCTCGGCCGAGCGGCGCTCCGCCGAGGTCGGCAAGTTCATCTCCGAGAACACCGCCCAGGTCGCCTCCAATCTGGAGAAGGAGATCCGCAAGCTCGAGGCCTCTTCCGACTCGCAGATCTCCAACGCCGCCCGCGTCATGCGCGAGCAGCATGAGCGCGCCATCGGCTCGATGAACCAGATGATGGCCGAGACGGCGACGGGCTTCCAGCAGACGGCGCAGGACATGCGCGTCACCGCCCAGCAGGTCGTCAAAGACATCGAATTCGCCCGCAACGAGCTGAAGCGCGCCATCTTCGATCTTCCCGATGAGACGCGCGCCAATGCTGATGCCATGCGTCAGGTGGTGGCCGACCAGATCTCGGCGCTCAATGCCTTGGCCGATGTGGTGAAACGACAGTCGAGCACCCTCGATCTCTCGGGGCCGGGTATTTACATGCCCGCGGGGAGAGGGTCCGGCGCGGGAAAATAGAAGGCGCCGGGTCCGACGCTCCGCCCTCCAGGACCTCCGGCGCCGAGAAAAGACAAGCAGTAAGGAGCGAAGACGAGCCGAAGGCACAATTGCGCGGCCGTGTCGAGGATGTCCCTGTGCCCAAGGCGCCGCCGCGCCGTGTCGAGGACGCACCCGCACCGAAGGTACCACCGCGCCGTGTCGAGGACGTGCCGGCGCCCAAGGCACCAACGCTCCGCCCCCGTGTCGAGGATGTCCCTGTATCCCAGGCGCCGCCGCGCCGTCCGAGCGAGGCGCTGGCCAAGCCCGCCAATGGCGACGCCAAGGCCAGACCTAAGCTCTCGCATGCCTTGACGCGCGAGGCCGAGACGCTGCTGCGGAAGCTCAACGGCGCCGCCCGCGATATCGTCGAGGCGATCGATTCCGAATTGCCGCGCGATCTCGAGAAGCGGTTCACGGCCGGGGAAGGTGACGTCTACACCCACCATCTCCTGGAGCACCGGGGAAGCCGCCTGCCCCGCATCGTCGAGCGCCGCTACAAGGCGGAGCGCGTGGTGCGCGGCCGGGTCGACGCCTATATGCGGCTCTTCGAGAGGCTGCTCGACACCTTTGCGGAAACGCCGCAGGGCGACCAATTGGTCGATGCCTCCCTTGCATCGGAATCCGGAAAGCTCTACCTGCTGCTGGCACAAGCCTCTGGGCGGATCAGCCCGCAATAACAGGTAAGCATTCATGGATATTGCCAAGCCCTATCTCCTGTTCCTGGGAGATGTGAAAGACCAGCTTGCGGCCAAAACCGCGCAAGGCGTCGTCGATTGGCGCCCCGACTGGTGCGTCGGCCAGTTGCGCCTCGAAGGCTGCAAGGCCGATTGCGGCATCGCCGATCTGACCATTGCCGAAGCCAAGACCAAGGGGGCGAAGACCATGGTCGTCGGCGTCGTCAATGCCGGCGGCGTGCTCCCCGACCATTGGGTGAGCCGGATCGTCGAGGCGCTCGACCACGGTCTCGATGTCGCGACCGGCCTCCACAAGCGCTTGCGCTCGATACCGGAGATTGCCGCCGCCGCCGACCGCAACGGCCGCAAGCTCCATGATGTGCGCTATACGGACATGACCTTCGCCACCGGCAAGGGCACCAAGCGGCCGGGCTTGCGCCTGCTCGCTGTCGGCACCGACTGCTCGGTCGGCAAGAAATACACGACGCTCGCCCTCGACAAGGAAATGCGCGCCCGCGGCATGAAGTCCGATTTCCGCGCCACCGGCCAGACCGGCGTCCTGATCTCCGGCCGCGGTGTCGCCATCGATGCCGTCATCGCCGATTTCATCGCCGGCGCCGCCGAATGGCTGAGCCCGGCCAACGACCCCGACCACTGGGACGTCATCGAAGGCCAGGGCTCGCTGTTCCATCCCTCCTTCGCCGGCGTCACCCTGGGCCTCCTGCACGGCGCCCAGCCCGACGCTTTCGTCGTCTGCCATGAGCCGACGCGCAGCAAGATGCGGGGCGTCGAGCATCCCTTGCCCTCGATCAAGGACGTGATCGAGCGCACCATCGTCGAAGGCCGTCTCACCAATCCCAAGATCGAATGCGTCGGTATCGCGATCAATACCGAGAATCTGCTCGAGAAGGAGGCGCTGGCGGTCATCGAGCGCACCGGCAAGGAACACAACCTGCCCTGCGTCGATCCGATCCGCACGGGCTGTGGCCCTATCATCGACCTCTTGCAGAAGCGCTATCACGCGTGAGCAGGCGCCAGCTCACCGTCGCGCATGAGAGCTGGCCGATCGCCGGCTCCTTCACCATCTCGCGAGGCTCCAAGACCGAGGCCAATGTCGTGGTCGTGACGCTCACCGAGGATGGCGTCACCGGCCGCGGCGAATGCGTGCCTTATCCCCGCTATGACGAGACGGTGCCGCAGGTCATCGAGGCCTTGGAGGCCGCCCGCGGCGCGATCGAAGGCGGCCTGGCGCGCACGGAGATCGCCCGCCATGTCGCGCCCAAGGCGGCGCGCAACGCTCTCGACTGCGCCTTGTGGGACCTGGAGGCAAAGCGCGCCCACCGGCCCGTCTGGCAGCTCGCGGGCCTCGCCGAGCCTAAACCCGTCATCACCGCCTATACGTTGAGCCTCGACACGCCGGACGCGATGGCGAAAGCCGCCGCGGCGGCAGCGGACCGCCCTCTGCTCAAGCTCAAGCTCGGACGCGAAGGCGATGAGGAGCGTGTCGCGGCCATTCGCGCGGCGGCTCCCAAGGCGCGCCTCATCGTCGATGCCAATGAGGGCTGGAGCGGCGCGGTCCTGCCGCGCATGCTCGATGCCTGCGCCAAGGCCGGGATCGAGCTCGTCGAGCAGCCTCTGCCCGCCGCAGAGGACGAGGCGCTCCAGTCGATCGACCGGAAGGTCGTGATCTGCGCCGATGAATCGGCCCATGATGTCGAAGGCCTTGCGGCGCTCATCGGCAAATATGATGCGATCAACATCAAGCTCGATAAGACTGGCGGCCTGACCGGCGCCGTCGCTCTGGCGGAAGCCGCACGCAGCAGCGGCCTTGAGATCATGGTCGGCTGCATGCTGGCGACGTCGCTTGCCATGGCGCCCGCCATGCTCCTTGCCCAATATGCGAGCTTCGTCGATCTCGACGGTCCTTTGCTTCTGAAGCAGGACCGCGTGCCCGGGATCAGTTTTGCGGGGAGCCTGATGCATCCCCCGCCACGGGCGCTCTGGGGCTGAGCCGCATCACCGCGAAAGCCAGGCCTGAGGCGATGAGCGACATCGCCGCCATGGCGAGATAGGCGCGGCCTGCGAAAGCATCGAAGAGCGGGCCTGCCGCCACTGTGGCCAGCATCAGGAAGAGGCCGGCCGAGCAGGCCGTGTAAAGTCCCTGGGCCGAGTTGCGCAAGGCGACCGGCACGTTCTGCATGAGGAAATGCAATGTCCCGAAATGGGTGAGCGCGAAGGTCGCGGCATGCAGCGTCTGCAACGGCGCGAGCAGCCATAGCGCCGGATCGAAGGCGGTGGCCGTCCAGCGCAAGACGCCCAGGAGGCAGCCGATGAGGATGAGCAGGATCGGCGCGAAGCGGGGAATGAGCCTGCCGGAAAAGAAGAAGAAAACGACTTCTGCGCAGACACCGATGCCCCAGAGTATGCCGATCATGCCCTTGGAGATGCCGAGCTGCTCCCAATGCAGCGAGCCGAAGCCATAGAGCATGGCGTGGCTCGCCTGGGCGATGCTGACGGCGATGAGGAAGATTACGAAGACTCGCGAGCCGAAGAGCCGCAGCACGTCGCCCGGACGGGCATGCACGATCTTCTGTCCGGCGGTTTTCTGCGGCTTCACATCCGGCAGCACGAAGCCCGCGAGCCCCAGCGCCGCATAGCTCACCGCGATGAGGAGGACGGCGGTGCTCGTTGCCATGACCTCGAGCGCGAAGCCCGAGAGCAGCGTGCCGACGATGAAGCTGACCGAAGCCCACAGGCGTTGTCGCCCATAATCGAGCCCGGCCTTGGCGCTCTCCACCATGGCGAAATTTTCCGCAATCGGCCCGACCGGCGAAAGGAACACGGCCGCCAGCACCGCGACCAGGAAGATCGCCTCGAAACCCTGCATGAAGCTCAAGACGAGATAGCTCGCGGCACAGAGCAGCGGCAGCAGCCGGACGAGCGGAACCGGGCGGTTATGCCTGTCGGCGAGGAAGGTGCCGAGCGGCGCGCCAAACGCCCGGATGAGGATCTGGCCCGAAAGCACGGCGGCGATTTCCCCCGTGGAAAGCCCGCGATCGGCCAGCCACAGCGGCAGGAACGGCAGTTGCACGCCCAGCCCCAGGAACAGGAAGGCCATGAAGAAGCAGAGGCGGAAATTGAGAGCCTGGGGCTGCATGGGAGAAACAAGGGGAAATCAGCACGAGGCTCTAAACCAAACGCTAACCAGTTTCCAGAATAATCACCCAGCGCGTGATCAGGAAAAGTGGATACCGGTTTTCCGTCCGAGCACGCGCCAAATGTAGATTGCAGTTCTGTGAGTGAGTGCGTCAGTGGGAGTTATTGGAATGAATTCGCCCGGTCAGGATCCTGGCGCGGTCACCTTTCCACGCGAGCAATATGAGGCGCTCGAAAGTGCCGTCATGGAATCGGCGCGCGGACGCTGGTTCCTGGCGGAATATGCCCGCCGCAATCGTGCCGCCGACACGATGATGCTGCTCGATGCCCTGAAAAAGCTTGAAAACGTTGCGGCAACCACCAGGCCGCCGCCCGACATCGAAGCCCTGGCGTCGACCATCAAACAGACCCGCTGCGAGATCGCTTCCACCCACAATGACCGCCTGGCCGACGGCGGCTACCTCACGGCCGATTCCGGTCTCTATGACCGCATCACCGCCGACGCCAAGTCGACGACGAGCGAGATCGCCAAGCGGTCGATGAGCCTGCGCGTGATTGCCGGCGGCCTCAAGGCCGCACCCGCCGATGACGAGCATGTCGAGGCCGTCGAGGCGAATGCCCGCTCGCTCGAGACCCTTTCCTGGTCGCAGGAAGTCCTGAGCGAGCGCATCGCCAAGGCGATGGGTCTGTTGAGCCATATCGACGAGGCTCTGACGGGTTTCTCCGAGAAAGCCGAGGACGAAGTCGTGGCGCAGAGCCAGATGCCCTATTTCTCGCGCGACGAGGATCTGTTCGCGCCGGCGCTGAAGACGCTGGAAGCGGCTGTCGAGCCTGCCCCGGCGGAAGCGGAACAGGCTGCCGCGCCGGAAAAACCGCGCATCGTGGTGATCCGCCGCGGCAAGGACGATCCCCTGGATATCCCGCTGTCGGGTTGATCGCTGCCCTGCCTGCGTTGCACTTGTGCAATGGTGACGGCTGGCGGAACAACTGGCACGCCTCACCGCAAGCAGCTATAGATCAGGCCTCAATCCGAACTCGGAGAGACGCGCATGGCCCACTCTGCCGCGGTGATCGACTGGCTTCTCGACAGCGACCCATCGATAAGGTGGCAGGTGATGCGCGACCTGCTCGACGCTTCGCCGGCACGGTGGCAGGCGGAGCGGGCCAAGGTGGAAACCGAGGGCTGGGGCGCGCGCCTCCTTTCGCATCAGGATGCGGACGGTCAATGGGCGGGCGGCGCCTTTATCCCGGCCGGTTTCGACCCGCGCGAATGGCGCGAGCGCGGTCAGCCCTGGACGGCCACGAGCTTTTCCCTGACGCAGCTGCGCGAATTCGGCCTCGATCCGTCCTCCAACCGCGCCCGGCGAACCGTCGAGCTGATCGGCGTCCATTCGCATTGGGATGAGGGCGGGCAACCCTTCTGGGAGGGCGAGATCGAGGAATGCATCAACGGCCGCACCGTCGCCGACGGCGCCTATTTCGACATCGACGTCTCGTCCATTGTCGACCGGCTGGCGGGCGAGCGTCTTGCCGATGGCGGCTGGAACTGCGAGCGGATCAACGGTTCCCAGCGCTCGTCATTCGCCAGCACGATCAACGTGCTGGAAGGCTTGCTCGAATACGAGAAGGCGGCCCAGGGCACGCCCCGCTCGCGCGAAGCGCGCCGGTCGGGCGAGGCCTATCTGCTCGAGCGCCGACTCTTCCGCCGTCTCGGGACGGGCGAGCCCGCAGACGAGCGGTTTCTCCAGTTCCTGCACCCGAACCGCTGGCGTTACGACGTCTTGCGGGCGCTCGATTATTTCCGCGCCTCGGCGCTCCTCGACGGCGCCGCTCCCGATCCGCGACTGAGCGAGGCCATCGACCATGTCCGTTCGAAACGCCGGGAAGACGGCACCTGGCTCCTCGACTGGAGCCTGCCGGGACGGGAATGGTTCGAGGTCGATGACGGGCCGGGCAAGCCTTCGCGCTGGGTGACTCTCAAGGCGCTCCGCGTGCTCCGCTGGTGGGGAGCTAGCGGCCCTTGAGGACTTCCGCGAAGAACGCCGGATCGACATTGCCGCCCGAGGCGATGACGGCGATGCTGCGGCCTCGCGTCGGGATCTTGCCGGCGAGGACCGCCGCAAGGCCGACGGCGCCGCCCGGCTCGATCACGAGCTTGAGGTGCTCGAAAGCGAAGACCATGGCGCGTTTCACTTCCGCTTCGCTCACCACGAGGCCCTGGGCGAGCCGCGGCTGATTGATGGCGAAGGTGAGCTCGCCCGGCGCCGGCGACAGAAGCGCATCGCAGATCGAGCCCGAGGCCTTAGCATTGCGCTCGCGCTTGCCGCTCTCGAGCGAGCGGGCGTGATCGTCGAAACCTTCAGGCTCGACCGTGTGGACCTCGGTCGCGGGCGACTTCGCCGAAAAGGCGAGTGTATTGCCGGCGGTGAGCCCGCCGCCCCCCGCCGGGATCAGCACCGCATCGAGGCGGGCATCGCGCTCCGCCGCCTGCTCGATCGCCTCGAGCCCCGAGGTGCCTTGGCCGGCGATGATCTCGGCATGCTCGAAGGGCGGCACGATGACGGCGCCACGCTCGCGCGCTATTCCGTTGGCGATCTCCTCGCGATCTTCCCGGTTGCGGTCATAGGTCACGATCACCGCGCCATAGGCGCGGGTATTGGCTTTCTTGATCTCGGGCGTGTCCTCAGGCATCACGATGAGCGCCGGCAGCTTCATCATCTGCGCCGCGGCGGCCACACCTTGCGCGTGATTGCCCGACGAATAGGCGACGACACCGCCCTTCGCCTTGTCGGGGTCGAGGCGCGATATGCAGTTCCAGGCGCCGCGGAATTTGAACGAGCCGGTGCGCTGCAGGCACTCCGCTTTGATCAGCACCCGGCCTTGGCTGAGCGCGTTGAGGGTGGGCGATTCGATCAACGGCGTCACGACGGCATGGCCCTTGAGGCGCTCGCGCGCCTGAAGGACCTCATCGATGGAGGGAATTTGGGTCATGGCGGCTGCTCCTTAGCGGATTCCGCTGATGGGCGCCACCATTTCACCCTTGAATGCACGCCGCGTCCTCCCAAATTATGTACCCATACAATTGGATCGGAGGTGTTCCATGACATCATCGCAAACCCGCCACGGCCGCTGGACGCCGCTCAGCATTCTCGCTGTCGTCGCGGGCTTCATCGTCTGGTGGCCTCTGGGCCTTGCCGCCCTGGCTTACGTCCTGTGGGCCGGCCCCATCGATACGCTGGCCGATGACGGCGCGCGCCGCCTGCGCGAGACCTTCGGTGCGAGAAGCGCCCCCAAAGGGTCTGGCAATGCCGCCTTCGACGCCTACAAAGCCGAGACCTTGCGCCGGCTCGAGGCCGAGCAGGCCGAATTTGCCGACTATCTCAACCGCCTGCGCGACGCCCGTGATCGCGAGGAATTCGAGCGCTTCATGGGAGAGCGTAGCGCATCGGACCGAAAAGTGTGAAGCGGTTTTCGGATAATCCGATGCGCAAACAATGCATCGAACAGCAATCCTGATTGAACCTTCAAGCGCATCATGCGAGAACCCGGCCACAAGCCGGGTTTTTTGTTGGAGCATGAGATGGATCTGGGATTGAAGGGCCGCACCGCCATTGTCTGCGCATCGAGCCGGGGGCTCGGCAAGGCCTGCGCTTTGTCATTGGCGCGCGAAGGCGTCAGCGTCGTCATCAATGGCCGTGACGAAGCCGTGCTCGCCGCCGCGCGCGATGAGATCGTGAAGGCGACGGGCGCCAAGGTCACCGCGGTTGCCGCCGATGTCGGCACGCGTGCGGGCCAGGACGCCCTCCTCGCCGCGGCGCCCGAGCCCGACATCCTGGTCAACAACAATGGCGGTCCGCCGCTCAAGGATTTCCGTGAGCTCGACCGCGATGCGCTGCTCAATGGGGTGGTCCAGAACATGGTGACGCCGATCGAGCTCATCCAGCGCGTCGTTCCCGCCATGCAGCGCCGGAGCTTCGGCCGCATCGTCAACATCACCTCGATGTCGGTGAAGATGCCGATACTGGGTCTCGATCTTTCCTCCGGCGCGCGAGCCGGACTGACCGCCTTCATGGCGGGCCCTGCCCGCGATCTCGCCCGGCACAACATCACCGTGAACCATCTGTTGCCCGGCATGTTCGATACCGACCGCTTACGCAATTCGACCGGCCGCATGGCGACGATGCAAGGCAAGAGCGAAGCCGAGATGGCGGCCGAGCGCAAGGCGACGGTGCCGATGAAGCGTTTCGGCGAAGCGAGCGAGATCGGCGAGATCTGCGCTTTCCTGTGCTCGGTCCAGGCCGGCTATATCACCGGCCAGAGCATTCTCGTCGACGGCGGCCTGTTCAACGCGGTCTAACGCATCGGGGCGATTCTATGAGAACGCCCGTCGCTCTAGCGGGCATCGGCGCGCGTGCGTTCGATGAACCCCCTGGCCGCCGCGTCCCAGGCACCCAGATGGTCGATCATGGCCTGCTTGCTGCCGAAGGCCTGGCGGGCATTGTCGCCATCGGGTGAGCTGAACGCCCAACTCTTGCCGCGCGTATTGCATTCGAGCGCGTAAAGCTTGCCGGTTCCGACTTCTCTCAGCACATCGCAGCCCTTGACCGGGCAATCGGCGATGGCACGGTCCATCTGACGGGCAAAGGCGATCACCTCGTCATCCCTTGCTGGCGCCGTCTTGTTCGCGCTCGTGATGGCGGCATTGCTCGCCATCGCGCCGTTGAGAAGCATCCTGTCGCTGGCGAAAAGCGAGGGCCGCTTGCGCGAGGAGAAAATCGTGCGGCAGCACAGCGCCTCGCCGAGCAGCGTCTCCACCCGGAAATGAGTTGGATAGTCGCCGGTGTCGATGAATTGCTGGATCAAATAGACATCCCTGTGGATCGGATGGCCGGCCTTGAACAGATCGGGGGCAAGAGCGGGGACACGCCTGGTGCGCACCAGATGGACGCCGAGGCCGTGGGAATTGATCCTGAGGGGCTTCAGGATGACATAGTTGCTCCACTCCGCCGGATCGGGCTTCATACCGAACTTGAACACGCCGGTCTTCGGCGTGTTGAGGCCGGCCTTGAGGAACAGCTCGTATTGTTCGGTCTTGTAGACGGGCCTGACGCGCAGGACCGTGCCGCGTTGCGGCACGAGCTTGAATGTACTTCTGAACGCGACGATCAGCACCGGCCTCGACCACAGATCGCCGGATGGCAGCTTGCCCGACCCGGCCCTGAGCACGACCGGTCTTATATCCGGCGCCTGCTCGGCCACTTTCTGTGCAATCGCCTGGAAATCAGCTTCATCATGCTCGTCCCGGCAGATGATGATCAGCGTAAATGCATGCATCGGACTCCGCTTCAGCCCCTTCAACGCGCTGTAATTGGACGCCCTCGACTCGCCTGCCCATAGTAGCCGCTATGCGCTTCGTCACCATCGTCATTCTTGCCCTGCTTTGCACCATCCCGGCCAGGGCGCAGAATGTCGATCTCGAGCTCGTCCTCCTTGCCGATGCGTCGGGCTCGATCGACGACAGCGAGATCGCCTTCCAGCGGAACGGCTATGCTGGCGCCATCACCGATCCTTCCGTCCTCGCGGCCATTACCAGCGGCGCGGCTCAGAAGATCGCCGTCGTCATTTCACCAAGGGCGTCCGCGCCGCCTCGGCGAGGATCCACTCCCTGAACGACTTGATCAGGGCGTCGTCCTGCGTCTCGGCGGGCGAGATGATGTAATAGGCGAATTGCGGCGGCCCCTTGATGGTGAGCGCGAAGGGCTGCACCAGCCGCCCGGCGGCGAGATCGTCGGAAACGAGCGATGAATCGCCGAGCGCCACGCCCTGGCCGTCGACGGCCGCCTGCAGCGCGAGGCCGGAATTGTCGAGATAGAGGCCGCCCGCCTCGACATAGTCGCTCACCCCCGCGGCCAGCATCCACATGCGCCAATTGGGCCAGGTGATCCCTTGCCCGCTCCATTCGACATGGATCAGGCGGTGCTGCAACAGGTCACGCGGATGTTTCAGCGGCTTCTTCGAGGCGAGCAGCGCCGGGCTGCAGACAGGAAAGATCGTGTTGTCGAACAGGCGGTCGGCGCGGGCTCCCGGATAATTGCCGTTGCCGAAGCGGATCGCGACGTCGATGTCATCGCGCTCGAAATCGCGCACCCGGTCCGAGACATCGAGCTGAACTTCGACGCTCGGGTTGAGCTTCATATAATCGTCGAGCCGCGGCACCAGCCATTTGGCCGCGACCGATGTCGAGGCTGAGACCCTGAGCCGTGCCGTGTCGCGGCTCTTGTCCATGCGCACGAGCGCGCGGTTGAGGCCGCCCAGCGCCTCGCCGACGGCGGCATGGAGGATGTGCCCCGCTTCGGTGAGCCGCATCGAGCGGCTGGTGCGCTCGATGAGTCTCAGACCGAGCTGGTCCTCGAACTCCTTGATCTGATGGCTGACGGCGGCGGGCGTCACATTGAGCTCCTGCGCCGCGCGGGTGAAGTTGAGCTGGCGGCCCGCGGCCTCGAAGACTTTGAGCGAACCGGTTCCGGGGAGGAAGCGCATGGCGGTGCCGATCTTCAAAAATCTCTAACAGATGGGATGAAAACTAGTCGTTTGTTCAAGGAAATACAATGCCCTATCTATCCATCATCACATTAGCTTCAAGTATTCCTGAAAGGTCACCACCATGTCGAACTCCACCGGTTTCCCCCTCCGCCAGGCCCGCGAGCCTGTCGCCGTCAGTCTCTTCAAGCGCGCTCTTGCCCGGCTCGGCGAGCCGCTTCTGCGCTTCAAGGCCGTCAACGAGCTGGAGCAGCTTTCCGACCGCCAGCTGCGCGACATCGGCGTCGAGCGGCGGCAGATCGAGGAGATCGCCGAGCGCGAGATCGCCCGAAAACTTCATGGCCGCATGGATGGCCGGGTTTAAACCGGTCATGGCGGCGGCGACGCAGCCCTGGTCACGCGCTGCTGTCCTAAGTAGGGGGCCGAGTGTCCTCGTTCGTCACAATTGCCTGATTATCTGATTATATGACCTAAGGGCAGCAACACGGACGGAACGGACACGGAATACCGCTCGAACGTCAGTCCATGAGTTGGATGACTTCTCGTCCTTGATCCCCGCATGACGTTTGGCCTTGCGAAGAATCCCATTCAGCCAATGCCCAAGGACAGTACCAAAAACCACGTCAGGATTAAATGAGGAACGAAGGTTCCTGTTTCTTGAACGGAAATGGGCCCTTGCGAAAACGAGCGAAGAACAAATGCCCCCTATTCTTGACGTGGTCTCAAATCCCATTTCATCCTGGCATCAATGTGAATCCTATTTCCAAGGGCTGCCGCGAAAGCGGGCCGCCCCGATATGCAAAAACCCTTTGGAACCGGCCTTTTCAGGCGTTGGAAGCCTGCAACTCCCACAATGAGATCAAAGGCCCGTCCTTTCCGGCGAGGGGATCGGTGACGGGCTTGGGAACTTTCCGTACCCGCTCCCGGATGAGCGCCTTGTCGGGCTCGCCTGAGCGCATGAGGTCGCGGCCGGGACCTGGCGGATAAGCGCCGATGACCAGGAGATCGGCACTGGCGAGCAGGCGCTGATGCCCGGTTCCCGCGGGCAACAGCACCGCATCGCCCTTCCTGACCTTGAACTCTCGCCCGGTATTTCCTCCGAAGCGCACGATCGCTTCACCCTGAGCAATGCCTAAGACCTCATGGGCATTGGAATGGTAGTGCGGGAAGGCGAAGATGCCATTGCGCCAGCCATCGCCCCAGCCATGGCGGGCGAAGATCGCCTCGAAGGCCGCTGCCGCATCGGCTTCCGTTTCGCTCAACACCTCTTGATAGACGATCATTGGCCAATGCGGATGATTGGGGATGTCGCCGTCATCGGTGAATCTATGGGTCACGACCTTCATGAGCTGCCGCACCGGTCAGGGGCCTTCGGGTTCCTGTAGTTTGAGAAGCGGCAGGAACTCCGCCGGGTTCCATGGCGATTGCTTTTTTCGGATCTCGAAATGCAGTTCCGGGCGCGCCACGAAGCCCGACATGCCGCTCTTGGCGATGACGTCGCCTGCCTGGACCTTCTCGCCGCGATTGACGAAGAGCTCGCTATTGTGGCCATAGACGGTCACCCAGCCGCCCTCATGGCGGATGAGGATCAGATTGCCGTAGGATTGGACGCCATTGCCGGCATAGATCACCGTCCCGGCGAGGCTCGCCCTGACCTCGGTTCCCACGGGCACCAGGATGTCGACACCTTGGGTGCTGGCCGGGCTCCGTTTACCGTCGTCGTCATCGATGACCTTGCCCTCGACGGGCCAGGCGAAGTCCGGCGGGCGCGTGCTCTCGGTCGCCGCCGTGAAGGTGGAGACGGCAGCCGCCAAAGCGGGAATGACGAAGATATGCGCGGTAACCATTCCTAGCCGAGACTACCAGAGGGGCAGCCGGCAGTCGAATTAACGAATGCTTCGTGGTTTCCTCTTCCCGCGGCCATCTAGGGAAAAAAGGCCGGCGCCCCGCACCCACAGAAGCAGAAAGGCGCCGGCAAGGGCCAAATCCTTCTCGAGATGGATGAGCTGGCCGCGATTGCCGAAATCCGTGTGAAAGACCACCGCCGTGGCCAGGCAAAATCCGGCAAGCGCCAAGGCGACGAGGCGCGTCCGCCAGCCCAGCGCGATCAGGAGCCCGCCCCCGATCTCGGTGGCGATGGCGGGCGGCAGAAGCAGCGCCGGGAGGCCGTAATGGCTCACATAGGCCTGGGCCGCCGCATAGTCGCCGAGCTTGCTCAATCCTTCGATGATGAACAATTGCGCCAGCAGCAGGCGGCCCATGAGATCGCCCCAGGGTTTCAACTCGTGCATCCATGCCTCCTGCCCCGCGCTTGTTTCCGGCTTTTGCGCGGTGACGAATCGCGGTCGCAGGATCAAGCGCGTTTCCACCCAGAAGGCCGCGGCGAGGCCGAGACCGACGACAGCCACCGCCAGGATCTCGGCCGTGCCCAGCATGTCAGTTCGTCTTCGCCGAAGCCTGCGCGATGGCGTGGCTCAGGTCCTCGAGCTCTTCGCAGCCTTGGGGGCACAGCAGCTTGAGGCGCGCCCTGTTCGCCTCGGCCTTCGCCATGTCGCCCATTTCCATATAGAGCTCGCCCAGATATTCGAGCGCGCCCTTGTGATCGGGGTCGAATTCAAGCGCCTTGAGGTAGTAGCTGAGCGCCGTCTTCTTATCGCCGCTCTTGCGCAGGCTGTAGCCGAGGAGATTGTAGATATCGGGATGCTGGACGCCCTGCTGGATCAGCCCATTGAGATCGGCAATGGCGGTCTTGAAGTCTTTCGCCGCGATGCTGGCGCGCACCGCGGTGAGATCGGGCGCATCGGCGCTCGACATGGTGTCGACGGCGAGCGCCGGCAAGGTTGCGGCGATGATGAAGGTGCCGGCGATCAGGGAACGCAGAGATTTCATGAGAAGGTCCTTTCCAGAGCATCGGCCCGAAAAGTGTGTGCGGTTTTCGGATAAGCCGATGCGTTAAACAAAACGCGTTAGCGGTTAAGAGCTGACCGGCGTGAAGGCATAGGCCGCGCCGTCCTTGGCGAAGCTGCCGGCGCCCGGGAACGGGAAATGCGCCCCGCACACCATGAGCTTGTCGGCGATGATGCGGTCGATGAGGCTCTTGCGGGTCTGGACGGCGAGCGGGCCGTCCTGGTCATAGGCGCCTTGCCAATCGGGATGGGGCGCGAGCAGCGCCGGCACATAGGCGACATCGTTCGAGATCATGAGCTGCTGGTCGCCCGAGCTCACGAGGAAGGCGGAATGACCGGGCGTGTGGCCGGGCGTGCTCACCAGCGTTACACCCGGCGCCACCTCCTTCTCGCCCTCGACCAGCGTGAAATTCTTCCATTTGGGGAAGACCGCGTTGATCCGCTTGCCCAGCGCCTTGCGGGCTTCCGGCAATTTGTCGACGCGGCCGGGCTCCGTCCACCATTTATATTCGGTGGCGCTCACGATGAGCTCGGCCTTGGGAAAGAACGGCGCGTTGCTGCCCTTGTGCATCAGGCCGAAAATATGGTCGGGATGAAAATGCGAGATGAGAATGGTTTCGATTCTGTCGGGATCGATCCGGGCTTTCGCCATGTTCTCATGCAGCCGTCCCGCCGTCGGCTGCCATTGCGCGCCCGAGCCTGAATCGACCATGATGTGCCTGTCGCCCACAGTGACGACGACGATGGTGAGCGGGATGGGCATGTAGTCCGTCGGCAGGCCGGCTTGCGCCAACGCCTCCTTGGTCTCGGCGACCGAGGCGTTCTTGATGAACGCGGGATCATGCGGCTTGCGCCAGATCCCGTCATAGAGGGCGGTCACCTCGATCTCGCCCACCTTGTATTTGTAGAAGCCCTTCTCCGGATCGATGCCCGTCCCGGCAAAGGCGGACGGGATGAGGAGCTTGGCATTGAGCCCGAAGGCGGCGGTAGCGACCGCGGCGGACAGGAAGAAGTGACGGCGTGACAGATCGAGCATGGGGCCTCCTTGGCGTGGGATCGTATGTCCAAGGAGACTCAGGGTCTGCTGGCGTTATTCCCGGATTATTTCTCGCCGGCGCGGGAATAAACCCACGGTCTGCGGAATCTTATAGGGACGAGGAACTAGCCCGGGCCGTCGATGGTCTCACTGCCGGAATTCGAACGCGAGGCGCTTCCGCTGATGGATGCCGCCTATAATCTTGCCTTCTGGCTCTTGCGCAACCAGGCCGATGCCGAGGATGTGGTCCAGGACGCTTATCTGCGCGCCTTCCGTGCCGCCGACACGCGCGCCGGGGCCGACATCAAGCCCTGGCTCCTCACCATTGTGCGCAATGTCGCCTATCGCTGGCTGGCTTTGCGCCAGCGCCGCAGCAATGTCATCTCCTTCGAGGCGGCAGCGCCGGGGCGCGAGCGCGATGAAGCTGCGTTCGAGGTGGCAAGCGATGCGCCCTCGCCCGAGGACGCACTTGTCGGCCGCGCCGAGCAGGCGCTCGTCAGGCGCGCTCTGGCGGAGCTGCCGGAGGCCTTTCGCGAGGTGATCGTGCTGCGCGAATTCGAAGAGCTGCGCTACCAGGAGATCGCGCAAGTGACCGGGGTTCCGATCGGGACCGTGATGTCGCGCCTCGCCCGGGCGCGCGACCAGTTGCGCGAGCGGCTGGCGCAATTGATGGCCAAGGAGAACAAGAATGCGCTGTAACGAAGAGCGGTACTTGCGCATCGGCCCCTTGCTCGATGGCGAGCTTGCGGCCCGTGAGCGCGACGAGCTCGTCGCGCATATCGCCGAATGCGCCGATTGCGCGCGCTATCAAAGCGAGCTTGCGAAGCTCGGCCGCCAGGTCGGGCCCTTGCGCGAAGCGGCGCCCGCGCATCTCACGCATCGCCTCAAGGCGAGCCTCGCCGTCGAGGCGGCGGAAGCGCCGCTGCCCCGCGCCAGGCCTGCCTTGATGGCGATGGTCGGCAACCGGCTCGGACAATATTGGCGCTCCTGGTACCGGCCGGCTCTGGCCATGCTCATGGTCGCGGTCCTGTCGGCCGCTGCGGCCTTGTGGTGGGCGGAGCGGGCCCAGGACCAGCAGGCGCTGGCGCATGACGTTCTCGCCGCCCATATGCGGGCACTCCTCCAGGACAATGCCGTCCAGGTCGCCTCTCTCGACACCCATACGGTCAAGCCCTGGTTTGCTGGACGGCTCGATTACACGCCTTTGGTCAAGGATCTCGCCGGCGACGGCTTCAAGCTCGTAGGCGGCCGTCTCGATTATGTCGACGGCAGGAGGGTCGCCGCCCTCGTCTATATGCGGCGCCTGCACAAGATCAGCCTGTTCATCTGGCCGGCCAGAAGCGATGCCGCCATGACGTCGCATCTGCGCATCGATGGCTACAATATCGTCTCCTGGACGGCCGCGAACATGACCTTCTGGGCCGTATCCGATCTCGACGAGAGCGAGCTCGGCAAGCTGCCTGAGCTTCTGTAGCCGCGATTGGCGACCTGTCTCGAGTTTCCCCCTCTCCCGTTGCGAAGCAATGGGGCGAGGCGCGACGGCGAAGCCGGCAAAAAGGTCCAGTGGACCTTTTTGAGCGCCGAGCGCCGGAGCGCAAGCGGAGGCTGGGCCGGGTGCCCGAAGGGCGGGGGGCTCTTCGTCGACCAAGGCAAATGCCCTTGAAAGCATCGCCCTGCTCCAGCCAGATGCAGGAACCCCGGCAATTGAGCCTTGGGCGCCTTGGCGCCTATGATGGGTCCGGGAAGCTTCGTTTCGGGACCCTACATGATCGACCATGTCACGCTTCAGGTGAGCGACCTCGCCAGGAGCAAGCTCTTCTACGAGAAGGCCTTTGCGGGCCTGGGCTATCGCATCGCCTTCGGCGATGAAGGCACGTTCTGGGCCTTCGACATCGATGACGGGCTGTTCGAGATCATGCAGGCGGAGACGAAACCGCCTCTGACCCGCGTCCATGTCGCCCTCAGGGTCAAAAGCAAGGCCGATGTCGATGAATTCCACCGCGCTGCCTTGGCCGCGGGCGGTCGCGACAATGGCCCACCAGGCCCCCGCCCCGAATACACCCCCAATTACTATGCCTGCTTCATCCTCGATCCTGATGGCTACAATATCGAAGCCATGATCGACGAAGTGGCCTAGCACCTAGCTCTCAGCCCCTCCCCACCCGTCATCCCGGCGCAAGCCGGGATCCCCTGAATAAGAGCACGCGGGCGGCCGACTGGCGGCTTTTTGTCTTATCCACCGATCCCTTTGATATAGCTGGACTCACAGGGATCGCTTTGCTAGAGAACCGCCCGCGAGACGGCCAGGGGCCGCTCGCCAGATTCCTTCACGGGACGGGCGCATAGCTCAGGTGGTAGAGCAGCTGACTCTTAATCAGCGGGTCGTAGGTTCGAGTCCTACTGCGCCCACCAAGGAAATCAAAGAGTTAGATCACAACAGACTGAACCGCTTCGAGACCTGGGGGACGCTTTGGGGGACTAGCCAAGCGGGGGCTGCGATGCTATTGCCCAGCGGCATCACCGGGTCATCACGCGAAAAGCTATGCGAGATTGTAGGATCCGCAATTACAGCGATCTGATCGAGGCGTTGGCTGCGCGGCGCCAAGAGCTGGGTATGAGCCAGGCCGAACTCGATAAGCGAGCCGGTCTCGTTGCCGGCTACACCTCGAAGGTCGAGGCTTGGCACGGCTCTCGCGGTCGCGCACTGGGGCTGCTGACGCTTCCGCCGCTTCTGGAGGCGCTCGGCGTCGCGATAGCGGTGGTGCCTGTGAGCAGCGGCCGTGAGCAGTGACTCGAATGTGAAAGCCTCCGACACCGGGCAGAGCTGTCGCGCCGTCCGAAGATCTCGGGAATGGTGCTGCTATCTGAACGATGCCGAGCTTGCGGAGAGGCTCAACATCGGCACCGAGAAGCTCAGCATGCTGCGGGTTCAGCCAGGCTTCCCGCCGCGTGACGCGATCACCAACAAGCGGTTCTGGCCGGCTGTGGAGGCGTGGCTCCTTCGCCGGCACCGGATTGACACAAACGGTGAGGTAGATGAGGGCGGCGGCCCTGAAGTTGAGAATTGGAGCTGAGCCGCAGACGGCCTGGCTCGGAAAAAATAAGCGGGCCACATCAGGCCCGCCTTTCATCGTCAGACTCGACGCTGCACCTAGATGGTACATTCAAGCAGATTCTCTCTCTCGGAAATCAGGCCGGCCTCGTAGATGCGCATGAGAAGCTGGCGCCTAAGCAAAACGTCATCGAGCGAGGTGGCGGGCTTCGCAAGCACTGCATTCACGCTGCGCCGCAGCCTTAGGCTCGACTCATAATGGGCGTTGTAAGCATCGCCTAATTCGGTCTCCAGTTCTAGGAACGTCATGTTGCTATTCCCCATTTGTCTCGGATTTTCACCGGGAAAGATCGACTTGCACCGCAAGTTGATTTCGTGATATCACGACATCATGGCAAAAGCAACTCATGAAATCACGAAATCACCACGGAAGCGCGCTCCTGAGACCGGGACGCCGGTCCTGGTTAGGTTGCAGGCAGGCCCGCTTGGCGAGATCGATGAGTGGCGGCGTGCTCAGTCAGACATCCCTAGCCGGTCGGAAGCGATCCGCCGGCTGGTGGAACTGGGGCTGAAGCGAGGAAATCGATGAACGCGCTTCCGCTCTGGGTGCAATACGTCCAGGCCTTCTCCATCCCCGCCTTGGCGATCGTTGGCGCGCTCATCGCGTACCGACAGTGGCGAACTGCCAGCAACGCGCTTCGCCTCAACCTTTTTGACCGACGCTTCGACGTTTATGTCGAGGCTGTGACCTTCATCGGCAACGTTATGCGGCAAGGGTATCCAGAAAACGAGCACTTCAGCCCCTTCTTGCGCGCCCGCGATCGAGCGCAGTTCCTCTTTGGCCCCGAGGTGGTTTCATGCCTGAAGGAGATCAATGACACCGCAGCCGCATTGCTCGCGACACATCGCCAGATCGAGGGCGGCCGAGGCGGAGCAGCCAGGCAGAAGGCTGCCGACCAAAATCAATCGCTTCTCACTAAGTTCACCGAATTCGATGCAAGGTTGGTGCAGTTGATGGCTCCCTACCTCGCATTTTCGATGGTCCGGGAAAAGCGCTGAGTCCCCAGAACGCAACAGGTCAAGCGGCCTTCGATATAAGGGATATGCTGAGCGCGCGCCTGAGGGGCTCGACACAGTCGAAGCTCGGAAGTTCGAACTTCTTGGGTATGCCAACAACCGCGGGATCATCTCCACCGCGAGGGTTGAAGATCAGGCCGCCTTCCATGGCGCTATAGCTGCCTTTGCAGCCGTGAGTGTTGCTGGCGTAGTCGGCTATCCCCTTAAGATGCGCGGAATCAAAGAACACCAGAACATCGCGCAAATCCTGTTCAATTTTGTCGATCCCTTCGACGAATTCCTGAATCTTCCGACAGGCCTCCGCCAGCTTCGCATTGTCCAGTTGGTGCGACGAGTGCCCGGCGAGTGATCCGTACATCAAGCCGGCAAGTCGGCCGCGCCCTTCGAGAAGCTTGGCAATGTCTTCGACGGATTTCTTCAAAAAATTGTGGCCACGCAGGATCATGATCGTCTTCTCCTGCCGCTTGGTCATAGGTTTCGACTCGTCCTCTATCTTGCGAAGTTGCCCTGCTTGCCAGCGGCGTTTTCGCTCCGTCACTGTCATCTTTGCTCTTTCTTCCCTGATCTCCTTGTTGCGCGCCGCCCGTTCACGCATGCCCTGTTCATCCGGGATCACTTCGAACACAACTAACTGGTGATCTGGGCGATCGGCGGCCGCCCTGAGATGCTGATAGAGCTCAGTCATCCAGAACCTGAATCGCCGCTGCACCTCCTCCAGCTCTTGAAAGCGAATATCTTGGGCTAGGGCTTGGAGAGCAGCGCCAACCGGCTTTAGAAGTGGGAGACATGTGATCACGCGATGAAGGTCATATTGTCGGGCCTTCCCGTGCTCGAACTCCTGCTCGATGTCGTGGAAGTCGAGTCGGTAGATCTTCGCTCCGCAGTCCTTACCGGTCAAAAATCTGGCGCCACTTGGCGCCTTCATCACGAACCCTCTGCCATGACGCGTGCCGCAGTGGGCACACACCACAAATTTGGACCAGTCGGTGATTGGCCCGCCTGGGCGGATGTCATATTCGAATTCAAGCTTTGCTTTCGCGAAATCGGCGGGCACCTCGTCAGCCAGATCCGAAAGGGATTTTGGATCGGCAATACTGAAGCGACGAGCAAGAAGCTCCTGGTCTTGGGCAGTTAAGGAAATTGACATGGCACGAATCACCTTTCCTCAGGGTAATCTACCATGTTCTAGTTTTGTATCGTGAGCGAATTAAGGCGGCCTATCCACAAGCTGTTGATAACACGTGGCAATTCGTTACTGAGTGATATTTGCTCGAAACTGCCCTAAAGATCGCCGAATTCAGCAAGCACAGGAGGAGGTTCCACTTAATGGAACCAATTCAGGAGCTTAGGCGGGAGGGGCGAAGAGTCTGGCCGCCAGAGAGAGGTCGATAGCTCATGGTATCGGCAAAGGAACGTGACGTGGATCCGGCACCCGTAACACCCGAACTGCTCGACGCTGCGACACGCTGGAGCTCGTGGTCGTGGTGGGGTTTGATCGCTTTTGGCATCATCGCAGCGATCACCGCAATCGCAACGGTAGCGTTCACCTTTATCCAGTTTTGGTCTGGTGGCGTCCTGGGCCGGCATTCCGAATGGCGCACCGCGACGTTGGAAAGGGAGACCGCGCGAGCAAACGAACGGACCGCTGAGCTGCAAAAGGAGGCTGAAGCTGCAAAGCTCGAACAGGAGCGGTTGAGACAGCTCCTCGCTTGGCGACGACTCACCGCCGATCAGATGAAAAAGCTGGTTGATGAATTAACTGGAATCACTTTTCCCGTGACATTGCAGGTTAACAACGCCGACCCAGAGGCAACTCGGTTCGCCGCCGACATTGGTGAAGTGTTTCAGCAAGCTGGGATCTCCTACGAAAAAAAGACTGCGATCGTGTTCAGCGACGACCCCATACCTGGACTGCGCGTCTACGGTCGCGCGGACGAAGTCCACAGGATAGCTGATCCCTTTCACCGCCTTGGCATTGCGATAGACGGCCAACAAAAGGACGCTGACCTTGTTTTTCACGTAGCCGCGAAGCCGCCGCCGAAACCGTAGGTGCCCTGAATGAAGAAGCGACCCGACATTGCGATTGTCCGACAGCATCTCCAGAGAATCGATGGGGTGTCGCGCACTTGGTTCGAGTGGTCACTTGATTACGATGATGACGGATCGCCCTTGAGGGTCAAGACGCTGGTCGTCGAGGTGGATTTCGATACGGATCCGAATTCCACGGGCTTTAGGGAAAGCGTTCTGGATGCCATCGCTGACACCGCGAAAGGCGTGTTGAGCGACGAAACGACGATGATAGTCAGCTACCTCAAGATCGTTCCTAAAGGCCTGCTCTAAGGGCTGGCGGAAGCTTCCCTTGCCGGGGTCATCCATTCATAGAAGATCAGGCGCGCGGCTTGGTGCTTTGTGGCCCGGGCGCCACCAAAATTTTTGTCCGGTGTTGCGGCGCAGCCGCTCCTCTTGCCGGCGGAACGATGCCTTGTAATTGGGATCTATCCATTCCTGGATCTCATCGAACACGAAGCGGTCGAGCGCCAGGCGCGCGTACCAGAGGTTAGAGCCCGGCAGCCAGCGGCGCATGTGCCTGGCCATCGTCTTGCCGAAGTCGGTGCCCTCGCCCGTCAGGAATTTGCGCGCCTGGTCAAAGGTGAGATCGCCGGTCGCGCCGACAATCTGTCCAGGAGGACCAGCGAGAAGCGTGCTGAGTTGCTCTTGCGGCCCGCCGCCTATGGCTGTCTTGAGCAAGTCCCCGTAGATGCCGGCGGCGCCACCAGTGACGAAAGCATCGAGCCAGAAGCCCGGATCACTCATGTCACGCGGATCCTTGCCGCTGAGAATCTGCTTGGCCTGCAGCGACACGCCGCCGGCAATCGTCATCGGCAGCAGGAACTTGAACGACAGATTTGTGCCGCGCTTGAGGAAGGAGCCCGGCGCCGTCATGTGGCGCATCACATGGGTCAGCAGGATGGAGATCGCAAACGACTTGTACATGCCGGCCGAGCGCGCCATCTCGCCCATGAACGTGCCGCGATGCAACCCGCCCGTCGTGAGCTGGCGCACCCTGGCGCCCGATTCGAGCACCGCGAATTGCCGCTCGTCGATGATGGCCGACATGAGCCGATTGCGTAGAGCCGGATCCGCCATGCCTTCCGCATCGAAGAACCGCGCGCCTTCGACTTCCAATGCCGGCGTCGCTCTGACCAGATCCCATTCGTCGGCCGTGAATGCGTAGCGCTCAAGGAAGCCCCGGAAGGCAGGCTCAAGATCATCGAAGCCCTTGCCGGAATTTTCGGCCAGGTGCGCCATGAACTCCATCGAGAACGCCCGCTTGAGATTCGTCGTCCAGAAATTGAGGCCCTGCGCGCGGATCACGAAAGAGGCGATTTGCCCAAAGCGTTCGCCCACTTCAAGCTGATCGCCGAAGCGACGCGAGGAGTGCATCCCGTCGATGACCGCGTGCGCTGTGACGTTGAGCCTGGCCGCGAGCGCCCGCATCTCAGGGCCTTCACCCGCGATCCCTTCAATCGCGCGCTGCATCACGCCAACGGCCGATATGCCGCTATGACCGGAAGCCAGGACGGCCGTCACCGAGTCGCCTGGAACAGCCGTGATGACGGCGGATCCGAGATTCGCCGCCGTCGCGATGTTGCGCACCGCGCCAAAGACGCCGGCCATCGTTTCACCCTGCACGCTATTGATCTCGCCCGTCAGCCACTTGAAGGTGCGTTCGGCTGCCGCGACGGATTCGACCAGGCGCACGGGATTGTACTTCGACGGGCTGAAACGGCCGTCCGGCCTGCCGCCGCCCTTGTCGTCATATCTCGCCAGATCGAGCAGCCGCTTGAAATTGGTCTGGTAGGACGGCCCGAGCACTTCGGCGAGGGAGATTTCGTTCGCCATGCCGCGGACGTGGCTGATCAGCATTCCATAGATGCCGCCTTCGCCGACGCCGTACTTATCCATGAGCTTGAGCCAGGTGTCGGCGTTTTTGAATCGGAAGGTGCGCATGACAGAGTTGAAGGCCGAACCGTGCGCGGCCGTGTTGTCGTTGACGACGATGTGCTGATGCGCCATTCGCACGATCTCAGGCACTTCAAGATCCGTTGCCAGCTCGCCGGTCTCCTTGTTCACGATCTCGAGCCCGCCCGAACGCCACGCCTCGAAAATGTCTTTCTCAAATTCCTGCAGCCCGAAGGAGCGCACGCGCGCCGATTCCCAAAACTGCGGATTGAGCCATTGGTCCTTTTCGGCGATCGAGCGGAAGAAGATTCCCGCCTGTTCGGCGCGCTTGACGCCGGCCTCGACTGTGCCGCGCCACGCTGCAGCGGCTTCCTTGGCCGCCTGATCGCCGGTATCGACGCCGCGCAGCTCCTTGATGACATTGCGCGGCCCCACGAAGTCATGCCGCAGGCCGCCGAGCTTGGAGCGGTAATTCTCGATGAGGGTGTTGGCTTTGGCGAGCAGCCAATCCTCGACGGCGACGCGATGGCTTTCGACGTTGAGCCGGCCGGCGTCCCTGATGTCGCGGGTGAGCACGCCCATCACGCCGGCAATGCGGGAATGCGGATGGTTCAGAACGTAAGCTTCGACGTCGGCAAAGGCGATCGCGTTCTTGGCGACGGTGAGCTTTTTCCGCTTGGCCGCTTCCGCCATCACCTTGGCCGCCTCCAAGGCGGCGGCGGCATCGGCCGAGGCGGGCGGCATCGTCGTGACCATGCGGCCCTGCATTCCCTCATAGAGGGCCACCGCGGAATTGGCAGCGTTGCGGGTAATCTGGCCCGAGCGCACCAGCTTGTTGAGGCAATTCCGTATGAGGCTCACAGCCTGACTCCTCTTTTTTAGCCAGCTCAATGGTATTGTGGCTGTGCTCCGTCGGTGACCGCGCGGCCGGGGCTGGAGTTCGCCTTCAGTGCCTTCTGCGCTTCCTCGAGCACCAGGGGAACGATCTGCCTCTGCATGACCTCAAACATCTGAGGTATCATCCGCGCCGTTACCTGCGGCATCTTCTTCAGCATGCTGCGGCCGACGTCCGAGGAATAGAATTTGTCGACAGCGATGATCTCCTCGGCCGTAAAGATATCGAGCATCGTGACGATCGTGAACTTCTCGTAGAGCTCGGCGGCATTGGCGATCCCGGCTTTGAGCGACACCTCGACGAACTCCACTAGGGTGGCATCGTCCCGTTCCGGATTTTTCTCTCTGATAATCCTAATGATCGCATCACGCATCGCCGGGATTGACTGTCGAAGGATCGACCTCATGTTGACGATCTCGGCATAATGCTGCGCGGCCTTCACGGTGGCCGGTTCGTATGTCGCCAGCCTTTTGTCGAGTTCAGAAACCCGCGTGCGGGGAAGATCTACCATGCGGCTCCCCTTATTTTTGGTCCAATACGCCCGAGCCGACGATCGACTTGGCACCCTTGAGCGCGCCGCCGGCAATGCGGAAAAAGGCCATGTCGCTGATCATCTTCGCATCCGATTTTGCCTGCAGCTCCTCCATCTTGTAACCGGTGCGCACGCGGCGCCGGTTTTCGTCCGACGTGGCGCGCTCAGCGTCGATGATCGCGTTCATCGTCGGTGTGTCGATCAGGCCGCCCGCGCTGGCGCGGATCGCCTTGATGTTGCTCAACTGGCGCTTAAAATCCGCAAGCGCGATCGTCTCGCTTTCGTCGGAATTGATCTTCGCCATGCGGGCACGCGCCTCAGCGGCCGCCTTATCCTTGGCGTCGCCGGCAAGAGCCCCCGCCGTCTCGACACCCGCCGAGGCCACGCCGATCGCGGCCGTCGCCGCGGCTGCCATCGTTACCGGTTCCATCGGGACGTTACCTCCATCAGCTATGCTTTCCCTCTGAGCTTGGCATCGTGCATCGCCTGGCGCCGATGCGCCTGGTCGAGCTTGTCCATGGCGGACAAGGATGCCCAATTGGATGATTTCGG
Source organism: Taklimakanibacter deserti (assembly GCA_003574785.1). The sequence continues at coordinate 177,897 of QORU01000001.1, read as the reverse complement.
TGGGCCCGGCTGCGCCGACCACGCCTTGAATCGTACGAGAGTTTCGAGAGCCTCGAACTGCCCAGGCAGCTTCATGTCGCCCATGAGAATCGTGGTTAGATCCACGCCGATCATACCGACGATCACCGCCTTGAGGTTCTCGCGGCGGCGGCGCTCGATGTCTGCATCGTCCCATGGCGTGATAGCGTCCACGGCGTCACTTTCCGCCATGAGCGCGGTGGAGCTTTGCGAGCGGGCTCAACCGATCCCAGTCGCTCCCGGTCGCCGCCGGCGGGCTATATTGGCGCACCTGCTGAGCTGTGGGATCGAGTAAGGCTTCGATTGCGGCGAGCCCGGCTGTGGACTCAATGTCGGCCATGAGGTCGCGGGCATAGCCGGGAGTGATCAGCCGGGCAATCCGAACCTCAAGATTTGCGCGACGCGTGTCGGGCTGCATGTCATGCCCCTCCATTTTTAACGTAGTGTTTGTGTGTTTGCCTCACGAGCGCTTCCAGGGCCGTCAGGGCGCGGGCCGACGAAATTTCGGCCATAACGTCCTCAGCCATCGCCTTGCCGATTCGCCTTTGGAGGCAAAGTTCAACGTTTGTGATCCTTCGATCGGCTTCAACCTCGCCGCCGGCTTTCGCTATCTCCGCTTCACGTGCCATGTGGAATCAGTCCTCAAGTTGCAAAATCATCGCGTCGATCGCGGCGAGCGGCTTCATGTCGCGCTCGTGAATGTGCTCGGACGCTGGCAAGCCATGAAATGCCGTGGCGCAGTCGATCGCCTCGCTGGTGGTGAGCCGGTGAGCGACTTCGTGGTCGAGCGGCGTTGCGGCCATCGCAGAAAATTTTTCAATCGAGGCATCGCGCGCGGCGAGCGCGGCGCTAAGTTTTTCCATCGCCAAGTCGACTTTGCGATCTTCGCTCACCACGGCCTGACCGGCGGCAATCATGTCATGCCGGTGCACTTCGGCTTGAGCCAGGCTGTGGGCACGGCGGGCCGGCCCGATGGGCTCAAGGACCGCTTCAAGGGCGATGGCGAGTGATGGCAAGGCCTCATGCTCAATCATCAGCCGGCGCTTGACCAACTCGCTGACGCGTTCCCGAGCTGCAATTTTTCCGGCGACAGCATCGGCGGCCAAGGCCTTGTGCTCCGCCGCGAGCTCGAGGAGCTCGGCTTCCAGGCGGTCCCGCTGGGCGGCCAGGTTATCATAGGCGGTCTCGACGCGTGCAAGCTCGGCCGACGCGGCCTTGAGGCGCTCTTCCGCCTTGGCCGGCGTCGCGCACCTGGTCTCAGGCTCGGGCTCGATCTCGCCGGACGTTGCAGTGGCGGTCCCGGCCTCCTGCGCGATCTCTTTCTGGTCGGCCGGGCGATCGTCGGTGATGACGCGATGGGGGCGGCTCATATTTGGGTTTCCCCTTTTTCAGGCGGATTGAAGCTCCACTCGCCCTTGCCGAGGCGGATGGCTTCTTGAGCGTCCTGCGGACTCCCGAACCGAAAGCCCTCCACGACTGCCTTTCCGTCTTTCACATAGCGCCGCCAGGCCAGGCGCTTTTCCGTTGAGCGCGGATGATGCAGCTTCCAATTTTCTTCCTCAGTCTCAAGGCGCGTCATGTTCGGTCCCTTTCTTCGTAGTCGACATCCAGCGCGGAACACTTGCTGCCGGCTTGGCGCAGGATCTCGCGCGCCTTCTCACGGTGTTGCGAGACATCGACGATATAGCCAGGCTGCACCTGCACGCCGACGCCGAGATTGACGGTGACACCATGCGGCTGCCGGCTCTCGTGGGCGCCGTCGATGTATTTTGAACTTTCCATCCTGATTTTTTCGCTCGCGGCTTCAGTGCTGAGCCTGGCGAGTTCCTGGACGGCCTTGGGACGGGCGGCTTCGCGCACCTGGTCGATCAATTGGTGAAAGTGCCGGCGGACGATCGGAGCGCGAAACGCTCGGTACAAGCTGTCGTCCTTCATGCCGACGGCCGCTGCCGCTTCCGGCCTGGTCATGCCCTGCTCGGCCATGAGTCTGATGGCCTCCGCGACTTTGGGCGACAAGCCTCGCACGGCGCCAGGCGCAGGCGGCCGAACCTGGAGATCTCGGCGGCGGCGCTTCTTCACGACCATGACGATTCCCTCTCATGAAGGGCACGCTGCACCGCCCTCATCGTGGCTCGTCGAACCCAGCTGCTCGCCGTCAGACCTTCCGCCTCGGCCAACTCGCGGATGATTTCCCGAGTGCTTGCCGGCACGCGATAGTGCAGCGGCACAGTCGCATTACCGGATTTCGTGACGGACACCTGGGGCATGGCCCGAATTCACTCCTCGAATTACCGACGACACAAGGCGACGACGGTCGCCAACTTGCTCTGTCCGTAATCGACCTGCAATGCACAGGACTGATCCGGAATAAGCAAGGTGCTCCCGCTCGTGTGTAGATTGGCCGAAACGATCTCCCGCGCCTGGTTGTGTCGAAAGCAGGTGTCTTAAGCAGGCGAGGTGGCCCGAAATCTTCCGGTCGTGGCAGAGATCGCCCAGGATGAGCCGTGACGGGCGGTTGCGGTGTCGGCTGTCAAACAGCCTGCGGCGGCTGAACGGGCGCTGGCGCTTGCGGCTGAGTCAGCGCGAGGCCGTCGAGCCCGCCGCCCGTTTGAGGCGGATCGTGGACCGTTTGACACACGTGAATACCATCACGTTTCATAACAGGTGGTCGCGTGAATGAGAGCATCTTATCCGTGATCAGCGGGCTGATATAGCGAAGTATCAGTAACTCAAGGGTTTTCCTTGATCATATGGTCTTTGGGGGACGGCTCAGGGGGACGATGGGGCGTCAGAACGGCAGAGTCCGACCCTCCCCGCCCCCATTCCGGCCGCACGGGAGAACCGGCCCGGCCGGGAAAACGGGGCGCGCGCTTTGCTTTCCTACCTCGCCCGCAACTTTTCAGGCTGAAAGCTCGGGGGAAATTCCGTCTCGCTCGGACAAAATTTTTTTGAGCTGAGAACCTGCGTCGCTCAGTGGCTCCTGGCCGTGCGCCTTCTTCCAGAGCCCCCCTCTTCCGTGCCATGAGACAAGTGTGTGGCCCGCTTGTAGAGATACTGTGCGCACGGACTTGTCTCATGCGTGACCATTGGCCTGCGCACGGACTTGTCTCATGGGATCTCGACGACGCTGACGGTACCACTTGGCGCGAGAAATACCTTCCGCCTCCCATGGCCTGGTCGCCGACAGAGATTTGCCCTCATATTCGGCACGGGGCTTTGCGCCCTTTGCCTTGCGGGTGCGCTGCATGCGCTCGCGGTGACGAAGCTTCCGGCGTTCCTTGCGGGCTTCGGCGTCCATATCGACGGCGCCGATCTGCCAGACGCGCAGCCGCTCACGGGTGCGCCAATCCAGGTTGAGCTCGCGGCCGAGGGCGTCGCTTTTGAAGGTGAGCGGATCGGCCGCGATTTCGGCGGCGAGCTTCTCGGCCTCGGCGCCGGTCATCCAGGGTGCAGTTAGCTCGATCTCCCTGAGAAGGGCCTGCATTCGGCGCTGGGGGTAGTAGCACCGGGCCTTCAGGTTAAGCAGGATGCGCAGATCCTCCCTTCCAGCGTCGTCATCCGGAAGCCTCGGACCATAGCGATGATGCAAGAGCTTGCGCGCGTGTCCAAGCTGGATGCGCCGCACGGCTTCCCATCTTTCGCGGCTCGTCGTCATTAAGCCGCCGTCCCGCCCTTCGCCTTCGCCCAGGCGATGTTGCGGCTTCTGATCCACGACAGGGTTTCCGGGCTCGGCTTAGCGGGCGGCGGATTGCCGTAGGGCGGCCAGTGGCCAAAGCGTTCCTTGAACTTGTGGGCGGCCCAGCCGCGTTTGTAGCCGCGCTCCGTCGCATACCATAGCAGCTCGCCCAGGAACTGATCCTTTGCAGCCTGCTGCAATACAATCGGCTGGACCCGGCGCTGCCTGTCGATGAGGCCGAGATCGCCGTCGGCGACTCTGTAATCGGCGGGCTTTCTCTGTGGCAGGAAGCCGCAGTTCCAGCACGCCTTGCCGCCCTCACGCATGACGCCGCATTGGGCGCACTCCATGACGGCGCGCGGCCCCAGGTTGGCTTCGCGCCTCTCCTGTGCTGTGTTTCGCGCGCCCTTGCCGCGGTCGAGCGTCCATTCTACCGGATCCTCCGCGAAGCCCAGCCGATGCGTGGCGCCAGCGTGGTCGAGCACGATCGCATCGGTCTTGCCGGGTGCGCTCCTGAGGGCGCGGCCGATCATCTGGCGATAGAGGCCCATCTGCCGTGTTGGCCTGGCGAGAACGCAGCATCCGACATCTGGCATGTCCCAGCCTTCCGTGAGCACCGCGCAGTTCGTCACCACGTCGATGTCGCCGCGGCGAAGCCGTTCCAGGGTCTGATCACGCTCGGGCTTGGGCGTTGAGCCGTCGATGTGCCCGCACCGGACACCCGACTTGATGAACTCGTTTCTGATATGAATGCTGTGGGCGACATTGACGGCGAAGACGACTGTCTTTCGCTTCTCTCCATGACGATGCCAGTGGGTTACGATGTCGCCGACAAGCTTGTCGGTGTTCATGCGCTCGGCGAGCTGGCCTTCAACGTAGTCGCCCATGCGCACCTTGACGCCCTTGAGGTCGGGCGGCGCCTTTGGGGCGAAGACTTTCGTTCTTACCAGGTGCCCTTTGTCGATGAGGCCCTGCACCTGTTCGACCTCGAGCATGGATTCGAAGATGCCGCCGAGACCTCGCCCGTCGCCGCGACAAGGCGTTGCCGTAAGGCCGACGATGCGCGCATTTGGGTATGCCTCGATCACCGCCTTATAGGTCGCGGCGCTGGCGTGGTGAGCTTCATCGATAATGACCAGGTCGGCTTCCGGCAGCGCCATTCGATCGGAACGGATCGCCCTGGCGTGCAAGGTCTGAATCGCGGCAACCTGCACCCTGTCGAGCGGGCGATCTCTGACGCCGGCCATGATGATGCCATGCGATATCCGCAGATCCTGGAGCTTGCGGCTTGTCTGCTGAACGATCTCTCGCCGATGGACCACGAAAAGCGCCTTTTTCCACTGATCCGAGAATTCCTTCATGATAGCCGTGGCGATCACCGTCTTGCCGCCGCCGGTCGGGCAAACGAGCAGCACACGGCGGTTTGGATCGCGCTCGATTCGGGCGATGGCGTCGGCCTGATAATCGCGAAGGGCGATCGTCATGGCGCGCGCCTCTGCTTCTGGCGCTGCCGATAGAGATCGAGCAAAAAAGCCTTGTCGCTCGGATGCTCATCAAGCCATCGGTTGACGTATTCATCGTTGTAGGTGCGCACCACGTACCAGAAGGCATCGACGGTCGCTTTCGGCGTGCGATATATCCGCCGCTCGGGGAAAGGCTTCCTGGTCGGGCCAGCCATGCAGCGCTTGATAAAGCCGTCATTCAGCGGGCAGACGGAACACGGAAACCTGCGCGTCAACGTCCTACACTGCTGGCCGGGAAGGCGGATAGGCGCGTTCACGGCCGCACCTCGAAGTGGCGAGCTGCGCCGCAACGCAGCGCCATCGGCAGGCGCGCCCGCTTCGGCGCGGTGGCCGGGCTCTTGCAAAAATGTTGGAGGGTGGGTAAATGCCGAGGAACGTTTCGCCCGAAACGATGATATGCCTCAGCCGGTCGCGCCCTTGTCGCGGCCGGTTGTGCTTTCGGAAGCAAGTCCGTGCCCCTCCTCGCTCAGTCGTTGGATTTTTTCAGCGGGGCACGGACGCTGAGCAGAAACAGTCGGTAGTTGTGCGAACCGGCGATCAATGAGATTTTTGATTTCATCCCTGCGCCAAAAGCGCCGACCGCTGATGACGATGGGCGGCGGCAAGGTCCCGTCTTTGAGACGGCGCCAAAGCCACATGTCCGATACATCGCCAAAAATGGCGCGGAGCTGGCCGGCCTGGATTAAATCGGGGATAGACGCGTCCGACGCGGGAATGCAACGTTCCGTCATGACTGCCCTCGTGAGAGTTTGTCACTCACGATTGCGCGGCTCGTCACCGTCCCACAATGCACAGGTCGAAAGGTAATTAGTCCGGTTACGGAATAAAAAGATGTCGGTTCTATTGGCTTTTAGCGATCGTTCAGCGTCGGCGCGAAAAGCCCGCCACTCGAATCAGTGCAGTGCCGTGTTTTTATTGGTTTTTTTGGCGAGCGTGCCTCGCGGAAGGGGGCAGTCTAAGCTCGAAGAGGCACAACGTTGCTTCCCGCCTCGGTCACCGTGACCGCTTTCGCCCAGGCCGCGAACATCCGCCGGCAATCATCGGCATATTTGCTGTGATTGTAGACGCCGGCGACACCGGCCTTCGAACCGGAGATGTGGTTCAGTGCGGCTTCGACGACATGCGGCGCAAAGCCCAGCTCGCCGCAACCGGTCGAGAAGGAGCGCCTGAAATCATGCAAACGCCACGGCTCCAGCGTGACGCCGGGATCGGATAGACCTTTATCGAGCGCGGTCTTGATCTTGGAGAAGCCCGAGATCGCCGTCTCGCCGTCGGTCGTGAACACGAAATCGCCGAGTCGCGGCAGTTTTAAGATGATCTCTTTGGCCTCAGGCGACAGCTCGACCTCATGCGGCCGGCCGTTCTTCGTGTTCGCTGCCGGGATTTTCCAAAGCGGCTTGTCGCCTTCCAGCATGAGATCGGTCCACTTCATCAGGGACGTTTCCTCACGCCTTTGGCCCAGAAGGGCCAAGGTCCAGATGAGCGCCCGCTGCGCCTCGCCGGTGATCTTCTTGCCGTTCTTCGTCTCCGTCACCTTCACGAGGCCGTCTGCCGCCTTGAGAATCGCCTTGATCTCCGCGATGGGTAAGACGCGATCACGCTTGCGAGGCTTGGCATCGAGTACGATGCCGGCGACCGGGTTCATGGGGACAAGCTTCCGACGCGGGTCCGCGCACCATCCGAAGAATTTACCGACGTAAGCCTTGAAAAGTCGCGCCGAGGCCAAATGGCCATTGGCCTCGAACTTGTCGAGGATTTTGCCGGCATCCTGCGGGGTGATCTCCCTCACCGGCCGCGCGGCCCATTTCGCGGTTGGCGATTCACCGAGCTTTTTCGATCTCGACTTTTTCGGCGCTGACCCGTTCGACTTTTGCGTCATCGGCTCGGGTGCCCGGACATTCAAGGCCCAGCGATAGCCCCGGATGGTTGCCTCGCTCAGGGGGCTCTCTTTTGCCTTCGGGTATTGTTCGAGAAACAGCTTGGCGACCGCCGCGAACGTGTTTTCCGCCGCCTCCGCTGTCGCCTGCTTATGGGCATGGATCTCGTCTCGCGGATCGACACCGTTATCGATCTTGATCTGGATTTCTTGCGCCTTCTTCCGGGCCTCGGCGAGAGAAACATACCGGCTGGCGTCGGTGCCGGGATTCTTGCGTGCCCTGGCAAGCTCCTCCTTTGGGAGGAAACGCCCAAGATCGAAACGGACCTTCTGCCCCCGAACACGGCGGATGAAGAAAAAAGCCTTGGAGGTCGGTGTCACCCTGACGCCGAAGCCGCCCTTCTCGGTGTCGAATATCTCGTCGCGCTCGGTCCTGGGCTTGTAGTTTTTGAGCCCGGCATCGGTCAGCTTCATTTTCATGGCCTTGAGCTCTCCTCCGTCCCCCAGGCCCTCTTTCCAAATGTCAGATGCTCTGGGTCATTTTTTTGGGGGACGCATCTGGGGGACTATTTACGCTGTTTTGCACCGTTATGCAACGGAAGGTGTTGATATTCGAGAAACGCCTAAAACATGGTCCTTTATTGCTCTCTTCAATGAAATTCAGTTGGTAGCGGTAGGAAATTAAAGGCGCCGTCCTGTTACTCTTAATCAGCGGGTCGTAGGTTCGAGTCCTACTGCGCCCACCAAAATTCCTAGTGATTTTGGTCGTCACATCAAGGACATAGGCTCAAATCAATGACTTAGGTAACCTTGAACAGAGCGTGAAAATCGCCACCTAGTTGCCACCCAGTCGCCACCTACACGCCCCAACATGTTGTGTTTGGGCTTTCTGCTGATCGCATTGTGTCGCGTTCCTTCCCATTAGTATAACCACCAGCATCCGATCACTTATCAGAGGGTCGCCGTAGCCGGATGAGCCGCCCGAGGGATAGAAAACCCGCATTAAATTCAAAGCCGCCAAGCGCAGTCCAATTGTTGCTGCGCCGACACGGACGAGAGGCCATCATTTGGATGATCTGGAACGGCGCCCTGTTTGGGTTGTCGAAGATGGCGGACAACATTCCGGGCGGGTATTTTCTTGGTGCCTCTGCCTTGGGAGGCATCGCCCTCGTTCTATGGGATCAAGCGGCTAAGTTTGGTGAAAATGGGAATGCTCTTCGGCATCTGACGGCAGGCGCATCTGGTCTGTTGATCGGAATGGCGATCACGTACTATGCCATGAGCGAAATTGCCCAGGCTCCGAGCTCCGCGAGGGGAGCAATAGTCGCGAAGGTATCTTCACCCTTCTTTGTCCAAGACCCCGGTATCGATATTCAAAATCAAACCGACCGAAATCTGATCTATGAGGTTGAGGAATTTACATACGCTATTGAAGATCAGATTAAAAAATCTGTTTCAGATTCCAAACCCACGACGCTCCTTGCCAGACAAACCTTCACAATCTCGCCGCCGTCCGCGGTCGATCTTTCACCATATGCCAACAAGTCGCCCCTGACCGTATTTCTATATTTTGCATTTCGGTATGGCTTTGAAAACGAAGGAATGACACGCTATCTCATCATGCAGAGAGTGTGCGAGGTACCGATGGTTCCAAACCAACCGGTTGATTGCAAGATAAGAAAGCAAGATCGCGATTTCGCCATTTCACCAACACCATGATCAACTCCCCCAGAATAGGTGGCGACGCTGCTGGACACTGGCGGACGCTGGCGGACATAGGCAGCAGGTGGCGGTCAGCGCCACCTTGGCCCTAGTCTAAGCTATTGATTTTTAAGGGAATTAGAGGAACTCTTAATCAGCGGGTCGTAGGTTCGAGTCCTACTGCGCCCACCAAGGAAATCAAGCACTTAGACCAAATTTCGTCCTTCCAACTTTCCGATTTAATGGCGCTGGAAAGTTATTTTGCAACAGTTTGGCACGATCATCGCTCCTGGTGGCAGGGGCCGCGCTCGGCGCTTGGTTGAGCGGCATTCATGCCCACCTTCAAAGGCACCATCATGATCAAGGACCGGCCCCATGACCGCGCGGTCGAAGTCACCGTTATCTATCCAGAAGGCCAGAACGTCCTGAACGTGCAGGAGCTAGCCGAGAAGGCCTGGCGGTCGGTGAACAAGACGATCACGGTCAACGGCGTGACGGTGAGAGTAAGGGCGTTTGGTCGATAGCGCGTTCACTTTTCGGTGAGAGAGCACTACCCCACAATCGGTTGTTATCCGTCGCCACGGGTCGCGAAACGGTGCGGAACGGTGCTGAGCCGTCTTTTCCGTTCTTTCCAATCTGTGGCGCCAAGTCGCCCTGTTGATCAGGCTCATCGAACAGCAATAGACAAGTCCGGCAAAAGGCCCCTATAACCCTCTTGGGTTGTCTCCGATGTTTTTTGAAAGGTGAGAACCCGGTGACCAATCCCAAAAGCAAACCTGTAAAGGCCGCGCGCGAAGCCAGTTGCGGAAGGATGCAGCCTCCGGGCCTTGACGATATCCTTGTACGGTTTGGCGAATGTGCAAAGACGGCCATCGACCCCTGCCCAGCGTTTGGTGTAAAAGACCGGCAGATAATGGTGTATTTCCGAGACTTGGTGCTGGCCTTTTCCGGGCATCTGTCAGTTAATGTGGCAGCGCAGGGACGAATATCAACGACGGCGATGGCAAAGCAAAAGTTTAATGGGTTTGAGCGTCGAGCATTCTGGGAAGCTCACAATCAATGTTGCGCATATTGCAGCACTCCGCTCCCCTATGATGGCATCGAAATTGACCACATCTTAGCGGAGTCGCTGCTGAACGACAACGAATTGAAACTGAAATCGCTAAATGAACATGGGCTCGATCAAAATTTCGATCTAACGAGCTACGAGAATCTAGTTCCTGCTTGTGCACGATGCAATGGTGATAAACGTGCGTTGACTATAATCAGAGCGCACTTGGTCCTGACCGTAGCAAAAGATAAGGCAGCTAAAGTTAAAGACCTAGTCGAGAAATTCAAACGCGACAACAAAGTCGGAAAGCTAAAGCTTGCAATTGTGGGCGCGATTGACACGGGTGAAATGACGGATCAAGAGCTTATTGAGTTTGTCGAGGCGAACAAAAAGACCTTTCCACTCGTTGGTTTCATTCAACTTCTAGGCGACGATCCGATAGGCGAGGTATCGCACGAACATTACGAAGAATATCTTGACCGCAGAATTTACATTGATGACGAACAAACGCCACTTCGTCTCACCAATGACAATGACGAGACTCGCGACGTCTGTACTCTGTGCCAATATTTGGACGCAACGGAAGCAGGCTATTATGCATACTCAAATGCGGACATGAAAAATGCCATGTGGCTCTTCGAGCGTCCTTTAGAAGTCCTGAAAATTGTATCAACTTCTAAGGTCCCGGAGAAGAGTTTCATAAGAACACCTAGAGTCGGCGTGAATGACCTGCACCTCATCCCCGCTGAACTTTTCCTGATTGGCGACCTAACGCCTCCTGAAGAAGAGGATGTTGCGGCAATCTATGGAGACAAGAGTGTGCAGGATCTTATCGAACAACATGGAGCCAAAGTGATTAGATCAAGTTCCAACTCGATTACGATCGAGTTAGAGCAACAGGACCTGTTTATTTATATCGCGGAGATCATGAGAGTTGACGCCGATGGAGACGGCATCGAAGACCTGATAATTGATTGTGGCGGCGGCCCAAGGACAGGAACATTTCGGAATTATGAGATTGTTGTGTTACGGCGAACGTCTAACGATGACAAATTTCAGATCTGGCAAGCATAGCCTTTTAATGAGCAAGGCCCCGTCCACCGCAACGGAATGGGGAAGGGATTCCTCCGCTGTTTCATGGGCTGCGGGTTCGCATATTTCAAGAGAACCGCAGGTATTGATTTTGCGTCATTCATGCCGCTTGACTTAGAAATGCCGGGTACGTTGATCGACTATTGGAAACGCTGCGAATTGCAGTCTTTCCCCCATTTGCACCCAGACGATGCGGCCATGCTCTATGGCAAAGGGGGGGTCTATGTTGATGACCAAACCAGAGATCTTGCGGGTTTCGTCGCGAGTTCGCGGTTTGGTAATTTTAAAGACAATAGGCTGCATCTAGGGCTCTACCCCATACCCTATAGTGGAAGGCTAGCTACAGCCGACATTGTCCTGCTGACACTTAACCCCGGTTTTAATTTGACGGACTATTACGGCGAAACGGTCGTGCCAGAGTTTCGCGAGCGGCTTGTAGCAAACCTGCATCAGACCTTGGAGGGGGGCGATTTTCCTTTCATGTGGCTAGATCCTTCAATTTGTTGGCACAGCGGCTACCAGTACTGGGAGAAGAAACTTAGGGGCGTCTTGCAAGTGATCGCACAAAGGAAAGGCATCTCTTACCTCGATGCTTTACGCAGCCTATCCCGCCGGTTGGCTCATGTTGAGCTTTTGCCCTATCATTCGCAAGACTTTAACGCGCGAAACCTTGTTGCAAAATTGCCTTCAGCTAACATGGCGAGAGAGTTCGTGAAGAACAATCTCGAGGCCGCCGCTGCAAACGGTTCAAAGACCGTAGTCGCCACCAGAGCCGTCCGCGCCTGGGGATTGGCTTCAGGTACAAAGATAATTGCTTACAACCGAGGACAAGCGAGAGGAGCAAGCCTCGGGCCTAAAACCCCCGGCGGCAAGGCAATACTGAAAAGGTTTGGAATTTGCTGAGAATCTCTTAGGCTACCAATGAACGACTCTCTGCTCAAAAACTCAGAAACGCGCTTTTCCATACTCCATGGGGCCGCACTCAGGGAGGTGTGTCGAGGAGATACTCGACTACAAGAACAAAGACATCACCGAACGCGGCGCTCCCTATACTTTTGGGCTCAACATTCATGCGCGGCTAAGCCGCAACATGTACGCGCACTGTGCGAGCGCGGACAAGTTGATCTCTATCTTCTAGCCAAGCCAAGAAAGCGCATAAGCGGAGTCCACATTGCCGGAGCCCAAGTAGGCAAAGCACCCTGAGAGGGAAGGCCCCGCTTGTTTATCCTTATTCGGTCTAACATCCTTGCTCATGGCCACCAGCCCCAAGGGGATCGGAAACTTCTCCGGGGCCGCGGCGAGCCTCGCCACCATGTCGTTTTCGACGCGCGTGATGAACTCGGTCTTTCGGGCGGCTACCCCCTCGAGCGCACCGGCGAGCGTCGGCAGGACCGATGCGCGGGCGAATGCCGCCCAACGGGCGCCGTAGGCCTTGGCATCGCGGTCGCGTTCGAAATCGTCCCAGATCGGGTCGGGACCTGAGAACACCCCGACATGATCGAGCGACAGGCCGGCAAAGCGGCCGCCGCTGAACGGTTGCTCGAGCTCCGCCAGGCTGCGCCCGACGATGGGGATGGCCATGGCGTGCAGCTCGGCGTCGCTGATGAAGCCTTGGCGCTGGAGCTGCTGAAGTGCTGCATACATCGTGACGAGGATCGGGCGGTAGCCGTTATCGCCATCCGGGGCGACCGCCGGCATCAGCACGACCAGCCGGCCGCCGGGACGCAGCTCCTTCGCGCGATGGGTCAGGAATGTCCGCCAGTCCTCGGCCGATTGCTGGTGATAGAGCTTGCGCACCGCGCGATCTTCGCTGAAGGCGACCATGACCTGGTCGGGAATGGGGGCCGGCGCATGGCTGAGCCACTGCACCGCCCAGGTCGACCAGCCCAGCGTGACGCTCGACGGCGGCAAGACCTGATCGTAGAAACTGCGGCCGACCGCCGACGCGAACACCGCCTTGTCCTGCCTGAGATAGCTGTCGGCATCCCCGGCGAGCGCCTCGAACAGAGCGGCGAAATCGCTGCCGGGAAGATCGTTGTGCACGACCGAGATCGGCCGGTGAGGCCCGATGCGCTCCCTGATCGCGCTGATCGCCGCGCGCATCGGTCCAAACGAGCTGTGCCCCTCGGAGGAACCATAATCGGCGATGACGATCGCTTCGGGCTCGGGCGGCAGAACCACTTGCGCGGCAGTCTTCTCCCACAGCGGGATGGCCGGAGAGGCGCCGGCCTGCTGAACGCGGGAATTGCGATTATAGGCGCCCTCGCCCTCCATAGGAGCGGGCGCCCCACTGAAGCCGGTGCCCATGCCACCTCCCCCTGTCGAAGCCCCCGTCCCCGCTTTACCTCAGCCCGATGGCGAGAGGCAAGAAAGACGGCTAATAAGCATGACCCACAATCGGTGAGCCCCCAGACATGGTCAATGTCCACATTCATCAATTCGGCGCCCAGAACGCTGTCGTCGATGCCGAGGCCATCCGCGTCTTCCAGGCGCAATGGACGATCTATCAGAAGCTTGTCGACAACGATCACCTGAGCCATCGCGCGGTCGGCCGGATCCTGAAGAGCGTGCTCGCCGAGCACTTCGCGGAGCCCTTCGCTTTCCTGGATATCGCCTGTGGCGACGCCAGCCTGGCCAAGACGGCGCTCGCCGGCACCCGGGTGCGTCACTATCAGGGTATCGATCTGGCCAAGCCCGCCCTCGAGCTTGCCGCGCGCAATCTGGCCGATCAGCCTTATGACGTCGATCTGGACCACCGCGACTTCGTTGCGGCCATCGCCGGGAGAAGCGAGCATGCCGATGCGGTCTGGTGCGGGCTGTCCCTGCACCATCTGGCGACGGACGACAAGCTTCGCATGTTCCGCGGCATCCGCGACGCCGCCGGCGGCCGCGGCGTCTTCCTCATCTACGAGCCGTTTCTGGAGGACGGTGAGGACCACGACCAGTTTCTCGATCGCACCTGGCGCGCCATTTCGGTCTGGTGGACCAGCCTGTCGCCGGCCGAGCTCGACCAGATCTGGCAGCACATCAAGTCGTGCGACCGGCCCGAGACCGCGGACACCTGGCTGAGCCTCGGCAGAGAAGCCGGTTTTTCGACCGCGACGCAGATCTTCGAAGATCCTTCAGGCCTCTATCGGATGTTTCGCTACGAAGTCCATGGCCGCCCTTGAGGCGGCCATCCAGACTCTTGGTCAAACCCCGCTACATATCGAAGCTCAGCCGGATCGTCGTCTCGGCACCTCTGACCGAAATCGAAGACCGGTCCGGAAAGACACCGATCGCAATGCCCTGTAGTCCGGCCGACATGGCGCTTTCCTCGTTGACTTCGGGCTTCGCGGCAATATCCGGCACGAACAGGGGCAATCCCTTGTAGCTCAGCTCGATGACCAGCGACTCGTCGCGTTCGGCCACCTTGATCGCCACCGGCTCCCGCATCAGCTGACCTTCCTTCAGCACCTGTATGGCCTGGCGGGTGTTGGCGAGCGCCCGCGCGGTCACGTCTTTCGACAGCCCCCAGGTCTTGGCGTTCTTTTCGAGCACCGATGCCAGCTCGTTGAGCGTGTCCTCGGACTGCTTCCAGAAGATCGTCTGCTGCCGGCCGGAAGCGATGCGGAAGATGAGGAGCAAGCCGATCGCCGCGGTCAGCCCCAGCGCCAGGCCGCTATTGGTGATGAATCCGAGCCATCCCGGCAGGGCATTGAAATAGCTCGTCGACACCATCTGGACCAGCGGGAAGAGAATGCCGAGCCCGACGACGAAGGTGAGCCGCATGTCGAGAGCCCGCGACATCATGAGCCCGAGGCCGCTCACCAGCATGATCGAGGCGGTGAAGATGAGCAGCGCGCCCGCGACGGACAGCGGCAGCTGCAGAAAGACGTCCGCCACCTTGGGCATGAAGGCCAGGATCACGAGAGCCACGGCACTGGCATAGGCGATCATGCGCGACGTGACGCCCGTCGCGATCGATACGCCGACGAGGCTCGGCCCTATGTTCATGCCGGGCGCGCCGACAAGTCCGCCGAGCGCGCAGCCGATCCCGTCTGCATAGACTCCTTTTCGGATATTGCCGAAATTGGGATGCGTCCAAGACGCGTCATTGGCGCGCTGGCACGTGGTCACAACACCGACCGTTCTTATCGCTGCGGCGAGGCCGGCGGCCAGGAAGGCCGGCATCAGGCTGAGATCCCAGCGGATGGACATGTAGGAGGGGTTGGGAAGCGCGACCCACGGGGCGTCGGCAATGCGCTGAAGAGCGGTCGCGTCGAACAGGCCGAGCGCGAAAGCCGCCGTCACGCCGACGATCAAACCGAGGAGGGAGCAGATCAGGCGCCATACGCCCCTGCCCCAGACCGCGAAACCGATACAGATGGCGAGCGTCAATGAAGAGACGACCACATGCATCGGAAAGAGCGCGCTGCCCTGGCCCTTGACGTCGAGCGCCTGCTGCAGCCCGACGATGCCGAGCTCCAGCGCGATGATGCAGATCGTAAGGCCGCTGATCGTCGGCTGCATGATGATCCGCAGCCTGTGCAGGAAGAGCCCGATGACGATCTCGAAAAGGCCGGCGCAAACGGTCATGCAGGCGACCGCCGGCAGGCCTCCGGCTTTCGCCGCGAGGATCGAGGGCCCGAGATAGATCGCCGAAAAGACCGGCGGCGCCAGATAGCCCGAACCTATCGGTCCGCGATGGAGCGCCTGCAGCGCCGTACCGATGGCGGAAGCGATCATCGCCATGCTGACGACGCTGCGCGCGGTCTCCGGGTCCACCCCCGCCGCCCGTACGACAATCACGACCAGGACGAGATAGACGCACAGCAGGAAGGCATATTGCAGAGCCAGCAGCACAAGCTGGATCGGCGGCGGAACGTCATCGACGCCGATCGTGATGTTAGCCGGCGGTTTTGGCATTTGTCCCCTCAACCCAAATTTCCGTAATGCTCAAGCATGATGATTTTAGAGACAATCGTAAAGGACCGTCCCGCTCAAAACCCTCGTAAGGCCTCACCATCGTTCACCTTCTCCCGCTTGCGGGAGAAGGTGGCCGAAGGCCGGATGAGGGTGTTCTTTCCGCATATCCGGCGTCCTTCGTGGGGCCCAATAAGTGCAATGACCCTTGTTCCTGGCTCATTCCTGGGAAGCTGTAGCAAGCTTAACCAACACCCTCATCCGCCCTATCGGGCACCTTCTCCCGCAAGCGGGAGAAGGGGAATGATGGAGAGGATCCCGCTTCCAAGCGCCTCGCAAACTCCATCATGCCCTAAAAGCTGATCATCAGCTTGGCCGTTCCTGTATACTGCTGCTGGTCGCTGTTGAAGAGCGCGCCGCCGCCCGCCTCGAGCAATGTGCCCTCGCTGAGCTGCATCTTTATCGTCGCTCCGAGTTGCGCGAAATTGCCGCCGCCGTCATCGACGACCTTGTAAGACGGACCACCCGAATCCACACCGCTGAGTTGCAGGCTGGCCGACCAGTCCGTGTCACCCAGTATGGTGAGCATGCCGGCGGTGAGCGAGACCTCGGCCGACATGCCCCCGATGTCGAATTTGGTTCCGAAATCGGCGGCCGGATTGAGCGTATAGAACGTATTGTCCATCTTGCCGACATGGAGCCCGTATGGACCGGCATCGCTTTCGGTATAGGCGTCCTGCCTCAGATGGATGATGCCGGCATCGAACCAGGGCTTGATATAAATGTCGTCCGTCACCGCGAAGACATGCGCGATGCGGGCATGGGCGGAGAGCCAGGTGATGTCGGGATCACCCTCGGCATGGATGACGCCCTCCGGCGCCAGGATGTCGCGCTGCATGTCGAAGCTGCCGAACCCGCCCGACAGCGCGCCCGCCAGCGTGGTGGCCTCATATTCGTATTTCAGCGAGACGCCGGCGTGGAAGCTTGCGCCGGTGCCGGAGAGCCGATGCGCCTCGAGATCGGTCCACTCGCTGCCCAGCGCAAATCCGGCGAACCAGCCCTCGCCGATCTGCGCCTGGGCCCCGCCATAGACGCCGGCCACATCCGCGTCATAGCCCAGCGTATAGCCGTCGGCATCGCGATCGTTGCTGGCGCCGATGGCCTGGAGCCAGGAACATGAGCCCTCGCGCGTGAAGACCATGCCGCCTGCCCCGTTCTCCGGGCAGCTCATCAGGCTGTCGGCAAAGCGCAGCGCGGAATAAAGCGTGGTCTCGCCGGCGGCGAAAAGCTCCGGCGGCGCAAAGCTCGAATAGACGTCGAGCAGGTCTTCGACGGCCTCGATGCCGAGGATGCTGTGCACCAGATCGTCGATGAATGCATTGCCGTCGCCGGGCGCCGACTGCCGGAAGGCGACCAGCTCGTCGATATGCTCACCGAACCTCGTGTGGTTCTGGGTGATCTGGTTCATCAGGGACGGCGGCACCTTGCCCGAGGAATTCCCGCTCCACGGTGTGTAATCGATCGAATAGGTGAGATCGATCGCCTGCCCGCCGGTTGCAGGATTGTGTTGCACAAGGCCGTAATCCACCGTTGCCGTGCTGGCCACCGTCAGCGTGTTTGACGAAATGCCCACATCCGACTGGAAGAACGTGAAACGTCCGCTCGTTCCGCCGGCAGGTACTATGCCTTGCGACTTGGGCAGCACGCTTCCGGCGAGGCTCGGCAATGGCGATCCGCTCGCGACCGTGACCAGGTCATGGGCGGCGCCGAAGACGAAATCGACGGCGAAAGTGCCGTCGGCGGTCTGGGACAGAGTGCCATTGAAGATCGTCTGGCCAATCGTGCCGACCGTCCCCGCCGACATCGTTCCGGTATTGCTGAGAAATCCCAGGAGCCCCAAATCCACCGATGCGCCCATGCCGAAAGTGGCGCCGCTCGCATTGGTGAAGGCGATCGCATTGCCCGTGTCGCCATTGCGGAACTCGGTCAGCACCGAGCCTTCGATCACGCCATTATTGGTGACGGCGAGGCCTGAGCCGTTGGTGCGGATGACGTAGTCCGTCGCCTCGCTTCCCTCGTGACGGATCGTGCCGAAATTGACGATGCTGTTGCCCGTGCCGTCGAAGAGGCCAATCGTCTCGGCGCTGTCGTCGGCGGTGGAGACCGTCGTGCCGGCCGCCACGTTGATGGTGATCGCGCCATTCGGGTCGCCCTGGCTCTGCGCCAGGATTCCGCGCCCCCCGGCGCCGGACGCCCTGACATTGGCATCGACATTGATCGTGACGTCTCCGGCGAGGTCGCCTTGTCCGGTACGCCCCACCGTGCTTTGCGCGATGATGCCATGAGCGCCTGCGCCCAAGACCGAGATCGCGCCCTTGTTGGTGACGATGATGTTGCCGCCGTTTCCGGCATCGCCATTGCCGCCGGCATACATTCCGAGACCCGCAACCGCGAGGTCGCCTGAGATGCTGGCGATGCCGCCCGATCCGCCGACCGACTGGGCGATGATGCCATGCGCATGCTCGCCCGTGGTGGTGATCGCTCCGGAAGTGACCGTGACGTCGCCGCCATTGCCGCCGCCGCCGGGATTTTGCTGCACGCCGACCCCGGCGCCGATATTGAGATCGGCCCATTTTGCGGTCCAGCCCAGCTCGACATCGCCTGCTGTGCCGCCACCGCCGCCGACGGATTGCGCGAAGATTCCGACGCCGCCTTTGCCCGAGGTTGCGATGCCGCCGGTGAGATCGACCGTCACCTTGCCGCCGGCGCCGCCGCCGCTCCCGCGTCCACCGACGGTCACCTCCGACCACAGGCCGGTGGAGCCGGCGCCGCCATTGCCGCCACCGCCGCCGATCGATTGGGCGTGCACGCCAAACGCATGGGCGCCTTGCGTGGCAATACTGCCACTTCCATCGACGCTGACATCGCCGCCATTGCCGGCGGAGCCGCCGCTGCCGCCCACGCCCGCGCTGATATTGGTGAAATTCGGGATGAAGGTGAATGTGCCGGGCAGCTTCGCGGCCCAGTCGGCCGTCGCATTGTCCGTCCACGCCTTGATCCCGAGCCCGCCATAGCCGCCGTCGCCGCCACCGCCGCCGATGGAGTGGGCCACGATCCCGTGGCTGAGATGTCCGGCCGTCGCAATCGCGGCATCGTTGGTGACGCTCACGGCGGCGCCGTCGCCGCCGGCCGCGCCAGTTCCGCCGATCTCGACCGTCAAGGACAGCTGGACCGTGGTCGTCTCTTCCTCCGGCGCATCCTGCGAGGGCTTGCAGCCATAGCCGGCACCCCCCGTCAGCGCCGAGCAGACACCGTTGAAGCTGTATGAAGCCGACGACGCAGCACCGCCGTCGCCGCCGCCACCGCCCACACTGACGGCATAGATGCCGCGCGAGTGATCGTCCATGCTGAGGATATTGCCGGTGTTCTTCACCGTGACTGCGGCGCCATCGCCGCCGGCGCCGCCCGATCCGCCGATGCCGATATTGACATTTCCGGTGAACTCGCCGCCGGTGCCGCCCGGGATCGGGCTCGCATTGATGTTGGCCGCGGCACCTCCCTTGCCGCCGCCGCCGCCGACGCTCATCGCCGCGATGCCGTCGGATCCGCCCTTGGCCGTGGTGATGGATCCGGAATTGATGACATTGACGATGTCGGCATGGGCGCCGGTGCCGCCGCTGCCGCCGATATCCATGTTGAAGTTGAGAGCGCCGCCCGGCTGATAGGTCGTCAATATGGAATAGACCGACCCGCCCTTGCCGCCATTGCCGCCGATCGACTGGGCGAGGATGCCATCGGCATAAAAGCCGTCGGTCGCTATGCTTGCGGCATTGGTGACGTCGGTCGTTCCGCCGCGGGCGCCGCCGCCGCCCTCACCCCCGATGTTGAAGTCTATCGTGGCCGAGCCTTCCGAAGAGGCCGACAGGTTGCCGGAATAGACACTGCCGCCGGCGCCACCGGCGCCGCCGATCGACTGCGCGAGGATGCCGATGGCGCCATAGTCGCCGGTCGAGATCGATCCCGCAGCCGTCACGCCGACCGTGCCGGCCGTGCCGCCGTCGCCGCCCGATCCGCCGACCGAGACGCCCAGTTGCCCGGATATCTCTCCACCGGTTGCGCTCGCCTCGACCGCGAAGCCGCCATTGCCGCCGGCGCCACCGGCGGATTGGGCGAGGATGCCGTAAGCGAAGACGCCGCCGGTGCCCAGTATCGCGCTGCTGCCGACGGTGACGTCGCCGCCATTTCCGCCGGCGCCGCCCTTGCCGCCGACGGTCACAGCGGCATTGCCCATCGACAATGCCGAGGCGTTGATCGAGCTCTTGGCGCTGCCGCCGCCGCCACCCATGGATCGGGCCTCGATCGCGCTTGAGAAGTCACCTTCCGTGATGATCGAGGCGAGGTTGTCGACCTTCACCGTTCCTGCGTCACCGCCCCCGCCGCCATGGCCGCCGACATCGACATTGGCGTCACCACCCGAGAAGCCATCCGCCGAAACGACATGGCCGGCGCTGCCGCCCGAGCGCGCGATGCTGGCGGCAATGAGCCCTTCCGACAGGTCGCCCATGGTGCGGATGGTGCTGCCGGCGGTGGTGGACACGGATACGTCGCCGCCCGAGCCGCTGCTGCCGCCGTCACCGCCGACGCTGACGCCGACCGGAATACTACCGGAGAGCGAGCCGGTCACCGTCATGCCGCTGTCGCCGCCGCCACCGCCTACGCTCATCGCCTTGATGGCCGCCGCATTGTGGCCGGTCGTGTTCAGCGCACCGTCAAGCGATACCGTGACACCGCTGCCGTTACCTCCGGCGCCGCCGCTTCCGCCCACGGCGACGTTCATCGATGCATTGGAGGTTCCATCGAAGGCGCCGGTGACATGCGCCGATCCGCCGCCGCCGCCGATGCTCATGGCCGAGACGGCGGACGATGAATCCCCCTTCGTGGTGATGCTCCCGACATTGGCCGTGGCCGTGCCGGCATTCCCGCCACTGCCACCGCTGCCGCCCACCGATGTCGAAAGATTGGCCCAGGAAGACCAGGTGCCGGCCAGCGTGGTGCCGGAGTGCCCGCCGCCGCCGCCGATCGACTGCGCGAGAACGCCGGCCGATATGTCGCCCTCTGTGGTCACGGCGCCGGTCTGCGTCACGCTCACGGCGTCGGACGTGCCGCCGGACCCGCCGCTGCCGCCGACCGAGACCTGGACCGAGGCTTGCGACTGCACCGCCGCGGCGATGGTGGTTCCCGCCGAGCCGCCGCCACCGCCGATCGACTGCGCGAGTATGCCGGCCGAATTGTCGCCTCCCGTCCCGATGGTGTCGGACCATACCACGGTGACCTTGTCCGCGGCGCCGCCATCGCCACCCGCGCCGCCAAGTGCCAGATCGATCGACGCGAAGGCGAAACCGTTGCCGGACACGGACGTCCCGCCATTGCCGCCGCCGCCGCCGATCGACTGCGCATGGATGCCCGCCGAGCCCACCCCTGCCGTCTTGAGCGCGCCGGTGCCGGAGACGGTCACGGCGCCGCCCTTGCCGCCACTCTGCCCATCGCCGCCGATCGAGACGCCGAACGAGATCGCCGCTGCGGCGCCGGCCGTGATCGCGTTGCCGCCATTGCCGCCGCCGCCGCCGATCGATTGCGCCTGGATCGCTGAGGCATGATCGCCTTGGGTGCTGATTGCGGCCACACCTTGCAGATACTTCACCACACCACCATCGCCCGCCGACCCGCCGTCGCCGCCAAGCGAAAAGCCTATGGTGGCTGGATCCACGCCGTTGACCGAGATCGCGTTGCCGCCATCGCCGCCGCCACCGCCGACGCTCTGCAGGAAGACACCGCGGGAACGGTCCCCTTCCGTCGATATCGTCCGGCCTATTTGACCCGTATCGGTATAGGTGACGTCGCCGGCATCATTGCCGGTTCCGCCGCCGCCCCCGATGGTGAACGAAAGACCTTCGGAAAAGGCGTAGGCGCTCGACCCCTTGCCGCCGCCACCGCCGACGGACTGCGCGAAGACAGCGTCGGCGTCGTCCCCTTTGGTGGTCACGATCCCCGCATTGTTGACTGCGACCATCCCGCCCTCGCCGCCATCACCTCCGGAACCGCCGATGGAAGCCAATCCCACCGTCGAATGGGCGGACCCGCCGCCGCCGCCGACCGACATCGCGACGATGCCATGCGCTCCGTCGCCTTGCGTGCCGGTCGTCCCGTTGTGGGTGACCGTGACATCGCCGCCATCACCACCGGTTCCGGAACTGCCGCCCAGAGCGACGACCCCGCCCGCAGCGCCGCCATCGCCGCCGCCGCCACCGATGCTCGCCGCATGGACGCCGACCGCATTGTTGCCGGCAGTCTGGAGGAGCGAGCCGCTCGCGACCGTGACGCCCACCGCCTCCCCTGAACCGCCGGCCGAGCCGCTGCCGCCCAGACCGACAATGCCGTCGCCGCTACCGCCGCGCCCGCCGCCGCCGCCGACCGAATGCGCCTGCAGCGCATAGGCAAAATCGCCCGAGGTGGTGATCTGCGTGCCCGCGCCCAGAGACACGCTAACCTGACCCGCATCACCCGCACTCTCACTGCCGGCGCCATATGCCGTAAAACCGGCGGCCCCGCCGCCGTCGCCGGCGAAGCCGCCGACGCTCTGGGCGAGGATGCCGTTCGATTCGCTGCCAGCGGTGGTGATGTCGCCCGCGAAACTTACGGTGACGTCGCCACCGGGCCCTGAGCCTGCGCCCGCCCCGCCGCTCCCGTGACCCGCCAGCGAATCCGCCGAGCCGCCATCGCCGCCGGCGCCACCATAGCTGCGCGCGATGATGCCCTGGCTGGTGGGACCCGCGGTCGAGATATGGGCGGCGATGTCGGCATTGATCTCGCCCCCCGTGCCCCCCTGGCCGCCATTGCCGCCCTCAGAGCTCCCGATCAGGTGGGAAGTCGCATTGCCGCCGTCGCCGCCCGTGCCGGCGATGCTCTCGAGCCGTATGGCGTGCTGGGTGCTCGTTGACGACTGCATGGAGATGGTGGCCACGCCGCTGCCCGTCGTGACCGAGATATTGCCGCCATTGCCGCCCGTTCCGCCATCGCCGCCGGTCGCTGTCTTGCCGGCAACGTCGATCTCGCCGAGACCGCCCGTGCCGCCATTCCCGCCGAGGCTCTGCACGAGGATCCCGTGCATGCCCACATCCACCGTGATGTCGGCTGTCCCATGGACCACCGATGCGCCGCCGGCCGCGCCGCCGTCGCCACCATCGCCACCTTCGCTGTCGCCGGCGTCCGCGTGTCCCTCACCGCCTTCGCCGCCCTGCCCGCCCTGGCTGAGCACGGTGACGGCCGACACGCCGAAATTTGCCGTGATGGTGCTCGATCCGAGTGCAGCTGAAGCGTTACCCGAGACTGCGCCGTTGCCGCCATTGCCGCCGAAGGCAGCCCCGGCGTCCTCGCTATGGGCATCGCCGCCGTTACCACCGGCACCGCCCGTCGAGGTCGCAACGACCGCGGCTCCAACGGCTCCGGTGAGCGCCAGTGTCGCTGTTCCAAGAGTGATACTGGCGTCCCCTCCGACGCCGCCTATGTCGGCGTCGCCGCCATGCGAATCGCCGAAACCAGCGACCGCTTGTCCGCCATTACCACCATTGCCACCCGCGGAAGTCGCCGTTGCAATGAAATACTGCGGACCACTCACAAACGACTCCAGGGTGAGAGAGCCTGACGAGATCACGATGCTGGCGGCATTGGCAGCCCCGCCCCCGCCGCCGAGTCCACCTCTCGCCGTGCCTCCTGTTTCGGAATGGGCTTCATTGCTTTGGCCCGCATTGCCGGCCACGGAGGCCGCGCTGAGCAGAGTGACTGAATCCTGAGGTTGGTCGACGAAAACGTCGACCGTTCCGCCCGAATAGATAAGGCTGGCCCCGCCGGCTGATCCGCCCAGGCCGCCATCATCGGACTGAGCGTCGCCTGAGCTCTTGGTGTCATGGTCCCCGTTGGACCCGGCTCCGGCCTGTGAGATGACCTCGATGCCGACAAGAACGCCGGTATTCAGCGGGTCGTCGATCTCGTCCATCGTGGAACCGCTGCCGTCGTACGACATGGAGAGATCCGGCGTATCGTCGCCGGGCTGTCCGTTTCCGGTCGCATTTGCTCCAAACCATTGCAGCGAGAATGGACCATTGGTTTCGGAGGGCGGATCGGTGACCACCATGTTCTGGTAGATGGTCTGAAAGGTTTGCGGTCCTGTTTCGTCAGTGCATGTGACGGTGATGCCGTCCTGGCTGCTGCAATCGGCCCAGCTCGGGAGAGCCAAGGCGGTAGAGCCCAAAAGGGCGCTGAGTGAACCTACATATAAGCTCTTGGCACGCATTCCCCCGTCCCCCGAACAATATTGACAGAGAAACAAGCGCTTACGCAAGGTGAATAAAACTCGCCGATTGAACGACAACGTGTTCGACTTGGTGCTCATTTGCCGACAGCAGCATAACGGCGTAGCCTGACTCCGCGGGGCGCGATGGTGGCCGCCGATGCGCGTGGTCGTCTCTGCCGTCTTGATCTTTTGGGCGTCCTTATGCGGTGACGCATTCGGTGGATCCCGCTGTGCCTCGGACGAGACCCGGCCGGAAAAGTCATCCGGTGGGCCTCACTGTTCCTTTGATGACGATCGACCGGATCAATCGGCGCCGTCGCGCGGATACAGCACCTTCCGCGGCATCGGCCTCGCGAGCCGGCCGGAAGACGTCCAGCGGATCGGGCAATCTCTCGGCTATGAAGTGGACCGGTCGCTGTTTGTCGGCGACGATGCCGTCGCCGCCATCAGCCTCTACAAGGATTGCCGGTTCATCGGCCGTGCCGATTTCGATCGTCAGGGGCGAATGTTGCGGCTGGCGCTCAAGGAGAAGTATTTCTGCGATGAGACTATTTTCGTGCGCCGCTTCGCTGAAGCCTTGTTTGCGCGTTACGGCGTAACGCCGCTCAAGGTCGATGACGATGTGTGCTTCCAGGATGTGACCTGCTTCAAGGGGGTTTCGAAACACGGCGAGCAGTTTCTTATCCTGCGCATCGGCGTCGAAGCCGAGCTCTATGTGCGGCCCTGAGGTGGGTAGGCCGCTTTGCGTGCCGTGTTAAAGTAGCAATTGCTCGGCTCGGATCTGGCGGCGGGGGTGACAAGATGGCAAGCGTTCCGGAAGAAGCGAAAGCCGCGTTGGAGCGGCTCAAGACCTTGATCGTGCCTGGCACCGGTGGCGTGGAAGCGACAGAGCTCATGCGCCTTGCCGAACCTTGCCGCCTCGCCGATCACGGATGCAGCCGCGCGCGAAAAGCTTGCGGAAATGTTGATTGCCGCGTTGACGGTGCTGAGCTTCGGTCCCCTTCTCGGCGGCGACCTCGAGGCCGCGCGCAAGCAGGCGGAACGGGTGCTGGGAACGATCGCCATCGGACAGGACCTCGCCGCATCGAGCTGACGGGGCTTATGGACAAGCTTGACTTTCCGTCGTTTGGTCAGGAGATTGGACTGAGCCATCCTTGGTGCGGGATGCAGGGGGCGCGACAATTGCCTGATGTGGAGGCTGAGCCGTGTCGACGCAACAATCAGCGCATTTCCTGGACGCGCCTTTCTTCGATGGTCATCTGATCCGGCCCGGCGACAAAGACTATGACCAGTATCGAAAGGTCTGGAATGGATTATTTGACCGAAGGCCTGCTCTGATCCTGCGCGCCCGCAGCAGTGACGACGTGCGCGCATGCATTCGCTTGGCGGCGGACCGGGGGCTGGCCCTCGCCGTGCGCTGCGGCGGCCATAGTCTTCCCGGCTTCTCGACCTGCGACGAAGGCATGGTGCTCGACCTCTCCCTGATGAATCATATCAGGATTAATCCGATTGACAGAACCGCGGAGGTGGGCGGCGGCGCCCTGCTCGGTGACCTCGACAAGGCAGCGAGTCCCTATGGGCTTGTCACGCCGGCAGGCGTCGTGTCCCATACGGGAATCGCCGGACTGACACTGGGCGGTGGCATGGGTTGGCTCAGCCGCCGTTTTGGCCTCACCATCGACAGCTTGATTGCCGCCGAAATCTGCTTGGCCGACGGCACGATGCTGACCGCGAGTCCTGAAAACGAGCCGGACCTGTTTTGGGGATTGCGCGGCGGCGGGGGAAATTTCGGTGTGGTCACAAAATTCTTTTTCCGTATGCATGCCCTTGGGAATGTCCTGGTCGGCCGCTGGGAATATCCCATGCAGCATATGCGCGCAGCGCTTGACGCCTATGGCGCCCTTGCCGGTGCGGCGCCCCGTCATTTGACCTCCAGCTTTGCAGCCACCCGCAACAAGCTGACGGTCACGGCATTCTGGTCCGGCGATCTCGCTGGCGCCGAAGCTGCCATTGCCGCCTTCGGCAGGCTCGCTCCGGGCGCTTGTGGCACGATAGGAGGAACGACCTTCCTGCAACTGCAATCGCGCAATGACGAGCTCGTCGCGTGGGGCCGCCGCTACTATGCAAAGGGTGGCTTCCTCGAGGTTCTCACGGAGCCGGCGATTGGCAGCATGTGCTCGGGGGGCGCCGAGGCGCCGACAGCCGACTCCGAAATCTACGTCCTGCAATTGGGTGGCGCGGCTTGCGACATCGGCGAGGATGACACCGCCTATTCGGGTCGTTCGGCTGCATTTTACTGGATTGCCATGCCCGTGTGGGATGATCCGGTCGATGATGCAAGGTGCCTGGCATGGGGACGGGCCACCGCCCGGCGCCTGGCGGAAAGCTCATCCAGCCGAAACTATGTCAACGAGCAGGCGGACCCGGGTATCGCCCAACAGGCTTATGGGGCAGAGAAGTACCGGCGGCTGGTGAAGCTCAAAACTCGCTTCGACCCCACGAATCTCTTTCGGCTCAATCAGAATATCGCGCCGCAGGAATGACATGCCGACGCACGGCCCCTTCGACTCCTCATTGACGAGAACGTTTCCTCTTGTCATGGCGCTCGAGGCCGTCCTCGTAAACTAATCGTCCCATACGCGCCTCGTCTCGCGTCAGCACGTTCTGAAGACTATCCAGCAAGTATCTTTCGGACGTGACGTCCAGCCCTTCTCTTTCGAACTTGGCGATCAGATTCTTTTGGCGATCGACCAGCTCTTGGGCAGAGCGAATGTGGCGCGCTGTCCTTTCGACGGCATGGGCACGATTTCTACGGGTCATTACAAGAAACGCTTGGCCGGGATCAGTGTTCCGTCACTCAGGACTGGGCGTCGCCCTGGGTCACCGGTATTTTATCCAGCGCGTCCTGCAACCGCTCGATAAGGTCCAAATGGTTATGCTGGGTTTCCTCGAGGATGTGCAATCCCGCCTCGGCGGCGGCCGTGTCTTCGCCCGAAGCGCCAAGCGTAGCTATGAGCTGCTTCTGTTTGAGGATACGGATCTGGCCTTCGTCCGCATGCCGTCTGGCCGCCGCAAGATGCTCAAGCAATCGGGCCCGCTCCATGAGTCGGTCGGTTAGCAGAACCGCGTCGGCCGGACATTAACCTATGAGCATCGACGGCCGAACCAAACCTGAACCTGCTTCAGGATGACAGGACTCATTCGCTCACTTATGCAATTGTCCAAGGACAGGCCTTAAAGGCTGTCCCCAGGGACGGGCGAACTCTAAATTGCCCCCTGAGTGTCCTCATCCCGGAGGCCTCGGATCTTCGCGGATCCGGGGCTCTTCCATATGAGTGCTTTCAAGCCTTGTCGGAATCGTCTTCTACGCTGCCGGCGTCATCACCGTCGGGAGACCTCATCCGACCCGGATCTTGCGCATTGATCACGCCGCTATCGGCCATCTCACCATCCTCCTCGAGCGTGACGTCGATATCGATCTCATCCGACTCCATATCGTCTTCGCCCTCGGTGAGCTGGGCATTGCGCAACTGCCGCAACTCCCGCTCCTTGTTCAGCGCCTCCGCCTCGATCAGCGAAGGCGGCCGGCCGGTTCGCGGATCGCTCGTCGCATCATAGGCAGCGTCCTCGCTCATGGAATAGTCGGATTCCTCATTCTCTTCCTGAGGCGGAGCGGACTGCCGGCTTTCGAGAATACGATCGGGCAGTTTGTCGACGGCAGCTTCCGCATCATGATCCGCGCCCGTGGCGCCTTCCTGCAAGACCTTGGTGGCGGCCTCGTCCTTGGCTTCTGAGCTTGTGGGGATCGGTGACGTCGCCTGATCGGCGACGAGCCCCGGCTTGTCGGTGCGCCGATCAGCTCGCGCCGTTTCAGCGAACCGGGCGAGAGCTTCAGGTCTTTGTTTGGGTTTGGCAGCCATGAGAATATCTCCATAGAGGCCGAGCACGTCTCGGCCTTGCGATCCAGGGATCAACCCCGCTCCTCGACTGGAGTTCCGGCTGCTTCCGGCACAGGGCGCGAGATAGCGGTGTCAGCTCGACGGACGGTCGCGAAAACGCCCGCGGCTCCAGCCGATGTGGGGCCTGAAATCGAAGGACTGGTCGCGATGCTCGCCACCCTGGACGGCGGCCCACCAGGCCGCGGCAGCGCTTATGACCAGCGTCGCCGCCACGGCGAAGGCTAGAAGCAGCGCAAATTTGCGCGCCTTCTCGGCGGCCTGCTGTGCCGAGGCCACGGCGTCGCGATATTCGGTCACGACCTTCTCGGCCCTGGCTGAAGCTTCCGCTTCCGGCAGGCCGGTCTGACGCATCACAAGCTGGCCGAGATAAGCGCGGTCCGCAGCCGGGATATCGCCCGAGGGATTGCGCAGGAAGATGCGATTCACTTCGGCGCGGCGTTGTTCGGTTTCGGCGGGAGCCACGGCGGAGGGATTGTCGGAGCGCAACATCACATCGGCGAAATAGGCGGATGGTGCCTTGTCCGCCGAGGCTGCAACGGCCTGGGCAGCGGTTTCGACGCCTGTCCTGGCCGCTCCGCCGACCGTCCAGCCGGCAATCAGCGCGCCAAGCAGCACGCCCAGCGCCCAAGCCAAGGCGCCGTGCATGCCGTCGCGCATCTCGCGCTCATGCTCGGCAAGAACGCGCCGGCGCATCAGAAGGCCGGTGAAATAGCCGCCGATCAAAAAGCTGGACACCGTGACCCACAGGATCCATACGGCCGCGAGAATGGCGAAAGTCGGTCCCGAGACGCTTTGCGCAGGATAGGGCGAGGTGACCGACAGGCCGACGGCCGTGCCGAAAGTGAACAGCATGAAGGAAATCGCTGCGGCGATCACCGCGCCCGCGACGACGGCCGGCCAATCGACATAGGCGGCCGCGTCGTTGTTGATGGTGGTGGAAACGACGGCCACCTCAGGCCCCTTCTCTACAGCAGCCATCTTGACCTCCGTTAACGCAAGCCAAGCAGGGACAGGACGGCCAAAACGACCACAACCAACCCGACGAGATAAATGATCTGGTTCATGACAAGCCTCATTGACACTGTGCGGCAACGACCACGGCTGACCAAAAGTTCCTAAAGCGGCCGGCGGAACCAACCCGACGCGTTCTTCGTTCGGCTGTTTCGAGGCAAGCATGGAAACAGGATACGGACTCGATCTCAGGGGCGGCCGTTCAGCGTGGGATGCGTGGAACGGGCGTGACGGGACACCCAACAGATTGAGCGAGAACATCCGTACACGGATTCGGCGACATCGCCGGATCATTCCTGGCGGAGCGCCTGTCGCGGATGACGTCGGACATCGTGGTGATCGACCGTCACCAGCCGCAAACCGCCAGCACGTCTCTGCTGCAATGGGAGCTCGATACTCCCTTGCGCGATCTCGCGACCAAGCTCGGTCCGGAAAAATCCATTCAAATCTATCATGCGCGCGCGGAGGCGGTCCGCAACACACGCGATCGGAAGATCGGCGCGAAGGCTCAAACCATCATGCGTAAATTCGCCCGGCCTTATCCGGGCTTCGATGCCGAAGCGGAATTCGCCTGGTCCGGCTTTTTCGGCGTGGCCGATGACGGGCTGCCGCTCATCGGCGCATTGCCGGGCCATCCCCATGTGTTCGCCGCCTTCGGCTATGGCGGCAACGGCATTACCTTCAGCGCGATGGCTGCGCGCCTGATCGCCGAGGCCATTTCAGACTGCAAGAATCCGCTTCTCGAGTGCTTCAGCGTCGATCGCGATTGAGCGAGAGAGCCAATCGTCCGCTCATAAACCGGACGCACCTCCACCACGCGATGCGCGAAATGTCCCCTTCGCATGCGCCATGAATAGCTCGAAATCCCAGTTGCCAAATTGGGCGACAGCGAGAACTCGCGCGGCGATCAGATATTTCGCCTTCTCATCATTGACGCCCAGGTCAGCGGCCGCGAGATCGACAATCCGCTGAAGCACTGCCAATTCATTGGAATCGAATGATCCGCTCATGTGAGCCTTCATTGAGATGGCGGCTAACTGAGAAGAAGCCAAGCTGACAACAGCCCGATCGCCGCGCCGGCGACGCCGAAGCCGAGAACATACCGCATGGCGCCAATCTTGACGGCCTGTCGTGCTTGGGCGGGGGACTTCTGGATCGGGCGCTCCTGCATGACAAAGGAACCGCCCATCGAGCCCAATGTTCCACCAGTGTCGGCACGCTTGAATGCTTGTTCAGTCAAACCTGAACCTGCTTCAGGATGGCCGACTCTCATCAGTTCACTTAACAATAGCTCAAGGACAGAGGAAGCGCCTTGCAGTGCACAGCTGTCCCCAGGGGCGAGCAGACTCCAACACCCCCGGTGTGTGCTCATCTCCGGAAAGCCCCGGAATTCAACCGCCGGGGCTTCTCCGTTCCATGTGGTAGGCGCGGGCGCGGTGCAGCTTCCTCTTACTTGCCGGTGAGCAGTCCTCACTTCCGGAAGCGGGGTCTTTTCGCGGTCGCCTTGCCTTCGCGATTGCATCAGGGCAAAGCGCGATCGCGGATTTTAAGGTCCGTCGATCGATCAGAGGAAACTTTAATTCACCATCGCCCTTATCTAGGGCCTGCTCATCCCTGGGGTGTCAATTGCCAAGGCCAAAGAGAAAAAAGCCAAAGCCCAGAACGAAGACCGGGGTTGGGGTTCTTGTCATTTCGACAAAGAAGCCCGGTAAGATGCTCCTCGTAACATCGCGGCACTCGAAGAGCTGGGCCCTGGCCAAGGGAAACATCGACCGCTCCTTGGGGCCTTTGGAATCAGCCAGGAGGGAAGCCTTTGAAGAGGCCGGCGTCCGTGGCCGCATGTCATCTGTTCCGATCGGTTCCTATATTCACCATAAATCCACCGGCGATGTTTTTCGGGTACGGGTTTTCAAGATGCATGTTCGGACAGAGCTTGCCGAATGGCCCGAGAAGAAACAGCGCCAACGGCGCTGGGTATCGGTCAGGTCCGCGCTAAAATTAATCGCAAACTCAGGCCTTCGGCGGCTTATCGGGGCACAACTTCCTCGGGCATAGGGAGAACCTCACATATAGAATAGGAACGACTCTGACCCGGAGCAGTTGGACCAAGCCAACTAAATGGCGTGCGTTACCGCGCCTCCCATGGCTGCGTGCGTCTCGACCCGGAAAATGCCGCGATCCTGTTTGCATTGGTCGAAGAGGTGGGCATGGCCAACACGGCGGTAGTCGTCAAGGGCAGAGCGGACGAGACCGCCCGCGAAGTACGTCGGCAGCCGCAATATCGAGAGGCTCAGCCGGCTGGGCCAATCTTCGGATCGGACTTGAAATGACGTTCGACGCCTGTCGCCACAGCGCTTTTCCAAAGCTGACCGCGCTATGGATTTACACCGCAGTTTGCCGCGATATCGCCTCGAAATGACCTAGAACTCGCGCATTGACTGGTGCGTTTTCCTGTCATGGACAGAGAGCAGCTCATCGACAGAGAACAGATCATCGAACTGGTCGCTCGCGCGCGAAGAGCCGCGGATGAATGTGAGCGTCTGAGGGCAGCCGAAATTCTGGCGATCAGAGCCTCGCGTTTATCAGGAGAAAGTACGGAGCGACTTGAGGCCGCTTTGAACGACCGAGAGCTTGAATGTGACAGGCATATCGTTGAAATGGAGAGATTGCTCGACGCGCTCGACCGGCTTTCGATAAGCAGATGAACATCTGGGGCGGCAATTTGCCCGGCGCCGAAGTCGCCGAAAATTGCCGCAATCGCCGCAAGATTGTCCCGATCCAGTAAGCGTCGCCATAACGCGCTTCCACGGCGCTTGCTGTAGTCAGATGCGACCCACAATCCGACCACTGCGTGAATTGAGCAGGACCCGGAATGTCTCCCCATTGCGGCGGCCACTATAGGTATAGGTCCGGCCTCTGCATTCGATCACCCGCACGCGGTTGAAGCGCCGCGCAACAATAGCGCGACCTTCCCCGCAGCTGATGCGATACGGCCTGGCGGCGTAGATCTGCCAATAAGGTTGCGGATACCAGTAGCCATCAAAATAGAAGCGGAAGGCAGCGCTCTTGCTGCGTCGGCGTTGATGCCGGCTGGCATCGAAGCGCCATTTGGTTTCGCCGACCCGGACGCGGGCTTTGACATCGCCATCGGTCTGCTGCTTGACGATCCGCTTCTTCTTGCGCGGAATCTCTTGACCGGAAGACTGCTCTTGGCCTTGCATCTGCCCTTGATTGCTACCCTTCATCTTATCTTGGTCCGCGCCCTGATCCGGCAGATCTTGCGTTGGGGACTTCGGGGGGCACAATTCGCCAATGCAAGGCTTCACTGTGGGCGTCGAGTCCTGGGCAAGGGCGATCCCTAATACCGATCCGACGACTACGGCCGAGCCCAGGAGTGCGGTAGTGAGAATGCTCGACATGGAGTTTCTCCTGTTCGGCGAGAAACCCACCTGACGGCAGCGTAGTTCCAAATTGGCAGTGTTCGCTCACGGCCCCCATTCCCAGCCTTGTTTACCCGCACGCCGCAGGAGGTCCTGCGCATCGTCTATCTGACGGGTAAGAGCGGCGCCGACGTCGGCGGATTCTATCCAAAAGGAACGAATGGGAAGACAAAAACCACCTGATCGGCCGACCAGCTGCTCGGCGAGCGTTGCGATTCCGAGTGCACTCAGGGAGCTCTATTCCAAGCCCCTGGTTCTCGCATTCAGATAGGAACCTCTCCCATTTTTCTTACGTTGGGGAGGACGGCCCGCACACCTCCAGCAGGGCAGCCCACCCAATCGTGGACATGATGGAGGCTTTAAAGGAAGACCAGCATGAAGACCCTAGCAGCAGCCCTTTTGGCAGGCGCCCTTGCCATCAGCGTACCCATCGCCATGGCGGACGATATCGTCATCTCGCCCGAAGTCGGCGTGCAATTCCATTCGGATGTGAAGACGAAAAAGATCAAGACGTACAAGCATGACGGCGACCTCAAGGTCGGCGTCGTCGTTCCGGCGGATGTCGAATACTATGATGTTCCCGCCGACGTGGTGGTCGCTACGCCCGGCTTGAAGGGGCACAAATACGTTTATCTCAATGAGCATGTTTATGTGGTCGAGCCCAGCAGCCGCAAGATCGTGGCTGTCGTCGATTAGAGACTCACGGCATCCATAACGGGCTCCGGAGCCATTCAGCTCCGGGGCCTCATGAGGCAAAATTCAGGGCGTAGGATTCATATAGGCTAAGGCGCCTCTTCGTAGGCGCTCAGGCCTGACCCGTCTGTCCGAAGATTTTGAACGGCGATCCTTCCTACAACCGAGATGCCGGGACCTCTCTTGACATCGTGGGCCGAAGCGTGGGAGTTGGGAAATAGCAGAATCGCCAGAGCCGCGCCCCAGGCAATCCTGATCTTCCCTGCAATTCCCTGTTCTTTCCTGTTCCCAGCTCCGATCGGAAGAGCCATGTCCGAGCGGCGGCTTCCATTGTCATCTGATCGTCATCCAGGCCGCCTCTAGTTCGCCATCGATTCAACGGCCTATCCAATGGGGACCCTCATGCTAAGACCGATCTTCCGGACAGTACTCGCCGCCGCCGTGCTGGCGGGAACGGCGTTCGCTGCCAATGCGACGGAAGTCTTCAACCGCATCGCGACGTTCCATGTCGTCGACAACCTGCCGGAAGGGGCCGACCCGAAGACATCGACCGTCGCCGAGATCATCACCGCGACACCCGACGGCAACCGCCTCATCTATACGGATAGCCCCGGCGAGCGCATCGGCATCATCGACATCGCCGATGCCAGGGCGCCGAAGCCCGCGGGCACAGTGGCGCTCGAAGGCGAGCCGACATCGACGGTCGTGCTCGGCAACCATGCGCTGGTCGGCGTCGTCACGTCGAAATCAAAGGCCGAGCCCTCGGGCCACCTGGCGATTGTCGATCTAGGCACCAGGAAGGTCACGGCCAAATGCGATCTCGGCGGTCAGCCCGATTCGCTCGCCAAGAGCGGCGACGGCAAGTTTCTCGCCATCGCCATCGAGAACGAGCGCGACGAGGAAGTGAATGACGGCAAGATTCCTCAAGCCCCCGGCGGCACGCTCACGACCTTCGCGGTCAATGCCGACGGTTCGGTCGATTGCGCCACGAAGAAGGTGATCGACGTGACCGGCCTCGCAGCGATCGCGCCCGAGGATCCCGAGCCCGAATTCGTCAAAATCAACGGCAAGAACGAGGTGGTGCTGAGCCTGCAGGAGAACAACCACATCGTCATCGCCGATCTGGCTACGGCCAAGGTCACGAACAATTTCACCGCCGGCACCGTCGATCTCAAGAACATCGACACCGAGAAGGACGGCGTGATCTCGCTCACCGGAAAGATGGACAGCGTCAAGCGCGAGCCCGATGCTGTCGGCTGGATCGACGATGAGCGCTTCGTCACTGCCAATGAGGGCGATCTCGACGGCGGCAGCCGCGGCTTCACCATCTTCAGGAAGGACGGCAATGTCGACTATGACAGCGGCACGTCCTTTGAATATGAGGCCGTGCGCCTCGGCCATTACCCTGAGAAGCGCAACAAGAAGGGCATCGAGGTCGAAGGTGCCGAGGTCGGGACGTTCGGCGCCGACAAGCTGATCTTCGTCGGCTCGGAACGCGCTTCCCTCGTCGGCATCTACAAGGACGAAGGTGCCGGCAAGGCGCCGACCTTCCTGCAGGCGCTTCCCGGCGGCATCGGCCCCGAAGGCCTGCTCGCTATTCCCCCACGTAAGCTCTTCATCACCGCTTCCGAGACCGACCTGCGTGAGAAGGACCTGATCGGTTCGGTCGTCACGATCTATGAAAGGGGCGAGGGCGACCTCAACTATCCGACCATCGTCTCGGCCGACGAAGCCAACGGCCTGCCGCTGCCCTGGGCGGCGCTCTCGGGCACCGTCGCCGATGCGAAAGACGCGGGCAAGCTCTATGCGGTGACCGACAGCGCCTTCAAGCAAGGGCGCATCCTCACCATCGATGCGACGAAGAAGCCTGCCGCGATCACTTCTGCTCTCACCGTCACCAAGGGCGGCGAGCCGGCGAAGCTCCTCGATCTCGAAGGCATCGCTCTGGCATCCGATGGGGGCTTCTGGCTCGCCTCCGAAGGCAATCCCGAGCGTGAGAAGGACAAGACGCAGTCCACGCTGGTCAAGACCGACGCCAAGGGCGTCGTCACCGAGGAGATCGCCCTTCCGGAGAAGCTCGCTGAGCAGGCGACGCGCTTCGGCTTCGAAGGCGTCGCGGTCACAGGCTCGGGCGCCGATGAGACCATCTGGCTCGCCGTCCAGCGCGAATGGAAGGACGATCCGAAGGGTATGACCAAGCTCCTTGCCTACAAGCCGGCGACGAAGAGCTGGGCCGCGGTCCATTATCCGCTCGACAAGACGGAGAAAGGCTGGGTCGGTCTCTCCGAGATCACTGCGGCACCGGGCGGTCTCGTCGTGATCGAGCGCGACAACCAGGTCGGCCGCGACGCCAAGATCAAGAAGCTCGTCTTCGTGCCGCTTGAGGGCATCACCCCTGCCCCGCTCGACGGTCCGCTGCCGGTCGTGGCGAAGAAGGAATTGCGCGACCTCCTGCCCGATCTCACCGCCCCCAAAGGCTTCGTTCTCGACAAGGTCGAAAGCTTCGCTCTCGACGCGGCGGGCGATGCCTATGTCATCACCGACAATGACGGCGTCGACGACCATTCCGGCGAGACGCAGTTCTTAGAGTTGGGCAAGCTGAATTTGCCGATGTGATGCAGCAACGCTACTCGCTTCGCTCAACATCCTCACGCTGAGGTGCGAGCGAAGCGAGCCTCGAAGCGTCCCTTAGGATTGGGCACGCCACTGGCAACATGCCCTTCGAGGCCCGGCTTCGTCGGGCACCTCAGGGCGAGGGTAGATGAAGGTCCCCGTTGAAGCTCAAGGCCCCCGCCTCGCATCGCGCTGGAGATCGACGCCGGACACCTGATCCCTGACGCCTGGACCTTTGGCCTGCTTGATCTTGAGCTTGTTGAGGGCCGACACATAGGCCTTGGCCGAGGCGACCAGCGTATCGGGATCGGAGCCCTTGGCGGTCACCGCCTTGCCTTGCGCCTCGTCCTCGAGCCTGACCGAGACCTCGGCCTGCGCATCGGTGCCCTCGGTCACCGCGTGCACCTGGTAGAGTGCCAGCTTCACCTCATGCGGCACCAGCGCCTTGATGGCGTTGAAGATCGCATCGACGGGACCGTTGCCGGTCGCCTGCTTGGTCACATGGTGGCCATCGATATCGAGCGTCAGCGTCGCGGTCTGCGGGCCCATGGTGCCGGCGATCACCGTCAGCGACAGCACCTTGATGCGCTCATGCTGCTGGGCGATCTCGTCATCGACCAAGGCTTCGATGTCCTCGTCATAGACGTGCTTCTTGCGGTCGGCGAGCGCCTTGAAGCGCGCGAAGGCGTCCTCGAGCTGGTTCTCGCCCAGCTCGTAGCCCAATTCCTTGAGCTTCTCCTTGAAAGCGTGGCGGCCGGAATGCTTGCCCATGACGAGCGAGGTCTTGGTGACGCCGACCGAGGCCGGGGTCATGATCTCGTAGGTCTGCTGGTTCTTGAGCATGCCGTCCTGGTGGATGCCCGATTCATGCGCGAAGGCATTCCGCCCGACGATCGCCTTGTTGTACTGCACCGGGAAGGAGGTGACCGCGGCGACGATCCTCGACACCCGGTTGAGCATCGTGCTCTCGATCTGGGTTCGGTAGGGCAGCACATCGCCCCTGGTCCTGATCGCCATCACCACTTCTTCGAGCGCGGCATTGCCGGCGCGCTCGCCGATGCCGTTGATGGTGCATTCGATCTGCCGCGCGCCGCCATGGAGACCGGCCAGCGAATTGGCGACCGCGAGGCCCAGGTCATTGTGGCAATGGACCGAGAACACCGCCTTGCTTGCATTGGGCACGCGGGCGCGGATGTCCTCGAACATCTTCTGATATTCGTCCGGCGTCGCATAGCCGACCGTATCCGGCAGGTTGACCGTCGTGGCGCCGGCCTTGATCGCGGCCTCGACGCAGCGGCAGAGATAGTCGAGCGGCGTGCGCGTCGCATCCATGGCCGACCATTCGACATTGTCGACGAGGTTGCGTGCCCTGGAGACGGTGGCCGAGATGATGTCGAGCACCTCTTCCTGGCTCTTCTTCATCTGATGCGCGAGATGGATGGGAGACGTCGAGACGAAGGTATGGATGCGCGGCCGCTCGGCATGCTTCACCGCCTCGCCGCAGCGGTCGATATCCTTGTTGATGGCGCGCGCGAGGCCGGCGACCACCGCCTTCTTGGTGCGCTTGGCGATGGCCGACACCGCCTCGAAATCGCCGTCGGACGCGATCGGGAAGCCGGCTTCGATGATGTCGACCCCCATCTCGTCGAGGAGCTCGGCCACTTCCAGCTTCTCGTCATGGGTCATGGTGGCGCCGGGCGATTGCTCGCCGTCGCGCAAGGTGGTGTCGAAGATGACGACGTGGTCGGAACTCATGGGTCTTGTCCTGTCATGGCGCCGGAATTATCCGGCCTGCTATCTTAAGATCTGGTTTGAAAAACTGGCATCCCCTGAAGACCCGCCCCCTGGAGGGCTGCCGGTTTTCAGGGGCATCTAAGAAGGAGGCCGAGACCAGCCAGGCCGGCGCCGAGGCGGCCGGTCGGAATAAGGGTCTGGGCGGATGCATAAGCCATGTCGGAAGCGGTGATAGCGCAAGCCCGGGCCAGGTGCAACGGTCCTTTCAAAGGAATAAAGGCAGGTCGGGCGACGTAGCCATAATGGGAGTACAGTCCCGGATGGACCGGGAAAAGGAGGACCCCATGAAGAAAGCCCTGATTATCGCTTCGTTCCTGGCGCTGGCGACGCCGGCTTTTGCCAATCAGTGCCCGACCCTCATGAACCAGTTCGACGAGGCCATGAAGACGACGAAGGCCGATGACGCCACCAAGGCGCAGGCCATGGAACTCTACAACAAGGGTAAGGCCGAGCATGATTCAGGCGATCATGCGGCCTCGGTAGCCGACCTGAATGCGGCTCTGAAGCTCATCGGCCAGTAACCGATTCCCCCCTTCCGGAGAGCGCCGGCAGAACACCTGCCGGCGCTTTTCCTTTGGCGAGGGCCTTCTGGCCCCTCCTCCCGCAATGCACTAACATCCCCTGCCGCACCGCCCGTGAGAGGCCGGAGCGTCCGGGGAGAAACATGGATACGCCGCAACTTCCGGCACTGCGCTCCTATCAGTCCTGGATCGCCAATGAGACGCTCGAAGACTATTCGCTGCGTTACGCCGCCCGCTCCTTCCGCCGCTGGACGCCCTTCGTCATCGCCAATACCGCGATCGGCGGCATTTCCTTCCTGGCGCTCGAGGCCATCGGCGGCACGATCACCCTCGCTTACGGCTTCGCCAACGCCTTCCCGGCGATCCTCGTCGTCTGTCTTTTCGTCTTCCTGACCAACCTGCCGGTCGCCTATTATTCGAGCCGCTACAACATCGACATGGACCTGCTGACCCGGGGCGCCGGCTTCGGCTATATCGGCTCGACCATCACGTCGCTCATCTACGCCACCTTCACCTTCATCTTCTTCGCCCTCGAAGGGGTCATCATGGCCCAGGCGCTGAAGCTCTATGCCGATATCCCGCTGGTCGTCGGCTATGTCATCTCGTCGCTCGTCATCATCCCCATCACCTTCATGGGCATCACCATGATCAGCCGCCTGCAGATGATCACCCAGCCGCTGTGGATCATCATGATGCTGGCGCCTTTCCTGTGGATCGCCTTCGACCAGCCGCAGGTCCTGCAGCAATGGATGTCCTACAGCGGCACGGGGGCTGGTGCCGGCGGCTTCGACGTCATCTCCTTCGGCCTTGCCATCGGCGTGCTTTGCTCGCTCACCATCCAGATCGGCGAGCAGGTCGACTATCTCCGCTTCCTGCCCGATCGCGACAAGGTCAGCCGCCTCGCCTGGTGGAGTGCGGTCATCGCCGCGGGACCAGGGTGGATCCTCATCGGCGGCTTCAAGATTCTGTGCGGCAGCCTGCTCGCGGTGCTCGCCGTCTCCTCCGGCCTCTCGCACACGACGGCGCTCGAGCCCGTCCATATGTATATCAAAGCCTATGGCTATATGATCGATGATCCGCGCCTGGTGCTCGCCGCGGCCGCCCTCTTCGTCGTCGTCTCGCAGATCAAGATCAACGTGACCAATGCCTATGCGGGCTCGCTCGCCTGGTCGAACTTCTTCGCCCGCGTCACTCACTATCATCCGGGCCGCGTCGTCTGGCTTGTCTTCAACATCCTGATCTCGCTTCTCTTGATGCTGCTCGGCATCTTCGACACGCTGGGCCTCGTGCTTGCCGTCTATTCGATCATCGCCACCGCCTGGATCGGCGCCATCTTCGCCGACCTGGTGATCCTGAAACCCTTGCGCATCAGCCCGCCCTTCGTCGAGTTCAAGCGCGCGCATCTGCATGATTTCAATCCGGTCGGTTGCGGCGCCATGGCTTTCGCCTCGATCGTCGCCATCATCTGCTTCACCGGCGCACTCGGGCAGCTGGCGCAGGCCTATGCCGCACCCCTCTCCTTCGTCCTGTCGGTCGCCGCCGCCGTCGCCATCGGCATCGCCACCAAGGGCCGCTATTACCTGGCGCGCGAGCCGGTAGCCCCCTCCGCCGCCTCCGGCACGCTCATCCGCTGCGAGATATGCGACCATGATTACGAGCGGCCGGACATGGCCTATTGCGCCTTCTACGAGCGGCCGATCTGCTCGCTCTGCTGCAGCCTCGATGCTCACTGCCACGATGCCTGCAAATTCTCGGTGAGCGAGCTCGCGACCCAGCGCTCGCGCTATCTCGGCCGCTCCTTCACCGCCAAGATCGCACCGCATATGGGCCACCGCCTCCTGAAGGTAGGCGGCGTGCTCCTGGCGCTCGCCGTCGTCACCGGCGCGGTCCTCCTCGTCACCTATCGCCTGATCGATCCCGGCGCCGATCTACCCGCGCTCGACAACGACACGCTGCTCTTGCGCATCTTCCTGGCGCTCCTACCCCTGCTCGGTATCGGCGCCTGGTGGATCGTGCTGTCGAATGAGAGCCGCGAGCTTGCCGAACGCGATCTCGTCGCCTCGCTCGAGCGCCTGCGCGAGACCCAGCAGGAGCTCGCCCGCAATGAGCGCCTGGCCGTGATCGGCCAGATCACCGCGACCGTCAGCCATGAATTGCGCAATCCGCTCGGCACGCTCGTCACCTCGATCGATATCCTCAATCGCGCGCTGCCGGCGCAAGGGGGTGCGGTCAAGGACGAGATGCAGCGCATCAGACGCAATGTCTGGCGCTGCGTGCATATCATCGAGGACCTGCTCGAATTCTCGCGCCGCAAGAAGCCGGTCCTGGCGCCGGTGATGATCGATCGCTGGCTCGAGCAGCAGATCGCCGATCAGCCGAAGCCCGCAGGCATCGACGTCGAGCTGAGGCTCGCGGCGGCGGCCGTCGTGCCGGCCGACGGCGCCCGCTTGCGCCAAGCCTTCGACAATGTCCTGCAGAATGCCATTCAGGCCTATGACGGCGAGGCGGCGCGCAGCGATCGGCGTATCGTCGTGTCGACCGCCCAGAATCCCGACCATGTGGCCATCACCGTCGCCGACAATGGTCCGGGCATGACACCCGATGTTGCCGCCCAGATTTTCGAGCCGCTCTACAGCACCAAGGCCTTTGGCGTCGGGCTCGGCATGCCGCTGGTAAAGCGCATCCTGGAGGAGCATCGCGGCAAGGTGACGGTCGACACCGCGCCGGGCCAGGGCACGCGCGTCACTTTGCATTTGCCGCTGAGCGCGTGAGCCATGAGCGACATACCGACCGACTTCATCCTCGACGACAAGGCGCCCGGAACCGGCGCCGTCCTGCGCCGCAGCGTCCTGGTGGTCGATGATGACGCGGATTTTGCCGAAAGCCTCGTCGGCCTGTTGCAGATGGAAGGCTATGAGGCCTCGCTAGCCCGCAATGCGGAAGCAGCCGAGGCAGTGCTGCGCGAGCGCCGCATCGCCGTTGCCCTCATCGATCTGAGGCTCGATCTCGGCAGCGGCGTCGACCTCATTCGCAGCCTGCATCAGTCGGCGCCCGACCTCGTTACCGTCATGATCACCGCCTATGCCTCGATCGAGACGGCGATCGAGGCCATGAAGGCCGGCGCTTATGACTATCTCTCAAAGCCGTTCTATACCGAGGACCTGCTCGCCACCCTCGACCGCTGCTTCGAGCGCATCCGCCTCGTCGAGGAAAGGCGGCGCGCCGAGGACCGCTTGCGGCAATTGCAGCGCATGGAGGCCATCGGCCAACTCACCAGCGGGCTCGCCCATGATTTCAACAATGTGCTTTCCGTCCTCGTCGGTAATCTGCATTGGATGCGCGAGCGCCTCGGCGATGAGCCGGCCTTGCACGAAATGGTCGATGACGCCCTCGATGCGGCGCGCGCCGGCTCCGAGATGACCGAGAGGCTCCTTGCTTTCGGCCGGCAATCCACCAGCGAGACGAAGCCAACCGATCTTGGCGAAGCGCTGCCGGCCTTCGCCCGGGTCCTCGGCCGCACCCTGGGAGATGCGGTAACCATCGATCTCGAGGTGGCGCCGGGCACCGATCCGATCGAGATCGACCGCAGCCAGCTCGAAAGCAGCCTGCTCAATCTCGCTCTCAATGCGCGCGACGCCATGCCGGAGGGTGGCGGATTGCGCTTCGAGGCCGCAAATCTGGTGATCGGGCCGGAGGATTCGCGTGTCGCTTCGGGCTTGCGGCCCGGTCCTTACGTGCTCCTGTCGGTGATCGATTCAGGCCTGGGGATGCCCGCGGCCATCCAGCGGCGCGCACTCGAGCCGTTCTTTACTACCAAGCCGCCGGGCTATGGCAGCGGCCTTGGCCTCACCATGGTCGATGGCTTCGTGCGCCAGGCAGGCGGACGGCTCGGCCTCACCAGCGCAGCCGGCGAAGGCACCAGGGTCAATCTCTATTTCCCCGCTCTTACCGCGAGACGGCCGGCGCCCTCCTCATCGGAAGGTGGTGCAAACATGTAGCCGAGGCCCCGCACCGTCTTGATGAGCTGGGTCGAGCGCGCATTGTCGTCGAGCTTGCGGCGGATCTTGCCGACCAGCACGTCGATGCTGCGGTCATAGGGCGTCCAGTCGCGATTGGCGACGATATCCAGGATCTGCTCGCGCGACAGGACGCGCCCGCGCCGGCGCACCAGCGCCTCGAGGATATGGAATTCCTGG
This sequence comes from Taklimakanibacter deserti, assembly GCA_003574785.1. Next base: position 135,478 of record QORU01000001.1, on the reverse strand, counting down.
CTGGTCAGGCGCACGTCTCGCCCGTCGGGCGCCGACAGCTTGTAGCGCGCCGCATCGAACAGCCAGCCGGCGAAGCGGATCACCGCATCGCCGCCACCTTGCGTCTCGGCGTCGAAGCCGCGGCTGAACCGGCGCAGCACGGTGCGGATGCGCGCCAGCAATTCGCGCGGCTCGAAGGGCTTCGTCACATAGTCGTCGGCGCCGAGCTCCAGGCACACGACCTTGTCGATGGTCGAGGACTTGCCCGAGAGCACGATGAGCGGCAGGTCGTGCTGATTGCGAAAGCCGCGCGCCAAAGTGACGCCGTCCTCGCCGCTCGGAAAGCTCAGGTCGAGAATGACGAGATCGACGGCCTCGTTCGCCAACGCCCGGCGCATGGCGCGCCCATCATGGACGGCGGTGACGGCATAGCCCTCGCTGCCGAGGAATTTGCCGAGAAAGCCGCAGACCCTGCGATCATCGTCGACCACCAGGATGCGGGATTTGAGGGCGCCTGGCTGCATGGGCGAAGCATAGACGCAAATCGGGCATGCGGTCGAGCATCCGCCGCCGGTTACAAAAAATTACATAACCCGGCCGTTTCGGATTCAAACCGGTTACGCCCGCGACCTAGGGTCCGCTCCCAACCACGAGAATGCACCCTGATTGCACAAAAGGAGGAGCCCATGCCGAAGACCGTATTCAAGATCGATCTCAACAAGGCGCCGGAAGACCAGGCGATCAAGACTCACAACCGCTGGCATCCCGACATTCCGATGGTCGAGACCTTCAAGCCGGGCGATACGTTCCGGGTCGAATGCTATGACTGGACCGGCGGCCAGATCGGCAACAACAACAGCGCCAATGACGTCCGCGACGTCAATCTCACCAAGGTGCATTATCTGAGCGGCCCCTTCGGCGTCGAAGGCGCCGAGCCCGGCGACCTGATGGTCGTCGACATCCTCGACATCGGCGCCCTGCCCGGCTCCGAATGGGGCTTCAACGGCATCTTCGCCAAGGAGAATGGCGGCGGCTTCCTCACCGAGCATTTCCCCGAGGCGCGTAAATCCTGCTGGGATTTCCACGGCATCTACACGACCTCGCGCCATGTGCCGGGCGTGCGTTATCCGGGGCTCGTTCATCCGGGCCTCATCGGCTGCCTGCCCGATCACAAATTGCTGGCCGAGGCCAACAAGCGCGAACTGGCTCTGATCGCGACCGATCCGAACCGGGTGCCGCCGCTTGCGGCTCCACCCTTTGCCGACACCGCGCTCATGGGGCAGATGAAGGGTTCCGCAGCACAAGCCGCCGCCAAGGAAGCCTGGCGCACCGTGCCGCCGCGCGAGCATGGCGGCAATTGCGACATCAAGAACCTGTCGCGCGGCTCGCGCGTCTATTTCCCCGTCTATGTGAAAGGCGGCGGCCTCTCGATGGGCGACATCCACTGGTCGCAAGGCGACGGCGAGATCACCTTCTGCGGAGCCATCGAGATGGCGGGCTGGATCGATATCGGTGTCGGCCTCATCAAGGGCGGCATGGCGAAATACGGTGTCATCAACCCGATCTTCAAGCCGAGCCCGGTCGATCCGCATTTCGACGATTATCTCATCTTCGAAGGCATCTCGGTCGATGAGCATACGGGTGAGCAATATTATCTCGATGCCCATGTCGCTTATCGGCGCGCCTGCCTCAACGCCATCGAGTATCTGAAGAAGTTCGGCTATTCCGGCGAGCAGGCCTATATGATCCTGGGCACCGCGCCCGTCGAAGGCCGCATCAGCGGCATCGTCGACATCCCCAATGTCTGCGCCACCCTCGCCATCCCGACGGCGATCTTCGATTTCGACATCAATCCGAACGCGTCGGGACCGAAGCGCGAGGTCTCGGCTGTGAGCGTGGCCAAGGCAAGCTGATCGTCACTCGCGAGAGCAAAGGGCCGGGCGGCGCATGTCGCCCCCGGGCCTTCCACCAAGTCAACGTCTTTCGGGAGATTAAGCCATGCTGCTCGGCCTGTCCTTGCTCTATGTCGGGGCCGTTCTGACGCTCAACGGTCTCTGGCTCCTCGGCCATATCGGCGATCGCGAGATCGTCGTCGTCAATGTCGCCTCGGGCATCGTCACCTTCTGCGTCTCGCTCTATCTGGCCTTCGGCCCGGGCGCCGGTCCGGGTTCCATCCGTGCCGCGGGTCTGACGCTTCTCTTCACCGTGACCTATTTCTGGGTCGCTCATAACCGCTTGGCGACTGTCGATGGCCGCGGCCTCGGCTGGTTCAGCCTGTTCGTCGTCATCACCGTCATTCCGGTGGCGATCAACAGTTTTGCCACGGCCACGACCGGCATCGACCTGTGGATGGGCTGGAACTGGGTCGGCTGGGCGATCGTGTGGTTCCTCTATTTCCTGCTGCTGACCTTGAAGAAGCCGATCCTCAAGCTCACGGGCGCGGCGACGCTGGCCGCGGGCCTGCTCACCGGCTGGCTGCCGTCCGTGCTGATCTTCGATGGCCGTTTGTGATCAGGAGAATGTCATGCCCCTCTATAATTATTCATGCGCGACTTGCGGCCCCTTCGATGCCTGGTCGCCCATGGCGGACGCTGATTTGCCCTGCGCGTGCCCCAGCTGCGCGAACCCAAGCCAACGCGATGTGGCTTCGCCGCATCTCAGCCTGATCAACGGCACGTTGCGCAAGGCGCTTGACCGGTCTCAGCGCAGCACCAGCGAGCCCAAGCGCGTCAAGCGCGCCCATCTCGCCAATTGCGGCTGCAAGCTTTGCGGCGGCGGCAAGAAATCCCCCATGCGGCGCTGGATGATCGGCCACTGACGGCAGGACCTCCTCCCCCTCATCCCCTGCCTCAGTCGGCGCTGCTCACTGGCCCGGGCTTATTGCCCGGGCCTTTTGCTTGGGCTATGGCGATGCACAGTTCCGACATGTTTTTCTGCCACTCTCAGGCATCCAACGGTTAGGGGATCGTTCACCATGAGGCTTGCCCTCCTTGTCATCGCTTTGCTTGCGGCCACGGTTGTTCCGGCCTTCGCCAACCAATGCGAGGACGACGTCAAGAAGATCGAGGCGGCGCTCGCTTCCCAGGAGCTCTCGAGTGAAGAGCGCGCTCAGCTCGAAGACATGAAGAAGCAGGCGGCCCAGCTCTGCGCCGCCGGCAACACCCAGGAAAGCCTCGACGTCTCCGCTGAAGCCAAGGCGATGCTTGATATTGATTAGACCGTAATCGTACCTGTCGAGACGCGCACGGCCTGACCGCCGACCCGGACCTGAACCAGGTCGCCCTGCGCGACGTCCGCTTCGAGAACGAGATCGCTCGGGCGCTTCATCTCATAGCCCTGCTCCAGGATGAAGCGATGCTTGCCGTCCTTGAGCCTGTCGGCGATCAGGAGCTGGCGCGCAAGAAGCGCCGTGGCAGAACCCGTGGCCGGGTCCTCGGGTATGCCGCCGCCCGGCGCGAACATGCGCGAGCGGAACGACACATCCTTGCCGTCGCCGCCCCGCGTATAGACGTAAGCCGCATCGATATAGGCCTCATGCTCGCCGAGAGCGGCCATCAAGGCGCTCCAGGCGGGCTCGCAGGGTCGCACCCTTTCGAGGATGGCGCGCGACGGCACGGGCACGAAGAAAAAGGCAGGCCCGCCCTCGATCAGCATCGGCCTATGCGCATCGAAGCCGATCTCGTCGGCCGAGATGCCCAGCGCCGCCGCGATATCGGCCTTAGCCGGACCATCGGCGATCTTCTGCGGCACGACCGGCGCCTTGAACAGGCCATGCGGCGCATCGCCGATGCGCGAGACCTTGACCGGCACGAGGCCAGCGACTTCCTCGAGCCTGATCTCGGTCTCGAAGGAGCAGCCGGGCTTGTGCTTCATCTCGGCAAGGAGCACGGCGCAGCCGAGCGTCGGATGGCCGGCGAAAGGCATCTCGCCGCCGGGAAAGAAGATCCGCACCCGGGCGGTGTTGCCGGGATCCTTGGGCTTCATCACGAAGACAGTCTCCGAGAGATTGAACTCGCGGGTGATCGTCTGCATTTGCTCCGTGGTCAGAGCATCGGCATCATGGACGATGGCGACCGGATTGCCGCCGAAGCGCCGGTTGGTGAAGACATCGAGGGTGTTGAATTTGAGTTCCATGGCGGCGATTGGTAGGCGGGGATTGCGGCTTCGGCAAGAGAAGTATTGCACCCTGACGAAATGTATCGATGCAATGCCGTCAGGCGGCTTCGAGCCGCCTGAACCGCCAGACATGGATGATCACGACGCTCGCGATCAAGAGGACGCCGGCGGTCTGCCAGCGATAGTCGGGCACCATCAGCGCAATGCCGCCCGCGACCGCGACGAGGCGCTCGACCGCATTCGCCGGCCCCGCGATCCAGCCGGCGGCGCCGATGCAGAAGCCGGCCAAAGCGGCGGACGATGTCAGCGTGATGAGGACAATCTGCTCGATGCTGCCCGACAACAGAAGCCCCATGCCGTCGGGCGACAGGCAGAACATCACCGGCACCACGAAGGCGGGCAGCGTGTATTTCCACGCCTGCATCATGGTGCGGAACGGCGAGCCGCCGCAAATGGCGGAAGCGGCGAAGGGTGCCAGCGCCGTCGGCGGCGAGACGTCGGCCAGCACGGCGTAATAGAACATGAACATGTGCGCTGCCGGCTGCGGCACGCCGAGCGAGACGAGTGCGGGCACCAGGATCACCGCGGCGATGATATAGGAGGCGGTGACCGGGATCGCGGTGCCCAATATCCACATGGAGAATGCGGCCAGCAGGATGGTGACGGGCAGGCTGCCGCCGCCCAGATCGACGATCAGCCCTGAGAGCTTGAGCCCGAGGCCTGAAAGATTGATGATCGAGACGATGATGCCGGCGGTGGCGCAGGTGGCGGCGATGCCGACGCATCCTTTGCCGCCCTCGACAAGGGCCGCGATCATCCGCTCGGTCGCTTCATCGGGCGCCCGTCCCTGGCGCTTCTCCCAATAATAGAGGGCGATGCTCAGAAGACCGCCGGCGATGAGGCCGAAGAAGGCCACGACAGAGAAGCGGTAACCGATGAGGAAGGCCGCGAGTGTGACCGCGGCTCCCAAGGCGGCCCCGGGCAGCGTGAGGAGCCGCTGCTCCGGCCTGATCATGCTGAGGATGACGGCGATGACGATCGACCAGAAGACGGCGAGAAAGGCGCTCATGCCATAGATGAGGAGCACCGCGATCGCCGCCAGCGACAGGAAATGATAGCCTTGCGCGACGGTGAGCCGCCACAGCGGCTGGTCGCTGGTCTTGACCGGCTTGACATGGAGACGGCGCGCATCGGCTTCCACCATCAGCCAGCAGCACAGATAGTAGAGCACCGTCGGGATGGTCGCCATGACCAGGACATCGAGATAGCTGATCTCGAGATATTCGGCGATGATGAAGGCAGCCGCCCCGAGTGTCGGCGGCGACAGCGTGGCGCCGATGCCGGCGGCAGCGGTGAGCCCGCCCGCCGTTGCCGCATTATAGCCCGAGCGCTTGAGCATCGGCCAGGCGAGCGAGGCCAAGGTGACGGTCGTGGCGACTCCCGAGCCTGAGACGGTGCCGAGGAGGAAGCCGGAAGCGACCACCGCGCGCCCGGGCGCCGCCGGCGCCGGTCTCTTGCCGAACAGCGCGAAGGCCCAGTCGATATAGAACTTGCCGGCACCGCCGCGATCGAGCACCGCGCCATAGAGCGAGAAGACGATGATGAAGGTCGCCGCCACGTCCATGGGCGTCGAGAACAGGCCTTCGAGCGTCAGGTAGTTCTGTCCGACGATGCGCGGGATCGAGAAGCCGCGGTGGTTGAAGGGCTCGGGCATATAGCGCCCGAAATAGCCATAAATGAGAAAGAGGATGGCGATGGCGGGCAGCGCCCAGCCGGTGGCGCGCCGCGTCGCCTCGAGCACCAGGAGGATCAGGGCACCGCCCAACCAGATCTCGATCGTGAGCGGCGCCGTGGCGCGCATCTTGGTCGCTTCGAGATGGGTGCAGAAATAATAGACCGACGCGAAGGCGAGCGCGATCAGCAGCCAGTCGATGATGCGGACGTGCTTGCCCTCGCCTTTCGGAAACAACGGGAAGATGAGGAAAGCCGCGACTAGTACCAGGCCGAGGAAGCTCGCACGGTAGATCGAGGTGTTGATCGCGAACTGCGTCCAATAGAGCGCATAGAGCGACAGCGCGGCGCAGAGGGCGGCGGCGAGCCAGGCTTGCCAGCCGCTCAAGCGGCGCGTGCGCCCGGATTCGCTGTCGATCGCGAGCTGATCGAGCTTGTCCTGATCGAGGTCAGCGCTTTGCGGCGTCGCCGTCGTCACCGCGGTGGCCTCAGCCCGCCGTCACGCCGCGGCTCTTGTAGAATTCGACCGCCGCCGGATGATGCGGAACCGCGCTCTTCGCCGCCGCCGTCTCGAGCTTCAATTGCTTGGCGACGGGATGGATCTGGGCGACCTCGGCGAGATTGTCGAACATGGCCGCCAGTATTTCCTTCACCAGCCCGCCGTCCATGGCTTCGGGAACGAGCAAGACATTGTCGACGCCGAGCACCGGCAGGTCCGCCTCGAGGCCGTCATAGGCGCCCTTCTTCAGGGTCGACGGCCGGTAGACGCCCGGATATTTCGCGGCCAGGGCGCCGGCGAGATCGCCGGTATTGATGAAAGTCACGTCGTTCGCGTTGGTCGAGACGAGATCCTTGACCGCCGCCGTCGGCACGCCGCCGATCCAGAAGAACACATCGACCTTGCCGTCCTTGAGCGCGCCGACCGATTCGGCGACACCCAGATTGTCGCGGGTGACGTCCTTCATCGGATCGAGCCCGCCAGCGGCCAGCACACGGTCGGCGATCGATTCCGTCGACGAGCCGGCCGATCCGACCGAGGCACGCTTGCCCTTGATATCGGCGACCGTCTTGATGCCGCTCGCTTTCGACGCGACCACATGGAGGACGCTCGGATAAAGGACCGCGAGCGTCGCGATCTTCTGCGGGCCGGCATCCTTGTAGACCTCTTCGCCCTTGAAGCCGTCATAAGCGGAGTCGACGGTCGAGAAGCCGATCTCGGCATCACCGGTGGCGAGGAGCTTCACATTGTCGACGGAGCCCCCCGTCACTTCCGCCGTCGCTTGCGTGTCGGGAAGTTTCTTGGAAAGAAGCTGGGCCAGGCCGCCGCCATAGGGATAGAAGACACCACCCGTACCGCCCGTGCCGATGACGATATAGCGCGTCGCCGCATGACCTTGCGGAATGCCGAGCATGGGCACCAAAGCGGCGCCGCCCATCACGGCAAGCAGGTCACGGCGTGAAAATCGTGTCATTGGCGTTTCTCCCACTGTTGTGTTTGCAGACTGTTCTCGCAAGCCCCGGCGGTCAAGGACAATCCTACTTTCGATTGGCGCGTAAGAGTGCTTCAAGGCCGATCCTTGGGTTTGTACGAAGTCCGGTCGATCTTGAGCCGCAACAGTTTTTCGTTCAGCGTGCGGCGTGGTATTTGCAGAAGCAAAGCAGCCTCGGTCACCGAACCGCCGGCGCGCGCGAGCGCTTCCTCGATCGCCTGTTTTTCAAAACCGGCTGTTTGCTCCACCAGGGATCGCATATCGGAGTCGGTTGAAGGTCGACTGGCAACGGCCTTCTTTTCCATCGTCTGCACCCAAGGGAGCTCGAGTGCAAATCTCTCCGCCAGCAGCTTCACTTCGCGGATGTTTCCCGGCCAATGGTATGAGTTGATGAAGAGCAGTTCACTCGGTGACAATTCCGCGATGGCGCGTTTCGTCCGGCCCGCCATAGCTTTTGCAAAGTATCGGAACAGTAGAAGCTTGTCGTCGTCGCGCTCCCGCAAAGGTGGGATGACGACCTCTGCTCCGATGAGCCTGAAATAGAGGTCCTCGCGAAACGTTCCTTCCTCGATCAGCTCCCGCAAATCCACTTTTGTGGCCGAGACGACGTGAACGTCGATTGCCAGCTCCTTGTTGGAGCCAAGACGAACCACACGCCCCTCCTGCAGGACGCGCAGCAATTTGGCCTGCACGGCAAGCGGCATGCTGTCGACTTCGTCGAGAAATAAAGTGCCCTTGTTGGCGCACTCAAACTTGCCGACTCGAACGGCTCTGGCGCCGGTAAACGCGCCGGCCTCGTGACCGAACAGCTCACTCTCTATCAAGTCGGCGGGGATAGCCGCACAGTTGATGGCCACCAGAGGCCCCTTGCACCGACTGCTCAAATCATGAAGCGCGCGCGCCGCCACTTCTTTGCCTGAACCGGTTTCACCATGCAAAAGCACGTTGATCGGAAGATCGACAAGCTGGCTCAGCTCCACACGCAGCTTCTGAACGGCGGGAGACTGGCCGAGAATGCGGCCTTCGAGCGATGCGGACACTTTAGCCTCATCCTCAAACGCCTGGAGGCGTCTTCGCATGCGCGCATGTTCGGCGGCGTTCCTCAGCACGCTCACCAGCTGTTCCGGGACATAGGGCTTCGTCAGGAAGTCGAAGGCGCCGTACCGCATCGCTTCGACGGCCATCGGCACATCGGCGTGCCCACTCAACATGACGACGGGAAGCTCCGGCCGATCCTGCCGCAGCGAGCGCAACAGCTCGATGCCGCTTTTGCCAGGCATCCGAACGTCACTGAGAACGACATCCGGGTTGCCGGAGGCACTGAGCTTGACGGCCGTTTCCGCATCTTCGGCAAGTGCCACCACGAAATGGTTCAATCCCAGCCACTGCGCCAATGAGGAACGCAGCACGGCATCGTCCTCGACAACCAGTATGCGTGTCTCGGTGGACATTAGTCCGAACCTCCGCCTATGCGCGGGCGGCACGGCAGCCACACCGTGAAGACGGCACCGCCGAGGTGCGACCGTCCGCAACTGATCGTTCCTTGATGGTCGGTCACGATGCGATGGACGATCGACAATCCCAGCCCCAACCCCTTCCCCGGAGCCTTGGTCGTGAAGAACGGCTTGAACAGCTCGTCTGCAACAGCGTCGTCGATCCCGGGTCCATTGTCGTGGACCGCGATCACGCACCCCTCCCGCGAGTCGCGCGAAGAGATCTCGACCCTGGGATACTGGACGTTCTCGACAGCGTCGATGGCATTGGTCAGCAGATTAAGCATCATCTGTTCAAGACGCGACCTGCTTCCCGTCACCGGGCCGGAGGATGCGAGGTCGCTTGTGAACACTATGTTGAACTGCTCGAAACGAAATCTGAGAAGATCGGCAATGCGGCCAACGAGCAGAGAGATGTTGATTTCCTCGAAATCGTCGGCGTCCCGTCGGGCAAGCCCTTTCAGCTGGTTGGTCAGGCTCAATATCCTCTCCACCACGCCGTCCATGACATCGATATTCCCGCGAATCTCGCTCGTCCTGTTCTGGTCGAGCAACAGCCGCGTCGAGGAAATGTAGGTCCGGAACGCCGCCAAGGGCTGGTTGATTTCATGCGTAAAACCGGCGAATGCCTGACCGATGGTCGCGAGCTTCGCTGCCTGGTCCAAGCTGCTTCGGGTCGTTCCGAGCTCCCTTTGTGCGGTTTTCCTTTCTGCGATTTCCGCCGATAGCTGCCGATTCGTCTCGACAAGGGCTGCCGTTCGTTCGACGACACGCGCTTCCAATTGCTTAAGCGCCTGGCGCTCGACCTTTCTGACTTGTCGCCGCTGCGCGAGGATCAGCAGGGCCGCGCATGCGAGAAGTGCGGCAAGGAATGCCGCCAGGCCGGCGATATTGGCTTGAAGCCTGGCGGGCGCGGGGTTGGCGAGATAGACCAAACTCCAGCCGATTTCGCCCAGCGGCATCGTCCTCACCACCCGTGCTTCAGACCGCCGATTATCGTTGATCGCAATAAGATGAACGCCACGCCCGCTCGCCGAATTCTCGTCCAGGGGACGCCAGGGAACCGCAACCAGGGAAGCGTTGCCATATCTTTTTTCGTGTTGGATCAAATCCCGGTCGGCAGTCGAGATTGGGCGCGTTGCCTGATAGCGCCAGGCCGGCTCGGACGACAGAAAGATGACGCCGGTCGAATCGACGACACTCACCAATTCGCCAGCCTCGCGCCATTGTGTTTCCAGGGGAAGGAGGTCGATCTTGACGACCGCTACGCCTGACATGTCATTCCCGCTGCGAACGCCGGTGGAAAGAAAGTATCCGGGCTCGCCTGTCGTGACCCCGACGCCATAGTAGCGCCCCTCGCCTATTGTGATGGCATCCTGGAAATATGGCCGGAAGCGGTAGTTCTGCCCGACAAAACTGCCCGGCTGATCGTGGTTGCTGGCCGCGAGTGTCAGACCATCTGCATTGATGACATAGAGGGCCAGCGCGCCCGCACCATCGCCCAGTGATTTCAGCAGACGGTTGCCGGTTTTGACGCTTTCAGTATTCGCCTGGTCCGCAAGAAGGTTTTCGATCTCTCGGGATCGAGCAATGACATTGGGAAGGTAACGAAACCGCTCCAGGCGGGTGACAAAGGTGGCTGCGAGCAGGTTCAGCCTTTCGTCCGCCTGTCTCGCCAAAGATTGAGTGCCGATTTCCTCGGCATATGAGCGCACCGCCAAGCCTGCGCCGGCCGATAAAGCCAGCGCGATGATCAGATTCGCAAAGGCCTTCCAGCCGAAAAGATTGGAATAGCCACTTTGGGCCGCATGACGAAGCGAAGCTTCGCTTGATCTTTCCGCGTGAGCTGGTCGCAGCTCATCCGGCAAACCCAATGCTTTGTTGAGCAAGCCACGTTTCCTCCCATCATTCCGCGCCGGCTCTATCTTGAGATCGAACAGCTCATCTGCTCGTTATGAGGCGCAGGCAATCCAAGCATCTTTCTTGCGGCAAATCCATCTACCGTTACCGATAGACGTATCCTCCTAGGGATATATAGCAACTTTCATGCCATGGCCGAAAGGAAGGAAAACGGTGCCAATGCCATCAGGGATGTGCTGGGGCGGTTGATCCTCGGCAATTTTTTGCCAACTTCGTGGGCTGAATTCTGCCAGCCCGGCTTGTGTTACTCATGAACCAAACGGATTCGTAGCGAATTCCGATCCGACTCGTCTGGCATGGGAATTGCGTTCCTGGTCGCCGCCGTCATTGCGACGGCGAATCAGGGAGGAACCTCATGAGCGTAATCGAGCACGCTGAAGCAGGCGTTTTGGACAGAACGCCGGATTCCGGGATGAGCAAAGCTCGCCGGATCAAGGCCATCATCGGAGCATCGTCGGGCAATCTGGTGGAATGGTATGACTTCTATGCCTATGCCTTCACTTCCATATATTTTGCGCAAGCCTTCTTTCCAAAGGGCGACCAGACCAGCCAGCTTCTGGCGACGGCCGGCATCTTTGCGGTAGGCTTCTTCATGCGGCCTCTCGGCGGCTGGCTGTTCGGCTGGCTGGCGGATGCCCGTGGCCGCAAGGTGTCGATGGTGGCTTCGGTGCTCCTGATGTGCACGGGCTCGCTGATGATCGCCCTGCTTCCGACCTTCGATGCGATCGGCGCCGCAGCTCCGCTTCTCCTGCTTGTGGCGCGCCTGGCGCAGGGCCTGTCGGTGGGTGGCGAATATGGAACCGCGGCAACCTATATGAGCGAGGTTGCCGGCAAAGGGCAGCGTGGCTTCTACTCCTCATTCCAGTACGTGACGCTGATCGGCGGGCAACTCACGGCGCTTCTCGTGCTGATGGGACTTCAACAGACGCTGGATGAAGAAGCCCTGAAGTCCTGGGGCTGGCGCATTCCGTTCGTCCTCGGCGCGGTTCTGGCGGTGGTCGCAATGTATTTGCGCCGCTCCCTCGAGGAGACCGCCGATAAGAACGCGCTGCGCCACAAGGAAGCCGGGTCCCTGCGCGGATTGCTGCCCCACAAGAAGGCCCTGCTGATCACCATCGGCCTCACCATGGGCGGTTCGCTCTATTTCTATACCTTCACGACCTACATGCAGAAATATCTCGTCAATACGGCCAAGATGGATCCGAGCATCGTCAGCACGATCATGACCGGCGCATTGGTCATATTCATGCTGCTGCAGCCGGTTTTCGGAATGCTGTCCGACCGCATCGGCCGCCGGCAAAACCTGGTGTTTTTCGGGGGCCTTGGCGTGGTCGCAGCGGTACCGTTGCTGTACACGCTGGGCACGGTGACGACCTCGTTGGCCGCTTTTGCGCTGGTGCTGATCGCGCTGGTGATCGGGGCTTTCTACACATCGATCAGCGGTGTGGTGAAGGCTGAGCTGTTTCCGCCTGAGGTTCGCGCCCTTGGGGTCGGTTTGCCCTACGCGATTGCCAATGCGCTCTTCGGCGGCACTGCCGAGTATGTTGCCTTGTGGACCAAATCCGCTGGAATAGGAAATATGTTCCCATGGTATGTCGCCGCGATTGTCGGCATCGCCCTGCTTGCCGCCCTGTGGATGCCCGACACCCGCAAGCACGGCTATCTCGAGGGTGACGGCAAAGTTTGAACGCGGGCAACGAACTTTGCAATGGATCGCGACCGGGGACGGGGGCCAGAGATGCGGCTGGCCCCCGAAAGCAGGGTTTCGCAATTCAAGTCCCGGTCAAGTATCGTGCCAGCGCAATCGCATAGGGCATGGTCGAATCGAAGCGCGAGGCCTGAGTGATGATCTCGATGTCGCTCAATTCGTCCTCATGGGCGGAATGCAGATAGTGCCTGACCCTGGCCGCCAGCGCTTCGGCGGGCTCGGCGAAGTGGAACACCTGGGCGACCGACACGCGGTGTTCATCGAAGATCGCGAGCAGCTCACCTCTTGCGGCGTCGGCCGCCTTGAGGCCGGTCTCCTCCTCGAGCTCGCGGGTGATCGAGCCCATCACATCGACGCGGCCATCCGACGTGACGTCCTTCATCTCGAGCGATCCGCCGGGCGGATAGACCTTGCCGGCATTGAGCGTGTGGCCCGCCATGCGCCCATAGAGCACGGCCTTGTCGGCGCTGAGGACGGCGGCCGAGCCGAAGACGTTGCAGACGGTCCGATCGGGCCAGCCCCAATCGCGCCACGCGACGAAACTCGCATAATCGGTCTTGATGAAATCGCCTTTGAGCCCGCCGTCTTTCAGCACGACGCTCGTGCAGATCAAGACATCGCCGTTCCAGATTTTGGGGTTTTGGTCGGCGAGCTTGCGCCAATGGTCCCCGATCCGCGGCTTTTCGGCTTGGGCAAAGGCCCACAAGCCCGACCGCAAGTGAAGATCGAGAAAAGAGATCGGGTAAGGCGTCAGCGCGGCAGGGCGTTGGTCGTTCATGAGGGGAAGGTCTAATCGTTTGATAAGGGTTATGTAGCCAAAAGTGTTCGAGATTTCCGCCGGGCTGGCGGAATTGGTTCGTCATTGGTACAGAATGGTCCCCTTTTGGCAGGACCTTTCATGACCCGCGACTCCCGTTACGACATTCTCTTCGAGCCCATTCGCATCGGCCCCGTTACCGCCCGCAACCGCTTCTATCAGGTCCCGCATTGCAATGGCATGGGCTATCGCGATGTTTCTTCCCTCGCCGCTATGCGCGGCATGAAGGCGGAAGGCGGCTGGGGCGTCGTCTGCACCGAGATGGTGGAGATCCATCATGGTAGCGACGTGGCGCCCTATGTCGAATTGCGCAACTGGGACGATCGCGACATCCCGACCCTCGCCCGCATCGCCGACAAGATCCACGAGCATGGATCGCTGGCCGGGCTGGAGCTCTGCCATTCGGGCTTCACCGCGGTGAACCTCTATTCGCGTGAGGCGCCGATGGCGCCCATGGCGATGACCGCCTCCTCCTATCATTTCGATCCCGTCCATGCCCGCGCCATGGACAAGGACGACATCAGGAACCTGCGCAAGATCCACCGCGCCGCGGCCTTGCGCGGCAAAGAGGCGGGCTATGACCTCATCTATGTCTATGCCGGCCACGGGCTTGGCATCTTCCAGCAGTTCCTGTCGCGCGCCACCAATGACCGCAGCGATGAATATGGCGGTACGCTCGCCAACCGCGCCCGCCTCTTGCGCGAGGTCATCGAGGACACGAAGGACGCGGTCGGCGACACCTGCGGCGTGCCGGTGCGCATCGCGATGAGCGAATTCATGGGTGAGGCGGGGCTCGAGCCCAAGGAGGTCGAGGACGCCATCGCCATGATGGCTGAGCTGCCCGATCTCTGGGACCTGTCGCTCGCGGCCTGGCCCAAAGATTCGCAGACCTCGCGCTTCGCCGAGGAAGGCTTCCAGGAGCCCTATATCAAGGGCGTCAAGAAGCTCACCACGAAGCCGGTGGTCGGCGTCGGGCGCTACACCTCGCCCGATACGATGGTGCGCGTCATCCGCCAGGGCATCATGGACATGATCGGCGCGGCCAGGCCCTCGATCGCCGACCCTTACCTGCCGAAGAAGATCGAGGAAGGCCGCCTCGACGACATCCGCGAATGCATCGGCTGCAATATCTGCGTGACCGGCGATTGGACGAAAACCCCCATACGCTGCACCCAGAATCCGTCGATGGGCGAGGAATGGCGCAAGGGCTGGCATCCCGAGCGCATCCGCAAGAAAGAGCGGGATGCCCAGATCCTGATCATCGGCTCAGGCCCCGCGGGGCTCGAGGCCGGCCGGGCGCTGGGCCAGCGCGGCTACCGGGTGACCATAGCGGATAAGGCGCGCGAGGCCGGCGGCCGCGTCGCGCGCGAATGCCGCCTCCCCGGCCTTTCCGCCTGGGGCCGGGTACGCGACTGGCGCCTGCTGCAGATCGGCAAGATGCCCAATGTCGATCTCTATCTCGAAAGCGACCTCACTGCCGATACGGCGCTCGAATTCGGCGCCGATCACATCGTCTGCGCCACCGGCGCCAAATGGCGCCGCGACGGCGCCGGCCATCATCAATATGGGCCGGTCGCGGTCGATGCCGCAGCGAATGTGCTGACCCCCGACGATCTCATGGCAGGCACGAAGCCCAAGGGCGCCGAGGCCGTCATTTTCGACGACGACCATTATTATATGGCGAGCGTCCTCGCCGAATTGCTGGTGAAATCGGGGACGAAGGTCATCTATGTCACGCCGGCCTCGGTCGCCGCCGCCTATACCGCCAACACCATGGAGCAGAAATTCATCCAGGCGCGCCTCATCGAGCTCGGCGTGGCGATCCATACGAGCGAAGCCCTCTCGAGGGTCGACGCGCAAGGCCTCGTCACCGCCTGCGTCTATTCGGGCAAGGAACGCCGGCATGAAACGGCGAATGTCGTCCTCGTCACCTCGCGCAAAGCCGACGACGCGCTTTATCTCGACCTCAAGCAGAAGGGCGCCCCGGTGACGGCCATTGGCGATGCCTGGGCGCCGGCGGCCATTGCCCATGCCGTCTATGCCGGGCGACGTTTCGCCGAGGAATTCGACGCAAAGCCCCGTGATGTCCTGGAAGTACCCTTCCGCAGAGAAATGATTGCGCTGGCGAACGGTTAATTAAGCATCGGTTTACCAAGATCGCAGAGTCTCTAGGGGGATCCAGGGACATCTTCGATCATGACACGGCCGCTTTCCGCTCTCGCTTTCCTGCTCTGCATGGGCTTTGGCACCTCCGCCTGGGCCCAATCGCCTGAATATACGGGCTCCATCAGCTCGCTCACGCGCAAGGCGCCCGATGGCAAGCTCGCCACCCAGACCGAGATCTTAGGCAGCGACAGCCAGGCAGCGCTTCTGACCCCGGCATCGCCTCAGGCCATGGATGCCGCGGTCGCCATGTATGAGCACATCACCCGCATCGGCGGCTGGCCGACGGTCAGCGAACACGGCCTGGAGAAAGGCGATGTCAGCCGGCAGGTCGTCTTCCTGCGCCAGCGGCTGGTGGCGGAAGGCTATCTGCCGCCCGAGAGCCTCGATGTCGACGTGCCGGAAAAGTTCTCGCTCGAGGTCCGCAATGCGGTCAGGGCCTTCCAGTCCAATCACGGCCTCGCCACCACCGGCAAGCTCGACGACCGCACGCTGGCCGAGCTCAATGTCCCGGCCGGCGCGCGCTTGCGGCAATTGCACATCAACCGCCCGCGCGTCGCGACCTATGCCGCGAAGCTCGGTCCCCGCTACATCCTGGTGAACATCCCCTCGGCCCAGCTCGAGGCGGTGAATTTCGGCGCCGTCTACTCAAGGCACAATATCGTCGCCGGCAAGATCGACCGCCCCTCGCCCGTGCTGATGAGCCGGATCAGCGACATCAACTTCAACCCTTACTGGACCGCGCCCGACTCCATCGTCAGGCGCGACCTCCTGCCCAAGCTCGCCAAGGATCCGGACGCCTTGAGCAAGATGCGCGTCCGCGTCATCGAGAAGGCGACGGGCCGCGAGGTCGATCCCCGCTATGTCGATTGGGCATCGACGCCGAGCAACCTCTTCCTGTTCCGCCAGGATCCTGGCGACCAGAACGCCATGGCGACCGTCAAGATCAACTTCCCCAACAAATATTCGGTCTATCTGCATGACACGCCGACGCGCGAATTGTTCGGCCAGAATGCCCGCTATCTGAGCTCGGGCTGCATCCGGGTCGACCGCGTCGATGTGCTGGTCGATTGGATCCTGTCCGGCCAGGACGGCTTCAATGCCGATATGATCGAGAACATCGCCACGAGCGGCCGGCGCCTCGACAAGCCGGTCAGGAACGGGCCCGATCTGCGGATCATGTATCTCACCGCCTGGGCCACCGAGGACGGTCGCATCCATTTCCGCCCCGACATCTATCATCTCGACGACACCGGCTTCGTCACCGGCCAGCCGCAGCCGCGCAGCGAGTATTAGTTGGCAGGGACACTCGTCTGGTCAGCGGTGAGAATGAGAGCCTTCGCGTTCGAAGCATAGGCTGCTTTGGCAACCACATTCGTGCCGGAAATATGAAATGTCGCCGGCTCCAATGTCAGGGCAAGCATACGGCTCTCTCCCGGCAGCCTGAAATCTCCGCCGATCTCGGGGACTGACTTCGTGACGTCCAATGTCATCTCATGGATCATCGCATCGACCGGTGCACAGGCGGCGCGCATGTCGTAGCTTCCGAGGAGCAGTTCACGGGGACCGGGGCGCATATGGGCGATGAGTGCCGAGGTCTCGATCTTGGCGTTCAGCGTTGCGTTTGATGTCGACGCGTCAAGCGCCAGGCTTGCATCGAGCTTGGCAGGCTGCTCGGGGATGGCGACCTTGAGGTGCTTGTCTTCGGTCCACGCAAACTGGCAGGTGAAATATCGGGCGATCTCCCGAGGAACGTATTTGATCCCGAGATCGACGGCTCCTTTCCCGCTCACGATTGCCGAGGCCGCCAATCTCTCCAGCGAAGGCGCCACCGAAAATTCCTTCAAGCAGACGGACATATCCGCCGACCCGCCAATCCTCCCGGCAAGATCGGCAACATTTCCGGTTCCCGCCAGCCTCTCGAGGCCTTGCTTTCCCGCCTCGCAAGTGAGCCTTCTTGCGGACTTTCGTGCCTCGCACGATGCCATCTCCGCTGCCCTCTCCGTCTCACATGCGGCCTTCGCCGGAGCCCCAAGGCGTTCGCATTCGATCTTGCGCCCGGCTTTCCTGACCTCGCAATTGTATTTCGTGGTGGCCTTGATGCGTTCGCAGGCCGGATCGTTGAAACAGGCACCAAGCGCGCACACCTGGCAATCGCGCGTCGATTTGCAATCGTCGGCTTGCTCGCAAACGGTTGCGGCGCCGCAATTTCTGATCGGCGTGCAGTCGATTTTCGGCGTGCAGTCCATTTCCGTGTCGGCGGGAACCTCTATCTTGCTGCTGAAAGGTCGCTCCGCCAAGAAACCCTTCGCCCCAAAGCAAGGCTGCCCCTGCTCGAATGCGGCATTGACGAGTTCGGCGACCAGCCGCTTGCTGACCGCGAGCCAAGTACCTGACGCTGGACCTGCAACGCCCAGGCCCTCCACCAACTTGCCGGCGAACGCGGTTTGCAGGCGACTGTAGTCCTCCTTGCCGGAAGCGGTGGAGCCGGCGGCGGGCGACGTGCCGAGGGGTGCAAGTTCGGCAATGGTTGTGACATTGTAGCCATCGATGAGCCAGGCCAACGACCTCAAATGGATCGGCGACGAGAGCGGCCTTGCCGAGATGATCCTTTCGCCAGCGCCATCGGCATTCCCGAATGCGATCGAGCGCGAAAGATCGGCCCCTTTGAAGGGAATTGTCGGAAAGGACACTTTCGCAAATTCCACGCGGCTCAACTCGCCCGAAACTTTGTCGGCAAGGCGATTCATGAGCATCACCAGGATATCGACATCAAGCTCCCCGGCCAGAACCACGTGCTCCACTTCCATGTTTCGGAAGAGCGGAAGCAAACGAAGCCCGATCGTGAGCCGTCCATCTTTCGAATCAGAGTGTGCGCTGGCCACACCCAGCCCCAGGGTAATTCTTCCCCTTATTTCGGGCTTCAGGGCGTCGATCTGGTTCTTCGTGTTTTCGTCGAACTCGGGAAAATCATCCTTGGAAAACTTCCTCGCCACTTCCGTTTCCGCGAGAATGAGCTGGCGATCTCCCCGCATCGTCAACCGCCCGACGCCAAGCCTTTCGGCGAAGCCGCTCGCATTCACGGCGGCCGCGATATCTTCAATACGGATGTTGAAACCGGCATTGGCGTCGCCGACGCCGGCAATAGCCGCCTGTGCGGTTTGAATGGCGGTTGCACGGTGTTGCTCGACCGGGACGGGAGGCAATCTCCGGTTCACCAGATCCTCGGCAGAATCACACCCGGACAGGAGTATCGCGAGAAAGGCGAGCCAGACGAGCGACACTCGGGAAGTCATGGAACATGACTTCCTTCGCTCAAAAGCGGATACCTGTCTTCTGCCAACCGCTTTCGTCTCCACCAAGCCATGTGACGTAATCCCGTGTCGTCACTATAGAGCACCGGGCGCGACAATGGAATCGCTCCAATGCTCACTTGGGCCGTGGGCTTGCTGCTGGAACTCTCTGTCTCTACCATCATCTCCCGGACCATTTTGGAGAATCCCGTGATGCTGAAGGACTTTATACGCAGCGGATGCTTGATCCTGGCCGTGATCGGCTGGGCTGCCACGGCCGCCGCCGATGGCGAGATCGACAAGATCATGACCGCGGCGGACAAGGCTCGCTTGGCTTCCTTCGACCAGGTCCGCGCCGAAGCGATCGCCGAAGCGCAGAAGGGCGGCAGCAAGGAAGACGTTGCAACTCTCGACGCCATCCTCGCCGGCAAGACCCTCGCTTTCTCGGAAGGCTTCGACTTCACCGGCGACTGGCAGTGCCGCACCGTGAAGCTCGGCGGCAACCTGCCGCTCACCGTCTATGGTTGGTTCAAATGCCGCATCAGCGACGATGGCTCGGGCTGGAAGCTCGACAAGCTGACCGGGTCGCAGCGCACCGCAGGAGCCTTCTATACCGACAGCGACACGCGGCTGACCTATCTCGGCGTACTTTACTACGGCGATGAGAAGCCAAAGAAATATGGCAGCGATCCGGATCGCGACCAGGTCGCCTATGTGGTGCGTCAAGACGAGGACAGCGTGCGACTCGAATTCCCCTCGCCCAAATATGAATCAAAGCTCGATATTCTCGAGCTCAGAAGGTGACGATCCAGACCCCCCTCACTTTCTTTCGTCAGCACATCGCTGAGTTGCGCCATGCCCTGCGCGTGGTGACCGCCGTCATCGCGGCCTTCGTGGTGGTGAGGCTGCTGGGGATGCCGCAAGGCTGGTGGGCGGTGATCACCGCCGTCCTCGTCGTCCAGACGAGCGTCGGCGGCTCGCTCAAGGCGGCGCTCGATCGGCTCTTGGGAACGATCGCCGGCGCACTCTGTGGTGCTGCCGTCGCCGTCGCCATCCCGCATGTCACCGATCTGGGCCTGGGCATTGCCATTGCCGCGGCGATCCTGCCGCTCGCCTATCTCGCGGCGATCAATCCGATGTTCCGGGTGGCGCCGGTCACCGCCCTCATCGTCATGCTGCCCATCTATGGCCCTGGCGGCAATCCGCTGATCTCGGCCGCCGACCGCGTCATCGAGATCGTCATCGGCAACATCGTGGCGCTGGCCGTGACCTTCGTGATCCTGCCCACCCGCGCCCACAGCCAGTTGCGCGAGGCCGCCGCCAAGGTGGCGAGCCTCAATGCCGACCTGATGGATCGGCTGATGGACGGTCTCACCAATGATCTCGGCCGCCAGGGCGTGCCTCCGCTCCATGCCAAGATCCGTGCCGCGCTCAAGCAGGCCGAGACCGCGGCCGACGAAGCTGCCCGCGAGCGCAAGATGAAGGTCAGCGACGATCGCGATCCCGAGCCCGTGGTCAGGACGCTCTATCGCGTGCGCCACGATCTGGTGATGGTGAGTCGCGCGGCGGCAAAGCCTCTGCCGGAGGCCCTCGTCACCGATCTGGGGCCGCTGCTCGCGATTCTGCGCCAGGATGCGGTCGCGGTGCTGCGCGGCATTTCCGCTAGCCTCCTGGCGCGCATGCCAGCACCCGCCCTCGACAACTATCAGGCAGGCACCAAGGCCTTGTCGCAGGCGATCGACGGCATGGCCGAAGACCGCAAACGCGTGCCACACGAGGAAGTGGCCCGGCTCTTCACGCTGCGCTTCGCTCTGGACCAGCTCGGCGAGGACATGCGCGACCTCTCCTCGCGCACGAGCGAATTGGCAAAAGCTCACTCAGCTGCGAGCGCCAGCCCGTCGAGCGGCTGATCGAGGAACACCGCCAGCGCTTCCACCACCAGATTGTGGTCCTCGCGCTGCGGCAGGCCGGAGACCGTAATGGCACCGATGATGCCTGTCCCCTCGACATGGATGGGAAAGCTGCCGCCATGTGGCGCATAGTCCATGGGCGAGACGCCGCGATGCTCTCCGAGCGTGTCGGTCTTGGCGGCAAGCTCGCGCCCGACCCGGTAGGAGCTCTTGTGAAACCGCAACACCACATTGCTCTTGCGCCTGACCCATTCGGGATTGTCGGGCGTGCTGCCTGGGAGTGCCGCATAAAAGAGCTGCCGGTTGGCGAGGCGGATGTCGATGACGATCGGCAGCTTGCGGGCCTCGCCGAGCACGTGAAGCCCCGCGCCGATTTCCCAGGCCGTCACTTCGTTGAATATGGCAAAGCGCAGGCGCTGCTCCTGCCGCACCAATCGGTCAAGATCGTCACTGATGGCCATTGGCACCCCCGGGCGTGCTGCGGTCGAAGGCCACGCGCGCCTTGCGCACCTTCGCATGATTGCGGTCCGACCATTGCACCAGATGCTCGAGCGGATCCATGAGCGATTGGCCGAGCCTGGTCAGCCTATAATCGACGGATGGCGGCACGGTCGGATAGACGGTGCGCTGGATGAGCCCGTCGCGTTGCAGGTCGCGCAAGGTCTGGGTCAGCATGCGCTGCGATATGTCGCCGATCATGCGCTTGAGCGCCCCGAAGCGGCGCGGCCCCTCCTCCAGGTTCTTGAGGATCAGCACGCTCCATTTGTCGCCGATGCGGTCGAGCACGTCGCGCACCGGACATTTCGCCAGCACGGCGGCCTCGGCACCGGGCGGCATAGGCGGAAAGCGCACGGGCGCCCCTTCGAGCGATCTCATGGGTGGTTACCTCCACATAACCAGGCGCGCCGAAAGTGCCGTCTTTTGCTCGCTCCCAGAACGCCCTATCTGAACCTGGTCTCAAAAAGAGACTGGCAACCTAGATAAAGAAAGAAAGTGGAGATTTCCATGTATTTCGTGACCGGCGCTTCCGGAAGGCTCGGCCAGCTTGTGGCGGGCGAAGTGGTGAAACAGGGCGCTGAGCGCGAGACGACGCTCGGCTCGCGCGATGTGGGCAAGCTATCCGGCTTCAAAGGTCAAGGTTTCAAGACCGCCGTCTTCGACTTCGACGACCCGCAATCCATGCGCGACGCGCTCAAGGGTCACCGGCACATGCTTCTCATTTCGGGCGACACGCCGAATGAGAAGCGCATCTCTCAGCACAAGGCGGCGGTCGATGCCGCCAAGGCTTCGGGCGCCCGCTCCATCGCCTATACCAGCTTCACCAATGCCAGTGCGGCAAGCAGGTTCACCTTTGCCAAGGCGCATGCCGAGACCGAGGCCTATATCAAGGCATCGGGACTCGACTACGCCTTCCTGCGCAACAACCAGTATGCCGAGAACATCGCCAATGCGATCGCGCATGCGAAGCAGACGGGCGCCTATGCCGTCTATGGCAGCAAGGGCAAGGTCGCTTATCTGCCGCGCGCCGATGTCGCCTTCGCCGCCGCCACCGCATTGCTAAAGTCTCCGGCCGGCCACGCCGTGTACGAGATCACCGGCCCCAAGGCCTATGACGCGGCCGACATTGCCCGGACCCTGAGCCGCAAATGGGCAAAGCCCGTCACCGCGGCCGAGCTGCCGCGCGAGGCCCTGATTTCGATCCTCGAGACTGCGAAACTGCCGGGCTTCTTCGTCGAGGCTTTGGTCGGCCTGCATGAAGCGAATGCCGCCGGTGAAATGGCGGCAGTGAGCGGCGATTTCAGGAAGCTCACCGGCCGAGAGCCGGAAAGCCTCGAAAGCTTCCTCGACCGCACGGCCTGAGATCGTTCCTCAATCAGGAGGCAGCTTCTTCCCCCGCCTCGGCGGCCTTCTTCTTTGCCGCCAGGTGGGTCTGGGCAATGGCCGCCGCCGCGTCTCCTCCCTGCTGCACTTGCACGGTCGGAACCGGCAGTTCGATGCCGTTCTCCTTGAACGCCTTGTTGACCTGGAGATAAAACTTGCGCTTCATCGCAAAGGCGCCGCCCGGCTTGGTCATGACTTTCATGCGCAGGACGATGCCGTAATCGCCGAATTCCTGCACGCCCTGCATTTTGATCGGCTCTATCACCCAGGGCGCAAATTCGGGATCGGCAGCGAGCTCCAGTCCGATCTTCTTGATCAGCTTGCGCGCCTTGTCGATATCCGTGTTGTAGCCGACGGTGATATTGAACTTGTCCAATACCCAGTCGCGACTTTGATTCTGCACCGCACCGAGCTCGCCGAAGGGGACCGTGAACAACGAACCGCGATGGTGGCGCAATTTGATCGACCGCAAGCTGAAGCTTTCGACCGTGCCCATGTACTTTCCGCTGGTGATGTACTCGCCCACCCGGAAAGCGTCGTCGAGCAGGTAGAAGACGCCGGAGATGACATCCTTGACGATGGTCTGCGCCCCGAAGCCGACGGCCACGCCGATGACGCCGGCGCCGGCGATCAGCGGTCCGATCTGGATGCCGACAGAAGACAAGATCATGAGAAGCGCCATGATGAGGATGACGGCGAACATGATATTCTGGATGATGGGCAGAAGCGTCCTGAGCCGCGCCTGCTGCGGATCAAGCATGTGTTCGCCTGCCGGCGCCTGGCCAACGCCAAATTTGCGCTCGATCAGCGCCTTGATGATGCTCCAGCCGAAATCCGCGGCCAGGACGATGACGATCGCTTTGAGAATCCCCCGCAGAAGCGACGTGACGGCCGGATCGCTGTTTTGCATCGAGTGCATGTCGAGGCCCCAGGCACGCGCAAGAAGGATGGCGGCCAGCCCGATCAAGGCCATGCGGATACCGCGGTCGATGACCGCCAAGGTCACGGCGGGCACCGGCCTGGCTTCGCTCTCGGCTGCCGGTGCCCGCAAGACATAGTGGACGGCCCGATGCGCCATGACGATGGCCGCCGGCAGCGCTACCGCTGCAACGACAAACCAGAACAGGATAAAGGCGCCGCTGGTGCGGACCAGCAGCAGAAGGATGAAATAAGCGGTCAGCAGCCATGACACGGCCATATGGCTGATGCGGCCGTGATGATCGTCCGGCATCGGCGGCGGTCTCAGCCACACGGCGGCAAGTCCGAGCGCCAGCAGCAGGACCTCCGCGGGAACCGCCAGCGCCAGCAGGTCATCCGCAGTGAAGCCAAATGTCGGCAGGAGGCTGAATGTCGCGGCGACGACGGTGAATACCGTCACCAGGATGACGATCCAGCGGTACCAATGGTCGGCGCGCTCATCGTCGACATTCAGGATCCGCACCTCGCGGGCATGCTCGACCTGCAGATTGGATGGCAGCAGGACGAAACGCGCGAAGCCGCGCACCGCCCATACCACGATGGCGGCGGTCAGATAGGCCAGCACGATTTCGCGCAACAAAGGCGGCCACTCGAACATCAGGAATGTGCCGGCGCTGCCGAGCATGAAGGCGCCCACCAGGATGAGCACCAGGAGGAACCGGCCGCCGACCTTCTTCAGCCGGCCCTGCGGCGTGTCGCGCGGCAAGGCGATGATCCACAGCCGCAATGGCCGCGTCAGCCGCAGAGCCAGATAGGCAAGACCGACACCGACGGCGATGAAGAAGACGATCAGGAGAGCGATGCCGGCGACACCGCGCTCGGCGAATTCGACCATCAATATGTCTTTGGCGCGCTGATATTTCGCCGGTAGTCCGGGCCATGCCATTGCCAGGCGCCCGAGATGCTGCTTGATGCGCTCGAGTGTCGTCGAAACCATCGACCGTTCCGTGCCCTGGGCATTGGCCTGAGTTCCGGCATCGGCGGGAGCGACGACGGCCGGCGGAGTCGTGGCCTGCACCTGCCGGGAAAGCCAGTCCTTGACCGTGGGATCGGCCAGCAGCTTGATCAGCTGATCGACCTTTTCAGGCGGTGGAGCCTGCTGTGTCTGCGCCCATGACGGCAGGGCGAAGGCGACAAGGGCGCCTAGAAATAGGATGAACCCGATGCGGCGAAGGGGCATGTGCATGATTCAACCCGGTTATCGAGGCTACCGCAATACCGTTCTTTTGCAATCAATGGGTCAATCGAGCGGCTTCTGCATCCGCGGCAGCATGCGGCCGGGAACGGAGCCTGAGGGCGACCAGCCGGTCATCTGGCACCCCATTTTCTCGTAGAAACCGACCGCATGGGGATCGGAATCGAGGCCGATCGCCGAGGCCCCGACGAAGCGGGCACGTTCCTCGAGCTTCCGCCACAGTACGCTGCCCACACCGCCCTGTTGGAGGTGAGGCTCGACGAAGATCGGATTGACCTCGCAGACACCCTTTGCCGGCGGCTCCAGGGCGAAGAATCCGACGATCGCGCCATTGTCCTCGGCAAGCCAGACATCCCGCTCGCTCAGGGTGTGCGGACGGATGGCGAGCTCTTCGCGGCATTGCGCCATGAAGGCCGCGTCATAGCCATGCGAGGCCTTCGAGCGCATGGCGAGTTCGCTCAGGAATTCGACATCGGAGCGCGCCGCCGGCCTGATGACGAGCGGCGCACTCATGTCCAGTCAGTTCCGGGCCTTGTCGACGAGCTTGTTCTTGGCGATCCACGGCATCATCGCGCGGAGCTTTTCACCGACCTCCTCGATCGGATGAGCATCGTTGACGCGGCGAATGGCCTTGAAGCTCGGCTGGCCGGCCTTGCATTCGCGGATCCATTCGGAGGTGAACTTGCCGGTCTGGATGTCCTTCAGCACGCGGCGCATCTCCTGCTTCGTCTCGTCGGTGATGATGCGCGGGCCCGTCTGGTATTCGCCGAACTCCGCCGTGTTGGAGATCGAGTAGTTCATGTTGGCGATGCCGCCCTCATAGATGAGATCGACGATCAGCTTCACTTCATGCAGGCATTCGAAATAGGCCATTTCCGGCGCGTAGCCCGCCTCGACCAGCGTCTCGAAGCCGCCGCGGATCAGCTCGACCAGGCCGCCGCACAGCACCACCTGCTCGCCGAAGAGATCGGTCTCGCATTCTTCCTTGAAGGTCGTCTCGATGACGCCGGAGCGGCCGCCGCCGATGGCCGAGGCATAGGAGAGCGCCAGGTCATGGGCATTGCCCGAGGCGTCCTGATGGATGGCGATGAGGCAGGGCACGCCGCCGCCCTTCTGATATTCGCCGCGCACCGTGTGACCGGGGCCCTTCGGCGCGATCATCAGGACGTCGATCGTCTTCTTGGGCTCGATCAGGTTGAAATGGACATTGAGGCCATGGGCGAAGGCGATCGCCGCACCGTCGCGGATATTGGGGGCGATCTCGTCCTTCCAGATATCGGCCTGGAGCTCGTCGGGGGTCGCCATCATCATGAGATCCGCCCATTTGGCGGCTTCGGCGACGGTCATCACCTTGAGGCCGTCGGCCTCGGCCTTCTTGGCGGTGGCGGAGCCGGGGCGCAGCGCCACGGCGAGGTTCTTGGCGCCCGAATCCTTGAGATTGAGGGCATGCGCCCGGCCCTGGCTGCCATAGCCGACAATAACGACCTTTTTGCCTTTGATCAGATTAACATCGGCATCCCGGTCATAGTAAACGCGCATGAGATATCCCTCTCGCTGACAAATTGAGAACACGGGCAAACCCGCAAAACCGGCGCGCACAATAGACATCGGCACCCCAAAGGCAAGCGCCTTCGGCGCATAGGTCAATCCCGCCAAGGTCCCCTCAGAAAGGCCCTTAGCCGACCCGGCCAAGCGATTCAAATGACTCAGACATCCCGGCCCAGGCCGATATCGCCGGAGACGATGCGGGCCAGGGCACGAGCGACCAAAGGCACCCGGCTCGCCGGCGCCACCAGCCAGTCCCTGAACAGCGGCAGGACATGGCTGTCCGATTGGTAGAAGGGCGTGAACATTGAGCTCATGAGCTGATAGAGCCGGATGTGGAACCGCCTTTGGCGGGCATAGAAAGCGAGCGCCTGGTCGAGATCGCTTGCCTGGTCGAGTGCCCCGCAAAGCGCCCTGACATCGAGAAGCGCCATATTGGCCCCTTGCCCCAATTGCGGGCTGGTCGAATGGGCGCTGTCGCCGATGAAGGCGACGCGATCGCCGAAAGGCAAAGGCAACGTGTGGTGGCCGTAGGCGGCGAGCACCATCTGATCGGGATCGTCGATCTGCGCGATGAGCGTTTCCGTCTCGGGCCACAGTCGCGTGACCTGGTCGCGCCAGGGACCGAGGCCTTGCGCTTTCCAGCGCGCGTGGTTCTCAGCTTTCAGGCTCCAGAAGAATGTCGTTTGCGCGCTGTCGCCGCTGAAACGCCTGCCGACCGGCAGCACGCCGATCATGACGGAGGCTCTTTCGTAGCGCTGCTCGAGCACACGCGCGTCGAATGCGCCGGCGATCCACGGCAGCGTCGTCCATAATGCGCCATAAGCGAGGCTTCGGCGCGCCGCCGGCGCCGCCGCCTCATCCATCAAGGGCGAACGGCTGCCGAGCGCGTCGATGACGAGATCGAAAGGGCCGAAGCGCCGTCCGCCGCCGGCGACCAGCACCGGTCGCCGCCCGGACATCCGATCGATCGCTGCGATCTTGACCTTGGTTTCGACCGCGGCACCCGACGCCTTCACTTTGTCGAAGAGCACATTGAAGAGCGCCGCGCGATGCACCGCGAGGCCGCATCTGCCATTGCCCAATGTCTCATAGCGCACATCGAGGACGATGCGTCCGGAATGGGCTTCGCGGCCGAACAATCGATCGATGGGAGCGCCGAGGCGCCGCAAGGCCTCGCCGAGGCCGAGCCAATCCAGCACGGCAAGGCCGGCGGGCTGCATCATCAGGCCCGAGCCCACGGGCCGCGGTTCATCGAACTGATCGAAGAGGCGGACTCTATGGCCGCTTCGCGCGAGCGCCAGCGCCGCCGCTAGTCCCGCCGGCCCCAATCCCGCTATCGCTATGTCGAGCGGCTTCACCGCGCGCCTCTCCATGGACCAGGCAGAAGAACCGCGCCATTTCCGTCATGCCGGGGAGAAGCGCATCCGCTGCTATTCCATAGCCCATATAAATTCCGCGCAGGTCGGGCAATGCCGGCTTGGTCATGGCCGTCGGCTGCCCTTGATGACGTAGTCGATCTCGGACCGCGTCAGCCCGAGGTCACGCAAAAGGTGATCGTTGAGGACATCGAGATGATGACCTGCTTTGGCCTGCGCCATATGCGTTCGAACCCGCCTGGTCAGCCGGAAAACGACACCGGCCGTCATGCTGTCGAATGTCTTTGCCCTGTGCATGGTGCTTCCTTTTTGGGGAAGCCCCTCGCGCCTCTCATATACGCGCCGCCGGCCGCTCCATTCCGGCCGCGGGTACGCTCATAAATAATTGATATTATTTATGAATCCAGAGGATCAGGCGGTGTCGCCGGCGCGCAAAAGGATTCTCAGGCTCAAGGCGCCGAGGAACAGGCCGGTGACCCGGTCGATCCAGGCCTTGGCGCCGAGATAGAAGCGCCGCACCGGGCCTGAGCCGAAGCACAGCGCCACCAGCGAATACCAGAGGACCTCATTGGTGGTGACGATGGCGACGAGCGCTATGACCATCCAGCCTGGCACGTCCTGCGGCAGCATGGCGACGAAGATCGAGCCGAAGAACACCGCGACCTTGGGATTGGAGATCTGGGTGAGGAAGCCGCGCAGGAACGGATTGCGCTTCGCCGCTTCGCCATTGCCCTCGCTCATCTCGACCGGCGCCTTGGCGTGCCGGAAGATCTGGATGGCGATCCACAACAGGAACAGGGCGCCGGCGATCTTCATGCCGACGAAGAGCCAGTGATGCAGCCGGAACAGCGCATTGAGGCCGAGCAGCGCGGCGCTCGACCATACGAGTGTGCCGGCGCCGAGGCCGAAGGCGATCTTGATGCCGTCGAGGCGCGATCGCGCCACCGCCGTCTGCGCCGTGATGAGGAAGCTCGGCCCCGGGCTGATGACCGCGAGGAGTTGCACGAAACCGATCGTCACGAGCGTGATGAGGCCTGCTGTCATGGATATCCCCCGATACCGACAAGTTGTCAGGCGGCTTCGCTCCGCAAATCGCCACAGGCCTTGCGAAACAGCCGCACCGTTTCCGCCATGCCGAAGACGAGCGCATCCGCCGTGATCGCATGGCCGATGGAAACTTCGCGCAAATTGGGCAAAGCCGCAACCAGGCGCGGCAGGTTTTCGCGTGTGAGATCATGGCCGGCATTGAGACCGACGCCCGCCTTCTCTGCCGCCTTGCCGGTCTCGACCACTTTGCGGAACTCGCGTTCCATTGCTTGTTTCTCGAAGGCCCCGCCATAGGGACCGGTATAGATCTCGACCCGGTCGGCGCCTACCTCCTTGGCGAGATAGGGCAGATCGGGCTCCGCATCGATGAAGAGCGACACACGCATCCCGTTCGACCGCAAAAGCCCGATGACGTCGATGAGGAAGCTCTTATGCGCGGCGATGTCCCAGCCGTGATCGGAGGTCGCCTGCCTGATGTCGTCCGGCACCAGCGTCACCTGGTCGGGCTTCGCCTCATGCACCAGCTTCACGAACTGGGCATCGGGATTGCCTTCGATATTGTATTCTCGGCCCGGGAAGTCCTTGCGGATCATGTCGCGCAAGATACCGACATCGCTCTTGCGGATATGCCGCTCATCGGGCCTGGGATGGACGGTGAGTCCATAGGCGCCGGCCTGCAGCGCGATGCGCCCCAGCCCCTCGACGCTAGGCCAGGGCAAATCGCGCCGGTTGCGCAGGAAGGCGACGGCATTCACATTGACGGACAATTTGGCAGACAAGGCACACCTCGAGCTTCAGAGACGCGCCGAGACTATCCATCGAGTGGTCAGTCAAAAATATCCGCTTTTGGCCAATTTTGGCAGACCACTTCATGGCCGGGCTTGACCCGGCCATCCAGCCTTCACGTTACGCCGGTCGGCCGGCGCGTGCCAGCCCGTGCGCCACCAGCCGATCGATAATTTCGGAATAGCTGACGCCGCTTGCCGCCATCGCCTTGGAATACATGCTGATATCGGTGAAACCGGGAATGGTGTTGAGTTCGTTGATGAGCAAGCGCATGTCCGGCGTCAGGAAGAAATCAACGCGCGCCATGCCATCGCAGCCGAGCGCCCGGAAGGCCTTTGCCGCCATCACACGGAGGCTGTCTTCGATCTCCTCCGACAGCTCTGCCGGCACTTTCAGGATCGCTCCATTCTTGTCGATATATTTGGCGTCGTAACTGTAGAAGCCATGGCTCTCCGCCGTCACGATCTCGCCGGGACGGGAAACCAAGAGGCCGCCTTCCGTATCCTCCAGCACGCTGCACTCGACCTCGCGGCCGCGAATGAATTCTTCCGCCAGCAGCTTGCGGTCGTGCCTGAAGCCTTCGGCAAGTGCCGCCACATACTCTCCTTCGGTCGAGACTTTGCTCACACCGACGGACGAGCCCTGTCGGGCCGGTTTGATGAAAAGCGGAAGCCCGAGCACGTTCTGCAGTTCCCCGAAGGCCGGTGTGGCGCCGGGGTGGATCGTGACGGATCGCGCGGCCGGCAGGCCCGCCTCGTTCAGCAGGCGTTTGGCAATGTCCTTGTCGAGTGCGACCGCGGAGCCGAGGATACCGCAGCCGACGAGCGGCACGCACGCCACCTCTGCGAGCCCTTGTATCGAGCCGTCCTCGCCATGGAGGCCATGCAACACCGGGAAGAGGATTCCGATCTTCGGCAACTCGCAGGGCGCGCCATTGAGTGGGATCGCCGTCATTCGTCCTTGTCCGCCTGGCACGAGGCAGACTTCTGTACCGCTCGAGGGTTTCGCCAGCGCGCCATCCTGAAAGCTGCTCAACAGCCATTGTCCTTGGCGGGTGATGAAGACGGGAACGGCGTCGTATTTCGCCG
Source organism: Taklimakanibacter deserti (assembly GCA_003574785.1). Next base: position 104,959 of record QORU01000001.1, on the reverse strand, counting down.
GGTCCAGCGCATGCATGACATTGGTTGCCGAAAGCACCGAAACATCATGCTCGGCGGAGCGTCCGCCGAAAAGCACGGCAATGCGCAATCTGTTCGGAGAAATGGCCATGAAAAGCCCCCAGCTTACTTTTCCCGGCCAACGATTTCCGAAAAGATCATGCTCAAATAATGGCTTCAGATCTTCATGCCCTCGGGCCCGCGCGAAATGGCGGCGATGCCCGTGCGCGAGACCTCGACAAGGCCCAATGGCTGCATCAGCGAGATGAACTGGTCGACCTTGCTGGTCTTGCCGGTCAGCTCGAAGACGAAGCTCTCGGTCGTCGCATCGATGACGCGGGCGCGGAAGGCATCGGCGAGGCGGAGCGCTTCCATGCGCTTCTCGCCCTTCCCCGCCACCTTGATGAGCGCCAATTCGCGTTCGATGGCATTGCCCTGGACCGTGAGGTCGGCCACCGAATGGACTGGCACCATGCGGTCGAGTTGCGCTCTGATCTGCTCGATCACGTTGCGCGTGCCCGAGGTCACGATGGTAATGCGCGACACATGCGCCTCATGCTCGGTCTCGGAGACCGTGAGAGAATCGATATTGTAGCCGCGCCCCGAGAACAGGCCGATGACACGGGCGAGTACGCCCGGCTCGTTGTCGACCACGACGCATAGCGTGTGCGTCTCGATCGCCTGCTTGCGGTCGTCGAGGAAATAGGCGGAAGCCGGTTGCGATTGCATGTTCATTGTCGTTCTTCCTTACACCAGGACCTTGCCTTCGGCGCCGATCGCTTTCTCGATCTCGTCATCCGGCACGTCTTCGCCGAGCAGCATCTCATTATGCGCCTTGCCGGAGGGGATCATCGGGAAGCAATTGGCGAGGCTAGCGACCCGGCAATCGAAGATCACCGGCCGGTTGACCTCGATCATGGCCTTGATCGCATCGTCGAGCTCGTTGGGCTTCTCGGCCCGCATGCCGACCGCGCCATAGGCTTCCGCCAGCTTGACGAAATCGGGCAGCGCCTCCGAATAGCTCTCCGACAGGCGGTTGCCGTGGAGGAGCTGCTGCCACTGCCGCACCATGCCCATATACTGGTTGTTAAGGATGAAGATCTTGACCGGCAGCCGGTATTGCACGGCGGTCGAGATCTCCTGCATCGTCATCAGCACCGAGGCGTCGCCCGCGATGTCGATGACGAGGCTCTTGGGATGCGCCATCTGCACGCCGATCGTGGCGGGGAGGCCATAGCCCATGGTGCCGAGGCCGCCCGAGGTCATCCACCGGTTCGGCTCCTCGAACTTGAAGAACTGTGCGGCCCACATCTGATGCTGGCCGACCTCGGTGGTGATATAGACGTCCCTGCCGCGCGTGAGGGCATAGAGCCGCTCGATCGCATATTGCGGCATGATGACTTCCTTGCGCGGCTTGTATTTGAGGCTGTCGCGGGCGCGCCATTGGTCGATCTGCTTCCACCACTGCGCCAGCGCCGGCTTGTCGATCTGGTTCTGCCGCGCCTTCCACACCCGGATGAAGTCTTCCAGCACATGGGCGCAGTCGCCGATCACGGGGAGATCGACGCGGATATTCTTGTTGACCGAGGACGGATCGATATCGACATGGATCTTGCGCGACTTGGGCGAGAAGGCATCGACCCTGCCGGTGATGCGGTCGTCGAAGCGGGCGCCGATATTGATCATCACGTCGCAATCATGCATCGCCATGTTGGCTTCGTAGGTGCCGTGCATGCCGAGCATGCCGATCCAGTGCTTGTCGGAAGCCGGAAACGCGCCGAGCCCCATCAGCGTCGAGGTCACCGGAAAACCGGTCATCTTGACGAATTCGCGCAGGAGCTTCGAGGCCGCCGGCCCCGAATTGATGACGCCGCCGCCGGTATAGAAGATCGGCTTCTTTGCGCTGGCGATCAAATCGATCGCGGCACGCACCGCGTTCTGGTCGGGCTTCACGCGCGGGCGATAGCTCTTGTGCTGGATGTTGCTCGGGCCGACATAGGTGCCCTTGGCGAATTGGATATCCTTGGGCACGTCGACGACGACCGGGCCCGGACGGCCGCTGGTCGCGACATAGAAGGCCTCATGCACGATGCGCGCGAGGTCGTTCACGTTCTTCACGAGGTAATTGTGCTTGGTGCAGGGCCGGGTGATGCCGACCGTGTCGCATTCCTGGAAGGCGTCATTGCCGATGAGATGGGTCGGCACCTGGCCGGTGATGCAAACCAGCGGGATCGAATCCATGAGCGCGTCGGTGAGGCCGGTGACGGCATTGGTGGCGCCGGGGCCGGAGGTGACGAGGACGACGCCGGGCTTGCCGGTCGAGCGGGCATAGCCTTCCGCCGCATGGGTGGCGCCCTGCTCATGGCGCACCAATATGTGCTTGACCTTGTCCTGCTGGAAGATCTCGTCATAGATCGGGAGCACGGCGCCGCCGGGATAGCCGAAAATATGTTCGACCCCCTGGTCCGCCAGTGCCTTCAATATGATCTCGGCGCCCGTCATTTGCTCGTCGCTTCGGCCAGCCATCGTCTTCGTCCTTCCTCTTTCCGTCTCGAGCCATCGTTCCATCGCGGGCAATAAAAAAGGCCCCCGAGGGAGCCCTTTGCGCGTCAGCCAGTATCGCGGCAGCTTAGGCTGCCCCGGCGACGCGCATTCCTACGATAAGAACGAGAGATTGGTTCATGGCGAGCCTTGTAGTGGGGCACGGGGAAAAGGTCAAGCGCGTCTCTCGTCCCAGCCCTGCATCTGGTTCCGCCACCAGGTCAGCTGCCGCTTGATATACTGCCGGGTCGCCGTCTGGCCGGCCTCGATGGCGTCATCGAGCCCCCGCCAGCCCGAGAGGAAAGCCGCGATTTCCCGGACCCCGATGGCCTTCATCAGGGGCTTGCCGGTATCGAGCCCCAGCGCCAGCAGCGCCTTGACCTCCTCGACCCCGCCCTCCTTGACCATGCGGGCGAAACGCTCATCCGCCCTCTTATAGAGGACCTTGCGGTCCGGATTGAGGAATATCCGCTCGACCTCGGTGTCGGCCAGCGCGGCCTGGCTCTGTGCCGCCCGCTGCCAGTAATCGAGGGGCCGGCCGGTGCCTTCGAAGACCTCGAGCGCCCTGATGATGCGCTGCCGGTCATTGGGGTTGAGCCGGGCCGCCGCTCCTTCGTCGCGCTTGGCGAGCTCGGCATGGAGGTCGCCCTTGGCGGCCCGCCATTTCTCGGTGATGTCGGGCGGGATCAGCGGGATGTCGGCAAGCCCCTGCTCCAGCGCCTTGAAATAGAGCCCGGTTCCGCCGGTGATGATCGGCACCCGGCCCGAGCGCCACACCGCCTCGATCTCGGTCGTCGCATCGGCGAGCCAGCGGGCCACCGAATAGGTGCTCGAGCCCGAGACATGGCCATAGAGCCGGTGCGGCACCTGGGCCTCGTCTTCTTCGCTGGGCCGAGCCGTCAGGATCCGGAGCTCGCGATAGACCTGCATTGCATCGGCATTGACGACGACCCCGCCCCGCTCATGCGCCAGCGCGATGGCCAGCGCCGACTTGCCGCTGGCGGTCGGTCCTGCGATAAGCACCGCTCGCTTTTCCAAAGGCATGGGTGGATGGACTCCGTTGTCATTCTCATAGCAGCCCCGGGCTCGCGCGCAATCAGTCCGGCGATCTCGAGGTCGGTCGGCGACCTCGCGGCGGCGAAGCCGCAATGGCTGCATGAGCGTGAGGCGCTGCAATTTACCGTGCGTTCGCTTTCTCCCGCCGAGCGCGCCGAGATCGGCCGGCTCGTCAAGGATCAGCCGATCGATGTCGCTCACCTTCCCGCCGAGAACCGCCGCAAGCGGCTTCTCATCGCCGACATGGACTCGACCATGATCGGGCAGGAATGCATCGACGAACTGGGGGCCCTTGCCGGTGTCGGCGAGCGCATCAAGGAGATCACTGCCAGCGCCATGCGGGGCGAGCTCGATTTCGAAGGCGCGCTGAAGGCGCGTCTCGCTCTGATGAAGGGCTTGCCGGAAACGGCCATCGCCACGGTCCTCAGCGAACGGATCACTTTCACATCGGGCGGCAAGACCCTGATCGCCACAATGAAGGCCCATGGCGCCTATGCCGCCCTCGTCTCCGGCGGCTTCGTCCAGTTCACCGGCCATGTCGCCAGGCATCTGAGCTTCGACGAGCACCGGGCGAATGAGCTCGTCATCAATCAAGGCAAGCTCATGGGAACGGTCCGCGAGCCGATCCTCGGCAAGGACGCCAAGGTTTCCGCACTGCATGAGCTTGCAAGAAAGCTGGGCATCGATCTCGCCGACACCCTCGCCGTCGGCGACGGCGCCAATGACATCCCGATGCTGAAGGATGCGGGTCTAGGTGTCGCGCTCCACGCCAAGCCGAAGGTCCAGGAAGCGGTTTCCGTCGCCATCAACCATGGCGATCTCACCGCCCTCCTCTATCTGCAAGGCTACCGGCGCGAGGAGTTTCGTTAGCTAGAGCGCTCCCTTGGTAAGGGAGAGGTCGGCAAGCTTGCCGACAACTACTCCTTCTTGATCTTCACCGCGATGAAGCGCATCTCGCTCTGCTTGCCGCCTTTGGCGACGAACAGCAGCACGGTCTTCTTCTGCGCCACTTCCGCGTCCTTGACGCGCGCCGTCACATCGCCCGGATTCTTGACCGTCTTCTGGCCGGCCTCGGTGATGACATCGCCGGGCTCGATGCGCTTCTCGGCCGCCGGCCCATTGGGATCGACCTCGGTGACGATGGCGCCCTCGAGGCCCTCATCGATCTTGAAGCGCTGGCGCTCGACATCGGTGATGATCGAGAGTTTCATGCCGAGCGTATCGGCCGTGTCGGCCGAGGGCCCGGCCTCCGGACTGGTGGCGGCGACGAGCTTCTCGCCGTCCTCGAGGCGGCCGACCTCGGCCTGGATCTCGACCGGCTTGCCTTCGCGCATGACCTTGACGGTCACTTTCTTGCCGATCGGCGTATCGGCGACGACGCGCGGCAGATCCTTCATGTCGCGAATGGGCTTGCCGTCGAACTCGACGATGACATCGCGCGGCTTGAGCCCGGCCTTGTCGGCGGGTCCGGTCGGCGTCACCTCGGCGACCAGCGCCCCTTGCGCCTTGGCGCCGAGATCGAGGCCTTCGGCCAGATCATCGGTCAGCGACTGGATGCGCACGCCGAGCCAGCCGCGCCGTGTCTCGCCATATTTGACGAGCTGGTCGACAACGCCCCTGACGGTGGCCGCCGGAACCGAGAAACCGATGCCGACAGAGCCGCCCGAAGGCGAATAGATGGCGGTGTTGATGCCCACCACCTCGCCCGCGAGATTGAACAGCGGCCCGCCGGAATTGCCCTTGTTGATGGCCGCATCGGTCTGGATGAAGTCGTCATAGGGGCCGGCATTGATGTCGCGGTTGCGCGCCGAGACGATGCCGAGCGACACCGAGCCGCCGAGGCCGAAGGGATTGCCGATGGCGAGCACCCAGTCGCCGACCCTGAGCTTGTCGCTGTCGCCGAAACTGACGGCGGTGAGCGGCTTGTCGGGCTTCACCCGGAGCACCGCGATATCGGTCTTCGGATCGCGCCCGACGAGTTCCGCCTTGAGGCTGGTGCCGTCGGTGAAGACGACGGTGATGTCTTCCGACTGCTCGATCACGTGGTTATTGGTGACGATGATCCCCGAGGCATCGATGACGAAGCCGGAACCTTGCGAGTTGACGGTGCGGGGCTCGGGCCTGCCGCCCGGGCGCTGGCGCTTGAAGAAATCCTCGAACATGTCACGGAACGGCACGTCGGGCGGCAGATCCGGAATCTGCAATTGCACGCCGCCTGCAACCTTCTGCGTCGTGGCGATCGAGACGACCGCCGGCGACAGCTTTTCGGCAAGGTCGGCGACGGTCGGAAGCTGTTGAAGTTGCTGGGCTTGCGCCGGGATGGCTGGGGCAAGGCCGTCATAGGCCATGAAGGCCAGCGGGGCTGCGATCGCCGCGGCCAGAACCCGTTTCACCGTTCCATTCATAATCCGCTTCTCCGTCATCATATGTCCGACCGGACACCAGACCAGTAGGGTCTAACGCCCATCCCCCGCAACCCGTTCAATATCACGATTTCATGATCCTCCGAGGACCGCCCGGGCGAGCCACACCAAGGCGACGCCGACCGCCGTCGCGATGAGCCCGCCCATGCGCAGGCTGTCTTCCGGGGTGGTCTGCATCAGCGCCATCACCGCCTTCAGATGGCCCGGAACAAAGGCATAAAGAAGGCCCTCGATCACGAAGACGAGACCGAGGGCCGTCACAAAATCGCTCATTGCTGGGGCGCTGGCTGCGCCTTGTCCATGCCCAGATATTTGAAGAAGTCCGAATCGGGCTTCAGCACCAGCGTCGTGCCCGAGCTCGACAGGCTCTTCGCATAGGCCTGCATCGACCGGTAGAAGGCGAAGAATTCCGGATCCTTCTGGAACGCATCGGCGAAGGTCTTGTTGCGCTCGCCTTCGCCCTCGCCGCGGATGACCTCCGACTGGCGGCGTGCATCGGCAAGTTTTTCGGTATAGGCGCGGTCGGCCTGCGCCATGATCTCGATCTTGCGCGCTTCGCCGCGGCCTCTGAGGTCCTTGGCCTCGGCGATGCGCTCCGAGCTCATCCGCTCATAGGTATTCTTCAGAACTTCATCCATGAGGTCGGTGCGCACGATGCGCACATCGACGATCTCGATGCCGTTGTTGAGCGCTTCGGCGCGCACGCTGTCGCGGATCTCGCGCATCATCACGGCGCGATCCTTGGAGAGCGCCGCCTCGAAGGTGCGCTTGCCATAGGTCTGGCGCAAAGCGGCATCGAGGCGCGTCTTGATGCGGTCCCAGGCGCGCGAGATATCGGCCGACACGGTCTCGCGGAAGCGCTGGGCATTGACGATGCGCGCCATGGTGACGGCATCGACGAGATAGCGCCGCCCGTCGACCACCTGGACGCTCATATTGTCGCTGGTCCACAGGATCATGCGGTCCTCGATCGGCACCACATCGTCGGCGATCGGGATCTTGAAATAGAGGCCCGGCTTCTCGACGATGCGGTTGATCTCGCCGAAGCGCAGGACCAGCGCCTTCTTGCGTTCATCGACGATGAATGTCGACGACCAGACGATGAGCGCCAGGATGGCGATGATGATGACGCCGGAAGATTTGAAGAAGTTCATTGATTTGCTCCCTGCGCCGGCGGCGTCGTCGTAGTCTGGCGCTTCTCGATCTCGGGCAACGGCAGATAGGGAACCACACCCTGGCCCTGGCCGCCCTCGATGATGACCTTGTTCGACTTCTCGAGGATATCTTCGAGGGTCTCGAGGAAGATGCGCTGGCGCGTCACGTCCTTGGCATTCTTGTATTGCTCGTAGACACTGAGGAAACGCTGCGCCTCGCCCTGGGCCTCGAGCGTGACGCGGGCCTTGTAGCCCTTGGCATCCTCGATGACCTTTGCCGCTTCGCCTTCCACCAGGCGGCGGCGCTGATTGGCATATTGATCGGCCTCGTTGATGAGGCGGGCCTGGTCCTGCTCGGCGCGCTGCACTTCTTCGAAGGCATCGAGAACTTCAGCCGGCGGGTCGGCCTTTTCGAGCTTGAGGCCGGTGATGAGTATGCCCGCCGAATAGCTGTCGAGCGTCGTCTGGGTGATGCCCATCACCTGGTCCTGTGCGGCGAGACGGCCGGTGGTGCGGACTTCCTCGGCGGGCGTCCGGCCGACGATCTCGCGCATGGCGCTTTCGGCGACGACTTTGACCAGTTTCTCCTGGTCGCTCACATTGAACAGATATTCTTCCGGGTTCTTGATCTTCCACAGGACGGTGAAGCGGATGTCGACCAGGTTCTGGTCGCCCGCCAGCATCAGCCCTTCATTGGCGGTGGCGCCGATCGCCGTCTGGTTTTCCGCTTCGACCCTGACCGTCTCGAGCGTCTCGACCGGCCAGATCGCGAAATGGAGGCCGGGCGCCACGGTGCGGGCATAGCTGCCCAATCTCAGCACCACGCCGCGCTCGTCCGCTTGCACCTGATAGACGCTGTTGAAGGCGATGAGGGCGAGGATCGCGAGGATGAAGATCACCCAGGTGCTGCGCCCGCCGGCGCCGCCGGGAAGGATGTTCTTGAGGCTGTCCTGGCCTTTGCGGATCAGCTCGTCGAGATCGGGGGGCGTGGGCCCGCGATTGCCGCCGGATGGGCCTCCGGGTCCTTGGCCCCATGGGCCTTGTCCCCACGGGCCCTTGCCGCCGCCGCCCCCATCCTTATTCCATGGCATCGAGTCTCACCTCAATTTATTGTTGGTGGCGTCCATATAGGAATTTGGAGCACCGAAGTCCAATCCGCAGATTAGGCCGAGGCGGCCGCTCTCCCATCTTCGACCCTGCTGCCCAGCAAGGCGAGCGCCTTCGCCGCGGCCCTCTCGCCCGTCTCGAAGGCGCCATGCGCGGTCGCCTGGAAGGAGGGATGCGCGTGCTCGCCGGCAAGGAAGATCCGCTCCCTGATGGGCACCGCAAAAGCCTTGCGGGCATCGCCATGGCCGGGCTTGGCGCAGGAATAGGCCCCGTTGATGAAAATATCGGAAGACCAATGGGTTGTGACCGCTTTCTTGACTCTTTTTCTCAAGTCGGAACCGAAGGCCCTGACGAGGGCCGAGAGCGCGAAATCGATCATGCCGGCCTCGCCCTCGCGTTCCATGTCGCGGGCGAAATGCCCCGCTATGTGGGTGATGGCGAGCGGCCGACCGAAGGGATGCAGCTCGAAACCGAGCGGACGCGTCGTCGGCGCCACCGGATCGAAAATGTCGGCATAGGGCATCTCGAAACCGTCGAACACATTTGCGTCAAAAGCGATGGCGATCTTCTCGTAATAGCCCATCGGCACTTGGGCGAAGGCGTCCACGATCTCAGGCGGGAGGCCCGCGATCTCTATCCTGCCCAATTCCAGCATCCGCGCCGGCGTCGCGACGATGGCCGCTTTCGCGGTGATGGTGCCCTGATCCGTCTCGACCACGACGTCCCCCGCGCGGCCGGTAACCTTGCGCGCCGCGACCTCCGTCCTGATCGGCAGGCCTGCCGCCAGTCTGGCGACGAGCGCGCCATAACCGTCTTCGACCGCGAGATTGATGCCGGTGTCATTGTAATTGCCGGCATCGCGGGTGGAGATGTCTTCGGGCTCGGCCGAAAACATGAGACTGAGCCAGTGGCGCGCCATCGGATACCAGGGGTGATCGCGCTCGAGCAGCGTCGCCGCCGCGACATCCCTGCCCTCTCTGCCGGCCTGAGCCACTTTGCCCAATATGCCCCACACGAAATCTTCCCTGAGCCGGTCGGCCTGCCAGGCGCCGTTCATGAAGGTCTTCATGATCGCTGAGCGCTGCCGCTTCAGAAATTTGTGCCCGATCTCCTCGGCGAGCTTGCGCAAGACGTTCTGGTCGGCCGAATGAAACCAATGACAGCCCTGGTCCCATAAATGACCGAGGCTTGTGGTGTCAGTATAGGCGCGCCCACCGATCCGGTCCTTCGCTTCGATGATCAGGAACGGGATCTTGGCCTTGGCCAGGGCCCGGCCCGCACCAATGCCGGCCGCCCCCGCACCGATGATGAGGACGTCGGGATCGCTAAGATTTTGAACCATCATTCAATTCTGCGGGGCGGAAGCCACCCGGTCAAGCACGCGCAAAACAAAGCCCGCATCATCGCCTTGGGCGCGCGCATGGGCTTCGCGCGATGTCTCACGCCACGCATTCTCATCGAGCGGCGGAAAGACGACGTCGCCTTCGGGTGTGAGGTCGACTTCGGTCAGATAGAGCCGGTCGGTCATGGGCAGCATCTGGCGGAAGATCTCGGCACCGCCGATGACGCAGATCTCATCGCTGTCCGTCTGCCGTGCTTGCGCCAGGGCCTCGGCAACGCTCGCCGTCACCACCGCCCCCTCCGCCCGATAATGGCGGTCGCGCGTGACCACGATATTGAGCCGGCCTGGCAAGGGGCGCCTGGGCAGGCTTTCCCAGGTCTTGCGGCCCATGATCACCGGCTTTCCCATGGTGATCGCCTTGAAACGCTTGAGGTCGGACGAAATGCGCCAGGGCAGCACGCCGTGGCGCCCGATGACGCCATTGCGCGCGACCGCGACCACGAAAGCGATGCGCGGATTTTTCACGGTGCCTTCTCCGCCCACAGAGTCAAGGCCTCGTCGGCGAGCCGGCAGAACACAAGGCCCTCCTCGATCTCCGCCCCCGTCTCCGCATAAAGGGCTCTCGCACCTTCATTCCAGGATTTCATGAGCCAATAGATGCTCGGATAGCCGCGCCGCTTGGCTTCGCCCGCCAGATCTTTGAGCAAAGCGCGCGCGACACCCTTGCGGCGGAATTCCGGCAGCACCGACAGATCTTCCAGATAGATCACCTCGCGACCGCGGGCCGTGGTGAAGCTCCTGTGCCAGAAGGCGCAGCCTGCGGGCTTGCCGTCGACGAAGGCGAGAAGGCAGCCGACGATGGGATGCTCGGCAAACAGCGCCCGCTCGAGATCCTCCGCCGTCGCCGTCTGCTTGTCGAGAAAGCCGTGCGATTCGGCCAAGGCACGCACCATCGTCAGGAGTGCGGCCCCTTCCCCCGGCCTGATCGGACGGACCTCGATCATTGCTGGGTCATCCCGGAGAGCGCCACCGCCTGCAAGCCGTTCCATGCCGCATGGCACGCGATCGGCACCCACAGGCTGCCGAAACGCACAAGGAGCCAGGAGAGGACGAGGCCCATGAGGAACAACAAGGCAACGACATGGAAGGGCTCGGTGATATGGACGCCCGCCCATAGGCCGGAAGTGACGAGCGAGGCACCGGTGACGCCGAGTCGGCTTTGCGTCAGGGCGGCAAAGATCTGGCCGCGGAATGTCATCTCCTCCGCAAGGGGTCCGCCGATCACCAGCCCGGCGGCAATCAGATAGAAGAGCGGATCGCCGCTCAAGCGCATGACTGCCTTCTCGACCTCGCCCGATGATGTGAGATCGAAATCAAAGAGCCAGGCAATGATGGCAAAGACGCCAAGGAGAGACGCGATGAATCCGCCCAGAATCACCACCCATCCCGCAGCACCCAAGGCTGGAAAGCGTAGAGCCAGAACCTCTCTGGGGTCCGCGCCGTGGCGGCGGGCCAACAGCCAGGCGAGATAGGCCGTGATCAGTCCCGCCGGTAGGATCGAGAACATGGCGCCGCGCAGAAATTCAGTATTGAGATTGGCCAGGCCTGATTCGGCCGCAGCTATCCCGACGGCGAAAGCCGGCTGCAGAATCAGCTGATTGAGGATGAAAAGCGCGAGAAATATGCAGATCGCCTCGGCGAGGCCGGCCGGATTGAACGGCCGGTAGAGCGTCTCGCGCAGGCCTGCGCGGAAATCCGGCCCGATGAATTCCATGCCCGCTACACCGCGACCGGTGCTGCGATATGGGGATGCGACTGATAGCCCGCGATCTCGAAATCCTCATAGCGGAAGGCGTCGATCTCCTTGACGTCGCGCTTGATGATGAGGCGCGGCAAGGGCAGCGGCATCCGGCTCAACTGTTCATTCGCCTGATCGAGATGGTTGAGATAGAGATGCGCATCGCCGAGCGTATGCACGAATTCGCCGGCCTTGAGGCCGGTGACATGCGCTACCATGTGGGTCAGGAGCGCATAGGAGGCGATGTTGAACGGCACGCCGATGAAGATGTCGGCGGAGCGCTGATAGAGCTGGCACGACAATCTGCCGTTGGCGACATAGAATTGGAACAGGCAGTGGCAGGGCGGCAGCGCCATCTTGTCGACATCGGCCGGATTCCATGCCGTCACGATGAGGCGGCGCGAATCCGGGTTCTTGCGGATGCGGGCAATGACATCGGCGATCTGGTCGATGGTCTTGCCGTCGCGCGTGGGCCACGAGCGCCACTGCGCGCCATAGACGGGACCGAGACTGCCGTCCTTGTCGGCCCATTCGTCCCAGATGGTGACGCCATGGTCGCGCAGATATTTGACATTGGTGTCACCCTTCAGGAACCACAGGAGCTCATGGATGATCGAGCGCAGGTGCAGCTTCTTGGTGGTGAGGACCGGGAAGCCGCGCGCCAGGTCGAAGCGCATCTGATGGCCGAAAACCGAGAGCGTGCCGGTTCCGGTGCGGTCGTCCTTGCGGGCGCCGTGGTCGCGCACATGGCGCATGAGGTCGAGATATTGCTGCATGGCGCGAATCTAGCCGATTCCGCCCCCCGGCCTCAATGGAGACGGCAGAGCCGAAAGCACTGCCGTCAACAACTTGGATCAGGCGAGCTTGCCCAGGGTTCCGGTATGCTCGGCCACCAGGTAGTAGACCGTGACCCGGTGCTTGGTCTTGTCGGCCTTCATCTTCTCGCCGACCGCCTTCACGGCGGACTCCGCCGCCTTGGCGTCGAGGCCGAGCTTCTTGGCGCAGAAGCCGTCGACGACCCGCTTGACCTCGGCGGGGTCGGTTACCGATACCCATTGGGAATCGGCGCCGCGCAGCGCGATGCCGCAGAATTTCACGATCGATGCGACTGCCTTGTCGTCGACATTGGCGGTATATTTGCGGATGTCGGCAGCATAATCGGTGCTCATTTTATGTCCCCGTGACTTGGTTCGGTACCGCACCCATGCGGCACTTTTGCCAGTTGGGTTCCGATTCATGGCTATTTTGCGGATAAAGCCGCCATTACATTGCGTAAAGGGTGCCCTTTTCTTCCGCCATCCACCCGCCTATATTGGGGTCGCCTCCCCGCAAGGGGCGGCTATGGCGATAAATGGCCATCGTAATAAACCCATCGGACCCGGGGGCGGTACCCGGCGCCTCCACCATAGACTGCGGAGTCATGGCCCGCGGCCTGTGCTGGGGGCGAAATAGGATCGACGAGGGCGTAAAGGGTGAGCTTTTGCCCGAGATGGTACCGACGTAACGGGCCATTCAATAGTTGCCAATGACAACTATGCTCCGGCCGCTCTCGCTGCTTAATGCAGCGCGATAAGCCGAAATCAAAGTCCTTGGCCTTTGCCGGCTAAGGCGGGGTTCGCAGGCACCTGGCAACAGAAGCCTGCACTTCCTCCCTCATTTTAATGACTTCTACCCTTGGCGCTCTAGTATTATAGCGAGTGAATCGTTGGCTTCGGGGACTGGACATGGCTGAAGATTTGATGCGCTACGATCTCCTCGCGCAGGAAGCGCTCAGAGGTGTTGTGCGCGCGTCGCTGCGCAAGATCGTCAAGACCGGCCTCCCCGGCGACCATCATTTCTATATCGCCTTCGACACCCGCTATCCGGGCGTCAGGCTCTCCGAGCGCCTCGACAAGAAATATCCGCGCGAGATGACCATCGTGCTGCAGCATCAATATTGGAACCTGCAGGTGCGCGAGGACGAATTCGAGGTCGAGCTTTCTTTCGACAACATCCCGGAAAAGCTTGTCGTCCCGTTCAACGCCATCAAGGGCTTCCTCGATCCTCATGTCCAGTTCGGCCTGCAGTTCGAGACTGTGAAAGTGGAAGCCCCGGCCAAGGAGCCCGAAGCCTTGGCGAAACCCGCCGTGCTTGAGCCTGCCGTAACCGCCGCTGATCCTGCCGCCGCCGAAGCGGACACCGGCCGTGTCGTCTCTCTCGATTCATTCAGAAAGAAGTGAAGCTGTGCACAGGTTAGCTGCAATTCTCCTGGTCCTGCTCCTCTCGCCTCCGTCTGCCTTAGCGCAAGACACGGACCCGATCCCGGCCGCCGATTCATCGACGCTCGCGGCGATCGCCAATCAGGCGATCAACGACATCCCCGCCAAGAAGCTGTTCGGCGCCCAGAAGACGCCGGCCAGCATGGCGGCGCGCTCCTTTGGCTCCTATTCCAGAGGCTGCCTTGCCGGCGCCAAGGCGCTGCCGATCAACGGGCCGGCCTGGCAAGTGATGCGCCTGTCGCGCAACCGCAATTGGGGCCATCCCAAACTCATCGCCCTGCTCGAGGACCTGGCCGAGGATGCGCGCGAGAAGGACGGCTGGAACGGCTTGCTGGTCGGGGACATATCGCAGCCGCGCGGCGGACCCATGCTGACCGGCCATGCCAGCCATCAGATCGGCCTCGACGCGGATGTCTGGCTGACTCCGATGCCCAACCGCACGCTGACGCGCGCCGAGCGCGAGAACATCAGCGCCAGGCTGGTGGTCAAGGACCGCAAGACGATGGACTACAGCGTGTGGACCGAGGCGCATGCGCGTCTCATCAAGCGCGCTGCATCCTACTCCGACGTCGCCCGCATCTTCGTTCATCCGCCGATCAAGAAGGAGCTGTGCCGCTGGGCGACCGGCGACCGTTCATGGCTCGCCAAGGTGCGCCCCTATTACGGGCACAATTATCACTTCCACATCCGCATCAAATGCCAGAATGGCGGCTGCAAGGATCAGTGGGCGCCCAATCCCAAGGATGGAACGGGCTGCGGCGAAGAGCTCGCCTATTGGTATAGCGATGCGCCCTGGCGGCCGCCCAAGCGCGATCCCAATGCCAAGCCGCCCAAGCCACCCAAGCCCTTGACCATTACAGGTCTTCCTGCTGAATGCCGCTCCGTCGTAACGGTGGAGTAGCCGGGCGGTGAAACCAGCCTTGGCCGAAGCATGAGTGATAACCCATCCAAGCCTGCCGCCACTGAGGCGTCGCGCGCGGACTTTCGTCGCAAGCTGAAGCTCGCTTTTGCCAGCATCGGCGTGGTCTTCGGCGATATCGGCACGTCGCCTCTTTATGCGATGCGCGAATCCCTCGCCCATGTGGCCGGCGCCGGCGGCAGCGTGCATGAGGATGTGATCGCCATCGTATCCTTGCTGATCTGGGCTCTCATCCTCATCGTCACCGTCAAATATGTGCTGATCCTGATGCGGGCCGACAACAAGGGGGAAGGCGGCATCCTGACCCTCGTGGTGTTGGCCGAGCAGGCGCTCAGAGGCAAGCGCAGCTTCGTTCTCATCCTCGGCGTGGTCGGCGCCGCCTTCTTCTTCGGCGATGCGATGATCACGCCCGCCATCTCGGTCTTGTCCG
Source organism: Taklimakanibacter deserti (assembly GCA_003574785.1). Next base: position 89,934 of record QORU01000001.1, on the reverse strand, counting down.
CGGTCGAAGGCCTGACCGTCATCAATCCCGGATTTGATCCCTACGTCGTGCCTATCACCCTCCTGATCCTCGCCACCTTGTTTGCCTTCCAGTACCGCGGCACGGGCAACGTGGCGTCGCTCTTCGCGCCGATCACGATCCTCTGGTTCATCACCATTGCCGTGCTCGGCCTCCTGCACATCGGTGATGATCCCAGCATCTTCCTGGCGCTCAACCCGATCTATGCCGCGAAATTCGTCATTTTCAATCCGGGCATGGGCCTCATCATCTTCGCCGGCGTCTTCCTCGCGGTGACGGGCGGCGAGGCGCTCTATGCCGATCTCGGCCATTTCGGCCGTACCCCCATCCGCATGGCCTGGGTATTCATCGTGCTGCCGGCGCTGATCCTGAACTATCTGGGCCAGGGCGCCTTCGTGCATGCCAATCCGCAGGCGGTCACCAATCCATTCTTCCTGATGGCGCCGTCCTGGGGGCTGATCCCGCTGGTCGTGCTCGCCACCCTGGTGACGGTGATCGCCAGCCAGGCGGTGATCACCGGCGCCTTCTCGATCGCCCAGCAGGCCATCTCGCTGGGCCTCCTGCCGCGCATGAACATCACCCATACCAGCGACACCGAGCAGGGCCAGATCTATATCGGCCAGATCAACTGGCTCGTCTTCGCCGGCGTCATCCTGCTCGTCCTCCTGTTCGGCTCTTCCGCCGATCTCGCTTCCGCCTACGGCATCGCCGTCAACATCTCGATGATCATCGACACGGCCTTGGCGCTCATCGTGTTCTGGCATGCGAGGCACTTCCCGCCGGCCATCGTGCTGCCCGTCCTCTTCGTCATTCTCCTGGTCGAGCTCACCTTCTTCGCCGCCAACAGCACCAAGCTCATCGCCGGCGGCTATGTCCCGGTGCTGATCGGCTTCGTCATCATCGTGACCATGCTCACCTGGCTGCGCGGCCGTTCCCTGCTGGCCGAGAAGCTGCGCCGCGACAGTGTCGAGCTTGAAGGCCTGCTCGCGACGCTCGAGCGCCGCCCGCCCACCCGGGTCGCGGGGGCGGCCGTCTTCCTGCAGACCGATCCCATCTATGCGCCGAGCGCGCTCATGCACAACCTCAAGCATAATCGCGTGCTGCACGACATACTGGTGTTCATTTCGGTCAAGACGGCGGAAGTGCCGCGTGTGCCGCGCGACGAGCGGGTGGAGGTGAAGAAGCTGCCGCTTGGCGCTTTCCTGGTCGAGGCCAGCTTCGGCTACATGGAGCAGCCCGACGTGCCGGCGGCGTTGCGCATGTGCGAGCCTTACGGACTGTCGATCGATCCGCGCCAAGCCTCATATTTCATGGGCCGTCGCGCCATCCGCACATCGCCCAAGGCGCGCATGCCGTTCTGGCAGCAGCGGCTGTTCATCCTGCTGGCCAACCAGTCGGCGCGCGCCATCGAATTCTTCCGCATCCCGCCGGAACGCGTCGTCGAGCTCGGCATGCAGATGTCGGTCTAGCCATCAGGCCTTTCGACGACATCGTCCATCAGCCTCATCGACAGGCGCTCATGGAACGGCTGCAATTCTTCATCGATCGCACGCGACAGCGAGTCGCTCAGAATGGCGAGCGGCAATTCATAGTGCCGGCTCTTGATGAACCTGATGCGCGATGCGGTCGGCGGATGGGCTGAATCGATCCGCGAACTCTCCTGTTCGTCGGCCCGCCGGACACGCTCCATCTCGCGTTCCGGCACCGTCTCCACAAAAGCCCGGAACGCGTCGATGACCGACCGGCCGTCGGTATCGCCGGCATAATAGGCCCGCTCGGCGACGGCTTTCAGGTTGTGGTCGAGACCAAGCTTTCCCAAAAGTTTCACCTTCGCCACAGGGCCGGCGATCCTTGCCGCCAGATGATCGGCCAGATATTCGGCGCGCTGGCTGTCGAGAAAGAGAAGACTGGCGAGCAGCTTGCGCAACCCGGCAATCGCTCCGCCGATGAGGCGCAGCAGTAGATGCATCATGACATCCGCCAGGTTTCGCACCCGCTGATCCATCGGGTCCATGAGATAGAGCCAGCGGTCGAGCGCCGACAGTCCCCAGCCGATCACTGTGCTGCGGGCGGGGTCGCGATTGGCGCGATGCGCCAACTCGTGCGCCATCAAGGCAATTCTCTCCTGACCGTTGAGGATTGCCCACAAAGGCAATCCGATGGTCAGTACGGGTGTCCTGGCGAGGCCGACCTCGGCCATCGATGCGTTAAAATTGTGATCGACCCTGATATGCTCGATGGGGGTCATCGACAATTGTCCGGCAATACCATCGACCATGCTGAAAAGATTGGGAAACTCACTTCGCTCCAGGCAGTCGTCGGGCACCGCGCCGAATTGCGGCCGCAGGAACCAAGCGACGGCGAGAAGCACCAGGCCGCCGATGATGAACATGACATGCGGCCATCCCCACACGATCAGGGCTAGGCCCGCCAGGCCGACAATGATGTTGGCGATGAGGATCAGGACCGAAATGACGAGAGCCGCCAATCTGGGCACGGTCAAGCGAGGCCTGAGGTCGCGCTCAGAGGCTGTTATGACCTGGTCCAGGAGCCACGCGCCATGAACCTTGCCCAAGGCATCGATTTTCTCATCGATGACGTCACGGTAGGATCGTGCGTCGCTGAGATTCCACCCACAACCATCACACCAGGTGCGCACCAGGTCATGGACCGGCATTTTGCTGCCGCAAGTCTCGCAATCGCGCCATTCCTCGGTAGTACCGTTCATGCATCCGTGCAAATTACGTATGGTTATAATCATATTATGCATATTGAGCGGGAATTGCGAATAAGATAGCGAGAAACCCTTAATTTGAGGGTTCCATGGCCGATTTATCGCCTTTCTCGCTTCCGGGCCGGTTCTGGCGCGGCAATCTCCACACCCACTCCACTTTGTCCGACGGCGCGCTCGCGCCCGGCAAGGTCGTCGAGGCCTATAAGGATGCGGGCTACGACTTCATGATGCTGTCGGATCATTTCATCGGCCATTACGACTGGCCGGTCGCCGACACCCGCAATTTTCGCTCCAACAGCTTCACCACCATCATCGGCTCCGAATTGCATGCGCCCGAAACCTCGGCCGGCGAGCTCTGGCATATCGTGGCGGCGGGACTGCCGCTCGATTTCGAGCCTTGCGCGCCGGAAGAGAGCGGAGTGCAGGTCGCGCGCCGCGCCGCCGCGGCCGGCGCCTTCATCGGCATCGCGCATCCTGCCTGGTCGCAGCTCACCATCGAGGACGGGCGCGCCATCGATGTCGCCCATGCGGTCGAGATCTACAATCACGGCTGCGCCGTCGAATGCGATCGCGGCGAAGGCTTTTATCTGCTCGACCAGCTGCTGAACGAAGGCAAGCGGCTCTCCGCTTTCGCCACCGACGATGCGCATTTCCATCACGATGATCATTTCGGCGGCTGGGTGCATGTGAAGGCCGAGGCGAACGACCCCGATGCGCTGCTCGATGCCTTGAAGAACGGCCATTATTATTCGAGCCAAGGCCCGCTCATTCACGAAGTGTCGATCCACGGCCCCGAGCTCACTGTCGCCTCCTCGCCCGTCAACACCATCGTCGTGGTCTGCGGCCATTCTCGCACCGTCATGCGCATCGGCAAGTCCATCACCTCCGCCACGCTCGATCTGCGCAAGCTGGAGAAAGGCTGGCTCCTTAACCGGCAGAGCCCGTGGTTCCGCGTGGTCGTCATCGATCAGGCCGGCAAGCGCGCCTGGACCAATCCGATCTGGAAAGACGAACTTTAGGAAGAGCATCGGCCCGAAAAGCTCGTGGCCGGGTTAAATCCGGCCATCCCGGTTTTCGGATAAGCCGATGCGAAGAAGAATATTGCCTCTCTGGCGCGTCATAACGGCTCTCGGCATCACCCAGATCATCGGCTGGGGCACGACCTATTACGCCTTGGGCGCCCTTTCCATGGATATCGCCGCCGACCGCCACTGGTCGAAGTTCCTCATCTTCGGCGCCTTCTCGGCCGCCTTGCTGATCAGCGGCTTCATCTCGCGCGCCGCCGGCCGGGCCATCGACACCTATGGCGGCCGGCGCATGATGGCGATGGGTTCAGGCCTTGCGGCACTCGGCTGCCTGATCCTGTCACTCGCGACCGAGCCCTGGATCTATGTCCTGGGCTGGCTGGCGCTCGGCCCCGCGATGCGCCTCATCCTTTATGACGCGGCCTTTCCGGCCCTCGCCGAGGTGGCGCGCGAGAAGTCGCGCCGCGCGATTTCCTACCTCACTTTGTTCGGCGGCCTCGCCTCGACCGTCTTCTGGCCGGTCTCGCATCTCCTCTCGCAGGAGATCGGCTGGCGCAACGCCTTCCTGGTCTATGCCTTGCTCCACCTCCTCTTGTGCCTGCCGCTGCATCTTCTGGTCCTCGGCCAGGGCGAAGAGCGGCAGGTCCCCTCCGATCAGGAGGCGCCGCCACCGGTGACGACCCCGGTCCTCACGGGTGCGGACCGCAACCGCGCCATGATCGCCTTTGCCGCCGTCCTCGCCTTGAACGGCATCGTCTTTTCCTCGATCTCCGCCCATGTGGTGCCGCTCTTCGAAGGCCTGGGCTTCACCGCGGCCGCTTCCGTGACGCTCGCCGCCCTCATCGGCCCGTCCCAGGTCGCAAGCCGCATCGGCGACATCCTCGCCGGCCACTGGGTGAAGACGATGACCCTGGGGCTCATCGCCGTCGGACTGCTGCCTCTGGCGCTCGTTATTTTCGCCGGCGGCCACTTCGCTCTATGGGCGGCGCTGGTCTTCGCTTTGCTCTACGGCATGTCCAACGGCCTCATATCGATCATCAAGGGCATCGTCCCCTTGAGCCTCTTCGGGCGTCAGGGCTATGGCCTGGTGATCGGCACCCTCACCACGCCGCAACTGATCCTCAACGCTGTCGCGCCGACACTCTTTGCCATCGTTCTCGATCAGGTCGGCCCTGGCAACGGCCTCACCATCGCCATCTTCTTCGCCCTCGCCTCCTTCGCCGCGATGGTCTGGCTGGCGCGCAAATATCCGCGTTGATTGAGCGCCTCTGTTCACCGCACCGTTATCTTCGCGTCACACGGCATCACCATCGTTTCCCCACAGCGGACCTGCGGCTCGTTGAGTCGCTTGCCGCTCTTCACAGGGAAAACCAAACATGACGCGGACAATTCTCATGGTTTGCGCGGCAGCGGTCGCGCTCATTTCAGATCCGGCGATGGCTCTCGAGAAGACCCTGGACGGCAAGCCGCCTCTGGTCACCGGCCATCGCGGCGCCCCGGGCTATCTCCCCGAGCACACGCTCGAGGGCTACAGACTGGCGATCGAGGCGGGAGTCGATTTCATCGAGCCCGATCTCGTGATCACCAAGGACGGTGTCCTGATCGTCCGCCACGAGCCGTTGCTCGGCGGCACCACCGATGTCGCCGACCATCCGGAATTCGCCGACCGCAAGGTGAAGCGCACTCTCGACGGCGTCGAGGTCGAGGACTGGTTCGCCGGCGATTTCACCTTGGCCGAGATCAAGACTCTCAAGGCGAAGCAGGCCATGGCCGATCGCGACCAGTCGCATAACGGCAAATATGCGATCCCGACGCTTCAGGAAGTGATCGATCTCGCCAAGGCCGAATCGGCGGCGCGCGGACGCGTCATCGGCATCTATCCCGAGACCAAGCATCCCACCTATCACGCACAGCTCGGCATGCCGCTCGAGGACAAGCTGCTCGACGCGCTCAAGGCGGCAGGCTGGACGGAGAAGACCTCGCCGGTGATCATCCAGAGTTTTGAGGTCGGCAATCTCAAATATCTGCATGGCAAGACCAATGTGCGCCTGGTGCAGCTCGTCGATGCCGACGGCCTCGACCAGGACGGCAACATCACCCTCGCCGTGCCCTCGGCCCAGCCTTATGATTTCGTCGTCGCCGGCGACAAGCGCACCTACAAGGACCTCGTGACCAAGGCCGGCCTTGCCGAGATCAAGACCTATGCCGACGGCGTCGCGCCCTGGAAGCCCTATATCCAGCCCTCGAAGCAGGTCGACGCGAACAATGACGGCAAGCCCGACGACCTCAATGGCGACGGCAAGATGGATGAGCGCGACCGCGTGCTGATCGAGCCGACCGCGGTGGTGAAGGATGCCCATGAAGCGGGTCTCTTCGTCCACAGCTGGACCTTCCGCAGCGAGTCCTATCGCCTTGCGTCAGACTACAAGAACGATCCCTCCGCCGAATACAAGGTCTTCTACGATCTCGGCATCGACGGCCTGTTCAGCGATTTCCCCGACGCTGCGGTGAAAGCGCGCTCGGCGTCCTATTGAGCTGTTGCGATGAACAGTCGGCGCGCGGTCCAAAATCGCGCGCCTATCTGACTTGGCTCAACAGGTCCTCCTTGACCGATCTCGGCAGGTCGTTCCAGTGCACGCCGCGGATCGCGCCTTCGAGCGAATAGAGATAGTAGCAGACGGGAATGGTCTTCTCGGGATAGCGCTGGCGGATGCGTTGATGGCCGGCGACGGCGCCGATGCGCTTGAGATCGCCTTTGGTATAGACACCGATCTCGTTCAGCCGTTGGATGATGGTGGGCCCGAGATTCTTCAACCCCTTGAGTGGCGTCCTGTCGCGCATGGCTGGACTGTAGCACACCCTCGAGCTTCATCCCAGCCGCCCTGCCCGATGCATCTGGCAGCCTGCCGTGAGCCATGCTAGACCGCGCTCGCAATTCTCAAGGCAGGAACCGATGACCAAGACCCGCACCGAAACCGACACTTTTGGCCCCATTGAGGTCAGAGCCGACCGCTATTGGGGGGCGCAGGCGGAGCGGTCCTTGGGCAATTTCAAGATCGGCTGGGAGAAGCAGCCGAAGCCGATCGTGCGGGCGCTCGGCGTCGTCAAGCTCGCCGCGGCGGAAGTGAACATGTCGCTGGGCAAGCTCGACCGCAAGATCGGCAAGGCCATCGTCGCCGCGGCGCGTGAAGTGATGGAGGGCAAGCTCGACGAGCATTTTCCGCTCACCGTCTGGCAGACGGGCTCCGGCACCCAGTCCAACATGAATGCCAATGAGGTGATCTCCAACCGCGCCATCGAGATGCTGGGCGGCAAGCTCGGCTCCAAATCGCCGGTCCATCCCAACGATCACGTCAATATGAGCCAGTCGTCCAACGACACCTACCCGACCGCCATGCACATCGCCTGCGCCGAGCAGATCCATCACGATCTCCTGCCCGCGCTGCGTCATCTGCACAAGGCGCTCGCCAAGAAGGCCAAGCTCTGGGCCAAGATCATCAAGATCGGCCGCACCCATACGCAGGACGCCACACCCCTCACCCTCGGCCAGGAATTCTCGGGCTACGCTCAGCAGGTCAAGAACGGCATCGCGCGCGTCGAAAGCACGCTGCCCTCACTCATGGAGCTGGCCCAGGGCGGCACCGCCGTCGGCACCGGCCTCAACGCGCCCAAGGGCTTTGACCGGAAAGTGGCGGCGCGCATTGCCGCCATCACCGGCCTGCCCTTCACCTCGGCACCCAACAAGTTCGAGGCGCTCGCCGCCCATGATGCGATGGTGATGAGCCATGGCGCCATCAACACGGTGGCCGTTTCGCTGTTCAAGATCGCCAACGACATCCGCCTTCTGGGTTCGGGTCCGCGCTCGGGGCTCGGCGAGCTCTCCTTGCCCGAGAACGAGCCCGGCTCCTCGATCATGCCGGGCAAGGTCAACCCGACCCAATGCGAAGCCTTGACCATGGTGTGCACCCAGGTCTTCGGCAATCAATCGACCATCTCCTTCGCCGGCAGCCAGGGCCATTTCGAGCTCAATGTCTTCAATCCGGTGATGGCTTATAATTTCCTGCAATCGGTAAGGCTTCTCGCCGATGCGGCGATAAGCTTCACCGATCATTGCGTCACCGGCATCATCGCGCGCGAAGACAATATCAAGGCCGCCCTCGAGCGCTCGCTGATGCTGGTCACGGCGCTGGCGCCCAAGATCGGCTATGACAAGGCGGCCGAGATCGCCAAGACCGCGCATAAGCGTGGCACCACCTTGCGCGAGGAGGCGCTGCGCCTCAAATATGTGACGGCCGAGGAATTCGATCGGATCGTGCGGCCGGAGGACATGATCGGTCCCAAATGAGCGAGATCGTAAATCTCAAGCGTCACCGCAAGCGCCGCGCGCGCGAAGAAAAGGAAGTGCAGGCGCAGGAGAACCGCGAGCGTTTCGGCCGCACGAGGTCGGAGCGTGAAAAGGCCGAGGCGGAAAAGCAGCGCGAGCTTCGCCGTCTCGACGGGCACAAGCGCGACAATTGATGCCCAAGGCGTTCAAGCGGTCGCTGACGATTTCGGGGCATCGCACCTCGCTCTCGCTCGAGCCTGAATTCTGGGCCGTCCTCAAGACCGCGGCGCAAGAGGAGCGCAAGTCGCTTGCCGCCCTCGTCGCCGAGATCGACCGCGGTCGCGGCGAGCGCAATCTGTCGAGCGCGCTCAGGGTCTGGGTATTGAATCGCCTGATGCGGACCTAATCGATCTGCGACTTGATCTTGCCGAACAGGCGCTCGAGGAAATCGGGCTCACGCTTTTTGGGCGGCTTGGCGACCTTCTGCGGCGGCACCAGGACGAGCGGCGCGCCCGGATCCGCTTTCGCTTGCGCTTTGGCGCGCTGGCGCTTCGGCTTGGGCTTTGGCGCCGGTGCCGGCGGCTTGCTGACCTGCGCCTCTGACGGCGCCGATGCCGGCGGCTCCAGCGCTCCCGTCTGCTCGACAGCGGGTCGCGGCGCGACGTCCTTGGACTTGCTCGGCGCCGGCGGACCGAAGATCTCAGCGTCCGGCTGCCTTGGCGGCGATAAAGGCGCAAAGGCGTTTTCGGACGGCCTTTCCGCGGGCTTGGTGACGGTGGCCTGCGCATCTTCCTGCGCCTTGCGCACCATCTCTTCCAGCGCCTTGCGATCCAGCTCTTCCTGTGCCTGACGGGCGGCGGCTTCTTCACGCGCCTTGCGTTCCGCCTCTTCCTGTGCCTTGCGTTCCGCCTCTTCCTGTGCCTGGCGGGCTGCTTCTTCGCGGGCCTTGCGCTCCGCCTCTTCCTGCGCTTGGCGAGCTGCCTCTTCCTGTGCCTTGCGCTCGGCTTCTTCCTTGGCCAGACGCTCAGCTTCTTCCTTGGCCAGGCGCTCAGCTTCTTCCTGGGCCAGGCGCTCGGCTTCTTCCTGGGCCAGGCGCTCGGCTTCTTCCTGGGCCAGGCGCTCGGCTTCTTCCTGGGCCAGGCGCTCGGCTTCTTCCTTGGCCAGGCGCTCGGCTTCTTCCTGGGCCAGGCGCTCGGCTTCTTCTTGCGCCTGCCGGGTCGCTTCTTCCCGCGCCTTGCGGTCCGCCTCTTCCTGGGCCCGGCGTGCTGCTTCCTCTTGCGCCCAACGCTCGGCGTCTTCCTTCGCCTTGCGCTCGGCCTCTTCCTGCGCCTGCCGGGTCGCTTCTTCCCGCGCCCTGCGGTCAGCCTCTTCCTGGGCCTGGCGCGCCGCTTCTTCCTGCGCCAGACGTTCGGCCTCTTCCTTGGCCAAGCGCTCGGCCTCTTCCTGCGCCTGCCGGGTGGCCTCTTCCCGCGCCTTGCGGTCGGCCTCTTCCTGGGCCTGGCGCGCCGCCTCCTCTTGCGCCTTGCGCTCGGCCTCTTCCTGCGCCAGTCGCGCGGCCTCTTCCCGCGCCTGGCGCTCGGCCTCTTCCTGCGCTTTGCGCTGGGCTTCCTCTTGTGCCTGGCGTTCAGCCTCTTCCTTGGCTTTGCGCTCGGCCTCTTCCTGCGCTTTGCGCTCGGCTTCCGCCTGCGCCTGGCGCGCCGCTTCTTCGCGCGCCTGGCGTTCAGCCTCGTCCTTGGCTTTGCGCTCGGCTTCCTCTTGCGCCTGCCGCGCGGCTTCTTCCTGCGCCTTGCGCTCGGCCTCTGCTTGCGCTTTCCGCGCCGCTTCTTCCTGAGCCTGGCGTTCAGCCTCTTCCTTGGCTTTGCGCTCGGCTTCCTCTTGCGCCTGCCGGGCCGCTTCCGCCTGCGCCTTGCGCTCGGCCTCTTCCCGGACCAGACGCGCCCGCTCTTCCTGGCGTCTGATGGCGCGATGGACCTGCCGTTCCTTGTATCGGCGCTGCATCTCCTGGCGGCTGAGGCCGCGTCCTTCCGCTATCGCCTGATCGAGCTCGGCCTCGGCGGCCTCGGCTTCCGCCTCACGCACCCGCCGATGCGCATCGACTTCCCTCTGGCGGAGCAGCAATTCGCGGCGCTGCTCATTATAGTCCTCGAGCCGAGTTTGATCCGCGCGCCGCTGATTCTCCTCTTCATCGAGCAGCTTCTGCTGTTCCGACTGCAGCTTCTCGAGCTCCTTCAACGTGCGTTCGACCACGCCGAAACCAAGCTTCGATTCAAGCGCCGCAATATCGACGAACCGCGTGAGCGCGTTGGGACGGCCACTATAGGTGACGCCGAACTGCGGTTGATCGTCGAGCGTCTTGAGCTTGACCTGCAAGGCGGCATCGAGCCTGCCATCGGCGAGATCGATCCGGGGTGCCAGACTGTTCTCGGCCACGGGCGATGCTTGCGCGAAAGGCGGCATGGTGACCGTCCCGTCCTCGATCTTGAGGATGCCGGTCGCTGCACCGAGCCCGATCGAGCCATCGGCGCCGAGCGCCGCGAAGGCGGTCTTCAGCTGCTCTCCGGTCGTCGCGGCCCTGACCAACTCGACGAAGCGCTCGGGATTGATCTGCTTCAGCGAAAGGCCAGAGACATCATAGCTGCCGGAACCCTTGAGGCTGGCGAGGACCGCTCCCGGCGTGCGCCCGCTCCCCGAGGCCTTGACCGAGAGCTTGACAATGCCCGATGCGACCGTGCCGCCACTCACATCCTTGAGGCTGTGCTCGAGATCGATCGGCAGGACGAGACGGCCGTCCACGGATTTGCCGCCGCCTTGCGGCTTGGCGCCGATCTCGATGGCGACGTCGCTGCCCGAATCGCTCTTGCCGAAAGCGGCAAGACGTATCTCTTCAGCGCTGGCGCTGATGCCGATTTGCGTCTCCTTCACTCTGAGGCCGTCGAAGACCTCCAGATATTCCGGCTTGATCCACAATTCGCCGGTGAGGCCGCGCGGCGATGTTGCGGCGAAAGGCAGCTCGAGATCGACCGGCCGGCCGTCCCAGGGCATGAAGGCGAGACCGAACAGGCGCTGGAAGGAAACGGGCCCGGTCGAGAACTCGCCCTTCATCCGGTTGCCGCCCTCGAAGGAAAGCGTGCCTTTGAGCGGCGCGCCCGCGGCAAAACCCTGCACGTCGGGAAACTCGACCTTGGGCCCGGCGATCTCGACATCCGATTCGACCGACAGAGCGCCCCTGGCATAGTCGGCGATGCCCGCCGCGAGGAACAAATCGGCCGGCCGTTCGGTGAAGATCCCGGCCCGGCCGGTGCCGGTGAGGACGCCATCATCGCGCAGGAACTTGCCCTGGAACTGTCCCTTGGCGCCGAACACGTCGGTCTGTAGGTCGGCGACCAGCCCATTGGCGAGCGATCCGGTGAGCGTCAAAGCAAGCCTGGCCGCTCCGCCCCCATCCGTCGCCGGGCGCATGCCGATGAGCTTGAGAAGACCCGCACCCGTGGCGCTGCGCAAAGTGAGCGCGCCGCTGATCTCGCTCGTCAGCAGATCGCTCTGTCCAGCCGAAGCCAGGTTGGCCTCGAGATCGAGATCGCCCGTCTTGCCCAGCAACCGGAAATTGGCGGCCTGCCCCCCCGCGTCGGGTTTGAGGTCGGCGGTGATGGTGAGATTGGTCTTGCCCAGGGCCTGCGACCAGACCGGGTCGCTGTCTTTGGCATAGAGGCCGAGAAGCTGCAGCAGGCTGCGCGGATCATCCGCCGTGACGCTGGTCGAGACGGTGCCCCGGCTTCCGGTCTCGGTCGGCGACAGAAGGCCTGAGATCTCGAGCCGGGCGTTCCCGACATTGCCGATCTCGATCGTCTTGAGGTCGATGCTGCCGCTCAAGGCCGCGATATCAATGACGACGTCGCGGGCATCGACGCCGTTGAGGAGCGTCTTGCCCGACTGCAGCGTGACGCGCAGGTCGTTGTTCTTCGCCCATTGCGCGAAGAGCTCCGCCGTGCCGAGCCAGCCGCCGCCGCCCATGCCATTGGGCATGAAGCGATCGACATCGAGAGCCGAGGCGTCGAGCCTCATATCGAGTGACGGTCTTTCGCCGAAGCCGATGGTGAGCCCGCCGCTGCCCAGCGATTCATCGATCTGGTAGTTCGCCTCCTGCAGGCGGAGCTGATCGTTCGTCGCATCGAAGCGGGTCTGCAGCTTGAAGCGGCCGCGGCTCCCGGTCCAGACGCGCGCGATGTCCTCGCGGCCCTCGGGCCACGCCCAGGACACGAAATCGCGCAAGCTTCCAGCCTCTCCGGCGAGATCGCCCGCGAGCTGCGGCCCGGAATCGGTCACCAGGAAGACGCCGGTGAAGAGCCCCCGCGCCTGGCCCGGCATGCCGGCGGAAAGCTCCTTGATCCGGATCGCCTCACCGTTCATTTCGACCGCGAGCTTGGCATTGTCGAGCGCCTCGCCGCCGACGATGAGCGATGTGACGCCGAGCGAGGCGTTGATATCGACATCGTCCGGCATGATCTCGACCACATTCTCGAGCAAGGCCAGTCCGCCGCCTTCGCGGATGAGGCTCTTGGCCTTGGCGCCGGCAACCGCGTCGAGATCGAAGCGGGTCGCCTTGAGATCGGCCTTGAGCGCGACGCTGGCGCCGAGCTTCACCTCGGCATTGCCGGTCAGGAGATTGGCGCCTTCGCCGGTGCCGTCGCGCGGCGCGATCTCGATCTTGTCGAGCGCCACCGTGTCGAAATCCGACGTCACTTGCGCCGTCATGACCAAGGGCCGGAGCTGGCCTTCGGCATCGCTTCGGCCATCGGAACTCGCGGCCGGCTGGATCCTGAGAGTGCCGGTCACGTGATTGCCGTCATTGGCGCCGTCGAACTGATAGACGAGGCCGGAGCCGTCGCCCGAGCCGATATGGAAGCCGAATTTGAACGGCGCTTCGGGCGACCAGCCGCCGGTATTGACCGCGATCTCGACCGGCCGGTCGCGATAGGCGGCGCTGCCGCGCATCCGCCAGGGCCCGGCGATGTTCTGCGCCGAGAGGTTCGCATTGACGTTGGTGAGGGTGGCGCGTCCGGCGCGGCGGTTGTCGATCAGATGCACCACGCCGTCGCTCACAGTGATTTGATCGAGCCTGACGCGGTCGAGGATCCGCATGTCGTCCGCGCCGGCAGCGGATTTGAGGTGCCAGCTGCCCTGCCCGGTATCGAGCCGCTCGAAGGCGACCACCGGGCGGACGATGCCGATGGATTCGACCCGGATCTCGCCGCCGAGAAGGCCGGCGAGCGTCAGGCGCACGTCCACTTCCTCGGCGGTGATGAAATCCGGCACGGAGGAGCCCGGCGGATTGGCCACTTTCACGTCGCGGATCGACAGCTTCGGCCAGGGAAAGAACCGGCCGGAAATCTCGCCGGCGACCGTCACCTGGCGGCCCGTCATCTTGCTGCCATAGCTCTCGATCGCCATGCGGTAGCTGCCCCAGTCGATGACATAGGGCGCAATGAAAGCCGCCACGACCGCCAAGACGAGGGCGATCCCGAAATAGAGTACGGGCGATTTCCAAAGCTTCATACGATACCTGTCGCTCAGGCTACCCTTGCCAGACAGTCACGGCGATCATAAGGCGACTATCTTGCCCGGGTTAAGGATATTCTTGGGGTCCAGGGCCTGTTTGATCTGTCGCATCATGGCCACCCCCTCAGGCCCGTGTTCCACTTCGAGAAACCCCATCTTGCCGGAGCCGATGCCATGCTCGCCGGTCGAGGTGCCTTCCATGGCGATGGCCCGCCGGATGAGCCGGTCATAGAAGCCTTTGACCCGCTTGAGCTCTTCCGCATCGGCGCGGTCGCAATAGAGCACGACATGGAAATTGCCGTCGCCGACATGGCCGACGATCGGCCCGTAGAGGTTGTTGGCCGCGAGATCGGCCTGCGTCTCCTTCACGCATTCGGCGAGGCGTGAAATGGGCACGCAGACATCGGTGGCGAAGGCTTCCTTGCCGGGCATGAGCGATTTCGTCGCCCAGAAGGCGTCATGGCGAGCCTGCCAGAGGCGCTGCCGGTCCTCTTCCTTGGTCGCCCAGCTGAAGGGCCCGCCGCCCAGTTCCTCGGCGATCGCGCCGAAAAGCCCGGTCTGCTCGGCGGTGCCGGCCTCGGTGCCGTGGAATTCGACGAACAAGGTCGGGGCCACCTTCAGGTCGATCTTGGAATAGGCGTTGAAGGCCTTCACATGCTCCTCATCGACGAGCTCGATTCGGGCCACCGGGATGCCGAGCTGGATCGTCTGGATCACCGCCTGGCAGGCGGCATCGACCGAGGGGAACGGGCAGACGCCGGCGGCGATCGATTCGGGGATGCCATAGAGCCGCAAGCCGACCTCGGTGATGATGGCGAGCGTCCCTTCCGAGCCGACCAGGAGGCGGGTGAGGTCATAGCCGGCCGATGATTTCTTGGCCCGCTTGGCGGTCTTGACCACTTCGCCATTGGCCAGCACCGCCGTCAGATTGAGGACGTTCTCCCGCATGGTGCCGTAGCGCACCGCGTTGGTGCCGGATGCCCGCGTCGCCGCCATGCCGCCGAGGCTCGCATCGGCGCCGGGGTCGATCGGGAAGAACAGGCCCTTGTCGCGCAAATGCGTGTTGAGCGCCTTGCGGGTCACGCCGGCCTCCACCCTAGCGTCAAGATCCTCGGCATTGACTTCCAGCACTTGGTTCATTCCCGAGAGATCGACCGAGATGCCGCCATAGGGAGCGGTGAAATGGCCCTCGAGCGAGGTGCCGGTGCCGTAGGCGATCACGGGTGTTTCATAATGGGCGCAGAGGGCGACGATGCGCTGCACCTCCTCGGTCGATTTGACGAAGGCCACGGCATCGGGCGGGGCGCCCGGCGCCCAGGTCTGGTCCTTGCCATGCTGTTCGCGCACCGCGGGCGCCGTCGACAGCCGATCGCCGAGGATCGCCTTGATGTCTCCTATGACCTGGGTCACGCTGTTCTTCTTGAGAGCTCGCATTTGTCATCCGTCGTAAGTATTTGCTATTTCTTCTAAACCAACCCGGTCAAACCACAAAATTCGCATCCTGACGATGGCTTATCCTGCCCCTTTCGTAAGCTCCGCCCATGTCATTGAGGACCAATGGATCGACTATAACGGCCATTTCAACATGGCTTACTACAATGTGCTCTTCGATCGGGCGGGCGATGAGGTCTTCGATGCCCTTGGCCTTGGCGCGAGCTATGTGAAAAAGACCAATTGCTCATTCTTCACCCTCGAAACGCATGTGACCTATTTGCGCGAGCTGCATGCCGGCGATTCCGTCAAGGTCGCGACGCAGTTTCTCGATTACGACAAGAAACGCATCCACTATTTTGTCGAGATGCGCCATGCCAGGGATGACTGGATCGCCGCCACCAGCGAAGTCATCATCATTCATGTCGACATGAATATCCGCAAGTCGACGCCCTTTCCACCTGACGTGCTCGCCAACATCACCGCGATGCGCGAAGCACATGCGGCATTGCCGTTGCCTCCGCAGGTCGGTCACAAGATCGGCATTCCGAGAAAATAGCCTCTTCGCCATATTGTGCGCGCATTTCCCCTTGATGGTCTGACCTTCCAGGGACGGCCCCATTTATGGAGATGCCATGATGCAAGCTCTCGAAATCCTGGACTATGCGCGACAACTTCATGAAGTGCGCGGCGAGCGGGCCGTGTTGGAAGCCGCTCAGCGGGCGACGGCTTGCGAGGCCAAGGGCGATCGCGAAGCCGCCGCGAATTGGCGCCGCATCCAGTCTGCGCTGACCACGATACAGTCGCCGAGTGTCAGCTGATTGAGAGGCGCTCATAGGCGCCTTTCCGCACAATGAGTCCCTCCCCTCTTTCGGGGAGGGCCGGGAGAAGTGAGCCGCTGCAACAGCGGCTTTTTTCATGTCCTGAAATTATTTCGCCTCTCGCGATACGACACGACAAGCATGTTAGTGCTGCGCTGCATTTCACTAAAAATCGTCACATAAAAAATCGTCTCGCCTTCCGACTGCAATATTATCGACTCATTCGCCGGGCATAGTCTCATCATCAACCGAGAAGCCAGGGAGGCCGGCATGCAGAACGCAACCATCATCGAATTCGCGCGCCAGCTCGTCGTGGTCCATGGCGCGAAGGCCTCGGAAGAGGCCGCCGTGCATGAGCGCATTTGCACGAAATATGGCGCCGAGCGCACCGCCGAGACCTGGCGGAGCGTCCAGACCGCACTCGAGGACATGAAAGGCAATTGCCTCCATTAGCATCGGCCCGAAAAGTTGCGGACTTTTCGGACAAGCCGATGCGCTCGTGAATCCCTCGGGAGTTGCTATATAAGGGTACGAAACCAACAGGATTCGTGCCCTTTATTATGTCTTCGCGTCCCATAGATATCGGCGATTTCGACGAGGCTCCCGCGCCCCAGAAGCCTGGAGGCCTGGCAGCGCGCGCCCTTGCCGGGGCCGAGGCCCCTTATCTCAAGGGCCTCAACCCCGAGCAGCGCGCCGCCGTCGAGACGACCGACGGCCCCCTTCTGGTGCTTGCAGGCGCCGGTACCGGCAAGACTAGGGTTCTGACCACGCGGCTCGCCCATATACTGGCGACGGGCCGCGCCTGGCCCGGCCAGATCCTCTGCGTCACCTTCACCAACAAGGCGGCGCGCGAGATGAAGGAGCGCATCGGCCATCTGATCGGTGGCGTGGTCGAGGGTATGACCTGGCTCGGCACTTTTCATTCCATCGGGGTCAAGATCCTGCGCCGGCATGCCGAGCTCGCCGGCCTCAAATCCGGCTTCTCCATCCTCGACACCGACGACCAGATCCGCCTCCTCAAGCAGATCCTCGAGGCCTCCGATATCGACGAGAAGCGCTGGCCGGCGCGCCAGCTCGCAGGGCTGATCGACAACTGGAAGAATCGCGGCCACTTGCCCTCCCGCGTGCCCGCCGGCGAAGCCCATTCCTTCGCCAATGGCCGCGGCGCCGAGCTCTATGCCGAATACCAGGCGCGGCTCAGGGTCGTGAACGCAGTCGACTTCGGTGACCTCCTGCTCGAGGTCCTGCATATCTTCCAGGACCATCCCGATGTGCTGAAGGAGTATCAGCGCCGCTTCAAATACATGCTGGTCGACGAATATCAGGACACCAATGTCGCGCAATATCTGTGGCTGAGGCTGCTCGCCCAGGGCCACAAGAACATCTGTTGTGTCGGCGACGACGACCAGTCGATCTATGGCTGGCGCGGTGCCGAAGTCGACAACATCCTGCGTTTCGAGAAGGATTTTCCCGGCGCCAAGGTCATCCGGCTCGAGCGCAACTACCGCTCGACGCCGCAGATTTTAGGCGCCGCTTCCGGCCTCATCGCCAAGAACGAAAGCCGCCTCGGCAAGACGCTCCGGACCGAGCGCGAAGATGGCGAGCAATTGACCTTGCGCTCGCACTGGGACGGCGATGAGGAAGCGCGCGCCATTGGCGATGACATCGAGAACCTGCAGCGCAAGGGCGAGAAGCTCAACGACATGGCGATCCTGGTGCGCGCCTCCTTCCAGATGCGCGCCTTCGAAGACCGCTTCATCACTTTGGGAGTCCCCTATCGGGTCATCGGCGGCCCGCGCTTCTATGAACGCCAGGAAGTGCGCGACGCGCTCGCCTATTTCAAGGTCACCGCGTCCCCCGACAACGATCTCGCTTTCGAGCGCATCATCAACGTGCCGAAGCGCGGCATCGGCGACACCTCGGTCAAGCGCCTGCACGAGGTCGCCCGCAAGGACGGTGTATCGCTCTACCGCGCCGCCGAGACCATGAGCCAGACGGACGATTTGCCGGCCAAGACGCGCGGCGCGCTGCGTGACCTGCTCGCATCTTTCGGGCGCTGGCGCCAGTCCCTGACTGGTCTGCCGCATGTCGATCTCGCGGAGATCATCCTCGATGAGTCGGGCTACACCACCATGTGGCAGAACGACAAGAGTCCCGAGGCGCAAGGCCGGCTCGAGAACCTGAAAGAGCTCGTGCGCTCGATGGGCGAGTTCGAGACCATGGCGGGTTTCCTCGAGCATATCGCCCTCGTCATGGACACCGATGCGGGCACGGCCGACGACAAGGTCAACATCATGACCATGCATTCCGCCAAGGGCCTCGAATTCGGCACCGTCTTCCTCCCCGGCTGGGAGGAAGGCCTGTTTCCGAGTCAACGCTCGCTCGAAGAGAAGGGCACCCCCGGCCTCGAGGAAGAGCGCCGCCTCGCTTATGTCGGCATCACCCGCGCCAAGCGCCGCGCCTTCATCTCCTTCGCGCAGAACCGCCGCGTCCATAATCTGTGGCAGTCGAGCCTGCCCTCGCGCTTCATCGACGAATTGCCGGAAGCCCATGTCGAGGTGGCGCCGATGGCGAACTCCTATGGCGGCTATGGCATCGGCTCCTACGGCGAGAGCCGCTTCGCCGAACGCACCACGCCCTTCTCCAACACCTACGACACGCCGGGCTGGCAGCGGGCACAGCGGGCCTATGCCAGAGGCGAGGCGATGCGCTCGGCCCCTCACATCATCGAAGGCCAGCTCGTAGCGCGCGAGACGGAAGGCAAGAACATCGAGCGCGGCACCCGCGTCTTCCACCAGAAATTCGGCTATGGCCGGGTCACCCATGTCGACGGCAACAAGCTCACCATCGACTTCGACAAAGCCGGCGAGAAGCGCGTGCTCGACAGCTTTGTCGAGCTGGCGTAGCCCTTTGCCCTCGCCCCGCTTTAGCGGGGAGAGGGAGGGGCCCAATGCGAAGCATTGGGAGGGTGAGGGGCCAACTGCGTGATTGTGCTTGAATTCAATAAGCCGGATTTGTTGAAACAAAGGAACCTGAAACGCGGGATCAGGTTAGCCTTCGCTGACTGAAGCCCCTCACCCTTCCCGCCGCTTTCGCGGCGGGCCCCTTCCCTCTCCCCGCTGCGCTTTGCTTGCGGGGCGAGGGTAAGCCCGTCACCACCCTCGGCGCCGGGCTACGGGCTCCTGCTGGCCTCGACGACGCGGCCCGACACCTCCGCGCCCGCGTCCGGCGTCAGTTTCATATGCAAAACAACGGACAGCGCACTGATGAGTCCGACCGCGAAGAACGCATAGGCGAAGTCGCTCACGGTCAACATGAGGTCGCCGCGCAGATATTGCGCCAGTTCGAGCACCGAGGCGGCACAGACGATGCCGGCCGCGAGCGACAGTTGCTGCGCCACGCTGTAGAGGCTTGTCGCCGGTCCCATCTCGCGCTGCGGCACGTCCGAATAGGACAGCGCATTGAGCGATGTGAACTGCAGCGAACGGAAGAAACCGCCGGCGAGCAGGATGGCGAGGATGACGAGGTGCGGCGTCTCCGGCGTGAACAGCCCTTGTACCGCGAGCGTCGCGGCGCTTACGATCCCGTTGACGATGAGCACGGTGCGGAAACCGAAGCGTTTCAATATCCGGGCCGCGGTGAACTTCATCGTCAGCGCGCCGAGTGCGGCGGCGCAGGTGAGGGTCCCCGACTGGAACGGCGTCAGCTTGAAGCCGAGTTGCAGCATCAGGGGCAGCAGGAAGGGCACGGCGCCGACGCCGATGCGAAACAGGCTTCCGCCGACGGTCCCTGACCGGAAGGTGTCGATGTCCAGAAGCTTGAGGTCGAGGATCGGCTTGGATACCCGGCGCGCGTGCCAGACATAGAGCGTCGTCAGCACGATGCCAATGGCGATGAGCGTCGGCGCGCCATAGGCCGGCAGCACGTCGTCGCGCCCGAAGACGGTCGCGCCGAAGACCAGCGCCGAAAGCCCGATCGCCGAGAGGAAGAAGCCCGGCACGTCGAGCCGCGGCACGCCCTCCTCGCGGATATCGGGCATATAGATCGTCGCCAGCACCAGGCCGAGGAGGCCGACCGGCACATTGATCCAGAAGATCCAGCGCCAATCGAAATAGGTGGTGATGAAACCGCCGAGCGGCGGCCCGAGCAATGGCCCCATCAGCGCCGGGATGGTGAGCGTGGCGAGCGCGCTGACCATCTCGCTCTTCGACACCGTCCTCAGGATGATGAGGCGGCCGACCGGCACCATCATGGCGCCGCCCATGCCCTGCAGAGCGCGGGCGGCAATCAGGCCCTCGAGCGAGGTCGACAGGCCGCAGGCGATCGAGCCCAGCGTGAAGACGGCGATGGCGGCCCGGAACACGTTGCGGGCGCCAAACCGGTCGGCGCACCAGCCGCTGATCGGGATGAAGACCGTGAGCGCCAGGAGATAGGTTGTGAAGGCGAGCTTCAGGATGACGGGGTCTTCGCCGAGATCGGCGGCGATGGCCGGCAGCGACGTCGCGATCACCGTTCCATCGGTGTTCTCCATGAACAGCGCAGAGGCGACGACCAGCGGAATCACACGCGGAAAGGAGGCCATGGGCCGCTCCTACCATGCAGGCCGAAAGC
Organism: Taklimakanibacter deserti; assembly: GCA_003574785.1. The sequence goes on along the minus strand of QORU01000001.1, from coordinate 69,414 downwards.
CAGGCACGCTTTTATCGGAACCCGGCCATGCCTTCCCGGCCGGTTGCCGCCATCCGGTAATTTTCACGTTAAACTATTGAGATAAATGACATTTTTTCTTTTCGAGGTCGGGGAACTTTGCCTTGGGGCTGACGTTGGTATGTATCGTCCATCTGATGGGAGACGAGAATGGATACCAATCCTCAATATCGCCCGAAGACCGATCCCAAGGTCGATCCGGATGTCACGTACAATACGGGAATCCGCTCCGGTTCGAGCAGCACCGGATGGATCATTGGTGGTCTTATTGTTCTGGCGTTGATTGCGGCCTTCTTCATGTGGGGCGGGAACGGAACACCGCCGGCACCGACAACCGGCACCACGACGGAACAGCCGGCTACCCCGACACCGACTCCAACCCAGCCGCAGGGCAGCACAGAGCAGCCCGCGACACCGACGCCCACCCAGCCGCAAGGCTCGAGTGAGCAGCCGGCGACGCCCGCACCGGCACCGGAACAACCGGCGCCACAAGGCGGCACGACCGGCCAGGGCACGACGAACCCCTAGCTGAAAGGCTATTACTTCAAGGAACTCCGCCGCCCCCGCGGCGGAGTTTTTATTTGCCCCTCCTTCGCTAAAGCTTCGGAGGGTTCCTGTTTCCTGCATCCCAGCCCTGCGAAGAGCCGACCCTCCTTCGCTAAAGCTGCAGAGGGCCCCCTTGCCAATCCTGCGAAGCGCCGGAAGGCGCGGAGCGGGAAGGCGCGAAGCAGGGCCGCTTCCCTCTTTAATTCCGCTCGGCTATAAGACCGCCACGATTTCCGGAGAGTGACAGCTTTCCCTCCTTCGCTAAAGCTTCGGAGGGCATCCTGCAATCTAACCCTGCGAAGCGCCGAAGGTGCGAAGCAGGGCCGGCCTCGACGCTTCTGGAGCCCTAAAGGCGAAGCGTTGTTTTTTGGAGCAAACCGTGTTCGAGCGTGTATTCAGCTGGCTGGAAAGCCGGACCGATACGTTTCCGCCTGTGAAACCGACAAAGCCCGGCAGCACGCTGTGGGGCTTCGTCTGGCATTACACGAAACCGTTCTGGCCGATGATCCTGGTCTGCTCGGCGCTCGCTTCGGCCGTGGCGCTGATTGAAGTGTCCTTGTTCTCTTTCCTCGGCAACCTTGTCGACTGGCTCGGCACCGCCGATCGCCGGACCTTCTGGGAAGACCACAAGACCAGGCTCATCACCATGGCGGTGCTGGTGCTCTTCATCCTCCCGGTCCTCAAATTCTGGTACGAGGCCGTCGTCCATCAGGGCCTCATCGGCAATTTCGCCATGCGCATCCGCTGGCTGGCGCATCGCTATGTGCTGCGCCAGAGCGTCGATTTCTTCCAGAACGATTTCGCCGGCCGCATCGCGACCAAGGTCATGCAGGCGGCGATGGGCACGCGCGACACGGTGATGAAGATCACCGAAGTGCTGGTCTATGTCGGTGTCTATTTCACCGGCGCGGTCGTCGCCTTCGCGCTCAGCGACTGGCGGCTCGCCATTCCGCTGGTCATATGGTTCCTTGGCTATCTGCTGGTCATGCGCCATTTCGTGCCGAAGCTCGGCGAGATGTCGAAGGCGCAGGCCGATGCCCGCTCCATGGTCACCGGCCGCATCGTCGACAGCTATACGAATATCCAGACCGTCAAGCTCTTCGCCCATGCCGACCGCGAGGATCTCTATGCCCGTGACGGCTTTCGCCACATGCTGGACACCGTCTACAATTCGCTGCGCACCACGACGCGCATGACCGTGGCGCTCAACGTCCTGAACGCGCTCCTGCTGTTCTCGACCGGCACGCTCACCATCTGGCTGTGGACGCTTGATGCGGTGACCACGGGTGTGCTCGCTTTCACGGTCAGCCTGATCCTGCGCATGCAGGGCATGGCGCATTGGATCCTGTGGGAGGTCGCCGGCCTCTTCGAGGATATCGGCACCGTCCAGGACGGCATCGAGACCATTGCGCGCGACCGCAACCTCATCGATGCGCCGGACGCCAAGCCCCTCGTCGTCGGCAAGGGCGAGATCCGCTTCGAACACATCATCTTCAACTACGGCAAGACGGCCGAGAAGGATCGTATCGTCGTCGACGATCTCAATCTGACCATCGCGCCTGGCGAGAAGGTCGGCCTCGTCGGCCGCTCCGGCGCCGGCAAGTCGACGCTCGTCAACCTGCTGTTGCGCTTCTACGATCTGCAAAAGGGCCGCATCCTCATCGACGGCCAGGACATCGCCAAGGTCACGCAGGAGAGCCTGCGCGAAGACATCGGCATGGTCACCCAGGACACATCGCTCCTGCACCGTTCGATCAAGGACAACATCGCCTATGGCAAGCCCGACGCGACGATGGATGAAATCGTCAAGGCGGCCGAGCGCGCTCATGCCCATGAGTTCATCCCGCATCTCGTCGACCTCAAGGGACGGCGGGCTTATGACGCCCATGTCGGCGAGCGCGGCGTCAAGCTTTCCGGCGGCCAGCGCCAGCGCATCGCCATTGCCCGCGTGCTGCTCAAGGACGCGCCCATCCTCATTCTCGATGAGGCGACGAGCGCGCTCGATTCCGAGATCGAGGCGGCGATCCAGGAGAGCCTCTACAATCTGATGGCGGGCAAGACGGTCATCGCCGTGGCGCATCGTCTGTCGACCATTGCCGCCATGGATCGGCTGGTCGTCATGGACAAGGGCCGCATCGTCGAGGAAGGCTCGCATGACGCGCTGCTGCGCAAGGGCGGCCTCTATGCCGATCTCTGGCGCCGCCAGTCCGGCGGCTTCCTCGCCCGCGAGGCGGCGGAGTAGGCAATGCAATGCACCCTCACGGTTGAGGGCCTGACGGAAGCGCGCGCCAACGAGCTCGCCCTTCTCGTCGAGAATCAGCCCGAGCCGCCGCTCGCCGTCACGATCAACGAGACCGACGAGTCGGGGCGGATCTGGAATCTCGTGGCCTATTTCGCGGGCGAAGCCGAAGCCCGCGGGGCGGGCGAGCAGTTGCGGCCCCTGCTCGGCCCGCAGGCCTTTGCGGTCACCGCGTTGCCCGATGTCGATTGGGTGCGGCGCTCGCTCGAAGGCTTAGGCCCGGTCGCCGCCGGGCGCTTCTATCTCTATGGCTCGCATGACCGCGCCCGCCGCCGGTCGGGCGGCATCTCGCTCGAGATCGATGCCGGGACCGCTTTCGGCACCGGCCATCACGCCACGACCTCGGGCTGTCTTCTGGCCTTCGATTCCCTATTGAAGCGCACAGCGCCCAGGCGGGTCCTCGATCTGGGCTGCGGCACTGGCGTCCTGGCACTGGCCGCCGCCAAGGCTCTGTGCCGCCCCGTGCTGGCGAGCGACATCGACCCCATTGCCGTCACGGTCACGCGCGACAATGCTCGCAACAATGGCGCATCGGCCTTTGTCGGCGCGGTCCTGGCGCCCGGCCTCAAGCACCGGCGGATCGCCGATCGGGCCCCTTATGATCTGATCTTCGCCAATATCCTGGCCCGGCCGCTCATCGCGCTTGCCGGCGACCTGGCCTTGAGCCTGGCGCCTGGCGGGACGCTGATTCTGTCCGGCCTGACGCGCGATCAGGAACAGGGGGTGCGCGCCGCCTATCGCAATCGCGGCCTTCTGCCCGCAAGCCCTCTCAGAATCGGCAACTGGTCGACACTGGTATTCTTCAAGATCAACAAAGCAAAACGCCCGCGGCCTTTCCGGCGCGGGCGTTTTTCAGGAATAACCGCTGGAGGCGGTCGGGAGGCTGCTTAGTTGCCCCAAACCATCCGCTGGATTTCCGACCGGCGCATGCCGATATCGGCCAGTAGGCGGTCGTCGAGGGCCTGCAGCTGACGCTCGGCGCGGCTGCGCGACACGTAGTTGACGACGCGGCTCGAAACGCGGGTCAGGAAGTCGGGGACATAGCGAGCGCCGGTGCGGCTGGTCTCGCGGTTGAGAGTGGTCGTGGTCATGGTCTGCTCCTTGTTCGTCACACCGGACCAACGGCCCCTCGGCAATCGCACCCGGTGAGGTGTTAACTGATCTTGTGCACCGCACAAGCACGGGCCTTATATGAGAGGTTCCCAGTTCCACACCAGAGGCATCCGTGTCATACCGGCATGCGTAAAACTCATAACACCATTCATACTCTGTTAATCCGCTTCGCGCGGCACCCACGGCAAGTCTATATCATTGAAAATACTATATTTACCGCAATTCAGCCACAGTCCGAACACAAAGGAAAACCGAGTGCTAAGCCCGATATGGACTCGGGTGAAGCGAAAATCAAAGCGTTGGGAAGGATTCGTCATGCCCGAAGCGCATAAAGTCATCCGACTTGACCTTTTGCAGTGCACAATTACCCTTGCGGCAGAAAAATCCGCTCCATTGCCTGAACCCGGGTGATGCAGTCCAATGCCTGGAATAGCCCTTCGGAGTCGCCATGCCGTCCTTCCCCAAGCTCGCTTTCACTGCCGTCCTGATCTGTTTCCTTTCGACGGCCGCCCTGGCCGAACAGCTCACCGTCACCTTCATCCAGACCAATGACATCGACAAATTCGAAGGATCGGGCGAGCGTGGCGGCTTCGCCCGCCTCAATGCCGTGGTCCGCGCCGAGCGCGCCAAGGGTGGCCATGTCGTCTATGGCCATGCCGGCGACATGATCTCGCCCTCGTTGCTCTCCGGCCTCGACAAGGGCGAGCACACGATCATGCTGACCAATCTGGTGCCGCCCGATGCCTTCACCCCGGGCAACCACGAATATGATTTTGGCCCCGAAGTGTTCCTGAAGCGAATGGCGGAAGCGAAGTTCCCCCTCATTGCGGCCAATCTGCGCGGGGCCGACGGCAAGCCCATCGCCGGCTTCGCCGACACGCTGATGATCGAGCGTGGGCCGATCAAGATCGGCATTGTCGGCCTGACCTCGGATGAGAGCTATCACGCTTCGAGCCCCGGCAATCTCAAGATCACCGATGCGCTCGAAGCGGGTCTCGCCAAGGCCAAGGAATTGCGCGCGGCCGGCGCCGATTTCGTCGTCGCCCTCACCCATTCCGGCCATGCGCAAGATCGCGCGATGTATGACAGCCGCCTCTTCGACCTGATCATGACCGGCCATGACCAGGATCTGCTCATCAACTATGACGGGCGCACCGCCATGATGGAATCCTATGAGCAGGCGGATTTCGTCACCATTGCCGATATCGCCTTCGACATCTCCGAGAAGGACGGCAAGCGGGTGGTCAAATGGCATCCGAGCTTCCGCATCATCGATACCAAGGACGTGACGCCCGATCCCGAGACCAAGGCCAAGACCGATGAGCTCGCCCAAATGCTGGCCCAGGAGCTCGACGTGGCGATCGGCACCACGACGACGGCGCTCGACAGCCGCCGCGCCACGGTGCGCACCGGCGAGGCGGCCATGGGCAATCTGGTCGCCGATGCGCTGAAGGAGGCGGTCGAGGCCGATATCGCCATCACCAATGGCGGCGGCTTGCGCGGTAACAAGGAATACCCCGCCGGCCATGCCATCACCCGCAAGGACGTGCTGACGGAGTTGCCTTTCGGCAACCGCACGATGAAGCTGCAGGTGACGGGCGCCACCATCCTTTCGGCGCTCGAGAACGGCTTCAGTGAGATCGAGGATGGCGGCGGCCGCTTTCCACAGGTCTCAGGCCTCAAAGTCGAGTACGACCCTAAGAAGCCCAAGGGCGCGCGCGTCGTCTCGGTCGAGGCCAATGGCCAGCCGCTCGACACGAACGCCAAATACACGATCGCCACCAATGATTTCATGGCCAATGGCGGCGACGGCTATGTCATGTTCCGGGAGGCGCGGCCCCTCCTCACGGTGCGCGACGCCAAGCTGATGGCCAATGACGTGATGGCCTATGTGAGGGAGCACAAGACGATCTCACCTGAGGTCGAAGGAAGGATCGTGAGGAAGTAGGACCCGCTTGCTCAGCGATGCGAAACTTGCAGTCTTGATACCGGCCGACATCGATCGTCTCGGACCGATGTGGCTGGAGCTTCACCGCCATCATCGGACAGTGGCGCCTCACCTCGGCCCGTTTGTTTCCGATGACGAGTCGTGGGCGAACCGAAAGCGCCAATATCAGAAGATCTTTGCAGGCGAGTACTTTGGTCTTGTGGCTTCCATGGGCGGGAATGACATCGGGTACATGCTTTCGATCAAGCGACCCATCGACTGGACGGCGACATTCGATAGTCCAGCCGACCTTTGGGAGTTGGTGACAATCGTCCTTCTGCCGGCCTGGCGCGGCAATGGTACAGGCATGGTGATGCTCGATGCCTGGAAAGAACGGGTGGCGGCGTCGGACGCCAGAGCTAGATTGATCGGCGTCATCCCCGACAATGTGAAGGCGGTGAGCCTCTATGGTTCGCTTGGGTTCATTCCCACATGGGTGACGCTGACGCGGTATCAGCGGCGACCATCTGCCCGAGCGCTATCGAACACATCGGCTGCGATTGAAGCTGTCTCTGAGAGTGACGTCGCTTCACTCAAGGCCTTGTGGCTTTCACTCCATCGTCATAACCAGGCAGTCTCACCAGGTCTCGGCCCTTGGGTCGACGATGAGAGATCCTGGCAAATCGGTCAGCAGCACCTCATGAGGAGCGCGCGAGAAGGCCTTCTGTTCGTGGCAAAGGACAAAACCAGCAATGAGGCAGCGCCCTTGGGGCTGGCCGGTGTCGAGATCCACGACATGGACGAACATCCATCCTGGGCGGACACTTTGGTCACGGATCGCCAGGTCGCCGAGATCAAGTTTCTGGTGATTGCTGAACAAGCCCGCGGCAAGGGCATCGGCACGGCGATCATGGACGAAGTCGATCGCCTCTTGGCAAGCCGTCGCGTGCATGACCAGTTTGCCGGCGCAATCGCACCCAATCACCAGGCCATTCGATTCTATGAACACCGTGGCTTCCGGCCAACTTGGCTGGAACTCGGCAGCTTCTGAGCCGGCCGGAAATTTAACTCTTGCAATCGCGGGCCAAGCCATGGGACTTGGAAAATATCAAGGTGGGAAGATGCGTCAGCCTGGAATGCGGATGAGACAGGATAACCCCTTGGCTGAATGCCCGGCTACCTCCTAAATCCCTGCTCGGCTGTCGCAAATTCCCTGCTCGGTTTTCCAAGTCTTTGATATCGTTAGGGTGGGATATTTTTTGCGAAAAATCCCTGATAATCCCTGATATTGGGCCACCGGCTAATGCTTCAGTCCTTCTCCGCCGCCCGGCTCCACAGCCGGATCTTGCCGGCGCGGCCGCGCAATTCGTGCTCGCCCGTGTCGGTGAACTCCTTGACCGCGTCCTCGCCAACCTCGGCGCGCGCCGCCTCCATGACGCCGTCGCTCGCCAGCACCGCGATATTGAGCGCGCGTGTCATTTCCTGGATGCGGCTCGCCACATTGACGGTGTCGCCGATGACCGCGAATTCCATACGCCTTTCGCTGCCGATGTCGCCCAGCACCACATCGCCATGATGCAACCCGATGCCGAGATACATCGGCTTCAGTCCGTTCTCGCGCCGCTTGCGGTTCCAGCGCGCGATCGCATCCGCCATGGCGCAGGCGCAGGCGAGCGCATTGGCGGCATCGCGCGGTCCCGCTTTCGGCGTGCCGAAGGTCGCCATGAGGCCGTCCCCTAAGAATTTGTCGAGCGTGCCGCCATTGGCGAAGATGGCTTTCTCGAACATCCGCAGCAGCTCGCGCAGGAGCGTCATCAATTGCATCGGCGGCATGCCCGAGCTGATCGTCGTATAGCCCCAGATATCGGCGAACAGCACCGTCACGCGCTGGGTGCGCGCCTCGTCCAGCCGCCCGCCCGACTGCATAAGCCCGTCCACCATGTTGGGCGAGAAGTAGCGCGCCAGATTGGCGCGCTTGCGCTCCGCATCGCTCAAGCGCTTCTGCACGTCCATTTGCCGCGTGATGTCGCGCAAGCCGCCGACGACGCGCCGCGGTTCTTCCTCGTCATAGACGATGAGGCCGCGCATCACGACCCATTGCGTCTGGCCGGGCTGGGGCTCGTGTCGGCATTCGATGTCGAAGGTCTCTTCGCGGCGCGCGAATTTGTGCCGCAAGGTGGCGCGCAGGAAATCACCGTCGGTCTTGACGAAGAGGTCGATCAGACCGTCGATCGTAGCCCCGAGACTTTCGGGCTTGCGTCCCATGACCTCATGCAGGCGCGGCGAGAAGAAGGTTTTGCCGCTCGCGACATCCCAATCGAACAGCCCGTCATTGGCGCCGCGCGCCGCCAGCGCATAGCGCTCCTCCGACAGCCTGACGCGCTCATGCGCTTCTTCGCTCTCGACCGCGCCGGCGATGAGCGCCGCGGCGGTCTTCAGCACATGGATCTCTTCCGAGCTCCAGTTGCGCTCTTCCTTGCAGTCGTCGAAGCCGAGGAAGCCCCACCATTTCCGCCCCACCATGATGGGCACCGAGATGAAGGAGAGCGTGCCGTGCTCGAGGAAGACCTGGCGCGTATAGCCGGTCGTCTCGCTGAGCTTGGCCTTGACGATCTCGCCGCGCCCACGCCGGATCGCCCAGTCGTCGCCGTTGTCGCCCTCATCCCTGATCGGCATATTGTGATAGCGCGGATCTTCGCTGATCGGAGTGAGGCCGTCGTCGGCCCAGTCGTAGCGGCAGGATTGCACGCGTTCGCCGTTGACCGCTTCGTGCACCTCGAACAGCGTCACCCGGCTCACTTCCGTGGCCCGGCCGAGGCGCTTGAGGAAATCCTTGACGTGGTTGCGCCAGTCGCTCGCGACCATGCGCGTCGCCGCATAGGCGACCGCATCGAGCATCGCCAACCGCCGGTTGGCCTCGATGATCGCTTCTGGCCCGATGACGGCCAGGAGGTCCTGGTCGACAGGCGGTCGTGACTTCATGGCTGCCGCCACTTGATGAAAGAATCGCCCTTGCTCTCTCTCGCTCTAGCTCATTGGTGCCGCTAAGGAAACGGGTGAAACGACAAGTTCTCGTGAGAAGCCGGCGCTTTGACAGATCGGGAACCTTTCCGTTAGATGCAGGCGATGTTTCAGTCATTCGACGACACTTCGGAAGGTCATCTCTCGCCCGAGCGCGTGATGCGTTTGCGCGACGAGCTCAAGCGCCGCAATCTGGACGGCTTCATCATCCCCCGCCAGGACGAGTTCCAGGGGGAATATGTGGCGCCCTACGCCGAAAGGCTGCGCTGGCTCACCGGCTTTGCCGGTTCCTGGGGCCTCGCCATCCTGATGCGCGACCGGGGTGCCATCTTCGTCGACGGGCGCTATACGATCCAGGTCCGCAAACAGGTCGACACATCCATCTTCACGCCCCGCCACCTGGTCGAGGAGCCGCCGGCGGAATGGCTGGAGAAGGAGCTCAAGCCCGGCGAGGTTGTGGGCTACGACCCCTGGCTGATGACGGCCGATCAGGTCGCCCGGTTCGAGAAGGCTGCGGCCAAGGCCGGGGCCCAGCTCACCCCCGTCGACAGCAACCCCATCGATGCGGTGTGGACCGACCAGCCGGCCCGGCCGGCGAAGCCGGTCGCGGTCCAGCCGACCCAGTTCGCCGGCAAGAGTGCCAAGGACAAGCTCGCCGACGTTTCCGCGAGCCTGGAAAAGTCGGGCGCCGATGCCGTGGTGCTGACCCAGCCCGATTCGGTCGCCTGGGCCTTCAATATCCGCGGCGCCGATGTCGCCTACACGCCCGTCGTGCTGAGCTATGCCATCCTCCACCGCAAGGGCGAGGCGGAGCTCTTCGTCGATGGGGCCAAGCTGCCGGAGGACGTGGCCGCCCATCTCAAGGGTATCGTCCGCCTGCGCACGCCTCAGGACATCGAAGCCTCGCTCGCCAACCTCGGCAGCAGCAAGGCGCGCGTCCTCATCGATCCCGACTGGGCGCCGGAGCGGATTCGCGCCATCCTCACCGCCTCGGGCGCCACTATCGTCCCGGGCCCCGATCCCACCCGCCTGCCCAAGGCGCGCAAGAACCCGGTCGAGCAGGAAGGGGCGCGCGCCGCGCAGAAGCGCGACGGCGTCGCCATGGCGCGCTTCCTGTGCTGGCTCGACCAGGCGGCGCTCGCGGGCGACCAGGATGAGGTCACCGTGGCCCAGAAGCTCGCCGAGTTCCGCAATGCGGGCGGCATGCTGAAAGACCTGTCGTTCGATTCGATCTCGGGTGTCGGCCCCAATGCCGCCATTCCCCATTATCGCGTGTCGAAGGCCTCGGCTTTGCCGATGAAGAAGAATGAGATCTATCTCATCGATTCGGGCGCTCAATATCAGGACGGCACCACCGACATCACCCGCACCGTCATCCTGGGCGAGCCCACACGTGAGATGAAGGATCGCTTCACCCGCGTGCTCAAGGGCATGATCGCTCTGTCGCGCATCCGCTTTCCCAAGGGCACCTGCGGCAGCCAGCTCGACGTGCTGGCGCGCCAGCCGCAATGGATCGCGGGCCTCGATTTCGATCACGGCACCGGCCATGGTGTCGGCAGCTATCTCTCGGTGCATGAAGGCCCGGCCCGCATCAACAAGTCGGACCGGACGCCGCTCGAGCCCGGCATGATCCTGTCCAACGAGCCCGGCTACTACAAGGAAGGGCAATATGGCATCCGCATCGAGAATCTCATCCTGGTGCGCGAGCCCGAGGCCATTCAAGGCGGCGAGCGGCCGATGATGTCCTTCGAGACCCTGACGCTTTGTCCGATCGACCGCCGGCTGATCGAGCCGCGCCTCCTCGACCCCGAGGAGCTGGCTTGGCTCAACGCCTATCACGCGCGCGTCCTGCGCGAGGTCGGCGCGTTTCTCGAAGGTCGTGAGCTCGACTGGCTGAAACAGGCCTGCGCGCCTATTGCGACTTGAGCGGCTTGATCTCCTCATAGCCGACCGTCGATTCTTGGGCAGTGCCGTCATCATATCGCTTGGCCAGGATGACCGCGAGATCGGGTGAATAGAGGACCGATTCGAGAAGCGTCTTGCTGCCGTCAGCGGCGAGAAGGCGCGAAGACCTTGTATTCGCAGGCACCGATCTTGAGAGCCTCCTGGCCGGCGACCAGGAGCTCGGTCGTCTCCGGCGGCGAGGGCGCGCCGCGGGAATCGAGCCAGATGGACACGAATTTCTTGCGCTGGCCCTTCTTCAAGGGAAACAGGGTGCGCAGGTCCGATAGCGTCAGCATGAAGGATTGCTTCTTCTTGCTCACCCGGGTGATCTCGATCAAGCCGCGGAAGAACTGTGCTGTCTGCGCCTCGCCGTCGTTGAAGTAGCTCGATACTTGCACGATCAGATCGGACTGCCGGCGGACCTCGCTGACGGCGCCGCTGCTCACGAGGCGGAAACCGTCTTTCGCGGTCTCGGCATCGGGACAGCCTGCCGCCAGTGCGACGTTTCCGCCCAACAGCACGGCGAACATGCCGCTCAGGATTGTCGCACGCATGGCAGGCCCCTGGTTGCTTTCGCGAACCAATTGGACGCCGGGCACCCGGCGCCCGTCAAGCCCCTATCCGGCAGCCGCCTCCTTGAGCTTGGCGATGTCGATCTTGGTCATCTGCAGCATCGCTTCCATCACCCGCTTCGACGTCTTGGGATCGGGATGGTTCAGGAGCTCGATCAGCACGGTGGGCGTGATCTGCCAGGAGAGCCCGAATCTGTCCTTGAGCCAGCCGCATTGCGAGGTGGACCCGCCGGCCGAGAGCTTGTCCCACAGCTCGTCGACCTCGGCCTGCGACTTGCAATCGACGACCAGTGAGATCGCCTCGGTGAACTTGAAATGCGGTCCGCCATTGAGCGCCACGAATTCCAGCCCCTCGATCTCGAACTCGATCGTCATCACGCTGCCCTTGGGTCCGGGCCCGGCATCGCCATAGCGCACCGTTTTGCCGATCTTCGAATTCTTGAATACCGAGGTATAGAGCTTCGCTGCCTCTTCGGCTTGCGTGTCGTACCACAGGAACGGCCTGATCTTCTGCATGTCGTCTCTCCTTGTCCGATGATTGGGATGGTTCAGGCGGCGCCCGCTTCGAGGGCGGCCAAAAGCGCGGCGAGCCGGTCGTAGCTCTGGGCGACACCCTGCTCCATCGGCGACTTGAGCACCGCATCGCGCGCCGCGCGCGATCCATAGAGGATGGTCTGGCGCATCAGGGTCTGGTTCCCCTGTTCAGTGAAGACGGTCGTCACCACGGCTTCGCCGCCCGTCCAGTCCTCGTCGAACAGCTCGACATGAACGATGCGCTCCGGGCGCTCGATCTCGCGGAAGGTACCGCTCATGCCCATACCGGTGCCGTTAGTGTGCCGCCACTCATAGCGCAGTCTGCCGCCAACCTTGAGATCGACCTCGCAGACGGGCAGCGACCAGCCGTCGGGGCCGGTGAGCCAGCGCTTGATCAGATGCGGCTTGGTGAAGGCATCGAAGACGAGGTCGCGCGGCGCATCGAAGAGGCGCGTCATCAGGATCTCCCGGTCATCGAGCGCGCTGACCTTGAGGCCCACTGCAGTGCTTTTTGGCGTCGCGGCATTCATTTTGTCATTACTCCCTGTTCGACGGACAAAATCGATCCTAGCGCTTCCGCCCGCGACTACCTTTCTTCGCCTTGAGCTCGGCGAGGAGCGCATCGAGCTTGCGGAACTGGCCTTCCCAGAACTGGCGATAGTCCTCGAGCCATTCCTCGGCCTCGGCGAAGGGCCGGCCCTCGATCCGGCACGGCCGCCTCTGCGCGTCGCGCCCGCGCGAAATGAGGCCCGCCTGCTCCAGCACCTTGAGATGCTTGGAGATCGCCGGCTGGCTCATGGCGAAGGGCTGGGCGAGTTCCATCACCGACGCCTCGCCCAGCGCAAGCCGGGCGAGGATGGCGCGCCGGGTCGGGTCGGCGAGTGCGGCGAATGTCAGATCGAGCCGGTCGGAAGCGGTCATTCCATAACCAATAAGTTTTATAACAATAAGGTTCTGGACTGAATCCGCCCGCAGGTCAAGCCTTGCGATCTACAACGGCCAGAACAGCAGGATGAGCGGCACGCCGATGACGAGCACGATCGCGGAGAGCGGCAGGCCGAGGCGCCAGTAATCTCCGAAGCGATAGCCGCCCGGACCCATCACCAGCGTGTTGCATTGGTGACCGATGGGGGTGAGGAAGTCGCATCCGGCCCCGATCGCGACGGCCATCAACAGCGGATCGGGATTGAGTTTGAGCGACGTCGCCACCGATACCGCGATCGGCGCCAGGATCAGCACCGTCGCGGCATTGTTCAGAAAGGGCGTCACGCCCATGGCGATCAGGAGCAGGATCGCCACATATCCCCATTGCGGCAGCACATCCGAAAGCAGCGAGACGAGATTGGCGATCGATCCCGTGAGGCCCGTGCTTTGCGCCGCATCGCTGACCGGAATGAGCGCGCCCAGCATCACCAGGATCGGCCAGTCGATCGCATTGTAAGCCTCGCGCAAGTTGATCGAGTTGGCGAGGATGACCAGGGTGGCGGCGCCGAAGAAACCGATCGCCACCGGAACCACGCCGAGCGCCACCAGCAACATCGCAGCCGCCAGAATGGCAATCGGCAAATAGGTGTTCCGGCTCCGCCCCAAGCCCAAGGGTCTCTCGGCCAGGGGCAAGCATCCGAGCTCCCCCAGGGCCTCCGGCATGAAGCGCATGTTCCCTTGCAGCACGATGGCATCGCCGGCCTTGAGGCGAACGGTATTGAGCCTTCGGGTGATACGACTGCCGCGCCGGCTGACGGCGAGCAGATTGAGGTCATAGCGGTCGAAGAGCTGATTCTCCGAAACGGTGCGGCCGACGAACGGCGATTCGTTGCCGACTACCGCTTCCATCACGCCGATCTCGTCGCTGGCGCTCTCCTTGGTCGGCTGCTTGTCCTGACGTACGAGCACGAACTTGCCCACCGCGACCGCCCGCTCCAACACCTCCGGCTCGCCGTGCAGGATGAGCAGATCGTCCACCCTGATCTTGGTGTTCTTTGCCGGATTGGCCTTGTTCAAGCCACCGCGGATCAGCACGGCAACATCGAGCTCTCCCTCCGTTTGCTTCTCGAGCTCGCCAACAGGCTTGCCGATATAGGGCGAGCTCTCTGGCACAGTGACCTCGGTCGCATAGGCATCGAGATTGAATGCGGCCTCGATCGAGGCTGTCGCCCGCCGCCCGGTCGGCAGCAACCTGTAACCGACGGCCAGGAAGACGATGCCGGCCAGCGTCAAACCGATCCCGACGGCAGCGAAATCGAACATGCGGAACGGCGTGCCGAGCAGCTTTTCGCGCGCTTGCGAGACGATGATGTTGGGCGAGGTCCCCACCAGCGTGATCAGTCCACCGAGCAGCGAGGCGAAGGACATCGGCATCAGAAGCACCGACGGCGAGGTCCCGCTGCGGCGTGCGAATTTGAAGGCGATAGGCAGGAACATCGCCAGCGTGCCGATATTCTTCACGAAGGCTGAAAGCGCGGCCACGCCGGTGGTGAGCGTCACGATCTGGCTACGGGGCTTGGAAAGGTCGAAGCTCGCATAGCTCATCACGAGTTCGACGATGCCGGAGCGCGAAACCGCGGAACTCAGAATCAACGCGCTCGCGACGATGATGACGATGTCGCTCGAGAAGCCGGAGAACGCCTTTTCGGCCGGAACAATCCCAACAAGGTAAGCAGCAATGAGCGCAATGACGGCGACGAGATCGTAGCGCAACCGCCCCCAGACGAAGAGCGCCATCATGCCGGCGATGATCGCAAGCGCCAGAGTCTGCTGCTGGTCCATTGTCCTCCCTTCCGCTCCGGCATGGCACCAAGCCAAGCCTATGATAGGGAGAGAGGACGGAAGCGGCCAGCTTCTTTCAGATGATCATCCTGAGCAGCACGACGCTCGCCATGCCGATGAGGACGGTCACGATCATCGGCAGGCGCAGGAAGGCGGATGCTGCGGTGACGCCGGCGGCAATGGTTTCGGCAATACCGGTCGCGAGGATGGTGGGCGCGATGACGGCCATGAGGATGGCGGGCGGCAGCGCATCGAAGGCCGCCTTGGTGCGGCCCTTCACATTGACATGCCGCATCAGGAAGAGACCGGCGACGCGGGTCGCATAGGTGGCGAGCGCCATGCCGACGATCGCGGCGAGCGTCGCGAGATGGATCGTCATGATGTCGCCTCTGCCTCTTCTTCCTCTTGTTCGGCATGCAGCAGCACCGCGACGAGGACGCCGGCGAGCCCGCCCAGCACGATATACCAGGCGCCGGGGATGGTGAGCTTCGCCACCGCCGCGACGACGGCGCTTGCCGCCAGCACCGCGCCGGTCTTGGGTCCCTTCCAGAAGCCCGCCAAAATGCCGATGAACAGCGCCGAGAAGGCGAAGTCGAAACCATAAGCCGCAGGATCCTGGAGCCAGGCGCCCGCCAGTGCGCCGATGACGCTCGTCGTCGTCCAGGTCGCGATCATCGGCAGGCCGAGACCCAGATAATAAGCCATGGTCAAGGGCTGGGTGAGCGCCCGTCTTTCGGAGAAGGCCCAGTTCTCGTCCGCCATCATATAGAGCAGCGGCGCGCGCCAGCCGGACGGGATATTCCCCATATGCCGCGACAGCGAGGCGCCCATCAGCACATGGCGGATGTTGACGATGAAGACGGTCACCGTGAGGAAGAACCACGGCGCCGGGTCTTGCCACAATTCGATGGCGACGAACTGCGCGGCGCCCGCGAAGACGCCGAAGCTCATCAAACCGGTCTCGAGGGGCGACAGGCCCTTGCCGGCGGCGAGCGTCCCCCATAACAGGCCGATCACGCTGGCGGCGGCGATCACCGGCAGGATGTCGATCACCCCTTGCCTGAATTCACGAGCAGTATTCGTCATTGGCAACTCCAGAGGCGCGGTATCTAGCAACGCCGACAGCCGCGGTATTGAAGGATTTTGCTGAGGTGCGCGCCGGCTAGTTGAGCAGCGCCTTATATTGCCCGGGCGTCACGCCGAGCCTCGCCTTGAACGAGCGCGTCAGATGCGCCTGATCGGCGAAGCCGCATTGGACGGCGATATGGCTGGGGCTCTCCCCTGCCCTGAGCAAATCGCGCGCCTGGTGCACGCGCCGGTCGACCAGCCAGGCATGCGGCGTCAAACCGGTCGCCTTGCGGAACACGCGGATCAGATGCCAGGCGCTCAAGCCCACATGCCGCGCCAGTTCCTGGAAGTCGGTGGCCTCGGCCATATGGGCGATGAGATAATCCTTGGTGCGGGCGACCGCATCGGACTCCCGTCCGGCGGCGATGATCGACGGCAAGCCGCCGCCATAGCGCTCGATCGCCGTCAGATAGAAGGCGAGGAGCTTCTCATCGGCAAAGAGCGGCTCCTTGTTGCCCTCGAGCGCCCGATGCGCGTCGCAGAACATCTGGGCGAGCTCCGGGTCGCGCACGCCGGGCTGGCTGAATTTGGGCGCCCCGACCGATCGGCCCGTGGCTTCGCGCAGCAGCGAGGTGAGGAAATCGGGGCTCGGATAGGTCATCCGATAGGAATAGCCATAGCTGTCCGGCGCGCCGTCATGCACTTCATCGGGATTGATGAAGCAGATATTGCCGGCTTCGCAGCGCACCCTGACGCCCTTGTGCATGTAGCTGTGTATGCCGTCGAGCGTGACGCCGACCACATAGGTCTCGTGCGTATGCGGCGGGAAGATATGCTTGCGGAAAGTGGCGGTGAAGCAATCGAGGTCGCCATGCCGCGTTACCCGCCAGAAGTGGGTCTCATCTTCCGGGGCCAAAGGTTCGCCACCGAGGGAGTCACGGGGTGAAATTTGCAGCATCTGCCAAATATAGCATTCCGCCTTCCCGACGCTTGAAGAAAATTGCGCCGATGCCTTGAAAAGTGATCGACGCCCTTCCGCTTCCTCTTTGAAATCCTTGACAGATTTACTTCTGCGCCACGCCGACGCGAACCAGCCATTTGGCCAGGGCATCGATATAGGCGGTGAGCACCTTGGCAAGGGCCTCATCGGTCACATGGCCGGTCTCGTCCATCAGGTTCTCCTTGAAAACGATATAGGCTTCGGGCCTCCCCATGAGGGCGACGCCCAGCGAGGCAAGGACGCTGCGCAGATGCGTCTGCGCCGCAGCCGTCCCGACCGCGCCTTGCGATGTGCCGATGGTGGCGCCTGGCTTGTCGAGCCACACGCTCGTGCCATAGGGCCTGGTGCCCCAGTCGATGACATTCTTCATGGCGGCCGACATCGAGCGGTTGTGCTCGGGGGTGATGAACAGGACGGCGTCCGCCGCGGCGATTTCTCGTTTCAACCGGCTGACCGGCGCCGGCAGGTCGTTCTCCATGTCCTGGTTGAAGAGCGGCAGGTCGTCGATCCGCAAAGGCGTCAGCGTGAGCCTGGGCGCGGCGAGCTTCGCCAGCGCCCGGGCAAGCCGGCCATTGAGCGAAGCCTGGCGGAGCGATCCATTGATGACGGCGACATGGGGCATGGGCTTAAGACCTCGGGTTGGGCAGCGGGAACATGGGGTTGATTGCCATGCCGGCACCAGCGCATTATCGTTCCGGCCTGTGAAGCCACGTCACAGCCCCAATTTCCTCGAACCGTTCACGAAGCTGCCGCCGCTCGAGGCGGTGCGCATGTTCGAGGCGGTAGCGCGGCTCGGATCGACGGTTGCCGCCGCCAAGGAATTGCGCCTCACCCATGGCGCGGTGAGCCGGCGTGTCCGCTCGCTCGAAGATCATCTGGGGACACCCCTTCTCGCCCGCGGCCGTGGCGGCCGGCTGGTGCCGACCGAGGCCGGCATGCGCTTCGCCGAGGCGGCGCAGCAGGCGCTCGGCACTCTCGCGCAAGCGGCGGACGCGACCGGCCGCAACGAAGCTCGGCGGCGCGCGGTACGGATCAACACGACGTCATCCTTTGCATCGCTGTGGCTGATCCCGAGGCTCCATCGCTTCCGCGCCCGCCATCCCGCCTTCGAAGCCTGGGTGTCGGAGAGCCAGACCCTGATCGAGCCGGGACCTCTCACCGACATCGATGTCGCCATCAGGTCGGGCAAAGGTGCTTGGCCCGGAGTCAAAGCCGAGCGCCTGATGGATGATGCGGTGATCGCCGTATGCGCACCCAAGCTTGCCGCGCGGCTGCACGTACCTGCGGATCTCGCCAAGGTCACGCTGCTGCAGGACGAAGATCCGGCACTGTCATGGCATCACTGGACCGAGGCGGCGGGCCTTGGCCGTCCCGACTGGGCATCGCGCGGACCGAGGCTTTCCGCCGCTGTATTTCTAGTGCAGGCGGCAACGGCGGGCGACGGCGTCGCCTTGGTGCCGGCCTCTCTCGCCGAAAGCCATCTGGCGAATGGCAGCCTGGCGGCGCCCTTCGCCGTGAAGCTCGAAAGCGCTTTGAGCTATTGGCTGGTTCGGCCACAGCGCGCCTTGTCGTCGCCGGCCGTCAGGGCCTTCTGCGCCTGGCTGCGCACCGAAATGCGGACCAGGACCTAACCGCCGACGCGGCGGAACCACTCCGCCTCGTCGATCACCTCGACGCCATGCTTCTGGGCATCCTTGAGCTTGGAGCCGGCGCCCGGTCCGGCGATGAGGAGATCGGTCTTCTTCGACACCGAGCCCGCGACCTTGGCGCCCAATCGTTCAGCCATGGCCTTGGCTTCATCGCGCGTCATCTTCTCGAGCGCGCCGGTGAAGACCACGGTCTTGCCGGAGACCGGGCTCTGCCGCACCGCTTCGAGCGGCGTCGCCTCGACTTGCTGAAGAAGCTTGTCGAAGACTTCGACATTATGCTTCTCGCTGAAGAAATCGACGATGGCCTCGGCGACGATCGGACCGATGCCGTCATGCGACATGAGTTCCTGATGCGCCTCCTCTTCCTTGCCCTTGCCGGCCGCGCGCATGGCGTCGCGCAAAGCGTCCGCCGATCCATAGGCGCGCGCCAGGAGCCTGGCATTGGTTTCACCGATATGCCGGATGCCGAGAGCGTAGATGAAGCGGTCGAGCGGGATGCTGCGGCGGTCGTTGATCGCGGCGAAAAGATTGCGGGCGCTGGTCTCGCCCCAGCCTTCGAGCTCGTCGACCTTCACCTTGCGCTTTTCCAGCGTGAAGATGTCGGGCGGCGATGAGATGAAGCCCAGCTCCAGGAATTCCTCGATCACCTTGTCGCCCATGCCTTCGATGTCGAAGGCGTTGCGCGAGACGAAATGCTTCAAGCGCTCGGCCCGTTGCGCGGCACAGATGAGGCCGCCGGTGCAGCGCCTGACCGCATCGACCTTGCCGGTCTTCTCATTGACCTCGCGCACCGCATGGCTGCCGCAAACCGGGCAGGTTTCCGGGAACTTGTAGGGCTTGGCGTCCTTGGGGCGCTTCTCCGGCACGAATCCCAAGATCTGCGGGATGACGTCGCCGGCGCGCTGCACGATGACCATGTCGCCGATGCGGATGTCCTTGCGCCCGATCTCGTCCTCATTGTGGAGCGTCGCGTTGGAGACGACGACACCGCCCACCGTCACCGGCTTCAGCCGCGCCACCGGCGTCATGGCGCCGGTACGGCCGACCTGGATGTCGATCCCTTCGAGGATCGTCATCGCCTTCTCGGCGGTGAATTTATGCGCCAGGCCCCAGCGCGGCGCCCGGCTCACGAAGCCCAATCGCTCCTGCCAGTCGAGGCGGTTGACCTTGTAGACGACGCCGTCGATGTCATAGCCGAGCAGCGCGCGCTCGCTTTCGATTTTATGGTACTGCGCCAGGAGCTCGTCGGCCGATGTGCACAGTTTCGAGAGCGGATTGACCGGGAAGCCCCAGCGCTTGAACGCCTGGATGACGCCCCATTGCGTATCGGCCGGCAGTTTCGACACCTCGCCCCAGGCATAGGCGAAGAACCTCAAAGGCCGGCTCGCGGTGATCGACGGGTCGAGCTGGCGCAGCGACCCCGCCGCGGCATTGCGCGGATTGGCGAAGACTTTTTCGCCCGCTTGCGCCTGTTTCTCGTTCATCTTGGCGAAATCCTTGTGCGTCATATAGATTTCGCCTCTGACCTCGAACACGTCCGGGAAGTCCTTGGCGTCGACCGCATTGGGGATGTCCTTCACGGTGCGGACATTGGCCGTGACATTCTCACCTTCCGCGCCATCGCCGCGCGTCGCCCCTTGCACGAGCTTGCCCTTCTCATAGCGCAGCGACAGCGACAGGCCGTCGATCTTGGGCTCTGCCAGGAGTTCGACCGGGGCGTCGGCGCCGAGATTCAGGAAGCGGCGGATGCGGCCGAGGAATTCGCGCACGTCTTCCTCGGAGAAGCCGTTGCCGAGCGAGAGCATCGGCACGCGATGTCGGATCTTGCCGAATTTGGCTTGCGGGGCCACGCCCACGCGCCGCGAGGGCGAGTCCTCGCGCACGAGCTCGGGAAACCGCTTTTCGATCGCCTCGTTGCGCAGGCGCAGCGCATCATAGTCGGCATCCGAGATTTCCGGCGCGTCCTGACCATGATAGCGCTCATCGTGATGAGCGATCTCGGTGGCGAGGCGGCGCAATTCATCGGCCGCCTCCTTGGCATTGAGCTTTTCGACAGGTCTGTTCGCGACTGCGGTCATGATTGGCGGCTCTTTCGCTTCCGCTTAGCATGACCTTCATAAGGGCACGAAGCCCAAAAACTGTCAGGATCGGCGCATCGCAAAGAGCCGATGCGCCGCGTGCCTAATGGTCGCCGCCGCCGACGATCTGACGTGCCGTCGCCTCGATGAGCTTGCGCACCCTTTCGGCTTCCTCAGGGCTCCATGGACCCCGGCGCATGTGAAGCGCCTGCTTCAGGGTTCTCACCGCCTCGCGCACCGTTTCCGGCGTGGAATGAATCGAAAAGGCTTGTGCCGCAAGATCCATGCGCGACTGGATGCCCTTGAGAGCGACCGCATTCTCTTCGAGGAAGGCCGTCCCCGTCTCGGTGATCTGATAGAGCTTCTTGGTGCCGCTCTGGGCTTCGGCGACGATATAGTCCTGCTCTTCGAGGAGCGTCAGCGTCGGGTACACGGCGCCGGGGCTTGGGGCATAGGCGCCGCCGAATTTCTCCTCGATGGCGCGGATCAGGTCATAGCCGTGCCGGGGCTTCTCGGCGATGAGCGCCAACAGCACCAGCCTGAGGTCGCCGTGGCCGAACATCCGCCCCCCTCGCCCGCCAAAGAACCCGCCGCGGCCGAAGCCGCCTTCATCATCGGCGCGGCCGCCGCGTCCCCATCGCCCGCGCGGCGAGCAATCATGACGCCCTTCATGGCGTCCCCAATGATCGTGATGTCGTCCAAACATGAGATATATCCTTTGATATGACTTGTGACTGATTCTTAAGATATATCTTAAGAATCAGTCAGTCAAGAGCGATGGCCGACCGTCACATACTGCCGCGGCGGCGAGGGGTCCTGACATGTCGATAGCGACTGGGGAAAGCGGCAAGGTTGCCGTTGAGCTATCAGCTCAACCTATGATCTGGCTCGCCTTGGATCGAAAGGGCCTGAAGCAACAAGATCAGGTATTCCTGGTCTTGGCGCGCAATCGGAGGGAACGGCTCACGCCCCTTTTCCGGTCACGCGCCAAGCATATCAGCGTCAGCCGATGAATTCCGGCGCCGGTGCGGCTTCCTTCTCCACATGGCCAGGCTGATCGGTGGCGGGCAGCTGCAGGACAGTCGCGACTTGTCCTTTGCGCAGACGGGTCACCAGCACGATCTTGCCGTTC
Source organism: Taklimakanibacter deserti (assembly GCA_003574785.1). The sequence goes on along the minus strand of QORU01000001.1, from coordinate 47,747 downwards.
GGAAATTCGAGCGCATCGTGATAGGCGGCCGGCCGATCCATGTCGACCTGGGTGAACCGGGCGACCTTGCCGCCGAGCTCTCCGATCTCCATGCCGAGCCCCCCGAGCGTGGCCTGGTTGCTTTCGATGTCATTGTCGAAAGCAAGTTCCGTGCCCGGACGAAGGCATACAGCCACATTTGGTTCACCGACGGCACAGAAGCCATGTGTCGTCGAGCTGTCGAATGCAGACGTTACCAGCTTGTCACCGACTTTTGCGGGACGAGAGGCGACGTGATGCAGACTATAGTCGCACATCAAAGTTATCTCCTCTACTGTGAACAGCCAAGATGGTTGTCCTTTGTCGATGGAAACACATCATGGTGGCTATCCTGTGTCCATGGACATCACGACTGCAGTCGTAATGTTCCATGAGCGCTTCTCGCCAAGCCACTACAGACTTGGGAAGCGCCTTAGATAAAAGTGCAGTGAATGCTTTGTTCCTAATTGCACCGAGTCGGTGCTATAGTAGCCGACGAGACACGCGGTTTTGATCACGAGCTGGCGCGCAAGAGCTGGTCGGCTTGGGCTCGTGCTTCTTCGGTTACTTTGGCACCTGAAAGCATGCGGGCGATCTCTTCGCGCCGGCTCGCCGCGCTGAGTTCTTGCACGCGCGTCACCATGCGCTTCTTGCCGACTTCTTCCATCTTGCTGATCAGCATGTGATTGCCGGCGCGGGCGGCGACCTGCGGTGAATGCGTCACGGCGAGAACCTGCAGGCCTTGCGCCAAACGCGACAGCCTGACGCCGATCGCATCGGCGACCGCGCCGCCGACGCCGGTATCGATTTCGTCAAAGACGAGCGTCGGCGCCGACCCCTTGGCCGCCAATATGACCTTAAGGGCAAGCATGAAGCGCGCGAGCTCGCCGCCGGAAGCGACCTTCATCAAAGGCGACAAGGGCGTTCCGGGATTGGCCGCCACCAGGAACTCGACCTTGTCGAAGCCATGCGGGCCACCACGCCCATGGTCGGTCTCGACGCGCGTCTCGAAGCGCGCGCGCTCGAGCTTCAGGGGAGCGAGCTCCGCCACCACCGCATCATCGAGCTTGCGGGCCGTCTTCTTGCGCTTCACGCTCAATTTGCGCGCCGCCTCGTCGAAAGCGTCGCACTGCACCTTGTAGGAAGCTTCCAGCCGCGTGAGCTCGGCGCCGCCATCGGCGATCGCCTGCAATTCGCCTTCCATGCGCTCGCGTATTTGCGCCAGTGCATCGACCGGACATTTATATTTGCGCGCCGCCGCGCGCAGCGCGAACAGCCTTTCCTCGGACTGCTCCAGCTCGCGCGGGTCGAAGGCGAAGCTCCTCAGCGCCTCGGCGGAGGCCCGCTGCGCCTCGCCCATTTCCTGGAGCACGCGGTCGAGCGCCTCGCAGATGCGGTCGAGACGCCCTTGCGCCTGGTCCTTGCGCCGTTCGAGCTTGCGCAAGGCGGCATTGAGGCGCGCTTCCACTGCGCCATCGCCGTTGAGGGCATCTTCGGCTTCCGTCAGCGCCGCCGCGAACTGCTCGGCATTCATCATGATCTGGCGCAGATCGGCGAGCTTGGTCTCCTCGTCGGCCTGGGGATCGAGCTTGCGCAATTCATCGACCGCATGAGTCAGATAATCGCGCTCGGCCTCCGAGCGCGCCAGCAGCGCCTTGTGCTCGGCAAGCCGCGTCTCGGCTTCGCTCAACGCTTCCCACAGGCGGCGGACGTCTTCCGCCTCGGCGTCGAGCCCGCCAAAGGCGTCGAGCAGCCGGCGGTGATTGGCCGGATTGACGAGCGCACGATCGTCATGCTGGCCATGGATCTCGGTCAATGCGCCGGCGATCTGGCGCAGGAGATTGAGGCTGACCGGCTGATCGTTGATGCTGGCACGGCTCGGACCATCGGCATTCTGGATCCGCCTGATGACGAGCTCGCCATCGGCTTCAATATCCTGCTGGCTGAGCAGACCGAAGACGGCATGCGTCCTGGGCAGCGCGAAGGCGGCGGTGACGACCCCCTTCTCCGCACCACTGCGCACCAGGCCGCTGTCGCCGCGCGCGCCCAGCGCCAGACCCAAGGCGTCGAGCAGGATGGATTTTCCCGCCCCCGTCTCACCGGTAAGCACGGTCAGGCCCTTCTCGAGCACGAGGTCGAGCTTCTCGATGAGGACGATGTCGCGGATGGAGAGCGCCGTGAGCATGGCGCCCTTATAGCTGAGTCTTATTAGGCCGTGGGAGGGGCTTTAGAACGGGTTGACCGAGCTCACAGCCTTGCTGATCCAGGAGTCCTTGTGTTCCTGCGGCAGGACGCCGTCATTCTCGAGCAGCGAATAGGCATCCTGGTACCATGCGCTGTTGGGATAATTGTGTCCCAGCACCGCGGCGGCGGTCTGCGCTTCCGACCTGATGCCGAGCGCCAGATAGCCCTCGGTCAGGCGATAAAGGGCTTCCGGCGTGTGCGACGTATTCTGGTATTCGGTGATCACCCGCTTGAAGCGGTTGATGCCGGCGAGATAGGAACCCTTCTTAAGGTAATAGCGGCCGACTTCCATTTCCTTGCCCGCCAGGTGGTCGCGCGCCAGTGTCGCCTTGGCGGCGGCATCCTGGGCATAGGCGGTTCCGGGATAGCGGCGGGTCACTTCCTCAAGCGACTCGAGCGCCTTCCGGGTGTTCGTCTGGTCGCGCCTGACGTCGATGATCTGCTCATAATTGCAGAGCGCGACCAGGTAATAGGCATAAGCGGCATCCTTGTGGCCCGGATGCAAAGTGATGAAGCGCTGCGCCGCGTTGATCGCCTCGTCATAGGCATTGCGCTGATATTGCGAATAGGCCTGCATCAGCTGTGCCTTGGTGGCCCAGGCCGAATAAGGATGCTGGCGCTCGACCTCGCCGAAGGTCTTGGCGGCGGTGCGGTATTCGCCCGCCTGCATCTGCTCGAGGCCCTTGTTGTAGAGCGGTCCCACCGGCTCCGTCTTGTCGGCCGCGGCGAGATCGGGGGCTATACCGTCGCTCGACGCAGCGGCGGCCTCCGACGAAGTCGAGGAACCGCTGTCGAGCAGGTCCGACATGCTGGAACAGGCCCCAAGCGCCAGCGTCACGGCAATCACAGGTCCAAGGCGCAGCCCTGCTGCTAACCGCTCAAAGCGCTTCCCACCAGACACAGAAGTCAATCGCCGAATTCCCGATCAAGATGCCAAATCGGCCGCTTTTTACCCCTCCCGGACCTGGGATTCCAGCGGCGCTCCAACTGTTAGATGCAGAAAACCCGGCGGAAGTGTGACCGCCGGGCTTTTTGCCAGGTGCTGCAGTAACTTAACTAGTTGGCCTGTCGGCGCAGAAAGGCCGGAATCTCGAGTTGGTCGTCGTCATAGGCGGGCTGCGCCGGGCTTGTCACCGGCATCTGCGCCACCTGCGGCCGTTGCGGTTCGGCGGCCTGGATGCGCGGCTCCTGCCGTGTCCTTGGATCGGCTTCCGGCTGCGCCGGCAGATCACCCTTGCGGCTGAGGCCCACGCCGGCCAGCCTTTCGAACAAGCCGCGCTTCTTCTTGGCGGCATGCTCGGCGATATTCTCGATGCGGTTCTGCTGCGCCGCGATCTGCCGTTGCGCGATCGGCGGGAAGTCTTCGGCCTGCGGCATCCGGGGCGCCGCCGCCTGGGCGCGCGCCTGCTGGATGACCTGCTGGGTCACCTCGGCTTCCTCATGCTCCTCTTCGATTTCATCGAGCTCTTGCACGGGCTGCGGCGCCGGCTGCACCGGCGGCGGGGCCACGCGCCTGGCCTGCGGCGCGGCCGCAAGCGGTGTCGGCTGGATCGGCTTCTTCACCGGGATAGGCTGCCTGCCGGTATAGCCGAAGACCGGACGCGCGGGCGCCTGCTCCTCGGCGGCAGGTTCATCATTGAGATGCTCGGACTGTTCGATGGAAAGGCCGGTCGCCACGACCGACACGCGCATCGTGCCTTCGAGCGAGTCGTCGAAGGTGGCGCCGAGGATGATATTGGCCTCGGCGTCGACTTCCTCGCGGATGCGGGTCGCCGCTTCATCGACTTCATAAAGCGTGAGGTCGGGTCCGCCGGTGATCGAGATCAGGAGGCCGCGAGCGCCCCGCATCGACACATCGTCGAGCAGCGGATTGGAGATCGCCGCTTCCGCCGCCTCGATGGCGCGCTTCTCGCCGGAGGCCTCGCCCGTTCCCATCATCGCCTTGCCCATCTCGCTCATGATGGCGCGGACGTCGGCGAAGTCGAGATTGATCAGGCCTTCCTTGGTCATGAGCTCGGTGATCGAGGCGACGCCCGAATAGAGCACCTGGTCGGCCATGGCGAAGGCGGCCGCGAAGGTCGTCTTCTCATTGGCGACGCGGAACAGGTTCTGGTTCGGAATGACGATCAGCGTATCGACATTCTTGGCGAGGAGCTCGATGCCGCGCTCCGCCGTCTGCATGCGGCGCACGCCTTCGAAGTGAAAGGGTTTCGTAACCACGCCGACGGTGAGGATGCCTTGCTCCTTGGCCGCGCGTGCGATGACCGGAGCAGCACCGGTGCCGGTGCCGCCGCCCATGCCGGCGGTGATGAAGCACATATGAGCGCCCGCCAGGTGATCGAGGATTTCCGGCAGCGCCTCTTCGGCGGCGGCCGCACCGATTTGCGGCTGCGATCCCGCACCCAGCCCCTGGGTGAGCGCGGTGCCCATCTGGATGCGCCTTTCGGAGACATTCTGGGCGAGAGCCTGGGCATCGGTATTGGCGACGACGAATTCGACGCCGTCGAGCCGGCTCTCGATCATGTTGTTGACGGCATTCCCGCCGGCGCCGCCCACGCCGAAGACGGTGATGCGTGGTTTAAGCTCTGCCAAGCTCGGCACGGTGAGATTGATCGTCATATGAAAACACCTGAGAACTGATTTTCCCCAGATGGAATCTTTCTTACCCATTCGATAACAAATGGTTAACAAACGCTAACCAACGCCGGTTTTTTTGAATCAAATTTGATTCGGAACAGGACAGGCGAAGGATGATTTCTTGACCACCTGCCATCAGGCTGTCCCCGGCCAGTTGAATCTCTATCTTACGAGATCCGCGCAACCCTTTGTAACAAAGCAAATTACCGGGCCAACGACGGAATGCACGCCGGACTTTCCCGACGAAACATACCTTTCAGATGAGGAAAGCCCCCTTTTTGAGGCACCTTTCTTTTACGTGGCGGCAGCCAATTCCTTAACAACCCCGCTCCGCCGAGGCGCAATCATCATACTTAGCCTGCATGTTTGCGAACCACCGATCGGTCCTGTTCGGCGGGACGCGGACATCTTTGGCAAGCGCACGGGCCGACATGCCCAACGGATCGAGAAGCTCCTCTTTCAGCACAAGGCCAGGATGCGGCATGGGGATATTACGAGCCATAGGCCCTCCTCTCATCGACATGCCTTGCCAAGGATGAAAGGGCATTAGAAGCGCGGACAGCGTGAAAGGCTTTGACCATTGTCTGGCGAGCAACGCCATGCCTGCAACGATGAGCCCCAGCACAATGAAATAATGATTATCCAACTGAGAACTCCGGGCGCATATTGGCCGATTTTGATATTTCCCAAATCGCACGTCTGATCGCAGGCGTCAAGAACAAAATGAGAACATCGATTTAGGGGGCTATTCCTCGCGGAACGCCCGCTCGATCTGGTCGCTGAGCGGTTTCACCAGATAGGAGAGGATGGTGCGGGCGCCGGTCGGGAAGAACACCTCGGCCGGCATGCCGGGGGTGAGCGTCAGGCCTTTGAGCTTCGTCACTTCCTCCTTCGGCAGCACGACGCGCGCCGTATAGAAGCTCACCCCCGATCTCTGGTCGACGGTGAGGTCGGCCGCCACCTTGGTGAGCAGGCCCTTGAGCTCGGGCGTGGTGCGCTGGTTGAAGGCCGAGAGCCTTAAAGTGGCCGCCTGGCCGGGCGTCACCTGGTCGATATCCTGTGGCGCGATCCGGGCCTCGACGGTGAGCTCGTCGGTGACCGGCACGATGAGCATGATGGGCTCCCCCGCCTGGATGACGCCGCCGATCGTATGGACGGCGAGCTGATGCACGATGCCGTTCTGCGGACTCTTGATCTCGATGCGCTTCAGTTGGTCCTCGGCCGCGACCTTGCGCTCGACGAGCTCGGACACCCGCCCCTGGATCTCGCGGATCTCGGCCGCCACCTCGCTTCTCAGATCCTGATCGATCTGGATGATCTGCAATTCGATCTCGCTGCCGCGGCCCCGGGCGCCGGCGATCGCGGCGGTGAGCTGGCCATGCTCGCCGCCGAGCCTGGCCGAATCGCGCTCCAGCGCCGTGATCCTTTCGATCGAGACGAGCTTGCTCTTCCACAATTTGCGGATGCCTTCGAGCTCGCGGCCGATGAGCGTGATCTCGAGCCGCTTGGCTTCGCGCTGCTCGGTGAGGCCCGAAACTTCCTCCGTGAGCTGCGCGATCCGCTCGCGCAATTGCGATTTCTGCCCCTCCCGCGCCACGCGGCGCAGATCGAACAGCGATTGTTCCCCGCTCAGGATGCGCTTGACCGCGGGATCGCCGCGGCGCGCCAGGAGCTCTTCCGGGAAGGCGATCAGCGCCGATCCGTCGCGTTCTGCCTCGAGCCGCGCAAGCCGCGCTTCGAGCTCATCCAGGCTCTTGGCGACGATGGCGAGATTGGCGCGGGTCACCGTCTCATCGAGGCGCACCAGCACCTGCCCCACTTCCACCCTGTCGCCCTCGCGCACATGGATGGCGCCGACCACGCCGCCGGAAGGATGCTGCACCTTCTTGACGTTGGAATCGACCACCAGCGTCCCCGGCGCGATGACGGCGCCCGAAAGCTCGGTCACCGCCGCGACCCCGCCGACGCCGCCGACGAGCACCGCCAAGGTCGCAACCCCGGCGAAGAGATAGCGCCTGATGGCACGTTCGGGCGGTATGGGTGCGGCGGCGGTCACGAGGCGGCACTTTCTTCCGAAGGCGTTATGACCTTCAGAGGCGGCGGCGCCTGCGGCTTCTGCCGGGACATCTTGCTCAGGATCTCGTCCTTGTCGCCGAAGGCCTGGACGCGGCCCTGGCTCATGACCAGCACCTGGCCAAGGCTTGCGAGCGCGCTCGGGCGGTGGGCGACGACGACGGCGATGCCGGAGCGATCGCGCACGCTCTGGATGGCTTGCGTCAGCGCCGCTTCGCCTTCGGCGTCGAGATTGGAATTGGGCTCGTCGAGCACGACCAGGAAGGGATCGCCATAGAGAGCGCGGGCGAGCGCTATGCGCTGGCGCTGGCCGGCGGAAAGGGCGGACCCCGCCTCGCCGATGCGCGTGTCATAGCCCTCGCTCAGATGCACCATCAGGTCATGGACGCCCGCGGTCTGGGCCGCCTTCAACACCTTGTCGGAGGGCGCATCGGGCTCGAAGCGGGCGATGTTCTCGGCGATCGTGCCGTCGAAGAGCTGCACGTCCTGGGGCAGATAGCCGATATGGCGGCCGAACTCTTCAGGCTCCCATTGATCGAGTGCCGCGCCATCGAGCCGGACGGAGCCCCGCGCCGGCAGCCACACGCCCGCCAAGGCGCGCGCCAGAGTGGACTTGCCCGAGGCGCTGGGCCCGATGATGCCGAGGCCCTGGCCTTTCTCAAGGACGAAGCTTGCATCCTGGACGATGAGCCGGCGCTCGCCCGGGGCTGCGATGCTGACGCTTTCGACCGCAAGCCGGCTCACCGGATCGGGCAGCGTGACGCTGGCCGCGGTCTCGGGCAGCAGCGCCAGGAGCTGCGACAGGCGGCTCCAGCTTTGCCGCGCCGAGACGAAGCCCTTCCAATGGGCGATGGCGAGCTCGATCGGCGCCAGCGCCCGACTCATCATGATCGAGCTGGCGATCATGATGCCGCCCGACGCTTCACCCAGGATCACCAGCCAGGCGCCGATCGCCAGCATGCCCGATTGCAGGATCATGCGCAGGATCTTGGACACGGTGCCGAGCGAGCCCGCCACATCGCTCGCTTTGGCGTGGGCGGCGAGATAGTCCTGGTTGATGCTCGACCAGCGCTCGGCGATGCGCGCGCCGAAGCCCATGGCCTGCAGGACCTCGCTGTTGCGCCGGGTCGCCTCGGCGAGCGCGCTGCGGCTCGCGGCATGGGTGCCGGCCAACTTGGTCGGAGCTTTGGTGCGCATCTCGGTGAGGAGCGTCAGGCAGAAGAGCACGATGGCGCCGAGGAGCGCCGTCATGCCGATCCAGAAATGGAACAGGAAGCAGATGGCGATATAGAGCGGCATCCACGGCAGGTCGAAGAGCGCGGTGGGCCCGGCGCTCGCCATGAAGGAGCGCACCTGGTCGAGATCGCGCAGGGACTGGAGTCCGTCGCCCGGCAGCTTGGTGCGCAAGGGGAGCCGCATGAGGGCGGAATAGACCTGGCCGCTCAGCTTCGCATCGAGCGCCGAGCCGAGCCGCACCAGGAGCCTCGAGCGGATGAGCTCGAGCAGACCCTGGAAGGCGAAGAGGAGGCCAGCGAGGATGGCGAGGCCGACGAGGGTCGGCATGCTCTGGCTCGGGATGACGCGGTCATAGACCTGCAGCATGAAGAACGAGCCGGTCAGCGCCAGCACATTGACCGCCCCGCTCATCAGCCCGACGCCCAGGAAGGCGCGCCGGAACGACGCCAAAACCGCCGCGAGGGTCAATCGCGGCGGCTTGTTGCGGGAAGACTGTGGCGTGCCGTCCAAAGCCCAAATCCGTCAATCTGCTCAGCTCATGCGGGTCATGCAGCCATGAAGGTGAAGTCGTCCGCATGGAGATTGGTCATTGTCACGTTCTTGAGCGTGACGGTGTTGTTGCTGTCATAGGTGATCACGGTGTCGGCCCCGACCTGGCTCGCCGCCGCCATCACCGCGGCGAAATCGGCGAAGACGTCGTTGTCGAACTCGATGACGTCCTCCGAGCCGGCGCCGTCGGTGAAGTCGGTGATGGTGTCGCGTCCAAAGCCGCCGGAGAAAATGAAGACGTCGTTATCGTCATCTCCGTCGCCGCCGGTCAGCGTATCATCGCCGGCACCTCCTGCGAGTTCGTCATCGTCGTCGCCACCATCCAGGACATTCGCACCGGCATCACCGATAAGAATGTCCGCCTCGTCAGATCCGGTGATATTCTCGATGCCGGATAGAGTATCGCCCTGGGCATGACTGCCGCTTCCGGTGCCGGTGGAAAGGTTGACGATGACCCCGGCCGAAGAGCTCCGATAGCTGGCTGTATCGGTACCGCTACCGCCGATCATGGCGTCGGCGCCCGCACCGCCGTTCAGTGCATCATCGCCTTCCGCGCCGTTGAGCGTGTCATCACCGCTGCCGCCGTTCAACGTGTTGCTCTGATTGTCGCCAGTGATGCTGTCGGCGTAAGCGCTGCCGGTGACGATCTCCACTTCGCTTATGCTGTCGCCTTGAGCATCGCCGCCGGCATTTACACCGGTCGTCAGATTGATGGTGACGCCGGTGGAAGACGAGGCATAGCTGACGGTATCCCTGCCCTCGCCGCCGATCAGGACATCGGCGCCGGCATCGCCGCTGAGCGTGTCATCGTCTCCGCCGCCAAGCAGGGTATCGGCGCCCCCACCACCGCTGAGCGTATCATCGTCATCGCCACCGTCGAGGACATTGTTGCCGGCATCGCCGGTGAATTCGTCCTCGCCGCCGGATCCCAGTATATTCTCGATGCCGGTCAGCGTATCGCCGCCGGTGCTCGTGCCGGTGGCCAGATTGACGGTCGAACCGCTCGTATACTTGGCTGTGTCGATGCCGGCGCCGCCATTGATAATGTCTCCCTGCAAACCACCTTCCAGGATATCGTCGCCATCGCCGCCATTGAGGGTATCGGCACCATCGCCGCCGATAAGGTAATTTGCGCCGGTGTTGCCCGTCAGACTGTCATTGCCCCCAGTTCCGATGACACCCTCTATGCCTGAGAACGTGTCACCTTGTGCGTCCCCGGTATGAACGCCGGTCGCGAGATTGACTGTCAGTGATCCCGATCCGGTATAGTCCGCGAAGTCGACACCGGCGCCACCGATCAGGATATCGGCGCCGCCACGGCCCTGGAGCTTGTCGTCGCCATCGCCGCCATTGATCGTATTGACTCCACCATCGCCGGTAAGCGTGTCGGCATAGGCGGACCCTGTCAGCTTTTCGAATCCCGACAGCGAATCCCCTTGCGCGTCGCCGCCGGTATTATTGCTTCCGGTATTGAGGACGACGGTAACGCCTTCCGCTGACCCCGCATAGCTCACGGTGTCGGTTCCGCCGCCGCCAATGAGCGTATCGGCATCAGCACCGCCCTCGATGGTATCATTGCCGTTGCCGCCATCGAGCCTGTTCTTGCCGCCATCGCCCGTCAGCGTGTCATTGTGAGAGGACCCGGTGAGATTCTCGATGCCGGTCAGCGTATCGCCCTGCGCATCGCCGCCGGTGCTTGCGCCAGTCAGAAGATTGACGGTCACCGCGGCTCCTGAAGCGCTGTAGTCCGCCTCGTCGGTGCCCAAGCCGCCAATGAGCATGTCCGCACCGGCACCGCCGGCGAGCGTGTCATCGCCGGCCTCACCGTCAAGAATATTCGCACCGGAGCTGCCGGTGATCGAGTCGTTTCCGAGCGTCGCTATGATGTTCTCGATGCTCGAAATGGAGTCGTCATTGTCCGTGTTGAAGATGTTGAGAGCGCCGGTTGCGATGTTGACCGACATGCCGTCCGTATAATTGTTGAAGACCGCGGTATCGTTTCCCGAGCCGCCGATAAGCGTGTCCTGACTGCCCCAGCCGATGAGAATGTCGTCGCCGTCGCCGCCATTCAGGACATCGTTGTTTCCGCCGCCAAAGAGGGTGTTGTTTCCGGCATCACCCGTGATGTTGTCGCCGCCGTCCGTGCCAATGACATTCTCAATCCCGGAGAACGTGTCGCCGGCCGCCTCCCCGCCCGAAGCTGCGCCGGTCGCAAGGTTGATCGTCACTGCGCCCGACGTGCTGTAGTCGACGGTGTCGCTACCGCTCCCGCCGACCAGGACATCGGCGCCCGCACCGCCTTTCAGCGTATCGTCGCCATCGCCGCCATTGAGCGTGTCGGCGCCTGCGGCACCTTCAAGCACATTCGCCACGGCATTGCCCGTAAGCGTGTCATTCTGGCCCGAACCCGTGATGTTCTCTATGCCCGAAAGCGTGTCGCCTGCGGCATCGCCGCCCGATCCGACGCCAGTGGCGAGATTGACTGTCACCGCGCTGCTCGAGCCCGTATAGATTACCGTATCGACGCCGATGCCGCCAATGAGGGTGTCGGCACCGCCGCCGCCGGTGAGCTTGTCGTCCCCTGCGCCGCCATTCAGGATATTAGCGCTCGAACTGCCGGTGATTGTGTCGTCGAAGGCCGATCCGGTTACATTCTCGATGCTCGAATAAGTGTCGCCTTGCGCATCGCCACCCGTGCCGGTTCCGCTGGCGAGATTAACGGTCACTGCCACCGAGGAGCCGGCATAGAGCGCGGTATCGGATCCGTTGCCTCCCGTCAGCACATCCGCGCCGACACCGCCGGCGAGCGTATCATTGCCGTCGCCGCCATTCAGCGTATTGGCAGCGGCATCGCCGGTGAGCGTATCGGCATGGGCAGAACCGGTCACGTTCTCGATGCCGGTCAGTTTGTCGCCTTCGGCGTCACCGCCGAGGTTGATGCCCGCCAGGAGGTTGACCGTGACGGCGGCCGTCGATGTCGCATAGCTCGCCGTGTCGGTTCCCGCATCGCCCACCAGCTCATCAGCCCCGGCTCCGCCATTGAGCGTGTCATTTCCGGACCCGCCATTGAGAAGATTAGCGGCGCTATTGCCCGTGAGCGTGTCATTGAATGAGGATCCCGTGACATTCTCGATGCCGGACAGGCTGTCACCTGCCGCATCGCTACCGGAGCCTGCACCCGTAGAGAGATTGACGGTGACCGCCGATGCCGACCCGGCATAGCTTGCCGTATCGATGCCGGCACCGCCGATCAGAACGTCGGCACCGCCCGCCCCCTTGAGAACATCATCGCCAACGCCGCCATCGAGCGTATTCGCGGCTGAATCGCCCGTGAGCGTGTCACCATGCGCAGAGCCGAGCAGGTTCTCGATGCCGGAAAGCTCGTCGTCTTCGGCATCGCCGTCGTCGCCGTCCGAGTTCACCGTCACGGTCACGCCGGAGGCCGACCCCGCATAGCTGGCCGTATCGTTCCCGGCACCGCCTATCAGCGTGTCATCGCCCGCGCCGCCTTCCAGCACGTCGTTGCCATCGCCACCGCTGAGGGTGTTCTCTTCCGCATCGCCCGTCAGGCTGTCGTTCTGGGCGGAGCCGGTGAGATTCTCGATACCGGTCAAGATATCGCCTTGGGCATCGCCACCCGTATTGACGCCGGTCAAGAGGTTGACGGTCACGCCATTCGTGGAACCGGCATAGCTCGCCGTATCGACGCCTGCATCACCGGCGAGACTATCAGCGCCTGCCCCGCCATTCAGCGTGTCATTGCCGCTGCCGCCGGCAAGCGCATTCGCATTGGAGTCACCCGTCAGCGTGTCGTTGAACGAGGATCCCGTGACATTCTCGATGCCCGACAAGGTATCGCTCGCCGCATCGCCGCCCGTTCCCGTCCCGGTCGAGAGATTGATCGTCACGGCTGCTGCCGAGGCCGCATAGTCGGCGGTGTCATTGCCCGCGCCACCCGTCAGGCCGTCCGCCCCGGCGCCGCCTTTGAGCGTATCGTCGCCATCACCGCCACTCAGTATGTCATTGCCCGCTCCACCGGACAGGATATTGGCATTTGTGTCGCCGGTCAGAATGTCCACGAAGCCCGAGCCCGCGATGTTCTCGACGCTCGAGAACGTATCGCCGGCGGCATCGCTGCCCGTGGCCGTGTTGGTCGCGAGGTTGACCGTCACGCCGGCGGCCGCCGCCGCGTAACTCGCCGTGTCGCTGCCGGCGCCGCCGATCAGAATGTCAGCCCCCGCCCCGCCAATGAGCTCGTCGTCGCCGTCGGCGCCGTCCAGCGTGTCGTTGCCGGCGCCGCCGGTCAGGATGTTGCTGTTGGCATCGCCGGTCAGGGAATCGACAAAAGCCGACCCGGTGACGTTCTCGATCCCTGAGAAACTATCGCCGGCGGCATCGCTGCCCGTGCCCGTATTGGTCGCGAGATTGACCGTCACACCGGCGCTCGCGGCCGAATAGCTTGCCGTGTCGCTGCCGGCGCCGCCAATCAAGGTGTCGGCGCCTGCCCCGCCGGTCAGCGTGTCATTGCCGTCGCTGCCGTCGAGACTATTGGCATTCGCGTCGCCCGTGAGGGTGTCACCGAAAGCCGAGCCGGTGAGGTTCTCGATGCTATTGAACGTATCGCCTAACGCGTCACCCCCGCTGCCGCTGCCGCCCGCCAGGCTGACCGTGACGGCCGCCGCCGAGCCGGAATAGAGCGCCGTGTCGGAGCCGTTGCCGCCCGTCAGACTATCGGTTCCAGCGCCGCCTTTCAGCGTATCATCACCGTCGCCGCCATTGAGCGTGTCATTGCCGGCGCCGCCATCGAGCAGATTGGCGCTGCTGTTGCCGGTGATGGTGTCCGCGTTAGACGAGCCGGTCACGTTCTCGATGCCGGACAGGTTGTCCCCTGCCGCATCGCCGCCGGAATAGGTGCTCGTGCCGAGATTGATGGTGACGGCTGCCGACCCCGAATAATCGGCCGTGTCCGCTCCCGCGCCGCCGATCAGCGTGTCGCCGCCGGCGCCACCCTTCAGCACATCGTCGCCATCGCCGCCATTGAGAGTATCGACCCCTGCCCCACCCTCGAGCCGGTTGGCATTGGCATCACCGGTCAGGCTGTCATTGAAGGCTGAGCCGGTAAGGTTCTCGATGCTGACAAATGTGTCGCCCGCCGCATCGCCGCCGGACGCGGTGCCTGTGGCGAGATTGATCGTGACCGCCGAGGCTGATCCCGCATAGCTCGCCGTATCGCTGCCATTGCCGCCATTGAGCGCATCGGCGCCGGCGCCGCCGGCCAGCGTGTCATCGCCATCGCCGCCATTGAGGATATTGGCATTGGCACTGCCGGTGAGCGTGTCGTTGAAGGCGGAGCCTGTGACGTTGCGCACGCCCGTCAGGCTGTTGGCCTGGGCGTCGCCGCCGCTGCCCGTGCCGGCGGCGAGGCTCACCACGACCGCGGCGGCGGAGGCCGCGTAGGAGACGAGGCTCGTATTCAGCGGATCGTTCAGCGTCAGCGTCACGCTGGGCCGCATATTGATGACATTGCCCGAGCCGTTGACCGTGAAGCTGGAAGACGGCCCCGAAGTGATCACGGCATTCGCGGCATTGACGGTGTTGCCCGTGCCGGTGAGGGTCACGGCAGCACCCGCGGCAACGCCGATCGTCCCGCTGCTGATCGACAGCGTGTTGCCGGTGCCCTTCACACTCACGGACGTGCCCGCATCCGTCGCGGTCACCGTGTTGTTGCCGTTGAGCTGGATCTGCGACTTGCTGGTCACCGTGCCGCCGGCGCCATTCTGGAAGACGACCGGCGTGCCCGTGGCAAAGACATTCGTCCCCGGCGGCGGCACCGTGACACCCGTGCCCGTGCCGGCGGCGCGCTGGTCGAGGCTTTCCACGGCGGCCGTCAGGAATTCCGCCTTGCTCAAGGTGCCGGCAGTGATCCGCGCCGTCCATGCGGCGCTCTCTTCCGCCGTCGGCATCCGGCCCAGCACATTCGCGAAGACCTGGCTCACGAATTCGGCATTGCTCATGGTGCCGTATTTGGTCGAGAACTCGCTCGAGGTGAGCAGCTCATTGGCAAGCTGGACCTTGCTGTGCGTGCCGGCCAGAAGCTTGTTGGAAATATTGTCGATGTCCGACCCCGTCGGATCGCGGTCGAAGGCCCCGTCGATCAGCCGGTCGGCGAAGGCCGCCGCAAATTCCTCGTCGACCGTGTGGTCGAGCGTGTAGGTGGAGAGACCGGAAGCGGTGTTGTTCGTCAACGCATGGCCGTTGCCCGTGACGATATGCTCACTGCTCTCGGAGACCTCGACCAGGATACCGGCGCGCGTGATCGTTCCCGCGCTGAGCTTTGCCAGGTAAGCATCGAGCTCGGCCAGGCTGGGGCCGCGATCGAGCGCGTTTTCATAGACTTCCCTGATGAAGGAAGCATCCGTCAACGTCCCGTATTTCTGGGTGAACTCCGGCTGCGCAAGGAGAGCGTTGGCGAGCTTCGCCTTGTCGATTTCACCATCGCCGATGTACTTGACCAGGCTCTCTCTTTCACTCGGGTCCATATCGCGGTCGAACACCGTGTCATAGATCCGCGCCGCGGCCTCGAAATACCGGGCCTTGGCTGTCTGATCGAGCGTCGCGGTCGTGGCCGTCGTTCCCGCGGTGAGCGTCCAGGTCTCGATGCCATTCGCATCGATCTGATGCGAGGAGATCAGATTGACCGCGCCGCCGTTGGTCGAGGTCCACACATAGCTGCCATTGCCGCTGGCCGAGATCTCGGTAACCTCCCGCACACCCGTGCTGCGGTCGACGGTGATCGTCAGACCGTCGGCGCTGGTGGTGAAG
Organism: Taklimakanibacter deserti; assembly: GCA_003574785.1. The sequence goes on along the minus strand of QORU01000001.1, from coordinate 32,168 downwards.
ACATTGCGGGAGATCTGGACGCCTGAAGAGTCGAAATAGGTGACGGTCTCGACCTCGCTGCCATCCACCGCAACCACCGTATCGATCAACCGGTCGGTCTCCCCATCGCCGTCCTTGTCGACGGTCGTGCGGATATGATTGCCACTGTCGCTCACCGTGGTGACGACCTTTTCCTTGAGCGAGCCGTCGGCGTAGGTGCATATCCAGGTGGTCACTTCGCTTCCATCGGAGAGGAATTCGGTCGCCGAGCTCTCGGTCTTGTCGGTCGTGCCGTCGCCGTCGACATCGACCAGCGAGGTGCTGTCATAGCCGTTTTCGCTGATCGTCGTCGTGACCCGGTAGGTCAAGGTGGCGGTGCCGATCCATTCGGAGAAGGTGACCGTTCTCGTGCCGTCGCCATTCAGGACGGTGGCCTCCTCGCGGCGGATGTCATTGACCGTGTCGCCATTCACATCGAACGTGGTCAAGTCCAGCAGGCCATTCGCGTCGCTGAAAGTCACGATCTTGTCCTTGAGCGTGCCGTCGGCTTCGACGTCCCAGAAGCTCTCGGTGACATTGCTGCTGAGATCGATGACCGTCGTCTTGAACCGATCATAGATCCCGTCGCCATTGGTGTCGCGTTGCAGGCCGCTGGTGCGCCCATCTGCGCTGGTGGTCAGAAGGTCCTTCTGCTTGATGGCGCCGGTCGAATCATAGGTGACGATCGTCTCGGCCGTGCTGCTGTCGGTGGAGCGGGCGAAATTCGAGGTCCGGTCGATCTTGCCGTCGCCGTTGAAATCGACCGTTTCGGTCGAGCTGAGACCGTTGGCGCTGGTCGTGGCCACGGTCTGGCCGCGCAGGCCCGTCGCGGCGCCGGTGCTGGTTATGGTTTCCATCCGGCTGCCATCGGCATTGAGGGCGATGAGCTTCGATGTCGTCAGGTCGAAGGTGCCGTCGCCATCGAGATCGTTCTTGATCGTCTGCGACAGGCCGGTGGCGCTGGTGGTGACGACCGACTGCTCGGTGGTGTCGCCCTGGGCGCCCTTGAGCGTGAAGGTCGAGGTCCTGCTGCCATCGGCATTGAGCACGGTCACATCCGTGCTCACCTGATCATAAGTGCCATCGCCGCTGAAATCGGACTGCTCGGTCTCGGACAGCCCGTCATCGCTTGTGGTGGTGACGAACTTGCTGCGCAGCGAGCCATTCGCGTAGTAGTTCGAGACCGTGTCGGTGACCGTGCCGGTCGCCGCCGTCACGATCGTTTCCGACTGGTCGGTGACGCCATCACCGTCGATGTCATGTGTGATGGAGACGGAGAGCTTGTCGGCGCTCGTCGTCTTGACGGTCTGCGCGCGCAGCGAATTGTCGCCATTGCGCTCGGTGAAGGTCTCGGCCCGGCTGCCATTGGCGTTGAGCGCCGTCACGCTGGTCGAGGTCAGGTCGAACACGCCGTCGCCGTTGAAGTCGCTTTGCAGCGTGTCGGTCAGGCCGGTGATGCTGGTGGTCCTCACCGTCTGGTTGCGCAGGCCGTTATCGGTACTGCGCTCGGAGATTGTCTCCGTCCGGCTGCCATTGGCATTGATCTCGACGACGGAAGTGACCGTATTGTCGAAGACGCCGTCGCCATTGAAGTCGCTCTGCGTGGTCTCGGTGAGGCCGCTGGCGCTGGTCGTCGTCACGAACTTGCTGCGCAATGCGCCATTCGCGCGGTAGTTCGACACCGTGTCGACGATGTTGCCGTTGCCGGCGACGACGATGGTCTCGGCCTGGTCGGTGACCGCATCGCCGTTGATGTCGCGGCTGATCGATACGGAGCGGCCGTCGTCGCTCACCGTCGTTGCCACCTGGTCGCGCAAGGAATTGTCGGCATTACGGTTGGCGATGGTCCGCGTCCGACTGCCGTCGGCGTTGAGCTGCGTCACATCCGTCGTCGTGAAGTCGGTAGTGCCGTCGCCATTGATGTCGCTCTGGACAGTGGCCGACAGCCCACTGGCGCTCACCGTGGTGACCGCACGGCTGCTGACTGAATTGTCGGCGTTCTTCCGGGTGAAGGTCTCCGTCTTGCTGCCATTGGCGTTGAGGACGATGACATCCGTGGTGGTAAGATCGAATGTGCCGTCGCCATTGGCGTCGAATTGAGTTGTTTCGGACAGGCAATTGGCGCTAACCGTGACGACGGACGTGTCGCGCACGGAATTGTCGGCATTGCGATTGGTGATCGTCTCGGTGCGGCTGCCATTGGCATTGAGGGCAACGACGTCGGTCGTCGTCAGGTCATAGGTCCCATCGCCATTGACATCGGCCTGGACCGTCATCGACAGCTCGTCGTCGCTGGTCGTCGAGACCAGCTTGCTGCGCAGCGACCCATCGGCATTGTAATTGGAGAGCGTATCCGTCACCGTACCGTTATTGGCCTTGACGATCGTCTCGACCTGGTCGGTCTTCGTATCGCCATTGACATCGGCGGTAATGGTGGTGGAACGGCGGTTGGCGCTGACTTCCGTGACGATCTTCGAGCGCAGCGACGTATCGGCATTGCGGGTCGTGAGCGTCTCGACCTGGCTGCCGTCGCCATTGAGTACGAGAACATCGCTGACGACCGTATCGGCGACGCCATCGCCGGTGACGTCGCTTGAGATCGTTGTCGACAGGCCATCGGCGCTGGTCGTAGAGACGGCCTTGTCACGCAGCGTATTGTCGTTGCTGCGGTTTTCGACGGTGCGGATCGCGCTGCCGTCGCCATTGCGGACCGTCACGTCGCTCCGGGTCCAGTCCACCGTCGCGTCACCATCGATGTCGATGGTGGTGGTGCTGGAAAGGCCGTCGGCGCTGGTCGTCATGACCGCGCGATCCTTCAGCGTTCCATCGGCATTGTAGCGCGAGTCGGTCGCGATGCGCATACCGGCGCCGGATACGACGACCGTATCGACCTCATCATAGGTGCCGTCACCATCCGTGTCGCGCTGGGCGGTGTGAGTAATCTTGTCGGCGCCGATGAAGATGACTTCCTCGCTCCGGAGGCTGCCATCAGAATTGGTAGTTGTGACCGTCTGGTCGCGGCTGCCGTCAACATTGATGACCGTCTCGTCAACCGTCGTATAGTCGTCGACACCGTCGCCATTGACATCGGAGGTCTCGGACTTGGTCAGTCCGTCGACGCTCAGCGTCATCTCGACCGACATGCGCAGTGACCCGTCATTGTTGGTGACGGTATTGGTCGAGGTCGAGCTGCCATTGCCGTTGACGACGATCGCCGTCGTTTCGGTGAGGTCGGTATCGCCGTCGCCGTCGAGATCGCGTGTGATGACCTTCGAGCGGCCGTCGGCGCTCACTGCCATCGTGTCCCGGCTCCTCATCGAGCCGTCATTATTGGTGTACGTATTCGTTTCGGTGCGGCTCTGATCGGGATTGACGACGATCGTATGGGTCTCGATTTCATCCGCCGTGCCGTTGCCGTCGAGATCGCTGGAGACGGTCTTGGTGTAGCCGTCGATGCTGATAGTGGTCGCGACCGTGCGGATGGTCGAGCCATCCGGATTGAGATCGGTGATGAGGATGGTGCGATGGCCGTCCGTATGCGTCTGCCGCACTTCCGTCTGATCGATATATTGTCCGCCGGTCGAATCGCGCGAAATGGTGATGGTCTTGCCATCGGCGCTGGTGGCCGTCACCATGCTGTTGGCGAGGACGCCGCCGCCATTCTCGTTGGTCAGCGTCTCGGTCTTGCTGCCGTCCGGATTGACGACCGTCACAATGGTCTGCACCCGGTCGACGACGCCGTCGCCATTGTCGTCGAATGAGATTTCGCGGGTGAGGCCGTCAGGACTGGTGATGCTGACGATCTCGCGCGCCAGCGACCCGTCCGGATTATAGGCCTTGGTAGTGACGACGCGATTGCCCGAACCGTCCGTTGTGGTCACTTGCTCGACGGCATAGCCGTCTGCCTCATAGCTCAGCGTCGTATTGGCGACCGTGCCGGTCGAGCCGTCGCTCCTGGTAAAGGTCGTCTGCCCGGTGATGACGGATCCGTCGGGCAGGACGACATTGTTCAGATCGGCCGTCAGGTCGATCGACGTGATACCGAGCTCCGCCAGGGTCTTGACGGTGATCGACCCGTCGGCATTGACGACCTCGGCCTTGAATTTCGAGAAGCTCGTGTCACTGGCATCGAGCACCCCGTCGCCATTCGTGTCGAACACGCTACGCAAGGCCTCGAGATCGCTGGTCGCGGTCGGATCCCAATCGGCGAACACATACTGGTTGCGCTGGGTGATGACGCCCGTATTGTCGGGATCATAGAACAGCGCGCCATTGCCGGCGCCGGCCCAAGCGGTGCGATGCAGGCGGCCGTCATCAGCCGTTATGAATTTGTCGGAAGACGATAGCTGGTTGATCTTGATCCCGTCACCGGCAAGATCGAGGATTACAGGAATGTGGCCGAATTGTCCGCCCGGACCGACCGCACCTCGGCTCAGGCCACCTGCTCCGCCGTTGGGACTGGCCGAACCGAATCCCCCACCACCTGTACTAGCGCCCTTGCCCGGTGAACCGGTACTGCCACCGCCACCCACATTTCCGCCGCTAGGACCACCAGTGCCGCCGCCCAGACCTCCACCGCTGGTCCCGCCAGAATTGCCGCCATTACCGCCACCTTGACTAGATCCACCGCCATATGCGGCATCGCGCGCTGCGGACGTGCTGGCGTGAGTGCCAATAGCCGCGTTCGCTGATCCGGGTGTAGAAGGCCCCGGTCCATTTGCAACGTCTCGTGCTGCGGACGTAGGCGCGTTAGTGCCAATGGCCGCGTTCGCTGATCCAGGTTTAGAAGATCCTGCGCCACTGCTGTCTTTGCTACCCGGGGAGACACTTCCCCCCGAGGAGCCGGCTGAAGGCATCGAGTTCACGCCGTCCGGCCGGCTCATTGCAGGATTTTGTTCGCCGTTGTAGCCGGCAGGCCGAGGCGCTGGTGCCGGCGCCGGTCCCACAGGAGTATCTGGTGTCGTGTTTATGCCTGCAGGCGTCGCCTGGGCAGGGTTTTGTTCGCCGTAGTAGCCGGCGGGTTGATACCGGTCCGTTTCATACGCATTACGACTTATGCCAGGCAATCCGTCAAACAGATGAGGGTCCTTAGCTCCCTCTCTCTCCATGGCATCGAGAACGTCCTGGACCGGAACGGAACCAGGACCCCTCCGATCTATATCGCCGAAAAGGACCTTCTCTGGCGTGCCCGGTGGAATTGAGACCACATCACTTCGAATAGGCAACTTCTTGCCATTTGGAAGGATAGCGTAGGTATCTACCTGATATTGCGGAAACCTGTTCTCATCAACGGTCCCGAGACGCTTTATGTCTGTGTGCAACCCGGGTGCGATCTCCGTCGGGCCGGCAATATTGGTTGGATCGAGCATATCTCCTTTGCTTTCAGATCCGACTCCAACCCTGACGTTGACAGGTCCCAATGGCGCCCTGACGCCAATTTCAGCCTTGTGTGAATTTTCTGCTTGCTCGAATAGCTGCCGTAGGTACTGAGAGGGCCAGGAACGGTAGCTTTAACATTACCTTTGTTGTCAACCGTGTATCCGAAGCCGGAGTTAGATACGCCGGCGCCCAATGATCCAGTGATACCGTCCCTTGTCCCAATACTGATTGATCCACTGCCTGTAGCAATGCCGCCGGCGTTAACACTTATCGAACCGTTTATGCTCATTTGGCTAGAGAAAGGGTCACTGATGCTGCGCACTCTGTCCGCCATAGCTATCTCCCAACCTTGAATTTCGTTATTTCATTATCCAAGCAATCTTCTCTTTTGATAGGACTCACCCCACTGCAAAGGTCCACGACCCTCAAAGCAATGAGCTGCGTTAGGAAATTGTCGGCGAAAGAAAGGCCATTTACTCGTTGATCAATGATCCCAAAGGATTTTAAAAACTGCTTGTGAAGACAAGCACTAACGTCCTGATTATCTCGGCCAACAAAAATATAGGCAGTTTGTATTCGATCCGGTCGATTTGGATCTCCCTCAGAAAAGAATTCGCACGAAGCCGGAGAGAGATTCCGTTTGTTGCGTTCTATTGTCTGTCGGGCAAATGGAATGTGCTGTGCTAGAAATGCAATTTCACCTTCGTCAAAATCGCGAGCGATAACGAGTTCCGATCCATCGTCGGATAACTGGTATGGTTTATCTGCGACATAAACAAACTCAACAACTCTTCCGAGTAACTGCAGTTCAAAAAACAGAAAATCTGAGTAATCATCATCTTTCTGCCTATCCAATATGAATAGGCCGATCCGCTTTCCAATTCTCGGGATATTTCCGGTTTCGTCGCGCGATTTTTCTATTAGCGCCCGAACTGAACCAGCGCTCACTGACAAACCATTGTCCATGTCATCTGCTGCGGCCCTCAGCGTCAACTGAATCCCAAAAAGCAGCGCGACTATTAGTAGAGATATTTTACGAGCGCCCATTGATCCAACTTGATCAATGTAAAAGCGAATTCTCTCCAAAAAAGCGGTTATCTTGGAATTTCGTAAGCTAAGACGTAACTGCAGAGTATCGTATCGGTTATCTGCGATGTTAACGTTCACCAGCGCATCGTGATGATCCGACAGCATGCCGCCCCTACTGCCCTTTATCGTTACGGTATGGTTGCATTAAAAACATTTACGCGCAATAGGCGCAGGACCTGCGTCGAAAAAAAAATATACTCACAATCTGTATGAGGCATTCGTTGCAATCGCGCGGCCGCCTCGTTTGAGTAATGAGACTGATCGATCATGGAGACGACGTGCGTCAGCCTGTTAACTCTAAAGCTGCCGTTGTACCTAACACAGATATTGGCCTTAGGATCACAGGTCGGCTATCGTTCTGTGTGAATAGTGCGTCGATTTGCTGAAGCGTCAAAGTATCACGGGCGGTGGGGTACTACATGTATAGTGAACGCCTCTCAGGGCCTGGGTTTCTGTTCTGTATCATCATTTTTATTCTCATGTTGACGAGAGAAGGCGTTGCCGAATCCCCTCTCGATGACGACATTCACATCTCGGCAATAGCGGAGTTCTACGCGATTCATACTTGTCCGCATCTGAAAGGCCATAACGCCTTTGCCGTCGGCCCGGGCGGATATTGGGCCGACTCCTTTGGCAAGCCCTCAATCAACACCGCCACCAAAACCGCTCTCAAGAGCTGCACCGCCGCCTTGCGCACATCCTCCTATAAGAGCCTGGCCCGGCGGGAATGCGTCCTGTTCGATATCGATGGCAAGCGGACCGGCGGGGCAACGCCGACAGGTATCCCCTTTGGCACCGCTGCCAAAGGACCAGACCTTCCTTATGAAAAAGGTGATCGCTGGGAGCCAACCGGCACTGGCCGTCGCGGCACTCTTTTGCTGCTCCATGGCTGCAACAGACTCGACAGCATCGACGGCTGGCTCAGATCCTGGATAAACTTCTACCGCACCAGCGGCTTTCGGGTGGTCAGGCCGGACAGCTTCGCCGAACCGCACGACCGCGAGGTTTGCGGGCATCCCGGCGAAGACGGCATCGACGCGCAGACGCGTAATCTGAAGCTTCGGGTCGCGCAGACCTTGCGGACGATCGCCAGCAGTGTTGGAGCAATACCGCAAATCCGCCAATCCCAAGGCCATTGCTGCTCATAAAAATGGCGCATGGTCCTGGTCCGGAGGCGCCGAAAGCCATCTCGATGCCGAGGAGATGGCCTTGTTCGATTGCGACGAGCGCAGGGTTCGACGCCTTCAAGGAGACCTCGCACCAGCATGCCTGCGCGCTCGTCGATGTGAACGGCAAGAGGCTTGTGAAGTAAGTCAGGACTTCAGCCCAACGGTCCTCGGCCTGTCCCGTAGCTCTTCAGAAACTATCGGCGATCCACCGGCCCACCCGCCGCAAATACCCGGCTTCCTTGGCCTGCAACGCCTCGCGGGTGACGGCGGCGGCATGATGGACGTCGGGCTTGAGCGCGTAGTTCAAGAGCCCCATGGCGGTCGCGAAAGCAGGCGAACGGGCGGCTTCCGGCATGCCGGCTATGGGCAAGGGTGCTCCGAGCCTGACCTGCCGGTTGAGCCACTGGGAATTCGGTGACAGTGCACTTAATCGAAGGAATTCGGTGACAGTGCATTTAATCGCGATAGGAATTCGGTGACAGTGCATTTAATCGCGATAGGAATTCGGTGACAGTAGGAATTCGGTGACAGTGCACTTAATCGCGAGCGCGCCGCTTCGGCTTAGGCCCGCGTTTTTCGGAATTCGGTGACAGGAATTCGGTGACAGTGCACTTAATCGCGAGCGCGCCGCTTCGGCTTAGGCCCGCGTTTGCCTGGCATGAGATCTCGCCCGGTCTTGCGCTCGATCCGCCGCAGGAAGCCCGGCTCGCCCAGGGGTCGCCCGATCGTCTCCGCCGCCCTCAGCCTGCGCAAAGCATCCGCATCCGCTTCGTGCTTCAGCATCTCACCCATATCGGGAAACCGTTGCAAGACCGACCGCGTCTGCGTGAGCCCGTCCGCAGCGCTTCTTAGATAAGCGCGCGCGCTCGACCACCGCCAGTCTTGCGCCCGCCCAACGAGCCGTGCCCTCACCGGATTGAGCATCACATAGACCAGTGCCGCCGCAAGATGATCCTCGTCCATCACGGCGCAGCCGAAGCGGCCTTGCCAGAAATGGCCGATGCGTTTGCGCCTGGCATGGATGATGCCGGCATAGCGCCGATGGACCGGCGCCAGCGCGCGCCGCAAGCCGTCCTCATCGGAGGGTTCCAGAATCAGGTGAACATGGTTGGGCATCAGCACCCAGGCCCAGCAGGCGACGCCCGCGGCCTTCAAGCTATCGGCCAGGAGATCGCGATAGAACGCGTAATCGGCATCGACGAAGAAGGTGCGCTGGCGGCCATTGCCACGCTGAGTGACATGGTGCGGCAGGCCGGGGATGACGACACGAGCAAGTCGGGCCATGGATCCCAGGTTACACCGTTTCGGCATGCCCGTCAATTAAATGCACTGTCACCGAAATCCGCGTCAATTAAATGCACTGTCACCGAAATCCCTGTCACCTAAATCCGAACAATTAAATGCACTGTCACCGAAATCCGAAATCCCGCTCTCTTTGAGGCGGTACGTCCCGATGTCGCCCGGGCGATGCCGCGCGATGGTAAGGCCTATTCCGCCAACATCTTAAGTATCGCCTTTCGCAGCTTGCCGCGAATGCCCACATATTGCGTGGCGCATTTCCTGGTGTCATCGCAGTCCTTGCTGGAATATGCACCCGCCGGACCGTAGTATGTCCAAACACCAATCCCGATGAGCTCCGGGGCTTCGCCCGTCGACAGAACCGGACCCAGCAGTGTGGCTCCGGACGAGCCTTTGTCCGAATCGCAGTCGGTATAGTCGGAGGAAATCGACGCGCTCAGAATGCGGCATTTCCCTATGCTTGGCGTGGGATAGGTGTGGTTTTTCCAATTGAGCTGTCCCTGAGAAACCGCGATAACCTCTTGTCCGGGCTTCCGCGAGCGGCCAAGCCGATAGGGCACTATCCCAGCTACAGCCGAGCGGATCCTGCCGATCGTCCAGTCATTGTCACCGGTTGAAATGGCCTTCGGCTGAACCGATTTGCCGCGTATGAGAGTTTTCGCATCAATCTGGAATTTCTGCTTGCCATCGAATGACTCCAGATAACACACAAGCGGAGCCAGTTCTTCGTCGGCAGTGCCGAATATAACGTGATCGGCGGTCACGAACACGCGTCCGTCCCCAATCAGAGCGGCTCCTCCTGTCCCCCAAGGACAGACGATCCGGACACTGGCGCTGAAAAGTCTTTGAACCTCGCTGTCTTTCAGACCGCTAGCCGAGGCGAACTCTCCAAATGTCATTCGATCGTCGGACCCGATGCGGATTCCAAGCGCCGGAGAAGCCAAGACAAAACACCCGAGCGTAGCCGCTAGAGAAATCTTCCAAAACACCGGCGTCCCCATGAGCGCGAGTCAGGATAGCTTCATTATTTGCGTCAGTCCGAATGAATTATCCTGGGGACGCTATCGCTGGTCAACCGAACGCCGGCGGCTCAGAAACTATCGGCGATCCATCGGCCGACGCGGCGCAGATAGCCGGCCTGCTTGGCCTGCAACGCCTCGCGGGTGACGGCGGCGGCGTGATGGACATCGGGCTTGAGCGCGTAGTTCAAGAGCCCCATGGCGGTCGCGAAAGCGGGCGAGCGGGCGGCCTCGGGCATACCGGCTATGGGCAAGGGTGCCCCGAGCCTCACCTGCCGGTTGAGCCACTGGGCGGCGATCTCGCGCACCCCTGTCAGTTCGCTGCCGCCGCCGGTCAGGACGACGCGGCTTCCGGCGAGCCTCGCGAAGCTCGCCTGGTCGAGGCGCTCGCGCACCATTTCGAGGATCTCCTCGAGACGCGGCCTGATGATGCCGGTCAGCATCGATTTCGGCGCGTGATAGATCGTGTCGACGCCGCGCTCGCCGAGCAAGGGAACCGCCACCGTCTCGCGGTCGTCGAGGACAGTCGCCATGGCGCTGCCAAACAGCGTCTTCATCCGCTCGGCATGGGCGATGGTGGTCGAAAGCCCGCGCGCGATGTCGTGGGTGATGTGCATGCCGCCGACCGGGATGACGTGGGCAAAGACCAGCTGGTCGTCATGGAAGCCCGCGACGCCGGTGGTGGCCCCGCCCATGTCGATGAGCGTGACGCCCAGCTTCATCTCGTCCTCCGCCAGCACCGCGCGCGACGCCGCATAGGGGGCCACGACATAGTCGGCGACGGTCAGATGGCAGCGCTCGATCACCAGCGCCAGGTTGCGCAAGGCTAAGGGCTCGGCGGAGACGACATTGACTTCGGCGGTCAGGAGCTTGCCGAACATGCCGAGAGGTGAGGCAATTCCACGCGCGGCATCGAGATGGAATTGCGCCGGCGCCGTGTGCAAGGTGCGCCGCCCCGACTGATGTCCCTGCGCCAAGGCCGCGCGCGTCGCCATTTCGACGTCGCGCGCCGTGACCTGGCCGGTCTCGGTCTCGACCGTCGCCGCATAGGCGTTCGATTGCGGCTTGCCGCCCGCCACATTGACATAGACCGAGGTGATGGTGCGCTTCGCCATGCGCTCGGCCGAATCGACGGCGAGCCTTATGGCGCGCTCGGCCTGGTCGAGATCGACGATCGCGCCATGGCGCGTGCCGCGCGAGGCCTGGCAGCCGAAGCCCAGGATGCGCAAAGCGGAAGCTTCCTTGCCGTCGGCGGTGCGGCGGTTCTGGCTCACCACTTCGCCGATGATGCAGCTGATCTTGGTTGAGCCGATGTCGAGCGCCGCGACGAGACCGCTCCGGCCCGAACCCTGGCCCTTCGCCTCGCTTTTCACCGGCAACTCAACGACAGTCATGCAACACCCCTCTTCCGCCTACCAACCGCTAAAGCGTGATGGCTCTTCTTCGAGTCGCCATCGCGCTTTATCCTTCTGTTTGCGCATGATCTTTCCGGAAAACCGGCATCCACTTTTCCGGATCATGCGCTATTGCTGCTGGCTTACCTTGAACTTCTTAACATCCTTGTCGGGCGCAACCGGTGCGGCCAGCTCGACGATCATCTCGCCCGGCAATCTGAGATCGATCGCCTTGATGCCCTTGCTCAGGAGTCCCTGGGCGCGGTCGAGCCTGGCCAGTGTCATGAGCGCCTTGTCCGATCCCGTTTCCGGCAGGGCGATCGTCACGCCATTGTCGAGATAGAGCGTCCAGCGCCGCTCGCCGACGCGCGCCGCGGCGGCGACATGCTTCTTCACTTGCGGGACGGTCTCGAGCTCGTTCACGAGCCCCGCGACGGCGCGATGCGCCCCCTCGCCGGTGACGAGCAGCAAAGAGGCGAGCCGCTTGGGATCGAGCGTGCTCATCGCGGTCCCGGTCTGGTCGATGACATAATGGGCGCCGTCGCGCTGCCAGATGGCGAAAGGCTGCCTCTCGGTGACGACGATATCGAGCCGGTTCGGATATTTGCGCATCACCGTCGCCTGCGCGACCCAGTCGAGATTTTCGAGCAAAGCGCGGGCACGCACGGCATCGAAGCCGACCAGCGACCCGCCGGGCGTCACGCCGATGGCGGAGAGCAGCGTGTCCGGCTCCTGATGGACGAGCCCGGTGATGCGGATATCGTCCGCGGCGAAACCGAGCGAGCTTGCGAGCTGCCCCGGCAGCTTGCGCCACGGGCTGCCGTCATAATCGAGATGCCCGCCGATGACGAGGCCGTGGATGATCGAGCCGAACAGGAGCACGCAGGCTCCGGCCCTGGCGATGAACCGCGCCCTGAAGCTCGGGCCTTTGGGCGGCAGGCTGCGGAAGAACCAGAAAGCCCGGCGGCGTATGTGATTGAGGAAGTTCATCTGTTCACCGAAGCGTCATTGACCATCCAGGTCACCAGCTCCTCGAAACTGTGTCCGGCATGTTGGGCGAGCTCGGGGACGAGCGATGTGCCGGTCATGCCGGGCTGCGTGTTGATCTCGAGAAGGATGAGCTCGCCCTCACCGCCGGGCGTGTCGTCATAGCGGAAGTCGGCGCGGCTGACGCCTTTGCAGCCGAGCGCCTGGTGTGCCGCAAGCGCATAGTGCTGCACCTTGCGATAGACATCGCGCGGTATCTCCGCCGGCAGGATATGCACCGATCCGCCGGGCGCATATTTGGCCCGGTAGTCGTAAAAGCCGACGGCGGGCTGGATGTCGATGACGCCGAGCGCCACATCGCCCATCACCGCGCAAGTGAGCTCCTTGCCGGGAATGAAGCGCTCGGCCAGGACCTGATCGCCGAACAGCTCGCGTTCCTCGAGGATCATCGTCGCCGGGCCATTGGAGCTCAAATCGACGATATGGACGCCGACGCTCGACCCTTGAGCCGGCGGTTTCAGCACATAGGGCAAGGGCAAAGGATGCTGGGTCGCCGCGAGCTCGATATCGACGACCCGGCTGTCGGCGACCGGAATGCCGGCAGCGGCGAACAATATCTTCGATTTCACCTTGTCCATGGCGATGGCGGAAGCGCGCACGCCCGAATGGGTATAGGGGACCCCGATCGTCTCGAGGATCGCCGCCATGCAGCCATCCTCGCCCCATTTGCCATGCAGCGCGTTGAAGGCGACATCGGGCCTGAGGTCGGCCAGCACCTCCGTGATATTGCGCTTCACGTCGATGGGGGTCACCTGGAAGCCGGCGCGGCGCAGCGCGTCGGAACAAGCCTCGCCGGTCGCCAGGCTCACCTCGCGCTCGGCCGACCAGCCGCCCATCAGGACGGCGACATGAGTGAGTTTCGGATCGCGCATTGCCATCAGGCTCCCTCCGCCGGAGGGGCAATTGCATATGGAAACTGAGAGGCCTCGCCGTTCCTCCCCTTCTCCCGTTGCGAAGCAATGGGAGAAGGTGCGCGAAGCGCGGATGAGGGCTCTTTCGTGCAGTGTGATCCGACCTCAACGAGGATTCCTTGTTGAAACAAAGAGCCCTCACCCGGCCTTCGGCCACCCTCTCCCATTGCTTCGCAACGGGCGAGGGGGAAAATTAGCAATGGCTTGCCTGGTCCAGGAATTTTCATATGCGATTACCCTGCCCCCGCCGGAATGCCGATGCGCTTGATCTCCCAGTCGAGCTCGATGCCGGACGTGTCCTTGACCCGATGCCTTATGGTTTCGCCGAGCTCCTCGATCTGGGCCGCCGTGGCGCCGCCTTCATTGATGAGGAAGTTGCAGTGCAGCTCGGAAACCTTGGCGGGGCCGATGGAGTATCCGCGCAAGCCCGCCTGGTCGATGAGCTGCCAGGATTTATGGCCGGGCGGATTCTTGAAGGTCGATCCGCCGGTGCGGCTCTTGATCGGCTGCGTCGCCTCCCGGCGCTCCGTCACCTCGTCCATGGCGCGCGCGATCTGATCCCGATCCCCGGCCTCGCCCTGAAACAGGGCTTCGGTGAAGATGAAATCTTCCGGCGCACCGCAATGGCGGTACGTATACTGCATGTCGGCGTTCGACAGCACGTGCAGCGCTCCCCTCCGATCAACGGCCCGCGCTTCCACGAGAACGTCCTTGGTCTCGCGACCATAGGCTCCACCGTTCATCCGAAGCGCGCCGCCAATCGTGCCGGGTATACCTCTCAGAAAGGTTAATCCTCCGATACTATGATCGAGAGCGAAACGGGCGACCCTAACGTCAGGCACCGATGTTCCGGTTCTGATCCGGTGTCCCGGCTCCTGCTTCACCTCGCCAAAGCCTTTGCCGAGCCTGATCACCACGCCCGGCACGCCGCCATCGCGCACCAGGAGGTTCGATCCGACCCCGATCACATAGACCGGGACGTCATCCGGCGTCGCCTTCAGGACGTGCGCGAGATCGGCCTCGTCCGCCGGCGTGAACAGAACTTCGGCCGGGCCGCCGACCCGGAACCAGGTCAGGTCGGCGAGCGCGAAATTGGCTTCGAGCCTCCCCTTCGCCTTCGGCAATCGCTTGAGCAGCTTCTCGCCATCGAGAGTGACCCGCATCACGCACCTCCGGCGTCTAGGCAGCGCAGTCGCATGTGCAAGTCGAAAGGCCTCCCCCTCATTCCCCTTCTCCCGTTGCGAAGCAATGGGAGAAGGTGCGCGAAGCGCGGATGAGGGCTCTTTCGAGCCGTGTGGCCCAACCTCAACAAGGATTCCTGTTGAGACAAAGAGCCCTCACCCGGCCTTCGGCCACCCTCTCCCATTGCTTCGCAACGGGAGAGGGGGAACATCGGATGGGGCTCGCTCACTTCAAGAATTCTCATATGCGATTTCCCTGGATGTCGAGGGCCGCGAGTTGTTGCGGCAAGGCATAGGCCCATTGGGTGATGGTGCCGGCCCCCAGGCACACGACGATGTCGCCGGGCTTCACCAGCTCTTTCACCATGGCAGGCAATTGCTCGGGCGCATCGATCTTCTGCGCGCCGCGGTGGCCGCGGTCGCGCAGACCTTCGACCAGCGCATCGTGGGTGGCCCCTTCGATCGGGCTTTCGCCCGCCGCATAGACGGGCGCGATGATGACCGCATCCGCGCTGTTGAAGCAGGAGCAGAATTCCGAGAACAGCGACGAGAGCCGCGTATAGCGGTGCGGCTGCATCACGGCGATAACTCGCCCCTTGGTAACTCCGCGCGCCGCGCGCAGCACCGCGGCAATCTCCACCGGATGATGCCCGTAATCGTCGAACACGGTAACGCCATTGTGCTCGCCGGTGCGGGTGAAGCGGCGCTTGACCCCGGTGAAGCTCTTGAAGCCCGCCCGGATCTTCTCTTCCGTGATGCCGAGCTCGCGCGCCACGGCGAAAGCCGCCGTCGCATTGAGGGCATTGTGATCGCCCGGCATCTGCAAAGTGAGGCCGTCGACGTCATGGACCGTGCCCCGGTGCCGGTCGGTCACCCGCACGGTGAAGCGCATCTCGCCGTCGCTGTAAGAAGGATCGATGAGGCGGAGATCAGCCTGCGGGCTCCTCCCATAAGTGATGATGCGCCGGTCGCGTACCCGACCGATCAAGGCCTGGACCTCGGGATGGTCGATGCACATCACCGCGAAGCCGTAGAAGGGAATGTTCTCGACGAAAGCGAGGAACGCGTCCTTGGCCTTGTCGAAAGAGCCGTAATGGTCGAGATGCTCGGGATCGATATTGGTGACGATCACCACATCGGCCGGCAGCTTCACGAAGGTGCCGTCGGACTCGTCCGACTCGACCACCATCCAGTCGCCCTTGCCGAGCCTCGCATTGGTGCCATAGGCATTGATGATGCCGCCATTGATGACGGTCGGATCAAAGCCGCCGGAATCGAGCAAGGCCGCGACCAGCGACGTCGTCGTCGTCTTGCCATGCGTGCCGCCGACCGCGACGCAGGATTTGAAGCGCATGAGCTCGGCCAGCATCTCGGCGCGCCTGACGATCGGCAGGAAGCGGCCGCGCGCTTGGGCGAGCTCCGGATTGTCGGGCTTCACCGCCGAGGACACCACCACTACTTGCGCATCGCCGAGATTGCGGGCGTCGTGGCCGATCGATACGGCGATGCCGCTCTTGCGCAGCCTCTGGGTATTGTAATTGTCGGCGAGATCCGAGCCCTGCACCTTGTAGCCGAGTGTCGCCATCACTTCGGCGATGCCGCTCATCCCGATGCCGCCAATCCCGATGAAATGGATCGGTCCGACTTCGCGCGGGAGTTTCATTTGCTTGTCGTCTCCGTATTGGCCCCGTGCGCCAGGTCCTCGACCAGGTCGGCGAGGCGCTCGGCGGCGTCCGGCATGCCTTGCGCCAGAGCCGCACGCGCCGCTCCGGCAAGTTCATCGTCTTGATACCTGAGACGGGTCAGGAATGCAGCGAATTCTTGCGGGTTGAGATCGGCCTGCGGCATGACCCACCCCCCGCCCCTGCCGGCGAAGAATTCGGCATTGTGCAGCTGGTCATTGTCGAGCGCATGCGGCAGCGGCACCATGACGGCCGGGCGCCCGATGACGCCGAGCTCGGCGATGGTGGAAGCGCCCGAGCGGCAGATGATGAGCTGTGCATCGGCGAAGCGCTGCGGCATGTCGGCGAAGAAGGAGGCGAGCTCGAAGGCGATGTCGAGCGCGCCATAGGCGGCCTTGACGCGCTCGATGTCCTCCGGCCGGCATTGCTGGACAATCTTGAGGTTGCGCAGCACCGCTCTGGGCAGGAGCTTGATCGCTTCCGGCAGGAACTCCGCAAAAAACCGGGCACCCTGGCTGCCGCCGAAGACGAGGAGATTGAACGGCGCATCGGCCGCCGCCGGCTCATAGGGTGCCGCCTCCTTCTCGAGCACGATGCCGCGCACCGGATTGCCGGTATAGCGCAGCTTGTTCTTCGAGGCTTCCGGCAGCCGTTCCAGCGACGGGAAGGAGGAAGCGACCGCATCGGCATAGCGCGACAGCACGCGATTGGCGCGTCCCATCACGGCGTTCTGGTCGTGGATGCAGCACGGTATGCCGAGGCGCGAGGCGGCGATGACCGGCGGAAAGGACGGATAGCCGCCGAAGCCGGCAAGGGCGGCAGGATTCAGTTTCGCGAGGACGTCGCGCGCGGCCCGGTAGCCTTTGTAGAGACGCATGAGCTGCGCCGGCAAGAGGAAGGGTTTTGACGGCGAAATGGTCGCCGCCGGCACCAGATGCGTCTCGAGCGCCGGGAAGGAGCGGCCATAGTCGCGCACCCGTTCATCCGTCATCAGATGGATGACATAGCCGCGCCGGACCAGCGCCTCGGCCAGCGCCTGGGCCGGGAACAGATGTCCGCCCGTCCCGCCGGCCGCAAGGACGACGAGCCGGTTCGGTTCCTGGGCGTGAAGCGCCATGCGCTCCTCTCAAGCCGCCGCCGCCCGCCAGGCGGGATCGGCTTGGCTGGCGAGCGTACGCGAGCGCGCGAAGGCGAGCACGAGGCCCATGGCGAAGGCCATGCTCATCAGCGACGAGCCGCCATAGGAAATGAACGGCAAGGTCATGCCCTTGGCCGGCAGCAGCGAGACATTGACGCCCATGTTGATGACGGCCTGCAAGCCGAAGATCACGGCAAGGCCGCTCATCGCCAAAGCGGGGAAAGGATCGGGCTCCGTCTTGGCGCGGCCCAATATGCGGATGACGATGAAGGCGAAGAGCAGGATCAATCCCATGCAGGCGATGAAGCCGAATTCCTCGCCCACCACGGCAAAGGTGAAATCGGTATGCGAGTCGGGCAGGATCTGCTTGGCTTCGCCGCCGCCGGGACCGGCGCCGAACAGCCCGCCATTCTGGAAGGCCTGGGTCGCGGTATCGACCTGGAACGTATCGCCCTTCTCCGGATTGAGGAAGCGGTCGATGCGCGAGGCGACATGCGGGATCATATTGTAAGCAAGGAACACGCCTGCGGCGGCGAGCGCGCTGACGCCGAAGACCAGGATCCACGGAATGCCGTAGATGAGCAGGAGCGCGATGAAGGTGATGACGACCAGCGCCGACTGGCCGAAATCCGGCTGCAGCACCAAAAGGCCGACGAAGGCGCCGGCCAGCAGCAGGGTGATGAGGAGGCCCGGCATTTCCGGCTTGCGCGCATTCTCGGCCATGAACCAGGCCGCCATCACGATGAAGGCGGGCTTGGCGAATTCCGACGGCTGCAGGCCGATCGGCCCGATATCGATCCAGCGATGCGCGCCCTTGATCTCAGGGCCATAGAACAGGGCGACCACCATCATCGCCAGCGAGCCGAAAAAGGCGACGAAGGCGATCCGCCGCGCCTGCAAGGGCTCGAGCAGGCTGGTGGCGATGAGGATGATGACGGCGAAGCCCAGATAGAACAGCTGGTTCTTGAAGAAGTGGAAGGAGTCGAGGCCGAGCCTTTCGGCGACCGGCGGGCTCGCCGCCATGCTGATCAGCACGCCTGCCGCCATCAGCAGCAGGACGGCGCTCAAAAGGAGCCTGTCGACGGTGAACCACCAGGAGGCGAAGAGTCCCCGGTCACTGCGGCTTATCAGCATGTCCATTCCCCCTCTCAGTCATCCGGATGCCCGGCAAAGCGGCCACCGCTTTGACGAAGGCATCCCCCCTAACTTCGAAATTCCGATAGTGGTCGAAAGACGCACAAGCAGGCGACAGGAGCACGACGGCGCCCGAACGGCCGTCCTTGATGGCATCCTGTGCCGCGGCCTCGACCGCCTTGTCGAGCGTGCCCGTCTTGATGAAGGGCGCCTTGCCCCCGATCGTCTGGGCGAACTCGTCCGCCGCCTGGCCGATGAGATAGGCGCGCCTGATCTTGGGAAAAAAGGAACTGAGCGGCGTAATGCCGCCGGCCTTGGCGATGCCGCCCGCGATCCAATAGATCTCGTCGAAAGAGGAGAGCGCCTTGGCCGCCGCATCGGCATTGGTCGCCTTCGAGTCGTTGACGAAGGCGACGCCGTCGAGCCGACCGATCTCCTGCATGCGATGCGCGAGCCCGGCAAAGCTCATGAGCCCTTGCCTGATATCGGCAAGGCTCAGGCCCAGGGCGCGACCCGCCGCATAGGCCATCGCGGCATTCTGCCAATTATGCCGGCCCTTGAGCGCCGGCAATTGGCGCAAGTCGAGGGAGGCCAACTCCTTGCCGTCCCGGCGCTCCTCGAGGATGCCCTCGGGCGCCGACAGGCCGTTGTCGAGCGCGCGCTCCACCGAGACCGGCAGCACCGTGGCGCCGGTGTCGAGCTTGCGGACGATATCCTCGCCCCAGCTCTCATCGACGCCGATGATCGCGGTATCGCCCGCCGTCTGCCTGGCGAACAGGCGCGCTTTGACCGCGACATAATTCTCGATCGTTCCATGCCGATCGAGATGATCGGGCGTGATATTGATGAGGATGCCGGCATCGGGCTTGAGGCTCGGCGTGAGATCGATCTGGAAGGACGACAGTTCCAGCACATAGACGCGGTCCTTAACCGGCTGGCGCAGCAGGAACACCGCCGTGCCGATATTGCCGCCGACATCGACATCGCGTCCGGCGGAAGCGAAGAGGTGACCGGCGAGCGCCGTCGTCGTCGACTTGCCATTGGTCCCGGTGATCGCCACGAGCTTCGCGCCCGAATCCTTGATCTCGCGCTGGAAGATTTCCGTGTCGCCGATGATCTCGACACCGGCGGCTTTCGCCTTCTCGACCGTCCAGTGCGGCTTGGGATGGGTGAGCGGCACGCCGGGACTGAGGACGAGCGAATCGAGTTTCGCGAAATCCATGGCGCGGAGATCGCCGATGGCTAAGCCTTCTTGCTTCGCCTTCTCGACCGATTGCGCGTCATCGTCCCAGGCGAAGACCTGGGCGCCCCCGAGCCGCAAAGCTTCCGCGCAAGCGGTGCCGGAACGGGCGAGCCCGAACACCCCGACTTTCTTGTTCGCGAATGTGCGGGCGGGAAACATCCACGCCTACCTGAGCTTGAGGGTCGATAAACCGATCAGCGCCAGGACGAAGGCGATGATCCAGAAGCGGATGACGATGGTCGGCTCCTTCCAGCCCTTCTGCTCGAAGTGATGATGCAGGGGCGCCATGGCGAAGACGCGCTTGCCGGTGAGCTTGAAGGAGGCGACCTGGACGATGACCGAGGCTGTCTCGAGCACGAACAGTCCGCCGATGATGCCGAGCACGATCTCGTGCTTGACCGCGACCGCGATGGCGCCGAGCGCGCCGCCGAGCGAGAGCGAGCCGGTGTCGCCCATGAAGATCATCGCCGGCGGCGCGTTGAACCACAGGAAGCCGAGCCCGGCGCCCAGAATGGCGCCGCACAGGACCGCGAGCTCGCCGGTGCCCTTCACATTGTGGAGTTGCAGATATTCGGCGAAGACGGCATTGCCGACGAGATAGGCGATGAGGCCATAGCTGCCGGCGGCGATCATCACCGGCACGATGGCCAATCCGTCGAGGCCGTCAGTCATGTTGACGGCATTGCCGGCGCCGACGACGACGAACACGCCGACCGCCAGGAAGAAGAAGCCGAACTGGATGAGCACGTCCTTGAAGAACGGCACCGCCAGCGCGCTCGAGATCGTCTTGTCGCCGATGCCCATGAAGATGCCGACCGCGACCGCGGCGATCAGGACTTCCATCAGCAGACGGATCTTGCCGGAGAACCCGTCCGTCGTCGACTTCGTCACCTTGAGGAAATCGTCATAGAAGCCGATGGCGCCGAAGCCGAGCGTCACGAACAGGACCGCCCACACATAGTAGTTGGTGAGGTCCGCCCACAGGAGCGTCGAGACGAGAATGCCGGAGAGGATCATGAGCCCGCCCATGGTCGGCGTGCCCTGCTTCTCGACGATATGGCGCTGCGGCCCGTCGCTGCGGATGGGCTGGCCCCTGCCCTGCTTCACCTTGAGGAGCGAGATGATCGTCGGCCCGAACCACCAGATGAACAGCAGAGCGGTGAGGATGGCCGAGCCCGTCCGCGTCGTCTGGTAGCGGAACACGTTGAGGACAGAGACTTCGTCGGTCAGGCCGACAAGCAAGTGATAGAGCATTAGCGGCCGTCCTTGTCGGCTGGATGGAACTGTCCCCTTATGGCATCGACCAGCGGCCCCATGCGGCTGCCGAGCGACCCTTTGACCATCACCACATCGCCGGCTTTCAGCCCGCCCAAGAGCGGGGCCGCAAGACCATCCGATTTTTCGGCATAGGCACCCCGCCGTTGCGGCGGAATCTTGTCCCAGAGATGGGCCATCAGAGGCCCCGAGGCATATAGGACATCGACCTTGGCCTCGTCTACTGCGCCGGCGAGGCCGGCATGGAGCGCGGCGCCCTCGTCGCCGAGCTCCAGCATGTCGCCCAGGACCGCTATGCGGCGGCCGTTTTTCCCGGGTTCCGCCCGCTTGAGCAGCGCCAGCGCCGCGCGCACCGAGACCGGGTTGGCATTGTAGCTTTCATCGATGAGCAGGAGCCGTCCGCCCGGCGCCTTGAGCAGCGACTGCACGCCACGGCCCTTCGGCGGTTGCGCAGCGGCCAGCGCCAGGCTGGCGCGCGCCAGATCGGCGCCGGCAAGCTTGACGGCGGCGAGTGCGGCGAGGCTGTTGAGCACCATGTGCTCGCCCGGAATGCCGAGCTTGTAGATCACCTCTTCCCCCAGGATCGAGGCCGTGATGCAGGAGCAATCGGCATGGAGAGCCATTCTCTCGAGCTTCACCTGGGCATCGGGATGTTTGCCGAAGCCCACGACATCCCGGATGCCGGCCTTGCGCGCGGCGGCAACGAGCCGGTCATAATATTCATTGTCGCGATTGAGGACCGCGTGGCCTTGGGGCTCGACGCCCAAGAAGATCTCGGCCTTGGCATCGGCGATCTCGTCGACGGAGGAGAAATAGCCGAGATGCACCCCCACCACGGTGGTGATCACGGCGATATGCGGGCGCACCATCTTGACCAGCGGCGTGATCTCGCCCGCGTGATTCATGCCGATCTCGAACACGCCATAGGCCGTGTCCTTGGGCATGCGCGCCAGCGTCAGCGGCACGCCCCAATGATTGTTGAAGGAAGCGATCGAGGCATGGGTATAGCCCGAGGCGGAGAGCCCGAGGCGGAGCATCTCCTTGGTGCTGGTCTTGCCGACGCTGCCGGTCACCGCGATGATCTGCGCTTTCGACCGCGCGCGCGCCGCAAGCCCGATCTTCTCCAAGGCCTTGAGCACGTCATCGACCAGGAGCAAGGGGCCCGCTGCGGCCATCTCGTCCGTCGGCCGCGATACGATGGCAAGACCGGCGCCGGCTTTGAGCGCCACATGCGCATAGTCGTGGCCGTCGACGCGGTCGCCCTTGATGGCGGCGAAGATGTCGCCCTTGGCGACGCTGCGGCTGTCGATCGAAACCCCGGTCAGCGGCACCGAGACGGCGCCGCGCAATTCCCCGCCCGTGATGGCAATGAGCTCATCGATCGTCCACAGCTCAGCCATGATAGTCCTCTTGGGCGACCGCCGCTCTGACCGCATCATGATCGCTGAACGGCAGCACCTTGCCGCCGATGGCCTGGCCCGGCTCATGGCCCTTGCCGGCGACGAGAAGGATGTCGCCCTCTTCCAGCGCATCGACCGCGGTGCGGATGGCGAGGGCGCGATCGCCGATGTCGATGCCGCCAGGACATGCCGCCATCACTTCGGCACGGATCACGGCCGGATCCTCCGAGCGCGGATTGTCGTCGGTCACATAGGGAATGTCGGCGAGCCTCGCGACGATGGCACCCATTTGCGGGCGCTTGCCCTTGTCACGGTCGCCGCCGGCGCCGAAGACGACCGCGAGTTTGCGCTTCACATAGGGTTTCAGCGCCAGCACGGCTTTTTCCAGGGCATCGGGCGTATGGGCGTAGTCGACGAAGATCGGCGCGCCCTTCTCCGAATGCGCCACCAGATCGAGGCGGCCCTTGGCGCCTTTCAGCGATTCGAGCGCATGGACGGCGAGCACCTCCTCGCCGCCGGTCGCGATGACGAGGCCCGCGGCGACGAGCGCGTTGGATACCTGGAAGTCGCCGACCAGGGGCAGATAGATCTCATGCTGGCCGCTTGCGGTCGCCAGCACCAGGCGCTGGCCGAAGCCGTCGCGCTGGCTCGAGACGAGCTTGATGCCGGAGCCCTTCTCGCCGACGGTGAAGATCGTGAGGCCGTGCGCCTTGGCGCGCGCCACGACGTCCTTGGCGATATCGGTATCGGCGTTGATCACCGCCGTCGCCCCTTCCGGCAGCAATTCCGAGAACAGCCGCATCTTGGCGGCGAAATAATCCTCGAATGTCGCGTGATAATCGAGATGGTCGCGGGTGAGGTTGGTGAAGCCCGCCGCCGCGAGGCGCACGCCATCCAGGCGGAATTGCGCGAGGCCATGGCTCGAGGCTTCCATGGCGAGATGCGTCACGTGATCGAGTGCCAGGCCCGCCAGCGTGTGATGCAATTTCACCGGATCGGGTGTCGTATGGGCGAGATATTCCTCGCCCGCCGGCCCGACGATGCCGACGGTGCCGATGCTCGCGGCGCGAAACCCCATCGATTGCCAGATCTGGCGCACGAAGGCCGCGACCGAGGTCTTGCCGTTGGTGCCGGTGACGGCGACGACGATGTCGGGCTGGCTGCCGGCGAAGCGCGAGGCGATGCGGGCGAAAAGCTGATGCGGGTTTTCCGCCTTGATCAGGATCGGGCTCGCCTGCGGGACAGAAGCCGCCGACGTGCCGGCGATGACGGCGGCAGCACCCGCCTTGATCGCTTGCGGGATGAACTCGGCGCCGTCGACCTTGGTGCCGGGCAGTGCCGCGAACAGAAAGCCCGGCTTTACCTGCCGGCTGTCGGCGGTAAGGCCCGAAATCGCGGCATCCTCGGCACCCCGCGGCAGGGCTGCGTCGTCGGCGAGCAAGCGGGAAAGCAGGACGCTCATCGTCAGGTCCTCCCTTCCTTCTCCGCCTGCTTGGCGAGCGTCTTGCGCTCCTCCTCGGTGAGCACCGGTTCGATGCCGAGCAAGGGCGCGATGCGGGCGACGATATTGCCGCCGGTCGGCACCGCGTTCCAGCCCGAGGTCGAGAAGCCATAGGTCTCGGGCGTCGCCTGCGGCTCGTCCATCAATACCATGATGACATATTGCGGATCTTCCATCGGGAAGGCGCCGGTGAAGACGGTCAGGTTCTTGCTCTTGTCATAGCGCCCGTTCACGACCTTCTCGGCCGTGCCGGTCTTGCCGCCGATGCGATAGCCGGGCGCTTTGGCATTGGCGCTGCGGGCGCTGCCCTCGAGCCCGTTGAGCCGGAACAGATAGCGCAGTTTCTCGCTGGTCGTGGATTTTATCACCCGGTGCGCCAACGGCTTGGCGTCCGCCCGGTCACGTTTGAGGAACGTCACCGGGAGCATATTTCCGTCATTGAGCAAGCCTGCCACCACCTGCGCTCCTTGCAGGGGCTGTACGGCAAAACCGTGACCAAAGGCGACCGTCGCCTGGACCAGCCTGCCCCAGCGCTTGGGCAGGATCGGCTTGGCGTTTTCCGGAAGTTCCGTCACCAGCCGGTCCATCAGCCCGACCCGGCGCAAAAATGCCTGGTGCCTGGCCACATCGACGCCGAGCACCATGCGCGCGGTGCCGATATTGGAGGAATTCGTGAACACCTCGGGCAGCGACAGGATGCGCCGGGTCGGCTGGAAGTCGTGGATGACGGCCCGCCCGATCACCAGGGGCGCACGGGCATCGAAGCGGCTCGTGAGATCCGCCGTGCCATAGTCCAAGGCCATGGCGAAGGACACCGCCTTGATGACCGAGCCCAGCTCGAAGACGCCGCTCGTCATCCGGTTGGCCTGATCGAAGGTGAAGTTCTTGTTCTCTTGATTGGGATTGAAGTCGGGCAGCGAGACCAGCCCCAGCACCTCGCCGCTCTTCGCATCGAGAACGATGGCGCCGCCGGCCTTGGCATGGAATTTGGCGATGCCTTTGGCGAGCTCATCGGCGAGCGCATGCTGGACGCGCATATCGATCGACAGCACCGCGGGCCTCGCCCGCGTGTCATCCTCGGCGAGGGAAGCGGTATAGAGCGCGCCCTGATCGTCGAGAAACTTCTCGATGCCGGCGATGCCTTTGGAATCGAGATCGACATAGCCCAGCACATGAGCGGCGAGGCGTCCCATCGGATAGACCCGCTTGGTCTCGACCCTGAAGCCGATGCCGGGGATGCCGAGATTGTGGATCGCCTCGCGCTCCGCCGGGCTCACTTCGCGCTTGAGCCAGACGAAGGCACGGTTGGGCTGCACCAGCTTCTGGCGCAGCGATTTGGCATCGAAACCCGACACGGTGGCGGTGAGGAGCTCGACCGCTTCGTCGACATCGAGGATCTTGCGTGGATCGGCATAGAGCGAGAATACCGGGACGTCGGTCGCGAGCACCACGCCATTGCGGTCGACGATGTCGGGCCGCGGCACTCTCTCGCTGTATTCGACGGCGGTCTTCTCGGGGCGATCCTGCCACAGAGTGAGATAGCCGAGCTGGGCGCTGATCGAGGCGAAGAACAGGATGAAACCGAAGCTCACCAGACGCAACCGGTTACGCCCGGCGAGATGGCCATCTTTGCGGACACTGACCATCGTGGGCCTCACTCCATCGCCTTGAGAATGTCGCCGATCGCATCCTTGCCGTCCTCCTCGAGCTTCACCGGCGGCTCGGCGGGGATGCGCGTGGCGAGCTCGTTGATCTTGACGAATTGGTCGGGGGAGATGCGCTTGAGCTTCAGGTGCTGCTCGGCGAGCCGCTGCAGCCGCTCGGGCCGCACCAGGCTCGACCATTCGGCATTGAGCAGCCCGATCGTCTCCTTCTCGCCGGCGATCGCGGCATTCGAGCGGGCGATCTGGCGCTCGACGCCGCGAATGGAATGTTCGAGCGAGTAGAGCACGTAGGCGGCTGCGAGCACCGCCAGAACCAGGCATGCATTGAAAGCTCTGAGCATCAGTGGCGCCGCCCTTCGATCAGTGGAACTGCCAATCCTTCGAGGTCGAGTGGCAGGGCCTCCGCCCCGGTGCGCATACCGGCGCGCAGCTTGGCCGAGCGGGCACGCGGATTGTGCGCCGTCTCTTCAGCGCCAGGCTGCTGATGGCCCTTGAACAACGGGGTGAAACGCGCCGCACTTGCCGCCTCGCGTCCGGGCATATGGCGCGATGACGACGGCAGCTTGCCGCTGCGCTCGGCAAAGAAACGCTTGACGATACGATCTTCCAGCGAATGGAAGGTGACGACCGCAAGACGGCCTTGCGGCTTGAGCAACCGCTCGGCCGCCGAGAGTGCCCGCGCCAGCTCCTCGAGCTCCTGGTTCACATGGATGCGCAACGCCTGGAAGGTGCGTGTCGCCGGATGGATGCGCTCCTGCGGGCGCTGCTTTCCCGTCGCCTTCTCGATGGCGCGGACCAGCGCTCCTGTGGTGAGTATGGGCTCTTCGTCGCGCGCCCGCACGATCGCCCGGGCGATGGCGCGGGCTTTGCGCTCTTCGCCCAATATGCCGATGATGCGTGTCAACTCGTCGGCTTCGGCCCGGTTGACGACATCGGCCGCCGAGAGGCCCGCCTGCGCCATCCGCATGTCGAGCGGACCGTCCTTGGCGAAGGAGAAGCCGCGCTCCGCCTCATCGAGCTGCATCGAGGACACACCGACATCGAGCGTCGCGCCGTCGATCATGGTGATGCCGAAACGCGCGGCAAGGCTTTCCATGTCGCTGAAGCGGCCTTCGACCAGCGTCAGGCGGTCGGGAAAATCGGCGACGAGCGTCGCGCCGCCGGCAATCGCCTGCGGATCGCGATCGATGGCGAGGACCTTGCACTCAGCGGCGGTGAGGAGCCCTCTCGTATAGCCGCCGGCGCCGAAGGTCCCGTCGACATAGATGCCGCCATCGCGCGGCGCCAGTGCAGCGAGCACCTCCGCGAGCATCACCGGTCTGTGCCGGGCATCTGCGCTGGGCGATGAAGTCATGATTTCGGTACGGTGAACAGATTACTAATGCGAATGCGACAATGCTCCGTACCGCCTTAACAAATCGTTTCGACGGCGATGGCGTGACGGGATGCGGGGCAGGCTCGGACGGCTGGCAAGGAACGGCTCTAAAACAATAACTTGGAGCGGATCCTTGGCGCCGAGGTTGAGCCGCTTTGCCAAGCGGTTTCCTTAGGGAAAAAGGAGAAAACGCCAGCTGGCCTGTAAGCCGGGTTCTGTCCACGCCCTTTCGGGCGCTGGATGACCATTCATCTGGAACGCATGTCGCCATGCGCTTCGCGCGACCAACCCGGGCGGCAGGTTGGAAATGGACCCTGGGCCTTACGGCCCGCGCCGCCCCTATTCGGTCTTGCTCCCGGTGGGGTTTACCGTGCCGCGCCCGTTGCCGGCCGCGCGGTGCGCTCTTGCCGCACCGTTTCACCCTTGCTTCGGACGGATCTGAAGCGGTCTGTTTTCTGTGGCACTATCCCTGGGGTTGCCCCCGCCGGGCGTTACCCGGCACCGTATCTCCATGGAGCCCGGACTTTCCTCCCCGGAAGGCTTAAGCCTTCCAAGGCGGTCATCCGGCCAGCTGGCCCTCCAGAGGTAGGAGCTCGGCGACGCTCCGTCAACCCGGCCATGGAAATCCGAAAAAACCAATTGAATCCACGGCACCTCCCCCTATCTAACAGCCGTTCCAGAGCAAATCCCGCCAAAGTTGAAGACTTTGGCGATAAGGATTTGCTCCGGGATATTGATTTGGCGCGAATCCTTTTCGGCGAAGTGATTCCACTTCGCCGGGATGCGCGCTAGGGGACATGATGACCGCCTTTGCCGCCACCGCCGCCGCTTTTGACTTTGACGATCGCGCTCGCAGCCTTGCGCGGCTGAAGCGGCTGGCGCGCATCATGGACTCGGCACTTCACATTCCGGGCACACGCATACGCTTGGGCGCCGATTCGGCATTGGGCCTCATTCCGGGTGCCGGCGATGTGATCGGACTCGGCATTTCCGCCTTCGCTCTCATGGAGGCGTGGCGCCTCGGCGCGCCGCCCCAGCTCATTGCGCGCATGATCGGCAATGTCGCCATCGACACCGGGCTCGGCGCCATTCCCGTGGCCGGGGATATTTTCGACGTATTGTTCAAATCCAATACCCGCAATCTGAGGCTGCTGCTCGATCATTTCGAACGGGAATTGCGCGTATGAAGAACCTCGTCTGGATCATTGCCTGGTTGTGCGTCGGCCTGTGGACGGCGATCGCAGCGCTTGGCTACTGGATCATCGGCGCCGTGACCGGCCTTGCCGCCAACAATGCCGACAAGGTCGGCGGCGATCCCGAAACGGTCGAATTCATCAATTGGCTGGCGCTGCTTTTGCAGAATGTCGGAGAGATTGCCGCCGTCATCTTGTGGGCGATCATCTCGCTGGCGATCTTAGGGGTAGCCTGGGCCATCACCAAGTTCACCGGACGGTCGCCCGTCAACAGCTGAGCGGGTCTTACCCCCGTCCCGCAACTCGGCTATGATTCTTCGACGATACGAGAGGGTGATATGTGGCTGCGCTATGTGCTGGCCGCGGTTTTGGCTTGTGCGGCGATACCGGCACTGGCTCAGGAACGCGAATGGATTTTCGATACGGCCGATGAAGACGCCTATCTCGTCTTCGGCGTGCCCGAATCGGAGGATGCCGGCATCAGTTTCGGCTGTGCCTTGCAATCGGGCGAGATCCGCGTCTTTGTCCCGGAGGCCGGAGAAGAGCTGAAGCCCGATCATAAGATCAAGCTCACGATCAATGTCGGCGGCAAGGACTTCACCTATGACGCCCTGACGGCGCCCAATGAGATGGCGGCGACGACCAGCGCCGAAGCGCCGATCCCAGCCGGCGATGCGCTCTTCGCCGAATTGCGCAAGGCCGACCGCTTCACGGTGAAGACCGGAACGGAGGAGAACACCTTCCCGCTCGAAGGTTCCGATTTCGAAAGCCTGATCCGCGCCTGCAGCAAGAAGTAGGCGACGCGTTCACGCCACATCCGCTGCCGGCAAGGCGTCGATGAGGCGGCGCAGCGTCTCGATGGTCGAGCGGTCGGCGATGCCATCGATACGCGCCGGCCGAAAATGGCGCTGGAAGGCGGTGACGACAATCTGCGTCTCGCGGTCATAGTCGCCGGTGATCTCGATGCCATAGCCATAGAGCGCCAGCATCGCCTGCAGTGCCTCGACGGCATCGCCCGAGTCGCCTTGCTGCAGGAACTGCCCACCGCCCAGCCTGTGCGGCGGCACCCAATGGCCGAGCCCCTGTTCGTGGAGCTCTTTCCAGTCGAATTTCTCGCCAGGGTCCCTCTTGCGGCGCGGGGCTACATCGGAATGGGCGAGCACATGCTCAGGCGGGATCGCGTGCCGCGCGACGATATCGCACCCGAGCGCCGCGACCGCCGCCATTTGCGCCTGGGGAAAATCAGGATAGCCGTGATCGTGTCCGGGATTCTGGATCTCGATGCCGATCGAGGCGGAATTGATGTCGCGCTCACCCTTCCATAGCGATTGCCCGGCATGCCAGGCCCGCATATCTTCATCGACCATCTGGGTGATCCTTCCATCGACATCGACGAGATAATGACAAGAGACTTTGGAAGCTGGATCGCACAGCCAGGCGCAGGCCTTTTCGGCGCTTTCCATGTCGGTGTAGTGGAGCAGCAGGATGCGCACCGTCTTGCCCGCGGCGCGCGGGTCGACATTGGGCGAGGTCACGATGCGATGCCTGAGGGAGGTGCCTTTCACAGGCCGCGCTCCCGGGCGACCGTCTCATAGGCGGCATTGATGCGGGCGAGCCGGTCGGTCGCCACATTGATCATCTCGGGCGGCATGCCGGCCGCGATGTGCTTGTCGGGATGAAGGTCGCGCACCAGGCGGCGATAATGCTTGCGCACCTCATCGTCGCTGGCAAAGGCCTCGATGCCGAGGATGACATAGGGATCATCCTTGGCCGGCGCCAGATGCCGCGCCTTGATGCGGGCGAAATCGCGCGGTGTGAAGCCGAAGATTTCCGCGACGCTTTCGAGATAGGTCAATTCGCGCTCATGCACCGCGCCGTCGGCCTTGGCGATGTGGAACAGGCTGTCGATGACGTCTTCGAGCACTTGTGGGCGCTGGGCGAAGAGCCGGGCCAGCTGGCGCGCATAGGCGTCATAGCCCGCGACATCCTGCTTGGCGAGGTTGAACACGCGCGCCACGCCCGAAAGCTCGCGCTCGGGGACCCGGAAGACCTGCTTGAAGGCGACGATCTCTTCACCGGTGACGACGCCGTCGGCCTTCGCCATCTTGGCGCCGAGCGCGATGACGCCGATGGTGAAGGCGATCGACATTTCCGGATTGGAGCGTGGCTGCGAGATCTTCGCGAGGAAGGTCGAAACCGAGTCGCCAATGACGGAAATGGCCTGACTTATACGGGACCAGATGGACATGTGCGGTGCAGCATAATGGATTCGGCAACAAGCGCCAGCGGCCAGAAAAACTTGGGGCCCAGCCGGCTGTCATATGCTGACATCCAAAGCCATGACGCCTTGTCTGAATTTCCCCGCAATTGATGGGCAAGACATTCGTTGGATGACAAGGACTGCCAGATGAAACCATCGTCGATTATGCTCGCCGCAAGTCTCGGGTTCTTTGCAATGTTTCAGCCCGCCTCGGCGGAAGAAAAGTTCGACTGTGCCAGTCCGGAGAATATCGAGGTCGCCGACATCCTCAAGCCGATCATCGAGAAGGCCAAGCTGTGCAAGGGCCTCAAGCAGAAGGTCGATGCCGGCCTGTTCAAGGTCAAGATCAAGATCGACCAGACCAAGTTGGTGAAGGTCGAGAAGATCAACTACTGCACGTCGCCGGCGAGCCGGAAGATCGAGGCCACCGTTGCGGTGGAATGCGAAACCGACGACGGCGAAGAGGTGCATGTCAAACTCGCCGAGAGCTTCGATGTGGCGGTCGAGGTCAGCAACAAAACTTGTGCCGTGACGGATTTCAGGATCGAGCCTGAAGGCGATATCGGCAAGCTCATCGCCAAGAACGTCGATTTCAAGGGCAAGGTGCGCAAGGCGGTCGAGGAGCAGATCGCCAAGGTCTGCGACAGCGCGTCGTGACTATTTAAGAAGCGGCAAGAGACCGGCGCAAAGCCGGTCCCTTGGCAGGGCCTCATAAGGAATGCGCAAGCCCTGCCCCCAGACGGGCCCAGGCCAGGCGGCATCGGTCGCGAAGCGGGCGATGACATGCACATGCATCTGGCGCACGATATTGCCAAGCGCCCCGACATTGAGCTTGGTTGGCGTAAACATCCGGGCAAGCGCCTCTGCAGCCCTGCCGATCTCTTGCGCGAGCAGCGCCGAATCTTCAGGCTCGAGCTCGGTCCACTCTTCCAGTCCCGGCCGCCGCGGCACGAGGATGAGCCAGGGAAAGCGCGCATCGTCCATGAGCCGTACCTGGCAGAGCGGCCAGTCCACCAGAAACAGGCTGTCGGCTTCGAGGCGCTGAGCGAGCAGGAAGCCCTCGGTCATTCAGGGCTTCAGGACTTCTTCCAATAGTGGAAGGCCTTGAACACCGGGCGGTCGACATCCCGTCCGGTCTCGAGCAGCTGCTCGACATGCCAGGCGCGGCCGGCGACCCAGATGGTCGACCAGATGACCGGGATGAGGCCCAGCCCCAACAGCACATACATGACGATATCCGGCAACCCCAACAGCTGGGACAGCGCCCAGATGATGGCGGCGAAAGCCGCGCCGAGCTTGGTCACCGACAGGAGCACGACGCCCGCCGCCGAGAGGAAGCTGTTGAAAACGCCCATAGAATGGGAGCTGGGGGCCGGCTGGGCTTCGGGCTTGATGATTTCCTGATCCATGGCTCATGAGATAGTCCGCCCGGGCTCAAAATGCAAATCAGGCTCGATTCCGCCGGTCGCTGCGGGAACATCGAGGGCGGCGATCATCCCATGGGCGATTTCGCGCTCTCCCATGATCACCACATCGGCGCCGAGCTTGGTGAGATAGTCGACTTCCTCATCGGAATGAGCCCGGGCGATGATCCGAAGGGCCGGATTGCTGGCCCGCGCAAGCTCGACCACCCTTGTATCTGGAAGCTGTCGTCGAATCCTGTTCAAGGATCGACGTAGCGAGGGGCCTGGCGGCCGCCAGGCCCTCGCTCGGCGATGTCGCCCGTCCACCCTCCGGCTACAACCGTCGGGGAGCTTGGGATCTTCGCTGTTCTCACGCACAACCGAACAGTCGCTG